>NZ_AP043764.1:0-2134446 GCF_055392585.1 Thermococcus coalescens
TGGAGGAGTGATTTGACTTATGAAGACTCTTACCGGGAACTCCTTGAGGACAAGACTTGGTTTAGCCAGGACATAACTGCCGTGATCTTCGGGAGAATTGGAAAGAGAGTTGAGGATGAGTTCCTAATCAAGCGAGCAGAAGAGTATTTCAAAGCGCAGGTGGGTGAGGATGAGCGTTGATCATTTATGTTTGCGAAGAGGTGGAACATGGCTTTAAGCTTCATGGCAAAACTGGCGATATTGACATCATAGCTTGGCAGAACGGCGAAAGGGTTTACATCGAGTGCAAGAGAAGGAGTAGTAAGATATCTAAGGGGCAATTATTGAAAGAGGCGGAGTACGCTAGCATGAATGGAGTGGGGAAGCTCGTTGTGTACTACTCACGCGATACTGCGAGTATGGGGCAATGGTACAAAATTAGGGACGCAATCCGCGAAGCAAAGGCCAAGTATGGGGTTGAGGTTAAAATTGAATATCACGGCTCGGAATTCAACTGAATAGTGGTGATAGAAATGGGGACTGAGTACTTCCTGTCTTTTATTTTTGACAAGTCTCCTGAAGAGATTGAACGGTTCATTAGTTCAAATTTTAAAGTTCGACTTCGGGAGCCGGATGAGTTCGATAGGAAGTTCATGGAGATCGAAAGGCGGGAGTTCCTCAAGAGGGGGCTTTTGAAGTATCCAGTAGTGTTTATCAAGAAGGGGGGCTTGTGGTCAAACAACCCCTTGGAAACCTCGGACGAGAGTTTCTGGCCCATCGAGTACTTTGACCTAAGATTGTTCGAGGTTGGGGAGTATTCCCTACTCGAACTCAATCCTCAACCAAGGAGCTCATGGATGTTTGTGAAATCCAGTGACCTCCTAGATTTCCTAAAGCCCTTCATGCGAGAGGGCTTTTTAATGGTGTCAGGGTACAGTGACGGCATTGATCTCACTGAAATAGGTCTAAAAGAGGACGATGAGCATCTCCTCTACATGGAGCTCGTTTCCATCATCGAGAAGAAGGAGGAAATACTCCCTTCTGGCCTCACTGTAGTGAAAGCTAACTTACTCTTCCTTGAGGACGGTCTCTACGAGCTTGTTGAGAGGCCTGGGAGGGAGGAGAAGGAGTACGTACTGATAAAGAGTCTTGAGGGTTACAAAATCCTTGTTTCGGTGAGGGAAAGCGATTTAACCGATGAAGAGTGCTACCTCGACCTTTTGGAGGATAAGGCGTGGTTTAGTTTGGAAATCGTTGGGCTCGTCTTCAAGCGCATCGGTCGGAAAGTTGAGGACGAGTTCCTCGTCAAAAGGGCTGAAGAATACTTCAAAGCGCAGGTGGGCGAAGTTTCTGGCGAGTCTGATAAGGGCCAAACACGATAACGGCTCTACTCTGAATGGGAACCGGCCCCGATCTTTTCTCTACCTTACCACCCCAATTGAGAACCGTTAGAGCAATTCTTGAATTAAAGAATTGAGAAAAGGGTAAAAGCGGATCGTCTTCTCTCCAAAGTTGAATTTTACATTCAATTTTCATTGTTTTGTTAAACTTACCATACTGTCAGGATAAGCGGTTGGGCGTTAGGTTTAAGTTTCTGGAGAGTCTTCGGTAAAAAGGGGAGGACTTATGAAGGCTGGAATCGCTCTTTACTGGGTGTTTTCAGCCTTAAAACCTTTTCGCCGAAACAAAATCGCGGTGGAGAAGAAAATCAGGGCAGTGGAATTATACTTAAAAGGCCTCAGTTACAGGCAAGTCGCCAGGATTCTCGGAATCAGCCACACAACAGTCTGGGAAACAGTCCAGAAACTCGCGGAAGCAGTTTACTTACCGAAAACGCTTGCAGTGAGAAAACAGCGGAATTTCATCGCGGTTGACGAGACTGTAATAAAAATCAACGGGCAGGAAAGATACCTCTGGGCCGCTATTGACGTTGAGAGCAGGGAGTTCTCGCAGTCTGGATTACGACTACCCGGAACTGGTGGACTGCCAGGGATTTCATTAGCACTGTGTTAAAGTCCTGCGTTAATAAACCGGTTTTTCTGGTTGATGGTGGCCCGTGGTACAAGTCAGCGTTTAATACTCTGAGGTTGGATTACGTGCATGTGACTTTCGGGCCGAGGAACAGTATTGGGCGCTGGTTCAGGACGTTGAAGGAGAGGTTGAAGCGTTTCTGGAATAATTTCCGGAGTAAAAACTGGAGGAGAGTTCACAGATTTATTTTCCTGTTCGCATTCTGGTATAATTTTGTTAGGGAGCATTCTAGATTCGGTGCTCCTCCAGGTGATGTGACTGAATGGCTTCAGGGGGTGATGCCCCAGTTATCCTGACAGTATAAAACTTACAATAGTAAATCTTTTAAAGTCCTGGATTTATTATCCATTGAAAACTCGTAGAGGTGTTTGGAGATGTGGAAGAAAATCCTCGCCCTGCTCTTTGGCTTTTTGATTTTGGGACTGACGGTCAGTGGAGCCAGTGCAACGGCGGGCCTTGTCAACGGGACAGTGAACGGCACCGTAACGGTTCCGCAGGAGTTCAGTCCGGAAAAGAGGCCAGGAGATGAGGTTCAGCCCCAGGCTGTTCCGGGAATTGTCCTGGTAATAGGCGCAATCCTCGTGGATAATGCGTTAAGTCTTGCTATCGAACATTACGTCTCTCCTGAGGCAGCAATGGCGTATGATGCACTATCCACTATTCTTGCTCCAGATCCAACAGACATCGTTCGCGGTGGGAAATGGGGGATCAAGATACTCGCGAAGGACGGGGACGAAATATCCAGATTTTCAATGGGCATCGTAAAGGACTACCTGGGACGTAAAATAATGGTTAGGGAATTCACGAAAGTCAGCAGAGAAAACGCCAGGTGGGTCGTAAATGAACTGGGCAAGCAGTACCTCGAGGAGATAGGCGAGAAATACGTAAAAAGGCGTGGCATGGACTTTGACGAGGTTGTTAATAGCCTCAAAAGGATCAGGAAGTGGTTAACTAACAAGAATGCATTTAAGGAGGTTATTCGCCGAGACTGGGACGTTGAGAAGCTTGAAGAAGTACTTAACGATGCAAGCAGCGTTAAACACGGAGGGCGCGAGCTTATCAGCAAGATTAATCGGGAATTGGCGAGAGGCCAAATTAAGTCAGGAGCCCTTTATGAGGCTGAGGTCGTCAGCCACCTCAAGAGGAACGGGTGGACGATAAGGGAAGTCGAGAAGAGGGTGATAACATCAATTGATAAAAACACTGAGATTGACATAATCGCGGAGAGGGGGTCGGAGACCGTGCTGATAGAGTGCAAGAGAAACGCACATAAAATAAGCGAGGAACAGCTTGCAAAGTACGCTGAGTACGCCATCAATAAGGGAATCAGAAAGATTGAGGTGTACTATGCTGGAGGCATTGAGAACATAAGGGGCTACTATTACTACACCCAGTACCTGCCAAAGGAGATAAAGTCCCGGTTTGGTGTGGACGTTGAAGTGCGTTACCTAGCTTCAGAATTCGACTGAACCTGTTTCTTTTTTTTCATTATGAATGAATCATGGGGGGAGTGGTATGGGAACCACGTATTATGTTGTCGCCGTGTTTGATAAGCCTTGGGAAGAAGTGCTTGAGAAGTTCTCGCGCGAGTTCAAGTACACTCGCGAACTCGCGTACCAGCGGGAAAGACGAGAAGAGCACCTGAAGTTCATCTTTGATATGAGGGGATTTAGGCTGGTTGCAGTGGGAGAACTGCACTACGAGCTGAAAACCACCGAGGAAGATTCCTTTGACTGGCTTGAGGTTGAAACGTACTCAAAGGAGAACATGACGCTCCTCCAGATTGGAGTCTCCACCGGCAGGTGGCTGTTCGTCCTGAGCCCCGAACTTATGAAGTTCCTCGGAAAGCTGATGAGGGTTGGGGCGGTCCTCATCTGTGGTTACACGGACGACCACGACCTCAGAGATGCAGGCTTTGAAGAAAACAACCAGTTTCTTTTCTACGAATGGTTAGTTGAGACTGTGAAACGGAAAAAGCTTGAAATCGTTCCTTCGGACGTTACCATAGTGAAGAAAGAACTCTTAGACTTGGAGGACGGTCTCTACGAGCTGATTGAAAGACCCGGAAGGGAGGAGGAAGAGTATGTCCTAATCAAGAGATTGGATAGTTACAAAATACTTGTTTCAGTAAGAGAAAGCGATTTAACCGATGAAGAGAGCTACCGAGAGCTAATTGAAGACAAAGCATGGTTTGGCGGAGGCATAACCACATTGATCTTCAAGCGCATTAGGCGGAAAGTTGAGGATGAGTTCCTCGTTAGGCGGGCTGAAGAGTACTACAGAGCACAGGCTGGAAGAGTTACCTGAAGCATAAAAAGCTTTGGAGGGGTAAAGCCTAGCCAGATACTAGCTCAGGCTGAGTATGCTAAGAGTCAGGGCGTCAGGAAAATCTACGTGTACTACTCAAGGGATGCTTACAATCCAAGAGTAATGAGTGCTATACGAAAAGCAAAGTCCAAGTATGGGGTGGATGTGGAGTTAGTCCAGTTGAGTTCGGAGTTCAACTGACTTTCTTTTATTATTTACATTGAAGGGGTGATGCTGATGGGTGATTGTTATGATATAGTTGTGGTGTTTGAAAGGCCTTGGGAGGAGGTTGTTGATGAATTAGATGGGCAGTTTGGGCTCGTTAAAGACACAGAGCATGGTCTGGACGAGTGGTATGAACACTATGACACAAAAGGATTTAAATTAGTGTTCAAAGGGAGGACTAAGAATATAATCCTGAAGACAATAAGACCCGAGCGGTACGTTGGTGTTGGCTTCTGGATTGAAGTGTTCTCAAAGGGTGAGATAACAATAGTTGACTTTGAGACTTGCACAGGTGGAATTGACTATGTCTCAAGCAAGGAGCTATTGAGGTTTTTTGAGAAGTTAACGAACGCCGGAGCAGTGATTATTACAGGTTATGTGTATGCGAATGAATGGCTTGATGAGATTAACGAATGGGTAGACGATGTTTTCGGGGAGTGGAGCCAGTTTAGAACCTATGAGTGGCTGGAAGGAGTTTTAAGAAGAGGAAAGCTTGAAGTCATACCCTCAGGCATTACCGTTGTGAGGAACAACTTACTCTCCCTTGAGGATGGTCTCTACGAGCTTGTTGAGAGGCCTGGGAGGGAGAAGAGAGAGTACGTTCTCATAAAAAGTCTGGGCGGGTATAAAATCCTCGTCTCGATGTGGGGGAGTGATTTGACTTATGAAGACTCTTACCGAGAACTCTTTGAGGATAAGACTTGGTTCAGCCAGAGACTGACTGTTACAGTCTTTAAAAGGATTGGAAAGAGAGTTGTGGATGAGTTCCTAATCAAGCGGGCAGAAGAGTATTTTAAAGCGCAGGTGAGTGAGGATGAGAGTTGATCATTTATGTCTATGAAGAGGTGGAACACGGCTTTAAGCTTCATGGCAAAACTGGCGATATTGACATCATCGCCTGGAAAAACGGCGAAAGGGTTTACGTCGAGTGCAAGAGAAGGAGCAGTAAGATATCTCAAGAGCAATTGCTAAAGGAGGCGGAATACGCTAGCATGAATGGAGTGAGGAAGCTCGTTGTGTATTATTCACGCGATACTGCGAGTATAGGGCAATGGTACAAAATTAGGGACGCAATCCGCGAGGCAAAAGCCAAGTATGGGGTTGAGGTTAAAATTGAATATCACGGCACGGAGTTTGACTGAACGGGAGGTGAGCTCATGGGAGTGGAGTATTTCCTCTGTTTTATTTTTGACAAAGCTCCAGAGGATGTCGAGCGATTCATTAGTTCGGAGTTTAAAGTTCGACTTAAAGAGCCGGATGAGTCCGATAGGAAGTTCATGGAGATCGAAAGGCAGGAGTTCCTCAGGAAAGGACTTTTGAAGTACCCAGTAGTGCTTATCGAGAAAGGCGGATTATGGCCAAGAAAACCCTTGGAAACCTCGGACGAGAAATTCAAGCCCGTTGATTACTTTGACTTAAGATTGTTCCGGGTGGGAGATTATTCTCTACTCGAGCTCAACCCCCACTCAAGGAGCTCGTGGATGTTTGTGAAGTCCAGCGAGCTGTTGGAGTTCTTAAAACCCTTCTTAAAGCGGGGGGTTCTCATGATTGCAGGGTACAATGATACTACTGACCTCACCAAGGTTGGTTTGAAAGAGGATGACGAGCTCCTCCTCTACATGGAGCTCGTTTCCATCATCGAGAAAAAAGAGAAAATACTCCCCTCCGGCGTCACTATCGTTAGGGATGGCCTTTTACCCCTCGAGGATGGGTTGTATGAGCTGATAGGCGTGGATGAGGAAAGGGAGTACGTTCTAATAAAAAGCTTGGACGGGTATAAAATCCTCGTCTCAGTGAGGGAGAGCAATTTAATTGACGAGGAGTGCTACCAGGAGCTCATAGAGGACAAGACTTGGTTCAGCCTGAGCATGAGTGGGGTAGTCTTTAAGCGCATTGAGCAGAAAGTTGAGGACGAGTTCCTCGTTAGGCGGGCTGAAGAATACTTTAAAGCGCAGGTTGGTGGAACGTCTGCTAAGTCTGGGTGATCTCCGGTCGAAGCTTTTTCATGTCTTTCTTTTACTGGCTCAATTATGGCATATTTGGGCAGGTTTTGACTAATTATGAATTGGAGAAAAAAAGCTCGTGGGTCACTTCCTCTCCAGTGCCTTCAGCTCCTCCATCATTTCCCTGAACTTCTCGTCGCTCATTCCGATGAGACCTTTTGCCTGCTTCAAAGTAATCGTCCTCGCGAGGGTCTTCCTCATCTCGGGATTCTCAAGGGGCGAGAAGCCGTACTTGACCAGTATCCTGAGGGATTCCGGGTAAGCTTTGAGGAGCTTCGCCACGTTGGTGTCCTCCGTTATCTCCTCAAGCTTATCGTCGCACTCCTTGACCTCCATCGTAAGCTCCTTGGAGTTCTCGGTCCTCATTATCCTGAGCACGAATGCCCCGCCAACCTCTTTCAGTTCGACCCGGTAACCGGCTTCTTCAAGCTTTCCCAGCATGTCAACGAAGGGCTTGTCGCCTATGACTTCGAGCGTCTCCCCGACCTTGAGCTTTCCCAGGGAATCTATTATCATAACCGCCGGCTGGGGAGGCTGTAATCCACGGACATCGAGCATCATTTTCCATCACCGTTCCCTCCTATGACATGCGACATATAAAGGTTGTTGGGCAAATCTGCCCAGAAACGCTTAAAAGTACCCAGTATGACACCCGTCATGAAGGTGATATTATGAAAACCGTTGAGATAACCCGAGGTGTCCACTGGGTGGGGGCCAAGGATTGGGACAGGAAAATTTTCGATGCCCTCATCCCCCTGCCTCAGGGGACTTCCTACAACGCTTACCTGGTCGTGGGAAGCAGGAAAACCGCCCTCATAGACACGGTGAACCCCGGTTTTGAGGGTGAGCTTGAGGAGAAGATAAACGAAATAGCGGACGTGGCTGATATCGATTACATAGTTATGAACCACGCTGAACCGGACCATTCGGGCGCGATTCCGTACCTGCTGGAGAGGAATGAAAAGGCCGTGCTGGTTGCGACGAAGAAAGGCGCGGACATAGCGAGGGCCTATTATGATGTGCCGGAAGACAGGCTCATGGTCGTGAAGGACGGTGATGAGGTCCCCCTCGGTGGAAAGACACTGAGGTTCATAGAGGCCCCGTGGCTCCACTGGCCAGAGACCATGTTCACCTACCTCGTGGAGGATAAGATCCTCTTCACGTGCGACTTCTTCGGGGCCCACCTTGCGAGGGGCTTTTACGATGATGATGTGCCAGACCTCCTGACGCATGCCCAGAGATACTTCGGTGAGATAATGATGCCCTTCTCGGCCATGGCGAGAAAAGCACTTCAGAAGATTGGGGGACTTGAGATAGAGATGATCGCCCCGAGCCATGGGCCCATATACAGGAACCCTGGGAGGATAATTGAGGCTTATGAGCGGTGGAGCGGCGGTGAAACGCGGGAGAAGGTGCTCATAGCCTACGTGAGCATGTACGGCACCAACGAGAGGATCGTGAAGGAACTCGCGGCCCGCTTAACTGCCGAGGGAATAGAGGTGGTCGTTTACAACCTTGTGAACTCGGACATAGGGGAGATAGCCAAAGACCTTGTGGATTCGAGGGCAATAGTGCTCGCCGCGCCCACCGTACTTGGAGGGGCCCACCCCCTGGCAGTTCATGCCGCATACCTCGTAAAAGCCCTCAGGCCGCCGGCCAGGTACGCGTTGATAATCGGCTCCCATGGGTGGCACGGGAGGAGCAATGAGGCTCTCCTCGAAGTTCTGAAGGGGTTAAACCTCGAGCTCCTGGGTACGCTTGACGTCCACGCGAGGCCCGGGGCGGATGATTATAACGAACTCGTCAGGCTGACGAACCTGCTGATAAACAAGGTTAGGGAGGGATGAAAATGACCGAGTTGCTGAACAACCGTGAATATAAGAAAGAGCAGCTGAAGAAGCTTCTCCTTAGAATCCACGAGGGTGAGGACGTGAATAAGCTCAAGGAGGAGTTCAGGGCCGTTCTCAGCGGCATTTCGCCCCTTGAGATTCCAATCATAGAGCAGGAGCTCGTGAAGGAGGGAATCTCAGCGAAGGACATAGCCAAGATGTGCGACCTGCACGTCGAGCTGTTCAGGGAGGCGGTTGCCGGAACGGAGGAGGTTGAGGAGAAAGACCTCCCCGACGGGCATCCGCTCAAGACGCTCTACCTCGAAAACAAGGAGATAATGAAGGACGCGGAGATGCTCAACCTCTACGCAAGGACTCTGGCAACCACTAAGGACGAGCGCATGAGGAAGGAAATCCTGGGAGTCCTGGAGGAGCTCGTTGGCAACCTTAGAAAGGTCGGCTTCACCCACTACAACCGCGAGGAGATGCTCACCTTCCCGTACATCGAGCGTCGTGGACTTACGGCAATAGCCACCGTCCTCTGGACGAAGCACGACGAAATCAGGTTCATGATAAAGAGGCTTGCAGAGCTTTTGAGGAAGAGGGACGAGATGCCCTGGGAAGAGTTCGTCGAGCGCTTTAAGGAAAAGGCGGGCGAGGCTTCCTTCGCGCTGAGCGACATGGTCTTCAGGGAAAACAACATCTACTACCCGACCCTTAAAGCTCTCCTGAGCGAGGGCGAGTGGAAAGCAATAAGGATGCAGGAGGATGAGATTGGCTACTACAAGGTCGACCCGCCCGCCTGGGATCCCGGCGAGGACGTTAAACCGCTCCATCCCTGGGAAATCAATCCCGAACTGAGCGTTGAGGAGCTTCTGAACCTTCCAAAGGAGGTTCAGCAGGCATTGAAGGGCAGGCCGCTGGAGTTCGACAAGAGCCAGCTCCTGAGGGAGGGCGATATAGATCTTGGGACGGGCTTCCTCAGCCTGAAAGAGCTTAAAGCGATTTTTGAGGCCCTGCCGGTTGACGTGACCTTCATAGACAAGGACGACCGCGTTCGCTTCTTCTCGCCTGGCGAGAGGATATTCACCAGAACCCCCTCCGTGCTCGGAAGGCCCGTCCAGCTCTGCCACCCGCCGAAGAGCGTCCACATCGTCAACAAGATACTCAAGGCCTTCAAGGAGGGCAGAAAGAAGGAGGCAACCTTCTGGCTCAGGCTCGGGCCGAAGTACGTTTACATAAAATACGTGCCGCTCTTTGACGAGGAGGGCAACTACTTGGGAACACTTGAAATGACCATGGACATTGAGCCGTATAAAAGGATTGAGGGCGAAAAGAGACTGCTGGACTGGAGGGATTGAGATGATGGTCGTTAGGGTTGAAGACGCCCCGCGGGTTGACAACCCCCACGGAGTGGACGTGAGAAAGCTGATGGACGAGGGAAGTGCCCGGATATTTTACATAACCCTGAAGCCCGGCGAGAGCCTGAAGAGACACACAACGCCGGTTGATGCGTTCATCTATGTCATTAAGGGCAGGGGCACCGTGGAGGTCGGCGACGAAAGGGCAGAGGTTAAGAAGGGAACCGCCGTATATCTCCCGAAGGAAGTGCCGCACGCGGTCTCCAACGAGGGAAGCCTTGACATGGCATTCCTCGTTATCAAGGTGGTGTGAACGATGAGGGGAGATCCCGAAGTATTCAGAAAAAGGGTGGAGCGCTTTCAGGAGCTCCTCAGGGAGAACGAGATTGACGGCGCCGTCATCAGAACCCTTTCCAGCTTCATATACTTCACCGGCACGAAGTGGCTCCGGCCGAGCCTCCTCATCCCGGCAGAGGGCGAGCCGGTGGTTTACGTCATTAAGGGTGAAGCCGAGCTCTTCAGGGAGAAGAGCTGGATTGAAAACGTTGTGGAGTTCCAGCGCGTTGAGGACCTGATGGCGGGCATAGTAACGTGGATACACGGGAACGGATTCCAGAGGGTCGGCCTTGAGTTCGGCATAGAGCGCGACGCCTACTTGATATTCCTCAAGATATTCGAGCGCCTCAACCCCACGATCGAGATAGTTGACGTTCTCGACCTCACGATGGGCCTGAGGATGGTAAAGGACGACTGGGAGCTGGACAACATCAGGAGGGCAGGGAGGATAGCCCAGCGTGGAATGAAGGTGGCGGAAGAGGTTATAAAACCCGGAATGAGCGAGCTTGAGATAGCGGCGGAGGTGGTCAGGGAGCTCATGCTCAACGGGAGCGAGGATCCAAAGGTCTACGTTTCCGTGACTCCCAGGGCGCACGCCGAGCCCTTCCGCGACCTCAGGGTAAAGGAAAACGGCGTCGTTACCGTCGTCATCGGGGCGGACTGGAACCACTACTACTCAAACATGGCGAGGACCTTCATCGTCGGTGATCCCGGCGAGAGGGTAAGGAAGGCCATAGAAGTCAAAGAAGAGGCCTACAGGCTCGCGCTTGAGGAGACCAGGGCTGGAGTCCCACTGAACACCGTCGAGAAGAAGCTCGCAGAGTTCTTCAAGGAGAAGGGATTCGCCGATGCCTACCTGGCCGGCTACACCCACGGCGTCGGCCTTCTCATTGAGGAACCGCCGATAACTACCATAGTCGTCCCCCAGAGGGCCACTAAAGTGCAGGAGAACATGGTTCTCACCATAATCCACCCGCCCCTCATGATCCCGGAGGGCGCCATAAAGCACGAGGACACCTACATAGTCAAAAAAGGTGGGCTCGAGAGGGTGACCTAAAACACCCTCGCGTAGCCCCACTTCCTCACGCTCGTCAGGATAGACGTTTCCGTGCTCCTTATTCCCTCTATCCTTCCGAGCTTTTCTATGAGGAACCCCTCCAGCTCCTGAAGGTCTTTGACGGTCACCTGCATAAGTATATCGTGCGCCCCGGTCGCTATGCCGAGGACGTCCACCTCGGGGAGTTTGCTCAGCTCTTCGGCCGCTTTTTTCACCCTGCTCGGCTCCACGTCAACCGCTATGAACGCGACTATCGAGTAGCCAGCTTTGAAGGGGTTTATCAGCGCCGCGAACTTTCTGATGACGCCCCGTTCCATCAGCTTCTTCACGCGGAGCCTGACGGTTGATTCCGGGACTTTCAGGCGTCTCGCTATCTCGGAATAGCTGGCCCTCCCGTCCTCCTGGAGGATGTGGAGTATCATCCTGTCCAGTCCGTCAAGATGCCGGTTATCCCGCATTTTTTCTCACCTATTTTTGCCAATTTGATATTATGTTTTTAAATATTTCCACTGAATTCGCAAAATTTTGGCGAAATTGCTATTAATTTCAAACGCGTATAGCAGTACGGTGAGAGCATGAGCTATCCCCGGAACAAGGAGGAAGTTCTGGAGCGCTATTCAAGGGTTTTTCCGAGGTCGGCGCGCGTTACCTATGCTCCGATAGTGGGTGTTAGGGCCGAGAACGCCCTCGTCTGGGACACTGAGGGCAGGGAGTACATAGACCTTTTGAGCGATGCGGCCGTTCAGAACGTCGGCCACAACAACCCGCGGGTGGTGGAAGCCGTAAAAGAGAGCGCTGAACGGCTCATCCACTTCACGTTTATCTACGGCTTCCCTGTTGAGCCGCTTCTCCTGGCCGAAAAGCTCGCCGGGATAGCGCCGATTGAGAGCCCGAAGGTCAGCTTCGGGATGACTGGGAGCGACGCCAACGATGGTGCGATAAAGTTCGCGAGGGCTTATACCAAGAGGAGGACCATCCTGAGCTATCTCAGGAGCTACTACGGGGCGACCTACGGGGCGATGAGCATAACGGGCCTTGACTTTGAGGTTCGCTCCATAGTGGGGGAGCTGAGCGACGTCCACTACCTCCCCTACCCCAACTGCTACCGCTGTCCCTTCGGAAAGGAGCCTAGGAGCTGCAAGATGGAGTGCGTCTCCTACATTAAGGAGAAGTTCGAGGGGGAGGTCTACGCGGACGGCGTCGCCGCCCTCTTCGCGGAGCCTATACAGGGCGACGCCGGCATGGTGGTTCCGCCCGACGGCTACTTCAAAAAAGTGAAGAAAATCCTCGATGAACACGGCATCCTCCTGGTCGTCGACGAAGTCCAGAGCGGCATGGGCAGGACCGGAAAGTGGTTTGCGATAGAGCACTTCGGGGTTGAACCAGATATAATAACCCTCGCGAAGCCCCTCGGTGGAGGACTGCCGATAAGCGCGATAATAGGGCGGGCGGAGATAATGGACTCCCTCCCGCCGCTGGGTCACGCATTCACCCTAAGCGGAAACCCTCTCGCCAGCAGGGCGGCCCTGGCTGTTATCGAAGAGATCGAGGAGAAGAACCTCCTTAGAAGGGCGGAGAGGCTTGGAAAACGTGCGAAAAAACGGCTGGAGAGGATGAAGGAGGAGCACGAACTCATCGGTGACGTCCGCGGCCTCGGCCTGATGCTCGGCGTTGACCTTGTGAAGGACAGGGAGACGAAGGAACGGGCCTACGAAGAAGCCAGAAAGGTTGTATGGCGCGCCTACGAGCTCGGACTTGTACTCGCGTTCCTGCAGGGCAACGTGCTGAGGATCCAGCCGCCCCTCACGATAGAGGAGGAGCTCCTTGAAGAAGGTCTCAACAGGCTGGAGAAAGCCATAACCGACGTGGAGGAGGGCAAGGTTCCGGACGACGTTCTGGGGAAGGTGCAGGGATGGTAGCTTCGGTTTTTAAATTTTTGACAGATTTATGTTTATTTCCCGCTGTCCCGAAAACTTTTTAAACAAACTCTTACACAGGTTGAGCGGGCTTCAATGGAAAAGGTTGAAGTGGTGGAGAAACCGGTTCTCAAGGTTGAAATCGAAGAAAAGGTTGAGCCCGCGAAGGCTCTGGTTTTCGGCCTTCAGCACGTTCTGGCGATGTTCGGTGCGACGGTTACCGTCCCGCTGGTAGTCGGCGGTGCCGTAGGACTGAGCGGCGACCAGATAGTGCTCATGATACAGGCGGTTCTGCTGGCGATGGGCATAGCTACCCTGCTCCAGACGACGATAGGTTCCCGCTACCCGATAGTGCAGGGGTCGAGCTTCGCCTTTATTCCCGGGCTGATAGCAATAGGCTCTTCCCTGGGGATGGCGGCGGTTCAGGGGGCTTTGATAGTCGGCGGACTGATTGAGGCTCTAATAGGATGGCTCGGCGTTATAGGGAGGGTCAGGGAGCTCTTCACCCCGCTGGTTACAGGCGTTACGATAACCCTCATCGGATTCAGCCTCGCAGACGTCGCGGTCAAGAACTTCTTCAACTTCTACGCCGACCCATCTGGAGGAACAATCCTCAGGGCGACTCTGGTGGCGGTCATAACATTCCTCACGACAGTCTCGGTTGCCCTGAAGGCCAGGGGGAGTCTGAGGGCAATGCCCGTCGTTGTGGGTGCCGTGATCGGCTACACTGTGAGCATCCCGCTCGGCCTCGCGGACTTCGGGCTGGTGAAGACCCTGCCTGTGGTGAGCGTCCCCACACTCTTTCCATGGGGCCGGCCGGTCTTCGACACCACCGCGGTAGTTCTGCTCCTCTTCGCCTTCATGGTGAGCATAATCGAGAGCGTTGGTGACTACCACGCGATAGCGGCGGTGACCGGCTCGGAGATAAACGGGAAGAGGATAGCGAGGGGCATTGGCAGCGAGGGGCTGGCGTGCTCAATAGCCGGCCTCCTCGGGGCCTGCGGGACGACGAGCTACTCCGAGAACATAGGCGTCGTGGCGCTCACAAAGGTGGGAAGCAGGCACGTGGTCCAGGTCGGCGCGGTGATACTGATATTCCTCTCCCTCCTGCCGAAGTTCGCGGGAATACTCGCCTCGATGCCTGCGCCGGTTCTCGGAGGCCTTACCCTGGCGCTCTACGGCATGATAAGCGTCACGGGTTTGAGGCTGATAAAGGAGAGGGTCGAGTTCACCGACCGGAACACGCTGATACTGGCCGCTTCTCTGATAGCCGGTCTCGGCGCGCCGCAGCTACCGCCGGAGTTCCTGGCACATTTCCCCGGGCTGGTGGCCAGCATCATTGAGTCCGGCATGGCTGTCGGGGCGCTTACGGCCATAATCCTCGACAGGCTCCTATGAGCCCTCTTCTTTTTCATGAGATAAAGGGATTACCAAATAACTTCCTCCACCGGGGAAGGTTCGGCTTCTTCTCCGAGCTCCTCGGGCATGTTGTTGAACGCTATTATAACGAAGATGCGCGCGATCAGGAGCAACAGGAAGCCAATTAGGATTATGGCTGTCAGGGCGCCCCACCACACCCATGTGGCTGCGTCTCTGAACTCTTTGGTGCCTGTTATCTCGTACATCGCAAGCCAGGCCCTCTTCTGGAAGTAGGCGGCCCCGACTATCAGGGCCACGAACAGTACGAAGAACATGATCGCCAGCCCTATCCCGGCAGATTCGCTGAGGCGCCATCCAGCTGGAACGATGGCGAACGTCCCAAGAAGCAGGAGAATGATGACTATCAAGCCGCCGATGGCGAAGATTACGCCGTAGAGGTAGTTCTTGAAGGGCCTCTCGTCGTTCACGGCATCCCCTATGCCCTTGAGTGCCAGCAGTATCAAGACGAAACCGATCAGCGATATCACGCCGCCAACATACGGTATAAAGCTGCCAACGAGGGTGAGGATAGCCCCCCACATGCCCATGCTCTTTTCGCTTCTAACGTTGACCGTCATCAAACCACCATATGAACATCAACCTTAAGCTTAAAACCTTTACCCCAAAAAGTAAGAAAATGCCTGGATTATGCGACAGGGGCTGTTGGGGGTCTGGATTCGAGTTCCTCGGGGAGGTTCGCGAAGGCGATTATCTGGTATATCGATGCCACGAGGAGCAGTATGGCCCCGACGAGGACTATCAGGGTTATCGCTCCCCACTTGGTCCAGGTTGCCACCTTGTCGAACTCCTCGACGCCGGTTATCTCGTAGGTCGTGCGCCACGCCTTGATGGCGAAGTATATGCCGAGGATCAACACGGCAACTACGCCAACAAAGCCCAGAACCAGCATCGTAATTCCAAAAATCCCCATTGATGTGTGGACATCTCCGAAAGCTATCACGGAGTTTGAAAGCGAGAACACTCCCAGAACGAGCAGAATAAGTGCCAGAATGGCCCCTCCGAACACGATCAATATCGAGTACAGGT
This sequence comes from Thermococcus coalescens, assembly GCF_055392585.1. Classification (NCBI taxonomy): domain Archaea; kingdom Methanobacteriati; phylum Methanobacteriota; class Thermococci; order Thermococcales; family Thermococcaceae; genus Thermococcus; species Thermococcus coalescens. Next base: position 15,511 of record NZ_AP043764.1, read on the forward strand.
AGTACCTGAATGGCCTGTCATCGCCCAACTTGTCACCTATGCCCTTGAGGGCTATGAGAACGAGCACTCCCCCTATGAGAGAGACAGAACCCATGAAGAAGCCTATGTACGGTATAACTCCCGTGAAACCTCCCACAAGAGTGAGTGTAGAACCTATGAGGCCCAGGTTCCTTTCACTCCTCAGGTTCACTGCCATAGAACCACCTCATAACGGGTTATCATTATTACTTTAAAGAGTTGCGGTCGTTAAGTCTGAAAAAGGGGTGGGATAAAGGAAAGGATTCACTCCTTCTTCTCCCCGGCCTTTTCGGCGGGCTCGGCTTCCTTTTTCTCCGCCGGCTTTGGAGCGGCTTTGGCGGGGGTCGGCTTCTTGGGAGGTCTTATGCCGTAGCCGAGTATCTTGAACTTGAAGACGGTGCCGTCCCTGAGGTGGTATGTTACCTCCCTGGTCTCTCTGTTGAACTCTATCTTCTCAACCGGGAAGCGGTAGTCGCCGTACTCGTCCTGATACTTCCTGAACTCGTCCGGGTGTATGGGAACCCAGTCGAATATTTCAAGCTGCTCCTCCTGCCAGGTGGTGGTTATCATGAAGGTCTCGACGAAGCCCAGTGCTCCGGTTGGGCACACGTCAACGCAGAACTGGCAGTAGGTGCACCTTCCGTAGTCTATCTTGGGGTGCGGCCTCTTCTCCATCTGGCCGTCCTTTTCAAGCCAGGTCATTTCTATGGCTCTCGCCGGACATATCTGGCCGCAGAAGTTACAGCCGACGCACTTCTTCCAGTCGAGAGTGTGAAGACCGCGGTACTCCTTTGCGATCTGGGTCTTCTCCTGGGGTATCTTTATTGTGACCGGCTTCTTGAAGAGATACTTCAGACCCATCCACGGCTTAATGTACGAGGGCTTCTTCCTGATCTTGCTCTCCGGGGCGACCTTAAAATCGACCTCCATTCCCATCACCTGTCTATGTCCGGTGGGCAGTTGTCAAGGCTCACGAGTATGACCGGCACGTCGGCTATTCTCGCTCCGACGAGGAGCTGTTCGATGACCCTGATTCCGTGAGATATGCTCGGTCCCCTGAGCTGCAGCCTGTACGGCTTGTTCTTCCCATCGCTGACGACGTAGGCGCCGAAGTCACCCTTTGTGCTCTCCACGTGGGCAAATGCATCCCCTGCCGGAACCTTGAACCTCGGCAGGTTCTTGAGCCTCGGGTCCTCGACCTTGTAGGGCCCGCTGGGCGGCCCCATGTCGAGGAGCTGTTCGAGTATGTAGAGGTCCTGCTCTATCTCGTACCTCCTCACCATGACCCTCGCGAGGGCATCGCCGTCCCTCAGGACGGGCACCTCGAAGTCAAGTTCTGGATACAGGAGGTACGGGTCAACGCGCCTCACGTCGTAGGGAACTCCGGTGGCGCGGAGGTTTGGCCCGGTAACGCCTTCGTTGAGGGCAAACTTCCTGTCCATGACGCCTATTCCCTCAAGCCTCCTGTGAGTGATGTAGTTCTCGAAGAGTATCTCGTCGAAGTCGGGGAGCTTGCTCTTTATGTACTCCACAGTGTCCCTGAGGCGCCTCAGCCAGGCGTCACTCGGTATGTCCCTCCTGACTCCTCCGGGGATCGTGTATATGTGATAGACCCTGGCCCCGGTGAGCTGTTCGAAGAGGGCCATGAACCTCTCACGATAGGCAGCAGCCCACTGGCCTGCAGTGTATACACCGAGCTTGAAGGCCATACCCATCGTCCAGAACAGGTACGCTGAGACCCTTGCCATCTCAAGGACGGTTGTCCTGATCCACTGCGCCCTGTCCGGGACTTCCCAGCCGAGTATTTCCTCGACGGCCATTGAGTATATGACCTCGGGAACGTCGGGCTCGGGGACGCAGACCCTGAGGAGGAGGGCTATGTTCGTGTACCAGGGCCTGTACTCGGCCAGCTTTTCGAACCCCCTGTGGAGAAAGCCGGGGTTGGCTATGGCCTTAACGACCCTGCTGCCGTCCATTTTCAGTATGAGGCTGTAGTTCTCGGTCGCCATGTGCTGGGGTCCAAAGAACAGCTCGTAAGTGTCCTTATCTATCGGGAGCAGTTCCATCCCGTTCTCCCTTGCCTCCTTAACAAGCTCGCTCTGTGAAACCATTACCCTCACCTCAGATTACGTAGGTGTCCTTATCCTCATCGAACCTGTCCAGTATCTTATACTTCCGCTTCACGTAGCCGAGCATGTCGAAGTCCTTCCTGTAGGAGAGCCCAGCCTCCTTGTCTTCCTCCTCCAGTATCCACGGCATATTCAGTTTGGGGTTGCCTTCAAAGACGACCTGGAAGAACTCATGGGCGTCCCTCTCGTAGGTCTCCGCTGCCGGCCAGATGTCCATGACTGTGGGCACCACCGAGTTGTCCCTGGGTACGGCGGTTCTCACGAAGGTGTGTGCCCTGTGGGTTATGCTGAAGACCTGGTAGATCAGCTCGATTTCTCCCCTGTCGGGCCAGTCAACGGCGGTTATCTGGAGGAGCAACTCGAAGTCGTTCTCCTTGAGGAGCTTGAGGAAGTCCCTTATCCTGTCGGAGGGAACCGTGAACTCCACCCTCCTCTCGCGTCTGACTTTTCCTTCCGCGTAGGGTGCCTTTTCAAGGATCTTGGTGACAAGGGCCTCGTAGTCAGTCATCCTTCTCACGCTCCTTTTCGACCCTCTTGAGGTCGTCCATTATCCACGGAATCCATCTCTTGGCTTCCCTCTCACGCCATCCCTCTCCGAACAGCTCGTCCTGGTTCTTCTTGTACCACTCGTAGTTCTCCTTGTAGCGCTTCCAGCTGTCGGCAGTTCCGTTCTCGATCATCTCCATCATCTTGCTGATGCCCTCCATGACCGACTCGGGCCTCGGCATACAGCCGGCTATGTAAACGTCCACTGGAATGTAAGCGTCAAGCCTCTTGATGGCGTTGTAGGCGTCCCAGTAGATGCCTCCATTGATGGTGCACGAACCGTGGGCTATGACGTACTTCGGGTCGGGCTGCATCTCGTAAGTAATGATTATCCTCTTGAGGGTCTTCGGCGTGACGTAGCCGGTGATGAGGAACAGGTCGGCCATTCTCGGGGCCGGGTTGGGCATCATTCCGAAGCGCTCCAGGTCGTATCTGGAGGTCATGAGCGGCGGCATCTCTATACCGCCGCATCCGGTACAGAACGACACAATCCACATGCTTCTCTTCCTTGCGAAATCGATCAGCGGTTCCCACAACTTCCAGTCCATCTCACATCACCTCACAGACTTGCAAGCACGGCTCCAAGCGCGGCTATTATCGTGGGCCACTTCCAGTAGAACTTGGCGGCCTGGTCGATGGTGAACCTCGGGAAGATGTTGCCGATGAATATTGCCACCATGAGCACCGCTATCTGCTTGACGAGGAGGACCCCAAGGCTGGCTATCGTGTTGAGTATTGGGCTTGCGAAGGCAGTGACCACGGCACCTCCGAGGAAGATGTTGCTGAAGAACAGCGTCTCTGCGAAGAGGGCTATGGCGTGCTGTATCTGCAGGATTCCCATGTGCTTGCCGCCGAACTCGACCATCGGACCGAGGGATATTTCACCCGGTGCGATCATGATGTCGAAGGGCTCCTTTCCGAACATCGCCTGGAGGACTATGTCGTAGGCTATAGCCGCCAGCAGGAGGGGCACGTGGATTATGCTCCACCCGCTGACCTGCTGGGCCATGACTATCTGGTACGTGCTGAAGGTTCCGTAGAACTCGGCCAGGGCTACTATGGCGAAGCCGAGGGGCACTTGGATGGCGAGCAGCGTGAGCAGTGCACGCTGAGCACCGAGGCCTGCCCACGGGTTTCCTGAACTCATTGCGGCGAACATTATTCCGAGCATCGGTATTTCAAGCAGGAACGTGATGAGGATGAGGTCACCGTAGGCCCTGAGTATGCTGACGCTGCCTATCGGAATGAAAAACAGCGCCAATATGGTCGCTCCGAGGGCGTAGATGATTCCAAAGTCGTAGATGAGGCCGTGGGTTATGTTGCTCTTCTTTGAGAGGAGCTTTATGGTATCGAGTATCGGCTGGTAGAGCGGCGGACCGACCCTCCTGTGTATTCTCGCTGACACCTTCCTTATGATGCCCATGAAGAGGAACCCTACGAAGGTCGCGTAAAGTAATAGGAAGAGGGCTTTCAGCGCAACTTCAAACATCCTTCACACCCCCCACATTGCCAGTATTAGGAGTATTATGGCCAGATACCAGGCATAGCTCTGGACGTTTCCATTGTAGATATAGTTCCTAAGGGTCTCGGCAAAGTCCTCAGCCGTCTTTCCAATGTCCTTGTAGAGCTTGTCGAAGCTTATCCTGAGCCAGAACGACAGCGCCTCCTTGAGCGGCAGGAAGAAGTTCCTCCTTATGGTGAGGTTGTAGTCCATGGTGACGGGGTTTCCTGACTGGTAGGTGTCCGTGACCGGAACCCTCCTGACCTTTGCGCCGAGGAAGTATATTATCGCCGCTATCAGCAGGCCGATGACGAGCCAGATTGTGATGAGAAGTCCGTTGTACTTGCCAACGCCGATGTCAAGCTCCCAGATGGTTCCGCCGATGACCTCCTTGCCTATTATCTTGTTGAGCTCTCCCGCAACGAGACCCGGGGCGATACCGAAGACCACGTTGAGCAAGGCGAGTATGCCCATGCCTATCGCCAGCGGGAGAGGGGCGTCTTTGACATCGTCGAGGTCAGTCGGCCTCTGTCCGAACCAGACAGCGTAGGTGAACCTGATGAGATAGACAAAGCCTATTGCGCTTCCAAAGAACACCATGCCGCCCAGTATGGGCATGTTCTGACTTATCACAGCCTCGAATATCAGCCACTTGCTGGCGAAGCCGACGAGAGGCGGTATTCCTGCCAGGCTGAGGATTGCGACGAAGGCCATGGCGAAGGTTACGGGCATCTTCTCAGCCAGACCGCCCATGTCCTTGAACTCGGTCTTGCCGGTGCGGTATATTATCGTCGCCACGATCAGGAAGAACAGTCCCTTGAAGAGGGCGTGGCTTATGGCGTGGTATATGCCCGCCTCGATGCTGAGGGCGCTGCCAACGCCTATTGCGACGAGGATGTAGCCTATCTGGCTTATACTGGAGTACGCGAAGAGCTTCCTGATGTCCTCCTGGAGGGCCGCCAGAAGACCACCCACGATTATCGTCAGGCCTCCGAGGAAGGCAATTATGTAACCGAAGGAGGGAACGCTCCTGAAGGTTCCGAACTCCGCCATGAGTCTGTAGCCCATCAGCATGTAGAGGAGTATGAATCCATAAACGCCCGTCTTGCTGAGAACACCGCTGAACATCGCGGTGTAGCTCTGGTTGGTCTCACTGTAAGCGTCAGGTGCCCAGACGTGGAGCGGGAAGGTTCCCGCCTTGACGCCGAAGGCCACCAGGAAGAGCCCGAAGATGGCGGCCATATCGCCCCTGCTGAACAGGGTCTCTCCCCCGACCATGCCGAGGGCAGCGTCCTGGGCAAAGGCGTTGTAAACCTTGATGAAGCTGAAGGAACCGACCCTGGCGTAGATGATGCCTATCGCTATCAGCATGGCGTAGGCGCCTATGACGCTCAGGATGAAGTACTTGAGCGAGGCGGATTTGTTGTACTTGAGCACCATCATGAAGCTTCCGAAGGTCATGATCTCCCAGAATAGGAAGAACGCCAGCAGGTCGTATGACAGGAATATTCCAAAGACACCTGTGAGGCTCATGAGGGCGAAAAGCCACTCATAGCTGCTCCTTGCGGTCGAGGCCATGCCGAGCACCGCTGCCAGGCCAACGACACCGGCTATCATGCCGAATACCCAGCTGAGCTGGGTCAGGGCAAAGTTGAACGTAAAGCCGGCAAAGTTGGCGGTGTACTGTATCATCTTTCCTGAGTCTATTGTCGGGTACAGGTAAATCAGGTACGAGAGGGGAATCACCGCACCCGCTATGCCAAACAGCTCCCGCACTATCTTGATGTCGAGCGCCCAGGCTATGACTCCCGCTATGAGGGGCGCAAAAATGATGACCAAGAGTTCGTTAATCATGCTCCCACCCCCATCAGTGGCACGTTCTTAATGTACTGGGCAACGTTGAAGATGTCGTTTCCGGCCTTCTGGGCAAGGCTCCATGCGTAGTCCGGGTATATCCCTATGACGACAACCAGAGCCGCAAGGAAGAGCACCATAAGGCCTATCGCCAGGTTCTCGTTTATTCTCTCCCCTTCTCCCTCGAACCATATGACGTGAAGCAGTCTGAAGTAATACACCGCCTCCACGACGCTTGCCGCCAGTACAAGCACCGCCGCCCAGGTATATCCGACGGTGAGGGTGGCCAGGATTATTCTGACCTTACTCCAGAATATATTGAAGAGCGGTATTCCGACGGTGGCTATGGCGCCAACGGATATCGCGAAGGCCATGAGGGGCATTCTCCTGCCAAGTCCCCTGAAGTTATCGATCTCCGCCCCTCCAAGGGTCATCGCAGCGTAGCCCACAGCGAGGAAGAGCATGGCCTTCACAATGGCGTGGTTGACCATGTGGAAGACCCCGGCATCGACGCCGCTCGGGGTGCCGAGGGCAAAGGCGAGTGCAATGAGGCCAATCTGGGCGATACTGGAGTAGGCTATCATCCTCTTGACGTTCCTCTGTCTGAGTGCCGCGAGCTCGGCAACGATAACCGTGAGGGTTGCCAGTATAACAAGCAGCCTGAGGACCGAGTTCCAGCTTCCAACGTCCTGCATGAGGTACAGCAGTCTTGCCATCGCGTAAAGGCCTGCCTTGACAACGAAGGCCGAGAACATGGCCGTTATCGGGTGCGGTGCGGCCTGGTAAGCGTCGGGTGCCCAGGCGTTGAGCGGGAATATCTCGGCCTCAACAGCCAGGCCGAATATTATCAGGGCGAGTCCGGCCTGCGCAACGGTCGGGTCCATTGTTGCAGCCAGCTGGGCTATCTGTGCCATATTGAGGGTTCCAAGGGAGCCGTAGATGAGGGCCACACCTATGAGGAAGAAGCTTGAGCCTATTCCGCCGAGGACTATGTACTTCATTGAAGCCTCTGCGGCTTCGCCGGTCTTGTTGTACGCCGTCAGAGCGTAGGCGCTGATTGCGGTTATCTCCATGAAGACGAAGAGGTTGAAGATGTCGCCCGTCGCTATCATGCCCGTTGCGCCGAGCATGAGGAGCAGGAACAGCATGGCGTACTTGTCTATCGGCTCGACCTTGACGGCCTCAAGGCTGAAGACCGCCATCAGGAAGCTGACCGCGGCAACGATGAGCACGAACAGTGCCGCGAAGTGGCCGAAGTACAGGTTGATTCCAACGGGCGGCTTCCAGCCCCCGGCCATGACGATTATTGGCTGGCCTGTGGTGTACACCTGCTGGAAGACCAGCGCGGCTATTCCCGTCTGAAGGGCCGTGACTGCGATGAGGAAGTACTTGATGGCGTTCTTCCCGGCACCCTTCAGCAGGGGCACGAAGAACGCGCTGATGAGGGGTACAGCTATGAGCAGAGCGGCATACTGCCCGTTCATCCTCTCAACCTCCTTATCTCCTCAATATTGAGCGTTCCGTACTTCTCGTAGATCAGAATGGCAACGCTAAGGGCCATGGCCGTGGTTGCGACGCCGATAACTATCGCGGTGAGCACGAGCGCCTGCGGAATCGGGTCAACGGCCTGGTTCGGGCCGATGCCCTCGCTCAGTATTGGCGCGCTCCTTCCGGAAACGTAGCCAACGCTGATGAGGAGAAGGTTGACCCCGGTTTCCATTATGCTCAGTCCGATGAGTATCTTGAGCAGGTTCTTCTTGACGAGGATGGCGTAGAGCCCTATCAGCACAAGGGCTATGGCCCCAAAGTAGTAGACGCTGATCATTCGCTCACCTCCTCCTTGATCATGCCATCGATGATTCCGCTGAGCTCCGTGCCGACCTTGATTCCGATGATGGTGTAGATTATCGGTATGAAGCCGCCGCTGAGCAGCCGTCCGATGTTCCCTGTGCCGAAGTTCCATGTCTGCCATATCCAGTCGAAGAGGAAGTAGCCGCCTATCGCGAGTCCAATGAGGCCGACAAGGACGTAGCCTATTCCAGCAAGTCCTTCGGTCTTCTCGAAGCCCCTGTGGGGTATCTCATAGGTTATGAACGCCAGGTAGAGCAGCAGGAAGGCCGTCGCTATGGTGGCTCCACCGGGGAATCCTCCGCCCGGTGTGAGGTGTCCGTGAATGAAGATGTAGGCACCGAAGATCATCACGAAGGGCACAAGAAGTCTTGTCCCGGTTGTGAGGACTATCGAGCCCTCTGTCTTGGCGCTCCTCTTCTTCTTTCTCTTCCACAGGAGTGCCCCGACACCGGTTGACGCAATGAACAGGACGGTGACCTCACCGAGGGTATCGAATCCACGGTAGTTGACAACAACGGCCGTTACCGCGTTAACCGCCCCCGTCTGCTGCTTTACATTGTCGAGGTAGTACCGCCCAACGAGCATCTTGTCCTGACCGAAGGGCACACCGGCCAGCCCCTGTGCGAGCCAGTAACCTACGATGAGGAGCAGGATTATTGCAAGGAGGCGCTTCATCATTTTTACCACCTCACCCACCAGCCGGGCTTTTCTTCCTCCTCTGTCTCAAAGCGCTGGGTTCTCTTGATTGCGAAGATGAACACCGCCGCACTGAGCGCCGCGCCTATGGCAGCCTCGGTCATTGCAACGTCCGGTGCCTGAAGCATGAAGAACAGCAGTGAGGCGAAGAGGCTTACCGCCGCCATCCCTACGGCAGCCGCCAGCAGGTCCCTCCACTCGACCGCAAGTACTGCGGAGACCACCATTATGCCAACTATGAGGTATTCGATGAGGGTTATACCGTTCATGCCACACCACCCTCCTTCGTGGGGGTCTCGTCGGGGTTCTCGGGTGAGCCGGCCTCCTTTTCCTTTGCCTCCAGGTGCTCCCTGTACCTGTCAACAACACTGCCCTCCCAGAGCGGTATGCCGCTCTTGTAGGCGGCCCTGATGAGGGCGTGGGCGCTTATCGGGTTCGTGAGCAGGAGGAAGACGGCTATAACTATTGTCTTTGTGAGCCAGGGGATGCTTCCGAAATCTGTTCCGAGGGCCCAGATGCCGACACCGATGATAACGCCGAGAGAGCCCAGGGTGGCGCTCTTGGTGGCCGTCTGCATTCTGTTGTAGACGTCGGGCATTCTGATGAGGCCCAGGGATGAGAGTATGTAGAAGAACGTTCCGAGGAGAACCAAGATTTCGCCGATAACAGTGAGCGCGTTCATAGGCCTCCCTCCATGTAGCGCGCGAAGGCTATGACTCCTCCAAAGGCGAGTATCGCGTAAACGAGCGCAACATCGAGGAATATCATTCTCTTGTAGTAGAGGGCGAAGAGAACCATCAGTCCAGTGGTGATGGTCGTCATGATGTCAACCGCAACGAGCCTGTCGACGGTGGTCGGTCCCCTGAAGACCCTGTACATGCTGAGAAGCGTCGCTATGGCTATAAGCACGAGATAAACGTTTATCCCTATCATCCGAAGATCACCCTCAGGAACTTTTCAAAGGGCTCGGTTATGTTCTTAGACGCGCCCTCGACGCTTGAATCTTTGACGTCTATCCAGTGTATGAAGTACTTGTCCCCATCGACATCGAGGGTTATGGTTCCCGGCGTCAGGGTGATTGAGTTGGCAAGGCTGAGCTTTCCAACGTCGCTCTTGAGAACGGTTCTGCACTCAACGATTCCCGGGTTTATGGGCCTCTTGGGGTGCAGAACCCTGTACGCCACGTCGAGGTTTGCCATTATCATTGCCCACAGAAAGTACGGGATGTAGGCTATTGCATAGGCGATCCTCTTGGGGTTGAGGTTTGCGAGGCCGTTGGTGGTGAATATCTCGTAGGTGAACGCACCGACGATGAGTGCCAGTAGCAGACCGAATCCTAGCTCCTGTGGATCCAAACTGGCCGTTAGAAACAGCCATATCAGGAACAGTACGATAACCGTGTACAGGTAGCGGCTTATCTTGCTTGCTTCTCCCATTCAGCAACCCTCCACAGGTTGATGGAAGTGCGCCCCACAGAGTTAAGCGAAGCTAATTTTTGGTTTAAAACAATTGCTTATAAACGTTACCTACGAAGAACAAAGGTTTAAAACGTTTGGTTAAAATAGAGGCACCAGGTTTGTTCTCTGATGTTAAAAAGGGTTCCTCATGGCGCATGGCTTGAGAGGAGTCTCAAAGTTCCCAAATTTGGTTACAGTGAGTGTGAAAAATTGAGGGAAATTTCAATCAAAAAGAAGAGGCGGGTCAGTAGATGGATATTCTCTTGACACCCTCCAGCTTGGAGAGCTCGTTGATTAGGTCGCCCGGGATTGGTTTCTCCGTGATTATGGTGAGCGTTGCCTCGGGGTAGAGTTCCGGATCTTCTGCGACTACCTGGATTATGTTGATGTCCCTCTCCGCTATCTTCTGGGCGATCTTCGCGAGTATGCCTATCGCCCTCGGTTCCGGCTCGATCTCGATGACGCCGTAGCCAACGTGCCTGCCGACGTACTTCATGTGAACCGTCGGCTCAAGGTTTACGTATATCTCCTTCAGTTCGGGTATCTTGAGTATCATTCCCACGGTTTCCTTGACAACGCGTCTGTCAACGTCGAGGGCCTTCGCAATCTTCGTGTAGGGAACCTCTATATCACCGGCCTTGATTTTCATGTCATCGGAAACCCGAAGGCCGTACTTGAGGAGCGTCTTGGCGATCTGCTTCCTCACTGGATACTCGTCAAAGTAATGCTCGATCTTCCCCCACATTACCTATCACCCACACTAGTCCATCACTAGACTGTTTAATTCAATAATATTAAAATGTTTCCATGCCCGCATGACTCCAAAAGGTCTCTCCTTAAAAATCTTTGGGCGGGAGTGGTCATGGACGCCCCGTTGATTGTCGGATTTTTTATCCATCGGCGGATTTTTAAAATCTCCGCTAAACCCGCAAATATGATTGAGGTCAGGCTCCCCCATACACGTTTCGAGGACATGGGCGAGAACATCAGACTCATATGGCGCGAGACCCTCTACGCGGAGTTTGAAAAAAGAGAGCTCTCCAGAGTTATCAAAAGGAAGTACCGCGTGTCGCCGGAGATAACGGTGAAAGACGGGACTATGGTTGTCCATACTGACTATCCGGATGTGGAGAAGTACATCGCAATCTACATTCAGAACAACCTTGGCAACTTGCTGAAGAACCTTCACACCCGCAGGAAAGTTCTCTACATCCATGAGGGCATGGACGTCCCCCTTCTCGGCTACAACGCCTTCGGGCTGATCGATCGGGGCACGAATCTGATACAGGTTCGCGGTGTCAGCGGCTGCAACCTTAGCTGCGTCTTCTGCTCCGTCGACGAGGGACCGTATTCAAGAACGAGGAAGCTCGACTACGTTGTTGATATAGACTACCTGATGAAGTGGTTCGATGAGGTTGCGAGGATAAAGGGGAAGGGTCTTGAGGCCCACCTTGACGGGCAGGGGGAGCCGCTCATCTACCCCTTCCGCGTTGAGCTCGTCCAGGCGCTGAGGGAGCACCCCAACGTCTCGGTAATCTCTATGCAGAGCAACGGGACACTCCTCACGGACAAACTCGTCGAGGAGCTGGCCGAGGCGGGACTTGACAGGGTGAACCTATCGCTCCACTCACTCGATCCGGACAGGGCGAGGATGCTGATGGGCAGGAAGGACTACGACTTGGAGCACGTTCTCGACATGGCAGAGGCCCTGGTCAACGCAGGGATAGACGTTCTCCTGGCCCCCGTCATAATATTCGGAATCAACGATGACGAGGCCGAGGCCTTCATAGAGTTCGCCCGGAGAATAGGGGCTGGAAAGCGCTGGCCGGCCCTGGGCTTCCAGAACTACATCCCCTACAAGTTCGGGAGGAACCCCACGATCGCCAGACTCGTCCCATTCAAGGACTTCTACGCCTGGCTCAGGAAGCTTGAGGAGAAGACCGGGATGAGGCCGCTCGTCCTGAAGCCGAAGCACTTCGGCATGGAGAGAAGGGAGTTCATACCGCTCGCCTTCAGACCGGGGGAGATAGTTAAGGCCGAGGTAGTTCTGCCCGGCAGAATACAGGGCGAGATGCTTGCAAAGGCCAGAAACAGGCTCATAGAGGTCATCAACACCGACGCAAAGATCGGGGACAGGATTAAAGTCAGGATAGTCAGGACAAGGCACGGGATTTACATTGGGACCCCCGTTTAGGTCTCACAACTTTGATAACTAATTTACAGTTCTCTCAAACATCGTCCTGTCATGACTCCAAAAAGTTTAAATTTTCGGCGCCGATGAGTTAACCGGGGAGCGTGATGAGGAAAGTCTACGCTGTCGCCTTAGTCTTGATAGTCCTTTCGTTCACTTTCTACTTCGGCAACTTTCTCATGGCCAAGTCAGAAACCCACACAAGTGCCCGAACCGGGAGCATGAAAAGCGTCAACGCGACATTTAACGACGGATTCTGCGTTTATTCTGACTCTCCCCTCGGAAAGATGGTTGCGGAGGAGCTCAGGAACAGGGGGTACAAGGTGCTCCTGCTCAGCGCCCCGGTTGAGTGCGACGGTCAGTTCCTGGCTGTCTGGGTCAAATGGTTCAACGTCAGCTATTCCCCTGTACTTGCGAGGGGTCACGTAAGGGTAATCGCGGTCTATTCAAGCGCCGGCGACCCGACCCATTATCTCAGGTACAGGAACGCCACAGACAGGACGGCGGCACTGATGGATTTTGAGGATACCCAAATACCCCAGTTTCAGGCTTACGTCCTCGTTGATGTTTCCGATGAGTCCAAGGGAATCATCGGCCTCAGGGGGTATCAGGATTACCTCATGGGGGAGGCGGCAAAAGCGGTCGTTGAGGACATCAAACACGTGACGTACGGTGAGGCCGGATGAACCGCCAGGGGATAACCCTAGCGCTCCTCATCGTCGTGGTTTATTCATTTGTCTTTTACTTCTCCCTTTCAACCAGCGTCTCATGGAAGTCGAGGGGTGAGTTTAACCACCTGACCAACGTTACCGTCCAGGGAAGGGTAGTCGTTGACATGCCCGTTGAGCTTGAGCTGATCTCCGGCGTTTCTCCAGAGCTTGACTACCACGGGCAATTTGAGGGCTCTCTGAAGGCCGCCATAATGAAGATTCTGGAATCGGAGAACCTCTCCCCAGAGTTCTCACACGTGAGACCCGTCATCGTCTTTCCGGGTGGAGGACTGCCCTCAAGGATAAACGACTCGGTTGTCATCATTTTTGTCCCGTTCTACGGGCACGAGAACAGGGTCTTTTACGAAAACTGCTACGCGAGCATCCTGGTTTACATGAGCTCCAGCGGTGACGTTGGGAGCTACCTCTCAGTGGAGGAAAGATACTCCGGGGATTCAAGCAAAGCCGACGATTTAAAGGGCTTTGCCGCAGACCTTTTCCGCACCGCCAGGGCTGATGCCGAGCTCAATGGAGGCCCCTACTCGCTGAAGGTTGTCTACTGGAACGTCCTTGAGGTGAGGCGCGGCAAGCTGACCGATAAGAGCTGTTGGGGTGTTCTGGCCGGCGAGGTTGGAAATGAAATCGAGGAATGGGCACGAACTCTCAAGCCCTCAGATGAACCTTGAACTCCTGACCCTCAGCTCTCCCCTCTCGTGGAGTTCCAGCAGTATTTCCACTATCCTTTCCCCGGCCTTCCCGTCGCCGAAGGGGTTCGGTGCCCCGGCCATTCTTCTGTAGAACCCCCTTTCCTCCATGAGTTTCTGGAGGTAGTGGATAGCCCTGTCCTTCTCCAGGCCAACGAGGACGTTGCCGCCGGCCTTCACAGTTTCCGGTCTCTCCGTGTTGTAGCGGAGGGTGAGACAGGGGACGTCGAGGATTATGCTCTCCTCCTGTATTCCACCGGAGTCCGTCATTACCACGAAGGCGTTCCTCTCCAGCTTGAGGAAGTCGAGGTAGCCGAGGGGCTTGGTGACGGTGAGGTTCTCGATGGCCTCAACCCTCTCCCAGAGGCCGAACTCCTTCAGCCTGTTCCTCGTGCGCGGGTGCATGGGGTAGATTGCCCTCATTGGGAGGGCCTCAAGTATTTCAACGAGCTTTGTGAGGTTTTCCATGCTGTCCGTGTTCTCGGCCCTGTGGGCGGTTATCAGGATGTACTCCTTTGGTTTAAGGCCGAACCTCTCAAGGACGTCGCTCTTTCTCTCCGCTATCTTAGAGTTCTGGAGAACGGCATCGACTATCGTGTTGCCCACGACGTAAACGCCCTCGGTTATTCCCTCCCTCCCAAGGTTCCTCCTCGCCTCCTCCGTTGGGGCGAAGAGCACCTCGCTTGCATGGTCTGCCAGGATTCTGTTTATCTCCTCGGGCATCGTCCGGTCAAAGCTCCTTAATCCAGCCTCAACGTGGGCCACGGGTATCCTCAGTTTGACGGCCGCCAGGGCACCTGCCAAAACCGTATTGGTGTCGCCCTGGACGAGCACCACATCGGGTTTTTCGTTCACCAGAACCTTTTCAATCTTTATCATGGCCGTTCCGGTCTGCTCCGCCTGTGTGCCTGAGCCGACCTCAAGGTGATAGTCGATTCCATCGAGCTCAAGCTCCTCCAGGAAAACCCTGCTCATCTCGTAGTCGTAGTGCTGTCCCGTGTGGATGAGGAGTGGCCTGACACCCCTCTCCTCGAACGCCCGTATGACCGGTGCCAGCTTTATTATCTCCGGCCTCGTGCCAAAGACGAAGGCCGGCCTCAATACTCCCCCCTCCCGACACCCCTGAATATGAAGCCCCGCGGCGGCTCATCGACGATGTGCCTTCCGTCCACCAGAATCCGGGTTCTCATCAGCCGGCCTAACCTCTCCCAGTCTAGGGACTTGAAAGCGGTGTGGTCCGTGGCTATGACAACTGCATCCGCTCCCCTGAGGGCGTCCTCAAGGTTCTCATGGGTTCCTCCCACGAAGGGGTCGTAGGTTCTTATCTCGGCGACGTTGTCCCTTATACCCTCGATGAAGGCGAAGGCCGGAGAATTCCTCGTGTCGTCGCTGTTGCCCTTGTAGGCCAGGCCGAGAACCGCAACAACGGCCCTATCCGGGGGGATGTTGGCCTCTTCAAAGGCGCTGAGCAGGAGTTCCCTCGTGAGCAGGGGCATCGAGTCGTTTATCTCCCTTGCCAGTCTAATCAGTCCAAAGTCCCTCTCGGCAGGCCAGACGAGGAGATGCGGATCCTTCGGGAGGCAATGTCCACCAACCCCTATGCCCGGCACATGGATCCTGACCCTCGGATGGGTGTTGGCCAGCTCTATGGCCTCGAAAACGTCTATCCCGTACTGGTGAGCGAGGAGGGCGAACTCGTTGGCGAGGGCTATGTTAACGTCACGGAAGGTGTTCTCCATGAGCTTGACGACCTCGCTGACAGTTGAGCTCGTTTTGAACGTCTGTCCTTTGACAAAGGACCTATACAGTCTCTCGGCTAGTTCAGCACTTTCGGGGGTTATTCCGCCAAAAATGCGTGAGTTGTAAACCAGCTCTTTGAATATCCTGCCTGGCATTACCCTCTCGGGGGCGTGAACCATATAAAATTCCTCACCCGGCCTGAGCCCGCTTATTTCTTCCACCAATCCGGCCATCCGAACCGTTGTGAGCGGTGGGACTGTGCTCTCAATTATTATGAGCGACCCCTTTTTCATGACCTTTGCAACGGTCTCAACGGCATTCTGGAGGTACTCCAGATTCGGGGTTTTATCCTCCTTGAGGGGAGTCTGGACGCATATTATGTAAACGTCCTTGCTTTTGATGTCTTCCGGGTCGGAAGTTGCGCGGAGGGTTCCGTTATCAATTGCCTTTTTGAGGAGATTATCTATCTCGGGCTCAACTATGTGGGCCCTTCCCGAGTTTATCTTCTCAACGACCTCTTTCCGTATTTCATAGCCCGTAACGTGGAAACCTGCATTGGCGAACATTATGGCCGTCGGAAGACCGATGTATCCCAGGCCGATCACCGCTATCTCTGCTTTCCTGCTTTCTATTTTCTCCAGCATGCCCTTCACCCATTACCCTAGTGCCATCCCTGAATAAAAGTCTTTTCCAGAAAACGATTTCTGGCCGGGTTTCTGGGGTGTGTGCGATTTTGGGGCACTTCCCCGGTGGTTTCGTTCTCCCGCTGAGATGTTGTCCTATAATGTCCCCAATTTCACCGAAAGAAAGCGTTCTAAACGTTCGTTCGCTTCGAAACGGCATGAAAAAACTTTGAAAAGAAGGCTTCACAATCGTTTTTGGGAAAGCCTTATATTGAACAGAGTTGTCCAGTAAATTGGTGGATGAAATGAGGGTATGGATTGACATCACGAACGCTCCTCACGTTCACTTTTTCAAGGGTATAATAAAGGAGCTTGAAAAGGCCGGTCACGAGGTTCTCGTCACTACGCGGGAGTTCGATGGGTTAACAGGTATTCTGGACATGTTTGGAATTGACTACTACGTGGTCGGGAAGCACGGCGGTGCAACGCTTGAGGGAAAGCTTCTGGCGAGCACCGAGAGGATGTACAAGCTCTCCAAGCTCATCATTGAAGAAAAGCCGGATCTAGCCCTTTACAAGCACTCCGCCGAGGCACCGAGGGTTGCCTTCGGTCTTCAGATACCCGCCATAGGTTTTGTTGACAACGAAACGGCCGTTGCACAGAACAAGCTGATCCTTCCCTACACCACGCTCCTCCTGTATCCGACGGCCATAGACGCATACGAGCTCCTCAGATGCGGCGCCGACCCCAACGGCATGCACCCGGTTAAGGGCTTCTCCGAGCTGGCACACCTCTACGGCTTCCTTCCCAGCAGAACTGTCCTGAAGGAGCTTGGGGTAAAGCCCCGGGAGTACATAGTCATGCGCACTGAACCGATAAAGGCCAACTACTTCAACGGGCCGCCAAAGAGCGTGCTTGAGGACGTTATCCCGCTCCTCCCTGAAGTTCCCATAGTTCTCTTCCCCCGTACGGAGGAGCAGAGAAAACACTTCGAACGCTTCGAGAACGTGATAATGCCCGAAAGACCCGTTGACAGCCTCAGCCTGCTCTACTATGCCAGACTCATGATAGGCGCTGGGGGGACGATGAACAGGGAGGCCATAGCCCTCGGAACCCCGACGATTTCAACCTATCCCGGAAGGTTGCTGGCCGTTACAAAGTGGCTCGTGGAGAAGGGCCTGAAGTTCCACTCGACCGATCCGGTGAAGGTCTCCAGGATGGCGGAGCGCATGATGGATATGAACGGAAGCTACCGCGCCTACATAAGAAGCGTCGTAAGCGGCTTTGAGAACCCCATGGACGTCATTCTCCGGGAGATAGAGACCTACGAGGAGTTCGGAACCTTCATGACAATGAAAGTGGAAGAATCATCCGACTCCGGCAACGCGCGGGGTTACGTAAGCCTCAACAACGGCCGCCACAAGGAGGAGCAGCACTGAAAGTGCGAAGAGCTTTAATGCCTTTACTGCCCCTCTTTTGAACCGCTCCCCCGTCTCTCCCTCGCCCTTTATTATCTCACGGTACCAGACTATGCCCGAGACCCCCGCGAGCGCTATCGCTGGTATTTCAATGATTCCGTGGGGTACCAGACCCAGGATTATTTGGGGGAATGAAAGCTCCCCGCTCTCCTGAACTGCCCTAACAACGAGGCCGACCATGAAACCGTTGAACGCCATTATCAGCCATGGCCCCAGACCAAAGAAAAGGCCCGAGAGGAGCATGAAGAGTGCCACCATCGAGTTGTTGGTGAATATCTTGAGGAAGTTCTCAAAGCCGGAATCCGATAGGGGGCCTATTTGTTCGGCCAGCTTTTTGACGGCATCCATGGCCGCTCCGGGATTTCCAGCGGCGAAGATGTATCCGACGAATGAAGCTGCGAGAAATACGAGGAGCAGGTAGCCGAAAGTCTTTCTGGGAACATCCACGTTGAGCCCGGGCATACCCTCACCTCACTCTTTGAGGGCGTTCTTGAGGGCTATCTTGAAGTCCTCAACGTTGATGTAGGGCATCTCTATGTCCATCCTCACCGCGAAGAACTCGTCTATAATCTGCTCCAGCTCTTCGAGTTTATGCCCCTCAAGTTTCTTTTCAAGCTCCTGGACGGCCTCTTCGGGATGCATAAAGAAGTCTCCGGTGATCTTGACGTGCTCGGCTATACCGTCCCTCTCGTCGAACTCTATTCTTATCAGACCCTTTCTGGCCTTGTGCTCTCCAACGTGGTGCTTCATACCCATCCCCAAAGTAAATGGTTCGGAGAACTTTTTAAAGGTTGGGTATAAGTGGTTGCGGTGGTGGGAATGGGATACGCTCAGGTTAAGGAGAAGATCAGGCTCATCCTCCAGGAAACTCTGAAAGAAATGCTGGACGAGGCTGGGAAGGAGTGGGAAGGCGAGATAACATTCGACGACACCCCAGGCATCGAGCTTGGGGACTTCGCAACGACGGTTTCTTTCCAGCTGGCGAGGGTTTTCAGGAGGGCACCGAAGCTCATCGCCGAAGACATCGTTGAAAGGCTCAAGGAGAAACTCCCGGAGGAAATTTCCCAGGTCAAGGCCGTGAACGGCTACATAAACTTCTATCTGAACTACAATGTCTTCGGCAGGAACCTCGTTCGCGAGATACTTGAGGGAGGAAACGCCTACGGGGAGGGTAAGGTTGGAGCAGGAAAGAAGGTCATCGTTGAACACACCTCGGTGAACCCGACAAAGCCCCTCCACATGGGACACGCCAGGAACGCGGTACTCGGCGACACGATGGCGAGAATAATGAGGAAGCTCGGCTATACCGTTGAAGTCCAGAACTACATAGACGACCTCGGCGTCCAGTTTGCCCAGGTTCTCTGGGGCTATCTCCATCTAAAAGACGAGTTTGAGAGGCTTGAGGCGGAGCTGAGAGAGAAGGGGCTGAAGGAGGACTTCATAGACCATGTTATGGGCCTGCTATACGTCGAGGTCAACAAGCGCATAGAGGAGAACCAGAAGGTTGAGGGAGAAGTCCGCGAGCTGATGAAGAAGCTGGAAGAGGGGGACAGTGAGATAGCGGAAATCGGGAGGAAGCTGGCCGAGAGGGTGGTTAAGGCCCAGATGCTGACAACCTACCGCATGGGCATAGCATATGATCTGCTCAGCTGGGAGAGCGACATAATGCGGAGCGGGATATTTGACGAGGCCTACGAACTCATCGAGGCCAACGAGAACTTCTTCTGGGCCACGGAGGGTAAATACAAGGGAGCCTTCGTGATGGATCTCAGGAAGCTTTTCCCGGACATGAAGAACCCCTTCCTCGTCCTCAAGAGGAGCGACGGAACCGCCACATACACCGGCAAGGACATAGCCTATCACCTCTGGAAGTTCGGGAAGGTAAGTGCTGACATGCTTTACCGGCCTTGGGACAAACGCGGGAACCACGAGACCTGGACAACGGCTCCAGACGGGGAGGAAATGCCCGGAAAGTTCGGGAGGGCTGATATAGTCATCAACGTCATCGGTGCCGAGCAGAAGCACCCCCAGATGGCCATAAAGTACGCCCTTCAGCTCCTTGGCTTTGAGGGGAGTGCGGAGAACTTCCACCACCTCGCTTACGAGCACGTAGTGAGGCCCGAGGGCAAGTTCTCGGGCAGGAAGGGAACCTGGGTCGGTTTCACTGTTGATGAGGTTCTCAACGAGGCCGTCCGGAGGGCAAGGAAGCTGGTGGAGGAGAAGAACCCGAGCCTGAGCGACGAGGAGAAAGACAGCATAGCCGAGGCCGTTGGCGTTGGAGCGGTTCGCTTCAACCTGGTCAAGTACAGCCCGGACAAGATAATCACCTTCAGATGGGAGGACGTTCTCAACTTCGAGGGAGAGAGTGCTCCCTACGTCCAGTACGCCCATGCACGCTGTGCATCGATCCTCAGGAAGGCCGGCGAGAGGGGCATAGAGACAGCCCCGGAGGCGCTCCTTGAGAAGGCAGACTTTTCAGGACTCACCCACAGGGAGAAAGAGCTGGTGAAGCTCCTCGCAAAGTTCCCGGAGATCGTGGAGCAGGCAGGCAGGGACGTCAAGCCCCATCTGATTCCATGGTACGCCAACGAGCTCGCTTCGCTCTTCAACAAGTTCTACATGGACCATCCGGTGCTCAAGGCTGAGGAGGGCATAGTGGAGGAGAGGCTGCTCCTTGTGCTTGCGGTAAAGCAGGTTCTCAGGAATGCTCTCGAACTGCTCGGCATAGAAGCGCCGGAGAGGATGTAATCCGGCGTTTTAAACTCCATTCTATACCCCTCACTGTTTCTTAAAACTCCCGGAACCCTAAAATACCCCCCTATCCCAAGAACTCTCGGTGGTTCCATGCGTGGTGTTATAGTGCCCCTTGTAACGCCTTTCAACGAGGATTACTCCATCGACGTTCCAGCCCTTGAGGAGCATCTTGAGTTTCTCCAGACTGTCGGTGTTCACGGGATATTCATAAACGCAACAACGGGAGAGTTCACGAGCCTCAGCGTCAAGGAGAGGAAGTTTCTGGCTGAGAGAGGCAGGGAATTCGTCAAATCGACGTTCTACCTCGTCGGCACCGCGTCCTCCGACACCTTTGAGGTCATTGAGCTTACGAAGCACGCCCAGGATATCGGGGCGGATTACGTCGTCATAGCCCCGCCGTACTACTGTCCCCTCAACGATGACGCATTGTTCAGGCACTATTCGATGATAGCCGAGAAGACGGATATTCCTGTCATACTCTACAACATCCCCTCCTGCGCCAATCCCCTCAGCGTTTCCCTCATCAAACGCCTCGCCGTAGAGTACCCGAACATCGCCGGCGTAAAGGAGACGATAGACAGCGTGAACCACATCAGGGACGTCATTCTGGACGTCAAGGGAGAGAGGATGGACTTTATGGTGTTCACCGGTCTCGATCAGCACTTCCTGAACACGCTGATCCTTGGAGGGGACGGGGGCATAATGGCATGCGCTAACTTTGCCCCGGAGGTTCATCTGGCTCTTTACAAGGCATTCCAGGAAAAGCGGTTTGAAGAGGCCTTCGAGCATGCTAGAAGACTGGCAAAGCTGTCGAAGGTTTACGACATGGCATCATCCTTTGGCTCGGCAATAAAGCTCGCAATGTCGCTCAGGGGGTTCTCGATAAAGCCCGTCCTGAGACCTCCCTATCGGATGGACGGGGAGGAGGTAAAGGAGGGGATAAGAAAACTGCTCGCCGAGGTGCTGGGCTGAGCTCATTGAATCTTGTACCTGAGGAAGGCTCCGAGACCGCCGAAGGCCTTGTAGAACTGCTGGCCTTCGTCCGTGTCGAGGGAGATTATCTCCACATCAGAGCCGCTCTCTTCCGCCATTTTTATGAACTCCTCCGCCACATCCCACTTTTCAAAGTTTATGTTCTGGCTGCCGCACTTTGGACAGTGGGTGAGCTTCTTCTTGTACACGTGGAACTCCTGCTCGCTCATGGTCCTCTCTTCCTGCCAGCCGCAGTTGTTGCATCTCGCCCTGATCCTGACCTTATCGTACCCCTCGCTTATCAGGAGTGTGTCAACGGCGCCGAGCTCAAGGGCTTTTCTGACCTCCTTTTCACCGTAGGTTATCATTCCAGTGTCCTTGACGAGATGCCTGAAGAAGTTCTGTATAAGGTGCCTCTCCTTGACGGCTTCGTGGTCTTTGAGTATGTCACTGGCCTTCTCCACGAGTTCCCTGAGCCCGTACTCGCCGTGATAGCTTATGTCCACGACGCCGATTACCTTCTTCCTCAGTTCGTGGTGGAGGTAGTCACCATCAACGAACTCCTCCTTGGTTGGCCCCGGCCCGCCGATGATTATGCCCCTGAGCTCCCCCTTCTCAAGGAGGGGGAGGAACGCTTTGTTGGCGTGTTCGCCTATGCGCTTCATGAACTCGTGGGTCTCCTGCTCGCGGATCCTCTCGTAACGCCTCGCGGACTGACCTCCGGCGCGGGTCTTTCCTGGGACGTTGGAGGTCAGCTCGTCAATGACGTCAATGCGCTTTCCGCGGAGGAGGCCTATCGTTGCCTCGTTTTTCTCAACGGTTATGAGGCCGTATGCATCTTTGACACGGAGCATTTCCTCGAGGGGCTCCGTCACAAACGTCTGGTCACATCGATACAGCCTGACCTTTAGCGGCTCCGGTGGAACGATGGCCCAGAGTTTTATATCGCTGACACCCTCCTGTTCACTGACGTTGCCGACGAAGAGTGCAAGACCAGTATCGGGAGTCTTCCTGTAGAGCTTGAGGTGCTGCATGGCCCTCTCAAGGGCTCCCAGAACGTTCTTTCTGGTTGATTTGGATTTTATGTTCTGCGCCGTGCCGTACTCCTCCCTGAGCTGCTGCATAACCTTGTTTATGTCGTAGCCGGCTGGAATGTACAAACTAACCAGCTCAGTAGCACGACCTCGATAGCTCTTCAGCTCATCGACCTTCTTCTTCAGCTCATACATTTCAGCTGACTTGTGAGACATGAGCATCACTCCCCGAGAATCCTCTCCCGCACGAAGAAAAAGTGAGGAATTTATAAAAGTTTAGGAAATGTGGGTTAAAACCAGGATATTACTATGAGGGCTATCACGCCCAAGATGCCGCCTATTGCCACCACCAGGACGTTTAACGCAGTTAACGGTACATTCGAGAGGCCAATCCAGTTCGTGAACCACAGAATTATCAAGCCAATTATGGCGTTGGCCACAAGGTACCTAATTATGATGAATCCAACCTTGACCACTAGTAATACGGCCAAGAACAGGAAAAACAGGAACAGCAGTTCTGCTATCATGATATCACCACAGGTTCTTGAAGTCAAACTTCTTTATTAACTTTTCGTAAAAACTTGAACGAAAGCTGAAAATAAAACAAAAGGAATTCCAAATCACGAAAGTTTTTCGAGAGTCTCTTTTGCTATCTCTCCAAGGGGAACCCACTTCTTGCCTTCGAATGGGAGTATGACCTTATCTTCAATGGTGACAAGCTCTTCAATGTACTCCTTGGCCTCGGCTGCACCCATCTCCCCCAGAAGCATCAGCACGAACCCTTTAGTGTTCTTGTCTCCTTCCCTCAGTTCGTTTATAAGGTCGTTGACTACGGCGTTCTTGAGATCCAATACTTTGCCAGGAAATCTGCGGGCGATTTCGTACGACAGGATCATAGCATTTTCTTTTACGTAGGGGTTCCTGTCTCTGGTCAGTTCAATGGCCTTTGGGAGTATCTTCCCTACGTGGGGCTCGATAACGTCGCTCCTCTGCTCGATAACCATTCCCAAAAGGAGCAGTGCATCTCCTCGGATACCAGGAGCAGGATCATCCAGAAGTTCTATGAGTGCGTTCAAGGCCTTTTTGTCCTTTGCCGCCATTGATACAATCTCATCGAAGCGCTCTCCCTCTATGAGCTTTTTTATTTTATCTTTTTTTGAACCAAAGGAGAGGAATCCCATGATAACACCACCAAACAATGCTAAAGTGAGTAATAAAAAAGCTTTATGATCCCGAAGAATTCGTAATGTTGCTAAGGTTATGGAGGCTTTCATTTATTTCATTCCCGGTAGCGTCCATGTGGGATCCTGCCCATCTTGCCAGCCCTTTGACCCCTATCAGCCGCAGTATGACTATCGCAGCGATCAGCATACCGACGGCAAACATCATAATGTACTCTAGAGAAGCCTGTGCTTTTCTGTTCATGTTATCACCATTGTTGATCAGGGCCAGTTGGTAATAAAATTTAAAATAATGAAATCAAGCGTTGTTGCTCAGGTCGGTGAGATTGCCTTCAAGGGATCCTGAGGTGTCCTGTATTGTCTGGGTTGCAGTGTTTGTCCTACCCTGAAGCTGCCTGACAACAATCAGGATTATTATCAGGGCAGCCGCAATCATAAACAGATACTCGATGGCACCTTGGGCTTTCCTCTTCATGTTATCCACCTCCAACGGATTACTTCATACACTAATGCACTAAAAAAGCTTATATAGCTTTCTCCTCAAATTTAAGTCAAATCTCCCCAATACTGTAGAAAGTGCAGGGGTGGTTATGTGGAATTAGTGGCTATCCAATCTGAATCAGTCAATATTGAGGATTGTGTGAAGAACATAGTGTCTAAGTCGCAGGATCTTTTATCCTCCAAACATGGCATTATATATTCCTCAAAAATACACCTGACATTCGGTGCTTTTATGAACCTCACAGTAACCCTTCTACTTGATTCCAATGGTAACACCCGTAAGGGTGTCCTCGCCGATTACTCGCCGGGAAAACATAAGGAGGATGCAATTCAAAAAACGCTGGAAAAACTGAACGCTAAACTGCCCAGGAGCGCTAAAATCGTGGACTTTGAGATTGGAACCTACACAACCCCCGTGACGAGACGAACGTACGCCGTTGGGGTTGTCGTGTACAATGCTCCCCTCGAGATAAAATCGTTCACCGAATATACGATCAAAGAGCGCAGAGAGCTTCTGGCCAAAGTCCTCGAAAACTTCAACTACAACCCAAGGGTTCTCAACATCTCAGAGATAGCCAGAATGTTCGGGGTATCCAGAGACTCCATATACTATGACATTGAACAGATTCTCAGGGACAGAAAGGGTGCTATCCGGTGACCCACAGGGGTCTCGGTGTCGCCGAGATTATGAAGATTATAAACGCCAGAATCGCAAGCGCGAGCCGCTTCTTTGAAATTGGGGAGACCTCATCCAGCGCGCCTGGATTGCCAACCGATCCCATCAGGAGAACCAGGATGCCCCATATAAGCCAGCCGACCCAGAGAAAGCTCATGCCGATGAGAACCAGGCCTACAACCATCGTGAGGTGTCGATGGGTCTTCTCGCCGAGGAATGAGCGGGCGATGTGTCCACCATCCAGCTGGGCCGCCGGGATGAGATTCAGAAACGTCACCAGGATTCCGACCCATCCAGCGATTGCCACGGGGTGAAGGAACACAACGCTGTTCTCGGGAAAGGTGACGATGTACTTTTCAATGAACAGGAACAGAAGGTTCTCACCAAAGGCTACCCCTCCCTGAGATGGAGGAATTAGGTGCTGGGGCACTGGGACGGAGAGTCTGAGACCGATTATGCTGACTGGAATCGCAACCAGAAAACCTGCTATTGGGCCGCTGACTCCGAGGTCTATGGCGGCGTTTCTTGTGGGCAGGGGGGACTTAACCCGTATCACCGCTCCGAGCGTTCCGAGCATGCTCGGAAATGGTATGAAGTAAGGCATCGTCGCTCTAACGCCGTGATAGGCCGCCGCTATCTTGTGTCCGAGCTCGTGGGTGCCGAGTATTGCCATGACGCTTATCGAGAACGCGATGGCGTTGACGTACGGGTTTCTTATCCCCGGGAGGCCGTAATAGTCAAGGACCTGAATATACATCGAGGACAGGTAGTAGCCCGCAAAGAGGGTTGTGAAGATGGTGGCTATCAGGAACACCCATGGAAGCCATTTGTTGTCCTCCTTGACTTCCCCGGCCGGGAATACGAAGAGCATGACACTGCCCTCGCGCTTTTTAAGGGCGGCCCAGTATCCCATCTCCTCCAGTTCCTGCAGAACCTTTTCAAAATCAGTCTCAAGGATCTCACGAACTTTGAAAACAAAGACATTGCCTTCTATCCTCTCCAGGTCAAGGAGGTAGAACTCCCCAAGCTTTTTCTCGAGGGCCTCGGGGGGCATTATGGGTTTTGGTTGATGGGTCATCTGGAGGCCAAGCTCATTGGAGTCGGTCTGGAACTCGACTAGAACCATGTCCCCACCGCAAACGGGACAGCTCTTCTCGAGAAGTGGTTCGGTGGAGTCCAGCGTTTCCCTGTGCCTGCAGTTGATGCACTCGTAGATTCCCCTTGTCATTTGGCTCCCCTAAAAGTGGATAGTTTGGATGGCTTAAAAAGTCTATTCCTCAATTTCGACCAGTCCGCTGTCGGCATCCACACGGGCGCGTTTTCCTGTGGTGAGCTTTGAGACGTCTATTCCATCCACCATGGGTATCCCCGCTATTATTGCACCCGTGGCGACTATTGTCTCGGCTTCCCCAACGATTATTGCCTTGGGTGCCTTACCGTTTTTCCTGAGGGCGTATATTATGTACGATCCAACGGTCGAGCCCTTTCCCCTGGGAAACGCCAGAATTTTGCCCGCTATACTCTGTCCCCGTATGTCGCTTTCAGCGTCCGTCACAATTCCCGTTTCAGGGTCGACTCCACCGAGAAACGAGAGGGGTTTCTGAGAGACTATCAGCTCCCCCTCCGCTTTTCCACCGACTATTTTTCTGCCCTTAAGCATCATCATATCACCTCACGGAGCGTCGTTGATAAGGTTCTCCACGTTGTCCAGCCGTACGCTGAACCCAAAGGAACGGAAGTAGAACGCGCTCTTGCCGCTGTTCGTCGCTATTCCCCTGTACCATCCCCTGATCGGAGACACAACAAAGCACGCATCCGGAATTATTCTGCCGTTGTACCTCTCTATGATGTCAGTATAGCCAAGGGAGTCTGCCAGAGCTTTAACAGCCCTGCTGGCCGTTACAAACAGGGGGATTTTTAGAGGTTTTCCGCGCATCTTGAGGAGCTCGGCAATTTCTTTAATCTCCGCCAGAGATGCGTGGGGACAGCCTATGAGTATCATGTCGATTTCGCTCCATTCGTCTGAAAACTGCTCTTTGACGGCCTGGATGTCGGAATCCTCAACCGCTATTGTCTCAATTTTGTCCGCGATGGCATTGTGGTATTCGGGAGTTTCGTTCTCAACATGGTAGAGCGCTATGCTCCCACTGGCGGCCATGGCAGCCCCCATCTCCTTGAGAAAATCCGTGTTTTCTGGTCTCAGATCGACAAAGTACGGAACGTCGTTTCCCAGAACTTTTCCGAGATGATAGCCGAGGGCGGAGTAATCGACGAAGGTCTCAACTTTTGCCTCAACGCTGATCCTGATCGTGGCCTTTCTATTCTCATCCCTGTGAAGGCCGTAGTTGGGAGTCTTGCCGACTATCGCCGCGGCCAGGCTTGAGGGTCCGCCTTCTCTGTTCGTCCTCGCCCCCAGGATGGAGTTCGCAAAGCTGACGGCTGAGCTCTCACTCCATGCCAGATGATCGCCGAACTTTGGAAGATTCGCCCCGTAGTAAGGTGTGCAGGTTGAGGTTATCTCGATTCCCATCCTGCGGTAAAGTTCAAGGACTTCAAGCTGCTTCTCCATGAACTCATCGTCCCCTATCCCAGCCGGATTCAGGGTCGTATAGACGCTGACCTTTGCACCCGCGTCCACAAAATCACGAAGGAATTCAACACCTGCCTCTCCGATGTTCTTGTACGAGACACCCGCTATCTGGGCACTCCTGATTGGGATGAGCCTGTCTGCTCCATATATCTCACCGAGAGCGACGAGTATCTCCATCGCCTTTTGAAGCGCATATCCGTATTCCCCGGCGAGGATGAGCTCCTCCTCCTTTGTCAGATACATTCAACCACCCATTATCTGAGGAACTTCTCTGCTTATAAGTTCTCGCTTCTATTGGCTAAAGTCAAGATCCATGGCGATTTATAGCGGAAAATTTATAACCTTTTGAGATAATAATTAATGCCTATCGGGGGTGTTGCCTATGGTAAGCCGAAGTAAGAAGGCAGCCCTGCTGCTGTTTTTGGTATTTAGCAGCATGACCGCAGGGCAGGTAGCAGCGGATTTCTGGGGCGGCACATACGACGTGGTTCTGTCGGACACGGGAGCGTTCTTCTACGATACCAAGACTGTTGGCCTTTGGCCCAACTACTACACCTTTGTGATGTGGGGAGAAGTGGAGTCCTACTCCACCTCCTGGTACGAGGGCAGGGGACACTCCAGTATTGCGGTGATAGTGCTCGGAGTTTATTTCTTGGACTACTCGTCAGTGAGGATCACAAACACCCAGGGCTTTTCTCTGTCAAGGACGTACACCCAAGCGAGCTTTACGGGGAGCTTCTACTACCCGTTCCTTGACGACGGAGACGGTGGACCGCGCTCCACGATGACCATGAAATGGCACTACAAGCTGGTCGGCGCCGGAACGTTTTGAGGGGGTGGTGTGAATGAGGAGGTACGTCCTTCCGGTTGTTGTGGTTCTCGTCGTCCTCGGAGGTGTTCTGAGCACGGCATACGCTCTCTCTCAGCCGCCTTCACAGGAAACATTGGCATTGGCCCTGGAAAACACGAAGAAGTATCAGTTCTCCCGCAACGTTGAATTCAAACAGTACAGGGTTTATGTAGTCCACAACGGGAACTCGAAGAGCATCCGGCGGGAGTTCTTATATACGGGCAGGACCGTGACGAAGGGCACCGTGGATCTCACCAAGGGAATCGTCACCGAGTACGACGAGCTGTATATAAACGGCTCCCTTGTGATGAAGGGCGAGGCCGTTTTTGACCTCAATACCGGGAGGATCTCCGGAACCGTGACCCTTGCCAACGGAACTAAGATGGACATACTTCAGTTCTGGGAGCGGTACTACGGAATCAGCCAGGAGCAGGCCATGGGGATGCTGAAGGCCAATCTGCCCACGCTGATGCTACGCGATGTGGCCATCAAGTCCAGGGATTTCCAGGCCCTCAAGGGTTCCTTCTCGCTGACGGACAGAATACTCATGGGGCTCGGACTCAAAGAGAAGCTCTTTGAATACCGCTTTACTGCCGGAAACGGGGCGGAATGGAAAGTGCTTGTAAACAGCAAGGGGCTTCCAGTTAGATTCGAATACGGCAGCGAGGATGCCAAAATCGTGGTTAACATAACACCCCTTGACTGAGTTTCTCTTTATTTTCTTCCCGTTTTTGGCGGTTTGGCATAGCATCGTCCCGCCACAAAATTTATAAACCCTCCGCGGTTCACTAACTAACGGGTCGAGCAGCGGGGTGGGGCAGCTAGGAGTGCCCGCCGGGCTCATAACCCGGAGGTCGGTGGTTCAAATCCACCCCCCGCTATGTCGCGCATTTTGTTTAGTTTTCTTACAATTTATGTGATTTTTGTTATAATTTACTGAAAAAGCTGAGTAATTTGTTCTGCTTTCTGGAAATAGTGAATCCAATCTCCCGCATATACCTGTAAACGCTTTCGACTCGGTATATGCTGAGTGTGAACAGGTCTGAAGTGTAATGGTACTGTTTTCCTCTTATGACTACTGGTTGGCCTTTTCTTTTCATTCTGTAAATTCTGGAATGTATGTTAAGTCCGTTTAGCAATTCCTGACAGAACTCTAAAACTTCTTTATCGTAGTTGTAGCTCTCCACTTTGATTCTGTTCTTGGTGACAATAACGCTCCCCTCACCGTCAAAGAATCCTCTCAAAAACTCCCTTGGATATTCTCTTGCCACTCTGAAAAGATGCTCTTTTGGGCTTTTTAAGTAGAGATAAAGGCTTTTGCTAGACGTCTCAACATACCAGCGACCACTTCTCGTCCTGTCGTTCTCAAATCCTGTTCTCGGTTGCAACCCAATCCCTTTTAATGCCTCTGCAAACGCGTCTGCGAATTCTTTGTCCACCACCTTTAATTTGACATTGTATTTGTATCCGGCACCTTTAGTTGCTGTTCCATCCCCAAAATAAACCCCGATAATGTACGCCAGCTCTGGGGAAGGGTTTAGGTTAACCTTTCTCGTCTTGTTGAACGTGTTGTGCGTTCCCTTGCACCAGCGGAGAACCGTTGCCTTGGAAACCCTTACGCCTAGCCCTTCAGCGATTCTCTCGGCAATCTGGGAGTAGCTGAATCCTTTCTCCCTAAGTTTCAGTGCCAGTTTTTGTACCTCTTCTATCTCTTCCTGCGACAGCTCGCGGAGGGTTCGCATGTTGACTATTTAATATCGTTATTTAAAAACGTTTTTATTAAGTAATCACTCCAACGCTCAAAGGCGGGCAAACCTTTTTAAATCCCTCTTCAATTCCCTACGCGGAGGGGCGGCTGGCGGGAGCTGGCCGTCACCGGGAGGTGTATGATATGGCAAGGATACACGCGAGAAAGAGGGGTAAGTCAGGTTCTAAGAGGCCGCCGAGGACCGCTCCGCCGACCTGGGTCGAGTACACGGCGGAGGAGGTCGAGGGGCTCGTTATCAAGCTCAGGAAGGAAGGCTACAGCGCGGCGATGATAGGGACGATCCTCAGGGACCAGTACGGAATCCCGAGCGTCAAGCTCATCACGGGCAAGAAGATTACCAAGATCCTCGAAGAGAACGGCCTCGCACCGGACATTCCGGAGGACCTCATGGCCCTCATCAGGAAGGCCGTCAAGCTCAGGAAGCACCTTGAGATGCACCCGAAGGACAAGCACTCGAGGAGGGGCCTCCAGCTCACCGAGAGCAAGATCAGGCGCCTCGTCAAGTACTACAGGAGAACCGGCAAGCTGCCAGCCAAGTGGCGCTACGATCCGGAGCAGGCCAAGCTCCTGGTTCGCTGACCTCCTTTCCTTCTTATAAGGTGGTAAAATGGACCGGGGCGCTTTCTTTGAGAAGGCCCGAGAGGGAGCAGAGCTAATCAAGATGCACGTTGAGCTAGGGCACACTATCAGGATAATCTCCCACCGGGACGCCGATGGTATCACCGCTGGGGCGGTTCTTGCCAAGGCCGTTGCCCGGGAGGGCGGCAGTTTCCAGCTCAGCATAGTCAAACAGCTCAGTGAGGAGCTCATAAAGGAGCTTGCCTCAGAGAAGCACAGAATATACGTCTTCACAGACCTGGGAAGCGGTTCCATGGAGCTGATAGAGCGGTATCTCGACTTCGCCACGGTTGTCGTTGCTGACCATCATCCCCCTGAAAAGGACGAGTTCTCCACGGACTCCCACGTGCTGGTAAACCCTGTCCCCTTCGGTGCCAACAGTGTCCGAGACCTCAGCGGTTCTGGCGTTTCCTACTTCGTCGCCAAGGAGATGAATGAGAGAAACATGGACATGGCCTACATCGCCCTCGTCGGTGCCGTCGGGGATATGCAGGAAATTGACGGGACCTTCCATGGACTCAACACCGATATCATCGAGGACGGCAGGAAGCTGGATATTCTGGAAATCAGAAAGGAACTCCGTCTCTTTGGAAGGGAGAGCCGGCCGCTCTATCAGATGCTGGCTTACGCCACCCATCCCGAGATCCCCGAGATAACGGGGGACGAGAGGAAGGCAATAGAGTGGCTCCGCGCCAAGGGCTTCGACCCGGACATGAAGTACTGGCAGTTGCGGGAAGAAGAGAAGAGGAAGCTCCACGATGCGCTGGTGATACACCTTATCAAGCACGGTGCCCCCAAGGAGGCCATAGACAGGCTTATCGGGGATGTCGTCATAAGTCCGCTCTATCCGGAGGGTGATCCCAGGCACGAAGCGAGGGAGTTTGCGACGCTCCTCAACGCCACTGGTCGCTTAAACGCCGGAACGCTGGGGGTTGCTATCTGCCTCGGCGACGAAGATGCCTACAGGCGCGCCAAAAAGATGCTGGAGGACTACAAGCGGGAGCAGATAGATGCCAGGAAGTTCCTCATCCAGAACTGGAGCATGGCCGATGAGGGAGAACACGCGTACATTTTCTACGCTGGCAGGAACATCAGGGACACCCTCGTTGGAATTGCCGCAAACATAGCGATAAACGCCGGTCTGGCCGACCCGGAGAAGCCCGTTGTGGTGCTTGCCGATAGCGACGAGGATCCAAACCTTGTAAAGGGCTCCGCCAGAACCACCGAGAAAGCATTGGCCAAGGGCTACCACCTAGGAGAGGCGCTCAGAGAGGTCGCGGAAGAACTCGGCGGCGAGGGGGGCGGCCACGCAATAGCGGCCGGAATCCGCTTCCCGAAGGAGAGGATAGACGAGTTCATCAGGCTCTTCAACGAGGCACTTGGAAGGCAGGTGGAGGGAAAGGGCGGTGAAGATTGAAGCAAAGGCTGAGATAGTCTGGCACTACGGCGACCATAGGAGGGCCGAGGCTATAGCCGAGGCACTGGAAGTGGACAACGTGGGCCTTCCGGAAAGCCTAAAGAAAAGTTTAAATGTGCTAACCCGATGGGAAGATGGGGACGTCATAACAAAGGTTAAATACTCGGGTGAGATTGAGACACTCATCAAAGCGCTGGATGATTTGGTGTTTTCAATCAAAATCGCCGAAGATGTTACCGAAAAGGTGTGAACTGGAGGTGTTGAGATGGCAAAGGGTAACCCAAGGAAGAGGGGTGCTGCTACCAAGGATAAGTGGAAGATGAAAGAGTGGTACATAGTTTACGCTCCAGACTTCTTCGGAAGCAAGGAGATAGGCCTCACCCCCGCCGATGAACCTGAGAAGGTCATCGGGAGGGTCATCGAGACCACCCTCAAGGACCTCACCGGCGACTTCACCAAGGGCCAGGTCAAGCTCTACTTCCAGATCTACGACGTCAAGGGGCAGAACGCCTACGCCAAGTTCAAGGGCCACACCCTCGCGAGGAGCTACATAAGGAGCCTCGTCAGGAGGAGGACGACGAGAGTTGACGGAATCTTCAACATCACCACCAAGGACGGCTACAAGCTCCGCGTCATGGGCATGGTCATCGCCTACAGGCGCATCCAGACCAGCCAGGAGAGGGCTATCAGGAGGATCATCCAGGACATCATCTACAAGAAGGCCGAGGAGCTCAACTACAAGGACTTCGTCCTTGAGGCCGTCAGCGGTAAGATGGCGGCGGAGATAGCCAAGGAAGCCAGGAAGATATACCCGATCAAGAGGGCCGAAATCAGGAAGATCAAGGTTCTCGCCGAGCCGGAGGCTTGATGCCTCCCAATTCTATTCTCCTGTGTCCGAGTTGTTCGGCAGGCTTTTAAGCGTCTGAGGGATTTTTCTCTCGGAGGTGCGGTTATGAAGTTCATAGTCAAAACCCAGCGAGGAATGGAGAGTGTCGCCGCCAACTACATCAGGGAATCCATTTCAGACGCCACCGTCTGGGCGTCCCCCATGGGCTATTCTGGCCTCGTCATCGTTGAAACGGAGGATGAAAGCGCCAGTGACAAGATGCTGGAGATTCCTGAGGTTGAGAGGCTGATACCTGTTGTCGTTGAAGTCCCCGCTGAGCTTGAGAAGATAGTCGAGAGCGCCGAAAAAATTGCCCCCCTAATCAGTGAAAACGAGACCTTCGCCGTGAAGACGAAGAGGCGAGGCAAGCACGGGTTCACCAGCATGGATGTCAACCGTGAGCTGGGTGCCAGGATAAGGGAGCTAACGAATGCCGACGTAAATCTGAGCTGGCCGGACCGGGTTGTACAGGTTGAGATAATCGGCGACATGGCATACATCTCAGTGCTTCCGGGGGAGGAGTTCAGGAAGTTTACCCCTGATAAAATAGACGCCAGAAAGCTCTTCCGGAAGGTCACGCTCGTCCAGATGCCCTACTGGGGGGACTACAGGGCCTGCAGAAGCTTTGGAGAGAAAATCGGGAGGGCCGCGCAAGCCTTCGAGGTAAAGGAGCTAATAATTGCTCCCAAGAAGAAGATGGACGCCTTCGAACTGGCGGAGTTCATAAGGGGGGTAAAGATAGGGCAGGAGAGCAGACATCAGATACAGCGTGAGGCGTATCCGTGGAAGGTCGAAAAGGTTCCGGTCTCGGTTTGGGACCTCTATCAAGTGGTCAGAGACAAAAGGAGGGGAAAGAGGCTGCTCATAATCACAGATCCCAAAGGGCCAACTCTCGCCGAGGTAAAGGAGGGGCTCGCGAAGGACATGTTCTACGCAAAGGAAGTTGTGATTTTCGTGGGTTCCCGTGAGGGCATCCCGCGCGGGCTCTTCAGGTTCGCCGACTACGTCGTTGACCTCGCCCCGTACATGACGTTTGCCACGGAGCACGGCATCCCGGCTGCGCTCGTCTCACTCTGGGAGGTTTACGAGGAGTACGCCCGAAAGCGAGAGGAGAGAACATGAGTTTTTCTTTAATTCTTGAATTGTGTTGGGCGAGGCGTCAGGCCCTAAGGTCTTCCTCACCGCTCGGGAATCCGCCGTAGTCATCATCCGCCGGAAAAAGTTCCTTTTAGGGTTTTAAAACTTCACGCAATGAGGTAGAAGAGGCCGGCGCCGATAAAGCCTCCGAAGAGGCTCGCGAGGAAGTTGGTTGTGTTGTTGTTGGTTATCCCCTCGTTCTCAAGGGTCGCGCCTATAAGGCTGTCCAAATTGACACCGATGAATCCGCCGAGGGTGATGGCCAGGAGCATAGCTCCCCTGTCGGTGCTCACGGGGAGTGCGAAGAGGGCTATTATGAGGGCTCCTGTAAGGGCAAAGACTTCCCCTGCCCACGAAACCGCCCCGTTGACTCCTGGCTTAACGGGTTTGAGTGTCGTGATAAGCTTGGGGTTTTTTCCAAAGATCTTGCCGAGCTCACTGGCCAGTGTGTCCCCGTTGGCCGTAGCTATCGCGGCAAAACTGGCTGCCCAGAAGACGTCCATCTGGGAGAAGTACTCGAAGGCAAGGAAAATGAGGGCAGCCAGGCCGTTGCCGAGAACGTTGCCCCAGCTTCTTATTCCGTCCCTGCCCTGAGCGGCACCCAGCTTGGACTTCTCCCTGAATTTGTACTTGGTGGCCAGAACGCCCAGAACCACAAAGGCCAGCAGTGCGGCGAAGGGGTATATTCCCCCCAGTTCCATGACCGACAGCCCGAGGAGTGCCGCGGCAATGGCGCCTTTGGCATCGAGGGCCTTGAATCTGTACGAACCGATGCCGAGTCCCGCGACCACTGCAAGATCTACTGCCACTCTCTCAAGCATCTCTGCCACCTGAGAGAAGTGCAGGTGGTGGCTTTATTATTCTTTCCCTCGTCGGCTGACGAAGGAAATAAAGGGAATCAAAGAACCTCGAACTTAACGGTCTCGGTGACGAAAGTTATGTCGAGCTTGTCTATGCCGGGTATCTTCTTGGAGACCTCGTTTATAATCTTCTCAAGCTCCTTCATATCCTTGGGACCGACGATGTGTATCACGAGGTTGTGCGAACCGAGGGCGCGCTCGACTATCTTGATGTTCTCATCTTCAACGAGGGCCGGGATTATCTCGTCGATGCTGACCGAGGGCTTGACGGTGATCCCCAGTATCACGTGGACATAGCCAAGGGCATCGTAGTTGGGTATCACTGTGTACTTCTTTATGATGCCGTTCCTCTCTAGGCGGTCCATCCTCCTTGATATCCTCTGCCTCGTGGTGCCAAGAATTTCGGCGAGCTCCTTGTAGGTAAGGCGGGCGTTCTTGGCGAGGAGCTTCAAAATCCTGATGTCAATTCCGTTTATTTTATCGGCCATGTCTCCACCTCCCCCAAATCATGGTGAAGATTGAGCGTCCCGATTATAAAAATGTTTCGATAAGTTGGAGGATTTCTAATCAATTAGTCATTTATCCTGCCGAGAGTCTTGGTGTAATTCAATGGCATGGTATTCCTTTATGTTACAAATCGGTATCACAATTGATGTGGTATTCATCTGTTGTTGGGCCACCGCCTCCTGTCGCGTTCACGGTACTTTTCAATGCTCTTCTGGAGCGCATCGAGGAGGTCTATCCTGTAATAGTTGGCTATGCAGACAAGTGCGAACATAACGTCACCAAGTTCCTCTTCCAGCTTGTCCCGATTTCCCGCTCCCTTAATTCCTTCCACACTTAGGAGTTCATCCGCGAGCTCGCCGACTTCCTCCACGAAGGCTGCGAGCATCTGAAACGGCTCCCAGTAGCCGCCAAACTCTGTGACCAGCTCATCGACCTGCCTCTGGAGCTCGTTCATAACGTTACACCAGCTCGGTGTTTACCATGGAGAGATACCTTTCAAGGACTTCGGTATTGGTTCTGTAGAAGTGCATCTTGCCCTCTTTTCTTTCGATTATCAGTCCAAGTGACTTGAGGGTGCGCAGGTGGTGGCTTATGAGGGTCTGATCCTGGTCGAGTATCTTGGATATCAGGCACACACAGAGCCAGTTGTCCTTGAGGAGCTTGAGTATCTTGAGTCTCAGTGGGTTGGAAAGGGCCTTCAGAAACTTTATCATCTCCCCCTCTACCTGGAGCTCCACCTCCCTATCGAGGTCGGGGATACCGCACGTCTCTGCACAGTGGATAACCGTTTCCTTCTGCCTTGCGCTCAGTTCATCCAGGAGGTCTCTAATCTTCATGGCACAACACCTATAACGGGATTATGGGGGTTTCTTTTTAAGAATTTTCACGATGATGTTATAATTTCATTTTTGAAAACATTCTCTGGAGTGAATGGTACCCGTTAAGAGCAGCTTACCCCGAGGAGACGGTGAGAAACACTGAGAAAGCCACAAAGGATTACCCCTGGTTCGGGGGCTCTCTGCACAGGGGGTAAATCTTTGTGGAAGGGTGTCAGCCCACAACCTCTATCCGAAGCACGCTCCCATCGCTGCGGTATGCCCTAACGCTGTCCTCCACGAATGGATAGGCGATTATGATGTGCACCCCACCGAACTTTGAGAAGAAGTTCAAGTCCGCTCCCGATGGCCTGGGATTCGGTCCCGGGTGAGAGTGAACCGTCCCTTTAATGCTTTCATCGTAGGGCAACATCCAGGTGTCAAAGAAAGCCGAGCTCCTTCCGAAGTGGGGGTTGGGAGCTATGAGAACCTCCTCGAACACCCCGTCCTTTTCCCTTAGAAAACCAGCGAACTCGTTGGGATAAAAATCCCTGGCGAGCTCCAGCAGGTACTCCAAAAGCCCACGCCGGATCCTGACCGTTTCCATCTTGCTCACCAAAAATATTGAAATGCTAAAGGACGGCTATGGCCTCTATCTCAACAGCCACCCCTTTGGGCAGGTTCGAAACCTCCACGACGGCTCTAGCAGGCCTTGACTTTGAGAAGTATTCCTCGTAAATCTCGTTGAATC
The DNA here is from genome assembly GCF_055392585.1 of Thermococcus coalescens. Lineage (NCBI taxonomy): Archaea > Methanobacteriati > Methanobacteriota > Thermococci > Thermococcales > Thermococcaceae > Thermococcus > Thermococcus coalescens. The sequence continues at coordinate 52,326 of NZ_AP043764.1, forward strand.
TGGAATATTCGCCCATGTCCCTGATGTACACCGTGACCTTCACCACGCTTTCGGCGCTCCCACCGGCGGCCCTGACCACGGCCAGAAGGTTCTCGATAGCCTGCCTGGCCTGTTTCTCTATGTCCCCGGTAACCAGCTCGCCCGTTTCGGGGTTTATCGGTATCTGCCCTGAAACGAACAGGAACCTGCCCTCGGCGATTACCCCCTGGCTGTAGGGTCCTATCGGCTTCGGGGCTTTCTCCGTGAAGATCGTCTCTTTTTTCATTTTTTCACCTCCAGGTGAATCAGCGAAGCGAAGACTCCTCATCGGTTTCCCTCGGGTGTCCTCGGCCTCATCATTTCTTCTCCAGATACTTCTCAAGGCTCTTTGCGGGAACGTCCAGGGGCAGTCCTATCTTTCCAAGGGCCATTCTCAGAGCGTAAACCCTTGCGTGTTCCTGGAAGTCTGCTGGAGCATAGTTCTCGGCCGGGAAATGCTTGTACTTTTCAACGACCGCCGGTATTTCGGCCTTTTTGACCTTTTTAAACTCTCCGAACCAGCCCTCTATCCCCCCGACGTCGATTCCAGCGTAGAGTGGCAGTTTAAGCGTGATGCTCTCGTTTATGCTCGCAAGGAGCCTTGCAACGTCTGCCATGGGAGTCTTCTCGTCGATAATAAGCCTTCTAACGGCCCTCCACTTCGTTTTTCCACTTACATGGAACGCAACAAAGTTGATGTGGTCTTCGTTGTACGGGAAGACTATTTTAACCTCACTCAGCGGCTCTTCAGGATACTCTACCGGCACTTTTTTGGACAGTACCTCCCTGACGAGCAGGGCCCTAGCAACCTCTACGAGGTGCTTTTTGAGCTTCTTGTCCTCCTCAAAAACAAGCTGGCCGAGCTTTCTCGCAGTCCCTGGTGATTTAAGGGCAACAACAGCGTCGCCCAGGTCTTTTTTCCCAATTTCCTCAGCGAGGCTCATTATTCCAGCGACGTTCATGACCTCCGTGAGGTACTCGGGTATCTTGGAGTTGACGGTGTTGGCTATGCTCGCTATGAAGTGTGCCACCTTCTCGTCCTCCATATCAAGGAGCCTGTCTGCCACCTTCCAGTTCCCGTGATGGGCCGTAAACACTATCTGATCCTCAACCTTCATCGCTTCCACCAAGGATTATGGATGGCAAGCCCTATTTTAGCTTTTTCTCAGCAATCTCAAAAAAGTTATAAATCGCCCCGAGCATTCCAATTTGAGAGAGTGAAAGAGGGAAGCAAAATGGGGGAGGACACGAAGGTTGAGAGGGAAACCCTGGCCCCCAGGGAATACGGAGAGCGCCTAGACCTAGGCCTGGATTTTAACACGACCGAGGAGATAAAGGTTCCCGAAAAGCTCATCGATCAGGTTATCGGACAGGAGCATGCGGTGGAGGTCATAAAAACGGCTGCGACCCAGAAAAGGCACGTTCTCCTGATAGGTGAGCCGGGAACTGGTAAGTCAATGCTCGGTCAGGCGATGGCTGAACTCCTACCAACGGAGAACCTTGAGGACATACTCGTATTTCCGAACTCCGAAGACGAGAACATGCCCAAGATAAAGACCGTCCCGGCCTGTCAGGGACGGAGAATAGTCGAAAAGTACCGCGAGAAGGCCAAAGGGCAGGAGAACATAAAATCATACATACTCCTCTTCGTCATGTTTACGGTCATGCTAGCTTTGTTCATGGACTTTAGCGCCTCAACACTCCTCCTGGGACTCTTTGTCATTATAATCACCATAATGGCCCTGTCGAATATGCGTCTCAGGAGCTCCGTACTCGTTCCCAAACTGCTCGTCGACAACTGCGGCAGGACCAAGGCGCCGTTTATCGACGCTACGGGTGCCCACGCGGGTGCACTCCTCGGCGACGTGCGCCATGACCCCTTCCAGAGCGGTGGCCTGGGAACGCCGGCCCATGAGAGGGTGGAGCCCGGTATGATACACCGCGCCCACAGGGGTGTCCTGTTTATAGACGAGGTGGCAACGCTGAGCCTTAAGATGCAGCAGAACCTCCTCACGGCGATGCAGGAGAAGAAGTTCCCGATAACCGGCCAGAGTGAGATGTCAAGCGGAGCAATGGTCAGGACCGAGCCAGTCCCCTGTGACTTCGTCCTCGTCGCCGCCGGAAACCTTGACACCGTTGACAAGATGCACCCGGCACTGCGCTCCCGTATCAGAGGTTACGGTTACGAGGTCTACATGCGCACCACCATGCCCGACACCATCGAGAACAGGCGCAAGCTCATACAGTTCGTGGCCCAGGAAGTAAAGCGCGACGGAAAGATACCACACTTCACGCGCGATGCCGTTGAAGAGATCGTCAGAGAGGCACAGAAGCGTGCCGGCAGAAAGGGACACCTGACACTCCGCCTGCGTGACCTCGGCGGTATCGTGAGGGCCGCTGGAGACATAGCGGTCAAGAAGGGCAAGAAATACGTGGAGCGCGAGGATGTCCTTGAGGCTATAATGATGGCAAAGCCCCTCGAAAAGCAGCTGGCTGACTGGTACATAGAGCGCAAGAAGGAGTACCAGGTCATCAAGACCGAGGGGAGCGAGATAGGCCGCGTCAATGGCCTCGCGGTGATCGGTGAGCAGAGCGGTATAGTCCTCCCGATAGAGGCTGTGGTTGCCCCCGCTGCGAGCAAGGAGGAAGGCAAGATAATAGTCACAGGAAAGCTCGGGGAGATAGCCAAGGAGGCTGTCCAAAACGTCTCGGCAATAATCAAGCGCTACAAGGGCGAGGACATAAGCCGCTACGACATCCATGTCCAGTTCCTCCAGACTTACGAGGGCGTGGAGGGCGATTCGGCAAGCATAAGCGTCGCAACGGCAGTCATCTCGGCCCTTGAGGAGATACCCATCAGACAGGACGTGGCCATGACGGGCTCCCTGAGCGTTCGCGGTGAGGTGCTTCCGATAGGCGGGGCGACTCCGAAGATAGAAGCCGCCATAGAGGCCGGCATAAAGACGGTAATAATCCCCAAGAGCAACGAGAAGGACGTGTTCCTCAGCAGGGACAAGGCAGAGAAGGTTCAGATATTCCCCGTCGAGACCATTGACGAGGTGCTTGAGATAGCCCTTGAGGAGAGCGAGAAGAAGAGGGAGCTCCTCAGGCGCATAAGGGAGGCCCTTCCGCTTTCCCTCTGAGCCTTTAATTCATTTTTTGCACAGTTCTTCAACAAGCTTAACGACCTCGGGCAGGGCCTTCTCGACCTCGTCGCTCAGCTCCATTCCAAGGTCTATCTCCTTGGCAACAACGCCGATGAAGTGTATCTCGGCATTCGCGAGGCGCTCATCGAGCGACATCAGAAGTTTGAGCCCGTCTATCGCCCCCATGAAGTGGGCGCTCCTTATCTCAGCCCTGAGCTTCTCGAATACCTCCTCCCCCTTCAGGTGCACTATCTTTCCCGGTGGAAACTCCGTGCTCAGGATGGCGTCGATGATTATAAGCCTCTCCTCCCCGCGGTAGTGGCTTGAAAGCCTGAAGATGTCGGTGCCTACCTCAAGGACGTTGCAGCCCCTCTCGATGAGTATCCTTCCCGCTTTAAGTCCGATTCCATCGTCCTTCATCAGCTCGTTGCCGAGTGCAAGGATGAGGGTTCCCATGGAATCACCCCGTTATAAGGTCAACACCTTCCGCCTTCGCGGGGCCCGGAAAGTCGTCATCGGGAGTCGCCAGTGCAAAACCGTGCTCGATGCAGGTTGCAAGAATCAGTGCATCGTTGGGGAGCATGGCGTACTTCTCGATGAGCTCTTTGGAGAGCAGTGTTGTTTTCAGCGTCATGTCCACGAAGGCATGACTTTCGATCGTTGAGAATACGAGGTTTAGCTCATGGGGAAGTTTTTCTGGTCGCCCCTTAATCGTTCGTGGGGCTTTTCCAGAATAGAAACCGAGTAACAGATAAACAACCTCGCTGAAAACTATTGGATTTATAAACAGTACACTCTTGGAATCTATCAGAGGCAGGATAATTTTCTTAGCTACAGGATTCCCTTTAAAATGCTCGACGAGAATGGAAGTATCAAGTAAGACGTTTCTCATATAGCTCCCTCTTGATTTCCTTCCAAGTTTTGTCGGTTTCAAGTATCCCCGCGAGTTCCTCCATGTTCTTTCGTATCTTCTCCTTGTTCCTCAGGTACTTGGCCATCTCCTCAACTTCCTTTTTGAACATCTCGGCGTACTCATCGGGAACGTTCACCCTTATAACTACCTCTCCCATAACTCTCCCCAGAGTTTGTTTTGTGCAGGACTTTAAAAAATTTGAGAAACGGAAATCAGAGCCTCGCCACGTGCACCGAACAGGAGATGCACGGGTTGTAGGCCCTTACAACCATCTCCGCGAGGAGCTTGAGCCTTTCCGGGTCGTCGCTGTAGTGCTTCTCCGCCATCATCCTGACGTGCTCCTCCATCTGGGCGAGGTTGAACGCCGTTGGGGTTATGATGTCCGCGTAGGCCACCCTTCCGTCCCTGACTTCGAGGGCGTAGATGAGGATTCCGCGCGGTGCCTCGGTCGTGCTGACGCCGAAGCCGTCCTTTACCTTAACCTCGTCCCTCGGTCTTACCGGCCACCTCGCGAGCGCCTCGTCGATTAGGTCGATGGCCTTCTCTGTGAAGTAGACCAGCTCAAGTGCCTGGGCCAGGTTGTTGGCGAAGGGGTTGGTCGGCCTGAGCAGGTCTCTGTGGCTCTCGTAGAGCTCCTTTGCCCTCCCGTAGAGCTTGTCGGCATGGTTCACGACGCGCGATATGGCCCCCGTCATGAAGGGCTTCTCCCCGTTGTAGAAGCTGTGTTTGGCAAAGCTGTGCTCCACAACGCGTTCGACCATGTGCTTCTTGTAGTCCTCGCTCGGGAACTCGAAGCCGTCGCTGACGCTTATGGCATCTCCGTAGATTCCGTAGACGTCCCCCCTCGGCTTCACGGCCATGTGGATTATCGGCCCCTCGACTTCCTCGTACTGCTCCAGCCTGGCGAAGAGCTCGAAGGTGTACTCGGCCTTCGGGAGCGCTTCGCTGAGGCGCTTCTTCATAAGCTCAAGGGTGGTCTTGCCGGGCAGTTTGCCGAAGCCTCCGAGGATCGCGTTCTCCTGGTGTATCGCCCTGCTTCCAAGCTCGTCCATTACCCAGCCTCCGAGGTTCTTGAGGTCGAGGGCAATGCCTATCTCCTTCTTGTACTCGTCGACCATCTTGAGCGGGTTGGAGTAGCCGAGGTAGTCCGGGAGAACGAGGAGGTACAGGTGGAGCGCGTGGCTCTCTATCATGTCGCCGATGTAGAGGACCTCTCTGAGCGCCTGGATCTCCTCACGGGGTTCAAAACCAATCGCCTTTTCTGCCGCCTCCAGTGCCGTGAGCTTGTGAGCGGCCGAACAGAAGGAGCATATCCTGGGGTAAACCGCCAGCGCCTCGTCGAGCTTCTTGCCTATGGTTATGGCCTCGAAGAACCTCGGGCCCTCTATGATGTTGATCCTGACCTCTTTGACGCCCCCGTCTCCAACGACTATCTCAACGCCGCCCTTGCCCTCAACACGCGCTATGTGGTCAACTGTGATTGGAAGGTAAAGGTTCTTCATTCTTCCACCTCCCTGAAAGCGGCCTCCACCATTTCCTCAACCTTGGGGTTGTGACCGTTGAAGATCTTCATCCTTTCGAGGATCTCCTCCTTGGTGTAGCCCTTGTTCTTGAAGGTCTTCGCCAGCGAGTCGAACCAGGCGACGTCGTAGCCTATCGCTCCCCTGCAGCCGATGCAGGCCACATTGAAGCCCGGACAGCGGGCGTCGCAGCCGGCCCTAGTGAGCGGACCAAGGCACGGCTCGCCCTTCTCGATGAGTATGCAGCTGTTGCCCTTCAGCCTGCACTCCACGCAGACAGGGTAGTCTATGTCCTCCGGCCATGAGCCGACGAGGAAGGTACCGATGGCGTAGAGGAAGTCCTTCTTCTCCGGCGGACAGCCGTAGAGACGGTAGTCAACTTTGATGTACTCCTCGACCGGCTTCGCAGGCTTCGGCTGGAACTTGACCTTTGCATCGCCGTATACAGTCTTCCACAGCTCCTCCAGGCTCTTGTTCTGATCCCAGCTCTGGACGCCTCCCTGGGTTGCACAGGCTCCAACCGCGACAACTACCTTCGCGTTCTCACGTATCCTCTTTACGAGTTCCGCCTCCTCCTCTGTGGAGACGCTTCCCTCAATGAAGGCGATGTCCACCGGCTCGTCCTCGTAGGAGTCCCTCTCTATCATGTACCAGCACACTATCTCAGCGTTTGGGATGAGCTGGAGTATCTCGTCCATCATGGCAAACTGGAGCTGGCAGCCGTAGCATGAGGTGAGAGCGTAAAACCCGATGCGAACTTTTCCTCTTTCCATTCCCACCACCTCAGTCCAGTAAACCCGGCGTTGATACTATGTCAAAGTACGTGAAGACCGGGCCGTCCTTGCAGATGTACTTCCAGCTCGTGCTCGTTCCGACGTTGCAGTGGCCGCACTTCCCTATTCCGCACTTCATCTTCCTCTCCAGCGTTACGAATATGTTCTCCGGCCTGTAACCGTAGTTGATGAGCGACTCAAAGACCGCCTTGTACATCCTCGGCGGACCACATATCGCCACGGCGGTGTTCTTCGGGTTGGTGTTGGCCTCGACTATGAAGTTCTGCGGTCTTCCGTGGAGTCCAGGCCACTCGGGGTCGCGCGTAACGCTCTGGATTATCTTGACGTTCTCGGCCTCGGCCAGATCCTTCATGGCCTCCAGCTCCTTGTAGAACAGGAGGTCCTTTCCATAGCGGGCGGTGTTGATGAAGGTGATGTTGCCGTACTTCCAGCGGTTGTCCATCGCGTACAGGAAGACGCTCCTGAGTGGGGCGGTTCCAAGGCCTGCGGCGATAAGGAGCAGGTCCATGCCCTCCCACTCGTCAACCGGGAATCCGTTTCCGTAGGGGCCGCGAACGAGGACGGTGTCTCCGGGCTGGAGTCTGTGGATGACCGTGGTGACCCTTCCGGCCTTTCTGATGCACAGCTCAAAGAATCCCTTCCTCATGGCGGAGGAGCATATGCTTATCGGAACCTCTCCGACGCCGGGTATGGTGAGCTGGACGAACTGTCCCGGGCGGAAAGTCCACTTCTCGGCCAGCTCTGGATCCTCAAACCTGAAGAGGAACAGCTTCTCCTTCTCGGTGAGAGGATAAACCTTGAGAACCTTTGCCCTGTGGAGTGTGTAGGGGTTCTCGTCCGGCATCATAATCTCCCTGGGAACTACCTCGCTCATATGTCCTCACCCCTTATCTCCGAGGCGTAGGCGAATCCCCTCTTTGGAATCTCCTCGCTTATCTCAGAGGGACAGGCCTTCTCCTCAAGTCCAAGGATCGTGCGCAGGTTCTTCACGAAGCTTATGCCCGCCGGGCAGAAGTAGGTGCACCTGCCGCAGCCGACGCAGTAGCTTATGCCGAGCTTCTCGTTGTAGGCGTTCTTACAGAGGTACCTGTTGCGGAAGCGGTCCTTCTTGGTCGGCCTGAAGTTGTGGTTTCCTGCAACGAGGCCGTGGCTTCTGAGCTGGCAGGAATCCCAGCGCCTCTCGCGGTAGCCGGTGTTCCCGTCGAGGTTTACTATATCCTGCACCTCGTAACAGCGGCACGTCGGACAGGTGGTGTTGCAGTTGCCGCATGCGAGGCATATGTCCGCCTGCTCTTCCCACATCGGGTGCTCCATCTCAAGTTCAAGGAGATAGCGCAGGTTGCTCCAGTCCTCATGGTACTTGAAGGCCTTCGAGCGCTTGTTCTCAAACTCACGGAAGTTGCAGATGTCCTCGTTGGTGACCTCCTCAAAGAGCTTGATGTTCTTGTCAACTATCCTGTGGCCGGTCGGTGTTCCAACGCGGACGAGCCAGCCGTCCGGGAGCTCGTGGAGGAACAGATCGAAGCCATCGTCGGCAAAATCCGTCTCGCGGAGGTTGCAGAAGCAGTACTCATCCGGCATACAGCTGATGCCTACGATGATGCCCTTCTCCCTGCGGACCTTGTAGTACTTGTCCGGAAGCTCGTCGAGGTATATGGTGTCAAGGATCTTGAGGCCGAAGATGTCGCAGGCGTGGAGACCGAAGAGCACGAAGGGCTCAACGTCCTCTATGACCTCCTTGTACTCGGCCTTGGAGAGGTTGAACTCGAAGAGCTTCTCCCTCGGCAGGAAGAAGAACTTCTTCGGCGGCATTATCGTCCTGTTGTAGTGGAACTCGACCTTTTTGACGTCGTCTATTTCCCTGAAGTCGTAGAACTTCTCGGAGATTTTCACGGGGGCGTAGAGCTTGCCCCACTCCTTCAGCCTTTCAAGGAACGCGTAGGTATTTTCCTTCGGGAGCTTAACGTATCTCAACCCAACCACCTCCAATGAACATAACCATGCATGTGCTCATCTCTGTCCCCTCAATTGAGGCTTGGCTGGAGGTTAAAAAAGCGTTTTTAAACCCGAAAATTGTAAACCAAAAGTTAACAACAGACTTTTCGGCGAGAGAACAGGGGTCGGCTAGGCGTTTCGGGCGTACGGTCGAGTTTTCGAGGCAGTTTGTCCCGGTCAGGGAGGGTGATGGAGAAGTTGAGGTCACTCGCCAATCCCCGGGAAAAAACTTCGGCTCACGGCTCGCCTCGGAGCCTCTTCTCAAGCCTCAGGTAGATGAAGAGGACTATCATGAAAAGGGTTATGTAGTAGCTCCACCGGAAGGGTATGAGCCCCATTATTCCGAGTGTGTATATGACCGTCAGGATAACAACGATGGCCAGCAGTATCCTGTAAAAAGTCTTCCGCTCCATACTCCCACCGGAGAAATTTGGTAGGGCCCTTTTTAACGGTTGCCCGGAAAATAAAATGTGGGGGTTCATCCCCCGCTGGAAGCCGTTGCATTGCATACGAGCGGCTGGAACTGGTAGTTGAAGACGTCCGGGTGCAGGTACTCGGCGATCTCCTCCAGTCCGTGCACTATTCTTGGTCCCGGCCTGGAGACAAGGTTGTCGTCGCTGATGGTGAATACCATGCCGTTCTTGAAGGCGTTCGTGTTCACGAGCTCCGTGCTGCAGAGCTCCTCCGCGGTGATGCCGGCATGAGCGGACACTATTATCACATCGGGGTTTCTCTCAAGGACCTGCTCCATGCTCACCTGGGCCCAGCCGCTCATGTCGGAAAATATGTTTTCACCGCCCGCGAGCCTGATCAGGTCGTCCTGGAAGGTGCCGCTGCCGGGAACGTAAAGCGGATTCCACCAGGTTATGAAGAGCACCTTTGGCCTGGGCTGACCAGCCACCATTGAGGTGACGTAGCTCACCTTCGCCTCCATGTCTGCGATCACCGTCCTGGCTCCCTCTTCGCGGTTGGTTATCTTTCCGAGCATCCCTATGGCCGTGTAAATATCACTGATATTCTTCGGGTCCACTATGAGCACCGGGGCTATCTTCTCAAGGTCGTTCAGTATGGACATCGAGAAGCTGTCCGCAAGAATCAGGTCAGGGTTCAGGGACGCAATTATCTCAAGGTTCGCGTACTGGCCGTAGCCACCGACCCGTGTGATGTTCTCCACTGCCGGCGGGAAGTCTGCCCACTTTGTGACACCAACGAGCTTGTCCCCGGCACCTATGTAGAAGAGGCTCTCAGTAATGCTGGGTGCAAGGGAAACTATCCTCTCGGGTTCCTTCTCGATGGTGACCTGCCGCCCCGCGAAGTCCGTGACCGTGAGTGGGTAGCTGACTTTGAATGCCCCCGGGTGGAGGAGCTTTGCTATGGCTTCGAGTCCCCTAACAACGCGCGGACTTGGGTGTATGAGGTCGTTTTCGTTCTCGATAACATACACATTCCCATCCCTGGCGGCCTTCGTGTTTGCGAGGGGGCTGCTGTAGACGTCCTGAACCGTCATGCCGCAGTGGGGCGTGAGGATTATGACGTCCGGGTTTCTCTCAAGGACCTGCTCCATGCTGACGGTTGGCCAGCCGCTTGCGTCGGCGAATATGTTCTCCCCTCCCGCGAGGCCAATGACGTCGCTGATGAACGTGCTTCCCCCAGCTGTCATGAGTGGGTTGTTCCAAACGATGTAGAAAACCTTGAGCTTTGGTTCGTCAGCAACGGCGGAGCTTATAGTCTTGATCTTCGTCTGGAACTCGATAACGGCTTTCTGGGCACTCTCCGGGGCGTTGAAAATCTGGCCCAGGAGGTCAAGGGCCCTGGGTATATCGTTGAGGCTGTGGGGGTCAACGACAACCACGGGGGCTATCTTTTCGAGGTCGCTGAGAATGGGCGTTGAATAGCTGTCGACGAGTATGAGATCCGGGTTGAGGGAGGCTATTACCTCAAGGTTTGCATACTGCCCGTAGCCACCTATCCTAGTGACGTTGGCAACCTCCGGGGGGAAATCATCGTAATCCGTAACCCCGACGACCCTGTCGAAGAGGCCGAGGTAGTAGATGTCTTCCGTGATGCTCGGGGCCAGAGTTACAACGCGCTGCGGTTCGGAGTCTATAGTGACCGTCCTGTTCGCGAAGTCCGTAACGGTTACCGGATAAGATGGCTTCTCGGATTCGGTGGACGTCTGGATAGGGGAGGATGTCTGCGGAGCTGTCTGGGGGGTCGTGGTGGGTGTCTCCGCGGTAGTTGGTGTTCTGGACGTGCTTGAGGCGGTATTTTCACCGCCTATGCAGCCCGCCGCTATGACGGCGCCTAACAGCAGGAGCATGAGCAAAAAGGCAGTCCTCTTCATTCGCACCACCTGGATTATTTGTCCATCACTGATTTGGCTGGGGGTATATAAAGTTGTTGGATATTTTGGCCATCAAGATAAAGGAGAAAAGCGACCGCTCATGGTTTCTTGAGCAGCAGAAACACAAGAACAGCGGCACCAATGAGAAGCACCACGGCGAGCCCCACAATCCAGAGGGGAGTCCTTGGCGGTGCTGAGGTTGTCACTGATGTTTCGCTGGTGCCTGTGGTCGTCTCTGCCACAGGGTTTGAGGTGGTCGTGGTGGAGACCGTGAGGTGCGTGGTTGTGGTCGTCTGCTGCGTTGTGGTTGTCGTCGTCACCGTGGTGGTTGTGGTTTCCTCCGGCGGGGCCAGCTTCGACGCCTCAAGGATTGCCCAGCGGAGGATGTTAGTCACGAACTGCTGGCCATCGAAGAGATAGCTGCCGTAGCGGTTCACCCATATGGGCACGGGGCTTCCGTATGGACTTTCCGCACTGACTATCAGAATGCTTTCCCTCCCGTTGGGGAGTTTGACGAACTCCACGGCCAGGAGCGTGAACAGCCCCCTGTCCCAAGCTTTGTAAGCCCTTGCCTCCGGGGCGTAGTCGTCCTCTATCATTCCGTTGCCGCTGGTCGTGGCTATCCTGTAGACGCCCTCAGGGATCTCCCCCGCGATTAAAGGATGCCATCTGCCCTTTTCGTCCACCCACGCCAGGACACCCGGCTCATGGAAGAGAACCTTGCCCACTTCACCCTGGTAGCCCCTGTTGAGAATATCTGCGTCGGGGGTTTCCAAGTCCACCCTAACGAAACCGGCCACGTACGCGCTCTTCCCGGCGTTGCTGAACGTGTCGGTTGCCGTGGCGTAGTCTATCCTCAGCCTGGTGTTCGGTATTGCCGAGAGCAGTTCGTTGACGTTTCGCTGGACGTAGGCACTGTCCTTCCTGTCGCAGTCCCCGGCAACCCACAGGACTTTCCCTCCCTCTGAGAACCACTTCACGATGGCCTCCATCTCCCCGGGAGAGAACCTCTTCCACGGCTGTCCTATTATAAGGACATCAACGCCCTCTAGAGCCTCGTACGTGATGCCGTCGCCGAAGTGCTTGACACCGGCGTTCTCAAGCTCCGGGGTGTAGCCAATGTAACCCCAGTCATACCATGAGAGGGTTGGTATCATGCCCTCGGCTATGACCTTTCCCGTGACCGGGTCAACTATGGACGAGACCAGCGCTACCGTCCCTTCATCGTGTGAAACGTCAACCGCTATCGTGGTTGCATCCACGCACTGGGAGAAAAAGAGGGCAAAAATAATCACCGTGATTAACATCTTCTTCATCGCCAGTTCCCCCTCGTATTATTTTTCTCTTAAAATAATGGGCTGTGGATGATAAAAACGTTTCCAAACGAGAGAAAAGGAAAGAACAATTTTACTCCTTCGTTTTTCCGATTCTGAATATATCCACACGGGTTATAATCCCAGCCACCTTTCCTTCCCTGTCCTGAACCAGAACCGCTGGATGCTCTTCAAGGAGATATTTAACGACCTCAAGGTCTTCGTCCTCGTTGACTATCGGGAACGGCTCTTCCATGACCTCCATGACCTTCCTGTCGTAGATATCCTCGTACTCAAGGCTCTGCCTGACCAGGGTCCGCTCCGTCACGGAACCGACAACCTTATTGCCCGCGATAACCGGAATCTGCGAGATGTTGTGCTCGTTCATTATCCTGATGACGTTTTCGACGAGTTCGTAGGGCTTAACTGAGATAACGGGGGAAGACATGACGTCCTTCGCTTTGAGCTGTGCCCTCTTGCATTCGAGTAGGGCCTGCAGAATACGGTTGAAGGTTGATAATCGCGGATCGACCTTCCCCGCCTCTAGCTTGGCTATGTAAGCCTGAGTCACGCCCGCCTTCTGGGCGAGCTCTTCCTGGGTTATGTCGAGCTCCTTCCTAATTCGCTTTATCTCCCTGGGGTCAATGGGGCGGGGGATTGTCACCATACATAACCACCAGTTATTTATTTCAGTCTTGGAGGTTATAAGCCTTCCTCAGAAGGGGGTCGAAGTGTGGGCCGGGCACAGAGGCCCGCGTTCATTCCCTCGCGCGGGTGGATGCTCCCGGCCCTGTGGGCTCGGCGTGAGCACGCTCCGCTCACTGAACCCGGTACCTCGCGGAGGCGGGTTGACCGAGCCCGTGCGAGGAGACGTGTTGTCCCCTCGCTGTCGGCGGTTAACTCTAAACCTGAAGAGCTTAAAAGTTAAGCGGTCGAGATAAGCACGACCCCAAGCACGGCCAGAACGAGGCCCTCCAGTATCTTCTTGTTCGGAGGTTCTTTCAGCAGGGCTATCGCGAGGGCCGAGGCTATTATGGGATTTACCGCGGAAACCGGAGCCGATATCTGGGAGCCTACCTGGTTTATTGAATACACGAAGAGGTACTGTCCCAGCATGAGGCCTGTAAAGGCCGCCCCTGTCAGGAGCAGGGCCTCTCTCAGGGTTATTTCCCTCAACTCTCGCAGGTACTTGGGGAGGAACACCGAAACCCCGATCGCCGCAAACATCATTCTGATTCCCGCGAGGGAGAGAACGTCCACGTATCCGGTCAGCCAGTCCATAGTGAGTATTGCAAAGCTCCATGAGAGGGGAGCCAGGAGGGCGAAGATAAAGCCTTTGGGGTCGACCCGCTCTTCCTCCTCAGCCCTGCGAACCACGATTATGGCGGTAACGACTAGGATTGCCCCTATCACCACCTGGGGGCTTATCCTCCGCCCGAGGAAGAGAAATGCCCACAGTATGGTCCACAGGGGATACGTCGATGTTATGGGAACCGTTCTGGAGACGCCCATCATCTTCAGGGCGTTTAGGTAGAAATAGTCGCCTATGACGAAGCCGAAGAGTCCCGAGATGAAGGCCACGGCAAGGAGGATCGGTGAGAGTTCGGCTATTTTGGAGAACGTGCCGTCTATCAGGAAGACAACGACGAACATCACCGAGACGGCGTAGAGACGGAATATATTGGCAGCAACGGGGCTCTTGTTTTTCATCCCCGCTTTTATCAGTACCGTTGATGTGGCCCATGAGACCGCCGATGTCAGTGCTGCAAGAACTCCGAGTACTACGCCGTCCATGTTGAAACCGGGGAACGTTCAGCTTAAAAACTTAGCGTTTCGATGGAAGACGAATACTTCATATTAGCATTGCGATGGGCAGTGTGTAAAACCATTCCCCATCCACCCATACATCAAGGGCCTTCCCCGGTTTATAACCTTCCCTGGCAAAATACAGGATGTACACATAACCGTTCAGGACGGCGAAGACCAAAACGGGGAGATAGTGACCGAAGCATCCAAGGACGTATGCCGCTACAAGCCACGGCACGAAGGTTGAGTTCATAAGAAGCAGAAGCCGTCTGCTTTTTTCCAGCCCCAACTTCACTGGTATCGTCTGTATTCCGTTCATCCTGTCTCCATCTATGTCCCTGACGTCAAAGAGCATCGTGTTTATCATGCTCTTCATGAAAAAGAAGTAGTATATCATGAGGACTTTCTGGAGGCCCACATTTCCCGCAACGAGATAGGGGAGAAACGCGGTTCCGTTTGCCCATGTCACTGCTATTATTACGTTTTTGACCCCTGTAATGTCCTTTAGCCTCGGGTGTCCGGGATGCAGTCGAATGCTGTAGAGCACGCCGGCGATTATAGGGAATAGGACGACCAGAACCGCCCACGGGCTTGTGAGGGCGCTGAGGATTACCGCCACGACCAGCGAGATGATCACGGAATATTTGAGAAACTTGGCTATTCTCTTCACGTACCCAACCCTTTCGGGGTTGTTAATCTCGTCCTCCCTGATGTCGGTCAGCTTATTGATTCCGTAAACGCTGAACACCAGAAGGAACGTGGCCACGAGCAGGTTCCATCGCGGGGCTATACCGTAGAGCAGAAAGGAAAAGTAAAGCTTGAACACACCACTAGCCGCTAGAAACAGGGAGGTGGAAACCAAAAAAGTGAATACACGACCAGCTAACCAGGTACTCAGACCAAAGGCACTCCCAGTTCCGTTCTGTTTTGAATATTTGGCATAGCCAGAGGACAACCCCATGTTCTTCATTAATAATGATTTAAAACGGAAATTATATAACCCTTTCAGCCTTTTTCTTGTAATATTCAAAGAGTTCTATTCCCCACTTTTTGGCCCGTTCACTGGTGCTGATAAGGTCGTTCATCATGTCATACGTGCCGTTGGTTAGGAACAGGCCGAGGGACAGAAAGTTGTTTGTCACGGTAAACGCGACCTTTGGGTTTTCGTCGATTACATAGAGCTTGACGTTTGGAAGACCCTTGACTTTCTCAACGGCCTCCGGAGGCGACAGTTCAACGAGCCTCTCGTACACGGTTCTGGTCGTGATTATCTCAATATCGACTTCCTCGCCAAAGGCCAGCTCCAGGAATTCCTCTGGGTAGTCCGCGAACAGTATGGGGGACACGCCCTTTATCCACTTGGACGTTCTTATCAGCTCCATGTATATCTCGTGGGGCAGCTTCAGGTATTCCGGCGTGGTTGTGTGGAGTTCTGAATCCACGAGGTCTCCCAGCCTCAGCAGAAGCTCTTCCGGAATGCCGCTGATGTCATGGGAGAGCCAGAACTCTTCAAACCTTTTTATGCTTTCCAAGGCCCCCCTGATGTTTCTAACCTGGAGGGAAACCAGATATCCTATATTGGTGAGCCTGTATTGCTTGGTTTCGGGGTCTTGAATTACCAGCGTTTCCTCCATCAGGTCGCTGATGGCGTGTGAGATCGTTGACTTGGTTGAACCCACCCGGGAATGAATCTCGCCCAGTGTTTTGGGCCCCTCTGAGAGGGCAAGCAGCACTTTATGCCGCACGCTGGATGTTACAACCATTTTGAGCACGTTTTCCGGATTCATGGCCTCTCCTCCCCTCCCTTTTACGGTGTCATCCTAATAAACTTTTCTTGATGTCACAACTTTTGTCCTGTCAGAACAATTTTGTTTTTTAAGAGCAAAAACGTTATATATCCCAAATGCCCAAGGGGGTATTGTGAAACACATGCAAGTGGTAACGTCTGGACTTGACTATATCGACCACGCCATTGGTGGGGGTCTCGTAAGGAGTTCGAGTCTGTTAGTGATATATGACTCCTTCTCAATGGGCTGGGAACTGCCCTTTGAAATCCTGAAGCACCAGATTTCCAGGGGAGTTCTGGGCATCATCATAAACTACAACCTTCCGCTTCCAAGGCTGATGCTGAGGGCAAGATCCGTGGGGCTTGACATTGAGGAAGAGGGACGGAAGGGCAATCTTGCGGTTATCGATGTTTTTGGATCAAGGTATGATTTTCATTATCCGGCGGATTACGTTTACCGGATAGAGAGCTTCAACCCTGAAACCTACATCCCAAAGCTTGAGCAGATATACAGAACCATCTTTAAGAAGACCGAGAAAACAGAGGTCGTTGACCTTGTGTTCTCCCTCGATGGCATGGCGTTTGAAATCGGGGAGGAGCGTAGTATAAAACTGATCAAGCGTCTCCTATCCAATCGCGTTATAAACGGGCGCCATCTTTTCTCGATGTATCTCCTCGGAGAAGACAGGGTATCTAGGGGCTTCCTTTCGTGGAGCATTGAATTCAGTGACTACGTGCTTGAATTCTCAAGCAAGAAGAGCGAGCATGGAATTTTCGAGCAGATGTACGTCCTCAAATCGCCCCTTGCCAAATTTGAGCCAATGGCCTACAGATATGACACCAAACACCAGGGCCTGATGCCGCTCACGTCCCCCAAGAGCTGATGTGGGGACAGGATTATAAGGGACAACTGAGAAGGGCGAAACGCATGATGACCTCGGCAGAACTGACGTCAGGATGATGAGGATCTTGAGTGCTGAATAATAAAAAGAAATCAGCGGAGGATTATGTTGAGCTTCCTCAGCTCTATCCTTATGCTGTACTCCTTTGAGACCTCGCGGAGGATGCGTCTTATTGCGTCCTCGATGTCCTTCTTTATCTTGCTGTCCGAGACTCCCGAGAACGAGCCGAAGAGACCCCCTGTTTCCTCCCTCAGGAAGCTCGCTTCAATGTCAACCATCACCGTGGAGTCCTTAATCTCGTGGTTCATTTTGAGCCATTTGAAGGTAACCCGGGGTATAAGCTTCATCTCCGCGTGAATTCTGGTCTTTAGAGTCTCTATTGCGGGTTCTATGCGGCCTTTGAGCATGGCCTCCTCTGCCTCTTTCTTCTTTTCCTCTGTCAATGGGGCGAGGTCCTCTATTCCGGCCTGCTTGAGGAGCTGCTCGACCTCCTTCTCCAGGAGTTCCTTCTTTGCCAGGACTTCCGCGGCTTTGCTGGAGGTTACCTTGGGAGCTTCCCTGGCGGCGCTCGCAATGGTGGGGGTTAGAACCTCAACGTCGATGTTGTGGACGGTTATGTAGCGCTTTATCGACCTTCCAAGTTCTCTGGCGTGCCTTGTGAGGATGTCCCTGGCGATTCTCTCAACTGTCTCCTTGGTCATTTCGGTCTCTCCGACCATGGACAGATTAATTTCGAACTCTTTTCTGCCCTTGACGTCAAAATACGCTTTCTTGACCCTTACTCCTGCCCCCTCCAGCTCGGTAATAACGGTTCTGGCATAGGCGCTGAAATACGGCCAGACGTCCTCAAGAACGGAGAGGCTTATCTTTCCGTCCTTTGTCACGTTGCCTGTCTTCTTTTTATCCCTGTCCACGATCTCCTGAGGCTTGATTTCCTGCCCGTCTATCACCACGCTGACGTCTTTGATTATAGGCTTGACCTCGGCCTCCCTGAGAAGGATGGGGGCATATTTGCTGACCGCGTGGAGCATCCTCTTCTCCGCGATTTCTATGTCCCTGGAACTGCCATCCGAGTTGCCGTATATGTGGACGTTCAGATAAACCACACCTTCACCAACGTTTGCATCAAACTCGATCTTGCTGATCCTGAGACCCTTGATCTTTTTGGCTTCCTTGAGCAGGTCTTCGGCGTATAACTGGAACGCCCTCTCTGGAAGCTCTCCCCCGGTAAAGTTAACGATGACCTCCGGTTTTTCTGGGGGAGCCGCAGCGGATTTTTTCTCCTCTACCCCTGGGGGGGCGGGGGCGGAGGGCTTCTCCTCAGTGGGGACTTCGGCCTTTTCCTCTACCTTCGCTTCTTCCACAACCGGAACCGCCTTGGGAACCTCCTGCGTAACGGTCACGGGGGTCGTTGATTCTTTCTGTTCCTCCTCCCCTTTCGGTGGACCTTCCTCGGCCTTTTTGAACAGCTCGTTCAGGGGTATTTTCGGTGTCTGGACGTACACATCAACGTTATCCGCTATTGAAAGCTTGATTTCCAGCTCATCAAGGGCATAAACGTCAACGACCATGGGTTTACCGATGAATGACTTCAACACGCTGATTGCCTCTTCTCCGTTGAGGCTCTGCTTCTTGTCCACGAGAAGACACTCGGCAGCGAGTACCTTAGAGCGGTCGAGGAGTATTGTCATGTAGTACTTTCCGGCGGAGTCCTTGGCGAATATCTTTAGAAACGCACCGCTACCCTTTGAGAGGCCCTTTTGGATGAGCTCCCCCAGTTCCCCCGCCGATGTTACTACCACGTTTTCAATGAGTGGTTGCTTGTCCGGCAACTGCATGCTCATCACCATTAGCTATATATATCCCTCCATCAAAGAAATCCCGAAAGGAATTCACCGTCTTAGTATATCGGCGCTTGTATTTAAACATTATTGTGCAAAAAGGTGAGAAACATGCGGGTGCTGATACTTGGAGGCGGGGCAATCGGCCGCTCAATAGCAGACTCTCTCAAAGGAGAGTTTGAGGTTATAATCATTGAGAAGGATCAGCTCCGGGCAAAGGCTCTTGAAGAGAGCGGATTCCAGGTCATTCGGGGAGACTTTTCATACACCGCAACGCTGCTAAAGGCCGGCATAGACAAGGCTGAGCTGGTTATAATCACCGTTATGGACGTGGACACAATAAAGAAAACGGTCTATGTGATAAGGACAAATAACAAAGATGTCCCGATCCTCACAGTCATCCCTGACGAGGTGAGTCTCGACGACCTTATTTCTCAGATCAACGAAGAGTTCGAGGCGGAGGTCAGAGTGGAGTACGCGATTTCACCCCGGAGCGCCCTTAAGGATGCTGTGGTGAAGACCGTCGAGATGCTCGGCGAAAAGAAGAACGCCAACCTTCTCGTGAAGAAGCTCAAGGAGCTGAAGGCAAAGAGCGACTCCCTCTTGATAGTAATGCACGACAATCCGGATCCCGATGCGATAGCCAGCGCAACGGCGCTCAGCGTTATAGCCCAGACGCTCGGCTTCAAGACCCAGATCGTGTACGGCGGTGAAATAACCCACCACGAAAACAGGGCGTTTGTCAACCTGCTGGGGGTTGACATAAGGAAGATCTCCCGCGGCTCCTATGAGCTCAAGCGCTATCCGGTTATAGCACTCGTGGACTGCCAGCCCAACGGGAACCTGACGGTACTGGAGGGCAACGACTACGAGAAGATAAAGATATTAATCGACCACCATCAGATACTGCAGCACCTTCAGGAACTCCTTCCGGACGATGCCTTCCTCGACATAAGGCCGGAAGTGAACTCATCGTCCGCGATACTGGCGGAGTATCTCCGCACCCTCAACATCTCTGTCACGCCCGTCCTTGGAACGGCGCTCTTCTACGGCATCTACATCGACACCAAGAAGTTCTCCAAGCTGAGCCATGTAGACCTGAAGGCGATAGAGTTCCTTGCCGGAACGGTCGACTACGAGCTCCTTGACAAGATAGAGCACCCGGACATAAGCACCGAGACCGCTGAGATACTGGCCAAGGCGATAATGAACCGCCGCATCTACAAGAACGTCGTTGTCAGCAACGTTGGGTTCATAACGAACCGCGATGCGATAGCCGAATCGGCCGACTTCCTCCTCCGCCTTGAGGGAATAACCACCGTTCTGGTCTTCGGCATCGTTGATGACAGGATAGAAATTTCCGCCAGAACCCGCGATGTCAGGGTCAACATAGGCACGGTTCTCAGGGAGGCCTTTGGGGACATCGGCAGTGGCGGCGGCCACGCTCAGTCCGGTGGTGCAAGGATTCCGCTGGGGATCTTCAAACTGGCCAGGGACAAGAGCTCACTGCTGAGGCTGGCAGAAGAGGCAATAACCGAAAAGTTCCTTGAGGCGCTAAAAGTTAAAGAAGGCTGATCATTCTTCCCTTGCTTTTACCAGTATTATGTCTCCTATTGCGGTGACCCTGTCGTAGGGGACGCCGACCTTCTCCCCCGGAAGACCCAAGGCGAGTACCTTTGCCTGCCCTCTGTCTATCTCGATTAGTATCTCGTCGACGTAGCCGACGTAATAACCCTTGGTGTTGTATATCTGCTTTCCGTAGAGCCTTGAGAGACGCATCACCATTTTAATCACCGGATTAGGTTGTTGGTGGACGTATTTAAACGTTACCTCCTCGGGATGTTCTTGGCCACGGTGAACGCCCATCTTCCAAAGACCGCAAAAAAGGCCAGTACTGCCCCCATGACGCCTATTGTGAAGAGGCCGACAACTGCACCCTCCGAGCCCTGCAGTGGCTGATAGCCCTTGAACGTCAGCATCGCGACCGTGAAGCCCCCAAAGTACGTTAGCGGCACCAGGAACATATCCAGAAACCCGTTGGCACCCACGAGCATCATAACCACCACGACAACAGCAAGGAACGCGTAGACGTCGCTGGAACCCACGGACTTGACCATCCAGACACCCGCGAGAAGGGTCGTTGCAGCGAATCCCAGGGGAAAGGCGTAGGCGGACGCCCGCGTGTCCGTTGGATACCTTGCTCCCAAAAGCGATCCAGCCAGCATTCCTATGTATATCAAATACACAAAGTTCTCGTTCTTCATTGGAGAGTACATCCCGACGGCTATGGCGAATCCGATGAAAGCCCCAATGCCAGCCCAGGTGAGTACCGAACGCCAGTTCATCCTCTCACGACCTTCACGGTTATCCTGCTTCCGTCTTTTAGTCCCAACTTCTCCCTGAGGCACACGGGGGCGATTATCTCGGCGATCCTTGGCGGGTGGACTGTTCTGGATGGTATGACTATCGCTCCCTCCACTTCGTTTATCTGAACGCGGTAGGCTTTAACGTCCCCAAAGGTTCTTCCGCCTTTTGAGAATCCGGGCAGGATGACAGGTCTAACGCCGCAGAACGCATCAAAGACAGTCTTTGGAAACAGCACGCGTATGTTTAGGGTGCCTGGATACGGGTCAAAGCCCAGGTACTCACGTATCAGGTGGGAGTACTGTCTGACGTAGTACGCTCCCTCTCCGATTCCGGATATGACCTCACCGATTATTATGCCGTTGTAGAGGGCCTCGGAGATAGCATCGCAGAGGTTCTCCAGAAAAGCCAGTCCCTCTTGGCTTATCTCAATGTAGGTCTTTCTTCCTACCACCTCTTTTTCCACCAGCCCCTCTTCCTCCATTTCCTCGAGCAGTCGGAGAACCGACTGGGGAGAGATTCCCAGCTCGTTGGCGAGTTCTCTAAGGGTTATCTTTATCTTCCTGTCAAGCGCGCCCTTCCGGGCGAGCAGTATGAGCATTTGAATCCTTTTCATAGCCTTCCCCTCTTTGACAGCCTGTCCGCGAGCTTCAACGGCCTGGGATAGCCGCTCTCAAGCAAAGACGCGACGATTCTCACCGCAGACTCTAAATCGATTAAGTGCCCGACGCTTACATAAGCTTTTCCCACCTTTATGAACTGTCCCTCAGCGATTCCCTTCAGGGGCTTCTTGGCAACACCGATCGTTGGTCTTCCGAGCAACAGCCCGATGTGGGAGGCGAGCCCGTAGCCCCGGGGATGTGCCCTCCCGTGTCCCTCCACGAGCAGCACATCAAACTCCTCCCCCCTCACCGCCAGGAGAACCGGCCGCGTCTCTCTGAGGAAAAAGAAAGTGGGGACGTAGGGGAAGGCAATTTCCGTCTCGATTACCTTGGTTTTCAGTACCCTGCAGTCGGGATAGGAACACAGGACAAAGGCCGCTCTGGCGGTGTCGCCGTAGGAAACATCGACTGCCCCAACGGTTTTCACGCTCTCCGCCCTAACCGGCCTCTCTATGATCTTCAAGGCGAGCTTCCGCTGGGCCTCTTCAATCTTCCTGAGCTTTTTGTTCATTTCATTAATCACCTAATTATGCAATTAAATAACTATCCGTTATCCCCCGCCACCGCATCAAGCTTCTCCTCAAGCTTTCTGCCCAGCTTTGCCCTCGTCAGATCCTCAAGGGTTCTCTCGAGTATGTGTCTTGCCTGATCCTGCTTCCCCCTGATGTTCACCAGTCCCTTGGGGTACTCCAGTGTCATCAGCTCTTCATAGGTTGCTTCCATGAAACGGTAGACCTCTTCCGCTCCGGTTATGTTGCCCTCCAGAAGTAGTATCAGGAAGCGCCTTCTCAGCTCTCCTATGAAGTCGCCTATCCCGAGCGCGTAGTCAGCATGAGGGACTCCGAGCTCTGAGGGCGATGGGAACTCTCCACCCGTTATGTACGCAAAGAACAGGCTGGCTTCCACGAACTCCTGGTGGGCATTCTGGACATAGCCCGTAAAGTATATCTCTGGGTGGCCTTTTAGCTTTTCTCGAAGGGTTTTCACTTTTTCCCGGGCCAGATTGAGCCTTTCGGCGGCCTTTTCCTTTTCTCCACGGTGAAGGGCTTTTATGGCATCTCCACTCAGGCGAACTACTTCCCTGGTAAGCCTCAGTGCCTCCTCTCTAAGCGCATCCTTTTCGTCAAGAACCTCACGTATCTCACGTATAATTTCCCTCAATCCCATGTTCCCACCGAGAAAGGTTGTCGTGGGAGCTTAAAAAGTGTGGGCTTGGCTGATCCCCCGCCCTCATGGAGCGCCAAACGGCGGTCTCTGGCGGTCCGGAGGCCAAGCCCTGTCCGCCCGGCATCGTCGCACCCGCTCATCGTTGCCCAGACCTCCCGGGCCCGGGCCACCGGGCGTCGTCGGATGCCTCCGTTGTGGAAGATTTTCGGGAAAAATTTTAAGGGTTTCGGATTTAATAACCTCTAGGAATATTGACGTTTCGAATTCATGCCGAAAAGTATATAAATGGATGAACAGAGGTGCTCATACAAACCTTATGAGGTGACGCTCATGGCGGAGAAGGTTAGGAACATAGTGGTTGAGGAGCTCATGAGAACCCCCGTTGAGATGCAGAAGGTCGAGCTCGTCGAAAGGAAGGGAATAGGACACCCTGACAGCATAGCCGACGGCATAGCGGAGGCTGTCAGCAGGGCGCTCAGCAGGGAGTACATCAAGAGGTACGGGATAATCCTCCACCACAACACCGACCAGGTCGAGGTCGTTGGCGGTAAGGCCTACCCGCGCTTCGGCGGCGGCGAGGTCATCAAGCCAATTTACATACTTCTCTCCGGAAGGGCCGTCGAGATAGTCGACAGGGAACTCTTCCCGGTTCACGAGGTCGCCATAAAGGCCGCCCGCGAGTACCTCAGGAGGGCCGTCAGACACCTCGACCTTGAGCACCACGTCGTCATTGACTCCCGCATCGGGCAGGGAAGCGTGGACCTCGTCGGTGTCTTCAACAAGGCCAAGGAGAACCCGATTCCGCTCGCCAACGATACCAGCTTCGGCGTCGGCTACGCTCCGCTCAGTGAGACCGAGAGGATAGTCCTTGAGACCGAGAGACTCCTCAACAGCGACGAGTTCAAGAGGAAATACCCCGCCGTTGGTGAGGACATCAAGGTCATGGGCCTCAGGAAGGGCGACGAGATAGACCTCACCATTGCTGCAGCCATAGTTGACAGCGAGGTTGACACTCCGGACGACTACATGGCCGTCAAGGAGGCCATCTACGAGGCCGCCAGGGGAGTTGCCGAGGCCCACACCGAGAGGAAGGTCAACATCTACGTCAACACCGCAGACGACCCGGAGAAGGGCATCTACTACATCACCGTCACCGGAACCAGCGCCGAGGCAGGTGACGACGGTTCCGTTGGAAGGGGCAACCGCGTTAACGGCCTCATCACCCCGAACAGGCACATGAGCATGGAAGCAGCAGCCGGTAAGAACCCGGTCAGCCACGTCGGAAAGATATACAACCTCCTCTCAATGCTCATCGCCAACGACATCGCGGAGCAGGTCGAGGGCGTCGAGGAGGTCTACGTCAGGATACTCAGCCAGATAGGCAAGCCCATCGACGAGCCGCTCGTTGCCAGCGTCCAGGTCATCCCGAAGAAGGGCTACAGCCTCGAGACCATACAGAAGCCGGCCTACGAGATAGCAGATGCATGGCTCGCCGACATTACGAAGATACAGAAGATGATACTGGAGGACAAGCTCAGCGTCTTCTGAGCTTTCTCCTTTTCTAAAAGTTTTGAAAAACCTCAAACGGCCGAATAGCCGTTCTGCTTGAGAACCCTGACGAGCCTCGCCTCTTCCAGGGCAAGGGCGACCTTTTCCTTCTTAACCTTGGCGAGCTTCTTGGCGGCCACCTTTTTCTGGCGGGCCACCCTTATGAGCTTGACCTCCTCAAGCATGAGGAGCTCCTTCTGCTTTTTCACAACGTGCAGCTTCCTCTGGAGTAATTTTAGCCTCTCCATTTCGCGCCACCTGCATCTATATAGAAACTATAGTCCTTAAAAGGTTTTCGCTGAATGCTACATGTACATTCGACGATTAACGAGGAACAAGCATATAAACCTCAGACAACAAAATAAGGTGAGTTCTCGGGGGTAAATCGATGATAATCGCCGTGAGTGGTACTCCCGGAGTCGGTAAAACCACCGTTTCAAAGCTCCTAAGCGAGAGGCTTGGCTACGAATATGTGAGTGTGAAGGATTTTGCCCTCATGAAGGGTATCGGTGAGCCTGTTGGGGACGAGATTGAGATAGACGTTGATGCGCTGATCCGTGAAGTTAAGGCCGAGTTCTCCGCCAGGAACGTTGTCATCGATGGCCACCTCAGTCACCTAGTTCCAGCCGATGTTGTCGTGGTCCTCCGTCTCCACCCGAGAGCAGTGGCCGAGAGGCTCAAATCCCGGGGATACTCCCGCAAAAAGCTGGCCGAAAACGTTGAAGCCGAACTCGTAGACGTCATTCTCGTTGAAGCGCTGGAGGAGAACGAGAGGGTTCTGGAGGTTGACACCACGGATAAGACCCCAGACGAGGTCGTCGATGAGATCCTGACACTTCTTGAGGAGGGGGTGAAGAAGAGGGTAGGGGTTGTCGACTGGAGCGAAGCATACGATGACGTCCTCGAGTATCTGATGCTGGGGGGTGATTAAATATGGGGGCCATCAAATGGCTCAGACTGGTGCTTGTAATACTCCTCACAGCTCTCGTTCCGGCGATACTGGGGTACCTCCTTGTGGGTATCCGGGGTATGATCGCCGTCCTTTTTCTCGTTTTAATCGTCGACTGGCTGGTTTACTGGTACGGTGACAGGCTTCTGATGAAGTGGTACAGGGTCAGGCTCGTTACCGAAAGCGATTATCCCTACCTGTACGCCGTTCTGAGGAAGCTTTCGTCCAGCGCAGGGGTTCCTCTCCCCAAACTGGCCCTGGCCCCCGTTGGCACCCCGAACCTGTTCTCGACCGGCAAGGGCTCGGGAAGCGCCACCATAGTCCTCACCTACGGGCTGCTGAGGGTGCTCGACCCCGACGAGATAGAGGGTGTCCTGGCCCATGAGGTGGCCCACATACTGAACGGAGACACCTTAATTCAAACAGTCGTTTCTGTGATTACGGGTTTTGTACTCAGCGTCGCCTATGCCCTCGGCAGTCTGTTCAGCTTCGTGTCTCGGAAGGAAAAGGGCGATGATCCCAACAGCGGGTTCCTGGTTAGAATACTCGCTCCCATAGCTGGGGGCCTTCTGTACATCGGCCTGAGTCCCTCCCGGGAGTACTTGGCCGACGAGCACGGAGCAAGGATAAGCGGCAAACCCCTCGCCCTCGCCAGCGCCCTGTTAAAACTTGACAAGGCGATATCCTTCCGCCCCATGAAGGGGGGCAACCTGGCCACGTCAGGACTCTTCATCGTAAACCCCTTCAGGGGAGGTCTGGCCGAGATGGTCTCAACCCATCCACCCACCGATGAAAGGGCGGAGAGGCTTTTGAAGATAGCAGAGGAGATGGGCGTCTACACATGAGGGGGTGATCCCGTGAGATTCATCGCGGTAACGGACATTCACGGGAACTCCAAGAGGAGCAGGCAGCTTGCCGAAGTTCTGAGGGGCGAAGAATTTGACGCACTCCTCGTTGCGGGAGATTTAACCCATTTCAGCGGTTCTAGTAGAGCAAAGGAAGTTCTTGAACCTCTTCTGGAGCTTGATATACCCGTGCTTGCCGTTCACGGAAACTGCGACGGCAGGGACGTCCCGGGACTCCTGAGCGAACTCGGAATAAACGTCCACAACAGGCGGGTCGAGGTCGGGGGGATCGGCATTGTTGGAATTGGCGGTTCAAACATCACGCCCTTCCACACGGTATGGGAGCTGGCGGAGGACGAGATAGCCGCAATTCTGGAGAGGAACTACCGTGACGGCGACATAATCCTCTCCCACGTTCCGCCCCATGGGACTGTGGCTGACAGGGTTCACCTTGGCCACCACGTTGGCAGCAGAGCATTGAGGGAGTTCATCGAGAGGGAGGCCCCTCCGGTTGTCGTCTGCGGCCACATACACGAGGGGAGAGGGATCGACCGGATCGGAGAAACCCTCGTGGTAAACCCCGGCCCGCTCTTCAGAAAGTATTACGCCGTGATAGAGCTCGGAGAAGGGATAAATGTGGAACTGAAGAAGCTTTAAACGAGCTTCTTCTCCCTCAGCACTTTCTCCATTCTGTCCATGGCCTCTTCGAGCTTTTCGTACGCTGTGGCATAGCTTATCCTGATGTAGCCCTCCCCGGCGCTTCCGAAGGCCGAGCCGGGAACGACTGCGACCTTGGCCTCCAGGAGCATCAGCTCGCTGAACTCCTTGCTGGTCAGGCCCGTGTCCTTCACGCGCGGGAAGATGTAGAAGGCGCCCTTAGGTTTAACCGTCGGAAGCCCCATCTCGTTAAGACGCTTCCACACGAGGTCTCTCCTGCGTTCGTATTCTTTCCTCATCTCCTCGACGGCCTTCCAGCTGCGCTCGTCCTTCAGGGCCTTCGCCGCCGCGTACTGGGCGAACGTAACCGGACAGGTCGAGTTGTACATCTGGAAGCGGGTCATCCTCTCGATTATCCATTCCGGAGCTGCGACAAAGCCGAGACGCCAGCCGGTCATGGCAAAGGTCTTTGAGAAGCCGTTGATTGTGAGGGTGCGCTCGAACATGCCGTCGAGGGAGGCTATGCTGTAGTTCTTGGCGCCGTCATAGACGAAGTGCTCGTAAACCTCATCACTGAAGACCATGAGGTCGTGCTCAACTGCGAAGTCGGCTATCTCTTCGAGGTCCTTCCTGGTGAGAACCGCACCGGTCGGGTTGTTAGGGGAGTTTATGATGAGGGCCCTCGTCTTCCCGGTTACGTGCTTCTTGAGGTTGTCGACGCTCAGCCTGAATTCGTTTTCCTCGCGGGTAGGGACTTCGACGGGCTTTCCCCCGGCAAGGATAACCGCGGGAGCGTAGCTGACGAACATCGGGCTGGGGATGAGGACTTCCTCACCGTCCTTCAGAAAGGCCGCAAAACCCATCAGAAACGCCTGGTTGGCGCCGACGGTCACCATTATCTGAGTCTTGGGGTCGGCATCGATGCCGTTCTGCTCCCTTAGCTTCCATGCCAGGGCTTCCCTGAGCATCATCAGTCCCGCATTCGGCCCATAATGTGTCATTCCCTTGTCGAGGGCTTCTTTTACGTATTCCTTGATGTGCTCGGGAGTATCAAAGTCAGGCTCACCGATTCCGAGTGAAATGAGCCCCTCAACACCCTGAGCCAGGTCAAAAAGCTTCCTAATCTCAGAAGGGTTAACGAGTTCCAGCCTGTCGCTCAGCGCCATGAGCATCACCGCTTTTCCTTCGGGACAATGTTTATAACTTTACCTCAACGAAAAGATGTTCATCGAAGTGCTGAATGGTTCACTGATGAACAGCATATCCCTCAACAATGAGCAGGTCGAGCTCTGCCCTCCAGAACGTCCTCAGCGCGTCCCCGGGCGAGCAGACGATGGGCTCCCCGTGCATGTTGAAGCTCGTGTTCAGCACCGCGCCCAGGCCGGTCTTCCGCTCGAAGGCCTTTATGATACCGTAGTAAACAGGGTTGATCTCTTCTCTCACCGCCTGCGGTCTCGTCGTGCCGTCCACGTGGACGACGGCCGGGGCAAGCTCCCTAAAGCTTTCGCTCGCGGTGTAGCTCATCGTCATGAACTCGTTGGGTTCACCGTTGAGGTCTTCAAGGTACTCCCCGGCCTTCTCCCGCAGAAGTGAAGGCGCAAACGGCTGGAAGACGTCGCGCTTCAGGGCAACGTTGAGCCTCTCCTTAACGGTTCTGTCCATGGGGTTTGCCAGAATCGAACGGTTGCCCAGTGCCCTCGGCCCGAACTCCATAGCTCCCCGGAAAAAGCCAACGAGCTTCCCCTCAACGAGGGCATCGGCGATGAAAGAAACATCGACCTCTTCGAACTCCACCCCTTCCTTCTTTAACAGCTCCTCGACTTCTTCAGGTCCGTATGAGGGGCCGAGGTAAACGTGCTCCAGCCTGGAGGGTCTCCACCTCCCGTCGAGCCTCTCGAACTGAGCCTTCACAAAAACCGCCGCCCCGAAGGCCAGTCCTCCGTCGTCCATCGCCGGAAAGACCCAGACGTCGTCATCCCCGAAGATTTTTCTCAGCACCGCGTTGGCTTTTACGTTCTGGGCAACTCCACCTGCGTAAGCGAGGGGAAGGCTTCTCGACCTCAGCTTCAACCCGAGCTCCTCCATCAGCCTCTCCAGGTGTGCCTGGGCGCTTGCCGCTATCTCGATGGCCTTTCTCTGGAGCTTGCCTTCGAGCTTTCCGCGCTTCATCTGGAGGGCAATCTCTCTGGCGTGGCGCAGGGGGTAGTCAAAAAGTTCGGCGAGCTTCCTCGTGGCCTCGATTCCAATGGTTCCAAGATGGTTGTCGAAGCTCAGCCCGTTGAGCCCTATGATTGAGCTTAAGTCATAGGTTGGCCTGCCGTAGGCGGCCAGGCTCATTACCTTCCCCTCGTGGCGCATCGGCTTGAAACCCAGAAGCTCGGTAACGGAGGCGTAGAAATCCCCGAGGGAGTCGAGGTAGGTGCTCTGGGCAATCCGTATCATCTCGCCGTCTCTCGCGATGTAAATCGAGGCGCTCAGCCCGTCACCGGCCGCGTCTATGCTTACCGCCAGGGCGTCCCTCCAGCCCGAGGTGTAGTAAGCCGAAGCTGAGTGGGCGAGATGGTGCTCAACGAAAATAACCTTCTCCTTAAACCCAGGGCCGAAGAGGGCGCGGAGGTTGGTCTCAAGCTCAAGAAGTCGCTTCTGCTTTCGGAATATGCCGGCCACGGCGATGATCTCAACGTCTTCTGGCCTCGCACCCGCCATCTCCAGGACTTTCCTCACGCTGAGGATTGGGAAGCCCCGGTATTTTTTGACCCTGTTGAGCCTTTCCTCGTTGACTGCGAATACCCTATCTCCATTTATGAGCACCGCACCGGCGTCGTGACCGTCGTGGATTCCCAGAATCATGGTGGTGCATTCCACCTTCCTTTTTTAAAGGTTGGGGAGGGGAAGAATTTAAAAATCCCGCCGGATTAGTACACATCGGAGGTGAAACCATGAAGAGGGCTGCTGCAATCATTGCCCTGCTCTTCCTGGCGCTCGTTCCCGTTGCGGGTGCCACCACGTGGAATTACGAAAACTTCGTCAAGCAGTCAATCGCCTGGTACTATCTGTATCAGAGCGATGAGCAGAAGTTCAACGAGCTCTACAACCTCAGCGTCCAGATGAACGTCAGCAACGAGACCCTTGCCCTTGCGATGGAGCTTTACAACAACGCAAGCGCCGAGTACAGCCAAGCGATAACCTACGGAATTCCTCAGGAGACCCAGACGTTCCGCTGGGTCGTCTTCAGCGTCCACATAAGGAAGGCCTACCTCTACATAAGCCAGGCCGTTGAGGTTCTTGAAGAAGCGCTTGCTCCCCCTGAGAATCAGACCGCATGATTTCTCTTCTTTTATTCCCTTGAACAAGGATAAATGTTGAAAGAAGAGGTCAGTAGGTTCTTGCAAACCTTGCCACGAACTTGGCTTCCCTTCCGCAGACCGGACACTTCTTACCCTCTATCCTGGCCTTCTCCTCCGGGTAGGGCGTTCCAAGCATCTTGGCGTCGAGTATCTCCTCCATCTCAAGACCGCAGCTCTCTTCACCGCACCAGGCTATCTCCACTATTCCACGCCTGTCCTCAAAGACAGTCCTAGCCTCCTCAATGGTCTCAACGCGCTTTATGTGGCTCTCAAGGAACTCCCTTGCCCTGCTGTGGAGGTTCTCGTGAATATCATCCAGAATCCTTCTGACTTCGTCAACGATGGCCTCGCGTTCGACCGTGACCTTCTCAAGGGTATCACGCCTCGCAAGGACGGCCTTCTTGCCCTCGACATCCCTCGGGCCAACTTCCACGCGGAGGGGAACCCCCTTGAGCTCCCAGTCATAGAACTTTCTTCCCGGTCTTATGTCGCGCTCGTCAACGTGCACCCTGAGGCCTGCCACCCTCAGCTCCTCCGCTATCTCGCGGGCATAGGAGAAGACGTCAGCCTCGGCGTCCTTCTTGGGAATCGGCACGATCACAACCTGTATTGGGGCTATGGTGGGGGGCAGAATCATTCCCCTGTCGTCGCCGTGGATGGCTATGACGGCCGCGAGAAGGCGCTCGCTCATCCCGAAGGTGGTCTGGTGGACGTACTCGTGGTCTCCACTCTCAGTCTCGTACTGGATGTTGTAGGCCTTCGCGAAGTTCTGGCGGTAATTGTGCATGGTGCCTATCTGGAGCGTCCTGCCGTCGGGCATCATGACCTCGGCTCCGAGGGAGTAGTAGGCACCGGGGAACTTGTCCCAGTCGGGGCGCTTGGAGACTATGTAGGGCAGGGCCAAGAACTTTGCAAGTCTGTCGAATATCTCAAGATCCTCCTTTATCTGCCTCTCTGCGTCCTCGTAGCTGTCGTGAGCGGTGTGCGACTCAAAAAAGCGGCTTATTTCCCTGACCCTGATCAGAGGCCTCGTGTGCTTGGTCTCGTAGCGGTAAACGTTGACTATCTGGTAGATTTTGAAGGGCAGGTCGGCGTGGGAGCGGATCCACAGGGAGAACATCGAGTACATAGCCGTCTCGCTCGTTGGCCTCAGGATGAGCCTGACGTCGAGGGGGTCGTGGCCTGCGTGGGTGACCCAGAACACCTCTCCCTCAAAGCCTGCTATGTGCTCGGCCTCCTTCTGGAACTCGGTCTCGGGGATGAGCGCCGGGAACAGAACCTCGTTGTGCCCGGTCCTCTCCATCTCGGAGTGTATGAACCTCTCGATGTTTCTCATGATTTTCAGCCCATACGGGAGCCAGATGTTCATCCCCTTGACCGGATACCGCTTGTCCTGGATTCCAGCCGTCTCAATCAGCTCGTTGTACCACTCACTGAACTCCTCGCTCCACTTCTTCCTCTCCACCTTACCCATCTACACCACCTAAAGGGAGAAACCGGAAAAGTTTTTAAGTTTTCCCGGTGGCGGCTCGGCTTTTTTACGAATCCCATGCAAAAACCTTATTAGGGTCGTTTCGATAAGCATCTTAAGGTGATACCATGAGGCCGAAGGTGGCCGTTCTCTTTAAGATGAAGAGCAGGCCCGTTGAGGAGCTCAGGAAATATGCGGACGTCGAGTTCGTCCTGTATCCAAGCGTTGAGGAGCTCAGGGAGAGGATAGGAGAGTTTGATGGCGTAATAATTTCCCCGTTGAACAGGTTTCCACGGGAGGTCATCGAGAGAGCCGAAAGAATGAAGGTCATCAGCTGTCATTCCGCCGGCTACGACCACGTTGACGTTAAGGCCGCAACCGAGAGGGGAATATACGTCACTAAGGTGTCCGGCGTCCTGAGCGAGGCCGTTGCGGAGTTCGCAGTTGGCCTGACCATAGCACTCCTCAGGAAGATAGCCTACACCGACAGGCTCATACGCTCAGGAAAGTGGGAAAGCCATGCGGTGATATGGAGCAGCTTTAAGGACATCGAGACCGTCTACGGCAAGAGAGTGGGGATCCTCGGCATGGGCGCCATCGGGAAGGCCATAGCAAGGAGAATGAAGGCCATGGGGACGGAGATACTCTACTGGTCCCGCTCCCGGAAGCCCGATATTGAAAGGGAAGTTGGGGCTGAATACATGCCGCTCGAAGACGTCCTGAGGCAGAGCGACATCGTTATACTCGCCCTCCCGGCAACGCCCGAGACCTACCACATCATAAACGCGGAGAGGGTAAAGCTCCTTGAAGGCAAGTACCTGGTGAACATAGGACGCGGCACGCTGGTGGACGAGAAAGCTATTGTCAAGGCCATCGAAGAGGGCAAACTTAAGGGCTATGCCACCGACGTTTTCGAGAACGAGCCCGTTCGGGAGCACGGGCTCTTTAAACACGAGTGGGAGACAGTTCTGACTCCCCATCACGCCGGCCTTTCGAGAGAGGCCATGGAGGATATGGGCTTCCAGGCGGTTAGGAATCTCCTCGCGGTTCTCCGCGGGGAAGTCCCGGAAACGCTCGTGAACCGCGAGGTGGTTGAGATACGCTCCCCAGAGGAGGTTAAGATGCTTTGAGGTGGTTGTGATGCTTGTCGAGGAGCTGAGGGAAATAACCCGGATCCCCGGTATCTCGGGCTATGAGGAAAGGATACGGGAAAAGATAGCCGAGTGGGTTGAACCCTACGCCGACTACACGGTCGACACGATTGGAAACCTCGTCGTCGAGCTCGGCGAGGGCGAGCTTAAGGGGGTCTTCATGGCCCACATGGACGAGATAGGCCTTCTGATAACAGGTGTAAGGCCGGATGGAAAGCTCACCTTCAGGAAAATCGGTGGAATAGACGACAGGCTCCTCTACGGAAGACACCTCGACGTCATAACCGAGAACGGGAAGCTCGACGGCGTCATCGGAGCGCTCCCGGTGCACCTCAACCTCGAAAGGAAGTTCGACACGGTTCCATGGAGCAGGCTGGTCATAGACATAGGTGCCGAGAGCAGGGATGAGGCGGAAGCGCTTGGGGTCAAGGTGCTTGACTACGCGGTCTTCAAGAAGCACTTCGCGGTTCTCAACAACCGCTACGTCTCGACCCGTTCCCTGGATGACCGCTTTGGGGTTGTCGCCCTCGTGGAGGCGATCAAGGACCTCGTTGACCACGACCTGGAGGGGAAGTGGATCTTCGCCTTCACCGTGCAGGAGGAGATAGGCCTCAAGGGAGCCCGCTTTTTGGCCGAGCACTACACTCCAAAGTACGCCTTTGCGGTTGATTCATTCGCCTGTTGCGGAGACATAACCGGCGATGTGAGGCTCGGCGGTGGCGCTGTGATAAGGGCCGTTGACAACTCCGCGATTTACACGAGGAGGCTCGCCAGAAAGGTTGCCGAGATAGCGTCTAGGAACGAGATTCCCCTCCAGATAGGCGTCACAGGCGGCGGAACGGACGCCTCGGTGTTCCAGCATAAGAGTGAGGTCATGGCCTTGAGCGTCCCGATAAGGTACCTCCACAGCGAGGTCGAGACACTCCATCTGGCTGATCTGGAGGCGCTGATAAAGCTTATAGAGGCGATAGCGTTTGAACTGTGAAGTTTAAATATTCCGGTACATATGTGGGATTGGTGGGAAAAGTGGGACTAACCAAGGTCGACACCAAGGGCAGGGTGGTCATTCCGAAGGATATCAGAAAAAGAATGGGCATAAAGCCCGGAGAAGAGTTCCTGATAACTGAAATAGATGGGAATACAATAGTCATGAAACGCTTCGACGTCAGGAAGATGCTTGAAGGGCTGATAAAGAACGCCAAAGGTATCAATCTCGACGAACTCAAGAAAGACACCGAGAAAGAGGGGAACAGAGTTGCAAAAGAGCTCTATGGTCTCTAAATTTCTCTTGGATACCAACGCCTTCATAGCCACGGTGAAAAAGGGGTGGACGGATACCACCGAGCTCTTACTCCATATTTTATCCAATGATGAATACCGCATTATCGGAAACGACGTCCTGCTGACCGAATACCGGAAATACGCTGAGAGGCTCAATGCCGGGGATTTCTACGAGTTCCTAAGACTCCGGATGGAGATAGTCAATCCCACCCGAAAAGAGGTGCTTCGTCTCCTCCCTTACTTCCCACCCACCAAGATAGCTGACGCGGTGCATGCAGCCACCTGTCTGAAAACGGGGGCGGTGTTGATAACCAATGACAGGCATTTTGGGAAAGTGGCCGAAGAAGGCCTGATTGAAGTATGGAGCATAAGCGACGCGATACGAAAAATTGTTGGGGAGGTGATTCCTTGCTCAAATACGTCGGCTACTTCGCGGTCGGAGTATTCATCGGCATCCTCGCGGCCCTCTTTGGTCTTGGAGGTGGATTCCTGATAGTCCCGACGCTCAACTTCCTCGGTGTCGAGATACACCACGCCGTCGGAACGTCGAGCGCCGCTGTGGTCTTTACCTCCCTCAGCTCGGCGGTAGCTTACTCGAGGCAGAGGAGGATACACTACAAGGTCGGCCTTCTGCTGGCCTCAACTGCCGTGGTCGGTGCCTACATCGGCGCGTGGATGACGAGCTTCATAAGCGCCGCCCAGCTGAAGGTCATCTTCGGTCTCGCCCTTGTGGTGGTCGCCGTCAGGATATACCGCAAGAAAACCGCAGAGCCGAGCGAGGTTAAGCTTGAGGAAGTGCAGGTCAACTACAGGCTGGTGCCAGTCGGCGGCTTCTTCGCCGGAATCGCCAGCGGTCTCCTCGGCGTCGGCGGCGGAATAATAAACGTGCCCTTCCTGACCTACCTCGGTCTGCCCATACACTACGCGGTGGCAACCTCCAGCTTCGCGATAGTCTTCACCGCGACCGCTGGAGCGCTCAAGCACTACGCCATGGGCAACGTTGAGACCCAGTGGCTGATACTCCTCGTGCCGGGCCTCATAATCGGCGCTCAGCTCGGTGCGAGAATAGCCAAGAGAACCAAGGCGGCGTCGCTTAAGAAGGCCTTCGCAGTGGTTATGGCCCTTTTAGCTCTGAGGATGATACTGAAGGGTCTCGGCCTTCCGATTCCGTGAGCTTTTCTCTCCTCCTTTCTTTTAGA
Organism: Thermococcus coalescens; assembly: GCF_055392585.1. Classification (NCBI taxonomy): domain Archaea; kingdom Methanobacteriati; phylum Methanobacteriota; class Thermococci; order Thermococcales; family Thermococcaceae; genus Thermococcus; species Thermococcus coalescens. The sequence goes on from NZ_AP043764.1 coordinate 87,345, forward strand.
TAAGCCGCCCCAAGTAGGAGAGCCAGGGCTATCATGACCACCCACGCGATCACCAGCGGCCTGTCGTAGGGATAGTACAGTTCGCCCGTGAGCGCGTAGGGCAGGGAAACGGGCAGCAGCAGGAGGCTGAGAACCAGTCCGATGAACCCTCCCGCCAGGAACATCAGGACGTTCCCGGTACCGTAGCCCATCTCCCCACCGATCGCTTTCTCCCCCCAGTAGCTGAGCCATATAGTGGCCGTTGTCAGGGGGACCGCCCCGACCAAGTTCGCCAGCCCGAGATTTCCTTTTCTCCACATGTAGAGGCCGTAGGCGAGAACAGGGATTAATCCCGCCCCGGCACAGCCCATCCAGACAGAGAGGTCTTTGTAGAACCCATACGGGGCGTCCCAGTTGGCAAAGGCTATTGCACCCGGCTGGGTGAGGACAAAAACAAGGAGCACCAGGAACCAGAACCTCAGCTCCAACGCCTTCACAAAACAACCACCGGAGAATTTTTAACGCTCCACCTGAAAAGAGTTTCCATGCTGGAGTACCTCGCGGATTTCGTCCTGGGTCTTGGCATCGGTCTAATAGCCGGCCTTTTCGGGGTCGGTGGGGGGTTTCTCATCGTTCCAGCCCTCACCATACTGGGCCTTCCCATACACATGGCCATCGGGACGAGTCTGGCATGCATAGTCCTCAGTTCCCTCTCCGCCGCGGTCACCCATATAAGGCGGGGAGCGGTTCTCTATCGTGTTGTGGCCATTAAGGAAGTATTCTCAGTCCCTGCCGCTTTAATGGGTGCGTACGCCTCCTCACTGCTCCAGGAGGATGTTCTCAAGTCCATGTTCATACTGCTCCTCCTGTACCTGTCGTTTAAAATGTGGGGGGACGAGACAGCCGCCGACCTTGAGGGAGGGGAACTCAAAACCCTCCGGATTTCGGCAGTAGGAATTCTCTCCGGGTTAATCTCCGGACTGCTGGGGATCAGCGGGGGCATTTTAAACGTTCCTCTCTTCCATGCCTATGTACGGATTCCCATGAAATACGCCGTTGGGACTTCAAGTCTCGCCCTTTTCTTCACCGCCCTCGCAGCCTCTTTCGGCCACTACCGCCTCGGGCAGGTTGACGTACACACGGCCATTCTTCTCGCACCGGGCCTTCTTGTTGGGGCCAGAATCGGTGCCCTTCTAGTTCACAGAGCCCATCCCAAGCACCTTCGGAAGGCATTTTCCGTTATATTGGTAGCCGTGGCACTCAGAATGCTCCTTTAGGGCACATATTTATTAACACCTCACCGAATACGGCACTGGGGGAACTTGACTGTGGATTCCGGGGGGACGTGCCGAGCGTTGCCTTGGGATTGGATGCAGAAAGAGGGACACGGAGTTTAATCCTTCATTTAGGCCTGCAGGAAGGAGACATGCCTTACAGACAGCCTATCTGGGCTGGTCGAAAAGAATGAAACGCTCTGAAACGTTCGTTCCGTCGGAGTCCTCAAATACGTTAAGTGCCTAGCCTTCATCGGTGATGCCCATGAAGGGTATGAAGGGTTTTGCACTGGCCCTGGCAGCCTTGCTACTTGGTAGCATAATACCGCTGGGCCTTGCGGAGAGCAACAGCACCACCGGATCGTATACCGGGGTTCTCGACAACAGCACCAGGGAGATGGTGATAGCGGGGCAGCTGATCGACCAGCTTCAGAGGCTTAGCAAGTTCGCCGAGGACAAGATAGAGCCCATAAAGGGCAAGCTGCCCGAGAACTCCACGATACTCACCCACTACGAGCTCGCGGAGGACTACAAGGAAAAAGCGGTGACTGAGTACGAGGGCGGCGACTACTACAACTCCATACTGGACAGCCTCACGGCCATGCACCACTACAGGGTCGCCCTCTCGGCGCTCAAGGAGGCCAAAGAGAAGGTACAGGACGTCAGGGAGCGCATCAAAATGGAAATCGAGCGCATGACGGAGTACTTCAGGTTCGTTGAAAAGACAATCCGGCTGGCGGAAAACCAGGGAATGGACGTGAGCAACCTGACCGCGCTCTACAACGAGACCAGGGATGCCTACAAAACTGTGCTCGATGACCTTAATGCCGGGGACTACGAGAAGGCCAGGGCAGACTATGAAGTCGCCAGGGAGAAAAAAGCCATCCTCGACAAGGAGCTGAGGAAGGTCCGCGAGCAGCTCGCCTACGCAAACGCTGACAAGATAGTTACCGAGTTCCTTGAGAGGGGCGAGAAGGGCATCGAGATTGCCCGGAAGGCCATCCAGCTCGGCCAGGAGAAGGGCTACAACACCACCGAGCTCCAGGAGAGGCTCAATGCTTTCTCGGAGGTTTACAGCCAGGTCAAGGCCCTCGCTGACGAGGGCAAGTGGGAGGACGCCCTGACTGTCATGAAGGATAACAGGGAAACCATAGTTGAGTTCCACAACGCCGTTGAGTTCGTGCTCAGGAAGGTTCGTGAGAGGGAGCTCGATGAAAAGCTGAAGGACGTTCGCGCTTTCCTCAGGGAGATGAACGACAGGATTCAGAAGGATGCAAAGGCACTCCGGGAGCTCAAGAGCAGGGGCGTTGACACCACCAGGGCGGAGGTTCAGCTGAAGGTGGCCGCCCAGGAGCTCAGGATGGGCGTCGAGCTCCTCAAAGCAAAGAAGCCCCTCCAGGCCAAGGCCCACTTCGCCGTAGCGCTGGACATGCTCCACAAGGTGGATGAGTTCATACTCGCCCACTCCTGACCTTTCATTTTTCATTGCGGAGGGATGCTTAAATGAGACTCAGATGGGCCCCAATCCTGCTGATGATAACGATCATCCTCCTGCCGGGGGTTAGTGCGTATACCGTCTCATCCCTGGTTCTGACGGTCTACAATGACGGCTACGTCAGGGTTGAATATGAGATACTGCCCGCGGAGTATTCCGCTCAGATTGAACTCCCCCTCCTCGGCGACCATTACGAGAACGTTATCGTCGAGGACGGGAACGGAAATCCCCTCAACTTCAGGCTTGAGAACGGAAGCCTCCTCATATATTCCGGGGACGCCGGCATAGTCAGGATCTCCTACTATACCCCGGACCTGACCGCAAAGGAGGGCGTGGTGTGGACGCTTCACGTCGCGACCAACGATTCCTTCACTGTGGTGCTGCCCGGGAATGCCATAGTGGTCGATCTGAGCGACATACCCCTCGAAATAGCCGGAAACTCGATAACCATGCCCCCAGGAAACCAGAGCGTCTCCTACACATTCAACGGCAGGGGAGCCGGCAGTGAAGGTGAGACGGGAAGTTCTACGTACCTGCCAATCCTGGCCGGTCTTGGAGTGATCGGAGGTCTAGCCTACGTGCTCTGGAGGATAAAAAGCGGGGGGAAATCAATGCCCACCCGCGAGGAGTTCCAGGCCAGACTTGAGAACCTCGACCTCAACGAGGAGGAGAAGCGCGCACTGCTCTACATCTTCGATAAGGGTGGCAAGGCAAGCCAGGCGGAGGTCCGTGAAGCGGTAGGCCTGCCAAAAACCACTGCATGGAGGATGTTCAAGAGGCTTGAGAGGAAGGGGCTGGTAAAGATACTGAAGGGGAAGAAGGAAAACTGGGTGGAACTTAGATTTTAGGGCTGATGAAGAGAGGGAAGCTCTTCAACCTTCTCCTTCCTCTTTCTAAGTACTTTTTTGTGAAAGGGAAACCCGGAGAAACGTTTTGAAACGAGCAAAGTCCGGCGGGTTCCTAATATACGTGTGGAGCCTATCCACCATCAGGTGAGAGCCATGAAGATGGGTATGAAAACACTGCTGGTGCTCTTCATAGGAGCACTGATACCGCTCAGCACCGCTGCGTGGGCGGCCAGCGTAAACGCAACCGCAGACAACACGACCGGGGTGGGCAACCAGACCCTGCCGGTCAACGCCACGAACGTAACCAACACCACCCTGGCCAACATGACCAACGTCACCAATACGACGAACACGAGCGGTGTTCAGGCGTACAACCTTCTTGTGATAGTGGATAAGGTCGCCAACTACACCGCCGGCCTGATAGCCGAGCTCAACGCGAGCAACGTCACAATTTCCAACTACACCCTTGACCTCTACTACCAGGCCGAGGCAACCCGCGCCCAGGCGTGGGAGCTTTACAACGCGGGCAACTACAGCGAGAGCATAAACGCCTCTATGAACGCCCTCTACCTCTACAAGGAGGTCATCGAGGAGCTTACCGACCACTACGAGGAGCACAAGGAGAAGAAGATGGAGGAGTATGAGTACTACGAGACAATAATGGACGCCAAGGAGGAGCTGCACCGGGCTGCGGAGTACTTCCCGTACGTTGAGAAGGTCATAGAAGAAGCCAAAGCGGAGGGCCTCAACGTTACCTACGTCATGGGGCTCTACAACGAGACCAAGGCCGCCTATATGGTCGTTGCCCAGGATCTTGCAGGCGGCAACATCACCGCCCTCAAGGCAGATCTTGAGTACGCGGAGGAGCTCATGGACAAGCTTGAGGACGCCGTTGAGAAACTCCAGGAGCAGATCGTCACAGCCAAGGCCGATGAGATCAGCCAGGCCTTCATGGAGAAGCTCCAGGAGCAGATGAAGCTCATGCAGGAGCTAATGGCCGTGCTCCAGAACTCAACTATAAACGCCACATACCTTCAGGAGAACCTGATGGAGCTCCAGAGCATGTACGAGCAGTTCAACGCCCTCGTTGAGAGCGGCCAGTACGAGGAGGCCCTTGACATGCTCCACGATATCACAGACGAGCTGAAGGACATAGTCGAGGAAACTAAGGAGATAGAGAAGGAGTACAAGGAGGAGAAAGAGCACAAGGAGAAGGAGCACGAGGACGAATATGAGGAGGATCACAAGGAAAAGGACGATCACAAGGACGAATACACCGGCGATGAGAGCGAAGATGGCCAGAATGGGGACTATGAGGAGCAGGATTCCCACGATGGGGACAGCGGCCAGCATGAGGACTCCGAGGACGACAGCTGGGGCGGGGAACACAGCGGTGAAGACGACTCAGAGGACGAAGGGTGAACCTCCCCTTCTAATATCTTTTTAAGGGGGATTTCTTAATTTCTGGAGGTGCTGGGATGAGGAGCAAAGCAGTGATGGTGCTCGCAATTGCGCTCATGATCCTGCCCCTCGTAAGCGGGCAGTATTCGGTCGAGTCTCTGGGCCTCACGGTCTATTCCGACGGATACGTCAAGGTAGTTGAGGTCATCGTCCCCGAGAACTACACCGTTAGTTTTTCAGTCCCGCTTCTCGCAACCAACGTTGAGGGGCTGACCGTTATCGATGAGAACGGGAAACCCCTGCCGTACGAGATAAACGGCTCCCTCCTTACCGTGTACTTTGAAAACGCCACGGGCGTTAAAATAACCTATTACACCCCCGACCTGACCGCGAAAAACGGTGCCATATGGAGCCTCAGTTTCAGCTCAGCCGCCCCCGTTAAAATCACGTTTCCGGATAACGCTGTCATAGTTGACCTCACCGACATACCCCTTGAGATAAATGGAAACTCGATACTGATGCCCCCAGGGAACCAGACGGTCTCCTACGTCATCCAGTACAGGCAAGCAGAGACGGGGATTCCAACAGCCTCGACCTCCGGAACGACCACTGAGGTTTCAAATTCGACGGTGCCCTCCAATCCAAGTTCCTCCCAAACCCCGAGCACTCCGGCTGGAGGCTCCAGGAACTGGACGGCGATTGGCATACTGGCCCTCTTCGCACTGGCCGCCGGTGGGGGCTTCCTCTATATGAAGCGCGGGGAAGGAGATGGCGGAACCCTTGGTATCAGCAGAGAGGACTTCGAGAGACGCCTCAAGGAGTACGAACTGACAAAGGACGAGGAGAAGGCCCTACTCTACCTGTTCGATAGGGGCGGGAGGGCCAAGCAGGCCGAGGTAAGGGAGATGCTGGGCATTCCAAAGACGACCGCCTGGAGGATGTTTCAGCGCCTTGAGAAGCAGGGGCTGGTGAGGGTCTACAAGAAGAAGAGGGAGAACTGGGTGGAGCTCAAACTCTGAGCCCTCACCTTATCCTTGCACCCAGCTTTATTTCTTTGTCCGGCATCAGCAGAGCCACGTTCTCGCCATCGTCAGCCGCTAAGAGCATCCCCTGGCTTTCTACTCCCCTGAGCTTCTTGGGTTCGAGGTTCGCTATGATGACGACGTAGTGGTTCAGCAGCTCTTCCGGCCTGTAGTACTTCTTCAGCCCCGCGACGAGCTGCCTGACCTCGTCGCCGAGGTCAACCTTGACCACGTAGAGCCTGTCGGCGTTGGGGTGGTCGCTGACCTCGATTATCTTTCCCACCCTGAGATCAAGCTTCAGGAAGTCATCAAAGCTTATGTACTCCATGCCCTCACCACCTTTCTCCTTTTTCTTTGCCTTTTCCTTCTTCAAGGCCTTTCCGGGCTTTTCAGATTTGGCCCCGATTTCATCCCCGTAGATGCTCTTAAGGATTGCCATCGCCTCCTCCCGCTTAGCCTCTCCAAAGCGCTCGAGTGCAACCTTCACCACATCGTCCCGCCTGTAGTACTTGTCGAGGAGCAGCCTGGCGCTCTTGGGATTGCCCCGGGCTATGTAGTTCACGATGAAGTAGATGATGTCCCCGTCGGTTACCTTCTTGAACATCGGGCTGGCCTTCCTGACGCGGTGGCCAGCAGGAAGCTCGGTGAACTCCCAGCGCTTGAGCTCTTCAAGGTTGAGTAGGTGCCATATCTTCTCGCTCGCATCGGGGAGGAACGGCTCAAGGAGCACTCCGAGCGCCTTGACTATCTGGAGGGAGATGTTCACGGTGGTCGCGGTCCTTACGCGGTCGGTCTTGGCGGTCTTCCAGGGCTTCTGGTAGTCAAAGTAGCGGTTGCCGAAGATGGCGAGCTCCATAACGCGCTTCAGGGCGTCCTTAAACTTGTACTGGCCTATCAGCTTTCCTGTGTCCTCAAAGGCCCTCTCAATTTCCTCAAAGGCCTGCCTGTCGAGGTCGTCGAGCTCGCCCCTTTCGGGCACCACCCCATCGAAGTAGCGGTTGGCGAAGGTGAGTGCGCGGTGCACGAAGTTTCCAAGGTTGTTTACAAGCTCCTCGTTTATCTTGCTCTTGAAGTCGGCGAAGCTGAAGTCGCTGTCGCGAGTCTCGGGCATTATCGCGGTGAGGTAGTAGCGGAGGTAGTCGGCCGGGAAGGCGTCGAGGAACTCGTGAACCCATATGGCCCAGTTTCTGCTGGTGGAGAACTTCCTGCCCTCAAGGTTCAGGTACTCATTGGCGGGAATGTCGTAGGGGAGAAGCCACTCCGCCTCGACTTCTTCATCTTTGTACTTGCCGTGGGCCATCAGGAAGGCCGGCCAGAATATGGCGTGGAAGGGCACGTTGTCCTTGCCTATGAAGTGGATGACCCTGGTTTGACCATCGAGGTTGAGCCAGAACTTCTTCCACTCGTTCTCTCTTCCCTCTTTCTTCAGGTGCTCAATGGTGATGGAGATGTAGCCTATGGGTGCCTCGAACCATACGTAGAGCACCTTTCCTTTGATGTCCTCGTCCTCCAGGGGAACCGGAATGCCCCAGTCCAGGTCGCGCGTTATGGCCCTCTCTTCGAGGCCCTCCCGTATCCAGCCGAGAACGGTGTTTCTGACGTTCGGCTTCCAGTGTTTCTGGCCTTCCACCCACTCCTTCAGCCTCTCTTCGAAGTCCTGCATCCGGATGTAGTAGTGGGCAGAGTCCTTTGTGGTGATTGGATTGCCGCACAGGTTGCAGCGCGGGTTTATGAGTATCTCAGGAGTCAGCGGGTGGCCGCAGACCTCACACTGGTCGCCGCGCTGGTTTTCAGCGCCGCAGTAGGGACAGGTTCCTATCACAAACCTGTCCGGGAGGAACATCTTATCGTGCTCGCAGTAGGCCTGCTTGGTGACCTTCTTGACGAGATGCCCGTTTTCGAGTGCTTTGAGGAAGAACTCCTGGCTTATCCGGTAGTGAACCGGCAGTTCAGTCCTCCCGAAGTAGTCGAAGCTTATCTTTGCCCTCTCGAAGGTCGTCTTTATGTGCTCGTGGAACTCGTCGACTATCTCCCTGGCGCTCCTGTTCTCCTTGAGCGCGCGGAAGGTTATCGGCGTCCCGTGCTCGTCGGTTCCGCAGATGAAAAGCACTTCCTCGCCCCTGAGCCTGAGGTAGCGGACGAATATATCCGCCGGCAGGTAAGCTCCGGCGAGGTGTCCCGCGTGAATCGGCCCGTTAGCGTAAGGGAGTGCCGAGGTTACCATGTACCTGACCATTTTAACCACCGTCCCGGCAATGGGTTTAGAGCCTTATAAGACCTGCGGGTTTTAAACATTACGGTGGGTTATTAAGTTGGAAGAAAAATATGCAGGGTTTGATATATCAGAGCAGAACCACGTCGAGGCCGAGCTTTCTGGCGATTTCTCCCTGCTTTTCGTCGCATGTGATGAGTGTAGCGTTAAGTGCCTTCGCCTGAGCTATAAAGAGGGCATCGTAAACCGTAATCCCCTTTTCGAGGGCAATCCTGAAGGCCTCACCAAGGTACTTAGCGTTTTCCTCCACCTTTATGGCCCCGCTCCCGGCGAGTTCTACGACGCCCTCAAAGAGCTCTTCCGCTTTTTCCTTGTCAATCGTCTTCATCCTTAGGGCATGTTTCCAGAGGACGTTTGCCACCTCAACGAGAAGTAGCTCAACGGTAACGGGCTCTTCCTCCGGTCGGAGGTGTGGAACGACCTTCTCCCAGCCCTCCTCCCTGAGAAGGAACTTTGCGAAGGCAGAGGTGTCAATGACTCTCACGGTCATCCCTCACGAGTCGCTTTGAAGTACCTTCCGGAACGCCGGGGAGGGATTCCACGAGGTTGAGGAGCCTCTCAAAGGCCTCTCTCTTTTTCTCCTCCTCTATGCGTTCGATTATGAACTCCCTTATCTCGGCACTCCAGTTTATCCTCCCCCTGTACCTCTCCATTTCCCTCTTGAGGTGCTCCGGAACGCGCACAGTAACAACGGCCGAACTCATGTAGTTCACCATAGTGGTTTTTCGTATTACAAAACTTAAGGTTTTCGTATGACAAACTCCGAGCAGATTAAAAGGAGAAGTTATGGACTCTGAAGTGATCTTCCAGCGCAATGTTATCGGTCACGCCCCAAAAGGTTTTTATTAGAGTTGAATCTCGTATATCACTTCCGAAACCCTCACTTCCCCAGCGAGAGCTCCTTTGCCCTAACGACTATCACGTTCTCTGGCAGCTCCACTTCACCGCGCGTTATTATCACGGCCCCGTCGTGGGTCGTCATCGTAACCTTCACCTTCTTGAAGCCACCGGTCTCGCCGACTATCACGAGGGGTTTCCCCTTCAGCTCAAGGAACTTTTTGAAGACCTCTGGCTCGACGAAGACCAGAACACCTCCAGCGATAACGCGGTTGGCATCGACGGCCATTCCGCAGCCCATCGGCACCACCACATTTGGTTCCACTCAAATCGAAATTAGCCTTTCGGTGGCAAAGTTTATCTATCACAACTCCAAGTTCCTTGTGGTGAAGGGAGTGGAGAAAACTAAGTATGTGGTCTCCAACAGGGAGTGGCGGGCCAAGATGGATGAGCTGAGGGCTAAGGCTAGGGCCGATCTCGACAATGTCCTCAGGCGGGCTTTCGGATCGATAAAGTCCGAGAAGTCCTGGCGCGAGCTGGAGGCTGAGCTCTATGAGGAGCTGTCTCGTGGACAGTAACGTGTTCGTGGAGGCCCTAAAGGGCAATACAGAGGCGGAGAGCCTTCTTTCAGGACTGTTCCACTCAGACTGGCGGGTTTTCATAAATGAGGTTGTTTTCAGTGAAGTCTTTTACCATTATCTTCGTATCAGAGTCGGTCCGTACTGGAAAGCAAAGAAGAAACCGGAACTCGTTAAATCAGCCGTGCAGGAGTTTGAGGAAGTTGTCCTGCCTCTCCTTGCAATCCCTGACTTCCTGGAAGTTAACTATGATGTGGCCACGGTTGCGGTCAGACTATCTTCCGAATACGGGCTTCTTCCAAATGGTGCCCTCTTGCTTGCCACTGCGGAGTACTATGGGATTGAGGCATTAATATCGCTTGATTCTGACTTCGTGAATGCATGCAGTAGAGAGGGCGTGCTCTTAATTTCATCCCCCGATGAACTGGAGGTGTAATCATGAAATCCCGCGTCGTCGAGAGGTTCAAGTTCGAGGCGGCACACGCGGTCATCATAGACGGCAAACCTGAGGAGATCCACGGGCACACCTTTTGGCTTGAGGTTGCCGTTGAGGGCCCGCTGAGGGACGGCTACGTCATTGACTTCCTCCAGCTGAGGGCGATCGTTGAGGCGGTCATCAAAAAACTCGACCACAGGAACCTCAACGCCCTCTTTGAGAACCCGACGACCGAGAACGTAGCCATGTGGATAGCGGGAGAGGTTGAGAAGAGGCTTCCCGGTGGCGTAAGGCTTCAGAGGGTAGTCCTCTGGGAGGGCGAGGAGAATGGAGTTGAGTTCGAGTTCTGAAAATTCCCGTGAGAATGATTCTCGCAGGAATTTTTTTAATCCAACTCTTCTCCCGGGCCGTTAATCCTTCTTCAAGTGAGGAAACTCTGCCCGCACTCCCCCCACACTCTCCACCATAGCAACGCCGTTTTTAGAGCCGTTCAGGTCGATTTTTCCTGGTAGAAGGGACTTTACGGGGACTGCCTTCTCCATCTCCTTGGTTGGGAGCCAGTTTATCAGGTCGCCATCTTCGACCTCAAGAACCCTTGTTATCCCAACGGGCCCCTCGATGATGTATTTCGCGGGCTTCTTTGGCGTGTAGAGACGCCACTTTCTGGCGGTTTTGAAGTCCACAACTCTCCTCGCGGAGTCCAGCCAGATGACGTCTATATCGTCCAGCATGAAGAACATGTGAATTGAAGCGTTGGCCTTCGTCTCGGCGGGGAGAACAAAGACCAGGGCATAGTTGACATTCCTAACGAGCATTAACCCCCTAAACCGTTTGAAAAAGCTGTCGGCGAGTCTGACCCTCCCGTTCCAGGTTCTGCCCTTGGTCTCGTTGATGAGCATAACGGAAGATAGAAATGTGAATTGATAAGTTTTTGGGAAATGGGAGAAAATAGACAAACTCAGAGCTCGCCTTTTTTGGCTTTCTCGCCGAGCTCAAAGCCCTTGCGGAGCGCTCTCAGGTTTATCTCCTCCGTCCCCTTGGGCACAGCGTCCAAAACGGCCTTCTCTATGGCCTCCCTGCTCACAACCCTTGTCCACGCGGTGAGGATTCCCAGGGTGAGGATGTTCATGGTGAGGCTGAGGCCGGTCGTCTCTTCGGCTATCTCCGTGAGAGGAAGCGAGAGCACCTCAAGCTTCTTCTCAAACTCGAAGTCCCTGTGGGGTACCAGCTCCTCCTCGACTATTATCCTGGCGCCCTCCTTTACCGTGTGGAGGTACTTGTTGTAGGCCTCCTGGGAGAAGAAGACGGCACAGTCCGGCCTTAGGGTCTTAGGGTAGTCTATGGGCTCGTCGCTGATGACGACCTCGGCCTTGCTCGCCCCTCCCCTCGACTCCGGTCCATAGGCCTGCGTCTGCACAGCGTAGAGGTTCTCGTAGACAGCTGCCGCCCTTCCGAGGATAACGCTGGCGAGTATAACCCCCTGGCCGCCGAAGCCGCTGAAGAGTATCTCCCTCCTCATTCCTCCCACCCCATCATCTTCTTGGCGCGCCTCTTGTACGCCTCGTACTCCCTGACGAGGCCGGGCCTGTCCCTGTCTGCGAACTCACCGATGACTATCTTACCCTCCAGCTCCTCCGGAGGCATCTTCTTTGCCTTCGCGAGCGGAACGGTTATCTTCTGGTACCAGCGGAGCAGCTCCGGAGCTGTTTTCATTCTGTTCCTCCTTCCGAAGCTGATCGGGCACGGAGATAGGAACTCGACGAGGGTGAAGCCCTCCTTGCTCAGAGCCTTTTTGATGCTGTTGATGCCCTGCAGGTAGTTGAAGACGCTCCACCTGGCGACGTAGTTGGCCCCGGCCGAGACGGCCAGGTCAGCTATGTCAAAGGGGTTCTCGAACTGGCCGTAGGGGGCGGTGGTTCCGCGCAGGCCCTTCAGGGCGGTCGGCGCTACCTGTCCCCCGGTCATTCCGTAGGTGAAGTTGTTGATGAGTATTGCCGTAACGTCGAGGTTCCTCCTGATGGCGTGAATGAAGTGGTTCCCACCTATTGCTGCGGCATCACCGTCGCCCATGAAGGCGATTATCTTGAGGTTCGGGTTGGCCAGTTTTATGCCGGTGGCAAAGGCCAGAGCCCTTCCATGGGTCGTGTGGAGGCCGTCGAAGTTGACGAAGCCGGGCACACGGGAGGAACAGCCTATTCCGCTGACCCAGACTATCTCGTCCGGGTTGAGGCCGAGGTCGTCTATCGCGCGGAGCGTGTACTGCAGTGCCGAGCCTATTCCACAGCCCGGACAGAATATCGTCGGGAGCATGTCCTTTCTCAGGTACTTGTCGCGAATTTCGTAAGCGGACTTCAAGTACATTCAGCCCACCACCCTCTCGACTATCTCCATCGGAGTGTGAACCTCGCCGCCTATCTTCGCTATCAGCTCGACCTCAGCTTTTCCGTTGGCACCTTCCTTGACGAGGTGGTAGAGCTGTCCGAGGTTCATCTCCGGGACGTATATCTTCCTCACGCGCTCTGCGAGCTCTTCGATCATGTCAAAGTCGAAGGGCCATATCGTGTTGAGCTTGAGCATGCCTGCCTTGACTCCCCTGTCCCTGAGTATCTTCACCGCCCTGAGGGCGGAGCGCGAGACTATGCCCGTGCTGATTATCGCTATTTCAGCGTCGTCGAGCTCGTAAGCGTCGTAGGTTATTATGTCAGCCTTGTTGCGCTCCAGCTTCTCAATTATCCTCCTCACGAGCTTCTCGTGGACTTCCGCATCGACAGTCCTGGGCCTTCCGCGTTCGTCGTGGGTGAGGCCCGTGACGTAGGTGCGGTAGCCCTTTCCGAATATCGGCATGGGTGGAACGCCGTCGCCGTGTATGTCCCCGAAGGGGTACTTGGCCTCCTCCTCGCTGGCCGGCAGCTTGCGGTCTATAATTTCTATCTCCTCGGGCTGGGGAATGTAAACGCGCTCGCGCATGTGGGCTATCTCGGCGTCGGTGAGAAGAACCACCGGCGTCCTGTACTTCTCGGCCAGGTTGAAGGCTCTTACGGTGAAGTCAAAGGCCTCCTGAACGGTTGAGGGGCTGAGGACTATCAGCGAATGGTCGCCGTGGGTTCCCCAGATGGCCTGCATTATGTCGCCTTGAGCTGCCAGCGTCGGCTGGCCGGTTGAGGGGCCCCCGCGCTGGACGTCCACGACAACAACCGGAGTTTCCGTCATTATTGCGTAGCCGAGGTTCTCCATCATGAGGCTGAAGCCCGGGCCGCTCGTTGCCGTCATGGCCTTTGCACCGGCCCATGATGCACCTATTATGGCCGCCATGCTCGCCAGCTCGTCCTCCATCTGTATGCTTACGCCATCGACCAGCGGCATGTAGAGCGCCATCGCCTCGAATATCTCGCTCGCGGGTGTGATGGGATAGCCTGCGTAGAACCTGCAGCCGGCCAAAATTGCCGCCCTCGCTATTGCCTCATCGCCCTGAATGAAGTCGCTCTTACCAACCGGAAAGGGGTATCTCATCTGCATCCCTCCTCATAACCAACCCGGAAAGCTTTGATGTTTATCTCCTCCGTTCCCTTGGGAACCCTTCTCCCTATGGCCTCCTCGACGCTTTCCCTCTTTACGACTCCAGTCTTCGCCACGAGGTAGCCGAGGGCGACCATATTGACTGTGAGTGCCAGGCCGGTGCTCTCCTCGGCGAGCCTTGTGAAGGGAGCGCCGACGTAGTCCCTATCGGGCCTGACGAGGTCTGTGTCTATAATCAGCAGCCCGTCCTCCCTGAGCTCATCCTTCACGGTGTCGTAGCCGAGCTGGGCGAGGGCAACCAGGACGTCCGCCTCGGTGACTATGACGTCGTAAATCGGCTCCTTCGATATTATGACGTCGGCTATCGAGTGGCCGCCCCTGCTGGCCGAGCTGTAGTCCTGGGTCTGGACAACGTTCAGCCCCTCTATGGCGGCGGCCTCGCCGAGTATGACCCCTGCGAGCACAACACCCTGACCGCCTATGCCGGCGAACCTAATCTGCATCTCCAATCCCCTCCAGGTAGGATTTCGTGAATGCCAAAAACTCCTCCGCGTACTTCAAAACCCCACGGGCTTCCTCCTCAGTGTACTCTACGAAAACATCGTAATCGGCAGTATGGCGCATGTTTAACGCCTTGGAATAGCCGGTGTAGAGCCTCGCGGGAATCTCCCCCGTTTTGACGAACTCCTTTCCGAGCTGAGCGTGAACCCCTGCATGGCTCTTCGGCGTTATGCCCTTTGAGAGAAGAAGCGCCCTTGCACAGTAGAACATGACGTAGTAGGCGCTTGATATGGTGAATGCATGATAGCCCTTCTCAAAGAGCTCTTTGGTGGCCTTGAGTCTCTCATCTGCTTTTTTCAGCAGAGCGCTGATCTCTTCCTTTTTCATACCCTCACACCCTCCGTCTTCGCTGTGGTGTAAAGGCTGTCTTTTCTGGAAGTGTGCGGCACTATCATGACCGAGACACCCAGCTCAAGGGTAAGCTCGGCGCTCAGCCTTCCTATCTCGTCCCAGTCCTCCCGCTTTATCCCGTCTTTAAAGACTAGGAGAACGTCTAGGTCGCTTTCTTCCCCGTAGTCTCCCCTAACCCTCGAACCGAAGACGATGACCTCCTCAACCCTGTCCCCAAATGCCTCCCTCAGCCTTCTGCCGATGGTCTCAAACTCCATCATCTTCACCCTTAAGGCCGAAGTGCTCCTGGACTTCATCAATGAGCTTGTTAAGCTCCGTGGTGAACTCCGGCCTCTCCCTGTTGACTATCTCTCCTATGACGAACTTGCCCTCAAGCTCCTCCGGGCTCATGTTTCTCGCCCTGCTGACCGGGACTGAGTTCTTGAGGAACCACCTGAGCATCTCGGCCGGTTCCTTCATCCTGTTCCTCCTTCCGTACTGGACGGGACACTGCGAGATAACCTCGACGAGGGAGAAGCCCTTGACCTGGAGGGCTTTCTTTATGCTCTCTATGAGCTGATAGACATGCGCCGTTGTCCACCTGGCAACGTAGCTCGCCCCGGCGGCGGCAACGGTCTCCGAAATCTGGAGCGGGTGCTCTATGTTTCTGTATGGGCTGGTCGTCGTCTTCGCCCCGAAGGGAGTCGTCGGTGCGACCTGACCGCCGGTCATTCCGTAGATGAAGTTGTTCACGAGGATGACCGTTATGTCGATGTTCCTCCTCGCGGCGTGGAGGAGGTGGTTTCCGCCGATGCTCGCTAAATCGCCGTCCCCGCTTATAACGACGACCTTCTTATTAGGCAGCCCAACCTTGACGCCGGTGGCGAAGGCTATCGCCCTCCCGTGGGTCGTGTGGAGGGTATCCGCCAGGAAGTACGGCGAGGCTATCCAGGCGGAACAGCCTATCCCGCTGACGACAACCAGGTCCTTCGGGTCTATCCCGAGCTGATCAACGGCGTTGGCGAAGGCGTTGAGAACCGTTCCCCCACCGCAGCCGGGACAGAGTGCAGTGGGAAGGGCCTCCTTACGGAGGTACTTAACCATCGGATACGTGGAGTATATCTTCTTTGCCATCAGGCAACACCCCTTATCTCGCGGAGGATTTCCTCAACGGTCAGAGGCACGCCGCCGATCTTGTTCACGCCCCTGAGGAGGACGTCGTCGTTAACGTAGCGCTCGACCTCTATTATCATCTGACCGAGGTTCATCTCGGATACGAGTACCGCCCGTGCCCTCCTAGCCAGCTCGCGCATCCTCTCACCTGGAAACGGGTGGACGGTCTTCGGCACAAAGAGTCCGACGTTTATCCCCTCCTCCCTGGCCTTAAGAACAGCCCCCAGTGCGGGTCTGGCCGTCACGCCCCAGCTCACCACGAGGATTTCCGCATCGTCCGTGAAGTGCTCTTCATACTTCTCGTAAACCCCGCGGTTCTTCTCTATCTTTCTGTGGATTCTCCTCACGAGCCTGTCGTGGACCTCTGGCGTGTAAACGTCCCTCAGGCCGGTTTCCTTGTGGGTCGAGCCCGTAACGTGGGTGAAGTATCCGTGACCGAAGAGAGGCATCGGCGGAACGCCGTCGCCGTGCGGGTCGCCGAAGGGAAGCTTTGCCTCCCCTTCGTTCTGGGGGAGTTTGCGGTAGATTATTTCGACCTCGGAAACGTCCGGAATCTTTATCTGCTCTCTCGTGTGGGCGAGGACTCCATCGAAGAGCACCACCACAGGGGTTCTCAGCCTCTCGGAAATGTTGAACGCCCTTATGGTCTCCCAGAAAGCATCCTGCCCGCTTGTGGGAGAAACGGCAACTATCGGATGGTCTCCGTGGGTTCCCCACCTCGCCTGGAAGAAGTCGCCCTGTGCCCCCTTCGTGGCCTGTCCGGTTGAGGGACCGCTCCTCTGGACGTCGACCAGAACGAGCGGGGTCTCGGTCATGACCGCGTAGCCGAGGTTTTCCTGCATGAGCGAGAAGCCGGGACCGGCAGTTGCTGTCATCACCTTGAATCCCGTCCAGGAGGCGCCTATCATGGCCGCTATACTTCCAATCTCGTCCTCCATCTGGAGGTAATAACCTCCAAGCTTCGGCAGCTCCCGGGCCATGGTTTCGGCGATTTCGCTGGATGGCGTTATCGGGTAGCCCGCGTAGAAGCGGCAGCCCGCGAAGAGTGCACCGTATGCAACCGCCTCGTTGCCCTGCATGAAGTAGTTGCCCGGCTTGTAGAGCCTCCTCAGGAGCCTGAGCTGTTCAGGCTCGTCACCACGGATGATCATGAGTCACCACCTTACCGCTATCGCGAAATCAGGGCAGAGCAACTCACAGAGCTTGCACTTGACACACTTCTCGGCGTGAACCGGGACTGGGTAGTGGACACCCTTCTCGCTCAGCTCCTTGCTCCATTCAAAGACCTTCCTCGGGCACATCTCAAGGCATATACCACAGCCCTTGCACAGAAAGGTGTCCACATCAATTTCAACGACGCCCTCGGCTTTGCCGGTAACGAGGTAGTCCGACCTTTCAACCACGGTTTTCCCTTCGACATCCGCCATAAGCATCACCCGCGATTTGCTAACCCCGTTTACGTTTGTCAACATTTAAAGGTTTCGTGAGGGCTCATAAATGGGCATCAAAGAACCGCGGGAGGAATTATAAGACTCGCGAAAAGAAAACATGAAAGTTCTTTCAAAAACGAAATACCTTCACCACGTCACCAGCTGCCAGTCGAGGAGGCCGCTCTCGACTATGTACTCCCACCTCTCGCGGCACTCGGGCTTGAGTCTCTCGATGTGGCTCAAATCCTGCGTTGCCGAGAACTTCTTTATCGCCCTTCCTATAACCCGGTCGTAGTCTGTGAGGCAGTTGTGTGGACCGCGCTTTGAACCGGCCCCAACGGGATCGCTGAGTATCCTCTTCTCCGGAAACCTCTTCTTTGCCCAGATGAGCACTTCAACCGCGCTCCAGATCCACGGAGGCCGGTACTCCTTCTTTTCCCAGAGCCTCTCGTAGAGCGTCCCCTTCTGGATGTCGGTGATGTTTATCGAGAACGTGTCCGTGTAGGGCTCGGCCCTGATTATGCTCTCCTTGACGTCCTCTATGCCATCGCGCTCGGAGAGAAAGATTGGCTTGAGCAGGAGGTAGGTCTTAACCTTTGCCCCCGCCTCGTGGGTTATCTCGGCCGCCTTCACGAAGTCGGCAAAGGTGTTGCCCTTGTTTATCGAGACATCGGCTATATCATCGTTGGCAGTTTCAAGGCCTATGGCAACCTCGAAGTGCTTGTCCGAGACTATCTCGGCCAGCTCCTTCACGGCATCGTAGCGGACCAGTTCGCTCCTGCTCTCTATGACTATCTCTTTGACCTCATCAATTTCCGCAAGGATTTCAAAGATTTTCTTCCTTGTCTCGGGCTTGAGCTCCCCGTTGTCTAGGAAAGAGCCTGATGTAAACATCCTCACTGCGAAGGGCCCCTTCTTGCCCTCGATCTTCTTGAGTGCCTCGCGGACGTAGTCAACTATTGCCTCCTGGGTCCACCTAACCTTCGGTGCGGCGGTGGGGTATGCGCACATGTAGCAGGCTTCGTTTATCCTAAAGCGGTAGCACCCGATAGTCGGGAGTATGACAAACAGCGCCGTTCCGGGCTTTCCAGCAACGTTGTCCTCACTCGTCCAGTAGCTCATCCTCTCACCTGAACCCGGCTGGGAGTTAGGGTTTTTAAATGTGAGGTTGAGGTTCTTATCATGCCGCGGATACTCATCACGAACGACGATGGAATTTATTCAAAGGGCATCCGTGCCGCCGTTGAGGCCGTCCAAGACCTTGGCGAGGTGTATGTGGTTGCCCCCCTCTTCCAGAGGAGCGCCAGCGGGAGGGCCATGACCCTCCACAGACCCCTCCGGGCGAAGCTCGTTGACGTCCCCGGCGCAAAGATTGCCTACGGTCTTGATGGAATGCCCGTGGACTGTGTAATCTTTGCTCTCGCGCGATTCACCGACTTCGACCTCGCCATAAGCGGGATAAACCTCGGCGAGAACCTCAGCACAGAGATAACCGTTTCCGGAACGGCGTCTGCCGCCATTGAGACCGCCACGCACGGCATCCCCAGCATAGCCGTGAGTCTCGAAGTTGACTGGAGAAAAACCCTCAGTGAGGGGGAGGGAATAGACTTCTCCGTTGCATCGCACTTCCTGAGGAGGATAGCCAAGGCGGTTCTTGAGAGGGGATTTCCCGATGGCGTTGACATGCTCAACGTAAACGTGCCCAGAGATGCCACGCCGGAGACGGAGATAGTGGTGACAAGGCTCGCCAGGAGGAGATACCGCCCGACCATAGAGGAGCGCCTCGACCCGAGGGGACATCCCTATTACTGGATAGTCGGAAGGAAGTGTGAAAAGTTCGAGCCCGGAACCGACGCCTACGTCCTGAAGGTCGAGAGGAAGGTCAGCGTTACGCCGATAAACATAGATATGACCGCCAGTGTAAATTTGGAAGAGATAGAGAGGCTGTTCTAAGCCTCCCCGAAAATCCTCTCCACGAACCACTTCTCGTCGAAGGGCTTCAAATCGTCGTAGCCCTGACCGACGCCGACGAAGAGTATCGGGGCACCGATCGCGTGGCTTATACTGAGCGCCGCCCCTCCTCTTGCGTCCGCATCCAGCTTCGTGAGGATTACCCCGTCGATCTTTACCGCCTCGTTGAACTGCTTCGCCTGCTCGACGACGGAGTTGCCGGCGAGGCTGTCGCCGACGAATATCACCAGGTCTGGTTTGGTTACGCGCGCTATCTTCTTCATCTCGTCCATGAGGTTTCTGTTCAGCTCGTTCCTTCCCGCGGTGTCGATGAGGACGACGTCGAGTCCCCTCGCCTTTGCGTGCTGGATGGCGTCGTAGGCGACGGCCGCTGGGTCGGCACCATAGGAGTGCTTTATGACCTTGACACCAACGCGCTTTGCGTGCTCTTCAACCTGTTCTATCGCCCCGGCTCTAAAGGTGTCGCTGGCGGCTATGACAACGCTCAAACCGTTCTTCTTGAGCCAGTGGGCGAGCTTGGCTATGGTCGTTGTCTTACCGGAACCGTTGAAGCCCACGAAGGCTATAACGAAGGGCTTCTCCTCCTTTGACCTGATCAGCTCAAGGAGATCTATCCTCCTCTCGGGTGTTAGAACCTCAAGCACGGCTTCACGGACGGCCTCTTCAACCAGCGCCTTTTTGTTAGTTCCAATCTTGACCCTCTGGCCGACGAGCTTTTCTTTTATCCTCTCCTTGAGCTCCTCGACGGTTTCAAGGGCAACATCTGCCTCAAGAAGCTCTATTTCCAGATCCCAGAGCGCATTTTCCACGTCCTTCTCACTTATTTCAGTCTGTGAGACCTTGTCCACGAATGATCCTAACTTCTCCTTGAGTTTTCCCAGCATTTTTTACCACCCTATGAGCGAGGGACTTATGCATATATAATAATTATGAATGCCCTCGGCGATAGCTGGTGTCATCACACTTCAGACCCGAAACCGCTCGTCATCGGGCGGAGTTGGCTCGGAGTCACCGTTTATAAATTCAGTACCTCCTCACGTAGGTTTTGCTTTCAGCGACCCTTCCGTCTTCCAGCCGCATGACGTCCACCCTTTCGAAGCCAACTGTTTCCCTCTTGTAAGCTATTATATAATCAATGAATCTCATTAGTCCATAGCGGGTTATTGAGTCCTTCACGTACTTGTGCTCGTAGAGCAGGACGAGTCTGTCCCTATGCGAGGCGAGCCACTCTTTTAACTTCTCCCTCTCGGCCTTTGAGCGCGAAAGGGGATTGATGATGAGATAGACTTCAAAGTCGTCGCTCTCAAAGGGTGAGCCTATGTAGGTATTGCCATTGACCTGGAACGGCAGGTACTCGGCAAGTATGCGCCTTCCTCCCTTTGCCCATGCGTTCAGGTATATCCTCGCAAGTCTCTTTCCGCCGCCGGTGATTAAAACGACCCCCGAATCCAGTTCGGCTATTTTCTTCAGCATGGCCATCACAAAAAACTTTTACTCCGAGGTTAAAATTCTTTCCCGTGTTTTCGGTTTTGTGACCACCGCAAAGTATATATTTTCGCCACCTATATACATCTGCAAAACTCGCGGAGGGTCTCAGATGAGGAAGTGGTTAAGCCTGTTTTTAATCGGCCTCTTGGCCATAAGCGTCGTGGCTAGTGGCTGTATATCTCCTGGAGGAAACGAAACCTCCACACAGACCAAAGGCAAGATTGCCATCGTCTATGATGTTGGTGGAAGGGGTGACCTGAGCTTCAACGACATGGCATACCTTGGTGCCAAAAAGGCATCCGAGGACTTCAACCTTGAGCTTGTCGAGCTTCAGAGCAACACGGAGGA
The DNA here is from genome assembly GCF_055392585.1 of Thermococcus coalescens. Taxonomy (NCBI): domain Archaea; kingdom Methanobacteriati; phylum Methanobacteriota; class Thermococci; order Thermococcales; family Thermococcaceae; genus Thermococcus; species Thermococcus coalescens. The sequence goes on from NZ_AP043764.1 coordinate 108,304, forward strand.
CGACTACGTCAAGAACCTTGAAACCCTGGCCCAGCAGGGTGACTACCTCGTTATAATCGCGGTTGGTTTCATGATGACCGACGCTGTCAAGAAGGTCGCCGCGGAGTATCCGAACCAGCACTTTGCAATCATCGATGGTTTTGACCCGGAGATGCCCGACAACGTCATGATGATACTCTTCAAGGAGAACGAGGGCTCCGCACTCATAGGCGCTCTCTCTGCTCTCATTGCCGCCGAGAGCGGTAAGGACAAGGTTGGAATCGTCCTTGGAATGGAGATACCTGTTCTCTACAAGTTCGAGGGCGGCTACCGCTTCGGTGTTGCCTGGGCCGAGGACTACTACAAGCAGAAGACCGGAAAGGACGTTAAGATAGACGTTCTCTACCAGTACACCGGAACCTTCACCGACCCCGCCAAGGGCTACCAGGCCGCCAAGGCCCAGCTTGACCAGGGCGCCTGGGTCATCTACCAGGTCGCCGGCGGAACCGGTGTCGGTGTGTTCCAGGCCGTTGAGGAGTACCTCAAGGCCCACAACCAGAAGATGGGCCCGCCCTTCGCCGTCGGTGTTGACTCGGCCCAGGACTGGATCAAGCCCGGAGCGATCATCGCCAGTATGATGAAGCGCGTTGACGTCGGTGTTTACACCGCCGTCAAGGACGCCGTTGAGGGCAACTTCAAGGGCGGTGTCGTCGAGCTCGGCCTCAAGGAGAACGGTGTCGGCGTCAGCACCGTTGACGACGTCATGGCCATGTTCGACTCACTCCCGGCTGACACCCAGCAGCAGAAGCTTAAGGAGCTTGGATTCACCAACAAGGACGAGCTCAGGAAGTACCTTGAGGACACCAGGAAGCAGGTTCCGGACTGGATCTGGCAGGCAGTCGACGAGCTCAAGCAGAAGATAATCAGCGGCGAGATCAAGGTTCCAAAGGCGTTCAACAAGGACGAGATCGAGGCCATAAGGAATGCCAAGACCTGGCAGGAAATGATGCAGCTTGCCAAGTGATTTTCTTTAAATCTTATTTTTTATCTGCCAAATTTTGTGCGTAGATTCTTTAAATTTCCGGGGGTGCTTGCATGGGAGAGACTCCAATACTAGAGATGAAGGGAATAGTGAAGGTGTATCCCGACGGCACAAGGGCTCTCAAGGGTGTTGATCTAACTGTGTATCAGGGCGAGATACTCGGCCTCCTGGGTGAGAACGGCGCCGGAAAGACGACCCTCATGAAAATTCTCTTTGGAATGCTCCATCCGACCGCGGGTAAAATCTACGTCCGCGGTAAGGAGACCCGCTTTAAGAGCCCAGCCGATGCCCTCGCAAACGGCATCGGTATGGTTCACCAGCACTTCACCCTCGTTGAGGTTTTTGATGCTCTTCACAACATAATCCTTGGAATGGAAGGGCACGGAATGTTTTCGAAGATAGATGTTGATGCCGCCCGCGAGAAGCTCCAGAGGCTTATGGAGGATCTAAACTTCAAAGTGCCCCTCGATGTTCCGGTGGAGGAACTTCCCGTTGGAGTCCAGCAGAGAATTGAGATACTCAAGATGCTCTTCAGAGACGTTGACGTTCTCATACTCGACGAGCCAACGGCAGTGCTGACACCCATTGAGGTCGAGGAGCTCTTTGCCGTCCTTAAGAAGCTGAAGGCCGAGGGCAAGACGATAATCTTCATCAGCCACAAGCTCAACGAGGTCATGGAGCTCACCGACCGCGTTACGGTCATCAGGAAGGGTGAAGTCATTGGAACAGTCAACACGAGCGAGGCAACTCCCCAGTTGCTGGCCAGGATGATGGTTGGAAGGGACGTGGTTCTCAGAATACAGAAGCCGCCGAAAGAACCCGGAAAGCCGATACTTGAGATCAAAAACCTCTGGGTCAAGGGCGACAGGGGAGAGGATGCTGTTAAAGGCCTGTCCTTTGAGGTGAGGGCCGGCGAAATATTTGGAATAGCCGGGGTCGAGGGAAATGGACAGACGGAACTCATAGAAGCCATCACCGGACTTAGAAAGCCCGAAAAGGGAGAGGTACTCTTAAACGGCCAGGATATCACTGGAAGGCCTCCAAAGGAACTTTATGATGCGGGAATGGCACACATACCGGAGGACAGGACTCACATGGGTTTGATACTTGAAATGACCGTTACCGAGAACGCCATACTCGGACTTCAGTGGAGAAAGGAATTTCAGCGCTGGAAGGGCACCATAGACTGGGGCAAGGCAAAGAAGCACACGATGGGGCTCATCGAGCAGTTCGAAATATCCGCTCCAGGAGTGGACGCCCCTGTCAAGAGCCTCAGCGGTGGAAACCAGCAGAAGCTCATCGTGGCAAGGGAGGTCAGCAAGCAGCCAGTCCTTATAATAGCCTCCCAGCCGACGCGCGGTGTTGATGTTGCATCCACAGAGTACATCCGCAACTACCTTGTGAAGCTCAGAAACGAGGGCAAGGCCGTCCTTCTGGTCTCAGCCGACCTCGATGAGGTCGTGCAGCTCAGCGACAGGATGGGAATAATCTACGAGGGCGAGTTCATGGGCGTTGTAAAGCCCGAGGAGGTCACCACAGAGGAGATAGGAATGATGATGGGGGGAATACGCTATGAAGAGCTCAAAAAGTGATGCCCTTAAGTTCTTCAACTTCAAAGCTCTCATCGAGAGCCTCATAGCCATCTTCGTCGGCTTCCTCCTGGGAGCCATAGTGCTCTTGACCTTTGGCTACAGTCCGGTTGAAACATACTACTGGCTCTTTAAGGGTGCCCTCGGCTCAACCAACGGTATAGCCAGCACCCTCGCGTACTCCACCCCGATAATGCTCACGGCACTCACGTTTGCCATAAGCGCCAGGACTGGAATATTCAACATAGGTGCCGAAGGTTCATTCTACTTCGGCGCGATAGCGGCAGTCATATTCACCAACATATGGGGCAACATGTGGTTTGGCCTCGCAATGGGCATGCTCCTCGGTGCGCTCTGGAGCCTCCCCGCGGCCTTCCTTAAGGTCTACCGCGGTGTCCACGAGGTCATATCCACCATCATGCTCAACTGGATAGCGTGGTTCTTTGTCCTCTGGCTCGTCGTCGGCCCCTACGCCAACCCCAACGACCCCAACAAGACCATAAGGATACCGGAGAGTGCCAGGCTCCCCCTGATAGGGAACACTGACCTCTCAATAGCTTTCATAATTGCAGTCATCGCCTCAGTCCTAACGTACTACCTCCTCTGGCACACAGTCTTCGGGTTTGGTATGAGGGCAAGTGGAATTAACCCGAAAGCGGCAAGATACGGTGGTGTTAACCCGAACAAAGCGATAATATGGTCCTTTGTTATAGGCGGAATCATGAGCGGTCTTGGTGGTGCCATGAAGATCATGGGCGAGCCGCCGACGTACGCCATAAGCCAGGGAATGGCCAACGTGTATGGCCTTGGTTTCGACGGAATAGGCGTCGCCCTCGTTGGCAGAAACCACCCCCTGGGCATAATCTTTGCGGCAATATTCTTTGGAATGCTCCGCGCAGGAACCCCAATGATGCAGATTGGGGCGCAGGTGCCCCTGGAGATTATCAAAGTCATACAGGGCATCATAGTTATCACGGTTGCGATACCGGGACTTTATGACCTCATCAAGAAGGCTTTTAGGAGGGGGGAGGCCTGATGGATCTCGGATCAATAATCTCTATCCTGATTACCTCCCTCATGGCCATGGTGCCCATAGTGCTAACGAGCGTCGGTGCTGTCTGGAGCGAGAGGGCAGGTGTGGTCAGCATCGGCTATGAGGGAGTCCTCTTAATGAGTGCGTTCTTTGGCGCCATAGTGGCAGAGATTACCGGTAGCGGGATCATGGGGCTTGTCGGTGGCATAGCCACGGGCATCATCTTTGGAATCCTCCACGGAGTTCTCACGGTCTACCTCAAGGGTGACCACATCATACCCGGTATAGGCATCAACCTGCTGGCTATGGGCGTTGTTCCCTTCGGCATACTCGCCTACTGGGGAACCGCCGGTCAGCACCAGGTCGCTGTTACTCTCTGGAGCTGGAACACCAAGTACGGCAAGATAAGCCCGATGATTTTCGTTACCATAGCAATAGCGGTAATAACCTGGTGGGTGCTCTTCAAGACCCCTCTAGGTCTCCGCGTCCGCTCCGTCGGTGAAAACCCGGAGGCCGCGGATGCACTTGGTATCAACGTCGAGAAGTACAGGTTCTGGTCAACGGTCTATGGACACGCCCTGGCCGGTCTCGGAGGAGCCTATATGAGCGTTGCCTGGCTTGGAGTCGTTCAGAAGACCATGTCCGCTGGCAGGGGATTCATAGCACTCGCCAACATGGTCTTCAGCGGCTGGAACCCCCTCGTTGCTCTCCTCGGTGGCTGGCTGTTTGGTTTCTTCGACGCACTGGCGGCGTGGCTGGCACCGCTCCACATAATACCCGGGCAGTTCATCCTCATGCTGCCCTACATAATGACCCTCATCATCGTTGCAGGGATCATCGGAAAAGCCAGGCCGCCGAAGTGGGACGGAAGGCCCTACAAGAGGGAGTGATTCCCCTTTTCCACTTTTGTTTAAAGAAACGAGAAGGGCATCATTTCTTGATGACGACACCGAGGGCAGTCCCCAGAACGATCCCGACCACGAGGGAGATGACAACGTACCTCGTCACGTCCGTTCTCACCACAGGCTCCTTTTCAGGTGCTCCTCCAAGGGCTCTGACCACCGCCGCGCTGTTTTCGATGAGCATCTCCGTGTACGGAGTGTCCTTCCAGAAGACCCTTATCTCCGCGGAGGGCTTCCCGCTCTTGGCCGAGAGCTCCCTTGCGGCCTCCTTCAGCTGATCCGGGCTATCCATAGCATAGACTATAACGTCCGATTTGAGTGCCGCCGAAACGAGTTCGTCTACCCCCATCGCGGGAACCTCTTCCTCGGGTTTTATGGACGCTATCGCCTTGATTCCAAGCCACTCTATTGCGTACTGATCCGCGGGCATCTGGATCACGGCACTTTTTTCACCCCCGACGAGGCCCTTATAGGAGCGGACCACAGTCATCACCCGGTTCTCAAAGCTCTCATACTCCGCCCGGTAAACGTTGGCGTTGGCCCCATCGGTTCTTTCAAGCGCCTTTTCCGTGGCCCTTGCTATGGAGAGGGCGTTGGTCGGGTCTAGCCAGATGCCGTGGGGGTTGTCTTTGTTGCCGTACCAGTGCTCGGGGAGATAGCGAAAGCCCTCCCGCTTGTAGTCGTCAATGAACAGAACTTCCCCGCTTATCGTGCCCTCCTTCTTCAGCTCATCTATTCTTTTCTCAACCGGAAGATGGCCACCCGTTGTTACTATCACGTCCGCCCTCCGAAGGAGTTCTATCTGACTCGCCGTGAGCTGGTACTCATGGGGGTCCGCCCCGGGAGGAATTATATAGACCACATCCGCGGAGTTGCCGAAGGCATCTTGGACTATCGCGGCAAGGGGTGCTATGCTGGTCACGATTAGCGGTCTCCCGGAAGAGCCCCACGAGAACGGCATCATCATACCGGCGAACATCATGATGAGCATAACCGTTGCCGGTGTCCTTGCCCCCATTTTCGGTCACCCTAATCCGGTTGGGAGGGTGGCCTTTAAAGGTTGTCGGAAATGACTATGGGCCGCAGGGCCGGGTATTCAGCGACCCCGGTTGTTACTGCCCCCGGGAAATGTTAATGAAAAAAGGAATAGCCCCACTTCAGCCGCTGGCATCCCCATGAGGGGAGTCTTCTTCTTTTCCGTTTCCGTTGCTCTTGATGTGGGGTTTGCCGATGGCTATGGTGAACCCCTTGAAGCTGTCGTCCTTCCTGTTGAATTCTATGGCCAGAGGAAGGCCGTTGTCCTCGTTGAAGACTATCCTCACAATTCTGGCGCGTGAGTGGTCGTTCAGGTAGTCCTCTTTGAGGTCATCGTAGTCTTCGAGAACCCTGTCTATGCTTTCGCTGTGCATGTCGTAGATTTCCCGGGCATAAACACTGTGGCTCCGGATTTCTTCGACCTTTTTATCCTTATTCAAACTACCACTTCCTGGGCTTCATGGGGCTTTGCGCCACGCTCCCTCCCGGAACTTAAAAACCTTCCTGCGCTCGGCCATACGGAGGGCTTCCTCAAGCCTGCCCTTCGGAACCTCCATTCCATGGAGTTCCTTGAACAGCTCGATGATTTCATCTGTGGTTAGGGCCTCCTTCTCCTCGAAGAGGTTGCTGACGAGGTTTATCATGTCTTCAACGAAGTTCCATGGGAAGACTATCCACGCCCAGTCGATCTCCTCGCCGTAGTAGTCCGGCTTGAAGCGGGAGCCCTTTATGGTGAGCAGTGTTGCGACCCTTATCTCGGCGGGCTTCTGGCCCTCGACGTAGTTCTTTGCGAGGGTCAGGCTCTCACCGGTGTCGCTGATGTCGTCAACGATGAGAACCTTCTTGCCGCTCATGTCGTAGTTGCTGCCGTACTTCAGCTTCGCCTTTCCGTCCGGGGTCGCTGTGACGCCCCAGTGCTCGACCTTGAGGCTGACGAGATCTTTGACTCCCAGGTAGTCGCAGTAGAGCCTCGCTGCAACCCAGCCGCCCCTTGCGAGGCCAACTATGACGTCAGGCCTCCATCCGTCCTCCAGAACCTTCCAGGCGCCTTCCTTTGCCCACCTTTCTATGTCATCCCAAGAAGCGAGATAAGCCGGAAACTTCTTCATTGTATTTCCCTTAACGGAGCAAGGGGAAGGTTATATTTAAGCGTTACGCTCGGAGCTTTGACGTAAATATGGCAAAGGAAAGTGGAGAAATCAAACCTTAACCCTCTTCCATATCGTCCCCTGGGGTGTGTCTTCGAGCTGAATGCCCATCTCCCTGAGCTCCGCCCTTATCTTGTCTGCTAGGGCGAAGTTCTTCTCCTTCCTGAGCTGGGCACGGACCTCTATGAGCAGTTCGATGAGCGCCTCCTCCTCGCCGGCCCTCTGCTCCCTGAAGTAGTCTTCGAAGATGCCGAAGACCTCGCTGACTATCCTGAAGAACTCCATCGCCTTGCGGAGGATGCTCTCCTTTGGCCTCTCGACCCTGCTCAGGTACCTGTTCACGGCACCGCTGACCTCAAAGACGGCCTTCATGGCTTCAGCCGTGTTGAAGTCGTCGTCCATGGCTTCATAGAACTTCTCTCTCGCGTTCCTGATGGCCTCGTAGGCCTCGAACTCTTCCTGGCCCCACTTGAAGGAAAGCTCCGCCCTCTCCATAGCCACACGGATGTTTTCAAGGGTGTTGTATAGCCTCTCCAGGTTGTTCCTGGCGTGTTCCATGCCCTCTTCCGTGTAGTCGAGCGGTGAGCGGTAGTGCCTCTGGAGGACGAAGAGCCTTATGACCTCGGGGTCGTAGCGTTTCAGGGCTTCCCTTATCGTCACGAAGTTTCCGAGGCTCTTGCTCATCTTCTCTCCGTTCACCATCAGGAACCCGGTGTGGAGCCAGTACCTGACCCACTGCTGGCCGGTGCAGGCCTCTGTCTGGGCGATCTCGTTCTCGTGGTGCGGGAAGATGAGGTCGTTCCCGCCGCCGTGGATGTCGAAGCTCTCGCCGAGGTACTTCGTGCTCATCGTGGAGCACTCTATGTGCCAGCCGGGCCTTCCCTCGCCCCAGGGGCTTTCCCACTTCGGCTCCCCGGGCTTCGCCTTCTTCCAGAGGGCAAAGTCCTCCGGGTTCTTCTTGTCCTCACCGGGCTCGACGCGCGCCCCTTTCCTGAGCTCCTCAAGTTTTATCCCGCTGAGCTTTCCGTAGTCCTTGAACTTCTGAACCTCGAAGTAGACCCCATCGCTCCCCTCGTAGGCGTACCCCTTCTCCTGGAGCTTCTCCACGAAACCTATGATGTCCTCGATGTGCTCGGTAACGCGGGGATAGATGTCTGCCGGCTTAACCTTCAGTGCCTCCATGTCCTCCAGAAAGTACCTCAGGAACTTCTCCGCGAGCTCCTTCGGGTCTTCGCCGGTCTCGTTGGCCCTCCGGATTATCTTGTCGTCTATGTCGGTGAAGTTCATGACCATGAGGACAGTATAACCGCGGTGCTCCAAGTATCTCCGGATAACGTCAAAGGCTATGTATGTCCTCGCGTGGCCGATGTGGGTGTAATCGTAAACGGTCGGCCCGCACACGTACATCCTGACCTCTCCGTCTCTCAAAGGCCTGAACTCCTCCTTCTGCTTTGTCAGGGTGTTGTACACTCTTATGGCCATCTTCTCACCACCGAGGGAACTTTGCAAGGTTCTTTTATTAGGTTATCGTTTGTGGAGGACACCCACCTTTTTCATTGCCATCACGACGAGTGCCCCTACCCCGGACAGGATACCTGCCCCAATGAACGCGGGGGAGTAGTCAAGTGAGCCCCCCATGATCCACGAGGCCACCGTCGGGGAGAGGGAGGCCAGCCCAAAGGCAGTGAACACGAGACCGTAGTTGGCGCCCATGTTTTTGACACCGAACGCCAGCGCCGTCAGGGTGGGGAAAGACGCGAGTGTCACGGCAAAGCTCCAGCCGATGATGGCGCTGGCGAGGTAAAGGGAGATGTCGCCGGTGGCCAGGAACGGGAAGGCCAGGAGCGTCACCGCCTGGAGGATGTACGTAACGTCCATGACCATCAGCGGGCCGTACCTGTCGTTGAGCATCCCGGAGAGCGGCCTCCCGAATCCGTTGAAGAAGGAAAATATCGAGATGGCCAGGGCGGCACGGGCGGGACTTAAACCCAGCACCTGCTCCCCGTAGGCCGGAACGAGGCCTATTACTATGAACCCGCCGGCTGCAACCAGAGCGAAGGTAAGCCATACCGTCCAGAAGGTGACCGTTCGAACGGCTTCTCTCGGCCCAATGTCGGTCTCATGGCCGGGACTTCTTTTCCTGGCCGGCACATGGAAGCTTTTCGGGGGATTCTTGACCAGCAGGGATGCCAGAAGACCGAGTCCCCCGGTTATAAAGCCGAGGGCAAGGAAGGTCGTGGGTATCCCGAGGGTCGGTATCAGGTGTCTGGCCTTCAGCGGGGCGAAGAGCATTGCGGCTATCCCAAACCCCATCACGGCTATCGAGATGGCAAGAGCCGGCCTGTCCGGGAACCACTTCCTTGCCGGAGGCGTCGTCGATGCGTAAACCAGGCCGCAGCCGATGCCACCTATGAGGCCGTAAGTGAGCGCGAGCCATACCGGCGTCTGAAACCTCCCAACGAGGGATGCTAACGAGTACGCCACCACGAACAGCAGGGAGCCGAGCATGGCTGTCTTCCTGGGCCCGTTGACGTCCTGCATCCTGCCCGCGGGAAACATCGTCAGTGTGAAGACGATCATGAACACGGTGTACGGCAAAACCGCCTCGGCCCTGCTCCAGCCAAATGTCTCCATCATGGGGTTGACGAAGACACCCCACGCGTATGAGATTCCTCCAACGAGGCCCATCAGAAAGGTTCCTACAAGAACTACCCATCTCTGTGTATTCGTCACCACTTTTCCCAACATGTCCTGAAATGAACGTCTTAAAACCCTTTCGGATTCCGCCCCGGCAAAAGCTTAAAAACCGACTCCTTCAATCGGGGTTAGAGCAGTGAAAGGAGGTTACGGTGATGAAGGTTCAGAAGGGAGACGTCATAAAGCTCCACTACACCGGAAAGGTCAAGGAGACCGGTGAGATATTCGACACCACCTTTGAGGATGTTGCCAAGGAGGCCGGGATATACTCCGAGAAGGGAATCTACGGCCCGGTTCCTATGGCGGTCGGAGCCGGCCACGTTCTCAAGGGTCTCGATGAGCAGCTTGAGGGCCTTGAGGTCGGAAAGAAGTACGAGATAATCGTCCCGCCCGAAAAGGGCTTTGGAAAGCGCGACCCCAAGCTGATAAAGACCTTCACCCTTGGCCAGTTCAGGAGGCAGGGCATCTACCCGTTCCCCGGAATGCCCGTCGAGATCGAGACCGAGAGCGGAAGGAAGCTCAAGGGCAAGGTTCTCACGGTCAGCGGTGGCAGGGTGAGGGTTGACTTCAACCATCCATACGCCGGCAAGCACCTCATCTATGAGGTCGAGATCGTCGAGAAGATCGAAGACCCGATCGAGAAGGTCAAGGCCCTCATAGAGCTCCGCATGCCGATGGTCGACACGGAGAAAGTCATCATTGAGGTCGGCGAGAAGGACGTTACCGTTGACTTTGGCCAGCTCCTCAATGAAATCGACAAGAACACCCTCGTCCTCGGTGAGATACTCCTTGAGAGCGACCTCAAGTTCATAGGCTACGAGGAGGTCAGCTTCAAGCCCTCAGTCGACGAGCTTCTCAAGCCTCCAGAGGAGAAAGAGGTCGTCGAGCTTGAGGAAGAGGTCAGCGAGCCTCTCGTTGAGAGGGCAGAGGGATCAGAAGAGGCTGAGGAAAAGGTGGAAGAGACAAAGGAGGAACCCGAGGCCGGGAAGGTCGAGGAGAAGACGGAAGAAGCTGTCGAAGAGAAGGCCGAAGAACCGAAGGAAACCAAGGAGGCCGAGGAGCCAAAGAAGGAAGAAAAGCCCAGGAGGAAGACCACGAGGAAGAGCACCAAGGGCAGGAAAACCAGAAGGACGACTACCAAGAAGACCACCAGCAAAAAGAAGACCAAGGCCGCCGAGGAGAAGAGGGAATCCGGAGAGGAGTGAAAGGCTTTTATTCCCCTTCTCCAACTTTTCTCCATGAGGGTTGGGAGAAACCCCTGGGTTCTATACATTGCACTGCTGCCGTTCATTCTCCTCGTTCGCTACAGTGGTGGAGGTATCTTTCGGTGGGCGGGCCACAATTTCCTCCTCTACTTCGCCGCGCCCCTGCTCCTCGCAAGGCTGCTCGGATTCAAACCCTCCGAACTGGGTGTGCAGATCGGAAAGAAGGACGGGTATAAATGGGCGCTGATACTGTTTCTGCTGGCAATCCCCCTGAGTTTCTACGGCACGAGGGTGCCGGAGATGAAGAACTACTACCCGATATTTGAGTACTCCGGCTGGGGCGATTTTTTCCTCAAGGAGCTGGCGGTCGGGGTGATAATGTTCTCCCACGAGGCGTTTTACAGAGGGATTGTCCTCTTTCCGCTTGCCAAGAAGAACGAGTGGCTTGGCATACTCGCACAGGATGTCCCCTACACCCTCGTGCACATCGGCAAGCCGGGCATAGAGGTTCCATACTCGTTCGTAGCGGGGATAATCTTCGCCAAGCTCGACCTAAAGAGTGAGAGCTTTCTTCCAAGCTTCCTGCTCCACTGGTTCGGGTCGGTTCTCTTCGACCTGCTCTGCGTCCTCCTCTGAGCGAAAGTCCTATTTAGTAGGAGGTGCAAACCGTTTCCATGTTCGGCTTTGAGATATACACCGGACGCCGCTACTGGGAAATCGACCTGCTGCGGGGCGTCGGAATAACGATGATGGTGATCTCGAACTTTGTAACCGACCTTCAGCTGTTTCTCAATTACTCCTCCCACAGGACTTTCTGGCTGGGGTTCGCCATAACCACCGCCACGATATTCGTCTTCGCCTCCGGCCTCTCGATGTGGATAAGCTACTCCCGTACGCTGGGGAAAAAGCCCAACCCCTACTGGAAGTACCTCAGGCGCTTTTTCAGGCTCTTCGGCCTTGGGCTGATGATTACGGCCACCACATATTTCCTGGGCATGACGATCCATTTCGGAATCCTCCATTTCCTTGGACTTGCGACGCTCCTTGGAGTGCTTTTTTTCAGATTCGGCCGTCTTAATGCTCTCTGGGCGCTGTTTTTCATCCTGGGGCATCTGGTTCTCCGAAACTTCCACGATGGGCTCTGGCTTCTGCCGGTTGGAGTCCTACCTGAGAACTACTTCGCCCCGGATTACTTCCCCATATTCCCCTGGTTCGGTGTCTTCCTTCTCGGGATGACTGCAGGGAGCGTTTTCTATCCGGACGGGAGGAGAAAAAGAGAGATAGGTCTTCCATCGAGCCCGCTGGTTCACTTCGTCGCCTTCGCCGGGAGGCACACCCTCCTGATTTACGTGGTTCACCAGCCGATCCTCGTGGGCCTGCTGAGGCTCATCTACGGCCCTCTTCCCGGCCTTCCAGTTTAGTCTGAAGCCGGGCCGTCCCGTAGCCGACGAAGAGCACCCTGTCAGGGTCCAGGGCTTTTAGGACCTCCGGCCTGTGTGTGATTATGAGCGCCGTTATGCCAGCTTCCCTTATTATCTCGGCGACTTTCTTGGCCACCCTCATGGCCGTGAGCGTATCGAGGTGTGCCGCGAACTCGTCCATCAGGAGGAGATTGGGCTTTTCGGCCAGAAGGGACGCTATCTTTGCCCGCTCCTTCTGTCCGGTGCTCAGCTCCGAGAACTTGGCCCGATACAGCACCGCATCGCTCAAGCCTGCCCTGTTGAGTATCTCCACGGCGGCATTTATGTCCTTAATCTTCCTGTAAACGTGCTCCAGTATGCTCTCGGAGGCGAAGTTCGGCTCGAACTCGCCAGGAATCATGACTGAAACTTTGGCGTTGTCCGGAACCTCTATCTCACCGCTCGTGGGCCTAAAGCGCTCCTCCCACCAGCCGTTGGCCGCTCCGAGTATGAGCCTCAGGAGCGTTGTCTTTCCCGCACCGCTGGCACCGACGACCGCTATCAGCTCCCCGGGCTCTATCTCGAAGTTGAGGTTCCTCAGGACGGGTCTCTGAATAACGCGGTGTCTCACGCCAAAGGCCTTCAGCAGTTCCTGTATCTCCTCAGGCAACCCCTTGATGTCGAGCTCGCTCTCGAAGACCTTGGAGACGTTTTTGAAGACTATCGGTCCGTCCAAGGGCTCAACCCTCCCGTAGCTCGGACGCCACAGTCTCCCATCCTCCGGCGCGTGGGGGTCTTCTTTCAGGAAGCGCGCTATGTACTCCTTGGCTTCTTCAGTGAGGGGATAGAAAAGCACCGGCCTCCCGCTCGCGGTCTCCCAGAGGAACCTGAAGCCGACCTTCTCGAAGAAGGGATTGTAGCGGGCCATCTGGGCTATCGTCTCAACGATGTGCTTCCTCTTTCTCATCTCGGGAATTCTGCGTTCGGCGACCCACTCAAGGGCGGATTTAACGCTCAGCTGACCGAGACCGTCGGAGCGGTAGTCGGGGTGAACGACGACCCTTGCAATCCTCGCCCCGGAGGTGTTGGTCTCGGCCAAAGCCTTCCACTTGGCCTCTTCCCAGAGATACGACCGCGCCACTTTTTTCCTGTACTTTTTCTTCAGCTCCTCGTAGAGCTCCTTCATTGTCTTCTCGGGCCAGAAGGCCGGATGGAACCAGTCCTCCGGGAATACCTTTTCGCGGATGTTTCTTTCGACGTCGCCGTTGGGCAGTCTGCGGTGCATGAGGGGTATCGGGGGGTCAATACGGACATAACTCAGAACCCTAGGCTCGTACTCTGCCCTTTCCACCAGTTCGACTATGAGGAACCTCGAAGCGGGTGTCGAGCCCTTTATCTCAAGTATATGCACTTCCTCGCTTCCGCAGACCGGGCAGGCACCCCTCGTGTTTGCTTCGAAGACGTGTCCGTTCTCACAGCGCCATAGGGCGACCTTCTCCTTTTGGCTGGCGTAGTGGTACTGCTCAAGCTCGGCTATGGCCTCAAAATCGCTCTCGTACTTTGCCTCCCTCGCCCTGAGTCTGTAGGTGTAGAGAAGCTCTCCGGTGATCGGTGAGTAGCGCTTTGCCTCAAGTTCCCTCTCCCATAAAGGCCAGACTGGAATTCTGTCCCCCCCGTAGAACCTCCAGAGCCGGTAGTCGTCGAAGTCCAGGACTTTGACCCCGTTTCTATCCTTCGGCTCCTTCAGTATCTCTATCTCTACCTCATCGCCCGTCAAAAACCACTGGGCCACGGTGCCGGTCATGTAGAGCCTGAGCCTCTCCCCACTGCTCTCAACCTCAAGGATTCCAAACCAGCGGTGCTTGAAGCGCGGGATTTCGCTCCCGACAACCTTCCCGCGTATCCTCATGAGAACCCCCCTATGACCTCGTCGCGAAAGGTTATAACGTTAGCCCAGCAGGAACCTCACCCTCTCAACTACCCCCTCCGAACTTCTCTCAAAGATCAAAACCTCGTCCCCTTGCCCGGTTCCGGAGGTGGTGGACTATGTCAGGCATCTCGCGAGCCCCACTCCATGGTTCCCTCCCGGCCTTCTTCATTTCCCCCGGTTCTTCTCTCTTGTTGCAGAAGGGAACCCCAAAGGCCGAGCCCCTTGGCTCTCTCAATAAGTTCCTCCGCGTAGCAGAGGTTGAAAACAGCTCTAACTTCAGGATGGAACATCCTCATCTTCAGCAAAGTCCCCCAGGTGGTCGCTGGCATTAAGCTCAACCAGACCAGCAGGCTTTATCGTTTCTCCGTAGAGAAATATTCTCCTCTTTCCAGCTAAGGCCTTTTTGAAGTCCGTTGTCAGGACGAAGTTCGTGCTGACCTCCATCACGTGAGGGTTGAAGAGCTTATCTGTCTCCACTAGTCCATTTGTGGCTCCTTAAGTTCTCCCCCTGCCTCTCCACTTCTGCGAATCCCTTTGGGTTCCCGAAGGGAGTTGACGGCCTTTGCCCACGCTTTGAGGCTTCTACTGCTCCCTCGACGAAGCTCTTTGCCTTCTCAATTACATCTGCCACATAGAGGCTGTTTCTGAAAGGCCTGTACGTTATTTCAAACTCGTCGAGGATTTCTCTCGCGCTCTCTTGGACGACGACGCGGTTGAAGCCCCTTGGGCCTCCCCAGATTTCGCCGCCAACGGAGAGCTTCTTCTCGAAGATGGCCACCTTGGCACCTCCCTTGGCGAGGTAGTAGCCGGCCACCATTCCGGAGGGGCCGGCACCGACTATCGCCACGTCGAGATGGAGGTTCTCCATGAGGTCGTTGAAGTAGGCTTCAACTATCGCCCTGCTTATCTCGATCTCCCTCATGTCCACCACCCAAAACCTTTTAAGTCGTCTTCAAAACTGAGTTTTGAAATCCAAAAACTTTGTTATAAATGGGTTTTAAAGTCAGCTACAGAGAGGGCTAAAAAGATTATAAAATCAAAAAAGAGCAGAGATCAATGGCCTGTCGAGTTTTCAGGATTCTCCGTGGGGCAGTACCTCTTGTGTGGATCACAGGGAGGATTGTACCCTGAACTCCCAGGTATGAAGATATCTCCGAACATTCCCGTGAGGGGATATTTTCTGTCCTTGTACTCAAGCCTAACCTTGCTGGAGTACATTGCGAGGTGAACGTTAGTGTTTCTGTATGTTTCTTTCAATGCCAAGGAGATAGTTACCAGGGAGGAGGTCCTTGTCTCTTTGGTTAATCCCACCCCAATCGCCAAGGCAAATGGGGTAATTTTCGTGTTTTCACTCCCAATGACACCCAATACAGGCGCTGAAGCTGAAAACAATGGGAGCGTGTCTATCTTATGGCTAAAGTAGTAGGTACTGGTGAGAATTCCACCTCTGCTTTCTAAGTTTCCCTCAATATTCCAGTACCTGTGTACGAACCACATGGTTCTGCCCATTGGCCCACCACTCTTTCTCGGCCATCCTGGTTCAACGAACTTCCTTAAACGCATGTCCTTTTCATCAGGTTTTCCAAGAACCACATAAGCGTAAGTGTCCAGGGGCTTCTTGTTCCAAACTTTGCCGTTAATGTAATCAACTCTGTAGAGCCTGTACTTAGCGAATACAACGCTCCCCTTAAGCCCAGCTCCGATAACGGAAGGGGATGTTAACTCCGAACCCCATACCTTAACCGTTGACTCTGGAACTCTAAGTGAGCTTCTGCCCATTGTGTACGAATAGCCAAGTATCCTTCCTTCCACTGAACCGCCGACGCTGCCTTTCTCAATGGCTCCTACTGCAGAAAAAGCCAGCTCCGCATTATTGTTGGATATTGCATCGTAATTTAAAGAAATGAAGATGTTATTCACCTTGCTTGTATCGCCAGTCACTTGGAAAGCGGCCACTGGAATAATGCTAGCTCTTCCCAATGTTTTCTCGTGGAACCATTCAAAGCAGTACCATGTCCGATCGCCACCCTCATAGAACACAGGTGAACATGAAGATTCCAGAAATGAATTCGCGGAGGCAACGCCTGTAGTTTCGCTGGTTTTATCCAAAGGCACTTTCTTAGTTTCATGCAGGATTTCTGTAACTTCTTTTTTGCTGTATATCCTGCCTATAGAATCCCTACCAAGCTGAACCTTGACTCTCGTTCCTGAGACGATCCTATCGATGCTCAGGGGGATGGTCTTCATGAAGTAGTTTAGATTGCCGTCTCTGTCAACCGTAGTCCCAAGCAGAAGCAGTGAAGGTTTAACACTCTCGGAGTTCATGCCCTCTGCCCTCAGGTATCTATTCCATTCGCGCATGGCATAAAGTATCCGGCGGAAGTCTATTGAGATTTTGCCCCAACCCGAATAAACTCCGAGATGAATCAGAGAGCCGTTGGGCATGAGCATTGAGACTGTGACTGTTGCTGGGTCGCTGGTTGGTAGCTTGATCTCGAAGGACGGGTCGAAAAACA
Organism: Thermococcus coalescens; assembly: GCF_055392585.1. Classification (NCBI taxonomy): domain Archaea; kingdom Methanobacteriati; phylum Methanobacteriota; class Thermococci; order Thermococcales; family Thermococcaceae; genus Thermococcus; species Thermococcus coalescens. The sequence goes on from NZ_AP043764.1 coordinate 124,780, forward strand.
TGCTCCTGTAATATTCAACTTTCGTTCCTGCGTACTCTATAGAGGTTACTGGAATTTGCAATGCTGCAGAGGCCGTTGTTAATACTAAAAACAGGCTAAATAAAAACACTATGTACAATCTTTTCATAACCACGTCCCCAAATATTGCACTAATTACTAACTTAAAAAGTTTTCGGCTTGAGTCATTGAAAAACTTTTAAACCGCAATCAAAAGTAAAACTTCAAAACTTAGTTTTAGAATCTAAAAATATTATTATAAAGAGTTGTGGTGGTAAACATGACCAGCTTGAGGGAGGCAGGAAGGGATTATGAACGGAGAAATGAAGTTTGTGACTGGGAGTGAAAATCATCCCAGTGAAATATTCAGGCTGCTAAGAACGTCCTGCCGCAGGAGACACGCCCATTCCCTCCCGGCCTTCTTCAGTTTCTCCACAGCCTCTTGGTTACAATCTTCTGTCCTCGGCCGGCAACGAACGGGTTTGATCCCCCATTAGCAAAGACTACCCTTCTCGAAGCCCCTGACCATCCTGTGCCGGCTGAGAACTATTATCTCACCGCCGTGATCCTAACCACACGGCCATCGGGTTCACCTTTACTCCCTCCGCGATTCGCTGGCTCAAGATACGACCCGTGTAACGTTCATTCTCACTGTGCATAGCTGAAAATTTGTTCCAAAATCCTAAATTTTTGTTCTTTACTTAGAACAACAAAAAGTTTTTATGCCTTCCATCGAACGTTAAGATGGTGATTTTCATGAAAGACCCCTATGCCTGGATGGAAAACCTCAAGGATGAGCGGGTTCTCAGGCTCGTCGAGGAGGAGAACGAGCGCTTTAGGGAGTTCGTCGGGAAGCTGAGCGATGAACTGTTTCCGGAGGTCTGGAAATACTACTCGATGCCGACCCTCTATGGTGCGCGGCTTACCGAGAGGGGCATCATAGCGATGTACAAGGAGAGGAACAGGCAGGTCATCGGGTGGCTGGGCGGTGACACCATAGTCGATTCCAAGGCCCTTGAGGAAGAACTCAACGATGAGGTTCTGCTCCAGGGCTTCACGGCCGACGGGAAGGGAAGATTCCTCGCATACAGCTTCTCGATAGGCGGCGCCGACGAGGGGATAACCCGGATCATAGACCTTGAAACCGGAAAGCTCATCGACGAGATGAAACCCTCGGTCTGGAACGTGACCTTCCTTGGGGACGGCTACTACTTCTCCCGCTTCTACCGGCACGGTGAAACGCCGGACGGAGTTAAAGCTCCGGCGGTGAGGCTCTTCTGGAAGGACGGCAGTGGAGAGAGGATGGTCTTCGGCGAGGGGCTCGGCTCCGGCTACTTCCTCTCGCTTAGAAAGAGCACCGACGGAAGGTGGGCCATGCTCACGGTCACCTTCGGCTGGAACAGGGCGGAGGTATACATCGGCCCCATAGAGGCTCCGGAGCAGTGGGAGAGGGTGTACTCTGCCGAAGTCCCCGCGGAGCCCATCGATGTTGTCAACGGAAAGCTCTACGTCCTCACGAGGGAGGGAAAAGGCCTCGGAAAGGTCATAGTCATCGAGGGGGAGAACGTCACCGAGGTGATTCCAGAGGGCGAATTCCCGCTGGAATGGGCGCTCATCGTGGACGGAAAAATCCTCGCCGGCAGGCTCGTCCACGCGAGCTACCGCCTTGAGGTATACTCCCCCGATGGGGAGAAGCTCGACGAGATCACCTTTGACCTGCCCGGAAGCGTTTACCCGCTCCACACCGATGAGGGGAGGGTTCTCCTCAAGTATGAGAGCTTCACCGTACCCTACAGGCTCTACGAGTTCGACGGCGAGCTCAAGTTAATTGAGGGGCAGGAGGTCGAGGGAGACTTCAAGGTTGAGGAGGACTTCGCCGTCTCCAGAGACGGGACAAGGGTTCACTACTTCCTCGTGAAGGGTGAGGATGACGGGAGGAAGGCGTGGGTCTTCGGCTACGGCGGCTTCAACATAGCCCTGACCCCGAGGTTCTTCCCGCAGGTCATCCCCTTCCTAAAGCGCGGCGGAACGTTCGCTATGGCCAACCTCCGCGGCGGCTCCGAGTACGGTGAGGAGTGGCACCGCGCCGGGATGAGGGAGAACAAGGGAAATGTCTTCGACGACTTCATAGCGGTTCTCGGCAAGCTGAAGGCCGAGGGCTATCGGGTTGCCGCGTGGGGGAGGAGCAACGGCGGGCTTTTGGTATCGGCAACGCTCACCCAGAGGCCTGACGTCATGGACGCTGCGCTGATAGGCTACCCCGTCATCGACATGCTCAGCTTCCACAGGCTCTACATCGGCAGCGTGTGGGTTCCAGAATACGGAAACCCCGACGACCCGAAGGACAGGGAGTTCCTGCTGAAGTACAGCCCGTACCATAACGTGAAGCCGGCCAAGTATCCGCCCACTCTCATCTACACCGGCCTCCACGACGACCGCGTTCATCCCGCCCATGCGCTCAAGTTCTTCAAACTGCTGAAGGAAGTCGGTGCTCCAGTCTATCTCCGCGTCGAAACAAAAAGCGGCCACATGGGCGCCTCGCCGGAAACGAGGGCGAGGGAACTGACCGACCTTCTGGCCTTTGTCATCAAAACCCTCTGACCTCACATCTTTCAATTTGTTCCGGAAAGCTCGAAAAGTTCTTATATCTGGGAATGAGAGTAATAGACTAGGGGCGGAACCATGTACAGCAAAAGGATATCAACGGGCATTCCGGGACTCGATGTCATGCTCAGGGGCGGATTGATACCCGGAAGAACGTACCTGGTAAAAGGTGCTCCGGGCACCGGTAAAACCACCCTCGCCATGCACTTTGCAATGGCGGGAATCGCCAATGGTGAGAACGTCCTCTACGTAACGCTTGAAGAGCCGGCCGAGAACCTCAAGCCAGACATGGCAAAGCTGGGATTCAACGTAAACGACGTCCGCTTTACGCTCATAGACGCCACCCCCACCTCGGAGAGATACGTCCTGGTCGAAGATTTCTTCGAGTCCTTCGCGGGGAGTATGGAGAAAATGACGGCCGCGATAAAGGAGCAGCTGAGGGAGAGGCACTACACTAGGGTTATCCTTGATCCAATAACCATGCTCAAGCTGACGTCCTCGGAGGAGATGGAATACAGAAAGGCCTTTCTGAGCTTTGTGAAGAGCATGGCCAGGATGAGGGCCACCGTCCTGATGACCTCCGAACTTCAGAGGACAGACATCGAAGAGTACCTCGTGAGCGGTGTCATAGAGCTTAGGATGTTTGATATTCAGGGGACGCTCTACCGTGGACTGAAGATACTGAAGTTCAGGGGAAGCGGCTTTGACTCCAGCATGCGCCCTTATGAGATAACCGACAGGGGGATAGTCGTTCACCACGACCGCGTCATCTCACTACCCTGACGCCTCTATCATCGCCATTATCTTTCTGTGCAGCTGTTTTATCATCTCCCTTCTGTCCTCCATAAGGACCACGTCGCTTGAGCCTATCACCTCAAGGTTGAAGGCGAAGGGGCTCGGGAGTTCTTTGTGCTCGACCACCACCCTTATCCTGTCCGCCCGGACCCATTCGAGAAAGAGTTCGGCAGCCTCAACGTCCATCTTGTCCTCCATTATCTCGCGGTAGACCTCCTTGAGGAGCGGAAAGTCCGGGTGGTTCTCCTTGAGCACCCTGAGGAGCGCGACGGCCATAACCTGCTGTCTGCCGAGGCGCTTGCTCCTCCCGATGTACCTCCGCAGGATTAAGAGCCCCCGGTTGGCGACGTGCCTGAAGCGTCTCTTGAGGAGTTCCGTGTTGTCTAGGGCCCTCCTGAGAACCTCCCGGAGATCTTTGATTTCAAACAGTGCCCTTATCTCGTCCTCGTTCAGCCTCTTCTCCGGCGGAAGGAGCAGGGCAAAGCCGTTGTCGTTTATGGCGACGCCGATGTTGCAGTTCTTCCACTGGCTCACCATGTACGCAAAGGCCCTGCTCAGGGCGTCGTTGGCCCTCCTCCCGATGAGAGTGTGGAAGAAGTAGCGGTTCCTCTTCTCCCCCAGAACCTCCTCGACGAGGAGTGTCTCATCGTCTGGAACGGTTGAGTACTTCGCCTGCTCGCGGAAGTAGGCCAAAATAGCCCTCGCGGTCCTCTCGTCTATCCCGTACTTCCTCATGAGCAGGCTCTTGGCGCGGCGGTTGCCCACCAGGCCGGCAACCTCCTTTCTAAAGCGCTGCACGTCGAGGGCCAGGTCAAAGCTGAGCGGGAGCATCTCGGAGAACCAGGCGGGGATGGTAGGCTTTGCCCCCTCGCGGGGGATCACGTAAATCTTGTTGCCCCTGCTCCTGACGAACTCGTAGGTTCTCCCGGCCAGGACGAAAATGTCGCCGGGCATCAGCCTCTCGGCAAACTCTTCCTCAACCGTCCCGATCATCTGCTTGTCCATGGTATAGACCCTGATCTTTGCCTCGTCCGGTATCGTGCCGGTGTTCATGTAATAGATAGCCCTCGTCATCTTGCCGCGCCTTCCAAACTTTCCGTCCTCCAGCCATATCTTGGCGTAGACCTTCCTCTCCTCCAGGCCGGCGTACTCCCCGGCGAGATAGCGGAGAACGCTCATAAAGTCCTCAAATGGCAGATACCTGTATGGATAAGCGCGCCTCACAAGCCTGTACGCGTCTTCAACATTCCACACCTGATTGAGCGCCATCCCCAGGAGGTGCTGGACGAGAACGTCGAGGGGGTTCTTGGGTATCCTTATCCGGTCGAGCCTCCTGTTGCGGGCGTTGTGGGCCAGAACAGTTACCTCAACCAGATCGTCCCTGTCGAGGGCCAGAATAACCCCCTTGCTGACATCGTGGAGTCTGTGGCCCGCTCTCCCTATCCTCTGCAAAGCGCGGTTGACGCTCTTTGGAGAACCGATAAGAATAACAAGGTCTATTGTACCAATGTCAATCCCGAGCTCAAGACTTGTCGAAGTGACAACCGCCTTAAGCTCGCCCCTCTTGAGCTTCTCCTCAACGTCCAGTCTGACGTCCCTCGACAGCGAGGAATGATGGGCCTCTATCAGCCCCTCGAACTCAGGATAGCGCTTCTTCAGGTTGAAGGCGACCCTCTCCGCACCGCTCCTCGTGTTGGTGAAGATGAGCGTCGTCCTGTGCTCCCTGATAAGCTCCGCCAGGCGGCGGTACAGGGCGTTGCTGAGCGTCCCGGCGTCCGTGTAAACGAGGTCGTCAACCACGCTCTCGACCCATATCTTCGTCTGCTTGGCAAAGCTGGCGTCAACTATCAGGCCCGGCCTCGGCTCCCCATCGTCGCCAAAACCGAAGACGAACTTTGCGACCTCTTCGAGGGGATGTATCGTCGCGCTCAGTCCTATCCTCACGAACTCGTTCTCCGACCAGCTGGCGAGCCTCTCGACGCTGAGCGCGAGGTGGGTTCCCCTCTTGTTCTCAGCCAGCGCATGAACCTCGTCTATGATGAGGTATTTAACCGTCTTGAGCCTCTCGCGGAACTTGGGGGCGTTCAGGGCTATGGCGAGGCTCTCCGGGGTGGTGATGAGTATGTGCGGCGGCCTCTTCACCATCTTGCTTTTCTCGTAGCTCGATGTGTCGCTCGTTCTTATGCCAACCCTTATGTCCGGAATCTCATAGCCGAGCTCCTTTGCGACCTCCTTTATCTCGGCCAAGGGGCCCTCAAGGTTCCTCTTGATGTCGTTGTTGAGTGCCCTCAGCGGGGAGACGTAGAGCACGTAGATTTTATCCTCAAGCTTTCCGGCCTTGCCGAGGAGAATGAGCTCGTTTATGGCGGCAAGAAATGCTGAAAGGGTCTTTCCAGAGCCGGTTGGTGATGAGATAAGAACGTTTTCGCCCCTGTGAATTTCAATTACCGCGTAGCGCTGGGGAGGGGTGAAGGTTCCAAACTTCCGCTTAAACCACTCCCTAACCGGCTCGCTGAGTATCCCAAATATCTCATCGTCCGCGTATTCCCTCTCGGCGTAGCGTATCCTTTCCCCACTCATCGAAGGTTGGTTCGGTTTTCGATTTTTAAGCTATTCGGTTACCTTAACAAACTTTTTAAGTGCAGATTGAGAACTAAAACTGGTGGGAACATGGAGTCCCTGAAGCGGGTCATGGAGGAGTTCAACAGGCTTCACGGAACCGAGGCTCGGGCGAGGATACTGAGAGCTGAGGGAGACGATGTCATTATCGAGTTCTCGGGCTCGTTCTGTGCCACCTGCGGGCTCTACGACTACTTCGAGGATATCCAATGGGAAGCTGTGGACTTCGGCCTGGAAATCGAGCCAGTGGAGATCCTGGAGGCCGAGGAGGACGAGTTCGAGCACGGCCGGTACGTGGTGAGGTACAGGGTTGGAAAGTCCCCCTCCCTGGAACTTCCGGATAAAGATTAAAAGCCCCCCTCCGGAGTCCCCAACATGAACCCGCTCCTCTTCGGTCTCATCGTCATCTTCCTCTGGGACGGCTACTTTTTCTTCAATTACATAATTAATCTTTTCCGTGATTACAGGATTAAAGAATGGAATCCCGGGGTGTCCGTTATAATCCCCGCCTACAACGAGGGTGTGAGGGTTCTTAACGCCATCAGATCGGCCCTCACCCAGGATTATCCGGACTTTGAGGTTATAGTTGTGGACGACGGGAGTGAAGACAGCACCTTTGAGGTCGCTTCATCGGTGAGGGATCCCCGCCTGAGGGTGTACCGGGTGGGGCACGGTGGGAAGGCAAGGGCTTTGAACTTCGGCCTCTCGAAGGCCTCCGGTGAGATCATAGTGACGACCGACGCCGACAGCCAGCTTGAGAGGGACGCCGTTAGGGAACTCGTGAGAAGGTTTTATTCCAGCGAGGTCCTCGCCGTCGGAGGGCAGGTTCGCGTTGCGGGAGGCTCCTTCCTGGAGAAGGCGCAGGACGCGGAGCACCTCAGGATAGCGATGTTCCGCAGGGCCAAGGAGCTGGACGACCTGAGCCTCGCCCCCGGCCCAATAGCGGCCTTCCGCAGGGAGGCCCTTGAGAGGACAGGCGGCTTCGTTGAGGACATCGTTGAGGACTACGCCACAACGAGGGCCGTTAAGGAGTTTGGGAAGGTCGTTTACGCCCCCCGTGCGAGGGTGTGGACAAAAATGCCGAAGAGTCTCGCCGTCCTCTGGCGCCAGAGGAAGCGCTGGTTCATTGGAGACCTGAAAAACCTCGGGGGAGGATTCACGAAGGACTTGACATTTCTGCTCCTTTCCGACGTCGTGGCGTTTTTCGATGTGGCCGTCCCCCCTCTTCTCCTCCTCACTGGACAGATCGAGCTCTTCGCCCTCTGGTGGTTCTTCGAGACCTTCACGACGCTTTTGCCGACCCTCTTTGAAGGCGGAAGGCTCATCAACGCGCTCCTGTTCCCCCTCATAGTCTGGTTCTGGGCGGCTTTCTACCTCATCCTCCACGTCTATGGGTACCTCTCGGCGCTCCTCGGGAGGGCATGAGGCAATGCGGGGCGAAACCCTTTTAAATGCTCACTTCCGTACTACATAGACTATATAGATTATGGAGCAACAAATAGACTATAGTGATGACTATGATAACGGCGCTCTTCATGGCGTGGGCGATAGGTGCGAACGACAGTGCAAAGGCCGTTGGGACAGCCGTTGGTTCAGGCGTGCTGGGCTTCAAGAGAGCCGTGCTTCTGATAGGGATATTCACCACTCTGGGCGTTTTCCTCGGGGGCTCTGGAGTTTCCGGAACCGTCTCCCGGCTCGCAGGGGGCATGTCCGCGGGTGAGGTCGGGCTCGTCCTCTTCAGTGCGGCCTCGGCTGTGACCCTCGCGAGCCTCTGGGGGAGGCCTATCTCAACTACGCAGTCAATAATAGGCGGCCTCGTCGGGGCCTCCCTCGCCCTTGGACTGCCGGTTGACTGGTGGACTGTTGTGAAGATAGTGTCCGCCTGGGTTCTCTCACCAATCGTCGCCGCGCTCTTTGCGGTGGGGGTCTACAGGCTCTACAAACCACTGCTGAGGAGGATAAAGTGTCTGCGCAACCTTGAGCTGACCCAGAAGTGGCTCGTCTTCACCGCGGCGGCCTTTTCGGCCTTCAACCTCGGTGCCAACGAGCTCTCCAACGTTGCTGGACTGATGGGGGGACTCGGAATAGACGGCCCGTTTAAGCTTGTTTTGGCCCTCACCCTCACCCTGGGGGCACTGACATTCAGCTACGACGTGATGATGACAGTCGGAAGGGACATCTCCCCCCTTGGGCCGACTTCGGCCTTTTCAAGTCAGTTCGGGGCCTCCTTGGCCGTCAGCTCGGCCAACCTGCTCGGCCTCCCCGTCAGCTCTGGTCAGGCAATAGTCGGAGCGATAAGCGGCCTGGGTCTCTACAAGGGGGAGCATGTTAACCTCAAACTCCTCGTTGGAATCGTGAAGGGCTGGGTAATAGCCCCTGTTTTTGCCGGTGCCATATCCTACGTTCTGGTCACGTTTCTAGCTTAGGCTTTTAAACCCCCCACCGAAGGGCTTAGCGGTGTTGAGAGATGGTCGAGTTCAGGTTTGAGGTCAAGGCGCGCGATGCCGCTGGAAGAATAGGAAAGCTGACCGTTAACGGGAAAACGATAGAGACCCCCGCCATAATGCCGGTCATCAACCCGAAGCAACTGATAGTGACGCCGAAGGAGCTAAAAGAGATGGGCTTTGGAATTATCATCACCAACTCCTACATCATCTACAAGACGCCCGACCTCAGAGAGAGGGCCCTCGACATGGGAATCCACAGGCTTCTCGACTACGACGGCATCATCGAGGTCGATTCCGGCTCCTTCCAGCTCATGCGCTACGGCGGCGTGGACGTTACGAACAGGGAGATAATCGAGTTTCAGGAGAGGATAGGCGTCGACATAGGTACGTTCCTCGACATCCCGACCCCGCCGGATGCTCCGAGAGAAAAGGCCGAGGAAGACCTCAGGATAACGCTGGAGAGGGCGAAAGAAGCCGAGGAAGTCAAGGGCATCGCGATGAACGCTGCCGTGCAGGGCTCCACATATCCTGACCTCAGGACCTATGCAGCCAGAAAGCTCAGCGAGATGAACTTCGAGATACACCCGGTAGGAGCCGTCGTCCCGCTGATGGAGAGCTACCGCTACCGCGACCTGGTGGATGTCGTGGTGGCTTCAAAGCTTGGTCTCAGGCCGGACAGGCCGGTTCATCTCTTTGGCGCGGGGCACCCGATGATCTTCGCCCTGGCGGTCGCTATGGGGATAGACCTCTTCGATTCGGCCAGCTACGCTTTGTATGCCAAAGACGACCGCTACATGACGCCGGAGGGGACGAAACGCCTGGAGGAGCTTGAGTACTTCCCCTGCTCCTGTCCAGTCTGCTCCCGCCATACACCCCAGGAGCTCAGAGAGATGCCGAAGGAAGAGAGGACGAGGCTTTTAGCTCTCCACAACCTCTGGGTCATAAGGGAGGAGCTCAACCGCGTGAAGCAGGCGATAAAGGAGGGAACGCTCTGGGAGCTCGTCGATGAGAGGGCGAGAAGCCACCCGAAGACCTTCGCCGCCTACAAGAGGCTGCTTGAATACAGGGAGTACCTTGAGAAGAACGAGCCGGTTACCAAAGCCAGCGCCTTCTTCAAGGTCAGCGAGGAATCTCTGAGGTGGCCGACGGCTGTGAGGGCGAAGGAAAGGGCCGAGCGGGTTAAGGCCAAGTTCCCCGAAACGATATCCCACCCAATCTTCGGCGAGATTCCGAAGTATCTAAGCTTAAGCTACCCCTTCGCCCAGAGCGAGGGGGAGGATGACTTCTCCATAACCAAGCCAGCCAAGGGGGAGGCGAGGAGCTACATAATGGCCATAGCGGAGTACCAGTTTGGCGAAGGGGCTGGAGAGGCGTTCAGGGATGCATTCGTCGAGCTGTCAAGGAAGACCGGCATGCCGAGGCAGATAAAGGCAAAGGGCAAGCACCTGGCGACATTCAGGGCTGAGGACGGTCTGCTAACGCTCGGGATAGAGGGGGCAAAGAGGCTCCACGAGGTTCTCCCGTTCCCGAAGATGCGCGTTGTGGTCGACGAGGATGCCGAGCCCTTTGCGAAGCGCGGAAAGAACGTCTTCGCCAAGTTCGTGGTCGATGCCGACCTGGAGATAAGGCCCTACGACGAGGTTCTGGTCGTGAACAAAAGGGACGAGCTCCTCGCGACCGGGCAGACCTTGCTGGGTGGTGAGGAACTCAAGGTCTTCCAGACGGGCTTGGCAGTGAAGGTCAGAAGGGGCGTCGAGAAGTAGAAAATTTTATAACTCCCCTCCCTTCTCCTATTTCGGGCGGGCCCGTGGTCTAGATGGTCATGACGCCACCCTTACAAGGTGGAGGTCCGGGGTTCGAATCCCCGCGGGCCCACCATAACAGCCCTTTGCTTCGCAAAGCGCTGGCGGAAAGATTGCGTGCTATTCTAAGAACGCTAAATTCTTGAGGGGTTTGCTCACAAGATTACAAATTCGCGACCGTTTGCTCTCCTCAAGGCGTCCGGAGGACGCCAGAATAAAGTGCAAACCTGTTGAAGGGCTTCTTTCGAGTTAAACCCTTGTTTAACTGGGAATTCGGAAAGTGCACGCTACCGCTATCCAGCAGTTTACGAGAAAGGAACTCTTTTGGTGAAGCTTTTTTCAAAAGCTTCCTGTACTCTCAAACCCCCGAAGTGGGGCTTCGCCCCACACCCCCGATGGGGTTAAAAAGCCCAGAGCCTTTCACCTCCCGGTGGTGGGTGTGAGAATCCACTATGAGTGCTTTGCCTGTGCAGCCAACCAGTGCCAAAAGATAGTCGAGATGAGCACTGACGACTTAAACCTCCGAAAGAGGGGTATCATCGAGGCGGCGAGGCTGATGGCGAGGATAAACGAGGATTCTATTCCAGCGGTTTTTGGCAGCGAGGTCTTCCTCGGCGTTTACAGGGTTATAGGGAACGACGACCCGTTCAGGGCTTACAAAGAGCTCTCCAACAGGCTCGCCGAAAAGGTAGTTTCCGACCTTGAGGGGGATATAGACCTGAAGACCGCCTTAAAGCTCGCCATCATCGGCAACGTCATAGACTTCGCAGTCGGTTACTCCCCCGAGAGAATTGGGGAGGACGTTAAAGCGATGCTCGGCGAGGAGCTCTACATTGACCACTCCGATGAGCTGTTCGAGATGCTGGGAAAAGCGAAAACCCTCCTCTACCTCACGGACAACTGCGGCGAGATTTACTTCGACAGGCTGTTCATCAGGAAGATAAAGGAGACCTTCCCGCACATCGAAGTCTACATTGCGGGGAAAGGTGGGCCGATGATAAACGACGCGACGGTCGAAGACCTCAGGAATGCCGGCTTTGAAGGGCTCGGTAGGGTCATCTCAACGGGCACGAGGATCGTTGGAGTTCCCCTCGACAGGGTTTCAGAGGATTTCATGGCAATCTTCGAGAGGGCGGATGTGATAATCGCCAAGGGGCAGGGCAACTTTGAAACCCTGAGCGAGATAAAGGACGGACGGGTCTTCTACCTGCTCAAGGCCAAGTGCAGGCCGATAGCGAGGGAGCTTAACGTTCCCCGGGGGAGCATGGTTTGCATGCGGGCTCAGTGACGGAGGGCAAACTCAAGCACAGGGTCGGCTATATGGTAGGTTACGTTTCTCCCCTCGACTCTCTTTTCTATGAATGACGCCTTGAGGAGCCCGTTGAGGAGCCTCGCCAGCGTGGCGTCCTCGATTTCTCTCTTCTCCCTCGCTTCAAGCTCCCTTTTCAGCTCGCTCCAGGTGTTCCTGCCGGAGGCTATGCCTTGGAGAACCGTCAGATAGCGTTTTTTCGCCAGCGGCCTCTTTTCAAGGAAGCGCTCAAGCTCCGTCAAAGCGAGCTGAGATGCCTCCTCGAGGACTTTACCGATAACCTCTTGCCTGAGGCCTTCTCTGAGTGAGATTACCCCAAACTTCACGAGCCAGCCCACTATTCCGTCAAGCCTATCAACGGCCTCCTCCAAAACTTCCTCCGGGGCATCAACACCGGCCTGCTCAAACCCCTTTCTGAGGAAATTCAGGCTCTGCTCCCTCGAAAACCTGGGAAGCTCTATCTCGTGGAAGACCCTTCCGTAGAGGGGTGCGTCTGGATTCTCAACTCCGAGAAAATCGTAGAGAAGGCCGATTTCGGAGCCGGTTAGTACGAACGTGGTCTCTCCGTAGTCGTAGAAGTGGGCTATCAGCGACACCAGCTCCTTTCCAGCCGGCCCCCGGATTTCCTGGACTTCGTCGAAGGCCATCACGAAACCCTCACTTTCGAGGGTCGAGATCAGAGAGTACAGAGTCTCCGGATTCTTCCACGAGAGCGAGACCCCAATCCCGGAAATCCTGACGCCGTCTATGATCTTTATCCTGTCCCTCAGCTTAGCGAAGAGGGGGGCGTTTTTTGAGAAGTATTCGTTGAGTGCCGCCTGGAAGCGGAGGTACAGGTCGCGCCTTGAGTTTGGGTTTACTCCCCGGAGGTCGACTATCACATGAGGGACGTTGACCTCGTTAAGGGCAACCCGGAGGAGGGAGGTCTTCCCGAGCCTGCGGATTCCCTTTAGGAGTATCAGCGGTTTGCGGGACTCAATTGAGGCCAGCATCTCTTCAAGCTCTTTTTCCCTGTCGTACAGATCCTCCCTCCTGCTCTTGGGTCTCTCGTCGAAGTACAAACTACCACCCCGATAGTATACTATCACCCCGATAGTTAAAAGGGTATCGCCCCGATCACGTCGCCCTCTTCTCCCCCTTCGGGAACTTCCAGTTCCTCGTTATCCTCGTCACGTTCCTCACGAGGGCCCTCTCTTCCGGATGCCTTGAGACGAGCTCCTCAAGGAAGGAGATCAGCTCGTCGTAGGCTGGTTTGTCAATCGGGAAAGGCACCCTGTCCTTGCCGCCGACCGCGTAGGAGAACTTGAACGGGTCGGGCGGGTGGGTTACCGGGTCCTTCCAGCTGGGGTGGACGTCGTAGACCAGCTCAAGGACAAGCGAGAGGGCCCTCAAAGTGCTCGGCCCGAGGCCTTTGAGAAGCAGAAACTCCTCGTAATTGGAAACGCTCAGCTCCCTCGCGAATTCCAAAGCCCTCTTGTTGAGTTCGAACCTTCCGAGGCTCTCGTAGCGCTTTAGGAGGGAGACCTCATCCACATCACGGGGCTTATAATAGACCAGAGGCCTGTAGCCCCTTGCCACCGCCTTCAGGCTCTCAAGCTCGCGCTCTATCTTCGCCGGCTTTTCCTGAATGACGTCAAGGAGCGTCTTCTGGTATTCTCTAGCCTCCTTCGAGACGGTGTTGAGGGCGAACTCCCTCCTCAGGCCGGCAATGGCCTTGTGGGGGTCGAGGGTGAAGGTTTCAGCATCGAACCAGTGGAAGCGCCTTGCCATTCGTTCCCTCTCGTTCATGCCCTGCTGGATGACCGCCCAGTTGCCCTCCTCGTCGAGGAAGAAGACATGGTGGTACAGCTGGTAGCCGGTCTGGAGGGCAACGGTGTCCACTTTGGCAACGAGGCGCGAGGTTCTGACGTACGGCTCGGGGTCGAGGTCGTAGAGTTGGGCTATTCTCTCCAGCTCCCCCGGAGTTGCCCTGCTCTTCTTTCCCTTTCCCCCGGCCGCTTTTACCCCGAGTTCCTCCCTCCAGAGGGCGTCCTTTATCATCCCCGCCGTCACGGTGGTCGAGCCGGAAGAGTCCCAGTCCATCCCGATGACGTTGTTGAAGGCCTGAAACCAGACCGGGTCGGAGAGCCTTTCTAGGAGTCCCTTCGTTCCGTACTCCTCAACTGCCAGAATAAGCACTAACCGGGTGAGCTTCCTCATCCTCTGGGCCAGCCACGCCGGAACGTGGCCGCCGTGGAGGGGTAAATCCGCGACGTTCCTCATCATCGTCCACTTCATATTAAAACGATTTAACCTTTGCCACAAGCTTTTTATCCCCCGGCACGTTTACCCCATCGTAAACCCACGGGAGGTATGCTCATGGGAGTTGAAAAGGTTCCGAAGTATGACATTCCGACGGTTAAGGTCGACTACGTTTTTATCGAGCTCGACAAGATGAAGCCCCACGAGCAGCTCGTTCAGAAGGAGCTTGAAGCCTTCATCGAGAGCGTTACCGGTAGTGGAATCTTCTGGAAGCCCATGCTCCTCGCCAAGGTCCCTGGTGAGGACATGTACCTGATAGTTGACGGTCACCACCGCTGGGCGGGTTTACAGAAGCTCGGCGCGAAGAGAGCTCCATCGGTTATCCTTGACTACTTCAGCGACGATGTCAAGGTTTACACCTGGTACCCGGCCTTCAAGGGGAGCCTTGAGGAGGTTCTTGAGAGGCTCAAAGCCGAGGGACTTGAGGTCATCGAAGACCCCGAGGCCGAGGAGAAGGCCGAGAGGGGCGAGATAGCCTTTGCCCTCGTTGGTGAGAAGAGCTTCGCCATCCCCGGTGGCCTGGAAGAGCAGAAGAAGGTCAGCAAGGTTCTAGACGAGATGAGCGTCGAGGGCAAGATAGAGCTTATCTACTACGGCCTTAAAGAGGATGCCCGGGAGGACATGGGCAGGGGCGAGATCGACTACGTCTTCATCAGGAAGGCACCGAGCAAGGAAGAGGTCATGGAGCTCGTCAAGCGCGGCGAGGTCTATTCACCAAAGACCACCAGGCACGTCCTGCCCTTCAACCCCGACAAGATCGACGTCAAGCTTGAGGAGCTGTTCTGAAGGTTTTTAACTCCTCTTTCCTACTTTCTACGCCGATGACGAAGGATCAACCGGCTGAAGGGTGATGACCAGTCCAGGAGGCCGAGGCATGCTCAAAGGGTTGATATTCGATGTCGACGAGACCCTGGTCTATTACGAGGGCTATGACCACAGGGAATGGTACGAGGGATGGGTTCTCCCAGAGCTGAGAAAGCACGGCATCGAGCTGGACTACGAGACCTACAGGAAGACTGTGAGGGGAGACCTTCCGAGGAGCTACGTCGAGCGCTTTGGGATAGACCACGTGGAGTTCTGGAAAATCGTCGACCGCGTGAACCTTCAGTACCGCCGGTGGATGGCCGAACGGGGAAAGATAAGGCCATTCCATGACGTTGATGCCCTCGAAGAGCTGAAAGCGATGGGTCTGAAGCTCGCCGCGGTGAGCAACGCCTCTCAGGAGTGCACGGAGTTCGTTCTGGATCTCTTTGACCTGGGGAAATACTTTGAGGTTGTCTACGGGAAGGACTACTCCTATCTGGACGGCGTCAAGCCAAGCCCCTACCTCGTTGAAAAGGCCCTGAAGGCGCTCGGTCTTAAATCCCGGGAGGCCGTGATGATAGGCGACAGCCACCACGACGTGCTGGCCGGAAAGCGCGCAGGCATGAAGGTGGTCAACGTTGCCCGCTTCGGGAATGTGGAGGGGGCAGATTATTACGTAAATGACCTCTGGGAGCTCGTCGACATTGTTCGGGACATGCTTTGAATTTATTACTACAATCCATTAAAATTCCCGGCACCCTTAAATACCTTGAGGCCCCTATCTATACCGTGGTGTCTATGGAGGATGCTACATTTAAATGTGAGAGGTGCGGTGCACCCCTCGAGGTATCGCCCGAGACGATAGTCGCCATCTGTCCGTACTGCGGTTTTCCGAACCATGTAAGCGGCAATCTAAAGACGGAGAACATCTACATCGTCCCGACCATCGATAAAAACGCCATAGCGAAGGCCTTCTGGGACAGGGTGGAGAGGGACTTCGACCTCAAGCGCATGAAGGAGAGGATTGAGATAGTCGACATCGAAGGCCACTACGCCCCCTACTGGGTTGGCAGCGTTCACGTCGAGGGTGACGTCGAGTACATGGTGCGCGAGGAGGAGTGCCACACCGACTCGGAGGGCGAAACCCACTGCCACACCGTCGAGAGGCACTACCACGACTACGTTGACGAGGTTTTGAACCTCATCGGCTCCGCGAGGAGGCAGGTCAAGAGCTTTGGTGTTGATGACATCATCGTCCACTACTCGAGGGCAAGACCCAGGGAGAAAAAGCTCATTGAGCTGGACGAAGAGCAGTGGGACAAGATAAAGCTCGAGATACTCAACACCGAGATGGATGAGACTCAGGCGAAGATGATAATGCGCGAGGACGCGATAGACATCATAAGGAACCGCTACTCCGCCAGGGCCGACAGGATAGAGCGCTTCGATATAACCGCCGGTGAACCCCAGAACGTTTCCCTGATTCTCCTCCCGATGTGGACGGTCTACTACAAGCACGAGAACTCGATATTCCACGCAGTCTTTGCCGGCTGGGACGGAAGGGACGTTGCCGCCACGGAACCCATGCCCATCTGGAGGCGCGCCCAGTACATGGCCGGCGTTGTCCTCGGAGTCATCATAGGTGCTGCCGGAGCGGCTTACGGCGGTGCAAACGGCTCGGCTCTGGTTTCAGTGCTCTCACTGATGCTTGGGGCCGGTACCAGCGGCTACTTCGGATCGCTGGTCCTGGAGGGACAGAGAACCGAGAGGAGCACCGGCATCATGGGGCAGTTCAGGGGGGCATTCAAGAGGTGATCACGATGGAGGTTCAATGTCCGACCTGCTCGGCCAAGTTCAAGGTTCCGGACACAGTGAGCGTGGCAACGTGCCCCTACTGCGGAACGACCTTCAAGCTCGAAACGAGGGAGGAGGTAGGCGAGCACTTCTTCTTCCCGCCGATGAGGAAGGACGCGGGGGGCGTCCTGCTAAAGTTCCTGTCCAGACAGTACGGTGCCCCCGCGGACATAACCGGGGCAAAGATAACGAAAAAGGAGCTCCACTGGGTGCCGGTGCACTTCTTCTACCTCCACGGGAGGAGCACACGCTGGTCAACGATAGAGGAGGTTCGCTTCGTAGGAATCCCCGCTGGCTCACCTTTCCAGGGACTGCTGAGAGACTATCCGTTCCCGATAAGGGGCAAGCGCTTCTTCGATGAGGCGGTGGTCGGAAAGGGCAGGTATTATGAGCCCAAGATGTCTAGGGAAGAGGCCGAATCGATGGCCAGGAGTATCATGGAGAGCGCCCTCAGAAGTGAAGCCAGTCAGGAGGACAAATCCCTCGGCGGTGTTGAGATAGAGGTGAAGTACCAGGGGCTGGTGCACTATCCCCTCTGGGAGGTTCACTACGAGTACTCCGGGCAGAGCTTTGTCGGCTACGTTGATGGAACCGATGGGAGGGTTGTCCAGGCAGAGTATCCACTCATGAGCGGCGCCAGAAAGAAGGCTGGCCTCCTGGGGGCAGGTGTTCTGGCGGCCGGGCTCATAATCGGCGTAATCGCGGCCGGCGCATACGGAAGCGCCTGGGGGCTCTTGGGTGGACTCATCTCCGGAGGTGCCGGAGCCTTCGGCATATTCCGGAAAGGCGCCGTCAAGAGAAGGAAGGTCAGCGAGGTTATGAAGCTCAGGGAGGGCAACCTGTATTTCAAGCCTGTGTGAGGTGTTGCTTATGGGGAAGGAAACTTCGATAGTTGAAAAGCTTGAGCTCGTAATTCCGGGCTTCCACGGCTACAAGAAGAAGGAGCTGATCAGGGAGGACGACAGGCTCGTCCGGGGCAAGGTGGCAGACACCCTTGCTCTGGCCAGGAGGGAGCTGGAGCGCGCCCTTCAGAGGTGCGCCATGGTGAGCTGCGCCCAGATGGTGGCCATAGACAACCTGAGGAAGAAGCTCATGGCCCTTGAGAGCAGGGTGAGACACGCGGAAGCCGGCTACCGCGGCTACTTCGACAGGGTGAAGTTCAAGGAGAAGGAGCTCAGCCGGCTCCTGGAGTACGACGCCAAGATGATAGAGCTGGCGGAGGAGATACTCAACGCCGTCAAGGCTATAAACGGTCAGATAGCGAACCCGCAGGCCTTGGGAATGGCGGTTCTCGACCTCGACGACAAGCTCAACTCCTTCGAGGAAGTCCTTGGCAAGAGGATGAGCTTCGCGGCGGGTGAGTGAGATGGTTCAGGTAATAGAATGGGTGAACCCAGGAGAGGATGAGATAATCTGGCGCTATCCCAACGAGGTCATAAAGTGGGGTGCCCAGCTCATAGTCCACGAGTATGAAGTTGCCGTCTTCATGCGCGACGGCAAAATCTACGACGTCCTCGGACCGGGAAGGCATACACTGACGACGCAGAATTTGCCCCTCCTCTACAAGCTCGTTGGCGGAGGCAACAGCCCCTTCAAGGCAACGGTAATCTTCGTCAGCATGAAGCAGTTTCAGGGGCGCTACGGAGGAGAAACGCAGACGAGGGAATTAGCCCCGGTTAAGTACTACGGCGTCTACTGGTTCAAGGTGGCCGACCCGGTTCTCTTCATAACCGAGGTGGTCGGCGGCCAGAGCCTCTACGATACCAGCGACGTCACCAAGTTCATTCGCGCTTACTTCAACGAGGGCATGATGAAGCACCTCTCGGCTTATTCCATCGTCGACCTCTTCCAGAACCTCGACATGGTGAGCACGCAGGTGAAGGTCAAGCTCATCGAGGACTTCAGGCGGCTCGGCCTTGAGCTGGTCGATGTTAAGATCGAAGGCGTCAACACCACCGACGAGTGGCGTCAGAGGCTCTTCTGGATAATGCAGACCGGAAACGCTCAAGCCGTTATGCAGATGGACACTGCAAAGCAGGTCGCGGCAGAGCTCGGGAAGAGCGAAGGGGCCGGACTCGGAACCGGAATGGTGATAATGCCCCAGCTCCTCCAGCAGCCGGCTCAACCGGCCCAGCCGGCGCAGCCCTACGCAGGAGGAGGCGTTCCGCCGGCGGGCTACCAGAACCCCCCGCAGCCAGCCCAGCCGGCCGCTCCGGCGGCACAGCAGGAAATCTGCCCCTACTGCGGCAGGCAGATCCCGCCCGGAGCGAGGTTCTGCCCCTACTGCGGGCACCAGATACACCGCTGTCCCAACGGCCACATAGTTCCTGAGGGGGCGAAGTTCTGCCCCGTCTGTGGAGCGAAGATCGAGTGACTTCCCATTTCCAACATTTTTCTGAGTCGTGGTAACCTTTATATACTGGCGCGGAATATATATCGTTGGGTTCTAATCATGCCAGGTTGCACTTCCAAAAGTTAACATGTTCGAAAGCGCCAGAGGGTGTTCGAAATGGGAAGGCCGCTTCTCGTCCTGGGGCTCGTTCTAATGCTGCTGCTACCGTTAGTTAGTGCCGGGGGAGGGCCGAAATCAGACATCATCGAGTTTCAGGGTATTCAGATTCCCCGTGAGGTCGCTAAGGGAGTGGCCGAGGGGAAGTACGACATCGGCCTCATTTCCATGCCGATGGGGGAATACAGGGGGCTTGGAGGGGACGTTCTCGAAAGGCTGAACCTCTACCCGCGGGCCGTTTCCTACAACGAGCTGACCTTCAACACTTACCACGACCCGGACAAGGACGCCCCGATCGTCACCGTCGGTGACCAGGTCTACTTCAACCCCTTCGCCATCCGGGAAGTGCGCTTTGCTCTCAACTACCTTATAAACAGAAGTTACATCGCCGAAGAAATCTATCAGGGCGGCGCCGCCCCGATGTTTGGGTGCGTAAGGCCCAGCCACCCGGCCGACAAGTACTTCGAGCCGGTCTACAAGGCCCTCAACCTCACGGATTCCGGAAACCTCAGCTTGGCGATGCGGCTTTTCAGTGAAGGCATGGAGAAGGCCGCCCAGCAGGTTGCCGCCTACAACCACACGCTCAAAAAGGTCAACGGCACCTGGTACTTCGACGGTGAGCCAGTAACGGTGAGGTTCGTGATCCGCATCGAGGATGAGAGGATGCAAGTGGGCAATTACGTGGCCGATTTGATAGAAAATCACCTCGGATTCCGCGTTGAGAGGCTTGAGTGGGACAGGCAGAAGGCCGGTCAGGTCGTCTTCGCCACCCCGCCGAGTGAATACGAATGGAACGTCTATACAGGCGGCTGGCGGGTGGAGAACAAGGCACCAAGCCTCTGGGTTGATGATTATACCGCCTGGTTCTACGCCGCCTGGTACGGCTACCTCCCTTCCAATGCTGGGCCAAAGCACGTTAACACCCTCACGGTGGGTGACTTCCTCGCTTATATCGGGAACGGCGACCCCGATGCAGGTCTTCAAGCAATACGGGCGGAGTATTACAAAAGCGCCTCCGCTCTGGGAGGGATTCTCAACTGGACCGAGGAGGAGCTGACGAAACTGCTCGTCCACTTCAGCCTTGAGGCTGATGATGAGAACTACACCATCGGAAGTGCCGACCAGTACTGGGACCTCCAGAAGATATCGATGGGTTTGGGCATAATGGAAAGCGCGAGGGTTTTCCTCACGGAGGTCTGGGAGTTCTCTCCCGTCAACAGGGAGAGGGTTTCTGGAATAAAGGCGGATCCGAACGTGGGCCTCTTCAGTAGGTGGAGCCTCCTGAGTGCGGAAACGCCCAACGGCGTCCTGAGGGTTGCTTACTTCGTCCCCACATGCGGTTGTTTTTGCCTCCCGTTCAACCCTGCGGTGGAGTCAGGATACCCCATCTTTCCAATCGACCTCTGGAGCCTACTTCACAACCCCGCGGGGTACACCGACCAGAACGGCATGTACACGCCCTACAGATGCAGGTGGAGCGTTGAGAGGGGGGACTTCACGGTTCCGGACGATGCGGTCATCTACAACCAGACCCTGGGCTGGATTTCAAGAAACGCCGGAAAGACCGCCAGAGTTAAGATAAAGGTTGCCTGCGACTTTGGGAAGTGGCAAGACGGGGCTAAGATGGACATGGCCGATCTCAAGTACTACATCGCCTTCCTCTACACGTGGGCATACAGGGACACCCCGGACGACCCGTACTACGAGGAGGCCCTCTCGAAGAAGGCCGAATCGCTCAGGAACGTCCTCGGCTTCGAGTTCACCGACAACGGCTACGTTGCCTACGGCTCCTTTGCTCATCCGTTCGCCGATGATGTGACGGCCAGGGCTTACCTCTTCTATCCCGACTTGCCATGGGAGCTCTACTACGCGATGGGCGAGCTGGTGGCGAATGGCGGGGCCTACGGGGTTTACAGGAAGTACTCCTTCGGCGAGGCCGGGGGAGAGGTCGAATGCCTGAACCTCCTCACAAAGGAACACGCGGAGGACATTAGGAGGGTGCTGGCGGCTCTCCACGGTAGAAAGGCCGTTCCCGAGGCGATCGCCGGGGATGTAAGTGATCCGGGCGAACGCTACGCGAGGGCCGTCCAGTGGATAGACGTCTTCGGCCACGCGGTGATAAGCAACGGGCCGTTCTACATCGAGGAAAACCGTCCAGCGGAGCTATTCATGAGGCTTAGGGCATTCCGGGGAGAGTCGCCCCTTCCATCCAGCCCAACCACGACACCCCTGCAGAACGGTTCTTCCGTCTCTACCACAGAAGGCCAGAATGCTCCCCCGGCAGAGGGGAACTCTTTAATCTACATCGGCCTGGTAGCCCTTTTGGTACTGGTGGTACTGCTAATCAAAAGACGGAAGTGATTTACCGTTTACTTTTTCTCCAATTCCCCCTTAAGCCGGAGGTATTCCTCCTTCGTCAGAGGGAAATCTCTCGCGGACTTTAGAAAGGAGTTCACGAGCCTTACCTGGCCTCTAAAGACCTCGTCTGCTTAACGTAGAGTTTTATGAAGGCCAGCCTTTCCTCCATGTCGCGTTTAGAACGGAATCTCAACTTTGAGTCTCCGAGCGTACTCATTGAGGAGCCTCCTGTCCAGGAATTCTTCAATGTGCTCCTGGTTACCCTTTACTTATCCCTTTTGCATGGAGTGGGGCTGAAAAAGGGGAAATATCAGACCCCGAACTTATCCTCGATGTAGGCCCTTATGAGCTCCTTCGTCGCCAAGAGGCCCTTAACATGGGTCCTCTCCATGCCGTGGCTTGCGTGAACGCCCTGGCCTATCAGTGCAACCCTGACGTCCCAGCCGGCCCTCAAGGCGGCCGAGCCGTCGGAGCCGTAGTAGGGGAAGACGTCGACGACGTGGGGGATCTCGTGCTTCTCGGCCAGCTCAATGAGTTTCGTCGTCATCTCGTAGTCATAGGGTCCTGTGGAGTCTTTGGCCGCTATAGAAACGGCCGTCTCCTTTCCGGCAGTTCCCTCCCCAACGACGCCCATGTCGACGACGAGGAGCTCCTTCATGCTCGCCGGATAGCCGGACGAACCGCCGTGGCCGACCTCCTCGTAGGGCGAGAAGAAGAACGCCACGGGGAGCTTTTCAAGAGCCTCACTCCCGAGGTCCAGCATGAGGTCAATGAGAACCGCGACGCTCGCCTTGTCGTCGAGGAAGTGGGCCTTGACGAAGCCGTTCACGTATTCAAACTTCGGATCGAAGGCTATGAAGTCGCCGGGCCTTATGCCGAGCTTCTCAGTGTCTTCCTTCTTCTCGACCTCTGCATCGAGGCGTATGTACATGTTCTCCTCCTTGCGCTCCTTCTTTCCGGCCTCCCTGTTCACGTGGACGCTGGGGTTCTTGAGGAGGAGCGTTCCCCGGTATTTCTTCCCGGAGCGGGTGATTATCGTGCAGTACTCCCCCTCAAAGGCCGGAAGGTGCAGACCACCTATTCTCGTGAAGCTCAGGTGCCCGTCCGCGAGGATGCCCTTGACCATCGCCCCAAGGGTGTCAACGTGGGCTGCTATGACGAGCTCCGGCTCCGGATGGTTGCCCGCTATAAGGGCACCTTTGTTAGTGTAGTATGTCCTAATGCCCGCCTCGTTGAGAACCTTCGCTATGTGCTCCATGACCTCCCTCGTGTATCCCGTCGGCGAGGGAATCTCCAGAATCCCTCTCAGAACCTCAACCACTCTTTCCATGATGGTCACCGTTAAGAAATCGCTCGAAGGGTTGAAAAGGGCATCGGTTAGAAGCCGAGGGCCTTAATGCCCATGAAAAAGACGAGCGTAATCAGAGTCAGAACGACCGTTACCCCGATTCCCTCCTCCGCTTTCAGACGGTAGTGGGCCAGAATCACGTTTGCCATTATCGCCGGCGGCATCGATGCCTCCACAAGGACGGCGTAATAGGTATCGCCCGCCCCCCTGAGCGTCAGGAAGACGAAGATGAAGGGGATGACGCTCCTGAAGAGGCCCACCTCAACGAGGTGCCTCACCCTGAACTCGCGGAGGTTTATTATCGAGCCGAAGTATATGAGGAGGAGGGGTATGCTCCACCCCCCTATGGACCTGGCCGGTTCGAGGAGCCACGCCGGGAGCTTAATCCCTGCCAGAACCAGCGCCAGGGCGAGCAAATTGGCCGCCGTTGGGGGGAACTTCAGCGCCTTAACGAGGCTGTTTTTCACCGATGCCTTTCCGCTGGAGTAGTGGGCGGCTATGAACGTCGCAAGGGGCAGGACGATTAGGCTGTTGGTCGTCGAGTAGAGTATCGCCGGGGTTATGTCGTCGAGGAAGAGGCTCGCTATCGGAAAGCCCATCGCGGCGGTGTTAGGGTAGGTGGAGAGTATCATCAGCGCACCGGCCCAGTTTTCGTCCCCAACGAAGCGGCGGGCATAGAAATAGGAGAAACCGAGGCTCAGGGCTATTATGAGGAGCACGTAAAGGAAGACGAGTTTTATGCTCAGGAGGTAGTTCAAATCCTTGCTCGCGACGTTGCCGAAGACGAACAGCGTGAGAAGAACCCGTGTTGAAATGAGGTTAAGCCATTTGAAGGGCCTGTCATCTTTAATCAGCCTTTTGAGGATGTAGCCGACCGCTATGAGGGCGAGCATCTGGTAGACATCCATGCCAAAAGCTTGGACTTAGCGTTTAAAAGTATGTCGAATTCTGCCCCCTACCGATAAACTTATATATACCTACAGTGCCAGTTAGGTACAGAAAAGTGTACTACAAAAATATGTACCTGGTGGTAGCATGGAGGATCTCAGAGTTCAGCTCGAGGAGCTGAAGAAAAGGCTGGAGGTGCTGGAGGAGAGCATCGACCCTGTGGATGAGGTAATGCTCTCCATCAAGATGCGCCTCCGGCGAAAGCTTGAGGGGGGAGTCCTCCCGGAGATCGATGAGGAGAATGCCGCGAAGACTCTCAAGGCCCTCGCCAACCCCGACAGGATAAGGATACTCAAGATGCTCTCCGAGAGGCCCATGGGCTTCAAGGAGATAAAGGACGCCCTCGGGGTTGAGAGCCCCACAGTTTCCCACCACCTGAAGCTCCTCGTGAGAACCCGGATGGTGAGGCGGGGGGACAAGTACGAGATCTCGCCCGACGGACGTTTGTTTTTGCGCTTGCTTGAGATAATAACCGCCCTTGAGGAGGTGGAAGAATGAGTTTTGGATGGAAGTACAGGGCCGTCCCTCACGAAGGCCCGAGGTTTAGGGTGGCCGAGTACCTCAAGGCCCTCACGGCAATACTGCTCATTGCATGGCTGTTCAAAGGGCCGCTGAGACTTGATGCGTACAACGACCAGCTGGTATACGCCATAGTGGCGCTCCTGTTTGCCTTCGAGCTACTCTCGGTCGGCAAGTGGTTCGGGGTGACGATAAGCGGGGTGGTCTTTGCCCTGGCCAAGGGATTCTTCTGGACGAGCATCTTCCTGTTCTTCGGGCAGTGGCTGGGAATGTCTGAAACGCTCCACAACTACGCGGGAACTGCCTTTGCATACGCGGTGGTTCTGGTGATAGCGGGAGTGCTTCTGGCGAAGTTTGACGAAAGGAGGCTCGACATCAAAGTAGAGGGCAGGGCCTACGAGTTCGAAGGCGCCGATTTCGGCGAGGTGAAGCTGGAGGGAAGTGGAAAGGCCTATCCCGTGAAGTTTGGACGGAGGAAAGTTGGGTGGATTATAGACGGTGAGGTCACGGCAAAGGCGGAGACACCGCTTGGACAGATAACGAAGAAACTCCTGAGCCCCGTGATAGTATGGACCGAGGAGAACATAGCCGGGCGAAAAGTTCCCGCCGATCCAAGCTTCGTGAAGAACGTGGAAAACCTCGTGAACCCCGAGAGGCTCTACCAGAGGGGCAAAAGAGACAGCGTGGTTGATCTCGGCTTCCTCAAAGTTTACGAGGGAGAGGGCTTCGAGTACGTGAAGCTGCCCTTCATCGAGGTCATAGAGACGCCGGGCGGGGAGGAGGTCAGGATAGGCCCAATGAGGTTCCGCGAGGGCAATCCGGAGATGCCCCCCTCAGACATGCTGACCATCAGGGAGCTCCGCAACGGCTTCCAGCTTACCCGGGTCGGGGACAGGCTGAAGATTCAGACGGACGAGTACTCCATCGAAGTTGATGGTGAGAGGGTAACCTACAGGAGCGGAAACGAGGTTCTAAGCCTCGGTGAGACCGTATCCCTGCGCTCGGGCGATGTCTCTGTCAGCGTTGGCAGGGGAAGGGCCAAGATACGCATCGAGGACGTCGTCATCTCCGCCAGAGAAGGTAGGGTCAGGATAAGGGCCGGCGGGAGAACCCACACCGTGGAGGATCCCGCGGCGTACAGACTCGTTATGAGGAAGGCGAAGGAGATAGTCGAAGAGCAGAGCGCCGAGCTGATAGAGGGACTGGGCATAGACAGGGCGCTCCTCAACAGGCGCGTCAAGGAGCTCCTCGACCAGCTGATGGGATACCTAGGGTGAGTGAGATGGAAGCCACGGCCGTTCAGAGGCCCTCGCAGAAAGATTCAGTGAGTGGAAAGGAGGATGAAGGGGCCGAAAAAGCATCGGGGTCTGAAAGACCCCTCTTTGATTTCGACTATGTGGGGGGCTGGCTGTGAGGTTTGAAGGTATCGAGGAGGTCTGGATGAAGCTCGTGGACGTTGACCTCAAAATAGCGGCCTGGGACAGGGACTACGTGGAGCTCAACCCCCGCTCGGAGAAGGGCATCAAGATCCGGGTCAAAGATGGGAAGCTTTCGGTGGACTACAAGGCCGTATGGAAGCTATGGAAGACCATAAAGAGAGACAGAAGCCTGGAACCCCTGGAACTCCACGTCCCCTTCGGGGTTCCGGTTTCGGTGGGAATCAAGAGGGGATGGGTTACGGCAGAGGGGGTGCACTTTGAGGGCCTTTCGGTTGGCGAGTGCAAAGCCTCGCTAAAAGGATGCGTCATTGGAGACCTAACATCCGCCGCTTCCATTGTCAATGGCTCGGTCGTGGTGAGGGAAAGGGCCTCCGTGCTGACAATAGCCGGGACGGTCTCCCTCAAGGTTGGCAAGCTCGATGGGGACATTGAGGCGGTCAGCAACACGGGGATACTGAAGCTGGCAATCCCGAGCGACTCCGATGCTTCGATAGAAATTGAGGACAACGGGGGAATCATTAGGCTGGAAGGTATCAATCCAAAAGATCCCGTCCTCGGGGATGGAAGGAACACGGTAAAACTCAGGACGGAGATTGGGGGAATCCTGGAGCTGTCCGTCTGGGAAGGTGATGGAGATGATGTTTGAAAACGTTAAGGAAGTTGAACTGAACACCGTTGGCGCCCAGGTGAAGATTGAGGGGTGGGAAAACGAGTACGTGGAGGTGAACTACGTCCTCCACGGCGAGGTCAACGTGAGCATTGAACAGAGGGGAAGCAGGCTCATCATAAAGGAGGAGCGGAAAAAGAAGTTCTTCAACCTGCTCAAGGATTCCGGATGGGCCGAAATATATGTCAAAGTTCCCAAAGATGTCATGGTGAAGGTCAGAAACGTGAATGGTGAACTAACCGCCCGTGACGTGAAGCTGACGGAGGCCACGACCGTCAACGGGATGATCGAGCTCAAAGAATGTGAGGCAGAGCTGCTGAAGTCCGTGAACGGCGGGATAAACGCCCACCTGGTGGCGGCCGGCCCGCTCAAGGCCTCGACGGTCAACGGGAAGATTGAGCTGACCATAGAGGAGCTTGAGGATGACGTCGAGGTCAGCGCCGTCAACGGGGACGTGGTGGTTCGGCTCTCGGACTTCTGCGATGCGAGGATAGGGGCCAGCAGGGTCAACGGAGAAGTGAGGCTCGTTGGGATTGACCCGGATGACCCGGTCATCGGCGCCGGGACTTACAAGGTAAAGGTGAGCACCGTAAACGGCGGGGTGCGGGTCGAGCTCCTTTGATTTAATCCTTTGATTCTTCAATTCTGCAATCCCATAAAGGGGTTCGGATGTGGAAGCTAGGGGGTTAGATGATATGTTCGACAACTTCCGGGGGATGAGCCGGAGCTTCTGGCTCTATACCATAGGCAGGTGGATATCCCAGGCCGGCTGGGTCATCCAAGATGTCGCCGTTCCACTTTACGTACTCGATAAGACCGGCAGCGGGGCCGTGATGGGCCTCTTCGTGATGGCGGAGCTGATTCCGAGGCTGCTCGTAAACCCCATAGCAGGGGTGATAGGCGACCGCTACGACAGGAAGAAGCTCATGTATGCCCTTGACATAGCGAGGGGAGTTCTCCTCTTCGCGGTCATAGGGTTCAACCTGCTGGGGATATACCAGCTCTTAGTAGTTCAGATAGCGATGAGCATCCTCGGGGCGTTCTTCTCGGCCGGGATAGTGGGAATGTTCCCGGATCTGGTGGAGAAGGAGCAGCTGGCAAGGGCGAACTCGATACTCCAGAGCGGGGGGCAGGTACTCAGGATACTCGGTCCGATCCTCGGTGGGCTAATCTACGCCTTTGGGGGTTTGAGGCTCGCCATCCTCATAAACTCTGTCAGCTTCTTCGGCTCGGGACTGTTTGAAATCCTGATCGAATATCACAGGGAAACACGCGAGCTTTCAGGCCTTGCAGAGATATGGGGGGACATGGTTGAGGGCTTCCGCTTCATGAGGAGCTCCCGGAGCGTTTTGATCCTCGTCAGCTTCGGGATACTGCTGAACACCCTCCTCAACCCCATATTTGCCGTCGTCCTTCCGTACCTCACGAGGATTGAGCTCGGCCTCTCCGCGATCCAGTTCGGCAGCATTGGGACGGCGGCGACGTTGGGGGCCCTGGCCGGAAACCTTCTCATAGCGCTCAAACTTGGGGAGAGGTCCGAGGACTTTCTGTTCCGGGCGATCTTTGTGCAGCTCTTCAGCATCATGTGCTTGGCTTTCGTGACGCACCCCGCACTTGGCGGATTCGCCTACCCCTCCCTGCTGGCGATAATGGTCGTGGGGGGCTTTTTCAACACCCTGGTAAACGTGCCGCTCTTCACGAAGCTTCAGAAAGCGGTTCCGGACGAGGTCCGTTCCAGATTCTTCACGGCAATGGAAACCATAATGCTCGCCACCACGCCCCTCGGCATGGCCATCGTCGGGCCACTGCTGGACGCCCTCGGGACGTCGGTTATAGTCCTGGCCCTCACGATTCCAAGCATCCTGATAACGCTGTACTACTACCTCCGCTTTAGGGAGGCGGTTATAGCCGTTGGGTCTGAGCTCGTGGGGGTGGTGCCTTGAGCCTCAGCAGGAACTTCTGGCTCTTTGCGGTCGGGCGGTTTGTCAGCCAGCTCGGCTGGGCGGTGCAGGAGGTTGCGTTACCTCTCTACGTCCTTGACCAGACCCACAGCGGTTCCATGATGACTCTCTTCGTCCTGGCGGACATAATACCCTCCCTCATAATCATGCCCTTTGCGGGGGTTATCGGCGACCGCTACAACAGGAAGAGGCTGATGGTCTGGTTCGACATCCTCAGGGGCGTTCTGCTCTTTGGGGTGATAGCTTTTAATTTCCTCGGGATCTACCAGCTCCTCGTTGTTCAGGTCATAATGGCGGTTATGGGGACGTTCTTCGGCGCGGCCACGAGCGCGATGTTTCCGGACCTCGTTGAACCGGAGGAGCTGGAGAGGACAAACTCCACAGTCAGCTCGTTCTCAATAATAGCCCGCCTGATAGGTCCCGCCCTCGGAGGAGTTATCTATGCCTTCGGCGGGATAAGGATGGCAATCCTTATCAACGCTGTCAGCTTCTTCGGCTCAGGTCTCTTCGAGGCGCTGATTAGATACGAATGGAAGACCCGCGAGATAGAGAACATTGGAGAGGTGGTAACGGACATCCGGGAGGGGCTCGCGTTTTTGAGGTCGAGCAGGTACCTCATGGTGCTCATGGGCTTTGCGCTCTTCATGAACGCTGTTGGACAGCCGTTTGGGGCGGTAATAATGCCGTACGCCTTCAGGGAGGTTTTGAAGTTCACGAGCCAGCAGTTTGGACTCCTTGAGAGCTTCTTCATGGGCGGCATGCTCATCGGAAACGTCATAATAGCCGTAAAGCTGGGCAAGAAGGCCGGACGGTTCTTCTTCAAGGCGCTGGCGTTCAACGGGATAATGGTACTCGCCTTTGTCTGGGTGGTTTCCCCCTTTGCCAGTCTCTCGGGGGACTCGGCCTTCCTGACCCTGGCCGCAGTTGGAGTGCTCTGGGGCATCAGCAACGCGATAATAAACGTCCCGCTCAACGCTAAAATCCAGCGCGCCATTCCGACGGAGCTGAGGGGCAGGGTCTTCTCGGCTCTCGCCCTGCTCGTAAACATCTCAGCACCCCTCGGTCTCGTTGCAGTTGGGCCGCTGATTGATCGCTACGCCACCTGGTCGGTGGCCTTTGCGATATGGGTGGTGCAGGCCGCGGTTGTGGTCTACTACTGGCTCAGGTACAGAGGAATTTTGCTCGGTGATGGAGGGGAGGGAATAACCGGGGAGGCTACCTGACCTCCCTAAGCTTCCCCTCCCTCTTCTCTATCGCCCTGGCCATCACGAAGAGCAGGTCGCTCAGCCTGTTGAGGTAGATTAGACAGTTTTGGCCGAAGCCGTAGTCGAGGACGAGTTTAGCGACCTTCCTCTCGGCCCTCCTGGCTATCGCCCTGCAGACGTCGAGCTTGGCGCTTCCTATGGTAGAACCCGGCAGGACAAAGGTCTTCAGCTGGACCTCCTCTTCATATCTACGAATAAGCCCTTCGAGCCACTTCACGTCTTCCTCTCCGACCTTCGAGTACTTTCCCTTGCTCGCCAGCTCGGCCATGAGGTCGTAGAGCTGAATCTGGATTTTTTCGAGAATCTCGACCATCTCCGCCGGGACGTAGTGCTTGGCCTCACCGAGAAAGCTGTCCAGCTCGTCTATCGTGCCGTTGGCATCCATTATAGGCGAATACTTCGCCACACGGTCGCCCGTAAAGAGACCTGTCAAACCCTTGTCGCCCGTTTTTGTCGTTATCGGCATGGCATCACCGGAAACGTTTCGAAGTCCGAGGCTTTATTCTTTTTGGGCAATATGATACACTATCAGTGATAAATGACCGAGATAAAACACGGGGAAACTTATTTATACATCGGAAGCCTTCTTTTTTGGGTGGTACCTGTGAGGAAATCAGCTCTGATAGTGGTCTTGATTTTGGTTTTGAGTTTAATCCCTGCATGGGCAGTGAAGCCAGCGGCGGCGGCAACTTATATCCCACTGGTCGAACTCAACCAGAACTTCGACAGTTACGCATACGGAGGTGACGTCCTCACCACGGGAGTAGTGACCTATATAGACAGCAATGGCTTTATGATCCAGAACGGGAGCGGCGCCTACACCGGAATCTACGTGTATACCGGATACAAATCATACCCCTCTGTCCAGAAGGGGGATGTTGTGGAGGTCTACGGATATCCCAAATACTACAACGGGCTCCGTGAACTCTCGGTAAATCCAAGCTACGGGGAGTACTATTCCGTCATTGGAAGTGCTCCCCTGCCCAAGCCGTTCCTTATACCCACCGCCGACTACAGCAAGCCCGAATATCAGAGCGTCCTCGTCAAGTTCGTGGATGCAAAGATAACGGAGATGCAAAGATAACGGACAGGTACGACAGCTGGTACACCAAGCTGTGGATAGACGACGGAAGCGGGGAGGCGTACATATTCTCCAGTTCAAGCCTTCCCGGCACACTGGAACCGGGAGCAAAGCTCAAGTACTTCGTCGGGGCTGTTTATGTTTACAAGGGCTCCTATGAGGTCCTTCCCGTGGAGTACCAGCTCTACAACCCTGCAGTCAAGGTAACGGACGTTGAATACTACGCATTCATGGAGGAGGTACCCACAAGGGTTCGTGTGACCGTGTTCAACAGTGGCAGCACCATCAGTAACGTAAGTTTCTCCGCAACCTTTGAGGGGGTCACGGTGTACTCCACGGACTTCACCCTCTCCCCCGGAGAGAGCAAAGTTGTCGAGTTCTATGTAATCCCCCGCTCCACCGGAAGCCACACGCTGACAGTCATCGCTGAGGAGAGTGAAAAAATAGTTCCGGTCAACGTCATTCCCAACCCGTACCAGCTCTCCTACGGCCTCACACCATACTACGAGAGACTCTACAACAAGGAGATGGCCAACATTTCCCCGCTCTATGAAAACCTGACCTGGGTGGTCGGTGAGCTCACCTCCTGTGGGGTAAGCCTCGGAGACCTTGAGTCCAGAATCCAGTGGATCAACGGCACCATGGAAGAAATACAGAGGGAGTATTCCCTTTACAACACGCTCAAGGGACTCCTCATCCAGCAGAACCCCTACAGGAACGCCTACTATTATCCTGTCATGGTTCACATAAGAAAGGCGGCAATGATGGGCAGGGACGTCATGAAAGAGCTGGAGTTCGTGCTCCCGATACTCCACAGCACGTATGAGCAGGTGGAACCGATATGCCATCCGCCCGCACCGGCACCGGGCAACGAGACCATGCCCGGAAATGAGACCCCCGCGAACCAGACCAACGTCACCCCCTCGACCAACGTGACGATCAAGATAACCAAGGTCCTCATCGATGCATCCCACGGCCAGTACTACAACCCGACCAAGACCGACCAGAACGGCATGTCAACGCTCATAGAGAACATCAAGAACGAGCTCGGCTGGATAGTCGATATAAACACCGAGCCTATAACCTACGAGAAGCTCAAGGACTATGACGTGCTCATAATCACCAACCCGAGCCAGGACATAACCGACGAGGAGGCGCAGGCAATACAGGAGTTCGTGGAGAACGGGGGCGGCCTGTTTATACTCGGTGAGAGCTACTACGGGCACGTCTATTACAGGAGCCTCAACAAGGTCGTTAGCAAATACGGAATAAAGTTCAACAACGACGAACTCATGGACGACGAGATGAACACAGGTAGGAAGTGGTTCCCGCTCGTTGGGATCTACAACCTAGACCATCCTGCCCTGAAGTTCCTCACCGCCGACCACCAGATGTACTACAACGGCGACACCCTTACAGTGAGCGGAAGCGTAACCTGGCTTGTGAGAGGCTATGAGACAGCGTATTCCGAGGACAGGGACGGCAACGTAATCTACGAGAAGGGCTCCAAGCCAGTTATAGCCGCTGCCGTGGAGGTTGGCCAGGGCAGGATAGTTGCCTACGGTTCGAGCAAGGCCATAAGCGACGCCTACTACGGCAACTACATCAACACCAACTGGCCGTTCGTCAAGGGAGTCCTCCTATGGCTTGCCTACCAGGATTGAGGCCCTTCTTTTCCCCTTTTCGATTTGTATTGCCGGCTAGATCTCCTTCGGCGGCACGAGAATTCCGAACTCGGTTATGACCCCCCTGACGTACCGCCAAGGGGTGATATCAAAGAGGAAATTTCTGACCCGGTAGCCCTGCCTCGCATAGGGCCTCTCGACTATCTCAACCTCCTCTGAGCTCAGCTCCGGGTGGAGCTTGAAGCTCTCCGCGGCAACATAGAAGGGAACGCGGTTATCGTGGCAGGCAAGGGCAAGGAGGTACGTCCCGGCCTTGTTAACCACCGCCCCGTCCCTTGTCACGTTGTCGGCACCGACCAAAGCGAGGGTGGCCTTCTCAACAAAGAGGCTCATCTGGGCATCAGTTATGACCTCAAAGGGGACACCGAGGGAATCGAGCTCCCTCGCGAGGGCTATGCCCTCAAAGTCCGGCGCGCTCTCCGTCAGTATGACCCGGAAGTGCTTGTTCTTCCGTTTGGCTGCCTTGAAGATTTCAAGAACCGCCGAGGAAAAGGAGTGCGTGATTACAACCTCATTTTCGTCTATCAGCTCGCTTCCGATGTTGCCTATCTCACGCTTCGCTTCCTCACCGAGCCGGATGAACTCCTCGGCCTTCGACCTCACCAGGTCAGGGTTGCCGGTTATCGGAATAAAGCGGACTAGGTTGTAGAGGGACGCCATCGTCCTGTTGACAGCCGGAATCTCTCTCCTCATGTCCTTAAGCGCCCTCTTGAGTTCTTCTCCCTCAAGCAGTTCGGAGAGGAGTACGTATGCCTCGGCACCCCTCCTGGCGAGCCAGCTTGCACCCCTGATCCTCTCCGCCCTCATCTCCTCGATGACCGACCGAACCTCCTCCGGGAGCATTGGGGACACCACTCAGCCGATTAACATCCAACGCCGTTAATTCGGCCCTTCCCTTATCAGCGTTTCGCTACCAGCCCTCTTCGAAGCGAATTCCCCTCCCCTCAAGGAAGGCCTTCGCGCGCTCTATCTCCTCCTCGCTCTCTCCGAAGATGATTATCCCGATGTACTTTCCGAAGCCCTTGGGGGAAGAGTGTATCCTCACGTTGAACCTCTCCAGGGCCTCAATTAGGAGGGGTGCCAGCTTGCTCTCGTCGGTTATCTCAGCCAGCAGCTTCCTCTGAATGAACTTCCTCTCACCAAGCCTCGGAAGGACCTCCTTCTCAAGCATGGCCTTCATCTCGCGCGGCATCCCCGGGAGGACGAAAATTTTAACGCCTTCGTGCTCGATGTAGGCACCTGGTGCGGCCCCTTCGGTGTTCTCCAGCGGTTCCGCCCCCTCCGGCAGGTATGCCATCTTCTTCCGCCCCTCGTTGAGCCCGGGGTCGTCTATGTAGCCCTCCTCATAGAGCCTCCGGTAGAAATCCCTTATCCTTTCCAGGCACGGCTCGCAGAGGACGAACCTTCTTTCCAGGGCCTCGGCAACAGCCAGCATCGTAACGTCGTCGTGGGTAGGCCCGAGGCCGCCGGAGATGACCAGAACCTCCGGTCTCCTGTTGAGGATTTCTCTGACGGCGCTCTTGATCTCTTCGACGTCGTCGCCAACCGTCGTCTTCCTCCTCACCCAGTAGCCCCTCTCGGTGAGCTTCTGGGCTATAAAGGCGGAGTTGCTGTCGATGGTGTTGCCGGTGAGCAGTTCATCGCCGATCGTCAGTATCTCGGCGAACATTCCAACCACCGGTAAACTTTCCGGCGGACTGGCTTATAACCCCAGCGGAGACCCTTTGCACGAAGATGTAAAAATCCGGCGAATTGAAGGGCAGTTTTCACCACGAGTGAAAACAACGCTTAAGTATTTCACGGCTGTAAAATTCTCCGGTGGTAGCATGAAGGTGAGGGTTGGAGTTAACGGTTACGGGACGATAGGAAAGCGCGTCGCCTACGCGGTCACGAAGCAGGACGATATGGAGCTCATCGGTGTCACCAAGACGAAGCCGGATTTTGAGGCTCACCGTGCCAAAGAGCTCGGGATTCCAGTTTACGCCGCGAGCGATGAGTTCCTGCCGAGGTTCGAGAAGGCAGGCTTTGAGGTCGCCGGGACGCTCAACGACCTGCTTGAACAGGTTGACGTCATTGTTGACGCCACCCCCGGTGGGATGGGGGAGAGGAACAGGATTCTCTATGAGAAGGCCGGTGTTAAGGCGATTTTCCAGGGCGGCGAGAAGGCTAGTGTGGCGGAGGTCTCTTTCGTGGCCCAGGCCAACTACGAGAAAGCTTTGGGAAAAGACTACGTTAGAGTCGTCTCCTGCAACACCACCGGTCTGACCAGAACGCTCAGCGCCATTCAGGAGTACCTCGACTACGTCTACGCGGTGATGATACGCCGCGCCGCGGATCCAAACGACACCAGGCGCGGCCCGGTGAACGCCATAAAGCCTAGCGTTACCGTTCCCTCCCACCACGGCCCGGACGTCCAGACGGTCATCCCGATAAACATTGAGACCTCAGCTTTCGTCGTCCCAACGACGCTCATGCACGTCCACAGCGTGATGGTCGAGCTCAAGAAGCCGCTGACGGAGAAGGATGTAATTGATATCTTTGAGAACACCACCCGCGTTCTCCTTTTCGAGAAGGAGAAGGGCTTTGAGAGCACCGCCCAGCTCATAGAGTTCGCCCGCGACCTGCACCGCGAGTGGAACAACCTCTACGAGATAGCGGTCTGGAAGGAGAGCATCAGCGTCCGCGGAGACAGGCTCTTCTACATCCAGGCGGTGCACCAGGAGAGCGACGTTGTTCCTGAGAACGTCGATGCCATAAGGGCCATGTTCGAGATGGCGGAGAAGTGGGAGAGCATAAGGAAGACGAACCGCTCGCTTGGCATTCTGAAGTGAGGCCACAAGCGTTTTGTTTTTCCCAACTTTCTCCTGTGGACGCTGAGGAATTCCGGCAGTTAATGGCTCAAAAAGTGGAAATCAAATGACTGAAACGACCGAATACACCAGCACGAGGAGGAACACCGTCCCAACGAGATATGCAAGGCCGTGCGGAACCCTTACACACTCCGGCGGGTGGACGTCCCTCGTCCTGATATACATCGCCACCGGCAGGATTCCGGCGTAGAGCAGTCCGCCGAATGTCCCGGCGAGCCATAGGGCGCTGACGAAGCTCTTGAGCCCGGCGAAGTATACCACGAGCGGCGGGAGAACCGTGAGCAACCACGCCGTTTTCCTGTCGAGGCCAAACGCCTCACCGAGGTTGTCCATCTGGGCGAAGCCTATGCCGATGTAGCTAGTGCTTATGGCCGCCAGCGGAAGAACGAGACCCAGGACTTTTCCGAGGGGGCCGTAGTAGCTTTCGAGGGCCGAGGTTGCCAGCTGTGGTGTGTCCGCTCCAAGTGCGCCGACGAATGCCAGGACAAAGAGGGCGTAGAAGCCCATCGGTACAAGGTAGCCTATCAGGACGGCCTTTTTCGTCTTCTCCACGCTCCTGAGCCCCTTGTACATCTCCGGAACGACCATGTGGCTGACGTAGGCAAATATGGCAACGCCGATTCCGGAGACCAGCGCCCCCATGTTGACCCCGGACATGTTCGCCGGCTCCACCTTCGGGAGCATCAGGACAACCGCAACCGCCAGTGCACCCAGCAGGAGAAAGTTGAGCACCAGCTCCGCCCTGCCCGAGGCCTTGAGCCCCATGAGGACTATCCCGCTCATCACGAGCCAGAAGATTACCGCCGCCGTTGTGCCGTTGACCCCCGTGAGGGAAGAGAGTATGTCCCCGCTCCCGGCGATGTATGCTATGAGGGCACCGTAGCTGAGAACGGATATGCTCGCCAGCATCAGCCAGCCGCCCACTTTTCCGAGGGTCTCTCTGGCGAGGGAGGTCATCGTGCCGCCCCTGTGGACGGCCAGCTCCAGCACGAAGAGTGCCGTCAGCAGCGTGAGGAACCCCACCGAGATGATAACAGCGATTCCGGCAAGGCCTGCCTCTCTGAACGCGTAGGGCAGACCCAGAACGCCGGCCCCTATTTGAGTCCCGATAAGAATCGCGCTTGCCTCGGCCAGAGTGAGTCTCTTCATGAGCACCACCGATGCTTGAAGCAGGATTCATAGATTTAAGCTTTGCCTGAAAAGGAGTGTTCCGTGGTGAATTAAAAGAAAGAGGGCAGAACATAGGAGCACATCAGAGTCCAAGTTTTTTCATAACCTCTTTCGCGCTGAGCCCCTTCACGAACAGGTCCTTTTCCCTGCCCGTCTCCCCCCTCAGGATGCTGACCTCCGCACCGAGAAGCTTCGAGAGGAACTTGACCACCTCCTTGTTCGCCTTCCCCTCTACCGGAGGGGCTTTTATTTTGACCTTTAGTCTCCCCCGCCACTCGTCTATCCCGTCGATCTCGTTCTTCTTCGCTTTGGGATGGACGTAAATCAGGAGCAGAGCCCCGTCTTTGGTCTCCTTAATGAACTTCGCCATCTCAATCCCCCCACTCGTACTCCCACACGATTTCCGGCGGAAACTCCTTCCGTTTAAGCTTTTCGAGTATCTCCCTCGCGGTACGGTAGGCGAAGTCGAAGGTCGCCCTGTCAATCAGGCCGTAGTTCAAAGCGAGCTCAAGCTCGTCCTCGTCGAGGAGGAAAGCCTCGCCGCCGGGAAAGACGAAGATGTCCAGGAAGAGGTCGAGCATCTCCAGATTGCCCCCCTCTAGCTTCGTGTAGGCCAGAACGTCGATGTAGAGGCCTTTGAATTCACCGTTTCCGTCATAGACCTTAAGGATGTCGTAGTTCTCCCCGACGAAGGCAAAGTAAAGCATGTTGTAGCCGTTGTCTATCACATTAACACCGTTCACCCTGAGCGGGGCCAGCATGCCCGAAAAGGTGGACTTGGCGACGATGACGTCCCCCAGATCGGCAACTACCTCGTCGTCCCGCTCCAGAATGCGGTTGGGAATTCGCTTGTAGATGAGGTGGATTTTGCCTGGCATTGGGGCTCCCATTTTGGGTTAGGCTATTGGGAGTTAAAAAGCTGGCTGAGTGGTTCATGACGCATAACCTTTGGGCACATGATTTTACCCACCTCAGTTTCGCCTTACGTTCCCCCAGTATATTACCCTTCGGGAGAAGGGAAATGGGAGATATTTGCAGTGACCCCAAAATTGGACTTGACGTTCTTCTTCTCGAACTGTTAATAGGCGGGATTATTGGGGGCGGGATAATAACGACGATTTATGGTTCTGAGATTGGAGATGCTTATGGCTCTATGATCCTCGTTGTAAGCGCATCAATTGCAGTTGGTGGTTTAGTACTCATTGGGTTACTGCAGGACTTAGACGAATTCATAACCGGAATGGATCCCAGCGATATATTGACGAAGTGCAAAGGGCGTGTACGTGGAGATCTCGAAGAAGCATACTCCTTGGCAACCAAGAGGCCCTACGCTCTTTCTGTTAACTTTCTGGTGTCTTGGATAATCCTCGGCGCTGTCAACGGGGTGCTCATCTACTATGGGCCTCCCCACTGGCTGACAACCCTCTCAATAGGCCTGTTCTCTCTCCTCGGTTTCGTGAGCTTTGTGCTCTGGATAATCTCCTACCTGCGGTACAGGGACTACAGCAAGAAGCTGCTGGTAATTCAGTTGCGGAAAAACAAGAAAGCGGAAATATCGATAAAAATCTGACTTCTTTTTCTGTCTTTCGCATTTGATCCCCTGTCGAGTTGCCGAGAGCTTTTTATATTTTCATGGTCAATTTTTGGTTGATGAGCCGGAAACTTGAGGATATTGAGGCCATTCTCCGGAAGCACAAGAAGGAGCTTAGGGAACGCTTCGGGGTTAGCTCGATTGCCCTTTTCGGCTCCTACGCCCGGGGCGAAGAGACCGAGCTTAGCGACGTGGACATACTCGTCGAGTTTGAAAGGCCGACTGGGTGGGAGATAGTCGATTTAAAGGACTATCTTGAATCACTGCTTGGAATCAAGGTGGATTTGGTCACGAAAAACGCCGCCATGAGCAGGAGAAACCTCTGGGAGCATATAAGGAGGGATCTCGTCTATGTCTAAGCGAGACCCCTGTCTGTTTTTGGGCGACATGCTTGAGGCGATCAACAGAATCGAAGAGTACACGAAGGGCTATGAGTTTGAAGACTTTGTAAGGATAATAAAACAGTTGACGCGGTTTTGAGAAACCTTGAAATAATAGGGGAAGCGGCGAGAAACGTGCCCGAGACCATTCGCGAAAAGTATCCCTCCATTCCCTGGAGACGGGTTGTGGGTCTAAGAAACGTGGTCGTTCATCACTATTTTGGCGTTGACCTTTCGATAGTGTGGGTTATCATCAGCTCCCAAATTGATGAACTAAGGGAGGGGATAGAAAAGATAATCGAGAAAGAGTGCTAGCTCCCGAAAATCAGCTCCCTCAGCTTCTCCGGCAGTTCCTCAATCTTAACCCTCACCTGCTCCCTCGTGTCGCGGTCTCTGATCGTCACGGTGTTGTCCTCAGGCGTCTGGTTGTCTATGGTGACGCAGTAGGGCGTTCCTATCTCGTCGTAGCGCATGTAGCGCCTGCCAACGGTGTCCTTCTCGTCGTAGACCGCTATGAAGCCCGCCTTCTGGAGGGTTCTGAAGACGTCGTAGGCTATGCCCTTGAGCGGTTCCTTGGCGACAAGGGGAAGAACTGCGACCTCTATCGGTGCCATGTCCTTCTTCAGTTTGAGGTAAGTCCTGTCCTCCTCGATAACCAGAGAGTTCTCAAGGAGCAGGTAGAACGGCCGGTCTATACCAAAGCTCGGCTCCAAAACATGGGGCACTATCTTCTCGCCGGTTATCTTTTCCTCGACCTCTTTGATGATGAAGTCGTCCTTCTCAAGCTCGTAGCCCTCGATGGTTATCCTGCCGTCCCTCTTCAGCACATCCACCAGGTTCCTGAGCTTCTCCTCGTCCCAGCTCTGGATAAGCCCGTTTATCCTCTTGGCGTCCTTCTTGAGCTTCGGCCCGACGCGCTTCATGTTGAGGCCCACTTTGAGGCGCTTGACTATCTTCGGCTCGTCGTAGTGGATGAGGACGGTCATGTCCGCGCCGCTCATCTTCATGTGCTTGCTGAGGTCGTAGTCGCCGCGGTAGGCTATGCCGACGCACTCCACCCAGCCGAAACGCTCGCTGTGTATCTCCACGTCCCACGTGTCGCTCGAGTAATGCGCCCTTTCCTCTGGCAGCTGCTGGCGGAAGCGTATCGCCTTTTCGGGGATGCCGATGTCGAGGAGAACGCGCTTGACCATGACCATGTAGTATGCGAAGAAGGTATTCAGGACGTAGCCCTTCTTCACGGCCTCCTCGGCGGTCATCTCCACCATTCCGAGGTTCTTGAGCTGGTGCTCTATCGGATATAGTCTGAGAATCTCGGCCTTGACATCGTCGAAGTGGGGGTGCCCGGTTTCCTTCGGGTTGAAGAATATCTCGGCCTCGGCCTGCGTGAACTCCCTTAACCTCAACATCCCCTGCCTCGGGGAAATCTCGTTGCGGTAGGCCTTTCCAATCTGGAAGACGCCGAAGGGGAGCCTGTTCCTCGCGAAGGCGTTGAGGCGCCTGAAGTTCACGAAGATGCCCTGCGCCGTCTCCGGCCTCAGGTAGCCCTTCTGGTCGCCGTAGGGGCCGATTTTGGTCTCGAACATGAGGTTGAAGTACCAGACCTCTGAAAGCTCGCCGCCGCACTCGGGGCACTTTATGCCGTGCTCCCTTATGAGCTGTGTAAGGTGCTCGGCGCTCATGCCTTCGGTGTCTATTCCCAAAGCCTCCTCAACGAGGTGGTCGGCCCTGAAGCGGGCACCACACTTTTTGCACTCTACCAGCGGGTCAACGAACTTGTCAACGTGACCGCTCGCAATGAACACCTTCTCGGGCGTTATGTCGGGCGTCTCCAGCTCAAAGAAGCCCTCCCTCTGGAAGGCTTCCCTTATCTTCCGCTCGATTTTTCTCTTTATTGTCGCTCCAAGAGGACCGTAATCGTAAAAACCCCTCGCACCACCGTAGATTTCAAAACTGCCCCAGGCAAAGCCTCTCCTCCTCATCAAGTCCTGAAGAACTTCGTACTTGTCGGGCCTCTCTCCCATCGCTCACCACCTGAAACTGGAGTGAGGCATTTTCATAAAAACCTTTTGGGGAGGATTTGGTCAGTACGTCAAAATGAAAGGGAAACAGAGGGGATGTTCAGCCCCTTTCCAGGATGAGGACACTTATTGGGGGCACTTTAACGGTGCCGGAAAGCACCTTACCCCGCTCACCTGAGGGCCAAAGAACCTTCCACTCTCCCGGTGGAAGCTGGAGCTCGACAACCTTACTCCAGCTGTTGGAGACGACGAGGACCTCGTCGTCATGCCCCCTGAAGAATGCCATCATGCCTCCTCTGGCCGTGTAGAACCTTATGGCGCTGCTCCTCAGCGCGGGGGTGCTCCTCCTCAGCTCTGCCAGCGCCCGGTAGTGGTTCAGTACGTCCTCATTTACCTCTTCCCACTGTATCGGGTAGCGCTGCTCGTCGTAGTTGTTTTTGTCACCCAGCAGGCCCCTTTCGTCGCCCTGGAACGTCACCGGCGTTCCGGGAAGAGTGTAGAGGAGCGTTGAGAGAAGTTTGAGCCTCTCTATAGACTCGCTGCTTGGGGTGTCTCCAAGTGAACCGCCGCCGAGGTCGGTGAGAACCCTTGACGTGTCGTGGGAGTCAACGAGATTGAAGCCCATGGCAGCTACGTTCTCACCGTAGGATGCATAGTAGCGTCCCATCATTTTCATGGCAGCCTCTCCGCTGAGCAGGCCCTTCGCGTAGTTCAGGAGGATGTCCCTCCCGAGGGCGTAGTTCATGAGCGAGTCGAAGCGGTCTCCTTTAACCCACTCGGGCGAGAGAGTCCAAATCTCCCCGACGAGGTATGCATCTGGGTGCCTCTCCTTCACCCTCTCTCTCAGCTCGGAAAAGAAGGTTGCCGGGTCGAGAACCTCGTTCGGCACGTCCACCCTTATCCCGTCGAACCCGAAGTCGAGCCAGTAAAGGGCGGCACCAATGAGATACTCCCTGACCTCGGGGTTCGTCGTGTTGAGCTTTGGCAGGCTCCCGAAGCCCCACCAGCCGAGGTAAGCTTTTCCATCGCCCAGCTTGAATGGCCACCGCTTGATGAAGAACCAGTCCCAGTAGGGGCTCTGCTTTCCGTTCTTCCAGACGTCGAGGAACGCTGGGTTGCCGATCCCGCAGTGGTTGGGCACGAAGTCGAAGATCACCCGTATCCCCTTCCTATGCGCTTCATCGAGGAACTCTCTAAGATCCTCCTCGGTTCCGAACTTCGGGTCGAGCCGGTAGTAGTCGTAGGTGTCGTAGCCGTGGGCGCTCCCTGAGAGGGTGATCGGGTTGAGGTAGATTATCGTGACACCGAGGCTCTTCAGGTAGTCGAGCTTCTCGGTTATCCCCTTTATGTCGCCGCCGAAGTACTGATGGCAGCAGTGCAGGGGCGTTATCGGGTCGCTCCAGTTGGAGAGTACCGGCTTTCCTGGATTGACCTGGTTGAGGAGCAGCTCGTCGTGGTCAAGGGCGAGGGCATCGTTGCTCTCGTTTCCGTTGTTGAACCTGTCCGGGAATATCTGGTAGGCTATGCCGTTGCTCACCCACTCCAGCTGGGGGAAGCGGTCAGCGCCATCGAAGCTGTAGAACGGGTTCTCGCTCGTGTTAAGGACGGCGAACCTCCCCCCGTCGGCCGAGTTTACAACGAGGTAGTAGCGCATAGGTTCAACGGACGGCACCTCGGCGCGCCACACCTCCCCCGAGTCCCACCAGACCTGGAGCTTCATCGTGTAGTTCCCTCTGTCGGTCACAAGGACGGCCGAGCCCACGGTGTCCCGCTTCGCCTCAAACCTCACCACAGTCCTGTTGTCTGCGACGCTTAGATAAGCCGGATCTCCAGGGTTGAACTCTACGTAAAATCCCACATCTCCCTCAACGACCCTGACCGCGTTCTTTCCGCCGTAGCCGTCCGGAGCGTAGCCGTCTGCCCCGGGGTCGTAGGGCCTTCCGGTGCCGTCGTCAGACATGTCCTTGACCCACTGGCCGTCGATGAAGTACTTGTACTCGTATCTCCCAGGCCTGAGACAGACCGTCGTGCTCCATGTCCCGTTCTCTTCTCTCATCGGCCACTCGGCCCAGTCGTTGAAGCTCCCGCGCAGGCTGACGGAGGTTACAGTCTTCTTTCCGGGGTCATAGGTGAAGGTAACGGGAGTCCTCCCGGACGGGCAGCTCTTGCCGGTTCCCGTGTAAATCGCCGTGTAGTTGCCGGCCGGCAGTTTGAGTTCCGTCACCCCTGGCTCCGAATATGTAGACGTCGGGGTGAGCGCTGGTGATGTGGTCGTTGGGGACGGTGGTTGTGGGGTCGTGTCCGCTGGTGTCTGCTGGCCCTGGGAAATGCAGCCGCCCGCTATTGAAATCAGGAGCAGGAGAACAATCAGCAAGCCGGTCTTTCTCATAGTCCCACCATAGTCACCGTTGGTGATACAGGGTTATATGGTTTTCCCAGGAAGGGTGTCTCCAGAACCTCCGGCGAAAAGCACGGGGAAAGAGTTATAAACCGTTTCCCTCGTTATCGTTACGAGCTTTGATTATTTGGAGGTGCGTGAAAATGGCGGAAAGACCACTCGATGTTATTCACAGGTCGCTCGACAAGGACGTGCTCGTGCTCCTGAAGAGGGGTTCCGAGTTCAGGGGCAGGCTCATCGGTTACGACATCCACCTGAACGTCGTCCTCGCCGATGCTGCCCTCATTCAGGACGGCGAGGTCGTGAAGAAGTACGGTAAAATCGTCATCAGGGGAGACAACGTTCTGGCAATTTCCCCTGTCGAAATTGAGTGAAGTGAGACTTTAGCGGGGTGATAGCATGGGAAGCGGGACTGCACCGAAGGGCAGGAGGAACCACACTCCAACTCACATCAAGTGCAGGCGCTGTGGGAGGCGCGCCTACAACATCAAGAAGGGCTACTGCGCCTCGTGCGGCTTCGGCAGGAGCAGGCGCATGAGGAAGTACAGCTGGTCCCACAAGTGGAGGAAGAAGAGGAACCTCGCCTACTGAACCCCTTTTATTTTCTATCTTAAGCTGTTCTAACTTCTGCAGCCTATTACCTGCCCCCACCGTAACCCTTATTAACTCAAATGTCTTTCTTTCCGTTTAGAGGGACGTCTTAATGCTCCACCTCAACGAACATCAGCGCCGCCTCTGGAAGCTCGCCTGGCCCGCAATTATGGGCAACATCTCCCAGACGCTTCTCAACCTAGTGGACATGATGATGGTCGGCCAGCTGGGTGCTGTGGCTCTGGCGGCCGTCGGTCTCGGTGGCCAGGTCAGCTGGTTCATGATGCCCATCATGGCGGCGGTCGCAACGGGAACGCTGGCCCTCGTTGCGAGGTTCGTTGGGGCGAAGGACGACGCCAATGCCACCCTCGCGCTGGAGCAGA
Source organism: Thermococcus coalescens (assembly GCF_055392585.1). Classification (NCBI taxonomy): domain Archaea; kingdom Methanobacteriati; phylum Methanobacteriota; class Thermococci; order Thermococcales; family Thermococcaceae; genus Thermococcus; species Thermococcus coalescens. The sequence goes on from NZ_AP043764.1 coordinate 168,496, forward strand.
GCCTCTACCTGGCGTTCCTCCTCGGAATCCCCGTCATGCTCTTCGGCTGGTTTCTGGGCGACGACATACTCGGGATAATGGGGGCGAAACCGGACGTAACCTCTTTGGGCTACGAGTACATCAAGGTTCTCTTTGCCTTCTACCCAATTCGCTTCGCGGGCTTCACCGCGTTCTCAGCTCTGAGGGGCGCTGGAGACACCAAGACTCCGATGAAGCTCGGCATACTTATGAACGTCGTCAACGCGGTTCTGGACTACCTCCTCATATTCGGGAAGCTCGGCTTTCCCCGTCTCGGTCCGGTCGGCGCCGCCTGGGCCTCCGGAATAGGCATAACGACCTCGTTCCTAATCGGTCTCTACCTCCTCTGGAGCGGGAGGTTAGTCCTCAGATTCAGGCCCAGCTGGAGCTTCCATCCCGACATGGCAGAGAGGATCCTCCGCATTGGGATACCAACGATGGTCGAGCGCGGAATATTCAGCTTCTACAACTTCCTTTACATGAGCATAGTTACCCGCTTCGGCACGGTAGCCCTGGCGGCCCATCAGGTCGGCCTGCGCGTCGAGAGCATAGCCTACATGCCCGCCTTCGGCTTCAACGTGGCCACCTCAGCCCTCGTCGGCCAGAGCCTCGGAGAAGGAAAGCCCGAGAAGGCAGAAAAGACCGTTTACGAGGCACTCAAGATGGTGGGTCTCTTCATGAGCGTCATGGCGGCCATTCTGATAATATTCCCTCGCTACCTGGTCATGCCCTTCATAAACCCGGGCGACCCCAACTACGGCGAGGTCATGAGGCTGGCGGTCATATACCTCATAATAGTCGGAATAAGCGAAATTCCCCTCGGCTGGCTCTTCGTCCTCGGCGGTGCACTTAGGGGAGCAGGGGATACCAAGACGCCGATGTACATCACCGCCGTCAGCAAGCTTCTCTTCCGCATAGTTCCGGCCTACCTGCTCGGCTTCGGCTTCACCCTCGGGCCGATCCACTTTGAGGGGCTCGGCGTAATAGCGGCGTGGATAGCCATGAGCCTCGAAACCTTCACGACAGCGGCGCTCTTCTGGTGGGCGTTCAAGAGGGGGAAGTGGAAGTACGTGAGGGTGTAGTGCCGGAACGTTTATATCTCTGTATGACGATTGTGTAAACGGTGGTCGTATGGCAGTTATAAGCGTCCGTATTCCCGACGAGCTCAAGGCCAAGATGAAGGAGCTAGATGTGAACTGGAGCGAGGAGATAAGACGTTTTATAGAGCGGAGGATTCGGGAGGAGGAGAAGGAGAAAACGCTCCGGAGAATGCGTGAACTCCTCGTTGGAGGTACCCCTGCGGAGAAGGGGACTGCAACGAAGTACGTGAGGGATGACCGTGATAGTAATTGATGCCTCCTCCCTGGCCAGATACGTTCTTTTAGAGCCCGGATGGGAGGGGGTTGAGAACTTCCTTCAAAACGAGCTGATTTCCCTGGAATACGCTCTGGCAGAGGTCTCAAACGCGTTGTGGAAGCATCACGCCCTGTACAATCGAATAAGCCGGGAGGAGTTTGAGAAACGCTGTCCGGTCATCGACATGCTCTCCAGCGTCGTACTCTTTGAGAATCCCGTGAGATATCTAAAAACGGCGAGGGAAATCTCCGTGGATAAGGGAGTAACAGTCTACGATGCCCTCTACATAGCCCAGGCCCTCAAGTACGGTTCTCTGGCTACGAGCGACGAGAAACAGGGAAAAATAGCAAAGAGGCTCGGCGTTGAGGTCATCTACCTCTAAAGCGCCGAGACGTTGAAGAGCACCTCCATGAGCCGGCCGAAGAGGTAGCTGAGGAAAGCTGCACCCAGGCCCGTGGCAACCATTTCCGCGACCTTCTTCCTGATGGAGATTCCCGAGAGGAGGGAGATCAGTGTCGCCACTATCGCGAGGGCCGAACCGGCCAGCAGTATCGAAAAGGGAAGCGCCATCAGCGAGCTGGAAGCGAGGAAGTATGGCGTGACTGGGAACGCGACCCCCGCCAGGTAAGAAAGTCCCGTGTAAAGCGCCGCCCTTATCTCGTTCTCCTCCGCCTCCGGCAGGAGGAGCCCCATTATGGCCTCGCTGTTGTCGGCTAGCTCCTTCGCGACGTCCCTGGCGACTTCCTCTGGCATTCCTCCCTCAACAAGCTTCTCGATCAGCTCCTCTGCGGCCCTTTCCGGCGAGACCCTGAAGAGAACCTCCATCCTGTCCCGGATGGACTCCTTGATCTGCCTCTGGGAGCGAACGGAGACGAAGGTTCCTATCGCCATGGAAAGCGCCCCGGCAACGCCAACGATTAGACCGCTGATTCCAACGAGCTGGGGGCTGTTGGGATAAACCGCCGAGAGGCCCGTGACGGCACCGAGGATCTCGACCAACCCATCGTTCATTCCAAGGACCAGATCCCTCGTGTTCTCTACGTGGAAGCGCTCCTTGCTCTCGTAGAAGAACTTCTCGTGCTCAAGCTCGTCGAGTATGACCTCCTTTATCTCCACCATTTCCTCCGCAGAGAAGCGGTCGGCGTAGGTGGTTAGGTACCTGAAGTACTTCTGTATCGCACTGTTTTCGCCCATCTCAAGGAGCGAAGCGACCGAACCCGGCCCGAGTATCCTCCTGAGTAGCTTGACGCTGAATATCGTGAGCCTCTTGATTGATGGCCTTGGCACCTCCCCCCCGTGCCGCTTTATGAAGTCGTGCCAGAACTTGGCGTGCTTTGATTCTATATTTGAAAGCCTCAGAAATTCCTTCTTTATCTCCTCATCCTTCTCTATCCTGGCCAGCTGAGCATAGAGAACCGAGTCGGCGTACTCGTCTTTATAAAAGTCCCTGGCGAGCCTTATCATCTCGTCCATTCACTCACCCCCTAAAAATCACACGGGGATAAGTTAAATACATATCGAAAAGTTCGAAGCTAAAACTCATTGAAGGGACTTCAGAACCTCAAGAACCTCCTCAAACGGAGCATCGGTTTTAACGGCCATCGGGGAGAAGTGCGTTCTCGTGGCACGGTAGCCCCTTTCACGGAGCGCCTCGATAATCCCCGCGAGCTTCCCGACCTGAAGGCTGTTCCTCCTAGCAAGGGCGTGAGTGTCGTAGTGGAAGGGGATGTCCAGCTCTCCCGCGAGGGTCTCCAGGAATGGGAGCGTCTTTCTGTGGGAGATGGGATGAGCACCGGCCAGGTTCAACATCTCGTCAACGAATTCTTGGGTCTTGAGGGGGCCGAGCCACAGCGGGCCGTAGGCCGAAGGCTTTTCCGGGAGAAATGCCGTTTCATACTCGAAACGGCCGTTGGCGTTCTGCCGGAGGTAGCCGAGGTTTGAGAGGCTCTCATCAGCCTTCCTCGCACCGCTTTTTAGTCTGAGAAAGGCGCGGAAGTAGTGGTCGCGGTAGTAGGCGAGGAGAACCTCGACGCCGAGGTCGTACTTGGCCGCGTACCTGACGACGGTCCCTATAAGGATCCTCAGCCCGGCCTCGTGGCAGAGCTCGCCCCTTATCGGCTCGGCGAGGTACTTCCTGCGGCAGGCGTGCCTGTAGGCGCCGCAGAGAACTCCCGTGTCGGTGGCGGTGACCGCCAAAACGCCCCTCCTCTTCACGCTCCGCAGGGCAGTGTCGAGGAACTCCACCGGCGAACCGAAGGGGTCGAGGTCAAGGAAGTCGAAGTACCTGAACCTCTCGGCCATGAGTCTGTTGGCGTCGTCGAGGTTGGCCACGACCCTCTTCTCACCCTCGAAGGCCACGCGCTTCTCGCCGAGAGGTTTACCCTCAAGACCGAGGTTCAGCCGGACGTTCTTCAGGATCAGGTTGAAGGCGTCGGGGTTTATGTCGTTGAGCCAGACCTCCTCGGCAGGGGTTTCGAGGGCGTAGCGGATGCCCCTGATCCCTGTGGCAGAGAGGGCGTCAAGAACAGTCCCCGGTTTGAGCACTCCGAGGGCTAAGACGCTTATGTCCCGGTTTAAGGCCATTATGGGGTTGTAGAAGACGGGGGCGTCGTATATCCTCTCCGCCTTTGGGACAAGGATTTTTGCAAGGCCCTCGCGCACTTCAACAAACTCCATTCTCCCACCGGAGAAAGAAAAGGTTGGGAGGTTTAAAGGGTTGCGCTCAGAGAATCTCGACGTAGTCACCAAGCGCCTGACCGGGCAGGCCGGGCTTGAAGTAGGCCTTCACCTCGCCCCTGTTGCCGTGCGTCCTGAGGATTTTGCCGTACATCTTCCTGCCTGTCGGGGTCGTCCAGACGACCTTCCTGCCTATGAGCCTTGAGGCCGCGTTCCTGTCGTCGATGCCGAGCGGCTTCAGGATCATGTGGTGGTTGTCCTGGTGTTCGTGAGTTCCGGCGTAGGCAAGGACGAGAGCCTTTCCCCTGGCCATCGTCCTCACCTCCACCGAATGGGGGTTCGCTGGCTGGTATTTTTAAGTTTTATCCCTTTCCACGAATTCTGATAGGCCATCGTCTATTTCCAGCACTTCCCGGATGCTTCGTATCTTCAGAAAGTTCTGCCTCTCAAAGAGCAGAGCCACGTCGCTCTTGTATGGGGAAGCCTTCTGGACAAGGAGTGTGTTTTCATCAAGAATGTACGTGAACCTGCCCGGACTATCGTCCACCCATACGAACGGCTCCTCGGGATAGAGCTCGCGCAGGTTCTCGAATTTCTTGAGCATGTCTTTGGTTCCCTTGAACGTTATTACCTCATCAAACTCGTCGTACCAGCCTGTCTTTTTCATGAAGATGACCTTCCCCCCGGGATACGTATGCTCTCCAGAAAAGCTTATCACACGTCGTCCCCGTCTTCTGAGCTCCCTGACGACCCTTCTCGCGTGGGGAAAGTCCTTGATGTATTTCGGCATGAGCTTATAGTACTCGTGTATCGTTCCCTGGGCGACCAGCTCGTGTATCACGCCCAGATACCGGTAGGTCAGCTTGCCCTTGATGAAGAGGAAAAGGGCCTTGTAGTACTCCTCATAGAGATCACTCTCTATGACAGCGGGAACGGTCTTTTCAATGGCTATCCTCAGGGACTTTTCAACGGCCCCCGTGCTGTCGACGAGCGTCCCGTCGAAATCGAAGAGATACGTCACCATGCCATAATGTATCACCGAGGGGGTTATAACTTTTTCAGCACCCCATCCACGAGCTCTGCCCTGTTGCCCGAAAGGGTTTTATTGGAGGCGGGATTACAGAGAGCGGGTGGTTGCCAGATGAGGATTAAAAGGCTCCAGGAATTCATCGCGGAAAAGGAACTTGATGCGGCTCTGATAACCGGAAGGGAAAACCTCTTCTACTTCACTGGAAGCTCTCCCGTTCTCGGAGGTTACCTCGTTGTTACCGCTGATGATGCCCTGTTCATAGTCCCTGAACTCGAATACGAGGAGGCTAGGGAGACATCGAAGGTTCCCGTGGACAAATTCAAGACGGGTAGTGAACTCTACGAAAGGCTCAAGGGGTTCAAGCCCACAAGGCTTGGCATCGAAGGGAAGACCAGCTTCTCCACCGTTCAGACTCTCAGGGAAAAGGCGGGGGTGGAGGACTTCTTCGTGGTTGACGACGTCATCAAAGAACTCAGGATCATCAAGACGCCCGAAGAGATTGACGTGATAAAGGCCGCCTGCGAGATAGCGGACATGGCCATGATGGCGGCGCTTGAGGAGATAAGTGAGGGCAAGCGTGAGAGGGAGATAGCGGCCCAGATGGAGTACGTCATGAAGATGAACGGCGCCGAGAAGCCGGCTTTCGATACGATAATAGCGAGCGGATGGCGCTCTGCCTTGCCCCATGGGGTTGCCAGCGATAAGAGGATAGAGAAGGGCGATCTAGTCGTCATCGACGAGGGGGCGCTTTACAGGCACTACCACTCCGACACGACCAGGACTATAGTCGTGGGCAGCCCCAACGAGAAGCAGAAGGACATCTACTACGCTGTCCTTGAGGCCCAGAGAAAGGGGGTTGAGGCAGCCAGACCTGGCATGACGGCGAAGGAGCTGGACACCATCGTCAGGGACGTCATTAAGGAATACGGCTACGGCGACCACTTCATACACTCCACCGGGCACGGCGTCGGCCTGCAGATACACGAGTGGCCCCGCGTGAGCCAGCAGGACGATACGGAGCTCAGGCCGGGGATGGTGATAACCATCGAGCCAGGCATCTACATCCCCAAATTCGGGGGGGTGAGAATAGAGGACACCGTCCTCATCACAGAGAACGGTGCACTGAGGCTCACAAAGACCGAGAGGGAGCTCATTTAATCCCCTCTAACAACATTTTAAAGGTCATCGGCTAACTTTTCTCGGGGGTGGGAGAGTGCAGATAATTCACCAGGACGTCAAGGAGGGCAAGATAAAGGTCAAGGCAGAGACCCTCGATGACCTCTGGCACCTCTACCACATCATAGACCCGGGGGATACCGTCTATGCGAAGACCCTTAGAAAGCAGAGCCAGAGGAGCGACTCCCTGAGGGCAGAGAAGGTCGAGGTCATCCCCGTTTTCCTCGGAGTCAGGGCGGAGAAGATAAACTTCCACAAGTTCGCCAACCAGGTGCGCGTTACCGGGCCGATAGTCTACGCCAGCAGGGACGACGTCCCCCTCGGCAAGTACCACACCATAGCGATAGAGGAGGGCACGGTGGTAACCATCCAGAAGCCCCGCTGGAAGGAGCACCACATTGAAAGGCTGAAGGAAGCCGTCGAGGCCTCCAAGAGGGCGCGCGTGATGATAGTCGTCATAGACGACGGCGAGGCGGACATGGCGATAATCAGGGAGTACGGCGTCGAGATACTGAAGGGCATACGCTACAACCTCGGCGGGAAGAGGTACAGCACCAACCGCGAGAGCGAGGAGAAGAAATTCTTCCACGACGTCGCCAGGAGCATGGAGGAGATAATCAGCCGTGAGGGCATAGAGAGGGCAATAGTGGCCGGCCCCGGCTTCGTCAAGGAGGACTTCTACAAGTTCCTGCGCGAGAACTATCCAGAGCTGGCCAGGAAGGTGGTCATCGAGGACACGAGCGTAACTGGAAGGACGGGCATCTACGAGGTCATCAAGCGCGGAACGGTTGACAAGGTCTACCACGAGAACAGGGTTGCCAAAGAGGTTCAGCTCGTCGAAAAGGTGCTTGAAAACGTGGCCAGGAACAACGGCCTGGCTGCCTACGGTCTCAGGGAGGTGGAAGAAGCGGTCAACTACGGGGCCGTTGAGACGCTCCTGGTTCTCGACGAACTCCTGAAGGGAGAGCACAGGGAGAAAATCGAGGAGCTCATGGACGCGGTTCGCTACTCCCGCGGCGAGGTGGTCGTGGTAAGCTCGGAGCACGAGGGCGGGGACAAGCTGAAAGCCCTGGGCGGCCTGGCGGCGCTGCTGAGGTTCAGGGTGAAGTGAGCTCTTTACCGTACAGCCCCGCGTAGGGGTCGCTCTTAAACGCCGGAAACTCCCTTTCTTCCCCGTTTTCAATTAAAATCCGCTTTTTGTCCGCCGTGAACTCACCGATCTCGAAGGCAGGGATTCCATTTTTCTGTAATTCTGTAATTAGTGAATTAGATTTTTCTGGCGGCACTATGGCTATCAGCGTGCCTGTCGAGGAAACGCTCCAGGGCTCAATGCCGTAGAAGTCGAGGACTTTCCTCACCACCGGATCAAGACGGAGCTTCCCGGCGTTGACTCTGAACCCGACCCCGGAGTTATCTGCTATCTCGTGGAGGGCTGTTAGACCCCCCTCGGTGGCGTCGTGCATGCCCCTTGCGAAGGGTCTGGCCGCGAGAGCCTCCGGGACGACGGTTTCAAACCTGAACGACCTCCTGAGCCTGGATATTTCCCTGAAGCTCAGGAGCTTCCCCAGTTCTTTCTCGCGGAAATATGCCGCCGAGACCGCAAACTCAAGGCCGACTTTCCCCGTAACCACTATCCTATCTCCTGGCTCTGCCAGAGGTATCCTCAGGTCCTCTTTTCTCACAATCCCAAAGGCGGCCGTTGTCGCCGTCGGTTCGGAGACCGACGGATACACTCCGGTGTGGCCTCCAATTATCGAGCTCCCGTACTTCCTGCATTCGGTGTTCAGGTCGCGCATCGTCTTTTCGAGAAAGCCCTTCTCGCTTCCGGGGGGAAGGAGTATATCAACAGCGAGCCACCTCGGCCTGGCCCCGAAAACGGCAACATCGCTCGCCGCGAAGTGGTACGCAAAGAACCCGAAGGTCTCACCGGGAACGCCCAGAACGGGGTCTGTGGCGACTATCAGGTAGTGCTCGTGGTCGTATTCAAGGACAGCGGCGTCAAAGCCCTCCCTGGGCCCGTAGACTACCCTTACATCCTCCACTCCGAGATTGGAAAACACAACGTCCCTCAGGACGTCGTTCCTCAGCTTTCCAGGGGGGAGCTTCATCCTTTATCCCCCACTAACCTCGAAATGATCTCCCTTGCCTCACCAAGAGTCTCCTCATCGCAGTCCCAGCACATTATTTCAAAGCTCGGAACGCGGACGCTCATGCGAACCCTCCTCCGGCGGGCGAGTTTGCTTATCTCGTAGTTTGCCCTGTAGGCAAGGTCCATGAGCTCCGGGGTGACCGTTCTTTCCTTGTCGATGTACTGGAGCGGGCAGCCCTCGCGCCACTGCCTCCTCCTCGCGTGTTCGTACATGCGGTACGGCCGTATCCCGGCCTCCTCAGCGATGGCCTCGACCTCTTCGGCGGTGTACTTTATGAGGGGCCTGAAGAAGGGCACGCCGATCTTCGGGAGTCCGCACAGCCGTATGTCACCCTCGCACTGGTCGAGCAAAGCACCTATTATCTTGTCGTTGGCGTTATCGCCCTTGGCAAGGACCTCAAAGCCGTTGTTGAGGGCGAACCACCTGGCGTTCCAGAGCATGACCTTCTTGCAGTTTATGCAGATCGGCCCCTTTCTTCCGGCCGCCTCGCGAAGAAGCCCGTCGGTAACATCGACGAGGTAGTGCTCGACTCCGAGTTTTTTGGTAAAACCCATCGCCCAGTTGAGGGTTTCCCTCCAGCTCCAGCGGTGGAAGAAGGTCAGTGCCGATACGTTAAGTCCCACCTCCTTCAGGAGGTACAGGGCTAAACTGCTGTCCTTTCCTCCCGAAAAGAGGACGAGGATTCGTCTCTCATAGAGACCCCTCTCCTCTGAGAACTCTCTGATGTCCTCGATGACCCTCTCGATCATGGGGAAAAGTAACCGGGGAGGCTTAAAAATCTAAGCCTCAGACGTTGACCTTGCCGACCCACTGCTCGGCGAGATCACCGAAGAACGGAAACTTATAGCGCTCGCCCTGGTAGGCCTTGAGCATTCCCACTATCCACAGGACGAATCCCAGAAGCCCGAGGAGCCATGAGATCAAACCGCCGATGAAGGGAATGAACCTGAAGACCATCTGGAGCACCCAAATGCTGATGAAGGTTATGGTCGACTGCATCGCGTGGAAACGGACGAAATCGCTCTCCTTCTCAAGCAGCAGGAAGATTATTCCCGTCAGGGCGCCGATGAGATAGGCGAGCAGTCCCTCGATGTTCTCGTCCATCCCCAGGGAAGTCTTCTTGGGCTCTTCGGGTGGAATCTCTTCCATGTAAACACACCTCCGAAACTCAATTAATTGTATTTTGTCCAACTCCTTAAATACCTTTCCAAAGTTTAAGATGTCCCTCCGGGGAGCAAAACGGAAAGTTCTCTGAACCGGAAACTTTCTGATTTCGAACCCCTGAGTTTTGTTAGGCTCACCAAAGCTTTTTAAGGTTGTCGAGGGATTGGAATATCGAATTAGGAGAGCCTAACGGTGATGCTCATGGTTGTACCTTTAAGCGGCATGAGTCCCGGTGAGAAGGGAATCGTTGTGGATATCCTCGGCGGACACAGCGCCCGGCAGAGGCTGGTCTCCATGGGCCTAACCCCCGGGGCAACGATTCAGGTGCTCGAATCCCATCCCACGGGACCAATAATAATCTCCGTCGGTGGCGTGAGGTTTGCCATAGGTAAGGGACTTGCGAGCAAAGTCCTGGTGAGGAAGCTCTGAGGTGTTCCCCATGATGAAAGTCGTCGCACTCGCAGGAAACCCCAACGTGGGAAAAACCACGATCTTCAATTCGCTGACCGGGATGCGGCAGCACGTGGGCAACTGGCCCGGAGTGACCGTTGAGAAAAAGGAGGGCATACTGGAATACAGGGGAGAGAAGTTCCTGGTGGTTGACCTGCCCGGGATATACTCGCTCACCGCTCACTCAGTTGATGAGCTGGTCGCCAGAGATTTTCTCCTCAAGGGGAGCGCCGACGTGGTTGTTAACGTCGTTGACGCCACCGCACTAATGAGGAACCTCTTTCTAACGATGGAGATACTTGAGATGGGGCTGAAGAACGTCATCATAGCCCTGAACAAGACCGACCTCGCCGAGAAGAGGGGAATTGAGATAAACGTGAAGAAGATGGAGGAGCTCCTCGGGGTTCCGGTAGTTCCCCTGAACGCAAAGGAAGGGGTGGGTCTGGAGGGGCTCAAGGAGAGCATCCACAGAATGGCCGCAGGGGAGCTTCGGACAAATCCGGTTGTGCCGAGATACGACCCGGAGGTCGAGAGGGAAATTGAACACATAACCACGGTTCTCAGGGATACAAAACTGGCCGACCATTACAACCTCCGCTGGCTGGCGGTGAAGCTCCTCCAGAGGGACGACGGCGTGATAAAGCTCGTTCTCCGCCATCTCGGAAGGGAAAAGCTCGACGAGATTATGGGGCACATCGCGGAGGTCGAGGAGCGCTATAAGAGAGCGATGGACCTCATAATAGCCAGCCAGAAGTACGAGTTCATAGACGGCCTCATGCACAGGTTCGTCAGGTACTCCCACGAAGGGGGCGAGACCTTCAGCGATCAGCTGGACAGGTTCCTGACCCATCCGATCTACGGTCTCTTCGCACTGTTTGGAGTGTTCTACGTTATTTTCAAATTCGTCTTTGCCATTGGGCTGCCCCTCCAGGGGATGCTGGACGACGGCTTCGTGGCCTTTGGCCGGTGGCTGGCTCCCCACATTGCCAACGAAGCACTGCGCGGCCTGATAGTCGATGGAATAATAGCGGGTGTTGGGTCAGTCCTCAGCTTTTTCCCTCTCGTCTTCCTGCTGTTCCTCTCCATGTCGGTCCTGGAGGACGTCGGGTACATGGCGAGAGCGGCAGTGGTCATGGAGCGCATCATGAGGAAGTTCGGCCTTCCCGGGAAGAGCTTCATTCCCCTGGTGCTCGCCTTCGGCTGCAACGTTCCCGCGGTCATGTCAACGAGGACCCTCGACGACGAGAGGGACAGGATAGTGACCATGCTGGTCAACCCCCTCATACCATGCTCCGCGAGACTGAGCGTCATAAGCTTCCTTGCCGGGGCATTCTTTGCGAGCAATCAAGCGCTCGTGGCGGTGAGCATATATGCGGTTGCCATACTTCTGGCGCTGCTGGTAGCGTGGCTCCTGAGCAGGTTCGTGGTGAAAGGTGAGGAGAGTCCATTCATAATTGAACTGCCGGAGTACCTGATACCATCGTGGAAGACAGTAGCGCTCCACTCGTGGGAGAGGAGCAAGGAATTCATCAAGAAAGCCGGAACGATTATCCTGCTCGGCTCGATTGCCATCTGGTATCTCAGTGCCTACCCGGTTGAAATAGGAACGGGAGGAAGCTACGCGGAGAGGCTGGGAACCCTCTTTGAACCGTACATGAGGCTCATGGGGCTGGACTGGAAGGCCGCGGTTAGCTTGCTCTTTGGAATCATAGCCAAGGAGAACGTCATCTCAACCTACGGCATAATCTACGGCAGCGTCGGCGAGATAGTAAACGCCATGACTCCCCTTCAGGCGTTCGTGCTGGCGCTCGTCACTACGCTCTATATACCGTGCATAGCAACGATAGGGGCCATAAGAGCCGAGAGCAACTGGAAATGGGCGGCCTTTACCGTTGTCTACATGATAGCCCTGGCGAGCATCGTGGGGATTTTAGTCTGGAACGTCGGAACGGCTTTGGGGTACTGAGGTGGGGAGATGCTCGAGAGGATACTCGAACTCATAAAAGCCGGAAAGAGCATCGACGAGATATCCCGGGAGCTCTCAGTACCTCTGGAGGAGGTGGAGGGGGCCCTGAAAATCCTGGAGAGCCTGGGCTACATCGAGCGGGTAGAGTCCGGGAGTTCGGCCTGCGAGAGCTGTCCCCTCAGCAGCGTCTGCCCCGGGTCGTGTTTCAGGTTCAAGGGAAAGGTGTACACCGTGGCGGACTTTAGGATTAATGGACAGAAATGAACTCCCCGTCCTTCCAGTCCATCGCTGGGCATATTTAATGGCCGTAAAATATATAAGTTTCCCCCCGGAATGTTAAATGGTGATACCATGAAAGCTGTTATTCTTGCTGGCGGTTTTGGGACCAGGTTAAGGCCGCTCTCATCGACCAGACCAAAGCCCATGATCCCAGTTCTTGGAAAACCCAACCTCCAGTACCTCCTTGAGAGCCTGGAGAAGATACCGGAAATCGATGAGGTGATCCTCTCGGTTCACTACATGCGCGGCGAGATAAGGGAGTTCATAGACGAGAGGATGGCCGACTATCCCAAGGACATCAAGTTCGTCAACGACCCCATGCCCCTTGAGACCGGCGGCGCCCTCAAAAACGTTGAGGAGTATGTGAGCGATGACTTCCTGGTTATCTACGGAGACGTATTCACGAACTTCAACTTCGAGGAGCTGATAGAGGCCCACAAGAAAAACGACGGCATGATAACCGTCGCCGTGACCAAGGTGTATGACCCCGAAAAGTACGGAGTCGTCGAGGTGGACGAGGAGGACAGGGTAACCCACTTCGAAGAAAAGCCCAAGAGGCCCAAGACAAACCTCGTTGATGCGGGAATATACGTCGTCAACAGGAAAGTGCTGGAGGCCATACCCCGCGGGAAGGAGGTCTATTTCGAGAGGGAGGTACTGCCCAAGTTCGTGAGCCAGGGTGCCGTTTATGCCCACAAGATACCCCGTGAATTCTACTGGATTGACCTTGGAACCCCCGACGACCTCTTCTATGCCCACCAGCTTGCCATGGACGAGATAACCAAACAGAACGGCTACTACACGATAGCCGAGGGGGCCGAAGTTCCTGAGGACGTGGAGATCCAGGGCCCGGCATACATAGACGAGGGGGCCAAGATCGGGCGCGGTGTCAAGATAAAGGCCTACACCTACATCGGCCCGAACACTGTGGTGGAGGAGAAGGCATACCTCAAGCGTGCCATACTCATTGGCAGCGACATCGTCAAGGAGCGCGCCGAGATAAAGGACAGCATCCTCGGAGAGGGTGTCGTCGTTGGAAAGAACGTCATCCTCAAGGAGAACGCCGTCGTCGGCGACTACGCGAGGATATACGACAACCTGGTCATCTACGGGGCAAAGATACTCCCCTGGAAGAAGGTCGAGGAGTACGAGGCGTATCTCAAGATAAAGCTCGACCCGACGAAGGTCAGACCCGGCGTCACTCCCGAACGCTGTCCGCTTGGCCTGCCCGAATGCATCTACACCAAGTTCAAGGCCATAGCCGGAGAAAAGCCGCCCTGCGACGAGTGTATAGAGAACCAGTGGCTCTTCTGAGTCCCTTTTCCTATTTCCTCGACCCTTGACAACTGCGCTTTTATCCCCGACCTGCTTGGTTGTGGGAAGTTAACGATAACCTCCGGCCATACAGGAGGAGAAAGCACATCCTGATACGGAAAATGGGATTAATCAGTACCTTATCCTTGGGTTATACTCCAGGAGCATGAGCCCGTTTTTGAATATCCTTATCGTGCCGCTCTCCGAGAGGGTTATGGCTATCGCCCTGGTGAGCCGTGTTATGCCCGCAGCCGCTATGTGTCTGCTCCCAAGGCCCGGCGGGAGCATGAGGTCTATCACCTTCGGTTCGACCTCAAGGTACCTCCCCGCGGCGGCTATTCTGCCGTCATCTCTAACTATAAAGGCCCCGTCGAGCTGGGCGAACTCCTTTATTATCTCCTTGCTGTTCCTGTCAAGGACGTTTACCCTGTGGCCTTTGAAGGGGTTTGGTATGAGCTGATGGGAGTGCCTGAGAACCCGCCTCGTGTCTCCTATGACGAAGATTGTTCCAACGGGAACACCTTCCCTGCCCTCGATGCTCAGTTCTATCGTTATCTCAAGAAGTCTCTGGAGGACGTTCTGGTTCTGAGCAAAGAAGCCCCTCATGGCAGATATGCTCTTTTTGACGGTCTTAATCCCTATCAGCTCGGGGGTAACGTAAACGAAGGAGTCACCTTCCCTGAGTACGTCATGCTCAAGGAGAAACGCGGAAATCAGGTTGAGAACGTTGTTTATGTCGAGGTTCTGGGGAATCGAGACCCTCTTCACTTTCTCGCTCTCCACGTCAAAGGATGAGCTAACGATTACAACGGTGACGTCCACATCTGGGACGCTCTCGGGTTCAATATCTTCCAGAATAACGAGGGCCTTGCCATTGAGTGCCCTCACAACATCCACGGCGCTGTTTATCAGAACATCGGGAACCTCCTTTCCCATATCCACCAACCATTGATAAAATAACTCCGGCGGGTATAAAAACCTACCGTCCTTAGAAAACGTTAAAACATAACCCGCCGTAGGCTTTTTGGTGTGAGGGATGAGGATAGTCGTCGCAATCACCGGTGCGAGCGGTTCCATCTACGGCCTTCGCCTGGTGCAGGTTCTCGGGGAGCTTGGTCACGAGGTCATCACGATAGCCTCCAGAACGGGCCTCGCCGTTATGAGGCACGAGACAGGGGTGGATTTTCGGCCGGACTACATGGAGGAAGACCTCTTCGCCCCTGTGGCCTCGGGCTCAAATCCCTTCGATGCCATGGTCATAGCGCCCTGCTCAATGAAGACCCTCTCCGCAATAGCGAACGGATACGCCGACAACCTGATAGCGAGAACGGCCGACGTGGCACTTAAAGAGCGCAGAAAACTAATCCTGCTCGTCAGAGAGACGCCGTTGAACTTGATACATCTCCAAAACATGGTAAGGGTTACACAAGCTGGAGGGATAATTATGCCAGCTTCCCCAGGATTTTACACAAAGCCCAAAACTTTGGACGATATGGTAAACTTTATAATTGGAAAAATCTTAGACCTTCTTGGTATTGAGAACGAGATATACCCTCGATGGAGGAGTTAACATGGTCCAGCTCGATGACCTTGATAGAGCTATCCTCCGCATCCTGAAAGAGGATGCAAGGTTAACCATTTCGGAAATCGCCGATAGGCTAAACCGGCCCGAGTCTACAATTCATTTCAGGATTAAAAAGCTCCAGGAGCGAAACATAATCGATAAATACACCATCGTTCTGGGGGAGAGCCTTCAGCCGAAGAGCCTCGCCATAGTTTACATCCAGGCAGAGACCCCGATAATCGAGGACTTCCTTGAGAGGTACATCCGCCACATAATGAAGACGCTCTCACTGCTCCCCAACGTCCTGGCCGTTGCCAGGAGCGGAAAGGACGGAGTAGTGGCGCTCATCGGTGAGGATACCCCAGAAAAGCTCAACCGCTTCGTTGACGAGACAATCAGGGTTCTTCCAACGCTCAAGAGGGTCGACGTCTTTGTGCTGGATGAGTTCAGCAAGGGCGACGGTCTCGTGGGCTTCCTCGTGGGTGTTTGAATGGAGATTGAGGTCAAGTTCCGCGTCGACTTCGAAAGGGCCAAAAGGGCGATAGAATCCATCGGAGCCAGGTTCGTGAGGGAAGAGATACAGGAGGATGTTTACCTCTCCGTCCCCCTTCCCGAACTTCTCAGGGTGAGGCGGATAAGCAACCTCAACCGCTCTTTTCTCACATACAAGCGCATAGCAGACCCCGGGAGGAACGAGGAGTTCGACGAGATAGAGGTGGAGGTCTCCGATTTTGAGAAAACCCTCAAGATCCTGAAGCGCCTGGGCTTTAGGGAGGACGTGTGGGTCAGGAAGCGACGCCTGGTGTATCGTCTGGAGGAGGTCACCTTCGAGCTGAGCGAAGTCGAGAACTTGGGGGGCTTTCTCGACATAGAGATTATCGCAGACGATGTTGCAGAGGCAAGGCGGAAGATATGGGACACCGCCAGAAAACTCGGACTAACCGAGGAGGACGTTGAGCCCCGACTCTATCAGGAGCTAATTAGGGAACTTGAGAAAAAGGGATAGAACCTCAACGCGCCGTCGCGACTATCTTGATTATGTCGTTGAACTCCAGCTCGTAGTCTTCTCCAACGCGCCTGTGGGTTCTCGCGTTGACCGCGTAGAGGAATGTCCTTCCAAGGTCTGTGTGCACCTTGTAGGCCAGGTCGCGGGGCGTTGAACCCTTTGGAAGCAGATGAACGTGGGGCAGAACGTTGCCGAACTGATCCGTGAGCTTGTGCTCGTCCTCAACGGGGTAAACGGGAACCAGGTTGAGCAGCTCAAAGGTCGCCCTGTTTATAACCTCCTGCACCCCGGTGGAGCCGAAGCGGTCGAGAACCTTCTCCTTTATCAGCTGGAGGGCCTTTTCCTGCTTGGGACTCATGGGCTTTAGGATCTTGAAGTCACTCGAACCGGGGATGTAGTCTATGAACCCTGCCTTCGCGGCCTTCCTCAGCGTCAGCTCGGCGGCGGCACTCGTCGGGACGACTATGTACCCCCTGCTCCTCCCCTTCCGTATCAGACGCTCTATCTGGGCATCAGCAGCAGCGTCAGCCTTGTTGGCGGCTATGATTATGGGCTTGTTCACCCTCCTAAGCTCGCGGACGAAGGCGAAGAGATCCTCATCGCTCCACTTTGTCGGGTCGCTGTCGAGGCCGAGCTTATGTATCGCTTCAAAGGCGTCCTCCTCAGTGACCCCTATTCCCGTCAGCTGGTCGGCTATGGCCTGGGCGAGCTTGAGGTGCTGGAGCTTGATGCGCTTTGCGAACTTCTCCCAGTTCTTCCTCAGGATGCCGTATATCCAGTAGTCTATCTCCCTTTCAAGGAACTCAATGTCCTCAACCGGGTCGTGGTGGTCGGTGGGCTGTCCCTCTGCGCCAGTCTTTCCGGTGGCGTCAACGACGTGTATCAGGGCGGAGGCCATCCTCAGGTCATCGAGGAACTTGTTGCCGAGACCCCTCCCCTCGTGGGCGCCCGGGACGAGGCCGGCAACGTCTATCATCTTTATCGGTATCAGCGCCTTTCCGTCCTTGTACTCGTAGTTCTGGGGGTTCGGCGTGCAGCCCAGCTCCTTACACGGATGTTCAGCTATCGCGTAGGTAACACCGACGTTAGCGTTTATCGTCGTGAACGGGTAATTTGCGATCTGGACATCGACAAGCGTCGCCGCCGAAAAAAAGGTTGACTTCCCAACGTTTGGCTTTCCAACGACACCTATCTCCATACTCACCACCGGGTTAAATTCGCGGGAGGGTTTTAAGGGGTTGCGGTTTCCGAAAACTATAATTCACCAACCGCCCTATTTCTCCTGGGTGAAGCTCATGCGGGTTTTCTCCAACATCTGCGGCCATTCTCGCCAGGGAGGAGATGGTAAAAATGACCGGTGAGTCCGGCTCCCCCAGAATAACCGTCATCGCCTATTCAAAGGACAGGTTCGTCAGCATGAAGGTATCCAGCGTAAAGGAAGCCCTTAACGTTGAAGGCTACGATGTCATCTGGGTGAACGTTGACACGCTGTCTCTCGTCCCCGAGGTGATGGACGCCCTGGGGATCCACGAGCGCCCGATGAAGACCCTCAGGCGGGCAAGCTCCCGCGCCCGGGTATTCGTGTTTCCGGACTACCTGTTCCTTCTTCTCCATCAGGTGTACGAGATAGAGGGCGGGTTGAAGAGGGAGAGGATAGGGCTTCTGCTGAAGGACAATCTGGTGGTGACGGTTCAGGAGAGGCCGGGCGATGTTTTCGACCAGATCAGGGAAAGCATCCGTGAGGGTGAGGGCCTTCTGCGGGATCGGGGGGCAGATTACCTGCTGTTCGCTCTCCTTGAGGCGATAGTGGAAAACTACGTGCCGATAATCGAGCGCATAAGCTCCAGAATGGAAGAGCTTGAGGCACAGATGCTCTCAAGGGGCGACGAAAGCGTTCTCCGGAGGATACACGGCCTCAGAAGGGAGATACTCTTCATGCGGCGCACAATCTTTCCCCTGCTTGAGGCCTTCAGGAGGCTCCAGCTTGAGGGAAAGGAGTTCTTTGAGTGGGAAACCCGGAGCTGCATTGAAGAGCTCCACGACCACGTTCTTGAGGTTCTGGAGATACTCGAAGGCCAGCGCGAGCTCGCCAACAGCCTAGTCGAGCTTTACTACTCGACCATCTCGATGAAGACCAACGACATAATCCGGATTTTAACAGTGGTCTCGACGATATTCATCCCGCTGACCTTCATAACCGGTCTCTACGGAATGAACTTCAGGTACATGCCCGAACTTTACTGGAGATACGGCTATCCCCTGGTTCTCCTGCTGATGCTTGTCATAGCCCTCGGGATGCTCATCTACTTCAGGAGAAAGGGGTGGATTTAGAAATCCTCAAGGCCGAGGGCGAGCCTTACCGCCTTCTCGGCTATCACATCGAGGGGGTCAACCAGGGGCACGGTTAGATCCCCGGGCCTCAGTGCAACGCTGACCTCGGTGCAGCCGGCTATTATCCCGTCAACCCGCAGCTGAAGCCTCTTCGCCACCCCAAGGAGAAGCCCCCTCCCGAGCTCCAGATTTCCGGCCTTCACACCATCGTATATCGCCTTCATGACGAGTTCCTGGTCTTCTTCATCGGGGACTGCGATTCCTATCCCCCTCTTCAGGAGGGAACGGTGGTACACCATGCCCTTTATCGTGCCGTCGGTCGCGAGGAGGCCGACTTTTTTGAGGCCCATCCCGGCTATCCTCTCGGCGGTTGCGTCCACCATGCTGACAAGGGGAATTCCCACCGCCCTCTGGATGTCCTCCGCGAAGAAATGGGCTGTGTTGCAGGGCATTATTATAAAATCTGCCCCCCAGCTTTCGAGCTTTCTGGCACCCTCGACAAGGGCCGGCCTCGGGTCTTCACCCTTCCCGAGGATGAAGGCCGTTCTGTCGGGAATCTTCGGGTTGTTGTAGAGGATTATCCTCGGATGCTCCTGATCCCTCTTTGCGGGCGTTTTCTCAACTATCCTCCTGAAGAGCTCCGCCGTTGCCAGCGGGCCCATGCCCCCGAGGATGCCTATGACCCTCTCCATCCTCACTCCTCCAGCCAAACGGAGTCGTCGCCGTAATAGTTCAGCTTCACCACAAAGAGCCTGAAGGGCTCGTTTTTCTCGTTGACGACCCAGTGCACTGTTTTCGGCTTTACGAGGAATATATCGCCGGGCTTCGCTAGGTACTCAGTCTCGCCTATCCCGAGCCTCGCCTCGCCGCTCATTATGTAGAACAGCTCGTACTGGTGAAGGTGGTAGTGCTTTTTGACTGTCTGTCCCGGTTTGACCTCAACTATCTGGGCGTACGAGCCTTCGGGCAGTTCCCCCTCGAAGAGCGGGAGCTTTCGATAAGTTCCCCTGTCTATGAGGTTCTTGATTTCGGCCTTCATCCCGCATCCCCCGGATAGATAGCCCCCAGAGTTGAAAAGCTTTATCCTTTCGACCTCCATCGAAACACTCAAAAGACTTTTATATCCAGATGCAGAGACACGAGTGAACAAATAGAAACGGTGGTGACCATGGAAGCACTGGAGAAAGCCCTTCGATGGGCGGAGGAGAACCTGAAAGCGGACTACATAGAGCTCCGCTACGAGAACCTGAAAAAAACAACACTCGCCCTCAAAGACGGCGTTTTTACCAGCTTTACAGGGAAGCTGAACAGGGGCGTTGCGATAAGGGTTCTGGCCGATGGAGCATGGGGGTTCGCCTCGACGAGCGACCTCTCAAACCTTGAGGGGAAGATCGAGGAAGCCTACAAACTGGCCAAAGCTGCCGCCGAGACCAAGAAGGAGAAAATAGAGCTGGCCGAGATAAAGCCGGTCGAGGACTTCGTGAAGAGCAGGATGAGGGTCAAGCCGAGGGACGTTGACATAGAGGAGAAGGTCAAACACCTCCGGGAGCTTGAGAAGCTTTTGAAGGAAGATGGGGCCGTTAAGAGCGTCCAGATCCGCTACGAGGACGGAAGCGGCGAAAAGATACTCCTCACCAACGAGGGGACGAGGATAGAGTGGGACTACAACTACCTCTACCAGGGAACCTACGTCACCGGAAAGGCCGACGGAAAGCTCGCGATGGCGAGGGACAGCATTGGGGCGGTCGACTACGGCTGGGAGCTCATGACGGACCACGAGCCGAACGAGAAGGTCACCGAGAGACTGCTGAGAAAAATGCACAGCCAGCTCAGGGGCGTCGCCCCGAAGCGCGGAGAGTTCCCGATTGTCGCCGGCCCGATAGTCGTAGGCATCATCGCCCACGAGGCGCTCGGCCACCTCGCCGAGGCTGACCTGACGATAAACTCGCCATTCAAGGACCTCATCGGCAAGCAGATCGCCCCGGAGTACGTCACCATGAGCGAGCGCCACGTTGAGGGTGGCTTTGGGAACGACCGCTACGACGACGAGGGCGTTCCTGTGAGGGACATACGCATCATCGAGAACGGCATCCTCAAGGAGATAATGCTCAACCGCGAGTACGCCCACAAGTGGGGCATGGCTCCAAACGGCCACGCGAGGGCGGAGAGCTACCGCTACCCGCCGATAATCAGGATGAGGAACACTGTCTTCGAACCCGGCGACCACTCCTTCGAGGAGCTCATCGAGGACATCAAGTTCGGCTACTACGTCGTTGACTTCAGGGGAGGCCAGGCCCAGCTCAACAGCGCCTTCCAGGTCGGCGTTCAGGAGGGCTACGTGATCAGAAACGGCGAGATAGCGGAGCCGATAAGGGACACCTCCATTACCGGAGTCGCCATCGAGGCGCTCAAGAAGATAAGCGCGGTCGGCAAGGACTTCGGCCTTGAGGTCGGCTTCTGCGGCAAGGGACAGACGGCCTTCGTCAGCTCGGGCGGCCCGCACATGCGCTTTGACGGAGGAATCCTCATCGGGTGAGGTGGTGAAGATGGAGGAACTCATAAGGTACGGCGAGAAGTTTTTCGATGAGCTGGAGATTGCCCTTTACCGCTCCAAGGACGTCAGCGCAAGCGTCGAGCTCAACGAGATTTCAATGGCCTCCACGAGGAGCGGCGCGGTAACGATAATCCGCGGGATCAAGGGCAAGCGCCTCGGTTTGGCCATAGTCGACAGCGACGAACCCGGAAAGATTAGGGAGGCGATAGAGCAGGCGGCAAAGATGGCCAGGCTCAATTCCCCGGACGAGAAGTGGGTCTCCCTGCCGGAGCCGGGGAAGTACAGGGAGAAGCCAAGGCCCAACCACGAGCTTAAGGAGGCCTCGCCGGATAGACTCGTCGAGATGCTCGTTCATGGAATAAAGCTCGCCCGCGAGAAGGACGAGAACGTCATTGTTGCAGGCGGCGAGGGCGGCGTTTCTTGGGAGGAGAGACACATACTCAACTCCCACGGGATAAATGTCTTCCAGGAGGGCGGGGCGGCGTTCCTGTTCCTGGAGCTGGTCGGCAGGAAGGGCGACGTCGTAACGCCGGGAATCTTCGACTTCGACGCGCGCAGGGACTTAAACCTCGACGTCGAGGGAGTCGTGGAGAGGGCAGTTCAAAAGGTCAAGTGGGCGTACACCGTCAAGGGGAGCAGGAACGAAGAAGTGCCGGTGATCCTCGGCCCCTGGGCGATAGCGGGCCTCTTCAGCTATGCCCTCTTCCCGGCCTTCAGCGGTGAGAGGCTCGTCAAGGAAACTACACCGCTGGCAGGGAAGGTCGGAGAAAAGATAGCCAGCGACGTGCTCACGATGTACGATGACCCGTTCCACCCGCTGGCCATCGAGCCCGTCATAGCGGACGGCGAGGGCGTACCGACGAGAAAGAACGTCCTCATCGAGAACGGGACATTCAAGGGCTTCGTCTGGGACAACTACTGGGCCAAAGTTTACGGCACCGAGAGCACCGGGAACGGGAAGAGGGATCCAAGAACCGGCGGCATAAACATCGGGTTCCACAGCATGGTCATTGAGAACGGCAAGCGCTCGCTGGAGGACATGATCTCCGAAATCGAGCACGGCTACTTCGTGGACGGCTTCCAAGGTGCGCATTCAAGCAACCCCGACAACGGAAACTTCGCGGTGACTGCAAACCCTGCCTTCCTCATCGAGGACGGGGAGGTCAAGGGGGCGAGCGTCTTCCTCATAGCCGGCAACGTCTATGAACTGCTGAAGAGCGCCACCGAGGTAACCAAGGAGCAGACCGTAATGCCCTTCATGACCACCATCATAACGCCCTTCATCAAGTTCGAGAACGTGAAGATAGCGGGGAAGTGACTACCTTTTCTTTATCCATTCTTCCACAGGCAGGAGCCCAACAACGCGCCCCCCGAGCTTGATCTTTTTGTCCTTCCCTTTCTCCCACGTGACCACCGTTAACTCTCCGATCCCCGTTTCAGAGGCGGCTTCAATAAGTGCCGACAGCTCCCTCTCCCTGTTCTCTGGATGGAGCCTCCACGAGACCTGTATCAGCTCTTCTCCCGGAATTATGAAGTCAACCTCTCTGCCACTTCCGGTTATGTAGAAGAAGAAGTCCTCATTTGGCGTGAGGCCGCGTTTGAGGAGCTCAGTGAATATGAGGTTCTCCAGGAGTCTCCCGCGGTCGCTAACTCCGAGAACCTTGAGAAGACCGTTGTCAACGAAGTATGGCTTGAAGCCGAGGAGTTCTTTCTTCTTTTCGGACTTCACGTGGGCCCTGAGCGGGAACAACACTAAGGCGTCGTTCAGGTATTCTACGTAATTGGCCAGTGTTGGCTTTCCGACCGCTATGCCCAAACTTTTCATCGCGGAGTGTAGCTTGGTTACCGACGTGTGGCTTGATGAAGCCAGGAGTTTGAAGAGGAATCTCAGCGCTTTGAGGTTGTCAACGCGCCATCTCTCGACGACATCGCGGTAGATTGTGACGTCAAGTATCTCCCGCAGAATCTCGCGCCTGAGCTCTGGCTGGAAGACCACCTCGGGATAGGAGCCCCATTCGAGGCACTCCCTAATGACCCCTAGGAGCTTTCCCCTTGCCTCAAGGCCGGGGAGGACTTTTTCAAGCCCCCTGACCATCAGAACTTCAGAGAGCGAGAGGGGGTAGAGGTTCAGGGTTATAGCCCTTCCCCTCAGGACGGTCGCTATCTCCTTTGAGAGAAGCCTTGATGAGGAACCCGTCAGAATTACCCTATGCTCCATGTCGAGGAGGTAGCGAACGAAGCGCTCCCAGCCGTCAACCACCTGGACTTCATCAAGCAGAAAAAGGAGTTTCTCGCCTTTGGGAACGGATGTAAGGGAATAATAACTTCTCAGCATCTCCATTAAGTCCTCAGCGGTTGCCCCAACGAGGCGCGGGTCTTCGAAGTTTACGTAGAGGCTCCTCCTCCGCTCTGGATCGAGTTCGTCCCACAGCTGAAAGAGGAAGAACGTTTTTCCGGCTCTTCTGGGCCCAACAACCGCCAAGGCACGGCTCTTAGGGAGCTTAACCTCGACCTCTCGCCTGGTGTATTCCACCTTTAGCTCTAGATAGTCCGAGATTACCTCTACCCAGGTTGCTCGTTCAATCATGTTTTATACATGAAACATTCTATTTAAAAAGATTGTTCTATGCAGAAAACATTCCCGGAATCACTCCACCCTGAAGTCTATCGCGATGTTGAACTGCCTCGGCGCGTAGGGGCGCACCTTCCTCTCGTCCAGAAACTCCACTTTTAGCCCCAGCTCCCGCGCCACCCCCTTTATCCTCGCCTCGTGCTCAGAGTAGAGGTCTTCCTCGGGGCCGAAGCCGTAGTAGTGGACTACTCCGCCGGGCTTGACGCTCAGCATTGCTTCCCTCAAAAACCTGTGAGCGAACTTGGGGAGGTTCATTATGGCGCGGTCGGCCTTGACTCGGCCAGCGACCTTTCTGACATCGCCAAGGATGGGGACGACGTTGAAGGCCCCGTTGAGACGCCTGTTTTCCTCGAGGTACTTTATTGCCCAGGGATTTATATCTGCGGCAAAGACGAGTTTTGCCTTCTTCGCCAGGAGTATTGCGTACGGCCCAACGCCGGCGAACATGTCGAAGACGACCTCGCCCGGGCTGGTTTTCTCGAAAATCCTCATCCTCTCGGTGGCCAAACGGGGGGAGAAGTAAACTTTAGCGACGTCGAGCTTCAACCTTATCCCGTTCTCGCGGTGGAGGGTTTCAGTCCTTTTCTCTCCCGCCAGGTGGATAAGCTCCCTCACGCGGTATTCCCCCTCAACCCTGCCCCCTTTGGCGAAGACGGCCTTTATGTGGCGGTGAACCTTGAGAATGGCCTCGCCGATGGCCTTTCCGTAATCCATCAGCTCCTCGGGGAGTTCGATTATCGCGACCTCGCCGATTATGTCGAAGGAGCTCGGGAGGAGCGGCCTGAGTTCCCCCGGAACCTCAACGACCTCGCGATAGCTGTGGGGCGTCTTTTCCAGCCTTTCGAAGTCTGCTTCAACGAGCTCGAAGCCCTCAACCGGCCCCGTGACGGGGAAGATGACAAAATCCCCCTCCCGTTTTACGGCATACCCTTTAGCCAGAACTCCGAGTTCGAGGAGCTTTCTCCTGACCTTCTCCGCTTCGCGCTTGGGGACTTTTACGGCGAGCATCGGAGATAGTAATTGGGGCAAATTCAAAAAGCTTCTCCCGAAAGATTTTTAAACGCTCCCCCTTCCCTAATATCGAGCCCCGGTGGTGTAGCCCGGTCAAACATGCGGGCCTTTCGAGCCCGCGCCCCGGGTTCAAATCCCGGCCGGGGCACCAGAATTCTCCAGTTCGCCTTTGCAAAAGGGATTTCACCCTTATAGAAAAGGCTTTTTTCCAAAAAGGGCGCCACTCTCAGCGGAGACTCTGTGCCCTCCGTGTTCTCCTGAAGGTGGATGTTGGCAGCAACCTTTTTAACTCCCCATCAAACTCCTCAACCGATGCCCATGAAAACGCTCGCCGACGTCTTCAGGGAGGCTTTAATGGGGAAGGGAATAGAGAGCATAGGCACCCTCTCAAAGCGCTTCAGGAAGTCAAAGAACAAGCTCCAGGACATAGCGATCGAGATAGTCCACGGAAAGGGTGCGGTCTTCAGGGTTTCTGAGAAAACGGCCGTTGCATGGGACCTGAACGGCAACCGCGTTGAAGGCTCCCACTACGCCTACGCCCCGCTCTGCATGATGGAGAAGTTCGAGCCGGTTCTAACACCCGAGGAGCTCCGCTCAAGGCTTCCCGACTGGCCCTACTTCATAATCGACCTGTACCACTGGAACAAACATACGCAGAAGGAGAAGGGCAAGGTCTGCCTGCAGGTGAGCCAGAGCTACGGCCTTTTGAGGGACTACTTCACCGGAAGGGAGCTGACCGTAACGTGGGCGAACGATGAGTTCAGGTCAATGTTCCACGGCCCCATCGAAAGGATAACGGTCTATGCCGGATCGACGGCAGAATTTTTGGCGGAGAAGGGCATCGACGAGGTCGTCCTCCTCGATCCCTGGGCGGATGAGGTTCTGAGCGAGAAGGACTTCGGCGTTAGGGCCTTCATAATCGGAGGGATAGTCGATACCGGTGGGAACAAGAAGAAGACCACGCCCAAGATCGGCGAGGAGCTTGAGAGCGCCGGAATAAAGGTCCGGAGGAGGAAAATCGTGCTGAGGGGCGACGTCGTCGGCGTCCCGGACAGGATAAACCGTATCCTTGGCATAATCCTCAAGATGATGGTGGAGCAGAAAAGCATGGATGAGGCGGTTTACGAGATGCAGGAGCCACTCCACGCCCGCTGGCGCCTCAGAAAGGAGCTTCCCAAGCATGCGATCCGCTACAAGGTGAACGGGAGAACATACCGCGTCGTGGAGAAGGAGCTTTTCGATTATTATTCAAGCTGGCTCAAGATACGCTGGGAGGACTTTGTCAAGGTTCTCCGCGAGCTGGACCTAATAGCCCTCGAAAGAAGGAGGATACACCACCTCAACAAGATATCCAACGCGAGGATAATCAACGGGAAGGCCTACAGGGTCATACTCCTGAAGAAGGCCGCGATGCTGTGTTACAATTGTTAAAACTCCTAATCCCAATGAGAAAATTAAAAATGCCTATGCATATACTATCTATCATGAACATGATAAGGAGGATGTTCAAGAGTGCCAAAGTGGAGAGTTCTTTGCCAACAGACCAAGATATTAGGTATGTGGCCGAAATTTATCGCCGATTAAAGGGAGATTCAAAAGCAGAAACGCTTACAAATTTATTGGAATGGCAGGAACGGAATATACAATACTGGAAAGAGAGATATTGGATCTCTAGTGCATTTAAAATAATTTTGTGGGCTTTACTTATTCCGAGTGTAGCATTATTCTTTGAGTTTTTGGCCATTATTACATTAAAATTGATCTCATATAAAATTCCGCATGTTTTAGCTTTAATTACAAACGTGACAATATTCGCAGTTGGTGCAATTTTATTGTGGGCACTAATATTGCTTCCATCTTTTGTGTTGTTTTTGGTATATATTAATTACAACCATATAGCTCGAGAACGACAAATAACCCGTAGGGAGAAACTTAAAAAATTAGCTAAACGTATCTGGCACACCCTTAAGCCAAATTTGTCCCTCACCGAAATTCTAGATTATCGGCTGGCAGTATGTAGGGACTATGCAAAGCTTACAGCAGCATTGCTCTTTAATGAGTACTCAGAGGTTCATTTCCTTGCTCTTCCAAACCATATTGCTGCTGCAGTAATGATAAATGGCAAATACTATGTCCTCGACCAGCGATTGCCTATCATGACTCTGGACAGTTGGATAGAAAACTGGGAATGGCTTCTTTGGCTGAAAAAAATTAAAGATAAGTTCCTACGGCAAACGTACAGTCCAAAATGTGACATATACATGGTACAAACTAAGAGAAATCCAGATGAAAGCATTTCGGAGAGACCTACTCTTCGGGAACATAGGAGTTACACAGTGAGATCTCAAAAGAAGAAAAACATAGAAGGCTGTATAAAAAAGCTAGAAGCCCTTTTGACAAGAAAGTTCGATCTTGATCGGGCAGAAACAGGCCATGAAGAACCAGATCTTAGAATCCCGCTAAAGAATTATGCGCTTTATTGTGAAGACGATGAAATTATCTTATATTCCATGGCGAGAGATATCAAAAACCGCATTGAAGCAGAAATATGTAGCAATATCACAAGAATTTCTGGGATAAAGATTTCCAAGGAAGACACTCAAAATTTAGTCGTTGAGATATATCTAAAATAGCGAGTTGGAGAGATCTATAAAGAAAGAAAATGCTCAGAAGAACACCACAACGGCGTCCCCAACGACCGCCGTCTCAACCTCCTCGCCCTCGCTGAAGACTGCCTTTCTCAGGACGATGTCGTCCTTGGTGAGCTCGACCTTCTGGCCATCGGCCTCGAACTCGACCCTTCCGCTCTCCTTGAGGGCCTTTGCAACTTCCTCCGCGTTCTCCTTGAGGTATGCGGTGATCTTCGGCACGAGCTTACCGTAACGCGGCCCGACGGTCCTGAAGTTCGGTTTGATCTCAATGATTCTCTCTTCAAGCTCGGGTTCGCCCCTGATTATCTCCAGCCTCTCGATGTTCATGGTTCCGGCTATGTCCCTCTCGATGGCCTTGAGGGCCTCGTATGAATCGGTGGCGTAGATGGCGACGTGCTTGAGCCTGGCGTTGAGGGAAAGCCCGTGGCTGTTCTTGTAGCGCCTCATGACGCCGACTATCTCTCTGGCGAGCCCGCCGAGCTTTTCGGCTTCCTCATCGATCCTGGCCTCGTCGTACTTCGGCCACTCGAGGAGGTGGACGCTCTTGGCACCGACGTGCTCCTTGAACATGTGGTAGTAGAGCTCCTCGGTGATGTGCGGGGCGAGCGGCGCGAGGAGGAGCATGATGTTGTAGAGCAGCTCGTAAAGCGCTGCTTTCGCCTTCAGCTTGCTCTCCTCGTCGTCGCCGTAGAGGCGGTATTTGATCATCTCAATGTAATCATCCGCCACCTCGTGCCACACGAAGGTCATCAGCTCCCTGGTGAGCAGGTTGAAGCGGTACTTCTCCATCTCCTCGGTGGCGAACTTTATGAGCCTGTGGAGCCTGCTGAGTATCCAGCGGTCGAGCGGCTCAAGTTCCTCCGGAGCATTGCTCGGATCGAAGTCCGCTAAATGTCTCTCGGCGAAGCGGTAGATGTTCCAGACCTTCTGGAGGAAGCGGTAGTTGTAGTCAACGGTTTCCCACTTGAACGGGTGGTCCTCCCCCGGCGGCGCCAGTGCAGTCCAGAGCCTTAAAGCGTCGGCGCCGTACTTCGGGATCACCTCGTCCGGTGCAACGACGTTGCCGTAGCTCTTGCTCATCTTTCTGCCGTCCGGGCCGGCCACCATTCCGTTGATGAGGACATCGCTCCAGGGCTTCTCGCCGGTGAGGACGTAGGTTCTGAATATCGTGTAGAAGGCCCACGTCCTTATGATGTCGGTTCCCTGCGGCCTCAGGGCGGTCGGGAAGTTGTGCCTGAACCAGCGCTTGGCCTCTTCGTCGCCCTTGATGGCCTCGTGCCACCGGGTTATGATGAGCGGGGTTATACTGGAGTCTATCCAGCAGTCGAGGACGTCCGTTACGGGCTCAAGTTCGGCACCGCAGACCGGGCACTTCTCCACGGGCGGCTCGTCGAAGCGCGGGTCAACGGGCAGGTCTTCCTCCCTGGCAGGAACCACGTGACCGTTCCTGCAGACCCAGAACGGGAGCGTCGTTCCAAACACGCGCTGTCTGCTGATGACCCAGTCCCAGTCCATCGAGTCCGCCCAGTCCTTCAGGCGGAGGAACATGTCCTCAGGATACCAGTTTATCTCCCTCGCGACCTTCACTATCTCGTCGGTGAAGTCCTTCACCTTGATGAACCACTGGGTCTTGGGGAGCAGCTCGATGGGGGCCATACACGAGCTCCTCTCGGTGTGTCTCAGCACGCGGTGGTGGACCTTCTTCTTATCGTAGAGCAGGCCCATCCTTTCGAGGTCTTCCGCGATCTTCTCGCGCACCTCCTCCGCCTTAAGGCCGGCGTAAGGGCCGGCGTTCTCGTTCATGGTGCCGTCCTCGTTGATGGCAATGATGACCGGAAGGTTGTAGCGCTTCTGCCAGACAACGTCCTGCTCGTCACCGTAGGTACAGTTGTAGACCGCACCGGTTCCGAATTCAGGGTCGACGTCCTCGTCGGCCAGAACCGGAACCTCTCTCTCAAATATCGGGAGCTTAACCTTCTTGCCCACCACATCTTTATAGCGCTCGTCCTCGGGGTGGACGAAGACGGCAACACAGGCCGGCATCAGCTCGGGCCTCGTGGTGGCTATCGGCACGTAGCCCGAGCCGTCCGCCAGCGGGAGCCTGATGTAGTAGATGTAACCGTCCTCCTCGACGTAGCCGACCTCGGCTTTTGCAAGGCTCGTCCTGCAGCGCGGGCACCAGTAGACCGGGTGCTTGTCGCGGTAGAGCATGCCCTTCTCGTAGAACTCGAGGAGGGACTTCTGCACGGCGGCTTTGTACCAGTCGTCCATCGTGTGGTACTCGAGGTCCCAGTCTGCGGAGTAGCCTATCCTTATGAACTGGTTGCGCATCGCCTCGATGGCCTGCCAGGTCCACTCGACGCACTTCTGCAGGAACTTCTCCGGCTCGTCCTTGCTTATGCCGAACTCTTTCTCCACCTTGAGCTCGGTCGGAAGGCCGTGGTTGTCGAAGCCCTGCGGGAAGAGCACGTTGTAGCCGGTCATTCTCTTATAGCGCGCGATGATATCGATCCAGGTGTGGCTGAGCACGTGGCCGAGGTGGAGCGTTCCGCTCGTGAACGGGGGTGGCGTATCTATGGCGTAGCTCGGCCTCTTTTCGTCGAGCTCGTACTTGTAGATTTTTTCGTCCAGCCAGAACTTCTGCCACTTCGGTTCAATCTCGTTCGGGTCGTAGGTCTTAGGAAGCATGGACATCACCTTTTCGGCTTTTTGAAGATGGGTTACCCTCAGAAGGGCGGCTTAAAAACTTTAACAGTGGTGCCAGAGTAGGGGCTAACCAAGAAGCGCGGAACGCATGGGATTCAAAGGTTGAAATCGGCGTTACGGTGGACGATAGGCACCACCAGGGTATAGAAGTGGACAGGGGTTTAAAAAAGTTTTGGAGGGTCAGCTGAGGAGGAGCCTCAGCTTTCTCATAACGTCCCCCGGGCTTTCTCCAAAAAGGAGCACCATGGGTTCCTTGCCCCAGTCTCCGAGGTGGTAGACCATGTCAGGCCTTTTCCCCAGCCTCCTGACGGCAGTTTCAACGCCCCATGGGATTGTGGCCCCCTCGCGGCTCTTAACCTCCTCGGGCTCTTCCCTCCTGTCATAGAAAGAGACTTCCAGGCCGGTTCCCTCTGCCCTCTCGATAAGTTCCTCCTTGTATCTCAGGTTCAGGGCACTCCTGAACTCCGGATAGAACTTCATCATTGCCAAAACCGCCCGCGCCATGTGGTCGCTGGCCCCGAACTCAACCGGCCCGACGGGCTTTATGGAGCTCCCGAACTTCACTATTCTCCCCTTCACCCCGGCAACGTCCTCTCTTCCCCTGGCGTAGATCCCAGGAAGGGCGTAGACAAAGTTCATGCCCACCTCCGGGACATACTGCCTAAGCCCTTCAATATTCACCAGTTCCTCCACCGCGCTTCTGAGGGCCTCGTAAACCCTCCACCTCTCGGCCGGAATCTCTATCCAGGCGTTCTGGTTGACCGGACAGTGACCGTGCCCTATTCTGACCCCGTAGGAGATTCCCAGCGTTATGAACTCCTTGGCTATCCTCACGGCCTCCTCAAGCCCTTTTCCCCTGGCGAGGTTCGCGGTAATGGCAGCGGAGAAAGAACAGCCCGTTCCGTGGGTGCAGCCGTCAACGAAGGGCTTTCTGTACTCCCTGAAGCTTCCGCGGTGGTACAGAACATCGACGGCCTCACTCGTTCCGAGGTGTCCCCCCTTGACTATCGCCGCCTCGGCACCGAGCTCCTCCACTATGAACCTCGCCGCCCTCTTTGCGTCCTCCACGGTGTTGATTGCAATCCCGGTGAGCTTTTCGGCCTCCGGTCTGTTGGGGGTAACGAGCCTGGCCATCGGGATTATCTTCTCCACCAGTGCCTCTACCGCCTCCTCCCTGAGCAGTGCCGCACCGCTCTTGGCTATCATCACCGGATCGACCACCAGGGGGAAGTCGTACCTCTCCACAGTCCTTGCCACGGCCTTTATTATGTCCGCATTGCTCAGCATGCCGGTCTTTGCAGCATCGACCCCTATGTCCTCTGCGACAGCCTCTATCTGCTTCGCAACGACCTCCGGGAAGACGTCGTGGATAGCCCTGACTTCCCGGGTGTTCTGGGCCGTGACGCTGGTTATCGCCACCAGGCCGTGGACGCCAAAGGCAGAGAATGTCTTCAGGTCGGCCTCTATTCCCGCCCCACCACCGCTGTCGCTACCGGCTATGGTGAGGGCCTTCCTTATCATTCCAACACCCCCATTCTCCGGAGTGCCTTCAAAACGATAAATCCAAGGGTCGTCCCGACCAGGGTGCTCGGAGCAAAGGCAGCCCAGAACCAGAGAGCCGGCTTCTCAACCCCAATCGCGGGGGCAACGAGGAGCGCGCTCAGGGTTCCGCCTATGAACACAGTCCCGATGGGCTCCACGAAGGCCGCCGCGTCCCTCCTTAAAATCCTGTAAGCCAGCCCGACGAGGAATGCTCCGGGGATGCCTCCTGGAAGGGAGAATATCGTCCCAACGCCAAGGGACATCCTCAGCAGGCCTACGGCGAAGGCCACGAAGGAGGCCCACCATGGACCGAGGAGTATCCCCGTCAGGACGTTTATGAAGTGCTGGAAGGGTGCCACCTTCGTGGGCCCGACGGGGAAGGAAACGGTGCCCAGGACAACGCCGAGGGCTATAAAGACCGCCGAATGGGCTATTCTCTGATTGACGGTTTCGATTTTCACGGAACCACCCCCCGTTCGAGCAGTTTGGCCCTAGCCCTATCCCTCAGAAGGGCCCCATCAATCCTATACAGCCAGTCGTAGAGCTTCACGTGGAAGCTCCCGGGCAGGGGGCTCTCTTCAGCGGCAAGCTCTCCGGCAACGCCCAGAACGGTCAACCCCGCAACTCCCGCCCCGAGGGGTTCTTCCACGCTGAGAAATGCCCCTATAATGGCCGTCGCAATGCAGCCGGCACCGGTTATCCTGCCGAAGAGGGGCGTCCCGTTGGAAACGGCATAGGCCACCTTCCCGTCACTCACGTAGTCCACGGGCCCCGTGACGGCCACCACAGTACCAAGCTCCCCCGCCGCTTCCATGGACACCTCAAGGGCCTTCTCCGGGCTGTAGGCCGTCGAATCAACCCCTCTGGTCAGCCCCTCTTCTCCCACAAGGGCTGAAATCTCTCCAAAGTTGCCCCGGACAAGGCTTATCTTCCCGGTGTCGATGAGCTTCAGCGATGCCTCCGTCCTGAACCCCGTTGAGCCCGCCCCAACCGGGTCGAGAACGACCGGCTTCCCAAGCCTCCTCGCAATTCTAACTGCCTCCAGCATGGACTCGAGCCTCTCGCCGTCCAGGGTACCGATGTTTATGACGAGGCTATCCGCCAGCGAGATCATCTCCTCCAGTTCTTCCCCCGCATGGGCCATTACAGGCGATGCACCGAGGGCAAGGAGGGCGTTGGCTGTCGAGTTCATGACTACGTAGTTCGTGATGTTGTGAACCAGCGGCCTCTTTTCCCTCACCTTTCTCAGGGCCTGTGCAATCCACTCCACCGGCATCACCCCTCCAGGAGGTAGTAGAGGACGCTGACGAGCACGAAGGTCGGGATGCTCGAACCCAGCCTGTAACCGATGGTGCTGAGCACCGGGACGTGAACCCCAAAGAGCCCCTCAAGTGCAAGGCTCATGTAAAAAGCGAAGCCAACTGCCCAGATGAGCATCGCCCTGAGGTTGTAGCCCGCGAAGGGCCCGCTCTCATCGAGCAGCTCCTCCGCCCTGTAGGAGCCTCTGACGAGGAAGTAGTCGGTTATCATTATTGCCGCCAGTGAGACGAAGGCACCGCCGATCAGGAGCAGGAAGCCCTCGTACCGTTCCATCGGGAAGAAGAGTGCCAGCAGGGTTCCAAGGACGCCCACCAGGATCACCTGCTTTTTGGCGTCGGCCTTTGGAGATACGTTCTTGTATGTTATCGCGGCAGAGTAAACGTCCAGGAAGGTCGTCGTGACCGTTGAAAAGACTACTATCACCATTGCTGGCACTCCCAGGCCGTAGGCTGCTATGATGGAAATCGGGTCGCCTTCCCCTATTGCAATGTTCGTCAGGGCGCCGACGAAGTAGAAGAGGCCCGAAGAGATGAAGTAGCCGATGTACGTTCCCCAGAACGCGGCTTTTCTTCCCCTTGCGAACCTCGAGTAGTCCGCTATCAACGGGGCCCAGGAGAGCGGCATCGCTATAACCAGGTCAAGCCCGAGCATCAGGCCTATCTCTCCCGTCCCGGGCCTTGAGAGGAGCTCCCCGAGGGGGAACCTCCTCAGCGTAACGTACGTGAGCCATACACTGAGGGCCAGCAGGAGCAGGGCGGCCGCCTTTTCCAGCTTCTCCCAGTTTTTCGGCCCGATGTACGTCCAGAGGGTCACCAGGAACCCGAGGAGAACCACCCAGAGGGCATAGCCCTCAAAGCCCAGTTCCCGGGACACCGCGTTCATGGCGTTTGCTCCGACTATGAGCATTATTGCCGTCCAGCCTATGAGCTGGAGGTAGTTGAGAACCGAGGGCAGTATTGAACCCTTTATCCCCAGAGGGGCCCTTGAGAGCACCATCGTTGGGAGCCCCGTCTCCTCTCCTTCAACCGCTATGAGCCCCATGACCGCGTTCCCCAGGAGGTGCCCGAGCACGATAACGGCCAAGGCCGCTCCGAGGCTCAGTGCAGGCGTCAGGAGTGCCCCTGCCCAGAACTCCGCTATACTTATCCCGGCCCCGAACCAGATGGCCAGGAGGGTCATGAGGGTGAACCTTCGTTCCCCTTTCCCGGTGGGTTTGATGTCGTACCCCTCCATAGCACCACCGGTGGGAGCTCCGCCCGAGGTTTTATAACTTTTTTGTGAGATTCTAAAACTTAGTTATAACAGCGGCAAAAACAGGTGAGTCGGCTTGAATCTCCACGGGGTCATTTAACCGCGACCAGCCAGTACCTGCTTTCCTTCGGCCTCAGCTCCCTCCGCAGGTCTCCGTAAACCCTGACCCTTTTGAAGTACTTCCCGGCCAGGAGCCGCATCTCCCTCGGGGTGTAGATGTTGAGCTCGTCGTCCACGAAAAACGCCTTAACGCTCCCGTCGGGCTTAACAATCTGCACCAGCCTCTTGAAGCGGAGCTTCTGGAAGGCCGGCTCGATTTCGCGCCAGTCGGTTATGATCAGCCGTTCATCGCCTCTCTGCTCGTCCCAGACTATTGGAGAGCTTCCGCCGTAGTGCCACGCCGGGAAGTCTGCTATGAAGACCCCTCCCTGCCTTAGGGCTCGCTTCACCGAATTAAACAATTCTTGAATTGAAGAATCATCGAAATAGGTAATGGACGAAAAGAACATCGTCACGGCGTCGAACTCCTCCTCAAAGGCGATCTCAAGCGCGTCCCCCTGAACGAACTCAACGCTAAGCCCTTCCCTTTCCGCCTTCCTCCTCGCGACTGCGAGCATCTCCCCATGGAGATCCAAACCAACGACATCGTAGCCCCGCCTCGCCAGTTCGAGCGTTGGGGTTCCCGTCCCGCAGGCGAGGTCGAGAACCCTCTTTATGGGCCTCCCGGCGTCCTCCCTGAAAATCTCCTCCACAAAGTCGATCTCCTCCCCAATCCTCTCGGCCCTTCTCCTGTAAATCGCGTCGTAGTACTCGGCAAGGGCTGTGTAGAGCTCGTGCATGGTACCACCAAAAATGAAGTGAGCTTCAGGTTTAAAACCCTTCTTCCATCCCTCGGAAGGCCTCAATCAGCCTCCCGTTCTCCTCGGGCCTTCTGACCGAAAAGCGGACGTATTCGGGAAGGCCGAAGCTCGTGCAGTCCCTAACCAGAACCCCCCTTTCCTTCAGCCGCTCAACGGCCTTTTTGGCATCTCCAACGTGCTTTATGAAGAAGTTGGCCTCGCTTTTCACGCCGAGAGCCTTTTCCAGCCTTTTCTTCTCGCGCCAGATGAGGGGCATCGTTTTCCTCAGGTGTTCGAAGCCGTCCTTGATTACGAACTCCAGGAAGGCCAAGCCCACTGAACCTATGCTCCACGCCATTCTAACACTCCTAAACGCCTCTGGAAAGCCTAGGACGTAGCCCACCCTTATCCCAGGCAGACCATAGCTCTTCGTGAAGGTTCTGAGCTTTACGATGCTCTCTCCATCCGGGCTTTCCGGGTTCTTAACGAAGTCTATGAACGCCTCGTCGAGGACGAGGAGGGCCTTTCTGTCCTCAACGGCATCGAGGAGGGGCTTGAGCTCCCTTATTCGGTAAAACCTCCCGTCCGGGTTGTTGGGGTTGCAGAAGAAGACCACCGAACCCCTCTCTACCAGTTCGGCCAGCTTCTCCGGCTCGTTTGCGCCTTTGACGACGCCGGCCCCGAAAATGCGCGCGGCTCTCTCATACTCACCGTAGGTGTGAGCTGGCACTATCACCTTTCGCCCCATAAGGGCGAGGATTCCGATCAGGTAGAGCGCCTCCGTAATGCCGGCCGTTACCGTCAGGGGTTCGCCCACCAACTCTGAGAGGCCCTCCTCGAGTTCCTCGTAGTAGGGGTAGCGGCCGCTGATTTCCTTTGCCCTCTCGAACATCTCGTCGAGCCACTGCGGTGGGTAGGGGTTGAGCGATGCCGAGAAGTCAAGCAGTCCTTCCTCCCTCGCTCCACCGTGATGGGTCGAGAACTTTACCGGTTCAAGCATGGACACACCCCCGTTGCGAGCAGCATGGAGACGATGATCACCCACTCGGCAACGACGAGCCGGTAAACCCTCAGGGCTCGCCCGATATCATCGCTCCCTGGAGTTCTCCCCGGAAAACGGTAAACGCCGGGCTTTTCAAGCCAGACGCCGAGGACCGCTGACATCGCCGCTATCGGCTTGTCGGAGTTTATCTTGAACCTGGCCAGACGGTAGTGGCGGAGAACCCCCCTTCCCCCAAGCGGGAGGTAGAGCAGAACCGTCAGGCGCGCCGGGATGAGGTTGAGGAGGTCGTCTAATCTGGCGGAAAACTTGCCGAAGAACTCGTAGCGTTCGTTCCGGTAGCCGAGCATCGCATCGAGCGTGTTGACGGCGCGGTAGAGCAGAGCACCGGGAAGGCCGAAGAGGAGGAAGTAGAAGAGCGGAGCTATGACAGAGTCGTTGAGGTTCTCGGCGAGGCTCTCTATCGCTGCCGAGTTCAGGTGGGCTTCGCCGAGGTTCCCGGTGTCCCTGCTCACTATCATTGAAACCGCTTTTCTCTTCTCCTCGATGTCTTCAATTACCGTTCTTGCCACGTGTTCGTGGAGGCTCCTGATAGCGAAGGAGCTTTTGAGGAGGTAAACCGCTAAAGCGTAGTTCAGCGGAAAGGGGAGGTACAGCGGGAGGAGCGAGAGCATCAGGGCGGCGGCCAGGACTGCGATGGCCGCCAGCGTTCCGGCAATGAAACCCGGGAGGGGGGAGCGTCTCCTGTAACGGGAGTCGATGAACCCGGCCAGCTTCCCGAACCACACGACGGGGTGGACTAACGCCGGCGGTTCCCCCAGGAGCACGTCCCACAGGAGAGAGAGCACTAAGACCCCTAGAACCTCCATTCCCCAAAGGCCTCCTTTATCGCCGAGTACTCCTCAAGCATCTCTTCACTCGGCTCTCTTACGCCCCTCCTCACGTACCAGGCCGGGTGTCGCAGGTAGGTAAACTCAAAGCCGAGTCGTCTCAGGGCCTTCTCGGCCGTCCTGCCTACGGCAAAGATTGCCTCTGGCTTCACCACCTCCAGCTCCCTCCCGAGGAGCTCAAGCTCGCCCTCTCCAAAGCCCCTCAGCCTGTTCTCCGGCGGGTTGCACTTCACGACGTTCGTTATGTAGACGAAGTCCGGGTTGATGCCGAGCGAGAATAGCGTCTTTCTGAGGAGCATGCCGGAGGCGTCGCGGTAGAAGCATATCCCCGTCTTCCCGCAGCCCTTCCTCCCCGGCGCCTCCCCGACGAGGACAACTCCGGAACCCGTCCAGCCGTTGGCGAAGGGAAGGCCTTTGAACTCTCCGACCTGGAGCTGGTAGCGGTGGTACTCCCCGCGGCAGAACCTCAGAGGCTCCCTGAGAAGCTCGCAGTAGAGGCTCTCCAGCTTCCGGGCGGTTCTTTCATCCTCCGCGTCCACAACGAGGAAGCGCTCGCTGGGGTTGTATACCGTCCTCGCGTAGACCCCGTACGTCCTCTCGTCCAAGCTTAAAAAGTCCCTCCAGTCCCTCAGGAGAAGGGGACGGATCCTCAGGTTACCCGGGTTGACGTAGACCTCCCCGATCCTCTCCAGCCTCTCGAACCTCAGGAGCATAATGGATAAAAAGTCCAGGGGGTTTATAGCTTTGGTGGTTCGGTTGGGAGAAAAGGGTATCGCGTTTTTCTCAGGTGGCAAGGATGGTCTCTATGCGCTCTACCTGGCGGAGGGGATGGGAATAGAGGTTCCCTACCTCCTGGCTCTCAAAACTACGATAGGGCTCTCTCCGCACTGGGAGAACTTCGAGGCATTGAAACGCTCGCCGAAGCTATGGGGAAAGAACTGCTCACCTTCGATATGGGTAAGGGAGGCGGAGCTTTGGCGGAGTTCATGGGCTCTCTCGGCGTCGATTACCTGATAGCCGGGGACGTTCTTCTCGAAGACCACAAGAAATGGGTCGATGGGCTTGCAGAAAAAGCCGGAATCAACGCCCTTGAGCCCCTCTGGGGGAGAAACACCCTTGAGCTGGCCGGGGAGATGCTTAAAGAGGGCTTTCAGTGGGCGATAATGGCGGTTGACCGGGAAAAGCTCCCGCAGAAAGCCCTGGCCTACACCTTCCGCTCGAAGGACGACCTGGGGGACTTTTTGGAGACCTACCCCCACGTTGATCCGGTTGGTGAGTTCGGCGAGTTCCACACGGTTGTTCTGGCCTCACCGCTCTTTGAGGGGAGCTTTGGGCTTGATGTTGTATCGGTTGAAGAGAGCGAAAGGTACTGGTGGCTGAGGTTTGGGCTGAGAAAGGCATAATAACAATGATGCCAAACTATCTGGGGGGATGAAAATGGGAGCTTCCGAAATTGTCATACGGCTCAAGGTGCCTCCTGAGTGGGAGGGCATGTCCGAGGCCATAAGGGAGAAGGTAATCCTCGAAGTTTCCCAAGAGATACAGAGAAGGATTGAAGAAGCAAAAAAGTTCGAAGAAATCCTAAAAAAATCTCAACCCGATGAGGAAGGCCTCAAGAAACTGGAAGAAGAGATAGGGGAGAGGATAGCCCGGAGATACGGGGCGGTGTGAATGGAGCTTGTGCTCGACTTTAACGTCATTTTCTCGGCGCTCTACGGCAGGGGGGTTGCTTACAGAATTTTTACGGTGAACCACGTCCTTGAGAAGTTCAGATTTCTAGTCCCAGCATACCTCTGGGAGGAACTGGACTCAAAACGAGAGAGGACATCAAGACTCACAAAGTTGAGCGAAGGTGAAGTCGTCTACCTCATGTCCTTAATAAAGGCCCAGACCATAGTGATCCCCGAGAATATAGTTCTTCAGGGGCTGGAGGAGGCTAGGAAAATCTGTCCGGACCCAAAGGACGTTCCCTACGTGGCCCTTGCACTGGCACTTAACCTCCCTCTCCTCACGGGGGATAAAAGGCTTGCAGAATCTCTCAGAGGACGTATCAAAGTATACACTCCCAGAAAAGTTTTGAATCTCCTTGAAGGCGGGTAGAGATATGAACGCCCGAGAACTCCTTCGGAAGCTCGAATTTAGGAGGATTACACTCGATAAGATGCTCGACACCGCCCTAGAACTCTACATAGGGGAAGAAAAAGAGGCCGTCAGAGAAAAGCTCAGAGATCTGATGCTCCGCTACCTCAACGATATCAACGTCCAGGCCCTTCTGGTGGCTGCTCTTCTGCTTGAGGAGAACTTTGAGGTCAAAGGTGACCCGGTGAACCTCGTGGCCGACGAGCTGATAGGAATAGACATAGCAGAGTACATCGGCGGCAAGATGGCGCTCTTCAACTTCTTCTACTACGACACGAGGAAGCCGGGAATTCTGGCGGAACTCCCGCCGTTCCTCGACGATGCAATCGGAGGGTTTATAGCGGGCTGTATGACAAGACTTTTTGAGGGGGATTTTGATGACTAAAGTAGAAACCCGGAAGTGTCCCCTCTGCGGGGGCACGATGGTAAAGTCCGCAATTAAAAACTACGGTCACGCAAGGTTCTTCTGGAAACCGCCGTGGAAAAGCAAAACGACAGGGATTTTGAAGCCTTTCATCGAGGCAACGCCCTATCTCTGTCTCGACTGCGGTGTGGTTTTGGTCTTCGTGGACGATGAAACACTATCCATCCTCAGGGAGGAGTTCGAGGAAAAGAGAGCAGAGGTGAGCCTGTGAGGCACGTTCTGCCATTTCTTACAAGGGTTCCGATTGGAGGTGACTTCGAAAAGGTTAGAGGGGAGCTTTGGGCCTTTCCTCTTGTTGCTTTGGTGAGTTCGACCCTTCCGGTTGTCATACTCTATCTGAATCCTCCACTGGCCAATGTTTTAGCCCTTCTGGCGCTATACTTCACGATAGGTCTCCTTCACCTCGACGGCCTGGCCGACTGGGCGGACGGGGTAATGGCCAAAGGCGACAGGGAGAAAAAAGTGAAGGCAATGAAAGACCTCAACACGGGCATAGCCGGAATCTTCGCGGTTGTGATGGTTCTGTTCCTCCAGGTTTACTCGCTCACACTCGTTCCGTTCTACGCGCTCTTTTTGGCAGAACTGAACTCCAAGTTCGCCATGCTCCTCGCTTTAATAACGAAGAGACCCCTCGGACAGGGTCTCGGGGCGTACTTCATGGAGGGGATGGACGGGAGACAGCTTGCCGTTGGAGTGACCCTCTACTCTCTCCTGATGTCCCCCGCGGTTTTCCTCGAACCGCGTGCTCTCTCCTCCATCCTCGGACTTCTTGCGGGGGCTTACGTCATCCACATCTCGCTGAAGGACTTCGGCGGGATAAACGGCGACTGCATAGGCGCAATAGCAGAGGCAACGCGGGCCGGAACGCTCCTGGTGCTGGCGTTTGTGTGGTGGTACCTGTGATAGTCATCATGGCCGGCGGAAAATCCACGCGCATGGGTCTTGAGAAGCCCGTCCTGAAGGTCGGAAATAAACCGATGCTCCTGCGCGTTTACGAGGAGACCGTAAAAGTTGGAGAGGTGCTCGTTGCCGTCTCCAAGAACACACCGAAGACGATGGAACTCTGCCTCCGCGAAGGGATTCCGTTCATTGAAACTCCCGGAAAGGGTTATGCAGAAGACGTTGGGTGGCTTTTAAGGGAGTTTGGCTCTTTCATCAGCGTTTCCTCGGATCTGCCATTTTTAAAGGCATGCGATGTGAGGGCCATCGAGAAAGTCTTCAACGGGAGGACGAGCCTGACTGGAGTCCTTCCGCTGAAGCTCGTTCCGAAGGACCCGCATCCAGTCGTTTACATGGGCTACGCGATAGTCGGCCTGAACGCCGTCGGAACTGAAGGTGAGCGTTTTTTCGAGCTGAGCAACCCCCTGCTGGCTCTCAACGTGAACACTCCGGAAGAGTTAAAGCTTGCGAGGAGGATAGCGGAGCTGGTGGGTGAGCGATGAGGCTGGAGAGGGTGTCCGGGGTTCTGCTCTTCATAGGCATTCTTGTAATGGGCGGCCTTCTCTTCTTCGGATTCCTGCTCTTCGCGGTGGTATTCATAGTTATCGCGGTTCTCCTCCTTCTCGGCGCTTACGCATACATCCGGTTAAAGCTGTGGTGGAGGAGAAAACACCCGCCGAAGGTGCTTGAGG
Organism: Thermococcus coalescens; assembly: GCF_055392585.1. Lineage (NCBI taxonomy): Archaea > Methanobacteriati > Methanobacteriota > Thermococci > Thermococcales > Thermococcaceae > Thermococcus > Thermococcus coalescens. The sequence continues at coordinate 209,566 of NZ_AP043764.1, forward strand.
CCCCAGAGGACTACCTCTAGGCCCCAAGCTCCCCTAAAATTCTCCCCACATCAATGCTCCTCTCAACGATCCTTGCGAACCTCTCTATCTCTTCCTCGATGCTCCAGCCCTCGATCGAAATCGGTTCGAGCCCCTTCTCCAGCCTGAGGAAGTTGAGGAACCTCTCGGTGAAGGCAAAGTTGTGGAAGATGCCGTGCACGTAGGTGCCGAATGCCCTTTCACCAACAGCTCCCTCCGGCTCGAAAACTTTCGCACCGTTTACAGAGGTTATTACCGAGAACGGCTTTTCCGATACCGATCGCCCCATCCTTATCTCGTAGCCCTCAACAGCCATTCCCTTAGCGGGTTCCCAGAGTACCCTCGCGCCGAGATGATTCGTCCTCTTGGTTTTCTCAAAGACCGTTTTGGCCGGAAGCAAACCGATTCCTTTGACCCTCCCGCGCTTTGATTCAACGGTGTCTATTATCTCCCTCCCGAGCATCTGGAAGCCCCCGCAGACTCCCACAATGAACGAACCTTCGCGATGGGCCTCCAGTATGGCTTCTTCAATCCCGCTCTCACGCATCCAGAGCAAGTCCTCAACCGTGTTCTTGCTTCCCGGGATTATGACGAGGTCGCCCCCGATTTCCCCGGGTTCTGTCACGTAATCGACGCCGTTCGCCCAGTGCAGGGGTTCAAAGTCGGTGAAGTTGCTGATGTGGGGGAGCTTGACAATCTGGATGTGAAGCTCGCCCTTCACCTTCGGGAACTCGGTCAAGGAATCCTCCTCCGGGAGGCGGTGCTCGATGTGGGGGATAACCCCAAGGGCGGGCTTACCGTAGCGTTCTTTCAGGTATTCAAAGCCCGGCCTGAGGAGCGATCCATCCCCACGGAACTTGTTGAAGACGAAGCCGATTATCGCTTCCCTCTCCTCGGGTTTTAGAAGCTCCATTGTGCCCACTATGCTCGCGAAGCTCCCGCCCCTGTCTATGTCGGTGACGAGGATTCCCCTGGCCTTTGCGTGGAGCATGACACGGGTGTTCGCTATGTCGTAATCCCTGAGGTTTATCTCCACCGGACTGCCGGCGCCCTCGATGATAACAATGTCATGTTCTCGTTTTAGGTGGTCGAGGACTTCCATGGCCTTGTGGAAGAGCTCTTCCTTTCTTGAGAGCATGTAGTCCCTGGCGGAGACGCTCCCAATCGGTTTTCCCATAAAGACGACCTGGCTCCTCATATTCCCCTCCGGCTTGAGCAGGATCGGGTTGAACCTCACGCTCGGCTTCTTCCGGCAGGCTATCGCCTGCAGATACTGGGCCCTGCTCATCTCGCCCCCCTCTATGCTCGGCGCGGAGTTGAGGCTCATGTTCTGGCTCTTGAATGGAACCACGTCGTAGCCGAGGTTCGTGAAAATCCTGCAGAGGGCCGTTGCCAGGAGGGACTTGCCCGCTCCGGATGAAGTTCCGAGTATCATCAACGCCTCTCCCATTCTCCCACCGTTAAGAGTTGGCCGAAGGGCATATAAAGTATTGGATAAAAAGTCCAGCGGTGGTCAGGATGAAGAGCCTCTTCCTGCTGGTATTGGGGAACACCGAGATAAGCACCGTCCCCGGAATAAGTGTCGCCGGGGCGACGCCCGAACTGACGAAGCTGACACCCCCAGCGGACGCCGAATACCTCTTCCACGAAAAGCCGCTGATAATCGACGCCATACCCGTGACCCCGGAGGGACACCCGACGCCGGCCATAATAACAAAAGCCGCCAGAGAGCTCGCGGGCTTTCCCCTCCTCGTCATCAGGGGTGGGACTTATCTCGCTCCACTCGTCCCCCACGTGCACATCAGCGACTCCATCGGGAGGGACTTCAGGAAGGAGCCCGCCCTCCCTGAGTTCGGGGAGATAATAAAGCGGGCAAAGCTTCTTGGCGAGGAGCTGAACAGAACGCCGGTTGAGGAACTGGTAATCGGCGAGTCCACCCCCGGAGGAACTACGACCGCCCAGGCCGTTCTCTGGGCGCTCGGTCACGAAGCCAAAACGAGTTCAGCATCGCCGGATAACCCGCAGAGCCTCAAGGAGAAGGTAATAAGCGAGGCCTTCGAGAGAGCTGGAATCGAGAAAGGAGGGCTGGGGGACAACCCGCTTGAGGCCCTTAGGCAGTTCGGCGACCCGATGATGGCCACTGTGGTCGGCCTCGCGATGGGCTTCAGGAAGAACGTTGTATTGGCCGGGGGGACTCAGATGCTGGCGGTCTCGGCCCTTCTAAAGGCCCTCGGCGAGGACTTGACCAGGTTAATGATAGCAACCACCCGCTGGGTCGTGACCGATAAGAGCGCGACCTTCCTTGAAACAGCGAAGGAAATCGGGATAATCACCTACGCCGCTGACCTCGACTTCTCGAAGAGCGAGTTCAAAGGCCTCAGGGACTACGAGCGCGGCTACGTCAAGGAGGGTGTCGGGGCGGGAGGAGCAACGTGGCTCGCCGTAAAGGCGGGCTTCTCGCCGGGGGAGGTCTCCGCGAAGGTTGAGGAGCTCTACAGGAGGCTCATGGAAATGAAGTCGTCTCCCTGAGCAGTTCAGCCTCTATCCCAGCTTTTACCGCTTTTTCGTACATCTTTTTGTCGTCGGTTATGAGCCTCGCGCTGGCTCTTTTTGCACACGCAAGGAAGAGAACGTCGAAGCCGCTCGCTTTCGTGGTGATTCCGAGATCAATGGCGGTTTCGAGGAGGTAAACATCCGAGTACAGCAGGGAATGTTCAGTGATAAAACTGATTGCAAGCCTGGAAAGGGCGGGGCTACTGGAAAGGCGTGAGACGACGGAAGCCGTCTCCACAAGCATGACAACCGGCTCGTGTAGCAGTATCCTACCCATGGCCACCTCGTCGAGGATAGACTTCGCTTTTCTGTGAAGCCCGAGCCTAGAGTAGTAAACTTCGTCCTTTTTCTTCCGCTTTGGTGGAACAAAGCCCTTCACAAATACACTGGTGTCAAGGACGAAGTCAGTAGTCATACTTCCTCTCCCTCATCCCCCGTATCATCTGGGTTATGTCCTCTACGTCTTCCGTGTACTCTGTCTCATTTTCTGCGAGTTGGATGAGCTCCTCAAGGGTAACCTTGCCCTTCCGAAGTTCCCTTAATCGTAGCTTCAACAAGAGATTCTGTGCATCAAGGAAGAGCCTTTCAACCTGAGCCTCTACGTCCTCCATTCTCCCACCGACCCTAATAGGGATTGAAGCTATTTAACCCTTCTCGTCCTCTCCCACTTTCTCAAGCTCTCCTCCAGTGCCTTTCTCACGGCCCTCCCGATGTTGATGCCAAGCTCCGTTGCAGTTCCGGCCCATTTGATCTCTCCCTCGAAAGCGAAGACCCCAATTCCGTCGCTCGTCGTTCCGGTGGCACTGTAGCCGAGGCTCAGCAGTGTGTATGTTTTCGCCTCCGTTGCGGTCATCACCGCGTTCACCATCGCTCCGGGGGCGAGTCCCTCCTCGATGACGAGGGCGATGTTTATCGTTCCCGGCTTCCACGGGGGCGGCTCTTCACCGGCTATGGCGGGGTTCGTTATTCCAGCGGTGACGTAGGCCGTAACGCCATTGACCCTCGACGTTGCGAGGACCTTGCTCACATCGGCGGCCGTCATGAAGCCGACGAAGTTTTCAAGGCCGTTCTTCCTCTCGAAGGCGAGGCAGTCCCTCCTATAATCGCCGGAGTAGTTCTTGTGCACCATCATGAAGAAGAAGCCGTTTGCCCTCGTCAGCCCTCCCCTGTGCGGCGCGTTGCTCAGCGACAGCATCGGCTCATCGAAGGGGCGTATGAAGTGGTTGAGCTCCATGCCTTCCTCCTCGACTTTTCAGAATATAACCATTCCTGTTAAACGCTCCCGTTTGCTGAAAGGTTATTAAGGCAGGAGAATATTTTACCCGGGTGGTAACATGGGAGTGGAGGAGCACAAGAGGAAGGCCCCAAAGAGGTTCAAGTTCGCGGTCATAACGGTGAGTGACACGGCCAGCAGGGGAGAAAAGGAAGATAGGAGCGGAAAGTTTCTCATCGAGGAGCTGGAAAAGGCGGGGCATGAGAAGGTTTACTACTCAGTCGTCCCCGACGAGAAGATGGAGATAATCGGAGCAGTTGTCGAGGCCTTCAAAGCAGGCGCCGATGTTCTCGTGACCTCCGGCGGGACGGGGATGGCGCCCAGAGATGTCACCGTGGAGAGCGTCAGGCCGCTTTTCGACAAGGAGCTGAACGGCTTCGGAGAGGTCTTCAGGCTTCTGAGCTACGAGGAGATTGGAACCGCCGCAGTCATGACGAGGGCGACCGCCGGGATAATCAGGAGCTCCGGCAGAACTATGGCCGTCTTCTGCCTGCCAGGCAGTCTCGGGGCGGCGAAGACCGGGGTCAAGATAATTCTGAACGAGGCAGGGCACGTGCTGAAGCACGCGGGGGAGCGGAGATGAGGGAGTTCAAAAGACTGACCCCCTACAGGGATGCCTTTCGAATGATGATGGACGACCTGAGGGAGATCCCCGATGCGGAGGAAGTCTCCCTGACTGAGGCCCTCAGCAGGGTCCTGGCGGAGGACGTGACTTCCCCCATAGACAGCCCGCCCTTTGACAGATCCGCCGTTGACGGCTATGCCCTCCGCGCCGAGGACACCTTCCCTGCGAGGGAGTACAGCCCGGTCGAGCTCAGGGTTGTGGACGAGATCACGGCGGGGGAGGAGAGCGGGGTCACGGTTGAGCCCGGCACCGCCGTAAAGCTCATGACGGGGGCAAAGCTGCCGGAGGGGGCGAATGCCGTCATCATGCAGGAGATGGTGGAGCGTGAGGGGAGCGTCATAAGGGTTCTCAGGCCGGTTGCCCCGGGTCAGAACGTGGCCTTCGCGGGGGAGGACGTTAGGAAGGGGGAGGTCGTTCTGAAAAAAGGCCAGATTCTGAGGCCTCAGAATCTCGCACTCCTCAAGAGCCTCGGCTTTAAAACGGTGAAGGTCAAGAGGAGGCCCCGTGTCGGGATAATAATAACCGGCGACGAGCTGATCGAGGAGTTCGATGAGGATGCGCTGATGTCCGGAAAGATCCTGGAGAGCAATTCGGCCATGCTGGCCGGCCTGGTCATGGAGTACTTTGGAGAGCCGGTCTTCTATGGCGTTGTCCCGGATGAGGAGGATGCCATTCGCTCCGCGATAGAGAGGGCAAAGAAGGAATGCGACCTCGTCCTCGTCACGGGCGGTTCGGCCTTCGGCGACAAGGATTTTGCCCACCGCTTTGTCAGACTGCTCTTCCACGGGACGACGATAAAGCCTGGAAGGCCGGTAGGGTACGGCGAGAGGGTCTTCATAATGAGCGGCTATCCGGTAGCTGTCTTCGCCCAGTTCCACCTCTACGTCAAGCACGCCCTGGCAAAGCTGGTGGGGGCTAGAGACTACGAGGTGAAGGTTCACGCCCGGCTCACCGAGCGCGTTCCAAGCCAGCTCGGGAGGCACGAGTTCGTGAAGGTCTGGTACGAGAACGGAAAGGCAAGACCGATCCGGAAGAAGGGCAGCGGCATAATAAGCTCGCTGGTGGAGAGCAACGGCTACATAGTGGTTCCAGAGGACAGTGAAGGACATCTAGAAGGGGAGACCGTGGAAGTTGTGCTCTACTAGCTATGCCTCCTGGAGAAAAGACTCGAGGTGGACAAACTTCAGTATGGCCCGGACATCCTCGGGAATGTCGCCGAGCCTGCGGGGATCTGCGAGCATCTCAAGTACCTCAATGACCTCCGTGGTCTTCCTCTCCCTTCTCCTCCTGGGAGGGTAACCCTGCCAGGGGGGATAGTATTTGAGGAGTACCTCCCACTTGTTTCTTCCCGCGATTATCATGGTACCACTCGTGTGAATCTTGTACATGCCATTAATAAATCTTTTTGGCACACCATCTGCACGGCCGCCGATGTTTCGACGAAGAATCTGGCTATGGCCCGCCCGTAACCCCCGCCCCCATCGGTGCCTCACGGCGAACTCGGGCGGGTTAACCCAGGCGGGCCTCAGCTGTGCTCGGCCTGGGTTTCCCACGGTCATTGCGCTCCGTAACGCGGAAGGCCCTCCCGTGGGGACCTCGCTGAGGCCGAGCTGTAGCCCCCGCATCGCCCCCCGGTTCATTCTCCCCGGGGTCCTCGCGCAGGGGCAGTAATGGGTAGAAAAGAGGGGTATATAAAGCTGTCCTCACTCCATGAGCTTCCTGAGCTGGGCGTAGAGCCTGTTCTCAAGGCTCTCCTTCTCAATTACGAGTATCAGTGTACCCTTGTTGACTATAACAAAGTCCCTGAGCTTCGAAAGGAACTTCATGAGGCTCTCCCAGGAGTTGTAGACCGTCAGGTACTCAAGGCAGTCGATTACGATCACGCCCTGCTCCCCCATCCTGGCGGATTCTTCCAGATACTTGTACGCCAGTTCGGTCATCCTCGCGAGGTTGGTCGGGTTTATGGTGTTCTTGAACCGCCCCTGGAAGGGTATGGTCGTCACGAAGTAGTACTGCCACCCGTCCGGAACCTGGGTAACGTCCCTGACAAAGGCCAGAACCGGCCTGTCCTTGAGCTTCTCCTTGAGCTTCTGGTACTCCTTTCCGTTAACAACCATCACGCCCGGCTTGAGGTCGATGGGCTGTGCCGTCCTGCCCTCCTGCGGCATGAAGAACTCCGATGAAGTGAGCTTTACCATCGCCACTACCATTCCTATTATGAGGGCAGTGGACAGGGTAAAGCCTATGGATTTGTACCACTCGGTGTTCCCGAAGAGTGCCGCAGGGACTAGATGGATGCCGAATAGTATTATGCTGATGTAGAGATATCTGACGGCACTTTTGTATATCTCCTTGGTTTCCTTCAGAAGGAGACCGCCGGCGATGACGAATACTCCGGTTATGCCGAGGGTGGCGGCGCTGGTTATTGACCACAGGGCGTCCCCAGTGTAGATGTATACTCCAATCATGTATACCATAAAGGCAACCGGCATCACCGCGAGCATTGAGAGGGTTCTGTATCTGACGGTTATTGACTCCTCCTCAAGGAACTTCACTGCACCGTAGAAGATAAGGCCCGAGAACGTGGGGAGAAGGAGCATGCCTATCATTTGAAACGTCGGGTTCGTAAGAACCGTCGAGAGAATTGCCAGGAAGTCAAACACCCAGGCGAGAGAAAAGGCCAGGGCTGATCTCCTCTTGTTGTGGAGATATATACGGAATATCCACACTGCCGCTATGAGGTCAGCTATCAAAACCATGGCGGCCTCAGCAAGCACGATCGCCTGAATACCGTCCAACACATCTCACCCCACTTTCCTTTCGGGGTCTCCAAACCCATCCCATTTAAACGGTCCGTGTGGGGGTGTTCTGACTGCCGTTTCATCCTCGAATTTAACGACCAGAACTTCAGGCCGGGCTATAACTATTGCAACCCGTCCGCGTTCGCGGCGCTTGACTATGCGGTATCCATCTTCCCCACGCTCCATGGGGAACACCAGTGTGAAGGGGTAGTTGGGGTAGTACCAGAACTCTTCCCTCATGTGTACACCCACTAGGTCCCCAAATAGGTAATACCCATAAAGGGGTATAAGCTTTGTGCCTTCAAACTTTTCGCGGAGCATCTCAAAGAAGGTCTGGTTTATACCCACCCCGCTTATTATCGCCGTCTCAATGCTGTCGCTGTAAGGTTCGAAAAGCGCCATGAGAGGGGGTGCAGAGCGCACCGTGTTTATTTTATCATTCTCCATGATGCGGTTGGTGTACCTCACAAGAGGATCTAGTATCTTCAAAACTGTCTGGAGGCCCTGAGTTTCATAAACCTTTTTTAGGCCGTCCGTTTCCATACCTATGAAGTACAGAACACCTCCATAGCTCCATACGAGCTCGCTTATTTCCTCCTGGAACCATCCGTACGGGCCGTGGGCTATTGCCCTCATCTGGTGGGCATCGTTGTAAAGCTCGTCCAGGCCGTAGATCTCATCGAGGGCCCTCCTAAGATACAGATGACTTGCTAGGAGATACTCTCTGTCCCAGTGCCCGATGGCCCTCTCCCTGGTCGTTCCAGAGGACTGATAAAACCTTATCCTGCCAGAATAGCCCTCGGGTACGAACTCCAGCCAGTTGTGTCTGAGGTAATCCTCGTCCACAATCAGTCCGGAATTAAAAATCTTCTCAAAAACCTCCTCAAGCCTGCCCTGAAAGATTTCATCGAGGTCAGGCTTCAGCTCATTAGAAATCTTCCTCCAGTAAGGGGTCGCCTGGAGATGAAACTCAAAGACCTCCCTGAGGTACTCAACTGAATCGGTGCTGTCAGCGCTCAGAGGATCTTCATAGAGTTTATCCAACACTTCTCCGTAGTTCATGGGGTTAATTTAACGGGGACGGTATAAAAACCTTTCCTATTGAAATCCATCCAAAAAGGGTTGGACAAACCCCAACAATTATATATCATTAGCTCGATTTACTAGTTCGGTGAGCGCCCATGACCCTGATTGTTGGAAGAACCGACAAAGAGGGGATTGAAGATTTTAGATACACCCTCAGCAAGAGCCTGGAAACGACCAGATTCTGGCAGGAGAAGTTCTCCGGAGTCGATCCGGATGGGATAACCTTCGATGACCTTGCTGATCTTACCGATAGGGTAACGATAACGCCCCATGATCTCTACGATGTTGACAGGGTGTGGCCTGATTACATCCAGAGGGCTCAGGTATTCCACACCGTAATGAGAACGAGCGGAACGACCGGAAAGCCCAAGAGAATAGCCTACACCAGGGACGACCGCTTCCGAACGGCCCGCCAGGTAGAGCCTTGGATCAGGGAGTACATGGATAAAGGGGACAGAATTGCCTCGTTCTTCCCACCACTGCCGTCTTCATCAGGAATGTTCGCCTTTGGGAGCTTTGAAGCACTCAACGCGAAGTCCGCATACTACCAGATCCCCATCCAGTACCTGCTTGACAAAGAGATGCTCCTCAAGGAGCTCAACTACATCAAGCCCACCGCACTCTTCTGCCTGACGGCAACTGCCTACAACCTCGGTCTCGTCCTCCCGGAGTCCATAAAGAAGGACATACAGACCATAGTGGTCGGAGGCGAAACCCTAACCCCCGAGCTCGCGAGGGCGACGCTTGAGCTGTTTGAGAACGCCGTGATAATCGACAACTTCGGCTCGACCGAGGATGCTATCACGGGCTACCGCGTCATCACGAGGAAGAAGGCCACGAAGTTCAACTTTGAGGAGTCCATAGTCATCCTCAAGGACAACGGGGACGGCTACGACGACTACAAGCGCATCTACATAACCAAGGTCATGAGGGAAGGCGAGCTAACGGGCCTGCCCCTCTTCAACTACGACATAGGCGACCTCGCAAGGATAGAGAACGGAGAGGTCAGGAACATAATCCGCATCAAGGACGTGGTAACGCTCGCGGGAGCCAAGCTCCATATCGACCAGGTGATGGGGATAGTCTACGACCACCCGGCCCTCCTGGACTTCGTGATAATCTATCACCCGCTCTCGCCCGAGAACCCCAGACCGAAGGCCATACTCCGCGTCGCCTACAGCGGCGAAAAGCCCGCCGGAATAGAGGACGAGGTCAGGGAGCTCATCTACGAGGCGAACAACCCCGTTCGCTACGAGGTTGAGGAGTCCAAGCAGGCCGAGCTGATAATCGAAGCAGTTCCCCTTGAGAAGCTCAGGGCCGACCTCCCGAAGAGGCTCGGAAAGACCAAGAGGATATACATCGTGGGCAAGGATCTCTGATTCTGCCGTTCTTTCCCTTCCAATTTTGTCACAATGCCGAAAATTTATATAAGACTCTTCTCAAACTTCCAGCGGTGGTGTCAATGGATGGGAAGATTATTCACGACGGCATTCACGGCAGCATGAAGCTCACCGGCATTATCCTCGATCTCGTCAAAACCCCCGAGTTTCAGAGGCTCAGGAACATAAGACAGCTCGGTTTGGCATACCTCGTCTACCCCGGTGCCAACCACAGCAGGTTCGAGCACTCCCTCGGCGCGTGGCATCTCGCCAAACGGCTCTCCCAGGAGGTCGGCCTGGATGAGAACGAAAGCATGCTCCTCCAGGTGGGGGCCCTGCTCCACGACATCGGCCACGGGCCCTTCAGCCACACCTTCGAGAGCATATACAAGCACTACGTCAAGGAGCACGACCACATGCACCTCGGGCAGGACATGGTGCTGGGGAGGATAAACATCACAGAGAGCGAAAACGGTGGGAGGATTCCGGAGATAATCGAAAGCTACGGCTACGACTTCACACCCAAGGACGTTGCTGATCTCATACGCGGAAAGCACGAAAAGCACTATCTCGGCCACATGCTCCACGGCGACGTCGACGTCGACCAGCTGGACTACCTCGTGAGGGACGCCCACTACACAGGCGTCGCCCATGGGATAATAGACCTTGAGAGGCTGATGAAGGTTCTGAGGATACACGGCGGCGAACTCGTTGTCGATGAAAAGGGAATAGAGGCCGTTGAGGGAATGATGGTGGCAAGGTCGCTCATGTACTCCCGCGTCTACTTCCACCACACCGTTAAGATAGCTGAAGGCATGCTGACCAGAGCGCTGGAGTTCGCCCTGGAGGAGGGCTACCTCTGGGACTTCTGGCGCATGACCGACTGCAGGGTTCTAGTCGAGCTGGAAGACCTCGAGGGGTTCCCGGCCGAGATGGTAAGGCGTATAAAGTACCGCGAGCTTTACAAGGCCGCCGTTCTGGCCAGCGCCGACGAGCTGAGCGGAGAGGAAAAGAAGGAACTCCTAACGGCCTACAGAAATGTGAAGCGGAGGCAGGAGATAGAGAGAACCCTCGCGGACATGGTCGGCGCGAGGGAGGGTGAGGTCATCCTTGAGTTCAGCATAGCCGACCTCATGCTCAGCGAACCGAGGCTCAAGGCGACGGAGATAAACGTCCTTCTGGGCAGCGGGGAGCTTCAGCCGCTGACCAAGGTCACGCCCCTTGCCAACGCCCTTAAGAGGCGCCAGACGCCGCGCTGGGCAGTCTTAATAGCCGCGCCGAAGGAGTACGTCCCAAAGGTAAGGGAGGTCTGGAGAAAGGTCATCTTCAGCTGAAGAGCTGTTTCTTTATCTCCTTCTTGAGCTCCTCTATCATCTCTATGAGCTCATCGGCGTCCCTGACCTCCTCAAGCCTCTCCTTGGGAATCAGGGGGACGTCGCCGACGACCTCGGTTCTCGTTTTCTCCAGTATGAAGACGCCATCACTGTTGATTATCCTGCTCACCTCGGTAACCATCTCCGCCCTCTTCACCGTCGAGCGGGTCTTTCTCTCGTCTATGCCGGTCAGGATGTTGAACTCATCCTCCTTTGACACAGCGTTGAAGGGGGCCTTCTTGACCTTCACAACACCGAGACCGAGGCCCTTGAGGCGCTCGAATATCTCCCTCTCAAGCGGGCTTTCAGGGGTAACGCTGAGGTCAGCCTCCACAGTGGAGTGAAGGATGTCGATCGGCTCTGCAAGCGGCTCGTCGAACAGTTCTTCAAGCCGTATAGCGACCTCCAGGGAGACCGCCTGCTCGCCGCGCTCGTAGTTTATCAGGCTCTTCCGTGAAACGCCGATGAGCTGAGCTAGCTCGTTCACGGAATAGCCGTACTTCTCCCTCAGCCTCTTCAGAAGCCCGCCGTTTATCCTGACGTAGAAGCCCCCGCGTTCGGCGAATATGGCCGGCAGCTCATTCTCAACGAGGATGTCGTAGAGGGTTTCCGGCCGCAGAGCGTATATCCCGAAACGCTCGTAAACCACCCCCTCCTCAAGCTCGGCGTTCTTTGTCTTCAGTCCGACTATCAGAGGGGACGCCTTGAAGAACTTGGACAGGCGCTTCAGGTCTTCGGCCTGCTCCTCGGTGACGGTGTCTATGTTGGTGGCCACCTTGATGAAGAGCAGGAGGAGTAACCCGCTCGCCACTATGTCAAAGCACGACCCCTTGAAGTCCATCCGTGCCGTTTTGTATCCCGTGCCCCTGAGTATCGCCTCGACCGTTCTGATGAGCCTTTCCCTGTCCATCATTTTTAAATACGCAAAGGGCTTAATAAAGTTAAGGTGTTCGCATGAGGCCGATTATCCTTAAGGGCAACCTCGTTTCCCTGGGCGTTCTCCTCAGGGAGGACTTGAAGCACGTCTGGGTCTGGTACAACGACAGGGAAGTTAGAAGGTACCTGTCGTATCCTGAGGAGGTGTTCTTCTACGAGGACGAGCTCGAATGGTACGAGGCTCTGAGGCGGGAGAAGAAGCACGAGAAGGTCTTCGCAATCATAGAGAACTCCTCACGCTCCCCCGTTGGACTCGTCGGCCTCCACAAGATAGACTACCACAACGGCAGAGCGGAGCTGGGCTACTTCCTTGCCAAGGAGTACTGGGGCCACGGATATGCCAGCGAAGCCGTAAAGCTCGCCCTCGATTACGCCTTTGAGTGGCTCAACCTCAGGAAGGTTTACGCCCACGTCTTCGAGACCAACGCCCCCTCCATACGGGTCCTGGAAAAGAACGGCTTCAAACTCGCCGGCCGCTGGAGGAGGCACCAGTACGTCCCCGGGAAAGGCTTCGTTGACGTGCTCCTGTACGAGAAGTTCAGGGGGTAGCGGCCACACTTACGGGGCTCCGGTTGATTTTTAAACCCCCACTCTCTTTTCTCAGCGATGATACTACACATCGGTATTGACGACACAGACTCACCTGATGGCATGTGCACGACCTACCTCGGAGCCCTCCTCTACCGGGAGCTGTCGAGGATAGCGGAGCCTCTGGACCTGCCCAGGCTTGTCCGGCTCAACCCGAACATCCCATACAAGACGCGCGGCAACGGAGCGGTCGCGATGACCTTTGAGACCGATGAGGGAACCATCCCGGAAATCAAAGACCTCGTCCTCTCCCATGTAGGCCGGCTTTCCGACTTCACCCACGAGAACACCAACCCCGGCGTCGTGTTCTTCGAGGGGAAAATTCCAGACGAGCTGAGGGAGTTCTCGCTGAAAGCTTTGAGGGAGCACGTTACGATCAATGAAGCGGAGAGGGTCGCTAAGAAGGTTGGGGCGGAGTACTTCAAGTTCAAGCTCGGCAGAGGAATAATCGGTGCACTCGCGGCCATCGGCTATCCCCTGGAGAGGTTCACCTACGAGCTTCTGGCCTACCGCAAGCCGGACAGCTGGGGAACTCCGAGGAGAGTGGAGGGAGAGAGCGTTTTCGCCGCCGACCGCTGGAGCTACCCCTTCAGCTACGACAACGTTGACCCCTATAAGAGGAGCGTTCTGATAACGCCCCACGGCAAGGACCCCGTCCTCGTCGGGATTAGGGGGATTGACAGGGCCAAAGTCCTCCAGGTCTTCGAGATGGTGGAGTTCGGGGAGCCGGTGGCTTTTTACCAGCTCTACAAGACTAACCAGAACACCGACGACCACCTAACGCCGAAGAAAATATCCCAGCTGAAGCTCTACGACAGTGCCATAGTCAGGGGCAGGGTTGCCAGGCCCTACTGGGAGCGCGGGAGGCACGTTTTCTTCGAGCTGGAGGACGAGACCGGGAAAATAAGGGTAGCGGCCTTCGAGCCGACCAAGAAGTTCCGCAACTGGGTCAGAAAGCTCCTGCCAGGCGACGAGATTATCGCCGCCGGCGGCGTTAAGGAGCACGAGGGCGTTCTCACCCTCAATTTGGAGAAGTTCTATCCTGTGGAGCTCGTTCCGAAGGTCGAGTACCGAAAGCCAAAGTGCCCGAAGTGCGGTGGAACTATGAAGAGCAAGGGGGACTACCTCAAGTGCAAGCGCTGCGGGTATAGAATGCCAAAGAGGCTCATTCCGGTTGAGGTGCCGCGCGGATTGGAGAAGAAGATTTACGAGGTTCCGCCAGATGCGAGGAAGCACCTTTCGAGGCCTCTCGTTTTGCCGGGTGGGGAGGATAAGCTGTTGGAGCTTTTGTGATTGTATGATAAACCAAAAACCCTTTATGCAATCCCACCAAAAATCCTTTGGTGGTAGTGTGTCCATCATAGAGCAACTCCGCAGGGACTTCAGGAAGTTCAAAGACCTCTGCATGGGGATTCTTCTCTCCGGCTCCCACGTCAAGGGAGAGGCGACTGGGCGGAGCGATGTGGACGTTTGCCTGGTGAGACCGGAGCCAGGGACGTACGAGAAGGCTCTAGAGAGGCTTATAATGAGTATGATGTTAAGGTTTTTGAGGAGCTCCCTCTGTACGTCCAAGTAGATATAATCAAGAACCATAGGGTCATATGGGACAAGCTTGAGCTCTCGGAGTACTTCTACGGGTTTAGAAAACTGTGGGAAGACATGGAACATAGGGAGATACTTGGAAAAGCTTGAGAAATTGTAGGTGCTCTAAAGAAATTTAAATTTGGTTTTCGTGGAGATGTAGAGAAACCTAAGACACCTTAAAGAGGTTTTAGAGTGAATTCTTCTTTGTAATTTCTTTCTTAGGAGATTAAATGGAACATCTAAAGGGGAAACCTTAAGATCACTAATCACATCTTAGTTCGGATTTTGTTTTCTATCAGATAAAATGAATCATATTTTTAGGTTTAAAACTTGAGATTAATAACATAAGGTTCTCAAAAATATTTTAAATTTAAGATGAACAATCGTAATTGCTGAGGCATGAGCCTGTGAAGCATGATGAACCTGCAAGGTGGTGAACATGAAGAGTCTAGGTTTGAAGGCAATAATTCCGCCTGTGGCTCCGAGTGCTGGGGGCTCGGGCAACTACTGCTGCTGTAACAAAGTCAACACAAACTGAAGCCTTAGAACTTTATTTTTATTTTTTAATTAATCAACACGGCGTACTCATCACACATGGAGGTGTTATAATGTCTATGGAAGTTCACATACTACCAAAACAGATTAATGAAAATGAATATGTTGCATTCGATCCAATGAGTAAAACTGTCCTAATACTAAATAGGAAAGAAAAAAATATAATAGAAAAATTCCAAAGAAGTATTCCACTATCTAGGTCTGAAAAATACATCCTTAAAGACATAATTGATTTCCTAAATGAGAAACGTGAAAATGCCCCCAAACAGCAATTTCCATTAGATGGATCCCCCAATATGATGGTATTAATGGTATCTCAACTTTGCAATATGAAATGCAAATATTGCTATGCTCATTCCGGTACATATAACACCCCTGGAGTTATGAAAGAAAGCATAGGAAAACGGGCTCTTGATATTGCAAACGATTTAGAAGTAACAAATATAAAATTCTACGGAGGAGAACCTCTAATAAATTTTGAATTAATATCCAAGCTTGTTAAGTATGCAGAGAGACAGGGGTATAACTTTAAATATGGAATAATCACGAATGGAACATTGATAGGTAAAGAGATAGGCTATTTTCTAAAACAACATGATTTTGAGGTCACAATAAGTATTGATGGACCAAGGGAGATAAATGACTTAAACAGAATATACTCCACAGGTAAGGGAACACATGATGATATCATAAAAGCCGTGAACTTATTGAATGATTTAGAAGTTCCTTTAGCCTTAGAGATCACATACGCCCGTAATTATATCGGCAAATATACCATATCAGATATTTTGGATTACCTTAACAATTATTCGAAGACTTTCATAGTAGGATATGTTCTGCCCACAGTGGATGGACATCGACAAGTATACGAACCAACCGAACAAGAAGTTGAAAACATGATGACAGAACTTGTAAATTACCTCTTTACAAAATGGGAAAATGGGATTCAAATACGAGAAATGGGAATCTGCATGATACTTCGTGAGCTTTTAGACCCAGTCTATCATGTTAAAAAATGCATATGCCCTGAATTCCCAACTAGAATCACTGTATTTCACGATGGTAGTGTATACCCCTGCCACCAAGTGTATCTAGACAAACGTTTCTATATAGGGCATATAATGGACAGGGAGTTTAAGGATACATTACAGAGACAATTCAAAAACGCAGTGGATAATTTTGCGATGTCTAATCTTCATACAAATAATAACGAACAATGGATATTTAGTGTCTGTAGCTTTTGTAAAGCCCATCTAATGGAAGTTAGTGGTACTTACTATCTAAGATATCCAAATGCTTACCAAAAAGTACTAGAACATATCATATATAACATGGTCACTAGAAACATGAGATCAGTCATACATACGCTAGGGGGTACTATAATTGAGTAAAGCACTCCGCAGAGTTCTTCAGATTGGACTGGCTCACAAGAAATACGTGTTCCTCCTCATAACTTTGGGGGCAGTATCAACCCTCCTATCTGCAGCTGTGCCGTTTTACATCCAAAGCCTCATTGAAAACCTCGGCAAGATGAATACCGATGATATCCTGAAGAATATCGGAATTATACTCCTCCTGTACACCGCATCAACGATCATCTACCTATACTCAGGTTTTGTTAGCAACTTCGCAGAGACGAAAGCTGCCGCATGGCTTAAAAGAAAACTGTTCATCTCAACTCTGCTCTCAGAGAACATCAACCCCGGTGATGCCCTCTCCAGAATGCAATCGGACACGGAAATCGTCGGTAGAATGGGAATGTCTCTAATCCCCGCCATCATTATAGAGGCATTTTCTCTAATCATTGGAGTGACGGTTATCTTTAGACTAAACCCATATCTAGGTGCCGTCACCCTCCTAACACTTCCAGTCTACGGTCTCTCCCTTAGAGCGTTCATCCATGGACTTAAGCTGGCCTCTTCAGAAGAGAGAAAGAGATACTCAGAGAGCGTTACCGCATTTAAAGAGGGAATAGACGGTAGGCTTGATATAAAGACCCTCGATGCGTTCGACTACCTTATCAAAAGGGTCTCGGAAAGGCTTGACCGTTGGGTCAATGCATCAAAAAAAGTTGCTTTTTACAGCACGGCCAGCTATGGTCTTCAGTCGTATCTATCAACGATCCTACCACTTCTTGTTCTCCTAAGTGGCGTAGTTTTTGTTAAGAATGGAATGGCCACTCTTTCGTCGGTGATCGCCACGTTTACATATCTCGGCAGAGTCTATTACCCCGTTGAGCGATTTGCATTCTTCTGGAGCAGTTATCACAGAGCCGTTCCCATAATTGAAAGAATATGGGAGTTCATTGAAATCGAACCGTCCCTTGAAAGACCAACGTGTACTCCAGAAGATTGGGATATCGAACTGCAGGGTGTATCCCTATCCCGCGAGGGAAGTCATGTTCTAAAGGAAATCTCCGAGAGAATTGCCTTTGGCAAAAACCTCGGCATAGTGGGTCCTTCGGGAGTTGGAAAAACAACGCTAGCCTTGATAATCTCGGGAATAATTAGACCCACCAAGGGCAAAGTTAAGATCGGAAAGTGTCCACCCGAGTCCCTTCTTGGCAGGGAACTTATCTATGTTCCGTCACAGCCGTATCTCTTTGAGGGAACGGTTAGGAAAAACATTGCTCTCGGAAAAAATCTCACAGACAGCGAAATTGTAGAGATCCTAAAAACCGTTGAACTTGAGGAACTAAATCCCGATTTACCTATTGAAGAGGGCGGTAAAAATCTATCGTTAGGCCAGAGACAGAGGATAGCCTTAGCGAGAGCTCTAGCTAGAAATCCTAGGATCATAATACTGGATGAAGCCACTTCGGGTATGGATTCTGAGAGGGAAGCAAGAATCCTCCAAAGGTTGAGAAAAATGGAGATGACCCTTATCACCATATCCCATAGACTCTCAACAATCAGAGAGATGGAAGAGATATGGGTTCTTGAGGAGGGCAGGATATTGTGCAGGGGTAGGCACGAAGAGCTGTTTAAGAGTTGCGAGAAATACCGTGAGCTGTTCAAAGAGCAGGAGAAAAGCAAGAACGCTCTTTACTAACCCCCGCCGTGAGTCACAGACTGGCCTGACTTGCAATGGGGTCCTCTAAGGGCACCATGACTCAATACACCAACCCAAACAGGAACAGCGGAATCCTGTCCCTGCCTGTGAGAAGGCCATCAACCGCTATGTAGTCTGGTTTCTGGTATCTCCCCTTCGATTCACCGTCGACCTCAATTATCCATTCCTCAACCTTAAAGTCTGCCGTCTTTTCACCCCTCTTACCCTTGAGGTAGCAGAGGCCGTGGTGACGCAGGTGGTTGACGAAAAATTCCTCTCTCAGGGCCCCTCTGTTTACCTCGAAGCCCTTTCTGGCAAAGAACTCCCTCAGCGGGACGGTGAGGTACAGTTTAGGCTCCTTTCTGCCGCTGCCACAGGGATTAATTACGATCAGGAGGCCGGCCTTTGAAAGGTCTTCCACAAGCCGTATGGCCATGTTCTTGGACACTTCGAGAGCTTTGGCTATCCGCGAATAGTTGGCCTCGAAGGGGGCGGACTTGGCGACGATATAGAGGAGCTTGAATGCGTCGGTCTCGTACTTGACGCTGACCTCCCGGAAAGCTGAGAGGTCCTCTAGGATTACCTTCCTGATGGAGTTATCTAGGGCATCGTAAAAGCCGCTCTTCGGATAGAGCACACCCCCCGCGCGCATGTACTCCCCCCAGAGTGGGTGAAGCTCAGCGTACATATTTGTCAGGTCAAACGCTTTGGAAAGGACGTCTCCTAGTGAATACCTTGGAACGTCGAAGCCCCTCTTTATGTTGAGCCACTCCCTGAAGGAAGCCGGTGGGAGTTCCTTGAGGACAACCCTCCTCGACAGGTCGGCCCCTGAATGAACCAAATCAATTGCTGATGAGCCTGAGAAGAAGATCCTAACTTCGTGCTCGTCGTAGAGGGTCTTTAAATCCTCGGCCCAGCCAGCTTTCCGGTGAATCTCGTCAATGAAAACGTTCCTGTATCCCATCTCCGCGAGGGACTTCACCACCTCGTAAAGAGAGAATGTTTTATAATGGTCGAATCGGCCGAAAAGTAAACGCTCCTTTCTGTTTCATTTGCCAGCTGAAGTAAAAGAACAGTTTTGCCAACGCCGCGAATCCCTTTGACACCGACGTAGTACTCTTCATCTATACTTTTGAGCTTGTGAAAGAGGAAGCGTCTTCTGGGGAACTTTCTGGCCCACGCCATCACCCGTCTGCTCGTTGCGATGAGGGATGTGAGTATCCTCCCGTCCATACTCTTATCTTCGAGTTGCATCTTTATAAACCTTGTCCTCATGCGAGGACGATATGCATGCATTTCGTTCTTACAAAAGGACAAAAAGAAATCAGCCCCTCATAACCTTCCACACCAGCAGCGGAAACACTAACGTCGCATCGGCCCAGATTTCAACGTAGTCCGCCTTAGCCCTTATCTTGCCCCAGCTGACGCCCTCGCTCGGCGGTGCACCGCTCAGCGAGCCGTCCCAGGGGATTGCCGTTGTTATGTAGATTGCGTAGTCCGTTCCTCCTCTGAAGAGGTTGGCGTTGATTATGGCGTGCTTCGGCAGCGAACCGCCGAGGATTATCGAGGCGGTTTCCTTGGCTGTAACCGCTAAATTGTTGAGCTTCACTATGTCGTTGGCGATGTCTATTATCAGCTCCCTGTCCCCGCGCTCCTCCTTGAAGAAGTATAGCATGTCCCCTATCGAGCCGTCGGTAATGGCCGGACAGAATATCGGCACATCCCTCTTGTAGGCCCAGTAGATTACGCTTTTTTCCTTCTCCTTCCCGAGCTTCTCGTCCATGTATCTACCAAGCTCGTAGATGAACTCGCTGGCCGTGAGCGGCTTGCCCCTCTCGCGCTCCATCTCAAGAACCCGCTCGAAGAAGGGTATCATGTACTTCTCGAATTCAATATACCTGTCGTTGGGCACGAAGATGTTGCCTATCCTGTTGATGCCCTTCTCGCGCATCTCCGCGTCGTTGACCTTCCAGTCGCCGAGGATGAAGGGCTTGAGGACCTTTATGAAGTCCTCCTCGATTCCTCCGGCGGTGGTCACTATGACGTCCACCTTCCCCTCCTTCACGAGCCACGCGATCAGCTCGCGCAGGCCGGAGGAGACTATGTTGGAGGTGTAGCCGAGGAAGACGCGGACTTCTTTTCCCCCGGCGCGCTTCTCCTCGACCTTACGCCATATCTCTATCGCCCTTCCGAGGTGCGTCGCCTGAAAGCCTATTCTCTCGTAATAATCGAGAACCTCTTCAAGGCTTGAAACCTCGTCCAACCAGGGCCCCTCTATTGGAAGGCCCTCAACCTCTTCGCTCTCCTTCAGCACTATGTCCTTCGGCTCGGTCATGGTCTTCGCTTGGAGTGGGGACGTATAAAGTTTTGGTCGGGAAGGTTTTTATCCTTCTGAAACAACCCGCGTTTATGAGCGTGAAAATCGACCTCGATGGGCTTGGGGTCATCGTCACAGCGTCGTCGAGGGGGATAGGCTTCAACGTCGCCAGGGGACTTTTGGAGAGGAACGCGAGGGTCGTGATAAGCTCGCGAAACGAGAACCACCTGAAAAACGCCCTGGGGGAGCTGTCGGAATACGGAGAGGTCTACGGTGTGATCGCGGATGTCGTGAGGAAGGAGGATCTGGAGAACCTCGTGTCGGAGGCCTGGGATGCCCTGGAGGGCATTGACGCCCTGGTCTGGAACGCCCCAAACGTCTCCTGCGAGCCGTGTTTAGTCCATGAAGCCAGCTACAACGACTGGCTTGAGGCGGCAAGACTTCACACGGTCGCCCCCGCCTATCTCACAACGCTCCTCGTAAAGAGGTGGCTGGCGGAAGGCAGAAAAGGCGTTCTCGTTTACCTCAACTCCGTCTCGATAAAGGAGCCGATGCCCCCGCTGGTTCTGGCGGACGTTACGAGAGCCGGCCTTGTCCAACTGGCGAAGAGCGTTTCAAGAACCTATGGTAAGAAGGGAATACGGGCATACTCCGTCCTCCTCGGCAGCTTCGAGACCCCTGGGGCAAGGGAGAACTTGAAAAAGCTCGCCGAGGCGAGGGGAGAGCCCTTTGAGGAAACCTGGGAAAGAGAAGTTTTGGCGAGAACGCCCCTCCACAGGACCGGGAGATGGGAGGAGCTCGGTTCGCTGGTGGCTTTCCTCCTGAGCGACGAGGCTGAATACATGCTCGGCTCCACGGTTGTCATAGACGGCGCGATGACGAGGGGGATAGACATTTAAGCCCATTCTCCATTTTTCAGACCATGAAGGAGGACTACCTTACAGGGGAGTTCATAGCGGAAATGAGGGGGCGCTACTTCCGGGAGAGGAAGTGGAGAAAGATAGAACCCTTTAGAAAAGCCGCCGTCCTCGCGATAGACCTACAGAAGTACTTCCTCAGCCCGGAGAGCGGGGCGTTTTTGCCCTCCGCAGGGAGATTCGTCCCGAGGCTTGTGAAGTTCTATTCCAGGGTGCGGGAGCTCAACGTGCCGATAATCTTCACGAGGCACTATCACGTGGGCGGGACGATGGCCCGCTGGTGGGGCGGCGATATGCCAAGAGACGACCCGCTGAATGGGCTTCTCGAAGAGTTTCTGCCCTTTGCAGGGACGGTAATCGAGAAGGGAACCTACGACGCGTTCCACGGCACGGAACTTGAAGCCCTCCTACGGAAGCTCGGTGTCGAAACGGTCATCGTAACCGGCGTCATGACCCACCTCTGCTGCGAGACGACCGCCAGGGAGGCCTTTGTCAGGGGATTCAACGTTGTCTTTCCCATTGACGGAACCCTTACCCAGAACAGGCTCTTCCACGAAGGGACGATAAGGGCTTTAGCTCACGGCTTTGCCGTAACGCCGCTCCTCCGGGAGGTGCTGGAATGGCTCTCGTCGGGATAATCGGGGCAGGGATTGGGGGCATAGCGACGGCGGTACAGCTCGCGCGCTACGGCATCGAGAGCGTGATTTTCGAGAAAGATAGAATCGGTGGCCTGATAAGGAACGCCTACTCAGTCGAGAACACCATGTTCTTTCCCGACGGAATCAATGGCGAGAAAGTTGTCGAGATCCTTGAGGAGTACGTGGGGAAGTACGGTCTGAAAATCCTCTACGAGGAGGTTAGAGCGGTTAGAAAGACCGGAGACCTCTTTGAGGTCAAAACAGATAAAGGGACCTACCGCTTCAAGTACCTCGTTGTGGCTACAGGCACGAGGCCAAGAAAGCTCCCCTTTGAGGGAGTAATCTACCACGTCGCCGAAGTTCCGAGGAGGCACTACGAACGGGTTCTCATCATAGGCGGCGGCGATGTGGCCTTCGACTACGCCTTAACAATGAGCGAGATTAGCGATGAAGTGATAGTCCTCATGAGGAGCGAACCCAAAGCCCTTCCCTACCTGCAGGAACTCGTGAAGAAGCGCCCGAACGTCAGAACGCTGATGGGACAGGTTCGTGAAATAAAGCCTATAAACGGGAAGCAAAAGCTTTTAGCCAGAACGAGCGCTGGCGACTTTGAGGTTGAGCTGGTGCTCGGTGCCATCGGCAGGGTGCCGAACGTCGAGCTGGTTCGGGGCATCGAGGACGATAACCTTTTCCTCGTTGGGGACGTTAAGAACGGAATCTACCGCCAGACGGCCCTGGCGATAGCGGACGGAATCAAAACCGCGATGGTGATATGGAGGAGGGAGAGGTATGGAGATACTGAGTGAGGTTGGTGATCCCAACGTTGCGGTCGTTTACATAGGGAAGACCTCGAAGGGGAACATCGTCGAGTTCGTCGAATCGATTCCGACCTACAACCCGGCAGAGAAGTGGGTGCTCATCGTCTCATCGCTCAACGGCTGTCCAGTTGGGTGTAAAATGTGCGACGCCGGCTTCTTCTACAGGGGAAAGCTGAGCGTGGACGAACTGATGGAACAGATAGAGTACCCGATTCGGAGGCGCTGGAGCGGGAAGCCGAAAACCAGGAAGTTCAAAGTGCAGTTCGCGAGGATGGGCGAGCCGAGCTTCAACATGGCCGTCCTTGAGGCGATGCGCCTCCTCGGAGAGCGCTACGACAACTTTCACCCATCCCTCTCGACCATAGCCCCCATTGGGACGGACAGGTTCTTTGATGCCCTCCTCGAACTCAAGAAGGAGATGTTTCCGACCAACTTCCAGCTCCAGTTCTCAATACACTCCACTAATCCGGAGCAGAGGGACGAGATAATCCCGGTGAGAAAGTGGGACTTCGAAAGGATAGCCGAGTACGGGAAAGCTTTCTACGACGAGGGCGGCAAGAAGATTACGCTCAACTTCGCCTTGGCACAGGAGAACGAGGCGGACGCTTCCGTGATAGCGGAGCACTTCCCGAGGGAGTACTTCCTCATCAAGATAACGCCCCTCAACCCGACGGTGAGCGTGCTGAAGAATAAGCTCACCAACGACGTTGACCTCCAGACCGGCCTTCCGATGAAGCACAAACGCTTTGTTGATGACCTTAGAAGGCTCGGCTACGACGTCATAATCTCGGTCGGCGACACGCGCGAGAATCTCATCGGCTCGAACTGCGGGCAGTACATCTTGAGGTTCCTGAAGGAGAGGCCGGAGCTGAGGGAAGCGTACACCTTCGTAAGGGGATTTGAGTTTAGGGTGAGCTGACGAAAACCTTATCTCCTTCTTCTCCTATTAATGCCGGTGGTTCAATGAGGCTCATGGCACAGCTCCGCGGGGACTTCAGGGAGTTCAAGGACTCCTGTATGGGGATACTCCTTTACGGGTCTCACGCTAAGGGAGCTGCCACGGGCAGAAGCGACGTTGACGTCTGCCTCGTTAAGCCAAAGCCAGGCGTATACCGTGAAGTCCTCAAAAAGCTCGGCGGAAAGTATGATATCAAAGTCTTCGAGGAGCTTCCGCTCTATATCCAGATGGAAATCATCAAAAACCACGAGGTCATCTACGGCGACGAGCTTGAACTGTCGGAGTACTTCTACCGGTTCAGAAAGCTCTGGCGCGATATGGAGCACAGGATCAGGGAAAATCAGTTCAAGAGCGTGAAAGAGAAGATAAGACTCAGGAGGCGTGCCCGTGAGAAGGCAGAGGTACTTAGAGAAGCTTGAGAGATTTGAGGAGGAGCATGAGTTTATTCAATCACACGAAATGACGGACGAGGTCACCCAGAGGGCCCTGCTTTATTCTCTCCAGCTCTGCGTGGATATCGCAATGGACATCGTTGCAATGCTCGTTAAGGACCTTGGGATGACCGTTGAAGATGACTACACAAACATCGAACGGCTCAGGAAATCAGAGGTTATCTCAAAATATGAAGCCGAACTTTTGAGGGAGTACAACGGACTTAGAAATGCCATCGTTCACAAGTACGACAAACTCAACCTTGATACCGTGAAGGAGGGTCTCGATAGAATTGATGAGTTGTATGAAATCCTCATAAAGCTCGTGGAAAAGTATGAAAAGCTGGAAGGTCAGTAATCAGCCTCGTGAATCAGCTCGCCCTCCGCGAAGACGTGCGTCGGGTAGTTCTCAAGGCTGAAGGGGTCGCCGTTCCAGACAACGAGTGAAGCCCACTTGCCCCTCTCGATGCTTCCGAGCCTGTCGTCAACGCCGAGTATCTTCGCGTTGTTGTGGGTGATGACCTTTATCGCTTCAGCCTTGCTCATGCCGAGCCTTATGAAGTGCCTGAGCTGGAGGTAAAGGTTCGCCTGAAGAGTAACCGGGTGGTCGCTCATGAGGCCGAAGAGCGGCTTGACCTCAAGTAGATACCTCGCGTTCTTCCAGTCCTCGTGCTTCAGCTCGACCTTGTAGGGGAGCGAGTCGAAGGGACCGTAGATTACCGGAACGCCTTCGGCCTTAATCTTCTCGAAGGTCTCCCTGCTGTGCACGTCGCCGGCGTGCTCAATCGTGATTTTCAGACCGAACTTCCTCTTTATCATGAGGAGTGCCGCTATGTCGTCCTCCTTGTGGACGTGGACGCGGAGAGGTATCTCGCCCTTGAGGACGGGGATTAAGGCCTCAACCGTCGGCTCGACCTCCTCCGGCTCCTTCTTGCCCTTCTCGATGAGGGCTATCGTCTTCTGCGTCTTTATCAGCCAGTTGAGGAGAATTCCTATAGCGCCCATCC
Source organism: Thermococcus coalescens (assembly GCF_055392585.1). Classification (NCBI taxonomy): domain Archaea; kingdom Methanobacteriati; phylum Methanobacteriota; class Thermococci; order Thermococcales; family Thermococcaceae; genus Thermococcus; species Thermococcus coalescens. The sequence goes on from NZ_AP043764.1 coordinate 234,474, forward strand.
TCGTGCTCGGTCTGGTTCCCTTCCACTCCTTAGTAGAGCGCGGGTTGTAGCCAAAGGCCGCCTTAACTCCCGCGTACTGGATAAAGGCATCCTCCACGTCCCTGCCATAGTTCCTTATGAAGACCGCCTTTCCTCCTATGATGTTTCCGCTTCCGGGCAGGACAGAGGAGTACAGCACACCGAACTCGATGGAGTGCTTGAAAGCCTTGTCGTCCATGTATATCGAGTAGAGCGCATCTACGAGCGGAAGAACCGCGTCCATCTGCTCGTTGGCTTCGCCCTCCTGGTAGGGTTCACCGTATCTTTCCATTCCGATGTGGCTGTGGCCGTCTATGAAGGCAGGCGTTACAACGCCCTCCGCTATAACTTCGGCTTCCTTGGGCTTCTCCTTGGTTACGTCGACGATGTTTCCATCAAAGACGACGTAGACGTCCTTCAGAACGTTCCCCAGACCGTCGTAGAGAAGGGTGGCTTTAACTGCCCTCATGGTCGTCACCGCTTAGGAGTCCGCCCGAACGTTTAAATGTCTGTCGATACTTGGAGGACTTAATTAGACAACTGCATAATTAATGAATTAAGGACGCAATAAGAGGGCAGAAAAGGGATCAGTAGGGGAATTCAACTCCCATGTCCTCCGCTATCTTGCGCAGGTGGGCTATGCGCTCTCTCGTAGGCGGGTGGGTTGCGAAGAGCCTTGAAACACGGTCCCCTTCAAAGGGATTGACTATGAACAGATGGGCTACGCCGGGGTTTCCGGCCGCTGGCTTCTTCTTTTCAGCCTGGAGCTTTTTGATAGTTTCATCGAGCTTGAGGAGAGCACTTGCCAGAGCCCAGGGCTTGCCGCTTAGCCTCGCTCCTCCCTCATCCGCCGCAAATTCCCTCGTTCTGCTTATAGCGGAGCGGACTATAACGGCCGCTATCGGGGCGGTTACGGCGATTAGTATAGCCGCTATAAATCTCTCGATGCCCAGGTCCCCGAATATGGCCTTGATAAGTGCTATCCACTTGGTAACGTAGGCAATGTAAACAACGGCACCAGCAAGAGCGCCCGCTATCGTGCCAACCAGTATATCGTGGTTTCTGACGTGGGTTAGCTCGTGGGCGAGGACGCCCTCAAGCTCATCCCTGTCGAGTATGTCGAGTATCCCCGTCGTTACGGTCACCAGTGAGTGGCTGGCATTCCTCCCCGTTGCAAACGCGTTCGGAACTTCGTCCTCGATTATGGCTATCCGGGGCTTTGGGAGTTTGGCGCGTTTGGCGAGCGTCCCGACAATCTCATGGAGCTCGGGAGCCTCTTTTTCATCGACAATCCTGGCCTTCATTATCTTGATCACGAGACGGTCGCTGTACCAGTACGTCACAAAGCTCAGGACAACCGCGAACCAGAACATAACGGTCATCCAAGTTGCTCCACCGAGCAGATATCCCATGGCCATCAGAACCCCGGTCAGGAGTCCCATCATAAAAGCCGTTCTCAGAAACAGTAACAACCTCACTTAAATCCACCTTCTGCTTTGTACTTCAACGGACCCCTTTAGAAACCTTTCGGTCGCTCCAAACGAACCACAAATAGGGTAAAAAGAACCTCAGAAGTAAATTCCCATCTCCTCGGCTATCTTCCTGAGGCGCTCTATCCTGGCCTCGGTTGGCGGGTGGGTCGAGAACAGGCTGGCTATGCTGGCTCCCCTGAAGGGGTTGACAATGAACATGTGCGCCGTTGCCGGATTGCCGTTGCGCATCGGCCGGTATCTAACAGCCTGCTCGATCTTCATCAGCGCGCTGGCCAGAGCGTGCGGCTTCCCGCTGATCTTAGCTCCACCCTCGTCAGCGAGGAACTCCCTGGAGCGGCTCACCGCGGCCTGTATGAGAATCGCCGCTATCGGGGCAAGGACAGCTATGAGGATCGCGGCGAGGATGTTGCCGGCGTTGTCCTCGTCCCTGCCAAAGCCACCAAAGATCGCTATCCAGCGGGCCCAGTATGCGAGCTGGATTATCGCCCCGGCCATTGCCGCCGCTATCGTGCCGATGAGCATGTCCCTGTTCTTTATGTGTGTCAGTTCGTGGCCTATGACGCCCTCAAGCTCATCCCTGTTGAGGAGCTTGAGAAGTCCGGTGGTGACCGCAACAACGGCGTGCTTCGGGTCCCTCCCTGTGGCGAAGGCGTTTGGTGTCTCGCTGGGGATTATGGCTATCCTTGGCATCGGCAAGCCGGCGTTTTCAGTGAGCTTTCTGACTACCGCATAAAGTTCCGGAGCCTCAAACTCATCCACTATCCTCGCGCGGTACCAGCCCAGCACTATTTTATCGCTGTACCAGTAGGTGATGAAATTAAACCCCATAGCGAACAGGAACATCATGAATGCCCAGCTCGGCCCGCCGAAGAGGTAGCCTACGGCCATCAGCAGACCCGTCAGTATGGCCATCAGCAGGCCGGTTCTCAGCCACATCAGCAGTCCCATTTTTTCACCCCCAAGGGGTTAAAATAACAATTTGATATTAAAATCTTTTGGTGTCAAAGGAAAGGGTAGAAAAGGGGCATCACATGCCCATGTCCATACCGCCCATTCCACCCATACCGCCGGGCATTCCTCCGCCCTGGCCGCCCTCGGGCTTGGTTATCTTGGCGGCGATGACGTCGTCGATCCTGAGGATCATTATGGCAGCCTCGCTGGCGCTCTTGATGGCCTGCTTTTTGACGCGGAGCGGCTCGATGATGCCCTTGGCGAGCATGTCAGCAGGCTCCCCGGCGAAGACGTCTATGCCTATGGCAACGCCCCTGTTCTTGTGCTCGCTGATGACCTTAACGAGCATCTCGACGGTGTCGAGACCAGCGTTCTCTGCCAGGGTCTTCGGGATTATCTTGAGGGCCTCGGCGAAGTTCTCAATGGCCAGGGCCTCCTTGCCCCCAACGGCCTTGGCGTACTCGTCGAGCCTGATGGCAAGCTCGATCTCGCCGGCACCTCCGGCCGGAAGGACGTAGCCGTCCTCCATGACGTCCTTGACGACCTTGATGGCATCTTCCAGAGCGCGCTCAACCTCGTCGATGACGTGCTCGGTGCCGCCGCGGATGAGTATGGTGACGGCCTTCGGGTTCCTGCAGCCCTCGACGAAGATCATGCTCTCGCCGGCGATCTTGCGCTCCTCAACGAGGTCGGCGTGGCCAAGATCCTCCGGAGTGAGGTCCTTGACATTGGTAACGACCTTGGCGCCAGTAGCTTTCGCGAGCTTCTCCATGTCGCTCTTCTTGACGCGCCTGACGGCGAGGATGCCGTACTTGGCCAGGTAGTGCTGGGCGAGGTCGTCAATGCCCTTCTGGACGAAGAGAACGTTCGCGCCGGTGGCGGCGATCTGGTCGACCATCTCCTTGAGCATCTTCTCCTCCTGCTCGATGAACTGGAAGAGCTGATCCGGGCTGGTGATGTTTATCTTGGCATCGGTCTCGGTCTTCTTGACCTCAAGGGCCTCGTTGATGAGCGCTATCCGGGCGTTCTCAACCTTGGTGGGCATCCTCGGGTGGACGCGCTCCTTGTCGATGACGACGCCGCGGACGAGCTCGCTCTCCTCGACGCTCTCACCGGCCTTCTTCTCGATCTTGATATTATCGATGTCAACAACGTACTTTCCGTTCTTCTTCTCGGCGACCTGCTTGACGGCCTCAACGGCGAGCCTCGCGAAGAGCTCCTTGTGGCTCTCGGCGTTCTTGCCGGTGATTGAGGTCATGGCTATCTTCATGAGGGTCTCCTCGTCGTCCGGGGTGACCTCTATGGCGATCTCCTGAAGTATCTCCTGCGCTTTCTCAGCCGCCATGGTGTAGCCCTTGACGATAATGCTGGGGTGGATGTTCTGGTCGAGGAGCTCCTCGGCCTTCCTGAGGAGTTCCCCAGCGATGACAACGGCAGTAGTGGTTCCATCACCGGCCTCCTTATCCTGGGTCTTGGCAACCTCAACCATCATCTTCGCGGCCGGGTGCTGGAGGTCGATCCTGTCGAGAATAGTGGCGCCATCGTTGGTGACAACAACGTCACCGAGGCTGTCGACGAGCATCTTGTCCATGCCCTTCGGGCCGAGGGTGGTTCTAACAGTCTCCGCGATTATCCTCGCGGCGAGAATGTTGAGCCTCTGGGCGTCCCTACCAACGTACCTCTGAGTCCCCTCAGGCAGAATAACAACCGGCTGTCCGCTAAGCTGTGCCATTTGACATTCCTCCTATCAGATTCCTTTTTGCAGAAACGCTTCGTCAGCACTGCATATAAAGTTTTGGGTCAAAAATTTCAAAAAAAGGCATTATTTTCGAAAAAATGACAAAAAGTCTGGCGACAAGTGGGGGAAAGGGCTAAAACCTTGAGGGACGAGAGACCCATGTGAAAGCGATGAGTCCGGTGATCTACCCGATAAATCCGGAAAAGGCCCGGGACATCTTCGACGCCATAGCCCTCTACGGCATCGTTAGGGTGGACGTTGAAAACGCCGCTTCCATCCTCGATGACATGCTTGAGTCAGACAGCGAAAAGCTCCGCTATGCGCGCAGGATTCTGGACAACGGAAAGATTGATAAGGCCGTTTTGGTCCTTCGAGGAGATGAGGGAGTTTTCATCATAAAGATGGAGAACGTCGTGGAGATACGGGTCACAGTTCGGAACTACTCAAGGCTGATCGAGGAGTTCGCACTTAACCAGGGGTGATTTTATGGAGCTGGTAAAACAAGGAGCGGAGGCGAAGATATACCTCACCGAATTCAGGGAATACTTTGGTGCGGATCTCCTTCCGGGCGAGAGGATAATAGTCAAGCACAGGATTCCAAAGCGTTACCGGATAAGGGAGATAGACGAGCGGCTGAGAAAGGAGAGAACAGTTAGAGAGGCTAGGGTTCTTCACCGGGCAAAGGAGTTCGGTGTGAACTGTCCCTATGTCTATGAGGTTGATATGAGGGAGATGAAGATAGCCATGGGGTTCATAGACGGTGAACGCCTGAAGGAGCTCCTTGAACGCGTCCCGATGGAAGAGAGGCTTTCCCTCTGCCGGGAGGTTGGAAGGCAGATTGGACGGCTCCACGAAGCGGGCATAGTCCACGGCGACCTGACCACCAGCAACATGATACTCAGAGGCGGGAAGGTCTACCTGATAGACTTCGGCCTGGCAGACTTCGACTCAACGCTCGAAGCAAGGGGCGTTGACCTGCACCTCCTCAAGCGTGCCATGGAGAGCACGCACTACACGTGGTTTGAGAGGGGCTTTGAAGCCGTTCTGGAGGGCTACGCCGAGGTCAGAGGCAGGGAGAAGGCCAGGGAAATCAAAGAGAAGATAGAAGAAATCGAAAGCAGGGGACGGTACAGAGAGAGAAGCTGGGTGGGGTAAGACCCAAAGGATCAGACCGAAAAAGAAGGGAGACTTTAGAACGATACGCCCCCGTGACCGCGCGGGGACACCGCGAACTCACTCCCGCCTGAAGGCCCTCAGAACCCTCTCGAAGATTTCCCTCTCCTTTCCGCGTTTCTTTCTTGCAAGCCTCTCGACTATCAGCTCCGGCGTACTCCTGCCGAGCTTTCCGAAGACCGGCTGCCGGTCAACGATGAGGTTAAGCTTCTCGTCCAGGCCTTTGGCCTCTATTCCATCCACCCTGGCAAAGGGAAGCTCCTTCCTGAGGTCATCTCCCAGGTGCGACACTATGACAACGTAAAAGCCCTTTTCGTGGGCTATTTTCAAAAGTTCGCCGATTATCTTGACAGCTGCGCCGGGCTCGGTTATGGCCTCGAACTCGTCTATGAGGATGAGCTTTCTGTCCCCTCCCCTGAGGGCCCTGACGAAGGAGCGCAGGGCTGTCTCAAATGTACCTGCCCCATAGGCGCTCCTCTTTCTTCTGAAAAAGAACAGCTCGTCGAGGGGCTCGACCCAGGCCTTTTCCGCAGGGACGAGAAACCCCATGTGGGCTAGAACGGTTATCTGGGTCATCAGCTCTAGGAGGCTGGTCTTTCCGCCACTGTTTGCACCTGTGAGGATGACCACTCTCTCACCGTGTATATTGCCAGCCCCCGGGACTGAAAATCCCCCGGGCGTTTTTCCGACGGCATAGCTGATTGGCTGGGGGTTTTCTATGAAGAGGTGCCGTCCGTTGAGGAACGCCATTCCGCCCTCCCAAAGCTCGGGGAAGGAGAAGCCTTCGGTGAAGTCCTTCACCGCCAGCAGGAAGTCAAGCTCGTGAACCCTGCCGAGCTCTTCCTTGAGCCTGGAGAGAAGGGACATAATTTTCTCAAGTACTTCCCTGCTCCTGAGGTACAGCTCGACCCTGAGCTCCCTTTCGAGCTCCTCCCTCAGTAGCTCCACTCTTTCCGGGGGGACCGTCACCGGGTACAGTTCCTCCCGGGAGAAGAGCTCGGCAGTGATACCGAGTTTTTCAGTCAGATCCTTCTCGGCCTCGTTTATTAAATCCAGTATTTCACCCTCAACCTCACCGAAGTGCCTGAATATGGCCTCATAGTTCCCGGCCCTGAGTTCCCCAAGGAAGTCCAGCAGTTCTTTTCCGCTCAGCGTCAGGCTGAACTTCTCAAGCTTCTCGGATATCCTCCCATTAAGCTCGCGCTCTTTCTCCGCAACCAGCTCCTCCAGGCCGTCGAGGAGCTTCCGCTTTTCCATAACCTCTTCGAGTTCATTCAGCCCACGGAGGATCTCCGAGGCAACGCTCCCTTTTCCGGTCAGCTCACCGATCTTAGCCAGGGCCTCAAGCGTTCCCCGGTTCTCCCACAGGGGCATAATGTATAGCTCCGGGGCGATCTGGGAGGGCGTTAGCTCGACATCAATTCCGTAGCCGAGGGTGCTGAGCACCAGGGGGTAGCCCTCGCTGTCTTCCAAGCTTGTTGAGACCTCGCAGAGCCCCATGCCCCTGGCCCTTTCCAGCTCGCTTTCGTCGACTATGAGAATCCGGTCGTGGAGGTAATCGCGGCGGAATTTTATCGGCTTAACCTTGGCAATCTGTTCCCTCAGCTCGGGGCGGATTTGGGGGATGTTTTCACGGAAATACCCCTGCCTGCGGAGAATCTCCTTCTCCTCCGAGGTTGGCTCAAACCTGTCAAGAAGGGAGGAGCTCCCAGGAAGGACTAACCGCCTCTTTATCTCCTCCCGGATTGAGCGGTATATCGCTTTAGCCTCGGGGTTCAGCTTGAGCGTCATCACTAAAGGAATGTCCCCGGGACTAAAAAAGTTACCTGAAACCTAGAAACGGCAAATTTTATAAGCTCGTGGAGTAAGAACCAAACAATGCTCCCAGGTGATGTGGATGATAGTAGAGAGGCTTCTCAGTCCGAGCCACCGCATCAGAATCCTCGATATGAACAAGTTCAAGCCAGAGGACGTAGTGGCGGTGCTCCGCAGGAAGGGTGCACACATCTTGGAATTTCCGAGGGACATCGACGTCGAACTCGCCATAGAGTCGTTCATAGCATCAAGCTACGGCCCCTACGTTTACATTCTCGTCGGAAAAGTCGCTGAAAGGCTTAAAGAAATGCTCAAAGAATACGCTGAGGAAATCGGGTGTGAAGTTATTGCCCTCGAAGTTATGCCCGACCACGTTCACGTCTTCCTCCAAGCCAAGCCAGACTTATCTCCAGCGAAAATAGTGAACCACTTGAAGGGCAAGACCGCCAGAAAACTCCTCCAAGAATTTCCAGAATTGAGGAGTAAGACAACACACGGGAGGCTCTGGTCTCGCTCCTACTTCGTCGCTTCCGTCGGCTACATAACTGACGAAATAGTCAAACACTACATTGAAACCCAATGGGAGCGTGAGTTAAAACGAAAAGGAGCATAACCGTAAAGCTCCAGCCTTCAAAGGCCCAAGAGAAAACCCTCAAAGAGTTAGCCCTAATCAGCTCGAAAGTTTGGAACAAGGTAAACTATCTTAGACGGCAGAAATTCTTTGAGGGGAAGCCAATAGACTTTAACAAAACTGAGAAAATTGTTTACGAGGAGTTTAAGGCTGAGATAGGCTCGGCAACAGTCCAGCAGATTTGCAGGAAGAATGCGGAAGCTTGGAGAAGTTTCTTCTCACTCATCAGGAACAAAAGGAGCGGAGAACTACCCAAATGGCTTAAACCAAAACCGCCAAACTACATCAAGGAAGGCGGTTTAATCGTTCTAAGAAACGACCAATACAAGATGGAGGGTAACAAACTAATCCTCAAAGGTCTTGGAAAGTTCAAAAAACTGGAGGTTCAGTTTAAAGGTAGAATTCACTTAAAGGGCAAGCAAGGAAGATTAGAGATAACTTACGACCCAATAAGGCAGAAGTGGTATGCTCATATTTCATACACGGTGGAAGAGAAACTAATCAACGGTGAGTGGGTTGAACTCCCAAGAGAACCCATAGGAAACTTTTCCGCCGGAATAGACCTCGGAGTAAATAACTTAATGGCCGTTTATGTGGAGAATGGAGAGAGCTTCTTAGTGAATGGAAGACCGCTCAAGAGCATTGATTTCTACTGGAGGAAAAGGATAGCCGAGTATCAGTCAAAACTTAACAAAAGCGGGGCAAAGAAGAGTAGGAAACTCGCAAGAATGCATTTGAAGGCTAAACTTCAGGCTAAACACTACATCAACACCGTCGTTAGAAGAACCGTTGAAAGGCTCTACCACCTTAGAGTTTCCAGAATAATCGTCGGTTATCCGAAAGGAATAGCGAGGAACTCTGATAGGGGTAAAAAGCAGAATTATCTCCTCTCTCACATTTGGAGGTTTAATTACGTTATCAAACGCCTGAAAGAGGTTGCAGAAGAGTATGGTATTCAAGTTTTGGTGGTTAATGAGGCTTTCACTTCGAGGACTTGTCCCGTTTGCGGGAAGCCCCACGATGGGGCTCGCTTTGTTCGGGGATTATTTAAGTGTCCCGCAACGGGGCTTATCTTTAATGCAGACCTCGTTGGAGCTTTTAACATTTTGAAAAAGGCTGTAAAAACCATAACCCCGAGCTTGGGCGGTTTGTATGCCCAAGGGAGGGGTAACTGGCCGAAGGCCCGGCCAGAGGGGTCGAAGACCCGCTTTAACTTGGGTTTGAATGAGACCCCTCAAACCTCCCCGTCATTAGCGAGGGGTTAACTCGTTGGAACCCTCGCCGTTCACGGCGGGGAGGAGGTCAGGTCCTGAAGTTCCCAAAGGGCAAACTGTTCCTCGCGAGACATACAGTCTGGGTATCTGAAAAGAACTGGCCAAACCCTACGAAGTACATGGCCCGCGATGAAAACGGGCTCAAACGCTTCCTCCTCAGAGAGGTTTCAAGGAAATCCATGATCCTAACAGAGATACCTTCCGTAATCATCTGGGGGGCCGTGTGGTGGCTCGTCTGGAGCTACTTTGAGGAATACCCGCCCGGAACGTTCCTGCTGTTCTTCCTCGGTTTTCTCCTGAACGACCTGGCGAAGGTATTCGAGTACTTTGTCCTCGGCTACTGCAGGGAGTGATCCTCCTTCACCTTTTCCACCACGCGAATACCCTCGATCCTCGTGAACGGGTACTGGCCGCTCTCGTTCTTCTCAACGGCCTTGACCATGTCCCATATCGTCAGCAGGGCAACGGCAACGCCGGTTAGTGCCTCCATCTCAACCCCCGTCTTGTAATGGGCGCGAACCTCGCAGGTCACCTCTATGTAATCCTCGCCAAGCTCGAATGATATGTCAACGCCCGTGAGCGGTATCGGGTGGCAGAGCGGGATCAGCTCCGGCGTTTTCTTTACCGCCAGGATGCCCGCTATCTGGGCGGTGGCCAGGACGTTGCCCTTCTTCGTCTTTCCGGACTTTATCAGCCCTATCGTTTCTGGCCTGAGCCTTATCCTGCCCTTTGCCACGGCCTTCCTGAAAACTTCCTTCTTGTGGCCGACTTCGACCATCTTGACGCCCTTTTCATCGACGTGCGTGAGCCCCTTCATGTGCCTCCCCCAAACGTATTGGCTTCTCCCTTTAAAACCCTGTCCGTAATCCTTTTAAGTTACGGCTTCCTTACCATTGGCAGAGGTGGTAGCTCATGCCATCACCCGCCATACTCATCCAGAACCTCACCAAGTCGTACGGGACGCTGAAGGCTGTCAACTCCCTGAATCTGGAGGTAAAAGAGGGCGAGATCTTCGGGTTCCTCGGGCCGAACGGTGCCGGAAAAACGACAACAATCCTGAGCATGCTGAACCTCGTCATTCCTGACAGCGGAAGGGTTGAGATTCTGGGCATGGACGTCTCAAGAAAACCCCTGGAGATAAAGGAGAGAATCGGCTACCTTCCGGAAAATGCCACGGTATACGGCGAGCTTACAGCATGGAAGAACCTGGAGTTCTTCGCCAATTTCTACCGCATGTCCAACGCAGAAAAGGAGAAGCGCATCGAAGAGCTCCTGAAGATGGTCGGCCTCTGGGAAGTCCGGTACCGGAAGGCCAAAACCTTTTCCAAAGGCATGAAGCAGAGGCTCCTCATAGCCCAGACGTTCATAAACGACCCCGAGCTGCTCATCCTCGACGAGCCGACGAGTGGTCTTGATCCCGAGGGTGCCCACCTCGTTAAGAGGCTGATAAGGGAAGCCCGGTCGGAGGGAAGGACTGTATTCTTCTCGTCCCACATACTCAGCGAGGTCGAAGAGCTCAGTGACAGGGTGGGGATAATCGTGAAGGGAAACCTCAGGGCCGTAGGGACAGTGGGGGAAATAAAGAAGCAGTTCATGGAGCTTGAGGGCTACGAGATAAAGGTGGAGACCAAGGAACCCCTGCCGGCTATTGAACACCCGGAAATAACGAGGATTGAGCTGATCAATCCGAATCAGGCCATAATATTCGCCCGCGCCGACATCAGGGAGGAGCTGTCAAGGAGTCTCTCCGAGAGGGGACTCACGATTCTGAGGCTCGATATTGAGGAGCCCAGCCTCGAAGACGTTTTCCTCAAAACAGTCTACGGGAGGGATGGGGAGTGAGGAAGCTTTTCGGAATTCTCCTTTCGCTTGTCCTCCTGTCGTCGCTCGTTGCCGCTCAGCCGTACGTGACGGTGTTTGAGGGAAGGATCACCACGGGACAGACCCTTGCCGTGGGCAACTACACTATAACCGTTGTCCAGGCCGCCGATGGGAGCTACTACCTGATGCTGAGGAACAGGAGCAGGATACTGGAGCTGAAGCCATTCGCCTTCGGAACGGAGATAGAGAGGGACGGCCTCAAAATCCTCCTCGGGAGCTATACCCCACAGGGTGGTTTTGTGGTCGTATCGGTGAAGCCGGACTTCATAACCTCCCTCAAGCCGGAGGTAGGTGCAAAGGCACTCTTTAACGGCAACGTCGTCGAGGTGACGGCGGTCGGCAATAAGACCGTCGACGTCTCGGTGAACGGCGTTGCGAGAACGCTGGAGGTCAATGGAAGCGCGGTAGTTGATCTGATAGCCCTTGAGTACGACGGGAAGGAGATAATGGTGTACGCCGCAAGCCCCGTCTCCGAAACCCTCAGCCTGAATTACGTGGTCTTCTATCCCTACGGAAAGATAAGGGTCTCCGGGCCGGTTGACATCCCTATAACGATAACGAGCTCCTCTAACGCCGAGATGAGCTTGAACCTCACGGTTATCTCAATGCCCAGGGGCTGGAAGGCAAGCTTTCTGTACGGTGGTGTCGAGGTCGAGGAGATAACCCTCCCGCCGATGGGCTCGGTTACGGTCACCCTTCACATCGAGGCAACGGGAAGCGGAGCCGTCAAGTTCTCAGTCGGGAGCTTACCCGGAAGCATTGAGATAGAGGCCATGGGGGTTGAGGTCTCAATTCCATACCTCGCACTCGATGTTGAGGCCGGTCAGGTTCTTACCATCCCCGTAACTTTCACAGGAAGCGGAACCGTTGATTTTGAACCCAAAGACATTCCGGCCGGCTGGAACATGTACCTGACCACCGGGGAGTACCGGCTCAGGAGCTTCACAGTTTCAGGAACTTTAACGGGAAGCCTCGTCATCGAGGTTCCACGGAACGCCACCCTCGGGGACCACAGGGTGAGCTTCACCGTAAACGGGAGAGAATACGGCCTGATGATCAACATATACAAGACCTACCTCGGAGAGCCGGCAAAGCTGACCGTAATTCTAACCGACGAGAGTGGAAACCCCGTGAAAGGATGGGTGAGCGTAGGGGGGAGGAACGTCACGACCTCTCCGACCGGTGCCGCGGCCTTAGAACTTCCCTCCGGGAAGTACAAACTCGTCGCCGGCGCCCCCGGGGCTGTTCCCAAGGAGGAAACTATCGAGCTGGGTGACGGGGAGGAGAAGGACATTCAGATAACCCTGAGCAGGGCGCCATACTACTTCGAGGCGGAGCTCCAGAACGATGCCCTCACAGTGCAGGCCGGGGGGAGTGTCAGCACCGAGGTGAGAATAACCAACCTGGGCTCCAACGAAGACGAGTACAGGGTAACCCTGGAGGGGCTCGAACCCGGATGGAGCTACGTGATCAGCCAGGATCCCAGCGGCGCCACTCCTGTGGGGGCGATAAAGGCAGGCCCTGGAGAGAGCACAAGCGCCTATCTCGTGGTTATAGCGCCATTCAACGTTGTGGCTGGAGACCTAAATGCCAAGGTCATCATTGAGGGGAAGGGAACAAAGGTCGAAAAAACCCTGACCGTCAGGGTCGAGAACCCCGCAAGCTTAACCCTCAACGCGGACTATCCAAGCCTCACGGTAAAAGCCGGGGGCTCGACGGCCACCAACATGTGGGTGGACGCCGCCGGAACTGTCACGAACGTTAAGTTCTCGGTTCAAGCGCCAGCCGGATGGGACGTTGAGGTCGTGCCAGACACAATTCCAAGGCTCGGGGTCGTGGAAAGGGGAAACGTCCAGGTGTATCCCGGGCCCACCACCGTCGAGCTCCGGATCAAGGTTCCAAAATCCGCACCTGCCGGAACGTACACGATAACGGTAACGGCCGCTGGCGACCAGGCTAAGGCGGAGACGGTAATAACCGTCAGGGTAACGCAGAGCTCCAGCAGTGCCTATCTTGGAATCCTGCTCCTCGTGGCGGTGTTTGGCATTGTGATATGGCTGATGAGGAGGGTCGGAAGAAGATGAACCCTGCCTGGAACATAGCCCTCAAGGAACTCTACACCTCGGTGAAGAGCAAGAGGTTCATAGTCATCATGGGTCTCTATCTTCTCATTTTTGCCCTCGCGGTTTACGGCATCAAGGACTATCTGATCCGCATGGGAACGCCGAGGGTGGAAAACAACGAGCTCTATCTCTGGGGATCCGTCGGGGAGGTCTACATGACGCCGCTTGCGGGGCTTTTCATGATAAACATGATGATAATAACCATCATAGGTGCGGTCTTGGGTGCGGCCCTGGGTGCAGATGCGATAAACAGAGAGGTCGAAACGGGAACGGCTAAAGTTCTCCTCGGACATCCGGTTTACCGGGACGAGGTCATCAACGGCAAGTTCCTCGGTATGGGGCTGCTGATTGTAGTCACAAACCTCGTTGTCTACGTCGCCATAGCGGCAGTGATGCTGGTACTGGGCATTCCACTGGACGGGGATTCGCTTTTCAGGGCCTTCCTGGCCATCATCGCCACGATACTCTACACCCTGACGTTCCTCTCAATCGGCGTGCTCTTTTCGACCCTCTTCAAGAAACCCGAGACGTCTATGCTCGCCGCGGTCGGCCTGGCCATCTTCCTCACGGTCTTCTACGGCATAGTGGTTGGCATAACCGCACCGAGGCTTGCGGGCCCAGAACCACCGTGGGGGACTGGAGCCCATGACGTCTGGCAGGAAACGGTGAATACCTGGATGGCAAGGCTGCACTTCCTCAACCCAGCGCACCACTACGTCCAGCTAGTTCAGTACATATTTGGTGGGGACAGGTTCCTCAACTACTACATCCCCCTGAGCGACTCGTTCACCTACGGCTTCAACAACCTGGCCATGCTCCTCGTGATGCTGTTCCTCCCCTTCGCGATAGCCTACGCTGAATTCATGACCAGCGACATCAGCTGACATCCTTATTTCTTTTGATAAAGACAAAGAAGAAAGCAGAAATCAGCCCTTCGCAACTCCCATCGGCCGCATCCTGGCCACGAGGTTCGCTATGCCAGCCCGGTGGACGACGTTGACGACGTTGTCAACGCTCTTGTAGGCGCCAGGGGCTTCTTCGGCAACGACCCTGAGCGACGCCGCGCGGATGTAGATGCCCTGTCTTGCGAGCTCATTCTTGAGCCTGTCACCGCGGTACTGTCTCGTTGCGGCCTTCCTGCTGAGCAGCCTTCCGGCACCGTGGCAGGTCGAACCGAACGTCTCTTTCATGGAGCCCTCTGCGCCCGCTAAGACGTAGCTCGCTGTACCCATCGAACCGGGTATCAAAACCGGCTGTCCGACGTCGCGATACGCTTTGGGCACGTCCGGGTGCCCTGGGGGGAATGCCCTCGTGGCTCCCTTCCTGTGGACGACGACTCTGACCTTCCTTCCGCCGACGACGTGCTCCTCGACCTTCGCTATGTTGTGGGCGACGTCGTAAACAATGTGCATCTCCATGTCCTCGGCCTTCTTCTTGAAGACCTCTTCAAAGCTCTCCCTGACCCAGTGGGTTATCATCTGCCTGTTGGCCCAGGCGAAGTTGGCAGCTGCCTTCATCGCGCTGAAGTAGCGCTGCCCCTCCTCGGTCTGGAACGGGACGCTGACCAGCTCCCTGTCCGGCCAGGGGACGCCGTACTTCCTGTTGGCCTTCTCCATTATCCTGAGGTAGTCGCTGGCAACCTGATGGCCGAGACCCCTCGAACCGGTGTGGACCATGACAACGACCTGCCCCTCGAAGAGGCCGTACGCTTCTGCTATCTTTTCGTCGAAGACCTTGTCAACGACCTGAACCTCAAGGAAGTGGTTTCCTGAGCCGAGGGAACCGAGCTGTGGTGCTCCCCTCTGCTTCGCCTTCTGGCTGACCGCACCGGGATTAGCGCCCTCCATCCTTCCGCCTTCCTCAAGGTGCTCCAGATCCTCCTTCCAGCCGTAGCCGTTATCAACGGCCCACTTGGCACCGTCTGCCAGAACATCGCCCAGCTGCGTCCAGTGGAGTCTCACCCTTCCCTTGCTACCGAGTCCAGAAGGTACGTTCCTGAAGAGGGTGTCAACGAGTTCTTTTATCTTCGGCCTCACTTCCTTCTCGGTGAGGTTCGTCCTTATGAGCCTGACGCCGCAGTTGTGGACGACAACGCCGTTGGCTATGAAGTTGTGGGCCTCGTGATAGACTCCGATGTCGTAGAGCTTTTTGGAATCGCTTTTTATCCTCTTGACTTCAATTACTGGGTCAAGCACAAAGCCACCTTCAAGCCCATACATCTTAGCGAAATTCTCAAACTCCGGTAGAAGCTCAGTTAGTTTTCTGTTCCTCTCGACCAAGTTGCTTTCCGAGATTCCCTCTGATATCATGATTTTCCTTCTGAGGTACTCTGCAAAGATCAAGGCGTAGGGTTTTTGGGAGGTGTATTCATAGCCAATCTTGGAAAGGAACTTGTATATCTCCTTCGTATTGGAGTATATCACGAGACGGTACATTACCCTGTTGTTGTATTCTTTGACTTTTCTGATGTGAGAGTTAATCCCAAATTCTGCCAGCAACTCCCTGACTGAATTAAGGAACTTTGCAAGGCTCTCTTCAAGCGTCTTTGTCTTGACGGCCGTTAGAGATATCGTATTTGGAGTGTATCTATGATTGCTGGACATTAGTCTTGGTTTACTTCCATCTGCTCCAAATAGACCTGCAAGGAAGTTCCTCTTCACCCATTTTGGGGATCCCTTGATCCACTCCGGCACGTCAAAGTCGATCTCAGTCTTCTTGCCAAGGGGAGCGCCCAGCTTTATGAGGAGTTTCGAAAACGCTTTTGACGTAACTTTTATTGAGTATTCAGTTCCAATTGTCTCAAACTCACCCCAAGCCGTTTTGACTTTCTCGTTTCTTGTTCTTGTGTAAACCCTCGAAGCCTTGATATTGAAGTAGAACTCTAAATCCTTTCTCAGTTCCTCCAGTCCATTGCCATCGCCATAGAAAACTGTGATAATTCTCTCTCTTCCGTTTTTCTCGTGGTATATATCGAAAGATCCATCACCAATGAAGTATCCAAGAATTCTTGCCAGAACGCCTATTCTTGGATCATCCATTCTCAAAGGAAGCAGGTCCCTCTCTTCTAAGTACTTTATCAGTTGCTTATCTTCACCGGCGAAATCTTGATGGGTTAAAAGAACTTTTGGACTGGGCTTTTCGTATTCTACTCCATCAAAGGGATAGACCGCAACTAAGTCCCCCGGTTTTAACTCTTCTGTCTTCTTATATCCATTCTCTGTTAACACTGGGTGATCCCCGGAAGCTTTAATGACCCTACCACTGGCGAGTCTTATCTCATAAATCTCGTCGTCGCTCTCCCTCTCGGCGACCAGCATAACTTTGGAATGGTCATTGTGTCCCTCCTTAGCATCATAGACTTTGAGCGGAACCTTCTTAAACATCTTGGGAAGCTCACTGACTTTTATTCTGAATCCAAGATCACTTATGACCTCGGTCTCTTCGTGTAAGCAATTCACATCGTAGCCCACACCTCCGGGGCTTATCACGCCCTCCTTCACGTCAAAGGCGGCAACACCGCCGATCGGGAAGCCGTAGCCCTGGTGACCGTCTGGCATAACGATTGAGTACTTGTATATTCCAGGGAGCATGGCGACGTTGGCGGCCTGCTCAAGGGTCCTGTCCCCCCTCATCTTCTCTATCAGCTGGTCGTCAGCGTAAACCCTGCCCGGAACGCGCATTCTCTTGTCGTACTTCGGTATCTCCCAGCGTATTTTATCTATCCTCTTCAGCGGCACCATCCTCCCACCTCCTGTTTAGATTACCCTAACGTTATTTTAAGCTTTCGTGGGGTCTTCGAGCTTCAGCCTCCTCTCCTTCGGCACGTAGTTTATGAGCCTGCCCTCCTTGGCCTTGGCCGAGCCGAGGTAGTAGGAGCGCCACTTAACTATCACCCACCCGTGGAGATCTTTATCGTCGATCTCGACGCTCTCTCCGGCAAGATACCGTCTTGCCCTCCCATCATCGAGCTCGACAACGTTCTTCGTCGCCTTCGGGCCAATGAGAAAGCTCCCCTCGATGCTCAGCCTTATCCCGTCGCTCTCCACCCTGCCGAAATACACCCCGTTCCTGTCGGGCCCCTTGAGCTCGAAGGGGCAGGGCTTCCAGGCGTAGACCTTGTGATACCTCCCGCGTATCTCATAGAGAAGCTCAGGTGCATAGCCGTAGTTCTCAATGAGGAGTTTTTTGACGAGCTCGGTGTCGCTCGTTTTCCCTATCTCCTCCCTCGGGTTGCCGCTCATGCCCCTCCCTCCGGCTTGACTATCTTCGCGATGAAGAAGGCCTCGGTGTCGTTGTCGTTGGGGTGTATGCGTAAAGCCTTCTTCAGCTCGGACGAGTAGGTCTTCCCCTCCCACTCCAAAACCGGCTCGCTGGTCTTCACCGGCAGGTCTATTCTCTCCAGCCTCGCGTCGGTCTTTCTGAGGAGATAGTCCACAACCTCTTCGTTCTCAAGGGGGTCTATCGTGCAGGTCGAGTAGACCAGCGTTCCGCCCGGTTTGAGGGCCCGATAGGCGGCCAGGATGAGCCTCTTTTGAATGTTCATGTACTTGATGACCCCCCTCAGGCGCCAGCCCGTTAGGAACTTCCAGCTCTTCCTTATCATCCCAACGGAAGAGCACGGAGCGTCGAGGAGAACCCTGTCAAATGTATTCTCAAAACGGCCGAAGTAAGCCCCATCCTTCGTCGTCACGCGGGCGTTGAGGACGCCCATTTTATTGAGGTTCGCTATGAGGACGTTGGCCCTGCTGAGCTTCGGGTCGTTTGCTATTATGCACCCCTTGTTCTCCATGTACTGTGCTATCTGTCCGGTTTTTGAGCCAGGGGCTGCCGCCATGTCCAGGACAAGCTCACCGGGCTTGGGATCAAGGACAACGGGGGGTATCATGGAGCTCGCTTCCTGGCCGAAGATTAAGCCGAGACTGTGCTCCGGAACCTTTGCGAGGTTGTCAACGCTGATGAAAAAGCCCTCGCGAACCCATGCTATCGGCTCAAGCTCGAACTCCTCTTTAAGCCTCTCAACGATCACGTTAAGCGGCGCCTTGAGGGTGTTCACCCGTATGCTCTGCCGCAGGGGTCGGATTATGAACTCCCAGAACTCGTCCGTGTCTTCGAGCATTGAATAGCGCTCGTAAAAGGCAGGGTTGGTTTCCTTAATTCTGTCCCTCGCGCTCATAGGACCACCTCAGATGTCCGGCACCAGCTGTGCCATCCACCTTCCGTCTGGAAGCTGCTCTATCTTCATCTCATGGTAGGTTATGGCCTTAACCTCCTCCTTCGGCTCGTGCTTCTCGTAGTCGAGAACCTCACCGCATGCCTTCGCCCTGAGCCGATAGCCTTCCCCGGTTCTCTCTATCTCGACGTCAACGTCTCCAAAGACCAGTCCCTCCATGTCGTGGAGCACGAGAAGCTCCTCAAGGAAGTTGTAGAGGAGCGCCATCAGGTCTTCACCCTCCACCTCGACCTCACGGCATTCTTTGCTCTCGACCTTTATCACCTCAACCATCACGTCAAAGAGCGCCAGCGCAACGGCCTCGAAGGCCTCCTCAAGGCTCTCACCGTAGCCCCTGATTCCAACGTCAGCGGTGTGCTCGTAGTGCTCCCACTTCCTCATATCCTCACCCCCAGAAGGCTTATAGGGACGGAGGTTTATTAGCCTACGGGTGGGAAAATGAGGGAGATAACGCCTCGGAAAATAATCGAGATGAAGGGGAAAGAAAAGATTGCGATGATAACAGCTTACGATTACCCCTCAGCGCTCATAGCCGACAGGGCAGGGATGGACATAATCTTCATCGGCGACTCCCTTGGGATGGTCGTCTACGGGGAAGAGAACACTCTGAACGTCACGATGGACCAGATGGTCTTCCACACTAGGGCCGTCTCAAAGGCTGTCAGGAGGGCGCTCGTCCTGGCCGATATGCCCTTCGGCAGCTACGAGGTCGATACCGATGAGGGTGTTAAAAACGCAATTAAGCTCGTGCAGGCCGGAGCGGACGCGGTGAAGATAGAGGGTGGCTACGACCACAGAAAGCTCGTGAGGAAGCTGGTCAGGATGGGCATTCCGGTGATGGGGCACACGGGACTCACTCCCCAGAGATACCTCCGCCTCGGCGGCTACCGGCTGATGGGGGAGACCGAAGAGGAAATCGAGGAGATACTCCGCGATGCCAAGGCACTTGAGAAGGCCGGAGCCTTTGCCGTTGTCCTTGAATTTACACTGGCCGATGTTGCGAAGCTTGTAACAGAGGAGGTCTCGATTCCCACCATCGGAATCGGTGCCGGGCCGTACGTGGACGGCCAGGTTCTTGTCTGGCATGACCTCTTAGGAATCTACGAAAACACCCCTCCATTCGTCAAGAAATACGCAGACATCGGCGGGATGATAAGGCTGGCCCTTGAGAACTATCGGGAGGACGTAAAAGAAGGCAGGTTTCCGGCGAGGGGGCACTACTGGGAGTTCCTCGATAAGGACGACTTCAGGAGAAAAGCCCAGAGAGCCATCAAAAGGCTCGGAGAGGATGAGTAGATGCTGAAGGGCAGAAGGATCACCGTCGTCATACCAGCTTACAATGAAGCGGCAAGGCTCCCGAAGGTTCTTGAGGGAATTCCCGACTTCGTTGACGAGGTCATAGTGGTTGACGATGGCTCAAGCGATGGGACGTATGAGGTTGCCAGGACATTCTCCGAGAGGGATGAGCGAATAAAGGCCATCAGGCTTGAGAAAAACTGCGGTAAAGGCTGCGCAATGCGTGAGGGGGTTAAACACTCCGGCGGTGACGTTGTGGTCTTTATGGACGCCGACGGTCAGCATAAACCCGGGGAGATAATAAGCCTCGTGGAGCCGATAGTCTCCGGCGAGGCAGATATGGTCATCGGCGCCAGGAAGGGGGACGTGAGCCAGAGGCCACTTCACAGGAGGCTCAGCAACATAATAACGACACGGCTGATAAGGCTCAAGCTGCGCCAGTACGTCTACGACACCCAGAGCGGCTTCAGGGCGTTCAGCCGGCACTTCATCCCTGAGATAGAGAGCGACCGCTATGAGGTCGAAACCGAGATGCTGATAAAGGCGGCCAAGATGGGGGCTCGAATAAAGGAAGTGCCCGTGAGCATGATATACGACCCCGACAGGGAGGGACGTTTCGGATTAAGGGATGTTTTTCGCTTCATTGAGACACTGCTCAGGTTCTGAGCTCGCTTTCCACCTTTACCGCACCCAGTGTCCCCAGGGTAATTAGGATGAAGCCGAAGGCATGATAGACCGTAAAGCTCTCGCCGAGCAGGATTCCCAGCCCTATTGCGACTGCGGGAGCGGGCGTTATTATCGCCGTGGCCTTGGACAGGTTGATGAGCTTTATTGACCTGTACCAGACCAGCTGGCCGAGGGCTATAACGAGACCCTCGGCGATCACGAAGGCGGAAATCTCCAGGCCGGTTGCAATTGCCAGCGGCAGGAGAAGCAGAAAGCCGAATGTGTTCCTAAAGGCCGCTATCGTCGGCGGGCTGTAAGGCAGCCTCTTGGCTATCACGTGGCCGAGCTGCCAGAAGAGCGGAACGAGGAGGAGAAGGAAATCCCCGATATGGAGTTCAAGGGAGCGTCCCTGAAGTATCACGATGGCCAGACCTGCGATTATCGCGAGGGAGTAGGCAACGAGTCTCCGGGTTATCTTCTCCCCCAAAAATAGCCAGGAGAGCATGAAGGAGAACAGAACTTCACTCCGAGTTATCAGGGCGGCGTTTATCGCCGTGCTCATCCTCGCTCCGAACGAATACGCCAGATAAGCGAGCGCCGTGCCGAAAAGTCCCACCAAAAACGCCTTCTTCAGATCGCTCCTGTTGGCACGGATCTCCTCCCATTTCCCTGTCCAGAGAAGACTGCCCCAGAGGAGAAGCGACGCAACGAGGGCAGAGAATGCCGCAAAACTTATTGGATTTGAGGGATTGGACTTTATCACAACGGGCTCAATGCCGTAGATGAACATCCCGGCTATCGCGAAGAGTACCCCCAGGGATTCCCTTTCCATAAAGCTACCTCCGTCCTTCATCTTAAAAAATCCACGGAAATTTTTCAGTGTTGGGTGGTCTCCGTCCACAGGAGAGGCAGAAGTAAGTCTTTTCCATATCTTGGATTTTGTCTAAGATGGTGGGCAGACTCCAGATTGTGGGGACAGTGGTAACAAAAAAGAATAAAACTAAAACTTGAGGTCACAACGTTTAAATATATCGGTAACGAGTTAAAAATGGGGGATAGGGGGTGGCGGCGATAACGATGAGGCCACTCACGACAAAGCGCATCGAAGCCCTAGGATTTACGATTTTCATCATCGGGGCTATCCTGATAGCCGCCACCCTGTGGGGAGCTTCATACAGGTTTCAGGAGAACATCGTCATATCTCCCGGGGGCTATTACGTTTACAAACTTGACGGCTATGACTGGAGCGTGATTCAGTTCTCAATAAAGTCAACCGAACCCGTGACCGTTTGCATTACAGACGAGGTGGGATTCAGAATATTGAAGTCGGGAGACGGGGCCCTGTGCCTCTTCAAGGTGGACGACACGACCAGCGTTGAAAAGATCTGGAGGTTCCCCAAAGACGGCCCAATGTACATGATAATCATCCCCGAGTCAAAGGGGGGGCCAGTTTCTGTCTCCGTCCGTGTGAAGGGCGGCCTGATTCTCTGGTGAGACTTCCAACCGAGGGGAGCGGGAAAAGATGTCTACAGATGCCATTCTAACGGGGCTTTCATTCGATAGAAGTGCTTTGGGAAGTTACGGAAAATTGTGGAGCCGGGAGCGGGATTTGAACCCGCGACCTGCGGATTACGAGTCCGCCGCCCTGCCGAGCTAGGCTACCCCGGCACCCGATGTTAAGGTTCACGGGAAGTTTATAAGTTTTTCTCAGGGGCCGGGAAGAAGGCCGTTTATAATCTCCAGCCATCTGTCAGGGCTGACTGCAACTATGAGGACTAAAACCGCAAGGAGGAAGTTCACCACTGTCACTTTCCTCAGGGAGGCAATTTCCAGGTTATAAAGGGTCTCCGGAATCCGGGTGGTTCTTCCATCGGTAGCCGTAGCTATGAAAGCACCGAGTGCCATACCCGTCAGGACATCGTAAATCCAGTGGTGGCCGAGGAAGATCGTGACAAAGGGTATGAGCGTGTTCACTAATATGATTGCCTTCCCGCCGAGCTTTTTCCTGTACCTCCAAACTGTAATGATGTTTATCGTGATGATTGTGTTGTGGAGCGATGGAAGGACGAACTCCTGCCGGGTCAGGAGGGTGTTTGAGGAGGTGTAACCTGGGAGATTGTAGACGATGTGGGGGGCATGGATGTGGACGACGAGATATATGGCACCCGCTATGGCGTAGGCCATTAAATAGCGGATGAACAGCTCATCGGAGGCCTTCAGATCCCTCTTGTAAAGGAGAAGATAGGCAACTATCAGGGCTATCGAGCCCGAAAAGCCCAGATAATAAACGACCGTGAAAAGCGAGTACAGGGGTGGAATGCTCTTTGTAAATTCCACGAGCCCGACCACGAGTCCCCTTGATGTCAAAGGGAGCCTGAGAAACTCGTCCGTAACGTCAATGCTCCAGCGTCCAATGATTCCGTACAGAACTCCGAAGGCTATCCATCCAAAGTAGCTCAGGAAGAAGGCGTTGAGCCTTACGAGCACCTCCGGATCCTGAAGACGTCGCTGAAGCAGGTTCATGACTTTTACCCCCGAGTAGTCAAACCTTTAATTACCTGCTCTTGGATACGGTAGTGCCTTGAACTCCAACCCTTAAAAACCTTGCACCCAATTATCGCCGGTGGGAACATGGAGATACCGAACTACGGCAGGATTGAATTCCAGGCGGTTCTCTTTGACCTCAACGGAACCCTCGGAGAAAGCGGAAAGGTAGAGGAGGAGGTCAAGCATCTCCTTGAAAGGCTCGCGGAAAAATACACGGTCGTCGTTCTGAGCGCCGACACCTTTGGAACACTGGAGGAGGAGTTCAAAGGCCTCCCGGTGAGGATCGAGAGGGTTTCGAACGGTGTCGAGAAGGCCGAGATAGCGGAGGGGTACAAACCCTACGCCGCGGTGGGAAACGGCAACAACGACGTGGCTATGCTCGAAGGGGCAGAGTTAGCTTTCTGCGTGGTGGGGCCCGAAGGGGCGAGCATGGATGCCCTCCTGGCGAGCGATGTGGTGGTGAAAGACGTTAAGGACGCAATAGCAATGCTCCTCAACGAGAAGAAGGTCATAGCGACCCTGCGAGGGTGAGTTATGGGCTACAAGACGCTGAAGGGAGTTGGGACATCAAGGGTTGTGATCAAAAAATCGGTTTTTATAGGCTATGCCTCTCCGGCAGGGACGGAGGAAGTGGCCAGGCAGTTCATTGCAAAGATCAAGGCCCACCACAGCGACGCAACGCACAACGTCTCAGCCTACCTCATAAACGACGGGAAGAACTTCGCCGTTCGCTACGATGACGATGGTGAGCCAAAGGGCAGTGCGGGAAAGCCCGTGCTCAAGGTCATCCAGAACAAAGGCCTGAGCAACGTCGTTGTCGTTGTCACTCGCTACTTTGGCGGCATAAAGCTCGGCTACGGCGGTCTGGTCAAAGCCTACAGCGACGCGGCCAGCCTGGCCATCGAGAACGCGGGAATAGCAGAGGTATACGAAACGGAGCGGTTTGAGGTTACTTTTCCCTACAATCTCTTTCACACGGTTAAAGAGACCGTTGAAAGGGCTGAAGGAAGAGTGGTCGGCCAAGAGTATGGGGAGCTGGTAAAGTTCACCGTCGAGACGAGGAAGGGCGAAGCGGAAAGCTTGATGGAGCTTTTGACAGAGAAGACTAGGGGAAGGGTGAGGCTGAGGCCGCTGTTTATGAGGAGTTTTTGAGAAAGGTTTTGTATTTTTACACCCCATGTGATTTACATGGGGGTGGAAAGAGCAAGGGGCGTAAAAATCCAGCCATCATTCGCTTTTTTCTCCCCCTAGAATCCTCTCCCAGGCCCTTATCGCGGCCCATTTGTCCAGGAACTCGTTGAATGTGCCGCACTTCGGGGAGAGCGTGCACACAGGGCAGCCGTCCCTGCAGGGGCAGGAACGGAGGTGTTCGAGGCTCTTCTCCATCAGCTTCTCGGCGTTCTCATAGAGTATCGGCGCGAGGCCCGCGCCCCCTTCGTTCCCGTCGTAGATGAACACGATCGGCCTTCCTGCGTGGGGCAGGCCCGGGAAGCTCGCGTAGCTGTAGCCGCCGAGCTCCCTGCTGTCAATGTAGGTGAAAATGGGGGCGATTTTTATCATGTTGTGCTCTATCGCGTGAAGCGCCGAGCCGATTCCATCCTTGCTGTCGATCATCTTCTTTATCGCAAAGGCCAGTTCCTCATCACCGATTCCAAGCCTCTGGAGGGCGTCGCCGATGCTCTTCTTTATGACGTGGGTGGTCGTCCCGAGGTAGAGCGGAAAGAGCTTCCTTCTGTCGAGGTTGGTATAGAGGGCAAAGGCTGGGTCTTCAAAGCCCTTCTCAGCGGCCACGTCAAAGAACTCCCTGAACTCCTCTCTCGTGACTTCCCTTATCGAGTCCGGAAAGACTAGCCATATCCCCTCGGTCTCAAACTCCCTTAAGTAGGGTTCCTCGAACTCAACCTTCGCGAACTTCTCCCAGTTGAGGATCGAGAAGTCCTCCTCATCCACCCTCTCGCCGGTCATCGGGGAGTGTATCCTGGCCTTAAGAATCCCCCTCTCCTTCAATCTCAGCAGCTCCCTAACGTAGTTGCCGGTGTCGGCCCCTTTGACGGCGAATCCGGTGTAGACGTGCCTGACCCTCAGCCGACCGAGGTGTATCTCAACCTTCCGGTGGGTTTTCTTCCGCCTGCTTTCCAGTATCTCGACTTCCTCCCTCTTGGCCACGAAGGTTTCCACGTCCCAGAAGCGGTTGAGTCCCCTCGCGAAGACGAAGTGGAACTTTCCGAGGGTGAGCCTGTCTCCGGCCATGTAGAGCTCTCCCCTTGAGAAGTAGCTCATCCCCGGAAGGAGCGAGCGGTGGTATTCCTCTGAATCGACCTCCTCGACGATGTAACCTTTAAGCTTGAGCCAGTTTACGAAGTTAAGAAGCTCCCTGAGCGAGGACTTCTCCATCAGTTTGCCCCTTATCCAGGGCTCGTCTTTGACGAGGAAGAACGTTTCGTCGCTCGTCGTCCTCAGGGAGGAGTAGCTGAAGGCAGGCTTCCTCAGGCGAACCTCAAGCCTGCCTGTGAGAGGATTTTTCTTCAGGTCGGCCTTACGTTCGATGACGAGCCTCTCAGCAATCTTTCTCTCGAACCCGTCAAGCTCGTCCCAGTCAACTATTCCCAGCTCCGTGAGGAGGTAGTGGAGGTGCTTCTCCGCTATGCGTTCGTTCTCCAGGTTGACGGGCATGTACTCGATTATACCCCTCTCCAGCCTCTCAACGAGCCCGTCGAAGTGCTCTCTGTAATAGTAGTCGAGACCGTTCTTCCTGAGGACTATGGCGTTCAGGGCCTCCCTTTCGGTCTTTCTCCCAGCCCGGCCGAAGCGCTGAATCAGCGAGAAGAGCCCGTCCGGGGGATGCCGTAGTTGACGACCGCATCGAGGTCGCCGATGTCTATGCCGAGCTCAAGGGCGTTGGTCGTCAGGAGAACGAGCAGCTTACCCTCCTTGAAGTCCCGCTCTATTTCCCAGCGGACGTTCTTGGGAAGGGTTCCCTTGTAGGTGGTGACCTTCGAGAAGATCCTCGAACCGAGGAGGAAGCGGAGGAGCTTTTCGGTCCCCCTACGGCTGTCGAAGAATACCAGCGTCTTAACCTTCTCCCCTGCGAGCCTCTCAACGACCGCCCGAAGGAGCTGCCTCTCGTCCAGGTTCTTTGGCTCGAAGAGGACGAGATATCTCCTTGGAAAAGGGTTGGTGGCGCGGCTTACTGCACTGAATCTCTTCCTGAAGAGCTTCTCCGCAAACTCCTTCGGGTTTCTAAGCGTCGCCGAGAGCGCTATGATCTGGGGCTTTGCCCCAAGGCGCCTGAGCCGGAAGTCGAGGCGGCGGAAGAGATACGCAAAGTTGCTCCCGAAGACGCCGCGGTAAACGTGAAGCTCGTCCACGACGAGGTAGCGGAGGTTCCTCAAAAGCCATTCGTAGTCGCGCCATCTCCTGAGGACGTTGTAGTGGAGCATATCCGGGGTCGTGAAGATGACCCTCGGCTTCTCACGGAGGATTCCCCTGCGCTCCTCCCATGGGACATCGCCCGTCAGAATCCTCGCGCTGACGTGCTTTCCGGTTAGACGGTAGAAGGTGAGGTTCTGGACGGAAAACTTTTCGAGCTGGTTGTTTATGAGGGCCCTCGTGGGGTATATGAGCAGGTAGGTCGCATGGGGATTCGAGAGGTAGGAGTCGAAGATGGCCAGCCTGAAAATCTCGCTCTTACCGCTGGCCGTTGGCGTCGTGACGACTATGTTCTCCCCCGAGTACAGCTTTTCCAGGGCCTCAACCTGATGGCGGTAAAGGGAAAAGCCGAGCTCTTCGAGGAGTTCGTTTATCTCGGGGTTGTTGAAGCGGAAGTTACCGAACTCGCCCTCGCTCGGAGGGAAGACGTGGACCCTCGTTATCTCCGACTTGAGGGGCTTGAGCGTCTCGAAGAGTGACATGGGGATAAGTTCGATGGAGTGGCTAAAAAAGTAGCGGGCACCTGCCGCCGAAACACGGTTTTGGTGAACTCTCAGGGTGGCGGGGGAACTCCAACCCGCAACCCTTTAAAACCCTCTCCCTCAGCCTAACCCGGTGGTGAGTGATGAGGATAGCGGTCATCGATTACGACAAGTGCAACCCCGACAAGTGCGGCAACTTCCTGTGCGAGCGCGTTTGTCCCGTCAACAGAATGGGCGGAGAGGCGATAATCATAGACGAGGAGAACTACCGTCCGATCATCCAGGAAGCCAGCTGTACCGGCTGCGGAATCTGTGTGCATAAGTGTCCATTCAACGCAATAACCATAGTCAACCTCCCGGAGGAGCTTGAGGAAGGCTGCGTCCACCGCTATGGGATAAACGCCTTCGTGTTGTATCGCCTTCCCGTTGTCAAGGACGGAATGGTCGTTGGAATACTGGGCCCCAACGGAACCGGTAAGACGACGGCGGTCAAAGTCCTCTCGGGCCAGATCGTCCCGAACCTCTGCGGCGACAACGATGACTGGGACGCCGTCATAAAAGCCTTCCGCGGCAACGAGCTTCAGAACTACTTCGAGAGGCTGAAGAAGGGCGAGATAAGGCCGGTCGTCAAGCCGCAGTACGTTGACCTGATACCAAAGGCAGTAAAGGGCAAGGTGAGAGACCTGCTGAAGAAGGCCGACGAGGTTGGCAAATTCGATGATGTGGTCAGAGAGCTTGAGCTTGAGAACGTCCTCGACAGGGACATAAGGCAGCTTTCGGGCGGTGAGCTGCAGCGCGTGGCCATAGCGGCCGCGATGCTCAGACAGGCCCACTTCTACTTCTTCGATGAGCCCTCAAGCTATCTCGACATAAGGCAGCGCCTCCGGGTCGCCAGAATAATTCGCAAGCTTGCCGATTCCGGAAAGGCTGTTCTGACTGTCGAGCACGATCTGGCGATTCTCGACTACATGAGCGACATAATCCACGTGGTCTACGGAAAGCCCGGGGCGTACGGTATATTCTCCCAGCCCAAGAGCACGCGCAACGGCATAAATGAATTCCTGCGCGGCTACCTCCGCGACGAGAACGTTCGCTTCAGGCCGTATGAGGTCAGCTTCACCAAGAAGAGCGAGAGGAAGAGCCAGGATGGGGAGATACTGGTTGAGTATCCGAGGCTGGTAAAGGACTACGGGAGCTTCAGGCTTGAGGCCGAGGGGGGAACCCTCTACGTCGGCGAGGTGGTCGGCATAGTGGGCCCCAACGGAATAGGGAAGACCACCTTCGTTAAGATGCTCGCCGGTGTTGAAAAACCAACGGAGGGTGAGGTCGACTGGACGCTCACCGTGAGCTACAAGCCGCAGTACATCAAGGTGGACTACGAAGGAACCGTCTTCGAGCTGCTGAGCAAGATCGACGCAGGGAAGCTGATGAACAGTTTCTACAAGACCGAGCTCCTGAACCCGCTGGGTATTCCTGATCTCTATGACAAGCAGCTGAACGAGCTGAGCGGTGGAGAACTCCAGAGGGTTGCGATAACTGCCTGTTTAATCCGCGACGCCGACCTGTACCTCCTGGACGAGCCTTCCGCCCATCTCGACGTCGAGCAGAGGCTGGCAGTCTCAAAGGCCATACGCTCCCTTATGGCCAAGAACGAAAAGACGGCCCTCATAGTCGAGCACGATGTCATGATGGTGGACTACCTCAGCGACAGGCTCATAGTCTTCGAAGGGGAACCCGGAAGGAGCGGGAGGGCCCTCCAGCCGATGGGGATGAGGGAAGGTATGAACCGCTTCCTGGCCTCGGTTGGAATAACCTTCCGAAGGGACCCCGAGACCGGAAGACCGAGGGCAAACAAGGAGGGCTCCGTGAAGGACAGGGAGCAGAAGGAGAGGGGCGAGTACTACTACGTCTCGGCATAAGGTATCCTATCGGGCCTTTCATGTTTTCCACTTTTCTGCGGCATTTCTCATTTTCAAGTGATGTGCGACGCATCCGAAATCTTTTTAAATCAAACTGTCATATGTAAGTTAAAACATACATATGTGGATGATAGCATGCTCAGGTTCAATGCAATCGCGGGAAGGCTCTCTCAGACAAAATGCCGCGGGAGGTGCCGGTAATGGCAAGATGGACGGCTCCTGCATGGCTTAGGGGTACGATAGACCTTGTCCTCACCATAGTGTTCGTGATACTTGCCGTGTCGGGAATAGCCCTCTACCTGGCGCCATCGGGAAGGATAGCGGACACAGCAGGGTGGACGTTTCTTGGAGTGGACAAAGACACGTGGACAAACATACACACGTACATGGGCTTTGCCATGATAGGTCTTATAGCGGCACACCTGATAATAGGCTTCAGGAGCATGATCACCATGCTCAGGATGGGCTTCAAGCAGAGCAGGTTAAAGCCAGTGGTAGCTTTTCTGTTCACCATGGCACTCATCCTCGGCGGATTCCAGGTGTACAAAGCATACTTCACGGAGGAGGACTCAACTGAGAGTGCCGACTACGTGGCCTACCTCCCGAGCGAGGTCAACGACACGACGTACACCTATGTGGAGATAACCGGCTCGATGCTGAAGACATACACTCTCCAGCAGCTGGCAGATATCTACGGAGTCCCCGCCGAGGAACTGGCAAAGGTGCTAAAGGACGACTACGGCATTGAGGCCAGAACTGACGAGCTGCTTGAGGTCATAGAGGCCAACAACGGGCTGGATCGCGAGGTCTTCAAGGAAGAGCTGGCCTCGGCCACTGAAAAACTCCTTGGAATAAGCAATGCTGAAACAACACCACATCGGAAACAATGGAAGGGGGTGAAGGCTGATGGGACCGTATTTTTCCGAGTACCTCTACGCTGAGACGCCTGGCTACGTGGCCTACTTGAGCATAGCTATATGGCTAGTCCTTCTAGCAGTGGTGGTTCTCTTAATGTACACCCTCAACAGGAGCCTCAGTGCCCTGCTGGTGGAAATGAAGGGAGTA
Organism: Thermococcus coalescens; assembly: GCF_055392585.1. Taxonomy (NCBI): domain Archaea; kingdom Methanobacteriati; phylum Methanobacteriota; class Thermococci; order Thermococcales; family Thermococcaceae; genus Thermococcus; species Thermococcus coalescens. The sequence goes on from NZ_AP043764.1 coordinate 264,205, forward strand.
AACGCCACCGCCATTGAGCTGATAAATGAGACCGGCGACGTGCAGGAGATACTGGAAGAGGTTTGAAGGTAGCGTTTTCCTTTATTTTCTTCTGTCTCCTTCTGAAGGATTTGATTTTTTGCATTTTCCCCTAAGAGCACTCATTAAACACAGATAAACGATGGATAACGTTGTTTAACGGTAAAAATCAGAAAAAGGCAGGAAAAACCGCTTCAGCAAACAAACATGAATTTAAGCAGACGATTTCGTGAAAAAAGCTTAAATATCGCTTTTTTCATAAAGAATATTGAGGTGAAGTGCCATGATGTGGAAAAAAGGCATTGCATTGCTCTTTGGTTTAATGCTCGTGGCAACCACACTGTCCTTCGGGAAGGCAGCGGCCGAGGGTACTTCAGTGACGGTGATTCTGGTGAGTGACAACGAGGCTGATGGCGCCATTGCTGAGTATTTGGCTAATGTGACGGGTGCGGTTGTTGTCACGACGACTTGGGGTGCTTATGACCCGAACGTGACGGCGGAGATCATGAGTTATGCTCCGGATGAGGTGATAATAATCGGCGGGCCTGATGCGGTCGTTGAACAGTACGTTTCAGACCTTCAGGAGCTTGGAATCACCGTCGAACGCTGGGGCGGCCAGAACAGATACCAAACCAACCTCATAACAATGGAACACGCAAAACTTAAATTCAAACTCATGTTCAACGACAGCCTCGTGATCGTGCCTGGAAACGACAGTGCCGCCATCAAGGCCGCGCTCAGAATAGCCATCCGCAAAAAGGCCATGATAGCCTTCGTCAACGATACCTCCAACATCACCAGGGTTATGCTGAAGCTCCAGGTAAGGAACGCCAACGTGACCATAGTTCAGACACCGGTCATGAGCAGGGCGATGCTCCACATAAGGGAACAGCTGAGGGAAAGGATGAACTGCAACTGCACCGAGATAAAGGTCAACATAACCGCCGAGACAGCCCTCGAGGCCATCAACGCGAGCGAGGAGAGGATAGAGACCGCCAAGGAAATGCTTGAGAACGTGACTTTGAGCCCGCCCGAGGAGAGGCTCGCCACCAGGATGCTGAACCTGGCGGAGAAGGAGCTGGAGAACGCCAAGACTGCCTACGAGATGGGCAAGTACGGCAAGGCATACGGACAGGCCATAGCCGCGAAGGCCCACGCGGAGTTCGTCATCAGGATGGCGTCGGACAAATGGAGCGTGGAGATTCAGACCAACATGACGATGAGGGCGGAGATGTACCTCTGGAGGCTTGAGAGACAGATCATGGTGATGGAGAAGAGCGGACTCAACACCACCGAGCTCAAGGCGCTGGTCGAACAGCTTAAGGTGGCGATCAAAAACCGCGACTACGATGCCATAGACTCCATAATGCAGCAGATAAGAGAAAAGCTTCTTGAGCTCTACACCAACGGCCGGGGTAAGTTCCGGGAGCGCATGGTGTTTCCCGCCCATGGGAGACACGGCAGACCGTAAACCCATTTCTCTCTTCTTTTTGAGACTTTCACAGGATCCATACCAGCTCTTCTGACCGAACCGAAAACTTTATAGTGTCTCCCAAATATGTAATATTAAACTTACACATGTAGGAATTTGAGATCATGGGAAGGATGTGGTTTGGAATTGGGCTGATGGCCCTGCTGGTGGGAATGTCGATTGGGGCGGTCTCGGCGTACATGGGGGTTCCAGGACCGAACCCCTACGCATCTCAAACAGCCGTCCCGACGGTAGGTGCACTGATAGAGGAGACCGACATAGTCGGCCTCCAGGAGAGGATAGCCCAGACGGACAACGAGGACATAAAGCTCGTCTATGAGAACTCATGGCGGGCAGTGAGAACCACCTCGGGGCTTTCACAGGACAGCTTGAGGCCTACAGAACGACATATGAGCCGCAGGTGGTGAGCGAAGACTACTACCTGAGCGTTATCGGCACAGCACCCAGCCATGGCCACGGCGGTCACGGCATGATGACCGCCTACGGACAGGCCGGAGGCATGCAGGACAGCGGCATCATGGCAGGCATAACCGGCACCTTCAGGCACGCCTGGGCGTGGATGAACGGACTTGCCCAGAGAATTGGGTGCCCATCTGAAGCTTTCTCTTTTTCTCAATTCACAGGGAGGAGGTGACGCTGGACTGCGGGGAGGGCATCGTTGGCTGGCTCTATCTGGAGGGATGAGGATGCCGAGGGGGTTTGGAGGTCCCATGATGCGGCCCGTCTTTGGAAGAAGGGGCTTCTGGTGGATGTGGTGGGGTTTTGGGATACTAGCCATCCTCCTGCTCTTCGCTCCCATTGCTCTACTGCTGCTCCCTTTCGTGCTCCTTGATGCCCTGCTTTACGCCCTTCTGAAGCGCTGATTCGAAAGCTTTTTATTTCTCCCCGCCAACTTATGTAAGAGCCTGCTGCCCTATGGAAGGTCAAGAGTGATGTAAGATGGTCGAGAGCATACAGGAGATAACAGTGATTGCAGAGGCCCTGAGTTCCCCCGTGAGGGTGAAGATACTCAAGATGCTCTGCGAAAAGGAGTGGTACGTCTACGAGCTTGCTAAAAGCCTCGGCATTTCCCGCCAGCTGCTCTACCTCCATCTCAAAAAGCTCGAAAAGGCCAACCTTGTCGAGAGCGAGCTCCGTCTGGAGCCCAACGACCCCAGGGCAAAGAAGTACTACCGGGCAAAGCCCTTTAAGTTCGTCGTTGATAATGAGACCATAAAGAACCTTAAGGAGGTGTGATGATGCCCTACGCATCGACCCCGAGCGGGTGGATAAGCATAATCCTCGGGCTCATTCTGATCGCAATAATGGTCTTCGCATTCTACCAGATGAACAAAACGCTCGGGGAGCTCAAACTTGAGCTCGCCCAGCTGAGGAACACACTGGAGGAGACCAAGAGGCACACCGAGGAAGTCAAGAAGAAGCTTGAGGAAGTCTGAAATGCTGCCCCCAGGCAAAATCCCTCCGGAGAAGCTCAGGGAGCTGGTCTTCAACCATCTTGGGGCTAGAGGGGAGAGGGTTATAATCGGTGCCGACCTGGGCATAGACGCTGCCGCCATTGACTTTGGTTCCTCCGTTCTCGTGGCATCGACAGACCCGATAACCGGGGCTGAGAGTGGGATAGGCTTCTACGCGGTTCACGTTAATGCCAACGACGTCGCAACCTTCGGAGCGAAGCCAAAGTGGTTCCTGGTGAGCATACTCCTCCCGGAGGGTGCCGATGAGAGGCTCCTCACCGAGATAATGCGCGAGCTCCACGAGAGCGCATCAAAGCTCGGGGTTGCCATAGTCGGCGGCCACACCGAGGTGACCCCTGGTCTGGACAGGCCTATAATCGTCGGGACGATGCTCGGTGAGGTTAGAAGGGAAAAGCTCGTAACCTCCAACGGCGCCAGGCCGGGCGATGTCATCATCGTCACCAAGTGGGCCGGCCTTGAGGGGACATCGATAATAGCCAGTGAGCGGGGAGAGGAGCTGGAGAGGGTCTTCGGCAGGGAGTTCGTGGAGAAGGCCAGGTCATTCATCGAGATGATAAGCGTTGTGGAGGATGCCCTTACGGCCAACGGGGTCGGAGTCCACGCCATGCACGACCCAACGGAGGGGGGCATAGCCAACGGCCTCCACGAGATGGCGGACGCGGCGGGTCTGGGCTTCCGCGTTTACAGGGAGAGGATTCCCATCAGGGAAGAGACGCTGAAGATATGCGGGTTCTACAACCTGAACCCCCTGGCACTGATAAGCTCCGGGACGCTGATGATAGCCGCCCCCAGGGAGAGGGTTGATACTGTTGTTGATGCCCTTAAGAGGAAGGGCATAAACGCCTCCTCCATAGGCGAGTTCGTGGAAGACCCCGGCGTAAAGGTAATCGTTGAGGACGGAAGGGAGAGGCCTCTTGAGAGGCCAGAAAGCGACGAGCTCTGGAAGGTCGTCTAAAGCTCCACGGCTATTCTCAGCCTTTCCTCTTCCTCAAGCTTTCTGAGTATCTCAAGGGCTGTTCTTGGATCCAGCTGAACCGTCCTGAGGTGCTCGTAGGCTTTTCTTATCTCCCTCCTCTGGTAGCCGGAGGACGTCCTCTCCATGTACAGGAGAACCGCGAGGAGAACACCCCTGATGCTCTTTTCTGGAAGGGGCAGGAGCTTCCAGCCGCCGTCATAGACGTAGGCCGCCTTGGGGGTCTCGTCCCCACGAAGCTCCGCCACGGGGAGTGTCGTGGATCCCTCGCGGGAGGTCAGGTACTCGACAAGGGTTTTTTCGGAATAACCCTCCCGTTTCAGTCCCTCAAAGCTCAGCTCCAGCGCCTTGAGAAGGGATGCAAGCCTCTCAATGTCCCCTATCCTCGACTTGGAGAGCAGGGAGAGCTTGAGAACGACCCTCTCCAGGGGCTCCTCCTCGATGTTGACGGCTACCAGAACCCTGTCCCAGAGGCGGGAGCCCTCTTCAAAGGCCTTAACCGCTATCCAGACCGCGCCGTTCGTGAGAATCCCATACCTCACGCCGGAGTTGAAGCAGTACCGCGCCAGCTGGCGAAGCGGCTCGTCCTTTTTCAGGATGTTCACGCCCATGTTCTTCGCCTCGACGTAGGCGAAGACCTTTCCGTCCAGCATGAGGGCGTAGTCAGCCCTCCCATCTTCAGTCCTGGCCTCCGGTCGAACCTCCTCCGGGTTGTTCCAGTTCCAGCCGAGCGCCTGAAATATCTCCCCGATGAGATGCTGCTTCACAGCCTCTTCGTTTTTGACATAGAGGCTTCTGTGGGCACGCACCTTCCGGAGGACGTTGACCACAGCTTCCCTGAGCTCCTCCATGCTCATACCTCCAGCACGTACTTTCTGCTTCCTGCCTCAAAACCCCTGAACGAGCCGAGTTTGAGCCTCACAATGGCAGACTCGACATCCACAACGCCCATTGATGCAAGGTGTGTCACCCCCGTACCCCTCAGGAAATCGGGAAGGAGCTGGGCACTTGGGCCGGTGAGAACGAATAGTCTGGCCCTCTTCGCCCGATCCAGCATCATGTCGAGGGTTCCGTTGATCATTGCCGAACCGCTGGCTATAACAGCGTCCACCTCCGGAAGGAGCCAGTATTCAAGGGCATCGCTGAGGGTTTCTCTGTCCCAGAGCTTGGGATTGCGCTCAAAAACCATGACCTCGAATCCTCTCTCACGAAGGTTCGAAACAACCGGGGGCATGTTCCCAACTACCGCGACCTTTTCAACATCCTCTCCGAGGAGTTCAACGACGTCCCTGTCCGGGGCGTTTGACACGTCCAGGAGGTACTGGGAAAGGGCGTTTATCGCCGCCATTCCGAGGGTTCTTTCGATCACGTTGAGGCTGTCTGCCTTTTCGATGAATCCCTCCAGAGAGGGTTCTACGATGGAGTTCCGGTACCTCCCCACCTCCTCCGGGAGCGTCATGGCCACGCCCAGCGCGGGCCCGCGACTTCCCTCGATGAGAACGTAGCTGTAGGGAAGTGCGAAGGAAAAGTCGATTAACCGGAAGTCCTCGTCTATTATATCCAGTGCCCTTCGTTTAATCACCCTGAGCAGCATGGGGTTTCTTACTCCCCTAGACCTAAAAGCTTTTGGGGGTACCCGAGAATTAACCTCCGGTGAAAAACATGTGTCGAATACTCTTTGCCACAGGGGAGGGCAGAGAAATCGCCCCCCTCCTTGACGCGATAGTCAGGGCATCCGAAAACGACCCGTACAAGGAAAAACGCGGAAGGGGAAGACGGCATCAGGACGGCTGGGGCTACGTGCTCCTCAAAAATGGAACCGTAAGGCACTACAGGTCGATGAGGCCCATATTCGAGGACGCCGACACCGTGGAGGCTCTGGGGAGCGAGCTGGAGGGCTTTGTAACGCTCATGGTGCACTCCAGGGCAGCATCCCAGGGCATTAAGAGCCTCTTCAACGTCCAGCCCTTCGCATTCTCCTCAAGGCATGGCTTCACCTTCTGGCTCCTTCACAACGGCGACCTTGATAAGTCCCGCATCATAGAACTGGCGGACCTCGATGAAAAAGACCTCGAAAACGTCTCGGACACCTACGTCTTTGGAACATACCTCTGCAGAAAGCTCCAGAGCCCAACCCTGAGCAACCTGCTGGTCCACTACAGAACAATCGAGGAAACCACGAAATCACTCTTCAACACGGTGACCCTATTCCACCTCTCGGGAGGAGACTTCATCGCGTTCATCACGGCAAGGATGAGTGAGAGGTACATGGAGAACCCCCTGAACTACGACTACGGCAAGCTTCTGCTCCTGAGAAGGGAGAAGCTCTTCGCTGTCGTTTCATCGACGCTGGAGCTCTATTATCCAGCGGAATACGAGGTGGTTCCAAACGAGACCGCCTTCTGCGTGCGCATCCACGAGGATGAATTCGAAGTCGAGACGGTGCATCTGTGAAACGTTATATACGATGTCCTCCTATCCTTATTTTGGGTGGTGGAATGGACACAAACGCCCCGATTAAAGTTTACATGACGAGAAAGCTCATAGGAGTCGAGCCTGACGATAGCATAAAGCGGGCCTGCGAGGTCATGGTGGAGTTCGACATAGGTTCTCTCGTCGTAGTTGAGGATGGCAAGGTCGTCGGCTTCTTCACGAAGAGCGACATAATAAGGCGCGTCGTCATACCGGGACTCCCGAACACGACCCCGGTCAGGGAGATCATGAGCAGTGAGCTGATAAGCGTCGATTCCAACACCCCCCTCCGGGAGGTGCTCGACCTGATGGCAAAGAAGGGCATCAAACACATGCTCATCGAGGAGGGTGGCGAGATAGTCGGGATATTCAGCCTGAGCGACCTCCTAACCGCCAGCAGGAGAAGGCTTGAGACAGCCATAGCGGCTGAGTGATGGCCATGATAAGGATAGCCCACATAAGCGACACCCACATAACGGGCGAGAGCGCTTACAAGGGGTACGCCTACGACCTCATAGTCAACGAGATAAACAGGGGAGACTTTGACTTCGTAATCCACACCGGTGACGTGACCAACCAGGGACTGCGCGAGGAGTACGAGAGGGCCGCCTACGAACTCAGGAAGATTCAGAAGCCGCTGGTTGTTATTCCGGGCAACCATGATGTCAGAAACGTCGGCTACACGCTCTTTGAGAGGTTTATCGGGCCGCTGAACGGCGTGTTTGACTTCAAAGACGGCGTCGTGATATGGGTTGACTCCACAATCCCGGACTTAAGCGACGGCCGCGTTGGAGGCCACAAGTTCAGATGGCTAAAGAAAAAGCTGGAGGAGTACTCGGACAGGAAGTTCAAGATAGTGGCCTCACACCACCACCTCGTGCCCCTCCCGGACACCGGACGGGAGAGGAACGTGCTCTTCAACGCCGGCGACGTTCTCGACCTCCTCCTCAGGCACGAGGTCAACCTCTACACCTGCGGGCATAAACACGTCCCCAACGTCTACCGCATAGAAGACATGGTTGTGGACAATGCAGGCTGTACCTCATGCCGGAAAACCCGCAAGGGCGACGTCAACAGCTACAACGTTATAACCCTCCACGATGACGGGAGGATAGAGGTCAGGATAAAGCGTGTCACAGGCGAGCAGATAATCAAAGAGCACAGGCCTGTTAGACCAAAGCTATTCATCCCGAGGGGCAAAAGGCTCCTCAGGATAGTCCAGATGAGCGAAAGTAACGTCTCAGACAGGATATACTTCAGGCGCAAGGTTCTGGAGAATGCACTCAGGACGATAAACGAGAAACTCAGGCCGGATATAGTGGTTCACTGCGGCGATGTCGTGGATATGGGAATAGAGCGCTACTACGAGAAGGCCTACGAGTTCTACGAGAGGATAAAAGCGGAAAAGCTGGTCGTTCCAGGCCACAACGACATAACCTACCTGGGTTACGACCTGTTCCTGGAGTACTTCGGCGAGCCGGAGATAAAGGAGCTGGGGGGCTTCACGTTCATCCCGGTCATAAGCGCCCAGTACGAGACGCCCATAGGCGTCGTGGGGAGGATAGGTCAGAGAAAGCTCTCCGTGCGCCTTGAGGAGTACAGGGAAACCTTTACCGTCGTGGTTATGCACCACAACATAGTCCCGATACCCAGAAGCAGGGAAGTCGGCTTCCTGGAGGACGCGGGCGACGTCCTCCGCGTCATTACCAGGCGGGAGGCGAACCTCGTCCTGACCGGCCATGGCGGCAACTCCTTCGGAATCAAAGTCGAGAAAACACCCATCGTCAACGCGGGTTCCATAAGCTGGGAGCTCCACCGCAACCCCTACGGAAACACCTTCAACGTAATAGACGTGTACCGGGACATGGTGGTTGTCTTCGAAATTCAAGCAACGTGGGGCTCCGGAAGGCTCGTGGGGATATGGAAGATAAAGGCACCATTCAGGCTTTCATCTTTGCATCTATCCTCTCCATGAGCCGCTCCATTATGTCCTCCATTATTTCATTGACGGTTTTTTCAAGCTCGACGTTGTTTATAACCGGAATCCCGTGCTCCTTTGCCCTCTCCACAATGAACTCCTGTATCTCGATTATCGCGTCCAGATGTTTCAGATAGTAATCGGCCGGCCGTTTGCTGTAGCGCGCCCTCTCGTAGAACCTGGCCTCCAAGTCCTTTCTCCCACTGACGGTTATCACATACATGAAGCTGTTCTCCTTGAGCTCAACGTAGCCTGGAACGAGATGGATGCCCTCAATTATTGCGTTGAATCCCTCCTTGTACGCCCTCTCAAGAACCGCGGCTATGCCGACTGAAACGTGCTCGACCTGATTCCTGAAGCCCTTGATGAGGAGTGAGTCCTCGACATTGCCCCGGGGCATCGTCTTCCACGCAAGGAACGATGACGTGTGGAGGTCCGGCAGCAGTTCAGGCGCGATTATCTTCCTCATGACCTCCCTTATCGTGTCCGTGCCTATGACGCTCCTTATGCCGAGGCGGAAGGCCAGCTCTGTCGCTATCGTCGACTTGCCGACGCCGGTCGCGCCACCGAGGAGTATTGTTATGGGAATCTTCAGCCTCCTGAGCTGGCGCCAGAACAGATAGCGCTTCGCCGCCTCGCTGAGGCCGTGTTCAAGGAGCTTCCTGTACGTCAGTTCCCTTATCTCCTCGGTTGTCACCAGCTTGCGCTTCTTCTCGTTGAGCTCCTTCTGAACCTCCGTCGCTATTATGTAGGCTATACCCACTTCAACGCCGGCAAGGGTTATTGAACGCGTTAGAATGCCCCTTGAAAAGGGCAGACGTATCTTTCTTTCCGGGTCGGTGACGATTATCATCTTCCTCCCTCCAAAATCGAACGTCCCAGCTTCAGGACGGCCTCTCGCAGGTCTTTTCCGTCCACGTTAACTGGCTCGTTGTCCAGATAGATGACCTCAATCCCGTTCTCCAGAGCCCATTTTGTGACGACGTCAACTGCGGCAGCCTTGAGCTCAACCGCAACGGCGTCTATTCCGCTGAAATCCTGCAGGTCCCTCAGGAGCGGTCCCCTCCTGGAGAGGTTGGCCGAGGCGCACACCACCTCCGCCCCCAGCTTTTCGAGCCATTCCCCAGCCCGCGGGAGGGCATCGGCGGAGGTCATGACTAGGCCGAGCCTTTTTCCCGAGACACCCCCCAGGGGCCTCGAACGCAGGGTCGTCAGATGGACATCGGCGTCGGGATTGATCGACCCGACTGCCTCCTTGATGGCCCTGAGGCGTCCTTCGCTCACCGAGTCGGCCATGGTGACCACCACTATGTCGGCCAAGCTTACCCTGAAGGGACCGAAGTAGCCCCTGATGAAGTCCAGCTTCCCCTTCGCGCTGGTTATCAGGATGTAGCCATCGGCGCGGTAGGCGGGAAAGGTTGCCCCGCTGCCCTCCAGGATTATGAGGTCGTTGGGGAGGCTCTCGGCCAGCTTTATCCCCTCGTCTATCACATCGAAGAATGAAAAGCCCGCCATGCCCCCTCCACAGCGGCGGCAGCCTATGGTCGTCACCCTTGAGGTCAGGGCGTCCTCAAAGTGATCCGACGCGGCGTGTTTTCCGCTCTCCGCGAGTTTAACCAGGAATTCGGGGGTTATTTCGAACTTGTCCCCCTCTATCAGCTCCGGTTCAGGTGGCCCCCCACGCCCCATGGTCACTATCACGGGGCTGGCTATCTCCTTGAGGGTTCTCGCTATGAAGCCGCTCACGGCTGTCTTCCCGACCCTCTTTCCGGTGCCTATAACAGCCAAACTGGGCTTTTGTGCCCTTTTGAGCCTGCGGGGGACGAAGTAGAAATCGGCTCCCCTGTACGGGACGCCGTAGAGCATGCAGAGAGACGCTATCTTAAAGCGATCCTCATAGTCGAGCACGGGCTCATCGCTTAAATCGACAACCTCCGTTATCTCGTTCTCTTCAAGGGCAACTCTCAGGGACGTCATGTAATCGCGACCGTGGTACACCCTAACACCGAGCTTTCTCTCTATCTCACCGACGTCTCCAATCTTCTCGCTCCCGCCGAGAAAGACAGCACAGCAGACATCACCCAGCTTCCCCACCGCCCAGGCGGTGACATCGGGGTAATGCTCGCCGTCAATCAGGACGAGCCTTCCCTTTCCCATAACACCACCGTTAACTTCTACCATCTAAGGGGATTTAACCTTTTGCAGACACCCCCTAACGGAGACCACTGAATCATGGGTTGGAACGGACATCGCCCAAGCAACCGTAGGAAGGGTTATAAACCCCGGAGGGGTAAAATAATTGGCAGCCGCCCGAGGGCGGTGCCTGAGATGGAGGTGTGTGGAAATGGCTGAGCTGATAGTTAAGTCCAAGGTTAAGGAGGCCGTCAAGGCCATCGAGCCCGAGATGAGGGTTAACCCAGAGTTCTACGAGGCCCTTGAGGCCGAGATCAAGGCTCTCATCGAGAAGGCCGTCAAGAGGGCCAAGGACGAGGGCAAGAAGACCCTCTACCCGAGGCACGTCTGATTTCTCCCCTTCTTTTTCCTTGTGTTGACGCCGATGCTCTTTTATCTTCCTGCACCTAATCACTCCGGTGGTATCATGGCGCTGAGAAAGTTAGGCGATTCGGCTTATCTCTATCCCGGAAGCCCCTCAACCCTCGTTAGAACCGCCGGAGATGGAGCTGTCATCGTTGATCCCGGTCACGGAAGCGGGAGGCATAAGGACCTCGGGAGAGAGGTCAGAAAGCTCGGGCTCGGGATAAAGGCCCAGCTCGCGACCCACGGGCATGCAGATCATGTGGCAGTAGCGCCCCGGATAGACGCCCCGCTCTTCATTCACCGCTTTGAGTTCTCAATTGCCGAGAGCCCGCTTAACAGGGAACTCCTCACCTTCGGATCAAAAGCGCCGGAGGGTTTTCTTGTCTTCCAGTTCCCGGAGGAGGTCAAGGCTCATGCGGTCTTCGAGTGGGGGGATGAGCTGTTCGGTTTTAAGGTCGTCAAGCTGAACGGCCACTCCCCGGGAATGACGGGCTTTCTGGACGAGGAGAACGGCCTCATCTACGCTGGAGATGCGTTCTTTGGGGAGAGGATCATAAATACAGTGGGGCTGCCGTATCTCATCGACCCTGAGCTATTTAAAGCTTCAATTAAAGAATTGCAGAATTATGCAGAGAAGGGCCTCCTGCTCATCCCCTCCCACGGAAAGGCGGTGAGGGGCGAAGAGGCGACGGAACTGCTCGACTTCAATCTCGGGCGCGTCGAAGAGATAGAGAGCCTCATACTAGACCTCCTCAAGAGCCCAATGGGCATCGACGAACTGGCCTTCAGGATTATGGAGCACTACGGGGTGAAACCCACTCCCCAGAAGCTCGCACTGAACCTCGTCCCGCTGAGGGCTTTCATAGCGACGCTCTACAACAGCGGAGAAATCGAGGGCACAGTCGATAGGGGGCTGAAGTGGAAGCTCAGGGGAGGATGAGCTATTCCTCCCCGTCCGGGTAGCACAGGTACCTGTACGGGCAGAACCTGCAGGTATAGTCGTTCCACCCCTTCGGGGGATTTCCCTTCTCGTATGCGCGCTTGACCGAGTAGAAGTGCTTCAGCGTCTCCCGGAAGAGCTTGCCGTCGTAGGGAACCTCAAAAGCTTTGAAGTTCGGCCCCTTAACGATTGGAAAGCGGGAAAAATCGATTTTGCTGATGACCTTCATTGGCTCCTCGTGGAGCTTGATGTAATAGAGGTAGCCGTACTCTGCCTCGGCCCAGCGAAGGTATACGTTAAGCTGGGCAAGGTGGTAGTCGTAGGGGCTCCTCGGGAGGCTTGTCTTTCCCTTTATCTCGATGGGGAAGTCCCGTATGGCATCAACCCTGCCGTGTATCTCAAAACCGAGCCTGCTGGAGCGGAGTACCATGTGCTTCTCAAGCTCAAAACCGAACCGTCTCTCCAGTATCTCACCGAGAACGTTGTGGGTGTTTATCCCCTGGTTCAGCCTCACCCTAACGAAGTCAGGCCACCTCTCTGGGTAGCCCTTCAGCCTGAAGTATATCCTCCTCGGGCAGGTCAGGGCCTCGCTGGCGTAAAACTCGATAAACCCGTCGTTTTCGTTGTGATTCTCATTCGCCGTCATTCCATTCCCTCCGGGGACGGGGCGGGTCATCGGCCCGCGAACCTCGCCGCCCCTGCGTCAGCTAATACCGACGTCATCACCCATCAGACTGGGCAAGGGTCGTCATCCGCTTGGAGAGTTAAGACTAACCCACCATTTAAATCTTTGGGAAAAAGGTCGAAATGGAGGGAGAACGAAATCAGAGTATGGTGCCCTTCTTCCTCTTGAGCGAGTAGCTCAGGCCGTAAGCCGGCCAGAGGCTCGGCGGCTGCTCGTAGTGGTGAAGGTTGCGGAGTATTTTCTCCGCGGTCTTCCTGTTCCGGGCTTTAACACGCAGGACGCCGCGTTCAAGCTCAACGGTTCCGTTTGAGAGCCTGATGGTGAGCTTCGAGCCGTTCACCTCCGGACGGGCTTTCATTAAAAGCCGCCGGTAATCCTCGTATGCCTCACGGCTCAGCTTCTGCTCAAGAAGGGCGGGTTTTTCACGTGACTTAAACAGGCGGGAAAACCAACTACTTGAAGGCTCATCATCCATACTCCTCATCGACCTCCGGAGGATTTCTCGGTCTAAATTCGTCCTTTAGGTTTTTAAGGATTTCTCCTCGCTTTTTGCCGAAATGACGGGAGAAGGTTTTTTAAAGTTTCAGGCCTGAGTAAGGCCGATGACGAAGACGCAACTGATAAAGCCCCGCATCAGGGAGATTTTGTCCCACGAGCTCCCGGAGGAGCTGGTGGAGATACTCCCAAAGCACTGGGTTCGGATAGGGGATGTGCTGATCCTTCCCATCCGCCCCGACCTCGAACCCTACAGGCATCGAATAGCGGAGGTCTACGCGGAAGTCCTCGGAGTCAAGACCGTCCTCAGGAAGGGGCGCATAGGCGGCGAGTTCAGGGAGACCAACTACGAGATACTTTACGGAAACGACACCGTGACGGTGCACGTGGAGAACGGCATAAGATACAAGCTGGACGCGGCAAGGATAATGTTCTCCCCGGCCAACGTCAAGGAGCGCGTCAGGATGGCAAGGGTGGCCAGGCCCGGAGAACTGGTGGTGGATATGTTCGCCGGAATCGGGCACCTCAGCCTCCCGATGGCCGTCCACGGGAAGGCCCGGGTCATAGCGATAGAGAAGAGCCCGTATACATTCCGCTTTCTCGTTGAAAACATTGAGCTGAACCGGGTTCAGGACAGGATGACCGCCTACAACATCGACAACCGCGACTTCCCCGGCGAGGACATAGCGGACAGGGTCATCATGGGCTACGTCGTGACGACCCACGAGTTCATCCCCAAGGCGCTCAGCATAGCGAAGGACGAGGCCGTGATCCACTACCACAACACCGTGCCCGAGAGGCTGATGCCGGATGAGCCTTTCAGGACGTTCCGGGATATAGCCAGGGAGCACGGCTACGAGGCGGAAAAGCTCAAAGAGCTGGTCATCAAGCGCTACGCCCCCGGTGTCTGGCACGTCGTCGTTGACGTTAGGGTTTTCAAGAAATAAGCCCTACCTCGTCCCACCCCACAGGGGCTCCCAGTCGTCGCATACGAAGTTCATGTGAACAGTTTTCATGTGTCTTCTGCATATTCCCTGCGTCGGAAAGTACGAGTCTATTGCACCGAACCAGCGGCAGTTTTTACAGGCCTTCAGCTCCTCTTTCATCCCGTCCACCGGTGCATCTTTGAGAACAGGACACATAAACCTTTGGACACATCTGCACCGCCGCGAGCAGCGCAGTTAACAAATGAACTTAACTCCGTATTGAGTATGAAACGCTTCCTTTTGCGAAGACCTTATATCCTTCAAGCCGAAAATCTTTCGAGGTGATTCTGATATGGCAATGAAGGGATGGTGGGGAAGAATCCTCAGGGTCGACCTGACCAACAACAAGGTTCACGTGCAGGAGTATTCTCCTGAAATAGCGCAGCAGTTCATCGGTGGTAGAGGTCTCGCCGTCAAGATCCTCTGGGACGAAGTTAAGGGTGCCGACCCGCTCGGCCCGGACAACAAGCTCGTCTTTGCTGCCGGACCTTTCAACGGCCTCCCGACTCCGAGCGGCGGTAAGCTCGTCGTCGCGGCCAAGAGCCCGCTCACCGGCGGATACGGTGACGGCAACCTCGGTACCATGGCGACCGTCCACCTGAGGAAGGCAGGCTATGACGCGATAGTCGTTGAGGGCAGGGCCAAGAAGCCCGTCTACCTCTACATCGAAAACGACAACGTTAGCATACTCAGCGCCGAAGGCCTCTGGGGCCTCGACACCTTCAAGACCGAGGAGGAGCTCAAAAAGATACACGGCAAGAACGTCGGAATCCTCAGCATCGGCCCCGGCGGAGAGAACCTCGTCCGCTACGCCGTCGTCATGTCCCAGGAGGGAAGGGCAGCAGGAAGGCCCGGTATGGGTGCGGTCATGGGAAGCAAGAAGCTCAAGGCCGTCGTCATAAGGGGCACCAAGGAGATTCCGGTCGCTGACAAGAAGAAGCTGAGCGAGCTCTCAAGGGAGGCCTACCAGGCGATACTCAACTCCCCCGCGTATCCGTTCTGGCACAGGCAGGGGACGATGGCAGCGGTTGAGTGGACGAACGAGAACTCGGCACTGCCGACCCGGAACTTCCAGGACGGTTCATTCGAGTTCGCCCGCTCCATAGACGGATACACCATGGAGGGCATGAAGGTCAAGCAGAGGGGATGCCCCTACTGTAACATGCCGTGTGGAAACGTCGTCCTTGACGCTGAAGGAAAGGAGAGCGAGCTTGACTACGAGAACGTTGCCCTTCTTGGCTCCAATCTGGGCATTGGAAAGCTCAACGAGGTCTCGGTTCTCAACAGGCTCGCCGACATGTACGGCCTTGACACGATCTCTCTTGGCGTCTCGATTTCCTTCGTGATGGAGGCCGTTGAGAGGGGACTCCTCAAGGAAGGCCCAACCTTCGGGGACTTCGAGGGCGCCAAGCAGCTCGTCGAGGACATCGCCTTCAGGAGCGGCGAGCTCGGCAACTTTGCCGCCGAGGGCGTCATGAGGATGGCCGAAAAGCTCGGTGATGACAGCTTTGCCATGCACGCCAAAGGCCTTGAGGTCAGCGGATACAACAGCTACATCTACCCGGCCATGGCCTTAGCATTCGCCACCAGCTCCATCGGCGCCCACCACAAGGAGGCCTGGGTCATCGCATGGGAAATCGGCACCGCGCCGATCGAGGGCGAGCAGGCCAAGAAGGTCGAGTACAAGGTCACCTACGACCCGGAGAAGGCCGCCAAGGTCATTGAGCTCCAGCGCCTCAGAGGAGGTCTCTTTGAGATGCTCACCGCGTGCAGGCTCCCGTGGGTCGAGGTCGGCCTGAGCCTCGACTACTATCCGAAGCTCCTCGAGGCCATCACCGGCGTCAGGTACACCTGGGACGACCTGTATAAAGCAGCGGACAGGGTCTACGCCCTCATCAGGGCCTACTGGGTCAGAGAGCTGGGCGAGAAGTGGGGCAGGCACATGGACTACCCGCCCAAGAGGTGGTTCATCGAGGGCCTCAAGAGCGGGCCCTACAAAGGCCAGCACCTCGACAGGGAGAAGTACGACGAGCTGCTCAGCGAGTACTACAGGCTCCGCGGCTGGGACGAGCGCGGAATCCCGAAGAAGGAGACCCTCAGGGAGCTCGGCCTCGACTTCGTTATTCCGGAGCTCGAACAGATCACCAAGCTCGAGTGATTCCCTCTTTTTCCTTCAATTTCCAGCAAGCTTTTTAGCCTCCCCCAAGAACTTCCACCGGTGATGAGAATGGTCAGGATAAGGATTATGGGGGCGTTCGCCCACCTCGCAAAGGCAAGAGAGCTCAACGTAAAGATAGAGGGAAAAAGGAGGGTCGATGAAATTCTGCGCGAGGTCATTCCGCGCTACGACGAGTTCCACGAGAAGATAATCATGATAAACGGCCACCCCGCGAGGGGCGACGCCGAGGTCGAGGACACGGACGAGATAAAGGTCATGCCGGTTTTGAGCGGGGGTTAGGGCTCTTCGTTTCTTTGCTCTGGAGTCAAACCTTCGAAACGGGAAACTCGCGAAGGTTGAAGAAATAGGGAGTTGAGTATTAGGAGCAAGGATTATTAATGCTTCAATCCATGATAATCCGGTGAGAAAAATGGCCACAAAGAAAAAGTCTAAAAAGAAAAAGACCAAGCGGATCCACAATCCACTCACTGGAAAGTACTACATTGCTGAAGTCCAGCCAGATGGACGATATAAGATAATCGGGTTATGGCACCCACCAAAGAGGAAAAGCACTAAAAAGGGAAAGTCGGTATGGAGTCTTCTGGGCTGAACGGCCATGGTAAAGGTGTTCGTTGATACGAACACAGTAGTTCACTGGCTCGTTATCAAGAAGATGATGGAAGAGCGAGGAGAAGATGTGGCCGAGAGGTACAGGAAGTTACAGCAGTCTTATACTTTTATTGAGAAAGTTCTAAGGGGAGAGTTCAATGAGGTAGAGTTCTACATATCACGCCTAACTTTGGCAGAGATGACGAAAGCCCTTGTGGATTTTATTGTGTACGAAAAGATGCGCCTCGACGGGGTTGCGGCCATTTACTGGGGGCGTTACTTTAAGGAGTACCTTTTAACAGATGATGAATTTGAGAGCTTCCTTGAGGGAGTTATCGATGCCTCTAACATACTTGAGGAGAAGCTGAACGTCCTTGACGATGAGCTCTTTGACCTTGAATATTACCCCTTCTTCGTGGCAAGGGCAGGACTGAGCGCTCACGATGCGATTCTATTAACGACTGCGATAAAACACGGGATGAACTACTTTGTTACTATGGATAGGGACTTCCACGACATGCTGGAGGATCGGAAGCTTAAAAACGTTAGAGATTACTTCAAGAGGATTGGGATGTCAATAGTGAGGCCGAAGAGGATGATTCAGATTTTGGGGGGTGGAGAAGGAGTGCAGAACCCGAGGAAATCATTGAGGCTTTTATGGTATTCTTAGTCATTATGATCACTGGATGGATGATGCTTGATATTGACGTAGCAAGATCCATTGGAATGGGTGGCTTTTTGTTGGAGTCCTCGGAGTGGTGGGTATTATTACTCTGCTGATAGCTAAAATACTGGGTGAGAGCTGATTGCACTCCAGTACAACGAGATAAGGCTTAGAGAAGTCTGGATATCAGTATACTGCTAGTAGGTTTCTGTTTCTGCATAATTCTGGGGGTGTGGGGGCGTTAGCCCCCCAGTAGTTTGAGAAAAAGCGGGGTTGCGGGGTGGAACCCCGCATCGGGGGTTTGAGAGTACAGAGAGATAAGGGGGCGGAGCCCCCTTGTCTTTCGTTGTGGCGCCGGGGCAGGGATTTGAACCCTGGCGGGCTAACGCCCACGGACTCTCCAGGCCCGCGCCTTCCCAGGCTAGGCTACCCCGGCGCATAAATGAGAGGAATCAGGAGATGAGCTCGATCTCGATGGTGACGTCTTCCGGAACGCGGATGCGCATGATCTGGCGCATGGCCCTTTCGTCGGCCTCGATGTCGACGAGCCTCTTGTGAACGCGGAGCTCAAACTTGTCGAAGGTTGCGGTGCCCTCGCCGTCCGGGCTCTTCCTGGTGGTGATCCTTATCCTCTTGGTCGGAAGCGGTATCGGGCCGCTCATCCTGACGCCGGTCCTCTCGGCTATCTGCTTGATCTGGTCGGTGACCTCGTTGAGGGCCTTAATGTTGGTGCTTGCGAGCTTAATCCTTGCCTTCTGCATTTCAGTCCCTCCCAAAAGTTCAAGGAAGTAAAGGAAAGGTCAGAGAAGGGCTTCACTCGCCCTTCTGGATGGATATGACCATACCTGCAGCGACGGTCTGGCCCATGTCACGGATGGCGAACCTGCCCATCTGCGGGATCTCCTTGACCGGCTCGATGACCATCGGCTTGGTCGGCCTGAGGACGACGATGGCGGAGTCACCGGTCTTGATGAACTGCGGGTTCTCCTCGACGATGTTGCCGGTCCTCGGGTCGAGCTTGGCGAGGAGCTGCTCGAACCTGACGGCGACCTGGAGGGTGTGCGCGTGGAGGACCGGGGTGTAGCCGACGGTGATGGCGGTCGGGTGGTTGAGGACGATGATCTGGGCCTTGAAGGTGTCCTTCGGCCTGACGACGGTCGGCGGGTTGTCGCTGTGTCCGGCAACGTCACCGCGCTTTATGTCGTTCTTACCAACGCCACGGACGTTGAATCCGATGTTGTCACCCGGAAGGGCCTCCTGCATGGCCTCGTGGTGCATCTCGATGCTCTTGACCTCACCCTGGATCGGCTTGTGGAAGATCGTTGAGGCCGGCTCGAAGATGACGACGTCACCGACGCGGAGGACACCGGTCTCGACACGGCCGACCGGGACGGTACCGACACCCTTGATGGAGTAGACGTCCTGGATCGGGATGCGGAGCGGCTTGTCGGTCGGCTTCGGCGGCTCGGGTATCTGGTCAAGGGCGTCGATGAGGGTCGGGCCGTTGTACCAGGGCATGTTCTCGCTCTTCTTGACGACGTTGTCACCCTCCCAGGCACTGATCGGGATGATCGGGAAGTCCTTGTAGCCGAGCATCATGAGGAGCTTCTTGACCTGCTCAGCGACCTGCTTAAACTTCTTCTCGTCGTAGTTGACCATGTCCATCTTGTTGATGGCGACGATGATGTGGCCGATACCGAGGGTTCTGGCAAGGAAGGCGTGCTCCTTGGTCTGCGGCATGACACCGTCGGTGGCGGCAACCACGAGAACGGCGGCGTCGGCCTGGCTGGCACCGGTGATCATGTTCTTAACGAAGTCCCTGTGGCCCGGAGCGTCGATGATGGTGATGTACCTGTGCGGGGTCTCGAACTTGGTGTGGGCGACGTCGATGGTGATACCCCTCTCGCGCTCCTCCTTGAGCCTGTCCATGACCCAGGCAAACTTGAAGGACTTACCCTTCTCACCCATCTCCTCGAACTTCTTGATGATGTTCTCCGGTATGTTGGCGGTGTCGAAGAGCAGCCTTCCAATTGTGGTGCTCTTTCCGTGGTCGACGTGGCCTATAAAGACGATGTTAACGTGCGGCTTCTCCTTAGCCATTTCCATACACCTCCATATTTTGGTCTAGTCTCGTTGACTAGGATGGCTTTTTAAATCTTTCGAACCTCGGCCCCCTCGGGCGGGAAACCCACCGTTTCTCGGGGAGGCCTCATGAGTTCCGACCCTAAGTTACGAAGCGGGTTTAAAAAGTTAACTAATGGGCGTTGGCAGGAATCTGTCAATTTTTAGGGCGAACCCGCAAGTTCAGCCTCCATCACCAGTACCCATCCTTCAGAGGCCATAACGCCAGTGTCTCACGGTCAGCCATAAAACCCGCGTTTGGTTAAGGGTGATCTGGCAGGAACGAACGTGTGAAAGGTTAAAAGCCGGAAGAGAAAAGCTTGGAGGGCGAAAAGCCCTCACTGCTGCGGGCAGACGTCCTGCTCCTTCGGCGGGTTCGGGTCGAGGCCCTTCCTCTGCCTGATCTGCCTGATGATGTTGACGGCGAGCTCGTTCGGGACGCGCTTGAAGCCCGCGTGCTCGGTGCTCCAGAGGGCCCTTCCACTGGTGGCACCGCGGATCGCGCCAGCGAATCCGAACATCTCGGCGACCGGGGCCTCGGCGATGATGATCATGACCTCGCCTTCCTGCCTCATGTCGATGAGCTGGCCGCGCCTCTGGTTGATCTCCCTGCTGACGGCGCCCATGTACTCGTAGGGAACGTTGATGATGACCTTCTGGTAGGGCTCGTAGAGGATCGGCCCGGCCTTCATTATGGCACACTGGATGGCGCCCCTGATGGCCGGGTATATCTGGGCCGGACCGCGGTGGACGTTGTCCTCGTGGATCTTGGCGTCGTGGAGCCTTACCATCACCTTCATGACAGGCTCCCTGGCGAGCGGACCCTCGTCCATGGCCTGGTGGAATCCGTCAACGAGGAGATCCATGACCTCGTTGAGGTACTGGATACCCTTGGTGTTGTCGAGGAACATGTTGCCGTTGTAGATGTCGACGATGCCCTTGGCGACCTCGTAGTCCATACCGAGCTCGGCGAGCTTTTTGGCTACCTCCTTCGGGTTCTTGGGCCTGCCCTCGGGGATGAGGCCCTCACGGATGGCCTGGTATATCTCGTCCGGAAGCGGCTCGACGGTAATGTAGAACCTGTTGTGCTTGTTCGGACTCTTTCCTTCGACTATCGGGCTCATCTTGCTGACGCTCTCGCGGTAAACGACGATCGGCGGGGAAACGTCGACGTCGAGCTTCCAGTCCTCCTTGAGCTTGACGAGCTTGACCTCAAGGTGGAGCTCACCCATACCGCTGAGGAGGTGCTGGCCGGTCTCCTCGTCGATCTTGACGTGCAGGGTTGGATCCTCCTTGGCGAGCTGTCTAAGCGCCTCGATGAGCTTCGGAAGATCCTTGACGTTCTTGGCCTCAATGGCAACGGTAACGACCGGCTCGCTGGTGTAGTGGAGGGCCTCGAAGGGCTCGATCTGCTCCTGGGCGACGGTCTCACCGGCCATGGCATCTCTCAGACCGGTGACTGCGACTATGTTTCCTGCCGGAACGGCCTCCATGTTGACCCTCTCGGGGCCCATGTAGATGCCGACCTGCTGGATTCTGGCCTTCCTCTTGGCGTTGATGAGGTAGACCTCCTGGCCAGTCTTCACGGTACCGCTCCAGACACGGCCGGTCGAGACCTCACCGGCGTGCTTGTCAAGGATGATCTTGGTAACGACCATGACCATCTTGCCCTTCGGGTCGCACTTGAGCATGGCCTGGCCGATCTCGCTCTCAACGTCGCCCCTCCAGAGGTGAGGAATCCTGTATTTCTGGGCCTCAAGGGGGTTCGGCAGGTGCTTAACGACCATATCGAGGACGACGACGTGGAGCGGGGCCTTCTGCCTGAGGGTCTTGAGGTCGCCTGCGTTGGTGAGCTCAACTATGTCCTTGAAGGAGACGCCGGTCTTCTTCATGTAGGGGACGCTGAGGGCCCAGTTGTAGTAAGCGCTACCGAAGGCAACACTACCGTCCTCAACCCTGACCATCCACTGGCTCCTGAACTCCTCCGGGGCGTACTTCTTGATGAGCCTGTTGACGTCGGTGATTATCTTGGCGAAGCGGTTGAGTATCTCGTTCGGGCCGAGCTTGAGCTCCTTGATGAGACGGTCAACCTTGTTGATGAAGAGGACGGGCTTAACGTACTCCCTGAGAGCCTGCCTGAGAACGGTCTCGGTCTGGGGCATGACTCCCTCGACGGCATCAACGACTATGATCGCACCGTCGATGGCACGCATGGCCCTGGTAACGTCACCGCCGAAGTCGACGTGACCCGGGGTGTCTATGAGGTTGATGAGGTAGTCCTGGCCCTCGTAGTTGTGAACCATCGAAACGTTTGCAGCGTTGATGGTGATTCCCCTCGCCTGCTCCTGCTCGTCGAAGTCAAGGACGAGCTGCTTTCCGGCAAGCTCCTCGCTGATCATTCCCGCCCCAGCGAGCAGGTTGTCGCTGAGTGTGGTCTTACCGTGGTCAATGTGAGCGGCAATACCCATGTTCCTGATCCTCTCGGGCTGGGTCATGAGCTCCTTGATCTTCGCAATCATCTCTTCCCTTCTTCCCATTTACACCACCTTCTAACCTGATGAGCTTGTTCACCACTCACTTAAGAAGGCCGGTTATAAATCTTTCCCAGTGGAGAAATGGAGAGATGCTCCGGACGTTCAAACTACTTAA
Organism: Thermococcus coalescens; assembly: GCF_055392585.1. Taxonomy (NCBI): domain Archaea; kingdom Methanobacteriati; phylum Methanobacteriota; class Thermococci; order Thermococcales; family Thermococcaceae; genus Thermococcus; species Thermococcus coalescens. The sequence continues at coordinate 286,458 of NZ_AP043764.1, forward strand.
GGTTTTGGGTTATGGAATGAACCCGGCCCGCAGGAATTTCTCAACCCTTTCCACCACGTCCGCCCTCGCGTAGACACCCCAGCGCCAGTGGGCGTCCTTCAGCTCGACCAGAGAGCGGACGAGCGGCGAAACCTCACTCAACCGCTTAAGCTCGCCTTCTGCCTCAACAAAGGCGTTCTTTTCTCCAAACTTCGGCTTCGGGGGATAGTCCACTATCGCCAGGTGGCCGAACTCGGATTCGAGCTCATCCTTCAGCTCTCCAATGGCATCCTCACCGGGGTCTTCGCCGGTGTAAAGAACGCGCTTGTAGAGCCTCCTGTCGTCGATGGCATTTATCAGCTCCCGCACCTCTGGTCTCTCACTCCCCCGAAGCCTCGATACGAGGTCGATCTCGTCCATCGTGCGGATTTCTTCGCAGGGTATAGACTCCAGTTCAACAGCCTTCACGAGCATCGCCCCGGCTATCTTCGACGTGTGGTGCTGGTAAACCGTCGGATACATCATGCTTCTCGCTAGGAGGAGGCTCTGCGCGGCCATGATGCCCTTTTTCCCGACCACCAGCTTTTCCCCATCGTAGCGGAGGTTTCTCACGAGTCTGTCCAGATCGACGAGCCCGTAGGCGGCGCCGGTGTAGTACGCGTCACGCACGAGGTAGTCCATCCGGTCGGCATCGATGTCGCCGCTCACGAGGGGGTGCTTTAGGAGTTTGAAAAACTCCCCGGGAGAATAGCGCTCGCGGACAACATCTCCGATCTCACCGTGCTCCACAATCCAGCGTGTGTTCTCCTCGTGCCTGGGGTAGAGGTCCTCAAGCGTGTGGGAGAAGGGGTAGTGGCCGAGGTCGTGGAGCAGGGCCGCGTAGACGGCTCCTTCCTCGATTTCAGGATTGTGCTCGCGTATCCTCTTGGCGAGGTGGAAGGTTCCGAGCGAGTGCTCGAAGCGGGTGTGCCTGGCGGAGGGGTAGGCGAGGTAAACCAAACCGAGCTGGGTTATCCTCCTGAGCCTCTGAAACTCCGGCGTATCCACGAGCCTGAGGGCGAAGTCGTCGAGCTCGATGTGGCCATGCAGGGGATCGTGGATGAGCTTCATGTTCATCACGCCAACGTGGGAGGAAAAATTAATAAATGTAGTCCTCGAAAACTCAACCGTTGGCAGGAGTCTGCCGACCCTCCTGCCCACGGGAGGGATCCCCCGGGGTCCCTCCCCCTTTTGAACGCCTTATGCGCGGCTTGAAGAGCCTCTCGACTTCTTCCTGCACTTCTTCGGCCTTTCCGCTCAGAACGAGCTTCCCGTTTCCTATGACGACCACCCAGTCTGCTATAGGCATTATCGGCTCCCAGATGTGGCTGATTACCACGAAGTTCGTCCTGCTCTTCATGTCATCGATTATCTCAATGACCCTTTCCATGCTGTCGAAGTCTATGTTCGCCAGGGGCTCGTCGAGGAATATGAGCTCCGGCCGTCCCACGAATGCCTGGGCGAGTGAAAGCCTCTTGAGCATCCCCGAGGAATAGCCGCTTATCCTCTTGTCGAGGAAGGACCTCGCGTCAAAGAGCTCCGCAGCCCTTTCGGCCTCTTCCTCACCAAAGCCCTTGCTCTCCGCGAACAGTGTGAGCCACTCGCGCCCGATGACGAACTGAGGAAAGGCCGGCGGGTCGTAGGCAACGCCAAAGCGGGCCTTCAGCTTTCCGTTGTTCCAGGGTCTTTCCCCAAACACCCGTATCTCGCCGCTCGTGGGTCTGTAAACCCCCGTCGCGAGCTTGAGGAAGGTGCTCTTTCCGCCGCCGTTGGGACCGAGGATGAGGGTTATCCCATTGGGGATTTCAACCGTCACCCCGTCGAGCGCCCTTATGCTGCCGAAGATCTTCCTGAGGTCTTTGGCCTCTATCAGCGTCATCTGACCCACCTCCAGACCACGAGGGCGAGGAGAAGGGCGAAGACCGAGCCGCTCACATAGACCGCGTTCTGAACCTCCCTGGTCGGGTAGTTCTTGATGAAGCGGAAGGAGCAGGTCACCTTGTCCGTACCGTTGTTGATTATCAGGTAGTCCCCCTCCCTGGGGAGGATGAACTGGTACTTTGCGTGGCCGTAGACGGCGTGCCTGTCCACCTGTTTTCCGGTGATGACGTCGTAGACCTCAACTATCCCGTTGCCGTTGCAGGAAGCCTCCACAAGCGAGCTGGTTGGTGTGTGCGCGGTTATCGTGCTGATGCTGGTGACGTTTCCCTGGTGCTCCACAGGAGGGAGGAAGACCGGCCCTATCGAGCCAACTCTGTCCTCGTAGGAGCTGTAGACCCAGAGGGAGCCGGCGGTGAGCATCAGCATCGCCGCGAGCAGAGCCGCCCAGAACCTCACACCACATCCCTCCTCCTGATAAGAATCCACGAGAGGGCAAAGAGCGCCAGCGGAACCAGAAGACCCCAGCCGAGGTACTGCGCGGTGAATGGCGTGAAGTTCGAGCTCCCGCTCCGTGAGATGGCATCGATGAAGAGCTGAGGGGGCATGCTGGAGTTCCCCAAAATTCTGGGTGCGTATATGATGGCAAAGCCCACCATGAAGGCAAGGAAGGCGTTGGGGGAGGCAAGGGAAACCAGCGTGGCGACCGCCATCATGTAGAGCACCAGGAACGCAACGAGGAGCAGTGCATCACCGAGGAAGTTCGAGGTTATCTCGGGGAGGTAGCCGGCCATGCTGGCGTAAGTCGTGAAGGCCATGTACACGAAGGGCAGAAGGACCATCAGGAACCCGTAGATGAGGAAAGAGAGGAGCTTGACGCCGAAGATTTCGTCGTTAGAGTAAGGGAGGGAGTAAACCGAACGCGCCACGCCGCTGTCCCTGTCGTAGCGGAACGTCAGCGCACCGAGTAGCAGGACGAGGAAGCTCATCAGCGTCCAGACATCGTTGAGTGAAAGGAGTCCCTGGATGGCGGTTGACACCCCGGTGGAACGCGAGGCCCCAAAGAGCTGTATATCCGTTCCCGAGGCGAATCCCATGGAATTGCTAACCCCAATGAGGGACTGCTTCATTGACATTCCAGCCAGCAGTATCCCGAAAAACAACAGGATTGCCTTTATCAGGTCGTTCATCTCCCAGCGGAAGAGGGTGTAGAGCCTCCCCATTTCATCACCTCCTTTTTCCAAACCTGGCTATCGTCACAAGGCCGACGAGCATAAGGGATCCGTAGAAAACGTATTTGAACCCTGTTCCTTGCTTTGAGAACGGAACTTCCTCCACCTCCTGAAACTCGGCGTTGGTGTCGTAGAGCTGGAGAACCGGATACACAGAGTAGTCCGCATTTACCTCGTTGAAGTAACATCCCTTGAGGTCGCTGAAGAGCGCGTAGATTATGCCAGCGGTTCTAATGTCCGCGGGGGGTATCAGCATATCGCCCGCTAGGGTTATTCCACTGGCTGGATCATACGTGAATCCGCCGATAATTTCACTGCCGCCCGTTCCAAAGGGGCATTCCCTCCGGTTGCCTGCGGAAAAGCACACCTGAATTGGGCCGGGATCCCTCTGGGCCAGTACCACCCTGCCGATTGGTGGGCCGAAGGTACCGTAGTACGTCACAAGCTTCTTGTCGGTCCCGAGGGTTCCGTTGAGGTAGAGGGGCGGCGCAACGGGTGTTAGATTCACGTAAGGGGCATCGTTGATGTTTTCGGTGGGGTCGTACCAGAGGAACGTGTGTCCATAAGTCCTCCCATCCCGTCCGATGACCATGCCATCCCGCTTTCGTATATAGTAACTCCCACTGATTTCCAGAGATTTCAGGACAATCTTGTACTCCACCCCTCCGGGCCACCAGGTTTTATTGGCTTTAAATGAAACCACCTCCGACTCGTTCCAGAATGCCGGCAGGCCGGTACCGTTCTCCATTATGACATCAACGGTAGCGTTGTGAGCCGTCAGCAGGAAGGCTATCTCTAAATGGGTTCCGTTGTCGTGCTCTATTCGAAAGACGAGAAAAACGTCCCCCGTCGCGTGAATGTTGAAAGGGATCCCACTGTGGTTGTAGAACAGTATCATTGTCATCGGCCGCTCCTTAACACCTAAGGATTCCTTGTACTGCACATACGGTTCATAGGAAAGGGCGGCGTACTTAACATAGACTCCCGGTTTGGCCCAGTATGGTGTTGCATATGCCGGGAAAACAAGAAGAGATATCGTAAATAAAACTCCCAAACCCCAGAGGGTCTTCATTGCCTCTTCCTCCATGCCACAAACAGTGCAAGCACCAGGAGAAGGGCAACGGCCGTGTATAGGTACCTAGTGTCCGTTTCAGACTTTGAAAACTGTACCGTCTCAGCGGCTCCGAACTCTGCATTGGTGTCGTAAAACCCTATTCCGTAGGTGTAGAGCTTCCCCTCCTCCTTGTGGTTCCTGCTCATGTACATGCCCCACTGGTCCATAAAGTATACCAGCTTAACACCGCACGCCGCGAGATCCGGGGCTGTCGGGAAAAAGCCAGTAACGAACATGCCTGTGGATCCGTCAAAATACAGGATCGCATCGGTCCCCGAGAACGAAACCTCCCCAACCGGGGTCTTTACACTGCCACCCCCCGCGGTTCTGACGTAGATCACAGGCTTCGTGAAATTGGAGGTTTTAGTGATTACAGCCACGTCAAGAGGAGTAACGTTCACTACCTTTGAGACGGAATTGCCCGCGAAGCCAACAAGCTGAAACGGCTGATCCACCGTTATAGGAGCGTTGCCCAGATCGTCCCAGAGGATTGTGTGCCCGTAGTTCGTGCCTGCCGTATCGAAGACCATGCCGTCATCCTTTCTAATCTTGTAGGTGCATGAGTATCTTGCCTCTGTGACGTTGAATAACGTCTCGTTGTTAAGGTTCTTCTTTGAGATCAAAGCCGATTCCGGCCACAGCACTACCGTCTTGTCGCCAAACTGCTTTATTGTTACGTTAAACATCTCTAAACTCAGCTTCATGAGCAGGTAGTCCCCCTTGTCGCCCACGATGGTGAACGTCAAATACGTGTCTCCCAGGGCAGACATCTGGATGTATGTGCCGTTAACCTCAAGAACAACATCACCCGTTGAGAGGGATGCACCCGCTGATGCATACTTCTGGGCAATTTCTTCGTGTCTCAATGCGGCGTACTTAACGTAAACTCCCGGCTTGGCCCAGTATGGTGTTGCGATGGTCAATGGAGGCTCCAAGAGCATCAATATGGTCAGGACTGCAACTTTTAACGCCCGCCTCATTGCCTGCCCACCCTCAACAGCTTCAGGTTCCATACTAAAACCCCAACTAGTGTTACAATGCTTGCATAGAACATCCACTTAAGCTCCGTTTTGGTGCGTGGGTAGTGGATATCTTCTTCCGAACTCTCAACTTTTGTTGTGAAGTTCTCTAATACGAGTCCCGTGAGGTAGAAGTTATCACCTTTAACTTCAACATGGTACAGAGAGTACTCATCGACGAAACTTGCGCTCAGAACGCCTAGTGCCCAGAAATCGGGCGCCTCCTGAAACGTTGAAAGAAGGATTCCTCTGGAGGCATCGAACCTGAAAATCATCGCTGAGTATGGGTTATTCTCAATCAGAAAGTCCTTCCTCAGGTGTTGGGTTAGGTTATAGGAGTAGGGTGTCGTGACCACGAGCTTGGTGGGGGGTTCAATTGTTATGTTCCGAGTCTTGAAAACATTATCATTGTCAATTTGAACGCTCTTTATTTTTGTGCTGAGGGGGTGGATTGAAAAAGAGGAGCCGTTGATAAGGGGGCTCATGGGGTCGTCCCAGAGCATCGTATGGCCGTAAACGGTGCCGTCTTTTATCACAATGCTGTCATTAACCCGTATCCTGTACTTCCCGGCTATTGTGAGTTCCCTGAGATGGAAAATATACCACTTCCAGTCTTCGAATCCAGGGTAATGACTATTCACGGTCTTCATGGATATGACCTTTGATTCGTCCCAGAATGAAGGGGGAGAAATGCCAGGGGGTAGAAAGGCGCTCACGTTAACATTCTTGAGGATTATCTCAGCTGTAACGTCCACAAACCGGCCATCTCCTTTCAGATGGAACTTCAGTATTGTTGATCCGTAGGTTTTAATTATGTAAAGCACATCCGAGTAGTTGTAGACCAGGATGGATGTTGTTATCCACTCCAGCCTGTCTCCCTGTGAAAGGCGATAATCAACATACGGGGCATAGTATGTTGCTTCGTAGGTGAGGGAAGCGTTACCAGCCCAGTAAGGGATTGCTAGGGCATACTGGCCTACGCTCAAGATTAGCATTATAGACACTAGAATTGAAAGAGTTGCCTTTGCCATCGTGATCACCTGGAGTTGAACATTTAGGGACAAAATAAGAAAAGGAATTAAATATAAGGCCATCCAGCAGACGATGTAACCGTGTGTGAACCATCGATGTACACTATGGTCTCAGCACCATTTGGCTCGGCTATGACTCTAATCTTTGTCAATATGTGTCCTGGATACGCTCCTCCTCCACCGCGTCTGTATGTGATGTCGTAGTTGGTGTAAGGATGCTGGACATCATACTTAACCCCGATCTCTGTCCAAGAGTATCCATACGAGTCGCTGTTGTATCCTCTAACCGAAGTAACAGCCCACTGAGTTGCTGCCGCGAATCCTGCCGCCACTACCAGCAGACCGAACAGCACGGCAACCAGCTTCTTCATGGTGCCGACCCTCCTGCCCGAGGGGCTGTTGATACGCCCATACAGGCGATTATTTATACTGCCATAGTTATATTTAACTTTTACTTCGAAGTTGAATGTCAAATTCCAAAAAAAACTCGGGAAGATTGAGGAGATGGTGGTATAATGTCACGCATTTAAATGATATTCGCCAAATTAATAACCCTATTATAAATATTTTGTCGAATTAATTTGACAGATAGTGCTGTATGGACGAAAAAATCACGGGGAACAAAGGTGCCGGAAAAATATTGAATCTCGAACTCAACCTCTCCCCAGGGTTACCGTGGGGGCAGTGTCTCAGTACACGTTCTCTCGCTTGCCAACCTTCAGGACCTTTACAATGTGTTCCTTTTTGTCGTACTCAAAGATCACCCGATACTCTCCAACTCTGAGGCGGTAGACGTTTGCATAGCCCTTAAGCTTCTGAACGTCCAGACGAGCGAGGGGGAAGAAGGCGAGCTTTGATATTCGATCCTTGAGAAGCTCCCTTTCAGCATCAGGTAATGAGGAGAGTTCTTTCAGCGCTTTTCTGCTTATAAGAACTCTGTTCTCAAACCCCATGCTTTACCACGTCCCACTCAACGAAGTCGTCCTCTCTACGCTCTTTTATCGCTTCCTCTTCCCACTCCTCTGGCTCGACCTCCTCGATGAGCTGGAGGTTGACCTCTATGAGCTTCCGCAGGAATCTTTCTATCTCGTCTATCCTGTGAAGGACTTCGTTGATGGAGACACCCATACTCCCACCGTCTGGAGTTATGGAAAAACTGTAAAAAGCTTTTTCCTTCAGCTCCACGTCTCGGCTATAACGTCGTGCTTGTGGATGCTCTCGTTGCTGATGACCTTCACGTGGATTCTGCCGTTGAAGCGCTCCTTCGCCTTGGCGAATATCTCCCTGGCAACGTCCTCGACGAACTTGGGGTTGGCGAACATGCCCTGAACAACCGCGTTCTCGTCCACCGTCTTGAGGAGGGTGTACGTTGGGTGGCTGAAGGAGCTCTCAACAACGTCTATCATGTCCTCAAGGGCAATCTCCTCGTTGAAGGCTGTTCTGACCTCAAGCTCCCCCAAGGCCCTCTGTATGTGGGTCTTTCCGTTGTTGTTGGCCATCGCGTGGGGGCAGGCGGTGTTGCCTATCACCTTGACGCGGAGAACCTTTTCGAAGGAGCCGTCGTAGTTCTTGATTACGCCGACTTCCACATCGTATGGCTCGTAGGAGAGCCTTTTGCTCGCCGGCGTCTCGCGCGGGATTATGAGGTGCGTCCTTATCCAGACTTCGGCGCGCTTGTGGGGGTGCTTGCCCTCAAGGCGTCTGATTATCGCCCTGCCGAGTTCCTCAAGCGAGGTGTGGGCCTCCCTAACCTCTTCCTCGACGGCCTCGCTCATGGCCTCGGTTATGCTCTCCACGAGCCTGCTCATGTGGATGCCCTTCTTCTCCTCCGGGACGTCGATGGTTATCTCGAACACGGGAAGGAAGGTATAGACCCTGCCCTTCCAGTTTATTCTCGCCACGGTGCGCAGGTTGGTTATCCCAACGCGGTGAAGGTGCTCTTTGACCTCTGGAACTTCCTCCTGGGTCTCGAATATCGGCATGAACATCACCCTTCTTTTTTAGGGGCATCTAGGAAGGGGGCTTTTTAAATGTACGCCGTGATGTGCTTCCACCTATTTCCCCTCACATAAAGACAGCAGGTGTTCCCTGAGGTTCCTGGCAACCGGATCTCTCAAAACGACACCGTTTCGGGTTACAAACACGTCCGTTCCGACTCTGGAGAGCTCGTATCCAAAGAGTCCAAATGGAGTACCGTCGAAGAAGCTGAGGGTCTCACCGGAGGGCTCAAACATATCCGGGATCCAGTGGTTGTACGCTCCCTCCAGGCGGGGATAAACGATCGCCGCACTTCCGCCGGCGAGGCGCGAATAGGAGTATATCTGATAAAGCTCCTCGCTGTTCCGCACGAGCTTTCTTCGCAACTTTCCCTTCATTTTTACAAGGAGACTGCGGTACTTGACCTCAACCACGCATTTCCCGGAATCTGTTACGACTAAGATATCCGGAAGCGGAGGTCCAAAAGTAAAAACAGCGCCCAGTTCTGCCTCCACATTCCGGGAATCCTTAACAATGTGGGGAAGGACATGGTTCCTGTAGACTATCGCCTCTCCCGCCAGGGCCCTCTTTATTGTGTGATACACCAGGTTCTCAAATAGGTGCGCCATATCTATAAAGACTCCCTGCTGCGCCGTGCTCCTCTGACTTCTTCTGCTGAACCCCCTGAGGATTATTGTTGCAAGGATGTAGACCGGCCTGAACCTCTCGTTCAGGGGGTTGAAGGACACCCTGCTGAAATCGTTTTGATTGAGCTGTCCGACCCCTCTAAAGTACTCAAGAAGGGAGTTAGCTGCCCTTCTCACACCCTCCCACTCTGAATTCTCCATTACCACCTCAAGTGCGGCCCTCAGTATTCTGTTCAGCGGGTTGTCGATTCCAAGGACTGAATGCCTAACGGGGATGTCCAGTCCTCCCGGCGCTGTCCTTATCAAGCGCGAAAGGAGCACCCTCCCCCGGATGGTCTTGGTGCTCTCTTCAAGCTCACTGTACTCCTGATACATACCGTGGAATATCTTCCTCCCCAGCTGGGAAACGTAGAGGTAAAAGAACAGCTCATGGATCAGCTCGCCTTTGTCATGGTAGGTGGAGACGGCTAGCTCTATATCGCGTGGGCTCATACCCAGACTGCCGCTCAGGTTGAGCAGGCTGAGGAACAGCTTCATGGAGCGCCTCTGGTCGGGGTCGCGCCTGTATGGTTTTGGAAGGATCTGTATCATGAACGGCTCATCCCCAAGGTAGTATGCAAAGCCCACACTTCCATGGGCCTGGATGTAGTAATCACCCCTGCTGACGTCGTATCTCAGGCTCAGGACGTCATTTTCATGACCGTAGATCCTGTTGATGAACTCAAAAAACCTCTGGAGTTCTGAAGGGGAGACCTCTATGCCCTCAGCCCTGAGGCTCTGGAGGTACTTCCTCTGGAATTCGTAAAGGGTCACCGCCCTCATTCCGACCCCACCAGCCTGCGGAGGGCATCCATGAATTCGTCAATATCCATCCGAATTATCCTCCCCCTTTCGTCTATGAACTCAAAGCCCGGATAGAGGGATCTGAGGTGCTCCCAGTTCCCGTAAAAGTACTCCTGGAAAAGGGGCAGAACCTTGTGGTAAAATACCTGGTAGAGCGCCTGCCTTGGGTCGTCCGCGGAGGGAACACCGAGAAAGTACCCGTGCCCTATGGTGTAGTCCTTGCCCTTTTCCTGCTCGATGATGGAGTTTATTCTCGTCAGGAGGTGTTCCAGGTCTATCCCATCCACATGCATCCCTCTGAGCTTCCCGGGATCCGGGGACAGTTCCACGAAGGCAAACCTCCTCCTGAGTGCAATATCGAGCATCGCTATGCTCCTGTCCGCCGAGTTCATGGTGGCAACTATGTACAGGTTGGGGGGCAGGGCAAAAAGTTCTCCCGAGTAGGGCAGGGTCACTATGGTCTCGTTTGGGGCACCCAGCCGTTTATCGGGATCGAGGAGGGTTATCAGCTCACCCAGTATTCTGCTTATATTGCCCCGGTTTATCTCGTCAATTATCATGTAGAATTCCCTCCGGGGCTTAATAGCAGTCTTTTTCCCTTTTTTCCTTTCCTCCAGGAACTTCTGGACGGCCAGCTTCATATCTTCATACCCGGCTTTGTTTTCGCGTTCCCGGAGTTCATCCGGCAGGGAGTCGTATATTGCCCGCACTGTCAGGCGCTTAAATACCCCGTCGGAGACACCGTATACAACACTTCCCCCTTTCTCAAAGGGTCGGAACCCCTCCACAAAATCCTCATAACTGTAAGACTGATGGAAGGTGACAAACTCCGCGTTTTTGGCGGTTTTAAGCGCCAGATATGTTTTACCTGTACCGGGCGGCCCGTAGATGATGACCTGCTTGAACCTCCTGAGCAGGGGCTCGAGAAACGTCCCCCTGACTCTCCCGGGCACATGTCCTTTTTTGTGCCCCTCCAGCCCAAGTTTGGGGGCCGCTTCCTTGGATTTGACTTCCCAACCCTGCGCTTCAGACACCTCGAGCTGATAAAGATAGTCCACGTCCCTCCGGAGGAAGTAGTAAAAAGTCCCACCCGAACTTCTGCCCCCGCTCCTCCCAAAGTAGAGGATTTTGCCATCCACTGAGATTCCGGCAAACTTTGGATCAACGACCCCCGGGACATACCTTCCCAGAACCCCATTTCCCAGGAAGTCGTCCACTCCTATTCTTCTGGCTGTGTTAATGACATCAAAAGGTACAAGCCCGGCCTTAAGGTTTCCCCCATAAATGCCCGTTATGACAAAAAGTCCCCTTGAGGTAAATGAGAGGAACACCAGCTCCCCCGGAAGCAGCGCCACTTTCGTCCCAGCGGAACTCATAATGTAAACCTCATTCCCCCCCTTGGTACCGAGGGCTGCCATAAAAGAGCCGTTTTTCAACCATATGTCCCCTACAGGTCTTCCTCCCCGGAGCACGATGCTGGATTTTGAGAGAGTCTCAATGCTGTCCCAGAACTCTTGGGGAGAGTAGTAAGGGAACACTGGAAGGGGAACCTTTCCCAGCTCTAGGCGCGGCTTTTGATTCTCTCTGAATGTATAGAGCAGATAAAGCGAGTCCTCCGTGTCCTTTACCGAATGGATGTACGCAAAGCCATCATGTGGTGTTGGAATCTTAATGACCTCAATACCCGCAGACGCAAAGTATTCCACCTTGTAATCGCAGAACACCACAAGCCTCCCCCTGGGGGTAAAGCTGACATAAAGAGGCAGTCTGGTAAACGTTACTGAGAGCGCCTCGGATTCAGGATCGGCTGCCTGGAGTGGGTATATTTTGACCCCTCCCGTCCCGCACTTTGTAAAGACTGCGAGTCTTCTCTCCTCAGGGAGCATTACCACCTCGTCCGCACAGGGCACTGGAATGCCCTTTTCCCAGCCTTCGAGAGGCTGCCCTCTTGCCCCAAAAACGTGTATAAACCTTGAGTCGTCGTCCAGTCTTACCATAACTGCCAGATATCCCCCGGTGGGAAAGAGCTTCAGGTCTTCAACGACGAAGCCAAAGTCCCCATACTCGGCGTCCAAGAACCTGTTTATGGAATACATCGAGGTCTTCATCGGCACGGGACGGATCATTACAACCACCAATAGAAATAAAGGCGATCCGGTTATTAAGTTTTCTCCGCTCCACATCGACTATTGCAGGAAGGACATCAGCCTCTCGTAGCTCTCGCGGGCGGCCGCGACATCGGTCTCGTCCAGCCTGCGGGCGTATTTGGCCTTCTCGAATATCCTCGTGAGGACGTCGAGGTCTTCAAGGTCAGGAAAGACCTTCCTCAGCTTTTTCTCGTGCTCCCAGTGTGTCCAGCTCTTCTGATACGGATAGCCCCTCATAACGAGGCCGGCCACGACGTTCTTGTACATCCTTATTACCCTCTCCGCGGGGGTGCCCTCTATGGAGTCGTACGTTAGCGCTGGCTCAAACCTGACCTCGAAGGGTGTGACGTACCTCTTCCGCCTCTTTACGGTGAGAAGAAACAGGACGAAGACCATGAAGGGGATGAAATAGAATATCCCTGGGAGCTCCCGCAGTGTGACGACGAAGTCTCCGGAGGTAACGTTGTACCAAACCCCCGAGAGGGTTTCTCCAACCCTGCCGCCGTTCACGAGCTCTTCCGGCTTCTTTTCGAAGAGTAGTTTGAGAGCAACGAAAATCGAGAGCAGAATTATTGCGCCGGCGAGAATGTTGCCCCTCCTGGTTTCACGCGCCCCCCTCTCAAAGTTTCCCTCAAGAAGCATCTTCAGCACGTAACCTGCGGCCGCAAACAGAAACAGGTTCGCGAAGAAAAAGACCCATTCGAAGTTGAAAACCGTAGTGCCCCCGTGAACCGTCGTCCTGCCCAGGAGTGCGGAGACCAGGATAAAAGACGCAAAAAGAACCAGGTACAGGCTCCTCACTCTCTCCATTGCCGGACACCCAGCTGCTCGATCATGTAGTAAACCGTCCGGAGCGGGATGCCCATCCTGGCGCTTATCTCCTTTGGAGGAACACCGTTCATTATGAGGTTTTGAACCTCCTTAATGGTCTTCTCATCATATTTCCTGGGCCTCCCCCGGGGGTAGCCCTCGGGAACGAGCTCTATACCCATCTGTGCGAGGGCGTTAATCGCTTTCTTGGAGACCTTGGGGTAGAGGCTCGGGGGACAGCTTATGCGCCTGACGTTGGGAGCTCGCTCAAGAATTCTCACGAGTATCTCCTTCGTCGGACGGAGGTTTACGTAGACCTCCGTAACCTCCTCGCTCAGAACTTCGTTGAGCTTCCTTATGAGCTCGGAATTGTTACGGGCCTTGACCTCCACCCTCATAGACTCACCCCTGAAGGAGGGCCAAAAACTGTTTGGCCTTATCGCTCTTCGGCAGAAACTTCTCAAACTTCTTCGTGTTGGCAAAAAGGGTTCTATGAAGGCCGGAAATCACGAACTTCCTGATGGCCTCCTCAAGTTCGTCTCTCGGAACGCCGAGGAGCTCGGCGACTCTGTCCTCTCTGTACTCGCTCATCCCGTAGAGGAGAACAGCACCCAGCAGGTAGTTGGGGATGTTGGTTATGTCCTTCCTTTTTCCAACGAGGGCATTCTCCATCTCGCACTTCCTTATGATGAGCATACTGCCGTGGCCGGTTCTGAAGCCTGGCTCGTTCCGGAAGGGGAGGTCAAATATTGAGTAGTGGCAGTCTATGCAGAGCTTTATGTTGGGATAAAGGCCGAGGGTTTCCCTCTCATTCTCGGAGGTCAGAAAGTAGTAGCGGAAGAGGTCGAGGCCAAGTTTTTCGGCACCGGTCTCGGGGTCGAGGACGGAGTAGGCCAGAGAGAGATTGTCAACTGTGTAGTGGTTGTTTATGAGCACCCCCTTCGTCTTGACGAAGCTGAGAACGCGCCAGCGGAAGCGTCTCCCATAGCGTTTTCTCAGCTCCCCCTCTATGTCGGCATCAGCAGGGAGGTCGAGCCTCGCCTTTTTGAGCCTGTTGTTCTCCCAGTACTCGACCTCTATCCTGAGCCCGCGAGTCCTAACGGTTCCCTTCTCGCGGAGCTTGCCCTTTATGAACTTGAACGACTCTCTGACCGCTATGCTTTCCCTGGCGAGGAGCCTCAGGACGTCACCGGAGTAGGCTAAGTGAGGTAGAATCTCTATCCTGCCGAGTCCAACGTTTCTCGGGACGGCATCGACGTCCTCAACGTTCTCCTTCGTGAGCTCCTTGAGGGTCACCGGTTTCTTTCCGAGGAAGAAGGTGTAGTTGGCGGAGATGAGGGCAATGGCCATCTTGTGGGCGGTTATTGCCGCGCGGAGCCTTTCGAGGGCAAGAACCCTGTTGCGCTTCTTCTTGTAGATCCACTGGATGTGGGGATCGCGGTCGCGCTTGCTCACGCCCCTGACGGAGGGAGTGGTCTCACCAACCCTCCTTGATAGGTCGTCTTCAAGCTCCTGGAGGAGGGATAGGTTTTCCCTGAGGCGGTAAGAAATGGACGGGATGTCGAAGGTCTCAAATAACCCGTCCATGTCTATCCCGATGTCGTCCAGTATCTTGTTCACCTGCGCGACGAGTTCCTCAGTCGTCGTCATGGCAGGAGCTCACCGTTGTTTATCTTCTCAGGCAGGTACCTCTTCGCCACGAACTCAAGGCTCTTATTCGCTAAGGCCTGCTGCTCTATCCTGACCCCCATCTTAACGGCCATCTTGAGCTGCCTCTGCCACTCCCTGTTCTGGAACCACGGGTACTCCATCTCCTCCAGAATACGCTTGTAGTCGCCGGTTGGGCCGCCCTTCTTGTTCGGAGGAATTCCCTTGAGCTTCTCGGTGACGTTCCTGAGACCGTATCTCTCTATGTCGTCCATCGTCATTCCCACGAACTTCGCCTCGGGCGTTGCCAGCTTGTCGCTGAGGTATGCAAGGTTGATTGAGCCCTGCTTTATTGTGGAGTAGATGTACCAACCGTAGGGGTCTCCGTCGGTGAAGACTATAATCGGCAGTCCCTCCTCGTAGTGGAGCCTGTGGATGAGCCTCCTGACGCCGCGCGAGGCCTGTCCCTGCGTTGCTATGATGAGGGCCTTCTCCTTCTTCGGGAACTTTTCCTCAATCAGCCTGTCGGCCATAGCGGCCGTCTCGACAACGAGCGCGTAGTCGACGTTGACCTCGACGAACTGGAGGTGCTCGACGGTTCCGGGGACTGCCCAGCCGCCCATACCGAGCTTGCTGGTGTTGAACTCGTCCTCGCCGTCGCGTATGACTATGTCGCCGTAGATGTAGCCACGCCTGTCAGCGGTGAGGTGCATCTCCTCACGCAGGACGCCGAGCATCCTCTCCAGATCCTCGATTATGGGGTCGCTCTCGCGCTGATCCTCGAAGGTGTTCTCCTTCGTTCCTGGGATGGTGTGCTTGTTGGCGTAGTAGGCTTCACGAAGGCTGGCGTGCTTGCCCTCGCTTACCAGCCTTTTAACGTAGGCCATTATGAGGAGCGTCTGCATGAACTTTCTGGCGTGGGCCACGTTGAGGAAGTAGCGCCTTGAGAGCTTGTCACCCATCCTGATAACGCGCCTCTTCTCGTCAAAGTAGACGTTGTTCAGTCCGCGCATCGGGATGTCAAAGTAGGGGTTCTTCCCGGCCTTTATGTCCTCAAGGACCCTCCTTCCGTACTCCTCAAGCTTGGTGAGCACTCTCGTCGGGTCGTAGGAAAAGCGCTCCCTGGGCTTCTCTCGTTTGACGGCTTTGGATTTAGGCATTCTCGCTCACCTCTTTAAGCTCACCCTCTTTGGATGCAAAGCGGCTCTCTATGAAAGTCAGGAAGTAGCTCTTAACGGCATCCGCCTCCTCTCCCGTCAGGATGCTCAGGGCCCTCGCTATCTCGGGCACGTACTTCTCAAAGGTCTTCTTCCTCTTGACCTGGTAGAGCTTCCTGTGCTTGCCGCTGAGATACGTCTGGAGCCTTCTGGCGGCGTCCATTATGGCCAGCCTTATCTCGTTCTGGATCTCCTCGACGTTGGCTATGCTCTGCTTTCCAGTGCCGGTGTATGGGACGTGGACGCTGATGACGTTAATCATGAGAACCACCGGCGCCCTCTCCAGGTCGTCGACCTTGTAGCGCCTCCAGTCTATCGACCGCGCCGCGAGAGTTGTTACACACGAGCCCGCATCGAAGAGCAGCGGGACCCTGTTGGCATAGCGGAGGAGCTCAAAGCCACTCGGGATTTCACCCCCGTAAGCCAAACCCACCTCAACCTGGAAGGGTATTCCGCCGGAGTAGACCTTCGGGGACCTCGTTACAGCGGTGACGAACTCCGGCTTGAGGATCCCCCTGAGGCCCTTCTCGATGTTCTCCTCGCCGATAGGCCTAAGGCCGTGGGTCGGCGGGGCCAGGAACTTCATGTACTTGAAGGCCTCGACTATCTCCTCCGCCTCGTGCCAGCTGAGCTTTTCGGGCGGCTTCTCCATAAGCTTCGCCACCTGCTTGACCACCTTCGTGTATCCCCTGAAGGAGCGGAGAACGGCCTTGACCTCGCCCTTCATGAGCCTCTCGTAGAGCTGCTCCTGGACGTTCTTGTCCTCCTCGGTCTTTATGAGCCTCAGCGCCGCTATGTACTCGATGAGCTCATCGACCTTCTTGTCGCTTATCCTTGAGAACTCACCGATGAGGAAGCGCTTCACGGTGTTCCTCCGGGTCTTCTTGGCCATCCTGTAAACGTCGTCCGTGAGAACGCCGCGCGGGTGGGGCTTCATCTCGACCGGCGGTTCAGGGATGTATTCGCTCGACCTCGGAAAGACTATGAGCTTTCCGTCCGGCTCTATGAGCTCTATGTGGGCGTGGGGGTTAGCTATGGCGGTCAGCTTGAGGTACCAGTAAACGCCCTGCTTCGAGCGTATGTAGCGGACGTTCTTCACCTCGAGTTCTATCCTAGTGCCGCGCCAGCCCTTTGGATTGGGATGCTTCTCCTTTTTGACTATTTTACCCTCGTTTTTGTCAACGTCGATCTTAACCCATGCCTCAATGGTTTTATCGCCGCCGGTGGAGGTTATGACGCGAGTTGCCTTTCCGCTCGTTATCTGGGCGAACATGACGGCACCGCTTATACCTATACCCTGCTGGCCGCGGCTCTGTATGTTCCTGTGCGCCTTGGTTCCTGCCAGCATCTTGCCGAAGACGTGGGTTATGTACTTCTCCGGGATTCCCGGACCGTTGTCCTCAACGATGACCTTGTAGTGCTCCCTCCCGAGCTCCTCTATCTCGACGCGGATGTAGGGAGGAATTCCGGCCTCCTCACAGGCGTCGAGGGAGTTGGTCACCGCCTCGTGAACGACCGTGGTCAGGGAGCGTATCTTGCCGGTGTAGCCAAGCATGGCCGCGTTCCGTCTGAAGAACTCGCTGACACTCTGAACCTTGAACTCCTTAAACAGCTGACTTGCTTCAGCCATTTTCACTCCTCCCCGTTTTTCTCCAGTTCGCCGCCAAGGGCCTCGTAATAGCTTATGCTTTCCAGTTCAAGGTCCTTCTTCCTGCGCTCCAGGTATTTGTAAACGACACCGTGTGGAGAGCCCTTGGCGAGCTTTTCTATGGCGGTTTTGGCAACCTCAGCCTGAATTGGGTTGCCGATTATGGCTACCGTCTTACCGTAAACGCTCACATCCGCCCCGCTCATCTCTTCGATTATCTCCCTCGTTCTGCCTTTTCTCCCGATTATCCTTCCCCTGACGCGCGGAAGGGCGTTCTTGTCATTGCCGATGACTATGTCGGTAAGGTTGACCACCTCAAGGACTTCACCCTCGTTGAAGAGCCTGAACGCCCTCTCCGGCGAGAAGCCCCTCCCGATGGCCATGACAACATCGCGTGCCTTCCACACCGCCAGGGGGTCGTCGGTCTCTTTCGTGGCGGTTATGAACACCTCACCTGTCTCGCTGTCGATCTCTATCTTGGTCTTCGTTCTCCTCTCTATCTCCTTCTTGGTCTGTCCCTTCTTCCCTATGACAACCGCCACCCTGTCACGGGGGATCCTCACGAACTCCTCCTGCTCTCCCAGGGCTGCGTAGGTTATCTCCTCCTCCGGAGTTTTCCTGATGGGCCTGCCGTCCTTGTCAACGCGCTCGTACTTCTTAAGGAGTCTCTCAAACTCGTCCATACTCTCACCCTCACTCTATCAGCTCACGGAACTTATCATCGAAATCATCAACATCGACGCCTTTCCTACCGAAGTAATTGATGACGTTCCTCAAGTCCCTCTTCAGCAACTCGACGCTCATCCTGTTCCTCTTAACGGTCGCCTGGGACCAGTCTATGACCACCGGCCCGTCGTGGAGCAGTATGTTGTACTCGCTCAGGTCTCCGTGAACCATATCACCCCTCTTCCAGAGCCTCTCGATGACCCACATCGTGAAGTCGTAGAGCTCCTCGAACTCGCTGGGCTCAAGCTCGCGCTCTATGTCCTTGAGCCTTGGAGCGGGTAGCTCGTCACCTATGAACTCCATCACAAGGACGTTGTTGCGGAAGATCACGGGCTCGGGAACGCGAACCGCATATTTTATAGCCCGCTGAAGGTTCTTAAATTCCCGCCGCGTCCAGACGAAGACGAGCTTTCTCATGTCCTTGGGGAGATATCCCACCCTCGGATCAGCGGCGAGGTACTCCCATATGCGCCTGAACTCGGTGGTGTATGTCCTGTATATCTTCACCGCTACCCTCTTGCCCTCGCTGTCGATTCCGGCAAAGACGTTCGCTTCTTTCCCCGTGCTGATTACGCCGTAAAGCACCTCAACTTTTCCCCTCCGGTGAAGATACGCCAGAGTTTCTTTGGTAGTTCTGTCGAAGACCTCGTTGGCTATTTTATAGAGCTCACTGTCCTTTTCGCGCCTCTCCCTGAGGCCGAGCATGTCCTCGATCTCTCGCTCGATGATGTCCTCGCGCATCGCTATCACGCAGAGCCATGCTCAGAAGAGCATCTCGCCGCCGGTGAGGAAGTCCTGGCTTATCTTGCCCCTCCGTAGGAGCCAGTCGACCTGGGTTCTGGTGTAGCGGTACACTATGTCCCCTCTCTCGTCAGTCTGAACCGGCCAGGGCTGGACTATGACGACGTCGCCAACGCGCATCCACATGCGCCTCTTCAGTTTGCCCGGGATCCTGCATCTCCTGATTTTTCCGTCCTCGCAGCGGACGTCCATCCAGCCGGAGCCCAGGGCCTGTTCTATCACTCCAAAGAGCTGTCCTTCCTTTGGCAGGGGGACGCGGATAACCTCATCACCCTGAACCTGCCTGTTCTTTTTCTTTCCTCCTCTTCCACCCCTATGGTACGCCATGAGCATCACCTCCAGCGAGTAGGTTCGAGCCCTTATAAACTTGAGCCTTGCAAAAATTTTCTAATGGGAGTACAGGTCTGTGCTTTTAAAATTTTTGCACAAAGCCCCTGAGGGAATAAGCGGTCAAGACGACACCTAGCACCAGAAACGCCCAGCGCAGCCGGCCCGGAGAAACGTACCACACCAGGATTGCCAAGACTCCCACGGCCAAGTACTTGGCCAGCGCCTCCGTTCTGGAGAGAACGTTCTCCGGCACGATCGAGACTGTGATAAAGGCCATCAGCACAGTTCCCCAGGAATCGCGGCTGAGAATGCCGACCACTACCCCCACGAGGCCGGCAAGGAATGCAAGCCTTGTAAACCGGGGCCACCTCGATATGGACTCCATACCTTATCCCCTTCACAAATAACACATGAAAGTTTAAAAGCGCGCGGTTCAATCTGAAGTCCGGAGATGTTCATGGCAGCGGTAATCGCCGAGAACCTCACGATAACCTACGACGGCAGGCCCGCAGTTGAGGGAGTTGACCTCCTGCTTGAAGAGGGCGAGACGCTGCTCCTCCTCGGGCCGAACGGTGCCGGAAAGACCACGCTCCTCAAAACCATAGCATGCTTTCACAGGGAGTACTCCGGAAAGCTCCGGATCTTTGGCAGACCTCCGTGCGATGCGAGAGACATGATAGGCTACGTCCCTCAGAGCCACAGCCTCAACGAGAAGGTTCCGCTGACGGCTTTAGAGGTAGTCGCGATGGGGAGCATCTACAGGAGGGGCTTCGCGCACTTTAAAATACCCCACGAGGTTATGGAGAAAGCTGTGGAGGTTCTCGGCTTTGTCGGGCTGTCCGGCCTTGAGAACAGACTCTTCCGCGAGCTGAGCGGGGGACAGAAGCAGAGGGTCCTCCTCGCGAGAGCGCTCATAAGCGACCCGAAGCTCCTCCTCCTCGATGAACCCCTTTCGGCCCTCGACCCAAGCGCGAGGGTAGAGGTCGCAAACGTTCTTGAGAGGATAAAGCACGAGAGGGGCATAACGATGATAATCACTACACATGATATAAACCCCCTCCTTGAGGTCGGGGACAGGGTAATGCTCCTCAACAGGCGTCTCGTCGCCTTCGGAAGGCCCGAAGACGTTATCCGGGACAGCATTATCAAATCTGTCTACGGCCCACTGGCCAGGGTGGTGCCGGTCGAGGGCAGGCTCTTCTGCATAACCGGCGACGCACACCTCCACGACCACGGGGGTGGAGGGCTGTGATCCCGGAATACCTCCTGCGGGCAGTACTTGCGAGCATCATGGTCAGCGTTCTCCTTGGAATGCTCAGCCCCCTGATCAACGCAAAGGGGCTGGCCTTTCTCACACATGCACTCTTCCACGCGCTTCTCTTCGGGGCGGTTCTGGGGATGGTACTCGGACTGCTCTTCGAGAACCTCTCACTGGTAATGCTCACAGCCCTGGCCGTGACGGTCACCGTGGTTCTCATCATAGCCCAGCTTGAAAAGGCCGGATTTTCCCCGGACTCGGCGGTGGGAATCGTCGCCAGTTTCGTGGCAGGATTGACAGTCCTGGGATTCGGCGTTCTGTACAAGGTCATGGCGGACAGGCCGTACTTTCCCCTCAGCCAGAGCATAGTCTCGTACCTCACGGGCGAAATATTCCTGATAACCTTTAACGACCTCACGGTGCTCGTCATCGGCGGCGCTCTGCTTTTCTTCGCCATGCTATTTCTGTACAGGGACTTTCTGTACCTCAGCTTCGATCCTGAGGGGGTGGAGAGCTACGGGGGCAACGCGAGGGCATATTTGACGATCCTCTACGTCCTCGTCGGTGCAATCGGGGCTTTGATAGTGCAGACCGTCGGGCTGATTACCCTGCAGGTTGTAGCCGTCCTTCCCGGTGCGATAGCGCTGATGGTGAGTTCGGACGTGAGGAAGGTTCTAGCCGCTAGCCTCCTGCTGACCCTCGCGGTACAGCTCTCATCGGTGGTGCTTGCCTACTTCACAGACATACCGCCAAGCGGTCTGGCAACGATAATGCTGGGCGTCATCTACGGCGTCCTTCTCTTCAGGAGGTGAAACCTTGGGCAGAAAACTCGCTGGAATCGATGAGGCAGGTCGGGGGCCGGTGATAGGGCCGATGGTTATTGCCGCTGTAGTTGTTGATGAAGCTAACGTTCCCAAACTCGAAGAGCTCGGCGTTAAGGACTCCAAAAGGTTAACCCCAAAAAGGAGAGAGAGGCTGTTTGATGAGATAATTGTACTTTTAGACGATTATGTAATTCTTGAATTATGGCCGGAGGAGATAGACTCCCGCTCGGGGACGCTCAACGAATTCGAGGTGGAGAACTTCGTCAAGACCCTCAACTCGCTCAAGGTTAAACCCGACGTTGTCTATATCGACGCCGCCGACGTCAAGGAAGTCCGCTTCGGCGAGGAGATAAAGGCAAAGCTGAACTTCAAGGCTGAGATAATAGCGGAGCACAGGGCGGACGACAAGTTCGTGCCCGTCTCGGCGGCCTCTATAATAGCGAAGGTGACCCGCGACAGGGCTATTGAGAAGCTGAAAGAACAGTACGGGGAAATAGGTTCTGGATACCCGAGCGACCCGAGGACGAGGGCGTTTCTTGAGAGCTATTACCGCGAGCACGGCGAGTTTCCACCGATAGTGCGGAGGAGCTGGAAGACGCTGAGGAAGATAGAGGATAAGCTGAAGGCCGAGGGAAAGCCGAAGGAAAAGAAGAGGGGGCAGACGAGCCTGGAGGAGTTCCTGAAGGGGAAAGCCTAACAGGGGGACTTCTTCAAGAACTTCTCCGCTTTCTCAACCTCTCCCTTTCTCAGCATAAGCGAAACGGTGGAGTAAAGGCCAAGGAGTTCAAGGTTTCTCACTTCGATGAGCTCTTCTACGTTCTGATGCGGAAGCCCGCCGAGAGGGAATACTGCGTATCCTCCGTGTGGAGAGTCAAAAGCTACTCAGGAGAAATTAAGAGTCCAGGAAGAGTGCTTCTGAGATAATCTCAACGATTTTTGCGTTAATCGAGGCGAAAAACATTCTCCTCGTTTCTGATTCGAGGGACTGGCTCGCCATCGCCACGCTGGTTCACAACTATTCTCTCCTCCCCCACGACGCGAGGATACTCGCGACGGCACTTGAATACCACTGTGAGAAGCTTGCGACGCTCGATGATGACTTCAAGGGAGTTGACGTGATTGAGATCGTTCCCGGCAGGTAATTTTTGATATTTCTCCTCTGCCTCTTCGAGACTTCTTCCGCTTCCCATGGAACTTCCTGCTGCCCTCCCCCGTAACTTCTGGGGATTTGTGGTATTAGTCTTGCATAAAAGAACATAAAAGGACAGAGATTTCCTCTCATGGAAGAACAAAATCTAACGGCTCAGCCTCAGCCTTATCCTGTCCTTCACTTCCAGCAACCACTCAAGGTACAGCCAGAGGGAGTCAGTGAAGGCCTCCCACCGGAGGAGCTCCTTCAACGCAACGCCCATGACGATAGCGGCCGGCGGGACGAGAACCGTGGCGTAGAAGCTGAACTGGGTCGTTCCACCGAGGATGTACTGGAGGACAAAGAACCCAACGGTGCTCCAGAAGACACCGTACGGTATCAGCAGCTTTCCCCTCCTCCTGTAGAGCCAGGGAAGGGCGAGTATGAACAGAACCATGCTGAGGAGCAGGAACGGGTCTGTCTGGGCGAACACGTTGGGGTTGTAGTGGAAGGGGAAGGCCTTCTTGTTTATGAACCAGTCCCAGACAGGTGAGGCCGCAGGATGGCCGCCCTTATTTGAGAGGTGCCAGCGGAAGCTGCCCAGTATGTCGTCCACCCATTGCTCGAATCCCACCGCCCTTACGGCCACCAGGTTTGGGATGAGGAATCCCAGTGCGGGAATAACTGCTATGGTGAGGATGAAGCCCGTCAGCTTCCGTTCACCCTTAAAAGCCCTTACGAGGAGCACGGGATAGCCGAACGCCCCACTGAGCTTGGCGGCGGCGGCAAGGCCCACCGCAAAGGCGGAAGACTTCCTCCGCTCATAGACCAGCAACGTCGTGAACAGCGCCACGAAGAGCGCCACGTGGATGTCCAGCATGGCCGTTACGGCGGTGGCTTCGAGCGTTGGGTCCGCGACGGTAAATATGAGGGCTATAAGCGCCGCGAGGTAGCTGCCGCTTATCCTGTAAGTTGCGAGAACGACCAGAACGCCTATCAGGACGAAGGCGAATATTCCAGGCAGGCGCCAGTTTATGGGCTCGTCCTCGACAAGCATGCCCAGCATTATGAGATCCTTCCCCAGGAAGGGGTGCTCGGTGTTTAGGTAGTTCTGGATGTTCTCCTTGTCGGGATACCTGTAGCCGGGGACTACGTAGTAGGCATCCGCCGGTATTTCTGCGGACAGGGCATTGAGGAAGCCCTCCAAGTTGCCCACAGGTATCTCAAAGTACACGCCCGGAAACTTGAGGTACTCCCTCTCGTAGGTTGCGTTGTAGCGGAGGGCTATCTTTTCAACGTCGTACTGGTATTTTATTCGGGTGCTCGTGTCTGAGAAGATAACGTTTATCCCGGCCGAATTCGTCGTTTCATTCACGTAGCGAAGCTCAACGCCAAGCCTGTGGAGGACGTTCCTGCTCGCGGGAACGTACCACACCTCGTCTCCGATGTAGTCCCTGAGGTCGGTGCGGGATGCGAAATCGTAGAGATACCAGAATGAACCGATCAGTATAACGGCCGAAATCGCGATGAAGAGGACCCTTTTCCAGTCCATTTTACCACCGGATAGATTAGCGCGGCAACGTTTTTAAGCCTCTCCCCGAGGTTCGAACATGATGATAACCGAGGAGCAGGTTCAACTCGCGGTGGACATGATAAGAAGGGGGCTCGACGAGAGAAAGCTCCGAGCCAAGCTCGGTGAGGAGTGGAAGCTCATAGCCGAGATAGCGAGGGCCAGGATAAGGGCAGGGGACAAGTTCTCCCGCGGTGACCTCTGGATGGACTTGGAGGGCCTCCGCTACGCCACCCACGAGGCAGTGGCCAGATACCGTGCCGAACGCCTGGAAAAACTCGGAGTCAGAAGCATAGCAGACGTCTCCTGCGGAATCGGAATTCAGCTGATTTTCTACGCGATGAAGGTCGATAAGGCATACGGGATCGATATCGACCCCCTAAAAGTCGAGTTCGCGCGGAGAAACGCCGAGAAGTACGGCGTGGACAACATCGAGTTCATAAACGCCGACTCGCTCAGCAGGGACACCGTCGAGAGGATAGACGCGGAGGTAATATTTTCGGATCCAGCTCGCCCGCCGGAGATGCCCGAGAGGAGGCTGGAAGACCTCCTGCCAAGCCCCCTGGAGGTGTATAGGGCGTACAGATCCAAAACGGACGCTTTTATCTTCGACCTGCCGCCCCAGATGAGGCGCGAGAGGGTTCCATGGAGGGGAGAGTTCGAGTACATCGACCTCTTCGGCGCACTCAACCGGCTGACCTTTTACACCGAACCCCTGGCGCGGGCCGAGAGGAGCGCCGTTACACTTCCTGCCGGGGCGAGGCTTGAGAGCGCCCCTGACCTGGAGAACATAGTCGAGTGGACGGAAAAGCCCGGCCAGTACCTCTATGAGATCCCCCAGAGCGTTGACTACGCCGATTTAATAAACGAGCTGTTCCACGCCTTAAACTCAGATGTTAAAATGCTCCTTCGCGAGAAGAGGCGCATTTTAGCAACCGGAGAAGAGGAAATCAGGAGCCCGTACCTCAAGAGAACCTACACCGTTGTGGGCGTTGTGCCCTTCCATCCGGTCAGGATAAACGACTTTCTCAGGAGAGAAGGCTTTGGAAGGGCAACTCTCAGGATAAGCGTGCCGGAGGGGGAGTACTGGAAGGTCAGGAGGAGGATAGAGGCGAACCTGAAGGGAGACAGAAGGGCCTTTGTATTCCAGTTCGGAAAGCTGGCGATAATAGCAGAGGGGTTATAGCTCCTCTATCCTGGCGTTTCTTATCTTCTTTGACCCTATGCGGAGTTCCTTGAAATAGTTCACATATTCCTCGGGGAGGAAAGACTCCAGGCTGGTGGCCTTCAGGCGCTTTTTTCTTTTTCTTCTCCCGCCGTTATCAGAGTCTCCCGGGGCTTTTGATGAGACTGCCTCAAGGAACTCGTCGAGCTTCCTGTTCATCGGCACACCCGGAGTGGATAGACGGCAGGGTATAAAGGCTTTTCCTCCCATCGAGGGTTGAACCAAAGGCCATATGAACCCACCAGAAAACCACCGTTGAGAAACGCTTTTAACTTCCGGCATTTATTTAGGGAAAGAGTAAGAGAGGCAGGTGGAAGGTAATGTGCGGTATAATCGGCTATATCGGAGACGGCAGGGCCTCCCAGATTATCGTCAAGGGCCTCAAAAGGCTCGAATACAGGGGGTATGACTCCGCGGGAATAGTCACGGAAGAGGGCGGGAGGCTTTACATAAAGAAGGGAGCCGGAAGGATAGACGAACTCGCTGAGAAGCTCGGCTTTCTCGAAATGCCCGGCAAAAGGGGAATAGGACACACCCGCTGGGCCACCCATGGGGTCCCGAACGATATTAACGCTCATCCCCAGAGGGACTGCACAGGCAGGATTGCCCTCGTCCACAACGGCATAATCGAGAACCACCGCGAGCTCCGCGAGGAGCTTCTTAAACGCGGTCACCGCTTTAACAGCGACACGGACACCGAAGTTATAGCCCATCTCATAGAGGAGGAGCTCAAATCAGGGGGCACCTTTGAGGAGGCCATGAGGAGGGCCCTTCTCAGGCTCAGGGGCTCATTCGCCCTCGGCATAATATACACCGAAGAGCCTGACAGGCTGTACTTCGTGAGGAACGAGAGCCCCCTCGTCCTTGGAATCGGGGAAGGGGAGAACTTTGGAGCGAGCGACGTTCCGGCCTTCCTTGAGTACACGAACCGTGTCGTGTTTCTGGACGACAGAGAGTACGCCGTAGTGGGAAAGGACTTTTGGGTCGTTAAGAACCTCGACAGTGGGGAGATCGTCGAAAAGCCAGTCCAGGAGATAGAATGGAGCCTTGAGATGGCGGAAAAAGCCGGCTACCCCCACTTCATGCTCAAGGAGATATACGAGCAGCCAAGGGCCATAAGGGACGCCCTCCATGGGAATGCCGGGATAATCCGTTCGATAGCAGAGGAGGTGGCCAAATATGAGAAGATATTCATCATAGCCATGGGCACCTCGTATCACGCCGGTTTGGTCGCCAAGTATCTCTTCCAGAGGCTCGCCAGGAAGGTCCCGATAGTCGAGGACGCCAGCGAGTTCCGCTATGAGTTCGAGGATCTGGTGGACGAGGATACCCTCGTGATAGCCATAACCCAGAGCGGGGAGACCGCCGATACCCTAGCGGCTATGAAGCTGGCCAGGAGGAAAGGGGCGAAGGTTCTCGCGATAGTCAACGTTGTCGGGAGCATGGCGACCAGAATAGCTGACCTCACCCTGTATACACACGCCGGGCCGGAGATAGGCGTCGCCGCCACCAAAACCTACACGACCCAGCTGACGGTTCTCACGATGCTCGCCATCGAACTTGCGAGGATCCTTGGAACCGTCGGGGAGGAATACCTCGAAAGGCTGGAGAGGGAGCTTAACACAGTCCCAGAACTTGTAGAGGACGCCCTCAGGCATGATGGGTCACTGAAGGAGCTGGCCGAGGAGCTCAGGAAAAAGCGGGACTTCTTCTACATCGGCAGGGGCATAAGCGTCCCAACGGCCCTTGAGGGAGCACTCAAGCTCAAGGAGATAAGCTACATCCACGCGGAAGGTCTAAGCGCGGGCGAGCTGAAGCACGGCCCCCTGGCACTTCTTGAGGATGGCGTCCCAGTGGTTGCAATAGCACCGGACGGAAAGACCTTTGACAAGATGGTGGGCAACATAGAGGAGTCCCGCGCGAGGGGGGCGTATATAATAAGCATCGGGGACAGGAATGAACTGGAGAGGATCTCCGACGTCTTCATCAAAATGCCAGAAATGGACGAGCTTCTCACTCCGATAGTTTACGTTGTTCCGCTCCAGATACTCGCTTATCATCTGGCTGTCCTGAGGGGCAACGACCCCGACAAGCCGAGAAACCTGGCCAAATCGGTCACCGTTGAATGAGGTGGTTTGGATGGTAAAAACGAAAATTAAAGAGAAACGAAAGAAAAAAGGGGAAAAGACTTCCCTCCCCGAGTACTATCAGAAGTTCAAGGCCTACGGCCTCCCCCTGATAGTCCTCATGCTGGCCTACGTTGGCTTCAGGATAAGGAACATCACCTCGAACTACAAGACCTTCCTCGACCCGGACACCTTCTTCCACTACGAGATGTACAGGATAGCCATCAACGAGTGGATTCCCAAATACTTTGCCTACGCTGACCCTCCCACTGGAATAAAGGCGGGCGGTTACCTGGGCCTCTACACAGTCCAGGCCATATTCTATAAGATAGTCTCCGTATTTGGCTACGACCAGCTGGGGGCGTTCAAACTCTGGCCGCCGTTCGTGGGAGCAATGACCATCATAGGAGTCTACCTTCTCGGAAAGAAGCTCCACTCCAACTGGGCCGGCCTCTGGGCGGCGGCGTTCATGATGTTCTCCTACGCCAACTTCAGCAAGACATACTCCGGCAACAACCGTGGTGAAGGCCCCTTCATGATGTTCTTCATCTATGCAGTGTTCCTCCTCATGGTGTACCTCGATGAGAAGGAATGGAACCTGAAGAAAACACTCTCCGGGGCCCTGTTCCTGCTGACCAGCGTCCTCTACATGGCGGTATGGACAGGGAGCACGTTCGGTGTCGGAATACTCCTCCTGGTGGCGGGCATAACCATAGTGGTGTTCTTCACCTTCGGGATGCTCGACTCCCTAAGGAGCTTTGTGAGGGACTTTTTCACGATCTACGGCCTCTCGCTGATCCTTGGAATAGCCATCTCCTACACCGGCTTCATTGGCATCAGAGGCTTTCTCATTTTTGCTATTGAGGCGTTCATGGCCCTCTCCATCCTAGCGGCGGTCATGCTATACGGCGAGAGGATGGGACTGAACTACTCAGATAAGAAGCACAGGTTCGGGACGATACTCGCCATAGCCATCGTCGGCTTCCTGGCGTTCTACGGCTACTTCGGAAGGGATCTCCTGAAGTTTATGGGTGCCGCCTACCAGTCCAACCCACTTTACCAGACGGTTGCGGAGCTTGCGAAGACCGATTGGAACACTATAACCGCATACTACAGCGTCAAGACCAAGGACGCAATAATATTCATCCTCTCCGCGGTGGGGTTCATCATAGTCGCCGCGAGGTTCGTCAGGAAGCTTACCAAAAACGACCTGACCGGCCACAAAGAGATATTCCTGGTCACCTACTACATCGGCTCCCTCTACCTGCTCTTCAACGCGGTTCGTTTCGTGTTCCAGGCCTCGGGGGCTATACTGCTCCTGGCGGGAGTCGCCATAGGGGAAATATTCCTCTTCGTCGAGGAAATGAAGGAGAGCATGACCACCAAGGCACTCTATGCAGTTCTCCTGATGCTCCTGTTCCTGCCGCTACCGATTATCGGGGCCCAGTACATGAATAGCATAGCCACGAACACCGCAAAGGGCCAGGGCTCAGTTCCGGCAGAGTGGGTCAACTCCCTCAACTGGCTCAAGGAGAACAGCAACCCCCTCGACAGCGCCACGAGCTGGTGGGACTACGGCTACTGGATTGAGTCCAGCCTCCTCAGCCACAGACGCTCGGCAACGGATGGAGGTCACGCCTACGACAGGCGTTACATCGTGGCGGACTTCTTCTCCCACTACGGCAACGAGAGCGAGCAGGACTTCGAGGCCTGGGAGCTGAACTACATGATAGTCTGGCAGCAGGACATATACAAGTTCAACGCCATAAGCTACCTCGGCGGTGCGATAACCTACGGCGAGTACAGGAGCAACCCGATGTTCCAGGTCATCCCTGCCCAGTATATTCAGTACGCCAACGAGAGCGGAAAGACTGTGGTTTACATAAACACCGGGAAATACTCCTATCAGCCGGTGCTCACGATAGACCTCACCAAGGGGCAGGTCATACAGGGCAGGGGCGATATACCATACGTTCTCTACATCTTCCAGGGTTACGGGCTTCTGGCCTACCAGAAAATAGCCTTCAGCAACTTCGTGAGGCTGGCGTTCCAGATACCCTTCTCATTCGAGCCGTGGGACGCCCAGATGCTCTTTGCCAATTTCAAACCTGTCCACCGGGATGGAGGCGTTTCAACTTACGAGTTCAGACCCTTCGCGGTTTACAGGATTGACAAATTTGAGAACGGAACATGGAAAGCCTTCTACAGCACCCTCGGCGGTGGAAAGCTTCCGCTGGGAGAGCAAAAGCTGAGGCTCTGGATATCGGCCTTTGGAAGGGACGTCAAAGACGCGACGCTCATCTTTGAAGCCTACAACGGCAGCGTGCTGGTAAAGAGGGAGATCCTAGCCGAAGGCATCAACATGAACCACCTCAACGAGACACCCATCGAGCTCAACCTGACCGTCCCAAACGCCACCAAGTACCGCTTCATCCTCGTTCAGGACGGGCCGGTTGGGGTCCTCGATGGGCCAGTTTACGTCAATGGCAATAACGTCGACCCCAGCTACGTTCTCGATGAAGGGGAGAGCGGGGAGCTCAAACTCACCGCCGCGTTCAGAGAGGAGCGCACTGTTGACCTCTACCTTAGGGCGAGCGTCGTATATTACATCGCGCCTAACGGAAAGGACATCTACCAGGAGAAGTTCTACCTCGAGCCCCACCAGGACATCATAACCTACGTTCCGGTCAAGGAGGGCATAAGCGTCGCCCCTGGGGACAACGAGATAACCGTCCAAGCTTCGATGCCACAGGGAGTCTTTGATACATACATCCAGAAGCTCTACCAGAAGTACGGTGAGGACAAGGTAGTCATCGTCAGGAAGAGGATAGAACCTGTCTTCATAACAAAGAAGGAGTACGTGATATGGGAGGGTTAATCCCTCACTATTTTCATGTCTTCGAGTCTTTTTAGCCCCTCTTTTTCTGTTGTTTTGATAACGCCCGGGACGAATTCTCCCCTTGGCCTGATGATGATGGCCTCAACCTCGTCAAAGCCCAGTTTCTTCAGGGCAAAAGCCCTGTGGTGACCGTCTATGAGGTAGTACCTGCCCCCGTAGGGTATGACTATGATGGGAGCGTTGTAGCCGTGCTTTATCTCCTGGAGAACAACCAGAAGTTTGACCTCACTCAGCGCCGCCTGGGTGGGCACGATACTGCAGAGCGGTATAAACGCCGCTTCAAGTTCGAACTCGATGCCGTAAATCGCCTCGTACTCCTTTTTTATTCTATTCGCCCTCTCCCAGGCCTCCTCCCGGGTCACCAGGCGTATCTTTTTCAAGGCTTCACGCCCCTGACCGCTATAAAAGCCGCGATGCCCTTGCAACGGTTGTGAAGCTTTTTGTCGAGGCTCTCGGCAAGGCCGTGGAACGGCCAGAAAGACGGGAAGAATATCACCCCACCGCTCCGGACATCGGTAAAGCCGGCATTCCTGAGCAGGTCTTCAAGCTCCCCGGGAGTATAGAAGCGAGCGTACCTGTAAGCGGTCTCCACGAACAGGCTCTTAAGTCTTTTGAAGACGAACCAGGCGCTCCGCCCGTTCATCGTCGCTATAAGAACCTCGCCTCCCGGCCTCAGGACACGGTTTATCTCCGCCACGACCCTCCCGGGCTCGTAAATAAACTCAAACATCGTGACACTGAGAACCAGATCAAAGCTCCGGTCGGGAAAGGGCAGACTGTAGGCGTCGCCCTTTATGCAGTTCAGCCCCTTGGAGCGGGCCACCTTGAGCATGCCCTCGCTGGCATCCAGACCGATCACGTCGAAGCCCCTCCTCTTCAGCTCAAGGGTGTAGTTGCCCGTCCCACAGCCGAGGTCGAGGGCTTTCCCCGATTTCGACTGCAGCATGGAGAAAACGAGCCACTTCTCAATTCTGTCAACGTACCTCCCGGTTTTTGTTCTGTACCAGGCATCGTACCTGCCGGCTATTCTGTCGAAGTACTCCGCCATCTTACACCCTCATCTTGCCCTCGATCGTCAGGGGCTTGTCGATCCTATCGTCTATCCTGAGGCTTATGACGACCCTCTTTGCCCCGGCTTTGATGATAGCCTCGCGGCAGGCCTTTACCAGCTCAAGAATTTCCTCCACCGGGCCCTCAACGACCGTACCCATCGGGCAGAGCCGGTGCTTCAGTCCACTCTCCCTTATAACGTCCATGACAGGCTCAAGGTATTTCCCGACGCTTGGGCTCTCCGTCCCGAGTGGAAAGAGGCATATCTCGGCAACCGCCATCACCCACCACCGGCCGGAGGGAATATATGAACCTCATCGTCGTCTTTAAGCTCAGTATCGAGCCCCTTCAGGTGGAGCACGTTGTGGCCGTTAACAAGGATCATACCATCAACGGGCTTCCCTTCCGCGACACGCTCCGTTTCCAGGAGCTGTTTTCTGATTTCCGGGCTGTAGTGTTCGGCCAGGTATTCTATAAGCTCGCGAACCGTTTTCACCCCGTGAACTTCCACTTCCTTCCTCCCTATGAGCTCCCTGAAGGTTGCATAAAATTTGACTCTCATAAAGAATCACCGGTATTAATTGATGAGAAACCCTTAAAGTGATTTCGCCGTAGTTTCGTTACGGAGTGTTGAGATTGCTGAACGTCAATCCACCTGAATACTACCCGATTATCGATAAGCTCTTTGCGGGGAGGATTAGAGAGGCCGTAGAGGTCTTTGGGGCGTCATTGGAGGAGCTTACAGTTTTGGTTCATCCCGAGGAGAGGGTGCTGAACCTTGTCTTCCTTCTAAAGGTTCGGGGGCTCCGGAGGTTTCTCTCAATGGAAGTCGACCCTTTTGTCTATGGCCTTCTGGAAAAGCTGGCATCGGACGCCACGGAGACCCTCGGTAGGGTCTACGGGGTGAGGTTTTCAATCTCGGGGTTCAAGGTGGTCGACGAAGGATCCGAGGAGGCCCGCCCCGAAAAGACCCCGAAGCTGATCGTCAATGGACCGGAAAAAATAAAGGAAGCCCTGGAACGCCTTGGAAAAGGACTCGTAATAACCCTGAGGGAGTGGAACGTGGAGTTCTCAGCCCTTGCGGTAACGGTGCCCTTCGAGGAGCCCCACGTGCTAACGATAGTCCTGAGAACGGACCGTCTTCTTTCCCCGGAGGAAAAGGGCGAGCTTGAAAAGAAAATTAGATACAAGGCGGGGACATACATCAAAACCCTAACCAGGAGGATCTTTCCGCTTGAGGTCAAAATCATAGACCCGGAGGACAAGGCTCTGGCCTCGATTCTCAAAAGAAAGGTTGAGATAGAGAAAGAAGCCGAGGAACTCGCCCAGAGTGAGGAAGTCAGGGAGCTCATGGCCCTCCTCGGGAAAGGGACTCCCGATTCCTGATATAATCCAGGAGGGGCCTTATCCTCTCCCAGACCTCGTTTATACCGCCGTGTCCGTCTATTCTTACATACACGCCCTGTTTCTTGTAGAACTTGATTATCGGCTCCATGTTTCTTATGTAGAGGTCGTAGCGTCTTCCAACTATCTCCGGTCTGTCGTCTTCCCTCTGCACGAGTCTTCCGCCGCAGACGTCGCACTTTCCCGGAACCTTTGGAGGGCGGTATCTGAGATGATAGACCGCGCCGCACTTGGAGCAGATTCTTCTTCCCGAGATTCTCTCAACGCTCTCCTCCTTGGAGATGGATATCTCCATAGCGACGTCTATGCTCATGCCGTGGTCGTAGAGGTAGTTCTCAAGGGCCAGAACCTGTTCCGCAGTTCTTGGATAGCCGTCTATGATGAAGTTTCTCCTGTCACGCCTCAGCCGCGAGATTATCAGTGTGTTGACAACCGTGTCCGGTATCAGGTCTCCCCGCGCAAGGTACCGCTCCAGTTCCCTGCCGAGGGAGCTTCCACGTTCGATTTCAGCACGTATCATGTCTCCAGAGGAGACGTACGTCAGACCATAGCGCTCGGTTATTGTTCTGGAGTGAGTGGACTTGCCGCTTCCGGGAGGGCCAAATATCAGGATGTTCATTTTTCTCACCGCTAGTTATTTATTTCCCAAAGGATAAAACACTTATGGTGGTGGCCATGAGGCTGAGTACCGGCTTTGTCCGTGCCTCCGGTTACGCCTACAAGGTGAGACGCGTTCTCTTCGCACTGACGCGGAAGAAAGTTGACCCGAGGGAGGTCGTCAGGGCGGCGGGGGAGCTGAACCAGAAAATCTTCGAGAAGCTCCAGGAGCTCGGCGTTGAGAAGAGCGATGTCATCAGGATAACCGTGCCGTTCAGGATCGAAGATGGAACCATCAAGTGGGACTACGAGGGACTGAGCATCGAAGTCTACAGGAAGAGCGAGGAGGAGAAGCTCGCAATGGCGATGGAGGAAATCGAGGAGCGCGAGAGGGCGCTGGAAGAGCAGATAAAGGAGCTTGAAGAGCTGGCACTGCAGCTCAGGGAGACCAGCGAAAAGATACTTGAGAAGCTGGAGGAGCTCAAGCAGGAGCACACCTCACTGAAGCTCAGGGCGGAGGAGTGAGGGAATCGAGGAAAATGTTTACGTAGGCAATCACGTGGGATGCCAGGTAGCTCTTCCTCCCAACGCTTATTTTTTGTGCTATTCCATCAAGGAAGGCCTCGTCTTCTTCCCTCAGCCCCTCATGATCGCCAAGGACGAAGGCAACGTTCTGAGGGAAACTCTCGCCGGTTATCGGCTTCCCCTCCTCGCGGAGGTAGTAGAGGGCGGAACCCTTGAGCGTTCTTCTAACGATGTCCTCGAAGGTCATGTTGCTCACGTAGATGCCGGGCAGAACCTGGACCTCTTTGCTCGGTTCCCTCAGGCCCTCGGAAGCTTTAAGCGCACGAATTATCAGCTTGGCGGTGCTGAGCTCATCGGGGTTGAGGGTCTTCGGCTTTATCTCACTTCCCTCGAACCTTATTGCCTTGGGCGGGTTCGGCGGGCCGTAGAGGCTCAGCCACACCCTGACGTTTTTTCTGAAGCCGTAGGAGAGGAGGAAAGCTGAGTTGAGAGCCCTGCACAGGAGGTCTATTCTGCCGCTCGTTCCCGGGAGATCCTTGAGATTGAAGTCGGGGGCGGTATGAGCTTTGTTGGCTTTGACTATAAACGTCCTCATGGCACAGCCTTTGTAGTGAGGCTTTTAAGGTTGTCCCGGCCACTCGCTGATGCATTTTTCACAATCAATGCCAGAAAAATCTTATAAATTGAATATTCTTTAAATATTTGCGTAAGACAAGAGATGCAAAAATATCCTTGTGGAAACAAGTGTCATGAAATAATGGAACACAATGGATTAAATATCCACAGGTATCATTAAGCCAGGTGGTCACCATGAAAAAAGTAGGTATCGTTTTGGGAGAAGTGCTGTGGTATGTGGGGCAGGACCCCGAAGGGGCCCATATTTTTGAGGTGAACGTCTACGGCAACTAGGAACAGAACACAGCGACGCCCTCAGAGAACTTTTAGCTCACTCCAAGTCCGAGATTCGGATCGTCCATGATGATTGGGGGAGCTACCTACGGATCAGACTGTTTGTACCGGAGAGGCGTCTCAGAGATTTCGTGAACAGATTCGTCAGTAATGGCGGCGTGTTTTCTTCCAGCGGGCCTGGCCAGCCCCCAGAACCCCCGGACGCTGGGTCAGCCTGAAACTAGGAAAAAGAACACAGAAAATGCATCAGACCATGAATATCCTGATGGTGTTCGTTCCGACGGTCTTGCCTATGGGCGTCCCCTTGGTGAGGAGGACGGTGTCGTTCTCCTTAACCAGGCCAAGGCCCCTGATGGTCCTCAGTATCTCCTCCTCGCTCGTCTCCTCGACGACGAAGGGGTAGACCCCGTAAGAGAACATCAGGGTGTTGCCGACCCAGCCGTCAGTTACGAAGGCCAGAACCCACTGCTTGGGCCTGAAGCGCGATATCAGTCGGGCAGTCTCCCCGGTTCTCGTCGGAGTGAGGATGTATTTGATATCTATTGAGTCCAGGGCCTCTATTATGCTCTTGGCTATGGTGTCCTTTATCGTGCCCTTCTTGGGGCCCTTCTCGCTCCAGCCCTTCATCTTCCATTCCATTACCCTGGTGGACCACTGGGAGTCCATGTATGCCTCTGTGGTCTTTGCGATCTTGGCCATCATCCTAACCGTGTCCACTGGATACTTTCCGACGGCGGTCTCCTCGGAGAGCATGACTGCATCGGTACCGTCGAGGATGGCGTTGGCGACATCCGTAACTTCCGCCCTCGTGGGGAGCTTCTCCTCGGTCATGCTTTCAAGCATCTGAGTGGCGGTTATCACGGGCTTTCCTGCAATGTTAGCCTTGTGTATCAGCTTCTTCTGAAGGACCGGGAGCTTTTCAATGGGCATCTCAACTCCAAGGTCCCCGCGGGCTATCATTATCCCGTCGGCGGCACAGAGTATGTCGTCAAAGTTCCTAACCGCGTCGGGCCTCTCGATCTTGGCTATTATGAAGGCGTTGCCTCCCTTCTCCTCGACAAACCTCCTGACTTTAATGACGTCATATGCGGAACCCACGAAGCTTATGCCTATCGCATCCACCCCGTGCTCGATGGCGAACTCTATGAACCCCAGATCCCTGTCAGTGACGGCGTCTATGGCAACACGGGCCTTCGGGACGTTTATTCCCTTGTGGGAGAAGAGCGTTCCGCCGGCGAGAACCTTGCAGACCACGTCGGTATCCCTGACCTCCTCAACCCGGAGCGCTATGAACCCATCGCTGAGGTATATGACATCACCCTTGGAAACCATCTTGGGAAAGTCCTTGAACTGAACCGGTATGATCCCCTCGTTGCCCACAACGTCCCTCGTCGTCAGCGTCACCGTCTGCCAGCGGCGGAGCGTCACGGAGCCGTTGGCCATCTCACCGACGCGGATTTTAACGCCCGGGAGGTCCCCAAGAATAGCAACGGGGCGGTTGAGCCTCTCCGAGACACTCCTCACAAGCTCGACGGTTCTGGCGTGCTGTTCGAGGTCTCCGTGGGCGAAGTTTATGCGCGCGACGCTCATTCCCGCCTTCACCATGGCCTCTATGGTCTTCCTCTTGAGGGATGAGGGGCCTATAGTGGCTATGATCTTGGTCTTGTGAGATGGCAGCCTCATGTTCCCACCTGGAAGTACAATTCAGACTAACTCCTAAATAACCTTATCCCACCCGAAACGTTTATGAATTAGGTTACCCTAATTAATTCGGTGGTCGTATGAACCCGCTGGAGGTCAGGGCCTTCGATGAGAACGGAAAAGAGATAAGTCTTAAAGATGCTGTCCTCGGGAGATGGACCGTTCTCTACGTCTACCCCAAGGACAACACCCCCGGCTGCACAACGGAAGCAAAAGAGTTCACGGAGCTCCTCCCAGAGTTCGAAAAGCTGGGCTTTCAGGTTATCGGCGTTTCAAAGGACTCTGTGGAGAGCCATGTAAAATTCAAGGAGAAGCACGGCCTAAGAATCCGGCTGCTCAGCGACCCCGGGGCAGAGCTCATAAAAGCCCTCGGTGCCTGGGGTAGGAAAAAGCGCTACGGGAGAGAGTACGAGGGAGTGATAAGGAGCACGTTCATATTCAACCCAAAGGGCGAAGTTGTCTGGAAGAAGCTCAACGTCCGGGCAAAAGGGCACGCGTCAAAGGTTCTGGAGGAAGCGAAAAGGCTGGTCGGCAGTTCATAGGAGATGCATTTTCAGACTTAAAAACAAAAAGTGAAGGAGGCAGCGGGCTCACTTCATAAGAACGAAGCCCACTATGCTGCCATCATAGGCCAGGAAGACCTTAACCCCATGTAGGGTCTCGTAGGCGGCATAAACGTCCAGCTCGCCGAGGTTGTAGTCACCAACGACCTTTCCAACGTAGTCGCCGTCGTAGACGAGTTTCTGGACGGTTATGCCGCGGTTGTTCGTGAACTCCTCAATTGAAACCTGGGCGAGGTAGTCGGTTACCTCGGCGGGGTCAACGCTGACTTCGGTTAGGTTGGCGGACTTAACACCGAGCCCCATGTAGGGAGTGCCTTCCCCGGCCATCATGGCACAGTTTCCATGACCCATACCCATGGCGTAGGCCATTGGCGTGGCGCTTCTCTCAACCTCCGGGTTCGGCCCCGGAGTGCCCTGATAGGCCGCAACGGCCCCAAATACAAGGCCGAACACGGCCAATGCCATAAATCCAGCCAGCAACTTCTTCATGTCACATCACCTCTGCATGTGTAATTGCAATATTACATATGTACAATCCTTTATAAACTTTGCGGTTCCGGAAATAATAAAACCGACCGTGTCGAGTTTAGAGTATGAGGCTGCAGATAACAACCGCAATTCCCCCGAGGGAGCTAGGGGAGATACTCAGAAAGTCAGGGGCTAGGGTTTTCATCAGCGTGGAAGAGACGGAACCGTTCCACGGCATGCCGCGATGGAGTGTCCTCATCGAGGGGACGGAGGATGAGATCCAACGCTTTATGAAAACCCTGAGACTTGCCAGAGCTGGTGGCTAGCCAACGAGGGCGTTTCTGAAACCAAGTTCCTCGACGATTCGAGCCGCTTTTCGCTTTTCTTTGCCCTCCAGCACCCTACTGATCTCCGGATATTCTCCAGCCCGGTATTCCGGCCGGTACTGGAACATGACGTTTACCCTGACGTCTTTTCCGAGATTTTCCACTATCCACCCCAGCACTGGCCGCGTGCAGCATTCAAGATGGCCCGGAAGGACCAGATGCCTTATGATGAACTCAGCCCCAAAGTGCTCCGCGGCAAGGAGGAAGTTTCTAGTAACGACCTCCCAGTAGCGGGGAATCTTGGAATACCTCAAGGCACACCCGTCGTTTCCCCATTTAAAGTCGGCCAGATAAACGTCAACAATGCCGTCGAGGAGCCTCATGGCATCCTCGCTCATGTACATGTTGGAGTTCCAGACGACAGGGATCCGGACGCTGACGTGCCTCAAAGTCTCAATGATGAAAGGTAGATTCGGCGTCGGTTCACCGCCGACGAAGTTGACGTTCTTGGCTCCCCTCCTGAACGCCTCCTCGATCTTCAGCGCCATAAACTCGGGGACGTGCTCGATCCCGACGCGGTACTGACTTATGTCCCAGTTCTGGCAGAAGACGCAGCGGAAGTTGCA
Source organism: Thermococcus coalescens (assembly GCF_055392585.1). NCBI lineage: Archaea > Methanobacteriati > Methanobacteriota > Thermococci > Thermococcales > Thermococcaceae > Thermococcus > Thermococcus coalescens. The sequence continues at coordinate 324,743 of NZ_AP043764.1, forward strand.
GCCGGAGAAGAAGACAGTGTAGGAAGGTACGAGCTCCGGTTCTTCACCGTAGTGAAGGAAGTCGCTCGCCACGAGGCTCTCGCCCACGCGGCAGTAGCCAATGTGCTCCCTCCTGTTCACGTGGCACTTTATCTCGCACAGCGTGCAGGATTCCAGGATCCTGCTGGCGATTAGCGCCTTGAGCTCCAGGAGGTTTTTCTCCGGTTTCTCCCTCAGGTCGTTTTCCCTTAACCTCTCCATCCCCTCGGCATGGAGGTTCCACAGCTCATCAAGCGGGAGATTATCTTCAAACCTGACCTCAACCCGTTTTGTTATGGAAAAGACCGGCTCTTCCGTCCCCTCAAGAATCGAGAAGTAGCGTGGCAGCGCCCCCCTTGCTCCTTCCTCTTCCCACCTGGAAACACGGCCGAGCCACATCAGTGTGAACTAACGCCCAAGGGCCTAAAACTTTTTACCCTACTCCCTCCGGGGACTGCGTTCGGACCACTCGACTGCCCTCTTGAGGCTGATAAAGCAGGAATCGCAGTAGCCGAGCATTCTGGAGTCCCATTCTTCCATCGTTGATGGGGAGTTCATGACGCACTGGTTTGAGCAGTGGCCGAGGTCGAAGCTGTGGCCAACCTCGTGGAGGACACCCTTGAGAAGGCGGTTCTTGAAGAGCTCAAGCTCCCCTTTTATGCGGGCCTTTTCTTCTTCAGATACACCCTCCTCATCAGCCCTTTTCAGGAATCCGGAGAGTTTCGGCGGTTCGAAGGGCTTCATTGACAGGACCATTACCCTCAACCCGATCAGGGTCTCGTGTATCCCCAAGAACTTCTCGTAGAAGTCAAAATACGGATTGCGGGAGACGAGAGGGAACGTGGTCAGGGCGAATATCTTGTTCATCTTTATGTTCGGCCTCTCCTCTATCTCGTTGAGGAGCTTGGCGTGGAGAACCTCCACAAGGACTTCGATGGGATAAGCCCGTATCTTCCCCCTGGAGGTGTATATGTTTATCAGGTAGCCGGGCTCCAGCTTTAGCTTTCCGATGTAGAGAAACCTGAGCGGAAGGCCGTTCTCCTCAAAGAAACGATTCGCCTCATCAAATACGGTGAACACAACTTCCTTTATTACCTCCTCCTTCACGAAGTTTCCAGCGTAGGTGAAGGCTATGAATTCCATGATTTCATCACAAATGAAAGGCCGTTTTATGCTTATTAAATTTTTAGGTTATTAGGTAATTGCACCACAAACGTTTTTAAACGTCTTTCAGATGGTCTTTCGGGCGATGGCGTCCGCCCGGGCTTCGAGCCGAACCGCCCGCCAAGGGCTGATGACGCCTGTTCTCCGTCAAAAACTTGGGGAGGCGGTAGAATGGGCTCGAAGCTTTATGAAATTGGAAGGTTCGTTAACGTTGATCTCATCATCAGGTATACAGAGGAGAGGCGCCATGAGGACGGAGGATACTGTTTTGTCAGTGTCCTCAACGACACCAACGTCAACGACACGTATTACGCCGTAAAAATCCACAATCTCCTGGGTCTGGAGGTTCCAGAGAAGGAAAAGACCATCGAATTCTTTGAAAACGCAATACAGCCCCAGACGGCGGTCGTTGCGATAGCCATGGCCATGGAAGGTCTGGCGATCCTCGGTGCAAAGGACGTGGCGATGAAGCATGTGGACATAATCTTTACCAAGTACAGCCCCCTGGAGGACAGGTTCGCCGTGGGTCTGGGCGGGAGCGAGGAGTTTGGAACGGCAACACCGCTGGAGGCAACGTACTGGGTCGTCAAGGCATTTAAGGCCATAGGCTACCGCTTTGACAGTGAAACAAGGGAGAAAATAAGGGAATTCGTAATGCGCTTCAGGAACGGGAACGGGTTCGGGGTGAAGCAACCAACGACAACGATGACGTATCAGGCGCTCTATACCCTGAACGCCCTTGGATACAGGCCGCCAAAGAGCCCCCACTTTAGAAACTGCGAGCTCTGCGGCGACTGGGGCGGGTTCACGGAGGTTCCCTACAGCCTTCCACCGTACCTTGAGCCGACGTTCTACGCGACGAGGGGTCTGGAACTGCAGGGAGAGAGGCCAAGCTGTCCTAAGAGGCACGTAAGGTTCATCCGGACACTCCAGAACCCCAACGGCGGCTTCAGGCGTTCGCTGGAACTGGGCATTTCAAACTTCCAGAACACGTATAGGGCCCTGGCGGTACTGGATTTCATGAAGAGATTCATCTGAGTGGTAGGCATGGACTTGATAGGTATGTACCTAAGGGACGCCCTCGGAGAGGGCTGTCCCGTCTGCAGAACACTCCACAAATACGAGGAGTCCGAGATAGACACGATACTGTATGAGCACGTGAACAACCCGGGCGTGAGGGAGAAGTTCAAGGAGAGTCTCGGTCTCTGCACCTACCACGCATGGAAGACCCTGGGAAAAGCGTATTCGGAACCGCTGCTGGGGCCGCTGGGTGTGGCCATAATCTACGAGCACATGCTCAGGACGTACATAACGTACCTTGAGCGGGGCGAGACTCCGGAGGAGGGAGAATGCTTCCTCTGCAGGCTTATGGAGGAGAAGGAGAGAAGCACGGTAGAGGCGTTTGCGGAAAGGGTCGAAGAGCTCCTCCCCGAATACGAGCGCTCCGAATCGGTACTTTGCAGGCATCATTACAGAATGCTCCTTCAAATTCTCCAGCGGGAGAATCCCACTGCGGCTGAAAGGCTGAAGAGGGTCCATATTGAAAAGCTGAGGATACTCAGGGAAAGGCTTGGTGCGTTCATTGACAAGTTCGACTACAGGGCCAGGGAGCGGCCAACGAAGGAGGAGATATCGGCACTTCCGCTGACGATAGAAGCCCTGAAGGGTCTTGAAACGGGCGTGACAGTGAAGAGAACCGGCAACAAAAAGTCAAGGAGGGTGTTCCCGTGGAGATAGAGGTCACAAACGAGGAACTGAAGGCCATAAGGGATAACAAGCACGAGATAGAGAGAAGGTTCCGAGACCTGGAGGGGCTGGAGAGGACGCTCAGGGTTCTGAAGCTCCGCCTCCTTCTCGAAGGAAAGGACAGGGTGGAGAAAAAGCTTGCTGAGATGAGGGCAAGCTATGCCGAACTCGTGGAGTTTGAAAAGATGGCAAAGCGGGACAAGGAATTTCTGATGGCATTCCGGAAAGAGCTCAGCGAGGAGAACAAGAGGCTTAGAGCGGAGCTGGAGGCCATGAAGAAATGAAGATCACGGTAAGGCCAAAGAGGGGCTGGCGACGGGTAACGTTCAAGATTGCGGACGGGACCTTTGAGAAAATTAGGGAACTCTGTGAACGCTACGATTTCCGGGTTGAGGAGGCGATCAGGATAATCCTCCTGCACGGCTACATTGATGACGATCCCAAGGCCAACGAGACGACGTTTAAAAAGCTCCAGGAGGAGATAGCTCGGCTTGATGGGGAGCTCTACGAGCTGGAAGGCAAATGGTCCCCCCTAAAGTTCCGCTCATACTATATTGCAATGGACAACCAGAACCTTGCGATACAGCTTTCGGCTATGATCGCCGAGAACAAACGACTCCGGGAACACCTGGGGCTTCCGAAGAGGGACTACAGCGAAGTCGAGGAGAAGATACACTACTACCTCAACTTCGGCGGAAAAAATGAGGAAAGCCCAAACCAGAAGCTTTCTGTGGAGAATAGAGGGATCCAGAACTCCGGCCGCGAACCTCCCAACCAGTGCCACCACAGTTGAAGTGGCCTGCACATCCGACCAACCACAGTGGACTCAAAACAGGTCCCCAGGAGAACAGGAATGAATACCAGAGGGAACGTCAGTACGAAGGGAAAACGACTATGGAAGAGGTTGGGATCCCTATCTCGACATCCCAAAATCTTAAGTAGGGGTCGCACGACGCACCCCGGGGAAACGGGAAGGCCAGAACGCAGGGTGAGAAAAATGAACGTCAGGATAATTGCCGCAATAATGCTCGGTGGGGCCTTGGGCGCGCTGGCGAGGTTCTATATCTCAGGTATACTTCCGGTTTACAGGGACTTTCCAGTTGGAACCCTCCTCGTAAACAGCATAGCCAGCCTGATTCTGGGTTATCTGTACGGCCTGCTCTTCTGGGTCATAGGCATCTCAACCGAGTGGAGGCTCTTCTTTGGAACGGGCTTCTGCGGGGCACTAAGCACTTTTTCGACGTTCTCCTACGAGACTTTTTCACTCCTGCGCGAGAGGGAGTACTCTTTGGCCCTTCTGAACATCTCGGCAAACGTTATAATCACAATAGGCCTAATATTCCTCGGGTTTGTCCTTGCAAGGAGGTGATCTTGTGGTTGAAGTCGAGCACTGGAACACGCTTCGCCTTCGCATCTACATAGGTGAGAACGACCGCTTTAATGGAAAGCCCCTCTACAAGGCGATAGTGGAGAAGCTCCGCAGGATGGGCATCGCCGGTGCGACCGTCTACCGGGGCATCTACGGGTTCGGCAAGAAGAGCAGGGTTCACTCGGCTGACGTTATGAGGCTCTCGGCAGACCTGCCCATCATAATAGAGGCCGTTGACAGGGGGCACAAAATCGAGAAGGCCATAGGAGAGATAAAACCAATGATACGAGATGGAATGATAACGGTCGAGCCGACGATAGTCGTGTGGGTGGGAACGAAGGAAGAGGTGAGCAAGTTCGAAGATGACGCCGTGAGGGAGCTCTGAACCTCCTAAGTATTATATATGAGTTAGTGCAACCCCTTCTGGAGGTGCCATCATGCTTCACCATGTTAAGCTTATTCACGCCACCAAGAGCCGGAAGCTTCTCGGGAAGAAAATCGTTCTTGCAATTCCGGGCAGTATAGCAGCTGTGGAGTGCGTCAAGCTCGCGAGGGAGCTGATAAGGCACGGTGCAGAGGTACACGCCGTCATGAGCGAAAACGCCACCAAGATAATCCACCCCTACGCGATGGAGTTCGCCACCGGGAATCCGGTCGTGACGGAGATTACAGGCTTCATAGAGCACGTCGAGCTCGCCGGGGAGCACGAGAACAAGGCCGACCTGATCCTCGTCTGCCCCGCCACTGCCAATACGATAGGAAAAATCGCCTGCGGCATAGACGACACGCCCGTTACGACCGTCGTGACAACGGCCTTCGCCCACACGCCCATCATGATTGCCCCGGCGATGCATTCCAGCATGTACGAGCACCCGATCGTCGTTCAGAACATTGAGAAGCTCAAAGAACTCGGCGTCGAGTTCATAGGGCCGAGATTCGAGGAGGGCAAAGCCAAGGTTGCGACGACGGAAGAGATAGTCTACCGCGTGATCAGGAAACTCCACCCAAAAACGCTCGAAGGAAAGCGCGTTCTCGTAACGGCCGGTGCGACTAGGGAGTACATAGACCCCATCCGCTACATCACGAACGCGAGCAGCGGCAGGATGGGAGTGGCCGTAGCGGAGGAAGCCGACTTCAGGGGGGCCGAGGTAACGCTCATCAGGACGAAGGGGAGTGTTCCGAGCTTCGTGGAGAACCAGATTGAGGTCGAGACCGTCGAGGAGATGCTCCGGGCGATAGAGAACGAGCTGAGGTCTAAAAAATACGATATCGTCGTCCTCGCAGCGGCGGTCAGCGACTTTCGCGTTAAGGAAAAGGCCAGCGTGAAGATAAAGAGCGGAAAAACCCTAACCCTTGAGCTTGAACCAACGCCGAAGATAATAGACAGGATAAAGGAACTCCAGCCGGACGTTTTTCTGGTCGGGTTCAAGGCAGAGACCGGTCTGAGTGATGAAGAACTCGTTAGAGAAGCAAGGAAACAAATCGAACGGGCAGGAAGTGACCTCGTTGTGGCCAACACGCTCAGCGCCTTTGGCAGCGAGGAGAACGAGGTCGTTCTCGTGGGCAGGGACTTCACCAAGAAACTGCCCAGAATGAGCAAACGCGAACTGGCCGAGAGGATCTTTGATGAGATAATTTCAATACTTGGCTGAAAAGGAAAAGCCTTTTCTGCACTTTAACCAACTTTTTTTGAAAACTATTCGGGGTGATACCATGGCGGCTCTGAATGAGCCCCTTTCATACATAGGGATTACACCGTTCCAGATAATCTCCGCGCTGATTATTCTGGTGGCCGGTTACGTTGTGTCGAAGATTCTGATCTCGCTCTTCAAAAAGGGCATGGGGGGGACAAAGCTCCCACCTCTTGTGATGGAGTTCCTTGCCAGGTTCCTGTCGATACTCCTGTACCTCACTGTCATAATAGTAGCCCTAGGTGCGGTAGGGATCTCCGTATCCCCGCTCATCCTCGGCCTCTCGGCCGTCGTGGGCTTGATTTTGGGCCTTGGCCTGCAGGATACCCTCACGAACCTCGCAGCAGGAGTCTGGATCGCCGCACTCAGACCGATAGACATTGACGAGGTTGTTGAAGTTTCCGGCCAGGTTGGAAAGGTCAGCGGCATTGGTTTGATGTCAACGGTACTCATGACGCCGGACAACAGGATAATAACCATACCCAACAAGCTCGTCTGGGGCAGCATAATTGTAAACTACACGAGGATGCCCACCCGGAGGGTTGATGTGGACATAGGCGTCGCCTACGGAACAGACCTCGACAGGGCGATAAAGCTGGTGATGAACCTAATGAAAAACCATCCCAAGGTTCTCGATGATCCTGAACCGGGAGTTGTGATAACAGCCCTTGCCGATTCGTCGATAAACCTCCAGCTCCGCGCCTGGGTCAGGACAGAGGACTACTGGGAGGTAAGAGGCGACCTGACAAAGGGCATCTACGAGCTCTACACCACGGAAGGAATCGAGATTCCCTTCCCGCAGCTCGACGTTCACGTGAGGGAGATGCCCAAGTGACACCACAGTTCTGGGCAATCAAGAAAGATTTTTGAACTTTGCCGCCCAGTTTTATTATTGTCAGGAACCGTTACAGAGTGAGCCGGGATGGTGGTAATAGGGATAACCGGCTTTGAGGGCAGTGGAAAGACCGCCCTGACTGCAAATATTGGGGCATGCTTAGCCATGAGAGGCGTCAGGACTCTTCTCATCGACGCCGACCTGTACTTTCCAAACCTTGCGTTCCAGTTCGGGGTCACACCGAAGTACACCATCCACTCCTATCTTGAGAACCTCCGGATGGATCTGGAATGGCTGACGTACCCCTATCTGGAAATCAAGAACCTCCACCTTCTCCTCGGCGACCCAAACGCCCCCATCAGACACAGACTGTCGTTTAAAGGCCTCACCACACTAATTGAATACTTCAAAAGTGCATACGGTGCGGTTCTTGTTGACTTTCCATCGGGGCTTCCGATAGACGCCCACCCCCTCGTTTCCGAGCTTGATTACCAGGTACTGGTCATAGACCCCAGCACAGTCCCCCTGAGGAATCTCAACGACTGGGTGGATTCGGCAATCAGAAAGTTCCTTCATCTCGGGATCGAGGACTTCTGGGTTATACTCAACAGGCCTCTTATACCTGAGAAAAACCTCGAAGCCCTGGAAAAGTTCATCTCAGAGGAACTGGAGGTCCCGCTCCTTGGAACGGTCCCTTATGACCCCTCCATCCTGGAGGGCACGTACAACGGCATCCCCATATGCGCCTGGAGGGATGAGCTGGGAGTCATAACCAAGCTTTCCTACACGTTTGAAGAAATTTTCTTTTAACCTTCCGAAAGCCTGATAAACCCGGAAAACTCCCTCACTTTGGTGGTTCTTATGAAGAAGATAGGCATAATCGGCGGAACCAGCCCCGAGGCAACGTGTTATTACTACAAGAAATACCTGGAGATAAGCCGCGAAAAGTTCGAGCCCTACGTCTTCCCCGAACTGATAATCTACTCGATAAACTTCAAGGAATTCATCCACAACCCTAACGGCTGGGAGGGGAGGAAGGAGATACTCATAAACGCCGCCAGAGCGCTTGAGAGGGCGGGGGCAGAGATAATATCCCTATCGGCCAACACCCCGCACATAGTCTTCCCCGACGTTCAGGGCGCCATCGGCGTTCCAATGGTGAGCATAATAGATGCGCTTATCGAGGAAATGAAGAGGAGGGGCGTTAAGAAGGTTCTCCTCCTCGGCACCAAGACGACGATGACCGCGGACTTCTACAAAAACGCCCTCCGCGAGGCAGGTTTCGAGGTGGTCACTCCCAGTGAGGAGGAGATGGACGAGCTCCACAGGATAATCACCGAGGAGCTGATGTTCGAGAACTTCGCCAGCAGGGGCTGGGTGCTCGACCTCATCAACCGCTACATAGAGCGGGAAAACATCGAGGGAGTGATCCTTGGCTGCACCGAGCTGCCGCTGATAGTCAAATCCGGCGACGTTCCAGCGGAGGTCTTCGACACGGTGGAGATACACATGAGGAAGCTCATCGAAGTTGCGAGCGAGTGATTTTTAAGCCCCTTTCTTCCCCTTCTTTCGGGTGGGAGAGATGAAGATCAGTGAATTCCAAGAGATGATCAGGGAAATCTACTTCCACAAGGACTCGAAGAGGGGAGTGGATAAAACCTTTCTCTGGTTCGTCGAGGAAGTGGGGGAGCTGAGCGAGGCGATAAGGAAGAACGACCGGAAGGCTATGGAGGAGGAGTTCGCCGACGTTTTGGCCTGGCTCGCTAGTTTGGCGAACCTCCTCGACATCGACATAGAAGAAGCCGCCAAGAAGAAGTATCCCGGCGTCTGCCCCTACTGCGGGAAGAAGCCGTGCGAGTGCGAGGAGAAGTTTTAAATCCATTACCAAAATGTTTATGGGGATTAATGTGAGCGAGGAGGATAAATCCATAAACCTTGGAGATGTAAAACTTCTAGTTAGAGAGCTCTTGGGATATGAACTGACTGACCGTGAGCTCAAAAGAGACCTCATGGAATGGCTCACATCTAAAGGCCTGAAACTCGATGATGTAAGGGTTAAAAAAGGTAGAAACTTCAGATACAGCCTCCCTGCAGAGTTCATTGAATATGAACTGAACCTCTGCAAGAAAAGATCTGAAAGGGCATCCCTAGAAAAAGAACTCTATGGAGAATTTCCCTTTTCGGCTCTCCATACGGGACGGATCAAAGAACTCATCGGCAAGTTCAACTCAAATCCCGACCACAAACTTTATCCCCTCGTAAAAGCCGCTCTGGAAAAGGCACTTGAGCTTAGGGGACCGCTTGCGGAAGCTCAACTTAGTATAGATTATGTCTGTTGGGGACTCTCTCACTCAACTCACCGATCAATAAAGTTCAGACCTACTGTTATTGTCACACTCAAGACAGGAGTTTTTATAATGGCACGATACTCCAGAGGGGGCATTGAGATCAAAACTGTTGAGAATCCGTTTGCAAGATTAAGTCTAGAATAGCCTTGCAAACTATTTTATGGGAATCCAACAGCCTCCTTCGCTTCCTCCCAGGGGATTCCGCTTTCTCTGGCTTCTTTTGACAGTCTCTCAAGCTCTTGAAGCTCTTCATCGGTAACCTCTTCCTCCTCAAGCTCCCGGATTTTTAGCTTGAGGAGCTCACCCTCTATCTCGTCCAGTTTTTTCCTCATGAGCTGGATGTCCCTGAGGATCAGGTCGATGTTTACGCTCTCGCTCATGCCCTCACCATGCTTTATTCTGCTTAAGAAAACTTAAAGATTGCGAGTCTTTTCGACCTCCATCTAAGCGAAAAGATTTTTATACTCCGGAGGGCACTATTCTATGCAGTAAACCGAGGTGATGTGCATGCATGAACTTGTAGAGTTCGCCGTTGAGAAGGCCCTCGAACTGGGGGCGAGCTACGCGGAGGCGCGCTTCGAGGAGAAGAACGGCACTTCTCTGGCAATGAAGAACGGCAACCCTGAAGGGCTGGAGATTCTGGCCGAGAGGGGCATGGGAATTCGTGTCCTCGTTAACGGGGGAATGGGTTTTGCATCAACCAACGTCCTAACGAAGGAGAGCGTGAGCGAGGCAGTCAAAAAGGCGATCAAGTTAGCGAAGGCGGCCTCCAGGGTGAGGAACGAGCCCATACGCTTCAGCGATGAGGACTTCCACGAAGTTTATTACGAGGTCAAAATGCGCAAGGACTTCCGCGACGTTTCTCCGGAGGAGAAGCTCGAACTCCTGAGAAAAATCGAGGAGGAGGTAAAGGCCACCGGCGTGAACGTGCCGATGCGCTACCTGGGCTACTCCGACCAGGTGTGGCACAAGATCACAGTCAACAGCGATGGAGCGTTCATCGAGAGCGTCATCCCCCGCGTCTCGACGATGTACAACCTTGTGGTGTTCGAGAACGGCCAGATGGAGCAGGCGCCCTTCGTTCAGAGGGCATTTTCCGGAGGGCTGGAGCTCATAGAGAAGGATGAGCCCTGGAACTGGGCGGCGAAGGATGTCCAGGCACTCAAGAGGCTCATCTACGAGGGCAAGAAGCCGCCGGAGGGAAAGGTTGACCTCGTGATAAGCCCCGAGGTGGCTGGGATAGCAGTCCACGAGAGCGTGGGTCATCCATACGAGGCCGACAGGATATTCGGAAGGGAAGCGGCCCAGGCTGGAGAGAGCTTCGTGAAACCGGACATGCTCGGCGAGAGGATAGGGAGCGAGGTAGTTACGGTCATCGAAGACCCGACCCTGCCGAACAGCTGGGGCTTCTACCTCTACGACGACGAGGGCGTGAAGGCAAGGCCGCGCTACCTCATCAAGGACGGGATAATCACCGAGTTCCTCACCAACAGGGAATACGCGGCCAAGCTCGGCCAGAGGTCAAACGCCTCCGCGAGGGCCATAAACTACAACCGCGAGCCGATTGTGAGAATGGCCAACACCTATCTGGCTCCAGGCGATTACTCCTTCGAGGAGCTGATTGAAGATGTGAAGCTCGGCGTCTACATGGTGAGCTTCAACGAGTGGAACATCGACGATAGAAGATATCAGCAGAGGTACATCGGCAGGGAGGCATACCTCATCGAGAACGGCGAGATAAAGCACCCGGTCAGGAGGCCCATCCTTGAAATAACGACGAGGGCACTGTGGAGCAGCGTTGACGCGGTGGGGAAGGAGGTCGCCTTCTACCCCGGAACCTGCGGCAAGGGTGAGCCGGGACAGGGCGTCCCTGTCTGGATGGGCGGTGCCCACGCGAGACTGCGCGATATACCCCTGAGGAGGCCGTGAGGTGGTGGAGATGTTCGACGTTAATGAGTTCATTTTGAAGAAGGCTAAGGAGCTCGGCTTCGGCGACGTCGTCGTCCTCGGCTACGAGACCAACAGGAGGCAGGTCCGCTTCGCCAACAACGAGATAACCATCGCCAAGAACTGGCACGAGAGGAAGGTCGAGCTCTTCGTGGAGCTGGAGAAGCGCGTTGCAGGAACGACGATAACCGAGCTGAGCGAGGAGAACATTGAGCGGACACTCAAAACGCTCCTCTCCAACATGAAGGGCATGGCCCCAAAGGAGGACTACAACGGCATAGCCGAGGGGCCGTTCGAGTACAAGGACATCCCCGAGACCTTCGACAAGGCGATAGTTGAGCTCGACGAGCCGAACGAGTATGTTGAAACTGCCATTAGTGCGGCCCTTGAGGAGGGAGCTAAGCGTGTCGCCGGTGTTCTCTACACCGACCACAACAAAATCTACCTCACGACGAGCAACGGCGTTGAGGCTTTCGACGAGGGGACGGGCATAGAGATAAGCGTTCGCGCCTTCATCGGCGACCTTGAGAGCGGCCACGGGACGAACTCGGTTCGCGTTCTCAAGAAGTTCGACCCCGAGAGCGCGGGCAGAAAGGCCGGCGAGATTGCGAGCCTAGCGAGAAACCCGGAGCAGGGGCCTGAAGGGAAGTTCGACGTCATCTTTGACCCGTTAGCGTTTGCCAACCTGCTCAGCTACATGAGCTTCATGACCTCTGCCTACGCCGCCGAGGCCGGATTCAGCTTCCTGGTGAACAAGCTCGGCCAGAAGGTCGCGAACGAGATGGTGACGATAAAGGACGCTGGCAACATGCCCAACGGCTACGGAAGCAGGAAGTTCGACGACGAGGGCGTCCCGACAAGGGAGACGACCATAATTGAAAACGGAACCTTCAAAACGTTCCTCCTCAACACGAGCATGGCGAGGAAGTACGGGGCTGAGACAACGGCCAACGCCGGCCTGATAATGCCGCACGCGTGGAACATCGTCCTTGAGCCGGGCGACTACTCAAAGGAAGAGCTGTTCAGCGAGGTTAAGAAGGGCATCTACATAACCAACGTCTGGTACACGCGCTTCCAGAACTACGTTGCGGGGGACTTCTCGACCATCCCGAGGGACGGAATATTCCTCGTCGAGAACGGAGAGCTGAAGCCAATTAGAAACATCCGCGTCAGCGACAACTTCCAGCACATACTGGAGAGCATCGCGGCCCTTGGAAAGGACCCCTACCACATCCACTGGTGGGAGGTCAGAACGCCGGTCTCGACGCCCTACGTTCTTGTGAAGGACGTCGGGATAACGAGGGCAACGAAGTAAGTCTCCGCCCAGTCTTCTTTCTTTTAATCCTTCTCCCCGCTAGGACTTGAGGAGCAAAACCCTGAAAATGCTTAAAACTTCCTCCACATTTACAAAGAGCGGGGGTGGGAAAATGGAGGCCATCGAAAACTCCCGGTTGAATAAGTTCCACTACACGCTCTTAGCCGTCCTCGGGACGGTGTGGGCGTTCATAGCGGTGAACACAATCTCGGCGGGGTTCGTCATAGCCCTGCTCAAGAACGACCCGGCATTTCAGGGGAGCCTGACGAAGCTCGGCTCCCTCGGCTCGGCGGCACTCTTCGGAATGCTCTTCGGGGCGTGGCTCTTCGGCTACGCCGCCGACAGGATAGGGAGGAAAAGGACGCTGGTTCTCGCGGTCTCGACCTTCTCGCTCGGCTCGATAATAAGCTCCTTCGCCGGCAACCTCGACCAGCTCATAGTCCTCCGCTTCATCGTCGGCCTCGGCCTCGGCGGTTCGCTTCCCGTCGCGAGCTCCTACTTCGCCGAGTTCATGCCCCGCTCGGTTAGGGGGGCGATGATCTCAATCCTTGAGAGCTTCTGGGCTGTTGGAACGATAATAATCGGCGTCGTGGCTTTGCTCGTCAGGGCCGACTGGAGGAGCATACTCCTCTTCGGCGGGGCGATAATCCTGATCCTGCCGCTCCTGCTCACGCTCCCGGAGTCGCCCCGTTACCTGCTCATCAAGGGAAGGGTTAAAGAGGCCGAGGAGACCCTCAGGAAGATATTCGGCGTCAAAGTGAAGCTTGAGGAGGTTAAAAAGGGCAGAAAAGCCTCCGTGGGAGACCTCTGGAGGCGCTATGGTAAAACGACGCTCATGCTGACCATCGCCTGGTTCAGCATAGCCTTCGCCTACTACGGCTTCTTCATCTGGCTGCCGAGGTTCCTCTCCGCGACGCTTGGCATAACGGTCTTCAGGAGCTTCCAGTACTTCATAATAACGGCCGTTGCCCAGCTTCCCGGCTACTGGAGTGCCGCCTACCTTCTCGAAAGGATCGGCAGGAAGAAGACGCTCTCCTACTACCTCCTGCTTTCTGGAATAGCGGGAGTCGGCTTCTACCTCGCGGCCAGTTCGGGCAACGAGGGGGCGATAATAGCGAGCGCTATAGCCTTCAGCTTCTTCAACCTCGGAGCCTGGGGTGCGATATACGCCTACACGCCGGAGCTCTACCCGACTGAGGTCAGGGGCACCGGAACCGGCTGGGCAGGGGCGATGGCGAGGATAGGCGGCGGCATAGCCCCGATACTGGCGGGGAGGATAATGGAAGTCGGAAACGCGGCCATGGCCGTGCTGGTCATTGCCGTGGTTGCCATAATCGGTGCACTGGACGTGCTGGCCCTGGGAGAGGAGACGATGGGGAGGGAGCTCGTCTGATTTTCCCTTTTTATCCCAACAGCCCCAGTGCCGGGAGCAGGGTTATCGCCATGCTCAGGAGCCCGCCGAGGACTAAGGCGGGGACGGTCTGTCTCTTTTCTATTCCCAGCAGGTAGGCCGCTAAAGCCCCCGTCCAGACGCCCGTCCCCGGGAGGGGTATCGCCACAAATATCGTCAGCCCTATGAAGCCCCACCTCTCGACGTAGGGGTGGGCCTTCTTTCTGACCCGCTCGATGTAGTGGAGGTAGAGGCGTGCCACCTTCCTGAGGGGCGTTCCTTCCAGCCAGAGCATCAGCCTGTCTATGTAGGGCAGAACAGCCGGGAGGACGAGTGAGAGGGTTAAAACGCCGAGGGAAGCTGCCAGAAGGGTCTCCCAGAGAGGATATCCCCTTCCAATGCCGTAGACTATGGCGTAGCGGCCCTCGAAGGTTGGAATCAGCGAGAGCAGGAAGACCTCAAGGAAACCGTTCATTCAGGCTTCACCCCAATGAGCGATTTCAGCAGAAGGTAGAGCCAGGGGGCAAAGAGCAGGCTGAAGAGGACGTCACTGAACCAGTGATAGTGGAGGAAGAGCCTAGTAAGGGCTATTCCGACGGCGTAGGCCCAGGCGAGGGGGGCGTACTTCCTCCAGCGGTCGGAGGCGTAGGCGGCTATTATCGCCGCCCTGAAAGCGTGGCCGGAGGGGAAGGCGTAGCCCCCTATTCCTAGCTCGTATGGTCTGGGCCGGGGTTTTGCAAAGAGAAACTTAAGCGCACCAACGGCGGCAAGGCCGACGGCAGCGGCGAGAATGAAAACCAGCGTGTTCCGGGAAACCCTGCCGTTCTCCCTCCACTCGGTCAGGAGGGCAAAGGGCACGAAGAGCGCCAGGAATACGTCGCCTCCAAGCGCCGTCAGAAAGTTCATGAGGGGGGTGTCTATCAGCGGAAGCTTTGAGTTGACCCATGCGTTTATTCCAAGGAACGCGCCGCTGGCCTCAAGAACCAGCACCGCGATGACCGCAATGGTCAGAGAGAGGGAGTTCTTCTCCAGCTTCATGGCACTTTAAGAAGGTGAAACCGGTAAAAAAGCTTTTCCATGGTCTAAATAATCCCCGCCCCGTAGAGTGCGTGGTAGGTCTTGAGGAGGGCCCCCTGGACTTTTTTCGGCCCGAAGGTTCTCACGGCCCTTCCGAGGCCTTCATTGTAGATGCGGCGCATTATGAAGTCCGTCTCGCGGTTGAGGTTGAGCTTCTCCCGGTTCTCAAGGTAGAGGCGCGCTATTTCAGCCGGCTCGCGGTAGTTGAGTCCTTTGAGCCATTTGAGGGGAATACCGTCGTCAAAGCGCTTGACGACCTCAAAACCTATTACCGTGACCTCATCGTCGCCGTAGAGCTCGCCGTAGATTTTGTTCAGCTCACGGAGGAGTCCCTTGACGTCGGAGAAGCCGTCGAGTTTGGCGTCTTCGTTGGTCAGCTCCCTGACCTTCTTCTTTTCAACGCGGGTTATCCTGACCTTCGCTATGGCGGTGTCGCTGGGGGTCACGACGAGGTATATTTCGCTCCCCGGCTTCGCCTCGTAGTCCCCGTAGCGTATCGTGGTGACCTTGTCCCCCCTGAGTATCCTCGACTTGTAGGCTGAGTCAATCAGCATGAACTTCCTTATCTGGACGCTCTTCCTCTTCAAGGTTCAGCCCCCTGACTATATCCAGGACGTCCTCAAGCCTCTCCACTGTAAAGTCAGCGTACTCAAGGTATTCCAGCTCCCTGTCAGCGTATTTGCCGTATTTAAACCATGCAGTCTTCATGCCCACCTGCTTGGCGCCGTAGATGTCGGAATAGAGCCTGTCGCCCACCATCATGGCCTCGCCGGGTTCGACGTCCATCTTCCTCAGGGCTTTCTGGAATATCTTGGGGTGCGGCTTCTTGACGCCGAGGTAGTCGGAAATGAAGACGCCGTCGAAGTAGTCGTCCAGTTCGAGACGGATTATCTTCTCCCACTGCTTTATCGGGTCGCCATCTGTGATTATGCCAAGCTTGTAGCCGGACTTCTTTAGCTCAAGGAGGAGCCTCCTGACGCCGCGGACGCTCTTCAGGTAGGCGAACTTGGTGTTGTGGTACGCTATTACCCCCGCGGCGACCCACTTGGGATTGTTTGGTAGGTCGAGCCTCCTTAGGAGGTAGTCGAAGTGCCTGCTGAAGTTGCTTCCGTATTCGTTTATCAGCTCAAGGAGCTCATGGTAGGCAGTGTCAAAGTCAACGGGGAGACCGTGACGTATCATGTTCTCTATGGCGTTCTTCCTCGCCATCTCCGCCAGCCTGCTCGTGTCAACAAGCGTGTCATCCAGGTCAAAGAACACGACCTTTATCATCCCTTCACCCACCGCACTCTACTCGCTCAAGATATTTAACCCTTCCCGATGTCGAGGAAGGGGCCCTTTCTTTTCTCGGCCTCCTCCCGTGCCCAGCGCATGGCCTTGAAGTACTCGTCCTCGGCCATCAGCTCGTTTAGGAGGTCTTCAAGCCTCCAGGTGATGGAGGTATCGGTCGTTGTTGCGAATATCACCCTGCCGAGGTTGAGGGCCTTGACGGAGCGGATCACCTCCTTCAGCGTTTCGTTGTCAAGGCCGTGCATTATCACGAACTTTCTCAGGTGCCAGTAGCTCGAACCGCTCAGCTTCTCTGCCTTTTCAACGACCTCACCCACCACCCAGTCCCTGCAGTACTCCGGAACTTCAAAGACCGGAACCTGGAGAACCTCCCGGAGCGCCTTGACCTCCTCCCGGGGAAAACCTATCAGAAGAACCTTCCCGCTCATCCTACCAACACCCCGATCCTGCTCATCAGCTTTTCCATCGCCTCCCCCGCCGGGCAGCGCAGGAACACATCGGCTATAGGCGTTATCCCGCTCTCGTCGGGGTTTATCTCGATGACCTTTCCGCCCGTTTCCTTCACTATCTGGGGGATGTACGCGGCAGGGTAAACGACACCGCTCGTACCTATGACCAGAACAACGTCCGCCCTCTCGGCGAGCCTGAACGCCTCGTCAAGGGCCTTCCTCGGGAGCGGCTCTCCGAACCACACGACGTCCGGACGGAGAAGCGAGCCGCAGTCGGGACATCGGGGGAGGTCTTTCTCCGCCAGGAACTCATCCAAGCGTCCGCTTTCCTTCAGGTCTTCCCTGTAGCCGCAGGAGGTGCACTTCACCCTGAAGATGCTGCCGTGGAGCTCGATGAGGTTTTTCGTTCCCGCCTCGCGGTGCAGGTCGTCCACGTTCTGGGTGATGACGGCCTTCAGGATCCCCATACGCTCAAGCTCAGCCAGAGCATAGTGGGCCCTGTTCGGCCTGGCCTTCCGTATCAAACCCATGCGCCATCTGTAGAACTCCCAGACGAGGTAGGAGTCCTTTCGAAATGCCTCGGGCGTTGCGAGCTCCTCCGGGCGGTGCTTCTTCCACAGTCCGTTGAAGCCCCTGAAGGTTGGGACGCCGCTCTCGGCGCTGATTCCGGCACCGGTAAACGCTATGGCGAACCTCGAACGGGCCAAGAGTTTGGCAGCCTCCTCTATCATGTTCCCACCTACTCGGATATCCTTAAAAACCCTGCCCGGTCTTGAGCCTTCTCCGGCCTTAAACCGAATAATCTTTGAAGCGGGACTCAAGTTTTCGTGGGAGGGTTTAAATTGTATTCATGAATACATTTGAGTGGGGGTGAGGGAATGCCAGTGGCCGATGGAACGCCGAGAAAAAAGATTACCACATCATACGGCCGCTACTACGCCGAGAGACAGGCGCTGGCGAGGAGGAAAAAGCTCCGGAAAAGGGCCGCACTCATACAGCTGATGAGGAAGGGAAAGGGAGCTGTGGCAATAAGAACGACCACTATACGGGTTGAAAAGAGGCACATAACAAAGAACGAGGCTCTCGCCATACTCGTTGGCACCCAGATAGGCGCCGGTGTACTGGGACTCCCCTACGCGGCCAGCAAAGTGGGCCTGATTCCCGCGATGGCGGTTCTCCTTGGTGTCATGCTTCTGATGCTCGCAACGGCCTTTATAGTGCTCAAGTTCAGCGCCGAGATGGGTGGGGCCCAGATGAGCACCATGGCCAACAGAATACTTGGAAAGGCCGGCGGCTGGCTGATGTACGTCAGCATATTCATAATGAGCTTTGGGGCACTTCTGGCGTACATAGCGGGTATGGGAAGCGTTTTCGCCAGTCTCTTTGGGGTCAGCGACACGGTCGGGGCGGCGATATTCTGGGTGCTTGCATCCTTTGTCGTCTACCGCGGGCTTGAGGCGAGCGGAAAGACCGAGCTGATAATGAGCTACGTAATGCTCGTCCTCTTCATGGGTGTCACACTGATGCTCCTCCCCCACGCCGAACTCGACAACGGCCTGTACACCGAGCTCGGGGGGATACTGAGCATAACCGGCGTCGCCATCTTCGCCCTCGGCTGCCACACCATAATCCCCGACGTTTACAAGGGACTCGGAAGCTACGAGGACACCAAAAGGGTCACCGTGCTCGCCTTCCTTATACCCACGGCCGTCTATGCGGTCTTCATGGCGGCCTTCCTGCTGGTCTTCGGAAGGAACACGCCCCAGATAGCCACGCAGGGACTTGAACTGCTCTACGGCCACCTTGGTAAGGCAGTTGGAAACCTCATCCCGCTACTCGCGATAACGACGAGCTACATAGGCATAGCACTAGCCCAGCAGAGCAACAGCGAGGAGTTTGTGAAGCTGGGCAGAAAAGCGGCATGGGTCCTAACGGTGGTTCCGCCGGCGGCTATCTACTTCGCCGGTGTCAGGAACTTCGCCGACGTGCTGGCCTTCGCCGGCGACACGGGGGACATGCTGGCCTTTATAGTACTGCCGATTCTCATGTGGCTGGCGGTGAAACTCCGCCGCTGATTCTCTCATTTTTAAGCCCACGCACCCTGGTGATATCGGCACACTGTCCTTTTCTGTACACGTGAACAGATGCGGTAAGGTTTATATTCCCGGCGTTCAAACCCCCATCGAGGTGTTTCCCATGGCTGAAGGATACAAGGCTTACCGCGACAGGGTTCTGAACTTTCTGGAGGAGCATGAGAAGTGGAGGAGCCACACAATAAACCTCATAGCAAGTGAAAACGTGACCTCCCCCAGCGTTACTCGCGCCGTTAAGAGCGGGTTCATGCACAAGTACGCCGAGGGCTGGCCGAGACAGCGCTACTATCAGGGATGTAAGTATGTTGACGAGGTCGAGCTCATCGGTGTCGAACTCTTCACCAAGCTCTTCGGAAGCGACTTTGCTGACCTCAGGCCGATTTCTGGAACCAACGCCAACCAGGCCGCTTTCTTCGGGCTCACCCAGCCAGGCGACAGGGCCATCGTTCTCCACACCAGCCACGGCGGGCATATAAGCCACATGCCCTTCGGTGCCGCCGGAATGCGCGGGCTTGAAGTCCACACCTGGCCCTTCGACAACGATGAATTCAACATTGACGTTGATAAGGCCGCCCAGCTCATCCGCGAGCTTGAGCCCAAGATAGTCGTGTTCGGTGGCTCGCTCTTCCCGTTCCCGCACCCGGTCAAGGAGCTCGCCTCAGTGGCCAAGGAGGTCGGCGCCTATGTCATGTACGACGCTGCCCACGTTCTCGGCCTCATCGCCGGAAAGCAGTTCCAGGACCCGCTCCGCGAGGGCGTTGACATAATCACCGCCTCGACCCACAAGACCTTCCCGGGACCGCAGGGTGGAATAATCCTCTACAAGCGCTTTGGCGAGACCGAGGAGATAGCCAAGCTCCAGTGGGCCATCTTCCCCGGTGTGCTGAGCAACCACCACCTCCACCACATGGCCGGAAAGGTCGTTACCGCCGCTGAGATGCTTGAGTACGGTGAGCGCTATGCGGCCCAGATAGTCAAGAACGCGAAGGCCTTGGCGGAGGCAATGGCCGAGGAGGGCTTCAAGGTCATCGGCGAGGACAAGGGCTACACCGAGAGCCACCAGGTCATCGTCGATGTCTCAGACCTCCACCCGGCCGCAGGTGGTTGGGCTGCCCCGCTCCTCGAAGAGGCCGGCATAATCCTCAACAAGAACCTCCTGCCCTGGGACCCGCTTGAGAAGGTCAACGAGCCGAGCGGCCTGCGCATAGGCGTCCAGGAGATGACCCGCGTTGGAATGATGGAGGACGACATGAAGGAGATAGCGAGGTTCATCAGGCGCGTCCTCGTCGACAGGGAGGATCCGAAGAAGGTCGAGCGCGACGTCTACTACTTCAGGATGAACTTCCAGAGGGTCTACTACTCCTTCGACTACGGCCTGCCGCTCAGAGAGTGAATCTCCAACTATCTTCTTTTTTATCGGTTACTTTTCAAGCTGAAACTTGATATCCCGGGACTGGAACAACAAACTCCGCTTTCTCACCAAAATTGGAAAAATTCCGCTGGAGCATGTTTTAGAAAAGGTTATAAACAGCCTTTTCCAGCCAATTAAGGCGGTGTCGGCCTTCCAATGATGGGTGTGTTTTGTATGACGCCGCCCCCCTCAAATAAGAGGCTAAAATAAGATGGATGCAATCACTTCCATTCATTTTGAAGCGTTGGCAACCGTTAAGAACATCGGGAACAACTTTTCTATGGGGGAAAGCCATGAGGAAGATAGTTCCCGTCTTGCTTATAGTCCTGCTGGTTCCGGTTGGATACTTCCTTGCCTCCTCAAACGGAAGCACCGCCATCGACGGAGACACGGGAAAGGTTCCACCGGGACAGGGGATAAAGGTGGTGCTCGACAGAACGGTTTATTCACCAGACGATACACTGACTTTGAAGGTAACAAACGGCGAAAGCGTCAATGCCACGACCGGCTATGCCTTTGCCCTCTACCGCCTGGAAAACGGTGAGTGGAGGGAACTCAAGCTCAACCTGGCCTTTATTGAGATAGCAGTCATAATCAAACCCGGAGAGAGCTGGGAGCAGAAGGTGGACCTCTCGCGGCTCAGCCTTGAACCGGGGCACTACAAGATAGTCAAGGAGGTCTACCTTGAGGGCACGAAGGTTAAGGTCGGGGCTGAGTTCGACATCAAGGAATAAAGAAGGGCGCTTCCGGGGACGGGTCATGAGGGACGGAGTCTTTCTGGCCTTTCTTATATTTCTTACGGGCATCACGATAGTCCTTTACGCGGGACTGGGTGCCGATACCGGGGACTCTCCGGCAGAGACGGGGGCTATCCTTAAACTCGACAAAACCGTTTACAGACCCGGCGAAAGCCTTGTCCTGACAATAAGGAACACCGGGAGCGAGACGCTTCTCGTGGGCTCTTTTTACAGGCTTTACCACTGGGAAGACGGGAGATGGAAAGGACTCGACCTCGGGTTCTCGTTCACGGCCATAGGCTACACAATACCTCCCGGAGGCAGCTGGAGCCAGACCGTGCCCCTCGTCATACACGTCCCTGAGGGTACTCCAGGAAAGCTTGAACCGCTTCCACCCGGCAGGTACAGGATTGTAAAGACCGTGACCATCGACCGGGGGCGCTGTGGGAGCAGGAGCGGCGAGATGGAGCTTTCAGCCGAGTTCGAGGTGGTCGGATGAGGTGGAGGGGGAGCGCTGGAATCGCTGTCCTGATACTCCTCGTCCGGGGACTAACCGGACCTCACTTTACAACGGATCTCGACAAGCGCACGTATCTGCCCGGAGAAGAGCCTGAACTGACCATAAGAAATGTCGGTCTAACACCCATATACTTCGGCCAGCCCTACACCCTGTACCGCAGGGAGGACGGAAGGTGGGCTCGTATCAAGCAGGGCTTCTTCTTCAACGCCCGCCTGTATGACGTGCTCCCCTTCGGCTCGTGGAGGCAGAAGATAACCCTGAAATACCTTCCGGAGAACGAAAGCCCAGGAGACTTCCCCCAGCTTTACGACCTCCCACCAGGGAAATACAAGCTCGTCAAGGAGGTCTGCGGCTGGCCGCTGGGCTGCACGAACGTGAGTGTGGAGTTTGAGATTCTTGGCTGAGTTTGGCAAAACTTTTTATTCTCCTCCTACATACCGAACCCTCGGCTAAAGGGGTGAGAAAGATGAAGTTCTGTCCAGAGTGCGGTAACCTGATGCTCCCGGATCGAAAAAGAAAGGTGTGGATCTGCCGCTCATGTGGCCACGAAGAGCCTTTTGATGAACAGAAGGACAGGGAGAAGACTGTCATAAAGCAGAAGGTCGACCACAAGCCGGATGAGGGCATTATCGTCGTCGAGCAGGACGTCAGGACCCTGCCCACCACCAAGGTCACCTGTCCGAAGTGCGGCAACGATACGGCCTACTGGTGGGAGCTCCAGACAAGGGCCGGTGATGAGCCGAGCACGATATTCTACAAGTGCACCAAGTGCGGCCACGTCTGGAGGTCTTACGAGTGAGGGAACTGGAACGTGAAACCCTCAGAAAGCTCGCGGAGAAGGCCCTGAAGGAGCTTGAGGAGGCCTACAGGAGGATACCCGATACCGACAACGGAAAAGCTTATTTATTCCGCGGCAAAGAAAGGGTTAGGCTGATGCTCGATATATTAAAGGAGGGGTAAAGATGCCGTTCGAGATAGTTTTTGATGGTGCCAAGGATTTCGCCGATCTTATAGCCACCGCAAGCAACCTCATTGACGAGGCGGCCTTCAAGATAACCGAGGAAGGAATTGGAATGCGCGCGATGGATCCGAGCAGGGTCGTTCTCATAGACCTCAACCTCCCGGAGAGCATCTTCTCCAAGTACGAGGTTGAGGAAGAAGAGACCATAGGAATCAACATGGATCACTTCAAGAAGATACTCAAGCGCGGCAAGAACAAGGACACACTCATTCTCAGAAAGGGCGACGAGAACTTCCTTGAGGTAACCTTTGAGGGAACCGCCAAGAGAACCTTCAAGCTCCCGCTTATCGAGGTGGAGGAGCTCGAACTTGACCTTCCGGAGCTCCCCTTCACCGCCAAGGTTGTCGTCCTCGGTGAGGTTCTCAAGGAGGCAGTTAAGGACGCCTCACTCGTCAGCGACGCCCTCAAGTTCATCGCAACCGAGAACGAGTTCACCATGAAGGCTGAAGGCGAGACCAATGAGGTTGAGATAAAGCTCACCCTTGAGGACGAGGGGCTTCTCGACCTCGAAGTTGAGGAGGACACCAAGAGCGCCTATGGAATCAGCTACCTCGCGGACATGATAAAGGGCATCGGCAAGGCCGATGAGGTTATAATCCGCTTCGGCAACGAGATGCCCCTCCAGATGGAGTACCCGATAAGGGACGAGGGCAAGCTGATATTCCTCCTCGCTCCTCGCGTTGAGGACTGATTTCTTTTTTCTCCAATTTCCTAGGCTGGTGGGAGCGTGGACATCGTCAAGCTCAGGGAGCTGCTTGAGGGGGAACTTTCCTCTCAGGAACTGACCAGACTAGACGGAGAGTTCTACCGCGAGTTCGACAGCCTCATCAAGGCCCTAAAGCTCAGTGCAGAGAGCTCCCGAGAGAGGGGCGAGGATGTGGAGGAGAGGCTCTACCTGGCCCAGCTCAGCATAGCGGAGAAGCTCATGCGCGAGATAATCAAAATCAGGCTCCATAAAATCGTTGACCTCGCCGTAGAAGGGGTCCCCCACGGCATGACCGAGGAGGAAAAGCGGATTTTCACAATACTCCGGGCCTTCATAGAGCGTGAAGAGCTGCCGGAAGTTCCTGAAAAGGCCGTTGAAGTTAAGGAAGAGGCAGCGGAGAAAGAAGTTCCCAAAAAGAGGGTGCCCAAAGAAGCCTACATAATCAAGATCGACCTGCCAAGGATACTCGACCCCGAGCTTAAGGAGTACGGTCCCTTCCGGGCCGGAGACCTCGTTATTATTCCCCGGAGCCTCGGAAAGGTTCTTGTAGAGCGGGAAGCTGCGGAAAGAATAAGGATTTCCCCGTGATGCCCATGCCGTTCTCCGTCTGCATGAGGGACTGCTACGACACATGCTCGATGGTGGCCGAAGTCAAAAACAGAAGGCTCACAGTTAGGGGAAATCCCAAACATCCCATAACGGCCGGATTTCTCTGCCCGAAGGGGGCGCTTTTGCCCAAGTGGTTCCGCTCTGATGAGCGGCTCAAAAAGCCGCTCGTTAGGGTGGGTGAGAGGGGAAGTGGCGGGTTCAGGGAAGCTGACTGGGATGATGCCATCAAGCTTGTTGCAGAGAAGCTGAAGGAAACGATAAAAGAGTACGGGAGTGAGAGCGTTCTTGTTTACCAGTACGCCGGCGACAGGGGAGTCGTCAACTACGCATTCCCGCTGAGGCTGTTCCACTACCTCAACACCGCCGTGCTCGACTATGGAATATGCGACAGGGCCGGGCAGGAGGCCCTGAAGGACGTCTACGGAACCGCGATTGGTATGGATCCAGAGGAGCTTAAAAACCAGAGACTCATCGTCTACTGGGGGATAAACGCCTTCTGGACGAACCTCCACGGCTTCATGCTGGCGAAGAAGAACGGCCTCGAAATATGGACGGTTGATGTGGTGAGGACGGAAACTGCGAAGCGCTCCGACAGATTCTTCCAGATAAGGCCGGACACAGACGTTCTCTTTGCCCTCGGGGTTGCAAAGGCCATAATCGAGGAAGGCCTCTATGATAAGGACTTCATCCGCGAGAATGTTTATGGATTTAAGGAATTCAGAAATTATGTAAAAATGTTATCGCTTGATTATGTGAGTCGGGAGACGGGTTTGAGCGCTGGTGAGATAGAAGCCTTCGCGAGGGAGTTCGCCGAAAAGAAGGGGATAATCCACATCGGGTACGGCTTCCAGCGCTCCCTTGCCGGCGGGGAGGCGGTGAGGGCAATAGCCGTCCTGCCCGCCCTGGTTGGCCACCGCTTCGGCTTCATCTACGACATGAAGGCGATAGACAAGTCCTACGCAGAGGGTGCATTCCTGAGGACGAAGCCGGCGAAGAGAGTCCCCCAGATGAAGCTGGCCGAGTACATAGAGCGGGGAGAGGTGAAGTTCCTCTACATCTACAACTCCAACCCCCTCGCGAGCCTGCCGAACCAGAACAGGCTGAGGAAGGCGCTGAGGGAGAACGACGTCTTCGTGGTCACCCACGAGGTCTTTCTAACGGATACTGCCCTCTACTCTGACGTCGTCCTGCCGGCGAACACCTTCTTTGAGCGGCTTGATATAGCCGACTCCTACTACCACCGCTACGTTGCGCTTAACGAGCCCATTGCGAGGCTTTACGGAAAGAGCAACAGCGAGGTAACGAGGCTTCTCGCGAAGGCCCTCGGAATAGAGAACCCCTACCTCTACGAGAGCGACGAGGAGGTCATCGAAAAGGTTCTCGAAATCAACGGCCTCAGCTGGAAGGAGCTGAAGGAGAAGGGCTTCGTTAAAATCCCGGAGAAACCCAGGAAGTGGGAGACGCCGAGCGGGAAGATAGAGTTCTACTCCCAGAGGGCCGTGGAGAGGGGTCTAAGCCCGTTCCCAGAGTACAGACGGTTCGAGGGCAGGTACCCCCTCAGGCTCCTCACCCCGACCCACAGGATGACGATAACGAGCCAGTACCACAACACCCACGGCATGATAGACCCGAACCTTTACATCAACCCGGCCGATGCCGGGAGGAGAGGGATCAAGGACGGCGACGCCGTTGAGGTCTTCAACGACCGCGGCAGGATAAGGACGAGGGCAAGGCTCAGCGACGACGTTCCGCCCGGAGTCGTTCTGCTCTACAAGGCGTTCTGGGTCAAGCTCCTAGGATGGAACGCCAACTTTCTGACGACCGATGAAACCGCCGAAAAATACGGAAACGCTTCGGCATATCATTCAACCTGGGTCAATGTTAGGAGAATTTGAACAATAAATCCCCCCATACCGTTGATTTTTGACAAACCCGTTTTGGATTTTAGTTACAATATGGAAGTAAACTGGTGAAATTCTTTGATATCCATTCGGGACATCCCTTTAAATCTTCGAATATCTGTCAATATCTTCATGTTAGCCAAACCAAAAAGTTTATATATTCGAACCTAATTGGTTTATACTGAAGACGACACAGAAAAAGCAAGAGGTGATGGAAGATGGTCGTCATAGGAGAAAAGTTCCCCGAGGTTGAGGTCAAGACCACCCACGGCGTGATAAAGCTCCCGGACTACTTCGCCGAGAAGGGCAAGTGGTTCATGCTGTTCAGCCACCCAGCCGACTTCACCCCGGTCTGTACCACCGAGTTCTACGCCCTCCAGAAGAGGGTCGACCAGTTCAGGGAGCTCGGCGTCGAACCGATCGGGCTGAGCGTTGACCAGGTGTTCAGCCACCTCAAGTGGATGGAGTGGATAAAGGAGAACCTCGGCGAGGAGATAACCTTCCCGGTTATTGCAGATGACCGCGGTGACCTCGCTGAGACCCTCGGTATGATACCCAGCGGTGCAACTGTTACCGCCAGGGCAGTCTTCATCGTCGATGACAAGGGCGTCATAAGGGCCATCGTCTACTACCCGGCCGAGGTCGGCAGGGACTGGGACGAGATACTCAGGCTCGTCAAGGCCCTCAAGATAAGCACCGAGAAGGGCGTTGCACTTCCGCACAAGTGGCCCAACAACGAGCTCATCGGCGACCGCGCCATAGTCCCGCCGGCGGCCAGCGTCGACGACATCAAGGCCCGCGAGGAGGCCAAGGGCGAGATCGAGTGCTACGACTGGTGGTTCTGCCACAAGAAGCTTGAGTGAGCCTCTTTCCCTTTTTCACTTTAACTTTAGAAAATTAAAAGAAAGGGTTCAACTGCTTTCAATGTAAATTCCAATTGGGACTTTTGTGTCGCAGGTTCCTACGTGGTAGGTATATGTGCTGGCCCCCAAATAGATGTATTCTGAAACATCCTGACCAACGCCATTCCACTCCCCGTAATTTTGAATCCCTCCATATATATTAAGAGAACTCGAAGAGGTATAATATATACCTGCGCTCAACCCTGCGGCCCATGGAGGGACGGCTCCGCCGCTTAATGCCACTGCAAGAGCACCTATCGGAATCCCAATCCCGAAATCTGCCGAACATGTCCCGGAAGCATCTGAAATCAGTTGGGCAAGACTTTTTGAGTCCCCGACTCTAAGGGCAGTGGCGTATTTCATATCGGTCCCACTGTATATCCAATTCATAATTTCTGAGTCTGGCAGCCCATTCCTGCTTCCTCCTACGATATCATTCTCTCCGGTGGTCTTTATGTCATTGATACCCTCCTGAATGCGCTCCTCTCCAGTGGGCACACAGTTGTTTATACTGGCAGTGCAGTAGTACTCCTTCTGGTGCAGATGATAGGGTGTGGCTTTGATGTAGATATATCCCTTCTCGTTAGGTGCAAGAAGAATACTACGCGAGAAGTAATACTTACCTTCCATTGTGTAGAAGTCGTTTCCATATATGTCCAAACTTGGAGTGCTCTTCTCTGAAATCTCGTAGCCGTAAGCTACGGTAAGTCCAAATCTGGTGTAGTACTCTTTGATAACATCTACCCATGCGTTAATAACTCCAGAACTAGAATATTTATTGTCCACAATCAAAACTGGAACTTCAATGTAATTATCTGGTCTCCATGACAGACTCCAGTCGGTCTTCCAGTAATAGAACTGTCTGTTGGACCCCATCGGAGTTACACCACTGTTTTTCATGCTGGCTGTAAGGGGGGATGAGGGGAATCTGTGTATGTTGATTTTCACAGTCTTCTTTATGCCCTTCGAGACCTTTGTGGTGTCATAATTAACTACTGCAAAACCTCTGTATAGGTTTCTGCTTTCATAATCTAAAACCCAGACGGAGATCATCAGTGAAGAGCCAATACCTTTGGGATAGGCAGTCTTCCATTCACCGAGGACAGACTGAAGTTTTTCATCGGAGAGAGGTATTTTGACCGTATTTCCAGAATCCCAGAACTTCAGCTGGCTGGGTTTTTCGAGGCTTCCTAAGAAGATTGTCCTGTATACTTCATGGGTGGGGACCAACGCATCTATCTGAACCTGAACCTCAACGTTCTTTGATATTTCTGTAAGAGGTCTTCCCTTCTCGTCAACCAGTGTAATCTGAATAGCAGGTGGCTGAAGGGCGTTTGCCAAGTATACTCCCATTGTTCCACTCAACAAAAATGCCACAAACAATGCTCCGACGATTCTTTTTGACACCATTCTGATCACCTAATCAAAGTCTGCATACCGTATTAGAACATTAATGCTTATAACTTTTTCCTTTTACTATACGTAATCATTTCTGCTTTTTTTTCATAAAGTTAAGTAATTCCAACGGTAGTTTTGCTAACCACCGGAGTGAAAATAAGGGAGAGTAAATTAACGAACATTAACGTCCATCCACTAACATATCAAAGCACCCTTCTCTTGAACAGCCAGACGAATACGAAAAGCCACACCGCGTGAACTGCCAGCCCCGGGAGGACAGAGCTATAATCGGCCTTTGGGATCCCCTCAAAGAGCTTGTAAGCCCAGTACGTGGGGAGGAAAGCCGTGAATTCGCTCCAGTCTGTTGAGAGGTTCCGCCACACCACGATGAGCTTTATCGCCGGGGGCAGGAAGAGCAGCCAGCCGAGGACTTTGCCCACAGTTAACGCCTGCATCCTTGACTCGGAGAGCGAAGCTATCATGAGGCCGTACGTCCATGCCTCGAAGAGGAAGAAGGCTATTATGGCCAGCAGACCTTTCCGCGGAATCTCGATGTCGAGGATTTTTGGGGAGATGGCCACTAAAATGGCCGTTGCTATGGAAGCCCAAGTCAGCCTGTAGGCAAGGAAGGTCTCGCTCGATATAGGGATCACCTGAAGGGCCTGAACCGTCTTTTCTTCCTTTTCGTCGGCCATCATGAAGCCTGGCAACATGCCGAATATCATGGGAATAAACACCAGCACAAGGAGGGCCAAGAGGGGGTAGTAAACTCCCACGCGGTCCCTGAAGTAGCGGACGATGAGGAGGAGGACGAGCGTCATCGCCACGCTGTAAACGAGCATCGGGTCCCTCCTCAGGAGCTTTAAATCGGTCTTGTAAATCGCTCCAAACTTCTTCACGAAGCTCATCTCACTCCCTCCACAGCGTACCTGTAGAACCTGACTTTAGCGATGTAGTAGGCCAAAACCGCCCAGAGGATTAATCCAAGGGCCGCGTATGCCAGTGTCCTGGTTGGGACATCCACGAAGGGAGCCTTGAAGAAGTAGAGCGCCGGGTAGCTCGGGACTGCGTAGAGGACTTTCCAGAGCGGGTGCGTCAGGTAGCCGTGGTAGTGGGCGAAGGGCAGAAGCGAGACCACCATGACCCCCAGTATGGGGAGGAAGTAATCGTCGAGGTCGCGGTATTTCGCTGAAATCCCTATTCCAAGGAGCGTGTAGACTACCGATACCAGGAGCGTTCCGACTATCACATAGATAAGCCCGTCAAAGGAGCGCGTGCTAATGGCCATTATCAGCACGGAGGCTATCACAGAGAGGGCACCCAAAAGGAGGGTCTTGGCCAGGATGTAGTCCCTCCACTCGATTGGCGTTACCGCCAGGGCCCCTATGGCGCCGTCCTTCTTCTCCGCGAACAGCTCCGTGCCCACGAACATGAAGCCAACCAGCCCCGGCTCGAGGATGAGGAAAACCGGCACCATCGTGGGCAGATACTGCTCCGGGAACGCGAGGAGCATCAAGCCGTAGGCCAGCGCAACGAGCAGGTATATCGGGTAGACGTAGCTCCTGAACCCGACGATTACGCTTGTCTTCAGCAGGTTCCCCATCATACGAGCCGCCTCCCCGTCACCTTGAGGAATATCTCCTCCAGCGTCGGCTCCTCGGTGTTTATCCTCCTCACCTCATGGTTTTTGATGACCCTGAGGAACTCCTCGTTTTCGCCGAGCCCTTCGAGCGGGAACTCTGCGGTCTTAACCCCGCCATCTGAAACGTACTCGACTTTGAGGAGCCGCTTCCCCATACTCACCTTAAGCTCCTTTGGGTTATCAACGAGCCTCACCGCCCCGTCGACGATGAAGGCAACCCTGTCGCAGAGCTCATCGGCGACGTACATGTTGTGGGTGGTGAGAAAGAGGGTCTTCCCGTTCTCGCGCATCTCCATGAGCAGGTCTTTGATCCTCCTCGCACTCGCAGGGTCGAGGCCTTCGAGGGGCTCGTCAAGGAAGAGGATTTCAGGATCAGGAAGCAGGGCCCTCGCGAGGTCGAGCTTCTTCTTCATACCCTTCGAGAAGCCCGATACGAGCTGGTCTGCCTCCTCCTCAAGCCCGACCATCTTGAGAACCTCCACCGGGTCGAGGTGCCTTCTGTAAAAGCTCGCAAAGAACTCCAGGTTTTCAAGGGCAGTCAGCTTGGAGTAAACGGCCGGGAACTCGAATGAAACGCCGATTTTGTTGTAATCGCCGTAGTACTTCCTAACGTTCTCAACCTCTATGACGGGCATGGTTTCACCTGCTAAAGGTAGGCGTTGGGGGTAGTTATAGGTAACCCCGCATATGTGCGGTTATTTGAAGGTCTCATCGAGGAGCCTCTTCAGGCCCTTCCTCAGGCGCTCCTTCACGGTTGACGGGCTGAGGTTCAGCATCTCCACCAGCTTGACGACGTCGGTGCCTAACTACTCAAAGCCGGCAGAAAGCTCTCTGGTGTAAGGTACTGCAATCTTCAGACGTTTCATAGTCCGGATATCGTTCTCGTGAATTATTAGCCTCCCGGTCAAAAAAGAAAAGTCTTCAGCCGCCGATGCAATTCATGAAGGCGTCCCACATCTTGAACGGCCCGAGGAAGCAGGTGACGTAGCAGTTGCAGTCAAACGTGATATCGGCGCATTCGAGGGCACTGCAGATTGTACCGGGATCGGCCGGGTCGAGACCGTCCAGGGGAGACAGGCATGGATGTATGCTCCCCCAGCCCGGCTTTGGAAGGTTATTCTCCAAGTCGTCGGCATAGCTGTTTATCGCCGCTCCCCCAACGACGGAATTCGTTTCGGGCATCGGCGGCCACGGGGTTATGCAGCCAAAGCGCTCTATTGCCGCCCACACGAGGTGGAAGTAGTAGTTGAAAACAACCGCCGGTCCAAAGTTCTTGCTCTGGAGACAGCAGAGCTTGCATGCCTCGCCTTCGACGACACCGACCATCGCCGCTTTAAGCTTGCAGACATCGCACTGGTCAGAGCCGAGTTCTCCTCCCTCCATATTGCCTCTCATCGGCCCTGAGGGATAGGCACCCGAGTGCATCGAGCTGAGGGTGACGCTCCCAATCGAGGCAGAGAAGCCCGCGTAACCGGGGCCGTTGCTCAGCGTCGCGTTTACCCCCGGAAAGAACGGGACCGTCATGGTTCTGTTCTCAGCCATCGCCACCTCAAACTTCGTCTCGGCACCGCCAGATAGAAGTTTAACCTCGTGGAGACCGTAGTCGATGGGAACCTCAAGCATGCCCCTCGAGTCCGTCCTTCCGGCGTTCTCCCCATCCACTATTACCGTAACGTTTGAGGCGTAGAAGCCCGGGGACATGACCACAACGAGAGATAGCGTTAGGGGCTTTTCTTCCTCAACCTCTCCGGGAACTTTTGGGACGGTGAAGTACAGCGCCGCGAGAACCAGTGCGATTACCAGCAGGGCATAGCCCCTCCGATCCTTTCTTCCAACCAGCACTGCACTCGCAACGCCGATTGGGACGGCGAATATGAGAAGGACGACACTCCAGTGGTTGGACCCTCCTCCCTCTTCCACAGGGGTCGTTTCGGTCTCCGTGGCGTTCTCAACGAAGAACGAGAAGTAGCCCCTCCCGTCCGTCCATACCGTTCTTCCGGATACGTTTACGGGCACCCCTGGATGGCTGGCCATCCCGTAGATTACGGTTCCTCCCTCAACTTTCAGCGACCTGCTCCAGAGGAGCCCCGGTCTCAGGTCGCTCACCACGGTTGTCGTGTTCATGTAGACGTCTTCCCCGTCGAAGTAAACCGCGGTAAGGTTGTACCTGCCCGCGAGGAACGTTGCGTTCCAGACTATTTCCCCGCCCCACCTTACGAGCTTTTCGTTGACGTATAGGAAAAGGGGAGCGGTGAATATGTCCCCGGGCGTTACCCACGCCCTGACGGTTCCGTTCTCGTAGACGAGATGAACCTTCGGGCGGAGCTCATCAATGAGGATCAATGTCCCGGGCTGGCCGACGTAACCGCCGCCAAAGTCGTGGGTCTCATCGACATTGTAGAGCACGATGCCGTCGATGTATTCCCTGTTTACGTCGACGTATTCAGGTCTTATCTCCCTCTCCTCCCTGGTGACGTTCTGCACCTGCGTTGGTGGTCCCAGAAACACCGTGTTGAATGCATGCTCTTCGGGCCCCAGTGTGGAGTTGAGCGTCCAGAAAACACCCGGAGGGTCTATCATGGCCAGAAAGCCTCTGGAATCCATGAGGAGGATCCTATTTCCGAAGGCCTTTACGTGAAGGGGCCTCTCGCCGAGCTCCTTGAAGGAAAAGCTACCGTTCTCCGGGGAGAATCTCACCAGTCCAACGGCGTCGCCCTCCATTATGGCGGCGTACAGAAAGCCGTCGTGGCCAAGGACGATCCCGTCAGGTATGAGCCGGGAATAGCTGGAGGGGAACCTCCAGAGGTAGAAGGTTCCGTTTTCCGGCTGGAGAAGACCTATGCCGCCGTGGGGGCTTTCGTTCAGCTCTGCGGTAAAGTATATTCCCCTCGGAGTGGCGTAGGTGTCATAAACGTTCACAATCCCTGCGGATGAAAGGTCGTAGAATGTGAGACCGTCGCCGTCAAGAAGACCTATCCCACCGCTCCCGTTGATTTTGCCGGCGTAGTATGCCTCCCCCGGAACGGCAAAGACGTGGATGAATGATACCCCAGGGTAGTTCCAGATGTAAAGAACGTCTCCGCGGGGGTCGAGAACGGCCGGCGGCCCCCTGTCAGCCGAGAGGTACACCCTATCGCTCACGGACATCCCGTTTACCATAAACGGCAGGCGCCAGAATACGAAGTGCGTTTCGTTGATCTTCAGGCCAACCCTTCCAGTGTACTCGGTGAAATAAAGCCCGTCCGGGGATAGCCTGGGATGGAGTATCGAACCTCCGGTCCACCACACGGCGACCTTTGCGGGGGAGACCACTGGGAACGAGAGGAGCACAAGAAGGAGCAACCCGAGGATGGGCTTGCCAGCAGACATGTTCCCACCGTCCCGTATTTAGGATACTTCTACCTTGAAATTTATATGGGTTTTTGTTTGAAATCTGTCAATTTTAACGGCCCGGGAGGTTTCTTTAGTTTCGCAGGGCCACCAAAAGCCTAATGTATGAAAAAAGCGTCATAGATCATGGTGGTGAATATGAAAATCGATCTGCCAGCCCCTAAACTTGAAGGTGAAATGAGCCTGGAGGAGGCTGTAGATAAGAGGAGGAGCATAAGACGTTACAGAGACGAACCTCTAACCCTTCAGCAGATCTCCCAAATTCTATGGGCGGCCTATGGAATCAACCGGTGGAAAAAGAGGACCTCGCCGAGTGCGGGAGCGTGTTATCCCTTCGAGGTTTACATAGTGGCCGAGAACGTTGACGGTCTATCTCCAGGAATCTACCGCTACGACGGGAAGGCCCACGCGCTGGAAACTGTGAGGGAGGGACACTTCAGGAAGGCTCTAGCCGAGGCCTGCCTGAACCAGCGGTGCGTTGCCACCGCCCCGGTTAACATCGTCATCGTCGCCCACTACGAGAGAACCACGGGGCGGTACGGCGAGAGGGGGATACGCTACGTCCACATTGACGCCGGCCACATGGGGCAGAACATCTACCTCCAAGCCACTGCCCTGAATCTGGGCACCGTTGCAGTTGGAGCCTTCAGAGACGAGGAGGTAAAAAGGGTGCTGGGAGTCCCCGGTGAACCGCTCTACATCTTTCCGCTGGGCATTCCGGGAGAGTAGTTAGAGCCTCTTCAGTTCCTCGAACTTTACCAGCACCTCTGCCTTGCCCCTTATCAAGTTCTGCCTGGCAACCTCATTTCCGTCCTTCAGGTAGACCAGCGTCGGAACGTTGAGGACGTCAAAGCGGTTCACCAGGTCGCTCCACCTCTCGGCGTTGATGTGAACAACATTTATCTCGGGGAACTCCCTGCTGAGCTCCTCCATGAAGTTCTCAACTATTCTGCACGGAGGACAGCCTGGAATGGAAAACCACAGGACTTTCTTCCCGGACTCAAGGTCAAGGTTTCCGTCGTATTCAACTATCACGTTCACACCTCCCTGAAATAAAAATAAAGGGTCAGATTCTGGCCCTCTTCAGCAGGAGCGAGTTGCTAACAACGCTGACGCTGCTTATCGCCATCGCCCCAGCCGCCCACTCCGGCCTGAAGATTATGCCGAACAGCGGGTAGAGTGCCCCCGCCGCTATGGGGATGAGGATTACGTTGTATATCATCGCCCAGAAGAAGTTCTGCTTTATCTTAGATAGAGTTTTCTGACTGAGCTTTATTGCCTTGACGACGTCCCTTATGTCGTTCCTCATGAGCACTATCTCGCCGCTTTCCATCGCTATGTCCGTTCCGGAGCTTACCGCTATTCCTATGTCCGCCTGCGCCAGGGCTGGAGCGTCGTTTATTCCGTCGCCCACGAAGATTACCACTTCTCCCTTCTCCTGGAGCTTCTTCACCTCATTGGCCTTGTCCTGGGGGAGCACCTCGGCCAGGATGTAGTCTATGTTCAGCTGCCTCGCTATGGCATTGGCCGTTCTCCTGTTGTCGCCGGTGATCATGCCGACCTTCTTGCCCATTCTGTGGAGCTCCTCGATGGCCTCCTTCGCGTTCTCCTTTATGGTGTCGGCTATGCCGATTATCCCCACTATCCTGCCGTCTATGGCGACGGTTATGGCGGTCTTTGCCTCGTCCTCAAGCCTGTGAAGAGCCTTTTCCACGTCCTTTACAGAGTAGCCGTTTTCAGTCATGAGCTTCCTGTTGCCCGCGAGGATTTCCCTTCCTCCGACGACCGCTCTAACACCCTTGCCGGTTATTGCCTCGAACTCCTCTGGCTCTTCAATCTCAAGGCCCATCTCCTGGGCCTTCCTCACTATCGCCTCACCGAGCGGGTGCTCGGAGCGCTTCTCGGCTGAGGCGACGAGTCTCAGCAGCTCCTTCTCGTCCATGCCGAACGTGATGACGTCCGTGACTTCCGGCTTGCCCTTAGTGAGGGTTCCGGTCTTGTCGAAGAGCACAACCGTTGCCTTCCTCGCTATCTCAAGCACCTCTCCGTTCTTGATGAGTATGCCCATCTCGGCCCCCTTGCCCATGCCCACGGTCAGGGCCGTGGGTGTCGCCAGTCCGAAGGCACACGGGCAGGCTATTACCAGAACGCTGATGAGTGTCGTGAAGGCGAAGATGAGCGGTTCTTTGGCTATAAAGGCCCAGTACACGAAGGATGCCAGGGCAACCGTCAGCACTACTGGAATAAAGTACGTCACTATTTTGTCCGCTATTCTCTGGATGGGAGGTCTGGTGTTCTGTGCTTCCTCAACCAGCCTGATGATCTGCGCCAGGACGGTGTCTCCGCCGACCCTCTCGGCTTTAATCTTCAGCACCGAGTTCCTGTTTATCGTTCCGCCTATGACCTCGTCGCCCTCCTTCTTCAGGTTGGGTATTGGCTCGCCGGTTATCATGGATTCGTCAACGTAGCTCTCTCCCTCGACAACGACGCCGTCAACGGGTATCTTTTCGCCGGGCTTTACTATCACGATGTCGCCGACCTTGACCTGGCTGACGGGAACTTCGACCTCTTTGCCGTCCCTTATCACGGTCGCCTTCTTCGCCTGAAGACCCATGAGCTTCTTTATGGCCTCGCTCGTCCTGCCCTTCGCCATGTGCTCGAGGTACCTGCCAAGGAGCAGGAAAGCCAGCAGCAGTACGCTTGCCTCGTAGAAGTTGTATTCCGCAGGGAGGACGCCTATGGTCGCAAGCACGCTCGCTATGTACGCCGAGCCGACACCCATGGAGTACATGACGTCCATGTTGAGCGTCCTGTGCCTCACCGAGCGAATGGCCTTGAGGAAGATGTCCTTTCCCGAGTAGACTATGACCGGTGTCGCCAGCAGGAACTGTATCCAGAGCATGTAGGGAATCTCGAAGTCCAGTCCGAGGAGCCAGCGGTACGTCATGACGGTTATGATGCCCCCAAAGAACCACGCCACCACGAGCTTCCTCTTCATCTCCTTGAGGTGCCTCTCCCTGGCCTCTCGTTCTATGTCTATGCTCTCCTCGCCCTCAACGC
Source organism: Thermococcus coalescens (assembly GCF_055392585.1). Taxonomy (NCBI): domain Archaea; kingdom Methanobacteriati; phylum Methanobacteriota; class Thermococci; order Thermococcales; family Thermococcaceae; genus Thermococcus; species Thermococcus coalescens. The sequence goes on from NZ_AP043764.1 coordinate 360,772, forward strand.
CCAGGAACTGGTAGCCGAACTCCTCGATGGTCTTCTTTATGTCGTCCATCTCCACCATGGTCGGGTCGTAGGTGACGTTGGCTGTCTCTGTTGCCAGGTTAACCCTGACGTCCAGAACGCCCGGGAGTTCCTTGAGGGCCATCTCTATCGTCCTGACGCAGGATGCACAGGTCATGCCGCCGATTTTAATAATCGCATCCCTCTTCTCCCTAACAACGCCGTAGCCGACGCTTTCGATGGCCCTGATTATGCTGGATATGCTTACCCTCGATTCGTCGAATTTTACGTAGGCGCTTTCGGTCGCCAGGTTAACCCTGGCTTCCTTTACGCCGTCGAGCTCTTTAAGCGCCAGTTCTATCGTTTTGGCGCACGATGCACAGCTCATTCCGGTAATCTTAACATTCACTTCCACCGGAGTTCACCTCCGTTATATGCTCCATTAGTGAGATTCATGAAGTTATTTTTTGCCAAAGTGGAAAGGTAGATAGGAGGATTTTTATAGTTTGGAAGAAATAAACTGTACCGGTGGTGGGAATGAAGATAGACGACCTGGATTTGAAGCTCATTTACCTCCTGATGGACAATTCGCGCCTGAGCATCTCAGAGCTCGCGGAAAGGCTTGGCGTCAGCAGGCCAACGGTGAAATCCCGCCTTGAAAAGCTTGAAAAGGAAGGAGTAATTCTGGGATATACCGTAAAGCTGAACCCGGAGCTGCTCAGGGCTCACAACGTCGTTGCCCTCATAGTCAAGACGGACAATCCGGAGAAAATGAGTGAGTTCGAGGAGATAATTGAGATAAACCGCTTCACGAGCAGGAAGTACCTCATAAAGATAGCCGTTGAGGACATGGAGGAGCTGAGGAAGGTCATAGAGGGGGCGGGCTTCGAGGTCATTGAGATAATGCCCGTCCTTGAGAGCATTGAAAGAACAACCCCCCCGAAGGTCAGAATACCCTTCAAGTGCGACTACTGCGGCAAGGAGATAGTGGGGGAGCCGATAGTCTACAAGTACCACAACAGGGTCTACTTCCTCTGCTGTCCGACGTGCTTCAGGGAGTTCAAGAAGACGAGGGAGAACATAGAAAAGTTCATGTTAAAGGAAGAGGGCAAGGTAGAGCACGCTCACGAGCACGAGCACAACACCCATAACTAAATCCCCCCTACCGCTTACCGAGGAGAGCCTGTCCACGGCCCTCCCCAGCCTCGCGTACCTGCTCCCGTAGTGGAAGCCCAGGGTAACGAGGACAAATGGCAGCACGGATATTCCAATGAAAACCACGAGCAACGCCACGGTGATTCCGGGGGGATACTGGCCGGAAAGCAGGGAGCTCACCAGAAGGTACGAGGGGAGCACGCAGGACAGTGAAAGAAACGCCATCACTCCCCCAACAACAAAAGCCGCCGGTGGAGAGGTGGCCCTTTCAAGAACCTGATTGCTCTTTTCCCTCAGCGGGCTGGAGAGGGGTATCCTCACATAGCCCAGTGCCGAGAGTATCTTGTAAACCCCCACGGTTATTCCAAAGGCGACCACAAAGTACCTGAGCAGAGGTATCTTGGTGTGAAGGTTCATGAGGGCAACGGCTATTATCGAATAGCCCAGAAATGCGCCGGCGGTGAACGCCAGACCAACCCGGAGAACCTTCCTCTCGTCCGTCAGGGCTATCATAGAGAGGAGGAACACTATCATGAGGAATATGGAGGGCCGAAGGGCGTTGAGAATCCCGAGGGCTATTACCGAAAACGTTACCCCGGTAAACTCGGTCACCTGGCCCAGAGAGTCCAGCGGTATATCCGCGGCAGTCATAAGAATTGCGTCTGAAACCGACATGGTAGCCACCTAATGCTCCATCGATGGCGCCCCAAGGCGCACGATCTTCACGGATGAATATGAGTTCATTGATATATTAACTTTGTCCCCCCTCGCGAGGCACGGGACTTCTATGGGGTGGGTGTATCTGACCTTCAGAATCTCACCGTTTGCGTCTATTATCGCGGTGCAGGTGAGCTTTGTGCCGGTTTGATCTGGAATGCAGTTGGTATCGGCCAAAACAAGGGCATTGGTTGAGTTCAAGGGGCGTCCTTCAACGAGGACTCCGTGAAAAGTGTCCCGGGCACCCCCACCTCCCAGTGAAAAGTACCCAAGGGCTAGAAGCAACACAACCAGAACCGCCACAATCCCCGCTGCCACATCTCTCATACCTTTCACCACAGGAGCCATAAAAACATGAAAAACTCGGAGAGGGCTCACTCACCGCTCTCCTCGATCCCCATGTACTTTTCGCAGGTCTCGTGCATCTCAGCCCAGTCACCGCCCATGTACTGCTCCATGTACGGCTCCATCTGGCTCTCCATCTCCTCGTGTATCTCGGTGAAGTTGCCGCTGGCCATGTACTGCTCCATCTGCGCGTACATCTCGTCGTCCATCATGCCGTGCATGCCGTAGCCCATCATTCCCATTCCATGGCCGCCCATGGGTCCAAAGCCCCAGCGCGTGCCGGTTCTCTCTGCAGCGTCAAACCCACCGCTGTGAGCCATTCCCAGGGGAACGGCTATGAGCGCTCCAATGAGGAGCCCGATAAACAGGGACTTCCACTCCATTCCGCATCACCCCTTTATTTTGCTTCCATCGGTACATTACGGCCGAAGGAATAATAGGCTTATCATTGACACAATGTGAAAGGATTCCCCCAAATCTTTCAGAGGTGAAAGGATAAGGCCAATCAAATGTTTTCACAAGGTTAAACTGATGAACACCCCAAAAACAGCCAGCAAGTATGATAGGTTTTCAAAGGTCTACGACCTCTTTGAAAGTCCAATGGAAAGGCGGGCGTTTTCAAAGTACCGGGCTAACGCCCTTTCTCTGGCGGAAGGGAAAGTGCTTGAGGTAGGCGTCGGAACGGGAAAGAACTTCCCCCACTATCCCTCCGGCGTAGAGGTCATTGGGATAGACTTCAGCAGGGGGATGCTTGAAAAGGCAGAGAAGAGGAGAAACGAACTCGGCCTCAAGAATATCGGGCTTTTGCACATGGACGTCCAGAACCTTGAGTTTGAAGACAGCACATTCGACACCGCTGTGGGCACCTTCGTCTTCTGCACCGTGCCCGATCCTGTTAAGGGCCTGGGGGAGGTTTACAGGGTTCTAAAGCCCAGAGGGAAGGCCATATTCCTTGAGCACATGAAGAGCGGGTCAAAGCTTCTCAACGTCCCCCTCTACATGATGGAGCCGCTTATGAGGGCCATGCTGGGCACGTCCATGCTCCGGGAGACCCAGGACAGCATTGAAAAAGCGGGGTTCCAAATAGAGAATGTGGAGAACCTGTTTTTTGACATTGTGAGACTGATAATTGCAAGGAAACCGGGTGGTGAAAATGATAGCGAGAAAAAACCTGTTCCATGACAGGGGCAGGCTGGCGATGAGCGTGGCCGGGGTGGCCCTCTCGGTCACGCTGGTCATCATACTCCTTGGAGTCTACTACGGCATGACAACGCTTGGAACGAACTACATTGTACATACCGATGCCGATCTGTGGGTCGGACAGGAGGGAATCCACGACCTCTGGCACACGTATTCCCTACTCCCGCGGGGTCTGGGCGACGAAATAAAAAGTGTGGACGGCGTCAAGGGCGTCCACGAGCTCATAGGGAGGGCCGTTCAGATAGAGGTCCCAAACACCGGCGCCAGAAAAACCGTCTACATAGTCGGCTTTGATCCCGCCAGCGGGGTCGGAGGCCCCTGGGACATTGTCAGGGGCACGGGGAAACTGCAGAGGGGCGAGGCCGTGGTTGACCAGGTGTTTTTCAAGAGGAACGGCCTTGAACTCGGCCAGACGCTTAAGATTGGGGACAAGGAGCTGAGGATAGTCGGCGTTTCAAAGGGGACGTTCGCGGTGGTCTATCCCTACATCTTCGTGACGACCGAGGACGCGGCGGAGATATTCGGCACCACGCAGTACGTGAACTACTACCTCGTCCAGCTCTCCGGCGACAGGCCGGCCGACGATGTGATCAGCGACATCACCGAAAGGCTGGCTGGGAAGGGTGTAGCGGTCGAGATACTGACGAAGGAGCGGTTCATCCAGAACCACAAGGACGTGATAAACGAAAGCTTCAACTCGATACTCTTCCCGCTGGTGTTCATAGGCTTCATAATCGGGGCGGCGGTCATAGGGCTCACGCTCTACACCATGACGATGGAGAAGATGAGGGAGTACGCAATACTGAAGGCAATTGGGGCTCAAAACAGCTTCTTGAGGAGGATAGTCTTTGAGCAGGCGGCCATAATAACCATGCTGGGCTTTATAGCCGGCATCGGGCTCTCCCTGCTCGCCACGGCCCTTGTGCCAAGGTTCGCCCCGGAGTTCTTCGTTGAGATGAACCCCACGACAGTGGGCATAACCTTCGCGGCAGTCCTGCTCATGGGGCTGACCGCGCCGCTGATCCCGATAAGGAGGCTCAACAGAGTCGACCCGGTGGTGGTCTTCAATGCCTGAGGCCATCCTGAAGGCAAAGAACCTCACAAAGGTGTACGGCTCGGGCAGAACTGCCGTAAAGGCCGTTGATAACGTGTCCCTGATCCTCAAGAGGGGCGAGGTGGTACTCCTCATGGGGCCGTCCGGTTCGGGGAAGACAACGCTCCTCACCATGCTCAGCGGGCTCCTAAGGCCGACCTCCGGGAGCATAGAACTGTACCCTCCCGAAGACCCCCAAAGGGCCATAGAACTGACGGAGCTAACACAGGACGCACTTGCAAGGCTCAGGCTGGAGAGGATGGGCTTCATCTTCCAGCACTCCAACCTGCTCGAGGCACTGACCGCTGTGGAGAACGTCATGGTGCCCCTGCTGATCAAGGGCGTAAAAAAGGCGGAGGCCAGGGAAAGGGCCGAGCGCCTCCTGGTGGAGCTGGGCATGGAGGACAGACTTAACAGCAGGCCCTCCGAGCTTTCAGGGGGCGAGCAACAGCGCGTTGCGATAGCGAGGGCCCTGATAACAGACCCCGACATAATCATAGCCGACGAACCCACGGCAAACCTGGACTCCAAGAACGGGAGGGAGGTCATAAAACTCATCCACGAGAGGGCAAAGAGAGAGGGGAAGTGCGTGATGATAGCCACCCACGACCCCAGAATACTCGGCTTCGCGGACAGGATACTCTACATGGAGGACGGAAAGATATACCGGAAGGACAGCCGACAGGCTGAAAAACTGCTGCTCTTTGAGGACTGATCTCCTCCCCGCCCTGAAGGGCGGGACTTTCAGGAGAAAAACGTAATGAACGCAGGAAACGCCCGTTTTATTTCCCATTTCTGTCCAAAACCATTTATTGGGAACTTTCAGTTGAATACTGCCATATAATCAAGCTTTTCGTCAAAAGGACAGCTCTTGTCCCGAAAAGTATATATATGCATCTTTATTCATAAATGACCAGGTGATGGGCATGATAATAGAAAATTACACAAAATTGGGTACTTATGACGACATCGTCCAGACCATAGGCAACACACCCCTCGTGAGGCTGAGGAAGATCGAGAGGTACTTCGACCTCAGAAACGAGCTCTACGCCAAGGTGGAGTTCTTCAACCCCGGGGGGAGCATAAAGGACAGGATAGGCAAGTACATGATCGAAGGGGCGAAGAGAGAAGGCAAGATTGTCGAAGGCGGCGTGATAGTCGAGCCCACCTCGGGCAACACCGGCGTGGGTCTCGCGCTTGTTGCGGCGGACGAGGGCTACATGACGGTCTTCACGATGCCGGACAAGATGAGCGCCGAAAAGGAGCTGCTCCTGAAGGCTATGGGGGCATTCGTCATAAGGACTCCCACAGCCGTGGCCCCGGACGACCCGAACTCCTACTACAGGGTGGCCGAGGCCGTGAGGAACCTCATCTGGAAGAAGGGAAGGGCGATAACGAGGGAGGAACTCGGGGAGATAGTCGAGTACGTCCAGCGGCTCGTCAATGAGGAGAGGCTCGACGAGCTCAGGGCAATCCTTGAGGAGGAGGTGGAGGAGACCCCCTACGCATACATCCCCAACCAGTACTTCAACAAATACAACCCCCTGGCTCACTACGAGACGACAGCGAGGGAGATATGGGAGCAGACTAAGGGAGAGATAGACTACCTCTTCGCCGGAATAGGCACCGGCGGAACCATAACGGGCATCGGGCGGTACCTCAAGGAGAGGAAGGAAGGGGTGAAGATAATCGGCGTTGACCCCGTCGGCTCGATATACAGCCTCGTCAAGGGCGGAATGAGCCTTGAGGAGGCCCTCAAGAAGGCCCACCCCTACCTCGTTGAGGGGATAGGCGAAGACCTCCTTCCGGAGACCGTTGATTTGAGCCTCGTTGACGACATGGTGGTCGTCAACGACCAGGAGGCCTTTGCGATGACCCGCTTCCTCGCGAGGAAGGAGGGAATCCTCGCGGGGGGCTCATCGGGTGCCGCCCTCTACGGGGCGGTGAAGTACCTCAAGGAGAGGGGCGTTGAAGGCAAGAAGGTCGTTGTCATATTCCCGGACACGGGAAGGAACTACCTGACGAAGGTCTTCAACGACGGGTGGCTCATCGAGAACGGCTTCGAGGTCGACGACGAGAAGGTTCTGGAGGTGCTGAGATGAGGTTCTCAACTAAAGCCATTCACGTCGGCGAAGAGCCGGAGGGCATGCAGCACGGCGACGTCGTATCTCCAATCCACCTCTCAACAACCTTCGCGAAGAGGAGCATAAAGGAAGTTGAGGAGGGCTACGTCTACTCAAGGAGCGGCAACCCAACAAGGGAGGCCCTTGAGAGAAAGTTAGCGGCGCTTGAGAACGCAAAGTACGGACTTGCCTTCTCCTCAGGCCTTGCAGCGGAATCCACGATACTCCTCGCTCTTCTCAAAAAGGGCGACCACGTCATAGCCTTTGACGACCTCTACGGTGGGACAAAGAGGCTCTTCAACCAGGTGATGGAGCGCTTCGGGATTGAATTCACCTACGTTGATGCAAGGGAGCCGGAGAACGTTAGGAAGGCAATAAAGGACAACACAAGGATGGTCTGGCTCGAAACGCCCACGAACCCCCTCTTAAAGCTGGCGGACATAAAGGCAATCTCGGAGATAGCCCACGAGAAAGGCCTAATCGTTGTCGTGGACAACACCTTCGCGAGCCCCTACTTCCAGAACCCCCTTGACCTCGGCGCTGATGTGGTGCTCCACAGCGTCACCAAGTACCTCGGCGGGCACTCCGATGTTGTCGGAGGAGCCATCATGGTGAACGACGAGGGGCTGTATGAAAAGCTCAGGTTCCACCAGAACGCGGTTGGAGCGATCCTTTCGCCCTTCGACTCCTGGCTGGTCATGAGGGGCATTAAAACCCTCGCCGTCAGGATGGAGAGGCACGAGAAGAACGCCATGAAGATTGCGAGGTATCTGGAGGAGCACCCGCTGGTTGACAGGGTTTACTATCCAGGACTGCCCTCACACCCACAGCACGGGCTCGCGAAGAGGCAGATGCGCGGCTTTGGAGGCATGCTCTCCTTCGAGCTCAAAGGCGGGCTTGAGGAGGCGGTGAGGTTCGTGGAGAGCCTTGAAGTGTTTGCCCTCGCGGAGAGCCTTGGAGGTGTCGAGTCGCTCATAGAGCTGCCGGCAATAATGACGCACGCATCGGTTCCCAAGGAGGAGAGGGAGAGGGTCGGCATAAGGGACTCCCTCATCAGGGTCTCGGTGGGAATAGAGGACGTCGAAGACCTCATCGAAGACCTTGAGAGAGGATTTGAGGCGGTGAGAGCATGATACCTGGCATCGAGGAGATACGCCTCTTCCTGGAAAAACTGGGGTTCGAGGGGGACTCAATAAACGAGCTCATAGAGCAGATAGAGTACTTTGAGACCGAGGCCCCAGAAAGGGACGACATCGTGAGGGACTACCTGAGGGACGAGTGCATAGAGCGGCTCGTGGAGGAGATAGCACGGGAAGTCCTGAGGCTGGGAAGGAAGGAGGTGCGCATACTCGACGTTGCGGCCGGTTCGGGGTTCTTCACGGAGCGCGTGAAGAAGAGACTAAAGCTCATGGGCGTCCGGGCGGAGGTCTACGGCCTCGACATAACGCCAAGCATGCTGAAGAGGCTAAGGGAAAAGGGCATAACACCCATCTGGGGAGTTGCCGAAAGGATAGGGGACTCGATAAGGATAGCCAACGACCACTACGGGCTCGACGTGCCCGAGAAGTTCGACGTGGTCGTCTCAACCCTCGCGTTCCACCACTTCCTCAACCCGGAAGAGGTCCTGAGGAGCATCAGAGACGTCCTCGAAGACGGAGGCAAGGCCGTTATCATAGACGTCCTTAAGCACGGGCACGACGAGTTCAAGGACACCCTGAAGGACACGCACCTTGGGTTCTCGATAGAAGAGATGAAGGAAATGGGCCTGCGGGTCTTTAGAAACGCTGAAGTAAGGCCCCTCGGACTGCACTGTGAGGTCGACGGCATACTGATAGGGCTCTACAAGGCGGTGTTTGCATAAGGTGCCCGCTAACATTTCCATTTTCTGTTTTAGGACATATTGCAACCGCTGGGGAAGTCTGGACAGGTTCCTAACACATTGTCAAGAAAGGGGTCCCGAACGCCCGTTTAAAGCTAAAAAAGGTGCAGCGGCATAAAATTAAACGTCAGGCGAGCCTGAGGAAGCCCACCACGCGGCCGTCCTTCAGGAGCTGCACCCTGGTGCCCCACATCCCCTGAACGTAGGTCCCGATTTCAACCTCGCTCAGGTCAACGTCCTCCCAGAGCTGCCCGGCTATCTGGCCGTTGACGATTATCGGTATCCTGGCCGGCCCCCAGAAGTTCTGCCACGGGGTGCCCTTCGAGGCGTTCTGGAGTGCCTCTTTGGCCCTGGACTTTATTTCCCCGTAGTTAGTGCCCATGCTTTGTCCCGGCTCCGTGCCCCAGTATCCTTCCGGGAACATGCCCCTTCTGCAGCCACCCATTGGAGCACCGTAGCCCATCATTCCCATTCCTTCACCGGGCCCCATTTCCATGGCCTCCCCTGGCATTTCCATGCCCCACATCCTCCACCTCATGAACCCTCCGAACCTTCTCATCCTGTACATCCACCTGGGCATTCCGAACCTCATCACAGACACCTCCTCCGTTTCTTCAATTTAGAATATCACAAAATTATTTATAAAGTTTTCTGTTATATTATTGACAACCTGCCCAAAAACAGTAGAATTATAAAGGTTGGGGGATAAGTGGCTACGGTGATAGAATGCCGAGATGGATGAGATGCGACCCTTCAAACATGAGGCCTTTTACCGCAACGCTGAAGTCCCTGCTTTCCGAGCCCCGGAGGAGCATCATACGAACCCTCGCCGATGGCGTCAAGGGCACGAACGATATATACATGGAGCTCCAGAGAAACGGCTTCCACATGCCGAGGTCAACGCTCTACTACCATCTCTCAGCCCTGCAGAAGGCGGGGATAATAGAGATGGTGGGTTACCGGGAGCAGGGGGGCGGTGCTCCGGAGAAGCTCTGGAAGCTCAAAGTCAGAAAGATTGGGGTGGATCTGGTAACGGGAGAAGTGTTCAGGGAATAACAAAAAGAAGAACCCGGGGAGACAGACAAAGCAAAGGGTATTACTCCCCTAGGAGCTTCCTCCTTCTCCTCTCGTACTCCTCGTCGTCTATCTCACCGCGGGCGTACGCCTCGTCGAGGAGCTCAAGGGCCTTTTCCTTTGATGTTGAGCCCTTCGGACTTCCCGATCCCTGGTTCAGGAGCCACTTGACGAGCCACACTATCCCCACTATTATCAGAACCCAGAAAATCAGCATGAAGAGCATGCCGAACCATCCAAACCATCCGAATCCCATCATGTCGTGCTACCCCCAGTTAGTTTCTCCCATATGAGCTGAAAATCTCACCAGCTCAGTACTTTCAAGCATCATTTTTATCTCCTCCATATTTATTTAGCCTGTAAAGGATTATAGTATTTACTATTACCAATATTGGAAATTCTCCTGAATAGTTTTCTCAAAATGCAAAAGAATACTCTCATTAGTTATGATGCTCTGCAAGGGCAATGTTTAAAACTTAATTATTAAAATTTAAAACTCGGTGATAACATGGCCGGAAAGATCTTGGCAAAGGTTAGCGAAAAGGACGTGACCTCAGCTATAGTTGACACTTTCTATGGAATGCTCAAAGAATACACTGAATCAGACGTTATAATCGTAGGTGCAGGCCCAAGTGGATTAACTGCTGCTAAAGAACTTGCAAAAGCGGGCAAGAAAGTATTAGTCATAGAAAGAAACAATTATCTCGGAGGGGGCTTTTGGATCGGAGGATTCTTAATGAACAAGATAACAGTAAGGGCACCAGCACAAGAAGTGTTAGAAGAACTTGGTGTTCCTTATGAGGAATATACACAGGGGCTATATGTTGCAGATGGCCCTCATGCTTGTTCAAAGCTTATTGGGGCAGCGTGTGATGCGGGAGTGGAATTCCTCAACATGACAAGCTTTGATGATGTGGTTATAAGAGATGGAAGAGTTGCAGGTGTTGTTGTCAACTGGACCCCGGTTCAGGCATTACCAAGACAGATAACCTGTGTTGATCCAATAGGCCTCGAGTCAAAGCTTGTGATAGATGCAACTGGACACGATGCCTTCGTTGCAAAGAAACTTGAAGAGAAAGGGCTTATAAAGACAAGGGGACACGGATCGATGTGGGTTGAGGAGAGCGAAGATGCTGTGATAAACCACACAGGCGAAGTTTACCCTGGGCTTATAGTTACCGGAATGGCGGTTTCCACAGTCTTTGGACTTCCAAGAATGGGACCAACCTTTGGAGGAATGCTCTTAAGCGGAAAGAGGGCTGCTGAAGTGGCTTTAGAGAAGCTCAAAGAACTGGAGTGATCTCAATGAAGATTTACATTGAAAATCCTCTCTGGGACTCCTTTCCATTTTTTGAGGATATCAAGAAGTTTTTTAAATTCCCCGTCGAGTTTCACCCCTATAACTTTAAAGACCCCTATTTTCTGGCCTGCATAAGGGTTAGGAACCAGAATAGGAGAGAGTTTTATGAACCTTTTCCGGTTGAAGTAGAGAACGAAAAAAGAGGCCTCATAACCGGGGTTGTCTATGATGGTGTGGAACTGTTAAAATATTTCTCCCGGGATGTTGATATTTCTGAACCGTCGGTTCTGATAACTAACAGACTTATAGCGACATTTGGAAAAGATGGAAGATACCATCTTAGAATGATTGTTATGGGTCCTGCAACAATAATTTCACTTAAAGGAATACTCTATGCTCAAGCAAAGCCTCTCCAATATTATATGATGCATTCATTTGGATTTGATGAGAAAATCGATGTAAAGGTTGACAAAGTGTTGAAAATGCTCCTTCTTCAGTTCTATACCTATTTTAAGCATGAAGAGATCTTTTGCGAGAACGAAGAATGCATGCTCCACAATTGCCATACAACAGAGGAGATAAAGCCGAGAATTATATCGCAAATACTATATGTGGGCAGAGGACTTAAAAGGTCCTGTTTCTGTTTCAATCGATGTCACGTACAGATGCAATTATAATTGTCCCTACTGCTATGTTGGTTGTTCGCCGAATATAAACAGAGAGGAACTTACTACCAAGGAAATGTTCAGTATTATAGACGAACTTGCGGATCTGGAGGTATTGGTATTGTGCCTTTGTGGAGGAGAACCGACTCTCCGTAAAGACTTAATTAAAATCTTGAATTATGCCAATGAAAAAGGGATTACCGTTAATATGGTAACTAATGGATCATTGATATCAGACAACTTTGCTTCAAAATTAGCGGAATCAGGAATTGGTATTGTTCAGGTATCCTTAGATGGATCTAGGCCCGAGATAATGGAAAGACTTAAACCCAAAAGTTCCTTCAACAAAGCCATAAAAAGTTTAAATGAATATGGCATTCCAACAGTTGTAAGTTTCTGTTCTACTAATCTCAGCATACAGGACTTTCCAAATACTGTCGAGTTGTGTGACAAACTTGGAGTTTTATCCATACGTACCATGTATTTTGTACCCGAAGCCCCCAACCATTTAAGGTTAGCACTGACCAATATCAATATAAAAAACTGGTATCCTGGATAAGCAGTCATTGGGATGAATATTCTATTAGAATTGAATTTGGAGATCCAACAGAACATATTGCAATTGGTCCTTATATGTCACTTGTATCATTGAGTATTAGTGCAGAGGGCTATATTCTTCCCACACCATACCTAAGCTTAGCATATGGTCATGTTTCAGATGGGATAAAAAAAGCTGTGGCACAGTGGACTGGAATAAATATGGAAGAGTAATCCAGTCCTTTTGTCTGTGTCCTCCCATATGAAAACCGAGCATGATTTCCTAAAGTTGAAATCTTTGTTTATGACTAGGATACACTCTGATGGTTATGTAAATCTTTTACAACTCGATGAAAGGGAGTCCATAGCTCTAGCGAGAAAGGTTCGCGAGGTGTTGCTAAATGGCAGTGCATATTGATAAGGCAAATATCGGTAAATATCTCGACAATTTGCTGAATGAGGTTGAATCTGATAAATATTTGCTCGCTATGCCTAAAAGCCTTAAATTCAGATTCGAAAATAATGGTAGGAGCGCTACATTTAATCCTATTACATGGAAGATAACGATCATGAACCCACAATGGGTGAAATCATTAAGACAATTAGAGCACGTGGATACGCAAAATTCTCCGAGCTTCTTGAGATCCTGTGTCATAAGTACCCAGAAGTTCCTAAGGAAATCATACGAAACGATTTGAAAAATGCAGTTTTATGGTTGTTCACGAACGAGTTTATATGGTTTTATATAAGAGACAGAGAAATCCATTTCGTTACACTATTAAAAGAAGAAATGTTAAGTGATCAAAAATCCAGAAATAGTGAGGGAGTAGCAATGGCAGATAATTCATTGGTGCCCCTTTTAATAGTGTTGACGCCTAATCCTTGGAACAGTAACGTTTGTTGCAATAATGATAAAGCGTTATTTGGATAACTACATTCCCCTAAAAGTCATAGTAAGACACAAAGAGAATAAAACTGAGATAATTATACAGACAAAAAGAAAAACCACACATATTAACATCGAAAACTTCAGAATCAAAGAGTATCGGGAAGTACTTAGGTGGAGAACCAATGGACTTGAATTTGGTCGATACCGGTTGGGTAAGTACACAGGCAAATACGGGGAGGTAGTTTCCTATGCTATATCCGACTCTGGTTTGCTCATAGATGATGTGAGTGGAGAAAGATACTATCTAGCATTTGATAGCATCCATGAAGTTATGGATGCTATATTAGACGGTAGCATAAAAGAGAAGATCATAGAGGTGAGGAAATGATGCCAGCAATGAACTTTAGGGCAACAAAGGCTCAAGTCCTTGAAGAACTCACATATACCACGAAACAAATTGGACTTAACTCCCTGTTAATTCCTTTCATGACGGCTGTTCTCTACTGGATGGCGAGCTTGAATCCCCTACAAGTGATGAAGTCGTTGGAAGCCTGAGCATCTTCCTCTCCATAATAGTTTCCCTCTTCTTCAGCGGCACGGTTTCCAGGGAGAAGCTTTTGGGCATCCACGAGATGCTCCTCAGTCTCCCGCTTGATCCGGTTCAGCTCGTGTTCATTAGAACTCTCGGAGGTTTTATCATAGGAATCACGGGGATAGCTTTGGGTAGTATCGCCGGATGGATGCTTACTGAATACCTAGGCAATCCCCTCTCCCTGACAAAGATATTCAGTGGAGTCCTAATATCGGCTCCTCTCCTCTTCAGCTTCACTTTTCTGGTAATTCTGATAACGTTCCTGTTCCATTCGATACGCCTCGACGTTGCAAAGGGAGTCATTGCCCTTGTGGCATTCTTTGCACCCCTCTACATCCCTAAGTATCTGGGGATGGGACTCTCAATACCAATGGCATTCGGTATTTCCCTGCTCCTCTCCACGGGGACCATCATTGTATCTTTTCTGATGATAAAATCCCTCGGCACGAAGCTTGGGGGAGAAAATGGTGCTCATCTGAGGTGGATGTGGGGCAGAGTTAGTAATCACACATCTTATGGTTAGTCTAAGATTATATACGTCCAAAACAGTGAAAACTATCGGAAGTTGTAAGTTTTTACGTACCCAGTATTTCCGAAATTGGGTTCACAGGATATTGCTTTTTTATAGAAAAATTTGTTAACTTAATATTTTAAACACAAAGTTTAGAAAAAAACTTAAATTCGTATTAATACTATTTGTAGTTGGTGATCTCTGTGGAAGAGCTTGCTATGTACTTGGAGGAAATGTGGGGGGCACCTTCGAGATCTGAACCCAACGCTATTGTTGCCGCCATAGTCGCAGCAGCCAAAGCGGCGGCGGGAACATCTTTTGTAAAGAGTGTTGCGGCTGGGATAGTGTCTGGAATACTCGCAGCGGCGGCTACAAAAGCATTGTCCTTTGAGGGGATTTCTCCAATAAACAAGTTGTTATAGGTGGGTATTGATGGAAGACCTTTTAATCTTTTATATTTCCCGCCCAAGATCCCTGCTCAATCTTCCCAAAGAGCACTATGATGTTTTGAAATACAGTGACTACCTTGTAGTAGACTCTAACCAGCTCATTGAGAAATCACATATCAATACGTCTGGGCTAACAAAGGTTCCAACATCTAAAAGCTCAATAAAGTCCTGCATAATTGCTGTCGATGATAGGCTGGCTCTCGTCAAAGATTCCGACGTTGAGAATGCGGGAAGTTTGTTGCTTGACTTGTTGTCCCCCATTAGTCCCTGGATATATGATTACTGGGTGTATTTAAAGTGTGAGAATAAGGATGTTCTGGATAAATTACTTGAAAAAACTTTAGTGCTTTCATCTGTTCTTCATCAGACGGGCTCCAGAGAGGGCAACATTCTGCTCAGAAAAGACCCACACCTAGGGGATATTTTAAAAAACGATATCCTGAACAGCTCATATAATCAGATTGTGATATTGGGCAACGATGCAAAAAAGAGCTTTTTAATCTATTCCTTTCCCAGCGGGAACTGGTATATATCGAGGAGCGTAGATCCTTTTGATTATTGTCATGTTCCCTCCCAGCAGGGGTGGCACACATTTCTGGACATTAAAAACAAAAAAAGAAGTGAGACAATACCATTAACCCGCCATGCAGACACAAAGCCCTATAAAGAGATTAGGTTTAATGGTGTAGTCATTGAATACACCAGATGTTGCAATGCTAAGTGCAATCACTGTTACGTCTCATGTTCACCTGAAACAACTCAGACCCTCAAGGTTGATAAAGTCATAGCGGTTCTAAAAAAGATTTCACACTCATTAACCCGATATCTAAACGAAAAGAAAGTATGCATTGCAGGTGGGGAAGTAACATTACCCTCTTTCAAGGAGGATCTGATAAAGATCCTAAAATTTGCAAAAATGCTGGGGTTCAAAACTGAAATAGTTACTAATGGGTATTTATTTACACACAAAGAGTTCTATGATCCGATACTAGAGTACACCGACTACGTGGAAGTTTCCATCACCCCTTTCCATGTTGAATGTCTAGGTAAACAATATTACAAAAACGTTCTTGGGAACCTAAAAAAGACGGTGGAAGAGAAATTAGTTAGTGGGGCAATCCTACGAGTTCAAACCACAAAAACAAAAAAGTTGAATCTTCTATATAAATTGCTCGATGATAGTATTGAGGGGTTTTTAATAGCGAGCTCCCCAATCTCATGGATTGGAAGAGCCAGGGAAAGAATACCAAAAGATGAAATATATTTAAGCCCGACTCCGTTACTCCAAGGAGGGTGCTGGTACAATCTGAACTTAACCATCACAAGCAGTGGGGACGTAACACCCTGCTGTGCGGGCAGTGAGCTGTCAAAGTTTCTTAAGTATGGAAACGTGTACAAAGAGGATATTGCAGATATTGTGGAAAAAATGGTTAATGATCCCTATCTTTATGTTTTAACGAGATATCCAGAGCGATTAGTACACCAGCTGTCCAGAAAATTTGCGCTTCCCCCCAGAGTATCATCAATATGTGAGATCTGCCTGTACATAAACACTAGCCCTGTACTGTACAATGAAAGTAGAAAATTTGTCGAGGAGCTAGTAAAGATGTCAGAAAGTAACAGGGGGCCCTGACAGATGTGTTTTAAATCTATCCTGCTTCATTACTTTAACAGGCTTATGAAATACTACGGGCTGGCGATGGGCTCTTCATTATTCTTCTCTATACTTTCAAAAACGCCATTTATAATCGAGCCACTCATTTTATACATCACAGTATTTGTTATTGGATATGTTATTGAATGCAACTCTACATTATACCAGATAAGGAAATTCTCCTGTGGTGGTGGATATTACAATCTTGAAAAATTTGGTATCATATCAGCGCTTTTTGCCTTCTCCATGTTTTATGTATTCTCAGTTTCTGGCATTATGATAGCTATTGGTGGATTTGAATTCTCAGTGAATGATATCCTGAATATGAGCCTTGTCTCAACAATTTATTCGTGCTTCCTTCTGTTGGGGGTATTTCTGATTTCCGGTCTAATCCCTGCGGTAATATTGATAATGATTGTGGTGATTCAGACATCCTTGATAGTTGGGAATTCGGGAAGTATTTCAGAGTTGGTTATGGAGATCCCTAAAACTGAGAATCTCATCTTAATATCATTATCAACCATGGCCCTTACCATACTATTCCTAACATTTATAGGAAAGGAGCCAAGTGTGAGACCAGTCATGATCCCAGTAAAATTTTTTAAAGGAAACCCGGTGTGGATATCCATCATTATGAGCTACTCAGTAAGGTACTCCTTTATAACTGCCCCCATACTAATGTCGCCCATTATTTACAACTATATTTCAAGGCTTGAAAGAATTGAAATAATATACATGACTATTGGATACCTTCTCCCATCTTTTTTGATTAGTAGTGTTAGTGTGGCAGATACGTTGAGACTCTTAAACTTTAGGAAACTCTTTATTTCCTTATCAATGTTCACCCTGTTTTCAATGATCATAACCGCCCCATTTACCGTCGGGATAAACACTAAAATTATCCTCAGGTTGATATTGTGGGCATTTCTTGGTTCCAGTATAGCACTCTCGAGGAAATTCAAAAAGTACTACGGAAAAGATTCAATATTGCTTCCCTTTCTGGCATCTATCCTGATGATCCTAGGAATCTATTTTGGACCAGTGGTAATTCCCTTTGCGTTCATATTTTTGCATGTATTCCTGCGGAGGTGTGAATGATGGAGGAATCTCTCATTATGTGCAAAGAACTAACAAAAACATTTGGAAAAACACGTGCTCTTGACAGGATTAACTTTTCAGCCCCCTCGGGACTGATAATATTGCTTGGTAAAAACGGAAGTGGGAAAAGCACCTTAGCTAAGATAATCAGTACGCTTTTACCCTACGACGAGGGGACTGTAAAGGTAAAAGGCAAGGAAATAAACTCAAACAAAAGAGAAATCCGGCAAATGATATCATACCTGCCCCAAGATAATATAGTTGAGGATGCCTTAACTGTTCGGGAAATTGTTGAACTGTATTCCAGGCTTTTTGGAGAATCCGACACTAAGGCAAATAAGCTATTGGATAACCTGGGACTCTCTCCGTATAGGGACACTCTTGTCGGAAACTTAAGCGGAGGCTTAAAAAGGCGCCTGTCAATACTCCTTGCATTTCTACCTGACAGAGACATTTATATTTTGGACGAACCATTCGAAGAGCTGGATTTTTGGGGGCGAATTAAGGTTATGGAGCTAATTCATCACGCTTTAAAGAAAGGTAAAAGCATTTTCCTCATATCTCACACGGCCACCTGGCTTGAGGAGATAGCCGATTATATATTGGTTCTACATCAGGGAAAACTACTGTACGCAGATTCTCCCAACAATCTGAAACGGGCATTTAAGGATGTTTATGCAATAGAGATGGAGTCATTCTCGGAGATTAAGAAAATCCTGAAAAACCCCCATAATGTAACAGTGGCAATTAATGAAAGAGTGTCGGTCATTGGAGAACACCATGCCCTTTCCAATACTACAAAGATTAAAAACGAAGAGATTCGGGAGGCATCTATCAGCGAAATATGCGCTTTTATCATGAACAGTACAGCTTTACAGCAAAGCAACTTCATCAAAAAACTATAAAATTTCATACTGCATGCTCTGGAGGTTTGAGAAATGACTCACAAGATGATCAAATCTCGGTTAATGGATGAAGTTAAATACACTGCGAAAGAGCTCGGCATTCTTGGAGTGAACGCCTTAGCGAACGTAGTCATAATCTACATGGCAATTTCCATTCTCAGCCCAAGTCTTGAGAATGGACTAACCCTTGGGATGCTGGCAGTGGCGTTCTCCATCATGGTCAGTATCATCGTAACTCCCCCGTATCATGAGCCAAAACGACAGGAGCACTGGAGATACAACTCTCAGTCCCCCTGTCCCCTCAGGGAATCCTTCTCCTAAAGGCGGGGGCTGCTTCCATCTACGGATCCCTCCTCATCGGAGGAGGTCTTGCAATTGGAAGTATACTCAGAACATTCGTTGGGGCGAAAACCACTCCATCTTTACTACTCCTGACTATGCTATCCTGCATCCCACTCCTCTTTGCCTTCAGTCTGCTGTTCACACTGCTGTGTGCCCTTGTGGAGCAGAAACACCTTGATTTCTTGAAAGTTGCTGTGTTCATGATAGCCTACCTCCTTCCCCTGTACCTTGCAAGATACTTCGGAGTCGGCATTTACCTCTCAAGCACACTACTTGTTGCTTTTCCCACTCTGTTGGTTGTGCTGGCAGCTTACTTTGCAGTACTCAAGTACTATGGAGAAAGACTCCCGGAAGCCATAATCCTAGTATAAGTGGTAAGAGCCGTGAGGTGGTTTTATGATAGAGCTTGAAAACGTGAGGAAAAGCATAAATAGAAAAGAAGTTCTTCGAGGGATAAGCCTGACTGCGAAGCCCGGCGAAGTCCACGCCTACCTCGGCCACAACGGGGCAGGCAAGACCTCCGCCTCCCGCCCGATCCTTGGCCTCCTCGTCCCTGACTCCGGCAGGATGGAAGTCCTCGGCGTTAATCCTCTCAAAACCCCGAGGTGAGGGCAAGGATTGGCCACCTCCCGGAGTACGACCTTCTCCATCCGAGCCTTTCAGTGTGGGACAACCTCAAGCGCTATGCTTCGCTGAAGGGGGTTTAAGATGAGAAAGAGCTTAGAGAACTGTTGGAGTTCTTCGAGCTTTTGGAGTATGCCAGAAAAAAGTCTCGGCTCTCTCAAGTGGAACCCAGAGGAGGGTCGCAATAGCAAGGGCTTTTCTTGGTAGCCCCGAGGTTCTAATCCCCGACGAGCCCACAAGAGGACTCGACCCCGAGTGGAGGCTTAAATTCAAGCGGTTTTTGGAGAGATATGTGAAAGAGAGAAACACCGCAGTCTTGTTCTCCACACACATTTTGAGCGACGTTGACGAGCTATGCGAAAAGATTACAGTTATCAAAGAGAGCAGAGTGCTGTTCTCAGGAAGTTTGAAGGAGTTCAAGCGCGGTTTTCCTACAGGAGCTTCAATCTCCCTGAAGGTGGAGAACATCAAGATGGCCGCCGAAGTGCTTGAGGATAACGGATACTACCCAAAAATCATGAAAAGGTACATCCTGCTGGAAAATGCCGAGCCGTCGGAAATCAACACGCTCCTCGTGAGCGAGGGTATAACCATTGAGGAGATAAAACGAAACGAACCCACATTAGAGGAACTCTACTCTATGCTTCACAGAAAAAATGGATAAAATGAAAGAGTGGGGGCTCAAACCTTCAGGAACCTCGCGTTTATGGCCACTATCACCGTGCTCATGCTCATCAGCAGGGCACCGAGGGCGGGGCTGAGGAGTATTCCATAGCTGTAGAGCACGCCCGCCGCCAGAGGAATTGCGAAGGTGTTGTATCCGGTCGCCCACGCCAGGTTTTCTATCATCTTTCTATAGGTCGCCTTTGCCAGGATTACCCCTGTTATGACGTCCCTCGGATCGTTCTTGACGAGGATTATGTCCGCGCTCTCTATCGCAACATCCGTTCCTGCTCCAATGGCTATGCCCACGTCCGCCTGGATCAAAGCGGGGGCGTCGTTTATGCCGTCTCCGACCATTGCCACGACAAAGCCCTTATCCTGCAGCTCTTTAACCTTCTCCGACTTCTGGTGGGGGAGAACCTCCGCAAAGAAGCCGTCCAGACCGAGTTCTTCGGCGACCCACTTCGCCACCTTGGCGTTGTCGCCCGTGAGCATGTACGCCTTTATCCCCATCTCGTGGAGCTTTTCAACGGCCTCCCTTGATTCGGGCCTTATCTTATCCGCCAGAGCGAGTGCACCGACGAGTTTTCCATCGATGACGAGGAAAACCACCGTTTTACCCTGCTCGAGGACTTTGTTGACGCGCTCGTCCTCCTTCCAGAGCCCGTTCTCCTTGAGGAAGCCGGGGCTTACGACGAGAACCTCTTTGCCGTTGATGACGCCCCGGACACCCTTGCCGGGCAGGACCTTTGACTCACTGACGCCGTAGGGCTCAAGGCCGAGTTCCTTGGCCTTCTCAACTATTCCCTGGGCTATTGGGTGGCTTGAGTGGGACTCAAGGGCTGCGGCGTACTTCAGGATTTCCTCCTCGCCGAACTCGTCCAGCTGGATTATGTCCGTTACCTCGAACTTCCCCTCGGTGAGCGTTCCGGTCTTGTCGAACACAACCACCTGCACGTCCTTGGCCCTCTCGAAGGCCTCCCTGTTCCTGATGAGGATTCCCTTCTTGGCCGAGATCGAGGTCGAGACCGAGACAACGAGGGGGACGGCCAAGCCGAGGGCGTGCGGGCACGTTATGACCATGACAGTGACCATACGTTCGAGGGCAAAGACGAAGGGCTTGCCGAGGTAGAGCCACGTGCCGAGGGTTATCGTTCCGGCGGTTATGGCTATGAGCGTGAGGTAGAAGGCGGCCCTGTTTGCCAGATCCTGCGTCTTCGAGCGGGTCTCCTGCGCCTGCCTGACGAGCTCGACGACCTGCATAAGGTAGGTGTCCTTTCCTGTCTTCTCTATTCTGACCTTTATCGCGCCCTCAAGGTTTATGGAACCGCCGATAACGGTATCCCCGGGCTTCTTGTAGACGGGCTTTGACTCCCCTGTGAGCATGGCCTCGTTTACACTCGTTTCGCCCTCGACGATGACGCCGTCGGAGGGTATCTTCTCGCCGGGCTTGACGAGGACTATATCCCCTTTCTTCAGCTCGCTCACCGGGACGTCCCTGATCCCTTCGGGCGTTACGAGGTGGGCCTCGGTTGGCATGAGCTTTATGAGCTCTTCCAATGCCCTTGAGGCACCAAGGACGGAGCGCATCTCGATGTAGTGGCCGATGAGCATGATATCGATAAGCGTCGCCAGCTCCCAGTAGAAGGTCTTGCCCGGGAGACCGAACGTGACGGCGACGCTGTAGAAGAAGGCAACCGTGATTGCCAGCGCTATCAGGGTCATCATTCCCGGCAGCTTTTTCTTCAGCTCGTCCCTCATGCCCTTCAGGAACGGCCAGCCGCCGTAGAAGTAGACCACCGCTGAGAGCCCAAACAGGACGTAGTGGTCGCCGGGAAACGTCAGCTCGAATCCAAAGAAGTTCTGTATCAGCGGGGACAGAATCAGGATTGGAATCGTCAGTATCACAGAAACGATGAATCTCTTCTTGAAGTCCTCCATCATCATCCTGTGGTGCTCCGCATGGGAGTGCTTGTGCCCTTCGTGGCCCTCATGGTCGTGACCCTTGTGGGCCTCCATTTCATGCCCCTCGTGACCACCATGTTCGTGACCTGCATGGCCAGTGGTTTCGTGTTCTCCATGCGTGCCTTCATGGAGGTGTCTCCCATGCTCCATATCCTCCATTCCGGGGGCTCTTTCCATCTCATCGTGCACGTGCTCCCCGTGCACATCTTCCTTCCCTTTCATGTCCAACACCATAACTGAATATCATGTGAAGAGGTATTTAGCCTTTTTTGTTAAAAAATGGAGGATCGCAGAATACGGCTCATAACGCAGGGAAAAAAGAAGGATTCTCATCCTTTCATCATGTCCTCGATTTCCTTCAGCCTCTTTCCAGGTTCAAACTCTTTCTCGGCAGAGGAGACCATCAGACCCTCCGCCAGCTCAACGGTCTCCGTGTCGAACTCCCCCGTGAGTATGCTCTCGCTCGTGAGGTCAATCATTGCGTTGAGGGCCTCCTCAAGGCTCTCAACCTTACCCATGGCCTTCTCAAAGTCCACCTGCATCTTCGCGACGTCCTCTGCCCCCGGCCCCTCGGCAATGCTCTTAACAACGTCCTTGCTGAACTGAATGAAGTCCGCGGAGACCTTCACGAGCTCCCTCTGTATCTCCGCCTCTTCCATGAGTAGGAGCAGTCTCTTCGCCTGCTTTATCCTCTGCTCCAGAGTCAGGTACTTCACGGCGCTCCTCTTGAGGAGGGCCTCGTCCCCAAGCTTTGCCGCCTCCTTCCCCTGGAGGAAAATCTTGCGCTTCAGGTTTTCAAGGTTGCTGATGTACTGCTTCAGCGCCATCTTGGCCTTCCTCATACGTATCTTTCTCTCTATCTCCTTCTCCTCTTTCGACTTCCAGAGCTTGACCATAATCCTCACACCTCCATGAACACGACCACCGTTACGTTGTCTTCGGCAACCCCCAGCGCCTCCGACACCAGCCTCTCGGCGATGTCCCCCGGCCCCCCACTTCCGGCGATCTCACCTATCTCGCCTTCGTCCAGGACATCGTGAAGTCCATCGGAGCATAGGAGCAGAACATCGCCCTTTTCAAGCCTCCATGTGTAAACGTCAACCTCAAACCCTATGCCGAGGGCCCTCGTAACGACGTGTCTCATAGGGTGGGAGCGAACCTCCTCCGGCCCTATAACGCCCCTCCCAAGGAGCTCCTCAACGATGGAATGATCTCTTGTCCTCTCTATGACCCGGCCATCCCTTATCAGGTAGGCCCTGCTGTCGCCCGTGTTCGCTATAACGGCAGTTCCGCCTCTCACGAAGGCCGAGGTGAGGGTCGTCCCAACCTTTCCCGGCTCACTGGATAGATCCACGATCTCCCTGTGGGCTTCCCAGTATGCCCTCCTCAGGAGTTCCCCGACGTCCTCATCTCCCATGCCTGTCTCATAGTTCTCTTCGAACGTCTGGCGGAGCGTCTCCACCGCCATTTTCGAAGCTAGCTCACCTTTCTCGTGCCCGCCCAGACCATCGGCGACGGCAAGGAGGTACGCGTCGCCAAGGGAGAGTATGAGGAACGCGTCCTCGTTTTTATCCCTCGGCCCAGGATGGGAAATGCCCCAGACGGTGCTTCCAATCCCGGCGGAGATTGCCCCGCTCATCCCCCGAACTCCTCCGCCCATTTTTCGTAGCGCTCGATGTCCTTTCTGCTGAGAGGACTCTTGATCCTCTTGAACGCCTCCTCAAAATCCCTCATCTCCAGCGGCCGCGTTCTCAGCGAGCGCTTCCTCAGCTCTTCGAGCGGGAGACTGGCGAGCTTGTGGAGATCCCTGTTCTCCTCGCGTATCATGTTCCACACCGCCTCCTGGCAGAGGTTCCTCACGTCCCTGCCGGAGTACAGGCGTTCGACGCTCTCCTCCGCTATCGCATCGAAGTCGAGCTTCGAAATGTCCAGCCCCCTGGTGTGAATCCTGACTATCGCCTTGACGGCTTCTCTATCCGGAAGCGGGACGTAGATCCTCTTGGGGAAGCGCGATAGAACCGCTTCATCCAGATCCCAAGGAGTGTTGGTCGCCGCTAACGTGAGGACGAGCTTCCCGTCTCCACCCTCGTGGAAGCCCTCAAGCTCGGTGAGCAGGGTCGAGAGCATCCGCCTCGTGGCCTCGCTCGTGTCGCTGGAGCGCCTCGTGGTGAGAGCGTCTATCTCATCGAGGAACACTATGCTCGGTGCCTTCTCCCTAGCGACCTCGTAGAGTGCTGAGATTATCTTGCTCGACTCGCCGAAGTACTTGCTGAGGACGCTCGAAGCCTTGACGTTGAAGAACGCCGCGTTTAAGCTCCCAGCGGCGGCCGAAGCCAGAAGCGTCTTCCCCGTCCCCGGAGGCCCGAAGAGGAGGATGCCCTTCCACGGCTGGATCGCGGCGGGCTTTTTGAGGGCTGATATCACAACGGTCTCCATCATGAGGAGTTTGACATCCTCAAGGCCGCCTATGTCGTCCCAGGTTATCCTAGACTTTGACATGAGTCCGAGGACGTACTCCCTGAACTGATCCTCCTCGTCCTTCTCCTGTGCCGTGCTCTTCCCTTCCGCACCCACGACGGCCCTTCGTCCGTATTCGCCACGCTCTATCTGCCCCGCCACGTCTTCCCACTTCTTCGCCTTCCTCAGGTAGAGCTCACTGTTATAGGGAACGTGTCTCGCAAGTTCCCTCAGGAGCGAGGCACACCTGAGGGCGCTCTTCTTAGCTTTCTCCATCTCTCCCGCTGAAACGGCCCTTTCAAACTCCCTCTTAGCCCTCTCAAACTCGCTCATCAGGGGCCCCGAAAGGTCAACCGGCATTCTCACACCCCCTTGAAACCCAGCTTTATCCTGTGCACTATCATCTCGGCCTTTTCCAGAAGCTCCTCGGGAACGTCGAGGCCGTTCTCAAGGCGGAGCCTGAGCTGCTCCCTCAGCCTCAGGAGCTCCTCCCTCGTCTCGCCCCTTGCGTAGTGAACCAGGTCATCGGCGTATTTCAGCGCGTTAACGAGGTCGTTGAGCTTCAGGTACAGGAGGAACAGTTCCCCGGCGTAGTAGGCGCTCCTCGACAGGTCATTGAGCGAAACGCTCCTGCTGAGGTTCTCGCGGTAGCTGGTGCCGAGGAACTCCGCAATGTCCCTCTGGAGCTCCTCCACCGACCGGTAGCGCTCCTCCTTGTTCTTCGCCAGACACTTCATCACGACCTGCTCAAGGGGCTTGGCCTCGGGGTTGAGCTGGCTCGGCGGAACCGGTTCCTCAAGGGTTATCTTTGACGCCACCTCCACGAAGTCCTCACCCTCAAAGGGCGGCCTTCCCGTAAGGAGCTCGTAGAGCACAGCTCCTATCTGCCAGACGTCGGTTCTCTCGTCGGTTCCTCCAAAGCGGGAGCTTATCTGCTCCGGGGCGGCGTAGAGGGGGGTGAAGCTGACCGTATGGGTCGTCCTGCTCTCCTTGAGGAGCTTGCTTAGCCCCCAGTCGCTCACCTTCGCCCTCCCGTTCTTCAGGAGTATGTTGCTCGGCTTGAGGTCGCGGTGGATGACGCCCTTCGAGTGGGCGTACTTTATTCCCTCTGCGACGTCGAAGATTATCTTCGCGGCCCTTACCGGGCTCACGGGCTTCCCGAGCTTTGCGAGAGAGCCCTCGCAGTACTCCATCTCAAGGTACGGGACGGGGAAGATGTTGTAGTCGTAGAGCTCGACTATGTTGGGGTGGCTGAGGAGCGACCAGTTCCTGACCTCCCTGAGGAACGCTTTGCCCCCCTCCTCTGTCAGGCTGAGCGGAACCTTGAGGGCAACAACCGTCCCGTCCTTTCTCTCGGCCCTGTAAACCCTTGCAAAGCCGCCCTCGCCGATGGGCTCGACCTTCCTGTACCTCGCGAAGAGCTCCTCCAGGGGGGTGCGGGGGGCATCTTCAACGGAAGTCCGACCGCTTCCGGCGGGGACTGGAACCGGAGTGCTGATTCTCTCCTCGCTTTTCGGCCTCTCGGTTATCTCTGTGCTCACCCTCACCTTGGCGCTCACCATACCGGAGCGGACCGCGACCTTGGCGCTGACCTTTCCGGGGCTTCTGGGGACGGCCGTTACGGTCTGCAAGACGTACTCGCCGGGTTTAACGCCCCTGAAATAGACCCTGGTAGAACTGAGATCGAAGTATCTGGCCAAACCGCTGAGGTCTATTTCGACGTTTATGGCCCCGTGAAGCAGGTTCCTGAAGCCGATCCTAACCGGGACTTCCTCCCCGGCGTAAAGCCTCGGCGGAAGCTCTATTATAACCGACCTGCGGAGGAGCTCCTTCATGTCCTCCTTCGGGACGGGTGGAGCGGGCGGAACCGGTCTGGGGTACCGCCTCTTGTACTTCTTGGACTTCGAAACGTCCTTAAGCAGGTGTTTTATCAGGTGTCCTATCCACATGGCTATCACGATGAATATTATGAATCCAGCCGCCCTCCCGAATATGACGGAGATTATGACGATGAACACGAAGAGCTTGACGAAGCCCTCCAGGATGTCGTCGTCCATGAACCAGTGCCCCATGTGCACGCGTATCCCTCCATTCCCGCTGAGACAGGCAGTTCCGGCAGTCATTTAACCCTTTCTGGTGCCGTTTTGAAAGCCCGCACGGAGGTTGTTTTCACTCACGAAAAATATCCGGGTAGGATTCATGCCAAGGTGGAGGTCACTCCGTGACGGCCTCCCCAGCTTCCTCCTCCCGCTCCTTCGTCACTTTCTCTGCGGCCTTTTCCGGCTCCAGCTCGCCCTCCTTAACGGCCTGTATTGTCCTCATTATCTCGGCCAGCTCCTCGTCCTCCTCGAACTCAACGCCCGCACCTATGGCCTGGTCGGTGTAGCCGAGCATGGTGTTGAGGTTTTCGTTGAGGTTCTGGGCGTCGAGCTGCATGCTGACGAGGTGCTTCTCAAGCTCTTCCGGCGACATCTTCCTGAGGATTTCCCACGTTGGCGTGTCCCTCAGTATGGCCTCGTTCTCCTTGATTATCAGCAGGTTCGCCACGAGCATGAGCTGTTTGTTGAGCTGGGCGTGCGTGTTCTGGAGGCTCTGCTTCCTTTTGTTCAGGGTTTTGATCTTGGTCGCTATCGTGAGCTCCTCGCTCTTGCTCCTCGCCTCCTTTGCCCTCTGGAACAGCGCCGCTATCTGGGCGTCAATCTCGGCTATCTCGTCCTCTATCTTCCGTATCTGCATGTCGAGCTTGATCTGGTTCTCCCTGAGCTGCTCTATGGGAATGTCCAGGGGATTTTTTCTCCCGAAAAACCTTGAAAGGAGCCCCATCACAGCTCCTCCTCCGCGTCCTTCTCAAGCTTCGGCGAGGCTATCTTTTCCGTCACTTCCTCAACGTCCGCCTCCCCTGTCTCGACCCTGGCCCAGGCCTCCATGAGCTCCCTCTCGGTCTGGTCTTCCGTCGCCTCAAACTCGGCTATGTCCATCTCAAAAACCCTGTTCAGGTTCTCGACCATCTCGTCGAACTCCCTGCCATCGAGGCTCACCTTGACGAGCACGCTCTCAAGCTGCTCCGGCTCGACCTTGGAGAGCTTGTCCCAGAGGCCTATCTTCCTCAGCTCCTTCTCGTACTTCTTGACGACTATCAGGTTCTTGACGAAGGTGTACTGCTTCTGTGCCGTCGTGAAGTCTCTCAGCCTGAGCTTCTGCTCCATGTCGAGGCTCTTGATCTCCTGGGCGAGCATCTTCTTCTTGAGCACGTCCGCCCCTATGCCCTCCTGGAAGAGCTGCTTCTTCTTTTTCTCGATGCGCTCGATCTCCTTCTTCGTCCTCTCAAGCCTGTTCCTCAGGCGTATTTCCTCCTCCTGAAGCTCCCTCAGCGAGAGCTTTTCGATCGGGTTCTTCCTAAACCTGTCGAGTATCCCCATCTCAACCACCTCATTTCCTTATCAGCACAAGGCCAAATCCGTCTATGTATTTCACCAGGTTGCCATCGCGGCCGATTTCATAGAACGCCCGCCTCACGTATTCCTCATCACCGCAGTCGAGGCACTCGCTGAGCGGCAGGTAGTCCCTGCCCTCAAGCTTTCTCCTCACGCACTCCCTGACCTTGGCATAGACCTCCTCGTCGAGCTCAAGGCGCACCAGAGGGGCTAGAGCCCCGGCGTAGCGGTCGTTGGGGTTGTGGACTACCTCTCCCGTCTCCGTGTCGAGGAGTATGAGCGAGACGTTCTCGGAGTAGAAGTTCCTGTGGAAGTCCTCCGATGAGACGTACCTCCTCACCCTCTCCTCGAAGCCGAGGGGGGATGCTATAACCAGCACCGTCCTGGCGTTCCCCTTCGAGTCCCTCGCATCTATGAGGTGCACGTTTATCTCCGCCAGGGTGAGGGGGTCGGTGTCAAGGCCCAGCTCCGCGAGCCTCTCGACCCTCGTCAGATACAGCCCCCTGATGAGTATCCGCTCCTTCCTTCCGAGGAGCTTCTTCTCCTTCAGGGTTACCTCGACGTACCTGTTTTCCGGCAGGTTCTTGAGCGACTTCTCGTCAAGCTTTCCTGCGAACCTCGACGTGTCCTCGCCCTTCCCCTCTTCAACGCTCTCAACGGAGTACGTTTTGCCGAAGAGCCTCACCTCTCCAGCAAATTTGCTCTTCATTCTGCCCACGAAGTTCAGCTCGCCTATCCTCGCCTCGTCCCTGAGAACAAGGCGGGAGCCCTTCTCAACCTTGCCCGAGATCGCGAGGATTTCCTCTATCTTGCCCTTTAGGAGACCCTCCTTCTCGGACAGCTCAAGCTCCCTCTTCCTCAGCTCCATCTCCTTCTCCCTAAGCTCAAGCTCCCTCCTCCTGAGCCTCTCCTCAAGGAGCTTCGCCTCGCGCAGTGCCTCCTCTCTGGCCTTTGCAAGCTCTTCCTCCAGCTTTTTCCTCAGCTCATCGTCCTTGAGCTCAAGGAGTCTCTTCTCAAGCTCGGCCTTTTCCCTCTCGAACCTCTCGACCAGCTCCTCCCTCTCCCTGCGGAGCTTCTCAATCTCCTCAAGGCTCGATGACCTGAGCTCGGTCTCAAGCCTCTCGCGCTCCTCCTCGAAGAACGCCACCATCTCGGCTATTCTCTTCTTCAGCTCTCCAACTTTGGCCTCGTAGCTCTCCCTGACGGCCTCGACTTCCTCCGCCTTTTCCCTCTCCCACTCCTCCATGAGCGTCCTGAACCAGCCGTACTTGCTCGCCTCGTTTATGGCGGCATCGATTTTCTCGCGGTAGCCCTTCCACGTCCTCTTGAGGTAGTACCTGAGGGGGAGCTTTATCTCCGGGTCTTCGAGCTGCTCCTCTATCCACCTGTCCATGCCGAGGTAGTAGGTCTTGAGGAGTTGCACCGTCTCCGGCTCCCTGCGGTAGAGCTTTCCGAGTATGTCCTCCTTAGTGGTTATTTCGAAAACGTTGTACTTCAGTATCTCGTCTATCAGACCTATCTCGCGTTCTGAGAAGCGCTTTTCTGCAGGTGGAAAGTCCTCGCCCTTCCTCCGGAAGCTCCATGCGAGTATGGCCAAGGCCGCCTCGAACTTCGACCTGAACGCCGCGTCAAGGTCCCTCAGGAAGTCCCCGCACTCGCCTTCGAGATAGCGCGAGTACGAGTCCTGAATCCTCTCCCACAGGCCCCTCCGGGTCTCGAAGTCCTCAACGGTGATGTCCCTGCCCTGGCGCAGAATCCTCTCCGCCGACCTGAGCAGGTTTCTCACGCACTCCGGGTTCCCCTCGTTGAACACGACCATAGTATCACCTCACAGCAGGAGGGAGAGCTCCCTCTCCAGTTTTTTAGCCAGGTCATCAACGGCACTCCCGTAGCCTTCAATCCCTATGACAACCCGCGTCCCTTCCCCCGTTTTCTCCACGGAGGTCTCTATCTCCATCCTCCCCTTCTTGGTGTACGCCCGGTACCGAGAGGTGCTCCCCTCAGAGGAGACGTAGTATGCACCGAATTTTGAGAGGACGTACTTCAGAAGCTTCTGAACCACCACGGGCTCTTCCCGGGTCAGGTACTCAATCTCTCTCCTGTTGGGTGCGACCTTCGAGCCTATGTCCTCTGGCTCCACGCGGTAAACCCTCACCTTCCCCTCCGTCGGGGGGTCGAGCTTCGAGAGAAGTTCCTCCGCGAAGCCCTCAACGTCGCCAGATTCTATTATGAAGGATATCCCCCTGACCTTGGAGATCCTGGCGCGGTTTGACCACTTATCCAGCAGGTATTCAACGCGCTTTCGCTCGGCGTCGTTCTCGTAACCGACTATGAACAGGTGCGGCATGACGGTTCACCTCCACTCCCACTCACCTACGGTAGTGCTGGGGTTTTGGAGTATATAACGTTTTCGGCAATTTGGAGAAAAGAGTGACATGTCCGAATTTTCCATTTTGTAAAATTTGGGAGAAAAGAGATCAAACCCTATCAACAACGCCCTTCAGTATCTCCTCTACCTTTCCGGCGACTTCAAGGAGTTCGTCGTTCCCGGTCACGCTCATGGCCTTCGTCGGGAGCAGGAGGCTCACGTGGGTCTTCCCTTCCTTAACGTAGACCACGAGGTTGCAGGGCAGGAAGGTGCCGCTGTTGACGTCTATGCCTATCAGCTCGCTTGAGTAGTCCGGATTGCACGCCCCGAGGATCACGTAGGGCTCCATCTCAAGGCCGAGCTTCTCCTTGAAGAGGCTGTCAACCCTGACCTCGCTGAGGACGCCAAAGCCCTCCTTCTTCAGCTCATCCTTGATCTTTGCCACAGTCTCGTCGAAGCCGGTCTCGACCTCCCGGACGTAGGCGTACTCCTTCTGAGGCTCCTCCACTCCGTGCATCCCGTGCTTTCCGCCCATACCCTTCATGCCCCTACCGTGGCCCTTGCAGCCTCCCTTCATCTTTCCTCTGCCCTTCATTCCCTTCATGCCACCTTTCATTCCTTCCATCTTGCCCTTCCCGTGCATGCCCTTCTTTTCCTTCATTTCATTCATCTCACCGTTCATTTTGAATCACCTTTTCTTTTGTCAATGTCTTTTTAATTTGAAGCGTTAATAGGATTATTATGAACAAAATGATAATCAACAGCCTCAAGAATTTCCAATATTAAAGGGTGTTCATCCCAATGCCTTATAAAGTGCCTTCAAAAGGAGAACAATGGCGATTCCAGAGGTTGCCAGCGCCACGGGGACGTTGACCTCAAACCACATGTCCCTCAGAGCGGTGTATACCGGGAGAGCGGCAGCCGGCATGAAGAGAGGCATGGCATACCTGCTCCCATTTAGCCTCCAATGGTCGGAGAAAAAGTTCTTCCCTTCGAGCCTCCTCAGGGCATAGAAGGCAATCCCTACGAGAGGGGGTAGAAGGAGGATTGAAAATGGGACGGCCAGGGCTGTAAATACTCCGAAAAACAGCAGAACGGCGGCAAATGCTCCGATTTCAAGCTTTCTGGGTTCAAAACTTCCGGGGATCGAGGCATTAAGAACCGCGTATGCTGCCATCAAAAGGATGGTCGAGAGGAACGCATAGGCCGCAAAATCCCGGAGACTCACCGCGTAGCCGTCCTCAAGCTTCCAGTAGGAGGCCCAGAATCCCCAGAAAATTCCGAGGAGAATGAAGAAGAGGGCCGCTTTTCTGCCCCCCCATTCGCCCAGAGCCTTTTCCGCCAGATAGACCCCGGCGAGAACAGAGATGAGGGCGTGCCAGGCCAGCGACGTCCAGACGATGCTGAAGGGAAAACCCGTGTAAACGGTTTGAACGACGACGCCCTCAACGAGCCAGCCAAAGACCGCGCCAGTGAGGAAAACCGAGTAAACGTCACCCACCCGGAACCGGTTCGTCATGAGGAGCACAAAGAAGGCCAGAACCGAATAGATTAACCACGTTATCACAAACCCTGGGACAGTATCTTCCGGTCTCCACCTCCCCCAGAACATCATCTCCGAGTAGAAGAAGAGTATATAGCCGAGGGAAAGCGTGGACACGAGCCTTCTAACGAGTGCCCTATCCATGCCCATTCCTCCCGGGTTTCAATGCGATGACGGTTTCAACGGGAAGCCCGAAAATCCGCCCCTCCTCCTCGTGCACCACCACAAAGCCAGCACCCTTCACGACCTCAGAGAGATAGATCGGCCGGCAGTCCAGGTACCGGGGAAACCTCTCGTGAAGCCATTCGTAGAGCCTCGCTGCCAGCCCTTCATCCTTTGACATACTCACCACACCAAACCTTCCGCCAGGCTTTAGAACCCTTTTAACCTCACCGAGCACTTTCGGAATCTCGGGCGTATCAAAGAGCTCGAGGGTGAAGCTCATAAAGACGGCATCAAACTTGTTATCCTCATAAGGCAATTTTGAGGCGTTTCCACAGTACAGCTCGACCCTATCCAACAGCCCAGCTTTCCGGAGCCTTCTTTTGCTGACCTCCATCATCCCCGAAGAGATATCGACACCATAGACCTTTCCATCCTCCCCTACAAGCCCGGCCATCTTCACCAGGGCATGGCCCGTTCCAAAGCCTATCTCCAGAACCGTTTCTCCGGTTTTGATGCTGAGGAGCTCCAGCACCCTGTCCCGGTATTTTCCCTCGGGAAAAGCAAATAAATCGTAGAATCTGCTGATTCTGTCGTAGAGCTTCTTTGCCTCCTCCTGAGTCCGGCACACCCGCGATACTTTTGAATCCATCCGGTCCTCCCGGTGGAGTTTTGTTCAAGGAATTATTTATGGGTTGCCGCTTCCGTGAGCGGCTGAAAACGAGGTTCACCTCCTCGCCCGCCAGTACGCCAGCACGAGCACCAGCACGGGCCCAGCAAAAAGCATCAGGTAGAACTCCAGAGACCCCACCTGACCGGAAACCGGACAGGCCGGTGGCTCTGTTTCAAGGCCCCTCGTGAAATTCAACCTCCGAAGGGAGCTCCCATCGTAGTAAAGCACGGTAACATTCCCCCAGTCAAGGGGGACGAAGGGATTCTCGGGCCGGGTGTAGATGAGGATCCCTTTCTCCAAGAAGACTGCGCGCAGGGTTGTGTTGCTCGGGAGATGGAGAGCCATGTTGTCGGGGACTTTAATTTTGTAGGACACTCTGCCGTTCGAGATGTGGAGCGTTGACCCGTTGAACTCAACCGGGTACGAGGGCGAGGTTATGGAAACGTTGCCGCAGGGGCACAGCTCATTTCGGATTTCCTCCGGAATCATAACGTTGTTGGTTACGCACGGTTTTTCCGGGTCTATGGCCCTTCCGTCGCTCAAATACCAAAGCCCCCTGTAGAATGTATAAAAGAGCTCCTCTGCTCCGGTGGTGCTGCCAAGGTAGTAGAGCTTCCCATCCCTGAAGTAGAAGTAGTACTCCCCAACCATGCTCGGGGTGGGTACCCCCTGCATTCCCGGGCCCAGCGCGTCCCAGGAGAGGGTTATTATGGCATCATCTTCCCCGACCTTGATGAAGGGATGAAACGAGCAGTATTCGGTGGGGCCGAGAACAGGATGCGGACCGCAGAGAGATTCGGCCGCCGAGACGAATGGCAATGATAGGAACAGCAGAGTTAACAACAAGGGGGAGAGCCTGGAGATAGTGCACCACCGGTATCACATATTTACGGGAATATAAAAACATTCTGAATGGAGCACGGGGCAAATTATGACAAAACATACAAGAATGGATAGACACTACTTACTCCGGCTTAAAAATGAATAAGGAAAATATCACCCCGGGATCCTAGCTTAAAGACACCCAGCATTGTCCGCTATTTTGGGCCTTTTGATAAAAGAGTTGAAGGTGAGATCCTGCATCTCACCTGGAAGGTTCTTTAACGTATATCTTCTCGGCTATCTCATTTCCCAAGGCGATGGTGGTGTTCCCCGTTCGGATAACGTATGAGGGGAATCTGTGGAGGACTTCTATTTTCCTTCCCGGCATCACTCCCATCGATATCAATTTCTGGAGAACCCTCACGTCCGCTTGGACAATGTGGGCTATCTCCAAGACCTTACTCCGCGCCCCTGTCAGCGGCACACTATTCTTTAACTTTTCCATAAACCCACCCCCAGACGTTTTTCAGCAGGTTGAGGCCCCCTGGCTCCGGCGGCATCTCGTATCCACAGTTGGGGCATTTAACCAGCCCGCAGGAGCCCGCGAGGGGGCATCCCCTGCACGCCTTAGAGCCGTCCTCAAATTCGAAGCCGCACAGGGGGCACTTCACAGGCTCACCCCCAAGGAAGTCAGAAGGAGGCTCAGTACGGCCCCCACCGTAAAGGCAAAGGTTATGTTAAAGGCAAACACCGACAGGGCAATCTTTGGCCCGCGCTCCTTCCACATGACCGAGAACTGTGCTATACACGGTACGAAGAGCGTAAGCACCACCGCGGACACCACAAGAGGGATGCCGCTCAGCGCACCCGCCTGAGCCAAGTCATAGAGCCCTGCGGCTCCGTAGTCTCTCCTGAAGAATCCAAAGAGAAAGGCCACAGCGGCTTCCTCCGGCAGACCTATCCACGTTACAGGATAGCTCACGAGGCTGACCACAGAGTCAAAGACTCCCGTAATCCTGCCCGCCCATATAAGGACGCTCGCTATTACGAATATCGGCAGAACCTCCTTGAAGTACCACTCCATCCTGGCCCAGGTTTTGATGACCACGTTCGAGAGCTTCGGCATCCTGAGGGGCGGTATCTCCATAAAGAACTGCGGCCTTTCACCGGGCATGAGCTTTGCCGCCAGCCACCCTATGAGGAGCAGAACCAGTACGTCAACCGCGAGCCATATTGCCAGCGCCTTTGGATTGCCCGCGAGGAGGGCGAGGATGACGCCGAGCTGGGCGGAGCACGGGATGGCCAGGGCTAAGAGGAAGGTCGCTATGACCCGCTCCCTCTTGGTCTCAAGTGTCCTGGTAACTATCGTGGCCATTGTGTCGCAGCCAAAGCCGAGGACTATCGGAATCACCGCCCTGCCGTTCAGCCCTATCCTTTTGAACACCCTGTCCACGAGCATCGCCAGCCTCGGCAGATATCCGCTGTCCTCAAGGATGGAGAACGCCAGAAAGAACGTGCCCACTATGGGAAGGATTATCGCCACAGCATACCTTATTCCAAGCGTGATGATGCCGTACTCGTGTACGAAGAGATCCTGGATGACCGGCCAGGGTATCAGAGATTCGAAGAGCCTGTTCATGTAGGGGTTTATATAGCCTTCAAAGACCGTCCCTTCGATGAAGTCAACGAGTGTCTGGGCACCAAAGACCCCCACGAACAGGTAGAAACCGTAAAGAACACCGAGCAGGATCGGCAGCCCCGTTATGGGGTTCATCGTCAGTCTGCTCAGCTTCTCACCTATGCTTTCCTCGGCACGTTTTTCTGTTCTCATGACCTTCCCGACAACGTCCGAAGCCACCTCATAGTACTTCGCCATTATTTTGTAGACCAATGGCTCCCGGTACTTCTCTGAGAGCCTTTCGGCGGCCTCTGTAGCCAGGTCGTCTTTTGCGAACCTGTCCGAGTAGAGGAGCGCAAGGATTGCCTCAAGCCTTGTATATCCCGAGCGGGATACCAGTAAGTCTATCTCCCTCTCCACCTCTTCGTCGTGGACGACTTCTATCCTGGGCCTCTCTTTTTTGTAGCGGACTATTGCCTCACGGAGCAGGTGAAGGTTTTTTCCTTCCACCGCAACGGTTCCGATGACCGGTATACCGAGCATCTCAGAAAGCTTCCTGGTGTCTATTGAAACGCCGTATCTACGCGCTTCGTCCATCAGGTTGAGCACAAGAACGACGTTCTTGTCCGCTTCCAGCAGCTGGAGCGTCAGCGGCAGCATTCTTTCCAAGTTCTTCGCATCAACAACGTGCACCACAATGTCCGGATTATCCCCCAGGATAATGTCCCTCGCTATCTCCTCCTCCTGAGTTATCGGGGCTATGAGGGAGTACATGCCCGGCGTGTCTATAACCCCAAATTCCTTTCCCGCTATGATAGCTTTTCCTGTTGATATGTCCACGGTGGTCCCGGGATAGTTGGAAACCGTGACGTACCTGCCGGTTAGGTGGTTGAAGATAACGCTCTTTCCGACGTTCGGAGTGCCAACCAGCGCTACCTTTGGCACGTCCCCCAGATCCTCCATTACGCCCCCGTGGCATGAGCATGAGGCGTCTTTTGCACTGTGCTTAGAGTGCTCTCCCTTACCAAACAGGAGTTCCAGCTTCATGGTGCTCCACCCCGCTTGTTTTATTCCCCGACATTTGTTTGATATGCCTAATTTTATAAGGGCTTCCAAAACCCCACGTTTGAAACGTTTAGTGAAAGCTATGAGCGCCACCGGTCGGCACCACTCCCCCGTCCCAACGTCACATGGAGCCGCTGGATTTGGCCCCTGTGGCCAGAGTGCCGCCCTTCAAACACCTCCTCCAGACAGGAATCCCCGAGTGTAGCGTTGTACAGGTAAATCCTGATTATGAGAACCACAGTTAACAGGAGAGCAAGGAGTGAACGTCCCACCGTTGACATTCCCGCCAGCGCTAGGAGCCACCCGGCATACCGTGGATTCCCACTGTACCTGTAAATCCCGACGGTTAGCATCTCCGGAGTTCTTATTTTGGAGGGCCTTCCAGAGGAACTGTGACCTATGACATTGACGGCTATCAAAAGGAGCCCGACAAAGGTCAATATTGATCCCGCAACGGTGGCATAGGAGGCATCAATCCGAAGGGGCCATGCCCCTCCTATAGCTGCACCACCTATCAGGGCAAAATGCATTCCATCACTCAGCCCAACCGCAACGAAGGCCCGAAAGGGAGGGTTTGACCTGTTTCTACAGGCTGTTCTCAGTTCGAGCCAGGAATACGCGGAGAGAAAAAGGGAAAGAAAAGTCCCGAGCGCATAGAGCACGCCCCGTCACCTCAGTATCCTCATCGCGTTGAAGACCGCTATCAGGGAGACACCCACGTCTGCAAACACTGCCTCCCACATCGTGGCCTCTCCAAGGATTCCAAGGCTTACGAAGGTCAACTTGACGACGAGGGCTAGGATGATATTCTGCCAGACTATTCTCTGGGTCTTTCTGGCTATCCTGATGCCCCTCGGCAGCTTGGACGGCTTGTCGTCCATTATGACGACGTCGGCCGTCTCTATGGCGGCATCGCTTCCGAGAGCACCCATTGCAACTCCGACGTCAGCTCTTGCAATCACCGGAGCGTCGTTTATGCCGTCCCCGACGAAGACGACCTTTCCGCTGCCCTTCTCCTTCTCCAGCTCCTCTATGACCCTCACCTTGTCCTCCGGGAGGAGCTCCGCGTAGAAGCCGTCGAGGCCGATCCGCTTTGCTATTTCCGCCGCAACCTCTCTGTTGTCACCGGTAACCATGACGACCTTCTTGACACCAAGGCGCTTGAGCTCCTTCACCGCGATGGGGGAGTCCTCCTTTATCTCGTCGGAGATTATGATGTAGCCCGCGTACTTTCCGTTGATGACCACGTGAGCGACCGTGCCTTTAACGCGGCAGGTGTCGTGCTCGATGTTGAAGCGGTGGAGCAGTCTGTCGTTGCCCACCATGACCTCGACGCCGTCTATTTTTGCCCTGACGCCGTGGCCGGCTATCTCCTCGTACTCCTTGATTTCGGCCTCGTTGATCTCCTTTCCGTAGGCGTCCCTTATGGCCTTCGCTATCGGATGGTTTGAGTGCGCCTCCGCCAGCGCCGCAAATTTGATTATTTCTTCCTCGCTGAAGCCGTTCCGCGTTTCCACCTTCGTGACCTTGAAGACGCCCTTGGTGAGGGTTCCCGTCTTGTCAAAGGCAACTATTGTGGCCTCCTTGAGGGCGTCAAGGAAGTTTGACCCCTTAACTAAGATTCCCTCCCTTGCTGCCCTACCGATGCCGCCGAAGTAGCCGAGGGGGATTGAAAGTACCAGGGCACAGGGGCACGAAATGACGAGTATCACCAGCGCCCTGTAGACCCAGGGGGTGAACGGGTCTCCGGTCACGAGCGGAGGGACAAGGGCTATCAGAGCCGCTATTCCAACGACTGCCGGCGTGTAGTAGTGGGCGAAGCGCGTTATGAACTTCTCGGTCTTTGCCTTCCTCGCACTCGCGTTCTCGACGAGCTCAAGGATTCTTGAGATTGTGGATTCGCTCAGCTCCTTGGTGACTTTGACCTTTAGAAGGCCGCTGAGGTTGACCATGCCGGAGAGGATCTCCTCACCTTCCTTCACAGTCCTCGGTACGCTCTCACCGGTCAGGGCGGAGGTGTCAACGGTTGAAGTGCCTTCGATAACGACACCGTCAACGGGGACCTTCTCACCCGGCTTGACGAGGATTACGTCCCCAACTTTAAGCTCCTCCGGCTTGACCTGGATGACCTCGCCGTTCCTGAGCAGGTTGGCGTACTCCGCTTTGAGTGCGAGTAAAGCCTTAATTGAGCGTCTTGACTTTCCAACTGCGAGGTCCTGGAAGAACTCGCCGACGACGTAGAACAGCATGACCGCCACTCCTTCCGGATATTCCCTGATTATGAAAGCACCTATGGTCGCCACTGCTATCAGGAAGTTTTCATCAAAGACGTTGCCGCGGATGGAGTTGACTACGGCACTCCTGAGCACCTTCCATCCGGATATGAGGTAGCTTGCGGTGAATAGCCCAAAGACCAGTGCGTTGTCCATGTCATAGTAGTACCGCAGTATTATGCCTACTGCAAATAGAACCAGTGAGGTTCCTATCATGTAAGCTGTTTTCGTGTAGTCCTCGTCTTCATCCCCGTGATGGTGTTCGTGCCCGTGGCCGTGTTCGTCTTCAACAACCTCCACGTCCGGCTCGACCCTCTTGATTATCTCCTTGGCCTTCTTTACGTCACCTTCTATCACAGCCTCCTTGGTGGCGAAGTTGACCACCGCGAACTCGAAACCTTCCTTCTTCAGGGCCTCCTCTATCTCGTAGGCGCAGCTCGCGCAGTCAAGACCTTCCAGCTTAAGCTTCTTTGCCATCATTTCACCTCCGACATGTGCTCCAGGCCGATCCTCAGGATTTCTTTGATGTGCTCGTCATCGAGACGGTAGAAGACGTTCTTGCCGTCCTTGCGGTAGGCAACTATCTTCCTGTCCTTGAGGATGCGGAGCTGGTGGGAGATTGCCGAGACCGAGAGTTTGGTTATCGCCGAGAGGTCGCAGGTGCAGAGCTCCCCGGCCTCCATGAGTGCCAGCAGGATTTTGAGCCTCGTCGGGTTGCCGAGGGCGTCAAAGAAGTCAGCTACCTCCAATACGGTCTCCTCCTCCGGGATTTTCGACTGGGCCTCCAGGATTTTATCCAGATGTTCCTCGTACACCCTACACACTTCCGTCATCACAAATCACCTCTACATTTGAGCAGTTGTGCAAATGTTTTATAAACCTTCCCATTTCGAAAACTGTCGAAAGGTTAGAGTAGGAATATCAGAATCGAAATCACCAATGCCGCAAGGAAGTATGGAATGGAAAATCTGTGGAAGTCCCTCATGCCAATTTCTGAAATGCGGAGGGCTATGAGGTTTGCGAGGGAGCCGGTTATTATCCCGGTGCCCCCGAGGTTCACCCCGAGGGCGAGGGGAAGCCACTCAGGTCTTGGGCCGAGGAAAACCACCGTCGCCGGAACGTTGCTGATGAGCTGGCTCAAGCCGGCCGATGCCAGGAACAGCACCAGCCCCTCCGATGGGACTGCATGCCCAGAGATCAAACGTGCAACCTCTCCAAAGTCGGCGAAGATGAAGGCAAAAGTCAGAACCAGCGCCCAGTCAAAGCCCAGCAGGGCCTCCCTTCCAAAGGCCAGCAGAACTGCCAGCGTCAGGGGGAGCGTCCAGAGGGGATTCCCGGTCTCCGCCAGGGTCACGTCGGTTGTCAACAACAGGAACGAAGCCAAAAGCAGCCTCCGGTTAATCGCCACTGGGGGCAGTTTTTCAAGAGACAACGGCTTTTCCCTTGTGGTTATGGTGAAGAGCAGGAGGAGGGCGAGCCAGATGAGGACGAAGGGGAGCATTGCCCGGGTGAACTCCGCGAAGGAGAGCCCGTAGGTGTTCCAGATTATGATGTTCTGGGGGTTGCCGATCGGCGTCAGTGCCGACCCGACGTTGGCCGCTATGGCCGAAAGCGTGACGGCGCGGGCGGTGTCTATCCCGGAGAGCCGTGAGGTAATGATGACCAGCGGGATGAAAACAAGCATCGCCGTGTCGTTCATTATCACCGCCGAGGAGAGGGCGATGGCGGGTATGAGGAGAAACATCAGCCTCCTTTCTGAACCCCTGGAGAGCTCTATGAGTCCCAGCGAGAGCCGGGTGAACGCCCCGGACAGCTCAAGACCCTTCGAGACCAGTATAAGGGATGTTATCAACGCCATGCTCCCCCAGTCGATGAGGTGAGGCGTTCTGATGAGCAGAAGGCCGTCGTTGATAAGCAGGACTAGGTAAAGGGCGATTAGAGCCGTAAGGAACCATTCGCGCCTTGCGAAGCTTTTCAGCCTCTCAAATGCCGTGTCTCCTAACCTCCTCTGTAAGGCCGTAATCCGGAACGAGCTTCTTCCCATCGGCAGAGACGCGAACGTGGAGGACTACAAAGCTTTTCCACGCGACCGGGACGACCCAGCAGTTTTCCGGTTCTCTGAACTCCGCACCCTCAAGGACGTGGAGCTCCCGAAGGACTTCCTCGGCTCCTTCCCTCACTCCGGCCGGATCGACTTCACCCGAATACGCTCCGGGCAGCCCCTTCGGGAGGGGGCTTTTAGTTTCGGGATTGTAATGGAGCCTGTCTATGGCGAAGCTCAGGTACATCACGGGGACGTCAACGTGGACGCCCCCCGGGGCGCGGTGGACTATTGGCACCCCAACCGTGAGGAAGGGCAGGGCGTGTTTTACTGTCTCTATGGCCTTTTCAGCCGTTTTGGGGGTGAGTTCCTTCCAGACGTCTGGTCTCCCCCTTATCGGCGGTGGAAGGGGCGGCATGGTAAGACCTCCTCGATGAAACACACCTGTACACCACGGATGTAGAAAAAGGCCGTATAACTTTTTGGGATTCAGCTGTCCCTCGAATAAGAACTGAGAAACTTCCAGATTACCTCGTTGGCGTCAATGTCCCTGCTGGTTTTTCCGATAATGTCCCGGGGGAGGTACTGGTAGCCGCCCGGCCACGTGTGGCCGCCGCCCTCGATACCGTATAAAACGACTTCAGCCCACCGCTGCAGTTTGAGTACCTCTCAACCCAGACCCGCGTTCCGTCTTCTGGATCTGCGTCCGGAAGGTACTCCCGCCCGTGCCTTACGGTGCAGCCGTTTCTTTCTGCCCAGTGCTCAACGGTCCC
Source organism: Thermococcus coalescens (assembly GCF_055392585.1). Taxonomy (NCBI): domain Archaea; kingdom Methanobacteriati; phylum Methanobacteriota; class Thermococci; order Thermococcales; family Thermococcaceae; genus Thermococcus; species Thermococcus coalescens. The sequence continues at coordinate 401,778 of NZ_AP043764.1, forward strand.
TTCAATGGAGACCACCCATCCAAGCTTAACCGGCCCGAAGTGGAGTTCGCCGCCGTCCCAGGGAACTATCGGGTCGTCCGTTCCGAGGACTATCAGGATGGGAACCGGTGTCCGCGGGGAGCAGTTCTCGTACAGGTTCTCCGACATGGAGACACCAACAACCGCCACCGCCGCCAGCCTCTCGGGAATCTCGCAGGCCAGCCGGTAGGTCATCAGCCCGCCGTTCGACATTCCTGTGACATAAACCCTGCTCCCGTTCACGCCGTATTCCCTCACGAACAGGTCGATGAGTGCTGATATGAACGCAACGTCGTCTATGTTCTCCCGCTGGGCACGGTAGCGCGAGAGGTTCCGGCCGTCGTTCCAGTGCCTCTCCACGCCGTCAGGATACACCACAACGAAGCGCTCCCTCTCGGCCAAGAGGTTGAGGCCGCCCCGTGTGAGGCGCTCCATGTCAAACCCGCTCCCACCCCCGCCGTGGAGGGCTATCAGAAGGGGAAGGTGCTCGTCCTCAGAAAAATTCCGAGGAAGATGGACTATGTACGTCCTCTTCAGCCCGTCGATGACTATCTCCCCCCGGAGATCGCCGGGATACATGCGCTCCGTTTTCCAGACTCGCAGGTACACAATTGAGCCTGCAAGAAGAGCCGCCAGAACGATGAGTACAAGAGTCCTCCCCTTCGCTCCCACCATTGATATTCCTCGAACATATGTGGTATCAGCAGGTATAAGAGTCTTCCGCGGGACGCTCAGCGGAGATCAGGTAGACGCCGGCAAGCATGAGAACCCCGAAGAGCGCCTTCAGCAGGGTGAAGCCCTCGCCCAGAACCAAAAACGCGACGAACGCTCCCACCAAGGTCGAGGTGGAAAAAATCGCCCCTGTTCTCATGGCACCAATTTCCCTGAGCGCAAAAAGGTAGAGGACGAGGGAAAACCCGATGCTAAGCGAGCCGACCGTTAGGATGTAGGGCAGACTCCGGGAAGGAATCGTGAGGGGGACTCCGAGGAGCGCGGAAAGCGAGAGGAGGGAACTTCCTCCGAGAATGCCTTTGAGAGAGGTTACAAGGAGCAAATCACGGTTGAGGCTCAGGAACCTGCTCAGGTTGTTGTCGATGGCCCAGCAGAGACCGGCGAGCACAACAAGGAGGTTGCCCCGGGAGTTCCCCATCAGCGCCACGGAACCCATGTTCTCTGTTGAAACGACGAGGGCACCGGCAATAATCAGGGCAATCCCGACCATACCGCCCCGGGAAATCCTCTCCTTGAATATCGCCGCGGCTATGAGAACCGTGAAGAGAGTCTCGGTGTTGAGGAGGAGGGAGGCGTTGACCGCAGAGGTTCTCTCCAGCCCGGACATGAAGAGGAGGGGCGCCATAAACGAGCCAAAGAGGACTATCAGGCCAAGCAGGCCCACGTCCCTACGGGAGAACCCCTCCCGAGTTTTCACACGGAACTCCAGCGTGCTCAGGAGCCTCTCCTTCAGGGGAGTGAAGCGCAGGGCCATCAGTACCACTCCGGCTGTGAGGTACACGCTCCCGGCGACCACCACGGGGTGAACGTCCCTGAGGGCTATCTTGTTGAGGGTCGAACTGAGCCCGAAGAGAAACGCCGCAAGAAGTGCCCCGACGTAGCCATGGTGGTGGGTCATGTATTACGGTTGAAAAAGAGCTTTATAAGGTTAATTCACACGAAAAAAGGAAAGGTAGCACGGCATTGCACCCTAAGACACTCACATCGCACAGCACGGCATCTTCGAAACGTCCCCCCTGAAGGAGAGGGCGGCAAGCTTTATCGCCTCGCTCATCGTCGGGAAGACGTGGAGGGTCTCTATCACGTCGTCGAGGGTCATTCCGTTTTTCACTATCATCGCCGCTTCGTGGATAATCTCGGCCGCGTCGTGGGAGAGAATGTGAACCCCCAGGATTCTTTCGGTCTCACCGTCCACCACCATCTTGATGAGGCCCCTCTCCTCGCCTATTATCCTCGCCTTTGGGACGCTGGAAAATTCCACCGTGTTGCAGAGGCACCTCCTTGCCTTCGAGGCTTCCCTGTCGGTCAGTCCAACGCTCGCCAGCTGGGGGTCGGTGAAGACCACCTTCGGGACCACCGAGTAGTCCACCTCGACCGGGCCGGCTCCAAGCGCGTTAGAGGCGGCCACGAAGCCCTCTCTCGCCGCCACAGTCTCAAGCATGGGCTCCCCAACAACGTCGCCAGCAGCATAAACATTCTCCCCTGCTTTCATTGTTCCGTCCACGACGATGAATCCCCTGCCGTCGGTCTTCACACCGAGGTTTTCAAGTCCCAGGGCTTCTGTATTTGGAACCCTCCCGGTTGCGAAGAATAGGTATTCGGCATCGAAGGTTTTGGCCCTTCCATCAACGGTGGCCTCCACCACCACACCGTCCCCGCCCTTCCGCAAGGCTTTCGGCGTTGTTAGAGTGTGTATCTCCACCTCCTCGCCCAGGATGTCCTCAAGCTCTATCGCAAGCTCCGGCTCGGCATCGGGCATTATCCTCAGGCTCCTCTGAAGGAGCACGACCCTGCTCCCGGCCCTCGCGAATATCTGGGCGAACTCAAGGGCCTGCGCCCTCCCGCCGATGACCACGACAGAATCGGGGGTGTCTTTGAGGCTCAGGGCCTCGACGTGGGTGAGAACCCTGTCCTTAACCTCCTCCAGCCCCTTCAGCGGGAGAACCCTCGCCCGTGAGCCGGTAGCTATGAGGGCCTTTTTGAACCCTATTCTGGCCCCGTTCACTTCCACTGTGTTCTCCGAGACGAACCTAGCGGAGCCCTCGACGTAGTCAACATGTTCGAGGCTTTGAAGGACGTCTTCGTACTTCTCCTTTCTCAGAGTTTCAACAAGTAGGTTCTTTCCCTCCACCAGTTTGGCGAAGTCGAACTCCTCCACGGAAAAGCCAAGCCCGGGGTAGGGACTGAAGAGGGCCCTCCTTTTAAGTTCAAGGGCCGTTAGGAGGTACTTCGTCGGGACGCAGCCGACGTTGACGCACGTCCCTCCTATCGGCCCCCTGTTGACCATGAGGGTCTTCACTCCAAGCTCGTCAGCCTTCAGCGCGGCGGCGAATCCGGCGGCACCGCCGCCGACGATGAGAAAATCGTAGTCTTTCATGTTAAACGCCTCCAGAAACAAAGAAAAAATAAGGGGTTGGGCCTCAGTGGTGGCAACCGCCCCGGCGGTGCCCCATGCCGTGCCCGTGGCGGGAGTGGGTGTGTCCTCCATGGGAGTGGTGGGAGTGCCCCATGCTCCCAATGTATTTCTCCGGGTTCGCCTCGAACTCCGCCTTACACCCAGGGGAGCAGAAGTAGTAGACCTTCCCGCCGTACTCAACCTTGAGTCCGGTGTCCTCACTTACCTCCATTCCGCAGACGGGGTCAATCGGCATTCAAACCACCTCCACTTCGTAGCCGTACCTTTCAATCGCCTTGATTATCTCCTCCAGGCGAACCTTTCCGGGGTCGAACTGGACAACGGCCTTCTTTTCCTCAAGGCTGACCTCGCCCTTTGCCCCGGCGCCCTCTATCGCCTTGGTTATTCTCATAACGCAGTGCTTGCAGCTCATGTTCGGTATCTTCAACACGACTTCGGTCATTTGCATCACCAATAGGAGCTAAGAAGGAAAGCTTATGGGGCTTATCGTTTCCAGAATGGAAACCAAAAACCGGAGGCATAAACAAAAGTGAAAATCAGAGGGAGTCAATGATCCCCTTCACCTGCTCCTCCATAGGCTTCATCAGCTCGACGACCCTCTCGCCGGCTATTTTCCAGGCAACACTCGGAAGGGTAACGCCCAGGTAGTTCCCCTCCTCCGTGCGGTAGCCGAAGCCCGTGCAGGGAAGCAGTGCCCCGATGTTGGGGTCTATCTTGACCAGCTCCTCGACGAGCTCGCTGTGGCAGATGAATAGCAGGTGGTAGTCCGCTATTATGCCGTTTTCTGTTTCGGTTATGGCGACGGGAATGCGCTCTCCTATGAGGAGGAAACCGGCCTCCTCCAGCCTCTTTTTGAAGCGTTCCCAGAGGAAGTCCAGATCCTCATCAAAGCGCCTGACGTAGTAGAACTCCATCCAATCACCCCCAGCTCGTCCACGTTGTCTCAGCTATTATGCACTTCCCAAAGCTGTACTCAACGCCTTTCTCATCGAGGAACCTGGCAATATCGTCGCTCTCGGCACCGGGCTGGAACCAGAGCCTTTTGAAGCCCGCTTCAACGGCTTCCCTTGCAATTTGGAGCCCGACGTGGGGCGGAACCACAAAAACTATCACATCGACATCCCCGGGAAGCTCTCGAACGCTCCTGTAGCACCTCAGGCCTTCGATCTCCTCATGCTTCGGGTTCACCGGGAGAACCTCGTACCCTTTACCGACGAGGTCCTTCAGAATTACGTTGCCGTACTTGGAGGGGTTTGGGCTCGCACCAACGAGCGCTATTTTCCTGAAATCCGCAACGTTCATTTTTCACACCCAAGAGTGAAATCAATTTCACCCTTTTTATTCATTGCGGGTCAAAAATGAGTAAATCAGGCCGCACTCTTCGCGGCCTTTTTCTCCCGGTTCAGTGTCGGCCCCTTGCCGTAGGCCCTGAGCACGAGGTAGAGGGCCGTTATGAGGTATCCAAACTGGATGAGCACACGGCCCCATTCCATGCTCACGGAGTATCCGAAGAGCACCGCGAAGACCGAGCCGATGGCTCCCTTGTGGTGCCAGACGCTCTCGCTCGGAATCCCGAGGTCGTAGGCGGTGCTAGCGAGAAAGCCCAGTGAGTAGCCCTCCTCTTCAGCCCACTCGATGAGCTCGTGCGTTCCGTAACCTGCAAGGCCTGCCGCTACGAACACCAGCAGTATCGAGCTGAAGTAAAAGAACTTCCGCAGGTCTATGCGCATTCCAACACCATATATCAGGTAGGCCAGCACGAGCGCCCCCGCCAATCCGGCGATGAGGCCGAGGAGCGTCCCGCCTAGGTTCCGGGTCATGAAGGGCGTGAGGAAGAGAACCGTCTCAAGGCCCTCCCTGAAGATTACGACGAAAGTAAATCCGATCAACGCCAGGGGAGCTATCGACCTGCTCACCTTGCTCTCTATCTCCGCCCTGATGTCCTTGCCTTTGGTAGCCATCCAGTATATCATGCTCGTGAGGACTATCACGGCCAGGTACGAGGCTATGCCCTCGAAGAGTTCGGTCTCCTCAAGACCGCCGTAAAACTTCAGCACTCCTATTCCAAGGAGGACGCTGACGCCAACCGAAAGGGCTGTCCCTATCCACACGTCCTTTATCTGGTTCGCCCGGTTGGTTCTTCTCAGGTAGGCGATTATTATCGCCACTATTATGGCCGCCTCCAGGGCCTCCCTGAAGGTTATGAGGAAAGCGCCAACGCTCATGGGTTCACCTCCGAATTTCTTAGGTCAGTCTAAAATTCATAGGGCAGCTTATGAGTTTTACCTTTGCCAAATCGAAAATTCGCAAAATAGACGGGAAACATCCACAATCCCCAAAGAAATATGCCACGTGTCAAACCGAGAGGGTTCGAAGGGAACACTACTTGATGCGGAAACCAACCGAACTTCCCAAATCTGTGAAAAGGGACGAAAACTTGACTCCATTCTGGCAAAAAGATGGGATAAAAATTTACAGAATGGAAAGATCCATCATATCTTCCCAACCAGGTCAAGGCTGACTTCGAGGGCCTCTTTACCCGGCTCCCAGCTCGCCGGGCAGACCTGGCCGGGGTGCTCGCGGACGTACTTGGAAGCCTTAAGCCTCCTGAGGATCTCCTTCGCGCTCCTGCCTATGCTCAAATCGTGCATCTCCATGTGGACGACCTTTCCATCGGGGTCTATTATGAAAGTCGCCCTCCATGAAACGCCCTCATCCTCGATATATGTGCCAAAGAGGCGGCATATCTTTCCCGCCGGGTCGGCCAGCATCGGGTACTTTATCTTCTTTATCGCAGGGGAAGTGTCGTGCCAGGCCTTGTGGACGTAGGCGGTATCGGTAGAAACGCTGAGGATTTCAGCCCCTTCTTTCTTGAACTCCTCGTAATAGTCGGCCAGCTCCTCAAGCTCCGTCGGGCAGACGAAGGTAAAGTCCGCCGGATAAAACGCCAGAACGACCCACCTGCCCCTGTAGTCGGAAAGCCTGACCTTTCCGATGTCGTCCTTCTCCGGAAGGTACGCATCGGCCTCAAAGTCCGGAACGATTTCTCCAACCTTCACCATGGGATTCACCTCGGCATTATGTTGACGACCCTAATTTATATAGGTTTGCCTAACAAAGTGAAAAGTTCCAGAATCGGAAGCATTTCATTTTGAAGGACAAATTTAAATATCTTAAAAGCGAACCAATCTGGGTGATGGTATGAAGGTCAAGGTAATTCTCGGAACGGCAAGGGAGGGCAGGAAGAGCGAGAGGGTCGCGAAGTATCTCGTGAAGAGGGCCAAGGAACTCGGCTGGGATGCCGAGCTTATAGACGTTAAGGACCACCTCCTGGCCTACACGCACCGCTGGAAGGTGACGCCCGAGATGGAGAGGTACAGAGCCAAGATCCTCGAGGCGGACGCCCTCGTCATAGTCGCCCCCGAGTACAACGGGAGCTACCCGGGCGAGCTTAAGATACTCCTTGACACGATCTACGACGAGTACGAGGCCATGCCCCTCGGCATCGCCACCGTATCCAGCGTCGCCGGCGGGGTCAGGCTCCTCATGGAGCTCAGAACGGCCGCGGTGAACTACCGAATGTTTCCCGTTGGACAGGTGCTCTTCTACAACGTGGACGATATCTTTGAGGACGAAGAGCTGAGGGACGAGAAGTACGGGGAGAGGGTCGAGAGACTCTTTAAAACTCTGAAGAAGTACGCAAAGGCGTTGAAGCCGATAAGGGAGGAGGTGCGGGAGAGGCTGAGGGAGAAGACCGAGGGGGTTTAGCACCTATCCTCTCTTCCCATCCAACCCCATGAAGTAGACCGTCGCGAGGCAGCCGCTGCACTTCTTGCCGTAGAGGTAGCAATCGGTGCAGACCTTTCCGCAGGGGGCAACTTCCCTCGTCGGTTCCAGTTTAAAGTCCACGAACTCAGGATAAGCCGGCGAAGAGCCGAGGGAGACGTCCATCTCCTTAACGGCCTCAAGGGGACGTATTGTGTTCTCTATCGTGGCCTCAAGGACGGAGTGGTTCTCAGCTATGAGAGCCAGGTTGAGGTTGTACTTTCCCGTGGTGGCCGCCACAAAGACCGTCCTCGGACAATTCGCAAAAACGTCCGCCAGCTTCTCCGCCTCGTCCATGCTCCTCACGCGCAGATTAACGACGGCAGAGACGAAGTTCCTCTTCTTTATGTTGAGCAGGGCCCTGACCCTAATGTCTCCCCTCTTTTTGAGCTTCTCAAGCCTCTCCCTCGCTGAAGGGTGGCTTATCCCCAGCTCCCTGGCTATCTCGCTCACCTTGGTTCTGCCGTCCTTCCTCAGCAGGCCGTATATCTTCAGGTCGCGCTCGTCCATAGAATCACCTTCATTTTGAAGGCTTTTACCTTTAATTTCCTGGGAAATTAATATAACCCTTTCGAAATTTCTAGAAAACTGAGGTGATTTCGGTGGAGAGGAACGAGGGAACCCTCGATAGAGCCATCAGGGTGGTTCTGGGCCTGATCCTGCTCGGCCTCTGGGCAGTGAACAAGATACCATACAGGACTGCGGCACTGATAGTCGGGCTGGTCGCACTGGTGACCGGGCTGACCGGCTTCTGTGCAATTTATAAACTCCTCGGCATAAGTACCTGCAAAGAGTGCTGAGGTGAAAGGGTGAAGCGGGTAACCAAAGTGCTCATAGTATCCGGGGAGCTGCTGATAGCGGTAAGCCTGGTGCTGATGGCAACGGGGCTGGCGATGAAGGACCCAACGTCGGCCCTCGGATCCCTGATAAGCTATGAAACCGCCAGAAGAGCCCACACCATAGCGTCGTACCTGTTCATCCCCCTCTTCTACGTCCACGCGGCGGCGGGCATCTACATAGCCCTCGGGAGGTTCGAGAGCCTGAAAAGGCCGGAAGTCAGAAGGGCAGTGCTCTCCGCCTGGACCCTCGGGATGGCAGTACTGATCCTCCTGGCTATTGTGCCCCTGGGGAGCATCTTCAGGACTTCAAGCGTCTCAGCCGCCCCCGTACTGACCCTTGCCGAGGTGGCAAAGCACAATTCCTCAAGCGACTGCTGGGTCGTTGTCGAGGACGGGGTCTACAACGTCACCTCGCTGATAGACACGCACCCCGGCGGCAGGGAGGCGATACTGAAGTACTGCGGCACGAACGCCACCGAGGTCTTTTTTCTTGAACACAACCAGAACGACTACGAAGCTCTCCAGGCATACTACATAGGGACGATCGGAGAGCCTCTCAACACAACAAGAAATGGATAAGGGGGAATACCCCCTAATTTTTTTAACCGGTTCCGGAGAGTTCTCCTCCGGAAGGCAATACGAAGAGTCTTGCTTTTGAGGTTCCCATCAGTGTCGTGGTCCTGATCCCTATCGTCCCGTCGGTGTTGAGAATCTTGAAGGCGGCTATCTTTATTTCCTTCCCCGTCTGCGGGTTCCTGCCGGTGTAGATCTCCAGAAAGACCCTGTCGAGGTAGCTCGGAGCGAGTCTGTTGGCACCGGGATCGCCTATGAGTATCAGCGTTTCTCCATCGGAGTTCGTTATACCGTAAATCCTGATCACGGCGCTGTAGTTCTCAAAGCCCTTCCAGAGCTCAGGGATGAACGGCCCGTTGCCGAAGTCCGTGATGTTGATGTCCTTAACTGCCGGGACTTCTCCGAATGGCTCGCCTCCGAAGGTCTCCCTGAATATTCCGTTCAGGAGCGGACTGAAGGTGCAGGAGCACGTCGTTTCCGCCGGGGTCTGGATGGAGGAGCCTCCGCCGTCCGTCCACTCGGGCCGGATGTCCGCTACGGCTACCATTCCCCTCCTGATGTCATTTTTCTCTATGCCGCGTCTCATGTTTATGTTCACGACCTGTTCTGCCAGCTGCTTCAGGTCCGCCTTCATGACGAGGGTCTGAACCGTGTACTGGCCGGGCATGAGGTACAGCTCCTCCATCGGGGCCGGATCGAAGGGCCCGGTGTCGCTGTCAGTCGGCTCGAAGACGAAGGGGGCTATCTGGGCGTTCAAACTGCATATCGCCTCGTCCAAGTCCAGGGGTTCGTCCTGCACGTCCATGAGCTCAAGGTAGTTGTTGTCGTGGGGTAATGGCCTGTAGCAGAAGTCATCGTCTATTATGCCGAGGAGGGTTGTGTTGACTGGCGGGACGGTGTAAATTCCTTCCTCGTTCGGTGCGACGTTCATAACGATCTCCCCGGTTTCTGGATCAACGAGCCTAAGAGTTCCAAAGTCAGTTCCGTTCCCTGCCTTTATCTTCATGCCGTCTTTTGCGTTGATGGTTATCGCCACCTGGCCTGCTCCAACGGTTCTTCCACCTTCCCTGATCCCTCTCATCGTGCTCCAGTCTGGCATCCTGCTCTCCTCGACCTGGGCCATCCCTATCGTGGCATCTCCCGAGGGCGAGGGCTGGAAAATGAGGGGCATCATCGTGGCCTCGTCGGTGCACATGGTGAATTCAGGTTCCTCCTCCGGAATGGGCTCCAGGGTGGTGTCGACGTTGAGCTCCAGCGGCCGGTAGCAGAAACCTCCCCCCGGCGGATCGGTTTCGGCCAGGACGTCGCCTCCAACGGCGGGTATGGTGTAAAGGCCGTTTTTGTCCGGGCTTATTCTGTACAGCTCCTCTCCGGTCGCCATGTCCTTCAGAACCAGCGTACCTACGCTCTCGTTGTTCTCACCAACGAGTCTGAGCTTCATGCCACCCTCCGGCACGCCGATCTTGACGGCCATTACGTAGCCTGGCTTAACGAGCTCCCCGCCCCTCCAGACGGCCATCATTGTGCTCCCGGTGCCGAAGTGGTATATCTCCACGCTTTCTATCCTGTAGCCCTTGAGGAGTGAGTGCATCTTCTCCGCCATCTTTGCCAAGTCCATCTTCACGGTTCGGCCCTTTTCGGTGTAGAAGAACTCTCCCCTCATGTTGTAGAAGCTCTCGATCGGCTCGCCTGTGGTGGCGTTCTCCCAGTAGGCCCTCTCAACAGCACCTATTCCAGCGAGAGTTCTCAGGTTCAGAAGCTGGTAGTACCTCAGTTCCGCAAGCTCCCGGAGCATGTCGGACTTCCTCTCCGGGTCGGTCTCTTTTCCCGCCATCGCCTTCAGTTCTTCGGCCTTTGCGTCCCAGAGGGCGAAGTCCCCACCGGTGGCTTCAAAGCCAGTGGCGCTAAGCTTTGCCTTGGCACTGTCTATTTCGCCCTCATAGCTGGCTATCAGCTCCCGCAGTTCCTCTTCCTGTGGTGTACCCTTCGGAGGAGTCTGGGTCTGTGTGGGCGTCTGCGTTTCCGGGGGAGTCTCCGTCCGGGTTGGCGTTTCTGTATCGGCCCCCGCTGGGGGCTGTGTCTGAGACGTGTAGGTGTCCGTGCTGTTTCCCTGGTCAATACATCCCGATATGAACGCGCCGAGCATCACGACGCTTAAAAGCAGGGCAAGCCCTGCAAGTCTTTTCACTTTCATACTATCACATCTTCCAGTCACGAAGCGGCAAAAATTGAGAAGAACTCATCGAGTGACTTATATGGATGGTTAGTCGTTCGAGGTTATAACGTTTGTGCTTTCAGAATGAAACCCGACTAATCGGATACATCACCTCCTTTCCAGGCAACCAGCAGTGTAAACGCCATCACCAGCGCTATCTCGTAGGTCTCTATCAGCGCCACCGAGGGCCAGCTTATGAAGGTCCCCAGCACCGCCAGCGCAAAGAGGATCCCCGAGCCGTAGCGGAGGGTTCTATCCTTCGAACCCGCCCCGTAAATGAGCATCCCCAGGAAGAACTGGACGAAGAAGTATGTCGAGACGAAGGAGTGCGGCCTGGTGCCGGCGTGGAAAACTCCTATGAGGGCCAGGAAAAGGGCCGAGATGCTGACGTAAGCCCCGCCAACGGTCTGGAGCCGGTTCTCCGATGCAAGGACGAGGTAAAGGGAGAAGGCAAACATGAACACCGCCGTCACGATGAGGCCGTAGTTGTATATCCACGGCGAGGCGGCCATTTCGGGCGAGCCGAGGTCACTGAGCGCGTTGTGGAAGAAGGAAAACCACCCGTTACGGCTTATGCTCCACGAGACGAAGAGCCAGTAGGTCAACCCGGCCAGGATTCCGGAGTACTTGAGGTACCTCATCATGATGTCTACTGAACCTTGGAGGAAATAAAAGTTCCCCTTAGAAGTGGCAGTCAAAGAGAAAAAAGAAGTCAGAGAAGCGCCTTCATCGCCTCGTAGCCCAGCTCAAAGGCCCTGACGTTGGCCTCGATTGCTTTCTCCGGTACGCTGGCCTTCACGGCTTCGAGCATCGTCTCCTTATCTACCGGAAAGTCCGGCAGAGCCGTCAAAGCCCCTACGAGGACGACGTTCTGGGCCAGTGCCGTCCCAGCCTCTTCCGCCAGCTTGAGGGCGTCTATCTCGTAGAGCCTAGCCCCGGACTTTTTGATGTTTTCAACTATCTCCCCGTAGGTCACGTACTTGTCTATCTTACCCTTCACGAAGTTCTCGGTCTCGTAGGGGTGGTGTATGAGGCGGGTGTTCGTTATCACAGTTCCACTCGGCTTCAGGAAGTAGATGTATCTCAAGGCCTCCATGGGTTCGAGGGCGAGGATTACATCGGCTTCCCCGTAGGGTATGAGCGGTGAGAGGCCTTCGCCGATGCGCTGGTGGACTATCACCGAGCCGCTCCTCTGGGAGAGGCCGTGGAGCTCGCCGCTGACGACGTGGATTCCCCTCCTCGCGCAGGCCTCGCCGACTACGTTGGACATGAGCACTATGCCCTGGCCGCCGACACCGCAGTAGATGACGTTCATTGCCCTCCCCTCCTCAGCATGATCTGCTCCAGCTCGCGGTAGTCCTCAATCGTAACGTAAGGCTTGTCTCCACCGCCGTAGAGTACCGCCGTCGAGTGTATCGCGTTGTGGGGGCACAGCTGGGCACAGACGCCGCAGCCGACGCAGACCTCCGGAAGGATCTTCGCCTTTAAGTCCTCCTCGTCTATGACTATCGCCGGACAGCCGAAGTCCCTTATGCAGTTGTAGGCCCTCTCGCAGGCCTCTTTGTCAACGAAGTAGGGGACTATCCTCCCCCCAGCCCTTCTGTATTCGCGGAAGTGGTAGAGGGCGCATTCTCCCCTTGAGATGACGACGGAGAGGCCGTCGTACTTGAGTGCCTCTCTGAGCTTGCCTATGTTCTTCCTCGCCTGGAAGGAGTCTATCACCACTATCTTCTCGACGCCGAGGCCCCTCAGGACGGATTCTATGTCAATCCGCTTCTCGTAGGGGTTCACCTTCTTTGGACTGCCGGGGTGGGCCTGCTGGCCGGTCATGGCTGTTACCGCGTTGTCGAGGATTAGGAGGGTCATCTTGGAGTTGTTCCTGATGGCGTTGACTATTCCAGGCAATGCAGCGTGGAAGAAGGTCGAATCGCCGACGACAGCGACGACCCTCTCCTCGGCCGAGTGCTGGACGCCGTGGGCTATACCGAGGGAGGCGCCCATAGCTAAGAGCGAATCTGTCCACCCGATGTGCTCTAAAGCCAGCATCGAGTAGCAGCCGATGTCGTTGGCCAGATAGTAGTTCTCTACCCTGCCCATCGCCCTCCTGAGGGCCCAGAAGGTTGCCCTGTGCGGACAGCCGGCGCAGAAGGTTGGCATCCTCGGGGGAGCGAGCTTTGCCAGCTCCCACATCCTCCTGAAGTGCCCCTCATAGTCGAAAGGCATCTCCTTTCCAAGAACCTCCGCGAGAACCTTTATGACTATCGGAACGTTGTACTCCAGCATCTCAGGGAAGTGGCCGCTCTTCTTGCCGATTATCTCCAGGCCGGGGTTCCTCTCCTTCGCTACCTCCCTCACAAAGCCCTCTATGTAGGGCGACAGCTCCTCGACCACAACGACCTTCTCAAGCCCCTCGATGAAGTCCCCGATGAGCCCCTCAGGAATCGGGTTCAGCACCGAGAGCTTGAGGATGTAGGCCTCCCCTCCGAGCTTCTCCAGGCTTTCGAGGACGTAGGAATAGGCCACTCCGGAGGTGATGATGCCTATTCCCTTTGCATCTTCGGGCTTTGCCTCCCCGAGCTCCTTTCCATCGAAGTGCTCCACGCGGTTCAGAGCTAAGAACTCCGGGTCCTCCTTCATCTTGGATGTCTTCTCCAGGAGTTCGGCTTTGAACTTCCTGGCGAGGGAACCCACGGTGGCGTAGCTCCTCCGGTTTTCCTTCCACGAGAGCTTATCAAATGGACTTCTCTCCAGCTTCCCTACCTTCACGAGGCCGCTCTGGTGGTTGATCCGCGTCGTTGTCCTGACCAGAACGACGCTCCCGTACTTCTCGCTCAGCTCAAAGGCCTTCTTTACCAGCCCGTAGGCCTCCTGCGGGTTGGACGGCTCCAGCATCGGGAGATAGGCTGTATAGCCGAACCACCTGCCGTCCTGCTCCGACTGGGAGGAGTGGGCGTAGGGGTCGTCGGCTATTACGACGACAAGCCCGCCCCTGACGCCGGTGTAAGCGAGGGAGTAGAGGGTGTCTGAGGCGACATTTCCTCCCACGCTCTTCATTGACGTAAATCCTCTGAGGCCGACGAAAGCGGCTCCAGCAACGGTCTCAAGGGCAACCTTCTCGTTGGCAGCGATCTCGACAACAACGTCGTCGCGGTGGTGGGAGACCTTGTCGAAGGTGTCGAGAATCTCCGTCTGGGGAGAGCCGGGGTAGAAGGCGGTCACTTTAACGTCGGCCTCAAGAGCCGCCCTGACGATCGCCTCGTTGGTCAGCATATAGCCCACATGGGGCTCCTCTTTCAGAACCTCTTTAAGGGACATAGGAACACCGAAGGGTTTAGGAAGCGAACCTATATATCATTTTTCTGGACGGAAAGGGACAGTGTTAAACATTTTTGAGTGTGAAAGTGGAAGTGCTTACGACTCTGTACAGCAGAAGTAAAACTCTGCAAAACAGTTTTAATTTGTCCATGTTTTAGTTTCCTACGGGGTGAAAAAGCATGGAAACCAGCTCTTGTCATACTTTAAAAAGTCCCGTCATTAAGAAGTTCTGTGAGTCCATAACTGAATTAGCAAGATCATCAGGAGGGCACTTTGAGCCAATCCAGAACGACTTTCTTGAAGCATACTACCAGATTGTTGAAAAGGCCCGTATTGAGGGCAGGCTTCCGGAGGGAGAGTACCGACAGAAAGGAAACGCATTTAGAGATTTTATCAGCGAATTGATTTACGTAAGATCCGAAGGAACCTACCGCCTAACAGATAGGAGAATTCCTGGATATTCTGAGAGAACTCACGACGTTGATCTCGCTTATGTGAGAGATAACACCGTTTTAGTGGCCGGCGAGGTCAAGATGACAGGCAGCCCAAGGCATAAGAGGGGAGCAGTGATTCAGAAGGAAAGAAAGACGCAGAGTGACTTAGATAAAAGATTAAAGGAAGTCAAGTTTACCGCAGTGGATTTAAAACTTCGCTACACTCCAGAGGATGCCATAATAAGTGCTGTGAACTCTAAAAACACTTTTTCTGAAGTTTCTAATAATAGCTGGTGGGTAAGGTGGATTCATTATTCCATTCCGGGTTTTTATTCATTCTGGGCATCAAGGCTTGCCTCGGGGCGTCTTGACAGTAAAACAGGAAGGAGAGTAGACTTTGATAATCCCGATCTTCTTCTCGAAAAATTCAGGAATCTCCTAAAATACAACAACGCGGTAGGTCTTTTCATGTTCCGGGAGGAGAATGGAAAATATGTCCCCGTTGAAACCGAGAGAATCAAAAGGGAAAGGATTTCAATAGACGACGCAGTGAAGGATCTTATAAAGTTCCTGGATAAACACTTGGACTAGCCAAGGCTCTTTTTTATCCTTCTTTCCTGGAGATACTTCCAAGCTTCCTCAATAACCTCAATATCCCTCGGCTTCAATCCAAGTTCCCCTTCAAGTACGACTTCATTGACAATTGCAACAGCATCAGTGGTTCTTTTAGCCCTTAGCAGCCGGTCAACTTTTGAAGATATATCAAGAATTTCCTTCGGTTCTTCAGGCGTTGGAATTAAGATTTTCTCAGCTTCTTTTGGCTCGATCTTTAGGACGCCTCCCCCATAAAATCTTCCCACAAGCTCGGCGGAGAGCAATGTTAGAGAGTTATAAAACAGAGTAGAGAGCAACCTTGGTTCAAGTTTCCTCTTGAGGAATATCTGGTGAATTGTGTTTGTGCTAGTGGCTTTCCTCCCATCTACTACGACCTCATTGGAAGCTATTTTGGGCGCTTCATGGGACATATAGCTCATAAAAAGGTCTGGGAACCTAACTCCAGGCACGGTATACCATGTTTTTCTTATCCTCACTTTGTAGCGAGATCTAACGTTAAGTTCTTCCCCTCTTTTGATGAGATATTCTCTCACTCCAGCTTCTAGTTCGTCCCATGGTTTTGTAACATACAGAAGATAGCACTTCTGGCCGAGCTTTTTGATAAGCTCCCAGTCAGAGGTAGTAACTTCAACTCCGGGTATTTGTTCAGCTCGAGAGATTAAGGGTACTAGGTACTCTTTCTCAATTCCCCACGAGTTTGCTTCTTCCTCTGTTAAAGTAAAGAACTCGTTGATTCCCGTCACGACTCCAATTGTTACTACCCCTATCTCTCCAAGAAGAATGGTCTTCCCTCTAACTTTGTTAAGCACTTTTGCCAGGGAATTCCCCAGATTTTGAGGGAGCATATACTTTGTCCATTTTTCATCGGGATTTGGGTGTGTGAGCAGGAAAATCGAAGACTCCAAATCCAACCCAGAGACATCCTTTTCATCAGCGACTTCTACAAATCGAACCCCATAGGGCCCAGATTTACTGGCTAAGAGCAAAACTGTATCTTCGAGAATGCCTGAGAATACCCGCCTCTCAAACGATATTATGGTAATGTTAGAAAACTTCTTCAAAAGCCATTTTCTAAATGGTTTTGCGTATCCAACGTGGAGAAGTTTCGAAGGAAGTACCATCGCAAGACGGCCGTCTTTTTTAAGAAACTTCTCTGCATGAATTACGAATGGGACCCACGAGGCCGTTAGTTCGGGAAGTTTAATCCCCTCTTCGAGGGCCGTTCTGAGAGCTTTCTCTCTGCTTTTTCCCGAAAAAGATTGATATCTAATGTACGGAGGGTTTCCAACGACAACGTCTACCTTTGGAATTCTTGGGGCTGTAAGCAAGTTATTCAAAGTCTGCTGGCCTCTTGGAGGTTCCAGATCAAAAAAATCTGCATTTATCAGAGTGGGTACAAAAGAAAACTCAGCCAAAAGAAGTTTTTTGGTCTTTTCAAGTATTTCAGGATCTATTTCTACGCCATAAACCTGTTTAGATATTGATTCCTGGGAAGCCCCGAGCTCCATCAACCGCCTGATTGCTGCCCTTAAAAAAACACCATCCCCACAGCTTGGTTCGAGTACTGTATCGTTGGGGCTCTTTATTGCCCAATTAACAAGGAATTCCGCAATTTCAAAAGGAGTAAGAACTTGACCCAACTTTTTTATCTTCTCAAGGGTTGGTGCTTCGGCCATTCTTTGTCACCTACTCGAGTATACTCGAGTCATAGTTATAAAATTTTCGGGAGTAATCATGAACACGTGGCACAGAACATGGTGAGTTCTGGGTTCTGATACGGACAGGCCCATACTCCAAATTCAAGGAAAAAAGGCAAAAACGGGAAAGGGAAAAGACTCACAACAGCTCCTCGACGAGTTCGGCAGTAGCGCTCCTCGCCTTGCTCCTGAGCCTTTCGAGGTGGGAGCTGAGGACCTCCCCTATGCCGTGCACGAAAAGGCTCAGCGCCTCCTCCCTGTCTAGCCCACGAGAGCGGAGGTAAAACAGCGCGTCCTCGTCGAACTGCCTGACCGAGGAGGAGTGGGAGGCGTTCTCTATCTCCCCGGTATCCACCTCGAGCATCGGCACGCTCACACCGAGGGAGCCCTCGTCCATTATGGTTATCTGGGACACGACACCGCTCGATGAGTCCCTCGCGCTCTCAAAGACCTTTGCAACGCCCCTGTGAACCGTCCAACCGTTCTCGTAGGAGAAGCCGTGAACCCTCGTCTCGCTCACCGTTTTTTCTCCGTGCTGGAGGACGTTGGTGAGGTAGTCCACGGATTTACCGATGGCTATTGGCATTCCCCTCAGCATCAGCCCGCTTCCAGCTCCCTCAAGGGAGTAGTCCTCGCGGTGGTGGCTCATCTCCCCGGCGCTTATGACGGTAAAGGCCCTGACGCTCACCCCCTCTCCTAGGCTCGCCCTGAGGAGGTAGTGAGAAAGGCCCTCGTGCCTCCCAATGGTCAGGATCTCAAGCTCGGCGTTTCTGGCCTTCAGCTCGACCACGAGGGACTTTGTGCCCTTCTCGGCGAAATCGTAGATTATTATCGGGGCCTTAACGTCCTCGGCCTCGATGCTGATGTGGTGGCTGATGAAGGCCTTGGCGGAGAGGTGGGACACTATGACGAGGGGCTCCACCAGGTCTTTGGTAATCTTCACCCTGTAGGCCTTTTTAAGGGCGTAGAAGTGGAAGCCGAGGATCCTCGACTCCTCCGGCTGTGAGAGGCCCAAGGTGCCCTCCCCCAGTTCAACTCCATCGGGAAGGTCGAAGCTCGCCTCGCTCCCCGACAGAAGGATGTTCCCCCCTATCGGAACCTCCCCCGCCTTAGCCTCCGTCGGGAGCTTTAGCGGCGAGTTCTCCTGGAAGAGCTTCCACTTGGTGTAGCTCTTTATGGTAGGGCTGTCCCCGTACTTCTGGTAGGTGAGCCTTTCAATGGCCTCGCGGGTGATGAGAGGGCCGTTAGAGAGCCCGTTAGAGAGCTTGTTAGAGCGCATCAGCCAACACCCCCAACCTCGCTGAACTCAAGCTCTATGACCTTCTTCAGCACCTCGACGTACTCGAAGGGGAGTCCTTCGAGAATTTCGCTGATGAATCCAAGGACTATGAGGCTCTTTGCCTCTTCCTCGCTTATCCCCCTGGAGTTCATGTAGAAGAGCTTGTCCTCGCCGAGCTTTCCTGTTGTTGCCTCGTGGATTATGCTCGCGCTCGGCTCGTCACTCTGGTTGTGCGGGTAGGTGTAGGCCTTGCTCTCCTCGTCGAGGATGAGGGAGTCACAGGAGACCGTCGCGGTGGAGTTCCTCGCGCCCTTGAGGATCCTCACCAGTCCGCGGTATATGTTTATCCCGCCGTTGGCACTTATGCTCTTCGAGACTATCTTAGAGCTCGTGTTTGGGGCGAGGTGCCAAGTCTTTGCCCCGGTGTCCTTGAGATATGGCCCGTTGCTGAGCGAGACGACGTACTGGGATGTCCTCGCCCCCTCGCCCTTCAGGACGCTCGACGGGTAGGTGTAGGTTATGTGGCTCCCGATGCTGCCCTCTATCCATTCAACGTAGGCGTTCTCCTCTATGATGGCGCGCTTGTTGTTGAAGTTGATGACGTTCCTGCTCCAGTTCTGTATCGTCGTGAATTTTACCGTGGCGTTCCTGTGGGCGTAGATCTCGACCATGCCGTCGTGGAAGGAGAACCCCTTGTACATCGGCGCGCTGCAGCCCTCTATGAAGTGGACGTAGCTCCCCTCGTCCGCTATTAGGAGGGTGTGCTCGAACTGCCCCTCCAATGCGGAGCCTATGACGAAGAATGCTTCTATCGGGAAGGGCACCCTGACCCCCTTCGGGACGTAGACGAACGCCCCACCGCTCCAGAGGGCGTGGTGCAGGGCTGAAAACTTGTGATCTCCAGCCGGAAAGACCCTGCCGAAGTAGCGCTTAACGATGTCCGGGTACTTCTGAACCGCTTCCTCCATCGGCACCATTATTATGCCCTTCTTCTCGAACTCCTCCTTGAGCTGGGAATAAACGCTCTCGCTGTCAAAGACCGCCGTAAGGCCTGAGAGGAACCTCTTCTCTATCTCCGGGATGTTGAGCCTCTCAAAGGTCTTCCTGATGTTCTCCGGTAAATCGTCCCAGTCCTTAACCTCGTTGCCCACCTCGGGCTTTGAGTAGAGGGAGAAGCTCTCCAGGTCGAGCTCCTCTATCCCGACCACCCACCTGGGCATCGGGAGCTTCTTGAAGAGCTCCAGTGCCTTGAGGCGGTGCCTGAGCATCCACTCGGGCTCGTTCTTTATGCGGGATATTTCCCTGATGACGTCCTCGGTGATCTCACCGCGCAGCTCGATTTCCTTGGGGTAGGGGACGGCGGTTCCCAGTATCTCCTCGAGCGAACCCGCCTTGAGTATCTCCTCAAGCCTTGACTGCTGTGCCATTACCACCCACCGCCGCGAAGCCCTTCTCCTCGATGAGCTTTACAAGCTCCATCCCGCCGGAAACGACGAGCCTGCCCTCCTTGAGCACGTGAACCCTCTGGGGGTTGAGGTACTCAAGGATTCTGCCGTAGTGCGTGATGAGGAGTATCCCGGTGCCCTCTTTGTGGAGCCTCGCTATTATCCCGGCTATGACCTTGAGCGAGTCAACATCGACGCCGCTGTCCGGCTCGTCGAGAATGAGCAGCTTGGGCTTCACAAGGTACGCCTGGAGCATCTCAAGCTTCTTCCTCTCGCCGCCGGAGAAGCCGACGTTCAGCTCCCTTGAGAGCATCGAGCCCTCAAAGCCGAGCTCCTCAACTGCCTTGAATATCATGTCGTAGGCTTCAACTTCCTCTATGCCCCGGAGGTTCTTCAGGGTCCTCTGGAGAAAGTTTATGACCTTGACTCCCTCGACCTCCACCGGATGCTGGAAGCTCAGGAAGATGCCCTTCCTGGCCCGCTCCTCGGGCTTTGCGTCGGTCACATCCTCCCCGTCGAAGATTATCCTGCCCCTGGTGACGGTGTATCTTGGGTGGCCCGCTATGGTCAGGGCAAGCGTTGACTTTCCTGAACCGTTCGGCCCCATGACGACGTGGAGCTCGCCCGATGCGAGTTCAAAGTCCACTCCCCTGAGGATTTCCTTTTCGGCAACCTTAACATGGAGATCTTCCACTTTCAGCATGAGCATCACCGTTTTTTCTTTACCCGCGTTTGGGTAGAAAAGCACACTTTTAAAACCTTTCTTCGCAAAACTGTGTATTTCGGGAAGGCCAGAAGAAGAACAAATGAGGGAGAAAAACCTCAGCCTCCAGCCTGAAGGAGAAGTCCCGGGAGCTGGGGCTGTCTCTGGCCGAGCTCCTGGTCAAGCATGAAGATGACCTGCGGGCTGTCCTTGGCGAACCTGAGTTTATCGACGATCTTCTTGACGTTCGCCTCCTCCTCGACCTGCTCGTTGATGAACCACTCAAGGAATGCCCTCGTCGAGTAGTCCTTCTCCTCCTCGGCAAGGGCGGCGAGTTCGTGTATGTGTCTGGTTATGAACTGCTCGTGCTCGTAGGCCGCCTCAAAAGCGGCAAGCGGTGAGTCCCACTCCTTGGGCGGCTCCTGGACTGCCTTGAGCTCCACTCTGCCGTTCCTGTCGTAGATGTAGTTGTAGAACCTCAGGGCGTGGCCAAGCTCCTCCTCGGCCTGGGCCTTCATCCAGTTGGCGAAGCCCTCAAGGTTCATGTCCTCGAAGTAGGCCGCCATCGAGAAGTACAGGTAGGCCGAATAGAGCTCCCTGTTCAGCTGCTCGTTGAGGGCCTTCAGCATCTTTTCGCTCAGCATCTCCACCACCTCCAGGTATAGTTACACAGGGTTACTTTAAAAGCTTTCTCATACCAGCCCCTCCCGCTCCAGCACACCCAGAACCCTCTGGAACTGCTCAAGCTTCCCACTCGTAACGACCCTTTCCGGGCGGAACGGGCAGTCGCAGTAGGGGTACTCAAGGAACGCCTGATACGTCCCTATCTTTCTCGCTATCGCCACTATCTCCTCCTTGTCCATCCCCAAAAGCGGCCTGTGGACAGGGAAGCGCACGCTCATTGTCTCGAAATAGAGATTGGCGAGGGTCTGGCTGGCGACCTGTCCGAGGCTGTCCCCAGTGACTATTCCCAGTGCACCCTTCTCCCTCGCTATCTCCGCGGCTCTCCTCAGCATCGCAACTTTACAGACCACGCACGTCCACTCGCGGAGATTGGCCTTTACCAGGGCCGAGACGTAGGGCTTCAGTATCTCAAAGTGGTTCTCCACTATCAGCTCTATCGGCTCCGGCGAGTAGTCCTCAAGTATGTCAACGACCTTCTCGACGACGTTTCTCGCGTTCAGCCCCTGGTCAAAGTGCACCGCGATGACCTCAGCCCCCCTCTTGAGCATGAGGAAAGCGGCAACGGGAGAATCTATGCCCCCGCTCAGCAGGACGACGACCTTGCCCTGTGTCCCAACCGGCAGGCCGCCCACCCCGGGTATCCTCTCAAAGAAGACGTAGGCCTTCCCGGCTATTATCTCTATCCCGACGACGAGCTCCGGGTTTTTGAGGTCGACCTTCCAGCCGAAGTTCTCGACGATGAAGGCCCCAATCTCGCGGTTCACCTCCATTGATGTCTTCAGGAAGGTCTTGTCGAGCCTCTGGGTTTCGACCTTGAAGCTCTTCGGGTGGAGACCCTTGAGGGCATCCCTCAGGTAGGCGGGAACCCCTTCGTAGTCCATCACCCTCGCGGGGGAAACGGAGACCACACCGGGCACTTTGGCGATTATTTCAGCCGCCTCGTCCGGGGCATCGACCAGTATCCGCCCCCTGATTATCTTCGCCCGTCCCTCTATGCCCTTTCTCCTCAGCGCGGCGAGTATGTTGTCCCTGAGCTTCCTCTCGAACTCCCTCCTTTTGCCGCCCTTGATGCCGACCTCGCCGTAGCGCACGATTATCACTTCAACCACCCAGGTAGCGGGCGAAGAAGTTCTTGGCCTCCTTCTCGTCCTCGGCACCGCGGATTACCATTCTGCCAGTCCTGAACACCAGTATCTCGGCGTAGTCGTCCTCGAACTGGATGAACTGGCTCGTCTTCAGGTGCTCGATGCCGAGCTTCTCAAGCCTCTCCGCGAACTCGTCGAGGTTTATGCTCATAGGTACGGGCGGCGTCACCTGTATCGAGCCGTCGCACATGCGCTCGACCTTTATCCTCTTTTCGAGAAACGTGAGCTCCTTCCTCACACAGGCGGGACAGTCCTCCCTCCTCGGTATTTTGACCTTCTCGAAGTCCATGCTCTTGAGGTCAAAGAAGAACAGTTCGCTTTCGACCTCCTCGCCGAGCAGGATCTTCGCCGCCAGCGCTACCGCCAGCGATGCCGCAAAGCTCGGAACGTAGCTCATTATCCCGGCTATCGCACAGGTCGGCAGGGGCCTCTCCGGGAGCCTGGGCATCAGGCAGCGGAAGCAGGCGGTTTTTCCGGGGATTACCGGCATTATGTTGCCGTAGGTTGCCAGGACACCCACGTAAATCCAGGGCTTCCCGGTCTTTATCGCGTAGTCGTTTATCACCTGCCTCGTGTAGATGTTGTCAGTCCCGTCGATTATCAGGTCGGCTTCGTCCAGGAGACCCACCGTTCCGGGGTTGAGGTCTTCGAAGTGTCCCACGACCCCGAACCGCTCCTTCAGAACCTCGACCTTCGGCTTTCCGACGTCCTCCCTGGTGTATATCGTCCTGGGGAGGTCGCTCTCGTCAACGAAGTCCCTGTCGATGACGATGATTTTCCCAACACCGAGCTTGTGGAGGAAGTAGACCTCCCAGCTGCCCAGCGCGCCGGCTCCGACAACGGCAACGGTGCTCTCGCTCAGCTTTCTCTGTCCATCTATTCCTATGATCGGGAAGTGCCTTGAAAAGTCCATCGTTACCCCCACCATACTCTCACCACTGGGAGCTCTGTGGAGGGGATAAAAAGGGTTTTGGAAACCAAAGGTTGCATGATTCTAACGGTATCCAGCGCTGCTATGAACAGCTCAACCAAAAGGAATTTCTACCCGAACGGCCAACGATGCAATGGGGGTTAAGATGCACCGTTTCAGTCCCGAGCATGCGGGTGTGCTGGACTCCGAGTGGAGGAGGGAAGTCTTCCCTGCGGAGGAGGTGATAGACTTTGCCGTCCGCGAAGTCCCCCAAAGAGGGACCGCCGTGGACGTTGGCGCCGGCACCGGCTACCTGACCGTGCCCCTGGCAAGGGCCTTCAAGAAGGTGTACGCCATCGAGATAAGCCCGAAAATGGCGGAGATTCTGAAAAGAAGAATCGAGGACGAAAAGCTGGATAACGTCGAGGTGGTGATCACAGAGAGGCCGCCGGATATAGGCGACTTCGACCTTGCGGTCTTCTCCAGCGTTCTCCATGAGATGGAAAATCCGCGGGAGTACCTCCGCTGGGCCGGGAAGGCCTTCGTTCTCGTGGCCGAGTGGAAGAAGGAGCCGATGCCCTTCGGGCCTCCCGTGGAGGAGAGGCTCTCTCCGGAGGACATCATCAGGCTTGCCGAAGACTTCGAGCCGGTAAAATACAGGGAGCTGGAGTACCACTATCTGATGCTCCTGAAACCGAAGGTGCGGGGTGGGCTGGATGGAGTTCTTTGAAGCCCTTCGAAAGAGGAGGAGCGTGAGGCGCTTCCAGGACAAACCCGTGCCGCGTGAACTCGTGGAAAAGCTGCTTGAGGCGGCCTTCCTCTCGCCGAGTTCCTTCAACAAGAGGCCGTGGCACTTCATCGTGGTGGACGATGGGGAGAAGCTCAAGGCCCTCTCGAAGGCAAAGCTCGGGGCTTCCGGTTTAGCCACAGCACCGCTGGCGATAGTTATCACAGCGGACGAAAGCAGGAGTGACGTCTGGGTGGAGGATGCCAGCATAGCGGCGGAGCACATACAGCTCGCTTCCTTTGCCCTCGGCTTAAGCTCCTTCTGGGTGCAGATAAGGAACAGGATGCACGGTGACGGCAGAACGGTCGAGGACTACGTGAGGGAGCTTCTGGGGATTCCGGAAAACTACCGCGTCCTCTGCATCATAGGGGTTGGCTACCCCGCGGAGAAAAAGCCTCCCCACGGGGATGAGGTCTTCGAGTGGGGACAGGTGAGCCTCAACCGCTTTGGCGAGCCCTGGAGGTAGCTTTTCATTTTTAATTCTTCCCTTAGACATGCCTATGCTAACCCTCTGCTACCTGCCACGGGCAAATATAAACTGTAAAATTTCTTGGCACTGACCTTTCTATAATGGCAAAGATAAACCCAATAAGAAGTCCAGAGTATAAAACACCGGTGGTGCTCATGGGTGAAAATGGATGCAACGTCTTTCCAACCGCAAAGGTGTGCAAGTTCTGCGCCGGAGAGCGCCTTGACGACGTCGTCGCCCTGCTGAAAAGGAAGGGATACGAGGTGAGCGTCGAGGGCTGCCTTGGCCTGTGCGCCAAGTACGACTGCGGCAACATAAACGTCATCGCAGGGGATGCCGAGATCTCCGTGAGGGACGTGGAGGAACTGGAAACTGCAGTAACGGGGGGTGTTGTGTAAATGGTGAAGGTTCTCGTGATAATCACCAGCCCCGACGAAAGGGCTCTTCCGGGGTTCATGTGGGCCGCCAACGCCCTGCAGAACGGCTGGGCTGAGGACGTTGAGGTAATACTCTTCGGGCCTGCAGAGAGGGCGGTGGCGGAGGAAGACGAGCTCTTCATGCCGTGGGTAAAGAAGCTGGCAGAGATGGGCAGAACCCCGATAGCGTGCAGGAGGATAGCCGAGGTCGAGGGTTTTGTGGGGCCTCTGGAGAAGTACACGAAGGTTGAGTACGTCGGGAGGATAATAGCGGAAAAGCTTGAGGAGGGCTACGTGCCGATGACGTTTTGATGAAAAAAGCTTCAAAAAAAGGCTTTTTAACCACTCCATTAACCTTTTTTCAGGTGAAAGGAGTGCGCAGGGCGCTTTTGATGCTCGTGATTCTGTCGCTGCTCATACCGCTGGCCAGCGCGGGGACCGTCAAGTATGGGAACCTGTCTTTTCATGACGTCACGACCGAAAAGGAGCTCCAAAAGCTGGTCTCCTCGAACGAGGGGAGATACTTCTTCATCTTCTACCACTCCGAGAGCTGTCCCGCCTGCCAGTACATGAAAACTAACGTCTTTCCGACGGCCACCGCAGAAAAGGCTCTCCATGGTTTTGTTCTCGTCTCCGTGGACGTTTACAGAGGCCGCTCAATAACGACACTCCGGTACAGGGTTTACAGCCCCGTGGTGGTCATCCAGCCGGACAACGCCGGTTACTACAACCCCAAAACTCCCGGAGAGGAGATAAGCGTCGGTGTCCCCGGAACGCCGACCATGGTCGTCTTCAAGGCCGTTAACGGGACGATGGTTCTGAAGGGGGTGGCGGTAGGCGCCCTGAACCCCGACGGGCTGGCCTACTTCCTGGAGAAGGCAACGGAGGGGGAAGAACTCCAAACCGCCCCCAGGCCAGAGGGGCAGGGGTCATCCGCCAGGAACGGATCAGAGGCCCCCAACGGGGGAAGCAACCTCAGCCTCGCGGTCCTGCTCCCGATATTCTCCGCCGGAATAGTGAGCGTCTTCTCACCCTGCGTTCTCCCGGTAATAGCCGGGACGCTCTCCCTGACCTTCGCGAGGAGGAAGGTCGAGGCGATAATAGCCGGAATGGTGGTTTCCTTCGCCCTGCTCGGGGCACTCGTCGGCAGTCTCGGTGGTTATGCATCTCAGATACAGGGAGCGCTCTACCTCATCGGTGGGGTCGGCTTCATAGCCATAGGCGCGAGTTTTGTGAGCGAGCATGTCAGTTCGAGGCTCGAAAGGCTCCTCATCTTCTCCCCGGCCGACAGGGTATCCGGGAAGAAAGGCATCGCTTATGACTTCGCCCTCGGCTCCGCGCTCGGAGCGACGTGGCTCGGCTGCATCGCCCCCTACGTCGGCTTCGCGGTGATAACCGCCGCCCTGAGCGGGGACACGCTGAGCGGGGTCATCGTCATGGGAACCTACGGCCTGGGGATGGGCCTCACCGTCTACCTGCTGACGGCATCGAAGGACCTCGCCGAGTGGGTGAACCGGAAGCTCCTCTCCGGAAGGCTCTCCCTGAGCGGAGAGGGCAGGGCGAGGTGGGAGATCGTCCTCGGGGTGGTTCTGATCCTGCTCGGCCTGCTGATGCTCACAGAGCTGACGCCGCTAAAGCTCTGGAGCTCGCTCTTTGAATCGCTCTCACAGCTTTGAGGAGGTGGTTTGATGTACAGGTACAGGAGAAAACTCAGTCTGGGCCTCAAGGAGGCCGAGGAGAAGTTTAAGGCAAAGCTTGAGGAGAAGGGCTACAAGGTTGTGGTGGAGTTCACACCGAGCGACGTCGTAAAGGCCAAGGTCGGCGTCGATATGGAGCCGTACAGGATCCTCTGGGTCTGCAACCCGAAGAAGTTCTATGAGATGGTCAAGGTCGAATACGAAATCGGCTCCTTTGCCCCGTGTCCGGTGCTCTTCTACCGGAAGGACGGCGAGACCTACGTCGCAATAAACACCGCCGATGACGTGCTGGACGTAATCAAGGAGCCCCTTGAGGTCGTCAGAGGGGTCATAGAGGAGCTCTGAGCCCTTCCTTTTTATTTAAACATCCTCTCGTAAGCCTCACCCCTTGGTATGAACCCCGGCGAAGCGGAGTTTATGCAGTAGCGCCTCTCCCGAGACGATATCAATGTAAACTCCCTCTTTGAGGCCGCCTGGCACTTGAAGACTCTCTGAACAGAACCGTCCAGAACCGATGGTTGGAAACAAAAACATATGAAAAATATTTTATATGAAAATTTTTTCTTGATTAATGGGGTGAAGGAAATGCCCAACGTGGAGGCTCCCGTCATAGGGAAAGACGCCCTTGGAAGGCCCGTTAAGGATCTGAGCGTTGTCCCCTGGTGGGGGGTTGAGAGGAAGAAGATAGAGTGGTACCCGAAGATCAACTACGACGTCTGCGCAGGTTGCGGAATCTGCTTCGTCACCTGCGGGAGGAGGGTTTTTGACTGGGACGCAGAGGGGGGAAAGCCCGTAGTGGCAAGGCCCTACAACTGTATGGTCGGATGCAACACCTGCGCGATGATATGCCCCTGCGACGCCATAGAGTTCCCACCGAGGGAGTACCTGAAGAAGTGGGTGGCAATGGGCCGCATCACGAAGAAGGCCTTTGAGATAGTGAGTCAGATCACCAAGAAGAGCAACATGAGCGGGGAAGAGATAACGGCAACGCCCGATCAAGACCCTCCAAAGAAAGGATGAGAGATCAGGAGCATCAAGGATATCCGCTATTCAATCTTGAAAAGGTTCTTTTGCCCTATTATCTCCTCCCTGATCTTCCCGGTTTTTAAGTCATCAATGAGCCTCAGGACGCGCTGCCTTATCTCATCCCTTACCTCGCGGTACTTCTCAATCTGAAAGCCGTAGGGGTCGTCCAGCCTCCAGTCCCACGTCTTCTCGGGAGGGGCGTAGGGGCACCTGTCTAGGCAGCCCATCGTTATCACGAGGTAGGCTTCCTCCGCCATCTCCTCGGTATAGAGCTTTGGGTACTGACCATCGAGGGGGATCCCAACCTCTTCCATGACCTTCCTCGCGAGCGGGTCTATCTCATCGGCCGGTTCCGTCCCCGCGCTCATTGCCCTAAAGCGCGGGTCGTCGTTGAGGTGATTGAAGAACGCCTCCGCCATCTGGCTCCGAGCGGAGTTCTTGACGCAGACAAAGAGGATGAGCTTCTCCACCATTTCCACCGCCGGGAGAATTCGGAGATGGGCTTTAAATCCCTTGCCGCAGTATTCTATATAACATATATAGTTCCGGGAGAGGGGATAAACCTAACGTTTTGGAAATATTTATATTTGAAATTTTTTTAGTCGGTGTGGTGAGAGAAAATGGGGAGGAAAGGGCTGAGTTTCTTCGAAAAGTACCTTTCGCTGTGGGTTCTCCTCTGCATAATCGCGGGAATAGCGGTCGGGAAGTTTTTCCCGGCGCTCCCGGAGGCCCTCTCAAAGCTCACCGTTGCGAACGTCAACATGCCCATAGCGGTGCTGATATGGGCGATGATATACCCCATGATGGTCAAGGTGGACTTCTCCGCGATAAGGAGGGTGCACAAGGGTCAGATGCTCAAGGGCCTAACCGTCACGTGGGTCACCAACTGGCTGATAAAGCCCTTCAGCATGTTCTTCATAAGCTCGTTCTTTATAGGGGCGGTCTTCTCCGCCAGGCTCGGCCTAATCGAGCCCTCGCTGGCAAAGGAGTACATAGCGGGAGCGATACTCCTTGGTGCAGCTCCGTGCACGGCGATGGTCTTCGTGTGGAGCTACCTCGCCGACGGAGACCCGCTCTACACACTCGTGCAGGTCGCCACTAACGACATCATAATCCTCTTCGCCTTCGCCCCCATCGTCGGCTTTCTTATGGGACTCAACGAGGTTCCCGTGCCCTACGACACGCTCCTACTTTCGGTCGTCCTCTTCGTGGTGATTCCTCTCACAGCAGGCTACATCTCAAGGAAACACATCCTCAGAACCAAAGGACGGGAGTGGTTCGAGAGAGAGTTCCTCCCAAAGCTGGGCACCGTCTCGATCATCGGCCTTCTCCTCACGCTGATACTCCTCTTTTCCTTCCAGGGGAAGATAATCCTGGAGAACCCGCTTCACATAGTCCTCATAGCGATCCCGCTGACCATACAGACCTACTTCATCTTCGCCATAGCCTATGGATGGTCGTGGTTCTGGAAGCTCCCGCACAAAGTTGCCGCTCCGGCGTCATTCATCGGCGCCAGCAACTTCTTCGAGCTAGCGGTGGCAGTGGCGATAGCCCTCTTCGGCCTTGAGAGCGGCGCGGCACTGGCGACGGTCGTCGGCGTTCTGGAGGAGGTGCCCATAATGCTCAGCCTCGTCTGGATAGCCAACAGGACGAGGGGCCTTTTCACAGCAGAGTTTGAAGCAGGGAGTGCCGCACTGGCACTCACTGAGGAGTGATTCTCTCCCCACCATCCAAATATTTTTTGTTCACAAAAGAAAGTTATATAAGCCTAATTCACAAGCCTTATGATGTCGAAAGTCGAACTTAGATGAGAGTGATGTGATATGAAAGGGTTCAGAGAGGACGTTTCTATAGTTCTCGGCGGAGCGGCCGGACAGGGAATTCAGACCGTCGAGGGGATTCTGACGTACGCCCTCAAGAAGTCCGGCTACCACGTCTATGCCAACAAGGAGTACATGTCCCGCGTGAGGGGCGGGATAAACACCACGGAGATCCGCGTTTCTTCAAAGCGCGTTAGGGCTTTTGTGAGGAGGATAGACATCCTCGTGCCCTTCAAGCAGGGCGTTCTGAGCTGGGTGGAGGACAGGATATCAGACACCACCATCGTCCTCGGCGAGAGGGAGAACATCGAGGAAAGCTTTCTCGGAGATGTGAACCTCGTCGAAGTGCCCCTCACAAAGCTCGCCCTCGAAACCGGGAGCCAGCTCTACATCAACACGACCGCGGCGGGCCTTATAGTCGGCCTCTTCCACGGCGACTTTGGGGCGGTCGAGGAGTACGTAAGGAACCGCTTCGGGAGCAAGGGGGAGAACGTTGTCCGGAAAAACATCGAGGCCGCAAAGAAGGGCTACGAGCTGGGCGTTAGGCTCTGCGAGGAAGGAACGATAAAGGTAGAAATTGAGAGGGACGAGAAAGTCAGGGAGGAAATCCTCCTCAGCGGGACGGAAGCGGTTGGGATAGGTGCCCTGGCCGGAGGCATGAACTTCCTGAGCTTCTACCCGATGAGCCCTTCTACGGGCGTTTCGACATTCGCGGCGCAGAAGGCCGAGGAGTTCGGGATAATCGTCGAGCAGGTCGAGGACGAGATAGCGGCGATAAACATGGCACTGGGGGCGTGGTACGCCGGGGCCAGGGCCATGGTGAGTACCTCAGGAGGAGGCTTTGCCCTCATGAGCGAGGCGTTAAGTTTAGCCGGAATGGCGGAGAACCCGGTCGTTATACACCTCGCCCAGAGGCCCGGGCCGGCAACGGGCCTGCCCACCAGAACGATGCAGGGGGACCTGAACCTCGTCCTCCACGCCGGCCACGGCGACTTCCCCAGGATAATCCTCGCTCCGGGGAGCATGGAAGAGGCCTTCTACCTGAGCGCTGAGGCCTTCAACCTGGCGGACAGGTATCAGGTGCCCGTGATAATCCTCACCGACCAGTACTTCGTCGACACCTACTACAACCTGCCCAAGCCGGAGCTGGAGAGAGTAAAGTTCGAGAGACACATCGTTGAGGCAAAGCCCGGCTACCGGAGGTACGAGCTTACGGAGGACGGAATATCCCCCAGAGCCGTTCCCGGCTACGGTGAGGAGGTAGTGGTAGCCAACGGCAACGAGCACGACGAGTGGGGGGACATAACGGAGGACGCCGAGATGACGGCGAAGATGCAGGAGAAGAGGGCAGTCAAAAAGCTCGAAACGATACGGAAGAACGCGCCCCTGCCGAGGCTCGTTGGGAGCGAGAACGCTGAGTACCTCGTGGTCTCGTGGGGGTCAACGCTCCACGCCGTTGAGGAGGCCCTTGAGCAACTCGGAAGGAATGACGTGGCCCTGATCCACTTCAGCTGGGTCTACCCGCTCAACCCCGAAACAGGGGAGCTCTTCGAGGGCAGGAGGGTCATAGTTGTTGAGAACAACATTACAGGTCAGTTCGCCGACCTCCTTTGGAAGGAACTGGGCGTTAAGGCCGGCCACAGAGTTCTGAAGTACGACGGGAGGCCGTTTTCGGTGGAAGAGGTTTTTGACGCCCTCAAGGGGGTGATAGAATGAACCTTCCCACTGGCAGGGAGGCCTTTGAACCCAGAAGGCCAGGAAGCAAGGACGTCGCCTGGTGTCCCGGCTGCGGAAACTTCGGCATACGGAACATACTCGTCTCGGCCCTGGCTGAACTCGGCCTGAGACCGAGTCAGGTGGCGATAATCAGCGGGATAGGACAGGCTGCGAAGATGCCCCACTACATCAACGCCAACGGCTACCACACGCTCCACGGAAGGGCGATACCCATAGCGACGGGCGTGAAGGCGGCGAATCCTGAGCTTACCGTTATAGCCGAGGGCGGAGACGGCGACATGTACGCGGAAGGAGGAAACCACCTGCTCCACGCGATAAGGAGGAACCCGGACATAACCGTCCTCATCCACGACAACCAGATATACGGCCTCACCAAGGGGCAGGCATCGCCGACGACGATGGTTGGAATGAAAACCCCGACCCAGCCCTGGGGAGTTTTTGAGGAGCCTTTCAATCCCGTCGCCCTGGCGATAGCAATGAACGCCTCCTTCGTCGCGAGAACCTTCATGGGCTACTTCCGGGAGAGCGTCGAGATAATCAAGAAGGCGATCCAGCATAAAGGCCTCGCGATAGTTGACATCCTCCACCCGTGCGTCAGCTTCAACAGGGTGAACACCTACGCCTGGTACAGGGAGCACACCTACTGGATGGAGGACGGGCCCTTCGAGAGGGAAGAGGCCTTTAAGCGTGCCATAGAGACCGACCCCGTCCCGCTGGGAATCTTCTACATCAATGAGAGGCCGACCTTTGAAGAGAGCGTTCCGGCCTACAGAACCGATAAGAGGCCCCTGTGGAAGCGCGGGCCGAAGCTCGACCTCGTGGAGATGTTCTTCGAGAGCAAGAGGCCATGAGGAACCTTTCATTTTTTGATTTGAAAGCACTGGAGGTGTTTCCTTATGAAAATTGGAGACCAAGCCCCTGATTTCCTCCTCAAGGACCAGAACGGGGAGGACTTCAGGCTGAGCGATTTCAGGGGGAAGAAGGTTCTGCTGTCCTTCCATCCCCTGGCCTGGACGGGAATATGCGAGAAGCAGATGAAGGCCCTTGAGGAAAACCACGAACGCTTTGAAAGGCTGAACGTCGTTCCCGTCGGGATAAGCGTCGACGCCGTGCCGAGCAAGAAGGCCTGGGCCGAGCACATCGGCCTCAAGAAGCTCAGGATTCTGAGCGACTTCTGGCCTCACGGGGAGGTTGCGAGGCTCTACGGCCTCTTCCGCGAAAAGGAGGGCTTTTCAGAGAGGGCAAACGTCCTCATAGACGAAGAGGGGAAGGTAGCGTTCTTCAGGGTCTACCCGATAAGGGAAGTGCCCGACCTGGAGGAGATATTCCGACTCCTGGAGGGAGGGTGAGTCCCCCTTTCAGAATTTTAACCCTACCCAATTTCGTCCTTAACTTTTTGGTCAAGAAAGCCTTTTTATGTTCCCGCACCAAGTAGGTTCGGTGATGAAAATGCCCAAGATATGGGTCGAAAAGATACTCGATGAACCCGAACTCTACATTCTGAGGATTGACGATGACAGGATAAAGTACTTCGAGGCCACCTGGGACATCCCGGAGGGGATAACATACAACGCCTACCTTATGAAGACTGGCGATGCGGTGGTTCTCTTCGACGCCTGGAAAGGGGAGTACACCAAGGAGTTCCTTGAGACCCTGGGGAAGCTCGTTGACCCGAAGGAGATAACCCACATCATAGTTCATCACACGGAGCCCGACCACAGCGCTGCCATCCCGGCGCTCCTTGAGGCCAACGGCTACAGGGCCAGGCTCATAGGCACCACCTTCGCCAAGCGCTTCATGGAGGGCTTCTTCGGGGAAAAGGTCGTCGAGAACTTCCACACGATAGCGGACGGCGAGGAGATTCAGATCGGTGGGAGGACGTTCCGCTTCATAACCGTCCCCTGGCTCCACTGGCCGGACACAATGATCACCTACGTCGTCGAGGACAGGCTCATATTCAGCTGCGACGCCGGCGGCGGCTACTCAATCCCGCCGGCCATAGACGACAGCGACGAGGAGGTCGTGAAGAACTACCTGCCGCACGTGACGAAGTACATAGTGACCGTCATAGGCCACTACCACAAGTACATCGTCCAGAACATCAAGAAGCTCAAGAGCCTCGGAATAGTCGAGGAGGCGAGGATGATACTCCCCGGACACGGTCTCATATGGAGAAAAGACCCGATGAGGATTTTTAGGCACTACGAGGACGTGGGCTCGGGAAGGAGCAAAAAGGGCAAGGTTCTCGTTATCTATGACTCCATGTACGGGTTCGTTGAGAGGAGGATGGAGATCGTTATAGACGAGCTTAAGAAGCACGGGATGAAGCCCGTCGTATACAAGTTTACGGACAAGGAAGCCCCCGCGGTGAGCGACATACTCGGAGAAGTCCCGGACAGCGAGGCAATAATAATAGGCGCCTCGACCTACGAGGCTGAGATACACCCGAGGATACGCTACACACTCTACGAGATTGTTGATAAGGCCAACTACGGGAAGCCCGTCCTCATCGTTGGAGCCTTCGGGTGGGCGGGGGTTGCCGGTAAGAAGATAGAGACCATGATAACGCGCAGCAAGTTTGACCACGTCGACACCGTCGAGAGCCGTGGTATGCCAAGGCCAGACGACGAGGAGCGGCTCAGGGAGGGTGTCAGAAAGCTCGTGGCCTGGATCTCGTGAGGCACTTTCCTTTTTCGCCTCACGCATATTTAAATACTTCACAAAAAATATAGAAGATGGTGATGTGGATGGAAGATGTTCTTGACAGACTTGCCCAACTCCCACCGAGGGAGATACTGGGCTACGCCATAGCCTCTGAGGAAGACGCAAAACGGTTCTACGAGGCTCTTGCATCAAAAAGCGGGGCCCTTCTTGGAGATTTCTTCAGGGAGCTGGCCAAGGCCGAGGAGGGGCACAGGACAATACTTCTCAAACTGCACGAGAGCCTCTTCGGGAACACCGACTACACCGTCCCGGAGGGCATACCCTTTGCCGAGACCTCGGTCAGCGTGGACACAGTGGCAAACCTCATCGAGGCAATGAGGGTCGCACTCGTCAATGAAAAAACCGCCGGGAGGCTGTACAGCCATCTGGGCAAGATACTGCCAGAACACAGGGGGATATTCGGATTCCTGGCGGCACAGGAAAGGGCGCACTACGCATCGATACGGAGCCACGTCGAGTACCTCGAAGACGTCACCCAGGGACAGCCTGAGTACGTGAACGCGCCGGTGGAGTTCTTCGGCGCCCAGCTGGAGCTCTACCTGGGCCCACGCACAAGGAAGTGAGGTGACAGCGTGAGGGTCGTTATAGTCGGCAACGGGCCGGGTGGTCTTGAGCTCGCCAAGAACCTGAGCAAAGAGTTTGACGTGACCATAGTCGAGAAGGAGAAGCTACCCCACTACTCCAGGCCCATGCTTAGCCACTACATAGCGGGCTTCATCCCCGGGGAGAGGCTCTTTCCGTATTCCCCCGAGTGGTATGTGGAGAAAGGGATAAACCTGCTCCTCGGGACGGAGGCAAAGCTGATCGATAGGTTCAGGAAGATTCTCGTGACGGAGGGGGGCGAGATACCCTACGACGTCCTCGTCATGGCGACCGGAGCGAGGGCCAGAGAGCCAACCGTCCCCGGAAAGGAGCACATCCTAACCCTCAGAACCCTCAAAGATGCAGAGCTGATAAAAGAGCGCCTTGAGGCGGAGGGCGAGATAACGGTTCTTGGTGGGGGCTTCATAGCTCTTGAACTCGCCGGAAACCTCGCCAAGGCCGGCCACACCGTGAAGGTGGTTCACAGGGGGGAGACCCTGCTCGGCCTGGACGGCGAACTTAGTGACCGCATCAGGGAGGAACTTGAGAGGACTGGAGTTGAGTTCCACCTGAAGTCAAAAGTCATAAGCGCCGACGAAGATGGTATAAACACCGAAACGGGCTACATCCCCGGGAAGCTGAAGGTCTGTGCCTTCGGGATAGTACCGAACAGGGAGCTCGCCCTAAAGAGCGGTATCCACGCCGGCAGGGGAATACTGGTCGATGACCACCTCAGGACATCAGCCAGGGACGTCTACGCCATAGGGGACTGCGCGGAGCTTGGGGGCGTCGTTGGGGGAACGGCCAGAACAGCGGTGGAGCAGGCGAAGGTTCTCGCGAGAATACTAAGGGGGGAGGAGGCCAGCTACGTTCCGTTCAGGTCGGCGTTCTTCAAGTTCGCCGACTTCAGCGTAGCCATCATCGGAAGGACGAAAGGGAGGGGAGAATGGCTCAATGAGAACACCAAGGTCTTCTACGATGGGGAGAAAGCCACCGGTGCCGTCGTCCTCGGTGATCTCAGGGAAGCCATGAGGCTCGAAAAAATTATCAGAGAGGGACTACCTATTGACTGAAGTGCAGGTTTCATCAAACTTTTGGTTTGGAAAATCGTTATATACCCCTGGCACGGAGATATTAATGCAGCAACGTTTGTAGGTGGTATGCATGGCGGTGAAAAGGAAAATGACCCGGAAGTTTCTGGAGGATGCCTTTGCCGGCGAAAGCATGGCACACATGAGGTACCTGATTTTTGCCGAGCAGGCCGAGAAGGAGGGATTCCCCAACATAGCCAAGCTCTTCAGGGCCATCGCCCACGCTGAATTTGTCCATGCCAAGAACCACTTCATAGCCCTTGAGCACCTGGGCAAGACCCCGGAGAACCTGCAGGCAGGGATAGACGGCGAGACCTACGAGGTCGAGGAGATGTACCCGGTCTTTAAGAACGCCGCCGAGTTCCAGGGTGAGAAAGACGCGGTGAGAACGACCCACTACGCCCTTGAGGCAGAAAAGATACACGCCGAGCTTTACGCCAAGGCGAAGGAGCTCGCCGAAAGCGGAAAGGACATCGAGATAAAGAGGATATACATCTGCCCGGTGTGCGGCTACACCGCCGTGGACGAGGCCCCCGAGTACTGCCCGGTCTGCGGTGCCCCGAGGGACAAGTTCGTGGTCTTTGAGTGAACTTTTCGCTTTTTCATTTCTCAGGTTTGAGGCGCAAACCTTATAAGGTCGAACTAATAACGTTAGGGTGGTGAAAGAAATGGCCAAATGGAAGTGTATAGTATGCGGATACATCTACGATGAGGACGAGGGCGACCCCGACACGGGGATCGAGCCCGGAACCAAGTTCGAGGATCTTCCCGAGGACTGGGTCTGCCCGCTCTGCGGCGCTCCCAAGGACATGTTTGAAAAGATAGAGTGAGGTGGTCGGGATGATAAGCGGAACCATAAGGAGTGGAGACTGGAAGGGGGAGAAGCACGTCCCCGTTATAGAGTACGAGAAGGAGGGCGACCTCGTCAAGGTCGAGGTTCAGGTCGGCAAGGAGATACCGCACCCGAACACGCCGGAGCACCACATAGCCTGGATCGAGCTCTACTTCCACCCGGAGGGGGAGAACTTCCCGATTCTCGTCGGCAGGGTTGCCTTCACCAACCACGGCGACCCGCTCACCGAGCCGAGGGCGGTCTTCTTCTTCAGGACGGGCAAGAAGGGCAAGCTCTACGCGCTCAGCTACTGCAACATCCACGGCCTCTGGGAGAACGAGGTCGCGCTTGAGTGATTCTTCTGCCCCAACCCCCTCTCTTTTTTGGTATCCTGCCCGAGTGACATCCGGAAGGTTTATTTATACTGCCGACGAGAGTGTTCCACAATGAATCTACTGAGATGATACATGATGTACCCGTACCACGTTGTCATGAGCGTTGGCGGGATCCTGGTTCTTCTCGGGATCTTCTTGACGTGGAACCTCTCAAGGAATATAGAAAAGTTCCGGCTCGGAACAGGGAGCATCTCCTGGTTCATGTTCCTTGGCGGGCTCCTGACGGCACTTGGGTTTATCGAACTGATGATGGGGATGGGAACCGAGACGATGGCACTCCCAGCCATCCTCGGGCCGGCCCTGATAGTTTACGCACTCTCCGAGAGCGGCCTCGTAAGGGCAAAGCCGGAGATGCTCGTTCAGGTGGCGGTGATAGTGGGCTCACTCGTGCTGAGCGGGGACAGGATCCTGTACGTTATTGAATCATTCTCCGCCATAGCCGTCGTGATCCTCATGGACGCGGCCGCGTTCTACGTCCACACCCCCGAATCTTACAGCAGGGGGGCGAGGCTTTCGGCGTGGCTGTTCACCCTCTTCGTGCCCCTGAACGCATACGAGCCCGGAAGCCCGCTGGCCATGGGGCGGTACATAATCTCAACCACCCTCTGGGTCGCAATACTCGTCGCGCTCCACGGCGTCCTCAGGGAACGCTTCCCCAGAACTGCCCAGGAAAGCTTATAACGGGACACTCCAACTCTCCTCAGGTGAGAAAAATGAAGGTTTACATGCCGGGCAGGGAGTGGCCTGAGCACTACAGGGCTGTTCTCAATGAACTCGCAGAGATAACCGACCCCGTCACGGGGGGAGACATCCTCAGCTCCGGTGTCGTGGCGGGCCTAGAGGTAACGGACGACACGCTCAAAGTCTGGCTCAACTTCGAGAGCCATGCCGAGTACAACATAACGGGTGCAAGTGCAATAGCGTACTCCAAGATAATCGGCGACATAATCGAGCGCTTTGCCCTGGTGAGGTTCCAGAATGTCTACGTCTACGACCTCAAGAACAACCCCGTCGGAGTTTTTGAGAACAAGAAGGGATATAAGATCGATGATATAAGCAGAGAGAAGGTCTGAGCCTTGGGACTCTTTGAACTTTTTAGGGCGAAAAAGAGGCCCGAAAAGGGGCCCAGGAAGGACCTGCCCCCCGAGGTCTCCAGGGTAGTTGGGATTCTGCGGAACGTTCACGACCCCGAAACCGGGCTCAGCATAGTAGATGAGGGTCTCCTCTACGGATTAACCGTGAGAGGGGACGAGGTCGATGTTTTCCTTCTGATGGCCAGGTCAACGCCGGAGTGTCATTTCTGCCAGATGCTGGCAATAAACGTCCAAAACAGAATACTGAGGGAGATAGTGGACGTCCTGAAGGCGGAAGGGTTTAATAGAATAAGAATCTACAATGAGATTGGACTGTTGCTTGCGGAGGGATGATTTATGGTTCCACCCGAAGTGGACGAGGGGCTTCCCCTCGAAAAGGTTAAGGATTTCTCCCTTGAGGAGCTCCTCGGGATGGCCATAAAGGCCGAAATCGGGGCAAGAAAGTTCTACGAAAGCCTGGCCGAAAGGCTCGATATCCAGGCCCTGAAGGAAAAGATTGAGTGGCTTGCCGACGAGGAAGGCAAACACGAGGCGCTCCTGAGAAACCTGTACGAGAGCATGTTCCCTGGAAAGGAGGTGGTCTTCCCGAGGGAGCACATAGGGCCCGAGCTTCAGCCCGTTGCAAGGGAGCTTCACGGGGCCGAGGACATCATAGAGCTGATACGCTGGGCAATGAGGGCCGAGGAGATAGCTGCCAACTTCTACGCCGAAATCGAGAACATCGTCGAGGCAGAGAACAAAAAGAGGCTCATGCGCTACCTAAGCGACATGGAAAAGGGCCACTACTACACCCTGAAAGCCGAGTACGAACTCCTCCTCGACTGGTCGATGTACAGCCAGATGATGAACCTCGGCCCGTGATGCGGTATCCCAGAGAGTGCCCCGCGGCGCCTTCTCCAATTTTGGGATGCACCAAGTTTTTAAACCCTAAAGTCCAGCAGGGTTATATCCGGCCAGGAAGGGTTACGTATGGCTGTAAATCCCCTTTGGCTAACAATAGCGCTTAGAATAACCGCCGGTGTAGTGTTCCTCAGGGCATACATAAAAAGCGCCCGGAGGTCAGCCCTCCTTCTCTCAGCGGGGTGGATCAGCGGCATCCCGATATCCTCCGGCGGGGCATTCGACCCCAGGGCCGAGTGCCTTGCCATAGGCGTCTCCTCCGCGTTTACACTGCTTGGAATACTACTTCTCATTGAGGAGGAAAGCGGTAAGAGGTCCCCGAGGGCCATGCACGTGACCCTGCCGTTGTTACCCATCCTGTACGGTGTCGTTGAGGCGTCCTTCGGGACGTCATGCACGGGCACATACATAACCAGCGGTGTCCTCCTCCTGATAAGCGGCTTCATATTCGTGGAGATGCTCTCCCCGTACTACCGCTCCAAGGCGAGGCTCTTCGGTTTCATTATTGCCGTCTCGGGATTGGCCAGCATGATGTATCCAATGCTCTATGAGGGCGGGAGGCTGTCATCCGACCTCGTGGTGTACATCTCCTTCATACTGGCTCTTCTGATGGCCTACGCCTACTACGGTGTCATATACAGCAGGCGCTTCCTTGAACTGGAACGCGTAAAGGGTGGAAGCCCCGAGGACATCGACCTCTCGGGAAGCCACGTGGTCTCCAGCAAAGAGTTCCGGGACATCGCGCTCAGACTGAAGGGGTTCCCCGTGCTGGCATTCCTAAGGAGCTCCCAGCCCCAGGACGGGTGGATAACTTACTGGATAAGAACGATAGACGGCCCGGAGGCAGTTCTGCCAACTTCGATGTACAAGATCACCGAAATCGTTAACCAGTACCTCCAGGAGCTAGGAAGTATGGGGAGAAAAGGCGTCGTCGTGATAGAAGCCCCGGAATTTCTGAAGCTCTACAACGATTTCAGGGGAGTGGTCAAGATGCTGGCGGCCGTGAGGGACAACGTGATTGTCCACGGCGGCGCACTGATAGTCGTCACGGAAAAAGATGTATGGAGCGAGGAGGAGTGGAACGTCCTCCTGAGAACCCTGAGCTGAGTCCATTACTCCTTGTACTTTGATATCAGCTCCGCCAGAATCCTGTGGTGCTCCTTCTCGTTCTCGACCAGGGCCTCGGCGAGGCTCTTGAACAGGGGATGGGTCATCTTCTCCGCCATTTTCTGATAGGTCTCTATCATGTCCTTTTCTATGTCTAAATGCATCTCGGCAAAGCGCTTGACCAGGGCTTTCTGCTCGGGCACAAGTTCGACCTCTTTGACCTCCTCCATGGGCCCCTCGCCCGCGAGCTTCCCCAGCTCCTTTTGGGCCTCCAGGATGGCCTTCATCAGGTGCTTGTGGATTATCGTGTCGACGGCTATTCTGCCAACGACTTCTTCAACCCTGGTGTACCTCAGTCCCTGTCCCCTTATGAGGCCGAGACCATCGGTGTAGCTGGAAGCGGCCTTCTTCTCGGTCTCATAGGCCCTCTTAACAAGTGGCTCAACCATGCACATCACCAGAAGTATATGAACATCGAACCTTAATAACGTTTTTCATTGAGCAAAAGGGTGCATCAACATACTACTTCGTGCACGAGAATCGAAAGGAAGCGAGGGAAAAGGGGAACGAAAAAGTCACAGTTCGACCTTTATGCCGGTCTCTTCCTCAACCTCTTCAAAGCCTTCCTTCATGTACTTCACGAGCTCCTCATCGACTTCAAGGAGTGCCGCCAGGAACTCCCCAACGTGCTCCTTTTCCTCGTTGGCGACGTCGTAGAAGATGTGCTTTATCCTCTCGTCCTCTATCAGCTCCGCCAGCTGCTCGTAGAAGCTTATGGCGTCGAGCTCGGCCTCGATGGCCCAGCGGAGTGCCTGGGCTATTTCCCTCTTTGAGAGGGGCTTCTCCCTCCCGAGGAGGTAGGGCTTTTCAGCGAGCATGGTATCACCACCACATAATACGTCAGGGCGTTAATAACATTTTCACCTCAGGAACTTTGAGACAAAGGGGCTCTCTCCGGGCCTGGTTCTCCTGAAGTGGCCGCTCGGCTTTCCGGTAAGAAGCTCCTCGAACCAGGCCTCGTGCTCGATTTCCTCGTGGAGTATCGCCAGGGCGAGGTCGTACGTCCTCGGGTCCTTTCCAAAGGTGTACTTGCATATCTCGGTGTAAACGCCAACCGCACAGCGCTCCGCCTCAAGCAGAACCTTCAGGATGTTCTCAACGGTCGGCTCCTCAGGGAGGTATGCATCGCGGCACCAGGCCATCTTCGAGAAGTCCACGATGTCCCTCGGCAGTTCTCCGCCGAGCTCATAAATCCTCGGAACAAGGGCCTCGAAGTGGTTCCTGTCCTCAAGGCGGGCGTCCTCGATTATCTCCTTTATCGTCTCGCCCTCCATGCCGGCGGCATGATTCCTCAGAACGGTGTAGTAGTAATAGGTCGTGAACTCCGCGGCTGCGGCCCTCAGCAGCATGTCCAGGAGTTTTTCCACGTCTATTCCGGCCTTTTCAACAAGTCTTCGGTTGTGTTCGGACATAGTTTTCA
Source organism: Thermococcus coalescens (assembly GCF_055392585.1). Classification (NCBI taxonomy): domain Archaea; kingdom Methanobacteriati; phylum Methanobacteriota; class Thermococci; order Thermococcales; family Thermococcaceae; genus Thermococcus; species Thermococcus coalescens. Next base: position 442,780 of record NZ_AP043764.1, read on the forward strand.
CCAAAAACTGTTGGCATTTCTACTTAATAAACTTTTCTATTTAGAAGTCGTTTCTAATTAGAAAGACTTATAAGCAGGGGAGCGTAACCTAGACCATGTGGAAAGAAAACGCCCTTAAACTGCTCAAAGAGAGCGGCTACAAGCTCACGCCCCAGAGGCTCAAGCTGGTGGAGATACTCGATAGAATCGGGAGCGAACACCCGTCGCTCAAGGAGGTTCTCAGTGAAATCAGGGAGGAATTCCCGACCGTGAGCTTTTCCACCCTGTATTCCAACGTCCTAACTCTGAAGGAACTGGGCCTGCTCGAACTTTTCTCGCTGGACGGAGAAACGAGGGTGGAGCTCAACACAGAACCCCACATCAACCTGATAAGCGGGGGCAAAGTCATAGATCTTAACGACCCGGAGATAATCGAAAGGATAAGGGAGAAAACCGACCGAAACGTTAGGCTCGTCAACGTTGTCCTCGATTAGTCCACCTCAAGGCTGAAGTCCTGGTAGTCCATCCAGATGCCGGTCTTCATCACCGAGTCGTACTGGGCTTTTAGAAGCTCATAGTGGGACTTCTCCACCTTCGCCAGCTCCTCAAAGACCCTCCTCACAGAGTCGTGTTTCGCCTCCTTCGCCGCCTTTTCGTAGAACTCCCACGTCAGCTTTTCCTGCTCCATTCCTATCCTAACCGCGTCGACCTCGCTGAGGTCCTTTTCGTCAACGCTGACGAGGAGCTTCTCCAACATCGCCCTGTCAACGGCAGGGAGTTCGCACTCCTCTATGAGTTTCTCGACGAACTTCTCCTCGAAGATGCCCCAGTGCTCCGCCTCCTCCCGGGCGAGGAACAGAAACATCCTCTTGGCCCGCTCATCGCTGGCCTTTCTTGCGAGCCGTATATAGAAGTTAAGCTCCGCTTTCTCAACCTCAAGTGCAAGGGCCAGGACCTCAAGCTCGTTCATAGGATCCACCAAAAGATTTTAGGGTTACATGCATAATAACCTTTGGTGGACAGGTATGAGGATTGAGAAGGTCGAGAAACCCCTCGAACTCAAGGAGGAGCTCCTCGGCTTTGTCTTCCGGGTTTACCAGGGCACGGGAGGGGCCTATCCAAAGCTCGAATGGGTGGAGAGAAAACCCTCAACGGACGATTTTGAGGGCTTTAAAGAGGTCTATGAGCCGTTCCTTGAGTTCAGACTTAGAGATGAGTTCGATGAGCTCTACGTTCTGAGGGACGAGGGGAGAAGGGTGGCCGGAACAATAGCCCTCGTCTACAACCTCGAAGGTAAGGACGTCTGGTGGGTGCCGGAGGAGATAAAAAATGAAAAAACCGGCCTCATCGAGTTCTTCATGGTCGATCCGGCCTACAAGGGTAAGGGCTACGGCTCAATGCTCCTGGAGTTCGCGGTGAACAGATTAAAAGAACTCGGCAGGGAGGCCTACGTGATAACCTTCCCGGAGCTTGAGGCTTATTCATATTATATGAGAAAGGGCTTCGTCAAGGTCATGGACTACGGGGAGTTCGTTGTGCTCAGGAAAACGTGAGCTAATGGCCAGTACCCAAAACTGACCAAGAATCCTTTTATACACCGGTGAGTAGGTCACTTAAGGTCCCTTTTGGGCGTAAGGTCGTGATGTCATGAGGAAGAGTATTTTCGCATTTCTTGTAATCATAATCCTCATCGGTGGGACGTACCTTCTGGGCAGAGACAATGGAAGCACAGCCACGGTTGATGCCCCAAAGGAACTGGGCGTCATCCAGATCACCGGACTCGTCGAGAGGCCCTACAACATCACGTACAATGACCTCGCGGGCCTCCCGTCGAGGAACATCACGGCGGTTCTCTACTGCGTGGACAGCCCCGGTCGGCCGAGGAAGAACGGCACTTGGACCGGTGTCCCGCTGAGGATTCTCATCGAGAGGGCGCGACCAAGGGGAGACGCCTTCAAGATAGCCCTCTACGCCAGCGACGGCTACACCACCGACCTCTTTAAGCAGTGGGTCATGGAGGACGAGGACATCATCATAGCCTATAAGTTCAACGGGGAGCCGATAACCCCCCGAATAGTCGCCCCGGGCCGGTGGGGTTACAAGTGGATAAAGTACCTGATGAAGATCGAACTTGTAAGCTACGACTTCAAGGGCACGTGGGAGAGCGCCGGCTACCCGGACGACGCCATAATACCAGATGAATCCATCCCTGGGAGATGAGCCTGTGAAACCCAGAACGACCCTGACGGTAGTAGAGTGGACTTCCCTTCCGCTCCTCCTCCTGGCGGGGCTGCTGGTCATAAGCGGCTACGGGCTGACGAGCGAGGCAGCGAGAAGCGCATCACTCGGCCTGCTGACATTCTCCCGCTCCCAGGCGATACATCTGAGCCGGATTATAAAACTCGGCTTCGTCTTCCTCCTGCTCCTCCACACCTACGCCGGGACGGAGGTGCTTGCGGAAAAGCTCCGCGCCAGAGGCCGGGAAAGGCTCGCCTCGCTCGTGGAATACGGGGTGATAGCTTTTCTAATCTACGTTGGCTGGATAGCGGTGAACGGGGAGTTCGGAGGGTAAAGAGAACAGAGGGCTTTAATCGCCGGTAACCGAGGGCGGCCGGAACATGGCCTCAACCTCGTCCCTGATGTCGGCAAACGGCCCCGCCAGGTAGACCTTCCCGCCGCTTATGACGACCCCGAAGTCAGCGATGTTCTCGAAAGGCTCCCATATGTGGCTTATGATGACGAAGCTCCTGCCCTTGGCTTTCCACTTCTTGATTATTCCCACTATTTCCCCGACGCTCTCGAAGTCCACGTTGGCCAGAGGCTCGTCAAGGAAGATCACCTCAGGTTCGCCAACAAAGGCCTGAGCCAGAGAGAGGCGCTTAAGCATCCCGGAGGAGTAGCCATCTATTCTCCTGTCGAGGGCGTCCTCGATGCCGAACAGCCCGGCGGCCTTCTCGACGTATTCTTCCCCGGCCCCTCTCCCCCTGGCTATAAACTCCAGCCACTCCCGCCCGGTTGTCAGCTTTGGAAACCTCCCGGGGTCGAAGGCAACGCCAACGCTTTTCCTGGCCTCGGGACTTTTCCAGGGGTCTTTTCCAAGGAGTTTCACGCTGCCCTTCGTGGGTTTGTAGAGGCCGAGGGAGACCTTCATGAAGGTGCTCTTTCCGCCGCCGTTGGGGCCGAGGATGAGGGTTAATCCCTCGGGAACCTCAACAGTAACCCCTCGAAGAGCCTTTATCGGCCCGAAGTACTTGTGAAGGTTCTCCGCATTGATTATCATCTCCTGCCACCCCCAAGGAGCGTCAGCGCCAGAAGTCCGCCGAATAAGGCTGAGGCCCAAAGGTGGTCGGATTTCTGCTTCCCGGGGAAGCCGACATCAACGGGCGTGACGGTTATCGTTATTCCCTGACTTGAGTTTCCGCCGAAGTCGTAGAAGCCGGGGTGCGGGAAGACCAGCGCGAAGGCCCCGTTGCTCTCCACTTTTCCAGTGAATATCGCCTCCCCAGTCTGAAGATCCTTCACCTGGAATTCCCCGGTTCCAACGGCGTAGAGCTTCACCGATGCCGTCGATGAGACGTAAACAGCTGTGACTTCCCTATTGGAGACGACGACGGTATTATAATGAACGTCGTTCGGCTTGAGGTTCGACTGAAGGCCAAGGCTCAGGAGCGATACCAGCATGAGGGTAATGAGGAGCACCCGGAGAAGCCTCATCTCACGTCCCTCCAGTTGCCAATTAGGAGGTAGAGCGCCATGAGGGCGAGGGCGGGAAGGAGCGATGCTTTGAGGAACTCCCCGTCGAAGACCGGGTCCATGCTCAGGGATATCGTGGCCCACTTGTAGTTGATCAGCGCATCCCTCCACTTCAGGAGCCAGAACCACTCGGCGCCCAAGAACTCGGGGAGGTATAGGAGCACGAAGCCGCCGAAGATCGAAACGTAGGTGTTGGGCGAGGCTATCGCAACCACTGCCGCGACCGAGACCATGAAGAGAAGGGTCGAGAGGTAGAAGAAAGCCATTGGTACGGTCTGAACCTTCAACACCTCGATGACGGCTTTTGAGGTGTCCGCGAAGTGGAGGTAGAAGAGCAGCAGATGCACCGAGAAGACGAAGATGAAGAGTACCAGGAAAGCCGCCAGGAGCTTGGCTAGGAGGATTCTAACCCTCGAAACAGGGAGGGAATAGACGGAAAGCGCAACCCCCTCGTCCCTCTCGAGCCTCACCGCCAGCGTGACGAGGAAGGGCACGAGGAGGGCCAGGAGGAGGTAAACGTCGCCGGTGAAGGCGTTCCTGAAAACAGAGCCGAGCATCTCAACCCCATGCGGCCCGCCGTAGGAGCCGGCGCTCCAGGTCAGGTAGTACCTCTTCATCACCGTCCCAACAAGAATCGCCCCGGCCGAGGCCAGAGTTAGATTTAAGGGGGAGCGAAGCTCCCAGCGAAGGACCTCCTTCAACGCCTCCACCTCCAGAGGATGAGCGCGCCGAGAACGACGGCTATAGCAACGACGGCTACGATGGCGGTTCTGGACGGCCCCTCGTTGGGAAGCTCAGCGGGCCTCGTGAAGTCTATGTTGGTCTCGGCCAGTACGAGGCCGAAGGGAGGCATCTTGCCCCCGTTCTTAACCTCCTCCTCGTGCTCCTCGGCAAACTCGGTGTCCTGAATCATGGCACTGCTCACGCCGAGGACCTTCCACAGCGGACTGAAGGGAGTGTAAAGAGCTATTGCCAGGCCGCTCGAACCGTCGTAGAGGATAACGTCCTTTCCAACAACCCATTTTAGATTCATCATGTTCGTGTGGGCCATGTAAACTGGGGCGTTGAAGTCTCCGTAGTACGTCATCGCGGTCGAGTTTATCATCTTGACCGTCTCGATTTTTAGCCCGGGCAGTATCTCAAGTCCGGTCACGTTGGCTGGATTCTCGGCCCAGAGGAAGTTTCCCCCAACGGGGGTTCTGTTCACGTGGATTTCTCCCGTGGTCAGGTCGATTTCAACGACCCCTGCCCTGCTGAAGTTCTCCGGTACGTAGGACTTGTTGACCAGCCTACCCTCCCCCTCCGTGATCATCAGGCCAAAGGAGCGCTGTGCTGTCCGTTCAGAGTAACTCTCCTCGCACACGGTAACGTTGCCCCCCGCTACGGGCACCTCAAGGCAACCCCCTCCAGTGAAGTTGTAGCGCTCCTGGTACTTCCTGAGAAGAGCCGTCGCTTCCTCCAGGCTGAGGGTGGAGTAAGCCTCCCGGGTGCAGTTGATCCCGAGGAGAAGAAGCGATAACCGGGCCATATCGTCGGAAGCGTTGAGGACGCGCCACGTGAACTCCACCCTGGGACAGTAATAGGTCACGTTCCCCGTGGAGGTGTTCAGGTCAATTGACAGCCAGCCCCTGGCGACGTACTTTGCGTATATTCCTTCCTTGAACCAGTAGGGCGTTGCCGAGAGGAGCGGGCTTAGAACCAAAAGAACAAAAAAGAGGAGAACGAAGAACTTGGAAACCCTCTCCATGTGATTCCCCCCGATTCCGATTCACTCAACTTTCTTCAGTTGTACTTGTATAGGTAGTTCCCGGAACCCAGGTTATCTCGGCGTAGATTGTCTTGGGCCAGAAGGGGCACCAACCGGTGGCGGCTATCTGGGCAGAGTCCCAGGCGTATCCGGCCGGAGGGGTTGCGGTGGACGGGCTGAACTTCTTGGTCCACAGATCGCAGACTCCGGTCGAACCAGCGTCGCCGTATATATTGTAGAGGTAACCAGGCTGACTCTGACTTGCATACCCGCTTATCCAGCAGTAGAGGCTTCCATCTTCCGTGGGCGCGTAGGTGTTCTCGTCGTGGACAAGGGGGTCCCTGGTTATTGCCTCCGGCTCGTTGCCGTCCAGTGCCATGGCCACTCCTGCAAAAACCAAAACACCAACCAAGAGTATGGCCAATACCTTCCTTGGCATCGCCCCCCCCAACGGGGTTTTGCACTTGATGTTACGTTATGACCATTTATTAGTCTTTCGGTGTTCTAAAGTTCTCAGCGAACAACTTATGAGAACAACGATGGATATCCTAAACTCCAGATAACCAAAAATACAAAAGGGAGTAAAATGCTCTCAGAAGTTGAAGTTTATGTCCTTCATGAGCTGGTCGTAGAGCTCCTCCCTGTATATGTCCGGGTAGCGCATGATGTAGTCGTACTGCTTCTTCAGGATGTTGTAGTGGTTCCGCTCCATGTCTGCGAGCATCTCAAGGATGATGCGGGTGTTGTCGGTGGCTGCGTAGCCGGCCAGCTCTTTGTAGAGCCTTTCGCTCACCAGCTCGGCCTGCATGGCTATCTCGTAGACCTCGTCGATGTTCACATCGGGCTTCTTTATGACCTCAGCCATCTTCTCGGCGATGACCCTGAACTCGGCCATGACGTCTATCTCTATCTTCTTCGGCTCCGTCCTGGAGCCCTCGAACTTCTCGGCCATCTTCTCGATTATCTCGCGGTGCTTGTCCTCCTCCTTCGCCAGAAAGAGCAGCTCGTCCCTTATGATGTCGCTCTTTGTCAGGGAGGCGAGCTTCTCATAGGCCTCCTTGGCCCTTATCTCCGCGTTTATGGCAATCTCAAAAACCTCTTTGTCGGTTATCTCCATCAAAAATCACCAGTACATTATTGTAATGGAACAGCTATTAACCTTTTGGGTATGTCAAGCGAATAAGCGAAAATTGACATCACCTTCCACCTCCGCCATAATGACAGTTATCGGGTAAAAAGCTGGCTAGATGACAACGAACCAGGGGATAATGTTTTAAACCCCTTCAACCTATGGGGGGCACCAGTGGAGGGAAAGAAGATGTTCGGAAAAAATACCCAGGTTGGAACATATTCCAGGGAGCCAAGCGTGAGGTGCCTTAGCGTACCGGCCCTTCTGGTGACTTACCGCCATCATTGACTCTTCTGGAGCTTCGTTAGACCTGGATAGTTCTAACACCGCTGATCTTGTTAATAAAACTCAGGAGGGGTTAGTGTGAGAAAGGGTTTGCTTGCCGAGTCAGAGAGGCTATCCGAGATTGGAAAGTACCTGAGGAGAACCTTCGAGCTGTGGGGCTACCGCGAGGTTTTCCTTCCAGCGATCGAGGAGTACCGCGAGGGCCTCAGGAAGGGAACCAAGTTCGCTTACAACAACGAGTTCTACGTCATCAAACCCGACATAACGTCGCAGATACTGGAGAACATCAAGGAAGTTCCGGAGAAGCTCAAGCTCTACTACATCAGCGAGGTGCTTGACGGCGGCGTGAGGGGACAGTGGCAGGCCGGGGTGGAGTACATAGGCGGGGACGTCACGAAGATGGCCGCCGAGGTGCTTCTCACGGTCATAACTGCCCTCGAAGCGGTCGGAATAGAGGAGTTCTACATAGACATCGGGAGCCTGAGGGTCTGGGAGGAGGCCACCAAGGAGATAGAGGAGTTCCGGGCGGAAATCTACAGGGCACTCGTGAGGAGGAACTTTGAGATAATAGAGCGTCTCCCGATAAGCAAAGAGAAAAAGGAGGAGCTGTGGGAGCTTTTCAACTTCTGGGGAAAGGAGAGCGGCTACCGGAAGCTCGACAGAATAGTCGAGGCCGTCAACGACGAGAGGCTGTTCATAGACTTCGGCACGGTCAGACCGCTGCCCTACTACCGGGACATACTCTTCGAGGTCTATTCGCCAGAACTTGGGAAGCCCCTCGGAGGCGGGGGGGAGTACACGTTCAAGGGGAGACCTGCCTTCGGCTTTGCCTTCGATATGGGGGCCCTCTCGAAGCTCTTCAGGAAAAAGGGAGACAGGAACAGGAAGAGACTGAGGGGCGAGCCCAGGGAGGTCTTTGAAGAGGCCAAGAGGCTCGTGAGGATGGGCATCCCGGTGGAGGTGGAGTGAGTGAAGCGCTCCAACGGCTCCCCGATAAGGTTCGTCCTCCCCAAGGGGAGGCTCCTTCAGGGTTCGCTGGAGATCCTCAGAAAGGCCGGAATAGAGCTGAGGCCCCCCGCGGAGAGGAGGCTCATCGAGAGGGTTGGAAACTACGAGGTTCTCCTCGCGAGGGCCTTCGACGTTCCGGTTTACGTTGAGTACGGAATCGACGTCGGCATCTCCGGGAGCGACGTCGTGGAGGAGCGCGGGAGCGACGTCCTCATACCCCTTGAGCTTCCCTTCGGGAAGTGCAGGCTGAGCCTGGCCATGCCCGAGGAGAGGGTCGTCGGGCCGGAGGAGATGGACGGCTACAGGATAGCCACCAAGTACCCGGGGATAACGAGGCGCTTCTTCGAGGGGCTCAACGTCGAGGTGGAGGTACTGAAGCTCCACGGGAGCATCGAGCTGGCGCCCAGGATAGGGATAGCCGACGCAATAGTGGACATCGTGGAGACAGGAAACACGCTCCGCGCCAACGGGCTCGTTGAGGTGGAGAAGATAATGGACGTCTCCGCTCTGCTCCTCGTGAACAGGATAGCCCAGAAAACGAAGTTTGAGGAGATAAACGAGCTCGTCTTCGCGATAAAGGAGGTGATTAAGGATGGATTTTGAGCTTGAGAGCTACGTCGCCGGTATCTTAAGGGACATCCGCGAGAGGGGTATCGAGGCGGTCAGGGAGTACTCCAGGAGGTTCGACGGCTACGACGGCCCCTTCAGGGTCACGAGGGAGGAGTTCACCGAGGCCGTTCAGAGAATCCCGCAGAGGGACAGGGAGATAATCCTCCGCACGATAGAACGCCTGTGGGAGTACCACGAGAAACAGATGGAGAAGGAGAGGCTGTTCCTCAAGAACGGCTCCATCTACGGCCTCATCTACCGCCCGATAAGGAGGATAGGCATCTACGTCCCCGGCGGGAAGCCGCTCCCCTCGACGCTGATGATGGTGGCGGTGCCGGCGAAGATAGCGGGCGTTAAGGAGATGGCGGTGACGATTCCGCCGAAAGACGGTAGAGTGAACCCATACGTGCTCTACGTCGCCGACCTGCTCGGCATCGACGAGGTCTACAAGCTCGGCGGCGTCCAGGCGATAGGGGCGATGGCCTACGGCATCGGTATGAAGAAGGTGGACAAGATATTCGGGCCGGGAAACAGGTTCGTCAACGAGGCCAAGAGGCAGGTCTTCGGCGTTGTTGGCATAGACAGCCTGGCCGGACCGTCGGAGATAGCGGTGATAGCTGACGAAACCGCCGGGAGAGAATACGTCCTGGCCGACCTCCTCAGCCAGCTTGAGCACGGGAAGGACAGCAAGGCGTGGCTCCTCACCACCTCTAAGGAGCTGGCCAGCTACTGCTCGCGCGGAGGAGTAAAGGTAATCCTCTGCCAGACCCTTGAGGAGTGCGCCGAAAAGGCCAACGAGATAGCGCCGGAGCACCTTGAGATAATCACCGCCCGGCCAATGGAGCTCGTTGACCTCATCGAGAACGCTGGAGCAATTTACCTCGGCCCCTACACGCCGGTGCCGGCGGCTGATTACTTTCTCGGCGTCAACCACGTCCTGCCGACCGGTGGAGCGGCAAGGTTCAGCGGTGTCTTAACCGTCAGGGACTTCATGAAGCCGATGACCCTCGCGATGGCCGGAAGGGAGGAGTTCCTCGCGGAGAGGGAGCTGGGGCTCAGGCTGGCCGAGATAGAGGGAATGGAATTCCACAGGAAGAGCATGGAGGTGAGAAAATGAACAGGAAAACGAGGGAAACCGACGTGACGGTGGAGCTCGACGCGGCCGGAGCGATAAGGACGGGCGACAAAGTACTCGACCACCTCCTCACGGCCCTCTTCTTCTACATGGGCCGGGAGGCCAGGGTAGAGGCCACCTACGACCTCAGGCACCACCTGTGGGAGGACGTCGGCATAACCCTCGGCGAGGAGCTCCGCTCCAGGCTCCCGGAAAAGTTCGCCCGCTTCGGAAGCGCGGTGATGCCGATGGACGACGCCCTCGTGCTGGTCGCCCTGGACATCTCAGGGAGGCCCTACGCGGGCGTTGAGCTATCCTTCGAGGAGAGTGAGGGAGGCTTTGAGGCTTCCCTCGTGAGGGAGTTCCTCTGGGGGCTGGCGCGTTCGCTGAAAGCGACAATACACGTCAAAACCCTGAGCGGGGTTAACGCGCACCACGTCATCGAGGCGGCCTTTAAAGGACTTGGAGTTGCCCTCGGGAAGGCAATGAGCGAAAGCGGAAAGCTGGAGAGCACGAAGGGCCTGCTGGAGGTGTAGGCGTGATAGCGATAGTCGACCTGGGGATAGGCAACCTCGCCAACGTGAGGAAAGCCTTAGGAGGAGTTATCACAGGCGACCCCTACGAGATTGAAAGGGCCGAGAAGCTCGTCCTTCCAGGTGTGGGGAACTTCGGGGCGGTGATGGAGAGGCTCGAACCGCTGAGGGGGGTTATACTCGACGCCATAAACGAGGGAAAGCCCTTCCTCGGGATATGCCTCGGCCTTCAGCTCCTCTTCGAGGGGAGCGAGGAGAGCCCGGAGAAGCCCGGCCTCGGGGTCTTCAGGGGAAGGGTCGTCAGGTTTCAGGGAGTTAGAACACCGCACATCGGCTGGAACCAGCTGTGGAAAAGTAAGGACTGCCCGCTCTTCGGGGGAATCAAAGACGGGGCGTACTTCTACTTCGTCCACTCCTACTACGCGGTTCCAGAGGAGGACGTAATCGCGGGCGTTACCGACTACGAGTCGAATGGACGGGGGGTAGTCTTCACCTCCGCCGTCTGCAGGGAGAACGTCTACGCGGTGCAGTTCCACCCGGAGAAGAGCGGGAGGAACGGGCTTGTCGTAATGAGGAACTTCAGGGGGCTCTGAGATGGAGGTTTACCCCGCCATAGACCTGATGGATGGAAAGGCCGTGAGGCTCTACAGGGGGAGGAGGGAAGAAGTCAAAGTCTACGGCGACCCGGTTGATATAGCCGGGAAGTTCGCGGAGCTCATCGATAAAATCCACATCGTTGACCTCGATGGGGCGTTTACGGGCTTTCCGCGGAACCTCGACGTTGTAAAAAGGATAATCGAGGAGACCGGGCTGAGGGCCCAGTTCGGAGGGGGTCTGAGGAGCTACGGAGCTATAGTCAAAGCCTACGAAATCGGCGTCGAGAACGTCATAATAGGCACGAAGGCGTTCGACATCGAGTTTCTCAGGAGGGTAACTGACGACTTCGAGGGAGTAACCGTCAGCCTCGACTCCAAGGGAGGAAGGGTTGCCGTGAGGGGCTGGCTTGAGAGCGGAATGGAAGTCCGGGAGGCCTACGAACTGCTGAGGAGTTATGTGGACAGGTTCATCTACACCTCCGTGGAGAGGGACGGGACGCTGACGGGTATAGATGAGATCGAGAGGTTCTGGAAAAGCGAGGAGTTCATCTACGCCGGGGGAGTTTCGAGCGCGAAAGGGGTGCAAAAGCTGGCCGAGATCGGCTTTTCGGGGGTTATCGTTGGCAAAGCCCTCTACGAGGGTCTAGTAACACTTGAGGAATTGCTGGAGGTGGCGGAATGCTTGCGAAGAGGATAATCGCGGCGCTGGACATAAGGGACGGAAGGGTCGTCAAGGGGATAAAGTTCAGGAACATACGCGACGCCGGCGATCCGGTCGAGCTCGCCAGACGCTACGAGAGTGAGGGGGTGGACGAGATAGTCTTCCTCGACATCACGGCATCTTACGAGAACAGGGGAATTCTGCTGGAGCTCGTCGAGAGGATTGCCGGGGAGATATACGTGCCCTTCACGGTAGGAGGCGGCATAAGGACGGTTGAAGAGGCGAGGGAGATAATCAAGCGCGGTGCAGACAAGGTCTTCATAAACACCGCGGCCGTCGAGAGGCCGGAGCTCGTGGAGGAGATAGCTGAAATAGTCGGCAGTGCAAACCTCGTGGTGGCGATAGACGCCAGGTGGAACGGCTCCTTCTGGGAGGTCTACACACACGGGGGGAGGAAGGCAAGGGGCATGGATGCCATCGAGTGGGCGAAAAAGGTGGAGGAGCTCGGCGCCGGCGAGATTCTCCTGACGAGCATGGACACGGACGGAACGAAGGAGGGCTTCGACATACCCCTGACGAGGGCCGTTGCGGAGGCCGTTGATATACCGGTCATAGCCTCCGGCGGAGCTGGAAAGCCCGAGCACTTCTACGAGGCCTTCGAGGCCGGGGCAGAGGCTGCTTTAGCGGCTTCGATCTTCCACTACGGGGAATACACGGTTGGAGAGCTGAAGGAGTACCTGGCCGGGAGGGGAATTCCCGTCAGACTGGACTACTGAGGTGGTAGAATGGGCGTGGAAGAGCTCATAGAGAAGGTTGACTGGGAGAAGAACGGTGGAGTTGTCCCGGTGGTCGTCCAGGACACCGGAGGAGAGGTTCTCACCCTGGCGTACATGGACAGGGAAGCCCTGAGGAGAACCCTTGAGACCGGCTACGCCCACTACTACTCCCGCTCGCAGGGAAGGGTCAGGATGAAGGGCGAGGTGAGCGGCAACGTCCAGAGGGTGAAGGAGATAAAGGTGGACTGCGACAGCGACGCGCTCCTCCTCGTCGTCGAGCAGAAGGGTGCGGCCTGCCACACCGGGAACTACTCCTGCTTTTACAGGAAGCTCGGAGAGCCGGAGAGGGTTCTGCCCGTGGACTACTCGCTGACAATCCTCCGGGAGCTGGAGGAGCTGATACGGAAGCGGAGGAAAGAACCCGTCGAGGGCTCTTACACCTCAAGGCTGTTCCGCGAGGGCAGGGAGAGGATATACAAGAAGTTCGGGGAGGAGGCTGTTGAGGTTCTCGTTGCCGAGACGCGGGAGGGGCTGATCTACGAGACGGCAGACATGCTCTACCACCTGCTCGTTCTTCTGGCCTACAACGACATCCCTCTCGGTGAGGTGATGGCCGAGCTGAGGAGGCGGCGGGGATGAGGATTGGGGAACTCGTCAAATCCTTCGAGCCATACCGCGTCATGGAGGGGGACTACCCGGTAAGGCTCGACAAGAACGAAAGCCCCTACGACCTGCCCGGTTGGGTGAAGGAGGAGATTTTCGAGGAGCTGAGGGAGCTGAGCTTCAACAGGTACCCGGATATAGCCTCAATGCCGGCTAGAGAGGCTATAGCCGAATTCTACGGGGTCTCGCCGGAGAACGTCGCCGTCGGAAACGGCGGGGACGAGCTGATAAGCTACCTCGTCTGGTTATTTGAAGGAGACTACGTGGTCACCACTCCACCGACCTTCGGCATGTACGGCTTCTACGCGAAGCTGAGGGGAATCCCCACCGTCGAAGTGCCCCTGGGGGAGGACTTCACGATAGACGGCGACGCCGTAGCGGAAAAGTCAAGAAACGCGAGGGCAATCTTCATAGCATCGCCCAACAACCCCACCGGAAACCTCCAGCCGGAGGAGGAGATAATCAAGGTTCTCGACACCGGAACGGCGGTGGTTCTCGACGAGGCCTACGCGGACTTCGCCGGAAGGAGCCTCTGGAGGCTCATTGAGGAGTATCCAAACCTCATAGTGCTGAGGACCTTCTCCAAGGCCTTCAGCCTGGCCGGGGTCAGGGCCGGCTACATCCTGGCCAGTGGGGAGGTGGTGGATGCCCTCTACCGGGTGAAGTCGCCCTTCAGCGTCGGAATAATGACCATGGCGGCCGTGAAGGTCGTGCTCAGACACTATGACCTGGTGGAGAGGCGCGTGGTGAAGATCATCGAGGAGCGGGAGAGGATAAGGAAGGCATTCCGGGAGTTCACCTACCCGAGCGACGCGAACTTCCTCCTGATGCGGCTGGACGCCTACGGGTTCCTCCTGGAGAGGGGCATAGTGGTCAGAAAGCTCTCAGGAAGGCTCGAAGGCCACATAAGGGTCACCGTCGGGAGGAAGTGGGAGAACAGGAAGCTGGTGGAGGCCCTCAGAGAGTACCTGGAGGTGGAAGGATGTGGGTAGTGTTCGACGTTGACGGCGTCCTCATAGACGTGAGCGAGAGTTACGACACCGCCACGAAGCTCACGGCGGAGTACTTCCTCAGGCTGTTCGGGGTTGAGAGGGAGGTAAAGCGGGAATGGATCAGGGAGCTCAGGAGAAAGGGCTCCTTTGGAGACGACTTCAAGGTCAGCGAGGCCCTCATACTCTTCGCCCTCTCCGGAAGTGCGGAGGAGCTCGTCGAGGAGTTTCCGGAGGGCGGAACCATAGAGTGGGTTCGCGAGAAGTTTGAATTCCAGGTCTTCAGCGGGAGCATCGAGAGGGTCTTCAACACCTTCTACCTCGGCAGGGAATACCCGGAGAGGCTCTTTGACTTTCCCGGGCTGTGGAGAAAGGAGCGTCCCATCGTGAGGAGGGAACTCCTGGAGAGGGCATCGGGGCGCTTCAAGGTGGGGGTCATCACCGGTCGGAGCGCCCTGGAGATGGAGCTCGCGGAGAGGGTAGTCGGGTTCAAGTTCGAGAACGCGGTCACGAGGGAGCTCTACCTGAAGCCCGACCCGAGGGCACTGTGGGAGCTCGTGAAGGGCGAGCCCGGGGTTTACATCGGGGACACCATCAACGACGGCCTGCTCGTGGAGAACTACCGGAGGAGGTACGGGAAAGAATTTGACTTCGTCATGGTGGGGCGGGACGTAAAGGACGTGAACCAGTTCTTAGAGGAACTGCTGGAGGGGGAGCAAACTTAAAAACCTCCCCGAAGAGCTCCAACCATGCTCTACGTTGAGATACTCGGAAACCTCCCGGAGATGGCGAGGGACGAGGTAAAGGCCATGCTGGAGCTGGCCGGGGGAGAAATAGCCGGCCAAGACTACCTGTTCCTGAAGCTCGACGCCGGCGAGGAGGCCTTCCCATACCTCGACCGTCTCGGCCTAGCCCACGAATACGGACTGCTCGTGGTCGAGGCGGACTCCGTAGGGGAGCTCCTCAGGAAGGCCGGGGAAGTTGAATGGCCGATTGAGGGGACTTTCAAGGTTGACACCGAGACCATGGCCAACTGCAGGCACGACGTTTTAGACCTTCCCCGGAAGCTCGGAGCTGTGATACACTCGCAGGGCTTTAGGGTGAACCTTTCAAGGCCCGACACGCTCGTCAGGGTCTACTGCGGCGAGAGGCTCTACGCGGGGATAAGGTTGAGGTTCTTCGACCCCAAGGAGTTCGAGAGGAGGAAGGCCCACCACAGGCCCTTCTTCAGGCCGATTTCGCTCCACCCGAGGGTCTCTCGCGCTCTGGTGAACCTCACGAAGGCCAGAAGAGAGCTCCTCGACCCCATGATGGGGGCCGGCGGGATACTCATGGAGGCCGGACTGCTCGGGCTGAAGGTGTACGGCGTGGACATAAAGCCGGAGATGGTCGAAGGGGCCGAGACCAACCTCAGGCACTACGGAATTACGGACTACGGGCTGAAGCTCGGAGATGCGACCAAACTTGGGGAGCTGTTTCCTGAAAAGAGGTTCGAGGCGATAGCCACCGACCCGCCCTACGGGACTTCGGCGACCTTAGCCGGCAGGAGGAGGGACGAGCTGTACAGGAGGGTGCTGGAGAGCATCTACGGAGTGCTTGAGGAGGGGGGAAGGCTGGCCATAGCCTTTCCGGCGGACTTCGACGGGGAAGCGGAGGCCGAAAAAGTCGGATTTGAGATGGTCGGAAAGTACTACCAGCGCGTCCACAAGAGCCTGGAGAGGTACTTCTACGTGTTTGAGAAGTGACATCCGCAGGGAGTTCTTGGTTAACAAAATCTTTTTTACGGTTAACATCGTCTTAAAAAGACGGGGGATGATTATGGAGACCGCAGGGGAAGACGTGTTGTTCGAGTACCTTAGAAGCCTCAAACCCGGGGAGGACGTTCTAATCGAATACACCTCCAGGGAACCGGTTCATATACTCCTGCACCTTATTCTGAGGTGTCTGCAGAAGAAAGAACTTCCAGTTATTATAGTGGATGAACTCGACCAGCTCCACGTCTTTAGAACCCAGATGAAGCTGGCAGGCATCGATACCAGGCTCATCGACGATGCAAACGTCATAAAAATCGGAGGTCTGCTCAAGACCGGAAACGTCCTCGGCAAGGTTGACCTCAGCAAGGAGTTCCCCATAAGGAAAAAGCACTACGAGGAGGCCCTGAAGAAGGTAAACGCGGACTACACCGTCAGGATCGTGCTCGGCTTTGATAAGGTTCTGGCGATGCATGAGGGGGAGATGAGGGACCTGGAGTCCCTCTTTGGCTACATGATCAGGCCGTACCTTGGCGATGAAAGCAGGACAACGGTCTACTTCATAAACACCGAGCTTTTCAGCGAGAGAACCCGCAAAGAGCTTCGGGAGCACGCCAGCAGGGTCGTCAAGGTGAGGTTCGAGGACGAGCGCATCAAGCTCAAAATCATAAAGTCACCTTTCCTGTCGGAATACGGGAAGAGGATAGAAATAGATGTCAAAAACATCTGACCCTCAGTCTTCCAGCCATATCTCCAGCCTCTGCTTTCCTTTTCCGAGGCTGGAGCGCTTGAACTTCTTCAAGTGCCCTATCTCCTTTATGTCCCTCACGTGCGTCCCGCCGCAGGGTATGACCTCGAAGTCCCTTATCTGGGTGTAGCGTGTTTCCCCTTCCCACCATATCCTCATCTCGCCGCCCTCGTCAACGAGCCTGTTGAATGTCTCTATGATCTGCCCCTTCCACTGGTTCACGTTCTCCGGGTAGAGTATGTCGTAGCGGCCCTTCTCGACGCTCATACCGCTTCCGTAGAGCTCCCACTCGCCGGGCAGGATGACGTTGAGGACGTGCTCCATGAGGTGCATTGCCGTGTGGATCCTCATGAGCCTGTACCTGTAGTCCCAGTCAAGCTTTAGCTCGACCTCGTCTCCAGCCCTGAACTTCTCGGGCTCGGCAACGGCGTGCCACACGTTCCCAGCGCCGTCCTTGTAGACGTCGAGAACCTCGACGCCGTTTATCGTCCCCCTGTCGTGGGGCTGGCCTCCGCCGGTCGGGTAGAAAACCGTCCGGTCGAGGAGAAGGGCGCCCTCCCTCACCTCAAGGACCTTCGCCTTCGCTTCCTTCATGTAAGCATCCTCGTAGTAGAGCTTCCTGGTCACTTTCACCACCCCAGAATGGTTGGCTGACATCATTTAAGTGAATATCGAAAAGGAAAGGCTCACCGCCTCTTCCAGAAGACTATGGCACCGACCACGAGCAGGAGCGCCACCGCTATTGCTATTATCTGCTGGGTTTCGCTCAGGCGGCTCTTCTCCTCGGGAACGGTGTACCTTACCGTCGCCGTGGTATGGTTGGAGAGCATCTTGGTGACGTCCTCAGCGGGTGCGCCGTAGCGTATAAAGACGTTTGAGACTATCTTGAGGCTGTTCCCCTCCCTCACGACGGTCATGGTGAACCTGTTGCCGTTGAGGTTCTCGCTTATGTTGTCCGGCACCTGGAGGAACTTTCCGCCGTCGGGGAGGTTTATGGTGAGGTAGAGGGTGTGATTGACCGCATACTCCATCCTGCCCGTGAGGCCGTTCGTGAGGCCGAGCGTCGGGTCGAACTGGTAAACGTACGAGCCGTTCTCGAAGGTGGTGAAGTTCCTAAGCATGTACTCGGCATCTATCACCAGCGGGGCGTCTGTCTCGTTGAGGCCGAGTATTCGGACCTTGCCGTTATCAACGAGGGCACCCCTGTAGCCGAGGGCTATCGAGTACGTCCTCAGAATGTACTCTGTAGCGTTTTCAACGCCGTAGGAGATTATCTCCTTCTTCCTGGCCTCGACCTCTGACTTGGGCTCGATGTACTCGTCCCTCATGTGGAGCCTGACGCTGCCGTTGCTGTATATGTCCAGTGTGACGTACTCGTTCATCACGCTGCTCTGGTAGTGCTCTTCCCCCTTGTATGGGGCCTTATAGCGGATGTAATAGTCCTTGTAGCTTCCAAAGAGGGCCTTATACCCATCGGGAGGAAGGAACGGCTCAAGGTAGATATAGGAGTTCACTATAACGGTGTCGCCCCTGACTTCGGAGGTGACGAAGAACTTGCTCGTGTTGTACTGCTGGGCGAATGCCTTCGGATACATTATGAGCGTTGCGTTCTCGGGGAGCCTGATGATGAAGGTGCTGTTGATGTCTATGGCAAAGGGGAGTCCCGTATCGGGGACGTTTATCGTCGCGTAGCCCCTCGTGGGGTCTATGCGAACCTCCCAGTAGTCACCGTAGGAGTAATACTTTGAGAAGTTGAGGGCTATGGCGTTGAAAACGAGGGTTATGTTGGTGCCCTCGGCGATGCCGTAGGACTTTATGCTCTCGTTGGTGAGGTTCATCCCGGACTGGGTGAGGCTCTCAACGTATCTCTGGAGCTGCTCCTCTTCGAACTTCGCTATGGCCTCCTCCATCGTCATGTTGCCGCTCCGGGTCTCGTTGAGGATTTGCTCAATCTGTTTCTGAATCTCATCCTTGGGTTCAAGCCACACGGTCTTCAGGGTGATGTTGGCGTTTCCGTTGGGCATGACCACTATTGTAAAAACGAAGTCCTGTTTGTACGTTTTCGGCTGAAAATCCTCCCCAAGCCCGAAATTCGGACCGATGAGAGGCGTCAGTAGAATCGCGGCGAAAATCACCGCAAGCACTCTCTTCATTACACACTACCTCCATTCCATCTGTACTGGTAACTAGCGCCACGTTGGAGTATTTAACTTTATCTCAGAAGTAGGGAAAGAAAAACCTGACAAAAGGCAAAGAAAAAGCAGAAAGAACCAAAAGTCACTTCTCCCACTTGGAGAGGTCCACCTCGCCCTCCGTTTTGGCCACTATGGTCGTTCCTGTAAGGTCGCCGGTGACGTTGACCATGGTCCTGCCCATGTCGAGGATGGCGTCAATGCCGAGTATCATGGCGTAGGCAAGGGCGACGGGGCTTCCCTCGGTCAGCTCGAGACCGACGCTCTGGAGCACCATGGCGAGCATTATCGCACCCGCTCCGGGAACGCCGGCGGTTCCAATGGACGCCAGCACTGCTGTGAGTATAACGATCAGCTGCTGCTCAAGGGTCAGCGGCTGGCCGATTGCATAGGCCACGAAGAGAACCGTGACGCCCTGGTAGAGCGCGGTTCCATCCATGTTTATCGTCGCACCGAGGGGCAGCGTGAAGGAGAATATTCCCCTGTCAACGCCCATCTCCTCCTCGGCAACGCGCATGGTGACCGGCAGGGTTCCGCTGGAGCTCCTTGTAACGAAAGCCGTAATCATGGCATCCTTGGCCTTCTTGAGGAACTTGATGAGGTCGATGCCGAAGACCCTCAGGAGGAGCCCGTATACCAAGACTATCTGGAGTATGAGGCCGAGGTAAACGGCAACCACGACCTTGACCAGGGGCCCAGCCACGTTGGGTCCAAAAGTGCCGACGACGTAGTAGATGAGGGCAAAGACACCTATGGGCGCGTACTGCATGACGCCGGCAACTATCTTGTACATCGCCTCGGCGGCGGCATCAACAACCTTGTAGAGGGTTTCGGAGGCCGTTCTGAGCCTCTCGTCCTTGCTGTTCATGAGGTAGCTGATGGCTATTCCAAAGACTATGGCGAAGAATATCGTGGGCAGCACCTGACCGTTTGAGAAGGCCGCAAACGGGTTGGTGGGCACTATGTTGAGGAGCGTTTGAACGAGAGAAGGTGCCTCTGCCTGTATTGCTTTTCCTGCACCGGTTCCCAGCTCTATTCCGCTGCCCGGCTTGAAGATGTTGCCCATCAGAAGGCCGAAGAACACTGCGAAGGCCGAGGTGGCCAGATAGTAGAGGATTATCTTGACGCCGACCCTTCCAAGCCTCGCTGGGTTGATGCTGGCGGCACCGACTATCAGTGAGAACAGTATGATGGGCATCACTAGCATCTTCAGCAGGCGGATGAACAGGTCGCCAAGAGGCTTGAGAGTGCCTGCATAGCCCGGCAGCAGTATTCCGGCAACAATACCAAGAATCAAGCCGGCAAGAATCTTTTGAAGCACGGGTATGTCCAGATATGCTCTAAGCAGACCCTTTCCCATCGGATACCCCCCATTTAATCAAATCTGGGCATCAGCAGAAGACATAGACATCTGATAATATATTAACTTTCTGGGTAAAATTATGGCAAAATGACAAATATGCTAAAGAAATCTTAACGAAACATCACCGTACAGAACCCTCCTTAACTGTCCGCCAATGTCGAGCAGAAGTGATCCGTCATCTAAAACGTCCACTGCACGCCCTATAAGAACATTATCGTCCTCAACGACCCTGACGATCCTCCCGAGGATAAAAGTTCTCTCGCGGACTTTGGCCATCATGAGCTCTGGCCTCTCAAGAAAGACCCTATACCAGCCGTCCAGATGGAAGAGAAGCCTCTCAAGAACCCGTTCCAGTGGCACCCTTGCACCAATGAAGTTCACCATCGCAGTTGCGCTTTCTCTCAGCTCTTCCGGGAGTGGATTGTTGACGTTTAGACCAATGCCCAGGACGGTGTATTCCCCAGCCTTTCCCTCGGTGAGCACACCGGAGATCTTTTTGCCTCCAGCCCAGACGTCGTTTGGCCACTTTATTCCGGAGGGAATCCCAAAGTCAGCCAGGGTGTCCGAGACCGCCAAGGCCCCCACGAAAACGAGCCTCCCGTCGAGCCGCGGGGGCTTGAGAATCACACTCAACCAGAGACCCCCCTCTGGGGAGGCCCACGAGCGCCCTCTCCTGCCCCTTCCGGCAGTCTGCCTTTTTGCAACAACGACCGTGCCCTCGGGAACCTCTGGGGCGATTCTCTTGGCGTATTCGTTCGTCGAATCCACCTCATCGAGGTCGATGACCCTGATACCAACGACCCGGTTCTTTCTTTCCATCCAACCACCACCAGAAACTCGACCCCCGCCTTAAACAGGTTTCTGTCAAGGAAAACCTTAAATCCTTGGAGAGTATATCACTCCAGGTGATTAGTATGGATGCGTACCAGAACGTTGGCATTAAGCGCAGGATTGGGAGGTTCTTCCGGAGGGACGGAAGGGCGCTTATATTCGCCATGGATCACGGCTTCGAGCACGGCCCGACCGACTTCGAGGAGCACTGGGAGCACGTCAACCCGAGGATAATCCTCAGGAAGGTCATCAGGGCCGGTGTGGACGGCGTCATGATGCTCCCCGGCCTGGCAAGAATCGCCGGCGGCGAGCTCAAGCCCAGCGTGGGGCTCATGATAAAGCTCACCAGCAAGACCGAACTCAGGCCGAGGGACGACCAGCTCCTCCAGAGCCAGCTGGGCTTTGTCGAAGACGCTGTAAAGCTCGGTGCCGATGCGGTAGCGGCGACCGTCTACTGGGGCTCACCGCAGGAGGACGCCATGATGCGCCAGTTCGCTGAAATAGCGAGCTACGCCCACGACCTCGGCTTTCCGGTGGTTCAGTTCGCCTACCCGAGGGGCCCCTACATCAACGAGAAGTATGGAAAGAAAGAGGACTACCGGGTTGTAATGTACGGGGCAAGGGCGGCCGTCGAGAGCGGTGCGGACATGATAAAGACCTACTGGACGGGTTCAAGGGAGACCTTCGCAAAGGTCGTTGATGCCGCCGCTGGGGTTCCGGTTCTCCTGAGCGGAGGAGCAAAGACCGAGAACCCGCTCGACTTCCTGAAGGTCGTCTACGATGTCGTCGAGGCAGGCGGAGCCGGGGCCGTCGTCGGCAGAAACATCTTCCAGCGCGAGAACCCCGAGCCCCTCATAAAGGCCCTAATAAGGGTCATCCACCGCAACGAGGAGCCAGAGGAGGCCGCGAAGGCAGAAGGGCTTATTTGAGCCCCCACTTTTCTGACTTTACTTTCGTCAATTGACGGACTCGGCTTCTCCTAACGTCGTTAGGCTTTTATACCGCCCCGCTTATCTTCCCGATATACCTTGTAAGGAGGGAGCGACATGGCAAGGGTCGAAATCATCGACACCACGTTTAGGGACGCGCACCAGTCACTTATAGCAACGCGCCTGCAGACGGAGGACATGCTGGCGATAGCTGAGAAGATGGACAGGATAGGCTTCTACTCGATGGAAGTCTGGGGAGGGGCGACCTTCGACGTCTGCATCCGCTACCTCAACGAAGACCCCTGGGAGAGGCTTCGCCTGCTGAGGGAGCACATCAGAAAGACGAAACTCCAGATGCTTCTCCGGGGGCAGAACGTCGTTGGCTACAGGCACTATCCCGACGACGTGGTCGAGAAGTTCGTTGAACTGGCCCACAAGAATGGAATCGACATCTTCAGGGTTTTCGATGCCCTAAACGACATAAGAAACATGGAGGTGGCGATAAGGAAGGCGAAGGAAGTGGGGGCGGAGGTTCAGGGGGCGATAGCCTACACGACCGGGAAGGTGTTCACCCTCGAATACTACATGAAAAAAGTCGAAGAGCTCCTGGGGCTTGACGTTGACGTGATAACGATAAAGGACATGGCTGCCCTGCTCACGCCCTGGAAGGCCTATGAACTGGTGAGCGAGATAAAGGAAACCTACGGTGTCCCCGTCAACGTCCACACGCACTCGACCACGGGGATGGCGGTCGCCACCTACCTGAAGGCTGTGGAAGCGGGCGCAGACTACATAGACACGGCGATAAGCCCGCTGGCCTTTGGGACAGCCCAGCCGGGGATACAGACGATATGGCACGCCCTGCCGGAGGCCGTTGGCGGCCACCTGGACAGGGAGGTGATCCACGAGGTCTCGCGCTACATGAAGAGGCTTTTGGAGGAGAAATACTCCGGAATGCTGTCCAAGGAAGCGCTGATGGTGAATCCCTACGTCCTCAAATATCAGGTCCCGGGGGGCATGTACTCCAACCTCATAGCCCAGCTTAAGGAGATGAAGGCGCTGGACAAGCTCGATGAGGTTCTGAACGAGATTCCGCGCGTTAGGGAGGATCTCGGCTGGCCGCCGCTGGTAACCCCCACGAGCCAGATAGTGGGAACCCAGGCTGTCCTCAACGTGCTCTTCGGAAGGTACGAGCGCATAACCGAGGAGGTCAAGAAATACATCAGGGGGCTCTACGGAAGACCGCCGGGGGAGATAAACCCCGAGCTGAAGGCGAAGGTTCTCGGGGATGAGGAGCCAATAACCGTCCGGCCCGGAAGTCTGCTGGAGCACCAGCTCGATGGGTGCAGGAAAAAACTTGAAGAGCTGGGATACCTTGAGAAAGAGGAGGACGTTCTGACCTACTGCCTCTTCCCCCAGGTGGCGCTTGAGTTCTTCAAGAGGAGAAAGAAGGGCACAAGGAAGCCAAAATTCCCGCCGACGGTTCAGAGGTTCAAGCTTTACGTCAATGGCGTCGAGTTCGAGGTCGGCGTTGAAGGTGTCGACCTGAGCGCGCTGAAGTACCTGCCCCAGACGGTGAGCGCCGGCAGCGTCGGGACATCAAGGCCAACTCCAGCCGAGGTTTCCCCTCCAGCACCGGCGCCAGCCGCGCAGACTGCCCCAACAACCCCAGTTCAGGGAGTCCCTGCGCCTCCGGCTCCGGTTGCCGGTGAGGGTGTCGTCACTGCGCCAATGCCGGGTAAGGTTTTGAGGGTTCTCGTGAGGGAGGGCGAGCAGGTCAAAACCGGTCAAGGGTTAGTAATCCTCGAAGCGATGAAGATGGAGAACGAAATACCAGCGCCAAAAGACGGAGTCGTAAAGAAAATCCTAGTCAAAGAAGGCGACACCGTCGACACCGGACAAACACTCGTGCAGCTTGAGTAAAAAAGCATTCTCCTTCCTTATTTATTATAACTCTCCATCTAACAGGTTTTTTCCGCCTGTATAGGAGAAGTTTGAAACTCTTAGTTAAAAAACGAAAAAGTTTCAGCTTTTTGCCGAAAGGCATTTAAATCGACACAATCATACATTATCCCGAAAATCTACCTGGAGGTGCAACCATGAACTCCGCTGTAGTTATCTTAATAGCGGCTGCAATCTATCTGGGGATGTACTTTACCTACGGAAAGAGCCTTCAGAACAAGGTCGTCAGGGCTGATTCGGGCAGGCCCACACCGGCCCACAAGCTCTACGACGGTGTCGACTACGTCCCGGCCCACCCGCTGGTTCTCTACGGCCACCACTTTGCATCAATAGCAGGTGCTGGGCCAATCGTCGGTCCGGCGCTGGCAATGGCCTGGGGCTGGCTGCCAGGACTCCTCTGGGTCTGGTTCGGAAACGTCTTCATTGGTGCCGTCCACGACTACCTTGCCCTGATGTCATCGGTTCGCTACGATGGTAAATCCGTCCAGTGGATAGCAGGAAAGCTCATGACAAGGAGGACAGGAATAGCCTTTGAGTTCTACATACTGTTCGCCCTGCTCCTCGTTATAGCCGCCTTCATGTCAGTCATCGCCGGAATCTTCACCAAGACCCCCGAAGCCGCGACAGCCTCAATACTGTTCCTCATCTCTGCAGTTATAGTCGGCTATCTGATGTACAAGACGAGCCTCCACTTCGCAGGTGCCACCATCGTCGGCCTCATACTCCTGGTGATATCAGTCTGGCTCGGCTTCAAGTACCCGATACAGGCCTCATACCACCAGTGGAACGTATTCCTCTTCGTCTACATCATAATCGCGGCATCGCTGCCCGTATGGGTGCTGCTACAGCCAAGGGACTACCTGAACGCATACATCCTGTGGTTCGGCCTGATCCTCGGAGGCGTTGCCTTCGCAATCCTCGGTTCTAAGGGAACCTTCACCGCCCCTGCCTACACCAGCTGGTCGGCAAGCGTCGTTGGAGGGAAGCCTTCACCGTTCTGGCCAACAATACCGCTCGTCATCGCGTGCGGTTCACTCAGCGGATTCCACTCCATCGTCGGTTCAGGAACCACCTCAAAGCAGCTTGACAACGAGCTTCACGGCCTCATGGTCGGCTACGGCGGAATGTTCACCGAGGGCTTCCTCTCAACCGTGGTCATAGCATCGATAGCGGTCTATGGAATCAAGGTCTTTGCCGATGCTGGAATCGATATAAACGCCGCCAACTGGGCTTCAATCTACGCCCCCAAGGTCGCGGGAGAGATAGGTAAGGTTGGAATATTCGCCAAGAGCTACGCATACGGCCTGCAGGACGCCTTCGGAATACCGTTCAAGACCGGTGCTGTCTTTGCAAGCCTCTGGGTCTCGGCATTCGCCCTGACCACCCTTGACACAGCGACCAGGCTCGGCCGCTTTGCCTGGCAGGAAGTTGTCGGAATGCTCATGGACACCACGGAGGGCATAGGGAAGGCCATTTCCAACAAGTGGCTTGCCTCCTTCGTGCTCGCCCTTGTCGGAATGTGGCTCGCGTGGGGTAACCAGTGGCTCATCCTCTGGCCTGCCTTCAGCGGTATGAACCAGATGCTGGCGAGTATAGCAATGATGACCGGCGCACTGTGGGTGACCAAGATACAGCAGGCGGGCAAGTGGAGCTACGCCGTCCTGATCCCCGCACTGTTCCTGTGGATAACGGTGAGCGCCGCACTGGTATGGTTCCTGGCCGTTGTCGTTCCGGGAATCGGTGACGTCGGAACAAGGTACGCGGTTGGCTTCATAACCCTGGTCGGCATACTCCTGAACCTCATGCTGGTCTTTGACTTCTACGCGGCCTGGAAGAAACCAGCGGAGGAGTATGCCGCCGCTTCGTGATGTTTTTCTTTTTTTACCAAATTTTTGAGGGATGAACATGAGAAAGGTGCTCAGGAAGGTATTCTCGGTGCTTTCACTGCCCCTGAGGGTGCTTTGGGAGTTTCACAAGGGGTTCGAGCTGTATTACATCCAGGGTATTAAATGGGAGGAAGAGGAGCTTGAGAACATATTTGCGCTCATCCTGTTTGGGGACTACATAGGTCTCCCCCACCCGCCGACGGAGCTGAGCTTCAGACTGCTCCCCTACGTCATAAGGGAAATATACGTGATGGAGGAGAAGAGCACCAAGGAAGTCTCCATGAAGACCGGATGGATAGGTGTGTGAGGAGGAACCAAAATGACCAGAAAAATACTTGAGGACATACGGGCTTTCCTGAAGGGGTTCGGAGGCTCCTTCAAGGAGCAGTCCACCGAGTACATCGAATTCGAGGAGAGAGAGCTTGAGAACGTGTTCGCACTCATACTCATGGGCTCGTTCGTCGGAATACCCTCGCCGCCCACCACATTGGTGGTCAGACTGATGCCCCACATGATAAAGGAGATGCACGTAATGCAGCAGAGGGCGATCAACCTGGACGACATCTTCGGGGAGATAGCGGGAATGTTCGACATAGACTGAGGTGGTAGCATGAGGGAGTTCCTGCTTCCAAAGGAAGGATTTCGGGCTGTTTTTGTGATAGGGAAAGGCGGTGTCGGCAAGACCACAACCAGCGCCGCCCTGGCAACGGCCCTCGCGAAGAGAGGATACAGGACGCTCATAGTGTCCTTAGACCCGGCACACAACCTCGGCGACGTTTTCATGGTAAAGCTCTCAGACAAGCCGAGGGAACTGGGAGAGAACCTCTACGCGAGTGAACTTGACATGGAGAAGCTCATAAAGGGCTATCTAAAGCATCTGGAGGACAACCTTAAGCACATGTACCGCTATTTGACCGTGATAAACCTGGAGAAGTACTTTGAGGTTCTCAGCTTCTCCCCTGGAATAGAGGAGTACGCCACCCTGGAGGCCGTCAGGAACATACTCCTTGAAGGGGAGAAGTGGGACGTGATAGTCTTTGACACGCCCCCGACGGGTCTAACACTCCGTGTTCTGGCCCTGCCCAGGATATCCCTGATCTGGGCCGACAAGCTCATCGAGATAAGGAAGAAGATACTCGAGCGGAGGAGGATGATAGCCAAGGTCCACGGCGACCGTAAGTTCCAGCTGGAGGGGGAGGAGTTCACCCTTCCAAAGGAGGAAGAGGAAGACCCCGTGATGAGGGAGCTCCTGGAATACCGGAGGGAGGTGATGTTCGTCGAGAAAGTGATAACAGACCCCAAGAAAACCTCGGTCGTGGCTGTGATGAACCCCGAGATGCTCCCACTGTACGAAACTGAAAGGGCCTACCAGAGCCTCAAAAAATTCAAGATCCCGCTCAACATGATAGTGGTAAACAAGGTGATAACAGTCGAGAGGGAAATACCGGAAATAAGGGTCAAGCTGGACGCCCAGAGAAAGGTTCTTGAAGAAATCGAAAAGAAGTTCCAGAAGGTTGAGATAGTCAAAGTGCCCATGTTCGCCGAGGAACCCCGCGGAATGGAGTGGCTCGAAAGGCTCGGGGGCATGGTCATTGAGGGTTGAGGATGTGCTGGAACTCCTCAGGGGCGTTGAAAACCCGTTCACTAACGTGGACATAGTCAGCGAGGGCCTCGTAACAAAGGTGGTCGTGGAGGAGGAGAAGACCACGATATACGTCGCCTTCGCCCGGAACATCCCCCCGCATCCCTTTGCCATGGCCGTCAACTGGCCGATTCAGGCCAGAATTGTGAGGGACATGGTAAAGGTTTTAGGTGATAAGCTGGAATACTTCGAGATAGTTGATGACACCACTCTGCAGAGGTACTATCCCTTAGACGAAGATATGGAGGTCTAATAATGGAGCTGACGTCGGGAATATTGCTGGGAATAATGGTGCTCGCGGCGCTGGCGTCGATACAGTTCTACAAGGGCAGAAAGTGGAATATCCAGCTCATGTACCACTACCTTCAGTCCATCGAGGAAGTCGTCAAACCGGAGGACAAGGATTACGTATGGCTCGGCGGCTACATAGGGTTCAGGGCAGTGTACAAGGTCAACAGAGACAACATCAGAAAGTTTGAGTACACCCTGACCCTTCTCCCCAGGCAGAGCCTGTTCTACTTCCCGATAGCACTTCTCACGAGCAGGCACGACAAGCTCTACGTGGTCATCAAGCCCTTTGCCCAGATAAAGCGTGAGGCACACCTCATCCAGAAGGGCTACTACCGTATGAGGCCCGACATAGAGAACGAGCCCCTCCTTCAGAAAGAGATAATTGAGGTGGGGGACAGGAAGTACGAGGCCCTGTTCGAGAAGAGGAGGGACGTTGAAAACCTGAAGGCACTGCTCGAGAGCCTGCCAAAACCGCACAACGTGAAGCACATCTCGCTTACGCCCAAGACGAACGTGTTCTACGTGCTTATGAAGCCCGAACCGGAGACCATCAGGGAAGACGTCGAAAAGCTACTCCGCTTCGCCAATGAGAGGATAAAGGAGAGCCCGTTCTCCTCATGAATTTTTCCAATTCTCCGCAAGGTTTTTACCGGTCAAACTCAAGGTTATACTAGGTGATACCTTTGGTTAGTATCCGCCTGAAGGTCGGCCCGAAGGGCCAGATAGTCATTCCAAAGGTTTTCAGAGAAGCATACGGCATAAAGGAAGGTGGAGAGGTTATAGTCGAGCCGACGGAGAAAGGGCTGGTGATACGCGGGCTCATAGAAGGGGAGGAACTCCTCAGAAAAATCAGGGAGGAGAGGAAGAAAATAAACCCAAAGAGAAAGCCAAAACCGGGGGAACTCAAGGGAATCAGCCTCAAAGACGAGTTCAACAAGGCGTGGGGATTGAGGAATGAAGCTCTTTCTGGACACGAACCTCTCTATCTACCTGGCCCTGAGCAGCAGCGACCCAAACTACGAAACGTCCATCGACGAGTTCTACAAAAGCCTCAGATGCCCTCCACGCGGCCGTAATACAGAACAACGGCCTTCAGGCCATAGTTAGTGAGGACAATAAATTTGAGAGGTTCCCCCTCAAACGGCTCTGGCTGGAGGTGTGAGCGTGGAAGTCCACAGAGCCAAGTTTGGAATCCCCGAAAGGGGCTGGGTAGTTCTCGTCCACGGTCTCGGGGAACACAGCGGAAGGTATGAGAGACTTATCCACATGCTGAACGATGCAGGTTTCGCCGTCTACACCTTTGACTGGCCTGGACACGGGAAAAGTCCCGGTAAGAGGGGGCACGCGAGCGTTGAGGAGGCCATGGAGATAATAGACGCCCTCATCGAGGAAATCGGAGAAAAACCCTTCCTCTTCGGCCACAGCCTCGGAGGCCTGGCCGTAATAAGGTACGCGGAAACAAGGGCCGACAAAGTAAGGGGGGTCGTGGCCTCATCACCCGCCCTCGCCAGAAGCCCAAAGACGCCCTCGTTCATGGTGGCCCTGGCAAAGTTCCTCGGAAAAATAGCCCCGGGGATAACCATGTCCAACGGCCTCGACCCAAAGCTTCTCTCCCGGAATCCCGAGGCGGTAAGGAGATACATCGACGACCCCCTCGTTCACGACAGGATTTCGGCGAGACTGGGGAGGAGCATCTTTGAAAACATGGAGCTGGCGCACAGGGAGGCCAAAAGAATAAATGTCCCCATACTGCTCATCGTCGGCACGGGGGACGTCATAACACCGCCCGAGGGCTCCAGGAGACTTTTCAAGGAACTCACCGTCGAGGACAGGGAGATAAGGGAATTCGAGGGGGCATACCATGAGATATTCGAGGATCCGGAATGGGCGGACGAGTTCCACGAGGTGATAGTCCGCTGGTTTGTCGAGCACTCTCGGTCCACAGCGAGCGAAGATGATGCCGATGAGGACGGTGGTGCTGGAGGCGTATGAGACAAAATTCCTTGCCCGGCTAATCACGGCGTTTCTGGTTCTCTTCGTTTCAGTTATCGCCCTGATCCTTCTGACACTCGCCAGCGGCGGGGCATCCCGGGAGGCGTTCATAGGGGTGTCCATGTACCTCGTCTTTGCCCTGATAGTGATCGGTCTCATGATGTTCTGTCTGGGGAAGATGAGGGAGGCGCCCAAGAGGGCGGCCATGCTCGCAGAGGCCTGCACATTTAAGGGGGCCCGACTGGTGTTCCCCGATGAGCTCGAATTCGAGTACGGGAGGATTACCATCCACAGATCCGAAAAGAGGCGTTCAGCCAAAAAATTCCAAGTCCTGGAAAGAGGAAAGTCATCGACCCTCGAATTCCCCCGCGGGGAGTTCAAGCTATGTTCAACCATTGGAAGGGGATTCGCCAGCTTTCCGGCGGTGAGAGTCCTGACCCACCCGTACGATGGGACGGTGGTGCTCTTCATGACTCAGGAGGGCAGAGTCATCGGCAAAAGGCTCCTCACCGCTTCAACTTCCGGCGGATACGTGGACGTCGAGATAGAGGGCAGGGGAAAGAGCCTGCTCGGGAGGTTCTACACGCCGCCGGGCCAGAGGGGAAAGGTGGAGATCCTACTGAGCGCTCCCGAAAGTCCGGAAGTCAGCATTAAAATAGCCGATTCCTCGGTGGGGAGGTTCGAGTATCCCCTGCTCCCTGAGGAGAGCACGGTTATATTCTGTCCGTATGGCAGTTTGAGCGTCGACAACATCCTGAAAACCCTCGGCCTCACTGCCACGGCCATGGGGCACGGGCGGTTCACGGTAAGGCTGAGGCCATCAGAAACCCCGGCCTACCCCATCGAAGTCAGACTGGAAGAAGAGGAAAGAGGGGAGTCCAGGAACGGGGACGTCAGATAACTTCCCTTCTGTCTATTATATGTTCAAGCTCCGGCCCGGTCTTGATGAGCCCAACCGGGACGCCAACGCGTTCTTCAATCTCTTCAACAAACTCCCTGGCCTTCCTCGGCAGTTTGTCGTAGTCGGTAACCCCGAAGGCCTCCCTGTCGTACTTGTCGAGCATCGTTAGGGCGAGCATCGTTGCACCGTTGAGCCTCGCAGAATAGCGGGCAAACTCGAAGTCAAACCATCCGACCCTCCTTCTCCTTCCGGTTACCGTCCCGTACTCGACAAGGCCCAGCTTTTCCGCCTCTTCCTGACTCATCTCCGTGGGGAACGGGCCGGTCCCGACTCTCGTTGGAAAGCTCTTGAAGACGACAATGACGTCGTCAACCCTCGTCGGGCCAATCCCAACGTCACTCGCTATGGCAGAGGCTGTCGTATCCTTTGAGGTCACGTATGGATAGGTTCCGTAGTAGAGGCTCAGCCCAAAGCCCTGAGTCCCCTCAATGAGCACTAGCTTTCCCTCGTCGAGGGCATCGTTAACTTCCCGGGCAACGTCCGTCAGGTATGGCTCAAGCTCGGGGACGTCCTTTGCAAGCCTCGCCCGCCTCATGACCCTGTCTGCGTTTGCCGGTCCGCAGCCGCTCCCAGTCGTGCCTATCCTGTCGTGGAGGTGGCTGCTGCTCCTGTCGAGCTTCTTGTGTTCATCCTCGATTATGGAACAGCGGTAATCGATGCCCACCCTCTCGGCGACGTTGAATTCCCAGAGGTGCTCAAGTTCGTGGAAGAAAACCCCCGGATCAACAAGAACCCCCGCACCAACGAGAAGTCTTGCATTTCTCTGGATGAAGGCAGTCGGCAGCTGTCTCACCGCGTACTTTTTACCGTTGATAAAAACGCTGTGCCCTGCGTTCGTTCCCACCCCACCGCGGGCTATGATTTCAGGACCGTCCTTCAGGGCAAGGTAGGCGATAACAGAGCCCTTGCCCTCGTCTCCCCACTGACCGCCAACAACGATGTAGCTCGGCATGGCTCCTTACCCAGATTTAAGTCAATAGGAGGCTTATAACGGTTTCGAATTTAACAGGAATCAGTCGAAAAACTGGAGGCTGACCCCGCAAAAGGTTAAAACCTGTGGCAAACACTACCAACGGGGGTAGCAATGAGAAACAAGCTCG
This sequence comes from Thermococcus coalescens, assembly GCF_055392585.1. NCBI lineage: Archaea > Methanobacteriati > Methanobacteriota > Thermococci > Thermococcales > Thermococcaceae > Thermococcus > Thermococcus coalescens. The sequence continues at coordinate 474,270 of NZ_AP043764.1, forward strand.
TGGTCGTCACCGGAGGGGCCGGCTTCATAGGCTCCCACATAGCCTGGGAGCTGGTCAAGGACAACGAGGTGGTCATAATAGACAACCTCTACACCGGAAAGGAGGAGAACGTCCCGCCGGGAGCGAAGCTCGTTAAAGCCGACATCAGAGACTACTCGGCCATAGCCGAGCTGATAGGCCACGCGGATTACGTCTTTCATGAGGCAGCCCAGGTCAGTGTCGTTGAAAGCATAAGGGATCCGGTTTTCACGGAGGAAGTGAACGTCATCGGCACGATCAACATCCTGAGGGCACTGCTCGATGGGCACGGAAAGCTCATCTTCGCATCATCCGCGGCCGTGTACGGGGACAATCCGAACCTCCCGTTAAAGGAAACAGAGAGACCAAAACCCCTCTCGCCCTACGGCCTGACCAAGGTTGCTGCCGAGGAGTATCTGCGTGTCTTTCACGAGCTGTACGGCATTCCAGTTGTCGCGCTGAGGTACTTCAACGTCTTCGGTCCCAGGCAGGGCTTCAACCAGTACGCGGGTGTTATCAGCATCTTCATCAACCGCGCGCTGAAGAATGAGCCCCTCGTGATTTACGGGGACGGAAAGCAGACGAGGGACTTCATCTACGTGAAGGACGTTGTAAGGGCCAACCTCCTGGTGGCCGAGAGCAGACGGAGCAACGGAAGGGTCTTCAACGTCGCCACCGGAAAGCAAACGAGCGTCCTTGAGCTGGCGATGAAGATAATCGAGATAACGGGGGCAAATACCTCGATCATATTCGACAAGCCGAGACCCGGCGACATACGGCACAGCCTCGCCGATATAGGGGAGATAAGAAAGCTCGGGTTCGAGCCGGAGTTCTCGCTTGAGGATGGCCTGAAAAAAACGGTGGAGTGGTACGCTACGGACCATCATCGCTAAGGGTCAGGTTCGCAGCCCTCGCCAGTTCTTTAATTCTCTCCGAGACGCTGGTGTTGTTCGACGCAGTCTCTTCACTGGTCCTGTTCTGAAGCTGTGGAATGGTCTTTCCGCCGGGGTTCTGACCTTCGATCGGCAGAGAGACCGGGGCAGATTTTCCGATAGATGCTATCGTAGGAATGCCCGTTGAGGCAACCGAGGCTCCGGTTGCTGATGCGGTAAGCGGCTCCGGAACGAAGGTGAGGTGGTAGTAAACGTTTCCGAGGGTGTACGTGGGTTCGGGAGAAACGTACTTCCTCACAAAGACAAAGTCCACGCGTGTGGGTCCGCCGCTCCACTGGCCGAGGAGTACCCTGCCGTCGGATGTCACCGTTATGGTGTAGGAACTCGTGCTCTGGGTGTACGCGGGTATGCCCGTGGAGGGAGTGGCTGAGAGAACCCAGTTGGCACCGTTCCACGTCAGGAACAGAACCTGTGAGAAGTCAACGGACGTAGAGGTTACCGTCGCATTGAGGATTTCCCACTGCCCCATAATGTACGCTGGATTGCTGTTCCCATAGTTCCAGTTCAGCGTTGTGATTGGAGCGCTCGCATCCGCCTGAACCAGCCCATCCTGCTGACTCCACGGGATCAAGGTGCCCGCCCAGTTCAGGTATTCCGTTCCTATTCCCTCACCGGCTCCAGAACCGGCGGAATCCACATAGGGGAGGACAAACGGCCCCAGTGAATAGACCCAGGAGAAGAACCCCCCTCCCCTTGTATCGTAGGGAGTTCCATCGTCATAGGCAAGGTTCGTAAAAACCTCGACGGAATAGGGCACCGGAAAGCTCCTCGTACTCAGTATCCAGTCTCCCCTATCAAGCTGGAGCTCTCCTCCGGAGAGGGTTGGGGTGCCCCCCACCTGCCAGTTGGCAAGACTGGTAAAGTTGTCGTAGAACAAGAATACCCTGCTGGGATTCACGTAGGCCGAGCACGGGTTCCCGGTTCCCAGGTAGTTCACAAAAATAGTCTCATTCGAATTGGCTGGAATGTTTGTGACGTTTACCCAGAACACCGCCCAGGAGTAGGTTCTCCCATCGGAATTGACGAACGTCCCGTTGAACTCCTTCCAGTAATACAGGCAGCTCCCAGTGGTGTTCGTGAAATAAAGCGAGTCCCACGGGAAAGAGGGATTGGACGATATAAACAACATCCGTATTGGGTAGTAATCCAGGAAAACGGAGCTTCCATAGACGGTTATGGGGCGGGAGTAGCTGCCGTCGTAAGTCCCGATCCCAAGCTTTTGAGTGTTCACAAAAACCGGGCCGGAAGTGTCCCCGTAGTACTCCGAGGACAGGATCACAACTTCGGTCTGTGTTGGATCCACCCATGCAGAGTTAACGGGAGTCACGGTAACGTTGAAGGGCGTTCCTGCGGGGATGCCCCCAGAGCCAACGACCAGGGTGCCGTTTGAAACAACAACACCAGAGGAGTTTTTCAGCGTGACGTATATAACCGTGCCAGCAGGCATGTCAGCGGTCAGTATCAACTCCACGGCAACAACGTCGGTACCCGACTGCCACAGTGTGTACCTTCCCTCCCAAACCGGGCTCACAAGCCTGTTGGTTCCAGTTCCAATTTCCTGGACATTCACAGTGATCGTGGGTACGGCTAACCCCAAGGTTCCGAGAAGCAGGGTTAAAACCAGCATGATTGAAGTTATCCTGAGTTTCCCCAACATACTAAAACGTACTGTGGGATAAAAAGTTTAAAATATTATCTCAAGATTTCGATGTTCAGACCCGAAAAATTTTGGAGAAGGTCATCTCTTAACACTGAAGCCCATCGCCTGCCTCTGCTGAAGCTCCTGCGCCTTCTGGGCCAGTTCTCCCAGCTGTCCCTCAAGCTTCCTGAGGGCCTCCTGGGTCCTGGCTATGGCCTCTTCGTACTCCTTTATACGGGCGTCGAGGTACGCTATAGCCTCGTCGAGGTTCTTTTCGATGGCATATCCAGCTCCAACGCTGACTATCGCGTTCTCCTTGTCCTCTATCCTTGCCTTCAGGAATGAGCCCGCACCGATGGGCACCAGAATCTCCGGCTTTTCCTCCTCGACCTTCTTGAGCTCTTCCAGCGTTTCCTTGACCGCCTGAAACTCGTTCCGCCCAAGGGTGAGCAGTTCGAGGTTCTGGGCCAGGAGCTGTGCCTGGGCCTGAAGGAGCTGATACTCGTAAGCGAGCCTTTCAAGCTGCTCGTTTGTCTCGGCCATTTACACCACCGGAGGGACTACACGGCGGGGCTTTTAAGGTTTGGGTCGGCGATTACTACGAGAACGAAAACTTTATTTACCGTACGTAAGATGAAATTATGTGGTTGGTATGAACCTAGGAAAGCTGCTGGTTGTTGGAATGGCCCTCGTTGTCATAGCAGGACTCGTCGTATCCTTCTCAGACCTCCGGAATCCCGGTGAAAACCCCCAAAAGCCCGACCACATAACTTACACGATATGCCCCTACGTCAATCCGATAAACGTTGAAATGTGGGCGGATGAGGTTAACGGAACCGAGAGCCTCGTAAGTGTTCTGAGAAGCTCGTTCAACGCCTCGCTCGACCCCAACTACCCCCTTGCGGTTTTGCAGGAACTGGCCGAGGACGGAAAAATAGGGAGGATCTACCAGAGATATGCCTACTCCTTCGCCAACTGTTCCAAGACGGTCAGCGGCTCTTCGGGGTGGTATATGGAAAAATCCTATCTGGCCGTTCCCCCGATTAGAGAAATCACCCCCGACTTCAGGGACTTCGATGTCCTTTACGGTATGATCTACACGGAGATAGAGGGAAAGGCTATGGTGTTCCTGTACTACCTTTCAAACCCTGCAACTGTGGACAGGGTCGAAGGCATCTCCCTCTTCTATCCAAAGAACCTCAGCATCGTCAAGACTACCGGTGAGATAGCCTGGAGGTGCTGGCAGCGCGCTGAAAACGGAGAAGGGATAAACTCCTGTGAGGGGGATGGAAGGGGGGCGTTCATTCCCACTGGAATCGACAACGAAAACTCAGTTGGGATCTGGGCAAAGGGCCCATACGGTTCCTTCGTGGTGGTCTTCAACAAGACGGTGAATGAGAGTGAAAGCCTCCCAATCTCCATGAGGGTTGCGGTGGTGGTGAACGGGGAAAGAACAAACCTTCCCCTTGGAAATCCGTAGTAGTCATTTCAGGATCTCATCTTTTACCCGCTCCGCTATTTCCCTCATCGCCCCCGCGGCCTTTGAATCGGGGAAGGCCTCCACGAATGGCCTGAGCATGCCCATGCTCCTCGGAACGGCCCGGTCGTAGGGTATCTCCCCGAGGATTGGGATACCCTCACTTTCCGCCCACTCCCCAAGCCCTGTGAAGCCCGGGTTGATGTCGGCCTTGTTGATTATGAGGTAGGCCGGCTGCCTGAAGTGCTGGACGACCCTGTAAGCGCGCTGGACGTCACTCAGCGATGCCGGTGTGGGCTCCGCGATGAGCACCGCAGCGTCGGCACCGCCGAGGCTGGCTACGACCTGGCAGCCTATCCCAGCGGCGCTGTCCACTATCATGTGCTCCAGGCCAAGCTCGCCCATCAGCTTCTTCGCCCACTCCTTCTCCTCGGTGACCAGCTTCCCGCTGTTGGGCCTTCCGACGTCAAGCTGGGCCGAAATCAGCGGGAAACCGTAGCGGGTGGTCGTCTTCCTCACCACGCCTGAGCGGACTTCCTCCAGCGTTATCGTACCCTGAACCGGACAGACAAGACCGCAGACGTTGCAGCCCTCACATGTCAGCTCGTTTACGATGTAATCTCCGCCAACCACCCTGATGCAGTCGTAGGGACAGCGCTCCTGACAGATGCCGCACCGCACGCAGCTCCCGGTGTTTATGCGCGCCACCTTGGCACCAGCGAGTTCCTTTTCAGCCTCCCAGCGATCCACCCCGAGGAGCAGGTCGAGGTTCGGCGCGTCTGCATCGGCATCGACGGCAACAAACCTGTACTCGTCCTTCAGCAGGTAGAGGAGCGAAGCGGTAACGGTGCTTTTCCCAACGCCCCCCTTGCCGCTCGCTATGACCAGCTGCATCACTCACCACCTCCGAGAAACTCAGCGACCCTGGAGGCCATCTCCCTGAAAATGTCCGCCTCAGGGTAGTCCGTCAGAACTACAGGCCTACCCTCGATGTAGCTCCTTATGATGTTCTCGCTGTAGGGGATCTCGGCTATCACTTCCGCCCCGTACCTCTCCGCTATCTCGCGCACCTTACCCACGTCGCCGAGGTCAGAGCGGTTCACAACCACCACCGCAGGGATTCCCATCAGTTTCGCCAGCCTGAGTATCAGCTCGCCGTCGTGAATGCCGAGGGGAGTTGGCTCGGTGACGGCTATGATGAGCCTTGAGTCCTCAATGGCCTTCGAGACCGTGTTGCTCGTCCCGGCGGCGGTGTCAACCATCAAAAGCTCCTTCCCAAGCTCCCGGGCGCGCCTCTTTGCCCGCGAAACAACCGGCATCGCCCTTTCCTCACCCTCAAGGAGCCTTCCCGTGACGAGCGGGAAGCCGTAGAGCGTCTCGGCGAGGTAAGTGTGTCCCATCAGCTTCTTGCCCGGCAGAATGGCCCCCAGAACCGGGCAGACTATATCGCAGGCCCCACAGCCCGAGCAGAGGTTCGGCATCAGGAAAGGTGTGCCGTCCCTCATGGTGACTATGGCGTGCTCCTCGCAGACTTCGGCACACTTCCTGCACCGGGTGCACTTCTGGTAGTCAAAACGCGGCATGAACATCTCGACGGGCTCTTCGTTGGCCAGTCCCACTCCGAGGAGGAGGTGGTCGTTCGGGGCCTCGACGTCGAGGTCCGCCAGGACGAGGTCGTAATGGTCACTCAGAGCTATCGCAAGGTTGACCGCGACGGTTGACTTTCCGGTGCCCCCCTTTCCACCGCTCACCGCTATCTGCAAGCTCTCACCTCCAGGAATTAGGCCGGCCTAAAGATTTTTAAAGTTTGTGCATATGCTCAAAACGGTGATGCCAGATGGTGAAAAAGCGCTGCCTTAATGCGGCATTTGGGATGGAAGACGATGAACACCTCATAGATGCCTTCAAGATGGGGCCCAATTCCATCAGGATTCGGGACCGTACAGACAAGGTGGTCTTCTTTACCAGAACCAGAGATCTCCAGCTCGCCCTCCAGAGGGTCGTTGAGGACTTCGACGATCTGTGGCACAGGTTCAAGCAAAGAAGGCCTGAAACGCATTCACGCTTCCACAGCACAGAAAAAGAAGAGAAAGCTCACTCCATGGCTTCCATTATTTCATCGACGTTCTCGGTGGTCTTGGTGATTATGCTGACCATGACTGTCGCCAGCAGGGCAAAGGCAAAGGCCGGGACGAACTCGTAGATGCCGGTGCTGGCCTTGAGGTAGAGCTCCCAGATGATGGTGGTCAGGGTTCCCACAACCATCCCCGCGACGACGCCCCACTTGGTCGTCCTCTTCCAGTAGAGCGAGAGTATCAATGCTGGCCCTATTGAGGCTCCCAGACCTCCCCAGGCGAAGAGCATGAACCAGAATATTATGTCCTTCGCGAAGTACGCCAGGACAGCCGCGAGGATACCTATGACGAAGACGGTTATCCTGCTTATCTTAAGGGCAACCTCCTCGGCGAGAGGTTCACCCTTCCTGATGACCTCCGGGTAGAAGTTCCCAACTATGACCAATTTCGAAGAATAACCGCGGTAGGTATTCACTTGACTTATTCGACCCGTACCTGTTCAAAGTTCTGGCATCATATTCAACCATAGTAAGAACAGACCGCCATTAGGGCGACCGAAAGATTTAAATACTGTGCATATGCACAAAATACCAAAAGGACGAGAGGTGGTGAGGATGAAGATCGCAATTCCAACCAACGGGGGAGGGCTCAACGACACGGTTGCACCCCTGTTCGCACGCGCCCCCGCGTTCTACATAGCGAACGTTGACGAGAAGGGAAACGTAACCGGCGAAAAGATAATCCAGAACAGTGCAACAATGGCAGGAGGCGGAGCCGGTCCGAGGGTGGTTCAGACGCTCATCAATGAGGGCGTCGATGCCGTGGTGGTTCCACAGGTGGGGCCAAATGCCCTCGGTGCCCTCCAGGCCGCCGGCGTACAGGTTTATCAGGCAGCACCGGGAACTCCGGTTGAGGAGGCCATAAAGGCAGCCACCAGCGGAAGCCTTGGGAAGTTCACGGCACCAGCACCGGCTGCACCCACTCCCTCCCCTGCGTACGGTTCGTACCCAACCTACGGCTACGGCCCCGGGAGCCGCGGAAGAGGTGGAAGAGGACGCGGTTGGGGCCGTGGAGGGGGCAGGGGTTGGGGGGCCCAGCCCGGCTACTGCCCGCGGACCGGCCAGCCGAAGGGGAGGGCACGCTGGCATGGGTGGTGGTGAGGCCTTTTTAACCTATTTTTGGGCTTATGCAAACTTTTTAAGTTCGGTTTTCCTAATTTTCGCGGAGGTGTGGCGATGAGGATAATCATCTCAACCGAGAAAGGGGGTCTAAACGATAGTGTCAACCAGGCCTTTGGAAGGGCCCCCAAGTTTACCCTGGTGGATGTTGAGAATGACCAGATAGTCAGCGTTCAAGTGGTCGAGAACCCCGGCTACAGCCAATCAAGGGGGGCTGGAGTCACAGCGGCGCAGTTCTGCATCGACATGGGAGTGGAAGTCGTCATCTCTGGCCATTTTGGGCCGAATTCGGCCGCAGTTCTTCAGGCTGCGGGGATAAAGCTCATCTCCGCACCCCCCACATTGACCGTTGAGGAGGCCGTCAGGGCTTTCCTTTCGGGAAAGCTCACGACCGCGGTCTTCAGGTCTGGAGGTGGTCACGGTAAGGGCAGAGGTGAATGGTGAGCTTTCTTTTCTTCACAACCCTTAAATTCACATACAACGTACCCTTCTGGGGACAAACAATGCGGCTGAATTACAGATACTTCTTCTGGTTCCTGCTGGCCTCGCTCTCCGTGTTCTTTGCGGAGGTAACCGTGGCATCGTACCTCTACCCGTATTTCACGCCCTGGGGAATAATCTCCCTCCTGCCCCTGTACGGCCTGCACACATTGGTTCTCGCCGGGATCGTTTACCGCTTCGGGAAGCCCCGGTTTGAGACCCTCTACCTGGCAGGAATTCTCTTCGGCCTCTATGAGGCGTACATAACCAAGGTCGTATGGAATCCCGAATGGGGTTCAATATTCAAAGTGGGGGGAATAGGTGTCCTCGAAGTCCTCGTCATAGTGCTCTTCTGGCATCCCTTCATGTCCTTCATAATCCCCCTCGGCATCGCGGAACTCCTAACTTCCGGGAGAAAGGTGCTCCCAAGTTTCGTTCTCAAACACCCCTACCTCACGGCCATGCTCCTGGGCATAGTGGAATCCTCGAACGCTCCGTCTTTCCTCCACTCGTTTCTATCGACGTTTTCCTCCTCAGCGTTCCTGATTCTCCTGATATATCTCTGGATGGAGCGTTTTAACGGCAGAAACAACGACATGCTTGAACTCCTGCCCAACCGTAGGGAGCTAAGGCCCCTGATTCTGGTACTCATTGCGTACTACGTAATCTTCGGGTCCCTGCTCAGGAGGGAAGCACTCCCTGCTTTAGCCGCCCAGATTCCAGTATGGGCACTTTATGCCCTCACGTTTTCCCTTCTATACCGTGCCCTTACGAAGGCCCGGGAGTATGAGGGGATTGAACTCTCTGAATGTCGACCGAGACTTAAGAAACTCGGAGTACTGGCAGGAATCTTTATAATCTCCTCAGGTGTCTCTACATCAATAAAAACATTCGTACTGCCCGCATTTGGGCTTTCAATTGTCATGGTTCTCTGGGCTTTTGCGAGCATTGTTGCAGTCTCAAGCCTCGTGAAGAGCGCTGGATGGGCACTAACGGCATGAGGCCTTTTGGGTAGTTTTTAATAGGAGCAAGACAAAAGTGTTGTCAAGGTGATTCCATGGCCGTTATGAGGCTCTGGCACGGAAGGGTACCTGTTGAAAGGGCGAACGAATACGAAAAGTTTCTCATCGAACGAGCTGTGCCAGATTACAGCTCCGTTGATGGCCTCTTAAAAATCTACTTCACGCGGAAAGATGAGGGGAAGATCGCCCACTTTCTCCTCGTCACGATATGGGACTCCATCGAGTCCATCAAGAAGTTCGCCGGAGAAAACCCCGAGATAGCGAAGTACTACCCCGAGGACGAGGACTTCCTGCTGGAAAAGGAGAAGTACGTCCAGCACTACCAGATTTTCTATGAAGGGTGAGGAGGAATGAAGAAGAGCCAGTTCTGGGCCGGTGTCATCTCTCCCCTAATTGCCCTCTGTGGGACAGGTGCGGCAATCCAAATAAACCGCTCCTGGTGGAGGATCACCGAGAACGCCATAAGCGACCTGGGAAGGGTCGGCCTGCCCAACAACTGGGTTCTCAACGTTTCCCTCATACTCACGGCCCTCCTTGGTGTGTACTATGTTACCGGACTCTTTTCACTCCTCAAAAACGGCCTGGAAAAGGCAGGTGTTGCGGTTTTCTCCCTTGGCCTGATTTTCCTGGCCCTCATCGGCCTGTTCCCCGAAGGTACGTCGCCACACTACACTGTCAGCTGGGGCTTCTTCATCTCTGCGAGCTTAGGATACCTGATAGCAGGCATTGGTTTCTGGATAGAGGGCCACAGGAATATCGGGATTCTCACGGTGTCCTTATTCGTCGTCGAGGTAGTCCTGGCCAAGTGGGCCTTCGGCGCCTTTCGTGGGGTCGCCATCCCCGAGTTCATCGGGGTGTTTGCGATAGGCACGTGGCACTATTCAGTGCTGTTTACACTATTCAAGAATGACCAGTAATGGTTTTGTACACCCACAACCAACGTTCTCCGGTGGTCATCATGCTGGAAGTAGACCTCTCTGGGAGGCTGGCCTTCACAACCGCCTCGAGCAGGGGCATAGGCTTCGGCGTGGGGAGGGTTCTAGCAAGGGCCGGGGCGGATGTGATACTCCTCTCACGGAACGAGGAGAACCTGAGGAAGGCAAAGGAGAAAATCAAAGGTGAAAGCGACGTTGACGTGCACTACATAGTCGCCGACCTCACAAAGCGCGAAGACCTGGAGAGAACGGTGAAAGAGCTTGAAAACATCGGCGAACCGGACATATTCTTCTTCTCCACAGGCGGCCCAAAGCCCGGCTACTTCATCGAGATGGACATGGAGGACTGGGAAGGTGCCGTCAGGCTGCTCCTCTACCCGGCCGTTTACCTCACCAGAGCCCTCGTTCCCGCCATGGAGCGGAGGGGCTTCGGCAGGATAGTCTACTCCACGAGCGTGGCGATAAGGGAGCCGATACCAAACATAGCGCTCAGCAACGTGGTCCGGATTTCGATGGCAGGTCTCGTTAGGACTCTGGCAAAGGAGCTCGGGCCGAAGGGGATAACCGTGAACGGCATAATGCCCGGCATAATAAGGACGGACAGGATGATACAGCTCGCAAATGACCGGGCGGAGAGGGAAGGAAAGACCGTTGAGGATGCCCTCGCCGAGTACGCGAGGCCGATACCACTCGGTCGTCTCGGCGAACCGGAGGAGATAGGCTACCTGGTTGCATTCCTCGCGAGCGATCTCGGGAGCTACATAAACGGCGCCATGATCCCTGTCGATGGCGGCAGGCTGAACTCGGTGTTCTGATTTCCGGACATCCTCCCCTTTATTCCCTTAGGATGTTCCAACCAGTCGAAAAGAAAACCCTAAGTACCTCCATAGAGAGATGGAATGGGAGTCCCAATGGAAGCATCACCCACTCCAGCAACTCTAAAACGGCACTACAAATACATATTCTGGCTTATTCTTGGGGCTTTCTCAACGTATTTCGCCGAGGTCGTCACGGCATCAACACCTTTCCCGTTTTTCACCCCTTCTGGAATCCTTGTGACGTATCCCTTTTACACCCTGAACATCCTTGTTTTCTCGTACATAGCCTTTAGAAAGAGGAAAGTCGACTTATACACCCTCTTTTTAGCGGGCCAGGTTTTTGGACTCTTCGAGGCTTACGGCACGAAAATGCTCTGGAGCTCCAGCTGGGGTGCCGAGCCGAGGATTCTTGGGATATCCCTTATACCACTTTTTCTTCTCATATTCCTCTGGCATCCCCTGATGTCCTTCACCCTGCCCCTTCTGATAGCAGAGACGTATCTAACCGGTTCGGAGGAGATAGTCAGGGGGATACCCAGGTGGCTTTCGCACCATTTACAGGCCAAGAAAACCACCCACGTTGTGTTCGGGATATTCGTTCTCTTTTGTGCGGTAAATCAGGCCATAAACTCCCCTTCAAGGATGGTCTCGTTGATGTCCCCCTCAATCTCATGGGGAGTTATAGTCCTCGCCTCGACCCTCTGGCGTCGAAAGGCCCCCAGAATACCCCTTAGGGACCTCCTGCCAACAAAAAGAGAGATGGTGGTTATAACTCCCCTCTTTCTCTTAATGTATCTCCTCCTGGGGATCTACCTGTTCCCCGAAGGCATCCCGCCCCTAAGACAACAGGCGGGTGTGTGGATTCTGTACATTCTCCTCGGAGTACTCCTGTATCTCGACATCAGTTCCCCGCACGCAGGGTACTCGGATCCACTTCCGATGGTTCCCTGGAGAGTATTCGTCCTTCTCGGGTTTATGGTGGCGGTCGTTGCCGCGGTTGTCCCCAAGTCAGTGCTTCTGGTTGTCGCAGCGTGGATACCCGGAGTTGCCCTTGGGATCTTAATCTTCTGCGGTGCCGTTTTCAGGATGGTAAAGAATACATGAGAGGAAAACGGAGTTGCTTCAATCGACGTCCCACAGTGCCAGCCCGTTCTCCTGCGGTTTCCTCTCAAGGATTTCCCCGAGGAGCTCCTGTATAAAGACTTCGGCCACGAAGACCTCACCCTCGATGAGGTGACCGCCGTAGAGCATGCCGTCGGAGTCCCCAAGGGCAACATGGATGTGGGCGAACGGCTCACCGTCCTTTACGCTTATGTTGCCCAGAAGAGAGACCAGCTCATAGGTTCCCCTGAGTGAGATGACCTTGTAGTCCCCGGCCTCCTCGTCGAAGTAGCCTATCTTTGGATTCCTCAGGGTGCCTATGGCACTAACCGCCCCGATTAGGAGGTTGTTTTTCTTTGCAAAGCGGTTGATAAATTCAAGGAACTCTTCCCCCTCTGGAATCCGGAAGAGGAAATTCCGTCCCCTTGAAAACCTCACGATGCTCACCTCAAAGCTAATAAGCGCACCTCGATTTAACCGTTTGGGTGGGAGAAATGGACATCGGGGAAGCTATCATGAGCGTGTTCCCGGAGATACCGGAGCTTGAGAAAGTTGACTTCTCCCAGTACTCCACGCCCTACCTGGCCGTGCTCGCGGCGTTCGCCGAGGGCGGGAAAAGCGGGCTGGGGGAGTTCGAGGAGTTCGTCGCCTCACGGGGAGGAAGTAAGTCTGACGTCGGGAGGTTTCTCATCTCGGTCTTTCAGTACCTGCTCATCAGGTACCGCCGCTTCAACGACGAGAATGTTGAGATTCCAGCTTTCAAGCTGTTTCTGACGCTGAAGGGCTGGCTCAACGAGAACGGTTTCCGTAACGATTACATGAGGATACTGCACTCCTTCGCCGGATACATCGTTGACATTGCCGGGAAGATAGCGGAGAGGAGCGACTGCGATATGGGGATAGCGTACATGAAGACCGCCTGCTTCCTGACCCTCGAAGCGGGGGAGACCTTTGATGAGGGGTACTTCAGGAAGCTCAGGGAGAAAGCGGAGGAGATGCTGAAGGCGCTATACGAAAGGTGTGGAATCGAAGAGGAGCTGCCGAAAAAGAGGGAAAATGGCTGCTAGGTCTTCTCCAGCGTTACCTCGGCGTAGCTCCTCGGGTCTTCCCATACCCTGACCCGGATTTTTTTCACGTTGTTCCCTGCCTTTTCCGCTATCCTCTCGGCGAACCACTCCGCTATGTACTCCGCAGTCACGTTGGGCTTATCCAGGACCACCGCTTCACCGGCAGGCAGTTCCAGGTGTTTTCCGTTCTTTTCAATAACAATAAGGCCTTCCCTCCTCTCCACAACCCACTTCTCACTCACGAGGATCCTGTGGTCGAGGAGCTTTATGAGCCTGCTGAGGTGGTTGAAGTCAAACACCATGCCGTTCTCATTAATGTCGCCCCATATCTCGACGTCAACGTTGTACGTGTGGCCATGAATTCTGAGGCACTTGCTCTCGTAGGGGAGCGCAAGAAAGTGTGAGCTGTCAAAGTCCTTGTGCCAGCCTATCTTCCTCTCGGTCACATGAAAGCCCATGTCTCTCACCACTCAGGAGTCGGCGGGGTGAGTTATAACCCTTACTGGACAGAAAGTCTATAAACCCAAGCATCAATGGATTTTTTGATAGCCATGCCGATGGGTGCTCGTGGTCGGGGACGCGGAAGGGGCAGGAGAAGGAAGATGAGGATGATAGGTTTCATTCCCGAGGTTAGGCATTTCTATCCCGCGTTGCCCCCGATAGGTCAGCCCAAACCACCGATCTTCATGACCTACGAGGAATTTGAGGCCCTTAGGCTGGTGGATCACGAGGGCCTGACTCAGGAAGAGGCCGGAAAGAGGATGGGGGTCTCCAGGGGCACCGTGTGGAGGGCGCTAAGCTCGGCCAGAAAAAAGGTTGCCCGGATGCTGGTCGAGGGGAGGGAGCTTATCATCCTGCCCCAGGGCAACGAGGTTCCCAAAGGGATGATAGAAGAAGAGGAATAATTGAGCCCTAATTTCTGGACTATGCTTTGACAGTGCTTCTTCACGCGATTAAAGCTGTTACAATACTCAGCCATTTTTAGGCTCTCCTAATTTTCATGCTGGATTTATCTCTCAAATTTTTGGGTGGATTGTTACTATCGATAAACGATATTAAAACAATAAAAACAAAAGTTAAAATAATAACTTCAATAAAAAGTTGGAATTTAAATATTTTGGTTGTTATACAAACAGAATGTTTAAATTCAAAACAAAAATAGTATCTAGAAAAGTAAAAAATTCAAAAAATTTACTATCGCAGAAGATTAATCCTGCCAAAAGGCACTTAAAAGGTACACGGCTGGCGCTTGAGCATGCTATTATCACGAGAACTTTTCATTAAGACGGAATAATCATCATAGATCCCCGACCGAACAGACAAAAGATAGGTTACAATCGAAAGTGGTTATCTGCCGTGGGGGCTACAGGCATGTATGCTTACGCTAAAGTCCAGGGACAGGCAGCCACAGGGGGTGATTACGCATATTCATGTTCGGGGAATCCTTTCTGCCTGCGCATCCTGTGGAGGGCCCCTTAAATGTCCAGCTTTGTTCACCAAAATTAGATATAATGTGCCTTATATCTAATTTACGTAGACATAAAGGTGCATTGAAAGGGCGAGCTGTGGGTTGTGCTTCCGAGTAGATCGCAGAACCTGAGCTCACAACCAGCAGTCTGCAGGTACTATTCACGAGGAGTAGATGGAGTACAGACCATCCACTGCCGCCGTTATTTAAGACGTACTGTGAAGCTAACTGAAATTTAACCCCCGGCACTAGTCGCAGAAGACCCATCAGGGGGCCACTTGTGAGTGTGCGATATCAGCATCCATACATAGCTTTGCCGTGGTAGGCCGTTGGAATTCCCACCGGCAGGCGCCAACCCATCATAACCACCTTTAATCGTAATCCAATTTTGTGACAGAGATGCGGGCTCACACAACTCAAAATACCACATTCTGGAAAAGATCCAGTGGAGGCCAAGTAATCTCGGTCACTGGAACCACCATCCCCAACAATGTGTGCATTGTGCCAGAATTACTGTACAAAATAGTTAAAAATCCAGAAATATTAACATTTTTAATAGTAATTTCAGTGTTATTAATTTGCTGACCAATAAAAATGTTCCTAAATCGTATTTACATAGATTTGAATGGAATATTTAAAAATTCCAATTTTAAAAAATATTTTTGTAAGAACCTCAAAAAGTCAAAAATAACCGAAAAATTTGAGAGTAAACCCGCACATTGGGACAAGATATGAAAACAGGAGGAGACAACCGGTAAAAGGAATCCAAACCCTCAGACGCCTCCTCTCCGCTCTTTCTCCTCTATCCATGCGATTACGTCATCGACTATCCGCGGTGCCATGCCTATGTACTTCTCCGGCTTCAGGCTCTCAAAATCGTCATCACTCAGGAACTTTTTCACGTCTCCGTTTTCTCTGGCAAGGGTCATCAGATCCCTGTTCTCTTGGAACGCCCGCATAGCAAGCCGCCTGACGAGCTCGTGTGCCTCCTGTCTCCCCATTCCCCTTTCCGCCAGCTTCAGCATCAGCGGCTCGGCCATGATGAGGTTGCTGGTCATGTAGAGATTCCTTTTGATGTTCTCTGGGAAGAACTCCAAACCGGCGAGAACCTTCTTAATGCTCTTGAGCATCTCGTCAAGGAGGACGAAACTCTCCGGAAGGATGACCCTCTCAACGGAGGAGTTCGTGAGGTCTCTCTCGTGCCAGAGGGGGTTGTTCAGCAGCGCGGGGATCACGTTCGAGTAGAGAACCCTTGCCAGACCGCTCACCTTTTCACTCCTGATGGGGTTCCTCTTGTGCGGCATGGTCGAAGAGCCGACCTGTCTCCTCCCGAACGGCTCACTGATTTCAAGTATCTCCGTTCTCTGGAGGTTCCTTATCTCGAGAGCGATCTTGTCGAGGGTCGAGGCTATGAGCGCCAGAACCATCATAAGCTCCGCATAGACGTCGCGCTGGATTATCTGGTTGCTTATCCTGGCAGGTTTCAGCCCGAGATCCTCCATGACGAGGCGCTGTATCTCGATGCCCTTATCGCCAAAGCTCGCCATCGTCCCAACTGCGCCGCTCATCTGGCCGACCAGGACCCTTTCCTTCAGCTCCCCTATCCTGTCCAAGTGCCGCTGTATCTCATCGAGCCATACCGCAAACTTCATGCCGTAGGTCGTCGGGACCGCGTGCTGGCCGTGGGTCCTTCCTATACAGACGGTGTACTTGTGCTCTCTGGCGAGGTTCTTGAGGATTGAGCGTATCTCCTTGAGGTCGTCCTCGACTATGGTCAGGCTCTCCTTTATTAGGAGGGCGTTGGCGGTGTCTATTATATCGTTGGACGTGGCACCAAGGTGGACGTACTTGCCGTGCTCGCCGCATACCTCGCTTAAAGCTTTGACAACCGCCATTATATCGTGGTGTATCTCGGCCTCTATCTCCTTGACACGCCCCACTTTGACCCACTTAGTGTTGGCCCTCTCGGAGATTACTCTGGCACTTTCTTCAGGGATGTTGCCGAGCTTTGCGTGTGCCCGGGCTAAGGCCGCCTCAACATCGAGGAGTTTTTGGAGTTTATTCTCTTCGTCCCAGATGCGCCTCATTTCCTCGCTTCCGTAGCGGTAGTCAATGGGATGAACGGCCATATTATCACCAAGTCTATGGCAATTTTTAATCCTTAAAACCTTTCGCTTAACACGAATTTGCAGGAGCATGGATGAGCATTCGATTAATCCATTAAAGCCACAGGATTGTCCAATAAAGCAGGAAAAATACCGAAAAGTATTTAACCAAAATCCCACGACAGGTTAACGACAAAATTCCGGAGGTGCCAAAGATGGCAGAGGAGCATGTCGTCTACATCGGAAAGAAGCCGGTTATGAACTACGTCCTCGCCGTGATAACCCAGTTCAACGAGGGCGCTAAGGAGGTCAGCGTTAAGGCTCGCGGTAGGGCTATCAGCAGGGCCGTTGACGTCGCTGAGATCGTCAGGAACAGGTTCCTCCCAGAGGTCAGGGTCAAGGAGATCAAGATCGGCACCGAGGAGCTCCCGACTGCCGACGGCAGGACCGCCAACACCTCGACCATCGAGATCGTCATGGAGAAGCCGTGAATTTAAGCTCCCTTTCCTTTTACTCTCACGCCCCTTCTGATGACTTCAAGCAAGCTTGAAGCTGTGAAAAGCTTTAATACGTCCCCGCCCTATTCTCCCCAGGTGGCACCGCTTGGACTACGAGACCATAGATATCCATGACGAGAGGGCGAAAGAACTTGCCCAGATCTTAATGAACGAAAAAGCGATAGCCATCCTCCACCTTCTGGAAGACCAGGCCCTTTCGATAAGCGAGATATCGCGCGAGCTGGATCTTCCGATTTCCACGGTATCGTACCACATCGACAAGATGCTCAAAGTCGGCCTCATCGAGGTGGCGGGGAAGAAGTACGGGAAGAGACTGCAGGAGGTCAAGCTTTACAGGGCATCCAACCGGCCTATTCTCCTGGTTCCAAGAAAAAGTGTCGCCAAGGTTAAGAAGAAGGCGGTTCTGGGTTTTGAGAGACTCCATGTCATCAGCCTCTCGATAGCGGGTCTAATCTCCGCCGGGGTGTACGCCGTATCGCGTAGCCTGCTGAGTCCAATGGGCAATACTGGGCCGGGTGTCCCCTACGAGGCAAACAACGTCACTATAATGTCGACGCCGGAGAAGGCCCTTGTGCCGATGGCGACCAACACGAGTACCGAGGCGGCGCTTCAGACGACAACGTCTGTAACATCGTCCACCGCTCCGGCCGCGGGCAGTTCAAGCCTTCCGGTAATCCTCGCCGTTGTGGCATTCGTCTTAACGTTTCTCCTCGCTTCGTACCTTCTGAGGCGCCGTGTTTAAAGAAAGCTTTTTAAGTTTCTCTCCCAACCCCCGTTGGCGAGGTGATAAAATGGCACCCAGGATAGCCGTGGGACAAGTGGTTAAGAGGAAGGCAGTTATCGTCAAGCCGGACGACACCGTCCACAGAGTCGCCAGGATCCTCTCAAAGAACAAGGTAGGCAGTGCCGTTGTGGTTAAGGGTGACGAGATCGTTGGAATAATAACCGACCGCGATATACTCGACAAGGTCGTCGCGAAGGGGCGCGATCCGAAGGCCGTTAAGGTCGAGGAGGTCATGACCAAGAACCCGATAACAATCGAGGACGACTACGAGGTCCAGGATGCGATCGACAAGATGATGGATAAGGGCATCAGAAGGCTCCTCGTTACCCGGCTCGGAAGGCCAATAGGCTTTGTCACCGCTGCTGACCTTCTCGCTGCGCTCAACACGTACAGCAGTGAAGCCGAAGAGGTAAGTGAGGAGACCGAGGTCTACGGAATCTGCGAGCTCTGCGGACAGTACGGGCCGCTCTACAAGGTCTACATCGAGGGCGGCGAGAAGTGGATATGCGAGAGCTGTAAGGACAGCCTCAACCTCTGACTCCCTTCAGCTCTTTCATAACTTCATCGAGCACCTCAGCGAAAGCCCTGTTCCTGTTCTCGACGCTCAGCGTGTAGAGCTTCCCAAGGGGACGGAACTTATCGGCCATCCTCCTGTGGACGACTGCCAGAAGGGGCTTTTCTGATTTCAGGACTTCCCCGACGGCCCTCACGAACTCGTCGCTCTTGTACTCCATCGGGCCGATCTCATCGATGACTATCAGATCCGCCTCAACGAGCGCCCTTCTTATCGCTGAAACGCCGACGCGCTCGATCTCGTCCACGTGGACAACGTACTTCCCGAAGGGAATCCCTGGCAAATGGGAAGTTCCCCTGATGCTCGCCAGAGTGCCCTCCTCCCCTGTGTCGAGGGCGGTGATCCTGAATCCCACGCGCCTTCCGCCCCTGCGCACTTCTCTCGTGATCATTCCCCCCACCAGATATCCCCAGCGGTCGGCCTCTTTAGCAACGCGCTCCACGAGCGTTGTCTTCCCCACTCCCGCAGGACCGGTAACGAATATCCTCAGCGTCATTTCAACCACCGAAGGAGATTTAAGTTCCTTCCTTAAACCCTTTGGGGTGGTGGCTGTGGAGATAAGGTACAGACCAGAGGAACTCACGAGGCTCCCGAGAAGCGTGACCTATGAAACCGGAAAGGTCATCATGATAGACCAGACGCTCCTACCAAGGGAGTTCAAAACCATAGAGCTGACGACCGTCGATGGGGTGGCCGAGGCGATAGTCACGATGAAGGTCCGCGGTGCTCCAGCGATTGGAGCCGCCGCCGCATTCGGTCTCGCGCTCTACGCGGACACGACGAAGGCAAAAACCAAGGACGAGTTTATGGACGGATTTTACAGCGCCTACGAGAGACTGAAGAACACGAGGCCAACCGCCGTGAACCTCTTCTGGGCTCTCAACAGGATCAAGAGACTCGTTGAGGAGAACCTTGAGAGCCCTATGGGTGAGATAAAAAGGCTCATCGTCGCCGAGGCACAGAAGATAGCGGACGAGGACGTCGAGGCCAACCTAAGGATGGGGCACTATGGAGCTGAAGCCCTGCCCGAAGGGAACGTTCTCACTCACTGCAACGCTGGAAGCCTGGCGACCGTCCAGCTCGGAACGGTTGGGGCAGTCCTGAGGGTTATGAACAAGGACGGGACGCTCAAGCTCCTCTGGGTGGACGAGACGAGGCCGGTTCTTCAGGGTGCCAGGCTTTCTGCCTGGGAGTACCACTACGACGGCATTCCGCTCAGGCTCATATCCGACAACATGGCCGGCTTCGTGATGCAGCAGGGGAAGGTCGATGCGATTATAGTCGGGGCGGATAGAATAGTGGCCAACGGCGACTTCGCCAACAAGATAGGCACCTATACTCTGGCGGTTCTTGCTAAAGAACACGGGATACCGTTCTTCACAGTGGCGCCGCTCTCGACGATAGACATGAGCCTCAAGAGCGGGAAGGAGATACCCATCGAGGAAAGGAAGCCGGAGGAAGTCCTCACCTGCGGTGGCTGCAGGATAGCCCCCAACGTTGACGTCTACAACCCAGCGTTCGATGTAACGCCACATAAGTACCTGACGGGCATAATAACCGACAGAGGCATCGTTTATCCGCCCTTCGAGAGGAATTTGAAGAGGCTGTTCAAAATGGAGTGAGTCTTTCTTCTCTTTTCCTCCACATCCTCGACGAAGACCCCTTTTATCTCCCCGATTTCTTCCTCTATGGCCGGCAGGAGGAGGCCGAGAAGCTCAAGGGGTTCCAGGCAGGAGCAGTCCGTCGAGTACTCAAAGGGCTCACCCGGGAGTTCGACCCTGAGGGAGATGCCGTCTTCGGTCTTTAGAATCTCAAAGGGTGCGGTAAGGTTCTCGCCGACGACCTTGCCCCTCACCAGCATCGAATGTAGACTAAAAGGCGAGGATTAAAGAGTTTCTCTACCGAAAGGTTTCGAACTTGAGGTTAACCCGGCCGAGAACGTTAAAAGCCCACCCGCCCAATCTTAACCGGTGGTGGAGATGTTCTGGCTGAAGACGAGACTCATCGAGGGCGAGGGCTCCCTCGGAAGGCTCTCCAGGGAAGTGAGGGGGCACGAGCGCGTTCTTATCCTGGCCTCCCGTTCGATGAAGAGGCACGGCTTCCTGAGCGAGGCCGAGGACTACGTGAGGGAGGCCGGCGCGGAGGTCTTTTCGATAGCCGGCCTTCCGGCGGAGCCGAGCGTTGAGGTCATAGAGGAGTTCCTGCCCAAAGTGAGGGAGTTCGGGCCCGACCTTCTGGTGGCCATGGGAGGGGGCAGTGTCATCGACACGACCAAGGCGCTGAAGGTCTTCTACGATGCTCCTGAGCTCGTTTTTGAGGAGATAGCCTTCATAGACAGGTTTTCGAAGCCGAAGCCTGTTCCAAAGCTGAGGACAAGGCTAATAGCGATACCCTCGACGAGCGGTGCGGGGAGCGAGATTTCGGGGGCGAGCGTGCTGAAGAAGGGCGGTGTCAAATACAACATAGTCACGCCGGAGATAGCGCCCGACGTGGCCATCCTCGACCCCCGGCTGCCGAGGACAATGCCCGCTGAAGTCGCGAGGAACTCGGGCCTTGACGTCCTCGTTCACGGAATAGAGGCCTACACAACCAAGGTTGCCGGCCCATTCAGCGACGCCATGGCGATTAAGGCGATAAAGACGGTTTACAGGTGGCTCCCGCCCTCGGTCAAGGGCGATGAGGGGGCAAGGGCGAGGGTCCACTACGCGGCGACGATGGCAGGGATAGCGTTCCTCAACGCGCGTCTCGGCCTCTGCCACGCGATGAGCCACAAGGCGGCGTGGATTGGCCCGCACGGACTCCTCAACGCGATATTTCTTCCCTACGTGATGGAGTTCAACGCCGAGAGGAGCGACTACGCGAGGAAGAGGTACGCGGAAATAGCGAGAGAGCTTGGCTTCCAGACGGCCAAAGACCTAATTGAAGTCGTTAAAGAACTCAACGAGATGCTCGGCGTCCCGGCTTTGAATGAACTCGTCGACGAGGAGACCTTCGTCTCGAAGGTGGAGGAGATGGCGGATAAGGCCTACCGCGACGGGCTTATAGCTTTTAACCCGGTCGAACCGAAGCCCGAGGAAATAAGGGAGCTGTACCTGAGGGCATACAGGGGAGAATGAAAAAGAAATCAACCGACGGTTATTTCTCTTTCTCCCTCATTTTCGACCTCGTGTATCCTGCCGCCCTTCATGACCTCCACGATGGCCAGGCTTAGCAGTGCAAGGAAGAGGTATACGAGCGCCGAAGTGCCGAAGAGCACCTCGTAGGCCTTCTCCGTTGGGATTTTGATCGATATCGGCATCCCTTGAATCCTGAGGAGTGTGTAGTAGGTGCTCATCACCGTTCCCGCTATTGCCGGGCCCCAGGTCGAGCCGAAGTTCCTGAAGAGGCTGTTAGAGCCCGTTGCTATTCCCATGACCCTCGGCGGGACGGAAAAGACGAGCACGTTGATGAGGGAGATGTTCAGGAGGGTTATTCCCGTGCCGACGATGGTTATCATCGTGACGTACTGCGGCAGTGAGAGCGTCGTCGCGTACTTCGACATGAATGCCAGCCCCGCGGCGGCCGTGAGGGCACCGGTCAGTGCTACTGGCTTCGCACCCGTCTTCGGCATGAGCCTTCCTGCCAGCGGGGCAACGATGAGCATCGCCAGCGCCTGAGGGGTCATGAGCAGGCCGCTCTGGAGTATCGTCTTGCCAAAGCCGTACGGTGAGGGCATCTGGAAGATGTAGGTGTTCGCCTGGCTCATCATGGATATTCCGAAGGCGGCGAACATTATGCCGAGGTTCACTATGGCAGGATTTCTGGAAGATATTATGTCAAGTGGAATCAGCGGGTTCTCGACCCTTCTCTCCCAGAGGGCGAGCAGAGCCACACCCACGATTCCTACCCCGAACAGGATCAGTGTTTCCGCAGCGGTCCAGCCGATGTTGGGTGCCCTCGTAACGCCGACGAGCAGGGGCACGACTGCAAGGGCCAGGAGGAACGCACCGGCCCAGTCAACCTTTCCGGGGTTGATGTAGCGGCTCTCGCGGAGGATTTTCCAGGCAAGGATGAACATGAGAACCGCGAAGGGTGCCGCCGAGTGGTAGGTCCAGCGCCAGCCGTAGTTCTGCGTAACCCATGCACCGAGCGGCAGGGCGATGACCATGCCGACGCCGAACATCGCGCTTATCATCCCCTGAACCTGGGGAACCATGCTCGGCGGGAACTCCTCACGGACGAGGCTGAATGCCAGCGGGAAGATGGCCATTCCAAAGCCCTGAATTCCCCTGGTCACTAGGAGCCACCGGAAGCTCGGCGCGAAGCCGTTCAGGATGACGCCGAGCGTGTAGAATCCTAGGGCAACGAGAAACATCCTCTTCTTCCCGTACATGTCGCCGAGCTTGCCGAAGAGGGCGACGCTGACCGTTCCGACGAGGAGGTAAATGGTGAGAACCCAGCTCACGTCATTGGGGTTTATCGCGAACTCCTTCTGGATCGTTGGCAGAGCTGGAGTGAGCATCGCCTCGGTGTACATCACGAGGAGCGGCAGGATGACCACTACCAGCATTGCCCTCTTGGCGTAAGTCATGTCATAGGTTCCATTATTCCTGGCACCGTTCATATTCTATCACCGATATATCGAGAGATATATCGTTTTATAAAGTTAGCGATTAGGGTTATAAGCGGACTGGAAGAAGTTCCAACCATGCACCCCCTCCTCAAAAAAGCCATCAAAGAGCGCTTCAGAAGGCTCAACGAGGTTCAGACGGAGGCATTCCGCGGAGTTAGTTCAGGAAAGAGCGTCCTTATCATAGCCCCGACCGGCTCCGGAAAGACGGAGGCCGCTGTTCTGCCCGTCTTCAACGAAATCCTTGAGGCGGGACTAAAACCGATTTCCGCCCTCTACATCACACCGCTCAAGGCCCTCAACAGGGATCTGCTTGAGAGGCTGGAGTGGTGGGGTCGAAAGCTCGGAATAAGCGTTGAGGTGAGGCACGGCGATACCTCATCCTACAGAAAGGCGAAGCAGGTAAAGAACCCGCCTCAGATGCTGATAATAACCCCTGAAACGCTTGGCGTGATTCTGACGGTAAAATCCCTCCGGAAGCACCTTGAAAACGTGAAGTTCGTCATCGTGGATGAGATAGCCGAGCTGGTGGACAACAAGCGCGGCGCCCAGCTCCTCCTCAACCTCGAAAGGCTGGAAGAGATAGCCGACTTCAAAAGGATAGGCATGACCGCAACGGTCGGCAACGAGGGGGAAGTGCGGGAGTGGCTGAAGGCGGACGTCATAGTGAAGCCGAGCTGGAGGAAGAGCTACCGCTTCCACGTGCTATACCCAGAGCCCGGCGAGGAGGACATGGAGCTGGCCAGAGAGCTGAGCCTCTCCCCCGAGATAGCGGCTCGCTTAAGGCTCCTCTGGGAGATAGTTGAAAAGCATGGAAGAGCCCTCATATTCACGAACACGAGACAGTTTGCCGAGATTCTGGCGCACAGGCTGAAGGCCTGGGGCAAGCCGGTGGAGGTTCACCACGGCTCGCTTTCGAGGGAGGCGCGCGTTAGAGCGGAGAGGGCCCTCAAGGAGGGCAAAATCAAGGCGCTAATCTGCACGTCCTCGATGGAGCTGGGCATAGACATAGGTGACGTTGATGTTGTGATTCAGTATATGAGCCCGAGGCAGGTGAACAGGCTCGTCCAGCGCGTCGGGAGGGCGAAGCACCGGATAGGCGAGGTGAGCGAGGGCTACGTCATAACCTCCAACGTCGAGGACTACCTCCAGAGCCTCATCATAGCGAAGCACGCCCTTGAGGGACGGTTTGAGGCTGTCGAGCCGATGGGCGGCCTCGATGTTCTTGCACATTTCATAGTCGGTCTGCTCATTGAGTACAAGAGACTTCCGCGCGAGAGACCCTACGAGATAGCGAAGAGGGCATACGTTTACAGAGAGCTGAGCTGGGAGGACTACCTCGACGTTCTTCGTGTCCTTGAAGAGGCCAGGTTAATCGGCTACGACGATGGGAAAGACCTCCTCTACCTGCGGAGGGGTGCCTTCCAGTACTACTACGAGAACCTCTCGACAATTCCGGACGAGGTCTCGTGGAGGGTCTTCGACGCTGGAAGTGGCCACATTATAGGAAGGCTCGACGAGAGGTTCGTGATGGATCTTGAGGAGGGCATGGACTTCGTAATGAACGGGCGGAGCTGGATAGTGCTTGAAATTGACGACGAGGCGAGACTTTTGAAGGTGCGTGAAAGCAGAAGCCTCGAAAGCGCGATACCGAGCTGGGAGGGCGAGATGATTCCGGTTCCGTTCAGCGTTGCCCTCGACGTCGGCAGGCTGAAGAGGGAGCTGGCCTTTGACTTCGGGAAGGCCAGGGGGCTTTTGGAGGGGGTCGAGTTCAGCGAGGAGGAGCTTAGGAGGGCATTCAAGGAGATAAAGGGCGAGCCTTTCTCGACGGATCGGGATATTGTCGTGGAGAGCACGCCGAAGGCGCTCGTTATACACGCCGATTTCGGGAACAGGACCAACGAGGCTTTGGGGCGGCTCGTGCACTCCTTCCTTATCCTCCGCTACGGGAGGGTTTTCTCGGTTCGCTCCCAGGCCCACGCCGTTGTGTTTAAAACCCCGTTCCAGCTGAACCCGGAGGAAGTCAAACGCTACCTCTACCGGGAGCCCGATAGCCTTGAGTTCATAGTCTCCCGCGCTCTGCGGGATTCGCACGCCTACCGGTGGCGCATGCTGAACGTGGCGAAGCGCTTCGGGGCTTTGAGGAGGGACGCCAAGATAAGGAGAATAGACAGGCTCTTTGAGGGGACTGTCATCGAAAGGGAAACCCTCAACGAGCTGTACCACGACAAGGTGGACGTAAGAAAGGGCGAGCTCGTTCTTGAGACGCTCAAGAGGGGAAGCATGAGGGTGAAAACTGCCCTTAGGAGTAAACCATCGACGCTGGCGAGGCTCAACATGACGGTAACAGGCGAATTCCTGCTCTCCGGCGTTCTTGAGAGGGACGAGATACTGGAGCTGTTCAGGAACAGGCTCCTTGAGCACGAGGTCGTTCTGGTCTGCACCAACTGCGGCTGGCACTCGAAGACCAGGGTTTCCCGCCTGAGGAGCATCCGGAAAAGGGAGTGTCCGCGCTGCGGCTCAAAGATGCTTGCCGTTGCCCACCCGATAGATGCGGGAGAGTTCCTGCCGGTGCTTGAGAAGGTTCGCCACGGAAAGCCGCTGGAGAGGAAGGAGGAGAGCGCCTACAGGAAGCTTCTGAAGGCGGCCGATCTGGTAGACGCCTACGGCTTCGAGGCGGTTTTGGCGCTGGCCAGTTATGGCACAGGCCCGGACACCGCCGCGAGGATTCTAAGCCAGTACAGGGGGGACGCGCTGCTGGTGGCTCTCATGGAGCGCGAGAGAACCTTTATACGCACGAGGCGGTTCTGGGTGGATAGGAAGGGTGAGGAGAACGGTGGCAGAAAAGAGAGCAGTAATACATAGCAAGGAGTTAGAGCAAAATCGTCACACTCACCACCCCACGAGCCAATAGAGCCTATGGATAGGAGGATAGAGTCACGGCTTCCCGAACAGTATTGCCGCGGTGGCCGCCCCGATGAGCCACAGCAAGATCGGATCCGCCAGCGCCGTCGTGTAGACCTTCACCCCTTCCTTCTCCAGCCTGTACAGCTCCACAAGCCTCTTGAGGCCGAGCCAGAAGAAGTAGCCCACTAGGCCGAGCCTCACCGCGAGCATCATGACGTCGACCCAGAAGGCCTGCTGGAACCACGCCGAGAGGTGCCTCAGCCCCTCGCTGAGCCCGAGCCCAAAGAGGAAGGCCAGGAGCATGTCGATGGCGCAGTTTTCGTACCACTTCTTCTTGCACTGGGCCATCACTCGCCCCTCCTCGCCAGCTCTTTCCTCAGCTCCATCTCCATCTCGAGCACCATCCCCATGAAGATGTGCATGTCATTGCCGCAAATCCTGGCAACGTCATGAACCACTTCAGGGTATACTTTCAGCCCATAGGGCTTGCCGTCGATGATGGCCACGAGGTCCCCCTCGACAAGGTAGGCCTCTCGCTGGTCGAGGTAGTGTAGGAGCTGGAGGAGCTTCCGTTTGACCCACTCAAAGGGCATTGGTTGGGCGTAGGTCTCGGAGAGAGCGAAGACCACCCTATCGAGGTCTTCAGGGAAGTGTGCGAGCACCTCACTCTCGCCGGTCTTGGGGTAGACGGCGTAGAGGCCAGTTGGCCCAAGAGCCACAACGACGGGCATAACGTCCGACAGTTGTTTTCCGGCCCCAGTTTCCATATGGCCACCTCCTTTTTGTTTTGGATAAGGAAAATAAAAAGTTGACACGGCAAAAGCGGTTTTTGTGTTGGGGTTTTGGGGGTGGATAAAAAGGCAAATGGAAAAGAGGATAATGGTTTTTGTGGTGTTGGTGTTTGGGTGTATGTTGGTCTTCATACTATAGCTATATGGCCGAAAAAATACAAAATTTTTGCAAGCACGTATGTTTGAACAGGCGGTTTAGAGGTTCATGAACACCGCCAAAAAGCAAAAACAGGACAGGCACCGGGATCAAATTCTTTGCCTTTGCAAGTGTCTCACCAGTTACTGGTGGGGGTCACTTAAACGCCAGTTCAACGAGCGGGTCGGGTATGAAGTATCCATCGATCGTTTTTTCGAGGTAGCCGTAGCGGACGAGATTGCTGAGGATGTTGGAGAAGTTTTTGTCGTCTAGCCTTTTGCCTTCAAGGAGTTCGACGGCCTCTTTTATCTCCTTCCACCTGTGCCTGCCGTTGGCGACCGCCCTCATGGCGAGTTCATAGCGGAGAGAGAGCTCTTTGAGCTTCGAGAACTCGCTCAGAATTAATTTCTTGGCGTCGCCCTTCAATTTTCTGATGGCTTCCCCGTGAGAGAGGCCGAGATAGCGGTTGTAGCCGTAGAGGGTCAGCCAACCGACTATTCCGTCGAGCTCGTCCACAGCCTCTTCAATTTCCTGCTCTGGAACATCAAGCTCGATCTCCTCAAAGCCCTTCCTGAGAAAATCAATGCTCTGGCTTCTCTCAAACCTTTTGAGTTTTACTTCAATATGGGCCCTGCCGAAGAGCGCCGATTCGGGATCGTGGAGGCGGAGGAAGTCCTCCAGAAGGCCGACTTCCGAGCCGGTCAGGATAAATCCAACGTTCTGGAGCTCGTCAACCGCCCACGCTATCAGCTCGGCGTAACGGGAGCGGGAGAAGCGCAGGTACTGGGCCTCGTCTATGGCAATTACGAACCTTTCTCCCATGGAGTCGATCCGCTCAAGAACCTTGAAGAGGTTTACACTACCCTCAACACGGATTTCAAGGCCCACTCCTGCCAGGCGAACCCCTTTAATGCCCTTTAAAGCCTCCCTCACTCTCTCACGGGTTGATGTCTTAACGTATCCCTCAAGAATCAGCTTTGCCAGGGCACTTCCTGGGACGCTTCCGAAGGCGGAATACACCTTCCTGGCGTCTATCTTGACGCTTTTAACGGGAACCTCGCTGAGTGACACGTTGAGGAGCGAGCTTTTTCCGAGACGCCTTATTCCGAGCAAGACGATGAGAGGGACGCCTTTATTGAGTGAACTCTCCAAAATTGAGAGCTCCCCCTCACGGTCGTAGAGTTCATCCCTCCGGGTTTTGGGTCGTGGATTGAATAGCATTACCCCCCACCAGTTACTGGTGGGGGGTCAGCATTAATAAGCCTTGCCTTCACTCGCCACCATAAACCTCGTTGAGAACCTTGAGGAACT
Organism: Thermococcus coalescens; assembly: GCF_055392585.1. Lineage (NCBI taxonomy): Archaea > Methanobacteriati > Methanobacteriota > Thermococci > Thermococcales > Thermococcaceae > Thermococcus > Thermococcus coalescens. Next base: position 502,236 of record NZ_AP043764.1, read on the forward strand.
CGCTCGCGGTGACAACGTCCCTGACGTCGATGTGCTCGTTCTTGGTGTGCGAGATGTCGAGGTTGCCGGGCCCGAAGACTATCGTCCTCGTGCCGTTGTACATGAAGTTTATCGCGTCCGTCCAGCTCCGCATTCCGCCGAACTCGTCTATGTCCGTTTTCTCCATCGCCTTTTTGGCAAGCTGGACAATCTCCTCGTCCGGCTCGAGCTCGTAGCCGTCCCATATCTCCGTGTACTCGTACTTCAGCGTGTACTCGTCAAATATCGGGTCGAGGAGGTCAAGTATGTCCTCAACTTCCTGGTTCGGGAGGAGTCGCGCCTCGAGGCGGCCTTTGCAGAGGGCTGGAATGAGGTAAACGGGGTTCTCGCAGATTAGCTCCTGTATTCCAATGTGCGGGTCGAAGTACTTGCCCTTCTGCCTGAAGGGTTCGAGCTTCTTCATCTCCTCCAGCATCTTGTAGGTCTCCTCGATGGCGTTGACGCCGCTCTCGGGGCACGCTCCATGCGCCTCCTTCCCGTCGACCTCGAAGTAGGCCTCGATGTTGCCGGCGTGGGCGATGTGGACTTCGAGGTCGGTCGGTTCAAGCACAACCGCCATCTTGGGCTTGTATCGCTCCATGAAGAGGGCGCTCCCTCTTCCCCCGTGCTCCTCGTCGCTGACGAAGACGACGCCGACGTTGAGATCCTTTCCCTCCTTCTTCAGGTTATCGAGCATCAGCAGCAGTGCCGCAACTCCGCCCTTTATGTCGCTCGCGCCGGTTCCGTAAACGATGTTGCCCCTCACGAAGGGCTCGGCACGAACGGGTATGGTATCAACGTGGACTTCGTAGAAGAGCTCCGCGTCCGGGTTCACAATCAGGTCTATTATCTGGCCGTCGCTCTCGATGTGAACCTCATAGTCAAGTTTGTGGAGGAATTCCATGATGTGAAGCATTATCCTGTCCTCTCTCCCAGAAGGGGATGGGATTTTCAGGAGCTGGAGGAGTATCTCCTTCGCGCGCTCGGTTTTCATTTGGCTCACCTAACTAACGTTGATTGCAGGGCTTATAAATGCTCCCTCAGGTTTGAGGATTTTTGTCAAACCCAGCCCGTAAGTAAACGGGGGACGTTTCAGATATCGGGGATAGCGATGATGCTGGACAGGATAAGTACGGAGCTCGTTGAGTTTATAGTGGAGAAGACGGGCATCAAGAAGGAGACCGTCATACGGGTTCTAAAAGCGGAAGAGGCGTTTTTTGAGCGGGAGATTGAGAAGGCGCTAAAAGGAGCTCACCCTCAGCAAGGAGGTGGTGGTTTATGAGAAAGAGTTCTGCCATCTTTCTCGTTCTGCTCCTGATTTTTGAGCTCGTAGGAATCCTCTACCCGGTCAGCGGGCAAGTGCCCTGCACCCCAGATGATCCATGCTACGTTACGAGCTGCGGCAAGCTGATAGACGGTGACTACGTCCTCGAAAGCGACATAATCGTGAGCTCCCTGGACGAGCTGATACCTCTCAGGGATCCCGATGGCAACGTCTATGCCTACACCTGCCTTCTCATAGGGAGCGGCGTTGTCCTCCATGGAAACAACAGGAAAATAGTAATGGAACCCCCGGTTGGGAGATACATCCAACAGCCAATCTCGGCCATAAGGATAAACTATGAAGGCCTTCCCTCAGTGTCAATGTACGTTATGATCGAGAACGTCATCGTGGAGGGGTGGGACATAGGTGTTGACATGGCGAGCTCAGCCGCCTTCATCTCCGGCCTGGAGATGAGGCAGATCCACGTGAGCCCATTGATGATCAGCAACCTGGTATACAACTCCACCTTCAGGAACAACCATTTTGGGGTGGCCGTTAGCGCCCACTTCACCTCAAGCGAGATATGGAGCCCCACCCCACCGCCGGGATTCCCCGAGTTCTCGGGCATAACGTTCAACAGGTTTGAGAACAACTACGTGGGCATCTGGATGAGGGACAGCCGAGACGTCTATCCCCTGGGGGATTATTTCCTGATATGGAACAACACTATCAAAAACAACACCTACGGCATATACCTGAGCTGGTCCGCTCCACCTCTGAAGCCGGAGGGCCAGTACGCCCACACCGTAAACTGGACCGGGCCCAGGATCGAAGGGAACCTCATCACGGGGAACCTCGTGGGGATAGAGGTGTTCGGCTCAAAATCCGTGAAGATATTGAGGAACACCATCGCGGGGAACTTAATGGGAATACACGCCGAAAAGGCCAGTTTAATACCTGTTCTCTATAACCAGGGCGGGAGTTCCGAGCCCGAGTACAACGAGACGCTCTGGACCGGGAGGTCGGATGAGCTGACGGTGGCATTCAACACCATAAAGGACAACGTCAGGGGAGTGTCGGTTACAGAGGCCCTTTTCCTGAACCTCGCGGGAAACGAGATACTGAACAACACCGACCTTTACGAGACCATGGAAATACCATCATCGGAGGGAAACGGGACCATAAAGGCGTACGTCATAAACAGTGGAGCATTATCCGGGTGGGGGGTCTTCCTTTACAGGGTCTCCAACTCCACCATAGCCGAAAACGAGTTCGCCGGAAACGGAATTGGTCCACTTGCAACGCTGGATTCAAACATAGACCTCCTTGACTTCACGGGTGCGCTGATAGACATCGGTGGGGAGAACAACACGATACGGGAAAACTACATCCACGACAATGCGGGCATCGGCATCTGGCTGGCATCAAAGAGCGTTCTGGAGAAAAACAGGCTTGAAAACGACTACATCTCCACCAGGTACTATGATCCATACCACGGGTACAGGTACTGGAGGGACTTCGATGTCCGCTATACTACAGTGAACGGAAAGCCCGTGGTGATGGTCAAAAACAGGAACGGATACGTTGTGGGTGAGGCATCACAGGTCTTCGTATTCAACTCCAGCAACGTGAGGATAGAGGGAATGAACCTAGAGGGCGCCAAGGCTCTCGGGATATTCATCGAGAACTCAACGGGGGTGGAGATAAAGGGGGTTACCATAAGGAACCACCTCGGAGATGGCGCGGTCTTCATCTCCCGCTCGTCGGATGTTTTGATAACCGGGGGGCTCTTCAACAGGACCATCGGACCGTTAATAGGCATTAAGGACTCAGCCGATGTTACCATAGAGGGCAACACCTTCAGCGATATAGGAGGCAGGGCGGTTCTGCTCGACAACACCACCGGGGTGATGGTTGATAACAACATCTTCGACCTGACTGCAGGCATTTCTGGCGTTGACGTTAGAAACGTCAGGATAACCGGCAACAGGATAACCCGCTCGATGCTCAGAACCTACGTTCTCGGTTACGGGGTCCGGCCGATAACCGAGGGGGAGGTGTGGCCGCTAACAGCAGGCCCGTTCACGGGCATGACCGAGATGAGTTATCACTCGGAGAGGGCTTCAATAGTGCTCGACGGCTCGGACATCACCATTGAGGGGAACGACATAAGCAATAACGTGATGAGCGGTGCCTACATACCCTCCGGTGAAAACATCGTCGTGAAGGATAACAGGATAGGGAACAACGTAGATGGTGGCCTGCTCCTCGGAATTACCGATCTAACGGCGGATGGGCCGACCCTTCGGAAGGTAAAAGTGAGCGGGAACACCTTCACGAACAACGGCCTCTCGATAATAGGAGACTTCCCATGGGTGCTCTACGACGGGAGCTCAGCCCTGTTCAACTACTACACCAAAACGCACTCCCTGCCGGTTTCCAACCTCGTTGTCAGCGGCAACACCGTGAACGGAAAGCCTCTGTTATACCTCGAAAACAGAAGGGGCGTGAAAGTTGACGATGCTGGGCAGGTCATAGCAATAAACAGCTCGATTACGGTTAACGCTAATATAACCTTCACGGACCTGGCGGTGTTTGCATTCAACTCGAACGTTACCGTGGCAGACTCCACCGTTACCGCCAGATCGGGGCTCGTCTTTCTGGCTTCAAACGTCACGATTAAGAACTCCACGGTAATTCATGGCTACGAGGGCCTGTTCACCGTCTACGATACGTGGGAGCTGGTTCCTGGAACGGTAGAGAAACCCGGGCTCATCGGAGACCCATCAAGCACACTGAAGAGTCACGGAATAGACGTTGAACTGTCCAAGCTAAGGGTGGAGAACACGACCATCAGGTATAAGCCCACGCCAGTGCCGGTTCCGTTGGATAAGGTGTACCACGAGCCGGCACGGGGCATGGGAATAACCGGAGCTTCGCTGATTTATGACGGCATGGGAGTAACAATTGAAAAGACACTCATCACAGGGGAGCACGCTGGAGTCCAGCTAAGTGTATCTGTCATAGACATCAAGGGCTCTACCTTCCGGAACAACTGGCTCGGTGCATGGATCAACGAAGTCAGGGAAATTGGAATATCAAACACGGCGTTCCTGAACTCCAGCTACTCCGCGGTTGCCATAGAGTCCCCGAGGGGGCCCGTGATAATAAACAACGTCTCGCTGATAAACGCCAAACACGGGATGCTCATCGAAGCAGGAGCAGAGCGGGTTTCAATAACCAACAGCACGATGCGCAACGTAACGTACGCGGCGGTTTCCCTCAGGGGGGAGTACACGGGAAGTATGGGCAACTTCAGGATAGAGAACAACACCTTCGAGGACGCAAACATCAGCCTGGAAATCGGCGGGGGCAGCGTGCTCGAGGTTAGAAACGTGACGATAGCACGCAACAGCTTCACCCGGGGCGGTGTGGGCATCAGACTGACCCAGACGGTAACGGGGTACGGCTCCCTGAAGTTTGCTAAGATAGAGGACAACCTGCTCGTCAACATGACCTCGGGAATCGTTATCGAGACGTCCTCGGTTGATGGGCCCGTGGTGATAAGGGACAACGTGATAAATCTAACCATGGACTCGGAGGATGGGATACGTCTATCTGGCTACAAGAGTATTCAGAACGTCATTCTGGAGGGGAACACGGTAAACGGGGCCAATACCGGGGTCAGGCTGGAAAGCAGCAGGAGCATGGTGAACGTAACTGTAAAGGACAACTCGCTGGTGGGCAACGGGGTGGGACTTTCCCTCGCAAGGATGTCCTACTGGGGCAACTACATCGTAGAGAGCGTGAAGGTCTACAACAACTACTTCGACAGCGATAAGAACGTCGAGATATTCGACATCCCGGCGGGAGGCTTTGCCTTCAACACGACCATCACCCCTGGAAGGAACATCGTGAACGGGCCCCTCATAGGCGGAAACTACTGGGGCGACTACACCGGGGAGGATAAGAACAGGGACGGCTTTGGTGATGAGCCGTACACCGTCGCGGAAGGTCTACAGGACTACCTCCCCCTCATGAAGTTCGAGCCCAGGTTAATAGCGAACACCATGTTCCCCATAATCATCAACGAACCCGGCTACTACCAGCTTGGAATCGACGGCAAAAACCTGTCCATGGAATACGCGGTGCTCATCAACGCCAGCAACGTGCTCTTCGATGGCAACGGACACAGAATAACCGGCAAGGACTGGGCGTTCTACGGTGTGAAAATGGCGAACGTCGAGAACGTGACCGTTGTAAACCTCAACCTGAGGGACTGGAAGCTGGCCGGAGTGTACGCCGAGAACGTCAGCAGACTTATGGTGCTCACCAGCGAGGTCAGCGGCGATACCGCCGAAGGAATAGACGTGAGGAACTCAAGTGTGGCATGGATCGCGTACAACCTCCTGGAGAACCTCACCGGGGACGGGGTGTACTTTGGAGGAACCTCCAGCTCCCTTATAGAGCGCAACAGCATCACCGGCGTTAACGGGGCGGGCGTTGAGCTCGACAGCGGTTCGTTAAACAACGTCATTGATTCCAACAGGGTTGAAGCGGGCGGTGTTGGAGTGTACCTTAGAGAAAGTGCCAACAACACCGTACTCAACAACGTGCTGGCTGACAACGACCTCGGCATCTACATCTTCAAGTCCTCCGGAAACATCATATACAACAACTACCTCAGCAACGCGAGAAACGCAAAGGTTTTAGGGAACGCCTCCAACTCCTGGAACACGACTAAAAGCCTCGGAAAGAACATCCTCGGGGGCAGCTACCTCGGGGGCAACTACTGGAGCGATTTTGAATGCGAGGATGAAGACTTCGACGGCATCTGCGAGGAGCCCTATGTCATAGACGAGAACAACGTTGACTACCTCCCGCTGACGGTTCCGGCAGATACGGTACCCCCGACGGTCGAGATAATCAGTCCGGAGGACAAAACCTACTACTACAACGAAACCTCCGCCACGATAGAGATAATCGTAAACGCCACCGACAACTATGGGATAAAGGAGGTAAATGCCTTAATCAACGGGGAGACCTGGGTGTCCCTGTCCAGGATTGACGGTCTTTACAGGGCGGAGGTGTCACTCCCGAGGGGTAACTACAGGATAGAGGTAGTCGCGGTGGACCTCGCGGGGAACATCGGAAAAGCCGTTGTTGAGTTCTCAATCATGCACAGTGCAGAGGTATCGGATATCATCAGGCATCAGAGGGGCGCCTTGGCCGCGAACAACCTGGTCTCCGCCATCAGAAGACTCACGTACCTGTACTACAGGTACTACCTGAGAGTTATCGAGGAGCTCAAAAAGCAGTACGGGGAGTACGGCAGCCAGCTGAACGAGAGCACGAGGAGAGAGATTGAGCAGTACATCAAGATGGCCGAGGACGAGTACACCGCTGCAATGATGCTCACGCCCTCAATCTACCAGACGGCGGACATCAGGGTTCTCACGTACATTAGGAGGGCATACCTCCACGCAAAAATGGGTCTGGAGCTGCTAAAAGAGGCGCTGGGGAAGAACCCCTAGGCCTTCATTTACTTTTTCTGCACAGCGTACAGCAAGGCTAAAATACATGAAGTGCCATCCTATTTTCCGGAGAGCTGTATGGAGCTTAAGAACCTCCTCCGCATACTGTCCAGCGAGGTGAACCTCCAGATACTGTCCCTGCTCAGCACGAGGGCAATGAACCCCCGGGAACTCGCCAAAATCCTGGGGAGGGACGAGAGCGACGTTTCCAGAAGGCTGAGGGCCCTTGAGAAGGCCGGGCTCGTGGAGGGAAGATGGAGCCGCGTCGGCGGCAAAAACGTCAGGGTGTACTCCCTGAAGGTTGAAGAACTAAAAATCCGCTTCAACCCGGGGGAGGTCAGCATCGAGGGCAGGGAAGAAGAGTACAGCATACCAATCGAGGAGGAAAGGCCGAGTGTCGGCATATTCGTCGGCAGAGAGCGGGAGATAGCACAGCTCCGAGAGAGGAGGGAGCCTTTACTGGTTGTGTACGGCATAGCGGGCATCGGAAAGACCACGCTCGTGGCGAAGGCGTTTCCCGAGGCGTTCTGGTACCACGTCACCGGGGCTGAAGGGTTGGAGCACTTCTTCTGGAGAACCGGGATGTTCCTGCACTCACTCGGCTACGGGGAACTGATAGAGTACCTCCGCTCAGGGGGAAGGGATGAAAAGACCCTCCTGGAGCTCCTGAGGGAGGGGATAGAAAAGACAAACGCAACCATAGCGGTTGACGACCTGCACCAGTGCAGCGACGAGGGCTTTTTCAGGGTTTTGAGGTTCCTGGCGGGAAGGATGGGCGGAGGGAAGGTGGTGATAACTTCCAGGGTAAAGCCCCCTTTGGGGATTGAGGGCGTTTTTTACCTTAAACTTGATGGACTCAGGCCGGAAGAGGCCTATAACCTCGCCCTCCTCCGAAAGGGTTCCGTAACGCCGGAGGAGTTCGCAGAGGCATACAGGATAACGAAGGGCCACCCACTGGCGCTCAACCTGCTCTTTGAGAGCACCCTCAAGGGAAAGAGCTGGGGGAGGGAGAACTTCTTCGAGTTCCTCTTTGATGAAGTCTACCGCTCCCTCTCAGAGGGGGAGAAAATCCTCCTGGGTGTTATGTCGCTCTTCAATGACCCCCTCGAATATGGGGCACTTAAACGGCTGTATCCAGGGAAAGGCCTCTTTCCCGCACTCCATTCGCTCCTTAACCGGGGGCTCATTGAGAGGATCGGTGAGGGCTATGTAATCCACGACCTCGTGAGGAGCTTTGCACGGGAAACTTTGGGCACTCCTCCCAAAGATTACTACATTTCCTACGCCGACTATCTCCTGGAAAAAGACTCACCGGAGGCCTTTCTAAGGGCGTTCAGGTACGTGATAAAAGCCGGAGCCAAGGACCGCTTTAAGGAGCTGACCGAAGTAAGGCTGAGGAAATTCCGTGAGGTCGTTGTCGAGTTCCCCAAGACGTACATGAGGATACTCCGTGAGGCAGGAGAAGATCCGTACGTGGAGGCGGAAAAGGCGGAGATAGAGTTCCAGAGGGGACTTTTTGAGAAGGCCGAGGAGATGTGGCTTGAGGTCAAGGATGAGCTCAGTGGAATTCAGAGGGCCAACGTCCTGACCTTCCTGGCTGACCTGTACCTTGAGAAGGAGGAGGTTGAAAAAGCGGGGAAATACCTCGAAGAGAGCAGAAAGCTCGCCGAAGAGCTCAACGATCCACTCGTCTGGCTGTGGCACGGTATGGAGGAGACCAAGTACCTCTACTTTACCAGCCGCATAGAAGAGGCCTTAAAAAGCGCCTTCAGGGAGCTCGAGTTTGCCAAGAAAGCAAAGGCCAGCCCCGACACAGAAGCTCTGATTCTCCTGCACATCGGGGACATCCTGATCACGCTTGAACGACCCAGGGAAGCCCTGAACTACTATAAGAAGGCAAAGAAGGTTTCTGAAGCTTATGGAATCAGTTTCAGGGCAAACATAGCGTATTTCGAGCTCGCAAAGGCGTATTACACCCTGAAACAGTTTGAAGAGGCATCTGAGTTTGCCAGGAAGGCCGCGGAGTATTTCCTTCGGGTGAAAAACTACCGCAGGGCCGTGGATTCAATGGCGTATCTTACCGTTTCGCTCATCGGCCTTAGGCACTTGGAGGAAGCGGAGAAGACCTCCAAGGAGATGATAAAGATAGGGCAGGCAACGGGATATCCGCTGGCATGGGCAGGCTACATATTCCTTGGAGCCATCAGCATCCTCAAAGGGGAGGACGGGAGCGAGTATTTCAGACTTGGGAATGAACACCTGAAGGACAGTCAGTGGCTTTACGATGCGATTATGAGGTCTCTCGGCAGGGTTTTTGACATCGAGATGATACCGGAAGCTTTTAAACCCGAGAACCAAGGTTAATAGGGCGATGAAGAGATTCATCCCTCCTGACGGGGACTCGCTCCCCCCGAGATGAAGAGGCGGTCCCCCCTGGAGCCCTTCTGGAGGTGAAAGAGTGAAGATCAGCTCCATCGAGGAGTTCCCGAGGGACGTAGTTCCTGTGGAGATACCAGCCCACGTCCTCATGCTCCGGGGGATAGGGTGGGACTCCAACGTTTACCTCGTGAGGGACGGAGGGGAGGTTCTCATAGTTGATACCGGCACGGGAGTAAACTGGCACGTTTACACCGAAATCTGGGAGCGGGAGGGCTATCTTGAGGGGGTTAACAGGGCCGTCATCTTCAACACCCACGAGCACTTCGACCACGTCGGGGGCAACGGGGCGGTGAAGAGATGGCTTGAAAGGAAAGGGGTCGAGGTTCTCTTCGCGGCCCACGAGACCACCGCGGGGGTCCTTGAGAGGGGAGACGACTACGTTATCCTCGCATACGCCTACGGGAGGAAGTTTGAGCCGCAGGGGGTTGACATCCATCTGAGGGATGGGGGAGGACTCAGAATCGGCTCGCTGGAGGTTCAGCTGGTGCACACCCCCGGCCATACCGCGGGAAGCTCGTGCCTCTACCTTGATGATGGCGAAACCAGGATCATGTTCACGGGCGACACTGTGTTCAAGGGCACGGTTGGGAGGACCGATCTGCCGACCGGAAACGGCTGGCAGCTCCAGGAAAGCCTTGAGAGGCTCCTTGAGTTCGAGGTGGACTTCGGCCTCCCCGGGCACGGAAGGGTCATAGAGGACTGGAGGGGCAACATCGAGGAGATACTGGGGTGGCTCTGATGAGAAAGGGCTCCGTCAAGGAGGTGCTGGCCAAGATAAAGTACGACCCGCGCGAAGACGAGCGGGATTACTACATCGTCATCGAGCACCGAGGAGCCTACGGCGATATCAAGAAAATCCCGGTTGAGATGATCGAGCTCGGGCGCGGATACTTCTTCGTGGGAGAGGCCCAGATACCGTACCACCGCATCCTGAGAGTTGTGAGGAAAGACGGGGCGGTAGTGTGGGAAACACGGAAGCTTTGATCAGGATATCTTTCTGAGTTCCGACGTCAGAAGCGCCCACTCGCGCGGACTGAACGCATCCTTAACCGCCGTTACCAGCACATATCCATCGTGGAGGAGGGCACAGTCCTTCAGATAGAGAACCACGTCCATCATGTTCTTGAAGCCCAGCTCAAGCGCCAAGTAGCCAAGATTTTGGAGAAACACCGCCCCGGTCTCGTCCCTCTCGGATGTTTCCTTCAGAAACCTGCAGAACCTTTTCTTAAGTATGGGTATCTCTTCCGGCCGAATTGAGTCCTCCACTTCCGTTTTGGTTATCCAGACCATCCTGATACCTGCCCCATCAAACATCTCAAGGAATTTTTTGGGGTTTTCCCTGACGGCCACGGAGAGCCTAACGCCGCCATTGATCAGGTCTATGAGGAAGTACTTTGCCTTGAGCTCATCCGTGAAAAGGTATCCTCCGGGTTCGAGCTTTTCGGGGAGTATCTCTTCCTCCTCGAGGGAGAGCAGGAGCTCGTACATCTTGCGGAGCGACTGGTAATGATCCTCCTCCATCGCGGCCAGGTTGAGGGCAAAGTTTCGGCTGTCCTCATCGCTGGCAACCTTTGCCAGGAGCTCGTAGGTTTTCTTCGCGAACAGCTCGCTCTCCATGCAGTACTTAAGGGCGGATATGTAATCCTCAACGCTCTGGAATTCGGGATAAAACGGGGCAACCTCAACGGGCGGAGCATCGACCTTAACCGGTTCCTCACCGGGATACATCTTCTTAAAGAGCCTGTACAGCCAGTCGTGGTGGTTCTTGCTGTCCTCGCTCATCTTCAGGAACAGTGCCTTAACGCTCGCCCTACCGGCTCTGGCCGCGAGCTTGGAGTAGTACTCCGCCTCCTCCCGCTCGTTGAATATTGCGTAGCTCAGAAGCTCCTTGGGGGATTTGTTTTTCAGGGTCTCCACAATATCACGCATGCTGCCCGGGGCATTCTCCTTGTTTTTCATATATGATGGCCTCCAGTGAGTATTCGGGCAAACAACGGAAAAGCTTTTCTATGCGTTTATGAAGGGCCAACCATGATAGACGCCCACGCCCACATCGAGATGTTCAAGGGAAAAGCTCCTGAAGTCGTTGAGGAGAGCAGGAAGCGTCTGAAGGCGGTAGTCGATTCGATAACCGAATACAAGAAGTTCCACGTCTGGAAAAGCTGGGAACTCCTGAGGCCGTACTTCGGGTTTATCTTTCCAACACTCGGCTACGCGCCCAACGAGGCTAGGAGGGGCAACTGGGAGAAGGTGAAAAGAGTGGAGGCCTTCATAAGGGAGCACGCGGGAGAGATAGCCGCCCTCGGCGAGATAGGGCTGGACTTCTACTACGCCAAAACAGAGGCGGAGAGGATAAACCAGCAGGAGATCTTCCACCACTTCCTGAACCTTGCGGTCGAGCTCGACCTCCCGGTTGTCCTCCATGCCCGCGACGCCGAGCGGGAGGTCTTTGAGGCGGTTCAGCGGGCGGGAGTGAGGGCTTACTTCCACTCCTACAGCGGGCCGAAGGAGCTCGCGCTTGAGATAGTCGAGAACAACCACATAATCGGCATCAACACGGGGATAGACTTCATCCCGGCAGTCAGGGAGGCGGCAGAGGTTCTTCCGCTTGAGAGCATCGTGGTGGAAACCGACAGCCCCTACATGAGTCCCTACAGGGGTGAGAAGAACTACCCATGGAACGTGGAGTACGCGGTTAGAAGGATAGCGGAGCTTAAGGGCGTGGAGTTCGAAGAGGTGGAGAGGGCAACTGAAAAAAACGCCGTGGAGTTTTTTGGGTTGAGGCTCTGAGGAAAGGGGGTGATGGAATGACCGTTGAGGTTCCTGAGGTTGTAGAGGTCAGGAAGCTTCTCGAAGAGCTCGACGAAAAAGCGCTCATAGCGAGGCTTGACTCATTCGTGAGGCTCAACGAGGGGTTAGAGACCAAGAAAGGCGAAGATTTCATAAAGGTCTCCATTCTGGGCTTCCTTGAGGGAACACTGGTGAGCCTGAGGAGGAAGTACCCGGAGAACAAAAAAGTTGAGGGGCTCCTGGAAAGGGTAAGCGAAAGAAGGACCGAGCTTGATGCCAGATTCAGGAAGCCCAATCCGCCGATCTTTGAAAACATGGGGTAAAATCAGAGCACTCCCGCTTCCACGAGGGCCTTCCTTATATCCTCGACTGCATCCTTTCCCAGGGGCAGAGAAGGTAGCCTCGGCCTCCCAACTCTAAGCCCCCGCATCTCCATTGCAGCCTTTATGGCGCTTATCTGGCTGTACCTCTTCACCACAACCTCGTTTATGAGGTTCACCCTCAGCTGGAGCTCCCCTGCCTTTTTGGAGTTCCCCTCCCTGAATGCCCGCCAGAGCTGGGCGCACAGTTCGGGAGCTACGTTGGCGACGGCCACCACTGCCCCGTGGGCACCCAGAACCCACGAGGGGTACATGACGTCGGCGGTTCCCGCTAAAATCGTAAACCTGTCCCCGAGCCTTCTGATAAGCTCGGCTATCCTCCCCATGCTCGCGCCGGAATCCTTGATGCCGACGATGTTGGAGTGCCCATTGGCGAGGCGCTCGATAACGTCTATCGGTATGTTCAGGCCGGCAAATTTTGGAACGTTGTAGAGCAGGATTTTCCCACCGAGCTTCTCAGCGAGAGTTGAGTAGTGGGCGAAGAGCTCCTCCGGCGAGGGCTTGAAGTAGTAGGGCGGGCCTACGAGGAGGGCATCGGCACCGAGGTCTAGGAGCGCTCTTCCGAGCCTCAGCGTTTCCCTGGTGGAGTTCCCGGTGGCTCCGGCAATTACCGGAACCTTTGATGGTGCCTCTTCCCTGACAATCTCCACGACCTTAAGCTTCTCCTCGAAGCTCAGATAGGGGAACTCCCCGTTGCTCCCGAGGGATACGAGGCCGTTTAGGCCGGTCTCGATGAAATAGCTGACAATCTCCCTGAGAACCGGCTCGTTGATGTTTTCGTTCCCCTCGAAGGGCGTTACGTGGGGGACGAAGACTCCTTCCAGCATAGGCATCAGAGAACGTTAGATGCACTACGTTAAAGCCTTTCGCCGGTGGGGATTCTGGTATTTCATTTATCATAACCGCGGGTTAACGACCGTCGAGGGTTGAACCGATGGAAGAAACCGCAATGGTGGATGAAATCAGAGCTTTCCGATCAAGATCAAGCGGGAAACGAAAATAGGGGAAGCCACGGGTTTTTCAATAAATCAGCCCGAAGAGAAACAGCGGGATCCTTCCTTTTCCTGTGGTCAAACCATCAACGGCTATGTAGTCTGGCCTCTGGTAGCGGCCCTTTCTCTCTCCACCCACTTCGATGACCCACTCGCCAACCCGGAAGTCGGCCGTTTTTTCACCCCTCTTACCCTTGAGGTAGCAGATTCCTGAGTGGCGAAGATGATTTACGAAGAACTCCTCCCTCAGTGCCCCCTTGTTCACCTCGAAGCCTTTCCTGGCGAAGAACTCCCTCAGCGGCACCGTAAGGTAGAGCTTGGGCTCCTTTCTGGAGCTTCCGCATGGGTTAACCGGGATTACAAGGCCGGCCTTTGAGAGGTCCTCCACCAGCCGTATGGCCATGTTCTTGGAAACTTCGAGTGCCCTGGCTATCCTTGAATAGTTCGCCTCGAACGGGGCGGATCTGGCGACGAGGTAGAGGAGCTTGAAGGCGTCGCTCTCGTACTTCACACTAACATCACGCAGTGCGGAGAGGTCTTCGAGGATTACCTTCCTGATGGAGTTATCTAGGGCATCGTAAAAGCCGCTCTTCGGATAGAGCACACCCCCCGCGCGCATGTACTCCCCCCAGAGTGGGTGAAGCTCAGCGTACATATTTGTCAGGTCAAACGCTTTTGAGAGTACTTCCTCTAAGGTATAGCGGGGAACGTCAAAGCCCCTCTTTATGTTGAGCCACTCCCTGAAGGAAGCCGGGGGGAGCTCCCTGAGAACGACCCTCCTCGACAGGTCGGCTCCGGCGTGAATCAGGTCTATCGCGGAGGAACCCGAGAAAAACACCCTGACCTCGTGCTCGTCGTAGAGGCTCTTCAAGTCCTCGGCCCAGCCGGGTTTCCTGTGAATCTCATCTATGAAGACGTTCCGGTATCCCATCTCAGCGAGGGCTTTCACGACTTCATAGAGGGAGAACGGCTTTATCAGAGTCGAATCAGCCGAGAAGTAAACGCTCTTCTCGGTCTCGTTGGCGATCTGCAGGAGGAGAACGGTTTTGCCGACGCCGCGGATGCCCTTAACGCCAGCGTAGTACTCTTCGTCAATGGCTTTGAGTTCATGGAAGAGAAAGCGCTTTTTTGGGAACTTCCTCGCCCACGCCATCACCCTTCTGCTCGTGGCGATGAGGGATGTGAGTACTCTCTCGTCCATGATCCAGTTTTCGAGTCAAAAGTTTATAAGTCTTGTCCTCACATGAGGACAATATGCACTCAATTCGTCCTCACAAAAGGACGAAATGAAGGGCACGATGCATCCATCCAAGCCATTGGGCCAGTGTTCATCCGCGGTAGAACTCCCCGAAAAGCTCTACCTCCTGAACGTAGCTCCTCCCCAGCTTTAAGGCCGTGTAAGCTCTCTCAAGCTCCCGGCCGAGGTAGAAGGCGTGCCTCGGGGAAATGGTGAAGTGCTCCAGAATCGTGTCGATTATCGCGTTCGGTTCGTCGCCGACTATCGTGAGGAGGGCATCAGTCCCGCGATGGGCGTTCACCCAGATTTTGCCCCTCTCCACCCAGATGCGGAAGTAGACCGGTTCAAGCTCAACGGGCTTTTCTTGGGCTTCCACTATCTCTCTGGCCGGCTCGAACCGCCACTCGGCTTTTCTCTTCTCCTTGAGGAGAAGCAGGTCGAAGCCGAGGTTTTTTGGAATATCAAAAAGGTTCATGTCGACTGCCCGCCTGAGCTCCCTTATGGAGCCCCTCGCCTTCGCGCTGACCTCCGTCGTGAGGAGGAGGTTTATTGAGAGTTCCTTCGCGATTCCAGCGAGGAGAGCATTAATCCCGACGCTGTCGGCATCGTAGAGCTCCACCACGTTTCCCACTCCAGCGAGAAGCACATCTTCCGGGTTCCTCTCGCGGTAGAGCTGGAAGGCAGATATCGAACGCGCCAGGTGGGGAACGTGCTCAAGAATTAAGTCCGGAATTACCGTTTTATAGCCGAGGTCGAGGGCCTTCTCCTTGAGCTTTTCGAGGAACTCCACCCTCTCAGCGGGTTTAGTCGGGAAGTAGCCCTCCCCCTGGTTCGTCGGGATTAAAACTACGGGCTTCTCGGTAACGAGGGCCTCAAGGTTGCCAGCGTCGACGCTGAGGAAGAGATCGGCATAATCGAGGGCTTTTTCAATCTCTCCTGCGTTGAGCGAGTCGAAGCTTACGGGAGCGTCGAAACCGGCCTCTCTCAGCTTCTCACGGATTCCCGGGAGCTCTTCGATGAAGTCGAGGTTGGTTTCACCGGCCACCATGCCGACGTCGATTATGTCAGCACCTTCACGGAGGTAGTAAATGGCCGTTTCCAAAACACCTTCGACGCCGAGTTTGGGGGCATCCACTACCTCACCCAAAATCCGCGCCGGGAAGTCCCTTCCCACTGGAAGGTTTCCAATCAGAACGTTCCAGGGCTTTTTAAGGGCCTCCTCGATGTAACGCCTGTTCTTTGTCCTGTTCCTTATGCCCTCCACCCTTTTGAGTGCATCGACGGAGAAGAGGTCGTCGGCCGGAGCCTCCTTGCTGAGCTTAAAGCCCTTCCGGAGGGCCCTGAGTGTCTGAGGAATGTCCATGGCATTCCTCGGCCCCTTGAAGGTAGGAATTCCAAGTTCGTCTTCTATGCGTTGAGCCGAACCTCGAACGAGGCCGGGGATCAGAATCAGGTCGTAGTCCTCGCTCCGGATTCCGGCTTTTTTCAAATAGTGGACTATCATCTCGGGCGTGAGAAAGGCCGCCACACTGACCGGGGCGACGAATACGTCGCAGCCCTTGCCGTATTTTCTCACGAGCGGCTCGGCGAGCCTGCCGGTGACGAGGAGGATTCTCTCGGGATGCATGTGTGAGAGTAGCCGCAAAGGTATTTAGGCTTTTGCCGCAACCTCTAACGGTGGGAGCATGATAAAGGTCGGAACATGCGGCTTCTGTGAGAGCCATGCGAAGTATTACCATGACTTCGACGCGGTGGAGGTTCAGCAAACGTTCTATCGGATTCTCCAAGAGAAGACCCTCGAACGCTGGAGGAAGGAGGCCCTGGAGGGGTTCGTTTTTTCCATCAAGGCATTCCAGGGCGCGACCCACCCACCAAACAGTCCCACATGGCGGAGGAGCAACGTAAAGCCGGGCAGGGAAGTCGGCCTGCTGAGGCCAACGAGCGAGGTGCTCCACTTCTGGAGGCTGACGCTGAAGGAGGCTGAGATTCTGGGGGCGAGGTTCATACTCATCCAGCTGCCCAGGAGCTTCAGGGAGAGCGGGGAGAGCTTCTCCAACGCGGAAAAGTTCTTTGAGGTGATAGAAAGGGCGAACTTCGAGTTAGCCGTCGAGCTGAGGGGCTGGAGCGAGGAAGGCGTTAAGAGATTCGTCCGGGAGTTTGAAGTTATAGACGTTACAGACCCGCTGGTCAGGATTCCCCTTCATCAGGGAAGGGTCAACTACTACCGCCTGCACGGGCGCTACGAGAACGGGCGGATAATCTACAGCCACGCCTACAGCGACGAGGAGCTTGAAACGGCCAGGGAAAGGGTCCTCGGCTGGAACCGGGGGAGAGCCTCGTCTTCTTCAACAACTCGAACATGTGCAACGATGCCAAGAGGTTCAGGGAGATGGTGAAGGGATAAGCGAAAGAATTTATAACCCCGAGAAACAAATCCACAAACGGTGAGTGGCGTGGGTGAAGTTGTCATAAAGATTCCTCCAGGGCTCAACGAGTCACTCCTCAAGAAGTTCCTTGAGCGGGACGCCGAACTGCTCCTCAGGGCGATGAAAAAGAGGGTAAGGCCCGGGATGCTTGGAGGGGCTACAGTGGAAGAGCTCGAGGAATACGCTGAGGAGGTTGGGCGTTGATATACTTGGACGCCAACTTGTTCTACAACTACCTGTTCGAGACTCCCCTAACGGAGAAAAGCGTCGAGATCATCGAAACGTACCAGAACAAATCCGTCACGTCATTCTCAACCCTTGAAGAGGCCATTTACGTCGTGATGAGAAGGCTAATCGCCGAGAGAGAGGGAATAAGAAACAGGCATGATGCCCGGCGCTATCTGAAGACTAATGAGGGAAAAGCTATCCTAAAGGAGTCCTTCGAATCGGTTCTGGCCATCCTGTTCAAATACAACATAGAGCTGGTCGAGGACATCACGAGTATGGGTCTCGTTGAAACGTATGCCCTAAAGTACGGGCTTATGCCACGGGATGCCCAGATAGTGGCTACCTGTGTGGTTCACGGGATAAGAAAAATAGCGACTTTTGACACGGACTTCGATGTAGTGGAAGAGCTGGAGATCATAAGATAAAAACCCGGTGACGCTTAAATTCAGAACCCGGGCTTCCTCACATTCACGACTTCTCGGTTCACTAAGGTCGGCGGGACTTCGCCGTTCTTGAAGGCTATCAAGTTCCTCGCAACGAGCCCCGCCATCCCTTCTCTGGCGCCGTGGGTGGCGCTGCCGAGGTGCGGAGCGAGGACGACGTTCTTCAGGCTGAAGAGCTCCTCGTGGTAGTAAGGCTCCTCCTCGAAGACGTCCAGGCCTGCACCGGCTATCCAGCCCTCCTTGAGCGCCTTGACGAGCGCCTCGGTGTCAACGACCTTTCCGCGCGCTATGTTGACGAGTATCGCGGTCTGCTTCATGAGCTTAAGGCGCTCCTCGTTTATCATGTGGTGGGTCTCCTTCGTGAGCGGAACCGCTAAGACCACGAAGTCGCTCTCCTTCAGCAGTTCTTCGAGCTGCCTGAACTCGGCACTGAGCTCCTTCTCGGCCTCGGGCTTCCTCGTGCGTGAGTTGTAGAGTATCCTCATACCGAAACCCTTAGCGCGCCTCGCCACCGCCTGGCCTATCCTTCCGAAGCCGACTATTCCGATGGTCTTTCCATAAACGTCGTGGCCGAGGTACATCAGTGGGTGCCAGGCGACACCCTTTCGCTTCCACTCGCCGGAGCGGGTGAATTTGTCCGCCTCAACGAGCCTCCTCGCGGTAGCCAAGAGAAGCGTCCAGGCGAAGTCGGCGGTGGCGTTCGTGAGGACGTCGGGGGTGTTGGTGACGTAGATTCCCCTCCTCGTTGCCTCTTCAACGTCTATGTTGTCGTAGCCGACGGCGTAGTTGGCCACTATCCTGAGCCTCGGCGCTGCATCGAACAGCTCGCTGTTGATCTTCTCGCTGAGCATCGAAACCAGGGCATCCACTTCGCGAACCTTCTCGAGGAGGACTTCCCTAGGAATCTCGTGCTCGTCCTCCCAGACCTCGACCTCGAAGTGCTCCCTCAGCATCTCGATGCCTTTCTCCGGAATAGCACGCGTGATGAAAACCTTCGGCTTCATTCCCCACCACCCGAATACTCTTATATATCATTTCGACATAGATCTAAATGCTACCGTCCGTGTTGGGGTGAGGAATATGGAGCAGATAAAGTTTCTGGCCGGAAGGGCCAACTGGATCAGGGGTTCCGCACTGGCTGAGGTCATGAAAAAGGCCGCGGAGCTCAAGGCCCGGGGAAAAAGGCTCATAAGCCTTTCGGCGGGCGACCCGGACCCCAATCTCATACCCAGGGAGGTTCTCGGCGAGCTCGCCAGGGAAATCCTTGAGGAAGTTCCGCAGTCAGTCATGTACACCCCCGCAAACGGCATTCCCGAACTGAGGGAAGAGCTCTCAGGGTTTCTCAAAAAATATGAGGGCTACAAGGCAGATCCATCCGAGATAATCATCACGGTGGGTGGAACCGGGGCGATAGACCTCCTGGGAAGGGTTCTCATAGACCCCGGCGACATAGTCATAACCGAGAACCCGAGCTACATCAACAGCCTCCTGGCCTTCGAGCAGCTTGGGGCCAGGGTGGTGGGAATCCCGATGGACGGGGAAGGCATGAGGGTAGATCTCCTCGAAGAGAAGCTGAGGGAGCTTGAAAGCAGGGGGGAGAAGGTCAAGTTCATCTACACCATCCCGACGGGACAGAACCCAATGGGAATCACCATGAGCATGGAGCGGAGGAAGGCCCTGCTGGAGGTGGCCGAGGAGCACGACCTCCTCATAGTCGAGGACTCTGCCTACAACTTCATGCGCTACGAGGGGGAGACCCGGCCAATCAGGGCCCTCGATGACGGACAAAGGGTCATCGTGGTGGGAACGTTCAGCAAGGTTATGGGGACGGGCTTCAGGGTCGGCTGGCTCATAGCCGGGGGCGCCATAGGGAAGAAGGTGCTCATGGAGAAGTCCCCGATAGACTTCTGCGCCCCGACGATTTCCCAGTACATAGCCCTGGAGTACATCAGGCGCGGCTACTTTGAGGAGTACCACCTCAAAAAGGCACTGCCCGGATACAGGAGAAAAAGGGACTCAATGCTCAAAGCCCTCGAAGAGGGCCTTCCGGAGGCGGAGTTCACGCGGCCGATAGCAGGAATGTTCGTGATGCTCTTCCTTCCAGAGGGGGCCGATGGGATGGCCTTTGCATCAGAGCTTATGGAGGAAACCGGGGTCGTGACGGTGCCAGGAAAACCGTTCTACACCGACGGGAGCGGGAGGAACGCGCTACGCCTGAACTTCTCAAGGCCGAGCGAGGAAGACATACTGGAGGGCATCAGAAGGCTCGCCGAGTTTTATCGCAGGAAATTCTGATGATTCCCCGTTCTTTTCTTCCCGACGTCCTCGGGGAAGAACGTTCTTAAATCATAAGGCCCAAATGTGCCCCATGATACAGGGGAAGATTGAGGGAGTAAGCGACGACGGTCTGGGCACACTGGAAAAGGACGGCAGGTCAATCTACGTGCCGTTCGCCTATCCCGGCGACGTGGTCATGGTCAAAGGAACCAAACGCCGCTTGGGGAGGAGAATAGCCACCGATTTTGAGCTGATCGAGGAGTCCCCGCTGAGGCAGGGGGCGAGATGTCCCCATTTTGGAACCTGCGGCGGCTGCCTCTGGCAGGGGCTGAAATACAGGGAGCAACTGAGGCTCAAGGCGGAGATTTTTGAGCGTATCACCGGAATAAGCGCGGATATAAAGGGCTCGCCCAGGGTATGGGGCTTCAGGAACATCAGCAACTTCATAGTCACAGCGAGCGGAATCGGGCTGAAGGAGTACGGCAACCCACTCGGAGTGGTTGACCTCCGGGAATGCCCGGTCTTCTCGAAAAGAACGCCGGAATATCTCCGTGCCATCAGGGAGTTTCTGGGGGAAACCGGGCTGAGGCCATGGGATTTGAAGAGAAGAACCGGCGAGATCCATTATCTCCAGATTAGGGAGGGTAAGTTCACGGGCGAGATAATGGTGAATCTCATCGCACACGTTAAGCCTTTCGAGGGGGTTCTTGAGGCCTTCACGGACTACTTCTCCTTCGCAGACTCGCTCTACTGGAGCGTTAAAGGGGATAAGAGGGACGACCCGCGCGGCGATGCCCGGCTGGTTGGGGGAAAGCCCTACATCCGCGAGAGGATCGAGGACGTTACCTACCTCATCCACCCGAATTCCTTCTTTCAGACGAACAGCTACGCCTTACCGCTCCTCCTGAGGGCAGTAGAGGGCTTCACGGAAGAGGGGAGGGTTCTCGACCTCTATTCCGGCGTGGGAACCTTCGGCGTCTGGCTGGCCAAGAGGGGCCTCGAGGTCGAGGGGATAGAGGCAAACCCCTTCGCCGTGGAGATGGCGAGAAAGAACGCCGAGCTCAACGGTGTGAACGCAAGGTTTGAGGTCGGAAGGGTGGAGGAAACTCCCATCGGAGAATACGACACGGTTGTAGTCGACCCGCCGAGGAAGGGGCTGAAGGAAGCGGCCGAACTTCTCGTAGAGAGCGGAGTTAAAAATGTGGTTTACGTCTCCTGCAACCCCAAAGCTTTCAAGCTCGACTACGAGAGGCATTTGGGCAGAGTGTACCGCGTTGATTATGCAGTTCTCATCGACATGTTCCCGCACACGCCGCACGTTGAGGCTGTGGTAAAACTCGTGAGGAGGGGTTAGGGGCCCCGGAAAAGGCACCGCAATTTTTAAATAGTTGAAACGCGAGTATTATACTCATGAGTAGACAGAAGTTTGTAGATAGGAAACGCGAACTGGGGTTCCTTGAGAGGGCGTACCTCAGTGACAGGGCGGAGCTTCTCGTGCTCTACGGCAGGAGGAGGATAGGAAAAACAGAGCTGCTCCTGCACTTCGCCAGGGATAAGCCCCACGTCTACTTCTTGACAACAGAAAAGCCCTACCGCGAGAACATTAGGGAGCTCCAGAGACTTTTGGCGGAGTTCCTGAGGGATGAGCTCTTTGGGAGGGTGGCCTTTGATGGCATAGACGAACTCCTCATGGCGTTTGCCGACAGGATCGGCGATAACAGGGTGATCCTGATAATCGACGAGTTTCCCCTGCTAGTCGAGCACTACCGCCCGGTTCTGTCCCTCCTCCAGAAGGCCTGGGACTTAAAGCTCTCAAAAACCAGGATAATGCTGATCCTCTGCGGCTCAAGCGTTTCGGCTATGGAAAACGAGGTTCTGGCCTACAAAAGCCCCCTCTACGGAAGGAGAACCGGACAGTGGCGGCTGACGGAGATCCCGTTCTTCCACCTCCGGGAGTTCCTGCCGGGCTACACCGCTGAGGACCTCGTAAAGACCTGGGGCGTTGTTGGGGGAATCCCGGCGTATCTGCTCCAGTTCGACCCAAAAAAGGGCTTCGATGAGAACGTGGTTGAGAAGGTCCTCTCAAAAGGGGCGTTTCTCTACGAGGAGGCGGAGTTCCTGCTTAGGGAAGAGCTCCGCGAGCCGGCCAACTACTTCGCCATACTGCAGGCGATAGCTGCCGGAAGGAACCGCTTCGGGGAGATAGTGAGCACCACCGGCCTTGACAAGAGCCTCGTTTCGAAGTACCTGGCGGTTCTCCAGAGGCTTGGAATAGTCGAGCGGGAAGTCCCTGTAACGGCGACACTGAAAGCGATGAGTAGGAGGGGGCTTTACTCGATCAAGGACAACTACTTCGCCTTCTGGTTCCGCTACATCCTCCCGAACAAGAGCTACCTTGAGGCTGGCCTTGCCGAAGAAGTCTGGGGACGCTCGGCGGGGGACTTCAACACCTACATGGGCTCGGTCTTCGAGAGACTCGCTGGAACCCCCGAGGTCTTCTTCAGGCTGACGGGGTTCCGCTTCACCAAGCTCGGGAGATGGTGGCACAGGGGAGAGGAGATTGACATAGTAGCCCTCAACGAGCTGGATAAGAATGCTTTGTTCGTGGAAGTTAAGTGGAAAGAATTGAGCGGGAGGGAGGCAAGGGGGATACTAAGGGAGTTAGAGAGGAAGGCGGAGCTTGTTGGTTTGAAAGGCTGGGAGAAAAGCTATGGACTGGTGGCTAAGAGTTTGGAAGGAAAAGAAGAGTTAAGAGCTGAAGGCCGGCTTGTCTGGGACTTGGAGGATTTCGACTGTCTCGGAGTATCAATCCGGGAGTGAGTTTAATTCGATGGTCTTACAGTTTAACTGCTCGGAGTAATGCATCCTCACTCCAAAGGCCGGGTTTTCAAAAGTCAAAGGCGATGAAAAGGCTTATTTTCCCTGGGGTTCAAATTTAGCGGGGTGCGAGTATGGTGCTCACAAGGAAAAAACAGGCGTATTGGAGCGGGAAGAAAAAAGGATGTTCAGAACGGTAAAAGTAACGGAGCACGTGGACGTGCTCACCCCGCCCACAGGACGCAACACAACAGTATTTGCAGAAATCGCACAGATGGCTGCTGGCTTACCGGATCTCCACCCAACACACACTGGACTCCAGCAGGGGATCATCGGTTCATTTCCGAGAGAGAAACACCAACAGAGGTAGGATATGACTTTCTTATAGGCATATTGACAGGAATTGCAAGGGATGGTGAGGGCGGCGCCCACACAAATCACGTGAAACAAAGGTTTCACAACATACTTATGGAAATAGGCGAAGAAACTGGGGAAGTATACGGCACGGACGAAATAAAACCGTTAGGGTACGTATCTGACTCGATGCTTGGCATGGGTGTGAAAGTTCCAAAGTTCAAGGAGTTCCTACAGAAGCACAGGGAAAAAATTATCGAGGAAATGACCGATGCAATATACGAAGCGTACAAGATGCGCGGAAAGATTATAGACAAAGATTCCATAAAAAAGGCCGTTGAGCATGCAATTGAGATTTCAGATAAACTCTCACACAACATATTTGACAACAGAGTGGATCCCTACTGGATCGCCTTGCACCACTACAACAATCTACACGACAAACCGCCATCGATTCAGCTAACAGGAATCTTCGACGGCGCGCTAAAAGTGCCCCGCAAAAAAGTATTGGAAGAAATTGGAGACCACATCATAGAACTGAAAAAAGTATTCCCGAATGTGGTAAAACCCGAAGAAGTATATGGTGATCTGTGGTACGAATTCCTCAAGAAGAAGGGAATCGATCCGAAGATGCTTAAGCCCGACGAAGTGGAGCTCAACCCCACCCAACTTCAGAAACGAGGCATCCTTGGAGAGACTTTGGATGCCGTACCCACCGGTGCAAAGTTGGAAGTCCTGTCCCTCGTGAAGGCCCTCAAGCTCCTCGATTCTCCCGAGGCAAGGAACAGAGCCGTTAAAGAGCTTAGAGAAAAGGTCGGAGAGACTATCGATGGAGAGCCCAACGAAGAGGCTTTCATTAGAGCCTGTCTCTATGCACTCGCGGCCGAGCTCATATCTCAGGGAAAGGAGGGGAGGCTCGAAAAGCTTCTCACCAAACTGTAGGTGTTTCTCTTTTTCATGACCACCTGAGGCGAACCTCCGAAAGACTTAAGTACTAATCGTGATTAGTACTAATCATGATTAGTCAATTTGTCGACAGGGAAAGGGAGCTGGCCATACTGGAGAGGGAGTGGGAGAAGGTTCCTTCCTTCGTCGTCATCTACGGAAGGAGGAGGGTTGGGAAAACCAGGCTCCTCGCGGAGTTCTCCAAAGGAAAGAGAGCCTTCTTCCACACCTTCATGGAGGGAACGAAGGAGAGCCAGGTCAAAAGCCTCGCCTGGGAGCTGGCCGATTTCTTCGGCGATGAGGTCTTCCTCAGCTTCTCCGACTGGTATCCCCTCTTCAAGTACCTCTCGACGAGGATAGACGAGAAAACCCTCCTCGTATTCGACGAGTTCACCTACGCTGTCAAAAGTGATAAGGGCATTTTGAGTGCCCTCCAGAGGGCCTGGGATCACGGGCTGGGCGATAAACCCGTGATGCTCGTCCTCTCGGGTTCGCTTATGGGGATGATGGAGGACGAGGTTTTAAGCCACTCCTCCCCCCTCTACGGCAGGAGGACGGCCGGCTTCAGGCTCCGCCCCCTCGGGCTCTTTTCCTCCCTCAGGTTTTTCAGAAACTTCGATGAGGGCCTGAAGTTCTACATGCTCCTCGGAGGGGTTCCTTCTTATCTGATCATCGCATCCCGCTATGGAACCGTTGAGGAGTTTGTTTGGGGAGAGTTTCTTACCCCCGAGGGCTACTTCTACGATGAGCCGTACATAGTCCTCTCCGAGCTCAGGGAGCTGAGAACTTACTTCTCAATCCTCTCGACCATGGCCTCAGGAAGGAGGAAGCCCTCGGAGATAGCGAGTGGGGCTGGCCTGGAGGGCAGGAGGATATACCCCTACCTTGAAACGCTGATCCGGCTCGGCTTCGTGGAGA
This sequence comes from Thermococcus coalescens, assembly GCF_055392585.1. Classification (NCBI taxonomy): domain Archaea; kingdom Methanobacteriati; phylum Methanobacteriota; class Thermococci; order Thermococcales; family Thermococcaceae; genus Thermococcus; species Thermococcus coalescens. Next base: position 527,298 of record NZ_AP043764.1, read on the forward strand.
GAGAACTATCCGTCGCGAGGAAAGAAAAGCGGGGCCTCTACAGGATCTCAGACCCGATGTTGATGAGCTGGTTCTCGCTCGTCTATACCAACAGGACTGGGATAGAGCTTGGGATCATTGCCCTCGATGAGGTCAGGGAGACCCTCCAGAGGATCTTCTCCTTCCGCTTCGAGGACGTCTCAAAGGAATTCCTGATCGAGCTGAACCGGACAGGAAAACTACCGTTTAAGTTTACGAAAATCGGTCGCTGGTGGCATAAGAGTGAGGAGGTTGACCTCCTAGCTCTCAACGAGAGGGAGAGAAAGGCGCTGTTCGTTGAGGTGAAGTGGAAAAGCCTGAGTGAAAGGGAAGCGCGGAGGATTCTGGGGGATTTGGAAAGAAAAGCAGAGCTTGTTGGACTTGAAGGATGGGAGAAGTCCTACGGATTGGTCGCCAAAAGGGTTGAGGAAAAGGAAAACCTGAAAGGGAGCTGGCACGTTTGGGATTTAGAAGACTTCGAAAGGCTTATCTCCTCCAAGGGTGAAGTTTAGTGGGTGGTGGCGTTGGCTCTCTTGCCCTTGGCAGGGATGTTCATATTCGGCGGGAAGAAAGAAAAGAAAAGGGAAAAGAGCTACGAGGAAATTCTGAAGGAAGCAGAAGAACAGTTTGGAGTACCTGCGGACACAGTAAAAGAACTTGCCCACATATACGTCTTTAATGCAGGGCTCCCGAGGCTGGTACGCCACGCACACCCGGAAAAAGATCTGGAGCACGTCATGAAGATAACAGGGTCCATAGACCAAGGGGATTATATATATCCTCAATCCGGGAGGCAAAGTGGCACGAAAGGGCAATGGAAGCTAAGGATCCGCGGGCAGTCAAGTTCGTCCTCCTTCATCCGTTTATCGCGTTGATATTATCCCACCACAGCGCTGCGGAAACCAGCGCAATAGGAAAGGCGGTTAGCGATGCAATAAACGTGTTTTATGGGCACATGGGAAAGACGTACGAGGATGCGAAGAAAGAGCAGGACAAGTTGACAGAATACATCATTACAATGGCAGAATTTAACCACCTCCCGATAGTGAAGGAGAAACTAAGAGAGCAGCTGAGGCAAGGTCTTCCAAAGGCGTTTAAAATCGTGGACAAACTTCTCCCCGACAATAGCAAAGAACATGCAAAACTGCTCCAAGATGCATTTGGGTACTACCACGTGAAAGATCCTTTGGTGATCCTCAAGCAGGCGGGCATCGACATCGAGCCGGAGCTGGAAGAGTTCCGTCAGTTCTTGGCGGAAATCAGCGGGAAGAAGCCCGCACAGAAAATCCGAAAAGCGAAAAACTTCTCAACCCTGCAGGCTGAAGCCCGCGAGCTTCTCGGGATCCTCAAAGGCTTAAGGTACGTCCGCTACTCCGGGGAGGCCGTTGGCGAGGCGGAGAAAGAGCTTGAGACGAGGATTGAAGCTCTGCTCGAAAGGCCGGAGGAAAACCTAGAACTCCTCGGGCTGTACTTCGCCGTTCTCATGTTTATAAAACAGGGGAAATTTGAAGAGGCAGAGGAACTTTTAGGGAAGCTGGGGTAGGCGTAGGGTCATATTTTTATAGGGAGCTTAACCTTATAAATTAGAACGGATAGTCAGTGGTGTGCTCATGCCGACGGTTTTTGACATAATAAAATCCCAAAAGCTTGGAAGAAAATCGAGGAACTCATTGATGTAGTTGAGGATATCAACGATGAATACCTTCCTTTCGAAATCAGGGAAATCCACATCTCGGGAAGCGTCCTGAGAACATCTGAAGCAAGGGACGTCGATGTCGCCGTACATGCCGTTGAAGTTAAAGAGGCTAGGGAGGAATGGCAGAACTTCACAAAGGCCCTTAGAGAAAACAAATGGAAAATCCTGAAGCTTGTGGACGAGTATCGAGAGGAGATATATCCCGAACGCCTCAATTTTCATAATTTTATCCACTGGTACGCCGATGAGTTAGCGAACCTGGGACTTAAGCGGCTCTGGATATATCAGTGGCTCCCGATGTTCAGGCTGGAAGATTTTACAAACGTTGCCGTTCCTTGGGATGTGAGGGACTCTATGCCAACTTTGATACGAAGAAGAATCTGTAGCCAAATGCACTGCGGAAGCCTTGAACTTCACGTTATATACTATCCCGAAGGAAGGCGACCGGAGAATGAGTTCCTTCTGAAAATACCTAGCGTACCCATTTGGAATCATGAAGAGGGAATCCTCGAAATTTCAGAGGAAACACTCAAAGAGTACTTCCTTAAAGAACTCAAACGGCTGATTGAACTGAGCCAAATGATACTCAACGGCAACATTGACATATTCGCATACATGCCCGCGAACTATCTGATGGGAAACAATGAAGACAACTTCTTTTTAACAAGACTCTTCAGGGAAGCCATTCTTAAGGAGGTTAAGAACCTGAAAGGGCTCATCAAGAGTTACACAAAGATTAACCCTGAACAGATAACCATCGAAGAACTTCAGGACATAAACACAAAGCTTAGGAAGAGCCAGAAACACATAGAACACCTCGGAATAGTGTGGGAAGCAACGGTAAGGGCATGGGACGAAGTAATGAACGAGGCTCCCATACATGTGCTGCGGCTTTCCGAGAAGTATGGATCCAGAACGCTTGAGGAGCTCATTTTCCGAGTGGTTTCACGCAGAGTTACTTCCTCATATCCCCGGGTTATAAAAACAAAGGACGTGAAGGAGATTTTCAACGAGATAGGACTTATGTCAATTAAAGAGTGAGGAATAACAGAAAGCCTCAAACCGCCTTCCAGAAGGGATCCTTCTGGGCCTTCACCTTCGCCGTCATCTTGAGGGCCTTTATGTCGGTCTCGTCGAGCTCGTTCTTGAGCTGCTTGGCTAGGATTATAACGTCGTTCTTGCTCAGGTCAACGTAGAGCGTCTCCCCCGGGTGGATGTGCCTGCCAACGATGGCTCCCTCTATCGCAATGGCGACCGCGTCGCCCTTCTTCGCCTCCTGGACGAAGTCGTTCTTGTTCTTTATCGACTTGAGGACACCAACCTTCTGGCCGTTCTGCTTTATCAGAGTAACTCCGGGCTTTATCCTGCCCTCGACGACTTCGATGCCGACTATGGCCGGGTGGCTCCTCCTGAAGACGTAGCGCTCATCCGGGTAGAGCCTGATAACTCCGGGGAAGGTGACGTTCTTGAGGAGCTCGCGCTTCTTCTTCTCTTCCTCCTCCTTGACCCAGGCCTCGTAGTCCTCGATGAGCTTGTAGATGATGTTGCCGACGAAGATTGGAACGCCTTTAGCCTTCGCGACCTCTTCTGCATCTTCGTTGACCCTGACGTTGAAGCCGAGGACGACGCCGTACTTAGGTTCCTCCTCCCTTACGCTCAAAGCCTCCATCACGTCGGTCTTGCTGATGTTTCCAACGTCGGCCTTCCTTATCGGTATGTTCTTCTCGCCCAGCTCCTTGCTGAGGGCTTCCAGAGACCCGAGGGTGTCGGCCTTGACTATGACGCCCACCTTCCCGGTGCTTATGACGACGCTCTGAATCTGGTTCAGGATTTCCTGCTTTGCCCTTTCTATCTCCTCCTCTGACCGAGCCGCTATGACCGGCGAGCCAGCTAAGGCCTCCTCAAGGCCGGGCGCGGCTATCTTTATACCAGCTGCCGCAACCACTTCCTCAACCTGGTCGAAGCGGAACCTCGGGTCGCGTATCTCGTCGAGGGGCTTGGGCTTGAGCAGGGCGCGGATTTTCGTCACTATCGCCCTGTCCTTTCCGCCGACGACTATCGTGTCGTCCTTTCTCAGCGTTCCGTCATAGACGATGACGTCTATGGTTGTCCCAAGCCCCAGCTCCTCCCTCACCTCAAGGATAGTCCCGCGTGCCGGGCCCTCGACCTCTATCTTGAGCTTCTGTTCAAGGTACTTCTGGGAGAGGCCCGCGATGAGGACGAGCAGCTCGGGGACGCCTATGCCGTACTTCGCCGAGATTGGCACTATCGCCAGCTCTCTCGTAAAGTCCTGGACGCGGTCGAAGCGGTTCGCCTGGAAGCCTGTCTCGTAGAACTTGCCTATCAGCTCCCAGAGCTTGGTTTCAAGCTCTTGCTGGGCCCTCTGATCCTGCTTCTTGATGTTGACGAGGAAGGGCTCGTCCTCCTCAACTTTCCAGCCCTTTATCCTGTCTATCTTGTTCGCTGCCACAATGAAGGGCGTCCTGTTCCTCCGGAGTATCTCGATGCTCTCTATCGTCTGGGGCTGGAAGCCCTCGTTGATGTCCACGATGAGAACGGCCAGATCGGCCAAACTGCCGCCGCGGGCGCGCAAACTCGTGAAGGCCTCGTGACCGGGAGTATCTATGAAGAGCAGCCCCGGAAGCTTTATCTCACCTTTCCAGAGCTTGATGAGCGGGCCGGCAAGTTGCTTGACAACATCAATCGGAACCTCAGTGGCGCCTATGTGCTGGGTGATTCCGCCGGCTTCCTTTGCGGCGATCTTTGTTCGCCTGATCCTGTCGAGCAGAGTAGTGTTGTGGACGAGAATGCCATTGGCCACGAAGTTGTGGGTTTCGGTGGTAAGGTCATAGACGTAGCCGTCGTATTCTTCCTCCTCAACGGCTTCAACCGGAATGAAAACAAAGTTTTCTGCAACGTTGCGGAGGTAGGCTATATCCCTTGAGTCGAACTCCCTGTTGCGCCACACCTCGAGCAGTTCCCTTCCAAGTTCGGTTAGCTTTCCATTTTTGATCAGGCCGTCCCTCTCAAGGGCCTTCAGGTAGTTGTGGTCTTTCGAACGCCCCTCAAGGACTGCCAGCTTGCGCTGGAGCGTTGGGGAGCCCCTCTCAATGGCATCGAGGATCCTCATCAGAGTTTCATAGCTTGGCGCTTCCTCACCCTCATACTTGCCGTAAAACGGAACGTAGGAGTTAAGTTCAGTCCTCGTGAAGCCGAATAGCAATCTAAGCCTCTTGAGTTCTTCAAAGATCGGATAGGACTCGCTTTTCCTGCTCTTTTCTATGATCCGCTCGAGCCTTTCTCCCTTTTCTTTCACCGTGAAGCCAACGTGCCTCTCGAATGCAAGGAGGTTTCTCTTTCCGGAGATGATGAGCGTGGTGTATTCCGAGTGGTAGATCCTGGAAACAATTCCGTAACGGAGAAGAACTAGAGAGAGATCCCTGATAAACTCCCCTGACGCGCTCGTCACCTCGATTCTGGCGTCTTTAAGGCTCACGTAACCATCGGCGTCAAAGTATCCCCTGAGGAACTCGGCCACGTACTCCCTGGGTGCCATGAAGAGGACGTTGGGAACCCTCATCCTGTGCGCCTTCTTTTCATTCGGGAACTCAAAGAGATGCCTCAAGAGGCGCAGGAGAGCGTTCTTACCTTTCCTCACCTCAATTTCCCAGGAGGTCCTTCTTCTAACGCGTCTCAGCTCAACCCCAAGATTTTCAATCCTCTTCAGCCTTTCGAAGACCTCAACATCGTTGTTCGCTATCTTATCCTGACTTCCGTCCCCGAACATCACTCCGGCAAAGTAGAAGAGGGCTCTCCATTCCTCATCGGTTTTGGGGAGCTTTACGTAATGGAGAGGCTTGCCGGAGCGGTGGATTCTTGGTGTGAAGGTTATCCTCTCAACGTGTTCCCAGCCGATATTCTCAATGTCTTCCGTGCGGAAGACGTTCCTTTTCACCTTGTAAGCCTTTTCTCCCCCAAACGTCATTTCAGCTTTCTTTAGGCCATTATCATCGAGTTTTGCGATGAGCTCCTCTGTTGAGATCTTCGAAATAACGTATGAGCTGAATACCCCTTTGTCCTCGTTTCCGTAAATGAACCTTGGAACGGCAACGTAGTCCCCAGGTTTGAGTTGATCTGCCCTAACCCATCCCCGTGTCGTCAGGAAAGGATGTTCTGGGGTCACTCCAACGCTGTGCCAGTTTTTGAGCTTAACCCTCAAAACTTTGCCCCTGTGCCTTACCCTCCAAACGTAGGGACTTTTCAGGGGGGAGAGCTTCCCATCCCCAGTGGCCCCGATTACAATCTCTCCAAAGAGCCTTACCTCTTTTTCCGGGTCCTTTTCCACAATGTCCTTTCCCCGTTGGAAGACTTCCTTAATGGTAATTATTCCCACGCTTGGAAGCACTATCCTCTCATCTGGAAGGAGGCATTTACCGTGGTCCACATGTCCGAGAACCGCTATGATCGGCTGCCTAATCCTCTTCGTCATCTTCCTCACCTCTGAGCTTAACTCCGGCGGGGGCTTTTAAAGGTTCGCCGGCGGAAGGATTAAAAGTTCCAGTGGTAATTCCCTGAGGGTGTGGGAAATGCTGGTCGGGTTTGCAGTTACGGTGATTTCAGCGGTCATTGGATTCGGGGTATCCCTGCTGGTCTGGAAGAGGGACAGATACAGGGCCTCGGTTTACGGCATGTTTACATCCCTTATGCTGACCATCGTCTGGATGTTCTACTTTGCGACCATCAATCCCCTCCGCGGGGAGATGATGGCGGACGAGACCGCTTCCGGGAGAGAAATCGGCCTGGCTCTGCTGTTCGCCGTATACCTCAACTACCTCATCGCCTACCTGCTCGTTAGGAACGCCGGCCTGACCCTTCACCGGGCTGCTTCATGGGAAAACAACGTAGGGAAGATGTCCCTCTTCGTTTCGCTCGTCTCTGTGGGTCTGTATCCCGGGCTCCTCGGTGTCTACGCCCTTCTTTACCTTGTAATAGGCGTCTGGCTCCTCAAAAACCGTGAGGGGTACATAAGGAACATGACAAACGCCGAAAGGCTCGACCTTGGCTGGATCCGGGGCTTCCTGAAGAAGTACGGCGTTGATGTGGAGGAGGTGTACGGCATAAAGGACTGCTTCACGGCCTTGCTGACGGGAAGACGGCTCTTCATCGGCGAAAGGCTCCTAGAGTTTGAACCTGATGAGACGAAGGTGATGGTGCTTGAGGCCGCCTACGTCGAGAGCAGAGGAATAGCCGTGAGGCAGCTAATCCTTGGTCTCCTTGTGTTCTTCATATCCGGGATGGTAGTCGCGGACATCGGTGATTGGACCCTCAAGCTGGCGGGTGCCGCCTTTCTGACGCTTCTCTCGTGGGGTGTTGACTTGGCGTACATAATTCAGGTACGCACGGCTACGGACAGGTTCGTGGCGGGAGAGCTCGGCAAGGAAACGCTCCAGAGAACTTTGGAGAGGGTTACGGAACTCGCGAAGAGGCGCAAAGGGAAGGATGAGTTTATGGCGCTCGCAAACGTGGAGAAGAGAATGAAGAAGGTTTAGCGCTCAAGGCAGTTCATGCTGTCGAGGTACTCCTTCCTTCCCTTTGCGTGGGTGTGGTAGAACCAGTCGGCTGCCTTGCAGTACTCGAAGAGCTCCTCGGGCTTGAAGTAGAGGTTTATCTCCCTCTCGGCGCTCTCCGGGCTGTCGCTGGCGTGGATTATGTTGTATATTGAGTCCCCGATGTCGAGGCCGTAGTCGCCGCGTATGCTCCCGGGCTCGGCGTCCTTCGGGTCGGTGGCGCCGCACATCTTCCTGACGACGCTTATGGCGTAGCGCCCTTCAACAACCATGACGACGCTCGGAGCCTTGGTGATGTAGTCTATAAGCGGCTCGAAGAAGGGCTTACCTTTGTGCTCCTCGTAGTGCCTCTCGGCCAGCTCGCGGGTGATCCATATCATCTTCATCCCGACGATTTTAAGCCCCCTCTTCTCAAAGCGGGAGATTATTTCGCCCATCAGCCCGCGGACGACGGCGTCGGGCTTTAGTATGACGAGTGTCCTTTCTATATTCCTCTCGGCCATTGGCAACACCGAAGTTAGTTGGCACTGGGGTTAAAAGGGTTTTTGGAAAATGCACCAACCTACAAGAAACGTCGAAGTCAGAAACGGAAGGAAAAGAAAGAAATCACTTCCTCCTCTTGGCCCTCTGGAGTCTGGCCTCCTGGAAGGCCTTGGTCCACTTGAGCTTCCTCGGGTTCCTGCCCATGAAGTAGTACTTCTCGCACTTGCTGGAGCAGAAGAACAGGACTCTGCCGTCGTTCCTTACGTACATCTTGCCCGTTCCCGGCTCGAACTCCTTCCCGCAGTAGGAGCAGACGTTCCACCTGGCCATCTCGATTACCTCCTAGCCCTGATTTCCCTGGCCTCACGCTCGGTCTCCCTGAGGATGACGATATCGCCGACGCGAACCGGGCCCTTGATGTTCCTCCTAATGACCCTGCCCTTGTCGCGGCCCTCAAGGACGCGAACCTTGACCTGAGTAACGCCACCGGTGACGCCGGTTCTGGCAACGATCTCAATAACCTCAGCCGGGTATCCTTCGTCGCTCATTTCTCACACCCCTTAACCTAAAAATCCCTCGCACGGATGAACTTAAACCTTTCCTTACGGTGAAGGAAGGAAAAGGAGCTCACTTCATGAGCTCCCTGACCTTCATGGCAATGTCCTCAACGAGCTCGCGGCCCTTGCCGGGCTCAATGATGGCAACGCTGGCAGAGGGAACCTCAATACCAGCGGCGGCGCCGAGCTCCTTCTTGCTCGGGACGTAGATGTACGGAATCTCCTTCTCCTCGCACAGCGGCGGGAGGTGGGCAACTATCTCCTCCGGATCAACATCCTCAGCGATGATAACGAGCTTGGCCTGGCCCCTCTCAACGGCCTTGGTCGTCTCGTTGGTGCCCTTCCTTATCCTTCCGGTGTCGCGAGCGAGCTCAACGGCCTCAAGGGCCTTCTCAGCAAGCTCGGCCGGAACCTCAAACTTGACGTAGCTTGGCTTCGCCATCCTTCATCCCTCCGAAACCTCATCGTTCATCGAGTTTTGCGTGCTGAGTTCCGGGGGAGGCTTTAAAAGGATTTCGATATCAGCAGCGGCCAAGCTCCTCATTCCCCTGAGGGTCAGGAAGGAAAAGAAAAACTCATCACGAGGGAGCCTTTCACGCGGAGTCTCTGCCGTAGCCCCTGTATATCTCCAGACTCCTTCTTGCCCTCGCGCGGGGGATGCTGTGCCCCATGAGGGCGACTATCTCATCGGCCTTGGCCTTTCCGTGGTGGAGCATCTTCCTCTCGGTCTTTATCTTCTCGACCCTGAAGGTGTAGCCCCCAACCTCAAGAACCTCGCCGACGACGAACTCCTCGTTCCTCGGAACCTTAACCTTGAATGCCTGGGTAACGCCCTTTGGCAGGTAGATGGAGACCTTGATGACCTTTGGATAGGTGAGGCTCTCGCCCCAGAGCGTTTTGATCTCGCCTATCTTGGCCTTATTCACCCGTTTATCGCCTTCGAGCTCTATCCCGGTAATTCTAACCTCGTCGTCCTCGGTTTCCACGATGTCGCCCACCTTTATCTCCTCGCCCTCCGGCAACTCAACGAAGGTTCTGAAGCTCCTCTCGTGTTTGCTGACGATTAGGGGAACCTTGACGAGCTTTGGAAGGGTCACGATCCAGACGTTGCCGCACTCGTTGCACTTGAGCGTCAGCTCCCTCCCCCTCTCCTTGATGACCTCAACGTCATCGCTACCGCACTCTGGACAGACAAACCACTCTTCCATATCTCTCACCAGATGGGAGAAAAGGGGAGGCGTTTATAAATGTGGTGTATATCGAAAAGGTTGATCCTGTGTAAAGAGAAATAAAAAGTCACGTTGCACCCAGCAACTCTAAAATTCTAAAGGCAAAGTATGTCTCTTGTAGACCACCGTAGGAAATATCACGAGAATAAAGGCGGAATCCTCCATAGGGATACTTAAGTGAGTCTATAAATTCCAACAACCCTTCAATATCTTGTGGACAGTGTTTTAAGTACACAAGTGCTTGAACAGCAAGAAGTGTGTTATATAAATCTGGAGCGCCCCAACCACCATCATGGTGAAACTCTAAAATGTACTGCAATGTTGCGTCATCGTCATACTCGTACTCAAGTTCATGAAGTAGGATAACTGCTTGGACAGTATTTTGGAATGTAGTAAAAGTTACGTTTGTGGTATTACCAAAACTCCCATCCGGATTCCTCATTTTCAAAATTTCTTTGATTAGTGCCACCCTAGTTTGTTCCCCGATGACAACACCAACTTCTTTTCCAAGTCTTATAAGATAAATCCATCCAGGGTCAGAGAGTAATGAATTTTTGCGATTTTCAAGATATAATCTGAACATCCGTTCAACTTCACTTTTAACATACTTCTTGTCTTTCTCGCTAGGTTGGATTCCCAACAAATCGTATGTCCTGTAAATCACATAGAGGGGAGATGGATCATCGGGGGAGTAAGGCGACCTATCATAGAGTACATGTTCCAAAAAGTGTTTAACACGATTTTTGTCGGAGTCAATACCTAAGAAGTTCATGACATATACAGCCATGTACGTCGCGTATGGATCCCCCTGCGCATAGAACGGAAGAGCAAAACCTCCTAGTGGGCTTTCCCAAGAATGAATAAACTGCAGGGTATCATTGTCAGGAGTGTGTCCAGTCAAAACTATTATTCTAACTGCATGATACGTTCCCTGGGGTTCCCCGTAATTCATGTTCCAGATGTGGTAGCCGCCATCTGGCAACTTTTGAGCAAGAGTGTATTCATAAGCAATCGATGAAAGATCGCTGGTAAGCAACCCCTCTCTAGCTAAGAATTCAATGCCTTCTGAAACGTAAAAAATCGGTGGACTACGTGATATCTCCATTTTAATGGACTCATATGAACTCCTAACATAAGTTACTATCCGGCGATAACTGGTTAGATTCGCATAAGGAATACCAAGCATTGAGAGAGCCTTTAAGCGAATATTAACTTCCAACAAATACTGTAAATTGTTATAATCATCTCGTTGCAAAGATAGCCTGTCTAACTCATGAATATAATAATTAGCAGTGCTGTGCAATAGAGTCATATTATACCCAAGATAATAAAGTACTTTAACGGCTAAATACGTAACATCCTCTCCGCCATAAAAGAAAGTACCATTGTCAGATTTTATCGAGAGAACAAATGAGATTATCCTATCTGAGTCGCTTGGGGCTAGATTTACCATTTTCATGCTCAGTACCCAATAATGAAGACGTGCAAAAGATGATGCAGTTCCTTCTTTTATAGTTCTGTTAAGTATCTCCTCCTCTATAGATACTAACCAAGCTTTTGTCTGATTTAAATTAGATGGGGATTCGTTAATAAGTGAAAGAGTACTCAGGAAGTAGTAAGTTGATATAATATTAGGAGTTATCGTATCAACAATCTCAGTAAAACCCCCATCTGATCTTCTTGCCAAATAAAGACGTTTTTCGGTATAGTTTATCCACCTTTGCCCCAGAAATTGAGTTATATTCAACTCTCTAGGCAAACACTTCAAAGATTCGTTATGTGAGGACTTGGTATTTATCTCAGCTATTTCTACAGCATCATAGCTGTTAGTACTAGCCCACCATACAATTGAAAAGATTAAAAGAGTAGAAAGTACCAACGTCGCAATTGTAAATCCTCTTTTCACCTATTTCACACTCCACCAGGTTTGAACACGTATGCGTTAGACTGTATCCCGTCTCCTGTTTGGGTATCATAGAATAGAAAACTACTATGGGTGTGCCCCTCAACCCGGGTGATACCAAAAGTAGAAAGCCCTTGAACTCCTGAGTATCTGTAACCAAGATAGTCTGTGTATGTGTCACTTACGGTTACTGATGTCGTGTCAGAATTTCCGCCAATCGAAAATCCTGGAGGAACACTAATTGACACGTCTATTCCCACGAACTTAATGCTGATTGCGAGAGTTATGGACTTGGACTTGTAGCTAACTGACCACCAGTAGTCATATGGCTCCAGCCAACTGCTACCGGCAGAATATCCGCTGACATCAACGAATGATTGGGTAATCCACGATGCTGTTATTGATGTGTATGATGATATATAAACATCGCCTGAGGGCAATGTAAATGACTTCTTGTACCTGTAATCATCATCAGAACCTGTAAAGCTTCCAGTGGGAGTTACTGAAACATCCTTAACCGAAAGCAAAGACTGCCCCTGTGAAGAGAAATACCTATTCACAGCTTCAAAAACTGCCTTTCTATCCATTCCGGGAGTATCTGGAATCGTAACAATACCATTCTTCACCGTCACAGAGACAGGCTTTCCATTCACAAGTACGCTGTACCTCTGGACACCGAGCTGGTCTTTGTAAACAGTTGTAGCACTTGCTCCCTGGAGAGTTGCTCCGAGAACCAAAAGGGCAACAAACCACACTAAATAGCTCCGCATTCGCCCCCCTCCAAAGGATGGTCAAACTTAGTTTGTAGTCCAAATATTTAAATTTTTCGTTTTATAGGTTCTAATGTATAAATTTTAGACATCGTCATATATATACTAAAGTTAATAGTAAAAAATGGTTTCTCAAAAGCCAGCGCCAGAGGGAAAAACAGATACAAAGCCACCTATTAACCTGATGAGATTAGGAGTTTCGCGTGTCATTCATTTGGAGGAAGATTCTGCAAGGTGTCCTTTCAAAACTGTCATTGAACAGTCATGAAACAGGACTCCAACAGTAGGTAGGTCAAATCCTTCATCTGTGGAAGAAGTCACTCTCTCAGGAAAACCCTGTAGGTTCTCCCTTCCTTGGTGCGGGTTATCAAGCCCTTCCGCTCCATCTCGCGGAGGATTATGCTCACCTTAGCCTTGGAAACACCCAGCTTTTCGGCGAGTTCGCTCTGAAGAACCGGACCCTCTTTTAGAATGGCCAGCACCTTCTCCTCGTCGGTTCTCAGGTGGGCCTTCTCTTCACTGCGCTTCCTCTCGCGGTAGAGGATGTAGCCATAAACGCCGCCCCCACCGACGATTAGCCCTGCCAGGAAGAGGCCGACGTATATGAGAGGAGATTGCTGTTTGGGCGGAATAATCTCGCCGGAGAAACCGACGATGAAGTAGAACTCCTCTCCAGCCCGCACATTCTGGCGCGTCCACTCGAGGAGCAGCCTGCTGATGGAGCTTTCTACCTTGTCCGGCGATGGGATTATGGGCGACAGGACGGCATAGCCCTTGGGCACTACAAGCTGGACGTGGAAGAGGCCGACCGGCTGGCTGAACTTCACATAGTAGGTGAACTGCTGCTTCCCGTCGCTCTCTGTTATCATCCCCCTCGTCGTGAAAGTCAACCTTATCTTGGCGCTCTCACCGGGCTTGAGCAGGGGAAAGTTCATGTATATCGCGTTCGTTCCACCGAGCACCTCGCGAACGGTGACGTTTATCGGCTCGGCACCGTCAGGGAGCTCCAGCACGGCCCTCGGACTCTCGACCGGGTAGTCCGTGTAGATTACGTACTGGCTGAGGTTCGTGTGGGAGGTTATGTCTATCTCAACGGTCTCCTCGACGTTCTCCGGGTTTGCCACATCAAAATAGACCGCGTAGGCGTTTATCTCGTAGTCGTAATCCTGAGCACCCGTCCCCTGAAGGAGGAAGAGGGACAGGAGGAGGAAAATGACTAACCCGATTAGAGCTGGCTTCCTTCCTCCGGGTTCTTGATTTTTAAGAGCGGGCATACGTCCATACACTCCCGACAGTGGGTGCAGAGTTCGTAGTTCACGACTATCTTCTTGCTCCTCGGGTCGATGCTTAAAGCTCCCTCCGGGCACTTGCCAACGCAGACGCCGCAGCCGACGCACTCGTAAGCCCTTTTGACGAGGTAGTAGGCCTGCACTCCCTCGTTGAAGTCTTCAGTGTAGGCACCGTCTTCCTTAAAGAGAACGTCGCCGGCTCTTATGTAGTTTTCGCCCTCCTCGACCTCTCCGAGTATCGGGGCAACTTCTCGGATTCTGTTGAGATTAACCCGGGTGTTGAAGCGAACCGTGAAGGTGCCGTCTTCCTCCTCGTGGATTGAGTACTTCACAGGCTCCCATGAGCGCTCCTCTGGAACCTCGACGCCCAGCTCCCTGGCTATCGCTTTTTCACCCTTGCTAAGCTTCTTCCAGCGCCAGAAGCCGTAGCTTATCCACTCATCGGGCATGTCGAAGCGCTTCTTCCACCTTTCAAGCTCGCTCTCCCACTTGGCCCACAGCTCGGGCTTCTCCTCCTTCAGGGTGTAGATTTCCGCCAGTGAAGCGCTCGGACAGAGGAAGCAGCCTATCCTGTCCAGCCTGTCCTCGTAGAGCGGGTTGTACCTGAGCCCGCGCGAGAATATGTAGAGCCAGACCTCCAGGGCGCGCCAGTGGAATATGGGCGACGCCCCTGTCTCGTTCGGCACCCAGGGGTTCCTCCAAACCCTTGGCTGTTTGAAGCGCTTTATGCTCTCGTATTTCCTCTGGCCGACGAACATAAGAACTCCCTGAGGGTAGTTCTCCTTTATCGCCATCGTTATGGGGCCGAGCTTCGTGACCTTACAGCACCAGCGGTAGTCCCTTCCGGGTGGCGAGAAGACGTGAAGGGCGCGCCAGAACGCATCTCCTGCGTCGGCAACGATGAACTTTATCCCCTTTGGTTCGAGCTCTTTCCTCAGCTCCTCGACGTATTCTAGCGTTTCCGGGAACTCTATGCCGGTGTTGTTGAAGAAGACGGTAAAGCCCTCACCAAATTCCTCCAAAGCCAGGCCGAGAACCGCCAGGCTGTCCTTTCCGCCGGAGAAGGCCACCGCTATCGGCAGGTCGGAGTACTTAGCGGCGACCTTCCTCATGAAGTGCCTCGCTTCGGCTACCTTCTTCTCCAGCTCGATGCTGTTGGCCCTGAGAACGTCCTCCATCGTGGCCTTCCTGCCCTCGCGGTAGTTCATCCTCCTCTGCCTCCTCACCTTGACGCCGGTGCCGCGCTCCCTGTTAACCAGCCCCCCGTAGTCCTTCTTCGCTATGCCGGTCGCTATGACCTCGCCTTCCTCTGAGACGAGGATAACGTCGTCGCCCCGCCTTATGCTCGGCTCCGCCTCGACTATTCCGACCGGGAGGAGGTTGGAACCGCTCAGAATCGGCTCGATGGCACCGTTATCGACGGTTATCCACTTTTTCATAACCTTTCCGAATTGCTTCCAGAGGGCCATCGCTCCCTCGACCTTCAACCCGGGCTTCCACTTCAGTTCAAGCGGGTCAAAGCGGATCCAGCCGAAGACGTAGCCGTCGAGGATTATCTCGTAGGTGTCGTCCTCGCCGGGGGTCTTGTTGAGGAGGACGATTTTGCCGTCGAAGAGCTCGCCCACATCGACGCCGTAGTGCTCCTTAAAGATTGAACGTATGAACTCAATATCCTTCTCAAAGGCGAACCTCAGGTCGCCCGGCGGTGTTATGTGGAGCTTGAACGTTCCTTCATCACCGTGAACCGCACAGCGCTCCCCTACGAGCGGGACGTTGCACTCCTCACACCAGTGAACATAAGCCTTACCCAGGAAGACCGGTCTTCCCATCTCTCTCACCTGAGGTGGAAAACGGTTGAGGGTTTATAAAGGCGATTGACGGCACCCCAACTAAAAGTTTTTAAATGATTACATTAAAAATCTGTCGATTAATCACTGGAGGCGATGGTAATGAGCTTTGGGGTCGCTGCGCTGGTGATACTTGGAGTGTTTCTTTTGATAATGCTCCTGCTGAGCGTCAAGGTGATACGGCCGTACCAGAAGGGACTCGTGGAAAGGCTCGGAAAGTTCAACAGGATCCTGGAGCCAGGAATACACTTTATAATACCATTCATGGAGCGCGTTAGGGTCATCGACATGCGCGAACACGTTATAGACGTGCCACCCCAGGAGGTCATTTGTAAGGACAACGTCGTCGTAACCGTCGATGCAGTCGTCTACTACCAGATAATGGATCCCGTCAAGGCCGCATACAACGTCAGCAACTTCCTGATGGCCATCATCAAGCTCGCCCAGACAAACCTGCGTGCCATAATAGGTGAGATGGAGCTCGATGAGACGCTCTCGGGCAGAGATATAATCAACGCCCGCTTGAGGGAAGAGCTCGACAAGATAACCGACCGTTGGGGTGTCAAGATAACCCGCGTCGAGATACAGAGGATAGACCCGCCGAAGGACATTCAGGAGGCGATGGCCAAGCAGATGACCGCCGAGAGGGAGAAGAGGGCAATGATACTCCTAGCTGAGGGTAAGAAGGAGAGCGCCATCAAAGAGGCCGAGGGACAGAAGCAAGCCGCTATACTCAAGGCAGAGGGTGAGAAGCAGAGGCAGATACTCGTCGCCGAGGGTCAGGCCGAGGCAATAAGGAAGGTTCTTGAGGCGCTCAGGCTCGCCGACGAGAAGTACCTCACGCTCCAGTACATCGAGAAGATGCCCGAACTTGCCAAGTACGGCAACCTCATAGTCCCGTACGACACGGAAGCCCTGATCGGCCTGCTCAGGATACTCCAAAAGGTCAAGGAAACGCCGCTTCCGAGTCCCCCCAAAGACGACAACCGGGGAAAGGAGAGCACACCGGCCAACCTCTCCGAGGACGAGCTGAAAAAGCTTAAGAACCTGATGGAGTGACTTACACCGGTGGTGGAGATGGACATACTCCCCCTTTCCCTTTTGGTTCTTGGACTGCTGGTGATAGCCCTCGACATGATGGTGACAGCATTCGTAACCCCCATCGGAGTTGCCATGGCCGTTATGGGTATCCTGCTTGGCTTCGGGGTCAGTTTCAACGAGAGCTTCGTCGCGGCGCTCATCTTCGCGGTGGTGACTTACACGCTCGTCGGCAGGTACATAAAGAGGGACGTCCAGGATGCAGGAAAGGGCAAGTACACCTTCGAACTGAAGGGCAAGCGCGGAAAGGTCGTGGAAGTTGGAAAGGAGCACTACATAGTGGAGCTTGAGGGAGACAGGTGGATAGCCCTCAGCGAGAAGGATGAAAAGCTGAAAATAGGCGAGACCGTCGAAGTCGTCGACGTCGATGGTGTCAAGCTCATAGTAAGGAAAGCCTGACCTCCTCCCACAGCCCCTCCAGCGTTTTTCCCAGCTTCAGCAGTGTTCCGTTTTTATAGACAGGTTCTCCGTTCACCATGACCAGCTCGACGTCGCTTCCCCTCGCGGAGTAGACGATGTGGGAGTACGGGTTCTCACCCGGCAGGAAATGGGGCTTCCTGGCGTTGAGCAGAATGACGTCCGCCAGGTAGCCCGGCTTTATGAGGCCGGCCTTCAGCCGGAGGGCCTTTGCGCCGCCGAGGGTCGCCCAGCGGAATACCTCCCGCGCCGAGGCGACGTCGGTTCTCTTTCTCCAGACCTTGTTGAGAACCCCAGCAAAGCGCATCTCCGTGAACATGTCCATCAGTCCAACGGGGTTGGGCGAATCGTTGCCAAGGGCTATGTTGGCTCCGTTTTCGAGGAGTTCTATTACCGGGGCCATCCTCCCCTCAAGCTTTGCCATGCTGAGGGAGCAGTGGACGAGCGTTGCCCCGCTCTTCGAGTAGAGGAGAACCTCGGAACCGTCAAGGTAAATCCCGTGCACTCCGATGAGGCCGTCCCCGAGAACACCTGCCTTCTGGAGATATTCGACGGGGGACAGGCCGTAGCGCCGTTTGACCTCCAGCACTTCCCCCCTGCTCTGGGAGAGGTGGACGTGAATGAGCGCGTCCCTCTCGCGGGCAAATTCGCCAATCTCGCCCATCAGTTCAATCGAGACCGTGTTCGTGGCATGGGGGGCGAGGGTAGGGGTCACGAGTTGGGCCCTCTTTTCCCAGCGCTTGTAAAAGCGGAAGCCCTCCTCTGGCTCGGCAATTGGAAACTCCACCTCGTCCATGACGGTATGGCCGATGAATGCCCTAATGCCGAGTTCCCCGGCGGCTTTGGCTATCTCGTCCGCGAAGAAGTAGTGGTCGTTTATGACCGTGGAGCCGTTTGAAAGTGCCTCGGCCATGCCCAGCAGTGCCCAGCGACGAATCTCTTCGCGCGTCCACTCAAGCTCCGCCGGCCAGATGACGTCGTTGAGCCACCGCTCGATAGGGACGTCCTCCCCGAGCCCCCTGAACTTCGCCATGGCCACGTGGGTGTGGGTGTTGACGAATCCCGGCAGGATCAGGTATCCCCTCCCCCCATAGACCTCGTCAACATCGTATTCACCGAGCCTCCCGACCGGTACAACGTCCCTGATCCTGGGCCCCTCTACTACAACCGCAGAGTCCTCCCTGACGCCCTCCCAGTCCACGACGGTTCCGATAAGTGCCTTCATGCTCTCACCGAAGGGAGTTGGGAGCGGAGCAAGTTAAAGCTTTGGGTTTACCTCTCCTCCATTCTGGCCGCTATCCACGCGAGGAGCAGGATGAACACGATTCCTCCCACAAAGGAACCCCCGATGTAGATGAGCTTTTCTTTCAGCGGGACTCCCTCCGATGCGGTGGCAGTTGCGTTGCTCTCGTTGCTGGGTACGGGGACCTTTATTATCTCCGTGACCACCTTGGGCTCACAGCCTGAGCTGGTGTTTTTCGCCGCGGAGGCGTTTTCGGGAGCCGGCGCTGGAGAGGTCCCCGCCACGGTTATCGTGGTGGAGCTGTAGAACACCTTCCCGTGACTCTCAACCCCGGCGCTGATTTCATACTGCCCTGGGGCCAGCGGGATTGCGGTGATGGAGTACATCCGGCTTTCGTTTGGGGCGAGGGTGTCAGTCTTTGTCAGCCATTTCCCGTAGGCTGTGAAGTTCTCCGCTATGAAGCCAAAACCGCTGGGGAAGGCCACAGTAAGGGTGAAATAAAGTCCGGTGTTTCCTGTGTTCACCACGGTCACGTTCACGGGAATCCTTGAGCCGACGGTACCGTTCGATGCTGATACAGCGATGCGGTAGCCGATCTCGGCGGGGAAGACCTTTATCTCCCGTTTCTCTGAGCTGAAGCTTATCCGCTCCACGCCGTAGCAGGATAGAGCGTAGGGAGCGTGGCCGACAACCACCACACTGCCGAGGGTCAGATTCCCCGCTTTCTCGGGGAGTATTCTGAGGGGAATTTCAACCGTCTTGCCCTTTGGAATCTCCTCCAGATACCTCGGGTAATCGTTTAAGATGCGGAACCCGTCCGGGAGGTCGAGGTTCAGCTCAACGTACCTGAGGTCGCTCGGTCCCTCGTTCTTTATGACTACCTCGGCGTCGAATGGGGTAAACTGCACGGCGCTGTTCGGGGCGATGAACGAAACGTTTAGGAGCGCCACGTCGCTTACCTTTGGCAGCCTGGCCTCGTCTATGAACGCGACCACGTGGACTTCCATAGCACCCTTACGATTTCTGGAGGCGGTCGCCCCCAGGAGAAGGCCGCCGTAGTAGAGCCCCGACGAGAAGCTGCCCACGGAGATAAAGCCCGACCTGATGACCCTGCCGCAGGGATTCATTATCGAGACGTAGGCACTGCCGTTGAACACTTTGTCTATCCTCAGGAGATAGGGCCCCAGTTTTTCCGTTTTCCCCTCCCTGAGCCAGCCATCAAAGGAGGGCAGAACCTTAACACGGACGTAGGCTCCCTTCAGCCTTATGGAAGCTCTGAGGTACTCAGAGCCCACCAGCTCGCCAACGCTTATGACCAAACTGCCGGTGTCTATCGTATCACCCGGTTCGGCCAGGTACTGTCTGCCGTTGACGCGGACGTCAACTATCTCCGTCAGCTGGCCGTCCTGGGGGGAAACCGTGTAGTTGTAGAACACGACGCTCCACTCGCCGACCGATACGTTCTGACCCCTCCTCAGATAGCCGTCGAAAAGAAGGGGCATCGGGATCAGCGATACCCGGAGGTTGTCAAAGGAGACCTCCTTTCCGGATGGACAGTTAATTTCCTTTGAAGTGTTCCCGCGGGTTATCTGCAAAACGCCTCCCTTCTCGCTCACGGACTTCAGGAGCAGCTCGTATTCACCCGCGATGAGCCTCTCGCCCTCCAGGAGGTACGGAAACTCGTAGGTTGTGTTCAGGTACGCGGCCTCGGATGTGTATATGACGTCGTAAAGGGAGAACGAGTAGCCATCCCACAGGATGCGGCCGCCGATTGGAATAACCCTCATTCCCACGCCGCTGGGATACGCCAGCACCGAACCGTCCTGGAGCGATATGTCCTCAACGGAAATCGCCCCTCCCTCCGGCCCCACCTTTAACGGAAAAGCCAGCCAGCCGCTTATTGACGAACTGGCCGCAGCCGCGGGCAGCAGGATGAGGGCCAGGAGGAGAACAGGCAATTTCTTCATGGCATCACCCCCAGGGTGCCTATCAAAACCCCCGAGAGGGAGGAAAAGGTCATCATCTTGCCCATCACCGCAGTTCCTATGTACTCACCAAGCGCTGCCAGCCATACAAGGACGACGAAGTAGTAAATCGTAATCCCGAGATGCCCCCCGTCCGCGAACTTTATCGAGAGCGCTGAGAGGAGGCAGTGGACTATCAGTATCACCATCAGAATGTAGTTCGTTATCTCAAGACCGCTCTTGGAGGGGACGAAGATTATGTTCTGGAGGAAGTCCCCCTGGATGGTCAGGTTTGAAAAGAGCTGATTCATGTAAACCGCGACCTGAAAGGCCGCCGCAACGGAGAAGGCAAAGGCACCGGTTATTCCATATATAACCCCCCTGAAGCTGGCAACTGTCTGTGCACGCTTTCTCCTGAGCCTTATCAGGCGCTCAAAGTTCCTTGAGATGACCATTCCAACGTAGTCCGGCTCGGCACCGAGCTTTATGCTCTTGTTGAATATCTCGGAAAAAATGCCTATCAGCCAGCTCCCGGTGTCTATGGTGAAGTAGCGCCAGGACTTGCTGTTGTCTATCCTCATGGACACCCTGCGGTAGAGGTTTCGTATGTCGCTTGTGAGAACTCCGAAGTCGTGGGAGCTGAGGTATTTGAGCACGAGGGGGAGCGCAGCGCCGCTCGCGGCCAGCGACGAGCTGAGGCTCCTCATGAATGCCGGGAAGTTCTCATCCTTTACCAGAATGGCCTTCTCCTCCTTTTCCAAAATTTTGCCAAGGTACATGAACGGAGAGAGTATTATGGCCACCTGGATGAGGGGGGAAACGTTGAATCTCGGCCGTATAACGAGAAGGACAACGAGGGCCGCGACGATACTCCCTGCGAAGGATACCAATGCTGCCTTGAGGAACCTGGCCTTCCTCTCGGAGGTCATGGCGTAGTCGGCCCATATCCTGTCCTCCGGCATCTTGTACTTTATGATGAGCATTATCCCGATCTCGGTGGCAAGGACGAGCACGAACATGAAGGCGCTCAGGCTGACGATGTCCTGTCCGGTCAGTATCGGGCCTATAATTATGAACGTCACCATGAAGACGACCGAGATTATTAGGGAGGAGTACACCTCCTTAAAGACGTCCAGATCGTAAAGGGTTCCCTCGTAGAAGGTCTCGTAGTCGTCCATAACGGTCTTCTGCTCCTGGAGAAGGTAGTCCCTGAGCTCGACACCGCTGTCGAGGGAATATGCGAGCCTGTCCAGAAAGTCCGCGAAGACCTTGCTGGGCGTCCTCCTGGCCAGGAACCTCAGGGCCTCCGGCATTCCCCTGTGGAGCTTGGCTATGAGGTAGTACACCTTCTTCATGTCGCTGGCTATTGGTTCGAGTATCTTTTCCGTGGCCAGGTTCCAGACCAGCTCGCTCCTGCTGACGTCGCTCGTCGAGAGAACCGCGAAGTACGTGGCAAAGTAGGGGATCTTGGAGTTTATCTGCACCCTCCTGTTGCTGATCTTGGCGTATGGGTATCCGACGGCGTAGATTAGGGGCAGGAGCGGAATCGCGTAGAGGGCAAAGGTTATTGCACTCGACAGGGAAATGAACCTCCCGAGCACCGAGACCGCGGCGAAGAGCGCCATGGCACCGACTAGGCTGGGCAGGAGCACCTTCCTGAAGTATTCATGCATCGTGATGCCGGACTGTGCCAGCACTCCGGCCTTCTCTCCGGCCATTTCACCACCTCACAGCCTGAAACTCAATCCCTCGATTCCCTTTTCGTAGAACGCCTTGATTTCGCGGTGCACGGCATGGTAGTCGGTTATCCCAAGCTCCGCCATCCTCTTGATTATCCGCGCCCTCAGGAAGAGCTCGTTGTATATCTCCTTGGGGTCTTCGTAGCCGGCGACCTCGGCTATCTTCCTCTCCAGGATGTACGAGTTGTTCATCCCACGGAAGATGTGCCTGTCAGTCACCGAGTCCCACTCAAAAACGTTCCTCGTCGCGACGCCGCCGAGCTCCTCATAGTAGCCCTCTATCTCGACAACGCTGAGAACCCTCCTCAGGAACCTGCCGCGCACGTAAACGGCCTGCTGGAAGAGGGCTATGTTGAGGTTGTCGATAAAAGTGACAGGAATGTTTATGGGAGAACCCGTGAAGCGCTGTATCATCTTCCTGATGTCGCCGGCGTGAAACGTTGCCATGACCGGGTGCCCCGTCTGCATCGCCTGGAAGGCTATGGCACCCTCCGCTCCACGGATCTCGCCGACGACGATGTAGTTCGGCCTCGAACGCAGGGCCGCTTTGAGGAGGTCAAACAGCGTGACCCTGCTCTCCTCCGGGCCCCTCTCACGGGTCGTGAGCCTCTGCCAGTTCTTGTGGGGCACCACAACCTCCGGTGTGTCCTCTGCGGTGTATATCTTGGCGTCCGGTTTGATGAAAGGAATAATCGAGTTGAGCGTCGTCGTTTTTCCGCTCGCGGTCTCACCGCAGACGAAGATGCTCATACCGTATTCGAGGGCCAGCCAGAGGTATGCAGCGACCTCGGCCGAGAAGGTGTTCCATTTCACGAGCTGGACGACGCTGAGGGGTGTCGCCGAGAACTTACGGATCGTCGCGCTCGGACCCTGGATGCTGACGTCCGGAGAGTAGATTATGTTGATACGCGAACCGTCAGGCAGGGTTCCGTCAACGATAGGGTTCTTGTCGCTGACAGGCCTTCCCATCCTTTCGCTGAGGTTCTTGAAGTAGTCGGCCAGGCGGAGGTTGTCGCCGAAGGTTATGTTGGTCTCCATCGCATCGAAGATCTTGTGGATGAGCGAGACGTAGTTGGCGCCTATTATGTGGATATCCTCAATGTAGGGATCGCGCATGAGCGGTTCGAGGGGGCCAATGCCAACGATGTCCCTCTTCAGGAGGTAGCGGAACTTCGCGACCTCCTCCGCTGTGAACGAGACCCTCCTACGGCTGAACAGTCCTCCGCCAATCTTACCGAGTGCCTCGTCTATGAGGTCATCCAGAAAGCGCTCGAACTCTTCGCTGTCCTCGGGGATTCTCTTCTCCGGCGCAAGCTCCAGTATTTTGTCCTTAAGGACGTCGTACTTCCTCTCCTCCTCCGGGCTGGTTATCCTGGGCTCAATAACGATGTACTTCCTCTCGGTGTTTATGTCGCCGTAGATGTGGATGAATATAGGATCTCCGACAGGGTAGATTATGTTTGGGTACTTTATGTCCTTCATGTCCCTGCTGAGCTGGGGATAGAACTCGGGGAACTTGCCGGTCTTTTTGACGAACCTGTCTATGTAGGCCCCCAGGTGGGGATTCCGCGCCATTGCAGCCTCGATGCTGTCACTGACGTTCTTCCCGACGGGCATGTCACACCACCGCGGCGATCTCAACTATGAACCCAACCCTTGGCTCAACCCTGAAGGGTATTATCTTCTGAAAGATCCCCATCGCGTTGTTGTACTTCACTATGGTAGCCGAGTTCTTCAGGTCTCCTCCAAAGACCTTCACGCTGAGCCTTATGAGAAGGCTCGACGCCTCCTCCAGGATTTTCAGGAACTCCGGGTCTATATCGGCTGGGTTTACGGTCATTATTATGACCTTGCCAAGGGAACTCAGCCTCTTGAGGTGCAGTGAGAACGCCCGTATTTCATCCGTGTCCAGCTCCTGCGGGAGGAGTGCCGAGAGTGAGTCGATTATCATGACATTGCTCTTCCACAGCCTTGGCTCGCCGACGAACCTTGAGAGAAACTTTCTCCTGTCGGAGACACCAACAAGCAGGGGGTAGAGGGAGACAAAGGTGAGACGTCTTTTTATCAGCTCCTGGATTATGCTGTAACCGAGGGACTCCATCTGGTTTATGAATTCCGGGGTGGTGTACTGGCTGGAGACGTAGGTCGCAGTATGGTCGTTCTTTAAAAGGCCGTAGAGGAGCCTCTGGGAGAATATGGACTTACCCGTCCCCCTATCACCCTCTATCAGGACTATGCTGCCCGCAGGGATTCCCCCGCCAAGGCGCCTGTGGAGCTCATCGTTGGGTATCTGGATTTTAAGGAGGCTCCCCATGGTCATCACCCCACCTCGAACACCAGGGATTTTCTCTTTCCGGTCTCTATGACGACGGTGATCTTGTGATAACCTGGTGATGAGATGAACGCGCTCGGGACGTAGATTTTACCGACATCGTAGGGTGCGAGCACCCCGGTTGGGTCAAAAGTCAGGTTAGCTGGAGGAATTATCGCACCATCGATCATCACGATGACGGAGCTGGGGTCAAAAGGGAGGGAGTCCTTACCGACGTTGCGGACGTAGAAGATGTACGAGGAACCAGAAACGGGTATGTTCTCGGGGTCGTTAATTATTTCAAAATTAGTTCGCAGGCTGGTCGCCACGTCCTGACCCTTCACGAGAATCCCGCTCGAAATATCCTGAGTAACCACGTACAAACCCCCGGCCACCATGCCCGCTACAAGCAGTGACACGATGAACAGCACAAGCTCTGAGACCACTGAACTCGCCATCATTACCCCTCCACAGGGCAGTACCAGGCACTGCTAACCACCTGCGGGGATCCGTTGGTCGTGTTTCCGACCCACTTCCATTTTATCTTCAGGCCGCACCCCACCTCTGTGCTTACCACGAGGGAATACGTTATCGTGGGGTCGATCTGGAGGTTCTGAACCGTTACGGTCGTCCACTCTCCGGGGAGGAGATATTCCCTGCTCGGGGCCACGACAGAGGTCGTTGTTACGACGCCATCGAAGATGTAAGTCCACCTTGCCGGCGACAGGGTGCTCCCCTGGTTTGTGATGTTGAAGGTGATGTCGTAGAACCCCACTCCAACCGTGTAGTTGTACCCCGTGAGTTCGAGCTCGGAGGTCTTTGTCCTGAGCACCATCTGGTTGTAGTCCTCGGCCGCCTCATGAACCATCGAGTATGCGTTCTCACTGGAGACGTAGAGCATTCCAAAGGAAACCAGCATCGCTATGAGCAGCACTGCAAAGGCCGCTGGTACACTGACTCCCATGGAGATCCCCTAAACGCCGTACACGTCTTCCAGCACCCTTCCGATTACCCTCATCTCCCTCTCTATCGCGTCCAGCACCTCCCGGGTTATCCTGACACCCCTGAGCCTTTCGATGAAGAGCAGCGAAACCAGATGGTCCTGTATCGTGAGCTTCTCGTCCGGCCTCCAGTCCGGTTCCCTGTGGTGGGGCCTTATGCCCTCCGCATACCTGAGCAGGGTGTTCAGCACGTCCTCCGAGATCCAGCCGATCTGGTAGTAGAACTCAAGCACCTCTTCGAGATTCTGCATTCCAACCCTGTCGATGAGGAAGCCCAGCCACTTCAGTGCCATCATCGTTGAGACCATGTCGTTGGGGATGTGTTCGAGCCTTGCCCTGGTGCGCGGTGGGCTGACGAGGACATCCTTAAGCTCGGATGGTATTTCAAATCCCTTGGTAAGCTCAAACTCCTTCTCCATAGGCTCTACCTCCGTCGGGTTTTGGGAAGGAGGCTCTGGGGATTGCGTCTCTTCAACCGAAGATGATTCACTGGCGAGGGACCCCTCACTGAAACTGCCAGCACTCCCGGCCCCCATGATTTCACCGAACTCCACAGCCTGGGCCCCTCCCACTGGCTGGTGCTGTGCCTCACCCCACATGGACTGGTTAGCCTGAGCGGCCTGGGAAAGGTTCATCAGGTGATTGCGTATCTCCTCAAGGTACCTGCCTATCTCATCCACACGGCTGTCGAGCCTGGAGAGCTTCTCAATCTGGCCCGCGTAGGTGCGGAGTACCCTGTCAACTATTCTGTCAACCTGCTCCGGGGTCAGTATGTCCCTCTTCTTCATGAGCCGGTCTTTGAGGTCGTCGATCAGAAAGTTCGGAACCTTTCCCCTGAGGCGCTTAAGCCTCTCCTCAATCTCGGTTTCGGTAATCATACCCCTCCCTCCGACATGGCTTCGTATATCAGGTCATCGAGATCCATTCCGTCGATTACAAGGAGCCTCAGGTCGGACTTTATTTGAGCAATCTCAGCCTTCAGCCTCTCAATCTCCTCACTCAGCTCCTGAATCTCGCTGAGTAACGGATTAGCGGAATCAACATCCTTAAACGGGTTGATCTGCTGCGAGACTATCTCGTAGAGGACCATAACGTCCTTTATCACCTTATCCAGACGGTCTATCTCCTCGCGGAGCTCATTAATCTGGGTCTTGAGGGTATCAATACTCACCTTTATCCTCGGGATGTCGTTCTCAATCTCGTTTACCCTGGTCATCACCTGGGTCAGAAGCTCCTCCTCTTCCTTCGTCCTCTGGGGGGCCTCCTCCGCGGCCTCCTGCTCCAGCTCATCGAGCTTGATTATCTCCCTGTTGTCCTCAGGCCTATCCTCCCCCTCCTTTTTCTTCTTGAACTTGTTTTTCAGGTACGAAAACGACATTCCAACCACCCGCGAGGAGATCTATGGAAAAAGGAAAGTGGCAGGGGCTTCACTTGAGGTCGACAATCTTGTCGGTGGTGCTGAGACCGTAGGCGGTCGGGGTGATGACCTTGGTGTAGCCCGGAGCACCGAACTCCGGAACGACCCTGATGGTTATCGGGGTCCTCGGCTCAACACCGCCGAAGACGGCGGCGAGGTTGATGGTGAGCAGGGCAATGTCGCCGGTGGTGAGGGTCGGGATGGCTCCGTTGAGGGAACTGTCGGCATCCTGGACGATGAGGATTCCAAAGTGGGTTCCGTCAACCTTGGTGCTGTTCCAAGCGGCCGATGTTGTGTCAAACATGTCGCCGCTTATTGTGGCCTTGGCGTTTCCGTAGGAGAGAACGACCTGCTTTTCACCGTTGTCGAGGTATATCTTGGTCTGGTTGAGGTCAATCGGAGTGCTTCCAGCGTTAAGGGAGACCTGGATCGTCATCAGGGTCATGTTGTTCGCGCTCGGAGCGTAGCCGGTCACCGCGTCGATCTTTATGCCCGTTGAAACCTCCTGGGTGGTCTGCCTGCCCGTGGCCTCAGCCCTCTGCTGGAGGTAGCCGCTGGTGTTGATGAGAACCGCGGCAGCCACTGCGGCCACTAGAACCATGGCTATGAACACTATCAGGGTGCCGATACCGATGGCACCCCTCTTCTTCTTCAGCAACCTCATCTCCTGGCACCTCCATTAGGGATTTTGCAATATATCCTAGTGTTCTTTGGATATAAATCGATTTTTTGTTGGTAATTATGTAGAAACTGGTGTACCTACATATGTAGGTTGATACTACTACAAAAAATAAATACGGATTGGGATATTCCACAACATACTCTTGGAGGGTGTGAAGACAGAACGTTACATCAGGCGCGTAACCAGCAGGACAGATTTTCCTAGGGTGTCGACCTTTACGTCGTAGGGACTCTCCTCAACAGCGTGAATAATCTCGGTTGAGCTCGGGAAGCGGACAAATTCTCTCGTGAGGCTCTCAAAGAACTCCATGGCCGCTATCAGGGGGTAGTTGTCCCGGAACGGTTCAACTATAGCGAGCCTTCCCCCGGGGCTTAAGGTGCCAATGGCCCTTTTAACCGCCGCACCCTGGTTTTCCAGATACTCAAGGACGAAGCTCATCACAACGGCATCGTAGGTATTCTTGACCACGAATTTTCTTATGTCCATTTCCCTCAGGAGCACCCAGTCCATACGGGCGTTTCTGACGCGGGTCTGTGCAATGCTCAGAAGCCCGGGGGAGAAATCAACTCCAACGTACTTCCCGTTGGGTCCCACTGCCTCCCCCAGCTCTACTGGGGAAACAGAGCCACAGCCGAGGTCAAGAACCCTCGTCCCGTCTTCAAGACCAAGAACCTCCACGAGGAGCTGCCGGTACGTCCTGTTGAGATCCATCAGCAGGCGCATGTCCCAGAAGTCGGCACCCTTGTCAAAGTCCATGAGTATCTTCGGGTGCTCCGCGGATATGAAGGCATAGTCCGCCATCTTGTATATCTCCTCGAGTATCTGGATCCAGTCAGAGAGCAGCCTTCCGGCGTCTTCGGCGCTTAGGTTGAACTCGTACGAAAAGCCCGGAACCCTCAGCACGCCCTCGGACTCTTCGACGATGCCAAGGGCGATGTACGTGTCGATGAGCTTACCGAGGTACTCCTTGTTAGAAACTGGAATCGCGGCCAACAGCTCTGCTCGAGTCGCCCCGTTCGCGAGCCTGCGGAAGATATCGTGCTTCAGCCCGAGCTTGAAAAGGTGTCCAAGGGATATGTCCATCATCGCTTCAAGGTTCTTGTCGAGGATTTTGACCAGTGCCTTCATCACAGTCACCTCAAGTGTACCTTGAATAGTAGGAGTGGTAGGACTTCAGGAGCTTGACGACCTGCTTCCCGTATTCTGTGAGCCTGTAGTACTTGAAGCCCTTCTCGGTGACGACCTCGACAAGGCCGAGGCTCACGAGGGAGCTGTGGCCGTTGTACCGGTTACCAAGGCCTATAAGAGCACCCTTCACATTTGAGGGGTCTGATTTAACCACCCTCGCAATTTCAGAGAGGTAGGTGGGGGTGGGATATATTTCATCGAGATAGAAGAGTATCCTCTTCCTTAACTCGCTGCGATTGATGGAACGTATTACAAAGGGATCGATAAACATTTGAACATCCCCCCACCACAACCCCACAATAATTAAAGACTCTCTAATTCTAACCAATATACGTTGGGTGTAATGCTATATAAGTGTTACTATTTGTGAACTAATAGCCCTTTTCAACTTATCAAAATGTAATTATTATGCCGATGTATACTCCATTATTGAAAGTTTCTCCAGTTTGGATAAAATCCATCCAAGAATTGGACCACCCCCAACACCTTCGATGCTGCCCAACACGGTATGTTGTCATATTTTAGCCAAAACCTCCAAAAGTATGATGAGATGACAACCAATGCAACAAAGGATTTAAATTAGGGTTTTCAAACCTGCATCTATGCCGTTGATGATAGTGGTCGAGCACAGGATTGGGGCGTTTCCGCTCTGGATAAATTGACGCTTTTCTGGCTAGTCCCCAATCGCTACCGTTATAAAGTCCCCTTCAAAGCCTCTGGAGGTGGTAACGATGATTGATAAGATTTATTGCGCCGACGTTCGGCCCGATATGGAAGGTAAGCGCGTTAAACTCGCCGGATGGGTTTACAGGAAGAGAGAAGTTGGAAAGAAGGTGTTCATAGTCCTCCGTGACTCAAGCGGAATAGTTCAGACGATATTCAAGAAGGAACTGAGCGAGGAAGCCTACGCCGAGGCAAAGAAAGCCGGAATAGAGTCCAGCGTGATAGTTGAAGGCACCGTTAAGGCCGATCCCCGCGCCCCCACGGGGGTTGAGATCCAGGCGGACAGGATCCAGATCGTCCAGAACGTTGACTTCTTCCCGATAACCAAGGACGCCAGCGACGAGTTCCTGCTCGACGTGAGACACCTGCACCTCCACTCGCCGAAGGTTGCGGGCATAATGAAGGTTAAGGCAACCATGATGCAAGCGGCTAGAGAGTGGCTCCTCCAGGACGGCTGGTACGAGGTCTTCCCGCCGATACTGGTCACCGGCGCTGTTGAGGGCGGTGCGACCCTCTTCAAGCTCAAGTATTTTGACAAGACCGCGTACCTCAGCCAGTCGGCACAGCTCTACCTTGAGGCGGCAATATTTGGTCTTGAAAAGGTCTGGTCGCTCACACCGAGCTTCAGAGCCGAGAAGAGCAGGACGAGGAGGCACCTCACCGAGTTCTGGCACCTTGAGCTTGAGGCTGCCTGGATGAACCTCTGGGACATCATGAAGGTCGAGGAGGAGCTGGTGAGCTACATGGTGCAGAGGACGCTTGAGCTCAGGAAGAGCGATATCGAGACCTTCAGGAAGGACTTCACAACCCTCAAGAACACCGTTCCGCCCTTCCCGAGGATAAGCTACGACGAGGCGATAGACATCCTCCAGAGCAAGGGCGTTCAGATAGAGTGGGGAGAGGATATGGGCGCCGACGAGGAGAGAATCCTCACCCAGGAGTTCGAGGCCCCGTTCTTCGTCTACGGCTATCCGAAGCACATCAAGGCATTCTACATGAAGGAGGACCCGGAGGATCCGAGGAAAGTCCTCGCGGCAGACATGCTGGCGCCGGAGGGGTACGGCGAGGTGATAGGTGGCTCACAGCGTGAGGACGACTACAACAAGCTCGTGCAGAGGATTCTCGATGAGGGCATGGATCCCAGAGACTACGAGTGGTACCTCGACCTGAGGAAGTACGGCTCGGTTCCGCACAGCGGCTTCGGCCTCGGGCTGGAGAGGCTCGTTGCCTGGGTTCTCAAGCTCGACCACGTCCGCTGGGCCACCCTCTTCCCGAGGACGCCGAGCAGGCTCTACCCGTGAGCCTGTCCCCACCACAACTTTTATAAAACTCCCCCAAGACCATTAGCCCGAGGGCCCGTAGCCTAGCAGGATAGGGCGCCGGCCTTCTAAGCCGGAGGTCGCGGGTTCGAATCCCGCCGGGCCCGCCATTCTCGAAAATTCGATTCTAAAAGGCTCTGCTGAATGGCTATGGAACGTTAAAGAGAAAAGAAAAGCTCACCTCCTCCTGAGGAGGAGTGGTACCAGGGCAAGACCGACCACCAGAGCCGGGCCGCAGATTCCGTTGTTCTCCTCGGAGGCCGTTGTGGTGGTCTTTCCGAGTATCTCGTCCGGACTCTTGCCCTCTATCATGAGTGCTGTCCACTGCTTGAGCCAGAGGTCGTAGTTGTTCTCGATATCCTTGGGGTCAACGGTCACGGGCTTGTCTATCTTCACCGCGTATTTGAAAACCTCCGGGGTCTGAACGTTTTTGTTGACGGGGTACATCCACTGGTTGAGCGGGAGCTTCTCCTGGGCCTCCTCGCTTATGAGGAACTCGATGAACTTCTTTGCCAGCTCCGGGTGCTTGGCGCCCTTGACTATTCCGGCGCCCTCTATCTGGAGGTAGTTGCCCTCCTTAAACGCCACGGCACCGACGTTGGTGTTGTTGTCGTAGTAAACAGTCGCAGCGGGAGATGTGGCGTAGCTTAGGACGAGCGGGTATTCACCCTTGGTGAAGGCGTTCCAGGCAGCGCTCCAGCCCTCGACTATCTGGACATTGTTCTTCTTGAGCTTCTCCCAGTAGTTCAGCCAGTCGTCACCGTAGACCGCTATCGTCCAGAGGAGAAAGGCCATTCCCGGCGAGCTGGTGCGCGGGTCTTCGATTATCAGCTTGCCCTTCCACTCCGGCTTGGTGAGGTCTTCGAGACTTGCCGGCGGGTTCTGAACCATGTCCTTGCGGTAGTTTATCGCTATGAAGCCGTAGTCGTAGGGGGTGAGGTGGAACGTCGGGTCAAAGCTGTCGATTATCCACTGGGGGATAACATCGGCGTTGGCCGGTCTGTACGGCTCAAGTATTCCCGCATCAATTGCCTTGGCCATGTAGCTGTTGTCTATGCCCACCACAACGTCCGCCTGGGGGTTGTCCTTCTCAAGGATTAGCCTGTTGAGAACCTCACCGGCATCGCCGATGAGGACGAGGTTCACCTTGACGCCGTACTTCTGCTCAAAAATCGGGACGATCTCCTTCATCCACCACTCTATGCTGTCGTAGGAGTAGACCGTCAGCTGCTCCTGGGCTTTAACGGGCTTTGCCGCCCAGAGGGCACCGAGGAGCAGGAAGGTGAGCAACAGGGTGGCAAGCTTTCTCATTTTTCCACCTCCATGAACGGGTTTTGGGTTTTCATAAAGGGGTAATAGACGGGATTAAAAAGCTTTGCGCCCCAGAACTGTGCCCTTGACTTCAGAAAAATAGATGGAATCAGCCCTGCGGCAGGTGGACGCCGCCGGTCAGGTAGACGTAGAGGAAGTAGGAGTAAATCGCCAGCAGTATTCCGCCGGTGAGCCTGTCTATTCTGCCGGTGAAGCGAAGGACTGCCGTCAGTATGGCCATGACCAAAAGGGTCAGCGGCAGCGTGAAGGTGTAGATCGTGGAGTCGACGTATATCGGGTTTATGAGCGCCGCTATCCCTATGACCATGAGGATGTCGAGGATGTTCGCCCCTATTATGTTGCCGACGCTTATGTTTGGGAGCCGCTTGAGGGTGGCCGTGAGGGAGTTGGCCATCTCCGGCAGGGAGGTTCCAATCGAGACCATCGTGAGACCTATGACGACCTCGGGGACTCCGAAGGCCCGCGCCATAGTGACGGCGCTGTCCACTACGAGCTTCGCACCGGTCACTACGAGGACCCCGCTCCCGAACATTATGAGGGCATCCCTCTTTGGGTTTCCGCGCCCGCCCTCCGGGAGCTCCTCAAGCGTCATATGCTTCCGGTAGAGGTAGTACAGAAAGCCGAAGTATATCAGTATCAGGCTCGCCCCGTCAAGGCGGCTTATCCTGCCGTCGTACATCAGGAGGCCCGCGTATGCCGTGACGGCTATCATGAAGAGGGAGTTCTTCCAGGCGGTCTTCTCCACCTTCAGGGGGCGGAGCAGGGAGGACACACCGAGGATCAGGGCGATATTCGCGAGGGCACTTCCAATCGCGTTTCCCAGCGCTATGTCGGGCTTCCCCTGGTAGGACGATATCGCCGAGACGGTGACTTCCGGCAGGGTGGTGGCTATGCTGGCCAGAACGAGCGCTATGATGAACTCGCTCACCCCGAAGCCCTTCGCTACACGCGAGGCGGCTTCAACAAAATAGTCGCTCCCCTTGATGAGCAGGACGAGGCCGAGCGCGAATAGTATTATTTCAACTATCACTTTCTCCCACCAGAATAGGGCTGGAAAGAGGGCTTAAAAGTTTATTTGAACTCATGGGCTTCACCCTTGCCCTCCATCTTGATGACGTAGTCGGCCGCGTTCTGGAGTGCAACCGAGAAGCCGGGCTCCACGCCGATGACTATGGTCTCCTTTCCCCTGCGCTTTGCCTCGTTGACTATCGGGAGGAAGTCGGCGTCCCTGGTGGCCAGGGCTATTACGTCCACGTCGGAGTTGTAGATGAGCTCCATGGCCTCTATAGCGATCCTCACGTCGGTGTCCCCTGCCACTATGATTGGCTCCAGCCCCTGGTTGACGACCGCCTCTATGAGCCCCTGCGGAGCGTACTGGTTGAGGACGACCTTAGCAACGCGGAGCTTCCCGATCCTCTCAAGGGCGTCGATTATGTCCTCCAGCTTTATCCCGAACTCCTTTCGCAGGATGTTCGGGCCGTCTATGATGAGGCCTATGCTCCTCTTCTTCCTTGGCTTTTCCGGGGTGCTGACTTCTTTGACCTCTTTTTCCCCGCGCCTGAGAACCCTAAAAAATCGCTCCTTCATCTCTCCTCACCGCCCTCAAGGATTATGGTGTAGTCTGCCGCATGCTTCAGTGCCGCCGAAAAACCCGGCTCAATGCCAATTACGATGGTTTCCTTGCCCTTTTCTTTGGCCTTGAGAATCACCGGCAGGAACTCGGCGTTCCGGGTTGCCAGGGCAATCACGTCGATGTTGGGGTTGTATATCTCCCTCATCGCCTCGACGGCGAGCTTGACACCCGTCTCACCTGAGACGACGATGGCCTCAAAGCCCTGGTTCGATACCGCCTCTATGAGCCCCTGCGGAGCGTACTGGTTCAGTATCACCTTGGAGACCCTGAGGTCGCCCAGTCCCTCCAGGGCCTCAACTATGTCCTCCAGCTTGACCCCGAACTCCTTTCTGAGGATGTTTGGACCGTCAATGAGCAGTGCTATCCTCTTACCCCTGCCTATCTTTCGCCTCATCGTTCCTATGCTCCTCATGCCATCCTTCGTTATCGAAATTATCTTCCCCCAGTTGCCGCCCGGCATAGGAGTCACCGTTGGAATGGATAAACCACCGATACATCAAGGAGACTACGTATCAATCCTATAAAAAGTTAGTTTAAGGTTAGGAAATGATCCTCTTGTAATAGTACCAGAGGCCCCTTATAATATCGCGCACCTCTATCATCGTGAAGGTTTCGGTTCTGTCGATTAGCCTTGCCGTTTCCTCCCAGCTGTGTCCCTGGAGAATCCTGTAGATCAGCAGCTTTATCTGCCTCTCGTCGAGGTAGGGCTTCATCCAGCCGTCGAGGAAGTAGAGCTTAACGATGGGCTTAACGGCGTCAACCACGGTATCGTAGGTGAGAACCTTGCCGGTGAAGGCATCAAGGCGCTTTTTCTGAACCTCCGTGAGGTGAATCGGATAATCAACGGCCTCCCCGAAGGGCGTCTCGAAGAGCCACCTGACGATCTCAGGCTCAACCTCACGGTGGGTATCGGCAAGCCATTCCGTGAGCCTTATCCTGAACTCGTCGTTGGCCCTGCGGATGAGCTTCTTCGCCCTCTCGCTTATCGGCTTGAGGACTATGGCGGTAAACTCGCCGCTCACGGGGTTTCTTGCCGGGCTCAGGTGGACGACGGCAAAGCCGTTCCTGACCCAGAAGCGGACGAGCTCCTCGCTCGCTCCAAAGCCCGAACCGATCCAGTCGAGGCCCTTCTCACGCGCTTCCTTTTCAAGGAGCTCCAGTGCCTTGCTTCCGAGACCCATGTCCATCGCGTCCGGGTGGGTGGCGATTCTGACTATCCTGTACCCCCTCAGCTTTGCGAACTCCTTCGCCATGTGGTGCTTGACCATCATGTCGGGGATAATATTGCCGCGCGGCTTGTAGCCCTTCGCCATCTTCTCGATAACTTTCTTTGGAATGTTGCCCTCCTCCGCTATCTGGAGGGCGGTCACTATCTTGCCGTTCTTCAGCCGCAGGACCCTCGCCCTGTGGTGCGGCGCGTCCGCGAGCAAAGCCACGTCGCTCGGCCTGTTGCGGTAGTGTGCGAGTATATAGATGCCGACGAAGTTCCTCAGATCCTCCCTGTCGTTCTCGAACCAGTCATCGAGGTCGGGCTCCTCGAAGTAGACCTCCCCCTCCTTTATCAGCTCGTAGTCCTCATCGGTGAGCTCAACCGGCTCGGCATCGAGCAGGAGGACGTCGAAGAGCCACTTCTCGATGGGATCGTTTTCCGCGTAGCGGATCGGCTCCTCCATGTGGAGCTCCCTGAAGGAGCGCCTCTCCCGGGCCTTCTTGAGGAACTTGACGGAGAAGCCCCTACCCGCTCCCTCATAGCCGTGGATCGTGGAGGAGTAAACCACGCGCGGCTTGTCCAGGTACCTGTGGAGTATCGGCACGTGGATTCCTGCCGCTTCGTCGAGTATGTACAGGTCGGCGGTCTTTTTGTAACCCTCTGCCGGGGGATAGTACCTCAGGCCTATCTTCCGGGCGTACAGTTCTTTGATCAGGCCCCTCTCTTCGATGACGTGCGGCTTGAAGCCGAGCTTCTGAAGGGCACGCTTGGCGAAGCGGAAAAGGGCCTGAACGTTCTCCGGCTCTGGGGCTGTGACGACGATGCGCGTCCTCTTGCCCAGGGCTAAAGCCAGACCTATGGCGGCAATTCCAACGGAAACGCTCTTTCCCCTTCCGCGGTCGGCGGTGATGACGAGCATGCCCTCCTCCTCAACCAGCTCCTCAAAGGCCCTGAGGACTTCAACCTGCCCCTCGGTGAGGGCCATCTCGTAGAGCTCGCGCGGGAAGAGGGCCTCCTCCGGAATCGGCACGCCTCTTCTGGCCT
Source organism: Thermococcus coalescens (assembly GCF_055392585.1). Classification (NCBI taxonomy): domain Archaea; kingdom Methanobacteriati; phylum Methanobacteriota; class Thermococci; order Thermococcales; family Thermococcaceae; genus Thermococcus; species Thermococcus coalescens. Next base: position 562,978 of record NZ_AP043764.1, read on the forward strand.
TAATCTTTGCTTGGCTCTTGTTCCTCTTCGGCTTCTTCTTGGCCTTTCCGTTCTCTGTTATTATGTAGATGCCCTCGTGCTCCGTGAACTTCCGGATGAGCCGCCGGTTGAAGCGCTTCTTGACGTCGTCTATGGTATAGGGAGGTGTGACGAGGCTCTTGTGGAAGCCCGTCCACATGTCGCGCCACTTCTTGAAGGGGTGGGCGAGGATGAAGATGAGCCCGCCGCCGCGGACGGTTTCTATGATCCTCCCGAGGTCGTTCGGCGAGTAGTCGTAGCTCATGTCCAGAACGAGCAGGTCGTACGTCCTCCCGAGGATGTCGCGGGTGTGCTTGAAGGTCACTGCCTTGACCTCGGCGTTTCCTCCAGCTAAAACGTCGAAGTGCTTCCTGAAGGCCTCGTAGCGCTTTCTTCCAAAGGTTTCCTCGCCGAGAGCGTCTGTGGCGTAGAGAACCTCTATTCTGCCCTCGCTCTCGTCCCTCAGCCTTTTCTTCATCAGCTCGTCAAGAACCGAATCCAGAACCCTCGCCGAAGCACCCGCAAGAATTCCGGCCAGCTCGGCCTTTTTGGGGGTGTCCCCCTCGATCACTATCATTCTCCTGTGAAACTTCTCAAGCGCCTGAGCCAGGGCCGTCTCGGTGAGCCTGAGAACATCGTCCTTAACCTTCTCGCTTTTAGCGTAGTCTCTCACTTCCTTATCAAAGCGGACCTTGACGGTCATAGCGACCCCTCCCGGATAAAAGGGAGAAGGGGGATTTAAAAAGATGGTGATTGATATGGGGAAACTGCATTGCACGTATGAAGCCTCCAAAGGTCTAAGAGACCTAGAGACATGTGTTCGAGGGCTATTACATTGAGGTCGGCTCAGATACCTCTTACTCTCCTCTCGCAGCATTTCTAGATGTTTACCCTTTAAAATACAATCGTGTGATTAAAATATAATCCTAAAGAATTAAAGTGGCCCCAATTTCACAACTCCAAAACTATTAGTGGTATAGTTGTTCTATCATATTATAACATGATGAACAATAACATCTTATAAAGATTTTAAACTTTAGGTTATTAACATTACATTTACGAAGATCTTAAATTAATATTATCTAATGCCAATTGGTGATTCCCCATGGGATGGCTATGTTATGCGGCTTGTGCAGCAGGTTGTGTTGGAGGATGCGGGGCCGTATGCTACATAACAGGGGCAACAGCAACGTTTGTAAGTTCTCAAGCGGCGATGGCAGGGGCAACAGCCTATGCATATGAACACTGAGGTGAAAAAATGCCAAATTTTGTCCACTCTTCTATTTTTTTCACAAGCGAGAGTGGCAACATATACCTATTCGATGACATAACGGGCTTTGTAATTCAGCTTCCTCGTCCAATTAGTTCAGATATTCAGCGTATCCTGAACAGTAAAACCCCAATAGAAGCCCTAACAATGTTGCAAAGACAGAGATCCAAAAATAACAACTATTCTGAGGTGTACAGGATGATAGAGATACTTATCTCCCGCTTTGGAGCATTCTATCGGCCTCTTCGCCCTAGAGGGCTAATGGAGATAACGGATGAACATTTAGAGTATTTAATCCTAAAAGATGGTCTGTATGAATTGTTCCTCGAAGTTACAAATAGCTGTAATTTTAGGTGCAGATATTGTGTATTTGGGGACACATACAAAGACTTTAGGAACCACGGTAAGTCTTTTATGAAAGTTAACATAGCATTAAAAGCTATTGATTTGTATTTTGAGTATTTACAGGAGGGAGCTCTTTTAAATCCACAGAGGGAACCAACAGTCGCATTTTACGGGGGAGAACCCCTTCTTAATTTTAAACTTATTAAAGCTTGTGTTCAGCACATTAAGCAATACTATTCAAACGAATTTGAGACTAGGTATACTATCACAACCAACGGAGCTTTAATAAGCAAAAAAGTCGCAGAATTTCTCGTTAAGAATAATTTTGATGTATCTATAAGCCTTGACGGCCCCAAAGAGGAACATGACAGGAATAGGATTTTGTCCAATGGAAAGGGCACTTTCGGGTTGGTTATGAGGGGGATACAAAATCTTAAGGAGGCTCAGAGAAAACACGGATCTGAAAAGGAGTGTTTCGCGCTGGTAACTTATGATGTGAGATCAAATTTACACGAGATAGCAAGGTTCTTTGATAATGATTCACCGATACGTCCGATATTTGCTAACCCTGTTCGCTCTCTGGGCACCACATATTATTCAAGTTTTAACATGGAGGATTATAAAAACTACAAGAGTATGCTGGATGATCTTTTTAATGAATTTCTCCGGAGTTTAAAAGACGGTAGGAACTCGACATTCCTTGAAATTCTGTTCGGAAGTCCGGGGTCTTTAATGTTTTACAGGAATACACTAAGCCGCAGCAATCCACTAACGGCCTTTACCTCAACATGCATCCCGGGATTTAAATTGTACGTCACTACAAACGGAGATATACAAGTCTGTGAGCGAGCTCCATCCAGTACAACAATAGGGGACGTAAAACGGGGCTTGGATATCTCAAAGATAAAAGAACTTCTTCGAGAGTATGCGGAGATGGTAAATAATAAGTGTCAGTACTGCAATATTGCTCATAGCTGTTCCAGGTGTTTTGCGTACCTGAACTCTGAAGACTGTAATACATTCAGAGACTGGATAATTGAAGGGCTAAAGACAGCTTTCACTATCTATGAGGTCAATCCTGAATATTTTGAAAGGAGACTGGAATTGTTAAACGAAAGAGGGGGATTTTATGGCCCTGAAGATGTTTAAAACATACCCATGGGTGTACTGTTACAGAGGAACAAATGGGATCACTCTTTATGATTGGCTGAATAAGAGATTACTAAATTTGGATATTCAAGATGCAAAAATCTTTGATGAACTATTAAAGGGAGTTCCGGAGGAGTACATTCATACTCAGTCAGAGTTTCTGGACAAATTAAAAAATTACGGTTTTATATCTGGGGAGGATCTTTACTTGGACACTTTTGTACTGGGTTCTAGGCTTCAAAAGGCGATGAAATTCATAAATATGTTTCAAATACAGAGGCTTGACCTACTGTTTACAACATCATGCGAGCTTTATGAACTCTGTCCGTTACGCAAAGCCGATACTGTGTCACACATCTGCGAATCATGCATCGGATGCACAAAAAATCCTTCCCAAGAGAACCATAAACAGGACATCCAATACATAACAACCATGATTAGAATATTTAGGCCATTAATCGTAAGTCTAAGTGGTGGGGAGCTTTTTACTGACATTACGATAATGGATGATATCCTGTCGAAACTCACAGATCTAGAATATCCTAAAATAGTAGTTCTTATAATGCCAGCACATGCAATTATTAAGTTCAAAGAGGTAATCATTGAGTACAACCACAGATTAACGCAGAACAATAAGACTCTAACTCTCACTGCTGTACTGCTTGATTCTAGCCCTCATTGGGCAACTAAAGTGTCTTACATTTGCAACGCCATTAACATACCATCTAACATTGTTATATACACAGATTTAAAACACCCGTCTTTAACACCATCGAACTTTAGTGCTGGGAAGGTCAACATAACCTGGACCTTTTATTCAAACAGCAAGCAGATAGATACAAGTGATTTAGCAAGATTTCTCAGGAGAGTTCCCAAAAGTTCGTACCTTTTCACTCAGATTTCCATCGAGGATCTAACGATATCACTGGAACACAACTATGCTCCCTGCCTATATGGCAATTTGTGCATATCAATACCCAATGGATACATAGCTCCATGCAAGGGCTATTCTCCTCATTATACTGAGAGCAGGCTAGGTAGAAAAGAACTTCAGAAGATCATTTTATCCTGGTCGGACCCCTGTCGAGAGTGCTCCCTAAAAGGAGCATGCCGGATGTGCCGAACGGTAATTCATTGTATGAAAGTTACCCCACAAACCTGCCCAATATGGAATAATGTCTTGGAGGGTGAAAGATGAACACATTGAAGACACAAATTTTGGAAGAGCTTCGTTACATAACAAGACAGATCGGTCTGTATTTTGTTTTAATACCCTTCATGACTGCGGTTCTCTACTGGATGGCAAGCCTGAATCCAATTCCGGCCGAACAGGTCATCGGCAGCCTCAGCATCTCACTACCGATACTCCTCTCCCTATTTTTTAGTACTCCTGTTGCCCAGGAAAAACTGCTCGGGATTCATGAACTGCTTCTCAGTCTTCCACTTGGTCCATCCCGTATTGTCCTCGTTAAGACTACTGCGAGTTTCGTACTCGGGCTCGTGGGGATAATCGTTGGGGGTGTTGTGGGCTGGGTACTTACAGTGCATCTGGGCAATCCCATTAGCATCGACCAAATCGCCTTTGGAGTTATTCTGGCCAGCCCCCTGCTGTTCAGTTTTACCTCCCTCGTGATCCTTACAACGTTCCTACTGCATTCGCGGTACCTTGACATTGCAAAGGGAGGTATTGCATTCACGGCTTTCTTTGCTCCATTATACGTTCCAAAGTATCTCGGTAGGGGTCTTTCGGCATCATTGGGGCTCATAATCTCGGGCTTTCTCTCTGTTGGAGCTTTGTTAGTAGTATATATGATATTCAGGCACTTTGGGAAGGCTCTCAGTGAAAAAATGGTTCTGGTATGAGGTGGGCCCAATGATAGAACTTGATAGTGTGAGGAAGTCCATAAAAGGAAAGGACGTCCTTATGGATATCAGCATTAAGATAAAACCCGGCGAAATCCATGCGTATCTCGGCCACAACGGAGCAGGCAAAACCACAACTTTTCGCCTCATTCTAGGCCTCCTAATTCCGGACTCCGGCAAAGTCAGAGTCCTGGGAACAAATCCTGCAGAGGATCCCAAGGTTAGGGGCCAAGTAGGTTACCTCCCTGAATACGACTTCCTCTATCCGGGACTGTCCGTGTGGGATAACCTTAAACGCTATGCCTTACTCAAAGGAGCCTATGACCAAGGAGAGCTCAGAGAACTGCTTGAAGTATTTGAAATACGAGAGTACTCTCGAAAAAAAGTTTCAGCCCTTTCAAGCGGAACAAAGAGGCGTGTGGCAATAGCCAGGACGTTTATTGGAAGTCCTAAGGTACTCCTGCTTGATGAACCAACTAGGGGACTCGATCCCGCATGGAGGTTTAAGTTTAAGGGTATTTTAAGAGAGTATGTTGAAAAAGAGAAGGCATCTGTACTGTTTTCCACCCATATTCTGAGTGATGTTGATGAAATGTGCGACAAGCTTACGGTTATTAAAAAAGGAGGGATCCTGTTCAGTGGGAACATTCAAGAGTTCAAAAGCATAGCTCCAAAAGGTAAGGGGGTTGTGATTCGGGTTCGCGAAACTGAAAAAGCCACAAAGGTGCTAAAAGCTGAAGGTTATTTCCCAGAGGTCATCAAAGGTCACATAGTCATACAAAACGCGGAACCAGCAGAGGTTAATGCATTGTTAGTTATCAGGGGAATAACCGTTGAAGAGATAAAACTCAGAGAACCCAGTCTGGAGGAGCTCTATTCCACGCTACACACCATAGGAACTGGCCGTTCTGTCTGATTTACCGTTTTCTATTATCCTCGATACCCATCGAAACGCTAAGCTTTTATACGAAAAAGACCGATTGTTCTCGGTGAGTCTAAATGGCAAAGGGCCTAACCGAGAAAGACCTCGGAAAGTTCAAGCTGGTCGGGAACATCGACGCCTACAGGAGAAGGCTCGTTTTTCAAGTTACAGAGATAAGCGTCGAGAAGGACGACTACTTTTCAAGGCTCTACCTCTACGACGGCAGAAAGGTCAAGCCTTTCACCTCTGGAAAGAAGGACGGGAACCCGAGATTTTCTCCGGACGGGAAGCTTATCGCGTTCACATCCAAGCGCGACAGGGAGAGCAAGGAGGCCGAGCTCTACATCATCCCCACCGACGGCGGCGAGGCGAGGCTCTTAACCAAGTTCAAGTACGGCATCAAAAACCTCCGCTTCACCGAGGACGGGAAGGGTATAGCGGTCGTCACGCCGATAGACGTCGAGAGGCAGAAAGACGACGTCCACGTCATCAGGGAGATCCCATTCTGGTTCAACGGCGTCGGCTGGGTCTACGGGAAGAGGAGCGTGGTCTATCTCGTTGACCTTGAGACCGGCAGGAAGAGGCGCATAACGCCGAAGAACCTCGATGTATCGCAGGTTCGCTTCCACAACGGCAAGCTTTACTTCATCGCCCAGGAAGACCGCGAGAGGAACCCGATGGTGAGCGACCTCTACGTCCTTGAGGGCAGGAAGGCGAGAAGGCTCACGCCGGGGAAGTGGAGCGTGAGCGACTTCATTCCGCTCGACGACGGGACGTTCATCCTCAAGGCCAACACCCGCGAGCGCGGGATTCCCACGAACACCCACATCTACCACTACGACCAGGGGAGTGGCGAGCTTAGAAAGCTCACGGCCGACCTCGACCGTTCGGCCTACAACTCCCTCAACTGCGACGTGCGCGGGAGCCAGAGGGCGGAGCTGGTCTTTAAGAACGGCTGGGTCTACTACGTCGCCACGGACGGCCCGAGGGCGAACCTGTTCAGGGTCAATCTCGCCGGGAAGATCGAGCGCGTCATCGGCGGCGACAGAAGCGTCGAGAGCTTCGCAATCGGCGACTACATAGCCTTCACCGCCCAGGACGCGGTTACACCAACGGAGCTGTACCTCCTCCGCGAGGGGAAGGAGAGAAAGCTCACCGACTTCAACGGCTGGATTAAGGAGTATGAGCTTTCAGAGCCAGAGCACTTCAAGGTTAAGGCCAGTGATGGGGCCGAGATAGACGCCTGGGTAATGAAGCCGGTGAACTTTGAACCCGGAAAGAAGTATCCGGCCGTTCTGGAGATCCACGGCGGGCCTAAGACGGCCTACGGCTGCTCCTTCATGCACGAGTTCCATGTCCTGACCGCCAAGGGCTTCGTCGTGATATTCTCCAACCCCAGAGGAAGCGACGGCTACGGGGAAGAATTTGCGGACATAAGGGAGCACTACGGGGAGAGGGACTATCAGGATCTGATGGAGGTCGTTGATGAGGCCGTCAAGCGCTTCGACTTCATAGATGGGGAGAGGATAGGCGTCACCGGCGGCTCCTACGGGGGCTTCATGACGAACTGGATAGTCGGCCACACCAATCGCTTTAAAGCCGCAGTAACTCAGCGTTCCATTTCCAACTGGGTGAGCTTCTTTGGCACAACGGACATCGGCTACTTCTTCGCGCCCGATCAGATTGGAGGAGATCCGTGGAGCAACGGTGACGGCTACTGGGAGAAGAGCCCGCTGAAGTACGCGCCGAACGTTGAAACGCCGCTCCTCATAATCCACTCGACCGAGGACTACCGGTGCTGGCTCCCGGAGGCACTCCAGTTCTACACCGCCCTGAAGTACCTTGGCAAAACGGTGGAGCTCGCGATATTCCCGGGAGAGAACCACGACCTCAGCAGGGGCGGGAAGCCGAAGCACAGGGTGAGAAGGCTTGAGCTGATAGCCGGGTGGATGGAGAGGTGGCTTAAGGGTTAGCTTTTCTCTCATCTCCCTTTTCGCTGAAATAGAAGAGGGAACGGACTTAACGTGCCGTAGCTATTCCTAAGCCAATCGATTGACTTTTAAACCGGTTCCCTAAGTGGGCCATATGAAGGCCGTGATCCTCGCCTTCCCCGAAAAGCGGTGGGAGAACTACACCGTCCCAGTAAACGACGAACCGGTCGTTAAACTCACGGAGCGGAGGCTCCTGATGAGCAAGAGAATAGACGAGGTACTGACGATAGTCCGAAAGGACAAACTGCGGATCTACTCCCTCCACATTACCAATCCCGTCCCGGTCTCGGCCAAAAGCAAGATGGAGGCCCTCCTGAAGGCGATGCCGGACGAGCCCTTCTTCCTCGCCGAGGGCAACATGCCCCTGATAATGCCCTTCCTCGTGAACTACATGGCCGGGCTCTTCTACGAGAACGAGCCGGAGGCGCTGATACCTGTATGGAGTGACGGGACGGCGGAGGTTACGCACGCAATATACGAGTCCGACGCCCTGGAAGACGCGATAAACGCCGCCCTCGCTGAGGGCTACCGGAGCCTAAGCCGGATCACCGAGTTCCTCGACTACGAACCGCTGTCAGTTGAAGAGCTGACGAAGAGAAACCCAAAGGTGACGCTGAGCTTCTTCAGGGTGAGGAATTCCCTCGACGTTAGATTCGCGGCCGAGACACTCAGGAAACTATGAGGCAAATCTGATTGGAAATCCTTCAAATTTATGCAAGAAGACTTAAATAGTGTAAGGTCTACAATATATTAAGGGCGGGAGTCCCAAGGTTCTTCTGCTCGGTTCGGACCAAAAGGGGAGATTTGTATGAAAAAAATTTTGAGCGCAGCGTTATCGCTGCTCGTGCTGTTTAGTCTGATGGCGGTGTTGGGGCCCACCACCGTTTCTGCAAAGCCGCTAAGCGAATACAGCGTGCTGATCCTTAAGAACGTGAACGCGTGGAACTCGCCGGCGGTCGAGGACACCCTCACTGACATGGGCGTCCCGTACGATGTTATGACAAGCACTGAGCTTCAGAACAAAACGGCTCGGGATCTTATGGACACGTACGACATGATCATCATTGTAAGCGACCAGCCCCAGAGCTTTTACGATGAGATAGGCCCCCAGATGGGCAAACTGGAAGACTACGTAAAGGCGGGGAAGGTTCTTGAGATTCACGCCGCCAACTGGGGGTGGAATGGAGGCCTCTGGACGACACCCCCCCCAAGGAACGTAACCATAGTGCAGAGCTATTCGAGCTATGATTACGTGATAGCCAACAACACGACGCTCTACAGCAGCTACGCCAGCCACGGCTACTTCGTCGGCCTTCCCGCCGATGCGGAGATAATAACCGTCCAGGCACCCACGGGAAGCCCCGACTACGGAAAGCCAAGTACCGCAGTATACACCCTGGGGAACGGCAAGGTCTTTGTTACCGGCCTGACCGTTGAGTACAGCGTTGCCAGAAAAGGGCCCGAATGGAAGGCGTTCTACACCGAAATGATCATGAACAACCTCGGCTATTCCCGGATGGCCCCGACCCCGGAGGCACCAGTTCAGCGCGGAATAAACGTGATGCTGTTCAACTTCTACTACTACATCCAATATCACAGAAACCTTGAGAGGTACAACACCCTGTACGAAGGGGCCGTTGCAGGCGGCATGGACAACGAGACCCTTGGACTGGCGACCATCCAGAACGACACAGCCGCGGAGTACTACGCCAACGCGAGCCAGTACGGCCCGGTTGTGGCGAACTTTCCGAGGATCTACATCTTCATAGACCTGAGAAAGGCAGCGCTTCACCAGAAGCAGGCAGTGGGAATACTTGAAGAGGCGATGGCGGACTGGTGACGCCATCACCCCAAATTTACCGCTTTTCTTACCCTGCCGGATATCAAAACCGCCAGGGCAGCTTTTATAACATCCACTGGAATAAAGGGCAGCACTCCAAGGAGAAACGCCCTGTAAAAATCTCCGGCAAGGAACAGGCCGAGCCTCAGCCAGCCGAGGAGGTATATAACCCCTACCCCCGCGAGAGAGCCAGCCACCATTCCGGTTTTTCCCCCGGATTTCTCGGTTAGATACCCAGCAAGAAACGCCGCGATGGGGAAGGCCGCTATGTATCCGCCTGTTGGCCCGTAGAGAACCGCAAACCCTCCCTGGAAGTTGGCGAACACCGGCATGCCCACGGCACCCATGATAACGTAAACCAGCTGGCTCAGAAAGCCGAGTCTTGCCCCGAGAACGAGCCCGCTCAGGAGGACAAAGAAGACCTGAAGTGTTATGGGGACGGGTCCTACTGGAATGCTGATCTGCGCTCCCACCGCAGTCAGGGCCGCGAAGAGACCGGCAAATGCCACGTCGCGTGCTCTCATTTGATCACCACTCGAAGGCACCTCCGTTAATCTTTAAAACGTTTTAGTTAACGAAACTTGATCGCCATGAGGGGGTTGATAAAGGACAGTCCCGTAAAGAGGGGAATACTGTCCATGCTGAGGGAAGGGAACACCGTGTCAGGTGACAGGATGGCCAGGGAACTGGGCGTTTCAAGGGTCTCCGTGTGGAAGCACGTCAGGGAGCTCCAGGCCCTCGGATACGGCATAGAGGCCACCGGAAGAGGGTACCTGCTCGTTTCCACCCCTGAAAAGCCCTATCCCTGGGAGCTCGACGTCAGGAGCTACTACCTTCTGAAGACGCCGTCAACTATGGAGGTCGCGGGGAAGCTTGCGGAGAGGGGGGAACCCGAGTGGACGTTTGTCATAGCGGAAGAGCAGACCGCAGGGAGGGCCCGGCGGGGAGGGCGGTGGCTTTCAAAGAGGGGTGGCCTGTACTTCTCGGTGATTCTGAGGCCAAGGATGAGGCTTACAGAGGTCGGGAACCTTATGAAGCCCTCCCTCAAAGCGGTGGCGAGAACCCTCGGGGACTACAGGATACCCGTGGAGGTTCTTGATGAGGGAATTTACGTAGGAGAGAAAAAGATAGCCGGCGTCCTTCTGGAGGCGGCAGGAGAGCTGGACATGGTCAGGTACGCGGTTATTGGGGTGGGACTGAACGTTTCCAACCCGGTGCCGGGTGATGCAACGTCCATGGCGCGTGTGCTCGGGAGAGCGCCCCCTCTCCTTGAGGTCTCCAGGAGGCTGTTCGGGGAGCTCAGGTTCTCACTGGGAACTTTTTTAAATCAGCCCGAGGAAGTGGAAAGCGATGCTGAGGGCTGAGAACGTCTGGCATATCTACGAGAACGGGAGAGAGGCACTGAGGGGCGTAGACTTCGAGATGGGCGAGGAGATAGTGGCCCTCGTGGGGCAGAACGGGAGCGGAAAGACTACGCTGGTGAAGCACTTCAACGGGCTCCTGAAGCCCACAAAGGGCAGGGTTACCGTCGATGGAATGGACACCAGGAAGCACACCGTCGCCGAGCTGAGCAGAATAGTCGGCTACGTCTTCCAGAACCCCGAGCACATGTTCTTTGAGGAGAACGTCTTCAGGGAGGTTGCATTCGGGCCAAGGAACCTCGGCCTAAGCGAGGACGAGGTCGAGAGAAGGGTGAGGTGGGCACTGAAGACCGTCAACCTTGAGGGCTACGAAGACAGGGCACCATACTCCCTCAGCGGCGGTGAGAAGCAGAGACTGGCGATAGCCTGCGTCCTGGCGATGAGGCCAAAATACCTCATTCTGGACGAACCCACGACCGGCCTGGACGCCAGAAACGCCGCAGGGGTCGTCAAGACCATACGCGAACTGAGAAAAGGCGGCCATGGAATACTCCTCATCACCCACGATATGGACCTGGTTCTGGAGCTGGCGGAGAGGGTAGTCCTGCTGCATGAAGGGAGGAAGGTCTTTGACGGTTCGGTGGAGAAGTTCTTCTCCCTTGAACTCCACGACTACGGGCTTGAAAAACCAGAACTCCTCAGAATAAGCGAAAAACTCGGAATAGGATTCGTCAGGAGTGCCTCAGAGGTTATAAACGCCCTGGCAGGTGGTTCACGGTGATCTACCCCTTCTACTTCGAGAGGGACTCCCTGCTCCACAGCCTCGACCCGAGGGTCAAGATAATCGGGACCCTCTCCGGAATCGCCGCAATAATGCTCTACAATGACCCCACTTTTCTGATTCCGCTGTTCTTTTTCACGCTCATAGCGGCGAGGGCACTTGGAAAGATTGAGATCCGGGAGGTGCTCCACCTTTTGAAGCCTCTCCTTCCGATAGTCATCATAACTCTAGTTATATGGCCCCTGATATACAAGCCGAGGCTTGAGGGGCTTCTCTTCGGCATCTCTTTCTCGATGCGCCTCCTGACGTTTGCCCTGCTAACGTTCATACTCCTGATGACGACGAGCCAGCGCGACCTGATCCTCGGATTTGTGAAACTGGGCATGCCCTACGAGTTTGGCCTGACGATCTCGATAGCCCTCCGCTACATCCCCACTCTCTACATCCTCACCAACAACATCATGGACGCCCAGAAGAGCAGGGGATGGGAGATTGAGAAGGGCAACTTCCTCGTGCGGATCAGGAGGATGAGCGCCGTCCTGATACCTCTGCTTGTGGCGTCCCTCAAGACTGCCCACGAGCTGAGCATAGCCCTTGAGAGCCGCGCCCTCGGCGCCACCAAGAAAAGGACGTTTCTCCACGACATCGAGATGACGGGCAGGGACTACGCCGCCACGGCCATTGTCCTGCTGCTCTTTGCACTGGCGCTCTACGTCCGCTACGGCCTCGGGCTCGGGCATATAAGCATATACGGCTAGAGGAGGGGCTTTATCAGGGAGTCCACCGGTATCGAGTGGTCACCCACGGCAGAGACGTAGTCGGGAGGTGCCTTGAGAACGGTCATGTTGAGCCTGTAGTGACCGCGGTAGGAGCTGGTTCTCAGAACAGCCAGTGCCTCGAATATCTCCGGGAGCTCATAAAAGCGCCTGAATTCCCCGGGGAGGTCCAGTTCGTTGAGCTCCATGGTCGTGTGTCCCAGAACCAGGATGAGCCCCTTTCTGTCAACCAGCTTCCGAACCTCCACTATTCCCTCTGCGGAACGGTTGAGGAGCGTCGGAAAGAGCGAGACCACAACGAGGGAGCCATCCTCAACGACGTTGAGCGCCTGGAGGAGTTCCTCAACCGAGTAGACGTTGCCGGCGTACAGGTTGGATACGTCTTCTGTGATGCGCTTCAGGATCTTAACGGAAAACGATGCTCCGGGGCCGATATGATAGACGGGGCCGTTTTCAAGGGCGTTTGCAACGAGGTGGTACAGAAAAGCAGTTTCGGCCAGCTCGTCGGCCGCTATAATAGCTCCCATGCTTCCCTCGGCAAACGCGAGGGGAAACGAATCGAAGGGCTTGATCTCCCTTGGCTGGAGCTCGGCCGGTTTGAAGAACATAGGCATCACACAGGTTAGCGCGTTGGAGATATTTATACCTTACCCAAAAAGGAAAGACTCAGAGCGCCGCGAGTGCACCGAGTGTGAATATTCCCAGGAGCGCGAGGATTCCCATCACAAGGCCCGCTATCACTGCAGCCAGTACCCACGCGAGAAACGCCCTGAGCCAGTCGGTGTCAAAAACAGCCTTGATGACCCATATGTTTGTAATGAACGCCGCTATCGGGCCAAGGGGCCCCAGAACCGCCCCAACCACTGCACCGACGATGGCGGCCAGTATTCCTCCACCGAGTATTGCAATCATTGCCTTTCCTATCGACGCGTTCTGTATTCCAATCAGCTTTGCTGCCATCCACAGGAACAGCGCCGCTATGAAGAGCGCCAGCAGGAAGCCCAGTATCATCGCAGTTCCCATTGCAGCAACGACACCTGGCCCGTACATGGTATCACCCCCTTACAATTACGAAATTATCCCCTTAATAAGTTTCTCCATGTGAATCCAAAAGAACTTTAAACGGTCGTTCAAACCTTGGCTTGGTGGGAAAGATGCTGGAATCGGTGTGGAACTACCTCTGGGAATTCTTCTACACGTACTTCTGGGAACCCATGTTCACGAGGAGCGGATACAACCCGGTCAACACCTTTGTCTATGCCTTCCTGCTGGGGCTGGGAGTGATATATTCATATAAGTATATAATCAAGCCCCTCGGGATAAAGGTGGACGAGAGGCTCTTTCTGGCGGTTACACCAATGGTTGTGTTCGGGTCAACGGTGAGGGCCCTCGTTGACGGGGGAGTCCTTCCAAAGAACCCACTCATACTGACCCCAGGGATATTCTTCACAGCCTTCCTCCTCATACTTCCCGCACTCGCGGTGGACGCGAAGATGGGCACCTACCCGAAGGTGACGGTCTCCTGGGGAACACTGCTGGCCATCTGGGCAAACTACCTCCTCGTAACAAACGCCAAGAGCTGGCAGCCCTACGGGCTGACTCTACTTCACACAGCTGTCAGCTTTGCCGCAGTCTTCGCGTTCTACCGGTGGCGTCCCTTTGAAAGGCTCTACCTCTACCCCGTCCTGGCCCACTACTTTGACATAGCCTCGACGGTGGTGGCCATCCACTTCTACGGCTACCGTGAGGTGCACTGGCTGGAGAACATACTCGTGAGCTACCTGGGGGCGTATTCGTACTACCCGTGGATAACGCTGATACTCGTGGCGGTCTACTACGGGCTCAGATATCTGGTGCCTGACAGGGACGAGAGGCACTACTGGTACCTTGCAATATACATCCTTGGCCTGGGGCCGGCCATAAGGGACCCTGCCCAGCTGGTGCTTCAGATAGCGGGATGAGCCCTAACGGGCCCCTCTTCCTATTGTCCTGCCCTCCTCAATTTCCCTCTTCAGAATCCTCGCCTCCTCCTCGGCGTCCCTCACGCGGAAAACCCTCGCGATCCGCTCTATCGCCTCAAGCTTTCTGACTATCCCATCGAGCCACGTGAAAACGTCCCCAGGATAGACTATGAGGCCGTAGACCTTCCTGAAGTGGTCGGCTATCTGGGTAGGGTGCCTCCCGCTCCTCCTCAGCTCGATTATCATGTTGCTGACGCGCTCCATAGCGTATTCCGTGCACTCCTCCTCGGGGCACATGAAAAACTCCTGATACATCGTGAAGAGCCTCTCGGCGGCGTTGGGGCTGAGTTCGGGGATGACCTTGTCGAGCTCCTCAAGGATCGAGCCGAAGCTCGGCGAGAAGACGTTCGCGCTCAGCCTTCCCCTTACAGCACCCTCAAGCTCCCTCTGGAGCGTCCCGCTCAGGTAGAGGTTTTCGAACGGCAAAAGCTTGACCGCTATCCCCTGGGCGGGCTTCTTTCCGAGGTTCTTCCTTATGAAGGACGCCTCTTTGGGCAGGAGGAAGCTCATGCTAACGGCCCTTCCGTAGGGGGTAACTTCCACTGACAGCCCCTTGAGCCGGACGAAGCCGAACTCCTCAAGTTTTTCGAGGACTTTCCCGGCGTTCTGGTTGGCACCGAGGCACTTTTCCTGAACCTCCTCGATGATGTCGAGCCGGTTGAAGACGCAGGAGTGGGCCAGAACGTTGTCCTGCTCAAGCTCATCGCTCCACTCGACGAGGACGGGTTCAATCGGCGCGGTGAGGAGCTTGAAAGCCACTCCGTCCTCACTGCCCTCCATCTGGGCGGAATACTTCCTTCCGGGCTCGACTATGAGGTACACCTTCCCCTTCTCGTGGTATAGCGGCCTTCCGGCACGGCCGAGCATCTGGTGGAACTCCCTGACGGTCAGCCACTTGTTGCCCATCGCGAGGCTCTCGAAGATGACCTGACTCGCTGGAAAGTCGACTCCCGCTCCAAGGGCGGCGGTTGTTACGACGACGTCGAGCATCTGGGCCTGGAACTCCATCTCCGTGAGCTTCCTCTGTTTGTATGGAAGGCCGGAGTGGTAGGGCCTGGCTTTCAGTCCTTTGCTCGTGAGGTAAGCAGCCAGCTCGTGCGTCCTCTTGCGCGAGAACGTGAAGACTATCGTCTGCCCCCTGTAGCCCTGCCGGGATTTCCTCATAGCCTCCGCCCGGCAGAGGTTGGCGATGTGCCTCCACTTCTCGCCCTCGTTTCTCGCTATGATTATGTGCCTCTCCAGGTCGACCGGTCTCTCGTCGTAGAGCACCAGCTTCAGGCCAAGTTCCTTCGCCAGCTCTTCCGGGTTTCCGACGGTGGCGCTCAGGCCTATGAACTGGGCTTTGGGATAGAGCTTTCTCAATCTGGCGATCAGCCCGTCCAGCCTTGGCCCGCGCTCCTCGTCGTCAAGGGTGTGTATCTCGTCTATCACGATGGTTCCGACGTTGCCTATCTTCCTCCCAGCCCTGAGGAGGTAGTCAATCCCTTCGTAGGTTCCCACTATGATGTCGGCATCGATGCCCGTATCAACCACAACAAGCTCGTCCCGGGTCTTTATGCGGCTCATTCCAACGCGGATGGCCACGCGGAGACCTAGTTTAGAATAGCGCCGCTTGAAGTCCTCGTACTTCTGGTTCGCCAGGGCAACGAGGGGGACAAGGAAGAGCATCTTCCGGCCCTTCATGGCCTTGGGGACGCCGGCCAGCTCGCCGATGAGGGTCTTTCCGCTCGCAGTGGCGGAAACCACGAGAAGGCTCTCCCCCTCAAGGAGGCCGTGCTTCACCGCCAGGCTCTGAACCGGGAGGAGCTCGTTAACACCTTCCGCTTTGAGAACGGATTTGAACCCCTCGGGGAGCGGAAGCTCGTCGAGGTGGACCTTCTCAACGCGCACGTGCTTGGCCTTCAGCTCGTCCCACTTGGTTACCTCCGGGTGCCTCGTCGGGTCGAAGCGGGGGTCGAAGGCGTAGAGGACCTTATCGAGGTCTCTAAACCTGTCGAGGAGCTTCTTTGCCTGGTCGAACATGGCAACGCTCCTGAACCTGAAGCGGAGCTCCCTCTTCAGCTCGTCTTCCGCACACCTCTCGCATATGTACTCCCCGTGGTATTTAATGCGGTTGCCCTCGGTGAGAACGGTCACCCTGCCGTCAAGGAGGCAGAGGCGGCAGAGCTCGGCCCTTTCAACCCTCCTGTTCTGGAGCCTCCGCTTGAAGTAGTCCTCCCACTCGTCGGCGTTCACCAGGACGATCCGGGCCACCCGGAGGAGCTTTTCAATCTCCTTGGGATTGCGGTACTGGCTCCCCTCAAGGACCTTGAAGAGCCTCCCCTCGCGCATTATGAAGCGGTATATCCTGTCAGCCTTCAGGTTCTTCATCGCGGTGAGCTTTTCGGGCTCGTTCTCGATGAAAAATGCCTCAAGTTCGTTCTTCTTTCTCCCGGGTCTCACGACGAAGAGCATTCTCACTCCCTCGCCAGGCAATCAGCGCCTCTCGCCCTCCCCCGACACCCAGTTCTCCTTGAAGGTGTCTATTATGATTGTGACCTCAACCCGCTCCAGGTTTTTGCCGAAAAACCTTTTGAGCCTCCCGGCAAAGGCCTTGACCTCATCGGTGCTGTGGAAGCTCGCCCTCACGAGTATCTGCCTCTCGCCGCTGCGCCGGTAGAGGCTCTGAACCTCGTCCAGCCTGGCAACCCGTCTCAGAATCGGGTCGATGGTGTGGTCGTCTATGGCAAGCTTGAGCTCAAAGAACGCCTGGACGTATTCGTCGAGAAAGGCCGGGTCAACGATGGCGGAGTAGCCCTTGATCGCCCCGAGCTTCTCCAGCTTTTCGACCCTGTTCTTCACGCTGGCAGGGGATAGACCAACCCTCTTTCCGAGCTCGGTCAGGGTTATCCTGCCCTCTTTCCTGAGGATTCTGAGTATCTCCCTGTCCTTCTCGTCTATTCCCGGCATCGGCTCCACCAGCTAAAAGAGGAGGAAAATCAGCGGGTGATCTTTATCTCCCGCATCAGCTCAAGGGGCTCGGGGTGTCTCTCAAAGTAGTCCCTGACGGGCTTGAGGAGTTCAATGAGGTATTCTGCCACCGCGTTCTTGAGGTCGAGCGGGTGGAGCTTGCCCTCGGCGAAGTCCTTCCTGAGCTCATCGAAGGTGGTGTAGGTGACGTCGCCGCCGAACTTGGCGGGCCTGTGGATGGTGAACTCGGTCGGCTCCTCGCGGAAGATTATGTACTCCGCCCAGTCGAGAACCGGGTTGTACTTGACCTCCCTCGCCGGGCAGAAGGCCTTTCTGAGCTTCTGCTTTATTTCCTCCGGGGTGTCGTGGATGAAGACGGCCGAGTAGGGCTTGCTCTTGCTCATCTTCATCTGGGTCTTGAGCTCCTTGAACTTCTCCTCGCTCTCAATCGGCCAGACCGGCGGCTCCTGAAGGCCGAGGAGGAGGTGGTGGTGCAGAGCGACCGGCTTGAGCTTCTCGCCATTCCACTCAAGGGCGTGGTACCTGAGCTTCTGGGCGACCTCGATGGCTATCACGTGCGCCTTCCTCTGGTCCATTCCGGCGTGGGCGATGGTAACGCCCTGGTAGAAGATGTCCGCAACCTGCATGGCCGGGTAGATGAGCTTGGCAAAGTCTATCCCCTCACCCATCTGCCTTCCCATAATCGTTATGGAGCGCATCATCCTCGCGAGGGTGACGTTCTTGGAGATGTCTATGACGGTCTGCCAGTAGTCGCCCTTCTCAAGGATTTCACTGGCAAGGACAAACTCGACCTTCTCCGGGTCGCCGCCCACGACCTTTATGCTCTGCTTCATACCCTCCTTGAAGTATCCCAAAGCCACCTTCTGGATAACCTCGAGGTCACCGCCCAGCTTGTCGTTGATCCAGCTGTGCCAGTCGGCGAGGAAAATTCTCGTCTTGATTCCAGCCCTCTGAAGGTCGGCTATCTTTGCCCCAGCCATGAGCCCGGTTCCGAGGTGAATGTAACCGCTTATCTCAAATCCTATGTAGTGTTGCATCGGAATACCAACTTCGAGCAGGTGCCTGAGGTTTTCCTCCGTCAGGAGTTCCTCCGTGGGCTTCTTCTTGATGAGGTCTATCCTTCTCTCAATGTCCATACTCACCACCTGAAGCCTGAACGGTACAAGCCTTTAAGGACTTTACGGAAGTTTTTCTGGACTGTTAAAGTTTGGATTCATAAGATTTATAACTTCCTAAGCCTTAGATAACCCGGTGATACCATGAGGAAGGCTGCAATAATACTTGCGGTGTTTGTTTTCTTTGGTGTTTTTGGATTTGCCATGGCCAGTGCCACCACTATAGGTGTTGATCTCGCCCATGGTGAAAGCGACAAGGGCCTGGCAGTGCTCACCGACAAGGAGGGCAACGTTATAGTGGAGGGAATGATAAAGAGCATCGGCGACTTCAACTGGGTCTACATCGGCGATCCGGCTGCCGCAGACACCCTTGGGATTCAGAACGTTGGGGACAAAATAACCTACGACGCAATTAAGGACGTTGACTTCCTTATCCTCGGCCAGCCGAGCCAGGCATTCAGCCCGGATGAAATACAGGCCCTGGTCCAGTGGTGGAACGACGGTAACAGAATCCTCTGGGTTGCCGCCGATTCGGACTGCGGTGACGGCCCGAACAGGATTGACTTCGCCAACACTATTCTCGATGCCATCGGTGCCAACCTCCGCGTTGACCAGGCTTCAGTTGAGGATGCCACCAGCAACGCTGGAGCCGGCTACCGTGTTGTTGGCCTCGTCAACCCGGACGACAGCACCCCCGAGAAGGACATGATCACCAAGGACCTCACTAACGGCGGAAAGATCCTCTTCCACGGCCCGGGTGTCATAGCTTACTATGATGAGAACGGCAACTGGCAGACCCTCAAGCCGAACGCTGGTATTGAGAACATCTACGCTATAGTTACCAGCAGCAATGACGGACAGATCGTCGAGAACACTGACCCAGCGGCCAACGCTTACACCGCTGGCGACACCGGCCAGTTCCCGCTTATGGTCGTTCAGCTCTTCCCCGATCTCAAGAACGTCCTCATTGTCAGCGGTGAGACCCCCTACGGCGGCTACGAGCCTATGTGGGCGCCGGAGTACAACGGTGTCAAGCTCGATGGCCCGCAGTTCGTCACCAACTTCATCAAGTGGGCTGTCTACGTCCAAGGCGAGCTTGGCAAGGAGACCGCAACCGGCAGCAATGAAACCAGTGGAAGCACCTGCGGTCCAGCAGCCCTCGTCGGACTTGCCCTGATACCGCTTGTCCTCTACAGGAGGAAGAAGTGAATCCTTCTTCTTTTTTTGTCTATTGAACCATTAATTTTTTATTGAGTTTGAGTAACTCCCACTGATTAAACATAACTGGGTGATAAACCATGAAGAAATGGGCCTCTATTGGGCTTATCCTGCTTCTTGCCCTTAGTGTTGTGGCCAGCGGATGTATCAGCGGTGGCGGTGGCGAAAGCAGCGGCATAACCCTTGTTGTCGTCACCAGACACGATGCAACAATACAGTACATGGCCAAGCAGGCTTTCCTCAAGAGCGACATAGCGAAGCAGTACAACATCCAAGACATCAAGTTCATCAAGGTTCCGGAGAGCCTCTGGCCGAGCTACATCGAGAAAGGTGCCGATGTGGGCTGGGGTGGAGGACCGACGCTCTTCGATGACTTGTACAAAGCTGGCTACCTTGCCCCCATAACCGACAAGGAGGTTCTTGGCCTCCTCGGCAATCCTATACCGACAGAACTTGCAGGAATGCCCATGGTCAGAAAGGAAGGAGATAAAGTGTACTGGATTGCCGCTGCCCTCTCGTCGTTCGGATTTACAGTCAACAAGGCCCAGCTCAAAAAGTGGAACCTTCCGGTTCCCGAGAAGTGGGAGGACGTTGCCAGCGAGGAGTGGGCCCTCAACCCGCCGCAGTACGGTATAGCCGACCCGACCAGGAGCACATCCAACACCAGGATATACCAGATCATCCTCCAGGCCTTTGGATGGGACCAGGGCTGGCGCATAATGACGCTCATTGCGGCCAACTCGAAGATATACATGCAGAGTGATGCCGTTAGGGATGCCGTCATAAACGGTGAGATCGCGGCAGGAAACACCATAGACTTCTACGGATACACCGCCATGCAGCAGAACCCGGACTGCCAGTACATAGTCCCGAAGGGAGAGAGCATTATCAACGGTGACCCGATAGCCCTCCTCAAGAACGCCCAGCACCCAGAGGCCGCCCAGGCCTTCATCTACTGGGTTCTTACCGAGGGCCAGGCCATATGGATGAGCCCGGACGTCAACAGGCTTCCGATCAACCCGAACATCTTCAATATGAAGATAACCAAGACCTACGCCGACGTCATATTCAAGGGCCAGCACGAGGGACAGACCTACGGCGAGGTCAGGCCGGCCCTTAAGAAGGCCTACCAGGACGCCATCAACGCCAAGGGAATACCGTTCGATGACAAGCGCGCCCTTGAAACCGTCAGCGCACTGCAGTACTACTTCAAGGCCACCCTCGTCGACCCGAACCAGAAGCTCCACGACGCCTGGGTTGCCATAGTCCAGGCCTACAAGGAGGGCAAGATCACCAAGGAGCAGTTTGAACAGCTCAAGGACGAGCTCACTGCACCGATACAGTTCAAAGACCCCGAGACCGGCCAGATGGTAACATTCACCGAGGAGTACGCCAAGAAGATAAACGACAAGATCGTCAGCGACAGGAACTTCCAGGATCAGCTCGTCCAGGAGTGGCGCCAGGCAGCCAGCGACAAGTACGACAAGGTTCTCCAGGACCTCCAGAGCATGACCGGCTGAATTTGACATCTTACATATTTTTTGATATTTTTCTGAAGATTTTTCTCCCTTTTGCCCCCGTTTTAGATGCTAATAAATCAACAAATTTTTGGAAATATTTAAATAGACCCCACTTCGACCCAATCAGAGTGACTGGGAGTTCAAAACAACGGAGGTTGATGCTCGATGAAGGTTAGCAAGTGGAGCGAGAATCTCTTTGGAACCCCCATCTTCGACCCGGTCGTGACGACGTCGTTCCTGTTCCCACTCCTCTACCTGGTAGCGTTCCTGATAATCCCCGTGGTGACGATGCTGGCAGTGGCCTTCGAGTACAACGGCCACTTTTCCTTCCACTGGTTCACCAGCATCCTGACGTCCGATTACTATATCAGCTTCAGACCAACCGGAGAGTTCTACAGACTCATCACGATGCCCAACGGAGAGCAGATATACTACGTCCAGGGCGTTGACTTCGGAGTTATCCTGAACTCCATCCTCGTTTCAATCAGCGTCATGATACTGACAACGATTCTCGGAACGATGTTCGCCTTCGTCATGGCCCGCTATGACTTTCCGGGCAAGAACATCATCAGGATACTGCTCTTTGTCCCGCTCTTGGTCACTCCCTTCGTCAACGTTTTCATAGTCAAGAAGATGTTCCTGCCCAACGGCCTCATCAACTGGCTGTTTTACGACATCCTCCGTGTATTCCCGCACAGAATCGTTATCGACGGTCTCGTGGGTGTCATAATCGCCCAGACGATGACATACTACCCGATAGTCTACCTCAACGCCTACGCGAGCTTCATCAACATTGACCCCACCCTTGAGGAGCAGGCAGAGAACCTCGGAAGCCGCAGGTTCCACCTCTTCAGAACCGTCACCTTCCCGCTCGCCCTCCCAGGAATAGCGGCCGGTGCAACCCTCGTTGGAATATTCAGCCTTGAGGACCTTGCTGCACCGATAGTCTTCCAGGGCAACCCGCTCGCTAGGAAGCTCATGTCATTCCAGATTTACAGCGCGTTCACCAGCGGTTTCAATGTTGGAAGCCCGCAACTCGCGGCTTTAGCCCTAATAATGCTCGCCATTGCCGTCCTGATGTTCCTTGGAATCAGGAAGTACGTCAGCCTGCGCCAGTACGCAATGCTCAGCAAGGGCGGAAGGTGGAAGCCCCGTGTGGCCAAGCCCAAGGGATGGCAGGCGGCCCTCATATACCTCGTTGTCCTCCCGATGCTCCTCATCTCAATATTCCCCCAGGTGGGTGTCGTCCTCCTCGCCTTCAGCGAAAGCTGGGCCGGAACCTGGCCCCAGGGCTTCACCACCGCACACATACAGAGCATAATCACGCAGCCCGACATTGAGAGGGTCATCATGAACAGCGTCATGTATTCAACCGCAGCGATAGTCGTCATACTCCTCCTCTCGCTCACGGCATCCTACGCCTCCAGCAGGTTCAAGAAGAGCCAGCTCGGCCCGGTTCTCGACAGCCTCGCCACAATACCGATAGCGGTTCCGGGTATCGTCATCGCGATGGGCTATTTCTTCTTCTTCGCCAAGGTGTTCCCGAACACTCCACTTGACCCCACCAACCTGCTGGGCTTCAACCCGGCAATGGTTTTGGTGCTGGCGTACTCCATCAGGCGTCTGCCCTTCGCGGCGCGCTCAATCTCCGCTGGAATCCAGCAGGTTCACGTTTCCCTTGAAGAGGCCGCCCTCAACCTCGGTGCAGGAAGGTGGAAGGCACTCACGGGAATCCTCATGCCACTGATACTCCTGAACCTTCTGGGTGGCGCAATGCTGAGCTTCGTCTACTGTATGAGCGAGACCAGCGTCGGCATCACCCTCGGTTCCATCAACCCGGACTACTACCCGATAACCGCAAGGATGGTCGAGCTAATGACCAGCGCCGTCGGAAGCGCCAACCTCGCCGCTGCACTGGGTGTGTTCCTCATGACGGTGCAGATTATAGCCATAGTCCTCGCGAACGTGATAACCAAGCAGAGGTACTCGTTCATAGGTCTCACATGAGGTGGTTGGGATGGTTGACGTCAAGCTTGAAAACATCGTTAAAACTTTCGGAGAAACCGTTGCCCTCAAGGGAATAGACCTTCACATAAAGGCGGGAGAGCTCTTCACCCTGCTCGGACCGAGCGGGTGTGGAAAGTCCACGACGCTGAGAATAATCGCCGGCCTCGACTTCCCGGACAGCGGGACGATATACTTCGGCGACGAGGAGGTCACCTACCTCCCGTCCAGCAAGCGCGGGGCGGTGCTCGTCTTCCAGAACTACGCCCTCTGGCCGCACATGACCGTCTTTGACAACGTCGCCTACGGCCTCAAGCTCAAGAAGCTCCCCAAGGATGAGATACGAAAGAAGGTGGAATGGGCGCTTGACCTCGTCAAGCTCCGCGGTTTCGAGGACCGCTATCCAACGCAGCTTTCCGGTGGCCAGCAGCAGCGTGTCGCAATAGCCAGGGCCCTTGTGGTCGAGCCAAAGGTCCTCCTCCTTGACGAGCCGCTGAGCAACCTCGACGCCAAACTCAGGCTTGAGATGCGTTCGGAAATCAGGAGGATCCAGCGCGAGCTCGGCATCACCGTTATCTACGTCACACACGACCAGGAGGAGGCGATGGCCATAAGCGACAGGATAGCGGTGATGAACGTCGGAACGGTGGAACAGGTCGGAACGCCCAAGGAGATATACGAGACCCCGAGGACTGAGTTCGTCGCCAGCTTCATGGGCAAGACCAACGTCATCCCGGCCAAGGTCGTGGAGAGGAACGGCGACCGCGTTACCGTCGAGTTCGAGGGCATCAGGTTAGATGGCCTCTACTACACAGACAAGAGCGACGACGTCGTCATAGTCATCAGGCCCGAGAGGATAAAGCTCAAGCCTGCCGAAAACGCGGTGTCCTTCACGGGGACGGTTGACCTTATCGAGTACTACGGATTCTTCATCGAAGTCGTCGGCCTCTTCGGGGACACGAGGATAATCGCAAGAACTATCAGCGACAGGGAAGTATCGGACCTCAGGCCCCTGCAGGAGGTAACGTTCTACGTCGAGAGGGACGACATCATCGTCCTTCCAAAGCAGCAGCTTTAAATCCTCCTTTTCCATTCTCCTCTGGTGGTTACATGGAGCCTCTGAAGTTTTTTAATGAAGGCCAGGTCTACGAGGTTCTCCTTGTTACCCGTTCAAACGTCACTCCCGTCGGTGTTGTGAGAAAGGGCCGGAGGTTCTCTTTCAAGCTCTTCGGAGGAAAAAGCGCCGAGGAACTGAGGGAGCACCCATACGCCGCGGTACAGATAACCAACGATGTCGAGCTGATGTCCAGGCTTGCCCTGAACTTCGAGGTTACCCTGGAGTTTGAGGAACGTGGAAAGCACCGCTGGATCAAGGGCCTTCCCGGACTGTACGGCAAAGTTGAAACCCACGAAGAGGAGCACAATGACGAACTCGGCAAAGCCCGGATACTCAGATGTTTTATAAATCCCGAGGGCTTTATCGAGGGGAGCCTGCCTCCGAGGCCCCTCAGCAGGGCTGACTTTCACCTCATTGAGATGGCGGTTCACCTCACGAGACTCCTTGAAGCAGTCAAAAACAGAAAACCTGAGGTTGCAAAGAATCTCCACGATCTCGTGATGTTAAACTACAGTATGTACAAAAGGTTCGGGGGAAGCTCCGAGATTGCCGAGATAATGGCTGAAATGGCAGGGAACAGTTCTGTGTAGGATTCCACAGACTAGACTTTAAAGGAAAACTTATAACTCATTTTTCCTAAGGATACCTTCGGTGATGCTATGCTCGGCAGAAAAATAATCTCCCTGTTGATAGCCCTTTTTGCCCTAGCAGCGATTCCAGCAGGCACAGTCTGGGCAGCGGCTCCAACATCCCCCGGTGAGATACTAACCCAGCCCCTGCCGGGAGCACCTGCAATAGGAATGCCCGGTGATACCATTGAAATATATCCTGCCGATGGGGTTACAATCCAGGGACTGCAGATAGTTTCGATACTCCACGGACCATACAATCTAGAAATCGTGGGCACAGATAGTGGAATAGTCAAAGCTAAAATCCCTGAGGATGCCGCACCGGACGTCTACTTCCTCATAGTGAAGAGCGACAAGGGAGAAGTAACCATCCCGAACGGCGTGTGGGTCATGAAGAAAGCGCCGACGGTTCTCAAGATCGCCCAGGGTAGCGACCTTCACGTGACGAGCGGATCAAAGATGGGCTTCGTCTGCGGGGACTACTTCCAGAAGAGCCTCACTGGCATCCTTAAGTATTGTAAGAGTCCAGTGGCACTCCACAGCTACACCGCCACAGACAGCTTCATGACATACTATGGCATGGTGGGTGCCGATGGGGAGAACGTGATAAACATAATCCTCGCCACGGGTGACGACGTTGACACCAACGGCGATAGGGAGGGTTACGTACTACTTGACCGCACTATCCTCCATGCAACTGCCGCAGGAACACCATTCCTCGCAGTCAAGGGCAACCACGACCATCCGCCCAAGTATTACAACAAGTACGTTGGTCCGAGCTACTTCTACAGGGTCGTCGGCAACTTCATCATCATAGGCCTTGACAGCCGCGGTGAGGAGAGGCATCCAGACATGGAGCAGCTCCAGTGGATGGAGAAGGTTCTCCAGGATCACCCCGGTAAGATACCCATACTCTTTGTCCACCACACATTCTGGTACATCAGCAGGCTCAACGGTGGTGTTGTTGAAAACCTCACCGCCTTTGATGACAACGACTGGCAGCAGATAAAGAAGCTCGCCAGCTGGGACTGGGTCGGAAGAAACGGCGAGTACGAGGATATAGCCAGATACTTCCTCCAGCTCGTCGAGAAGTACAACGTCAGGCTCGTCCTCAGCGGCCACATCCACAAGGATAAGCCCGTCCTCTACATCGACAAGGAGGGCAACAAGCACTGGTTCTACGCCCTCACGACCACTGGGGCACCCGACAAGACCAGCAACCCGCCGAGCGAGACCGACAAGAAGCTCGGCTACACCAAGCCCAGCTGGTACGGCTCCCAGATAATATACGTCTACAACAACGGCACCGTCAAGTTCCCGTTTGTCAGCAACCTCTTCGAGAAGGACAAGCCTGTCTCGCTTCCAGTCCCGCAGAAGTTCATCGTCTTCCGCCAGGACGGGGATGATGGAACGGCGGTTAAGTTTATCAACGAGCTCGGTAAGAGCATAAGCGGTCCTATAGTCCTCCAGATACCCGCAGGGGCCAAAGTTGACCCGCAGGCAACCAACATAACCTACACCGTTCTCGGTGAAAGGGAAATCAGCGGAACCTACTACATGCTCCTCAACGTTACCGTCCCGGAGGGAATCAGCCAGATAGCCGTGGTCAAGAGCGCAGACAACCAAGCACCCTCCGTCAGGGTTGGCTACCTGTCACCCAGCAAGCCCAAGCCGGGCAAGGCCTTTAAGGTCTACATCAGCGCCAGCGACAACGTTGGAATCAGGGACATGAAGGTGCAGATAATAAGCGACGGCAAGGTCATAGCCGAGTATCCGGCGTTCTCAATGAAGCCTGCAGAGGTCTCTGCCACATACTTCACTGAGGTCCCCGGCGTTGATGCGAGCGAGTTCACCATAAAAGTCATAGCGACAGACTTCTACGACAACACCGCTGAGACAACCTACGAGGTCGGTGGAACTACCACCAGCAGTCCGACCCAGACGACGAGTGAGAGCCAGGGAAGCACCTGCGGTCCGGCAGCCCTTGTTGGCCTAGCACTCGTTCCGCTCCTCCTCAGGAGGAGGAAGTGACCTCCTTCCTCTTTTTATATTACCCCGCGTTATTTCTGGCCGCCCCTGGGAGGGAAGAGTTTTTAAACCATCCCCATAAGCCCCCCATGGTGATGAAGGTGAAGTTCAAAGGCAAGGCCTTCGGCAACATCGTGAGGATGGAATTTGATATCCTCACCCTCGGCGAGCTTAAAATAGACGACCTGCGAGACTTTGATATTGACTCCATCAAGATAGAGCTCAAACCAACCTCTTCTGGCATAAAGGTTATTGGCATATGGGAGGGCACGATTGAGGACGCCGGCGAGGGGATAAAGAAAGCCCTCCAGGAGAGCTACAAGCTCCGCGAGAGGATCCTCAACAGGATAAAAAGCAAGACCGAGGCCATCAGGAGCACCATGCACCAGCTTGGCTTCAAGGAGGAAGTTGAGGGCTACGGAAGCGTTCTCCGGTTCACCAAGAAGGTCGGTGCGTACGAGATAATAGTGATAGCCTCGACCACAGAGGACGTGGTGCGCGTTGAGGTCTACGGCAACGACAAAAAGATAATCAGTCCCGAGATAGAGAGCATCTTCGAGGACGTTGAGGTCGAGGAACTTGAGGTCTACGACTTCGAGGACAGCAAGGAAGAGAGGCTCGTCATCAACCTTGAGATTCCGAAGAACGAGGAGAAACCGGAGAGGAAGATAGTGGAAGCCATAAAGATGATAGAGAACATGCTGATGGCCTGATCATTTGTATCTGCTCTCAAGCTGGAGCTGCTTTAGCTTTGCCGCTATTCCTTTTATCGGTGCGGTGTCTTCGCTCAGTATCCTGCCGGTTTTTGTATCTATCCTTGCATAGTAGAACCTCTCCCCGCCGGAGACCTTGATGTTTATGTACCCCTTGTCCTTGTAGTGGGTGAGCCTCTCGGTTGTGAGGGTCTCCTCGCCAAAGGCCTTCCTTAGGTGCTCATGGTACATGGTCTCGATGGCCATCTCAGTGAAGCGGACGTTTTCCTTGAGAACCTCCCCCGTGGCCCTGTGAAGAATCAGGGTTCCTATTTTGGTCTTCCCGGCGAATTCCACGTTCCAGTTTTCATCAAGGGAAACCGAGTCTATTCCGGCCTCCTCATCAATTTCCCTAGCACGTTCCAGGGCTATTTTTTCCGCCAGTTCCCGCCTAAGAACGCGGTCGACCTCCTCGACAAGCTTCCCATCCTTGCTCAGCCTTATGGTTACCACGTGCCTGTCGTTCTCAGCCTTCAGCGTGTACTCCGCCTCGTCCCCCTCCACCGAGACTATCTCAAAATCGGGGTACCTCTCTGCGACAAGTTCCTTTGCCCTCTCTGGGGTTATCTCCACGAGGTAGTCGAGAACGTCCCCCGTGGCGCCGTCCACCTTCACGGTCGCCCTTCCGTCGGGGCTCTCAAGAACCAGTTCGAGGTACTTGTGCTCAAGCACCCTGTGGGACTTCATCTCAAGGTTCCTGAGCGGGAAGTTTGCCTCTATGACCTCCCGGGCATTTTTGAAGGCCTCCGCAGGGGAAGGAAGCTTCCTGACCTCCCTGTACTTTCCGTTCGTCAGGTCAACCTCAAGGACCGCTATGCCGTCACCAAGGAGAACGTCCGCAACAGCCACCTTCTTGCCCTTCTCAAGGTTGATGACATCGCCATCCGGGTATGCCTTTCTCAACAGCTCGTCCAAGGCCTCGTCACTCAAAAGGGCTTCGAGGCTTAGGGGCTTCCCGGTGTATGCATTGAAAGAAATCTCAAACGAGAAGCTCCTGGTTCTGCCGGAGATTTTAACCCTGTCCCTGTCCCTTTTGAGCTCCCTCTCAAGGACTTCCTCACCGGTCTGCTCGAGGATTATCTCCTCCGTTTTCCCCATGAAGTACTCATCCGGCAGGGGTTGTATCTCGAACTGCACCCCGCCGGTTTCCAGATTGACGGTCGCTTTTGCCGTGTTTTCTCCCACTTTTAGGTCGAGCCTTGCAAGTTTTGGAACGTAGACCTTCTTGCGCTCATGGATTGTTATTTTTCCCTCCGCAACCCCCAGTTCTTTGGCGGCCTTCTCCTTCAGTATGAGAACGGCCTCGCTCGGGCTTATCGGGACTTCTATGAACCTCTCTGTGGCGTGGATTATTGAGCCGTCGTTGAGGAGCGCCTTGGTCACGGGGACGCTGAGCTTCCTATCTCCCGTCGCACGGAGGACTATTCTATCACCGGAGAACACGACCGCCTTGTCCTTCTGGTTACCCTCCTCAAGGAACCAAGAGAATATGTACGCACTGGACAGGGTCACGGAAAGGGCGCGGAGGCTCATCTCTGAGGGCTTAATCGGATACTTGGAAGAAGCAAAGGATGCCACCTTCTTAAACACGTTCTCGGCGGAGAAGTCATAGAGAAGGGGGGCATCGAGCTCAAACTCGCTGAGAGGACTTTTTTTGGCGGGCTCTTTCTTGGCGTCCTCGGCCATCTTTACAAGTCCCTCAGGGGGTTCAACTGAGTAGTTGTGGAACAGCGAAGCCAGCTTCTCCCCGTCCCAGGGGATTATTCTGCCCCTGTACTCCCGGGATATAAGAACCTTAGCGTCCTTGGTAAACCCGGCAGTCGATATCAATATACCCTTGTCGGCCTTGTACTTGTCCACAAGCCCGGCGAAAACGTTGATATCTCTCGAAGATGCCAGTCCCTTCCTGTGAACGGCTATTACCAGCTTCTCCATGCCTGCTATGGGGTCGTCCCTTATGGCCACGATGTCTATTCCCCACTCCTTTTTGCTGGAAACCCTCTCGTAGTCCCTGAACCCCATTCTTTTCAGCAGTTCGATCACGTTTTCAATGAGAACGTCCTCTGGTGCGAGCATTATTATATCCTGTGTCCACGACATCACTCTCACCCATGAAAGCGAAATCCTGCACTGGAATATTCTTTGAATCTTATTTTATAAATCTCTTTCCCCGGAAATTCGTTATCACCAAAGGTGTTCAAAATAAGTTTTTAACGGGTGAAATTTAACACCGCGATGGTGATGGAATGTTCAGGCTCACGGACTTCAGCTACCACGGCAAGACGGTGTTTCTGAGGGCAGACTTAAACTCCCCCGTCCGGGACGGGAGGATAATAAGCGACGCGCGCTTCAGGGCGGTTCTTCCGACGATAATATACCTCCTGGAGCACGGGGCAAGGGTCGTCATAGGAACGCACCAGAGCAAGCCGTACAAGGGGGACTACATCACCACCAAGGAGCATGCCGAAATCTTGAGCGGTCTTCTCGGCCAGGAAGTTGAATACGTTGAGGACATATTTGGAAAGTACGCCCGCGAGAGGATAAAGGCGCTGAAACCCGGCGATGCCCTCATGTTAGAAAACCTCCGCTTCGCCGCGGAGGAGGTTAAATATAGGCCCATAGAGGACTGTGAGAGGACCTTTTTCGTGAGAAAGCTGGCGCCGCTCATCGACTACGTCGTGAACGACGCCTTTGCGGCCGCCCACCGAAGTCAGCCGTCCTTGGTGGGCTTTGCAAGGCTGAAGCCCATGATAATGGGCTTTCTCATGGAGAGAGAGGTTAAGGCCCTCACCAGGGCCTACGATACCCAGGAAAAGCCCCGCGTCTACGTCCTTGGAGGGGCAAAGGTTGATGATTCACTCCGCGTTGCCGAAAACGTACTGAGGAACGGCAGGGCGGAGCTCATACTGACCGGCGGTCTCGTCGGCCACGTCTTCACCCTCGCCAAGGGGTTCCACCTGGGCGACGCGAACCTTGAGTTCATGGAAAAAAGAGGCCTGCTGGAGCTGGTTGACTGGGCGGAGGAGATCCTCAACGAGTTCTATCCTCACGTGAGAACCCCCGTGGATTTTGCCGTGGACTACAGGGGCGAGCGCGTCGAAGTTGATCTGCTGAGCGAGGAGAAGTGGCTCTTTGACGAGCACCCGATACTCGACATAGGTCCAAGAACCGTTGAAAAGTACAGGGAAGTGCTGATGGGAGCGAAGATAATAGTCGCCAACGGGCCTATGGGCGTCTTCGAGAGGGAAGAATTTGCCGTTGGGACGGTTGGAGTTTTCAGAGCGATAGGTGAGAGCCCTGCCTTCAGCATAGTCGGAGGAGGACATTCCATAGCAAGCATATACCAGCACAGCATAACGGGCATAAGCCATGTCTCCACCGGCGGCGGAGCCATGCTAAGCTTCTTTGCGGGGGAGAGGCTTCCAGTTCTTGAGGCCCTGAAGATAAGCTACCGGAGGTTCAGGGAAAGGGCCTCAGTTTAATCCTTTTTCGTTCTCTCGTAGAGATTTTGATACACCTTTCTGAACTGGAGGGCCATGACGATGGCGTAAACCACGGAAAAGGACTTCAGGGGAAAGTGACCGTTGGAAAGGTGGTTCAGAAGTGCAATGACGCCGATGACGGCAACGTAAGTGATGAGAACGTCCAGAAAAGCGGCCCTCGTTGAACCTATCCGGTAGGCGAGCCACACCCAGAGGTGGGAGTCGAGCCGGAAGAACCACGCCAGTTTCAGCGGTTCCCCAGGATTAACTTCAACCGAATATGCATCCTCCTCAAGCTTTTTCCGGGAGAGGTAGGACAAAACCCCGGTTAGTATCAAGGCCAGCAGGGACAGGATGACAAGGGCAAAGGAATCGAAGACCGTCCCAAGGGCCATAGAAATGATGGCCAGGGTGAAGGTCAGGTAAACGATGAGCGAGTTCCTTGAGAGCCGACCCTTTTTGAAGAGGTAGGCGGGATAAAGGCTGAAGTACGGAACCATAGCCAGGATGATGAGGGCAAACAGTGCCGCACGCTCCATTCCGCATCAGAGTTTTTAGAACTCAAAAAAATAAAAAGGTTTCGACTCCCAATAGGAATAGTGGGGATACTGTTCTCAGTCTATCGTCGCCCTCCTGAAGCCAAGCGCGGCAATTCCGGCGAACAGAGCCGCCAGACCGATGAGCACGACCCAGTCCGTGACGATTCCAAAGGCTGGCTCGACCCCCGCGAGGTAGTAGCGCGAGCCGTCGACGGCGTAGGTTAGCGGGTTGATCTTGGCCAGCCACTGCATCCACTCCGGCATAGTGCTTATCGGGTAGAACGCTCCGCTGAGGAAGGTCATCGGGAGCATTATCATGGTCACTATCATCTGGAAGCCCTCCATGCTGGTCATCTTGAGCGCTATCGCGACGCCCATGCCGGCTATCGCTATCCCGACGAGGAAGCTCATGCCGAGCGCCGGGAGGACTCCAGAGACGTTGAGGTCGGCCAGGAAAAAGCTGAGCGCGAGGATTATGACCCCCTGTATCATGGCCATGAGTGCTCCTCCTGTGATTCTCCCGAGTATTGCCTCGGTTCTGCTGGCGGGGGCGACGAGAATCTCCTTCAGAAAGCCGAACTGCTTGTCCCAGATGAGCGTTATGCCCTGCATGAAGCTCATGTTGAAGACCGTCATGGCTATTATTCCCGGCACGAGGTAGGTCATGTAGTCAACGCCGCCGAATATCTGCGACGCAAATGGGTTGTCAAAGACACCTGCCCACCCCTTTCCGAAAAAGATGAGCCAGATGAGCGGGTTGATGAGGCTCCCAATGACCCTCGCACGGGAGCGCGAAAAGCGCTTCAGCTCGCGGTATATCATGGTGGCGAAGACTTTCATGGTATCACCTCCTCATCCTGGCCCTCATTATCATCCTCGCCACGTTTCCCTCGCCGCCTTCCTCCCTGATTTCCCTGCCCGTCAGGTGCAGGAAGACGTCGTTGAGCGTCGGTCTGTGGTAGGTGACCTCGAGAATCCGGACGCCGGTTTCCTTCGCCAGTTCAAAGAGCTTTGGCAGAGCCTCAGCGGCGTTGTCCACGTCAAGGCGAACCCTGCCGTCCGGGAGCATCTTGCAGCCCTTGATGAAATCCGCCTTGAGGCACTTGAGTTCATCCCTTGCCCGGAGCTTCAGGTAGATTATGTCGTTCCCCACGAGCTTCTTCAGCTCCCCGGCGGTGCCCTCCGCGATTATCTTTCCGTGGTCCATTATGGCTATCCTGTCGGCCAGCTGCTCGGCCTCGTCCATGTAGTGGGTGGTGAGGAAAATCGTCATGTTGTGCTCCTCCTTCATTGCCCTGATGTAGTCCCATATGTGGGCCCTCGTCTGGGGGTCGAGGCCTATCGTCGGCTCGTCGAGGAACAGTATTTCAGGCTCGTGGAGAAGGGAGCGCGCTATCTCAAGCCTCCTCTGCATGCCGCCGGAGAAGAACTTGACGGGCCTGTCCCGGAACTCCCACAGCTCAACGAACTTGAGGAGGCGTTCTATCTTCTCCTTCAGCTCGTCCCCGCCCAGACCGTATATCCTGCCGTGGATGAGCATGTTCTCGTAGGCGGTAAGCTCCCTGTCAACGCTCGGATCCTGAAAGACTATCCCTATCTTCCTCCTCACGGCCGTAGGTTCATTGAGGACGTCGTGGCCGGCAACGGTGGCCCTTCCGGCGGTGGGCTTGAGGAGGGTCGTCAGAACGTGGACGGTGGTGGTCTTTCCGGCACCGTTCGGCCCCAAAAAGGCGAATATCTCACCCTGCTTCACGTTGAAGGATATCCCCCTAACGGCCTCAAAGTCACCGTACTTCTTCACGAGGTTCTCAACTTCTATTGCGTCCATCTCACTCGCCCCCAAGAAGAATCAGGCGGAGCTCTCTGGCGCAGCCGGTGAGGAGTTCCCTGATCTTCGCCCTCTGCTCATCGGTCAGCTCATCAACCGACCCAAACAGCTCCCTGAAGGCAGCCTTCAGCTCATCTCCCCCAAGTTCAAGGAAGACCTTGTAGGCGCGCATCCTGCGCTTGGCCTCTTCAAGCTCCCCCGCGTGCTCTTTCAGGTACTTCCTGCCCTTCTCCGTGATGACGTAAGTCTTTCTCTCTCTCGCCCCCGTCCCGGCGACCTCAATGAGGCCGCTCCTCCTCAGGGAGGAGAGTATTGGATACACTGTCCCGGCGCTCAGTTTTATCCCGTACAGCCTCTCCAGCTCGGACATTATACCGTACCCGTGTTTTGGCTCGTGGAGGAGGTCGAGCACGAGTATCTTCATGTACCCCTTAAAACTCGGACGTTCCATTTATCTCACCAAATATATCGGACGATATATTGTTTAAAAAGGTTGTGGTGGGAATGCTTATTACCTCCCCACACTATAATCCAGTGGTGATGGTATGAGGCTCGTTCTAAAGCCCCTCTTCGAGGCCGAACTGCCGGCGGACTTCAGCGAGGTCATACGGGGCAAGCTCATTGGCACCGAGGTCAGAACGGGGGAGGAGATTGAGGTGGGCCTCCTAGGAAAGCCGCTGCGCTTTAAGGTTCTCCTGGCGGAACCTTCACCTCTGAAAGTCAGGGGGAATACCAGGATAGAGTTCTCGACGGGAAGCACCGAGGTCGTGGACTTTGAGTTCGATGAGCCGGTGAGTGAGGTAATCCCCTTCGAGAAGGGATTCGTCGTTGTGCTCGGAAGAAAGGTTCTGATTCTGAACCACACAGGGCAAAAGATTTATAGCGACGAGTTCGATGAGCTTAACGGAGTTCGGGTCTCCGGAGGAACTGTGGTGATAATCCATGGGGGAAGCAAAATCAGGCTCGTTAAGCCTTGAGAAGTTCACCTTTGATGAGGGCTGGGAGGGGAAGAAAAAAAGGGCTGAAAAAATCGTCGAGATTCTGATGGAAACCCATCCGAGGGAGAAGCTCCTGATCGGCGACCCTTACAGGACGCTGATACACTGCATAATCTCACAGCGCATGAGGGACGAGGTGACATACAAGGTGTGGAAGGAGCTCTTCAGGAGATACGGCGACATTGAGAGCATAGCGAAAACTCCCGTCGAGGAGATGCAGGACTTTCTGAGAAGGAGCGGGGTGGGCCTCTGGAAGACCAAGGGAGAGTGGATAGTAAAAGCTTCGCGGATAATCCTTGAAAAGTACGGAGGGAAGGTTCCCGACGACATAAACGAGCTCATGAAGCTGCCCGGCATCGGGAGGAAGTGCGCCAACATAGTCCTGGCTTACGGCTTCGGCAGGCAGGCGATTCCGGTCGACACCCACGTCAACAGGATAAGCAAGCGCCTCGGCCTCGCCCCGCCGAGGGTCGCCCCGGAGAAGGTGGAGGAGTACCTGGCGGAGCTCATCCCCTACGAGAAGTGGATATACGTGAACCACGCGATGGTCGACCACGGAAAGAGGATATGCCATCCCCTAAGGCCGAAGTGCGGTGAATGCCCGCTGAGGGAGCTGTGCCCCTACGCGAAGGGACTGGTGACGGACGCGGATATAAAGGGGAAGGCTCGAGGTTAGCACTCGTAGGGGCAGTTTTCAAGCCCATACAGGCGATAAACCGCCGGGATCTCTATCTCAATCTTCTTCTCCGATTTAAAGAATCCAGTCCTTACGAGATATTCGATTTCCAGCCTGAACCTCACCCTGGCCTCAATGGTCATTCCGTCACCACGCCTCCTGACGTCGAGGGGAATCTTAGGGGTAAGGTCAAGGGACCTGCCCCAGCTCGGCTTCAGCGCCTCGGCCCTGATGGCCTGCCAGATTTCGAGACCGGGCACGGGAGTTTCGGTCACCTCAAAACTGCCGTCCGGGGTTTTGAAGTACATGACCCCGACCTGGGTCGGGAATATCGGGTCCACCGAGACGTTGCTCACGTTCTCCACCACGAAAAGTACACGCCTTATAGCCACCGACTCATTCCTTGGCCTTAGATGGAGGACGAACTCACCCGATATCGGAAAATCGTCACAGCCCACGTTCCTCATGGCCGCAGGGGAGTATGAGAATGCAATGAAGATGTCGCTCCAGTTCCTGAACGAGTAAAAGCCCAGCACCTTCTCCCTGCCCAGAATGCACGAGAGGTTGCTCGCGTTTATGTTAAAGGTCCAGGTTGCCAGCGTAATCTCCTCCTTGTCTCCGGGTGAATAGAGGGTTCTTTCGTGTAGCCACACTACTGAGTAGGCCATCAGTACGGCAACCAAAAGTCCTGCGAGGAAGGCCTTGTCCATCCGCGTCGGCATCGAGATAAGAACCACAGAGAATAATAAAAAGCTTTCGAAGTTAGAAGGTTATTCTTCTTCCTCAACATTTTCCCCTGCAAGCTTCCTCAGCCTGTCGAGGTCGGAGCCGACGGCTATGAGGACGTCGCCCTCCTGTATCGCGTCGTTCCTTCCGGGGTTGTAGATGTACCTGCTCCCCCTCTTTATCGCCAGTATCCTGGTTCCAATTTTGCTGGGAAGTTTGAGCTGTTCAAGGGTTCTGCCGTGCAGGACGGAACCCCTGTGGACGGTGACCCTGCCGAGCTCCTCCTCGGTGTCCTCCATGATCTTCCTGATTATCGGGTGGGGCTCGACGTCCCTCAGCACGAGGTCGGATATCTTGTATGCGGCATCGCTTATCTGCTCGTTTATCTCCGCCATGTCGATGACGCTGAGGAGCTTTTCGGGGTCGGCCTCCCTCTTGGCGAGCCTTAAGGCGAGCCTTTTGACCCTGAGTGTGAGCTCATCCATGCGCTCTTCGAGGAGGTAGACCTCCTCCGCGATGTCCTCGCTGTTGTACATGACCGAGGAGAAGGCGAGGTCGACCATGAGTGAGGAGAGGTCCTTCATCTCGATGAGGCAGTTCCTAATCTGCTCGAGCTCATTCATTGCCCATCACCTTGATGTTGCCCCTCGCTATCTCCTTGAGGTAGTCTATTGACGTGGCCGTCCCCCTCCCGATGAGAATGTCCCCGGGGAATATTTTGAAGTCCCCATCGGGGTCGAAGATCCAGCGCTTTCCACGTCTCACGGCCACGATCCACACACCGGTGTTGGTTGCGAGGTCGAGCTCCTCCAGGGTTTTGCCCACCAGCACCGAATCGGCGGAGACGTAGATTTTACCTATTATCTCCTCGCTTCCCAGTATAGCCTCGGTTATGACCGGGTGAAGCTCTACACCTTCCAGAACCATCTTCGCCAGGTCGGCGGCAGCGTTTGACATGTCATCTATGGCGTGCGCCATGTGGAGTATGGAGGTTATCTGCTCAGCCTCCTTGGGGTTTCTCGCGGCCAGAACCGCGTGAACCATGAGGTGATAGTTGAGCAGGTCTAGGTACTCCTCAAGCTCAAGCACTTCCTCGGCCATCTCCTCCTCGTTGAAGAGTATCGAGGAGTAGGCAAGGTCAACCATTAGCTCAGCCGTGTTCTTCATCTTCACGAAGATGTCCTTAACGTTC
Source organism: Thermococcus coalescens (assembly GCF_055392585.1). Lineage (NCBI taxonomy): Archaea > Methanobacteriati > Methanobacteriota > Thermococci > Thermococcales > Thermococcaceae > Thermococcus > Thermococcus coalescens. The sequence goes on from NZ_AP043764.1 coordinate 600,109, forward strand.
CTGGGAACCTCGATTTCGTCCCACTCTTCCACCCGGCTCTCACCGATGGGGGAAAAGATGGGAAATCTTATTTAGTTTTCGCCTTCGAAAAGTTTAATACCCGCAAAGGTCAATGCCTACGGGGTGAAGGCAATGGAGAGTGATGGCAGTGATCGGCGGAGAGGTCAGGGCAGAGCTGAGGGAGAAGGTCAGAGAAGCCTACAGGGTTACGCTACCTTCCCTGTTCACCTCACAGATATTCGGCCTCTTCGGGGGCACTTTTCTGGGCAAGTACTTTGAAGTGATAAGAACCCAGTTTCCCGGCCTTCTCGTGGTTCTTCCCGGCATAATGGGCCTCCGCGGGAACGTTTTTGGCTCAATGGCCTCGCGCTTTTCCACGATGCTCTACCTCGGTGACCTTGAACCCTCCCTGCGTGACAAGAAAGTCCTTAAGGAGATAGTCCTTAGGATGCTCATCTCACTCATCCCCATCTTCCTCCTCTGGGCCATCGGCGTCGCCACTGGAATAAAGAAGAACGCCCTCGACGTCCTTCTCATAGTCATAACCTCGACGATACTGGTTTCCTTTATCCTGGGCTACTTCACATCCTTCGTGACGATATTCTCATTCCGAAGGGAGACCGACCCGGACAGTGTTGCGGCCCCTCTCGTAGCCTCGATGGGCGACTTCCTGACCGTCCCGTCACTCGTTCTCTTCATCCTCCTGACAGAGCACTCTCCGGAGGCCTTCAGACTCTTCAACTACACCATGATACTTCTTTTCATCATCGTCGCCTCAATAAGCAGGGTCAGGAAGGCGGAGTTCCTTGAGCTGAAGCAGGTCTTCATTACGATAACCATCCTGGCACTGCTCTCCACAATATCCGGTTCGCTCCTTGCAAAGTTCAGCGGGATCATTCAGGCATCGGTGGTACTGAGCTTCATCTACCCCTCGCTCCTCAGCTCCTTCGGGAACTACGGGTCGATAATAGCGGCGAAAACCTCCACCAAGCTCCACCTCGGTGAGATAGAGAACTTCCTCTGCCTGAAGGCCTTCACCGACATACTCGCCCTCTTTGCGACGGCGCCAGTCATAGGAACCACAAAGCTCATCATAGGAATAACCCTCGTAAAGCTGACGACGGGAATTGCCGTTCCACGCTCGGCCTGGCTCGTTGCCCTAACGTACCCCTTCATGGCCCTCTTCATAATGCTCTACTCCTACACGATATCCTATTTCATCTTCCAGAAGAACATCGACCCAGACCACGTGGCGATACCCCTCATATCCAACAACAGCGACATATTCGGCACGCTTTACGTCGTGCTCATGGCCAAAATGATAGCGGGTGGTTGAATGATCGGGCTGTCCATGACGGCTTATCACTGGAAAGACCTCTCCCGGTTTGAGGAATGGGCCAAGACTGCGAAGAGAGCTGGCTTCGATTACATCGAAATCCTGAGCGAATGGCCGCACTACCTTAGCAGGGACAACTACCGCCGTTTTGGGGAGGTCTTAGAATCCATTGGCATGAAAGGAACCGTCCATGCCCCATTCAGCGACGTCAACATAGGCTCGTTCAACGAGAGGCTGAGACAGGCCTCACTGGAAGTGGTCAGGGAAACCATAGAGCTGGCCGCAGAACTGGGGGCCATTTCGGTCACCATTCATCCCGGACACTGTTCGCCCGTGAGCATGAAAAACAGGAGGAGATACCTCGAAATACACAGGGAGTCCCTCAGGACAGTTGCTAAATGGGGCGCTGAATACGGGGTCAGGGTTGGGGTCGAGAACATGCCCCGCTTCCCCATTCTGGACGCCCAGACGTGTGAGAGGCTCTGGGAGCTGGTGGAGGGTATTGAGATAGGGGTGACCTTTGACGTCGGCCACCTCAACACCACGACCGGGAAATTAGAGCGTTTCCTCGACGTCTTCAGGGACAGGATAATCCACGTCCACCTCCATGACAACTCCGGAGAAAGGGACGAGCACCTCGCTCTGGGGGACGGAACGGTTCCCTGGGTCAAGGTGATTCCGAGGCTCCCGAAGACGACGTGGACCCTCGAAGTCAACGACATTGAATCTGCCCGGAGAAGCCTCGAATTTTTGAAAAGCCTGCATTGATGGACGTTTCAGTTCATTGGCGTCCAATTTTTACAAAACGCAACTCTTTTATACATTTAAACAGAAATTCTTGCGAGAAGCAGTTTCTAGCGGAGGGATAAGAATGGTGGAAAAGATAGTGGAGGACATGAGGCCCTTCTTCGACCCGAAGGCCGTCGCTATCATCGGTGCAACCAACAAGAAGGGTAAGGTTGGAAACGTCATTTTTGAGAACTTCAAGATGAACAAGGAGAGGGGCATCTTTAAGGGCAACATATACCCAGTGAACCCCAAGCTCGACGAGATCGATGGATACAGGGTGTACAAGAGCGTTGAGGAGCTCCCGGAGGACACTGACCTGGCTGTTATCTCAATTCCAGCACCGTTCGTTCCGGATACAATGAGGCAGATAGCAAAGAAGGGGATAAAGTCCGTCATAATAATCACCGGCGGTTTCGGTGAACTCGGCGAAGAGGGCAAGAAGCTGGAGCGCGAGATACTTGAGATAGCCCGCGAGAACGGAATAAGGATCATCGGCCCCAACTGTGTCGGTGTCTACGTCCCGGACACCGGCGTTGACACGGTATTCCTGCCCGAGAGCAAGATGGACAGACCGAAGAGCGGGCCCATCGCTTTCGTCAGCCAGAGCGGAGCCTTTGCCGCCGCTATGCTCGACTGGGCGGCGATGGCTGGCATAGGCATAGGAAAGATGGTCAGCTACGGCAACAAGCTCGACGTTGACGACGCAGACCTGATGGAATACTTCATCCACGACGAGAGCATAAACGTCGTCACCTTCTACATCGAGGGCGTGAAGGACGGAAGGAAGTTCATCGAGAGCGCGAAGAGGATAACCAGGGTCAAGCCGGTCATAGCCCTCAAGAGCGGGAGAACCGAGTACGGCGCCAAAGCCGCATCGTCCCACACCGGCTCTCTGGCCGGAGCGGACACGATTTACGACGCCGTCTTCAAGCAGACCGGGATTATCCGCGCCGAGGACTTCGAGCACATGTTCGACCTCGCGAAGGCCTTTGCGGCTTTGAAGGACAAGCTCCCGAAGGGTGACAGGATAGGCATCATCACCGACGGCGGTGGAGCGGGCGTCATGGCCAGCGATGCGGTGGCAAAGTTCGGCCTCAGGATGGCCGACCTCAGCGAGGAGACGCTCAAGTTCCTCAAGGAGAACTTCCCGCCGCACGCTGTGGCAGGGAACCCGACCGACGTCGTGGGCGACACCGACGCCGAGAGGTACAGAATCGCCATCGAAGGATTTGTGAACGACCCGAACGTCGATGCGATAGTCATCATAGTCCTCTTCCAGGTTCCGCTCCTTGAGGAGGAAAAGATAATCAATATCCTCGCGGAGTACCAGAAGAAGAGCGACAAGCCCATAGTCGCGGTTGCAATGGGTGGTAAGAAGACCGACTATTACGCAAAGATGCTTGAGGACAGGGGAGTTCCGGTTTATCCGACCCCGGAGAGGGGCGTCCGCGCCCTGGCCGGTCTTGTCAAATATGCTGAATACCTCAGGAGGGGCGCTTAGCCCCTTAATCTTTCGGTGGTGGTATCATGAAGGAGGAAGCCCTTAAAGTTATCAAAGAAGTTTTGGCCTCCGGCAGGACTTCGCTCGTTGAGTACGAGGCGAAGCAGGTGCTCAAGGCCTACGGCCTTCCCGTTCCGGAGGAAAAGCTCGCGAAGACCCTTGAGGAGGCACTTAAGTACGCCGAAGAAATCGGCTATCCCGTTGCCATGAAGCTTATGTCGCCGCAGATCCTCCACAAGAGCGACGCCAAGGTCGTTCTCCTCAACATAAAGACCCCAGAGGAGCTCAAGGAGAAGTGGGAGGTTATCCACGAGAACGCCAGGAAGTACCGCCCGGACGCCGAAATCCTGGGTGTTCTCATCGCACCGATGCTCAAGGTCGGGAGGGAGATCATCATAGGCGTCACCGAGGATCCGCAGTTCGGCCACGCCATAATGTTCGGCCTCGGCGGTATCTTCGTGGAGGTTCTCAAGGACGTCACCTTCCGCATAGTACCGATAACCGAGCGCGATGCCAGGAAGATGATCCAGGAGATAAAGAGCTACCCGATTCTCGCGGGAGCGCGCGGTGAGGAGCCGGCGGACATAGACGCCATAGTCCACCTCCTCCTCAAGGTCAGCGAACTCGTCAACGACCTCGATGACTACATCAAGGAGATGGACCTCAACCCGGTCTTCGTCTACGAGAAGGGCAAGGGCGCAGTCGTCGTCGATGCAAGGATAATCGTCAAAGAACCGAAGGGATGCTGAACCACGCCGCATCTGGAATCTTTCAGTCACCTTCCCTTTTTTGAACCTTGTTCCTGCGCACTGCAAACAGGAAGAGCGCCAGGGATGCCATTCCAAAGAGCCCTATGAAAACAAAGCCGATTCTGAAGCCAAGGAACCCCACCAAAACCGGGCCCAGCGCCTGACCGATGTCCTTTATGCTCTCCAGAAAGCCCAGAGCCGTCCCCCTGAGCCTTGACACCTCTGCGGCAAGGGGCTTTGTCGAGGCCTCGCTTATTGAAGCCCCCAGCGAGAACGCAACCGCCGCGAACACGATCAACCACAGCGAGTCGGAGAGCGAAAAGACCAGCATCGCAAGGACGACGATGCTCATGCCGATAACTATGGGCTTTGTCCTGCCGATCCTGTCGCTCAGGTAACCCGCGTAGGGCTTAACCGCCGCCATGATTGCGACTTCAACAGCCAGTATCATTCCCGAGAGCTAGGGCCTGTCCCGGAGGTAGTAAAAAAGGGGAAGGAAGGTCTCTATTCCCTGGTAGGCCATATAAACCGTTGCGTCAAGGAGACCGATTAGGAGGAGTTCCCAGCTGAACGAGAGTTCAAACCGCTGGAGCTCCCTCCCCGTGTCCGGGAACCTGAAGGTGAGGGCAAAAACAAGCAATCCTGTCATGGAGCACAGGAGGAAGACCACAGAAAAGCCAAGGAAGTATATGATGCTCCCCGCCAGAAGAGGTGCCAGCGCCCTGCCGGTGAGGGTGGAGGAGCTGAGGAGTCCCATGAAAGTGCCCTTTTTGTGGGGATACATGTCGCTTATCATGGCAAAAGAAACGGGGACAAAGATGGCGGTCGCAACCCCATAGTAAATCCGAACCAGAGCGAGGGTCAGGGCATCGCCAGCCAAAAAGTACAGGAGGGGCGCGCTGAGGAACACAAAACCGCTCATTTTGAGGAGCTTTTTTCGGCCGTAGAAATCGCTTAGAAGCCCGGAAGTGAAGTTCACGAAGATTCCGGTCACGGTTGAAGCAGCGGCCACGAGACCGATAGCCTCATTGCCGAGGCCAATGCTCCGGGCATAGAGGGGAAGGGTGGGGGACTTGCCCATCGTCGAGCCAAGAATCGCAAAGAACCCTGCGATAAGAATAAGGTAGAGGGCCCTGGATCGCGCCACAGGCAGCATCTCCGGCAGCCGCGGACTTAGCCCTTTCCCATGTTGTTGATGTGTCTCACCAGCTCGCTCGCATCGACCGAGAACTCGGCCCCGGTATTTCTGAGGTCAAGGGACTTCACAACCCGTAACAAGAGCATTCCCTTCTCGAATTCAAGCTCAAACACTCGACTCGCCAGCTCCCGTATGTCTTCCAAGACGCTCTCAGGGAGCATGTCTCTGTTAACGAACGCTATGGTGATGATGTCTTCCTCACCCATGGCGGATGCGATGCACATACGGCACACGGTCGACGCCGGGAGTTCCTTCTTTATGTTTATCAGCTTCTCAAGACCTAGCGTTACGACCAGTTTCTGTCCCCGGAATTCCCTCAGGGCTTCTCTGTACTCCTCGTGCCAAACAGATGCGGCCTTGAGCACGCTTATCCTTTTGATAACCCTTCCGGTCTGGAGGACGCCCCCGAACTTGACTACGGGCATCTCGTCCATCCACTCGGTGTCGATCCCCATTATGGAAAGGTGGGAACGGACCACGTGAAGCTGGTCGAAGATGTCGTTGACTATGACGTGGACGTCCCTGCCGAGGCTGAGAAGGGGCACGGAAACCGCCAGATGCACCGGAGCCAGCGAGGTGTACTCAACCACCACGACCTCACCGGGCATTATCTTTTTGACACTCGCTATAGCATCCTCCACGGTTTTAGCTACCGCCATCGTCCTCACCCCCTTGGAGGCAAGGTGTTCCCTCAGGGCATGGGGGTCAACCTCGACCTCGACACCGTACTCATCGAAGTATATCGATTTGGCGACCCGTATAATCAGTTTCCCGTCCTCTATCCGGGTTCTGAGGACACGGGTTGAGAGCTCCTCCGCCTCCTTGAGCCCCGTCTTCATGACACGCTTCCTGTTGATGAACACCAGCCCCCTGGAAGTCGGGTTACCGACCATAGGACGTATGATGCTGGCGAAGAACTCCTCGCGTTTCATGGGGTCGGTCTCCAGCTGCTGGAGGAGCTCCGTCGCCCCAACCACAATGCGTATGAACGGCCTGCCCCCGGTTTCCTTGTGGATCCTCTCCAGAACCTTCACAAAGTGCCGCTTCATTATGGGGAGCTCGGTCGTCTCCTGTATTATTGCAACGACCCTGCCGGTGGTTATCCTCCCGCCGATTTTGACCACGGTGGCGTCTTCTATCATAGAAGTGTCCATCCCGGCGAGCTTGAGCTGGGTTCTGATGACGTGGAGCCCATCGAGGACATCAACTATGACGAGGGGGACGCCCGCAAATTTGGCGTATCTGAGAACCTCACAGAAAAGCAGATGCACGGGCTCCCTGGAAGTATATTCCACCAGAACCAGCTCTCCCGGCCGAATTGTTTCAGCATACTCAAAGAGAGTTCTCTCAAAGGTCTCGCCCACTGCATCACCCCCAACCTAATATTATTCCCAAATTCTTAAAACAGTTCCGTAAGCTGGCATCAAAAACGCCGACTACTCGGAAGTCGGCTCGGATACACCCCCAGTAGTTCCCTTCTCCCTCTCCTCTTCTTCCCTCACAACGGCCTTGATGTAGCCCAGGATATCGTGGATTATGAAGAAGCTTATGGCCACCTCGACGAAGGCCATCAGGTTGCCCGCTATGAGGAAGAGCAGGGAGAAGAAAAATGTCACCGCCGCGTAGATCAGGGCAACCTTAATGGCGGTCTTGTTCTCAATCCCAACGCCGTAGGCAAGACCCATGTTGAATATCGCGAAGGTCAGGTAAACGGGGGAGCTCAGAAGGTAGGCGTAATAGAGGAGCAGAAAGCCGCTGAGAAAAAGGAGAGAGGAGGCAACTCTGAGCCGTCTCATACCATCCCCAAGTAGCTTTCAAAGACCTCCACGTATTTAAACCCATCGTCCGGGAAGACCAGGACGTAGGTTCTCTCGCCGAGTTCCTCGGCAACTTTCTCATAACCCTTAACAACAGCACCGGAGCTGAGGCCTATGAGGAGACCGTCGCTTCTGGCAACGCGGATTGCTCCTTCGATGGCCTCCTTCCTCGTTATCTCCACGACCCTGTCCACCTCGACCTCAAAGTACCACTTGGGCCTCGTCTCAAGCCTCTTGATGCCGGGTATCTTCTCGCCCTTCGCCGGAACGACGCCTATAACCCGCGTGTCGTAGCGCTCTTTGAAGTAGCTCGCTATGCCTGCTATGTGTCCGGACGTCCCTATGCCGGCTATTATGACGTCGGGCGTTTTCCCTATGCTCTTCAGCTGTTCCTCGATTTCCCTGGCTGTGAAGCGGTAGTGGGCGTCGAAGTTGTCGTCGTTCTCGAACTGGTTGAGGTTCACCGCGCCGGCTTTTCTGGCCTCTTCGCGCACAAAGCGCACCATCGCCGGGTCTATGGTCTCAAAGTCCGTCACCACGACCTCCGCACCAAGAACCTTCAGGAGAACCTGCGTCGCCTTGGGCGTTGGCTTCGGCAGGTAGGCTCTGAACTCGATGCCAAAAACGTTGCTCAAGGCCGCCAGAGAAATCCCAACGTTGCCGGAGGTAGCCTCAAAAAGGGCCTTTCCGTTGATGTCCCCGCGCTCCAGGGCCTTCATAAGCATGTTAAAAACGGCCCTGTCCTTAATGCTCCTGCTGAAGGGGTTAAAGAACTCCAGCTTGGCAAAATACATCCCCCCTCTCTGCTGAGAGTCTTACCAGGGGGGTCGGCTTGTACTTCTCGAACAGTTCGAGGGTGCTGTTAAACACGTTCATTTGCCATCACCGGAAGCCCCTCCGGAGAAGCCCTTAAAAGCTTTCCGTAAACGCACAGTTATACACAAAAGTGAGTAGTGGTAAAAGACCGGGGTGCGAGGTGGCGGATCAGGCCGGGAGGCGGAGCTGGAGCAGGCCGATGTAAACGAACCACGCAAGTATCGTCGCCGCCCCGATGAGCTCCGGAATGGCGAGCCCCTTGAATACCCCCGCCTTGATGAGGTAGAGCATCAGGCCGAACGTAAAGACGGCCAGGATGGACCAGACGTAGCCGACAGAGGCACCAGAACGGCCGAGTTTTATTCCGATGATGGCTATGTCCGCCAGTGCGAGGACGTAGAAGAGCACCGCTGACGGTGCATGGGGTGCGTACTCCTCCGGGAAGACCCCTACGAGGAACAGGAATACCATCGCGAGCGGCATCAGGTAGCTCAGGCCGTTTCTAAAGGCGCCGACCGCCGCGATAAAGCCCACGGCCGCGAAGGCCATCAGGAAGCCGTTGAAGTAGTAGCTGACCGGGTTCTTTATTGATCCCATGTCGCTCAGGGCGTTTTCCCTGAAGGAGAACCAGGGGTTCTGGCTCACGACGACGAGCAGTCCCACTATAAAGATGAGGGGGAGGGAAAGGCCTATGTACGCGGACAGCTTGGTGAAGTCCATAAAACCACCTCAGCACTGCCTTTTCTTGGGCTCCTCTCCAAAGACCGCCCGGTAGAGCTTCCTGAACTCCTCCCAGGAGCCCCTTATGACGGGGTGCTTCGGTATGAACGGAATCTCGTCCTCGGGAAGGGTCGATAGTTCAAAAGTGCCTACCTCCCTGGCGATTCTGACTATCTCCTCCTTGTCCATACCGATGAGCGGGCGGTATATTGGGAGATCCGTTGCCTGGCTGACTATGTACATGTTCTCAAGCGTCTGGCTCGCCACCTGGCCGAGGGAGTCGCCCATGACGATGCCCTTCGCCCCGAACTCCCGGGCTATCCTGTCGGCGTGCCTCACCATCATGTACTTGCAGAAGACGCAGGTGTACTTCTCCTTCTTCATCTCGTGCAGTTTTTCAATGATTTTCTCGCGGTTTTCGGGCTTGATTACTATCAGCTCGCCCTTCCCGCCGTAGTGATACTTTTTGAGCTGGTTCCAGATTTTGCGAACCTTTTCGAGGGTCTTGTCTCCCATGTAGATGTGGACGGGGATGACCTCAACGCCGCGCTTCATCATGAGGAAAGCCGCCACCGGCGAATCGATGCCGCCGCTGAGGAGAGCAACGACCTTACCCTGCGTCCCTATCGGAAGGCCGCCCCAGGCGCGGATTTTGTCGACGTAGACGTATGCTTTCCCCTCCAGCAGTTCGACGCCGACCTCGATGTCGTAACTGTGCAGGTCAACCCCGCTCTCCTCGTTCTCAAGGATGTACTCCCCCACCTTCGCCTGAACCTCGGGGCTCTTGAGGGGGAACTCCTTGGTGATCCGCCTCGCGGTAACGCGAAACTTCGGCCTCTCAATGCCCAGCTCGCGCTTCTTCCTCCTGAATAGCTTAAGCGCCGTCCGGTTGATCTTCTCCAGCTCGGCGTCGATCTCCATCGCCGGGGAGAGAGACACTATACCGAAGACCCTCCTGAGAACGTCTGCGGCCTCCCTTGCTTTGTTCGTCTTCACGAGGATTCTTCCATGCTTCGCCTCGACCTTCTTGAAGTCAACACCCTCGCTCGCCAGTGCCTCGCGGATGTTGTTCATGAGGATGTTTTCGAACCATCTCCGGGTCTGCCTGGACTTCGTTCCTATCTCGCCGTATCTGACTATCACGACGTTCATGCTCTCACCCCAGTGCGTGAGGGAACTTGATGACTATCTCCACGTACTTCTGGATGACGACGTAGAGAACAACGGATATCAGGTAGGAGGAGAGCAAAATCAGCTCGTTCATCTCGAATATGTGGGCCGCTATGGCCTTCGCCCGGGGGGTAGCGTCCACTATGGCATGCATGTACTTTCCCTTGAGCCAGTGGTTTATCTGAATCGCCATGACAAGAAGGAGAACCCCAACCAGCCCCCACATCTTGCCAAGGGCCAGCATCAGGAACAACGTTGAGGCCATGATTATCCAGCCGCCGATGACGCCGAGCAGTATCACGAACTCTATCATCTTCCCACCAGTTGGAGTTGAGGGGGAGGGAATAAAAACGTTTAGATGAACCGGGTGACTTCTTCGAAGGTCTTTTTCCTCTTCCTGGGCACGGGTTCAGTACGTGGATATCCCACGGGGATAACCCCGACGAGGTAGTAGTTATCATCGAGTCCCGCCAGCTCCCTGACCTCCTCCTCTATCCCCGGGAAATTGGTGACACCGATGTAGACCGTGCCGAGGCCGAGTTCAACCGCTTTCAGCATGAGGTTTTGAATCGCCATCGCCGCGCTTTCGACGCTCCATATGAATTCCAGCCCGTCGAACTCCCTTCCCTTGAGGAAGCGGACGCGCCTGTCGATAAAGACCGCGATGTAAACCGGCGCCCTGAACATGCCCTCCCTGTATATCCTCTCCCTGAGCTTCTCTATTTTGTCCTCTGACAGATTCACGGCGCGGTAGTAGGCCTCCATGCCCTTCGCTATAAGCGTATAAATCCTCTCCCGGGCCTCTTCGCCCTTAAAAACCATGAAGAGCCAGTTCTCCAGCCCGCTCGCGGTCGGGGCCCTTACCGCCGCCTCGATAAGCGCCCTAACCTGCTCATCCGAGACCTCCCTCTCCGAGAAGTATCGCACCGAGGTTCTTTTATATATCACATCCCCGAGCTCCACGTTATCACCCCTGAATTTTTCTCACGGCCATTAATCAGCCTTTCCGAAACCAAAGGTTTAAGAGAACCCCCGAGTAATCTCCGGGAGGTGAAAGCATGTACGGATGGAGAGGTAGGCTCGGGCTTATAGTCCCCTCATCCAACACCACGATGGAGATGGAGCTTCACGAGGCCCTTCCCGAGGGAGTCTCGCTCCACACTGCGAGGGTTCCGCTCAGGAACGTCACCGAGGAGGAGCTCGTAAAGATGAACACCCTCGCCGTCGAGGCGGCGAAGCTTCTGAGAGACGCCGGAGTGGAGATGGTACTCTACGGATGCACCAGCGGGTCGTTCATCGGTGGAAGGGACTACGAGAAGGAGCTCGAGGCCAAGATAGAGGAGGAAGTTAACGTCCCGGTCGTCAGCACCAGCACGGCTGTTGTCGAGGCCCTCAAGATGCTCGACGCGAGGGACATACTCGTGATAACCCCCTACACCGACGAGATAAACCAGCGGGAGAGGGAGTTCCTGGAGGCGAATGAGTTCAGCGTGCTCGACATAAGGGGGCTGGGGATAGAGGACAACACCCGTATTGGAAAGCTTGAACCCCACGAGGCCTACCGCCTCGCCAAGGCGAGCTTCATGGACGAGGCCGACGCCGTGTTCATCAGCTGCACCAACCTGAGAACCTTCGAGATCATCGAGTCCCTCGAAGAAGACCTCGGCATTCCCGTTGTTACGAGCAACCAGGCGTCTCTGTGGCTCGCCTTGAGGGAAATGGACATCATGGAAAGGATTCCCTGGCTTGGAAGACTTTTCACCGAGTTCTGAGCCTTTAACATTTTTCTGTCTATCCACTTCCGAAATCCTTTTAAGAATTCACCCGCATTTTCTAAAAGTTAGTCACTGAGGGTGATACAAATGAGGCCCCTCGATGAGGCTAGGGAGATTTCAGTGTACACAGCCTACAACACGAACGTGGACGCGATAACCTTTCTGAAGGGGGAGATAGTGGAGAGGCTCATAGACGAGTTCGGGGCTGAAGCGGTCAGGAAAAGGATGGATGACTACCCGAGGGAGATAAACGAGCCCCTGGACTTCGTTGCGAGACTGGTTCACGCCCTCAAGACCGGCAAGCCCATGGCGGTTCCCCTCGTCAACGAGGAGCTCCACACGTGGTTCGACTCCCGCTTCAAATACGACGTTGAGAGGATGGGCGGCCAGGCCGGAATCATAGCCAACCTCCTCTCAAACCTGGATTTCAGGAAAGTGATAGTCTACACCCCCCACCTGGCCAAAAAGCAGGCCGAGATGTTCGTGGACAGGCCTAACCTCCTCTATCCGGTCGTCGAGGACGGGAGACTGACATTCAGACACCCCCGCGAGGCCTACAGGGAAGGCGACCCGATAAAGGTGAACCGCATCTTTGAATTCCGCGCTGGAACGACCTTTAGGCTCGGAAACGAGACGATACAGGTTCCCTTCTCGGGCAGGTTCATCGTTTCAGCGAGATTCGAGAGCATAAGGATTTACACCGAGCCGGAGCTGAAGCGGTTCCTACCCGAGATCGGCCTCCAGGTTGATGGGGCCATCCTTTCGGGCTACCAGGGAATAAAGCTCCGCTATTCTGATGGAAAGGACGCGAACCACTACCTGAGGGAGGCCAAGAAGGACATCCTGCTCCTCAAGCGTGAGAAGGACGTCAAGGTTCACCTGGAGTTTGCCTCGATACAGAACCGCGAGCTCAGGAAGAAGGTCATCTACAACCTCTTCCCCCTGGTTGACAGCGTCGGCATGGACGAGGCGGAGATAGCCCACGTCCTCAACGCCCTCGGCTACTCCAAGCTCGCGGAGAGGATATTTACCTACAACCGCATAGAGGACACCGTGCTGGGCGGCAAAATCCTCGTTGACGAGATGAACCTTGAGGTGCTCCAGATACACACTATTTACTACATCATGTACATCACCCACTCGGACAACCCGCTGAGCGAGGAAGAGCTGAGAAGCAGTCTCGAACTCGCAACAACTCTGGCCGCTTCAAGGGCTTCCCTCGGCGACATAAAGAGCCCTGAAGACGTAAAAGTGGGTATGGCGGTTCCGTACAACGAGTACGGCGAGTTCGTGAAGCTGCGCTTTGAGGAGGCAAAAAGGCGGTTGAGAACCCGGGAATACAAGGTCGTCATAATCCCCACAAGGCTCGTCAGGAACCCGGTCTCAACCGTCGGCCTGGGCGATACCATCTCCGCCGGAGCATTCACGAGCTACCTCGCGATGCTGAATAAGAAGGGGGAGCTTTGATTTTTCACCTACTGTTTCCCATTAAACCGGACTATTCCATCAGCCCCTCTATCAGCCTCGCCTTCTCCTGAGCCTTTCTGAGGTGCTCGACGGTGACTTTGGTGTAGATCTGCGTTGTCGAGAGGTTGGAGTGGCCGAGCAACTCTTGAATCGCCCTTATATCGACGCCGTTTTCGAGCATGTGCGTCGCGAAGCTGTGGCGGAGCATGTGGGGTGTGACCTTGACTCCTGCCTTCTGGCCGTACTTCCTGAGGAGATACCATACAGTCTTGGTGGATATCCTGTCCTTTTCTCTGCGTCCCTCTTCAACGAGGAGGTACTCGCTGGAGTCCGTTCTCGTCTTAAGGTAGGATTTTATTGCCTCCATTAGAAAACCCGGAACCGGGACGACCCTGTCCTTTGCGCCCTTGCCCCCGCGGACGACTATGAGCGAGCGCTCGAAGTCAACGTCGGACCTCTTCAGGTTGCATAGCTCACTTACCCTGAGGCCTGCGCCGTAGAGGAGGAGGACTATCAGCCTGTCGCGCCGTTTCGTCGGGGGGATAACGGAGAGAAGCCTCTTAACCTCCTCTCTCGTCAGGGCCTTGGGAAGACTCCTCGGCACCTTCGGCGGCTTGAGCTTTTCGGCTTCCTCATCGTAGCCTTCGAAGCGGAAGTAGGAGCGCAGTGCCTGAACGACCAGGTTTAGGCTCTTGTTGGAGTACCCCTCCTTCCTAAGCCTGGCGAGAAAGCGGAGGGCGGAGCGGGAGTCGAGCTTTCCGCCCCACTCAAGGTAGCGCCTCACGTAGTAGGAATACATCCTAATCGTGTTCGGGCTCTTTCCCTCAAGGTCGAGGTACGTCTCGTACTCCTCCAGGGTCTCGTTTATGTCCATATCACAGCCCCTTTAGGAGTCCCTCAATGTCGTCGGGCTTTACCTCGGCGTTTTCAATGACCTCGGGTTCTCTCCGGGCTTCGGGCTCCGGGGGCTTCGGCGGTTCCTCAACTGGCGGCCTTGGCGGCTTGGGGGGCTCCTCTTTTATGGTCATGCTGAGGTAAACCGTCCTGAGGAGCTCGTCAACGAGGCCTTTGTCCTCGGCAAATATGTAGCCCTGTCCCACTATCACCCTGCCCGCCAGGCCGAGCTTCTCGACGGCCTTTCCAATGTACGCCTCATCCGGAACCGGCTCCGCTGGAAAGAGCGACTTCCAGGCTTCGTCAATCCTGTAAATGTTCCTTGAGCTCTCAAGGAGCGCCTTGAGGCCTTCGTTCTCCTCCTTGAGCTTTTCGTTTTCCTCTTTCAGCTCCTCGCATGCCTTAGCAACCGCCCCGTACTCCTCCTTGAGCTTCCTGTACTCCTCCCCCAGGCCGTCGTAGCGACCTTTGAGGTCAAGGAGCTGGTTCCTGAGCGCCATGTACTCGGGGAGTATCTGAAGGCTCTTGAGGCCGGCGCGGACGAGGGTGTTCTTAAGCTCCTTCCTGACGAGTTCGACGTCAACGTGCTCCAGATCGTGGCCGAGGGGGAGCTTCATCCTTTCAACGTGGCCGACCATCTCCCCCAGCTCGTTGAAGAGCCTCTCTGCCAGATCCCTGCCAACGCGGTCGGCGTCGGTCGCTATGATGAGGAGGTCTGCCCCAGCGGCCGCGCTCTTCGCTATCTCGACGTTAGTTGTCGGGATTATGGATGAGATCGTTATGTTGTATTCGCTTCCTAAAGCGAGACCCTGAAGGGCTTTGCTTACAACTTCCACGTCACTCGCACCTTCAACCAGAATTCTAACATCGACTATGGCCATTCCCATCACCTCACGGGGTCGTTACCCCTGTAGAACTAGGACGGCTCCTTTAAAAATCCTCCTCCAGCTCGATGTACAGGCTCGGCCTTTCAAGGACGACCCTCCCGTCGGGAAGGAGGGACAGGCTCAGTGCGTGGATTTCAACTCCGGCCTTTTCAGCCTCGGCGAGCAGTTTCGCTATCTCGGGGTCACCCCGTCTGTAGGGCCGGAACTTCTCAACGCCCGGCATGGCCCCGATGAAGAATATCATTGCCCTATTGCCGGCCTTCGAGAGCCCTATCAGCTCCATTATGTGCTTCCGCCCCCTGACGCTCGGACAGTCCGGGTACATGGCATACTCACCGTTATCCCCGCCGCGCAGGACGGCGCTCTTCATTTCGGCGTACACTTCACCCCCGGGACACTCGAAGAGATAATCTAGGCGGGATTTTCCGACGGTAATTTCCTTCCTCTTTATCCTGCAGTCCCTGAGCCAGGGGACCAGACCTAACTCCAATGCCCTCTCGAAGGCCTTGGCCTGGGTTCGCGTGTCTATCACGGCCCCCCTTCCATTCAGATCCTCAAAAGCCACCAGAACGAAATCCGTCTTTCCACCGCTCCTGGGAGTACAGAATGCCTTCCTGCCCGGGACCATAAACTCCTCCAAGCGGCCGGTGTTGGTTACCAGAGCCTTCCTCTCCTCACCATCAACCTCCACCAGCGCCACGAAGCGGTTGAGCCTTCTGAGGAAGGTGCAGGGGACGACGTTGAGCCTCATCAGCACGGGTTTTTCCTTCATAGGGGTGAGTATGGGGGACGACTTTTAAGTTTAAGGAACTGCGTGCGAGGCGTGTGTTGGTTGGGCACAAACTTTTTATCCAGTTAATGGATAATCCCGTCGGTGGATAATGATGAGATTCTACGACCGGGAAAGCGAGATGGCATCTCTGGAGAAGGCCCTGAAGATGTCCCGCTCAAGGCTTGTGGTGGTTGTGATAACCGGCAGGAGGAGGGTGGGCAAGACCCGGCTTGTGAGGGAGTTCTTCAGGAGGAATGGGGTGAGGTTCCTCGATTTCTTCGTTGGCGTTAAGAGCGAGAAGCTCCTCATGGAGGATTTTGAGGAGGAGATGCGGGAAAAGCTCGGCTACTCTCCAAGCTTTGGTTCCTTCTCGGAATTGTTGGGATACCTCGAAAGGACGGACATTGATGCGGTGTTCTTCGACGAGTTCCAGAACGTTCTCCGGATCAACCCCTCAATGGCGTTCGAACTCCAGAGGTTCATAGACAGGAACGCGGAGAAACCGCTCCTCATAATACTGTCCGGCTCGTACCTCGGCATGATGAAGAAGCTGTTCGCCTCACGGAAGGCACCCCTATACGGGCGGAGCTCGGTTTTTATGGAGCTCAAACCCTTTAGACCGTCCCACGTTTTCAGCATGCTCCGCGACTTGGGAGTCGATGATCCTGAAAGAATGGTGGCCTTTTACTCCATCTTCGGGGGCGTGCCCAAATACTATGAACTCCTGGAGCTGCTCGATGAGAGGGAGCCTCTGGAACTCCTCACAAAAGCCGTCGAGTACTCCACCTTCGTCGTTTCCGAGGGTGAGGGGCTTTTGATGGACGAGTTTGGTAAGGCATACCGGACGTACTTCTCAATTCTCAGGGCGATAGCCGGGGGCAGGAACAGGCTCGTTGAGATAGCCAATTCTCTGGGATTAAAGCCTGGAAGCATCTCCAAGTACCTTGAGGCCCTCCAGGATTACTACGGCCTCATAGAGCGGGAGAGACCCATCCTCGGCGGCAGGCGCTCCCGCTACGTTATAAGCGACCCCTTCCTGAACGCCTGGTTCTCCCTCATCGAGCCCCAGAGGAAGAACATTGAGGCGGGTGACATCGGCGCGTTCAGGAGGCACCTCGAAGGAAGGCTCGAAAGCTTTCTTGGAAGAAACTTTGAGAGAACGCTGAGGGAGATCCTTCACGACCTCAACGGGAAGTTGCTGACCTTTGACAAGATCGGCCCGGAGTGGGGCAGGAACTACGAGATAGACCTCGTGGTGGTCAATAGGGAAGAGAGGGAGGCGACTTTCATCGAGGCCAAGTGGGGTAGAGGCATCGATGGCCCCAGAGAGATCGGAAAGCTGATCGCCAAGTCCCAGCTCGTCCCCTGGAAAGGGGAAAGGCGCTATTTGCTCGTGGCAAGGGGCTTCAGGAGGACGTGCGAGGACTGCATGACGGTTGACGAACTGCTCTCTCACCTAAAACCTTAAATATTCCTCACCGGACATTCAGATGGAAATCTGAACGGAAGGTGATTGTGATGGTCGACTTTGAACTGCTGAAAAGGATTGTGGAGGCGCCGGGTGTCACCGGCTACGAGTTCCTTGGCGTTAGAGACGTTGTTGTGGAGGCGTTCAAGCCACACGTCGATGAAATCAGGGTGGACAAGCTCGGCAACGTCATAGCCCACAGAAAGGGCAAGGGCCCGAAGGTCATGCTGGCCGCGCACATGGATCAGATCGGCCTTATGGTGACCCACATCGAAAAGAGCGGCTTCCTTCGCGTCGCTCCTGTCGGAGGCGTTGACCCCAGGACGCTCATAGCCCAGCGCTTCAAGGTCTGGATAGGCCCGAACGAATTCGTCTACGGTGTCGGTGGCTCCGTTCCGCCCCACATCCAGAAGCCGGAGCAGAGAAACAAGGCCCCGACCTGGGAGCAGGTCTTCATAGACATAGGTGCTGAGAGCAGGGAAGAGGCCGAGGAGATGGGCGTCAAGGTCGGCACGATAATCACATGGGACGGAAGGCTTGAGCGTCTTGGAAAGCACCGCCTGGTTAGCATAGCCTTCGACGACAGGATAGCCGTTTACACCCTCGTTAAGGCCGCCCAGGAGCTGGGAGAGACCGATGCAGACATATACTTCGTTGCCACCGTCCAGGAGGAGGTCGGCCTGAGGGGCGCCAGAGTTTCCGCCTTCGGCATCGACCCAGACTACGGCTTCGCCATCGACGTCACCATAGCTGCCGATGTCCCGGGAACGCCCGAGCACAAACAGGTCACCCAGCTCGGCAAGGGAACCGCGATAAAGATAATGGACCGCTCCGTCATCTGCCACCCGACCATCGTCCGCTGGATGGAGGAGCTGGCAAAGAAGCACGAGATACCGTACCAGTGGGACATCCTCCTCGGCGGCGGAACAGATGCCGGTGCGATACACCTCAACAAGGCCGGCGTCCCAACCGGGGCGATAAGCGTTCCAGCCCGCTACATCCACTCCAACGCTGAGGTGGTCGACGAGCGCGACGTCGATGCAGGCGTCAAGCTGATGGTCAAGGTCCTTGAGGAGATACCTGAGCTCAGGCTCTGATTCTCCCTCTTTTCTTCCGCCAAATTTAAAAACCAGTTTGAGTACTCCACGGGGGACGAGTGAACAAGGGTGCCCCTCATGGAATCAGAAGTGGCAGAAGTGCCTTTCTCGGGCAGCTGGAAATCCATGGTAGCGATTGCCGGAAATCCGGGCGAGCTGTTTCCATCGTTTCCGTACAGGGTTAAACTTGTGAGGGATAGTGATAGAACCCTCGTCAGCCTGTCGGTCAGGAGGTTCCTCATGAAGTTCGATTTTGAGGGAGTTCTTGAGTTTACCTTCGGCGAGCCGTTCGCCACCTACGTCATGAAGGGAAGAAGAGGCCTCCTCATACTGTCATTTACGGCGGGCGAAGGTGCTCTCCTGACCCGGGCGTCAGCCGATATAGCCGGAGAAAGGAGGTTGAGGAAAAAGCTGCGCTTCCTCGCCGCAGAGTCAGGCAAAACTCTGGCCAGGATGGCCGAGAGCTATGAAGCCGCAGCGCCAAGGATCATCGGCTCTCCCACGGATTTCGTTGTTCAGGACTTTGACCCGTACCTTCTGCCCCCCATAATCAGGTACGTGAGGCTGAAACTTGGAAAGCCCTCGTTCACGCTCGTCGGCAACAACGGAAGAGAGAGGTTCTCGGTAAAGATAAAAGACGACTTGGTTGAGAGGGTCGAGCATGAGAGGCCCACCGGAAGCGCCATAATAGAGGTGGAAAAGAGCGTTCTGGATGTTACTGAGGAGGACTTCCTCGGCATTGAAGCCGGGGGGAAGTATGAAATCAGAGTTCTCCGGTAGCGGGTTCAGCCGCCTCGCCGTCCTGCAGCTCCTCCTCTGGGGGCTCCCCGGGGTTTGCGTTCTCCTCGTTCAAAGCAACCGGCAGGACAGACTTGAGTGGAACCTCCGCCTTCCGTTCAAGCTCCTTCTCAAACTTTCTCCACTCGTACCAGAAGAACAGTGCCCCCACAAGAATCCCGAATACCGCGAACGGCCATTTCGGCGGCAGGGGCAGCCCGCGGTGCCACGTATGAAGCAGGAAGTTCTGATAGAAGAACAGGTACGCAAGCCAGGCTATTATGACCGCCTCCACGGAGTATTCAATGAGTCTCTGGTCCTTCTCGTCCACACTTCTCACCTGGGGAAAAGTTAAAAGCGAGCCGTTAAAACTCTTTCCCATGAGCGAGACCAGTGAAGGGTTCGAGTACTTTCCCTACGAGGGCCTAAGACCCCATCAGCGGGAGTTCATAGAGCTCGTCTCGGAGGCCGTTAGAAACGGGGAAAATGCTATAATCGAAGCCCCTACAGGCTTTGGAAAGACCGTGAGCGTTTTGGCTGGAATCCTGCCCTACGCCAGGGAGATGGGCTACAAGGTTCTCTATCTGGCCAGAACCCACAGGCAGATGGACAGGGTCATCGAAGAGCTGAAGGCGATAAACAGAAAGAATCCAGTCTCGGGAGTTGAGCTGAGGAGCAGGAAGGACCTCTGCCTTCACACCTACCTCACCCAGTTCACGAGCGACGCCTACACGGCCATGGTTGTCTGCAAGAACCTCAAGAAGCTCGGCAAATGTGAGTTCTACGAGAACGAGAAGAAGAAAAAGACGGAGTTTGACGAACTGGTGAAGTTCTTCCTGGGCGAGCCGAGCCATCCGGCGGAGATGCTGAGCTACGCGGAGACTCTGGAGCTGTGCCCCTACGATTTAACCAGGAGGGTAGCGGAGAGGGCGGACGTCATAGTTGCCAGCTACCTGTACCTGCTCAGCCCCACCATCAGGGAGAACTTCATAAGCTCCCTCGACGTTGACTACTCCGACCTGATAGTGGTCTTTGACGAGGCCCATAACCTGCCGGATCAGGCGATTTCGGCCTTAAGCGACCGGATAAGCATACACACCGTGAACAGGGCAATAAAGGAGGCTGATGAGTATAACGAGCACGAGATAGCCAACTTCCTCAGCATCTTTGCCAGGGGGCTGGAGATACTCTACGACGAGAGGCTCAAGGACAGGGATGTTCAGGAGACTCCGATCCAGCCGGAACTGGTCTTTGCGCACGTCGTTGACATCCTGAACCTCGACACCCGGGGGCTCGTCCGGATACTCAACGACATGGTGGCGGTCGGTGACGCGATAAGGGAGGACAGGATAGAGAAGGGCAAACCGCCCCGCTCGTACATAGGCAGAATCGGAGAGTTCCTTCTCTTCTGGCTCTCGCTCATTGGACGGGAGGACTATCTCTTCCTCATGAGCAGGGACAGGGGGCTGAGTCTTGAGCTCGTGGCGCTTGATCCCTCGAAAGCGCTGAGCTTTATCAGAAACGTCCAGAGCGCTGTCTTCATGTCCGGGACACTCACCCCGATGGAGGCCTTTCGCGACGTCATGGGCATCGAAAACGCCCGGATGAAGAAGTTCCCGAGGATGGTAAGGCGGGAAAACGCGCAGGTTTTGGTTGCAAGGGACGTCTCAACGAGGGGCGACGAGCGTTCGCTGGCAGTTTACCGGCGCATGGTGGAGTACATCGCCGAGGCGGCCAGGCTCATACCGAAGAACGTCGGAGTCTTCACTGCTTCATACGAGGTTCTCCAGGGGCTTCTCTCAGCAAACCTCCAGGTTCGCCTTGAGGAGACCGGTAAGGCTATATTCATTGAGAAGCAGGGTGTCAGCTCCGCCGAGAACGATGCGATGATAGCGAGCTTCAAGGCCCACGCCAAGGGGAGGGGGGCAGTGCTCCTCGGGGTCATGGGGGGCAGAAACAGCGAGGGGCAGGACTACAGCGGCGACGAGATGAACGGGGTCGTGCTCGTGGGCATACCCTACGCAAGGCCGACACCGAGGGTTCAGGCCCAGATACGGTACTTCGAGAGGAAGTTCCCGGGGAAGGGACGATACTATGGGTACTACCTCCCCGCCCACAGGAAGCTCGTCCAGGCCGCGGGAAGGGTTCACCGCTCCGCAGAGGAGAAGGGGTCCATAATAATTCTCGACTACCGTCTGCTCTGGAGCTCGATAAAGAAAGACCTGCCGGACTGGATGCGCGAAAGCATGAGGCCCGTTGACCGGGCGAGGATGAGGCTGTACCTGAGGAGGTTCTGGGGAACGCGTTGAGGAAAGTTTTTGTCCAGGGACTCTCCCAGGGGATAGCAAAGCCCAAAGCTCGCGGGCACTCTTAGGGACTCACGCAGTTTTCCGTCAACGGTTACACCAGAAAAGGTTGCAATGGTGCCGGGGCGGGGCTTTGAACCCCGGACCTCTCGGTTTCTCAGGCTCCCCCGAAGGGGAGCGGCCCTATGAGCCGAGCGCTCTGACCAGGCTAAGCTACCCCGGCACTGCCCGAGCGCCCGGGTTATACCTTCAGGAGGGCATTTTTAAATCTTTCGATGGGCACGAATCCGGTGCTTCTCTGTCGGGGAGTTGTTTATAAGCACATCCTCCAAGTTAGTTTCATGATGAGGAGAGTCCTCGCGGCAATTGTCATCGCGTTCATGGTCATCGTTGCCGGCTGCCTCTCGGCCACTCCAGCGACCGAAACGCCCGGAAGCACGGAACATTCCCCCACGACTTCGGGAGTTTCGGCCTCATCGACCCCAACGTCGAGCACCACGCCTCCCGCGACCTGGACGAATCCCCTCGTAAAGTGGGAGAACACGACGGTATCCCTTCCGGCCAGTGACGCTGAACTGAACTGTCCGGGGATACTCTGGCGCTACATCCTCGGGGACGCCCTCCCCTGCATGCTGAGCAGGGAAGAGCTTGAGGTCATATCACCCCTCGCGGAGGAGCTCAAGGGCGAAGACCTGACCCAGAGCGCCTGGAACATCCTTGCATGGGAAGGGGAGTGGCTGAGCTACGACTGGGAGAAGGCCAAGCAGCCCTTCGCCAAGGTAATAATATACCCCGACGGGCGGCAGGAGGTCGTCGAGGGACAGAACAACACGATTCAGACCCCCTACGAGACGATAATGCTGCGGAAGGGCATATGCACCGACTACACCGTTCTCACGGATGCCCTGCTACTGGCCATGAACTACTCCCCGGTCTACGCGATGGCAATAAACCTAACCGATTTGGGGCACGCGACGGCCCTGGTAAAGATAAACGGCTGGTACTTCGCCCTGGACCAGCACCTTCCGCCCATGGACCTGGGCGCCTACTACCGCTACTGGGAGCGGCAGGGGAGTAAGATAATCAACGCCACGCTCTACGAGATAACACCCGGCGAAGGAAAGGCCAGCGTAAAGGTTCTCGGCGTCGTCACCGGCGAGGAGTTCCTGAACCAGGACTACACCATGGGCAATGGGGACGCGAGGAACCTCGCGGTCTCGATGATGAACCTGCTCTACGAAGGGTTCGGCCTGAAGGCCGACGAATCCCTGACCAGCCTCTCCGATGGAAAGCTTCCTAGGGGATACAGGGCCGGCTGGACGTGGGGGGTCACTTACTACAACCTGGCCGACTACTACCACCCGTTCTTCCACGAACAGTACGCCGAGTGGCTGCTATCTCAGATGCTTTCAGACCGGGAATTCGCGGGCTACGTCCAGAAGAGCGACGCGGTCTGGATAGAGGTCAGGGTAGAGGGCGAGGACCTCGTCCTCACCATCTACCTCGGGAGTTCTTAGAATAGCGGGAGTTCCTTCTCCCGTTTCTCCTGTAAGCGTTCGAGCGGCCGTGCTCGTACCTCTCCCGGTACTCCCTCGGTATCTCCTCGCTGAGCTCGGACTTCCTTATCTCGACGCCCGCGACCTGGGCGATGTATCGCAGCCTCCTGAACTCGCCGGGCATTATGAAGGTCATCGCCCTTCCCCGCCTGCCCATCCTGCCGGTTCTCCCTATCCGGTGAACGTAGTCCTCGGCCGTCATGGGCAGGGAGTAGTTGACGATGTGGCTTATGTCCCGGACGTCCAAGCCGCGCGCGGCGACGTCAGTAGCAACGAGAATCCGCGTTCGCTTTGTTTTGAAGCGCCAGAAGGTTCTCTCGCGCGCGGCCTGACTCATGTCGCCGTTCAAGGCCTCGGCGCTGTAGCCAGCCCTCCTGAGCTTCTCGCTCAGCTCCCGGGTTTCCCTCTTTGTGGCGCAGAAAACTATGCCGTAGAAGTCGTCGCTGAGGATCTTCTTCAGAACCGTGAACTTCCTCGCGGGGACGACCTCTATGTACTCCTGATCCACCATCTCGGGCACGAGCTCGTCGCTGCTGACGCTTATCACCTCATAGTCCCCCATGTAGCGCCCCGCGAGCCTCCTAATCTCCGGGGGCATCGTCGCCGAGAACATCAGCACCCTCTTTCTCCCCGGCGTCTCCCTGAAAATCGCCTCTATGTCGTCTATGAAGCCCATGTCGAGCATCCTGTCTGCCTCGTCGAGGATGAAGAACCTAACGCCGCTTAAATCAAGAGTGCCCCGCCTTATGTGGTCGAGAACCCTCCCGGGGGTTCCAACGACAACGTGGGTGCCCCGCTCAAGCGCCCTTATCTGCGGCCCTATCGGCTGGCCGCCATAGATTGCATAGACGTAGACCCTCTTCCTCCCGCGGAGGCTCTTGATTTCATCCGCGACCTGAAGTGCCAGCTCCCTTGTGGGTGTGAGGATTATCGCCTGAACGGCCTTTATCTTCGGGTCAATAGCCTCGATTATCGGCAGTGCAAAGGCAGCAGTCTTCCCCGTTCCCGTCTGGGACTGGCCGATTATATCCACGTCGCCCGATAGGAGACGCGGAATAACCTCCCTCTGGATGTCCGTTGGGGTCTCAAAACCCTTCTCTCTAACCGCCACCAACGTGGCCTCGGATAAGCCTAAGCTTTCAAAACTCATTTTCCTAACTCCTTACGTTGCTCAAACGCATCCCTTCTCAAACGGAACGCGTCGAGAAGAAACGCGGTCTGGCGGGCCGGGGGGGATTCGAACCCCCGACCACGGGATTAAGAGTCCCGCGCTCTAACCATGCTGAGCTACCGGCCCTCAACCCGAACTCATAGACGGGAGGTTGCTTTATAAATTTTTTGGTCAGAGGCCGGAAAGGGGGCAGGGAAAACTTTATAAAGCCTCTCCGAGCGTTATACTTTGGCAACGCGGGGGTTGCCGAGCCTGGTCAAAGGCGCGGGATTGAGGGTCCCGTCCCGTAGGGGTTCCGGGGTTCAAATCCCCGCCCCCGCACCAGAAAACTTTTCTTGCTCCGGATCATCACAGAAACCCCAAAATGTCACGACACCGCTTTTGGCGCATAACGATGAAAATATAAAAACGGCCGGTTCAGGGGAGGAGCTACCATCCGTAGCCGTACATCCTCGCCATCAGGTGCCTCTTGATCCGCCGGCCGTAGTAGTAGCCTATGGCCATTCCAACGAGCAGCCCGCCCAGGTGGGCGTAGACGTTGACGCTCGGCAGCAGGCTGTTTATCAGGAAGAGCACAAAGGCGTTTATCAGCGCGGCCTGCATG
Source organism: Thermococcus coalescens (assembly GCF_055392585.1). NCBI lineage: Archaea > Methanobacteriati > Methanobacteriota > Thermococci > Thermococcales > Thermococcaceae > Thermococcus > Thermococcus coalescens. The sequence goes on from NZ_AP043764.1 coordinate 624,979, forward strand.
TTCCCTCCGACAACGCCGGTTATGAGTATCAGCGCCCCCACTATGCCGAAGAGCGAGCCGCTCGCGCCGGCGCTGACCGAGTTGGCGGGCAGCAGGAAGAGAGTCAGCAGGTTTCCTGTGAGACCCGAGACTAGATAGACCATGACGAGCCGCTTCGGCCCGAGGATCCCCTCAAGCTGCCTGCCCATCATCAGGAGAAAGTACATGTTGAAGCCTATGTGGAGTATGCCCACGTGAACGAACATCGCGCTGATCAGCTGCCACCACCAGCCGTAGTTGAGGACGGCATAGTTCCACTGGCCGAGCCTCGCCAGAACTTCGATGCTTATGCTGAAAGGGTTTCCGCTGAGTATTGACTCCAAGGCGTAGACCGAGACGTTTATCAGGAAGAGGGTAAAGGTCGCCTTTCCGTAGCGGTGGAAGTAGCCCTCAAGGCTCATTTTCCAGCTCCTCCAGAATCATGTCGAGCAGGTAGCGGTCGTTGACGGCTATGATGTTCGTCTTGGTGGTCGCATCGAGCCTCAGCTCCAGCTCCCTTCCACCTTCGTCGGTGACTATCGCCCCGGCTTCCCTGGCTATGAGCACCCCTGCGGCTATGTCAGTCGTCCTCACGTAGTTCCTTATGTCCAAGACGCCGTCGAGGGCGCCCTTGGCGAGGTACGTCAGCTCGACCGCTATGGCTCCGAGAACCCGAACCCGCTTGACCCTCTCTATTAGGCCCAGACACCTGCCGCGCGTGTAGAAGCTCAGAGCTTCCTTTCCGCGCTCGGGTTTTCTGACCCTTATGGGCCTTCCGTCCATGTAAGCGCCTTCTCCCGGAAGGGCCTCGTAAAACGTCCTTCTGACAAACTCGTATATCGCACCGTAGACGGGTTTGTTCCTCCTGAAGACCGCAAAGCTGAAGGCGAATATCGGTATCCCCGCGGCGAAGTTGTAGGAGCCGTCTATCGGGTCAACGATGACCGTGTAGTCACTCCCGTTGTCTATGAAGCCTATTTCCTCGCTGACGACGTTAACACCCAATGGCTGAAGCCTGCTCAGAACAACGTCCTCAGCCACCTTGTCAACGTACTTGGTAACGTCTCCGCTGACGTTCTCTCCTATCGCCTCCCCGGCCCTTGGAGTGCCAAAGAGGGGCATTACTTCCTTCTCAACTTCCCTCGCCATTTCTAGGGCAACCTCGTTCCATGGAATCTCCATATCAACCACCCATAAGCATTATCAGCAGATTTCTCGTTCCCGGCCCAAAGCCGAGGATGAACATCGTAAGCTTCACGAAGTTTATCAAATCCGGGTCTTCGTCCGCCATGACCCTGTCCAGTATCCACACGATGGGCAGCAGTATCAGAAACTTCTCGGCGTATATAACCATCGGCGTCCCGAACGTGTCCATCAGCCACCTCGCGAGGACGTGCTGCTCCCAGAAGCCGAGGAACTGGATTCCAACGAACGTCGTTGTGGCGTCGTAGAAGTGGGTGTAGAAGAGGAGCGAGTTGTCCCTAACGAGGGCGAGCTTCTTCGAGACGAACCATATGAAGGCCTCGGCTATTATCAGCGCCGGAATAAAGTACCTGAAGACCTCAGGGTTGAAGTTAACCTTTCCCAGGTTTATTATTAGGACGAAGACGAGCCCGCCGAGCAGAACCCACCCGAAGTCCCGGTAGAGGAGGTAGAGTGTCTCACCCGGCCCGACGTGCTTCCACACGACGTAGAGGGAGGCTATTGCGAAGGCCGCTATGACGAAGTAGCCGCCAGGGCTGACGGTCAGGTATGTTCGGGGCAGAATCCCGACGTCCGTCATGCTCCTCATCAGCGGGCCAAGGATTATGTACGGAATGAGCGCCTTGAAGAAGCGGTCGTCGACCTTTATCCCCATCCGCTTGAGCATCTTGTAGAGGAGTATCACGGCTATGCCCAGGATTACAGCGTAAACAACCGTGTTCACAGGGTTGTAGCCCTGGTTCTCCTGTATCGGCCTGATGAAGTACTCGTAAAAGAACTCGTAGAGCCCCATTCTACCACCATAGACTGTTGTTCCGATAGCCTTAAAGCTTTTCCCACCCATAGTTATTAGGACGGTGGTTGAGATGCATCTGATGCAGCTGCCCAGAGAGGTGCTGTTGGGCGAAAATCTGAGGGGAGAGGCCGTTAATGTCGCGAAGAGGCTCGGTCTGGGCGAGAGGGCCCTAGTTCTCTACGGACCGAAGACTAAAGAGATAGCCGGGAAGGATATTGAGAAGAGCCTCCGGGAGTCGTTCGATGTGAGCGCGCTGGTGATCAGGGAGGCCAGCATGGAAGAGGTTGAGCGAACCCTCGCTAAAATTAGGGACGGTAACGCTGACTGGCTCATAGCAGTTGGCGGGGGAAGCATCATAGACGTCGCCAAGCTCGCCTCGTTTAAAGCCGGGGTTCCCTTCATAAGCTTCCCGACAACGGCCTCACACGACGGAATAGCAAGCGCAAATGCATCCATCAGGGACCTCGGAACCAAGACGTCCGTCAAGGCCGTGCCGCCCGTGGCGGTGATAGCCGACGTCAGGGTCATCAAGACCGCCCCCTACCGCTACCTCGCAGCGGGAGTTGGCGACATGATAAGCAACCTGACCGCGGTTAAAGACTGGCAGCTGGCCCACAGGATAAAGGGCGAGTACTACAGCGAGTACGCGGCCTCGCTGAGCCTGATGAGCGCCAAGATGGTGATAAAGAATGCAGACATAATACGCCTCGGCAACGAGGAGAGCGTGAGGAAGGTGGTGAAGGGCCTCATCTCGTGCGGCGTGGCCATGAGCATAGCGGGCTCTTCGAGGCCTGCAAGCGGTGCAGAGCACCTCTTCAGCCACGCGCTCGATGCTATAGCGCCGAAACCGGCTCTGCACGGCGAGCAGGTCGGCGTTGGGACGATAATAATGGCCTACCTCCACGGCCTCAGGTGGGAAAAAATTAGGGAAACCTTAAAGAAGGTCGGAGCGCCAACTAACGCATACGAGCTTGGGATCGACCCGGAGTATATAATCGAGGCGTTGACGATCGCCCATACGATACGGCCCGAGAGGTACACGATCCTAGGGAAGGACGGTCTCACGCGAGAAGCCGCCGAAAAGGCCGCTAAAATCACCGGAGTCATCTGAAGATCATCACTCACTACGGAGGTGTTTGGAATGGCAATAATCACGTTAGTTGGGGAAAAGCTGGCAAGACCTGGAGTCGAATTCATATATTACGGCCCGGCAGAACCGTGCAAGACGTGCAAGCTCGCAGGAGTTTGCGTCGGAAACCTCGAACCCGGCAGGAGGTATAAAATCCTCCGGGTAAGGAGCATGCCCTCTCACTCCTGCCCGCTTCACGAGGGCAAGGTTCGCGTCGTCGAGGTGGTCGAGCCGAGCGTTGAAGTTGCAATAGAGCCAAGGCTGGCCATAGCGGGCTCGGTGATTAAGCTCCACCTTGCGGACTGCAGCGACAAGGAAAAGGCTGACCTGTTCCGGCCGGAGGGGCTCTTCGACGGCGACAGCGTCAAAATAATAGAAATCCTCGGCGACGTCGAGTGCGACGGCAAGACCTACAAGGTCGTTAAGGTCATGCGCAGGAAGGACTAACCCTCTCTTTCCACTTTTGTGAATGCAACCAGCTCTTCTCCCCCCGTTCTCATCCTGTACGCGCGCATCTTCCCGTCAAGGAAGTCTCTGATTGCCATCAGGGTTCTCTCACGTCTGATCAGAAGCTCCCGGGCTTCATCGACGCTCACTGCCTCAAACCTCAGCCTCTCGCCCGGCCTGCTTTGCGCCACCCTCGGCAGGTCAGCTGAGGCAACAACCCCTATCTTCGCGTAGCCGCCGGTCGTCTGGGCGTCGCGCATCATCACTATCGGCTTTCCACTCGCTGGAATCTGGACTGTTCCGGGCAGCAGGGGCTCCGTAACTATGTCGGCTCCCCTCCGCGAGTGCTCCACCACCGGCCCGTCCAGCCGGTAACCCATCCTGTCGGACTCGGGAGTTACCGTGTAGACCTCACTCAGGAAGGTCTCTACTCCCTCTTCGGTGAAGTGGTCGAGGTTCGGGCCGAGAACGACGCGGACGGTCTTTTCCTTAGCCGAATAGTCGGGTCTCAGCTCCGGAGGAAGGTACCTCCCCTCCTTTCCGGTCAGTACCGCGTAGCCGAGGTTCAGCACATCCCCGGCCTTCAGCGGCCGTCCAAGACCTGTCTTGGGGTAGACAGAGCAGCTTCCCAAAAGTTTCTCGCACTTAATGCCGCCGGCGAAGGCGATGTAGCCGTAAAGGCCGCTTCTCAAAGTTCCGACTTCGAGGATGTCCCCTCTCTTCGCCCAGTGGCTCGTCCAGGGTTTTATTGGAGCCCCGTTGAGCCTCACCTCAGCGTCTCCCGCAACGGCAAAGACACAGGAAGCGTTTAACCTTACCGTCGGCCCGGTGAGGAGGAACTCAAGTAGGGGCGCATCTCCGGGATTTCCAACGAGGTAGTTGGCGATTCTTGCCGAGACATAATCCATGAAGCCAGAAACCGGGACGCCGAGCTTTCTGTATCCCTCCCTCCCGGAGTCCTGAACGGTTAAGAGCGAGGGGACTTTGATGAGTTCAATCATTTTCCTGCCCCCACTCCTCTCCATACAACTCGCTGAATTCCTCCTCATCTACTGGGACGAACTTCACCCTGTCCCCCGGCTGGAGGAGCGTCGGTGGCTTCTTTGCCGGGTTAAAGAGCCTCAGTGGCGTTCTACCTATCAGCCGCCAGCCGCCGGGGCTTTCGAGGGGGTAGATGCCCGTCTGCTTTCCCGCTATCCCCACAGAGCCGGCGGGAACCTTCAGGCGGGGCTTTTCGAGCCTCGGGACGGAGATCCTCTCATCCATGCCGCCGAGGTAGGCGAAGCCCGGGAGAAACCCCAAGAAGTAGACGCGGTATGTCGGTCTGGAATGTATCTCGATGACGTCGTCGACGCTCAGGCCGTTGTGTTCCGCCACGAAGTCTATATCCGGCCCGTACTCACCGCCGTAAACGACGGGAACCTCGACGAGCCTGCCCTCAAAGGCCTCGATTTTGACATCCAAGAAGCCTTTAATCGCCTTTTCTACCGTTTCATAGCCTGCTTTGAGTGGGTCGTAGACCACGAGGAGGGAGGAATACGAAGGCACAACCTCAACGAGCCAGTCTGGGGATGCTTTTTCAACCGCACTCGCTATCGCGTGGACGCGGTCGTTTACATAATCGTCTATGACCTCACCGAAACTTATGAGAAGGGCGGAGTCGCCGGCGGGTTTGATTTCCACCTTTATTCCCTCCATAGTCAGCGTTACAAAGATTATGTTTAAAACACTTGACCTCTCAGTGAGATTGGGGGAGCTCTATGATCTTACTGAGTGACATCAAAGGATTCATCACCACATATTGGGGTACACTACTTATGTTGCTCTTCACTGGCATGGTTGTGGGAATGTTTTATTTGTTTGGAGTTGATCTTCGCCGGGACGATTTAGTGCAATTTGTAGACCTGTTCTTTCAGGTATTCCTGACACTTGTAGTTGTTATGACATCCATCGGTGCCATTCATATTCAGACTGCATACAAGGAATACGCTAAGCCTATTTTGGAGGATTATATCTCTGACATTATTAGTCTAACTTTTTTGTTGTTAGTCACAAGTTTTGCAATACGATTCGTAAACATCAAAAGTGCAGGTTCTCTCGTTATAGCAGTCGTATCATTTTTATGGCTTGTCATGAGTGTCTTACTAGTACAGTATGTATTCTCAAAGCTCAAAGTATTATTCACAATATCTCCAGCAACAATAGCAAAGATGGTATCAAAGGATGGAAGAGCACTAGCTAGTATCCTTAAAAAAACCAACGGAAATCCTTGGGAAGTTTTCCCGTACCTTCATGCAATGTTGGATCTAATAAAAGTTTCCCTTAGTGAACCAAATTCCAATTATCAGACCGCAAATGTTGCTAATGAAATTTCAAAATCTATCGAATATGCTGAGTACTGGGATCCTCAGTGGTGGAGACTCCATACTTGGATACAAGTGGATGTACTCGGTCCACAACTTGAAGCTTTGTTTAAGTACTGGATTCCTTCCTCTGTGGTGATTCCCATCAAGGAAGCACATCAAAAAGATCCAACTTTAGTATTTAGCGTCAGAAGCATTTTTGAAAATTTGGGAGAAGTACTAGTTAATAACTACTTTTTCATCTATCCTGCATTTGAGGACTTTATTAGAAATTTGGAAGAACTTTCAAAGATTGATCTTGAGTTTAAAAAAATTGAAAAAGAAATGTTGTCCTCAGCATTAGACAAACTATTGGAGTTCAAAGTTTCCAATTTTGAACATATGAAATTAAACAGAGAGCCACAATGTAAATTAGTTTTAGAACACATTTATAATAATCTCGCCGGAATACTTGAAAAGCCTCTGACTTCAGTTCCCAAGTTGATAGAACTTGCTCTTTATTATCCTGGTGATACCCAGTATTATGTATCCTTACATGACAAAGTCAGACTCTACGAAAAAGCCGTTGAAGTTTTGAAGAGATACCCACAAATACTCACAAATATGTTCGATTTTGAACTTGAAAAACTTCCTTTAGGGCTTGAAGTTTACGATATAACTTTGGCATTTGTGGAATATTTGATGAATAAATGGGACAAAATACACTGGACTACATTAACAACGAAAATATCAGAAAATTTGGTTGTGTTGTTTCAGAAACTGAAGACATTTGGATACTCAATAGAAGTCTCTGGAACAAGACTCGTAATTGGAAATAAAGAATTCAGTCTAAAGACAAAAGAGCAAATAGAGTTCTTTGAATCGGCAATCAGGAATCTAAACACTAATAGTCAAGAAAATTAAACAATCTCCCCCATCGGCACTACCTTAACTCCCTCCCCCTCAAGGACTTTCCTGATGTGGGCCGCTATCTCCACAGCCTTCGGGTTGTCGCCGTGGACGCAGATGCTGTCCACCTTCAGCTCAATCCATTCGCCGTTTATCGCTTTAACGCCGCCGTCTTTAACCATCGAAATAACTCGCTCGGCTATCTCTTCCTTATCGTGAATCACTGCTCCTGGCTTCGACCTTGAAACGAGGGTTCCGTCAGGGTTGTATGCCCTGTCCGCGAAAGCCTCGTGGGCGACCTTAACGCCCATTTCCTCGGCTATTTCAGCAGGTTTTGAACCCGAGAGGGCGACGAAGATGAGGTTTCTATCGAAGTCTGCCACCCCCTCGATGACGGCCCTCGCGAGCTCTTCTTCCTTAACAAGCGCGTTGTAGAGGGCACCGTGCGGCTTGACGTGCTGGATCTCAAGACCTCCCGCTTTAACGAAGGCGTAGAGTGCCCCTATCTGGTAAAGTATGTAGTTCCTCGCTTCCTCAGGAGTGAGCTTCATGTAGCGTCTTCCAAAGCCAAGCAGATCAGGGTAACCGGGGTGTGCGCCAACTGCGACGTTTTTCTCCTTCGCGAGCCCCACAGTCCTTCTCATGACGAGCGGGTCGCCGGCGTGCCAGCCGGTGGCGACGTTGGCGCTCGTGATGTAGTTCATCACCTCCTCGTCGAGGCCCAGCTTATAGCGGCCGAAGCTCTCGCCCAGGTCCGAGTTCAGGTCGACCTTCATTCCCACCACCGCTCCCCTTTCGACGGAAATCTAAAAAAGGGTTTCTCCGAGTTGGCACCATGATGGAAAAGGGGAAAGTCCAGGTGATCGATGCCGCGATCTTCATTCAGGGGATGGACGTTGAGGGGGTCACGACGCCGAAGGTCGTCGAGGAGGTGAGGGACCCCGAGTCGAGGCTTTTCCTCGAAGGTCTCATCAGCGCGGGCAAGGTTAAGGTTCTTCTTCCCTCAAAGGAGAGCCTTGAAAGGGTGAAAGAAGCGGCAAAAAAGACAGGCGAGCTCGGAGAGCTGAGTGAAGCAGATATCGAGGTTCTCGCACTCGCCTACGAGCTCAATGGAGTCCTCTTCACCGACGACTACAACCTCCAGAACATCGCAAAAACACTGGGAATAGAGTTCAGAACCCTGAAGCGCGGGATAAAGAAGGTCATCCGCTGGAACTACGTCTGCATCGGCTGCGGGAGGAAGTTTAGGGAGATGCCGCCTGATGGCGCATGCCCCGACTGTGGCAGTCCTGTGAGGCTGATACCGAGGAGAAGGAGAAAAAAGATGAAGGGCCATTAGCCCTCTGATGTCCCGCCACCTTCTGGGCAGATCCCTGTGCGGGGGTTGCATTTTGAACTGAACGACGGGAAGACCGTAACATCTGCATACATTGAGCTGAGCCAGTACTCGTTTCCATCATATTCAAAGCGGACTGGGCTCTTGTAGAACGTGCCAGAGAGCTTCCTGTAGCTGTGTTTTAGTTCCACTGTTATGCCCACGAGTGCATACTCGGAGCGGTATTTGGTCACGCCGACACCGGCTGAGAGCAGTATTGGATACACATCCGTTCCAATTGGTCCCTTAAGTTTCGGCAGTACGGGAGCGGCCAAACTGAACAGCGGTATTGTCGAGACGCTCTGGGAAACTTCGAGGTTGTTGACCTCAATGAAGTCCTCTGACTTGACGGTAAAGCCCGACCTCCAGTAGCGCTCGATGTAGTACATTGCCCTTCTGAACGTGCCCCCGTACCTTGAGGGAGGGCCGTCCTCCTTGCCCCACGCGGGAACCAGCTTCCCGTTGCGGATTTCGGGCTGGGCCATCACAACGTACATAGTGACTTTCAGGGGAGTTTTTCCGCGGTAGAGCCTGTATCTGGCAAGGGCGATGTCGCCCCTGATTCCTATCCCCACGACTGTTGGCCGCCTTATGTTTTCTCCCCTAATCCTCACCACCTTATTAAGCCACAGCCTCGTTCCCTTGAGCGTGTACACCATCCCCGCTATTTGGGCCTCGTAGTTTGCTCCCGTGCCGCTCCTGTCAACTGCCGCAACAGCGGAGAAGCCTATCTCAACGCCCAGGGTTCTGGAAGACCTAAACTGCTCTCTAAGGAGAACGTCGTCAATTTCTCCCACGTCACCGTTCAAGAAAGCGGCAGCCAGAGGTATCACCGTGTTGTCCCTTGTGTCGTACACCTTTTCGAGTACCCAGTCAAAGCAGACCGAAGTTCCGTAGGGACCGGGGTAGCACTCTTCTGGAAATGAACCCGGAGGGAAGGAATCAACACCGGCCGTTTTCCCCGAGATGTCCGCAGTTTTGTTTAAGTTCTCAAGCTCCCTTGCAGAGATCAGCGGGTGAAAACCGCCGACGATCGACACCCTGAAGCTCCTTCCCCTAAGAACTTCCCCGAGGTTCAGGGGCACTCCCTTGACAAAATAGCCAAGCCCGTCCTTTTTACTGCCAGTGCCGAGGAGAACAATCCCGGGATTCACAAGGGAAGGATCGGTTCCGGTTTTTCTGAGATGCTCCTCCCAAGTTCTGAGGTATCTTTCAATCCGCTTATAGTCCAGCGCAATCGAGCCCCCGCCTGCGTAGGTACCAAGGTCAACAGGCGTGCCGTTGGGAAGCATTCCGAGAACGGTGACGGTGTTCACACCTTTGCCTGAAAGGATGACTCTCGCTTCCGGTTTCCTGAACGGCAGTGTACGATAGTAGGCAATCTTAACCTCCGTGTAGTCGCTCGCCTCAACCGGCGTGCTGAACACTGCCCAGAAAATAGCGGACATTACCAGAAGGCCGAGACCCAGTGCAACAATTTTCCTGCGTCTCACTGATACCACCGACGTTAATAAACAACTTCGAGTATAAAAGATTTTCGATTTGATATTGGTACAAAAAGCTACAGAACGTCCGGTATCTACGCCCCGGACGGGCTCGGCGCTCATAGGGCACGTCACAACCACAGAGCGGTTCAGCCCGTCTTGGAATCGTCACTGCCCGTCCGGGACGGCGTCAGGGCCAGTCCTCGTCATCACGTTGTTCGGTGCAATTCGCTCTCATCATCCGCGGTTCAACCTTGGAGGTAGTAGGATATAAGCTTTCTCAGCTCAGGGTTGCGCTCCGGCTTAAGACCCAAGAAGCGCTTGAGCTGGCTGTTCTCGGCCACTAAGCCGGAGAGCTCGATGGCGAGTATCTTGTTGTCCTCGCTCAGGCCGTAGGCCTTGAAGCGGAGCGGGGCGTACTCCTTCTCAAGCTCCCACGTTCTCTCTTCGAGTTCTCCGACCTTCCTTTCCAGCTCCTCAAGGTTTCCCCTCGGCTCACGGAACTCGCCGGTCAGGGCTATCTCAATTATCCTCTCAACGGGGACTCCGTATCTCTCGCTGAGGCGCTTGAGTTCTACCCACAGTCCCTCGTCCAGCTCAACTTCAATCTTTCCGAAGCCCTTTTCGGGCTTAATGATGAGCTTCATCCCGTTCACACTCCCTGAACGATTTGTTCACGATCCGTGAACTTTCTCAAGCTCTCTCCTTTTCTCCTCGACCTTCACCCTCAGCTCTGCGTTCTCCTTCCTGAGCCTCTCCCTCTCCGCCATCATGAACTCCTTGTCCCTCAGAGCTTTCTCGTAGAACTCCCTGAGCTCCTCTATCTCCCCCTCCATCTTCCTGAGCTTCTCCTCAAGCTTGGCTGTCCTCTCCAGCAGAACCTCCTCGCGCTCGGCCTTCAGGGTATCCCCCACCCTTGGAAGGCTCTCGTGGAGGAGGGAGGCAACATCCTTGCCCCTGAGGGCTTTGAACTTTTCCCTGGGCAGAACAATCATGACTTTTTTCATTTCTTCCTCCTCTCCGGCTCGGTCTTCCTGTCGTAGCAGAGGATGTAAAAGGCCAGAAGCCCCTTCCACTCCCCGTAGGGTTCTATGATTTCCCTCACGTCCCGCTCCTTAACCTCTTTCACTCTCCTCCCGAAAATCTTCGCTATCCCCCTCCTCAGCCCGAGGTCTCCGGCCGGATAGACGTTCTTTCTGAGCCCATAAGCCAGAAAGAGCTCGGCGCTCCACTTCCCTATTCCCCGGAACCTCGTGAGGTATCTAACGGCATCCTCAACGTCCCTGTCCCAGAGTTCGAGGTCGAGGTTTTTGGCAAGGTACAGCTCCGTTAGGGACTTTATGTAGCCCGCCCTATAACCGAGCTTGGTACTTTTCAGCTCCTCTTCACTCAAAGACGCTATCCTCTCCGGGGCGGGGAACACGTGTAGATCCCCAACCGGCCTGCCCGCGAGCCTTACAAGGTTCGCTATCGTCCTCTGGGCAAATTCAAAGTTCACCTGCTGTTGGGCTATTACCTCCACCAGCGCCTGGTAGGGGTTCGGGGCGGCAGGTATGGTCAAGCCCCTAAACTCCTCGGCGAGGAAAGCGAAGGGGGAGTCGCTTATCTCGGCGTAAAAGGAATCCAGATCCGTACCGAGGCCCAGGATGAAGGACAGCTTTTCCTTCGCGAACTTCCTTTCTCCCCTGCTCCATGAGTCCGGAAAGATGAAGTCCTCCCCATCGTAGCCGGCGATACCGCTCTCAAAAGCCTGGTAGAAAACACCGCCTTCGAACTTCCACGTTCCGTTGCGTATCATCTCGTGTGCGGTTTTACTCAGGTCAATCTCAGCCATCGGTCGAGCTTAACGGGGTTCTCCCTTATATCCTTTAGGGTCGAGACGTAGAGCCTCTTCCCATCAATGGAGCGTTTGATTTGAATCTCTCCCTTTTCTTCGAGGAAGCGGAGAGCGTCCTTTATATCCTCCGCGCGGACATCAAAGTTCTTTTTCAGGAACTCCCAGTACGGCTCGTGGTTGGAATACCTGGCCGCCTCCCTCACGAGCTTCCATGCCCGCCCAACCTTTTCACCGCCCCTGGCAACCCGGTAGAGCTTGGTGAGGGTCTTCAAACTCATATTAAGAGATTGATGCCCAAGATATAAATCACTTTTGGAGAACAGGCAAAAGATTTAAACCCTCCAGTAGTATTATTATCAGGCGGTACTGATGAGACCGAAGATTGCATTGGCTGTCCTGCTGATGCTTGCCCTGCTCCTTCCGAGCGCCCATGCTCAGAGCAACGTGGTCTACGTGGCCAAAGTTGATGGTATGATTACCGGCTACACCGTTGACCAGTTCGACAGGTACATCAGCGAAGCTGAGAAGAACAATGCAGAGGCAATAATAATTGAGCTCAACACCCCCGGTGGCCGCGCCGATGCGATGCAGGCCATCGTTACGAGAATCCAGAACGCCAAAGTTCCGGTTATAATCTACGTCTATCCCTCGGGGGGGATGGCCGCCTCGGCCGGGACATACATAGCCCTCAGCTCGCACCTGATAGCGATGAGCCCCGGCACGGTGATAGGGGCGTGCAGACCGATACTCGGCTACGGCCAGAACGGGAGCATAGTGGAGGCGCCGCCGAAGATAACCAACTTCTACATAGCGTACCTCCGGGAGCTCGCGAAAATGAGCGGCAGGAACGAGACCCTCGCGGAGGAGTTCATAACACAGGACAGAAGCGTGACCCCGGAGGAGGCCCTGAAATACGGCGTTATCGAGGTCATCGCGACGAACGTTAACGAGCTCCTCCAGAAGGCCGACGGAATGGAGACCAAAATCCCCGTGGCGGGGAAGGGGAAAGTAACCCTGCACCTAAAGGATGCGGAGGTCGTGTACATCGAGCCTTCCTTCAGGGACACCGTCGTTAAGTACATAACCGACCCAACGATAGCGTACATCCTCCTCAACATCGGGTTCATTGGGCTCATATTCGGCTTTCTCACGCCCGGCTGGCACGTCCCCGAAACGATAGGGGCCATAATGCTTGTTCTCGGCCTTATAGGTCTCGGATACTTTGGATACAGCAGCGCGGCATTAATACTCATCGTCCTGGCCATGATATTCTTCATCGCCGAGGCGCTGACGCCGACCTTTGGCCTGTTCACCGTGGCGGGCGTCGTAACGTTCGTACTGGGTGGAATCATGCTCTTCAGCGGAAACGGGGGTGAATACCTGGTGACCGGCGAAACGTACTCGATGCTCAGAATAGCAATCATCGTCATGGCGATACTCCTCGGACTGTTCTTCCTCTTCGGCGCGGCGACCGTGGTCAAGGCACATCGGAAGAAGCCCGAAGCGGGCAGGGAAGAGCTTGTGGGTCAGGTCGGCAAGGTCGTTGAGGAGCTTGATCCTGAGGGGGTTGTCAAGCTCCACGGAGAGCTATGGAAGGCCGTGAGCAGGGATGGCAGCAGAATCCCGGTCGGGGATAGGATCCGGGTTGTTGAAGTCAGAGGGCTCACCCTTATAGTTGAAAGAGTTGAAGAAAGGAAGGAGGGAGTGTGAATGGCCATAGCGGCTACCACCATAGTACTGGCCGTTGTTTTGTTGTTTGTGTTGATTATACTGGCAAGCGCCATAAAGATAGTCAAGGAATACGAAAGGGCAGTGATATTCCGCCTTGGAAGGATAGTAGGGGCCAGGGGGCCCGGACTGTTCTTCATAATCCCCATATTCGAAAAGGCAGTGATAGTCGACCTGCGTACAAGGGTTCTCGACGTTCCGGTCCAGGAGACCATAACCAAGGACAACGTTCCCGTCAGGGTCAATGCGGTCGTCTACTTCCGCGTCATAGACCCGGTTAAGGCCGTCACACAGGTCAGCAACTACATAATGGCGACAAGCCAGATAGCGCAGACGACGCTGAGGAGCGTTATCGGTCAGGCGCACCTGGACGAACTGCTGAGCGAGAGGGAGAAGCTCAACCTCCAGCTCCAGAAGATAATCGACGAGGCCACAGATCCGTGGGGAATAAAGGTCACCACCGTCGAGATAAAGGACGTTGAGCTTCCGAGCGGAATGCAGAGAGCCATGGCAAGGCAGGCAGAGGCCGAGCGTGAGAGGCGTGCAAGGATACTCCTGGCAGAGGCCGAGCGCCAGGCCGCCGAGAAGCTCCGCGACGCGGCAGAGATAGTGTCCCAGCACCCGATGGCACTCCAGCTCAGGACGCTCCAGACCATAAGCGACGTCGCCAGCGACAAGAGCAACGTCATCGTTCTCACGCTGCCAATGGAGATGCTGAAGCTTTTCAGGAGTCTTGCCGACACCGCGGAGGTCGCCAGGGTAAAACTTGAGAAAGAAATCCAAGATGAAGCCGAAAGGGAAGCCAAGGAGGAAGCCAAGCAAGAGTAAGGCGCGAATGGCGTTTCTTCTATTTTTTCTTTTCTCCCCCTGGATGAACCGCAAAAAATAAAAGCATTGTCTGCATACTTCATACACACAGAGGCAGCGCTCCGTATAAAATTAAAAAAGTTCAGAAACGCTTTATAGGAAAGGGCGGTCACCGCTCATACCGGGGGTGTTAACTTTGGAAGGTCGCTCAATTGTTTTTGCATCGGGAAAAGGTGGAACGGGTAAAACAACGACTGTTGCCAATCTGGGTGTTGCCCTGGCCCAGTTTGGAAAGGAGGTCATCCTGCTGGATGCCGATATAACCATGGCAAATCTCAGCCTTGTTCTCGGTATGGAGGATATACCAATAACGCTCCACGATGTTCTGGCAGGAGAGGCCGATCTCAGAGATGCAATCTACGAAGGTCCCGCCGGGGTCAAGGTAATCCCCGGTGGATTGAGCCTTGAGAAGATCAAAAAGGCCAAGCCAGAGAGGCTCAGGCAGCTGATCAGGGAAATCGGACAGATGGCCGACTTTGTTCTCATCGATGCCCCGGCCGGCCTTGAGATGACATCCGTTACGGCGCTCCTCATCGGCAAGGAGCTGATAATCGTCACCAACCCGGAGATTTCGGCCATTACTGACTCCCTCAAGACCAAGCTCATAGCGGAAAAGCTCGGAACCCTCCCGCTTGGAGCCATACTCAACAGGGTCACCAACGAGAAGACCGAACTGACACAGGAGGAGATAGAGGCCATCCTTGAAGTGCCGGTTCTCGCCATGATACCTGAAGACCCAGAGGTCAAGCGCGCCTCCGCCTATGGTGTGCCGCTCGTCATCAAGAACCCTACCAGCCCGGCGGCCATAGCGATCAAGCAGCTCGCAGCCAAGCTCGCAGGAATTAGGTGGCAGGCGCCCGAGCCAGAGAGCCCGATAAAGAGAGTGTTCAAAGCGCTGTTTGGAGGGAAGAGGTAATGGCCGAGGCACTGCTCTACGGGATAGTGGTCATCCTCATCGTGCTCAACATCGTCCTCCTCATGCTCTACTACTCGGCCAAGAGCAACCCGTACTACGTTGTTTACGACGAAGAAACCAAGAGCGCCCTCAAGAGGCGTGTCACCAGCCTCAAGGAGGACCTTGAGAGCGAGCTCGTTGACTTCGACGTCGAAGAGTGGGAGAAGACCCTTGAGGAGTCAATAGACGAGGAAGTCCGGAACCTCTGAGCTTTTCTAACCCTTTTGTTATTAAACATCTCTGTGACGTTAAGCTTTAAAAGGCCTTCTACATTAACCCTAATCTGGAGGTGGGGCGCTATGAAGGTTAGGCTCGGCTATCCGGACAGGATAGTCGAGGTGGATAACAAGGTTGTTCGGGTTTTTAAGGGGAGACTTGTAAGCGCCCCCCTCAGTGAGGTTATCAGGTACTACATCAGAGGAGAGGGACTGCTCCCTCCGGCTGTGAGGGAGGTGGTGCCAGACATCGTGAGGGCTCTTCTGAGCACCGGCGAACTCCATGCAGACGTGCTGACCGTTGCTGAGTACGGACACGGCATCAGCAGCTGATTCTTTTTACATTTCTCTGCCAAGCTCTATGGACAGTTTCGCTCACTTTAACAGCCAACCAGTCGAAAACATTTAAGTACTCTTCTGTTCAATAGTGTGAACTCGTGTGTAAAAGGAGGGATGAAAATGAAGGTCAAGGTTAGGATACTCGACATGTACAGCGGAAGGTATTCTGTCTTCATAAATGAGAAGGAAGCCAAAAAAGCCAAGCTGCACCCGGACGACCTGGTGAAGATCGAGGCAGGCAAAAAGACGGTCTATGGTAGTGTGGTTGTTAGCAGCCTCGTAAAGGAGGGCGAGATAGGTATAAGCAAGGACATACTCGGGCTCCACAGCTTCTCTGAGGGAGAAGTCGTCACTGTAATACCCAGCGGCACTCCGGAGAGCGTCCGCTACATCAAAAAGAAGATGCGCGGAGAGAAGCTCAGGAAGGTGGAGATAGAAGCGATAATCAAAGACATCGTGGACAGAAAGCTCCGCGACATCGAGATAAGCTCCTTCGTCACCTCACTTGAGATAAACGGCCTTGATATGGACGAGATAGCGGCGCTGACGATAGCGATGGCCGAGACCGGCGACATGCTCGACATCGACAGGAAGCCCATAATGGACGTCCACAGCATCGGCGGCGTCCCCGGAAACAAGACCAACATACTCGTCGTGCCCATCGTTGCCGCTGCAGGATTGACGATACCCAAGACCAGCTCAAGGGCGATAACCAGCGCCGCTGGAACGGCGGACGTCGTCGAGGTTTTCGCGGATGTTAGCTTCTCCCTCGACGAGATAAAGCGCATAGTGGAGAAGATAGGCGCCTGTATGGTCTGGGGCGGCGCCCTGAACCTCGCTCCGGCGGACGACATAACAATCAAGGCCGAGCGCGCACTGAGCATCGACCCGACCGGTCTGATGCTCGCCAGCATAATGTCCAAGAAGTACGCGATGGGAAGCCAGTACGTGCTCATCGACATCCCGACCGGCAAGGGAGTCAAGGTCGAGACCGTCGACCAGGCAAGGGCACTCTCCAGGGACTTCATAGAGCTCGGCAGAAGGCTCGGCCAGTACGTGGAGGTGGCCATAACCTACGGCGGCCAGCCGATAGGCCACACCGTTGGTCCGGCACTGGAGGCCAGAGAAGCTCTCTCAGCCCTCATGACCGGCAAAGGGCCTGGAAGCCTGATAGAGAAGGCCACGGGACTTGCCGGTATCCTCCTTGAGATGGGCGGAGTCGCACCGACCGGAATGGGCAAGAAGATGGCAAGGGAGATTCTCGAAAGCGGCAAGGCCTACCAGAAGATGAGGGAAATTATAGAAGAGCAGGGCGGGAACCCAGACATCAAGCCCGAGGAGATACCCGTCGGGGACAAGACATACACCTTCACCGCACCAACCAGCGGCTACATAACCGGAATAGACAACCGAGCCATCACGGGAATAGCCAGAGCCGCCGGTGCTCCAGAGGACAAGGGGGCAGGAATAGAACTCTACGTCAAGGTTGGAGAAAAGGTCAAGGAGGGAGACCCCCTATTCACGATACGCGCCGAGAGCGAGGCGAGGCTCGATCAGGCGATAGTCTTCGCCAGGAGAACGGAGCCGATAAGGATAGAGGGAATGGTCCTTCAGAGGATAGGGAACATCTGACTTATTCCCTTTTTCTGTGTCTCTCGTACCATCCCCACTCTTTTTTGGGACCGAAAGCCCTTACGCCCTTCTGGACGAGGGTTATACGGAGCTCCTTGGCCATCTCGTGGGTTATCTCACCGCGCTCCTCCATCCAGTTGATTATCTCAAGCGCCTCGTCGTCCGTTTCGCATCTCCTGAGGAAGTCTATGACAGTCGGGTTGTAGCCGGAGAAGTCCCGCATCTCATCATCCTCTGCAATCGCCCTTTTCTCGCTCGTCCTGTACGCGTCTATCGGGACGCCCTCTTCCTCAAGCTCCTTTGCCAGAGTCGGAAAGCGCTCCTCGAACTCGTCCCTGTCGTACTCCTGCCAGGCAAACTCGTCAATGGGGCGCTTCTTTTTCTTTTCGTCCATACGTCACACCAATAAAGAGTTGGGTCAGGAGTTTATAAACCCTGAGTGAGAGTCTTTCCCATGAAGGGTGCGTACTTCCTCGTTATCCGTCTGCCTGATGAGAGGGAGATAGCCACAAAGGGCAGGAGGTTCGTTTTAAGGGGGGGCTACTACGTCTACGTCGGCTCCGCCATGAACTCCCTTGAGAAACGGGTTGCAAGACACTTCAGGAAAGACAAAAAGCTCCACTGGCACATAGACTTTCTCCTGAGGGATGCAGAACTCCTAAGGGCTTACATGATCCCCAATGAGGAGAGGATTGAGGAGAAACTCTCCGTCGAAGTCTCCAAGCACGGAGAGGCGGTGGAAGGTTTCGGCGCCAGTGACGTTGAGGTGGGGACAAACCTCTACAGATTCGAGAAAGAACCTGACGCGATCCTAGTCGGAATACTTGAAAATCTCCGCCTGAAATGGAAAAGGGTTAAAAGTGAGAGGGAAGCTATAGAATTCGGTGGGAAAAATGAAGCTTGAACTGGGGAGGGTCGAGTCGTACATTCATGAAAAGCTCAAAAGGGAAAAACTCCACTTTGTTCTCATTGACCCAGACGACGTTACCCCCGACGTTGCCGGAGAGATAGCCAGGATGAGTGAGGAAGCCGGCGCGGATGCGATAATGATAGGCGGCTCCACCGGGGCTGAGGGAGACGTTCTGGACGGTGTGGTGAAAGCCATAAAAGAGAGCTCAGACCTCCCCACGATACTCTTTCCCGGCTCTCACGGAGGAATAAGCAGGCACGCGGATGCCATATTCTTCATGAGCCTGCTCAATTCAACCAACCCGTTCTTCATAACCGGTTCCCAGGCACTGGGGGCGTTCACAGTTAAGCGCTACGGCATAGAGCCCATACCTATGGCGTATCTGATTGTTGAACCTGGAGAAACGGTGGGCTGGATAGGGGACGCCAAGCCAATCCCAAGACACAAGCCGAAGATCGCGGCGGCCTACGCCCTGGCCGGCCAGTACCTCGGGATGCGTCTCGTCTACCTGGAGGCGGGAAGCGGGGCGAGGGAGCCCGTTCCGCCCGAGATGATCTCCCTCGTCAGGAAGGTTATAGACGTCCCCCTCATAGTCGGGGGAGGCATAAGAACCGGGGAGCAGGCGAGAAAAGCGGTTGAGGCCGGGGCGGATATAATAGTCACCGGGACGGCTATTGAGAAGGCGGGTTCGCTTGAGAAGGCCAGAGAAAAGCTGGAAGAGCTCAATAAGGGGATAAAGGGTTAGGCCTCGGAGAGAACTTTGAAGGTTATCTTTCCGTCCTTGATTATCTTCCTGAGCTCCGAGAGGAGCCTGGGGGCATCGTCCTCCACTATCTCCATTCTGATTTCGCTAATACCTTCCGCATCGGGCGGGAAGAAGTGTATATCCCGAATCTTGCCCCTAACCTTTTCATAAAGACGGCCCAGAATCTTTCCTCTTCCGTCGTAGGGCAATTTAATGTCCAGTTCAACAATTTGCATGCCAATCACCACTCTGTTTTATGAAAAAAGGCCTATATAACCCTTTTCATGAGCGGGAATTATCGAATTTTGTGCCTTATATTCCCGTCGGTTATATCGCCCACCACAAGACTTATCTTTTATCGCTTCGATTTTTATCGTGGTGATGTCGATGCGTGCGTTCATATCCCTCGACCTTGAGGGCCTGCCGTACATAGTCAGCCGGCAGCACCTGTTCGTCAAGGGTGCCCTGTACTCGGAGGCAAGAAAGATAGCGACAGAGATAGTGAAGGTCACGGCCGAGACGCTGCACGAAAACGGTTTTGATGAGATCATCGTAGCCGACAGCCACGGGCCGATGGTCAACATCCTTCCGGAGGAGATGCCCGAGTACGTCGAGCTGGTCAGGGGCTTCCCAAGGCCGCTCAGCATGGTGGCCTTTGCAAAGGGAAGCGATGCCGCGCTCTTCCTCGGCTACCACGCCAAGGCAGGAACGGACAGAGCGACCTTCGACCACACGTACAGCGGGGCGAGCGTGGACAGGCTTGAAATCAACGGCGTTGAAGTTAGCGAGTTTCTGCTCAACGCCTACCTCCTGGGGAGCTGGGGAATCCCCGCGATTCTCGTCGGTGGCGATATGAGATTGATAGAAACGGACGTCAAAGCCTTCACCCCCTGGGTCGTCGGCGTTCCCTTCAAGGAGTCCCCCTCGCGCTACGCCGCCAAGAGCCCCGGGATGAGCAGGATAAAAACGATGCTGAGGGACGGCGTTGCCGAGGCCGTCGAAAGGCTGAGGAGGGGAGAGGCAAAGCCGCTCGTGACGAGGAAACCCGTTCACGTTAAGGTCCGCTTCCTCAGAAGCGACATGGCGGACACGGCCGAACTGCTGCCCTTCGTGAGGCGCGTGGATGGAAAGACCGTAGAGTTCGAGGCCAGAAACCTTGAGGAAGCCTACAAGGTTTTCGAGCTGCTCACCTTAGCTGCAGCGGGAGTGAACGCCATAGTCACAAGGTAATAGGAAGTGTGCCCCCGGGGAGCGAAGGGGAATCACGGCTCGCCGAGGCGCTCATCCCCCGCGGTTTCCCGGGGGCAATTTAATTTCCCCAAAATCCAGCCTTAAGTTTTGTCCTCGTCCTCAACATAGGGTGCGGTTATCACCTTTCTTATCTCCCTCGCCTTCTTTTTGCCTATCCCCTCAACTTCTTGGAGCTCCTCCTCCGTGGCGGTGAAAACGCGCTCAACGTTTCCGAAGTGCCGGAGGAGTCTCTTCGCGAGTGTGGACGAGACGTAGGGGAGGCCCTCAACGATGAGCCTCTGTCTCTCAGCGAGGGTCAAAGCCTTCTTCTCGCTCCTGAGGCGAACTTCCTTCTTCCTCTCCTCCTGCTCGCGCTTCGCCAAGAGGTAAATGAACTGGGCGGTCTCTTCCGTTCCAGACGAGAACAGTACCGGCACGCCCCAGTCGATGGTCACCGCCGCTATTGCTCCCCGGATAGCGTTTGGGTGAACGTTCCTTATGCCGTAAAGCTCGCCCTCTATGATTATCACCGGCTTTTCGTAGGCTTTCCTTAATCGCTCCACCTGGTCGAAGAGCCTGCCGTCGATGATGGACTGTATGAAGTCGTTGGCGCTCTTCCTCTCTATCCCGATCTCCTCGCTCACAACGTAGTCGGCAACATCGAGGGTTCTGACCTCTACCTCCACCCCTAGCTCCTTCAGGTGCTTTGGAACGCCGCTCCTGAGCTCGCGACTGTCGACGTAAACGACTATACCCTTGGGCTTTCTCACGAAGACCGGCTTTATCGGGAGCTTTTCGTAGACCCCCTCTCTGGGAGGCGCGGGCTTTTCCTTCGGCTTCAGGAACTCATCGAGGGACGTTACCCTTCCCTTTGAGGACATCTCAACACGCTCCGCTGTCCTTTCTCTTATTTTACCCCTCCCCGGATGAGCCTTCTCAAGCTCCCGGGCGAGCTTTCTTATGGCATCAAACATCCCCTTCTCCTTCCTCCGGGAGCTCCAGTAGTAGGCCTCATCGCGGGTCCCTTTGGCCATCAGGATGACGACCTTTCCGGGTCTGTGCCTGCCCGTCCTGCCGCGCCTCTGGATGCTCCTTATGGCTGAGGGCACCGGCTCGTAGAAGACGACGAGGTCGACCTCGGGCACGTCGAGGCCCTCCTCACCAACGCTCGTGGCCACCAGAACGTTGAACTCGCCGCGCGAGAACCTCTCAAGGGTCTCCTTCTGCTCCCTCTGGCTCATCCCCCTGTCGTTGCTCCTGCTCGCCTGGCCGATGAAGCGCTCGGCCGTTATTCCCTCCCCCCGGAGAACCTCCACGATCTTCCTCCCGGTGTCCCTGTAGTTCGTAAAGACTATGATTTTTGAGTTCGGCTTTTTCTCCAGCTGCTCCTTAACCAGCCTCAGCATGCTCTCCATCTTCGGGTGGTCGAGGCCAAGCTCCTTCGCCTGGACGAGGAGGTATATCACCTTCCTCATGCGAGGGTCTTCCATGAGCTGCCTGCTCGACTTCGTCCTCTTGTCCTCGCGGAGCTTCTTGAGGTAGGCCCTCAGCGCGGTTAGCCCCTGGGTTTCGAGCAACTCTATCGCGTGCTGGAGCTTCACGGCCTTCGCCTGGTACATCCTGAGCCGGCCGAGCTCGTAGTTTCCCCTCGCGACCTCCCGATTTATTTTTGAGCCGGCCTGGAGAACCTCCCTTTTCGGAATGTCCGGCGAGTAAGTGGAGACAAGCTTGAACTGGGCTAGGGGTTTGAGGCTCTCCTTGAGCATTTCCCTCAAAAGTTTCCGCACCTCCTTGTAGATGCCGGGGAGTTCGACCTTCACCCACTCGAAGCTCATTCTCTGCACGTATGGCCTGACGTCGGGGGAGCTCTCGGTCCTTATCTCGATGTGCTCTATCCCTAGGTTCCTTATTATCTCCCGTATCCTATCCTCGTCGCTTCCCGGGGATGCCGTGAGGCCGAGGACGAGCGGGTGTCTGGCAGTCCTTAGGTACTCTCTGGCTATGAATACGTAGGAGTAGTTGCCCACCGCTCTATGGGCCTCGTCAAAAACGAGAAGGACAACGTCCTCCAGGGAGATTTTCCCCGTAAGGATGTCGTTTTCAACGGTTTGGGGCGTGGCGGTTACTATCGCGCTTCTTTCCCACAGCTCAGCCCTCTGTTTGGGTGAGAGCTCGCCCGTGAGGACGTTGATCCTCTCCGGGGGAATGTCGAAGAGCCGCCTAAAGCTCTCGGCGTGCTGGAGCGCGAGGGGCTTCGTCGGGGCGAGCATGAGAACCCTGCCGCCGTACTTCGAGAGCCTGTAATCGGCTATGAGCATGGCTATAAGCGTCTTTCCTAACCCAGTTGGCAGAACGACAAGGCAGTTGGTCTCCTTACAGCGGGCGTAGATTACCTCCTGATAAACGCGGGGCTCGATTAGATCGCGGCGAAGATACATGTGCCTATATCCTCGGCGAAGTTTATAAATTCTCGGACGAAGTTAGGGCATGCTCCTCACGAGGCACGCCAGGGAGAGGCTCGCCAAAAGGCTGGCGAAGAGGCGGAGGCTTGAACGCATATACGCCGAGCTGTGGGACTTCCTCGACCGCTCGCGGAGGATCGAGGTGAATGGGAAGGTAGTAATCCTCACTGACGGGAGAAAGAGTCTGGTCTGTGCCAGGCTCGAATGCGAGATGCTATCCCTGGAGGAAATCAGGGAGAGGGTCTCCGGGATTTCCGAGGCCTACGACTGCGTCTTCTTCGATGGGAGAACCGCAAGGCACACACTCCCGCGGAAATTCGTTGAAGGCCTTCCTGACGGGAGGTACTGCTTCTACATGAACCGGAAAAAGAAGAGCCTCTATATCGGGCGGGAGGAACCCCTGCTGGTCATAACAATAAGGCCGGCAAAGAGGGAAGAAAGGGATCAGGCCTCCTCCACGGGCACAACGAGTATCTCCCCGAAGGGCTCCTCCTGAATGAGGTCAACCTTGCCCATGTTGGAGAGGAACAGGAGGTAGAGGAAGGTTCTGGCGACTATCTTCGGCGTCGGGTCGAAGACAAGGTCCCAGAAGTTTATGGGCTCCCCCGTTTCCCTGTACATGTTAACGACTATCTCGTGGAGCCTGTACACGTGCTTCTCGATGTCAACGCGGAAGTCGTCGACGACGAACACCTCCTCCTCTATCTCGACCTTCTTCCTCCTCCGCGGCTTCCTCTTCTCTGCCTCCTCAAGGGCATCCATCAGGGCATCCAGGAGGTCGTCGAAGGTGTAGTAGCGCTCGACCCTCCTGAGCGGAGGGGCTAAAGGCTCAACGTCCACCCTTATGCGCTCCTCGTGGTGTTCCTCCTCTTCCTCCTCGTCGGCGTGGAGCAGAGCCTCACTCTTCATCCTGACAAGTATTGATGCCGCCAGGATGGCCCTCGCCGAGACGCGGAGGTCCAGCTCTTTCATCTCCCTCAAACGCTCGATGTACTTCTCGGTCAGGTCAACGATGTCTATGTTCCAGGGGTCGACCTTGCCCATGGTGACGAGCTGGAGGAGAATGTCGACGGGCGTTATCTCCTCCTCACGGCGCGATTCCATCGTCCTCACCCGCTCAGGTGTCCGAACATCTCAGCATGCTCCGCCTCGCTCCTCTTCCTGGCCTCTTCGAGGATCTTCATGGCCTTCTCAAGGCTGAGCGCTACCACCCTAGACACGCCGTTCCTCATGCTGACGCCGATTATCTTGTCCGCGTTGGCCATCATGACGTCCCTCAGGGTTATGACTATGAACTGGCTGTTCTGGGAGGCCTCCTTGATGAGATCAGCCACACGCTTGACGTTGGCATCGTCGAGGTGTGCATCGATCTCGTCGAAGAGGTAGAACGGGGCAGGCTTGTAGCGCTGTATCGCAAAGACAAAGGCGAGGGCAGTTAAGGCCTTCTCACCGCCGCTCATCGCCTCTATCCTCTTGACGTCCTTTCCTGCGGGCTTTGCCTCTATCTCAAGGCCGCCCGCGAACGGATCCTCAGGGTTCTCAAGGATGAGCCTGGCGCTTCCTCCAGGAGAGAGCTTGGCGAAGAGCTCCGAGAAGTTCCTGGCTATTTCACTGAGGGTCTGCATGAAGACGTTCCTCTTCTGGCCCTCTATCTCCTCGATGAACTCCTCGATGCTCTCCTTTTCAGCAACCACCTGCTCGCGCTTGCTCTTCAGCTCAAGGTAGCGCCTTTCAACGACCTCGAAGTCCTCGATGGCCTTCATGTTGACGGGCTCAAGGGAGCGTATCTCCTCCTCCATCTTCTCTATCTGCTCCCTCAGGGCCTCAAGCTCCAGCGGGACTTCCTTTATTGACTTGATGAGCCTGGCATCGTGGTGCTTGAGCTCGTCCTGCTTCTCCTTCAGCGTCGCCTCGTACTGGGCGAGCTTTATCTTGAGGGTGTTGGCCTCTATGCGGAGCTCCTGGAGCTTGGAGTTGAGTTCGTCCTTCTCCGAGCGGAGGTCGATTATTTCGTTCTTGACTCTCTCACGCCTCTCGCGGAGCTCCTTGAGCTCGTCCTTAACGCTCTCCTCGGCCTTTCTGAGCTCCTCAAGTTCCTTCTCGAACTCCTTAATGGCCTTCTCGTTCTCGGTGATGTTGGCCTTGAGTGCGTTTATCCTGTTCACGAGTCCCTCTATTTCCTCCTCAAGGTCGGCCTTCCTAGGAAGGAGCTCCTCGTTTATCCTTATCTCAAGGCTTTCGAGCTTGCTCTCGACCTTGCCCAGCTCCTCCCTGAGCTTGCTTATCTCGTGCTCAACTTCCCTTATGCGCTGGTTCAGCTCCCTCGCCTCTGGGTTCTCCAGGGCCTTCTTAAGCCGCTCCTTCTTCTTCTCAAGCCGCTCTATCCTTCCCCTGAGCTTCGCCATGTCCCCCTTTGTCCCGTGAATCCTCTTCTCAAGCACCTCAATGAGCTTCTCGCTCTCCTCGATGGACTCCTTGAGGGCTCTGTCCTCAGAGAGGAGACGCTCCATCTCCCTCTGGACGACCTGCAGGTCCTTGCTCAGGTCGCTCTTCTTCATGCGGAGCTCGAAGAGCTCGTTCTGAAGGCCCTTAACCTCGATCCTGAGCGCGTTGACTGAAGACTCCAGAGTCTCTTTCTCGCGTTCGAGCTTCTCGACCCTCTTCCTTATCTCATCGACGTTTACCCCGAGCTTGCCCCTTGGCCTGTAGTGGCCGCCGGTTATCGCTCCGCTCCTCTCAAGGAGCTCACCGCCGAGGGTCACCATGCGAACCTTCCCGATTCCAACGGTTCTTGCCTCGTCCATATCGTTCACGATGAGCGTATCCCCGAGGGCGTAGGCGACGGCGTTCTTAAAGCGCGGGTCGTACTGGACGACGTCCATCGCGGGGATTCCAAGGGAGGGCTTCTCGCGCATCGAACGGGGCTTTATCTTATTGAGCGGGAGGAATGTGAGCCTTCCGAGCTTTCTCTCCTTGAGGAGCCCGATGGCCTTTTCGGCGACCCGGTCGTCCTCCACCACGACGTTGTCGTAGTTCCCGCCGAGGGCGACCTCCACCGCCAAAGCGTAGTCCTTGTCCGCGACAGTTATCAGCTCCCCGAGGGGCCCGTAGAGGCCTGGGATGTTCTGGTTCTTGAGGAACTCGACCGCACGATTTCCGCGAACCTCTCTCTGAGCCTCGGCCTTGATGAGCTCTTCCCTGGCCTTGGAGAGCTCTCCCTCGACCCTTCTGAGGGCTTTGGTCTTCTCCTCGAGCTCCTTCTCGGCTTTTCTAAGCCTGGCCTCGCCCTTGGACATCTTCCCATCTATCTCTCCGAGCTCGGAGCGCTTGGCCTCAAGGGACTTCTTGGCCTCACTGATTTTGGACTTGAGCGCCGTTCTCCTGGCACTATCCTGAGCGATCTTGGCCTTAAGGCGCTCTATCTCTTCCTCGAACTTCTTGATATCGCTTTCCTTCATGTAGAGCTCCTTCTTGGCCTCTTCAAGCTCATCAACGACCTTGTCGAAGTCCTGCTTGGCTATCGCAAAGTCCCTGTCTATCTCCCCGAGCTTGATGACCAGCTCGTTCTTAACGACCTCCTTCTCCTTGATCTCTGCCTTGAGCCTCTCGCGCCTCTTTGTCCAGCGCTGGATGGCGTTTTTGCTCTTTTCTATCTCCTCCGAGACCTTCTTCAGCTCCTCCTTGGTCTTGGCGAGCCTGTGCTGGCTGTCCTCTATTTCCTTCTTAGCCAGCTCGATGTTCTTCCTTGCCATCTCGATCTTCGACTGAACCTCGCTGATCTTCCGGGTAACCTCAAGGATGCCGTCCTCGCTCTTCTCCTCAAGCTCCTTCTCGATGGCGTTGAGCTCCTTCTCCTTGGTGACTATCTCCTTGGCTATATCCTTGAGGCGTTCTTCTATGGCTGCTATCTCCGCCTCTATCTCCTTGTCGCGGAGGGTGTTCTCCTCGATCAGGGACTTCAGCTTCCTTATCTCGGCCAGGAGAAGCGTTACTTTGGCCTTTTCAACACGCTCCTTAAGGTCGAGGTACCTCAAAGCGTCGTTGCGCTCCTTTTCGAGCTTGTCGAGCTGGGACTTAACTTCCCTGATAAGCAGATCAACGCGCGCGAGGTTTTCCTCCGCCTGCTTGAGCTCCTTTAAAGCTTTCTCCTTCTTCGCGTCGTACTCCGCTATTCCGGAGATTTCGTCTATGAGCATCCTCCTCTCGGTGGGGCTCATCTTGATGAACTTGGTGATGTCGCCCTGGAGAACGAGGTTGTAGCCCTCGGGCGAAATCATGGCTGCGCTGAGGACATCGAGGATGTCGCTCCTGCTCGTTCTCTTGCCGTTGAGCCAGTAGGTGCTCCTGCCGTCGGGATAAACGCGGCGCTTTATCACGACCTCGTCTTCATCGACGGGAAAGCCCCTGTCCTCGTTGTTGAAGTACATCGCGACCTCGGCGTACTTTGCCGGCGCCTCCGTTTTTGTGCCCGCGAAGATCAAATCGCTTATCCTGGTGGCACGCATGGCTTTAGCGGACAGTCCGCCGAGAACAAAGAGAACGGCGTCACCAATGTTGCTCTTTCCAGAACCGTTGGCACCAACGATCGCTGTAAACCCCTTAGAAAGCGGGACAACTACCTTTCGGTTACCGTAGGATTTGAAACCTTTCATTTCAATCTTCTCGATGTACGGCATGCCCTACACCTAAATTGGAGAATGATGGGATAGGTTATATAACTTTACCTGCGGCGGCTCACTCGACGATTCTGCGCAGGATGTTGAGCACCTTGCTGTCTATGCCGTCGCTAACCGTAACGTAAAAGTCCGAGTTCTGCATAACGGCCATGTCCCGTATCTTACTCACAAACCGGAGCGTGGGTTCGACACCGTTCTCTATCATCAGGTACTCAACAGCATCCAAAACGACGTCGGATTTGTTGTTCTCCAGACGGTCCCACACAATCTGCTCGATGACGTGGAGTCTGGAGGGGGGAACTGCCGCCGGATGGGAAACTTTTGTAACCCACACATGGTGGACGTTGGGGGCTTTGACCTCAAAGGGAGGCCTCCTGGTTATCAGTATTTTCCCCCTGTGCGGATTTCTGGTGAGGACATCGTTGAGACGGCGGTAATCAACAATCCGTGACCCCCTCCTTCGGGGCCACCCCCTAAACATCATAAGTCATCACTTCTCATATTACTTGACTCATAAGGTCATGGCATTACAGCCGCAGTAAGTTTGTTAATGTTCTTATAAATGTTACTGTGTGTGACTAAATACACAGATGCCCAGACCATCGAGTTAAAGAGAAAAAACGGGACCACACATCCAAAATAGACGCTTCAGGCATCACTTTTCCCTTTCACAGAGTTCGAGAAGCACACCCGTTACCGCCTTTGGGTGAACGAACGCTATCTTCGCACCACCGGCGCCGATGCGGGGCTTCTCATCAATGAGCCTGTATCCCTCAGCCTTGAGCTTCTCAAGGTGCTCCTCGATGTTATCAACGCCGAGGGCTATGTGGTGTATGCCCTCACCGCGCTTGGCGATGAACTTGGCTATCGGTGAGTCCTCGGAGGTTCCTTCGAGGAGCTCTATCCTGCTCTCGCCGACGTGGATTATCGCGGTCCTTACCTTCTGGTCGGGCACCTCTTCGATCTCCTCGACCTTGAGGCCGAGGCCTTCCCAGACCTTGATGGCCTCGTCGAGGTTTTTAACGGCTATACCAACGTGGTCTATCTTCTTTATCATACCTTCACCCCCAGGGCTTTTTCAAGTACAAGATCCGCGGCAGAGTAAGGGTCCATCTCCCTCCTCACGATCTTCTCTATCAGGGCCGCCACCTCTTCCTCATCGAGCCTCTCACTTATTGCCTTGGCTATCCTGCCCGAGACTATCGTCTTGACCTCCTCCTCGGCCCGGAACTTCCTCTTCCGCTCTATCTCACCGCTGCGCTCAAGAAACTCGTGGTGCTCCTTTACGGCCGCCCAGAGCTCTCTGATCCCCCTCATGGTGGTTGCCACGGTCTCAACTATCGGCGGCCTCCAGCCGCGCCTCTCCCAGCGCTCCTTCTCAAGGTCGAGCATGAGGTTGAGCTCAAAGTACGTTGCGTCCGCCCCTTCCTTGTCGGCCTTGTTGATTACGAACACGTCCGCTATCTCCATCAGCCCGGCCTTTATCGCCTGCACGTCATCCCCCAGGCCGGGCACGGTTACGAGAACCACGGTATCGGCCGTCTTAACGATGTCAATCTCGATCTGACCGACGCCGACGGTCTCAACGAAGATGACGTCACAGCCGTAGGCATCGAGAACCTTTATGGCATCGTTCGTGGCCTTGGCGAGTCCGCCGAGGGAGCCCCTGGTCGCCATGCTCCTGATGAAAACACCGGGGTCGGTGGAATGCCTCTGCATCCTTATCCTGTCGCCGAGCAACGCTCCGCCCGTAAACGGCGAGGTGGGGTCTATGGCTATCACGCCGACGACCTTTCCCTCCTCACGAACGACCCTGATGAGCTTGTCGAGAAGGGTCGATTTTCCAGCCCCCGGCGGCCCGGTTATGCCGACGACGTAGGCGTTTCCCGTGTGGGGATAGATCCTGCGTATTATCTCCCTCGCCTTTTCCTCATCGTTCTCGACGAGGGTTATGAGCCTCGCCGTGGCGCGCCTGTCTCCCTGGAGCATGCGTTCTATAAGGTCGTCTATCATCGTCACCACTCGGACAAATTATCCAGGAAGAAATTATAAAGGTTGGGTCATGCCGACCTGAACTTCCTGAGCCTCGGAACGTTCTCATCTATGAAGCTTATTATGTCGCCGATCGGACTTCCCGGACCGAAGACCTTGGCAACGCCGCTCTTCTCAAGCTGCTCGGCATCGTCGGGCGGGATTATTCCGCCGGCTATGACGAGGACGTCCTCGTTGGGCTTTATACCGCGCTCCCCAAGGAGCCTCAGGATCTTGGGGATCAGAACCATGTGTGCGCCGGAGAGGATGCTTATTCCAAGGACGTCAACGTCCTCCTGGATGACGCTCTCCACAATCTGCTCCGGGGTCTGCCTTATGCCAGTGTATATGACCTCAAAACCAGCGTCACGCAGGGCCCTCGCAACGACCTTGGCTCCCCTGTCGTGACCGTCAAGTCCCGGCTTTGCAACGAGAACCCTAACCTTGGAGCGCTCGACCATTTTCACCACCGGGTGAGTTTTGTTCCGGACGGTATTTAAAGGTTGTCAAAACTCAAGGTTGGGCTTTACTTTGGATATTTTGTCCAGAAGGCTTTTTAATCCCCCCGAGAAGTCCCTAACATGCCCGAGTTCCCCCACGACGTCCACACCCACACCGCCTACTCGGACGGCACCGGGAGTGTGGGCGACAACGTTGCTGCCGCCGAGGAGAAGGGGCTGAAGCTCCTCGGGATAACAGACCACAGCCACTACCTCACCGGAAAGGCCTTCAACCGTTACGTGAGGGATATCGAGCGGTGGAAAAACGAGGCCGATGTTGTTCTCATGGCGGGCATTGAGGCCAATATAACCCACAGCGGCGTTGACGTCGCCGGAGGCATGAGGAAAAGTGTGGACTACGTGATAGCCAGCGTTCACCTCTGGCTCGATGACCCCGAGGAGTACGTCGAGCTGGTTAAACTCGCCCTCCTCGACGAGAACGTGGACATAATCGGCCACTTCGGGGCCAGCTTCAGATACATCGGGTATCCAAGCGAGGAGAGCCTTGGAGAGGTCCTTGAGCTGGCCGAGGAGAGGGGGAAGGCCTTCGAGATAAGCTCCCGCTACAAGGTCCCGGGGATGGACTTTGTGAGGGAGTGCGTAAAACGAGGCATAAAGCTCGTCTTTTCAAGCGACGCCCACTGGCCGAGGGGAATAGGTAACGTTGGATGGAGCGAGAGGGTCTTCAAAAAGGCCGGCGGAAGAAAGGAAGACCTGCTGTTTGGAGAGTTTTTATAGGCCATTTTTCTCTGAAGTCTTATTGCAACTTTGGAGTGTCTATACAGGCCGCATACAACTGTGCAACTTTCAATTCTCCCAGAGTCTTATTGCAACCAAGAAACTGGGATGGGAGGTCGATGACATAGATGTCTTTCAATTCTCCCAGAGTCTTATTGCAACTCGGGGTCTATGAACTGAATGACAACCCGGAAGTCTGCTTTCAATTCTCCCAGAGTCTTATTGCAACTCTACATAGTCGATCCTCCTGAGGGCCTCCTCGAGGTCTTTCAATTCTCCCAGAGTCTTATTGCAACAGTGAGGGGGTGTTTGGGAATGGGCCGGTCTACGCGAAACCTTTCAATTCTCCCAGAGTCTTATTGCAACAAACATTATGATGAAGCCCGTCACGAGGATGTACTTTCTTTCAATTCTCCCAGAGTCTTATTGCAACGTTTATCGTCGCCATAACGTAAACCGTGTTTGGCGACCTTTCAATTCTCCCAGAGTCTTATTGCAACACGACTTCTTTATAGCATACAAGTGATAGCGGGGTGGCTTTCAATTCTCCCAGAGTCTTATTGCAACGATAGAATACTCAGTTATCTTTATCTCGCCGCTGTTAACTTTCAATTCTCCCAGAGTCTTATTGCAACGTTCTTATACTCAACACACTTCCTTATCCTCCCGTTCAGCTTTCAATTCTCCCAGAGTCTTATTGCAACCCGTTCACAACTTCCGCCCTCAACCTCAACACCTCCACTTTCAATTCTCCCAGAGTCTTATTGCAACCCAGTCCGAAAGAGCTGGCGCATGTTCTGAAAAGGGACTTTCAATTCTCCCAGAGTCTTATTGCAACCCAACGACCGTGTAGTTCCCTATCTGTGTTCCGTCGCTTTCAATTCTCCCAGAGTCTTATTGCAACTCGCCCGCCACGGCGCCGGCAAGGGAGTAAAGAAGGCTTTCAATTCTCCCAGAGTCTTATTGCAACCGGCGAAATGGTGGCGAACCGGCTATATGTGGAGGTCGCCTTTCAATTCTCCCAGAGTCTTATTGCAACCCCAAGGAGCGAGCTTTTTCCTCACGTAGTAAACTTGTCTTTCAATTCTCCCAGAGTCTTATTGCAACCGCCTGAAAAATATAAGTCCCGTAAACGAAGTAACAGGCTTTCAATTCTCCCAGAGTCTTATTGCAACTCACGAGGTAAACGTCAATGTCTCCCTTCCCAAAGCCTTTCAATTCTCCCAGAGTCTTATTGCAACCTTCATCTGCGTCCGGTTTAAACGGGCCTCCGTTCCCCTTTCAATTCTCCCAGAGTCTTATTGCAACTCTCACGTAACCCAGGACGCCCGGCCTCCCCGGGTTGACTTTCAATTCTCCCAGAGTCTTATTGCAACAGGCGGGTTTTTCCCTTCCTTAGCCTAACAGAGGATTTGACGGGCTTCAATCTTATAAGCCTTTCCTCGGAGGGGTGTCTTTTGTGCCTTCTGAAGACCCTGTTTTGACGATGTTTACGCCAAAATTACAGAACTCCGGGCGCGCTGAGGGTTCCCCAGCCGGTGGGCAGAAAAGATCACGCAACTTTCCGGGAATTGACAGGGGTTTAATCCCCGCGAGAACTGTCAGGGCGCCCGAAGATCCAAAATAAAACGATGTCCGCGAGGAGAAGGTGTCCTTCCGGCCCATTCCAGCTTGATTTCAATAATTCGAAAAAATTTCGTTACAAGATTATACGTTTATTGTAACATTTAGTGGGATGATAACAGGAGGTGACTAAAGACTTCCGGAGGGTTAAGGAACCCCCAGATTCCACGCAGAGATGTCCAGCGGGAGAATTTGAAAAACGCGCGGAGTTAACGCGGTAGAATGCTAAAGCCCAGCTCCCTCAGCTTCCAGACTATCTCCAGAGGGAAGCCGACGACGTTGTAGTAGTCTCCCCGTATCCACTCGACGAAGAGGCCGGCCTTCCCCTGTATGCCGTAGGCACCCGCCTTGTCCATGGGCTCGCCGGTTCTGATGTAGGCCCGGATCAGCTCATCGTCGAGCTCCCTGAACTTTACCTCCGTCACGACCGCCCCGGGGTGCTCCTCGCCGCGGTGGACGATGCAGTAGCCAGTCGTGACCCTGTGAACCCTTCCGCTGAGGAGCTTCAGCATCCTGAAGGCGTCTTCCTCGTCCCTGGGCTTGCCGAGGATGTGACCATCTATACTGACCACCGTATCGGCGCCGACCACAGTAACACCCGCCCCGAGACGCTCGTACACCTCCCACGCCTTTCTCCTGGCCAGCTCGACGGCGTATTCCGTGGGGTTCTCCAGCCCACACTCTTCCTCGGCGGTGCTGGGCACCACCCGGAAGCCGCGGATGAACTTTGCGAGTATCTCACGCCTCCTGGGACTCGCCGATGCCAGAACCAGCATGGTAGTCCCTCCCGAAAAGGGTTAAAAAACCTTGCGAGAACAAACTCCGGCGATGAAGACAATTTCGCTAGCTGATGGGTGATGAGTACCCTCGCAGCTGAGCCTTTACCCCGCACCTCAGAGGATTTTCTGAATCCCTCTCCTGAAGCTCCCCCACAGGAGGTACAGGAATGCAGCAGCCCAGAAAACGCCCCCAATGACCAGCGCCAGGGTGCCGGGTTCCACTAATATGCCGTAGGTATAAAGGCTCAAAGCGGCTCCGAGGGTGGCCCAGAAGACCTTATCCTGCCATATCCCCGCCATCGTCCTCATCTCCCTGAGACTCGCCGAGGGCGAATTCCAGTTCGAGGATTCTGTCCTTCAGGCGCTCCAGCTCCCGCCAGATGGTAAGGAGCAGAAAGGCCAGGACAAAAAAGCAATGCCGAGATAGAAATCCGCCGAACCTCTGCTCTTGGGCTGAGCCCTCAGGAGGACTGAGATGGATACGAGCAGTGCAAAGAGAGCTGAGAGGTCCCTCATGAGCTTCATCTCACTCCACCGTCCCGAGCTCTTTCCTGAGTGCCCTTATCTCATGTTGAAGCTTCCATATCTCTGACCGTAGCGCATCGATTTCACTCGCTATTACGATAACCGTCCAGCCGACCACGGCGAACAGGATGGCGGTCATGAGGGCAGAGAACCATCCCTCCGGACGCACCACAGTGAGTACCGAGAGGACGATTATTGCGAACCCCCTGACGGAGACGTCAGCCATCGGCGGTGCCTCCATAGGCTTTGAGGCCCTCTATTTCCCGCCTCAGAGATTCGAGCTCTTCGCTGAACTCCCTCCTCATCTCGCCCATCTTCCAGATGATGAGCCCCAGCACAAGGAGCAGCGGGCCAAAGAACAGCCCGGCTTCCCCGGCTATAAACAGCATCACCAACCCAGCTCCAGTCACGACCGCCCCAACGGCCTCAAGGGTGTCATGCTCACTCCCCATCTTTCGTGCCCTCCCTTTCGTCCCGGAGCGCCTTTAGCTCCTCCTTAATGCTTCTGACTTCACTGCTGAGCTCCCACATCTTGACGATAAGAACGACGAGCAGGGCCAGGGGCAGGAGTCCAAGGAACAGCAGCATCAGGCTGGGACCGCCGGGGATGAAAGGCATGAATATCAGGAGTATGAAAAAGATCGCCCCGAGGATGGCCAGCACGTCAGCGAGTCCCACTCCTTACCACCATAAAAAAGAAGAAAGCAAACTATAAAAGGTTTTCTCAGGCGGTCGCCCAGATTGGAATGCCCGCCTCGATGAGCCTTTTCAGTTCTTTCCCTATGGGCGTGCTCTTGCTGACCTTGACGAGGCCCTTCTTGCTTGGAGTGGCCGTAAAGACGTACTGCTCGCCCCCGTAGAACTTCAGCGGCCTCTTTGCGTAATCCGGAGAAACCCTGAGCACTATCGTTTTCTTCTTCTCCTCTATCTCGACGGGTATCCTCTCCTTCGGCCGCTCGGCCTCCCTCTCCGTGAAGCTCTTGACATCGATGCTTATGCCTATCCTCTTCTCCAGCTCGGTGATGCGCTTGCCCTTCTTGCCGATTATCGCCGGGATGTCAAACTCGTCGGCGTAGATTATCGCCTTGTGCGGGCTGACTATCTCGACCTCGGTGTAAACATCCGGCAGGAACTTCTTTATCTCCTGCTTTAGCCTCTTCTCAGCGAGCCTTAAGGCCGGGGCTTTTTCCTCCTTCTTGACCGGGACGACGCTTATCTCCTCGCCGTAGGTGTATATCTCGTACTCCAGCTCGCCGGTCTCGAAGTCGCGGACCTCTATCACCGGCCTGGCCAGATCCTCCTCCCTCATGCCGCTGGGCACCTTGACGAGGTACTCCAGCGTCAGAACCTTGGCAACGCGGCCGGCCTTGATGAAGATTACCGTGTCCACTATCTGGGGTATCATTCCGAGCTCGACCCTGCCGATGAAGCGCTGGACTGCATCGATGGGCTTGGTGGCGTGCACAACCCCGACCATGCCCACCCCCGCGAGCCTCAGGTCGGCGTATATCTTGAAGTCGCTCGTCTTCCTCATCTCGTCGAATATCGTGTAGTCCGGCCTAACCAGGAGGAGTATGTCACCGGTCTTCTCCATCCTGCCGCTCAAAGCGGTGTACTGCGTTATCTCCTCCCCAACCTGGAGGTCGCGCGGCTTCTCCATGGTCTTGACTATCCTGCCCATGCCAGCGTACCACTCGGCCAGAGCCTGGGCGAAGGTCGTCTTTCCTTCACCGGGCGCTCCGGCTATGAGTATCCCCTCGGCCTTCTCCCTGAGGCGCTCCATGAGCTTCTCGCTCAGCCCGTAGTCCTCAATGCTCAGCTTCTTGACCGGCCTGACGGCGGTTATCTCTATCCTGTCGGCGAAGGGCGGTTTGGCTATGACTATGCGGTAGTTCCTGAGCTGGACAACGGTCGCCCCGGGCTCGTCGAGCTCTATGAAGCTCTCGGGGTCGCGCTTCGCCCTCTCGACTATGTCGTCCGCTATCTCCTCCAGCTCTTCATCGGTAAGGATCTCGTCCCTAACCGGAACGAGCCTCCACTCCCCGGGCCGTCCCTTCTTCGCAAGGGGCATCAGTCCGGCCTTCAGGTGAACGCTCATCGTGGTCTCGTCGAAGAAGTCCTCCAGGCGGTGCTTGACCTCCTTTCTGGCGGTCAGGTAAATTACGTCTATGCCTTTGGCTATCGCGATGTCCCTCTGCACCCCGTCGCCGGTTATCAGGGTGGCGCCCAGCTCCCTGGCTATCTCTCTGACCATGTTGTCTATCTCCCCGGACTTGGCCCTCCTTATCTGCCAGAGCTCGGGCCTTTCTCCGTGGAATTCCAGGATAATCCTGCCCTCGTTGGCCATCTCCCGAAGTTTTTTGAGCTCCTCAAGCCCCACGTGGCCTATCGCCTTCCCCTCGTTGGCCTGGTGTTCTATCTCCGCAACCACGGCCTCAGGGATGATGACCTTAACGTCCTCATCGATACCCGCGAGGAACTGGGTAAGCCTGCCATCCACGATCACGCTCGTATCAGCAACAAACATCCTCATATCTCTCACCCCAGAAGATTCGAAACTCTCCCGTTGTTTACATTACTTCCAAGGGGTGCTATAACTAAAGGTTCATAAAGGTTTAGCCGAAAAATAGATGGGTGGGACAATGGGTAGGCTGATCTCCATAGCCTCCGGCAAGGGGGGCACGGGAAAGACCACGACGACGGCTAACCTCTCAATCGCCCTTGGGAAAATAGGTTATCACGTTTGTGCCGTTGACGCTGACCTTACCATGGCCAACTTGAGCCTCGTCATGGGGATAGATGACGCATACACGACCCTTCACGATGTCCTTGCCGGGAGGGCTACAATAAGCGATGCCATATACGCAACCGCCTATGAGAACGTTCACCTAGTTCCCGCGTCGATAGACTGGGAGCACGTGATAAGGGCAGACCCCAGAAAGCTCCCTGAGACTATAAAAAAACTGAAGGATAAGTTCGATTTTGTTGTGATAGATTCCCCCGCGGGACTTCAGATGGACGCAATGAATGCAATGCTGAGCGGAGAGGAGGTTCTTCTCGTTACAAACCCCGAGATTTCCTGCGTTACCGACACTATGAAGGTTGGAATGGTTCTAAAAAGGGCGGGTCTTGCGATTCTGGGCTTTGTTCTCAACCGTTCGGGAAGGAGCGAGGCGGAAATCCCGCCGGAGGTGGCCGAAGAGGTCATGGAAATACCCCTCCTTGCCGTCATCCCGGAAGATCCGGCCGTCAGGGAGGCGACGCTCGAAGGCGTCCCTGTGGTGGAGTACAAACCTGAGTCCGAGGGTGCAAAGGCCTTCATGGAGCTGGCGGAGAGAATATCCAGAATATCTGGCCTCAAGGCCAGGGTGATGAGATGATAATAACCTTCGTGGGAACGGCAGGAAGCGGAAAGACCACCCTAACAGCCTCCTTCGGAAGATACCTTGAGGGAAACGGCTATTCAGTCGCCTATGTGAACCTCGATACCGGTGTAAAGAGACTGCCCTACAAGCCCGACGTCGATGTCAGGCAGGATGTAACCGCCTGGGACATAATGGAGGAAGGATATGGTCCCAACGGGGCAATAGCGGAAAGCTACGACCGGCTTCTCCCGGGTGTCTCCAGCTACGTCTCCAGGATATTGGAGCTGGAGAAGGGGAGCGATTACGTTCTCCTCGACACCCCCGGCCAGATGGAGACGTTTCTCTTCCACGAGTTCGGTGTCAGGCTGATGGAGAACCTCCCCGAACCGCTCACGGTGTATCTCTTCAGCCCGGACATACTGAGGAAACCGGCGGATTTTTGCTTCGTTCGATTCTTTGGCCTGATGATAGAACTGCGCCTAGGAACCACAACCGTTCCGGCCATGAGCAAGATCGACACCGTGGAGAGGCTTGAGGACTACCGGCGCTATCTTGACGACATGGAGTATCTGAGCACCAGGCTCAAGCTGGAACCCTCAATGCAGGGGCTCCTGGCGTACAGGATGTGTTCGGCCCTTCCGGAGCTGGCACCCCCCACGAGGATTCTCTACGTCTCAGCCAAGACCTGGGAGGGCTTTGACGACCTTGAGACCCTCGCCTACGAGCACTACTGCACCTGCGGCGACCTGACCTAGTTCAATCTCCCCAACAATTTCTGGGCGGACTTTCAGTTTCGGGTAAATGTTATGAAAACGCTTTCAAGGAATAAGGAAGAAGCCTTTTGGTGTCGTATGTCCAAGTTCCTACGGTGGGAGCATGTGCCTGATATCGGGAGGAATCGGTGAGAGTTTGAAGGACAGGTTCGTGAGGATGATAATAGCGGGAAAGCATAGGGGAGAGGACTCCTTCGGTGTCTGGACCGATGGAGGTGTGTTCAAATCCGATGACTTTTCACGCCTTTCAGAGATCCCCGACGGAAAGATAGGCCTCCTCCAGTGCAGGCTGGCAATGACGGGCTCCCTCGACTACACCCAGCCCTTCTACAACGACCTAGCCTTAGTCCACAACGGGGAGATATACAACCACGTCCACCTGAGAAACTACCTCGAAGGTAAGGGGGTCCCCTTCGAGACCGACGTTGACAGCGAGGTGATTCTGAGACTCATCGAGCACCTCCTTGAGAAGGGAGTGAACGTGTGGAGGGCCGTAAGAAAGGCAATGACGATGCTTGAAGGAGACTACGCGGTGGCTTTCAGCGATGGGAAGAGGATATACCTCTTCCGAGACCCGATAGGCGTTAGGCCGCTCTACTATTCGCCAAAGGGCTTCTTCGCCTCGGAAAAGAAAGTCCTATGGGCGATAGGTGAGGAAGCCGTACCTGTGGAGCCGGGTGAACTCGTCATAATCTCGCGTGGGGGCGCCGAGAGAAGAAGGCTCTTCACAATCACCGAACTCAGGAGAAACCTAACGCCGGAGAGGGCAAAGCGCGCGCTCATGAACGCTTTGGAGCACGCGGTCAGGGTCAGGACAGGAAAAAGAACGGGCATTCTATTCTCCGGAGGCCTGGACAGCTCGTTGATAGCCCTGCTGGCGTCTCGCTACTCCGACGTCGTTCTGTATACGGCAGGCGCCGAGGGCAGCCCCGACCTGGAATGGGCGAGAAAGGCCAGCGACCTCCTCGGGCTCCCGCTCAAGGAGTACGTCTTCGACATAGATGATGTCCGCGATGCTGTCCCAAGGACAATCTTCGCCATAGAGGATTCTAACCCGATGAACCTCGCGATAGGCATCCCTCTTTATTTCTCCACAAGGCTTGCAAGCGAAGACGGGTGCCGGCTTCTCCTGAGCGGTCAGGGGGCGGATGAGCTCTTTGGGGGCTACGCGAAGTACCTCACTAACCCCGCGCTGATGGAGAGGGACCTCCTTGAGATGGGGGAGAAGAACCTGGCAAGGGACGACAAGATAGCCATGCTCAACTCGGTCGAAGGGCGCGTGCCCTTCCTCGACCTGGCCGTCGTGTCAGCTGCGCTGGGAACGCCGATAGGCTCAAAGATCGAGAAGGGCACGAGGAAGGCCATCCTGCGGAAAGTGGCGGTTGAATTCGGCCTTCCAAAGGAGATAGCAGGACGTGAAAAGAAAGCCGCCCAGTACGGAAGCCATGCCCAGAAGCTCCTCGAAAAGCTGGCGAGGGGTGAAGGGCTCACCCTGAGCGAGTACGCCCAAAGAGTCTTTAACGAGGTCTTTAAACGTGAGTAAACGATTTTGAACGTCCGTTAATCTTCCCGGCATGAGGGGAGCTTTTCTGACCGTTTCTTCCCCTCCAAATCAAACGGGGGCAAACGATTGCGTGAAAAATGCTTAAATAAGGCTTTTCCCAACATAGAAGCAGGTGAAAAGGCGTGATATGGAAAAGGGGGCTTGTGATCCTCATCGGTTTCATGTTCATGCTCGGCGGGGTTCCCCTCGGACACGCAGGTGTGGGGGATATGAGGCTGGTCATCCTCGTGAGCGACAACGAGGCAGACATGGCCATAGCCCAGAACGTGGCCGACCTCCTGGGAGCCCAGCTGATAGTAAGCCCATGGGGGACGTATGACCCCGCGGCGAGCGCCGAAATCCTCAGCATTGACCCGGACAGGGTCATAATAATCGGCGGCCCTGTCGCCGTCCCCGAGGAATACACCGGAGACCTGGAGGAATTTGGAATCCCCTACGAGCGCTGGTACGGTGAGACCAGATACGAGACGAACCTAGTGGTTATACAGGCACTCAAAGACGAGTTCCCGGACGTTTTTGACGGGATAAAAACCGCGGTCATCGCCAACGGCCGCGATGCCCTTGCGATAGAGGGCTACCTTGAGGCCGTGAAGCTGAGGCCGTACGAGTTCAAGGGGAAGCCGATACTGATCCTCACTGACGAGGGAAGGGAGAACCTGACGATAGCTGCACTGAGACGGTTCAGCGGCATAACGGAGGTCAAGTACGCGGCCACTTATTCCGGCAGGGAAGAGCCGATGTTTCCCCTGAACAGGAAAGAACTGGAGAACTGGATGAGGTCCCACTTCCCCGGCTACGAGGAGGGAAGCCTTGCCCAATCCCCCACGAGGGACGAGGTATATCCACTTCTCATCAACGTCCAGAACAAAACCGGCCGCGCTGAACAGCTCCTTGATGGACTCCAGATACCTGCCGCGAGGAAGAAGCTCGAAGGCGCAAAGAGTGCCCTGAGTGCTGCATGGGACGCTTACAATTCGGGGGAATACTCCAGGGCATACCAGCTCGCCATGGTGGCCAGCTTCAACGCCGACTTCGTCATATCCAGGGCATACAGCGAGATGAGAACCGTGTACCAGGGCTCGGTAAAGATGCAGCTGGAGCTTGAGATACACCAGCTGGAGGTCATGGTCAGGGTCCTCAAAAGAAAGGGCTACGATGTGGGCGAGCTGGAGTCCCTCCTCTCCCAGGCCAGGGAGGCCCTCAGCAGGGGCGAATACTCCATCCTCCTCAACGACCTGATACCCCAGATCAAAAATGAAATGGCGATGCTAACGACCAAGAGAACAATGCCCAGAACACCAGGGATTCCGGGAGGACGGGACAGAGGAAGACCATAAGCCTTTTTAACGCCTCTTATCCATTTTCTCCGGTCACGATGAGGATTTTGATGGTAGGGCACTATCCACCCCACGGCGGGGGCGTTGCGAACCACCTGGACAGCCTCGTGAGGGAGCTGAGGAAGGGGCACGAGGTTCATGTTCTTACATACGGGCCCGTTAAACCGCGGAGCTTTGAGCGGGATCTCGTCCACCAGGTTCGCGTCCCTCCGGTCTATGGGTTCAGGGGGACGAGCTTCGCTTTTCTTGGTTCAAAGAAGATAGTCCAGCTTCATAGAGAGTTCGGGTTTGACCTTGTTCACGCCCACTTTGTTGGAACGACGAGCTTTGCAGGGGTTCTTGCAAAGGAAAAAACCGGGGTTCCCCTCGTCGTAACGGCGCACGGGAGCGACCTGGAGCACACGGCAAAACTGGCCCTCGGCAGGTTCTACGTGAAGAGAACACTGACCAGTGCCGACGCGGTTATAGCCGTCAGCCACTGGCTCGCCAAGAAGGCAGCGGCCCTCGGGGCGGGGAGGGTGAGGGTCATACCCAACGGTGTCAAACCGCTCATGGAAACCGACGGAAGGAAGGAGTACATCACATACATCGGTGCCCTCCGGGACTACAAGAGTCCGGAGACTTTCATAGAACTGGCACGGGTTCTATCGGAGGAGAGGTTCCTTGTGGTGGGTGATGGGCCTCTGAGGGGAAAGCTCCAAGCAGCAGCACCCCCGAATGTCGAGTTCACAGGCTACCGGTACGACGTGGACGCCATACTGTCCAGGAGCAAGTTGCTGGTTCTGCCTTCCAAGCGGGAGGGCTTTGGACTCGTCGTGCTTGAGGCCAACAGCCTCGGCGTTCCAGCGGTCGGCAGGCGTGTCAGCGCCATCCCCGAGCTTATACGGGAGGCTAAAAACGGTCTAACGTTCGGAAGCTTCGATGAGCTGGTTGATGCCGTGAAACTGCTCCTCGAACCCAAGTTCAACACCAAAGCAGGCCACGTGGGAAGGAGAATCGCGAGTGCATACTCCTGGAGCAGGATGGCCCGCGAGGTTGAGGAACTCTACGAGGAGGTTCTTGGGTAACGTTTTTAACGGCCTTCTCTCGGGGAATCCTTGGTGGGAGAATGACGGTAGTAATCAACATGCGGGACGGAGTTGACAAGGAGAAGATAAGAATAGCCGCGAGGTTCATACTGGAGGGAAAGCTCGTCGCGTTTCCGACCGAGACAGTCTACGGTCTCGGAGCCGATGCGCTCAACGAGGAAGCTGTTAGGAGGATATTCGAAGCAAAAGGCAGGCCCCCCGACAACCCGCTCATAGTCCACATAGCGGACTCCGGTGACCTCAGGAAGCTTGCGAGTGACGTCCCAAGGGAGGCAAGGCTCCTCGCCGAGAGGTTCTGGCCCGGCCCTCTGACGGTGGTCTTACCCAAAAGGGAGGAAGTTCCCTACGCTACCACTGGCGGCCTCGACACCGTTGCCGTCAGGATGCCCGCTCACCCGATAGCACTCGCTCTGATAAAGGCCAGCACCCCCATAGCGGCACCTTCGGCGAACATAAGCGGAAAGCCCAGTCCAACGCTGGCGGAGCACGTGATAGACGATTTTTATGGAAGGATAGAGTGCATAATCGACGGGGGTGAAACGAAGATCGGTGTCGAGTCCACGGTCATAGACCTGAGCTCAGAGCGACCGACCCTGCTGAGGCCCGGCGGCCTGCCGCTCGAGGAGGTGGAGAAGGTCATCGGCGAGGTCGAGATACACCCTGCAGTCAGAGGCAAGCTCGTGGACGTGGCCCGCTCCCCGGGCATGAAGTACAGGCACTACTCCCCCAACGCCCAGGTCATAGTCGTTGAGGGAAAGAGGGATAACGTGAGGAAGAAGATATCCGAGCTGGTCGAGGAGTACCGGGCAAAGGGCTTCCGCGTTGGGGTCATGGCAACCGAGGAGTACGCGGCCGATGAGTTCTTCTATCTAGGGAAGACTGAGGAGGAAGTCGCGAGGAA
This sequence comes from Thermococcus coalescens, assembly GCF_055392585.1. Classification (NCBI taxonomy): domain Archaea; kingdom Methanobacteriati; phylum Methanobacteriota; class Thermococci; order Thermococcales; family Thermococcaceae; genus Thermococcus; species Thermococcus coalescens. Next base: position 667,502 of record NZ_AP043764.1, read on the forward strand.
CCTGTTCAGGGCCCTCAGAGAGCTTGACAAGAAGGGCGTTGACGTCATAATCGCCGAGGGAGTTGAAGAGAAGGGTCTCGGCTTTGCAGTCATGAACAGACTGAGAAAGGCAGCAGGGTACAGGATAGTCTGGGCATAGACAACGCTTAAATATCCCGAGTCCTTAACTTTAGCCAACAAGCCCGGACTTGAATCATGTGGGGTGAGGAATTTGCCAGCGAACATCGGACTAGAAGGGCCAGAAGAGCTCGAACAGCTCGCCTTCAAGAGGCTCAATGAAGGGAGAATCAAAGATGGCCTCAAATTGGTCCTTCGCGCCGCAAAGGGTTATGAGGGAGAAGGCAAAACCGAGGACGCGGCGAGACTGTATAAGTATCTCGGATACGTCCTTCTCAAAAAAACAAACGCCATTGATAAGGCCCGTCCATCCCTTCTCAAGAGTGCCTACCTGTATATCGACCTCATAGAGGGGGAGGTCTCCCGGGCGGAGGTTGACCTCGACCTCCTCGATGAATACTGCTCGAACGTTCTTGAAATCTTCATGACGCTTAACGATGAAAAGAACCTGATGAAGTATGCCGAGGAATTCGCGGCCATTTATGAGGATCTCGGCGATTCCTATCAGGACAACGATGACATTCCGATGGCGATAAGGGCGTATGAGTCAGCCTACCGCTATTACAAAATGATAGACGATATCGAGTCATACAGGAGGCTCGCCGAGACGTTGATAACCCTCTACGGCCAGGTCGCGGAGAGCAGGCTTGAGAAAGGCGATGCCCTCGGGGCCGCGGAAGCATTCTACCGGCTTGCAAGCTTCATCCGTGCCATATTCGGCTACGACATACACTTCATAGAGATGATGGACACCGCGGCCAAAAACTTCGAGAAGGCCAGCAAGATAGCCTACTCCCAGGGAGACCTGGACGGGACCACCACCTGCCTTGTAAGGGCCCAATACGCATACCTCCTCGCGAAGAACTTCAGCAGGGCCAAACTCATCGGCCTCAACACAGCGAGGATGCTCTACCAGATAGTTGGCTCGTACCGTGCCCAGGGAGACGATGAGATGGCCGCGGAGAAGCTGACGGAGCTCACGGAGGCCTTAATAGGAATGGGCAAGCTGAACGAGGCCATGGAAGCGTATAAGAGCGTCCTGGAGACCAAGAGCGACCTGAAGTTCCGCGTCAGGATACGCATTGCCATTCTCAAGCACTACGCCGCGACCACAGGCTCAGAGGACGTTCTTGCCGATATAGAGACCGTCGAGTACTACTTCAGCAAGAAGGCCTACCTGAGGGCACTTGAGCTGGCAGAAAACGCCATGCTCAGGGAGGGACTCAAAGAGGCCGCGAATAAAATCCACGGGGCCGAGGGAATATACCATTAATCAAAATAGAAAGAATCACTGGGGCTGGGGCTTGACCTCAACCCTCGGAAGCGGCACGTGGTAGGGCAGGCGCATCTCCTTGGCCATAAGCATGAGTATCGGCGAAACTTCCTTGGTTATGAAGTTGACGACCTCGGCAAAGGTCAGGGAGTCTATCTTTTTCTCCTCTTCCCACACGTTGAGTATCTCGTCCATTTTATCCTTCTGCGGGGGAATGTAGAGTATCACTCCCTCGATCGCACCCTGGGCGATCTTGGGGTTGTAATCAATCTCGTACCTGAAAAGTATCTCTATCCCGTTCATCTTCCCCGTGGGAGTGCGTATCTCCCCGAGGCGCATCTCTTTGACCTTGGGAGAGAGCCTGACTTCTATCTGGCCCTGGGGCACCGCGAGGGTAACCCTCTCAAGCTCTATCTTGGTTACGTTGAATCCAAGCACTGGCATCTCTTTCACCACCCAAAACTGGTTTCCGCTATATAAAACGCTATCGGTAGGACTTTAAACGTTCCGGTCAAGTTTAGCTCGATGGCAAGGGAAAAAGTTGTCCGCGTCTGGGACGAGAGGGAAATCGTCTACCCTCCAAAGCGGTGGCGCTACCTGTGGGAGAAGCGGGAGAAAGCGCTTGAGATTATGGAGAGGCTGGAGCAGTTCGACCCCCAGCTCTACGGCAGCGTTGCCAGGGGAGACGTCAGGCGGGACAGCGATATAGACATCTTCATCCCATACAGGGTGTCAAGCTACCTCATCGAGCTCGCCCTTGAGGGGCTGGTGAGCAGGAGGGAGATAGTCATGGCGACCCCGTGGCACCTCATCAAGGGCGTCATCGAGATAGACGAGGAAACGACGGTTACCTTTCCGCTGATCGACCCCACGGACAGGGAGCTTGAGTTCTACAGGTGGGGCGGAACCATAGACCTATGGGGCGTAAAGACCCGGCAGCGCGTCCCCGGTGTGAATAAGAAGCTGATACTCATAGTCCCCACCGAGAAGGGGCACATCGAGCGGGAAGTGATCGGAAGGGAGAGCGAGGTGGCGAAAACCCTGGGGGTGAGCATCGATATCGTCAGGGAGCGCGTCCACGTCCTGAGGAGGAGGGACAGCATCGGGAGAACCGGGATATACATAAACGAGGAGGTTCCGGACTGGATGAGCTTTGAGGAGGCCCTGAAGGTTATAGCCGACCGCGACCCGAACGTCAGGAGAAAGGTGAGGGAGAGGGGAGGGGTTTAACGGGCAGTATGCAGAACGGGCCTTTATAAATCACCGTACAACACACAGAACAAGAGGGAAGAAGAGGAACCTTCCGAAGTCAGTCCTGACAGCACCTCTCCTTCATGTGGGCCGGCAGAATCTCCTTGAAGCCCGTGTACTTCCAGAGTGCCCTCGGGAGCTTTACGACGCCTTCCTCAGTCTGGAAGTTCTCAAGTATCGCCACTATCGCCCTCGACGTCGCTATCGCTGTCGAGTTGAGGGTGTGGACGAAGCGCGGCTTCTCGTGGGTCTTGTCGCGGTAGCGGATGTTCAAGCGCCTCGCCTGCCACTCGGTGCAGTTGCTCGCACTGACGACCTCCCTGAACTTGCCCTGCCCGGCCATCCAGGCCTCGATGTCGTACTTCTTGGCGGCAACGTAGCCGAGGTCGCCGGTGCATATGTTGACAACCCTGTAGGGAATCTCAAGCTCCTGGAATATCTCCTCGGCGTTGGCTATGAGCTTCTCGTGCCACTCCCAGCTCTCCTCTGGCCTCGAATAGACGAACTGCTCGACCTTGTGGAACTGGTGGACGCGGAAGATTCCCTTCGTGTCCTTTCCTGCAGTCCCTGCCTCCTTCCTGAAGCACGGGCTTATTCCGACGTAGAGCAGCGGTAAGTCTTTCCCTTCGATTATCTCGTTGGCGTGCATTCCAGCGAGCGGGTGCTCGGCCGTCGGGATGAGGTAGAGGTCTTCCCCCTCTACCTTGTAGATGACGTCCTCGAAGTCGCCGAAGCTGGTGACGCCCTCCTCAACAAAGCGGCGCACCATGTAGGGCGGTATGACCGGGACGAAGCCCTTCTCGATGAGCTTGTCGAGGGCGAAGCGGAGCAGCGCCAAGTCGAGGATGACCAGTTCGTTCATGAGGTAGTAGAATCTCGAACCGCTGACCTTGGCGGCCCTCTCAAGGTCGGCACCGCGGAGGAGCTCGAGCATATCAACGTGAAGCCTCGGCCTCCAGTCAAGAACCTCGTAGTCCATCTTCCCGAGGCTCTGCTCCTTGAAGGTCTCAAGAAAGCCCTCCCAGACTCTCGCCTTACCCCAGAACCTTATCGGGACGTTTTCGGTGTCGTCTTTACCAATCGGAACGCTCTCGTGGGTTATGTTTGGCAGGCGCCAGAGGTAGTAGTCGATTCTCTTTCTGAGCTCCTCGACTTCCTTCTCAAGCTCCTCGATCTGCTTCACTATTTCATTGCTCCTCGCGAGGAGGTCGTCTATCGGCTCCCCGGCTTTCTTGCGCTTACCTATCTGAACGGCAAGCTGGTTGCGCTCCTTCCTGAGGGCGTTTATCCTCTTCAGGTTCTCGCGCCACTTCCTGTCGAGCTCCAGGATCTCGTCTATCCACTTGAGCTTTTCAAGCTCGCCGCGCTTTATGAGGTCGCCCTTGACGAGGTCGGGGTTTTCACGGATGAGCTTTATGTCCAGCATAGTCTTTCACCTGGGGAAAGAAGGTGAAGGAGTTTAAAAAAGGTTTTGATGGGGGATTTGGAGGGGCGACGAACTCAACCGAAAAATGTAACCTCAACCTCTTCGCCGGCCTGGAGTATCTCCACGTTCTCCGGCACCTCGATGAAGCCGTCGGCCTCTATGAAGCTCGTGACTGCCCCGCTCCCCTTGAGTATCGGCACCGCCCTATCGCCCTCCACCCTGACCGGCAGGAACTGACGTCTGCCCTTGACGGAAAAGACCTTGTGAGCAAGCTTTTTCCTGACCTTCCTGACCTCGCTCTCCCTTCCGAGGAGCTTTCTAAGGAGCGGTGCGACGAGGAGGGTGAAGTTCGTGAGACAGCTGGTCGGGTAGCCGGGCAACCCAAAGACGGGCTTTCCTTTGATCAGGCCGATTATCGTCGGCTTACCCGGCTGGATCGCTATGCCGTGGATTTTCACCTCCCCGAGCTCCTCGATTATCGAGCTGGTCAGATCCCTTATCCCACCGCTTGCGCCACCGCTGAGAAGGACCATGTCACAGCATTCAACGCCTCTAACTATGAGCTCCCTGAGGCTCTCGCGGTCGTCCCTCGCTATGCCAAGAAAGATTACCTCGCCGCCGAGCTCTCTAACGGCGTCCGTTATCGCCCTCCCGTTGATGTCGTATATCTGCCCGTATCTGAGTTCCTCACCCGGGGGGATTATCTCGTTTCCGGTGCTTATGACTGCCACCTTTGGCTTCCTGAAAACGGAAACTTCCGCTATTCCAACGGCCGAAAGGAGGGCGGTCTCCTTGAAGCCGAGCCGGGCTCCCCTCTTAAGGAGGAGCTTGCCCTTTTGTATGTCAGTTCCCGCTTTCATGACGCCCAGGGAGGGATAGGCGGGCTTGTATATGATGACCTCATCCCTTTCCCGGTCAACGTCCTCGAACTGTATGACCGCGTCTGCTCCCTCGGGCAGCGGTGCACCGGTGGAGATGTACACGGCTTCACCGGGCTTAAGTTCAATCGACGGGGCATCACCGGCGTTTATCTCGCCGATGACCTTGAGCCTCACCGGCTCGCTCTCGCTGGCCATGAACGTATCTTCAGCCCTGAGGGCGTAGCCGTCGACGGTAGCCCTGTCAAAGGGGGGAACGTCTATCGGAGAGACCACGTCCTCGGCCAGAACCCTGCTCAGGGCTTCGCCGAGGGGGACTTTTTCGACCTTCGGTTCGAGCGGAAACGAACTGATGACCTCGATCGCCTTCTCAAGCGGCACAACCTTAAGGAACGCCATGCTACCACCTGAAGAAGAGAAGGGGTGTTATCTATAAATGGATTGCGTAAGCTGGAGTGTTTACCTTTTCCGAAACCCTTGACGTTTATCCCCACAAAGATTATCCCTGTGAAGATAATGTTTGTGTTTTAAGTTCTGGTTCCTCTTTGTGAAGCCCAACCGCGGGAGGAGAGAGATCGGCACCTTCGAGATGGAGTGGAGGCCTTTAACACATGCGTTGGCTCTGCATTCGGGATGGTGTCGTTAGAGAAGGACTACCTGGGAGTTACCCACAGGCATGAAGCGGTCAGGGTGAAGCTGAGAGCGGTTGGCGAATAAAGCCGTTCCCGACGGAAATCTGTGCAGTGCACTGCACGATTTCTTGAGTTTTTGTGCACCATGAGTTTTTGAGTGCACAGTTCAGGCGTAAGGTTTAATAGTTTCAACACGATTAGACTAATCATGATGAAGCAATTCGTGAACAGAGAGGGCGAGCTTTTGGCCCTCGAAAGGATGTGGAAGAGCAGGAAAGCGGAGATGGTCATCATCTACGGAAGGAGAAGGGTGGGGAAGACTGCACTCGTTCTCCGGTTTCTGAAAGACAAGCCGTCCATATACTTCCTCGCCGATGAAAGGGGCGAGGAGAACCTGAGGGAGTTCAGGAGGAAGGTTGCGGAGTTTTTCAATGATCCAGTACTCGAGAGGTCGAACCTCGGTTGGCTTGAGCTTTTCGAGTACATAGGCAGAAAAGGCAGGAAGCTTGCCGTGGTCATAGACGAGCTTCCCTACATAGTCGAGCACGATAGATCGTTTCCCTCCATTCTCCAGAAGGCGTGGGATTTGTACCTCCAGGATTCCCCCGTGAAGCTGGTCCTGGTGGGCTCTTCCATAGGCATGATGGAGGAGCTCATGGGCTATAAAAGCCCGCTCTACGGCAGGAGAACGATGCAGATAGAGCTGAAGCCGCTAAAATTCTGGCACGTTAGAAACTTCCTTCCCTCGTACTCGAGGGAGGATTTGATGAGAGTCTACGGTGCCGTTGATGGTATTCCCCTCTATCTGAGACAGTTCCGAGACGATCTGGACTTCTGGGAGAATATCGAAAGCCTCATGCTCAGGAAGGAGAGCTTCCTCTATGCGGAGGCGGAGTTCCTTCTGAGGCAGGAGTTCAGGGAACCTGCTCGCTACTTCGCGATCCTGAGGGCGATATCCCTCGGAAAGACGAGGCACGGTGAAATAGTTGATCACACTGGTTTTGACAGGGGAATCGTGTCGAAGTACCTCGACAACCTGGTCCGGATTAGAGTTGTTAGGAAGGTCTATCCGGTGTTCGAGCCCGAGAAGAGGAGGAACATGAGGTACGAGATAGCAGACAATTACTACGCCTTCTGGTTCCGCTTTGTCTATCCCAACCGGGAGCTCGTCGAGAGGGAGATGCACGGGAAAGCGTTGGAGCTCATCAAGAGGGAGTACAACCACTACATGGGCTGGGTCTTTGAGAAGGCCTCCCTCGACCTTCTGTGGGGGAAGTTCGCCTTCGAACACGCCGGGAGATGGTGGAACAGAGGGGAGGAGATTGATGTTGTTGGAACTAAAGATGGAACCGCATACTTCTTTGAGGCGAAGTGGAAGGAGCTGAGCAGGAGGGAGGCCCGGGGAGTTTTGAGGGATTTGAAAAGAAAAGCTGAACTCGTAAAGAGCTTGAAGTCCCTGCCGAGGAGGTTCGGATTGATAGCGAAGAGTGTCGAGGGAAAGGAGGAACTGAGGGAAGAGGGCTGCCTCGTCTTTGACCTAGAGGACTTTGAAAGACTTGCCCCGGTTGAAGGCAAAGTTTGAAAAAGCCACCGGGAGAATTGCCGAGCTCTCCAGAGAGGGGCCAACCCCGGAGAACCTCCAAAAATCTGCCTCTATGCCTACGCCACCGAGCTGTAAAAACCGGCCGCTGGAAGAAGGTTGAAAAGCTCAGGGGGCTCTGCTACCACTCTTCCTCCTCTTCCCAGTCTTCCTCCTCCCACTCCTCTTCCCAGTCCTCGTCCTCCCAGTCCTCTTCGAGTTCCCACTCCACCTCTTCCTCGAAGAGCTCTTCCTCCCCAAACTCCTCGACCTTCTTCTTTTTCTTAGGAGGCTGCATCCCGATCCCCCTTTCTACTTGCCAATAATTGCTTATAAACTTTTTTCCACAGAATTAAAGCCTCCCGTGGCCAAAATTTTTGATTAGAACGGTTAGAAAGGTTTTTAATTGTGGGGACGTATCAGAAACCATGAGAGTGGCGATAGTAACGAGCGACGCCAGGGTTTACTACCTGGCAACGAAGGTGCTGAAGGAGTACCACATACCCTTCCACAGCGTTCGGGTCGGGGATAGGATACCCTTCGATGTTGAAGTCGTCCTGACGGGCGAGGCGGACTACGACAGGGTGGACTTTCCGGTCAAGATCATCGTGAGGAACGAGAACTTTATAGACGAACTCCTCGCCAGGCTCGAGGGGAGGGAGAGATTTAAAAGGGTGTACATAGCCATCGACCCCGGTGAGAGGCCGGGTTTAAGCGTCGTCGCCGACAACCGCGTGCTTGAGGTTCACCACCTGAAGAACCCGAGGGACGTTGAAGTAATACTCGACCTGCTGGAGAAGTATCCCGGCGCTAAAATCAAGATAGGGCACGGGGCCAAGAGGCAGAGGATTCTCATGCTGAAAGCCCTCGCCGACCTGCTGGGATACGATTACCCCATAACCGTCGTTAACGAGTCAAGAACTACCCCCAAGGTCGGAGGGATAGAGGTTTCCCAGGTTCAGGACATCGTGGCGGCCATAAACATCGGCCTGCGCGAGGGAAGGGAGGTTAAAATCAGCGAGCTCCTTGACGTCAAGGAACCGACGAAGAAGGAGATAGAGGACATAAAGAGGAGGAGCCGTGAGATGAGCGGCACGATAACCATCTCATCCGAACTGGCCCGGGATGTGGCCCTGGGCAACCTCACACTTGAGGAGGCAATAGAGAGACAGAGGAGAAAAAGGAGGCGGTCAAGATGATTTTTGGTAAGGACGAGGAGAGGTACGAGAAGATAAAGCTCCGCGTTGCCGAGGCTTTGAAGAGGGACGTTGGCAGGGGAATAGTCCGCTTCGACAGGAAGTACCAGAAGCAGCTCGGCGTTGAGCCCGGAGACATAGTTGAGCTGATCGGAGAGAGAACCACCGCCGCGATAGTGGCCAACCCTCACCCCGACGACCGCGGACTGGACATCATCAGGATGGACGGCTACATCAGGAGGAACGCGGGGGTGAGCATAGGAGACTACGTCACGGTTTCCAAGGCGGAGGTGCAGGAGGCGAAGAAGGTCGTCCTCGCACCTGCACAGAAGGGCGTCTTCATCCAGATACCCGGGGACATGGTCAAGGGGAACCTCCTCGGCAGGCCCGTTCTGAAGGGAGACCTCATCGTTGCGAGCAGCAGGAGTGAGGGCAGTTACTATGGAGGCTCCCCCTTCGACGAGCTGCTCAGGGGACTCTTCGAGACGATGCCCCTCGGCTTTGGAGAGCTCAAGTTCGTCGTTGTGAACACCGTCCCGAGGGGCATCGTCCAGATAACCTACAACACCGAGGTCGAGGTTCTCCCGCAGGCGGTGGAAATACGGGAGGAGGCAATCCCGGAGGTCACCTACGAGGACATCGGCGGCCTGAGCGATGCGATTCAGAAGATACGCGAGATGGTCGAGCTCCCGCTTAAGCATCCGGAGCTCTTTGAGAGGCTCGGCATCGAGCCGCCGAAGGGTGTCCTCCTCTACGGCCCGCCGGGAACGGGTAAGACGCTCCTCGCCAAGGCCGTTGCCAATGAGGCGAACGCACACTTCATAGCCATCAACGGCCCCGAGATAATGAGCAAGTTCTACGGTGAGAGCGAGGAGCGTTTGAGGGAGATATTCAAGGACGCCGAGGAAAACGCACCGAGCATCATATTCATTGACGAAATTGACGCAATAGCCCCTAAGAGGGAAGAAGTGGTTGGAGAGGTCGAGAAGAGGGTCGTTTCACAGCTGCTCACCCTGATGGACGGCCTGAAGGGCAGGGGCAAGGTCATAGTTATCGCCGCCACCAACAGGCCGGATGCCCTTGACCCTGCCTTAAGAAGACCGGGCAGGTTCGACAGGGAAATTGAGGTCGGCGTTCCCGACAAGAAGGGCAGGAAGGAGATACTCCAGATACACACCAGGGGAATGCCCCTTGAACCGGACTACGACAAGGCCACTGTCCTCAGGGTTCTCAAGGAGCTCATGAGGAGGGAGACCTTTGAGAGGGCAAAGCTGGAGAGGCTCATCGAGAGGGTCAGCGCCGCGAAGAGCGATGAAGAGGTCAAGGAGGCCCTCAAGAGCGAGAGCGAGGTCTATCCGGAGGTCAGGAGCAGGCTGATAGACAGGATGCTTGAGGAGATAGCCGAGAAGACGCACGGCTTCGTTGGTGCAGACCTTGCCGCGCTGGCGAGAGAAGCTGCCATGGTCGTCCTGAGAAGGCTCATCAACGAGGGCAAGATAAGCCCGGAGCAGGAAAGAATCCCACCAGAAGTTCTCCAGGAGCTTCGCGTTAGAAAAGCTGACTTCTACGAGGCCCTCAAGATGGTCGAGCCGAGCGCCCTCAGGGAAGTCCTGCTTGAAGTGCCAAACGTTCGCTGGGAGGACGTCGGCGGTCTCGACGAGGTAAAGCAGGAACTCAAGGAGGCCGTTGAGTGGCCGCTCAAGTACCCGAAGGCCTTCCAGAGGCTCGGAATAGAACCGCCGAGGGGAGTCCTCCTCTACGGCCCGCCCGGAACAGGAAAGACTTTGCTGGCCAAAGCGGTCGCAACGGAGAGTGAAGCCAACTTCATCGGCATCCACGGGCCGGAAGTGCTCAGCAAGTGGGTCGGCGAGAGCGAGAAGCGCGTGAGGGAGATATTCAGGAAAGCTCGCCAGGCCGCTCCGACGGTGATATTCATCGACGAGATCGATGCAATAGCCCCGGCCAGGGGAAGCGACATGAGCAGGGTCACGGACAGGCTCATCAACCAGCTCCTCACAGAGATGGACGGCATCGAGAGGAACAGCGGTGTCGTCGTCATAGCGGCGACCAACAGGCCGGACATCCTTGACCCTGCCCTCCTCAGGCCCGGCAGGTTTGACAGGCTGATACTCGTTCCGGCGCCGGACGAGAAGGCCAGACTGGAGATACTCAGGGTGCACACGAGGCGCGTCCCCCTGGCCAGCGATGTTAACCTCCGCGAGCTGGCGAAGAGGACGGAGGGCTACTCCGGAGCCGACATCGAGGCCCTCGTGAGGGAGGCAGCACTGCTGGCGATGCGCAGGATAATGCGCGAGCTTCCGGTGGAGCTGGTCGAGGAGGAGAGCGAGGAGTTCCTTGAGAAGCTCAAGGTCTCAAGGAGGGACTTTGAGGAGGCCCTCAAGAAGGTCAGGCCGAGCATAACCCCGTACATGATCGACTACTACAGGAACTTCGAGGAGAGCAGGAAGTCACGCGTCGAGAGGCGGGAGCGGGGGCCGGACTACTACACCTTCTGATTTCCTTTCCTTTTGGAAAAAGTTTTATACGTTGGTGCCCAAGAACTTACACGATTAAACCGAGGGGTGGCGAAAATGGTCAAGATAATAGCTTCCAAGCTTAGGGACGTGGAGCTGATAACCGACACCGGTATAAGGCTCGGCTGGGTCTACGACCTCAGCTTCGATGAGGAAACCGGCGATATTCTTGTGATAGTTGCCGAGCCGGATGAGGATCTCGACACGAGCGAGTTTGTCACCGATCACGAGGGTCTCCTCCTCATCCCGATCAGCGCGGTTAAAAGCATCGGCGAGGTAATCATAATAGACTCGGGCAAGCTCGCCGTCAAGTCCAAGCTCAGAAGGGTCGGCACGATAAAGAGGAGGCTCTCCGAGGAGGAATCCCAGACCCCGGGGGAGTGATCCCTTCCTTTAATACCCCTCGTAAAGCCTCATCGCCAGAAACCTTGGAAGCCCCGCTTCTATTATCTTCTCTGCGGCGGAGTCGACATCGTACTCCACCCGGCGAAACTCGACGTTGTCAGGGGGCTCTTTTTCGGTGTCAATCATGGCGTAAGCAGACCTCCAGTCCCCATCGCGGGGCTGACCGACGCCGCCGGGGTTTATCACCCTCCTGCCGTCTATAACCCTCAGCATGGGGACGTGGGTGTGGCCGACCAGGAGGTCGTCCTGCCTGACGTAGCTCAGAACCGCCCTGAACTCCCCATCGGAGAACCAGGGAAAGAGATACTCGTCTATGGGCGCTCTCGGCGAGCCGTGGATGAGGAGGTAGCTCCTGCCGGTGTCGTCGGTGAAGAGCTGCCTTATCGGAAGCCTCCTGAGGAACTCAAGGTTCTCGCTCGTCATCACCCGCTGGTGCCACCTTACGGCCTGCCTCGCGTAGGGGTTGAAGCGCCAGTCGAGGCCAAACGCCACCGCGTTGTCGTGGTTGCCGCGGACGCAGAGGAAGGTTCTCCTCTCCATCTGCTTCCTCACGAAGTCAACGACCTCGTTCGGGGAAGCACCGTAGCCGACCAGGTCGCCCATGCAGAGGACTGCGTCGGCCTTTTTTACCCCCTTCCAGACCGCCTGGAGTGCCTCCCAGTTGGAGTGGATGTCCGAAATGAGGGCGATGAGCATGGCACTTCCCCAGAGTTATCTGGGAGGTGCACATTAAAAACACTTACCGGGCAGGGCCGGATGAGGAATCGGGGAATTAGAAAAGGAAGAAAGGAGTTCACTCCTTCCTCTGCCTGGTCTTCCAGCGGCTCCACCTGTAGAGTGCCGCCAGGGCCTTTATCGCCCTCTCCGGCTCCGGATAGGCGGGGATGCCCTCCTCGTTGAGCATATCGATGGCTTCCTTGGCCTCGATGCCGCCGACGATTGCAACGACGAGCGGCTTCTTCCTTCCGCTCTCGCTGTACTCGCGGATGACTATCTTCGCAAGGTCGCGCGGGTCGAGGACGGCGGTCTGGCAGTAGAGCACCGCTATGGCGTGCATGTTCGGGTTGGCGAGGGCATCGCGAACGGCACCCTCGTAGCTCTCTGCTCCTGCCATACCTGTCAGGTCGACCGGGTTCTTGTAGGAGCCGAAGGGCGGCATGTGGTTGGCGAAGACTTTCAGGTCTTCCAGGTTGTCGTAGAGGTGCAGTCCCTCCTCCTCCGCTGCATCTGTGGCCATAACCCCTATCCCACCGCCGTTGGTGAGTATGACTAGGTTCTCACCAGCTGGCTCGGGGAGGTTGCTCAGCGTTCTCGCCCAGTCGAAGGCCTCGCCGATGGTGAGGGCGCGGAGGACACCGCTCTGCTTGAAGGCGGCCTCGTATATCTTGTCGGCACCGGCGAGTGAGCCGGTGTGGCTGGCGGCTGCCTTGGCACCGCGCTCGCTCCGTCCGGCCTTTATGATGATTATCGGCTTCTCCTTGCTGACTTCTTTGGCTACCTCCATGAAGCGCCTACCGTCTTTGACGCCCTCCATGTAGATGAGAATCGCCTTGGTGTTGTCGTCGGTCTTGAAGAACTCAAGCAGGTCGGCGTCGTCTATGTCGCTCTTGTTTCCGACGCTGACGACGGCCGAAAGCCCGACCTTCTCAAGGATGGTCCAGCCCATGAGGGCTATTCCCAAAGCCCCGCTCTGGCTGATGAGGGCAAGGCTGCCCGGCATGACGTCGGTCGGCCCGAAGGTGGCGTTCATCTTGGCGGGGGTGTAAACGACACCGAAGATGTTCGGACCGAGGATCCTCATGCCGTACTTGTGTGCGGTCTCCACTATCTGCCTCTCTACCTTCTTGCCCTCCTCACCGAGCTCGCCGAAGCCGGAGCTTATTATCGGGAGAACCTTGACACCCTTCTTTCCGGCCTCCTCGACGACCCCCGGAACGAACTTGGCCGGGACGACGATGACTGCCATGTCGACCTCGTCCGGAACGTCGAGGATGCTCTTGTAGGACTGGAACTTCCTTCCGTTTATCTCTATCTCAACACCCTTGATGTTGATCGGATATATCTTGCCATCGTAGCCGTACTCAACGAGGTTTTTCATGACGGCGTATCCTATCTTGCCCGGTTTTTCAGAAGCGCCGATGACGGCGATGCTCTTGGGTCTGAAGAGGGCCTCCAAGTTTCCGTCCATCTCAATCACCTCACCTGAATGAAAGTTACAGTTTCACGTCCGTAAAACGGGTTATAACTTTTCCCTTCTCGTTTTGACGATGGGAGGCTCGACGGACGTTTAAAGAACCTTGGGTTCATAACCATCCATTGGTTCCCCACCTGGGCCGCTAAAAAGGTTTTTATTAATTGGCATCAGATATCTAAGGGGAATGTGATGGCCCGTGAACCCTCCATAATTGAAAAACACGTGATGCACTGGCTTACCGTTGCCTTCGACCTGGTTGTCGTAGGCCTCGCTACGATTACAATGGGCTACGTGCTCTACATGATGTTCGACCTAGTGAAGATGAGCATTGTGAATTTTGAAATCGAGTTGGTCCTCCACGAGATAGTTATGATAATAATCTTCCTCGAAATCCTTGAGCTGCTTTCCATGTACCTCAAGGAGCACCACGTGAGCATGAGGAACGTCGTCGAGCTTGGGATTCTAGCGATGGTGAGAAAGATCATAATAACCCCCGACTACTCAAAGCTCGGCTGGCAGACACTCGTGGGGATGGCCATCCTGCTCTTCGTGATGGGCTGGATATACGTCCAGGAGAGGAAGAGGGCCACTCAGCACGAGGAGTTCCTCATAGAGCATGGGAAAGGCCGATGATGACCCTTCCCCTCCCCGAGGGGTGAGGAGCAATCCGGTAGGCTGAGGCAAAGGCTAAATACTCCCTGCACCAAAACCGTTCTCAGGTGGTGACTGGTGGGTGTACAGATTGGAGAGCTCGTTCCGAGGAAGGAGATTGAACTGGAGAACCTCTACGGGAGAAAGATTGCGATAGACGCGTTCAACGCCATATACCAGTTCCTCTCAACCATAAGGCAGAGGGACGGTACTCCCCTCATGGACTCCAGAGGCAGGATAACCTCCCACCTCAGCGGCCTCTTCTACAGGAACATCAACCTCATGGAGGCAGGGATAAAGCCAGCGTACGTTTTCGACGGCAAGCCACCGGAGTTCAAGAAGAAGGAAATAGAGAAGCGCCGTGAGGCCAGGGAAGAGGCCGAGGAGAAGTGGTACGAGGCCCTGGAGCGCGGCGAGCTTGAGGAGGCAAAGAAGTACGCGATGCGTGCAACCAGGGTCAACGAGGGGCTGATAAACGACGCCAAGAGGCTCCTTGAGCTGATGGGAATCCCCGTAATCCAGGCGCCTAGCGAGGGTGAGGCTCAGGCCGCTTACATGGCCGCAAGAAAGAAGGTCTACGCCTCGGCCAGTCAGGACTACGATTCGCTCCTCTTCGGTGCTCCCAGGCTGGTGAGGAACGTCACGATAACGGGCAGGAGGAAGCTCCCCGGGAAGAACGTCTACGTTGAAGTCCGGCCGGAGCTGATAGTGCTGGACGAAGTGCTCAAGGAGCTCGGCGTGGACAGGGAGAAGCTCATAGAGATGGCCATACTGGTCGGCACGGACTACAACCCCGGCGGGGTAAAGGGCATCGGGCCAAAGAAGGCCCTTACAATAGTCAGGCGCACCAAAGATCCGCTGAAGAAGTACAACAGGGACAGTGAAGTCGACCTCTACGCGATAAAGGAGTTCTTCCTCAATCCTCCCGTCACGGACGAGTACGAGCTCAGGTGGCGCGAGCCGGACGAGGAGGGAATCCTCAAGTTCCTCTGCGATGAACACGACTTCAGCGAGGAAAGGGTGAGGAACGGCCTTGAGAGGCTGAGAAAAGCTGTAAAAGCAGGAAAACAGGCGACGCTGGAGAGCTGGTTCGGAAAGCGCTGACCATCTCTTTTTATCAAACCGGAATCTTCAGGTTGAGCTTGTCAACGAGCTCCTTGTAGCGGTTTCTGACGGTGACCTCGGTGACGCGCGCGACTTCTGCAACCTCCCTCTGGGTTCTCTTCTCGTCCTCCAGCAGGCCGGCAATGTAGAGGGCGGCCGCGACCAGACCTGCGGGGCTCTTTCCGCTCGTTAACCCCTTGTCGTATGCCTCGTCGAGTATGGCTATCGCGCGCCTCCTCACCTTCTCACTGAGTCCGAGCTCGTCGGCGAACTTGTTGACGTAGTCGGTCGGCTTGACGAAGAGCTTCTTGGGAGTGAGGTTGAGGTTCCGGGCAACAAAGCGGAAGCTCCTGCCTATCTCCTTCTTGTCAACGCGAGAGATGTCCGCTATCTCATCGAGAGTTCTCGGAACCTTCAGGAGCCTGCATGCGGCATAAACACAGGCGGCGATAACGCTCTCAATGGAGCGCCCCCTTATGAGGCCCTTTCTTACGGCCTCACGGTAGAGTCTCGCCGCTTCCTCCTCAACGTGCCTGGGAAGCTTGAGCTGGCTGGCTATTCTGTCGAGCTCACTGAGGGCAAAGGCGAGGTTCCTCTCGGCTGCATCGCTGACCCTCAGGCGGGACTGCCACTTCCTCAGACGGTACATCTTTTCACGCATCAAGCCGGAAAGGTTCCTGTCAATTCCAATATCCGTTGAAAGACCCTTATCGTGAAGGAGAATGCTCTCAGGAGCACCAACTCTCGCTCTCTTCTCCCTCTGGCTCGCATCAAAGGCGCGCCACTCGGGACCCATATCTATGACGTTCTCCTCAATAACATAACCGCAAACCTTACAGACTACCTCTCCCCTACCCGGGTCGTAGATGAACTCCGTCGAGCCACAGACCGGGCAGACCCTACGCTTGCTCACTCAAACACCCCCAACCGGCCGGCTATTTTATAAAGCCCTTATAAACCTTCTCCTTTTTTCACAACGTAGCGGAGTAACCAGGCGAGGTCTTCGCGCTTGAAGGTTATCCGCTCCAGAACGCGGACGTCCCAGTCGTCCTCAACTATGTTGGCGTAAATCCAGAGGAAGACCGGGTCATCGTCCGTCCCGACGTGAAGGTTCTTGTAGAGAACGTCAACGGTTCCGTCCTTGTTCCTCTTAACCGAGACGGCCTTCCAGGTTTCGAGACTGACCTCCCCCTTCTCGTCGAGTATCCTGACTATCTCCCTGGCGTCCATGGGAGCACCTTCTGGCTACCACTTAATCCTGAAGTCCCGTCTCGTCCTTGCATCGATCTGGGCGAGTATTTTCTTCAGCTTGGCATCGTCTATGGGCTCCCTTATCTGCCCGGCCTGGTAGAGCTGAACGAGAACCAGCTCGACCTGTCTCGCCAGTTCAGGGCGAACCAGTTTCACCCTCCCGAGCCTCTCCCTGGCGTCCTGAGTGAGAATCCTCCTCATTATCGCGTTGAGCTGGGCTTCAAGCTCCATCTCCTGCCTTATGGCCTCCTCCTGCGCCTTCTGCTGCTCAAGGTACTTCTTCTGCAGTTCCATGAGCTTGCGCTTCCTGATCTCCTCTATGTCCTCGGCCATCCTCTCACCTCCGGGTTAAGATTGGGTAGGGGGTTAAAAGGCTTTACGTTTCGACTGGTGACTCAAGAAAGCGCTCGAGGGTGAAAAGTGCCCAGAAGAAACCGTTAGGCAGTAAAGGGTTTAAAGGGCCGAAGCCCTCAGTACTTCTTGAGCTCCGGAATCTGCTCCTCAAGCTCCTTCTTGAGCTCGGTGGCGATCTTGTCGAGAAAGCTCTGGCCCTGCGGGGTGACGATCCTTCCCTCGCCCGGAACCTTCTGGACGAAGCCAGCCTGCTCGAGCTGCTGGAGGGCCTTCCTTATGATGCTCCCCCCGGCCTTGTAGAAGTGCTCCGGGGCGTGTCCGCGGTTCTTCCTGCCGCCGTACCATGTCCTAAGGCGCTCGATTCCGACCGGCCCGTCGATGTAGATCTTCCTGAAGATGCTGGCAACCCTGTAGTACCACCAGTCCTCCTGCTCCGGGAGGCGCTCCTTGTGTCTTCCGGTCTTGACGAAGGGTGCCCACTCAGGCGGCTTTATGGCCTCGATCTCCTTGAGAGCCTTTGCGACCCTCTCAACGAGCAAATCACCGGGAACGTCATAAACTGTCGCCACTTTCAATCCCTCCCCTTCTTGAATTTCCTCCTGAACTGAGCGATATCGAGCCTGACTTTCTTAACGGGCTTCTCCTCCCGCTTTTCCTTCGAAAGCTCCTTTCTCTGGAGCTTCCTTAAATACTTTTCCCAACCTTCCCTCGGTTTGAACAATATAAACCTTTTGCCGCGAACCTCGATGAGCTCGCTGTCCGTCATCTCCGCTACCTTCTCGGCAAGCTGACGCCTGTCCATCTCGGTGCTTATGAGCGCCCCTTTCCTTATTTCCACCTTCAGGATACCGTCCTTCTCAAGCTGGGTGTTTATCTCCTCGATAACACCCTTATCCAGCCCTCTCTTGCCTATCCACGCCCTCGGGGGGATGTCGTAGTATCTCGCCCTTATGGCGCGTCTCACCTTTCCGGGTAAGCGTTTCTCCATCTCTCTCACCTCTTAGCTCTCGCGGTCAAGCACTTTAAAAAGGTTGGCCTTTTAAAGGTGTTGCACCCTTTACTCAAGACCCGAACTTCCCCATAAATTCCTTGGGGGTATACACCTCGGAAAGCCACTCGAAGTGCCTCTTGTTGTTTGTAACGAGCGGAGCGTTCAGCTTCACCGCTAGAGAGCCTATCATGTAGTCCCTCGTGTTTTTGGAGAAGTCCCAGCGGCCGAGAACATTCCGGGCGGCGATTCTAGCAGATTCAACATCAAAAGAGACCACCCGAATCCCAACGGTCCAGAGAAGAGTTTCAAAGTTGTCGAGTGCGATTTCAAAATTTCCAATCTTTTTGGCAAGGTGGTAGAGGTACTCCGTGTAGGTAACGGTGTTTATGACGGGCTCGATGCTCGATTCTTTAAGCCATTCAAGGAACTCCCAGTTATTGAAGACGTTAGTATCAAGAACGGCCTTCATTCGTGACCCTCCAGCTCCCTAAGCGAACGCTCAATTCCCCTAGCAAGTCCGGTCCGAACTTCCTCAACCGTTTCTTCTATGCCCCTAGCCATCTCTGCCATTTCCCGCAGGAACTCCCTGAGAGGCTTTATCACGTAACCCTCTTTCGTTCTTACGAAAACTACCTCATCCCCTGCCTTAATCCCGAGGGCTTCCCGGACTTCTTTCGGGATCGTTACCTGGTATTTCTTAGTCACAACTGGCATTACACTCACCGATTGGGTATTACCCGATCACCTAATAACCCTTTCGGGGAGAGGATTTAAGAGGGGACAAACTAAGGTCTCCTGGTGAAACCATGATCGTCCATCACCTCTACTCGGGGGGAAAGGACTCAAGCTTGGCCGCGTGGATTCTAACCAGACTAGGCTACGAGGTCAGACTCGTTACGGTGAGCTTTGGAACCCTCGACAACTGGCGATTCGCGAGGGAGACCGCCGAACGGCTCGGCTTCGAGCATCAGGTTGTCTACCTGCCGAGGGGGATACTCGAAAAGGCCGCCGATATGGCCGTGAGAGACGGCCACCCCAACAACGCCATACAGTTCATCCACGAGAAAGCTTTAGAAGCGCTGGCCTCACTCCCCGAGGTCGAGCGGATAAGCGACGGGACGAGGAGGGACAACCGCGTTCCATTCCTCGATCTGCCGAAGGCCCGCTCGCTGGAGGACCGCTTTGGGGTTGCATACATAAGACCCCTCCTCGGCCTCGGCTACAAGACGATAAGGGAGTTGACCGAGAGGCTCTTCGTCGTTGAGATCAGGGAGAGCGAGGAGCTTGAGAAGGCCGACTACGAGGTCGAGCTCAGACACCTGCTCCGCGAGAGGGGAATCGACCCGCTGGGGATATTCCCAAAGAGGCACTACCAGTCGAGGGTTCTCGGCTGGAAGGAAGGAGGTAGAAAAGCCGCGAAGAAATAGAGGTAATCAGAGCCCGCTGAGCTTTCTGACTATCGGGTTCTCGGCCTCTTCGGGCTTTATCTCCTCAACGCTCTCGATCCATATCTTGTTCCTTGGAACGCGGTGCTTGCTACCGACCTCGGAGTAGAGTATCTCGATGACATCCTCGGCCTTGAGGCCGCGGTACTCCCTGGTGAACTTCTCCCTCTTTCCGTTCCTCTCGAAAACGCCCCTAACGCGGAAGACCTTAACCTCCATTCCTCACACCTCCAATCATCAGTCAAGGAAGCCCAAGGCTTCCTCAATCTTCACTATCTCGGGTCCGGTGGTCAGGTGCCCCACGACGACACCGTGAGAGTTCGCCAGCATGCATGAGCCAACGAAGGGAACGCCCATGTTGGCGGTTCCGACGTATATATCAACCTTGAAGAGGTCGCGGAGCCACTCAAGCTCCTCGTCGGTCGCCTCGGGGTGAACTAGGCCGCCCCTGTTGGTGACCACTCCGACGCTTCCCACGGCGTGGAAGTCACCGATCATTCCCCTCTCGACCTCAACGCCGAGTATGTCCTCGAGTTTTTTGGCCTCCTCCCGGGTGAACTTGGAGCTTATCAGCGCCGCCCTGTCGTTGGCCAGGATGAGGTTGCCGAAGGCCGTGAGGGTGCTCTGGAAGGGAACCACCTCCGTATCTATGCCGTGTTCCCTGAGCTGGCTGTTTATCTTCTCCAGCTCCGCGTCCCAGACGTACCATGGTACTATTATCGCGTTGGAGTTTCCTGCTGCGAATATACCGACTATGCGCGACTTCATTATGCTCGTCTCGATGAGCGGAACCTTGAGAACCTCCCTGAGAACCCCGAGCTTCTTCTCGCCGAGGCCCTCCCTGATGAGGACTAGCCTGTCGGTGGCAGTACCGTAAACGCCCAGATACGGAGAGTTCTCAAAATCGAGCCTTTCTATGTGCATCTCGTCACCTCGTTAAATTAAAAGGAATCAGGCGAGGGAGACCTTGGCGATCCTCTTGCCCTCTTCCTCTTCGACGATAACCTTAACGCGGAGCTTGTTGGGCGGCTTCTCCGCTCCGCGCTCCCAGAGCTTCTCGTTGACGTCGGTGCCGATGATGACCTCATCGGCCTTTGCGTGCCTCGCTATCCACTCGCGGACGAAGCGAGCAGCCCTCGGGGCTCTCTTCCAGCGCGGAACGCGCTTCTTTATCTTCTTAATGGGGACGACGAATATGACTTCCTCTCCGGGCTTGATCGGCATTTACATCACCTCACTCCTTAAGCTTGGTCCTTCTCCACATCCTCCTCTTGGGGTGGGTCATGACCTCCCTGTTGGTCTTGACGATGACCCAGACCGGAATGCGCCTGTTCTGCTTCGCGGCCTTGGCAAGTCTGAGCTTCTTCGCAAGCGGCTTGTTTCTCGCCATAACTACACCTCCCGGGATTATCATGATGCCTGTTGATGCTTTGGCTATCCTTTTTTAAGCTTTTTTGTGGGGTCTAAGTGCTTCTCGAATCAGCTCGTCAACTCCCTCTTTTCCGCATACGTATCCCAGCTTTCTCATTCTAGAGTAGCCAATAACTGTATCTTTGCCCCTGTAAAATACAACGTCTGCATCAAAAGGATACTTTTTGAAGCCATGGAGGCCGTCTTCAGATATTTCGCCCCTGAAAACGATGCATTTGCCGTCTTTGCACTCAAGAACCTTAACGTCTTCCGGCCAAAGAAGGTTGAGCCTCAATGCGTAATCCAGCACTTCCTCCTGGAGTTTAAGAGTGGAAAGATTGCCTTTCGACCTGTTATGGTCGAGTATCATCATCAGAGCCTTCGTGAGGGCCCATAGTGGAGGGTCATTATGCTCGTAGTCTCCCCCCAGGTTAATGTATGGGTTGGCATACAGGAACTCCGGAATTCTGCGTTTCCACATCATAAACTCGGCAATCCTCGTGAGCCTTATTATTCTGTTGGAGATGACACGGTAGTCCTCAAACCACCTTATGTCATTGCCCCACTTGAGGTTCACACGTTTGAGCTTTCCGAGCCAGATGTCCTCGCTGAGCTTCGTCTTAAACAGGCTGTTCTCCTTCGCATATTCATAGGCTTTGAGAAAAATCTCGTAAGCTTCTTTGACAAGCTTGAACCTTCTAAGGGCGAAGTTATAAACAGCAGCCTCGCTGAGCTTCCAGATGATGTCCTGAATGGAGCCTATCGGGTCTTCAGCGTTTCCGCTCGCAACAAGCTCCCACTCCTTTTTAGCCTCCTCATGGAACTTCCTGCCCTTTTCATCGAATTCCCTCAGCGTTTTCTGATACTCCTCCCAGTAATCAACCTCCTTAGGCTTAGGGAACTTCTCCAGAGCCTCTATGAGCTCCTCTGGAACTTCAAAACTGTGGGATTTGAGGTAATCTTTAAGTCTGACAAGAATCTGGTAGAAAATATCCTCTTTAGCTTCCACTAATATTGACTCACAGAGTTCCGCTACTTCTTCCTTAGGTATCGGGGAATCCTCGGAGATTTTAGAATGGAAGTAACATAGTTTTCTTGCAATTTTAAATTTGTTGTAGACATCGGGATGATTTTTTAGGATGTCTAAAAGGTTCACATCTTGAATTTTTGAGTAATCCAGTATTTCCTCAATGTATGAACATGCTTCTCTAAGAAGTGCCTCCCTATTAGAGGTTCCCAAAGATATAACGGCAGGCCCGAGTTCCTCTCTGAGAGTAATTTCATCGCTTCCAAAAAACCCAATAACTCCCCACGAAAAATTAGAAAGTACTTGGGGGAGTAGCTTCTTTAATTGCCTTATGGCTTCTTTTTTAGGTAGGGGTTCTTTTTTAGTTATACTTATCCCTCTCTTAACATCCTTCCAGATATTCCTTGCAGAGATGTAGTTTAGTGCGATTGATGGAAGGTTCAATGCAATCCCCCCTTATGAAGCGCTTCCGTAGATAAACGCCACGTAAAGATTTGACTTATACATCCGATAAACGGAGACTATGCCAGGCTGACCTTCCAGATTGCGGTAGTAGCCATCCCTTATCAATGAGGTAACTCTGAAAACTGTGGTTCCCTTTGCTTCCCATTTTGTCAAAGAAATATTCGGAATATCAACATAAGGAAAATCGGGTCCTTTCTCATTGGGCTTTTTAGGTAAGGTTATATTCTTGGCATTATACACCCTTTCCATTGCGAGGTATGCCACTGCCTCTCCTGTTGCCCCAATAATGAACCGGATTCCCTTTAAAGCCGCCAGCTCCCAGTTACCTTCCTTTAAATTCTTTACAGTAGCGTTAAGAGCAAGTTTGCCTGAAGGAACGGTGAGAATTACTCCAACCAGTTCCCCAACGGTAACTTTAAAATCCTTGTCTTTTTTATGAACAAATTCCTTCACGTAAATCCTCTTAGGAAGACCGCCATGAAACTCTCTTTCATAGATGTGGATTGTTTTTTCATCCTTTTTTCGCTCTTCTATGTAGTTGTAGAAGTACTGGTAAGCGCTATCGAGCTTTTCACGAATTTCATCACTGTATTCGTAAATGGCCTCGGCAACTTCGATGGAAAACATTACTACCGCCATTGCAAGGAGTGCATAAAGTGCGGTTAAAACCCATTCACCTACTACAAAAACTGGAATGAACATGATAGCCATAGCCGATGGGACGAACACACTAGTACCCGTGGACATCGCGGTTCCCATTGATTTCATCGAAAGCAGTAATGGATGTTCGTTTGACCAAGTTGAATGTGCCAAACCCTGCGTGGATGTGGCAGATTTAACGTTAATGGCAGAACCGTCCACGAACTCTTCAGGAGAAATATGACTCTCAATAAATGCCTTAACTTCCTCCGGTGTGTTCAAACTGGAGTTATCGGCTATAACGAGCTTCACTGGGACCCCATAAATCTCGATTTCATACACCCTTATTCCCGCGGTTGTCTGCTGAATCGCATCCTTGGTGGCGAGTGCGGGCTGTAGAACTAACCCGAATACTAAGATTGAAATAATCAGTCCAACAACTCTTCTCACTCACATCACTGAGAAAAAATCCAATGATAAATTTATAAGTTTTACTCGATAGAAATGAAAACCTAGCAAGACACTTGATTGAAAGAAAGAGACGAAGCTCAGAATATCAGAGGAGCCCTGTACTCGCCCCAGACCTCCCTCAGGACGTCGGTGACCTCGCCGAGTGTCGCAAGGTGCCTGTGGGCCTCGATGATGTAGGGCATTAGGTTCTCGTCGTCTGTTTCGGCGGCCTTCCTGAGCTTATCGAGGGCCTCCTCGACCTTCTTGTTATCGCGCTCGGAGCGGAGCTTCCTGAGCCTCTCGATCTGCTTCTCCCTGATGCTCGGGTCAACCTTGAGTATCTCGACGTCGAGCGGCTCGTCGACTATGAACTCGTTCACGCCGACGATGATGCGTTTCTTCTCCTCCACTTCCCTCTGGTACTTGTAGGCGCTCTCGGCTATCTCCTTCTGGATGTAGCCGCGCTCAATAGCACGCATCATGCCACCCATCTTCTGGATCTTCTCGATGTACTTCAAAGCTTCTTCGTAGATGTGGTCCGTGAGCCACTCGATGTAGTAGCTGCCTCCGAGCGGGTCGATGGTGTCGACCACTCCGCTCTCGTAGGCGATGATCTGCTGCGTCCTCAGAGCTATCCTAACGCTCTTCTCGGTCGGGAGGCTCAGAGCCTCGTCGTAGGAGTTGGTGTGCAGACTCTGGGTTCCGCCGAGGACGGCAGCAAGGGCCTGAATCGCAACCCTAACTATGTTGTTCTCCGGCTGCTGGGCGGTGAGCGTTGAACCGGCCGTCTGGGTGTGGAAGCGCAGGAGCATTGAGCGCGGGTTCTTGGCGTTGAACCACTCCTTCATTATGTAGGCCCAGAGCCTTCTCGCGGCCCTGAACTTGGCGATCTCTTCCAAGAAGTTGTTGTGGGCGTTGAAGAAGAAGCTCAGCCTTCCGGCGAACTTGTCCACGTCCATACCCCTGTCTATGACAGCTTTGACGTACTCGATACCGTCCGCGAGGGTGAAGGCAACTTCCTGGACGGCGTTGGCTCCGGCCTCGCGGATGTGATAGCCGCTTATCGAGATTGGGTTCCACTTGGGGACGTTCTCGGCGCAGTACATTATGATGTCGGTCGTGAGCCTCATGCTCGGCTGGGGCGGGAAGATGTAGGTTCCCCTCGCTATGTACTCCTTCAGGATGTCGTTCTGGACCGTTCCGCGAAGCTGGTTCGGCTGAACTCCCTGCTCCTCCGCAACGAGGATGTACATGGCGAGAAGGTTGGCCGCTGTAGAGTTGATGGTCATCGAGGTTGAGACCTTGTCGAGCGGGATTCCGTCGAAGAGGACGCGCATGTCCCAGAGGGAGTCTATGGCGACGCCGACCTTCCCGACCTCACCCTCGCTCATCGGGTGGTCGGAGTCGTAGCCTATCTGGGTGGGAAGGTCAAAGGCGACGCTCAGACCGGTCTGCCCCTGAGCGAGCAGGTATTTGTAGCGCCTGTTTGACTCCTCAGCGGTTCCGAAACCTGCGTACTGCCTCATCGTCCAGAAGCGGCCGCGGTACATGGTGGCGTAAACTCCGCGGGTGAAGGGATATTCGCCCGGGAAGCCGAGCTTTTCCATGTAGTCCCATTCCTCACCGAGGTCGGCGGGGGTGTAAACGCGCTTTATCTCAAAACCGTCGTCCGTCATGAACTTCTCCTTTCTCTCGGGTCTCTTCTCTATGAACTTTTTGACGGTAGTTTCCTCCCAGCGCTTCTCCTCATCCCTAATCTTCGTGAGCTTCTCCTTATCGAAGGTCATGCCTACCACCTGCCCCTATTTGGGCGGCGGCCTATAAAAAGCTTTTACATAACTAAAGGTAGGGCTTGACGTTGGATAAATTATCCATCACTCGGGGAAGTCGCGATTTACCAGAACTGCCCAGGCAGCGACCAAGAAGAGAGCCCCAACCGCACCGAAAAAGACGGCCGTGTGGGAAGGATTCCCAGGGAAGGCGCTGAGGTCAACCTTATCGAACCCGGCTTTAAGCAGAACCACCGCCCGATAGCCGAGGGTGTAGCGCTCCGGGTTTTTGATGTAAGGAATCTGGGGCAGGAGGAACTGGAGGAGGAACACAACCCCGAAGGTGGCCAGCGAGGCGTAGAGCGGGCGAGTTATTATGACTGAAACCAGCATCGCCAGGGCGCCGAGGGCGGCCAGGACGAGGAGCGTCGCCCCAAGTGCAAGGAGAAAATTGGGGAGGCCTTTCCAGAGGCCGTCGGCACCGGAATCATAAACGATTGGGTTGTAGAGCCAGATAACGGCGTAAGGGACTCCGAAGAGAACCGCAAGGGCACCGAGTCCGGCGAGGAACTTGGCCGCGACGACCTCGCTGAGCCTCGCGGGCCTCGCAAGCAGCAGCCTTATCGTCCCCCTGTCTATCTCGCCCGCGAGGAGGTCGCTCATGAGGATTATCGCGATGAGCTGGCCGATTATGCCGAGCCAGTAGTTCGGGATTAGGTCGAGCATGAGGGCCTGAAACGACTTGAGCATGGCATCAACGCCGGTTCCCGACGCGTTCGGGCTGAGGAGGTAGAGGAACGCGGGGAAGAACGTGATGAGGAAGAGAACCTTAAGCTTACTTGAGCGGACCAGCCGCCTGAACTCGCTCTCAAAGACCACCCATAGGGGGCTCCGGAAGGGCTTCATGCCTTCACCGCTCATTCCTTCCACCCCACGTTGAAGCGCTTCATCAGGATCCTCTCCAGCGGGCTCGTGTGGAACTTGAAGAGCTTGAGGGCGAGTCCCTCTTTGGCCAGAAAGGCCGGCAGCTCAAAGAAGAACCGCTCCGCGAACCTCTCGTCGAGCTTCACCCTGAGAATTCCCTCCTCTTCCCAGGCTTCCCTTACGTAGACCTTATCCTTCAGGAACTCAAGGAGCTTCCCGTTGTCCGAGACAACAACCTCGTAATCTGTCCCCTCAACGTTTACCAGATCCCTAACGCGTCCCTGTTCGATGAGCTGGCCGTCCTTGATGAGGCCGACGTGGTTGCACATCCTCTCGATTTCGCTGACTATGTGGGAGCTTATGAAGATGGTCTTTCCAGCCTTGGCCAGCTCCAGAACCTTACCGATAAACTCCATTCTCCCGAGGGGATCAAGGTTGATCGTGGGCTCGTCGAGGATCAGCAGTTCGGGGTTCCCGAGAAGGGCCATGGCAAAGGTAACCCTCTGTCTCTGGCCGCTTGAGAGCTCCCTTATCCTGTTGAAGGCCAGCTTTCCAACTCCGGTGTAGGCCATCAGCTCCCTCGCCTGCTTTATTGCCTCCTCCTTGGGGAGTCCTAGGAGACGGCCCATGTACGTCAGGAACTCGAAGATCGTCATGTCATCATAAGCAAGGGGCTTCTCGGGCATGTAGCCGACCTTCCGCATTATTTCAACCCTCTCACGCGGCATATCCATGCCAAAAATCCTTATCTCGCCGTAGGTCGGCTTCAGCGCCCAGGTAAGCATCTTTATAGTGGTCGTCTTTCCGGCGCCGTTGGGGCCGAGAAAGCCGTAGACTGCACCTTTGGGGACCTTCAGGTTGAGGTGATACACAACGTTCATCCTGCCGAAGAACTTGGTGAGCTTCTCAGTCTCGATGATGTAAGTGGACATCTCAACACCCAGAAGAATATCGAAACGAAGCTAAATAAGGGTTTCGGGGGCTTATTTCAAGTAATGATAATAGGTAACGTCGGCCTCGACAGCTCCGCCCGCTTCGCCTTCCAGAGCCACGCCCACACCGACCACTTCGTCAGCGGTGAGGTTATCTACTCCACCAGGGCGACCAAGTTCCTCAGCCACCTCAGGAAGGGCGGTTTTTACCGAGAAATTGAGTTTGGAAAGACCTTCTACCTGGGCGACTTCAGGGCGAGGCTCTATCCAGCAGGCCACATGCTCGGCTCGGCCGGGATAAAGCTGTGGCTCGAAAACGGGACGCTCTTCTACACCGGCGACACCAAGTGGTTCAAGCTAAGAACGGCAGAAAAGAGCCGCTTCCCGAGGGCGGACTTTCTGGTAATCGAGGCCACCTTCGGTGTTCCTCACTTCACGTTCCCTGCCCCAAGGGAGGCAGAGAAGAAGCTGATAGCCTTCGTCGAGGAGGCCCTTGATAGGGGCAAAAACCCCGTTCTCTACGTCAACCAGACCGGGAAGGCACAGGAGGTCATGAAGATACTCGACCTTCACGGCTACACGGTAAGGGCCTCTCGGGAGATGCTCAAGGTGGCGCGCGTTTATTCGAAGTTCGGCCTCTCGTTCGGCAACGTATCTGTTGATGGAGAGGTTGTCCTGCGTTCCTACCGCTCGCCCCGGGTTGAGAACGCCCTTTCGCCCTGGGAGCTTACCGTTTCCGGCTTCGGAAGGCTGAAGCTCAGCAACCACGCCGACTTCTGGGAGCTGATGAGGATCGTGGAGAGGGTGAACCCGGAGAAAATCTTTACGGTCTACGGCTTCGCCGGGGAGTTCGCAAGGATTCTCCGGGGACTCGGCTACGACGCCCGCCCCGTGTCGCAGAACTCCGTCCTGGATCCCGTGGACATGATGACAAAAACCTAATTCTACCGGAGCAAAAACTCAAAGCTCTTCCATTGAAATGCACATAAACAGACAAATCTTCCAAAAAATTGGCCGAAAAGCTAATATTTTTCAAAGTCGTAGGGATCTAATGAAACCCACGGTGAGTGGGGGGTAGCAGGACGCGGCAGTGCCCTGAATCCGCCCCGAAAAATAGGTCTATCGTGCCAATAAGCCACAGGGGGTGGTAGCCAAGCGCCCCTTTCCTTCTTCTCCCATTACCCTAAGGGGGTGAATCCATGGAGGCTGTAACCAGACGAAGGCTTCGTCCAAAGTGGGTTACCGGATTGAGGCCCAGGCTTGAGGCCATATTGAATAACGGCATCAGCAGGGGTTCTCTTCTCGGAAGGGGCCGTATAGTCAGTGACATGCTTGAAGTCACGGAGCTCACCTTGGTAAACGAGCCCAGAGAGATGGAGGTCAAGGTAGAAGGGAAGGAGGTCAGGTTCGTTTACCCACTCAGAGGAAACGAGAGCTTCGATGATGTCTACTACCCACTCGTCCGCATGCTGAGCAACCTTTGATCTTTCCCCTGTTCTTTTCAGATTTTAGTCACCGATGCACATTAAAAGACGAAAAACTTTATAAACCTTGAGCTTTTAGTTACTACTGGTAACCAAAAGGTTGAGGGGGTGAGAGCATGGTCTGGAGGAGGGACCGCTACTGGGACCCCTTCGACCTGATGAGGGAGATCCAGGAGGAGATCGACGCCATCTTCAGGGACATCATGCGCGGGCCAAGGCTCTGGAGCACCAGGGAGCCAGAGCGCTACGAGTTCGTCAGCGAGACCTGGCGCGAGCCCTTCGTTGACATCTTCGACCGCGGAGACAGGTTCGTCATCACCGTTGAGCTTCCGGGAGTCAGGAAGGAGGACATCAAGCTCCGCGTTACGGAGGACACAGTCTACCTCGAAGCCCAGGTGAGGCGCGAGAAGGAGCTTGAAACAGAGGGGGCCATAAGGATCGAGCGCTACTACAGCGGCTACAGGAGGGTCATCAGACTGCCCGAGGAGGTCGTTCCGGAGAAGACCAAGGCGCGCTACAACAACGGCGTCCTTGAGATAGAGATACCCAAGAAGAAGCCGAGCAGGGGCGAGGGTGAGGGCTTCGAGGTGAAGATCGAGTGAATTAGTGGAAACCCTTTCGATTTTCCCGATTTTGGGGTTTCGGCTTAAATCAGAGGATTAACGATCATCGGTCATAAAGAAAGGAGGTGGTTTGCATGACTGAGAAGAGGGAGGTCAAGCTTAAGGTTGCTTCCGCTTACCAGCGTGACGTTGGCAGGGGAATAGTCAGGATAGACCGCAAAGCCATGCGCGAGATAGGCGTCCAGAGCGGTGACATAATCGAGATAATCGGAACCAAGAACACTGCCGCAGTCGTCTGGCCGGCATATCCGGAGGACGAGGGACTGAGCATCATCAGAATGGACGGAACCATAAGGAAGAACGCCGGCGTCGGCCTCGGTGATGAGGTCACGGTGAGAAAGGCCGAGGTCAAGGAGGCGAAGAAGGTCATCGTGGCCCCAACCGAGCCCATTCGCTTCGGCCACGACTTCGTTGAGTGGTTCCACAGCAGGCTCGTCGGAAGGCCCGTCGTCAGGGGCGACTACATCAAGGTCGGCATCCTCGGGCAGGAGCTGACCTTCGTCGTCACCGCGACGACTCCCGCCGGCATAGTCCAGATAACCGAGTTCACCGAGTTCCAGGTCAGTGAAAAGCCCGTTAAGGAGGTCAGCAAGACGGCAGCACTCGGCGTCACCTACGAGGACATTGGCGGCCTCAAGGACGTCATCCAGAAGGTCAGGGAGATGATAGAGCTCCCGCTCAAGCACCCGGAGATATTCGAGAAGCTCGGCATCGAGCCGCCGAAGGGTGTCCTCCTCTACGGCCCGCCGGGAACGGGTAAGACGCTCCTCGCCAAGGCCGTTGCCAATGAGGCGAACGCACACTTCATAGCCATCAACGGCCCCGAGATAATGAGCAAGTACTACGGTGAGAGCGAGGAGAGGCTTAGGGAGGTCTTCAAGGAGGCTGAAGAGAACGCTCCGGCGATAATCTTCATAGACGAGATTGACGCCATCGCGCCAAAGAGGGAGGAGACCCACGGCGAGGTCGAGAAAAGGGTCGTTTCACAGCTGCTCACGCTGATGGACGGTCTCAAGAGCCGCGGAAAGGTCATAGTCATAGGTGCGACCAACAGGCCGGACGCCATCGACCCGGCCCTCAGGAGGCCCGGAAGGTTCGACCGCGAGCTTGAGGTCGGCGTTCCTGATAAGCAGGGCAGGAAGGAGATACTCCAGATACACACAAGGGGAATGCCGATCGATCCGGAGTTCAGAAAGGGCAGGGTCATCGAGATACTTGAGGAGCTTGAGAGAAACGACACCTACCGCGAGAGCGCCGAGAGGGCCCTGCTGAAGGTCAAGAACGCAAGGGACGAGGAGATTCCGGAGATACTCAGGGGCATAGACGAGAGGCTCTACGACGAGGTCAAGGCCAGGCTCATCGATGCCCTGCTGGAGGAGCTGGCCGAGGTCACGCACGGCTTCGTTGGTGCAGACCTTGCCGCGCTGGCGAGAGAGGCGGCGATGGCCGCCCTGAGGAGGCTCATCAAGGAGGGCAAGATAGACTTCGAGGCCGAGCACATACCCAAGGAGGTCCTGGAGGAGCTCAGGGTTACCAGGAGGGACTTCTACGAGGCGCTCAAGATGGTCGAGCCGAGCGCCCTCAGGGAAGTCCTGCTTGAAGTGCCAAACGTCCGCTGGGACGACATAGGTGGCCTTGAGGATGTAAAGGAGGAGCTCCGCGAGGCCGTCGAGTGGCCGCTCAAGTACCCGGAGGCCTTCATGGGGCTCGGCATAACGCCGCCAAAGGGGATCCTGCTCTACGGCCCGCCGGGAACCGGTAAGACACTGCTCGCGAAGGCCGTTGCCAACGAGAGCGAGGCCAACTTCATAGCCATCAAGGGGCCGGAGGTACTCAGCAAGTGGGTCGGTGAGAGCGAGAAGAACATCAGGGAGATATTCAGGAAGGCAAGGCAGGCGGCTCCGACAGTGATATTCATCGACGAGATAGACGCAATCGCTCCAAGAAGGGGAACCGACGTCAACCGCGTCACCGACAGGCTCATCAACCAGCTTCTGACAGAGATGGACGGGATCCAGGAGAACAGCGGCGTGGTCGTTATCGGAGCCACCAACAGGCCGGACATCATAGACCCAGCCCTCCTCAGGCCGGGCAGGTTCGACAGGCTGATACTCGTTCCGGCACCGGACGAGAAGGCCAGACTGGAGATATTCAAAGTCCACACCAGGAACGTGCCGCTCGCGGAGGACGTCAAGCTGGAGGAGCTGGCGAAGAGGACAGAGGGCTACACCGGAGCGGACATCGAGGCGGTGGTCAGGGAGGCGGCGATGCTCGCCATGCGCAGGGCATTGCAGGAGGGCATAATAAGGCCTGGCATGAAGGCCGACGAGATAAGACAGGAGGTCAAGGTGACGATGAAGGACTTCGAGGAGGCCATGAAGAAGATAGGCCCCAGCGTGAGCGAGGAGACCATGGAGTACTACAGAAAGATACAGGAGCAGTTCAAACAGTCCCGCGGCTGATGTCCACCCTCCCAAACGGGGGAATGAACCCCCAACCTTTTAACTTTTGAAGCCAACTCTTCTAAGGTGGTTCCATGAACGTTAGAAGGCTTGAGGTTCTTTTTGCACTGACGCTGGTTCTGATGATGTACATCTATCCGCTGACCCTCATCGGCCTCTGGCTTCTCATGAGAGAGCTCACGGAGTACAGGGATGCTCTCAAAAGGTCGCTCATTGTTTTCATTGCCTCGCTCCCCCTCTACGGGGCGAAGATAGTTCTCGGAATCTCCGGATGGAGCAAACTCCTCGGAATAACCCCCGCGGGGGCGAGTCCCGCGGTAATAAACACCGTCCACGTGGTCTTTCTGGCGCTTCAGTTCCTGAGCCTCTACTTCCTCTATGGGGCACTCTCCCGGATGTCCGGCAACACCGGTGCCGAGATGCTGAAGACCGGTGGGCTAATGCTCCTCGTTGCCATACCCCTCCACTTTGCCACGATAACCGCGTACTTCATAGCGACGTGGATTGGCCTTGTCCTGATAATCTATGGGCTTGAGCAGACCGGAGGGGCTCCCGAGATTGGGAAATACTGACCTCAGGCCACCCACTCAACCTCATACTCCCTAGCGCCAAGCTTTTTCATCTCTTCCCGGGCTATTTCCTCGGCTTTTTTCACGTCGTTGGTCACCACAATGCGCTCCTCCGGGAGAGTGTGGTCGAAATAGTACACTATCCTCACGAGCATTTTAACACCCCCAAATATATCACTGCGAGTGATTCATGTGGTGCATCGTTTTAAAAACATTGGTGGTCTTAAAAGCACACCAATGACCACAAATAAGCGCACAAAAAAGCTCATTAGCGGACATGAAAATGCAGGGAGACATAGGTGGGCATCGGCAGTGCGGGCGGTAGAGGGAAGAAAGGGAGCGGAGAATCACTCAAGCTTTTCGAGTTCGTAGACCCTCGCGTCCTTCCGCCTGAGCTCCTGCTTCGCGAAACGCCTTGCCTCGTCCGCGGTTTCGGTCTCAAAGATGATGGTCGTCCCGTGGTGCTCTCCACCATGCAACGTGAGGGCCCATTTCATAATACCACCGGCAGAGCGTTGTCACATCTCCAAGCTTTATAAGTCTAACGGGGGAGTTTTAATCATGGAGCTGATAATCCGACAAGACGATTTAAATTCAATTATCAAAATGGCAGAAAGGAGCGCCGCTGAGGTCTGCGGCTTCCTCTTCGGAAGGCGGGAGGGCGACCGCTTCATCGTGGAAGAGGTCCGCCTCGTTCCCAACGGGCTGAACTCTCCAACGGCTTTTGAGATGGAGCCGGTCGAGATGGTAAGGGCCATAGACGAGGCTGAAGGAAGGGGACTGGAGGTCGTTGGGATATTTCACTCCCACCTCAACTGTCCCCCGAGGCCGAGCGGGAGGGACCTTGCGGGAATGAAGCTCTGGCCGGTGGTGTGGCTCATCGTCAGCCCGGAGGGAGATGCAAGAGCCTGGGTTCTGAAGGAGAAGAGAATAGACGAAGTCGAGATTGTACACCCAAAGTAGCGCGGGAATTTTTGGATAAAGAACAGGGACATCAAGAATGAGCGGGGAAAATTCAAGGACGCTTCCCCTTATTCGTTTCTGATGATTATCTCTATCCTCCTCCCCTCGCGGTAGCCCTTCATGCTCGACAGCATGCCCCTTATCGTCTTCTCAACCAGCTCCTGCACCCAGTCTTTCATCGGGAGAACCTGTCCGTCTATCTTTACCGTGACTTTCGGCTTTGAACTGAGGACGACGCAGTCCCCGAGCGTTTTCTCGCCGCTCACTATCATTTCCGCCATCTCGGCGCACTTGAATCCGCACATGCCGCAGTCAATGTTGGGCAGCATGAATGCTCTTCTCTCCACGATATCTGCGAGCTTCTCCGGCTCCTTAGTCGCATCTATAACGGGCAACCCGTCTATCTCCTCAACGCCTTCTCCAGCTATAACCCCACTCACGGCCGTAGCAAGGCCATCATTGAGTTCCCTAACGTCCGCTTCGTCCCTCGCGCATATGACCTTGGGGACGTGCTTAATGGACTTGAATCCCTCAAGCAGGAGGAAGTCAGCGCTGACCATGGAGAAGAGGGCGTTGATGTCCTTGGCTTTGAAGAGGAGCGCATCGGTGTCGCGGGCGCGAACCACAACGGTGTCCGCAATCCGCGAGAACCTCCAGGTGTCGCTCCCCTCCCGGTCAAAATCCGAGTGCATGCTCTTCGCTATGGCAACGCGGTAGCCACGCTCCTTCAGCACTCGTGCAACCGCCTCAACGGCCGTCGTTTTCCCGCTCCTCTTGAAGCCCACAAAGGCAACCGCCTTCATAGCCACCCCTCACAGAAGCATTATCCAGTTCATATCCTCTATCTTGACTATCAGCGCCTTTGCCTTGTTTCCGGCTATGTCAGAGACATCCTTCAGGACTATGACCTCCTCGTCGAAGTCTTCAAGGATTCCGGTAAATGAGTGCTCGTTGCTAACCGCCAGAGCCACCCTTTTACCTTTCCACGCCTCAAGGGTTCTGTCCAGCAGGTACTGCTTCTCACCCATCCTCTCACCCCCAGAAACCAAAAACCTATAAGGCTTTTAACCGTTTCCGGTTCCGGTGATAGAATGAGGTTCGTTACGAAGAACGAGGCGGTAAGAAAGTCGTTTCTCGAAGACCTGAGAAAGGAAGGTATCAAGTTCGAGCTTCATGAGAGACTCGGCTACGAGGCCTTTGTGGGCTACCTGCTTGAGGGAACGCTTGAGGAGATAAGCGCGCAGATAGATGTGATAGAGGGCGCCGACAGGGAGGCCCTCAAGGAGGGATTCCTCTCGTTCAGGGAGAGCCTTAACCACATCCTGGAGCACATCAAGGTCGGTGAGAGGTTCGAGACCCTGATTCAGGAGGGACCGTGGGTTGCAGAGCTCCTCGACCAGCTGACCAGGAACGGAGCGGTTGAGTACAGCGACGGAATTATAAGGCTGAAGGAAGGTGTGGATGTTACAAAGCTCCATTTTGAGTTCAAATTCCCCTTCAACCTCGTCCACAGCCCGGAGAGCGCGGAGAGAACCGCCAAGCAGTTTGCCTTCACGGATCTCACCATGGAGTACGAGTTCGAGATACTGGAGCTGGACATAGCCAAGATAAACGTCCTCGGAAAGATAGCGGCGCGCTACTTCCCGGAGGACTACCTGCTGAGGGTGTACTTTGCACTGATAGGCCGCTCGATACTGGCGGGGGAGATACTCAAAGCCCTCGGCAGTGACAAGATCCCAGAGGGGGAGCTGGTTAAGGGATTCGTCAGGGTGGCGCCGATATCGATACCCACAGAAAAGGGAACCCTCGTGATCAACTACTCCCAGAAGGCCGTTGAAGAAGTCCTGCGCTTCCTCAAGAGGGCCGGCTACGTCGAGATTAAAGCCGGGAAGGTCAAGAAGCTCAGAGATATGGTCTAATCAACCCTTCTCATCCCCTATTTTGGATTCTCGATAATCACCCACCTCGCGGGAACAAACGTTTATAAGTTAGTTCAACATAATGACCAAATCGGTGGTTGTATGGTTCAACCAGATGACCTAATTGTGGAGCACCTAACGAGCACCCCCACCCTGCTCGCCCCTTACAACAAGCCCCAGAAGAGACACCTCTACAGCTGGCTGTCCTCGAAGGCTGAGATGTACTTGGAAGGTGGAAATTCCGACACAGTCCTTCTGCTCGGAATAAGGGGAGTTGGAAAAACGACCCTGCTCGCCCAGATATACTTTGAAGTCCTGAAAGAGGTTGGCCCCAACGGGGTTCTCTACCTCTCCCTCGACCGGCTGAGGGCCCTTGGCCTAGAGCTGCTGGAGGTGGTTGAGGCGTACAAGCGACTGGTAAGGCCCGAGAAGGCGGTACTCCTCCTCGACGAGGTTCAGTACGAGAAGGATTGGGACTTGAAGATCAAGCTCCTCCACGACGAACGGAGGTTCTTCATAATAGCAACAGGCTCTTCAGCGATAAAGCTCAGGGAAAGCCCGGATCTTGCGAGGAGGGCCCTTCACAGGGAGCTCTTCCCGATGACCTTCCGGGAGTACCACCACCTCAAAACGGGTAGGGAACTGCCGGAACTCATGGGGAGAATCATGAGAGGGGAAGAAATCTCGATGCCCCCTGTGATGGAGGACGTCGAGATGTACGTCAGGGCCGGTGCGATGCCGCTCGCCCTCGAAATGGAAGAATGGGAAGTTTACGAACGATTGACGGCGATGCTCGACCGCGTTGTCTACCGCGACCTGCGGGAGGTTCACGAGTTCGACGCCGAAACGCTCGACCGGGCCTTCGACCTGCTCCACCTTCTCGCGACCCCAAAAGGCGAGCGCTTCAGCTACGAGAGGCTGTCAAAAACCCTCGGGCTGGCCAAGGGGACCGTTATGAAGCTGGTCGATGCTTTGGAGAAGGCCGGCCTCGTGCAGAGGATTCCACCCTGCGGTTCTCCCGCGAAGGCCATCCGAAAAAGCCCCAAAATCAAGTTCCTCGCAGTTCCGATCAAGTCGGCCCTGCTCTTCAGCTCGGGCTTCAACCTCAACAGAAAGGAGGTCTTCGCTTCTCTGCTCGAAGACGCCGTGGCGTTCTACCTCTTCCTCCTCTCAAAATCGGGAAACGGCCGGCTGTGCTACGAGCCCGGCAGGGGCGGAGCGGACTTCGTCTTTGAGCTTAACGGGGAAAGGGTTGTCGTCGAGGTCGGTCTCGGCAAGGTTCGGAAGAGCCAGGTAGAGAGGAGCATGGAACGCTTAGGGGCAGAGAGGGGAATCGTGCTGGGGGAGAGATACGAGATAAGCGAGAGGGTGGCGTTTTACCCCTGGAAGGTCTTTGTGGCCGGGTTCTGACTGAGGACTGCCTCATTATCGAGGGTCAGATAATCAATCCTCGCCCTTCCATTCTTTTCCAGCCATTCCAACAGCTCCACCGCGAATCTGAACTTCTTCCTCTTGCTCTCCCAGACCGGGGAGTGCTCCCCCAACCCGGGCTTGCTCCACCTGCCCACGACCTGACCGAAGTCAAAGCCAACCAAGACGATTTCTCTCGCCCCCATCTCCTCTGCCAGAAAAGCCGCCCTGTCGCCGTCGGTAAAGCCCCCGAAGTTGTAGACTATGTCCAGAGGCTCAGTCTGACATGTCCCGAGAATCCTCGAAAACATCGGGACGTAAACGGCCATCTTCTCCACGTTGTCCCCGTGGGCGTGGACGGCCATGAAGGAACCTCGATCGTTGGCCAGCTTTAGATCCGGGATCCTGCCATCGAGGTCGGTGACTATTATGTCGGGAAGAAGGCCCGCATCGAGGAGTGCAGAGGTCGCCCCATCGGCCGCTATCAATGTCCCATCGGAGAAGTCGTACTCCCCAAGCGCCCTTTCCAGACTTGGACCGCAGCCAAAAACGTAGGCCCTCCTTTCCACAACCGCGGCCAGCTCGTCCTTCAGGATGTATTCGTCACCCTCAAGGAGCAGTGCCCTCAACAGCTCGGCTGCCCTGCGGTCTTCCTCAATGGAGTAGCCCATCTCACGGACGATCCTCAGATAGAACGGCTTCCACTCCTCCCACTCCATCTCAACACCAGCCAATGGTGGGTGGACACCTTTTAAACTCTTCTCAGCTTTTCACCTATCCTCAGCATCTCCCTCCACTGTCTCCCCGGCCAGTAGACTTGACCGCAGTTTTCGCAGACGTAGAACTCATCGTATTTCTGATAGACGCTCTCGGGAACCCTCCCCCTGAGGTCGTCCTTGGGGATCGGCCGGATGGGGCCGTTGCACTTCGGACATCGGGCATGGGCAGGAAACAGTTCCTCAAACTCAAGGCCACGCTTCTTGAGCTCCCCGATCTGTCCCTCAAGGGAGTTTGAGCTCAGCAGGATGACATCGATGCCGAGCTTTCTGGCCCTCCCAGCCAGCCCGGAGTCACGGGTCAGAATTACCCTGTTCTCCTTCAGGGCAGTCCGGAGTATCTCATCGTCATCCTCCGTCCCGTACAGGGTGTCGTAGCCGTAGAGTCGGAGCCACCTCGCGAGCCGGCCGAGCATCATGTCGGCTATAAAGCGCATGATCATCGAAAGGTATTAATCCGATTGGGTTAAAGTGTTTCCGGTGGTGGAATGCACTACGAAGAGGTGGAGACGCTACTGAGGCGCTCGCAGGACTATATGGAACTGGCAAACTCGGCGTTTGAGATGGGAAAATACGACGCCGCAATATTCCTCGCGGAGCAGGCACTTCAGCTTTACCTCAAAGCGCTCCTCGTCAAGTATGCCGACCTGAGAATAAGGAGCCACTCACTGAGGGAACTTTTGTATCGTCTTGGGCAGGTCTTTGAAAGGGAAGAGGGAATTGAGGAGTTCATAAGAACCAATAGAAAGCTCCTGCGGGAGCTCGAAGACGCGTATATCGGAACAAGATACGAGGCTAGGGCCTATTACCGGGAAGACGCCGAGGAGCTTATGGAGTTCGTTACCAGAGTTATGGGCTTCATGGAGGGCATCGCGGGTGAATTCGAGAGAGGCGCTGATATCCAGGATGATTAAAGAGAGCAGAAAACGCTACCTGATGATAAAGAACTACAGGAAATACCTCCCTGCTATAAAGCGCGCCTGCGAGGAGGTTTTTGGTGAGTGCGAGCTCTACATCTTCGGGAGCGTCTTAACCGGAAAGTTCACCGCCGGGAGCGACGTTGATATCCTCATAAAGGTTAGAAATGCCCCAAAAAGCCTCCGCGAGAGGGCCGAGCTTGAGGTCAAAATCGAAGAGTTAGCGGGACTTCCGCACTACCACCCCTTTGAGTTCCATATAGTCGACGAGAAGGGCTTCGGGCGCTATGTTCAACTTCTCAAGGTGAAGCCAGTCAGGGTCGAGTAAGGGCCGGCAATCCTTATAAGGGAAACTATTTTACAGTCATAAAACAGGTGGTGGAGATGCTCGTCTACTTCATAGGCACCGGCGGCAGCGAGGGTATTCCGGCACACCTCTGCACCTGCCCTACATGCAGCGAGGCGAGAAAGCTCGGCTTTGCCCAGAGACTGCCCTCAACGCTCGCAATAATAACCGATAACCGGAAGGCGGTTCTCTTCGACGTTGGCACGGACATAAGGGACTTCCTCAACGTCCCGCTGGAGGCCATCTTTCTGACCCACTGGCACCACGACCACATCTACGGCCTCTACAAGCTCAGATGGATGGCCCTAGAAACTCCGCTCTACGCGCCGGAGGGGCACGCCGATGCGCTAATCCTCACCGAGCCCAAGAACCTCCAGCCGGGAACGATAAAACCGGGGGATTCGGTCGAGCTGGACACGCTTAAAATCACCGCGTTCCGTCTCAACCATCAGGTGGAGACCCTCGGATACCTCATAGAGGAGGACGGGAAGAGCGTGGCTTTGCTCTACGACACGAAAGGCCTCCCGGAGGAGACACTGAGTTTTCTGGAGGGAAAAGCACCGCTGAGGCTGGCGATAGTGGATGCGACCTACCCGCCGGGGACAGATGATCCATACCACAACAACGTGGACGAGGCGGCGGAGATTGGGCTCAGGCTCGCCGAGAGGACGGTCTTAAGCCACATCTCGCACAAGAACCTGCCGTTCCTTGAGCTGACGGAGTACGTGAGGGGGAGGTGGGGGACGAGGGTTCTCGTCGCCTACGATAGTATGGTGTTCTACGTCTAAACGTTTTTATCCGTTCCCGCCCAAAAGAAACCGGTGATGCCATGCGTGTTCTTGAGCTGGCGAAAAGGAGAAAGACCGTAAGGCGGTTCCTCCCGGAGAGGCCGCCAAAGGAAGATTTAATGAAGGCCATCATGGCGGCAAAGGAAGCACCGAGCGGTATGAACGCCCAGCCCTGGAAGTTCGTAGTCATCGATGACGACTGGCTGAAGGACAGGATAAGGGAGCTCTGCGAGAGGGAGGAGGAGAAGTTCTACTCAAAGACAAAGGGCGACCTGATGGCATGGCTGAACGCCAAGGGCTTCAAGCCCGAGAAGCCCTTCCTCAGCGAGGCCCCCTACCTACTCCTTGTCTTCGGGCACACCAAAGCCCCTTACTGGCTTCAATCGACGTGGATAGCGGTCGGCTACCTCCTCCTTGCGCTCGAAGAGCTCGGCCTCGGAACCGTGACGTACACCCCTCCGAACCCGAAACCGATAGAGGAGCTGTTAAACGCACCAGCGGACTACAAGCTCCAGACGATTCTGCCCGTTGGTTATCCCGCCGATCCAAAGCCAAAGTATGAGAGGAGGAAGCTCGAAGAGGTGGTGAGCTTCAACGGCTTCTGAGGAGCCTTTCCAGTTCCTTTAGAACCCCCATCTGCTCCTCAACCTCAACAGCACCGGGTCTCAGCCGCCGAACCTTCAGGAGGGCATCCCTCAGGGGGACGCCTTCCGAGTACATCACCCATGCAACCGCCACCGTCCCGCTCCTCCCGAGGCCGCCCATGCAGTGGATCAGAACCTTTTTGTCCTCCCCAACCCTCACCTCGATCCACCGGAGGATTTCGAGGAGCTGGTTCAGAGCTGGGGCAGAGAAATCCCGGACGGGACTGTGGAGAACATCAACACCCCGTTTCAGCCATTCATCCAGTTCGTAGGGAAGTTCAAACTCCTCAACGAGCACCACAACCGCATCGAATGTTTTGGCAACTTCGTCCATTTCCCTCCGCGTTGGCATCCGCGAGAAGGCAACGTTACCGTCAACGAATCTGGCCGGGCGCCACATTCCCATCCCCCAAGGCCCTTAATGTCAGGGGGATTTAAAGTTGCTCCTCCCAGATAAGAGTTTTCTCACCCTCAGTCGAGGCCAGGAGCGTTCCATCCCCATCAAAGACCCACGCGCCGCCGAAGCTGTCCCAGTGACCAAAGCTGTTCACGATGAAGGTCCTGACACCGAGAAGTGAAACGCGTCGGCCCATATCCTCCACTTCCTCTTCCAGGTTAAACTCGCCCCACGGGGAGCGGTCCATCGGCATGAAAATATAGTCCGGTCTCTTCCGCCTCACCCACTTCAGAATGCGCTTGTTGTAGAGGTCGCCGCAGATGATTATCGCGACTTTGCCGAACTCGGTTTTTGCGGTCTTTACGGTGTTGCCGGTGCAGAACTTCATGGGCTCCTGGAACTTGCGGTGTTTGAGGAGAACCTCGCCGTTCCGACCAATCAGGAGGGCGGAGTTGTAAACGCAGTTCTTGTAGTGTTCAATGAGGCCGAAGACAACGTAAACGCCTGCTTCTCTTGCGAGTGAGCTTACCCGCGCAACTATCTCATCGTAAAGCTCCGCCCCACTGAAGTCCCACTCCTCGAAGCCTGTGAGGCAGTACTCGGGGAATACAACGAAGTCGGGGTTATGTTTCATCGCTTCCTCGAACCTCCGTCTGAACTCGGCCCAGTTGGCCTCGAAGTTTCCAGCCTCAACTCTCATTGGAACCAAGGCTACCCTCATTCTTGAGCCTCCTTACCGTTAATGGAACCAGCAGAATGAATGACAGCACAAAAGCAATTAGCGTGGGTATTTTTACGTCCTCTGGAGCATACAGGGCAAAGGTGAGTGTTTCAAGAAGGTATATACCCGGTCCGAAGCGCTTGAGGCACGAACATATTGAAGGGTCCGAAAGCCGTTCGTAGAGGTAGAATATTATGAGCGAGACGAGAAACCAGCCGAGGTAGTTTGTCCAGGGGAT
Organism: Thermococcus coalescens; assembly: GCF_055392585.1. Lineage (NCBI taxonomy): Archaea > Methanobacteriati > Methanobacteriota > Thermococci > Thermococcales > Thermococcaceae > Thermococcus > Thermococcus coalescens. The sequence goes on from NZ_AP043764.1 coordinate 708,656, forward strand.
GCCAAACCAGTTAAGGGACGTCGTCCTTATCCAAACCCAGGCGTCCCAGGAGGTCATTATGGGGTCTATAGAGAGGTCAAAGATCACCATCAGGGCCGAAGCAAAGAGAATCCTGATGGTTCTCCTCGAAAACAGGAAGCTCGCCGCCAGATAGGCAATGGAACCAAACACCGCCCAGGCCACCGGTACGAAGAGAGCGACGCCGAAGAGCTGTGGCTGAAGGTTCACGTACTCGTAGCAGCCGAAGGGGAGACAGAGATGCGTTCCAACGAGTTCAGCGAGAAACCCTATGAAAATTCCCAGACCCGCTAGAGAGGGCAGACTCTTCCACTCCCTCTGCGATAAAAGTGCAAACGCCAGGAAGTACAGCAGGAGGTACACTGGGGATTTCTTCAGAATATTTGCAAGCAGGATCAACAGGAGCGCGGCCTTTAGACGATTGCTCATGGAAAACGTTTCTCCTTCGGGGATATAAGTCTGTTGCCCACTTCTGTAACCCGAAAGGCTTATAAAGCTATATCACATATGTAATATTAGAGTTACATATGGGAGAAGGTGATGAAAATGTTGGGAAAGAAAACCTTTGGACTGCTCCTCATGGGAGTCGTCCTGCTGGGAGTGTTCAGTGCAGGGTGCACAACGGGCGACTCGGCCACAACCACCGAGACCGTGACCAGCTCAACCTACGGCGCCGAAGCGGCCCCACAGGGCCCTCCCTCAAACGTGACTGCCGGCGGTGCGATGGATATGTACAGCACTGATTACATAGCATCCCTCCCTTCGGAAGACCTCAGCATGGATGAAATACAGGCCATCCTCTACATGCGCGAGGAGGAGAAGCTCGCCAGGGACGTCTACCTCACCCTCTACGACCAGTGGGGGATTCCAGTGTTCAGCAACATAGCTAGGAGCGAGCAGACGCATATGGACATGGTGCTGGCGCTGATAGACAAGTACAACCTGACCGACCCTGCCGCGGACAAGGACATCGGCGAGTTTGAGAACCCCGAGCTCCAGGCCCTCTACGACCAGCTCATCGAGGAGGGCATGAAGAGCGAGGAGGCGGCACTCGCGGTTGGTGCCCTCATAGAGGAGGTTGACATCAAGGACCTGCAGGACTGGCTGGACAAAACCGACAACCAGGACATCGAGTACGTCTTCGAGAACCTCATGATGGGGAGCAGGAACCACCTGAGGGCATTCACAGGAGTACTCGCGAGGCAGTACGGCGTGACCTATGAGCCGCAGGTTCTGCCGCAGGACGAGTATGAGGCGATAATCAACAGCCCAATGGAGAACGGAATGTCGACTGGCTGAAGAGTTCTTTTCCTCTCCCTCTATTGGTCGGAAGGTATGTCCCCCTCGAACAACCCAACGTGGGGAGGTAAATATTTAAAACTAGCCCATGTTATATATCCCGCAGGTGGGCTACAAGACAGTCCTACAGTATATCCCGTAAAAACCGAGTGCAGAATTGAGAGGGATGAAACCGTGAAGACCTACTCCTTCGGCGTTGAGACGGTTCCTGTTGCACTCGCCGGCGACCTGCTCGTCGGGAGCGTTCACGACGGGAAAGCCTACAAGATCATGCTCGCAAGGCTCAACGGGGAAGAAATAACGGCCGTAGAGTTCATCTCGGGCGAGAACGACTGGGAGGGGCACAGCGGGGCGAAGCTTGCCGATGGTTACCTCATCAGTGGAGCCGCCGATGGAAGGGCAACCCCCGACGGGGGGGAGGGCTGGAAGGGCTACATCGCGAGGCTGGACGGGAACCTCAAAGTCCTCTGGGAGAGGAAACTGGAAATCCTCGGCAACGAGTGCGTTTACTCGATCCTGCCAGCTGGGGACGGGGCCTTCATAGCCGGTGAGACCTCGGACGGGGAGGGCAGGGGCTTCTTCATAGGGAGGATTACGGAGGACGGCGAAGTCCTATGGCTCAGGAAACTCTGCCTCTGGGGCGATGCCGTGATTTCCGGCCTGGTTGAACTCGATGAGAGGCCCGTCCTCGTTGGAAGCCTGAGGGAGAAGAACTGGAAGGTCAAGACGTTTGAGTTCACCGAAAACGGAGAACCTATAAAGGAAAGCGAGTTAGCAGAGGGGATCGCCTTAACAGCCGCTGAAATGGGCGGGAAAATAGTCCTGGGCGGCTATAGGGGGAGAGATCTCTGGGTCTGGGGCGGAGACTGGGAGGTAACGCTCCCAAACGGCGCGGCGACCTCGCTCCTGCCAATTGAGAACGGCCTCATAGTTGGGGGTGAAGTGGAGGGGAAGGCGGCGGTGATAAAGGTTAGGGACGGTGAGATCCTCTGGAAGAGAGAACTCTGGGAGCGCGGCTGGGTCGAGATTCTGGGTGAGGGCGTCGCACTCGGGGTTAAGGAGGAAGAGGGAAAGACGGTTATGGTCGTTGAGGCTCTGAAATGATGCAACTCTTCCCCTTTTACGACCAGGCTTTTTTGAGAAATTGTACTATTTAAGTGATACAAAAACCTTAAATATATCTTAGTCAAATAATACAAATGGTGAAAACGTGAGTCTTGAAGAGGTCATCGTCGAGTTCCACAAGCTCGGGATTCCAGAGGTTAAAAGGCGCGAGCTGAAGCTCCCCATGGATTTGAACAAGGCGGTGGTTGTTTTTGGACTCAGAAGGACAGGAAAGACTCATCTCCTTTATCAGACAATGCTCGACCTCATGGAAAAAGGCCTGCCCTTTGAGAGGCTGTTCTACATCAACTTCGAGGACAACAGGCTCGAAGGCCTCACGGGAAAAGACCTTTCGGAAATCGTTGAGCTATACTATAAGCACAATCCCGACGCTGACGTTATGCACCTCTTCCTCGATGAAGTCCAGAACGTTCAGGGTTGGGAGAAGTTCGTGAGGAGGTTGCTTGAGAGAAAGAACGCAAGGGTTTTCATCACGGGTTCTTCCTCAAAACTTCTCTCGAAGGAAATCGCGACTTCCCTGAGAGGAAGGAGCCTGAGCTTTAGACTCTTCCCCCTTTCCTTCCGTGAGTTCCTCACCTTTAAAGGCGCTGAGTTTAAAGAACCCCTAATAGAGCGGGAGAGGGGAAGAATAAAGGGATACCTTGAAGAATACGTTGAATACGGCGGCTTTCCGGAGATAGTTGACTACCCACCTCTCCTCAAGATAAAAACCCTCCAAGAATACCTTGACCTGATAATCTACAAGGACCTAGTCGAGCGATACGGAATCGAAAAAACCGGCGCGATGAAGGGGCTCATACGCGTTATAGCCCGCAACTTTGCGAGGAGGACATCAATACGAAAACTCCACGGCATGCTCTCGTCGCTCGGTCTGAGCCTCAGCAGGAGTAAGGTCTACGAGTACTTCTCTTATCTTGAGGACATTGGCTTCGTACTGCCGATCAGAAGGTTCCACTTCAGCGAAGTCGAGTCCCTCAGAAGCATGCCCAAGCTTTACATAGCCGATACGGGATTCCCCACGGTCTTCGGAGTTAAAGATGTCGGTTATAGGATTGAGAATACAGTAGCCATCGAGCTCCTCAGGAGAAAGCACTACCTGGAGCCGAGGCTTAGCATTAGCTATTGGATGGATAACAGAGGCGAGGTTGACTTTGTCGTCTCGCTCGGCTTCGCTGTTAAAGAGCTGATACAGGTGAGCTACGATATTGAGGAGCCTGAGACGAAGCGGAGGGAAGTAGAAGCTCTTTTGAGAGCGTCCGAAACATTAAAGTGCAGCAACTTAACGGTGGTTACCTGGGATTATGAAGCTGTTGAAACCCATGGTGGGAAAGCCATAAAGTTCGTTCCGCTGTGGAAATGGCTCCTAGGGGCATATGAATGAGAAGGCTCCTCGTCTTCGCCCTCGTCTGATTCGTCTTTATAACTTGGGGGATGGAACTTGAGTCGTGTGGCTGTTTAAATCCCCGACGGGCTCCTGGGCCTCCTAGAGCGCGTCAGGATTCCCCTATTTAACTGCCGGAAAGTTCGGCTGGAGGGAGCTCAAGTATTCGATGGCGGTCGTTTTCCTAATGCTAGTCATTGAAGTTGCCTATTCGAGGAGCTACTCTCCACAGATTCCCGGGAGTTCCGCTACCACATTAGGATTTCCCCAAACATTGGAATAGCATTGCTCTCGCTGAGCTCTGGGTACGTCTACTACACCCCTGAAATCCTCGCGGTTAACCTGCTCTACGTCTGCTCCCTCAAACCCGGAAACGAAAGGTTTGCACTGATAATGCCAGCCCCAGCGAGCTACTCTCCTTCGACAAACTGAGGGGCGACGTCAAGCCCCGGAACTGGACGGCTGAGGAGGGACTTCGGTTCGACGGGTACATACACAAGCTGGAGGGCAACGTTCCCTCCGGCGGGGCCAAGGCGGTGGTGCTGTTTTACCCCCGAAGTCTTGGCCTGGAGGTCTACCTCCAGTTGAAACGGGCGTTCCTTGAGACGAAATGGGTCGAGAGGGACTACGTCGAGCTTCCGTCCCACGACGGGAGGAGACATCTAGTAACCCATGACCTCTTCGAGAAGAACGAGAGAGCGGCGTACATTGAGATTTCAACCTACGGGGACATGGACGTCCTGATACTGCTCTACGGGGACAAGTTGAGCGTCAAAACCTCTGCCGGGGCAATGTGGGAGTAAATAGGGAAAGCAGCTATCTCCTGGAAGACCTGAAAAGCGTCTCTCTGAACGGCGCAGATGGATCGAAGTCCCTAACCAGCTCATCGACGACCTCTACCGGAAGTCCCTCGCGGAGGAGCTCCCTCCTGAACCGCCGCTTTGTCCGATTTGCTACCTTAACTATACCAGCCATCCTGAACGCTATTACGGGCAGTCGAAGAAAAAAGTGAAGGAGGCCCCTCAAGCTTACTCCTCCTTCCGCTCATCCCCTCCAGGGCCCCTTGGGGGTCCGGAAATATTTATGCTGCCGAAGCCTCCTTTCCCAAGATTGGCCAGAATCTCCATGAGCTTCTTCCCGGGGTTTATCGCGTCCATGTACTCCTTTGTCAGCTCAAGAGCCGCCTCCTTGTCCATGCCGGCCTCGGCCAGGTTCTTATAGAACTCGGCCACGCTCCTGCCCATGGCCTGAACCCTCTCCGGACTGTAGAGCTCGTTGAGGAGCTCCTTGAGCGGCTGAAGGATGTCCTCGATCATCTCCCCGACCTTGTCCATGATGGCCGGAATCTTTTCGAGGTCCTTGTCGCCCTCGTAGGTCTCGATGAGGTCTTCCACAATCTCGGCCTTCCTCTTGAGGAGTTCAACCTCCTCCTCGCTCTTTGCGTTCCTTATCCCCTCGACCAGCTCGTCGAGGAGCTCCTCCAGCTTCTTCGGGACTCCTGCCTTCTCATTCACCATATCAACCACCTCAATAATCATTAGTGTGGTCAAGCCTAATCGGCATTCCGATCATTTCGAGCCACTTTTTGACCACTTCGCGGGAAAGGGCGTAGACTTTCCCCCTCTCGCCGGGAGCCTCGACAACGATGCCCATCTCCCTCAGCTCGGCCAGCTTCGCTCTAACGGTGTTCCGCGAGGCCTTTCCGCGCCTCCCCTTCAGCTCGCGAGCTATCTGGCTCACGTTGGCCCTCTTCAGGTCGAAGAGAATCCGGACGATTTCACGCGCTATCGGGTCGTTCCTTATCTCGGGTACGATGAGGTCTATGCTCAGTCCGCCGTATTGAGTGTAGACGTTGATGAGCCTCAGATAAGCCTGCGCCATCTGGGAAACGACGGCGAAGCTCTCCCTGAGCTCCTCAAGGGCTTTTTTGAGCTCCTGAACTTCCCTGGCAAGGTCTTCGTCGGGCATGGTAGTCACTTGGGTGGTCAATGCTTTAGACTTTCCGGTCAGGGGTGAGCAGGAAACTTTACTGCAGTTGGCAGGAAATGTCGTAGAACATAGCAATTGGAAAACTTTAAGTCATGAACACCACTAATTGGAACAGGACTAATGAGGGGCGCCAACAACGAGAAGGTTCATGTCTGTAATTCTGGTACTCATCGTCATTGGCATAGCAGTTGCTGGATGGTTCTACTCACTGGAGGGGTCCATGGTATCGGAGAATTCCCAGGAACACAACAGTGGGGGTGACTGCGTTCATCCCGGCTACGGCGAGCTGAACGCCCGCGTTTTAAACCTGGGCGAGAAGAGCGTGGCTCCACATACCGGAGAGAAATTACAAATCAACGGCACCGTTGATGGGAGGGCCTTTCTCGTCGGGAATGAAACCTGCCACTACTCGGGAAACGTGACACTGAAGGCGTATCTTGGACCGGGGACCCCAAAGGACTCGTGGAGCTACGTGAGCGGTAAGCTGAGAAGCGTCGAAGGGCTGAAGGTCAGGATAAACCCCTCGAGAATAACCCTCGAGCCGGGAAAAACCGTGCATTTCACCCTCGAAGTGACGCCCGAGAGAACCGGGACGTACTACCTCTACGTTGTTGCCCTCTCCGATGCTGGCTGGAGGAGCTGGGCGGTCGTCAAGGTTAACGTGAGCTGACCATTCCAACAATCCAGACGTAGCGGTTCACCCTCTCGAACCGGCACTCCAGCCCTAGCTTCGTGCAGATTTTCCTCAGCTTATCAACGGTGGCGAAGTACTCGTCCTCTATCTCCTCCTTTAGACCGTCCTCCTCCCCGATTCTCATCTTTTCCTCCTCTGACTCAAACATCACATCGGCGATGACGATTCTCCCGCCAGGTTTCAGAATGCGGAGCATCTCCTTTATCGCGTCCTCCTTTTCCTCATCCGGCACGTGGTGAAAGGCGTAGGTGCTTATTACAGTGTCGGCGCTCTCGTCAGGTAGGGGAATCCTCAAGAAATGGCCGTTCAGCGGTTCGAAGCCGTGCTTTTCCCTGAACCTTCTTCTCATTCCCTCCGAAGGCTCGATGCCGATGTACCTCTCACACCGGAGAAAGCGGAGGATGTTGCCGGTTCCGCAGCCGATGTCAACCACTACCCCTCCTGCCTTTTCGGCCACGAGCTTCAGAACCTTCTCATAATCCGAGTGTATCCAGTCGTCGCTCACGACGTCCTCATCGTAGGTGCCCGCCCATGAGTCGAAGTCCCAGTGCTCCATGAGGATACCCCAAAACCTTGCCTCAGCTTGATAACCTCTGCGTCAGGTTGAAAAGCCTCTCTGCGCGGGAGGGGGACAGTTCACCCACCCCTCCGTTTTTGAGCACCGCACCCAGTTCTCTTGAGATTTCATCGAGGAGTTTCACGTCGTCCGAGAGCGCTTCTTCGGGATTTGGACTGTTCATGGCCGTGTGGAAGTAGACACCCAGATTACTGGCTGCCACATGGAGCCTCCAGTACCTCTCATCTTCATTCAGCAGATAGAGGGAGAACGCTGCCTTTTCCAGCATCACAGAGCAGTAAGCGTACCGGCTCAGCCTTTCCCTAAGGACATCATTGCTCACGTTGCCATCGAGCATTATCCCGATGCTGTTCATGTCTTCCAGGCAGAAGACCGCGATGTTTGAAACATCGAGTATGCCATTCAGAGTGGCCTCAAACTCCCTTTCCTGCCGATGGTATGCATAGCCGAGGGAGGCGGAAATGATGAGCAACGCGACGGTGAGCGCGAGAAGGCGATTCATTAACACCACCAAACGTAATAACGAAAGGTGCTTAAAAGTGTTTTTCCAATCAGGCAACGGGTGGTGGTATGGAACCTCTCATAAGGGAAGCCAGACCTGAGGACAAACCTTTCATAGAGGAGATAGCGCGCCTGACTTGGGGCGGTGAAGATTACCTGGCGCGCGTCTTCGACGAGTGGCTAAAAGACGGGAGCTTTTACGTCCTGGAGGTTGACGGGAAGGTAATTGGCACGGCGAAGCTGACGCTTCTCCCGGGAAAGGTCGGCTGGCTTGAAGGTCTCCGTGTTCATCCCGATTACAGGGGCAGGGGCTACGGGAGGCTCCTCCACAACTTCATGGTCGAGAAGGGAAAGGAGCTGGCTGAAAAGGGAGTAATAGAGGCATTGGAGTTCGCGACCTACTTCCTCAACCGCGAGAGCATAGCGATGGCAAGGAAGGACGGCTTCTCCGTTATAGCGAAGTTCTTCAACCTCGGCGCGAAGGTTGAGGATTTCCGGCCGGAGGAGCCCTCCCGGACAGAGCTTGAGATGGAAGACCTGGGGCTTGGAATAATCCCGCTCGGCTGGAAGTTCGTGCACAGGGGCGCGGAGGCCTTAGAGTGGCTCAGAATGAAAGGGGAAGCCTACGAAATAGCTGGCTTCAAGTTCCTAGCAACGAAAGAAGGGACGACCTTCACGCCGCTCTCAACGGGCCTGGGCTGCATAAGGGCGATGATGCCGGCGATGGCGTGGGTGGCGAGGGAGAAGGGCCGGGAGGAGTTCGACCTGATGCTCCCGAGCGGCATGAAGCCGGTTCTTCCCGGCTTGGGGAGGCTCGGCCTCTCCCTCTGGGACGAGACCGAGGAGCCTAACGTGCTGGTATTCAGGAAAAAGCTGGTTTAGGTGTTTGAGATGGAGAACAGTCTCAGGAGCGCCGCCGGGTGCATAATCAAGGACTCGGCGCTTGTTAGGACAGGTGAATCGGTGCTGATAATCCACGGGGCACACAACAGGAACTTCGCCAGCCTGCTGGCTGAGGAGGCCATCCGCGTTGGCGCGCTCCCGTTCCTCTGGAGTTTCGACGACTCGCTGATATCTGATTTTCCAGAAAAGCCTTCAGAAAGCGTTGCCGGCATCCTCGGGAAAGTTGACGTCGTGATATGGCTCTCCCAGTACACGGCCGTCGATGATCTATCCGAGAACGTTCAGGAGAAGGTCTTCTCCTTTTGGGACTCTATATATGGCCTCCTGCAGGAGGAGAAGGTGCCGACGCTCCTCGTGAACCTTCCCCCGCCGGCGTGGCTTGAGGAGGACGGGATAAAGCCCAGTGAATACCTCCTAGAGTTCATCTCCGCAGTGGACGTGGACTACGTTCGGATGCGCGAGCTCGGGCTTATTGTGGCAGAGAGACTCAATGGGGCGAAGGATGTTCTTATAACAGACGAAAACGGCACACATCTGAGGTTCAGCGTTGAGGGGAGAAAGCCGGGCCTTGAAGACGGGACGCTCCGCGACTGTCGGTTGAAGCGTAGGGAGTGCGAGGTCGAGATTCCAGCGGGGGAGGTTTACATAGCCCCAATAGAGAGCTCCGCCTCAGGGCGGCTCGTCCTTCCCCACGAGGGTCTGGAGCTGGAGTTTCATAGAGGTAAGGTCATCTCCATAGGGGGCGAAAAGGCCGATGAGCTCAGGGGGAGGATTGAAACGCCTGGAGGGAATGTTATAGCGGAGTTCGGAATAGGGCTGAACCCCGGGGTAAAGCCCCTCGGCCTCAGGATGTTCGATGAGAAGGCCCTTGGGACGGTCCACGTGGCGATTGGACACAACCTGCACCTCGGGGGAGCAAACGAGTCGAAAATCCACATCGACTTCGTTGTCATGAACCCTACTGTGCTCGTGGACGGGGAGCCCCTGATGGAGAGAGGTGTACTTAAATTGTAGGAGGGACAGAAAGATGGAAATAGTTCGCCTCGATGAGGAACACCTTCCGGATTTCCAGGAGCTCTACATCGAATTCTTCCGTGAGCTCAGAGGGAAGCAGGGATGGAAGCCGGACGAGGAGGAAAGTTATAGGAAGGAAGCCGAGACCTACTTCAAAAGGGGCGACGTTATCTTTCTCGCCTACGAAAGAGAACCAGCGGGCTTCATACGGCTCTCCTCGCGCGAGGGCTACTTCTGGATTGAAGAGCTCTTCGTCAGGCCGGAGTTTCGGGGCAGGAGCATCGGGAGGGCACTCGTTGAGAGGGCTGAGGAGGAGGTGAAGGAGCACGACGACGCCCTCTACCTCTACGTTCTCCCCCAGGACAAGGACGCGGTAGCCTTCTGGAAGAGGCTTGGCTACGGCACGATAAACACCATCGAGCTCGTGAAGGACCTCAAGCCCTCGGGGCGCACGGCCTTTCACGCCGTCGAGCTTCTTGGCGAGAGGTTCAGAATCTTCCGCTGGAAGGGCGAGAAGTTCACGGAGGAAGAGAGGCGTTTCATGGAGCTGTTAGATGAGTTCTACAGAAAGGGAGGGACTAAAGAAGAATTCTTAAGGATGGTGAACCGGGCATTAAAAGAGTGGCTTAAGTGAAAACCTTCTCCATCCACTCAACTTTACCGATTTTCTTAAAGCCTTCTTCCTCTAAAATCTTCCAATCTTTCATCCAAACCTGAAGGAACATTCTTTTCCTGATTTTTCCAGCAAGGCACTCAGCAACTTTCACAATTCTTCTGTTGAGTCTCCTTCCGTAGACAACGGCATTTACACAGCTCCCCTCATCAACAAGAAGTATTGTAAAGTCCGCAAATCTGAATCGGGAAGCTTTTTTGTGGAGGTTCCAAAGGAAAAGACCTGAAGTGTAAACGGCTGAGATATTTGGAAACTTTGGTGGGCCATCATGATATGTCTCTACTTCTACGTCGCATCCTTTAACATCCGTTATAACCTTCACTTGCCAGTCTTTAACTTCAAATCCATTTTTCTCGTAGAACCTCATGGCGTTTTCGTCCTCTGGAATGACGCTTAGCCCTTTCAGGCCCCGTCTCTTTGCCCATTCCTCGGCGAACGCTAAGAGCTTTGAACCGATACCTTTGCCCCTATATCCCTCTTGAACCCAAAGAACATGGACGTGAGCCTTTCCATTGAAGGGTAAAAGCTCAATCTCCCCCTTATCTTTGTAGAGAAATACATCTCCACCAGAGTCCCTAATGGCTTTTAGGTAAATTTCAAAGTTTTCCCATGGAGGCTCTCCAGCATGTATTTCTCCTAAAATACTCCCATCATCAATTCCTGCTTTTCTTATCATCAAAAAAGCTTAAATTCAACGTCTTAAAAATGTTGACGATGAGAGCCGAAATCAAAAAATGGATAAACAAACTGTCAAAAAAGGCCGGGAAGGAGTTAAATGTTTCCTTTGAAGAGCTTTACACATATTTGACTGCAGAGACCTACGAGGGTGATAAATACACACCTGAGGACATTTTGTCAAATGAATACCTGCTGTTCCATGAACTAGTTGAAATTGAATGCCTCAGGAAGAAAGGCTTAGAAGTAACGTCAAATGTTATAGTCAAAAACCCTGAAACAGTTTATGAGTGCCATTTAAAAGCGCTCGAAGAGGAGCTTAAGTTTGCTCTCAAAGAAGGAGATGTTGAGTGGATTGAAAAGAGGCTTAAAGATGCTGAGAGCTATCTTAGTGATGAGTATCTGCCGAAGATGTTGAGAAATGAAGTTGTAAGGATTATTAGGAAGTTCAGCCAGCGAGAACCATAGTGAGGTGCAGGCATGATAATCAAACCCCTCGAAACCGAAGCCGAGAAACGGGCATGCCTTGATATAGCGAAGGGCCTCCCCGAGTGGTTCAACGAGGCCGGTCTGAGGGCCATCGAGCGCGACCTTATTGGGGGGGAGACCTATTTGGCGGTTGAAAATGGAGAGGTTTGGGGATTCATACCGATAAAGTCCCTCAATAACAAAGCCCTGGAAATCATCTGGATGGCCGTAAAGAGAGAACACAGGAGAAAGGGCATCGGCTCGAAGCTGCTTGAGTTCGTCGAAAATCTTGCCCGAAAGCGAGGCGTTGAAGTTCTCGTCGTCAAAACATCCGGCGATCTCTCGTACAAACCCTACGATGAGACGAGGCGTTTCTACGAGAAGAACGGCTTCGTGAGGGTAGCTCTGATAGACCCCTACCCTGAGTGGGGCGAGAAGGCGCTGATTTACGTCAAATGCATAGGATAATAATGGAAGTAAACGACAGTCACTCCTCTATGAACCTCTCTATCTTCTCCACCTTCTCCTCAATCCTCTGGAGTCTCTTCTCAATCTCCTCCAGGTTCTTTGTCAGTTGAGACGAGTCCCTGAACTCCTCGGGGAGGGCACGAATAACACCCCAGGACAGGGCCGACGAGAGCAGGAGAACGAACACAACGCCAAAAATCGCGTCGTCTGGCGTGAGTTCCATTCCCCAAAGGATTCCTATGGAAACAACGATTGCAAAGGCCCAGATTCCCGCCAGGAAGATGATCCTACTCCCCATCCAACCACCTCCTTATAGATTCGGGACTTACATGAAGTTCAAAGGGCAGGAGCTCATAGAATCGAAGGGCCTTGCCCTTCTCCTCATCAATCACAAGCCTGCTTTTCACGATTCCGGCCTTTTCAAGCTTTTTCAGGTGTATCTTTGCCAGCCCCCTGCTTACTCCCAGGGAGCGGGCTATCTCGTTGAGGTACATTGGCCTTCCTTCTTCCGCGAGCAAGGCGACTATCCTGAGTCTGAGTGGGTGTCCAAGGCCGTCAAGGAGCTTCGCTATCTCCTCCAGCCCCATGTAATCACTCACTAACATGTAATCATTTGATTACATTTAAAGGTTTCGGCACTGACCAGCCGAACTACGGGGAAGAGAAAAATCTTTAAATCTGGAGCGTAATCTGAACGGGGATTCAAATGCGCTGGAGTGAAATCCCCCGCGACGCCAAGGCCTACATGCTCTACCACACGCTTATCGCTCCCGGCTTGATAGTCTGGATTCTCTTCCCGCTCTACCTCATGATGACGGGCTACTCGATTCTGGAGGTCGGGGCGTTCTTTACAATAGTGAACATAGCCTCGATCCCGCTCACCTACCTCTTCGGCAGGCTCTTCAACCGCTGGGACATCAAAAAGGGTCTTATCGCCATAGACGTACTCGACGGCATCGCCTACGTCCTCTACGGCCTTGCCAGAGGTGCCATGGCTCCCCTCATGCTCTTCGCCGGAAGGACGGTGGAGAAGCTATCAACCGTGCTTTACCCCCTCTATCGAGCCTACGAGCAGATAATCTATCCAGAGGACAAGTACGAGGAGATATTCGCCTGGCATCTTCGTTTGCCGGAGATAGCGAGACTGATAACATTCCCTGTTCTGGGCTATATCTTTGGCTACCTCTACCCCGGCGCGGAGAGCTACCGCTGGGCGTTCCTATTCTTCGGCCTCTTCTCGGCCGTTACGGTCGCCTACATCCGGCTCTTCCTGCCATCGGTCGGCAGGGAGGAGAGGATAACGCCCGAGGGTTTCACGTTTAAGGCGGGGGAGTTCAAGGTTCTCCTCGCCTTCGAGGCCCTGCTAACGCTCGCCTGGGCGCTCGCCCCGGAGCTGGTGCTCATCAACTACGTCGTCTTCGTGTTGCATAAGACGGTCTTCGAGGTGACGCTGATAGCCGTAGCGAGCAGTCTGGCCTCGATTCTGGGAACCTACGCCAGCGAGCGCGTTCCGAAGGAGAAGGGCTTTCAAGCGATAGCCTTCGGCATGTTTCTCAACGCCGGTTATGCACTGGTTATGGCGCTCTCTCCCCCGTTCTGGCTCGCTTTAGCCGTTTACGCCATCGGAGACTTCGGGAACACCTTTTGGTTCCCGTTCTACCGCTCGTGGATGTTCAAGCTCATCCCCAGGGAGAGGGCGAGCGAGTTCCACGCAGCTATATCGAGCTACAGAAAGGTTCTTGGGCTGATAACACCGTTTATAGCAGGGTTTCTCGCGAGTGTCCACGCAACTCTGCCGTACGCGGCGAGTCTGGTGCTGTTTTTGGTAACGGGAGCCCTGTTCATGTGGCTCTACAAATCCAGGACGGCAGGAGCACCGGCGTCTAACCCTCGACCATAGCCCTCAAGCGCCTGCATCCGGTCTCCCATAACGCCACCTCAGAACTCCGGAATCCTTATCGGCGCCTGAAGCTCTTTCTCGTTCTTCTCAAGATTTGTCGCGAGCATGCGTATTCTTTCACAGCCCTTTATCTCCCTGATGAACTCGGCTACGCTCCTCGGCACGAGCTCCTCCCAGGGCTGTCCCTCAATCATGCGCTTCCGTATTTCAGTCGCCGAGAGGATGTCCTTCCTGAACATCGGCTGGACGATGACCTCGTAGCCCTTCTCGCGGAAGAGCTGTGCAACGAGGGAGTTGCCGGTGAACACGACGTCGAAGCGCGGGACCATACTCACCACGTAGGTCGCCCAGATGGCGTTGAAGTTTATGTCGGGCAGAGGAATCAGATAGTAGCGTTTCTCCAGACCCGCCTCGTTCAGCGCCCTGATGAGCATCTCCATCCTTTCGCTCGTCGTGAAGGGGTTCTTGAGCGTGTGGCTCGCCTGGGCGCTTCCGATACCTATGATTACCTCGTCAACCTTGGAAAAAACGAATTCGAGCGCCTTTATGTGCCCGTTGTGAACCGGCTGAAACCGGCCGACGAAGAGACCGCGTTTAACCATTGCTTTCACCTCCCCACAAAACTTTCAACAACAGCAATGAACTCCGAAACCTTTGGGATTATGCCCTCAACTTCTTCGGGATCAGGAGAAAAGCCAACGTCATACTGGGTTTGATGTCTCAGACTCCTAATGTAATCGAGGTATCTGACCCATTTGGCATCCAAGATCCCTCGCTCAACGTAGAATTTGCGGAGATAGGCGGATATGCACGCGTGGCTTTTTTCTCTCCAACCATCTTTGAAGAGAAGCGCCCTCGCAGCATGAAAGAATGCAAGGTAGGCCATTACAAGTGCACCGTCGTAGATCCCAAGGTTCAAGTTCTTCCCTGCAGATTCCAGGAATGAACGGGCTCTGGCGAGGCTCAGATGGGCCGTTTCGGGCTGGGGTTCGATTCTCCTCAGGTAGCCACGATCCACGCATTCCTCAAGTCCCATTTATATCCCCCCAGATGGCCAGAGAAGACAGCTTAATGCTCCAGTAGAGGTAGGGATTCTCTCTCTTTAGGCGGGCAAGCTTTTCCCTGGTAAGTACAAGGAGGTCAACCTCCCTCCCAAGGACCCTCTCCAGGTTCTCCCTCAGCTCCATAATCTTGAGGGGGTCTTTCTTATCAACCAGAATCCAAACGTCCACATCGCTGTCTTTTCTGTTCTCACCCCGGGCAAAACTCCCGTAGACTCCAAGGGCTTTTATCCAGTCGCATTTGAAGGGAAGGAGTTTTTCCCTAAGAATCCAGAAATTGAGAAAGCGCTTAGTCTCCCTGAGTTCAGGGCTGGGGACAAGATAAAACCTCCTGCCCTGCTTTCTTATAAATCCCAGATCCATCAGCTCTTTGAGATAGAGGGAAACCAGCCCCTTGCTGACTCCCACGGCCCTTGCGACGTCTTCTATTCCAAACTCGTCAACGTCCATTATGTACTCTAAGATTCGTTCTCGGTTCCCTGTAGATGCGAGTCTATGTATCATGACCCTACCTCTCGTTCAAGATTTTTGAACGTTTCGTTCAAGATTTTTAAACCAACCTCACCCTCACCTCGTCCCCGACCTTCAGGCCGAGCTTTTCAGCGGCACTCCCCTGATTGACGGCTATCTCCAGGTAGTCGTGGCTTCCCGGCAAAGCCAAAAGCTCACCGGGATCCACCTGGCCGTATGTGTCTAGGTAGGGTATTCTGAGCCGAAGATCAACCAGCTCGACTTCCTTGGGTCTTTCGTAACCCTCAAGGTTCAGTATGACGTTGCCGAAGTCGTCGATGTATATGACCTTGAGCAGCCAGAGGTCGTCTTCCCTCCTCGGTTCGACGTCCAGCCTAATTAAGCTTTCCAGCGGGATCTCGTTTCCGAGCTTCTCCGGCTCAACCCACGCATCAAGGAGCGCCCCAACGGGGCCAAAAACGTCCCTCCCGTGGAAGGTCGAGCTTATCTCCCACTTCGTGAATTGCTCCACCCTCTCGAAGTCTATCTCCCACGCTCTCTTCGCCTTAATGTGCTTGAGGGGAAGCGTGGCCAGGCCGTTGTCCGGAACGACGAGGAACTGCTCGCCCTCGATTATAACCGCCCGCCTCTCGGTTCCAACGCCCGGGTCAATAACGCCGACGTGAACCGTTCCCTCCGGGGAGTACTTGACCACCTGCTCCATAACGAATGAACCTTCTAAGACTGAATGCCGGGTTATTGAATGGCTGACATCAACGATTACCGCCTCCGGGTTGAGCCTCAGTATGGCAGCCTTCATCTCCCCAACGTAAGGGCCCCTCAGGCCGAAGTCAGTCGTCAGCGTTATCATCGGCACCACCTAAAGCTTATTAACGGTTGGGGCTTTAAAGGGTTTGGAAGATGGTCATGAGAAAGCTGATCCCTCTCCTGCTGATTCTCATCGTGGTAGTTTCGGGCTGCCTCTTCAAACCACCGGCCGAGGTCAGGTTCTCCGTCGACAAGACGCTTGTACGGCCGGGCGGAACGATTCACGTGATGATACTCGTCAATAACACCGGCAAGGTTGGCCTCACAGGTGCGACACTTGTTCTGGGCGACGACAGCTTCCAGATACTCCAGGAGCCGAAGTTTCCTGAGGTACTCCCCGTGGGCGATGCGGTGCAGCTCGTCTGGATTCTAAGGGCACCGATGAAGCCAGGAGTCTACAGCCTGAAGCTGTCTCTTGAGCTTACGGATGAGCTCAAACGCTCCTGGACTGGATTTTACGGGCAGTTCAGGATAACGGTATCGAGCGAAGCCGGGCCCTCGGATGATGTCGAGATCAGCGTGGAGGCGCCCAGTGTAATCAGCGGTGGGGAAACCGCCGATATAACCGTGGTCATCAAAAACAAGCTCGACGTCCCGATAGAGCTCCGCGACCTCAGCTTCAACCTGTTCAACGGCATGAAGATCGTAAGCGCCAACGCCCTCCCAGCAACGGTCGACGGAAGGGGGGAGGTCAGAGTGAGCTACACGGTAAAGGCACCCTACGCCCACCGCGAGGGCTACATCTCGGCCATCCTCAGGTACGCGATAAGCGGTGCTGAGGGCAGCACCGTCAAGAGCTTTCCAATGAAGGTAGTGTGGAGGCCCTGGAACCAGAGCAGGGAAGTCCTCAGGGAGGCCTACGGCCTGAAGTACCACTGGATAACCGACGAGTACATAGTCGACGGATACTGGATGGAGCTCTACAACTCCACGTCGGAGTTCAACAGGACAGAGCTCAGGAACATTGCCCCGAAAGTAATTGGAAATGCCGAGTCGGAGCCCCAGGCCGCGGAGGCAATATACGGCTGGATGATGAGGACATATTCCCTGGGCGACACGACGTCCAGCCTTGAGCCCTCAAAGATACTTCAGCAGGACAGGATAAGCTACGCCGAGGCACAGATACTGATCACCGCAATGCTCCGCTCGGTGGACATCCCGGCGAGGGTAATAACGCTCTCAAACGGGACAGACTGCACCCTCAGACCCATGACGGAGTTCTACACCGCCGACGGATGGTACATAGTGGACGTGAGGCACGGGTTCGTCGGGTCGATTGACGAGTACATCGCCAGCCCGTACTTCCCGAAGATCTACCAGCTCGTGACCCGCGACGGATACAGGGTGGTCGCCCAGGCACCGGCCACTCTGAAGGGGCACGAACACGTAGATGTTACAGGAGATTTCCTCGCGAACTTGGAGGACAGGCTCCTCAAGATGGTGACCGAAAGGCTCAACCCAGAGCTCCGCTCGAAGCTTATGATAGTCATGAACAACCTCGACGAGAACGAAAGGCTCTATGCCCTCTTCCTCTTTGCCTCGGCGCCCAGTGAGGACGACCTGAACAGGGTGCTGAGCAAGTACAGCACTGACAAGATAGAGCAAGACGTAAAAACCATGTACGAGTTCTACAAGAACATGACCTGGAGGGACGACTTCACAAGATACTGGAAGATATTTGCGGGGGAGGTGTGATGATAGCCGTTCTGAGACTCGGACACAGGCCGGAGAGGGACAAGAGGATAACCACCCACGTGGCACTGACGGCGAGGGCCTTTGGGGCGGATAAAATAATCATCGCCGCCGGGGAAGACGAGCACGTGAGGGAGAGCGTCGAGGACGTTGTTCGGAGGTGGGGAGGGCCCTTCGAGATAGCCTTCGACCCCGCCTGGAAAAGGATTCTGAGGGAGTGGAAGGAGCGGGGAGGGATCATAGTCCACCTCACGATGTACGGAGTTCACATCGACGACGCCATGCCGGGGATCAGGGGAGAGCTGATGGAGGGCAGGGACATTCTCATCGTAGTCGGTGCCGAAAAGGTGCCGAGGGATGTCTACGACATCGCCGATTACAACGTCGGCGTGGGGAATCAGCCGCACAGCGAGGTCGCGGCTCTGGCGGTATTCCTGGACAGGCTCCTCGACGGGGAGGGCTTGAGGAAGGAGTTCCAGAACGCAAGGCTCAGAATAATTCCGCAGGAGAGGGGCAAAAAGATAATCGAGCTGGAGTGAGGGGGTTCAAATGGTTCTCAACAGATACCGCGGGAACGTGAAGGGTTACCTGGAGGCAGTCGTCAGGCCCCTCGCGAAGGCGGGCGTCACACCGAACCAGATAACAGTCCTCGGCCTGCTGATAAGCCTCGCCGGTGCTTACTTCTTCTACCGGGGGGAGCAGGTCATCGCGGCACTCATTCTGCTCTTCGGTTCGCTTATAGACGCCCTCGATGGGACACTCGCGAGATTGACCGGAAAAACGAGCCGCTTCGGGGCCTTCCTCGACTCCACCTTCGACAGGATAAGCGACGGTGCCGTGCTCTTCGGCATAGCCCTCGGGAACCTCGTTGACTGGCGGGTGGCGTTTCTGGCATTCATGGGGAGCTACCTGGTTAGCTATGAGCGGTGCCGGGCGGAGCTGGCCGGTTCAGGGAGGCTGGCCGTCGGAATAGCCGAGAGGGCCGAGAGGCTGCTCATACTCATATTCGCGGCGCTCTTCGGCTACGTCGAGTATGGCGTTTACCTGGTGGCGGTGCTCGCGTGGATAACCGTTTTCCAGAGGCTCTATGCGGCATATCAGAGGCTCAGGGAGTGAGGAAAAAGGGGGATGACGAGAATTTCGCTAGGCGAGGCCTCGCCGATGAAGAGCCCTGCCGTTGCCGACCCCTCATCTTTCCATAAGGCCTTTCACGACCTCAACGACCTCTCCAAGTTTTGAGACCACGAAGTCGCAGCTGCCCCACAGCTCCCTCTTCCCCCCATCCGGGTCGAGGAGGACGCTCCTCATGCCGACCCTCTTGGCCCCTACGCAGTCCTTGGCGGGGTTGTCGCCGACGTAGAGGGCTTCGCTCGCTTCAACACCGGCCCTTTCAAGCGCGAGCCTGAAGGGCATCTCATGGGGCTTGTAGAAGCCGGCATCCTCGCTCGTCGTTATGCTGTCGAAGAGGTCGTAGATCCCGAGGGCCCTGAGGTGGGCCTCGATGTAGTCGTTGTCCGAGTCCGTTATGATTCCGACGTGCAGGCCGAGGGCTTTGAGGGTCTCGATGGTCTCGACGGCATCGGGGAAGAGCTCTCCGAAGCGCTCGTGCATGGCGATGCTTATCTCCCAGAAGTCGTCGGGAACTGGGAAGCCGTAGCGCCCGGCCACCTTTCTCATGGCCTCGGTATCAACCTCCCGTATTCTGACGTAGGGCTTGCCGGCGAGCTCCAGGAACATGGCGGAGCTCTCGGCCTCGTACTCCTCCCAGAGCCTCACGTAATCGAGGTCTTCCCTTCCGGCCCTTTTGAGGACTTCCCTCACGATGTTCTGGTGGGTAACGTTTTCGCCCTCCTTCGTTATGAGCGTGCCCACGAAATCGAAGAAGACGGCCTTCACCACAACCACCGGAGGGAGTTGGGGGCGGACGTTAAAACCGTTGCCTGGCAGAACGACAAGTTGGATCCAAAAATCTTTCAGAAAGTTGCATTGATGACAGAAAATACCTGGAAAAACTTTTATCCCATCCGGAGGAGAGGTCGGCGACGGAGGTGGTGAAGATCGAGGCGATACTCCTCGTCTGGGGCGTCCGGGACGAGGTTCTGGAAAAGCTCCCCGTCGAAGGGTACTGGCTCTACGGGGAGTACGACTTCATAGCAAAGATGGAATTCAGGGACGAGTTCGAGATGGAGGAGTTCATGAGAGACCTCAAGCGGGTAATCCACGGGGGAACCTTCAAGCTCATCCCGGTTGTAATCTCGGCGGTCAAGAACGGAGAAGGAGCAAGCGTAGTTGAGGGGCTCAAACCTTTGGCCCCATGATCCCCCTCCTTTTCAGCTCCTCGTATGCCCTCCTGAGGGCGTCTCTGATCAGATATCTCTTGTTCATACCACCGAGCCTGTGGGCGGCCTTTCTCAGACTTCCAGCCCGGAGGAAGAGCTCAAGGAGTTCCCTGTCCTCGTCGGGGAGGTCGAGGTGCTCAAGGGCCTTCTCGGCAATCTCCACCGGCAGGTTGCCCTCATAGGCGTAGTCCGAACTCATGACAGGGTTCCTGAAGCGCTCCATGATGCGAAAGACTATAACGTGGGCAACGGAGTCGTCGTTGACGTACTTGTAATGGCCCTTGAGGGCCTTTATCAGCTCTTCCCTGTCAGAAAACCCGTCCAGAAGAGCGTCCTCGTCGGTGAGCTCCCCCACCCTTTTGCTCTCCACCCTCTCGATAACCGCCCTCGCTATGACCCTGCCCCCAGAATGTATGAGAACCTCGTCCCCGGGTTTGAGGTTCGGCCTCCTGCCCAGCCTCACCGTTGCCCGCTTCTTTCCTCCCAGTATCGCCTCAGCGTAGCGTCCATCGAACTCCAGGTGCCTCATCTCCCCTCACCGAGGAGCTTGAACTTTATGGCGATTACCCCGTAGCGGTTCTCCTTCCACTTTGGGTACATGCCGTGGAACCTCTTAACCGCCCTCTCAAAGCTCGGTTCGTCCGGGAATATCTTCCTTATGGGTTCCTCCCTCAGAACCTGCCGGAAGGTCTCGTAGCGCTTGACCGCGGTAACCACGGCGGGAATCGTGTCGTTGAATATGATCTTGTCCCCCGCTTTTATGTCCCTGAGGGCTGGATACGCAACCCTGACCTCGATCCGCTTTTCTCCGGACTTTATATACTCCAGGTACTCCTCGCGAACCCTCAAGTGATAAACCCTCATTTTCACCACGTTAGGCTTCTCTTTTCCCTTAAAAGCTTACCCTATGGAAACTTTTAAATCCTTTAGCGCCTTAGAATGTTTAGGTGTAGAAGATGAGACGAGCCCAGGGAGCCCTCGAGTACCTGTTCATGCTTGCGGCGGTGCTCATTCTGGTGACCATAGCAGCCAGGGTTGTCCTCAACAGCACGAGGAACCTCAACGAGGCAATATCAAACTACACCACCCAGGTGAGGAAACAGATCCTCGAAGACCTGTGAGGTGAAATCATGGATTACGTTCCCCTGATTCTGGGGCTGGTTATGGGAGTCGTTACTTCCTATACCGATATTAAGACCGGATTCGTTTTTGACACCCACATCTTCCCGACGCTAACCCTCATAGGAAAGCTCCTCGGGTGGGAGGAGGAAGAGGAAGGGGAGGAAGACCTTCCTGGGTGGGTTCCCAGGCTCATAATACCCGCCGTCGAGGTCGGAATACTCTATCATCTCTACCTCGGAATCAGCCAGGGGGATGCACTCCTGGCCGCATCGGGGTTCATAGGGCTTGTCCTGGGCCTCGTCATTGGGCTTCTCCTGTACTACATCGGGGCATGGGCGAGCGGCGACGCGGTGATACTCGCCGGATTTTCCGCACTCCTGCCCTACGCACCGGCAACGGCCTCGGTCGTTGCCCCATACACCGCTGAGTATCCCCTCTACCCCCTGACGATACTGATCAACAGCATCATAGCGGTGTTCCCCTTCATATTCCTTTACTCCCTCGGCGTGCTCATCGCCAGGAGGAAGTTCGGGGAGCTGAAAGGTATATTCACAGACAGGGCGAGACTTACACTTGAGGTCTCCCTCTGGATAATGGCCGCCCTCGGCCTCAGGCTGATCCTCCACGACCTGACTGGAGTGTCCATGGCTGGAATCTGGTCCTGGCTCTTCACGATAGCGATCATCTACGCCCTGGGGAAGTTCAGGAAAGCGGGGGACCTCATGGGACTCGCGGTGCTGGCATACCTGGTCTATCAAGAACCATCGGCGGCGGTGGGGGCGTTTCTGAAGCTCCTTGCCGTGCTGTACATCTTCAAGGTCTTCCTATCCCTCGTGAAGTTCATGCGCACCGAGATTCTAATGGAAGAGGTCGCGGTGGAGAAGCTCAGGGAGTGGGACATCCTGGGCGAGACCGTCTTTGAGAAGGAAGGGGAAATCCTCAGGGACAGGACGGATCCATTCACAAGGATAAAGAACGCCCTCCTGAGTGCCGACCTGAGCGCCCTCCACCCGGACTACGGCAGGGTTATAGCGTCCTCAACCGCTGAGGGGCTGACCGGGGAGCAGATAGAAGAGCTGAAACGCCTCGTCGAGGAGGGAAAACTTGAAAACCGCTTCCTGAGGAAGAAGTCGATGCCATTTGCCCCGGCGCTCTTCCTCGGCTTCCTGATAAGCTACTTCTGGGGCGATATCTTCTGGTGGATTCAGCTCAAGATAGCGGGGCTGTGAGAAAATGATTTAAAACCGTCCCCGAACATGTCTCCGGCCCGGCGTCCGCCCACCCCGCGGAGGAGTGAGGCGGGGGTTCCGGTCGGGCCAACAGGGGGATGACGAGCTTTTGCTTTGCCGAGCGGTGATGAACACGCCCTTCACTGACCCCGCTATTCTATGAGCCCCTTAACGATCTCCATGACCTCGTAGAGGCTCTCAACGTTGTGGTCGCCCTCAACGCCCTCGTGGGGGTTTATCGCTATGCTGACGTCGGCCTCCCTAAACATGCTCAGGTCGTTGTAGCCATCGCCCACCGCAACGGTAAGCTCCGGCCTTAACTCGTTCTTCAGCCCGCGCAGGATGACCCCCTTGCTCTCGAAGTCAACTAGGGGCTTCACCTTTCCGGTGACAACGCCGTTCTCGTCAAAGACCAGCTCGTTGGCGAAGACGTAATCAACTCCGAGCTCCCCCGCTACCCGTTCCGCGAGACACATGAGACCACTGCTCAGTATGGCTATCCTGAAGCCGTTCTTCCTTAGAAACTCAATGAGCTCCCTCACGCCGTCCATGTACTCAACCGAGCTCGCCCACTCCATTATTTCCTCCCTCGTGTGTCCCCTCCAGAGGGAGGCATCGAGCTCGGCCCACTTCACGTAGTCGATCTTTCCGGAAAAGAAGAGCTCGGCGTATTCCTTTCCCTTCTCCCATGTCCCGAACCTCTTGTGGAGCTCCACCCAGCTGGATACGGATTTGACCAGAGTCCCCTCGAGATCAAAAGCTATGAGCCTGACCATCTTACCACCTTAAAGGAGAGCCGGCTTTGGTCTTAAAAGCCTATTCCCCCCAGCCGTGCTCCCCTATGAGGGGCACGAAGGCAACGCCCCCGTGGTTCTTAGTTTCAATCGAACCATCGGGGAGCTTGACGACCTCCAGGAGGTCCTGCCACAGATGGTAGCCGCCCACAGGGATTAAGAGCTTCCCTCCCGGCTTCAGCTGTTCCACGAGGGGCTCGGGAACCTTTGGCGCCCCGGCGGTGACGATTATCCTGTCGTAGGGTGCCTTTGGCGGGAAGCCCTTCGTTCCGTCTCCGGGGATCACGTGGACGTGTCTCACCCCAGCCCGCTCAAGGTTCCTCCTGGCGAATTCGACCAGTTCGGGGATCCGTTCGATAGTGTAGACGTCCCCCTTGACGAGTTCCGCCATCAGGGCCGCGTTCCATCCGCTACCGGTTCCCACCTCAAGGACGTTCATCCCCGGTTTAAGCTCCGCCAGCTCAAGCATTATCGCAACCATGTGGGGCGCACTTATCGTCTGTCCGGCCGGAATCGGAAGGGGCTCATCAACGTGGGCGTAGTCCCAGTAGCGCTTCTGGACGAAGAGATAGCGCGGATACTTAAGAAAAGCCTCCCTAACGGCCTCACTCCGAATAATCCGCTCCCTGAAAAGCCTCTCAACGGTTCGCCTCCATCTCCTCTGGAGTTCATTCTCAGAGACCATATGACTCATCAAAAAGAAGTACGCACCCAAACGATTTAAGACTTGCGAGAAGGGTTTGGGGATAGTGGCCGGCGGCGTCCCCGGCTTCCCGCCCCCTCCCGGAGGGCAGTACAACCGGGATCGCTGGCGGGCTTAACTTCCGGGGTCGAAACGAGACCGGGTGTGACCCCGCCGCTATGACCGCCGTACCGTTCTATAGCTCCCGCGGTGCATTTATAAATCTTGCGGTCGATGGGTGTTGATGATGGAGGAGCTGATTGAACTGCTGAGGCTTGAGAGGACGAGAGAACCGCTCAGTCCAGGGAAGCGGCTCAGGGAGTTCCAGATGAGAATCCAGCGGCTCAAAAACGGGGATGAAATTGAGATAGCCGGTTTCCTGCTGGGCAGAAGGCCGCCCCACGCGCCGGCGGATGCTCTCTACTATATGCTCTCTCCCCTGTCACCATCCGAACTGGCTTCCCTGGGCCGTGAGACCTTCCGCACGTACCTGGTTATCAGGGCAACGGAAAAGACGGCAATATCCGGGAGGGCAAAACCCGGGAGCTACGTTCTCGTGAGGGGTGTTATCGATGCCTACCACTGGGGAAGCCTAAGGATGGTTCACGCGTCCAGCATCGAGGGGCGGGACTACTCGGAGTACTGGAAGGACTATCGCGAGTTTGCGCTCAGCAGGCAAGAAGTCCTGGATCTGTTTGAAAGAACGGTTTATCTGCGAGATGATATGCGAAAAGCCCTCATCTACTCGATATACGGCGTCCCGTACATACCGGGGGAGGAGTGGGGCGAGGGGTTCGAGTTCACGGTGTTCAAATACAGGGAGAATTCCGGACTTCTGGCCCTCTGGAAGGCCCTGAAGTACTTCTACTCAAGCCTTCCCTGGGAGGTCCGCCTCACCAGAAAAAGGGTTCTTGAAATAGACGACCCCTCCTTCGGCATAGATTTCAGGCTCGGAAACCCCAATGGAAGCGACATGGTGTACTACACGCCGTCAACGAAGAGGGGCACCGTCAGCCTGCCCAAGTGGGTCGCCGAAAGAATACTGAACAAGCGGGCTATCGGCCTGCTCCCCAAAAACGTCGACGCCAATCCCCTCGACAGGATGGCGAGGATCTCGGAGACACCCTTTGTTCTCCTGCCCTCCGAGGAAAAGCCTTACTTCGAGGGAAACAGGGAGTTCCTTCAGCTCATACCGAACCTTCTCGTCACCGTCTTCACCCAGAGGGAAAAGCTGGGATCGCTTGACCGAAAAAAGAGCCGTGTCGTTGAGGAGGAATTCCTGAAGTGGCTCAGGGAATCGCGGGACGACTATGGAGACCCCTTCAGGGCTTTAACTGCCCCCAGCGGCCCGATGAACATCAGGCTCAGGGTGGAGCTTGGCAAGAGGCTCTTTGGATCAATAGTCAGGTTCAACGGCAGGGCCACCAAAAGGGCCGCCAGAGACGTCAAGCTGATAAACGAGGCCATCGTAAACGACTGGATGGTCGTTCTCAGGGATCACCCCTCGGAGATGATAAAGCTCCTTAGAGAATACCGCATGTACGTCCCGGGAACCCTCAAAGCCCAGAGGGCGCTGGAGATACTCCACGACCTGGCCTCGGTGAGCCCTTCGAACGAGGTGACGAGGGAAGACTTCGTTCGTGAACTGGTCAGGGACGGCTTCTCAGAAGGAGAGGCCTCAGAGCTCCTTGAAAGGTTTATAGCGGCGGGATACGTATATGAACCGTTCCCGGGAAAACTCAGGCTGATAGGGTGATGGCATGTCAAAGAAGTTCATCCGCCAGAGGGAGCAGAGGGAAAAGCGCAGAATCGCCCGTGAGAGGGTAAACGTCCTCTTTACCCTCGCAGAGCGGGTTTTTCCCCACGAGCCAGAGCTGGCCAACCGCTATGTTGAGATAGCCCTCGCGGTCCAGCAGAAGGCCAGAATAAGGATGCCGAGGAAGTGGAAAAGGAGGTACTGCAAAAAGTGCCACTCCTTCCTCGTCCCGGGCAAAAACGCCCGTGTGAGGTTAAGGAGCAGACCATATCCCCACGTCGTAATCAAGTGCCTCAACTGCGGCCACATCATGAGGTACCCATACATCAGGGAGCAGAAGAAGAGGAGAAGGGAGAGGCAGAAAGGAGCTGATTCAAGCCCCTGATTTTAGCTCCCATACCGGGGGTTGGTGGTGCCCAACGTGTATTGGCCTATTCACGGCCGTGATGGGCGCATTCCGTGGGTCTTCTGGGCGCTGTCTCTGATGGCCTGCCTTCCGTTCTGGTAGGCGTCCCGTATCATGGCCTTTATCCGGTTCATGAGTTCCTTGGCCTCATCGTACTGGCCGTTCTGAACCGCGACCTTGAGCTCCTCCATCAGGGCGGTGATTGAGCTGACGTCTATTCCTGCCCTCTCCATGACACTTATCTGGGCCTCCAGCTTGGCCATCTCACGCTCAAGGGCAACTTTTTTGTTAATCTCCATCATCGCCTTCATTTCACCGTTCGCCATCTTGAGGCCGAACTCCGTCTGGACCTGAAGTTCGAGTATCAGCTGGTAGGCGTAGGTGTAGTTGCCGGCCTGTACGGCCTGGTTGGCCTTCTCCATTGTCATTTCCATGACCCTGACCTGCTGCATGAGCTGGGTGGAGTTGGTTTCGTTGGCTATTTCCTCTATCGTCCTGACCCTCTCCCTGACCTGAACCATCAGCTGAAGAACCGTCTCCCTGGTGACGCTGACCTGAACCTCCTCAGCGGTGCAGTTGCACTCGCGGAGCTGCTCCTTAACGCGCTCCATGACCCTCTCAGATGCCTGCGTTTTGACCATGGTGGCCGTTTTCACCCGGAGCTTCTCCATGACTCCAGTGACGTTGGTGCTCTTGTTGACGTAGATTATCACTGCTCCATTCTGAACCGCGAGCTGAAGGGCGTTCTTTATGGCCAGGCTGTCGTTTCCAGCAGCTATGACACTCCCGTTGAACTGTAGCTGGAACTCCACCCTCGCCCTTTCCATTGTTATGAGGTTGGTTTGGTATCTGTTCTGGCCGCCCCAGCGTTCGACGGTGATTCCAAGCTCCTGAAGGTCTGAAACGTACTGTTCAACGACCGCATCAGGCCCGCCGATTATTATCACCTCATCCGGAGCATAACTCATGATCTCCGCCGTCACGTTCGGGTCATAAGCACCCCAAGTCGTCGTGACAACAACCGCACCCGTCACATTAGCCAAATACTCAGCAATGGCGCCATCAGCCTCGTTGTCACTCACCAGAATCACCGTGACGCTGGTGGCGGCGCTGACGCCCTTGGATGTCAGGGGCATTCCTATAATCAGCAACCCAAAGAGGATTGCCATCACTTTTTTCCACATCATGGCACTCCACCCAGTGTTTTTCTATGAAAAAAGCAATATTTAAGCTTTTTTCACGAAATCGTCTATTTATATTGTCGATTGTTCAGAAAAAAGCTCTGAGAGAGGGTTTTTCTTCTTTAACCGTTAACGAAGGTTTCACAACGTTTAACTGCGTTTAATCCCGGACAGATAGGGAGGAACAGCCACACAAAGGGTCAACGTCAGCTGGATTAGAAAACAAACGTGAATCTCACTCCATAAATGCCACAGCCCTCACCGGACTCCCCGAACCGCCCTCTATCTTAAGGGGGAATGCCATGAACGTAAACTCCCTGCCCGTGAGAAGTTCCAGGTTGACCAGGTTCTCGAACACGGGCACCTCCTCACTGAGGAATATTCTGTGAACGGCATCGTCCCCTATGCTCATGGAATCAGTGCCCACGGCTTTAACTCCCTCGGCAACAAGAAACAGCGCAACCTCCGGCGAGAGCTCCCTTCCCCCGGTTAGGAACAGCACCACCCTGTCAAAGTAGCCTTCATCCGGAATCTCGTCCAAGCGCACCGTGCCGTTTCCGTTCCTGACGTCCACCACCATGCCCTTTCCCACAAACCTGTCCAGGGGCATTTCGTCAATGGTCTTTCCCCCGGGGATGAAGTGCGCCGGGGCATCAACGTGTGTCCCCGAGTGCTCACCCATCTTCAGAACGTTCATGTAGTAGCCGTCCCTCTCGATAACCGCCCAGAGCCTAACGCTCACAGGCGGATCATCCGGGTAGACTGGGGTATCATCCGAGAGGGGCATCGAAAGGTCGACTATCATGGGAACACCAACCTTTCTAGCAACTTCCACCTAAAAACCTTTTCTGAGTATGCTGAGTTTTGTGGGCCTATCAGTTCCAAAGACACAAAATTGGTAACCCAAGGGTTTTAAGGGGCAGCCCCAATGCTTCACCGGTGATGAGTATGGACTGCACGAAGGATTACTGTGTTAAGGATATATCGCTCGCCCCAAGTGGGGAGAAAAAGATAGACTGGGTATCCCGCTTTATGCCGGTTCTCCAGCACATAAGGGCCGACTTCGAGAGAAAGAAGCCCTTCAAGGGCGTCAGGATAGCCACAACGCTCCACCTTGAAATGAAGACGGCCTTCCTGCTCCTTACGCTCAAAGCCGCCGGTGCGGAGGTCTCGGCGGCGGCGAGCAACCCCCTCTCGACACAGGACGATGTGGTGGCGGCACTGGCAAAGGCGGGGGTCAAGGTCTACGCAATAAGGGGGGAGGACAGGGAGCAGTACTACGAGTTCATGCACAGGGCGCTCGATATAGAACCGAACATCATCATAGACGACGGTGCCGACATGATAAGTACCCTAATGCGGGAGAGGCAGGAGCTTGTCGATGGGGTCTGGGGCGCGAGCGAAGAAACCACGACCGGCGTGATAAGGCTCCGCGCCATGGAGAAGGACGGCGTTCTGAAGTTCCCGATAATAGCGGTGAACGACAGCTACACCAAATACCTGTTCGACAACCGCTACGGAACCGGCCAGTCGACGTGGGACGGAATCCTTAGGACAACGAACCTCCTCATAGCCGGGAAGAACGTCGTCGTTGTTGGCTACGGCTGGTGCGGAAGGGGCATAGCGATGCGTGCGAGGGGCCTCGGCGCTACCGTCATAGTCGTCGAGGTCGACCCGATAAGGGCTCTGGAAGCGAGGATGGACGGCTTCCTCGTCATGGATATGAAGGAGGCGGCGAAGGTAGGCGACATCTTCGTTACCTCCACGGGGGACATCAACTGCATACGCAAAGAGCACTTTGAGGTCATGAAGGACGGGGTGATCCTCGCCAACGCCGGCCACTTCGACGTCGAGATAAGCAAGCCGGACCTCAAGGAGCTCGCGGTTGAGATAAGCGAGCCCAGGCCGAACATAACCGAGTACAAGATGGCGGATGGAAGGAGGCTCTACCTGCTCGCGGAGGGCAGGCTCGTGAACCTCGCGGCGGCCGACGGCCACCCGGCCGAGATAATGGACATGAGCTTCGCCCTGCAGGCAAAGGCGGCCGAATACATACGGAACAACCACGAGAAGCTTGAACCGAAGGTCTACGTGCTCCCGAGGGAGATAGACGAGATGGTCGCCCGCATAAAGCTCGCCTCGATGGGGATAAAGATCGAGGAGCTGACAGAGGAGCAGAGGAAATACATGGAGAGCTGGGAGCACGGGACCTGAGTCCCAATATTTTTCTTTTCACTCTGGAGGAACCGACAATGGACTTCGAACCCTTCAAACTCGTTCCCGTCGGCTACGTGAGGAAGGATGGGGAGACTCTAATTGAAATCCTCCCCGAGTTCGGAGAAGCCCTTGACGGCCTCGCCGAGGGCGACTGGATAAAGCTGATCCTCTGGTTTCACGCCAGCGACAGGCCGGAGAGGAGGAGCATCCTGAAGGTTCATCCCTACAACAACCCAGAGAATCCGCTCAGGGGAGTTTTCGCCACGCGCTCGCCGGTCAGGCCCAACCCCCTGGCCATATACGCGGTGAGGATAAACCGCATAGAGTGGAACAGGCTCTACATAGACTGGATAGACGCGATGGACGGAACGCCGGTTGTTGACATCAAGATACTTGTGGAGAGACTCGACTGCCCGGAGGAAACCCAGATTCCGGAGGAGGAACTCGATATCCCCTCATCGAGGCAGGTCGGGGAGGTCAACCTGATACCCCGGAAAAGCGAGCACCTCGACGAGCTGGAGGAAGTCCCTCCGGGGGAGTACGAGGCGCTGGTTCTTGAGCTGGGGCCGAAGACGACGACACTGACAGCAAAAGATCTGGTGGAGCTCCTCGAAGCCCTGATGGAAGTGTACGAGAACCTGCCGGTGGAAATAAAGGATAAGCTGAGGCCGCATCACGGCTCAACGTGAGGCCCGCGGCAGTTCCTTTCTCATTTCAGCCAGCTCTTCAACGAGCTCCCGGAAGTGTCCGTAGAACTCGCTTTCCCTGAGGGAATCAAGGGCGCTCCAGAACTCGTCGAGGTCATTGAAGCCGGCCATTTCGTACTCGAGTGCCTGAATCAGCATCTCCAGCTTGTCGGCGAACTTTACGAGCCTGCCCTCGGGGCTCAATCCCTCCTCGTACTCGCGCCAGAGCCGGAAGTACTCCCTTGGATTCGATGTCTTGATGAAAAGCTCCATCGCGGCCTTCTTCTCGGCCCTGCCCTTGTCAAGGTAGTACTGTGCGGTGAGAGGAATATCGGTGACCCTCGCCTCGGCGAGGTCGTGGAGAACCGCTATCCTGAGCGCCCGTTCAGCGTCTATCTCAATACCCTTCGCCCTCAGCTCGTCGGCCAGGAAGAGCGTGATGAGGGCGACGCGGTAGCTGTGGTCCGCTATACTCTCCGGGCTTGAAACGCCCCGGAGGAGCCAGCCGGTTCTTGGAAGTTTTTTCAGGTTTCCGGCTTCGATAAAAAGGTCGAGAATGGACATCTTCACTCCTCCGTCGTGAAAACGGCCCTTTCCGTTTCG
Source organism: Thermococcus coalescens (assembly GCF_055392585.1). Lineage (NCBI taxonomy): Archaea > Methanobacteriati > Methanobacteriota > Thermococci > Thermococcales > Thermococcaceae > Thermococcus > Thermococcus coalescens. The sequence goes on from NZ_AP043764.1 coordinate 739,387, forward strand.
ATGGCGCTGGCCATTATGCAGTCACCGAGGAATCTGCCATAGACTTTCACCCACTCGCCCTTCCCCAGGCAGGGACTTCCCGAGAACTCCACCCTGAGGCCGGAAACTTTAAAGGTCGTCCTGTAACCAGGTAACTCCATGGGGAGGAACTCCACCAGGGGTTTGTCCTCTATGGTGCCCTCGATGACGACGTTCTTACCGCGAAAACTGCCGGAATTCAGCTCATCAACCGTAACGATGTAATAATAATGATGACCGAGTTTGACCCGCTTGGGCATGCTCATCACCTTTATAGGCCAGCCTTGTAAATATCTGTGGGGTGAGGGTATGATAAAGGTTGCGATTATAGGTGCCGAGAACGTCGGCAAGTCAACGCTCATGAACGCCCTCATAGGGGGTAAAATATCGGAGGTGGAGAACCTCCCCGGAACGACCAAGGGGACGATAAGACGGCGCTTCGGAAAGCTCAAGATACCGAAGAGCATGAAGAACCCCCTCGGGGGAGCCGATGAGTTCGTGCTCATAGACACCGCCGGTCTCTTTGACCCCCTGAGGGAGCTGAGGGGCAAGGTTCTGAGCGAGGAGAAGTTCCGGGAGATAATCGACGAGATAGTCTCCTCAGACATAGTCATCCATATGGTCGACGCCACCGTCGGCCTGCACAGGGGCATGGAAAAGCTCCACCACATGCTTAAGTTCCGCTACGAGAAGCCGATAATCGTTGTGATCAATAAGATAGACCTCGTCCCTCCGGAGAGGGTGGAAGAGATAAGGCGGACAATAAAGAAGCGCCTTGAGCAGGACGCGATACCCCTCTCCCTGGTCACGTACGAGGGGTTCAACGAGCTGATCAGGAGGCTGGCGTACTACGCCCAGTACGTCTAGCACCTGCAGATCTTCACCAGGACCTTTCTGTGCCTCGGCCCGTCCAGCTCGATGAAGAGGATCCTCTGCCAGGTTCCGAGGAGCAGCTCGCCGTTCTCTATCGGGACGACGACCTCAGGGTTCAGAAAGAGGGCCGCCCTGAGGTGCGAGTGGGCGTTGCTGTCTATGCGGTCGTGGGCATAGCCCGCCCCTCTGGGAACAAGCTCTTTCATCTTTGCCCTGATGTCCTCCAGCAATCCGCCCTCGTTCTCGTTTATCACCAGTCCCGTCGTGGTGTGGGGGGTAAAAACGACCGCGATGCCGCTGGTAACGTCGCTCTTCCACACCAGGTGCTGGATCTCGTCGGTTATGTCAACGATCTGAAACTTCTCCTCCGTGGGAACCTTAACCTCAAACAGCATCAGCCCCACCGGGTGAGGTTTTTCTTGATTTCCAGCAGAAGTTTGTCCGGGGAGTCCAGGGAACCGGAAACAGTCGCTCTGAGGAGAACGGCCGTTTCATACGCATCTATGAGGTCTTTCCTGCCCTTCTCCACGACCTCCGTGCGGAGGGTTCTGTATATCTCTTCAACCGCGTCTCTGAAGAGCACCTCGTCGGAGTACAGTTCCCTGTTCGTCAGAAGGATAGTGATGAGGTAACTGACGAAATCGACCCTGTCCTCTTTTCTGCCTATCAGTGCCTTGAGCCGTTCCATGACCTGACCCTCCCCGGAAGCTCCTGTTCCAGGGCCTTAATGAGTATCTCCGAGACGAGAATCGAGGAGAACCTCGGGTTTCTGACTTCAAGCGCAGCGTCTATAGCCTTCTCGACCTCCCCCCTCTTAACGAGGTGGTGGGCGATATCGGCCATTATTATCGAACGCAACCGCTCATTCCGAATCAGGTTCCCTATCTTCATTGCCCCCTCCAGCTCGCCCCTGATAACGTAGTAGCGGGCGATTTTAGCCCAAACTTCCTCACTGGTTGTGCCGTTCCCTAAGGCCCGTACAATTGCCCAGCTGCCTTTTTCGGGCTTCTCAAGGATTTTGTTCATCACGGCCTTTCCGGCAAGGGCCACCTCCTCCTCATTCATGGCCGAGATGAAGTTCGGGAGAACGTCATGATCCCTCTCAAGGAGCTCCAGGGCTATCTCCACCAGTATTGTCTCCCTGTTGTCGAGACGCCTGATAAGGTCGAGGGCGGGCGTGCCTTCACCGCTGAGGGCAAAGACGAAGGCAAGCTCCACCGTGAAGTCATTTCCAAACTTCTCAATGAGGTCGTTGGCCACGGCCTCAAGCGTGTCTATGTAGTGGCCGAGAACCTCCTTTTCCTTCAGGTAGAAGGCAACTTCCTTAAAGGCCTGTCTGGCCCAGTCCCTGATGCCTATTTCTCTGAGGAGGGATATGGCGTTCTCGTAGCTCTCCAGGAAGAGGTAGGCCTTTATAAGCTCCAGCATTGCCTTGGAGCGGTGGGGCTCGGAATCGATGTAGTCCACAATGAGCTTGCTCTTCCTGAGTCTGTAGGCCACCTTCAGGCGCTCCTTTCCGATCATGCGCGTGTTCGTGCGGAGGATTTGGAGAAGCATCTCGTTCCTGGCCCTGCGGTTCTCTATCTCCAGGGCATAGGTTATGGCTTCGTTTACATCCCCGAGGGCCAGCATGTACGCCGCGGCGCTCTGCATGAGCATGTCCCGCTGGGGCGCTGGAAGTACTTTGGAGTCCTCCAGAACCCCCAGGTATATCCTTTTCGCCGACTTAAGCCCCGCTTTCCCCATGGAGTAACCGACGGACAGCAGGGCGCGAAACATCGTCACGGGATCATCTATCTCCTTGGCAGTCTCAACGGCACGAAGAAATGCGGTTCTGTACAGGTTGTTCCTGGCCTTGGCTAATCTCTCACCAATTTTAGCATATGTTGCAGATTTTATATATGGGTCTGGGATTACCTCAACGGATGCCAGCACCTCTTTGGCAATCATACGACATATCCCCCGCAGGATTGTAGATTTTACCTAAACTCCCGCTTAACATATTACGCGCTTCTTCTTATTAACCTAACCCTCGGAACGTTTTTAAGAACCGGTGTGGAGTGAACGACTATGTACGCTGTGATATTCGGAAAAAATCCCCGTCTGAGTGAGGCAGAGTTTCACGCGTTCGCGAAAAGATTTAACCTGAAAGTGAATATTATCGGGACAGACCGTGACTGGATGGTATTTGACTCAAGCCCGAAGGTCGAGAGATACTTCCACTGGCTCGGCGGTTCTCTGAAGCTCGTGAGGATTGTTGGCGAAGGGGAGGATGCGATAGGCGACCTCGAATACGCGAGGCTCTTCACGGTCAGCCTCTACGGTGAGGGCGACTGGAGGTTCTGGCGGAAGCTGGGGAGCGCAATAAAGAGAGAGTTCAAGGCGGAAGGCCCTTCAAAGTTCTTCAAGCCGGCAAAGACCTACGCGATGCCGGCGGAACTCATCCTCAAAGGCTTCCCAGAAACCAGGGACTTTGTATTTCTTTTCCGCGAGGATGGAAGCTTCTGGGTCGGTGAGACTGTTAAGGCTGCCGACCCCTTCGAGCTGAAGAAGCTCGATGTCGAGAGGCCGGTTCAGAGGCCCATCCTTTCTATCCCGCCCAGGCTCGCGAGGATAATGGTGAACCTGACGGAGGTGAGAAAAGGTTCGTTCCTGGACCCCTTCTGCGGCATAGGGACGATAGTCCAGGAGTTCGTCCTGCAGGGGCTGAACGCCTACGGAAGCGACCGCGATCCCGAGAGGATACGGGACGCCAAAAAGAACCTCGCCTGGCTGAGGAAGGAGTTCCGGCTCAAGAACTCGGCCCACCTTGAGGTCTGTGACGCGAGGAAGCTCAAGAGGTGCTTCCGCCAGAGGTTCGACGCTGTAGTTACGGAGCCGTACCTCGGAAAGCCCCTCAAGAGGAACCCGAGCAGGGGGGAGGCGATAAAGCTCGCCAACGAGCTGGACCGCTTTTATTATTCGGTCTTCGAGAGCTTCGCCGACGTCCTGAAGAGGAACGGAAAAGTGGTCTTCGTCTTCCCGGCCTACAGGCTGAGCGGAGGAGGAATATACAGAAAAGAAAGGAAGTGGCTCGGGAAGCTCGGCTTTGAGGTTCTGGGGAGATACACGGACTACGAGGAGAGGCACAAACTCGTCAGGGACATCCACGTGCTGAGGTATCGGGGTTAGCCGATAAGCCTCTCGTGCTCCTGCTTTATGCAGCGGTGGGCAACCGCGATTAAGCCCGCTTCCTTGGCCTTTTTGAACGCATCCCTGCTGTAGGTGTTGAACTGGAACCAGACGACCTTCGCACCATTCTCTATCGCCTGCTCGACGTAGTCCATCGTGAACTCCGGCCTTACAAAGAGGTCGACTATCTCGACGTCATCGGGGACATCGAGAACGCTCGGATAGCACTTCCTTCCAAGGACTTCACCGTAGCGCGGGTTTACAGGATAGACCTCGTAGCCGTGTTCGAGGAGGTAGCGCATGACGTCGTTGGAGGCGCGCTCCGGCTTTGGAGAGGCCCCAACGAGGGCTATCTTCCTGTACTTCGTAAGGATTTCTCTTATGTCGTCATCACTAAGCCTGTCAACCGGCATCGTCCTTACCATCGTACCACCAGTCCGTGTTCCACCTCAAAGCTTAAATGAATATCCCTTCAAGAGGGAACGGTGATGCCATGGCCCTCTATGAGGAGAGGATTTCAAGCAGGGGATTCAGGGTTTTTCTGTTCCTGCTGATACTGCCAATGCTATTCAGCCTCTACGCCACGTACAGGGCAGGTGAAGGGTTTGAGTTCATGCTCCTCGTAACAGTTCTCGTCCTGGCGACGCTTGCTGACGGGATGGAGATGAGGATTGAGATAGACGAGCGGGAAGTCAGGATAAGGGGGCTTCTGGGGATACTGATCAGGAAGACCGTCAAAATAGAGAACATCGCCAGCTTCTCGGTTGCCGAGGGCTGGATGGGCTGTTCCGGAACGGTCCACTTCAACCTTCCAGCCAAGGGCTGTATAATGCTGAGACAGAAAAAGGGATGGACGGTTTCGTTCACTACGAATAACCCGGAGGAAGTCGCGAGGGTTCTGGCTACCCTCGGCGTTCCACGAGAACCTTAGTGCCCCGAACTGAGATTATCCTGACTTCCTCTCCCCTTTTGGCGGTTCCGTTTAAGCATTCCGCCTTCCAGAGCTCACCATCGAGTTTAACGACCCCCTCGGGGGAGAGGTCTTCCACAACCAGAGCCGTTCTCCCCACCAGCCTCTCAGGGCCGGCCTCCGGCCTCTTGTCCGCCCCACCGCCGAGAACGAAGGGCGCTATCAGAAAGTCTTTGGCCAGAAGAAGGGACATCACAAGCAAGCCCGCCCAGAGGGGTACTTCAACGCCTATTTCAGGGAGTATCAGAAAAATGAAAACACCAACGATGATCTCATCGGCCATCAGTGCGAGGAGCTTGAGGATGTTGCCGGCCCTTATACGCCACATCCCTAGATCCCACCAGCCAACCACTTCCAGTGGGGGTTCAGCTCGGTTATCGTCCACCACCTCTTAAGCTCCTTTCTTGCGGTTTTGTAGCCGGGGTAGAACTTGCCCACAAGCTCCCAGAAAGCCCTGGAGTGGTTCATGTACTTCAGATGCGCCAGCTCGTGGATTACCACGTACTCCCTAAGCTCGGGTGGAACCGAGACGAGACGGACGTTGAAGTTCAGGTTTCCCCTGGGAGAACAGCTCCCCCAGCGGCTCTTCTGGTGGCGGATGTAGATCTTTCCCGGCTGGATGCCCATCTTTTCGGAGTACTCATCCACGAGGGGGAGTAGCTCCTTCCTGAGGAGCTTCTTGAGGCACGAGAGAACCTCCTCCCTGCTGGGTGAAAGGAAGACCGTCTTGAACCTCGTGTGCACCTTGGCCCTCCTGCCCTGAATAACCTGGTAGAACTCGCCGTTGATGGGAAAACCCTCCTCAGCGACCTCTTTCAGGCCCTCTATCTCGGCCAGCTTTCCCTCGAGCCAGCCCCTGTGCCTCTCAATCAGGCTATCGACGTCGAACCCGTCCGGGGCGGTGACCAGGACCGTTCCGTCCGGCCTCACCTCAAGCCTTGCATACTTGACCGGCCGACGGCGAACCCTCAACCTCATGCCGCTCACCTTTTAAGGAGAATGGATAAAAAGCCCTTATGAAGGTTCGGGTTATAAAGAGGCGCGCCAGGAGCATCTACACCAAATCGAAGATCCCGGGCGTTGAGTGGGCGCTCAACCAGTACGTCGGCTGTGCCTTCGCATGCGAGTACTGCTACGCCGGGTTCCTGACCAGGTGGAGGGACTACGGGAAATGGGGGAGCTGGGTCGAGGTGAAGACCAACGCGCCCGACCTGGCGAGGAGGCATGTTTCTGGGAGCGTCGTCATGTCGACAGTGAGCGACCCCTACCAGCCGATAGAGGGCGAGCTGAAGCTGACGAGGCGGGTTCTCCGGTACATGGACAAGAGGAACGAGCTGTCCATTCTGACGAAGTCGCCGCTCGTTACGAGGGACATTGACCTCTTCAAGCTCTTCGACCGCATAGAGGTTGGCCTCACGATAAACGGCTTCAGGGGAAAGGAGAAGGCGCTCTTCGAGCCCCTTACACCTCTCCACGGGGCGAGGGTGAGCGCACTGAAGGAGCTGAAGGAAGCCGGCCTCAAGACCTACGTCTTCGTGAGCCCTATAATCCCAGAACTAACTGACGTTTCTGCCGTGGTGAAGGACACCCGGGACTTCACCGACTACTACTTCTTCGAGGTTCTCAATCTCCGCGCGGCAGGCAGGGAGTTCCAGAGGCTCCTCCGTGAGGAGTACCCGGAGAGCTACGCAGTTCTGACGGATGATGAGAGGTTTGGAGAGTTCCTGTGGGGGCTGAAGAAGGAGATTAAAAGCCTCAGCGTGAAAGCCGAGGGGATAGAAACCCACCGGAGGGGCTGGGAGTTCGTGGAGCTTTAAATGCCTTCGGAGTCGAGTCTTATCCACTTTAGCTAGATAGGGAGGCCTAATGGGATGCGCTTCAGAAGGTTTAAAAACTTGGAGAATCCTCCCGAAACTATGGAGGGCCCCATCTTCTTTAAAATTCACGATCTACGGTGGCTCGTTCTGGTAGCGGTGGTAGTTAACCTGTCACTGGTGTTTGTTGGCTATTACTATCTTGACACCCACGTTCTCGCCATCTCAGCGAAAAAGTTCGCGGAAAGCGGGATAACCCCTTACGAATGGTGCAAGGAAGAGTTGTGCAATCCCGACTACCGGTGGTACGCATATCCACCGCTACCCTTCCTAATCGTGGCTCCTTTTTACACCCTCAACCCCGGCCCGCTGGCCGAAAGGTTGTTTGTGAAGATACCAGCCCTCCTCGGGATGGTTATTCTAACTCATGCCCTAACAAAGCTTGGATGGGACAGAAGAAAGGTCTTAATCTTTGTATGGCTTAACCCCTACTTTCTCTACACCGCCACGCTGAGGGGCAACTTTGATGCTCTGTGCATATCCCTGATGCTGGAGTCCTATCTTTACCTGAGAGAGGGAAGAACCCTTTTAGCGGGGATTCTCGGGGCCCTTTCAGTGCTGACGAAGCAGTACACTGCCGTAATCTTGCTCCCCCTGCTCCTTCCAACGAAATCCCGAAGAAAATTCGCCGAATACGCCCTTTCAGCGTCTGCTGTTGCGTTTCTCGTAGCCGGACCCTTCTTCCTTAAAAGCCCTGAAGGCTTTATGAATTCAACTCTGATGTTCCACCTTGGTAGAGCTCCTTCAAACTACGGCTTTCTGGGCCTCAAGATGCTCGGAGGTGCAATATACAACATCTGGAACGATCTAACCGGTCACCGCATAGACCTGGCCTCTCAACCAGTACCCCCAGGTACCCTGGCTCTAATAGGGGCCATTTTAACCCTTCCGCTCGTCATTGGGATGCTCAAGGTCATGGCAGACGCCGTTTTAGGTAGGAGAGGAAGTGGAGAAACGCTTAAACTAACGACGGCCCTCTTCCTCGGTTTCAGTAAAGTCGTGAACATTCAGTACTTTGCGCTTCTTGTATCATTGAATCTGAGCTTCATGGAGTGGATCCTCCTGGCACTCTCCGGCGCGGTGGTTCATATGGATCTGATCAAGTCCCTGATTCCGCTTCACGTAGCTCCTTCCACCCTCTGGATCCCCCCAGCCCACAGATTAGACGGGACGTGGGTCGATGGGCTGTCCAAGCTGATTGGTTTTGCCCTCTACCTGCCCGTCTTGAGAATTATCACGGAGCAGTTCGGGCGCCTGTGGAGCAAGCGATGAACGTGTCCTTCCTTCATCATCTCCAGTAGGCTGGCTCAATGATGCTCCCCCACCTAGTTCTCTGGAATCTTATGAGGATCCATCTGCCCGTGGGACTGAAGAAGGACGTAATGTCGTGGGAGTAAGGGCGGAGGGAATAGAGACCCACCAGGAGGGCTGGGAGTTCGTGGAGCCCTGATTCACCATGTCGGAGACAGCAGGGCACCCCCGTAGGCCAGCCAGAGCAGGAGCGCCGTTGAGAAGGGGACGGTGAACTCATCGTAGGCCGAGGACAGGGGGAGGCTTTCTAGGAGGGCAGCGACCAGCCCGATTCCCACAAGGAGGGCTGGAGGGGCGTCGAGATTGAGAACCCAGTGGCTTGCCCGGAGCGCAATCAGGGAGACCGCAAGCATTACGGCGCTCCCGATGAGGGTTTTTCTCCGGTTCCACGGGATTCTGGGCCCGCCGAGGAGCTGGCCGGCTATGGCGTTGCAGCAGTCGCCAAAGGTCGAAACCCACAGCGCCGAGAGAGCCGCTATTTTCGGAAAAACCGTGCAGATTATTCCCGCGGTGACCCAAAAGAGGAAGCTGCCGAGGTAGTTGTCCGCCTCGTCCTCCCTCGCCATCGTTCTGTAACTAAGGTCGGCTATGGGAACGGTAAGCTTCCAGCCGCGGAGGAGCTTGAGGTGCTGGAGCGTGTAGAGAGAGGCAAAAAACCAGACAACGGCGAGCGTAACCCACTTCGGGGCGAACACTATTATTGGGGCACCAAGAATTCCCGGGAGGACGTGCCAGCCCTTTCTCACTAGCTCCCTCCGTGGAATACGGTTCATGATTTCACCCCATCACTGATTCCACACGCCCGTATTTATCGCTTTTTCTAGCGATAACTATAAAAGGGCATAATTATAAGGACATCCATGCAAGTAAGGTTTGAGAGGATCGTTTCCCTCGATGATGACGACGCCGGGAAAGTGGAGGGAACCGTACTCGGGCTGAGATTTGTACACTACATTCAAGGCGCGAATGGGGAAATCTGGGACTACGTGCCGAGATATATCAAAGAACGCTATGAAACCCACTTTTATCTGATAGACTTTTCAGAGAAGAGCTTTCTAATCGCTTCAACGGTTCCCCTGAATATCCCAATCACAGGCAGAGGAGTTCTATCGGTGGAGGGAAGCAGAAAATCCGTCGCCAGAAGGCTAAGGCTACATCTCATGGATCCACTGAACAGGAAGGTCAAACTCCAGAGAACCATCGGCCTGAACATCACATCACTCCTGGTTCTGGTTCTCCTCGGGGGAGTTCTCCTGTGGTTAAACATATACATCTTTGCACTAACTCTTCTGATATTGATCCTCGGATCACTTCCCGGAAACTCCAAAGTCTCCATCCGACGCGGGGATAGGATTATGATTTTCAAGAAAAATAAAAGGGCATACAGAACGGCCTCTCTGCTCGCTGGAATGCTTTATCTCGTGCCCGTCGTAAAAACCTTCCAGGAAATATTCAGAGACGCCAAGGACATTCGGGTTTTCGCGGCGCTCCTTTTGGTGAGCACTCCGGTGATAATCCTCGCCCTCATGATTCTGTATTTCCGGAGGGAGTGGCGGGATCTCGTATGACGGCAACCACCAGCGAGTTCACGTTGGTCCCTGTCGGCCCGGTCTTGAGGAGCGCGCCGGCCTTTTCGAGGGCGTGATAGGTGTCGTGCCCTTTCAGAGCCTCCTCGACGTCCACTCCTGCTCCCCGAAGAATCTCAAGAGTCCCTCCGTCCACGATTCCACCGGCGGCATCGGTCGGCCCGTCCGTTCCGTCGGTGTCCACGGCCAAAACCACCGCGTTCAGCCCGTCTATCTTCCTGGCAACGCTCAGGGCGAACTCCTGGTTCGGCCCGCCGAGGCCGGTTTCTCCTTCAATCGTCACCGTCCACTCGCCACCCGCTATAAGAACGGCCGGCTTTGGAACCGGACGGTCATATCTGGCCACCTCCTGGACTATCGAGCCCACAGCGAGTGCCACCTCCCTGGCCTCGCCTTCAAGGGTCGTGGTCAGCAGCAGGGCGTTGTAGCCGAGCTCCCTCGCCTTCGCCAGCGCGGCCTCACACGCCGTCCTGCCGCTTCCGACTATGAAGTTGTGGACGTTTGGGAGGCCTTCCTTGAGCGTCTCCTCGACCTCTCCCCTCAAACCGCGCTCTATATGGTTTTTCACGCTCTCCGGAAGGTTCTCCCAGACGCCGTAGAGCCTCAAAATCCTGTAGGCGTCACGAAAGGTGGTGGGGTCTTTCACTGTTGGGCCAGAGGCGATGGCCTCAAGCGGGTCGCCCACGACGTCCGAAAGGATGAGGCTTATCACAGTCCCCCTAACGCGCTTCGCCAGCTTGCCGCCCTTAACGGCTGAAATGTGCTTTCTCACGGTGTTTATTTCATATATCTTTGCCCCGCTTTTGAGTAAAAGCTCGTTCGTCCTGATCTTGTCCTCCAGGGTTATCCCTCTCTCGGGAAGAAGGAAGAGCGCAGAACCGCCACCTGAGATGAGGACAAGGAGAACGTCATCCTCTCCAACCTTCCCGGCCAGTTCGAGGCCGAGCTTTCCACCCAAAAGGGAGTTCTCATCCGGAACGGGATGGCCGGCCTCGATGATCTTCAGCCTCTCCATTTTGGGACAGTTCTCAGCGTAGCCGTACTTGGTGATTATTACGCCCTCCTCGATGCGCCCCCCGAGGAGGTCGGCGACGGCCCTTGCCATGGAGCACGCGGCCTTACCGAAGGCGAGGAGGTAGACCTTCCCGGACAGGGTAAACTCCTCCCCAGAAACGGTCAGGCGGTTCCCATCGACGTTAATGCTCCTCCTCACCGCCCGGTAGGGGTCGGCGCTTTCAATGGCTGCCCTCATAATGTCCAGTGCGGCCGTTCTAGCGTCCATCTCCCTCCCCCTGCAAAAGAATTCACTCAAAGAGGATAATGCGCTCGGCCTCTATGTCCTCCAGGGAAGCGTTCCAGCCGCCCACCACGTGCCTCTCACCATCTTCAGTCTCCACCGTTATGTTCGAGATGACTTTACCTTTGTCCTCGTAGAACTCAACGATCCTCCCCACGAGATGAACCGGTTCTCCCGAACGAACGAAGCGGCCGAAAACCTCCACCTTGGCGTTCTGAATGCTGAACCGCCGCAGGTCTGAAACAAGCTCCCTTATGTGGATGTACTCCCTCGGGAGCCTGAGTGCCCGCTCCTCCCTGTAAACGACCCTACCCGTTGGCCAGAGGGCATGGTAGAAGTAGCGGTCGAGCATGAAGAGGAGGTTGTTGTCGTGTATGACCAGCCCGTAGCCGTGGAGGGAACTGCCGGCAGTTAACGCCTCGTAGGGGAGATATATGCCCATGTCCCTGTCCTGAATTATGATTATGGGGTCAGGGACTTCACGCATGCGGATTTCTGTCGCGATGGGGGGCACCTCACCCTCGCCGTAAACGAAGAGGTTTATCCTCACGGAGTCCCTCTTCACGCCGAGGTCACCCTCAAGTCTATCGAGGAGCTCCATAGGCACTGCGATGCTGAGATGGAACCTGCTGTTCTTTATCGCCCGCCTGATGTACTCCTCCAGGGTTATCCTGCTCTTGACTACCGTGACGCTTCCGATTTCTCCCCGGGGGGTGTAGAGCTTCTCCAGGGCGGCCTTGAGGGTCTCTATCTTTTCATCGTAGCGCCTCTTTATGGCATCCATGACGCTGTCGGGGCTGAGGGGAATGACCTGCTTCGGCCGCCCCTGACTCGTCGTCACGAAACCCTTGGCCATGAGCGTTCTTATCACGTCGTATATTCTGGGCTGAGGAACCTTTGAGAGCGTCGCGAGTTCCCCCGCCGTGAGGGGGCCGTTCCTGATGAGGGTAAGGTACGCCCTAACCTCGTACTCGTTCAGGCCGAGCTCCTTGAGCAGGGACTTTATCTCTTTCTCCTCCATAGGCAGGCCTCAGATTATCGCTTTTTCGGTGGCCTTGTCGAAGATATGAAGGTTGTCAAGGTCGATCTCTATTTTAATCTTTTCCCCAATGGGTAATGGTATATGTCCGGGCAGCTTTATCTTGAGGATGTTCCCACCGACCTTGGCGTGCACTATGGTGTCCGTTCCAAGGGCTTCGATAAAATCGACGACCCCGTCTATCTCGACGCTCCTGGTCACGTGCTCCAGCGTGGATACCCCCTTCACTGTCATGTGCTCCGGCCTTATGCCCACCAGAACATCCTTCCAGATATAGTCAAGGAGTATATCCCTGAAGTCCTCGGGCAGGGGTATTTTGAAGCCGTCCCCTTCGAGGACTATGCCCCCGCTTTCCACAAGGCTGGCGTCCAGCAGGTTCATCTCAGGTGCGCCGATAAAAGTTGCCACGAAGACCGAGTTCGGCTTCAGGTAAACCTCCGTGGGGGGTCCTACCTGAAGGAGCCTCCCCTGGTTCATAACAGCTATCCTGTCTCCCATGGTCATTGCCTCGACCTGGTCGTGGGTGACGTATATCGTCGTGACGTTCAGCTTCGTCTGGAGCTTCTTTATCTCGGCGCGCATCGCCACCCTGAGCTTTGCGTCGAGGTTGCTTAAAGGCTCGTCCATGAGAAGGACGTCGGGCTCCACCACGATAGCCCTCGCAACAGCCACGCGCTGCCTCTGGCCGCCACTCAGCTGTCCCGGGTAGCGGTCGAGGAGCTCCTCTATCTGAAGCAGTTCGGCCGCCCACTTGACGCGCCGTTTTATCTCATCCTCGGGATACTTCTTCACTTTCAGGGGGAAGGCTATGTTGTCGAAGACCTTCATGTGCGGCCAGACGGCGTAGCTCTGAAACACCATCGAGATGTTCCTGTCCTTGGGGGGCAGGTACGTGACGTCCCTGTCCCCGAAGTATATCCTGCCCTCAGTGGGTGTCTCAAGACCAGAGATCATCCTGAGCGTTGTGGTCTTCCCGCAGCCGCTCGGCCCGAGGAGGACGAGAAACTCCCCGTCCTTTATTGTAAGTGTGAGATCCTTTACCGCCTCGAAGTCCCCAAACCTTTTGGTTATGCCATCAAGTTTGACCTCAACCATGGTAACACCTCACTTGAGCGTTATACCCCACATCGTGACCAGATACCTCCTGGCGAACAGGATGAACAGCATCGCCGGGAGGGTCATTATGAAGGCCGCCGCGAACTTGTAGTAGTCGGGGGCAGCACCACCACTTGAGCCTGCCATTATCGACAGTATCTGAGCCGGCAGGGTTCTGTTGTTCAGAGTGAGAATCGAGGCAACGAAGACCTCGTTCCAGCTCATGACGAAGGTGAACATCGCCGCCGCGGCAAGGCCGGGCATCGCCAGCGGCAGGGTTATCTTCCTGAAGGAGCCGAACCGGGTAAGGCCGAAGACCATCGCTGCCTCTTCGTATTCCGTCGAGACGCCGGCAAAAATGCTCGACGTTATGAGGACAACGAAGGGAAGCGCCATTGCAGCATGAGCGAGGGCGACACCGAGAAGCGTATCCGCGAGGTGCAGGTCGATATAGAGAACCAGCAAGGGTATCGCCATGACCGGAATCGGGAACATCCTGAGGGCGATTATAGAGAGCTTTATGTGATCCCTCCCGGGGAACATGTACTTGGATATCGAGTAGCCCGCAGGGACACCAAGAACGAAGCTTATCACGATGGTCATCACGGCCACCATTATGCTGTTCTTTATCCCATCCCATGCGCCGAGGGTGAAGAGTATGGTGTTGACGTACTCGGTGGTAAAGCTCGTGGGGATTATCTTTGTGGGGTCGTAGTAGTCAGCCTTGCTGGTGAATGCATAGAGGAAGGATATAACGATGGGTATCAGTATCCACACGACGGCCGTGAAGACGGCGGTGTAGAAACCTATCTTCTTGAGGGCGTACTTGGTCTCGTCGTTCATTCTCCCACCTCCAGGTACTCAGCGCGCAGGAATTTGATATAGAGGGCACCAAGCAGTATGGAGAGACCGGCTATGACGAGGGCATACACCGATGCCACGCCCGCATCTTTTATCTCCGTGAGCTGGTAGTAGCCTTCACCGGCGAGAACGGGGATGTCCCTGCCGGCCAGTATCCAGACTATACCGAATATCTGCATTGCGAAGAGAGTCCTTATTATGAGCGCGCTCTGTATGCTGGGCTTCAGGAGGGGCAGAACGATGCGCCTGAGCTTGGTCCAGTAGCTGGCGCCGAAGACCTCCGCGGCCTCAAGGTACTCCTTGCTTATCATCTGAAGGCCCGCAAGGATTATCACGAAGACTATCGCCGTGGAGCGCCACAGCTCCGCTATGACTATCGCAAAGAACTCCCTCATGCGGTACTCATAACCGAACATGTATATGGGCTGGGTTATAATGCCCAGGTTCATGAGGAGCTTGTTTATAAAACCGTAAGGGGAGAGCATGGAGTACCATATCAAACCGGCCGCCACGTCGCTTATAGTGAGGGGGATTATGAGGGCGTAGAGGGCGGCATCCTTACCCTTAAACACGCGGTTCATGAGGAGAGCAAGAACGACCGCGAGAGAGACCTGAATCGGGACTATAACACCAGCAAGAGCAATGGTATACTTAAACGCGCTCCAGAAGTAGTAATCACTAAACGTCCTCCTCCACACTTCAAGGGAGAGCGCCCCGTTCTGGGTGAATGCGAGGTACAGGGCCTGAATAAGAGGGTAACCGACAAAAAACAGCAGGTATGCAAAGGCGGGCAAAATTAAAAGATAGGGAACGAGAGAGCGCCGTTCCATGGCCATCCCTCACGGCACTGGCACACCAATGTCCTCGAAGAGCTTGACCAGGTCGGGCTTGATCTCCTTAGTAACGGTTGCTGGATCCTCGTTGTTGAGGACTATCCTCTCGAATGCCTGCTTGTAGTACTCCTTGAACTGTCCGCCCTTGTCTCCAAGGTTCGGTATCATGACGACGAGGGCGTCCTTGGTGCTGGCCTGCGCCTGGACTCCCTGGGCGAGTATCTTGAGCGGTCCCTCCGGCAGCTTTCCGCTCGCCTCCTCAACGGTCGGGAAGAATCCTGTCTTCTCAAGAACCTTGACCTGCGTGTCGGGCTGGGTCAGGTAGTCTATGAGCTTCCAGGCCTCCTCCTTGTGAGGCGCTCCCTTGGGTATGGCAAGGCCCGCAAGGACGACGATGAATCCCCTGCCTTTCGGCCCGCGCGGAACGGGAACAACGACGAACTGGTCCGGCTTGGTCTCGATGGCGTTCTTAATCCTCGCCGTGTGGTCCCAGGCTATCATGACCTCGCCCTTGAGGAGCGGGTCTGCCATGGCATCCCAGGTGGTGCTCGATGGGTGAACGTAAGGCCAGAGCTCCTTGAGGTAGTTCCACATCTCCACGGCCCCTGGGCTGTCGAATTCCTTGGCCTGATAGCCGGTGTAGCTCGGATAGATGTAGCCGTGGAGAAATCTGACGAAGAGTCCCTTTGGCCCGGCGGGGAAGCCGAGCTGCGGTTGACCGGTTGCTTCCTCCAGGTTCTTTGCCCACTGGAGGAGGGCGTCGTACGTCCACTTGTCTGTGCCCTTAATAACGTCATCCTTCGTGAGCCCAGCAGGGAGATACTTGAAGGCATCCTTGTTGACGACCATAACATAGGTAGCGCTCATCCAGGGCACGTAGACCTTCTGGCCGCGGATGTATGAGTACTGCTCAAAGGTGCTGATGAAGGTTCTTCCCTCAAGCTTGGGCATCTTGCTCAGGTCCTCAAGCCAGCCTTTGGAGGCCATGTAGTCCATACCACCGTGAAGGTCACCTATGACGTCGATGGTGACCTTTCCCGTCTGCATCTCGCCCTCAAGCCTCGTAACCATATCCGTGTAGGAGATGGGCACGAAGTTGACTTCGATGTTCGTGTCCGATGTAAAGCCCTTCAGAAGGTCTTCCTGAACGAAGGCCCTCTCCTCGGGCGGGTTCAGCTGTGTTGACAGAAACGTCACTGTCACCTTAGTCTCCCCTCCGGGGGAGATACAGCCGCTGGCCACCACTGCAAAAACCACAATACCGGCCAACAAAAGTCCAAACAACCTCTTCATGGGGCATCACCCGATACCTTAAGTAAGGTACTTCAACGAACTTATGTGAACAACATATATAAGATTTGTGTTTAAAACCACTGAAAGTGGTTGTATTTACACAAAAGTAAAAGTTTGAGATTAAAGCCTGGGCTTCACGGTTCTTCCCTTCCGGGAGGATTCGTAAGCCGCGAGGATTATGGCAAGATTCTTCTTGGCATCCTCCCCCGTTATGGGAATCTCCCGATCTTTGAGCACGGCCTCCGTGAAGGAGTTCACTATCCCCCTGACGTCCGGCCTGTCCCAGTATATCTTTTCGGCCCTGTCCTGATAGACCGTGAAGTCCGGATATGCGGTTCTGACGTCCAGAAAGCCCTCCCTGCCAACGAGGTAGTACTTTATCTCGATGCCGTAGGAGTAGCCCTTAGGATTGCCCCAGCCCGCGGTAAGAACCGCAAGAACACCCTTCCTGAACTCAAGGACGGCCGTCCCTATATCGTCCACCGGAAAGCCGTATATCTTGCTCCCTATGTCAGCGTAGACCTTCCTGGGCACGTCTCCGGTGAGCCAGAGGAGGGAGTCAACGCCGTGGGGCGCGGTGTCCATGAAGCCCCCGCCGCCCGACTTTCTGAGGTCCAGGAACCAGCCCATATCGAGCCCCTGAAGGAATATCGGCGGCCTGACGTTTTCAGAAATCGTTTGTATGTACTCCAGAGCACCTATCTCGCCGGCATCAATCATCTCCTTGGCCTTCCTGAGGGGATCGGTAAAGCGCGGGTTGAAGGGCAGCATGAGCTTGACCCCGGCCTTTTTGGCGGCCCTTATCACCTCATCCGCGTCCTTGAGGTTCAGGGCGATGGGCTTCTCAAGGAGTATGTGCTTGCCCTCCTCAGCTGCCCTGACGGCTATTTCCTTGTGTCTGTACGTCTCTATGGCAATGTAAACAGCCTCCACGTTTTCGTCCCTCAGGAGGGCCTCGTAGTTTCTGTAGAACCTCGCCCCGTACTTCTTAGCCTCCGCCCTTGCCACGTCAGAGTTCGAGCCGTCGCCGGATATGGCGACGAGCTTCGTTCTCCTGCCCCCCGCAATCACCGAGGCAAAACGAAGGGCATGCGGGTGGGCGTAGCTTATTATTCCGAAGCTGAGCTTCCTCATACCTCAACCACCTCCCCCTTCCGGGCGCTTTCCTTGGCCATCTCCGCAATCTTCAGCGCGACCAGGCCGTCCTCCGCCGTGACCACTGGCTCTTCCCTGCCCTTGATGCAGTTGAAGAAGTGTCTCAGCTCCCTCTCAAAGGCATCCGGGAAGGTCGACAGGAGCGGTGAGAAGCGGGGCATCTCGAAGTTGGCCTTGGCAACGCCGACCACCGGTGTGTCCAGAGGGGTGTAGCGTATCCTGCCGTTCTTTCCGATGATGTCAACGTGGTGGTAGAAGACGCCGTAGCGTGAGGGGTACGGGTACGCCCAGCTGACCTCCGCTATGCCCGTCTTCCCTCCCTCGAACGCTATCATCATCATGAAGTGGTCGAACGTTCCGTTCGCCCTTGCCTCCTCCTTGATGGACTTTCCAACGGCATAAACGCTCACCGGCTCGCTCTCGAAAAACCAGCGCAGGAAATCCGTGACGTGAACCCCCAGGTCAACGGCGACACCGCCGCTCCTGTTCTCGTCCCAGTACCAGTAGTCCTTCGGGAAGGGGAGGTTCTGGACTTCGGCCTTTCTGATGTGCATGGGGAGGATGTTGCGCTTCTTTATGACTTCCTTCATCTGGATCCACCTGAGGTCAAAGCGCCTTACATGGCCAACGAAGAGGTGCAGGCCCTCCTTTTCCGCGGTCTTTATCATTTTCTCGGCCTCTCTGACGGTGAGGGCTATCGGCTTCTCGACTATGACGTGCTTTCCAGCCTTAAGTGCCGCGAGGGCCAGCTCAGCGTGGGTGTAAGTTGGTGTGAGGATTTCCACGACGTCGAGGTCGATGTCAAGAAACTCATCAAGGCTCGTGAATGCCCTCGCCCCAAGCTCCTTGGCACCTTCCTTGGCTCTGGCCGCGTCTATATCCATGCAGGCAACGACCTTAATGCCCTCTATTCCCCCCAGCGCCTTCTTGTGGGCGAGGTTGAATATGTTTCCACAGCCTATCACTCCCACCTTCAGCTCCATGGGCATCGCCTGATTCCAGTACGGTCGAAAGGTATATAACCCTTTTCAAAATAAACCACTTTAAATGGTTGTAACTTATGAGGGTGGAGAAGATGAGGGTTATCGTTGGGATTCCCAGTTACAACAACGGGGAAACGATTTCTTTTGTCGTGAAACAGGCTGCAGAGGGGCTGAAAAAATATTTCGGGGGCGGAATAGTTGTCAACGCCGACGGAGGGAGCACCGATGGGACGAGGGATGCAGTGCTGAAAACAAAGGTTCCGGATGGAGTGGAAGTCCACAGCTTCATCTACAGGTGGCCTATCCCCGGAAAAGGGAGCGCCATGAAGGAGCTCATGGAGTTCGCCCTCGAGAGGGACGCAGATGCCATAGTCTTCGTGGACAGCGACCTGAGGAGCATAACTCCCGAGTGGATATACCGCTTCGCCAAGCCCATCGAGGAAGGCTACGACTTCGTGGCACCGATGTACATAAGGCACAAGTGGGACGGGACGATAACCAACAACATAGCATACCCGATGACGGCTTCGCTCTACGGGAAGAACGTCAGGCAGCCGATAGGCGGGGACTTCGGAATAAGCAGAAGGCTCATGGAGGTCTACCTTGAAGACGAAGAGGTCTGGAAGACCCACGTTGCCAGGTTCGGGGTGGACATATTCCTGACGACGACGGCCATAGCGAGGGGCTTCAAAATCATCCAGACGGCCCTGGGAATGAAGATACACGACCCCAAAGATCCGGCGGCATCGCTAGGCCCCATGTTCAACCAGGTCGTTGGAACGCTGTTCATGCTGATGGGGAAGTATGAGGACGTCTGGAAGGGCGTGAGAACAATAGAGCCGGTTCCGGTCTTCGGAGAGCTTGAGAAGGGCGAGCCAGAACCGGTGAAGGTGACCCTTGAGCTTCTGGAGATAAGGGCCAAGGAGCTCTTCGCCCAGCACGAGGCCGTCCTGAGAAGGGCCCTGAGCGAGGATACCCTCAAGGGGGTGAAAGAGGCGCTCAAGACCTTCGAGTTCGACGACAGGCTCTGGAGCCACGTCCTCTACGACGGGACCGTTGCCTACAGGGACGGGATTCTCCAGGAGGCCGAGCCGCTGGTGCCCCTCTACTTCGCAAAGACTGCCGACTTCGTCAAGAGAACGATGGACATGAGCACGCTTGAGGCCGAAAAACTGATAGAGGAGAGGGCAAAGGTCTTCCTTGAGGAGAAGGACTACCTCCTGGAGCGCTGGTAGAGCTCCCTGACCTCCCTCATCAGGGCCACTTCTTCCATTTTTGGAACGCTCCAGGCACCCCTAAGGGTAGTTGAGAGGGCCGCTATGAGGTTTGCGAAGCGGCCCAATCGGAGGAGTTCATCTTCATCGAGTTCTTCAGCACCCATAAGGCCCGAGTAGTGCAGGCCTGCCAGCAGAGCCGCCATGAAGGCATCCCCCGCACCGGTCGTGTCAACAGGTTCAACCCTGTATGCCGGCACGTGAACCCTGATTCCACCGCTCCTCAGTTCGCTCCCTTCCGCACCCTTTGTAATCGATAGGAGCCTGAAGTCGAAGTCTTCAAGGTCTATCCCGTTCTCCTCAAGGTAGGCCAGCTCACCGTCGCCGAGCTTGACGATGTCCGCCAGCTTTAACGCCCGTTCGATGTCTTTCAGCATTTCCTCCTCCCTTCCGCGCCAGAGGTCGGGCCTTATGTTGACGTCGTAGCTGAGCGGAACCTTCCCCTTGAGTCCCTCCAGAACTCCGAAGAGCGTCGAGCGGGAGGGCTCCCTGGCGAAGAGCACGGTTCCGAAATGAACGGCCTCCGCGTCCCCAAGGGGGGCCGCCTCTAAATCCTTGGGCTTGAGGTTGAAGTAGGCAACGCCGTCGTAGAGGATGAACTCCGGCCTGGCACCAATGAGCTGGACGAAGACCACCCCCGTGTGCTTTTCGGTGTCCCTGGAGATGTATGTCTTCACACCCTCATCGCGGAGCCTTTCGAGCAGGAAGTCCCCAAAGGGGTCGTCGCCGACCTTGCTTACCAGCGCGCTCTCAACGCCGAGCCTTGAAAGACCGACCGCAACGTTGGCGGGGGCCCCGCCGGGGTGTTTTTCAAAGGCCTTAACGTCCCTGAGCCTCCCCTCCCGGAGGGCTATGAAGTCTATGAGGACCTCCCCAACGGATACGATCACGGTAACCACCTCACTCAAGGCCGAGCTTTTGCCTGAACTCCCGGTACAGCCTCACAAGGTTGCCCCTGGGGTCTAAGTAGTAGTCTTCCGGCACACCTATCTCCACGTTTCTCCTTTTAAGTTCGCCCATCTTTTTCCTGAACTCCCTCATCACAAGTGCGGTAGGCTTCAGGCTCCCGTCGCTCCTCAGGAGGCCGAAGAACCTTTCATGAACCGCCCTGTCGAGGGGAGGCCTGTCCCATACGCTCTCGTGATAATCGGCGAAGTTCCAGTAGAACGCACCGAGGGTTCCGAACTCGTAGAGGGCTTTGAGGGTCTCTTCGAGCCATCTTGCGGCGTCCCTCTCGTTTATCAGGTAGTGCTCGGCCTCGTGCTTTCCGGTCACGGAGCGTACCTTTCTGGTCTCCTCCGGAGTCGTCGGCATCCCGAACTCTTCCATGAGAACCTCCTTCCCCCCAAGTGCCTTCGTGAGCAGACACGCGAAGGGGACGAAATACGGGTCGAGGGGATCGGTGAAGTCTGTGTAGACCGAATACGCGTGCATGCAGAGGAAGTCGTTTCCCCCGGCGACATCGCCCACACGGAAGTGCTTGTCCCCCTGGATGTCCTCCTGATGGATGCCGAAGGTTACCGGCCTGCTGGAGCTGGCCTTCAGCGTCTCGTAAACAAACCGGACCCATCTCCTGCCTGCCTCGGGGGTGCGGGGGATTCTGACGTTGTCTATCTCGTTGGAGATGTCCCACGCGTACAGCGCCGGATGGTCGTCGAGCTCAGAGCCGACTGTCCGAAGGAGCAGCTCCTCGGCCCTCAAAAGGTCTGGCTCCTCGTATATGTCCCTCGCACCGAGGTCAACGACCCTCCCATTCGAGTACGTCAGAAAACGGGGGTGGGGGGCATCGGAGAGCGTCCACTCCGGGAGCCAGTTTATTCCGCTCATGTGCCCGATGAAGAAGGTCGGCATGACCCCCAGTCCGAGTTCATGCGCTATGTCCATGACCCTCTCCAGGTTCCGGAGGGACTTCTCGTCGATCCTTTCGGGTTCCGGCTGAAAGTCCTCCCAGAGCAGGAAAATCCTCACGACATCGAGGTTGAGCTCCTTCATTACCGCGAACTCCTCCCGAACCTCACCCTCCTCGAACTCCTTCCACCAGAACATGGCCTTCCTTCTCGGCCAGTAGTTGACACCGAGGACGAACTCCATCTATATCCCTCCAAAAAAGTTTTGAAAGGGCTCAGCCCTTGATTCCGCCGGACACACCCCTCATGTAGTACTTCTGGAGCACGACGTAGACCGTTATGGGCACTATTATCGCCAGCACACCGGCTGCCGTCAGCTGTCCCCAGTTGGGGTTGTAGCGGCTTATGAACTGCGTTACTCCCGCCGATACCGGCCACTTTTCCGGCCTCAGCAGGGTTATGGCGAAGAACAGGTCCTGCCATACGAAAATGAACTGCACCACCGCAACGCTGATGACCGCGGGCATCGCTATGGGGAGTATCACCCTGAAGTATATCCCAACGTCGCTGAGGCCGTCTATCCTTGCAGCCTCCTCGTAGTCCTTGGGAATGGACATGAAAAAGTTGCGGAGGAAGAATATCGTCCACGGGAGCGCAAATGCCGTGTGAACGAGGATTATGCCGTAGTACTGGTCGTACATGTGCAGGTCGCGGAAGAGCCTCAGGAGCGGGACTATGACCGCCTGCTGCGGGACGACCTGGATGGCCACGAGGGTGAGGAAGAGCATCGTCTTTATCGGGAAGCTGAAGGAGGTAAAGCCGTAGGCGGCCATCCCGGCGATGAGTATTGGGACTACCGTGGCCACAGTGGCTATCAGGATGGAGTTGAGGATGTTCTTCCAGAAGCCAGCGTCCCACACGCTGACGTAGTTGTCAATGATGAAGTGGGCGTTCTTGAGGTTCCACCAGCCGTTAACTATCTCGTCAAACGGTCTGATTGAGGTCATTATCAGCCCCAGAAGGGGTATGAGGAGCATCAGCCCTATGGCCCAAGCCACAAGGTTAATGGTGACCATGTACCTAGTGCTTACCTTCATGAGCCCACTCCCCTTTCACTTATCATCCTCTTCAGCATCCCTATGGAGAACAGGAACACTGCAACGGTCAGCAACGTCGCTATCGCGGCCGCGTAGCCCCACTTGAACATGCGGAATATCTCGTAGTACACCATGTACGCCAGCACCGAGAGGTACATCGGCACGGATTCGCCGCCGGAGAGCACGTAAACGAGGTCGAAGACCTTGAGTATGTAGATGGAGCTCATCGTAACGACGACTATCAAGGCGGGCTTCAGCAGGGGCAGTATGACGTATCTGAAGCGCTGCCAAGGGTTTGCACCGTCAATAACCGATGCCTCAAGAACCTCAACGTCGAGCCCCTCCAGTCCGGCCAGGAACACGGTGGTCGAGAAGCCCTGCCACGCCCACAGGGAGCCTATTATAACGAAGTATATCGCCGTACTGGGATCCTGAATCCATGCCCTGGGCTCAATCCCGAAGAAGCTCAGAACGTGGTTGACGATACCCGCGTTGGGGTCCAGGAGCAGCATCCAGACGATACCTACGACGGTAAGGGGCATCACCATCCCGAGCATGACGAAGCCCCTGAGCAGATTGCGCCCCACAACCGCGCTGTTGTGGAGGAGGAGCGCAAAACCAAGGCCGAGCATGGTCACAAAGGGCAGGAAAACGATGAATATGAATATGTTGTTCTTCACCGACGTCCAGAAGAGCGGGTCACCCATCATGGTTCGGTAGTTATCGAGTCCAACGAACTGGGGCTGGGTGAAGCCGTCCCACTTGGTGAACCCCAGGTAGAACGTGTTGAAAATCGGATAGAGTATAAAAACTAAAAGGAGGATGAAGGCGGGCATCATCAGGATCAGAAAATCCCTGCTGAGCCAGTCCCCCCTTCCGCCCATCTCAGGCACCTCATGAGCCGTAGTACTGTTCCGCGTACTGTTCAAGCTCCTGGGCTATCTGCTGGTAGTTGTCCGGGTTGGCCCAGAGCTCGAAGAGCTTGTCCCAGATTATCGGCTGGAATCCTGATGGAGCGTTGTCGTCGAGGTCAGGAACCACGGTGTACTTGGCCATCATGTCTATTATCTTCGCGTCAACCGGGTCGTAGGCGGTCTTGGGAACCTGGAGGTTGGGGGCGAGGTAGCCCTTCTGCTCGACCATTATCTTCTGGTACTCCGGACCGGCGAGCCACTTGGCGAGCTCAAAGGCGGCATCCTTGTGCGGAGCCCCTCTGGGTATAATGACCCAGTCACCACCGGCGACGATGGCAAAGTCGGCGTTGGGGTTGATGACGGGGAACGGAATCAGGTCGTAGTCGGTGCCGGGCTGATATCCCTGGTTCTGGAGCATGAGGTTGATCCAGTTGCCCATGAAGTACATGGCAACCTCCCCCTGGCCGAGCCTGGTAACCTGAACCTCCCACTTCTCACCGATGGCAACCTTGGGGTCACCGTAGCAGCCCTCTTTGAGGAGGTCGCTGAGAACCTTGAAGGCCTCAAGAACCTGCGGGTCGGTCCACTTGACCTTGTGGGTCATGAGGTCGTTGTGGAGCTGAGGACCGCCAACCCTTATGAGAACCGCCTCGAAGATATCACTAAGAGGCCACTTGTCGGCCGCTCCGCTGGCCATGGGCTGAATTCCGTTCTGCTCAAAGACCTTACAGACGGCTTTAAGGTCATCGATGGTCTCAGGCGGCTTTACGTTGTACTTCTCGAAGTCGTGGACGTTGTACCATATTCCGGGCTTTGCCCAAGCCTTTATGGGAACGGCATAGTAGGTGTTCCCAACCTTCACAGGTTCAAGCAGGTTCTGCATGATGTTGCCCTTGTAAGAATCGACGATGGAGTTCATGGGCTCAAGCTGGTTCTTCTGACCGAGCTCGGTAATGAGCGCCGGCCACGGAAGAATCGCGATGTCAAAACCTGGCGAACCGGTCGCAAGCTCCGTGAGAACGGCATCCCTGAGCTTGGACTGAATCACATACTTTATCTTAACGTTGGGGTGTTCCTGCTCGTAAACTTTCAGAGCCTTTTGGAAGTTCTCACCCTCAACTCCACCCCACTGGCCATAAACGACTATCTCAACCTTCTCCTGGGTGGTCGTCTGTCCGGGGCTGGAGGTTGTCTGCGTGGGGGACGTTCCCCCTCCAGAAATGCATCCTGCAACAAAGGCAGCTAACAACAGCACGCTCAAAAGCAATGCAAACCTTTTGGCATGAAACCTCATAGATAGACACCTCACCAAGGCTGTTCACTAGGGCTGTATACTTTTAGTATATTTATATTTTTCGGAAAGCCCCTGCTAATTTATGTTCATAATTCCCCAAAAATCTCGGAGAATGTCTAGATAAACAACAGAAAATATTGACTTTATTTACAATATGTGCATTAAAATCCAGGATATATTTCGAAAAACTTTTTATATGTGGATAACCAAACATTTGCCGGACATCCATATACTAAAAGTATACAAAGGAGGAGTATCCGTATGTTCCGAGTTAAAAAACTGCCCCAGAAGAGGATTGAGGACTATTCTCCCGTTGCCGGAGAAGAGGCCGTCTTGAAGATTATGGAAAAGGCAGAAAAGCTCTCGGGAGCCAAGTTCGTGCACGTCAACTCAACCGCCTACGGCGGCGGTGTCGCGGAAATACTCCACAACCTCGTGCCCCTCATGAACGACGTCGGAATAAGAGCGGAGTGGTTGGTCATCGAGGGAAGCGACGAGTTCTTCAACGTCACCAAAAGCTTCCACAACGCCCTCCAGGGCAACAAAAACCTCAAACTCACCGAGGAAATGAAGGAACTCTACCTCAAAACCAATGAGGAAAATGCTCAAAAAGCGGACTTGACAGAATTCGACTACGTCCTTATCCACGACCCGCAGCCGGCGGCCCTCATAGACTTCTACGAGAAAAAACAGCCCTGGATTTGGCGATGCCACATCGACCTGAGCGACCCGAACAGAGAATTCTGGGCGTTCTTGAGGAAGTACGTGCAGAGATACGACAGGTACATCTTTCACCTCCCAGAATACGTCCAGCCGGATTTGAACCCGGAGAAAACCATCATCATGCCTCCTTCCATCGACCCGCTGAGCGAGAAGAACATGGAGCTGAGCGAGTCGGAAGTTCTCAGAACCCTCGAAAGGTTCGACGTTGACCCCGACAGGCCGATTATAACCCAAGTCGCCCGCTTCGACCCCTGGAAGGGCGTGTTTGACGTTATTGATGTTTACAAGCGGGTTAAGGAGAAGATCCCGGAGGTCCAGCTGCTCCTCGTCGGAGTCATGGCGGCCGACGACCCAGAGGGCTGGGTCTACTTCGAGAAAACTCTGAGGAAGATTGGGGAAGACTATGACGTGAAAGTCCTGACGAACCTGACGGGAGTCCACGCCAGGGAGGTCAACGCCTTCCAGCGGGCGAGTGACGTGATCCTGCAGATGTCCATCAGGGAGGGATTTGGACTGACGGTCACGGAGGCCATGTGGAAGGGCAGGCCCGTGGTCGGCAGGGCCGTTGGAGGGATCAGGTTCCAGGTGGTTGACGGGGAGACCGGCTTCCTCGTGAAGGGCGTGGAGGACGCGGTTGAGAAGACCCTCTATCTGCTGAAGCATCCAGAAGAGGCCGAGAGGCTTGGCATCGGCGCCAGGGAAAGGGTAAGGGAGAACTTCCTCATCACCAAGCACCTAGAAAGGTATTTAGACCTCCTCCTCTCATTTTCTGGGGAGGAGGGGTAGGTATGGAGATCAGCGAGAAGGCCATAACCATGCTGACCAGAATCGGCTTCACGAAGTACGAGGTCATGATATACTGGACGCTTCTTGTCTACGGGCCGAGCACGGCGAAGGAGATATCCGAAAGGAGCGGTGTGCCCTACAACAGGGTCTATGATACCATAGCGTCGCTGAAGGCGAGGGGCTTCGTCAACGAGGTTGAGGGCTCTCCGAAGGTGTACATCGCGTACTCCCCGAAGATAGCGTTCCTGAAGTTCAAAAGGGACATAGATGGGATCAAGGAGGAGCTTGAGAGGGAGCTCCAGAGGGTTAAGGTAAAGACCGAGGAGAGACCCGGAATCTGGCGCACGAAGGACCTCAGCATAGCCGTCGAGATGGTGAAGGAGTCAATAGACTCCAGCTCATACGAGGCCATACTGGTGGCCCCCGAGAAGTTCCTTGAGAAGATAGAGGACAACATAAAGGCCGCCCTCAAGAGGGGAACCACGATATCCCTCTACACCGAGGAACAGATAGACCTTTCGGATTTCGTCAGGCTCGGCAACCTCTACGTGAGGAAGTTTCACAAGCTGAACCACTTCATAGGGATGTTCGACGGCAGGGAGGTCATAGACATCCAGAACATAGGGTTCAGACCGAGGAATCCACCCAGCTTTAAGGCGACCTATCCTGAGATAATATTCTCCCAGTACAGCTTCATCAGGGAGGCCTTCAAGGAGTCGAGCCTCATACTTGAGGGGATAAAAAACAGGGACGACCTGCGGTTTTTTGCGAGCTTCCACGCCGTGGACATCATAAGGAGACACCTCAACGACGGCGTCATCTACGCAAAGGTGCTTGGAAGAAACCTCGTCACGGGAGAGGTGGAGGAACTCGAAGGCCGCGTTGTGGGCTACACGGTGGCCCTCGATGAGGGAATAGACAACTTCGACCTTGAGACGGAGAGGGGAATAGTGAAGGTCGGTGGAATGTTTGCGGTTTTGGAAGATTACGAAACAACCATGATCCGGCTGACCGTAGTTTGAGGTGAGAGCATGGCGGAAGTGAAGCTCATCAACGTGTGGAAGATGTTTGGGGACTTCACGGCAGTGAAGGACATGAACCTGGAAGTCAAGGACGGTGAATTCATGATCCTCCTCGGGCCAAGCGGCTGCGGGAAAACAACCACACTCAGAATGATATCCGGACTGGAAGAACCCACAAAAGGCCAAATCCACATCGGTGACAGACTCGTCGCCGACCCAGAGAAGGGGGTATTCGTCCCCCCAAAGGACAGGGACATCGCCATGGTCTTCCAGAGCTACGCGCTTTACCCACACATGACAGTCTACGACAACATAGCGTTTCCGCTCAAGCTGAGGAAGGTTTCCAAGCAAGAAATCGACCAAAGAGTAAGAGAAGTCGCCGAGATGCTCGGCCTCACCGAATTACTCAAAAGAAAACCCAGGGAGCTGAGCGGAGGCCAGAGGCAGAGAGTCGCCCTCGGAAGAGCAATAGTCAGAAAACCCCAAGTCTTCCTCATGGACGAACCGCTGAGCAACCTGGACGCCAAGCTGAGGGTGAAGATGCGCGCGGAATTGAAAAAACTCCAAAAACAACTCGGGGTTACTACGATCTACGTGACGCACGACCAGGTTGAGGCCATGACCATGGGCGACAGGATCGCAGTCATAAACGCAGGCGTCCTTCAGCAGGTCGGGACACCGGATGATGTCTATGACAGGCCCGCGAACACCTTCGTGGCTGGATTCATCGGCTCGCCGCCAATGAACTTCATAGACGCAACGATAACCGAGGACGGCTTCGCGGACTTCGGGGAATTCAAGCTCAAACTGCTCCCCGACCAGGTGGAAGTTCTGAGGGAGGCCAGCCTTATCGGAAAAGAGGTGATCTTTGGAATCCGCCCCGAGGATATCTACGACGCCATGTTCGCCCAGGTGAAGGTTCCAGGGGAGAACATGGCGAGGGCAACGGCCGACATCATCGAGAACCTCGGAAGCGAGAAGATCGTCCACCTGCACGTCGGAAACGTGGCCTTCCTTGGAGCGTTCAGGTCAGAGTCAAAAGTGAAGGAAGGCCAGGAGATAGACGTCGTCTTCGACATGCGCAAGGCCCACGTCTTCGAGAAGGGGAGCGGAAAGGCAGTGTTCTGAATCTTTTTAAATTCCTCCCCCCATTTTCTCCCATGCCCGTTGAAGACTTCGCAGAGTTTCTGGCCAGTGAGGTTCCGAAAGGGAAAGTGGCAGAACTTGGGATAGGCTTTCAGTTCAAGGTGGCTTTGAGACTGAAGAAGCTCGGATACGACGTTCTGGCCGTTGACTGGAACCCATCATCTGTGGAGAGGGCCAGGGAGCTGGGCATCAACGCCGTGAGGGACGACATATTTGCCCCGAACCTCGAGCTCTACCGCGGGGTAAAGGCACTCTACTCCGTAAGGCCAACCCCGGAGATAGTGAGGCCCATTCTGGAGCTCGGGAGAAAACTCAACGCCCCCGTCTATATCCTCCCCCTGACGGGGGACACTATGCCCCGAACGATGAGGCTTGTAAGCTTCAGAGGGCTGCCCATATACGTCGCCAAACATATTTAAAGCCATCCCCAAGTAGTTACGGTGGTGATATGAAGCTCTTCGGTACCGCTGGAATTAGGGGCACCCTGTGGGAGAAGGTCACGCCCGAACTTGCAATGGACATTGGAAGGGCGGTAGGGACGTACATCGAGGGGGAAACGGTGGCGGTCGCGAGGGACGGCAGGACGTCGAGCGTAATGCTCCAGAGCGCGCTTGTCTCAGGGCTTCTATCGACGGGAACCGAGGTTCTTGATTTCGGTCTGACCCCGACCCCCGCCTTAGCATGGGGGACGCGGGAGTACGGCGATGGTGGGGTCATGATCACAGCGAGCCACAACCCGCCGACCGACAACGGGATAAAGGTCTTCAACGGCGATGGGACGGAGTTCTACGTCGAGCAGGAGAGGGAACTGGAGGAGCTGGTCTTCTCGGCAAGGTTCAAAAAGGCCAGGTGGGACGAGATAAAAACCGTTAAAAGCCTCGACATTGGGGAGGAGTACATAGGGGCAGTTCTTGACTTCGTGAACCATGAAACAGAACTCAAAGTCCTCTACGACGGTGCCAACGGTGCCGGGAGCGTTTTGGCGCCTTATCTGCTCCGCAAGATGGGGGCAAAGGTGATAAGCGTAAACGCCCACGTTGACGGCCACTTCCCGGGAAGGAAGCCGGAACCGAGGTACGAGAACATAGCCTACCTGGGCGAGCTGGCTAGGGAGCTCGGCGTTGACTTAGTCATCGCCCAGGACGGCGACGCGGACAGGATAGCGGTCTTCGATGAGAAGGGACAGTACGTGAACGAGGACACGGTTATAGCGCTTTTCGCGAAGCTCTACGTGGAGGAGCACGGAGGGGGAACGGTCGTCGTTTCCATAGACACGGGCTCAAGGATAGACCACGTCGTTGAGAACGCGGGCGGCAGGGTTGTAAGAATCCCCCTTGGCCAGCCCCACGATGGGATAAAGAAGTACGGGGCGATATTCGCAGCGGAGCCGTGGAAGCTGGTTCATCCGAAGTTCGGCCCGTGGATAGACAGCTTCGTGACCATGGGGCTTCTCATAAAGCTCATAGACGAGCGCGGAAAGCCGCTTTCACAGATAATCCGGGAGGAGATACCGACCTACCACCTCACCAAGAAGAACGTGAAGTGCCCGGACAGGTTCAAGAAGGCCGCCCTTGAGAGGGCATACAGGACACTCGAAGAAAAGCTGGGGGAAGAGGTGAAGGAGGTTCTGACGATTTCCGGCTACCGCCTCCAGCTGAAAG
Source organism: Thermococcus coalescens (assembly GCF_055392585.1). Classification (NCBI taxonomy): domain Archaea; kingdom Methanobacteriati; phylum Methanobacteriota; class Thermococci; order Thermococcales; family Thermococcaceae; genus Thermococcus; species Thermococcus coalescens. The sequence goes on from NZ_AP043764.1 coordinate 769,510, forward strand.
ACGGTTCATGGGTTCTCGTGAGGCCAAGCGGGACGGAGCCGAAGATTCGCGTCGTCGTTGAAGCTCCCAGTGAAAGGAGACGCGACGAGCTGTTTGAGCTCGCCTACGGAACCGTCACGAGGGCAGTGGAAGACGTCATGAGGAAGGGCTGAGACATCAACTCCATCGTTAAACCAGGGTTCCGAGCACCCAGCCCGCTGTGCCGGCCAGGAAGATTATTCCAAAATCCCTGGCGAGGATCCTTGCGTGGGGCTTTTCTTCCATCCCTGCAAGGTAGAGCCACTGACCTCCTTCCCGCCTTGAAGGGCGGGGTTTGCCTAACCCCTAATCTAAGGGCGGGGAGGTTTGGGGGGTCTCATTAAAACCCAATCCAAAGCGGGTTTTCAACCCCTCAGGCCGGGCCTTCGGCCAGTTACCCCTCCCTTGGGCATACAAACCGCCCAAGTTCGGGGTTATGGTTTTCACAACTTTCTTCAAAATGTTGAAGGCACCAACTAAGTCTGCGTTAAAGATAAGCCCCGTTGCGGGACACTTAAACAACCCCCGAACAAATCTCGCCCCCTCATGGGGCTTCCCGCAAACGGGGCAAGTTTGAGAAGTGAAAGCCTCATTAACAACCTCAACGAGGATGCCATACTCTTCAGCCACTTCCTTCAAGCGTTTGATAACGTAATTAAAACGCCAAACGTGAGAGAGTAGATAATTCTGCTTTCTACCCTTACCAGAGTTTCTGGCTATGCCCTTTGGATAGCCAATAACAATTCTCGAAACTCCGAGACGATAGAGTTTTTCAATAGTCTGTCTTACAGCCGTGTTAATGTAGTGTTTTGCCTGAAGTTTAGCCTTCTCGTGCAGTCTGGAGAGTTTCCTACTCTTCTTAGCTCCAGACTTGTTGATTTTGGATTGATACTCTGCAATCCTCTTCCTAAAGTAAAAGTCAATGCTCTTAATTGGTCTCCCGTTTACTAAGAAACTCTCTCCGTTCTCGACATAGACGGCCATTAGATTGTTCACTCCAAGGTCTATTCCAGCGGAGAGGTTGCCTAAAGGCTGTCTTGGGGTTTCAACCCATTTTTCGCCATAAAGCCTTTCCTTTACTGTAATGCTAATATGAGCATACCACTTCCGCTTTACGGGGTCGTAAGTTATTTCTAACCGCCCTTGCTTGCCTTTCAAGTGTATTCTACCCTTGAATTGAACTTCCAGCCTTTTGAACTTCCCAAGGCCTTTGAGAATTAGTTTGTTCCCTTCAATTTTGTATTGGTTGTTCCTGAGGACGATTAAGCCTTCTCCCTTAATGTAGTTCGGTGGTTTTGGCTTGAGCCAGTTGGGTAGTTCCTTGTTTCTCTTGGCTCCTGCGAGGGAGAAGAAGCTTTTCCAGCTTTCAGCGTTCTTCCTGCAAATTTGCTGGACTGTTGCAGAGCCTATTTTGGATTTAAACTCCTCATAGACTATTTTTTCAGTATTGTTGAAGTCTATTGGCTTGCCTTCAAAGTATTCTTGTCTTCTGAGGTAGTTTACCCGGTTCCAGATTTTGGAGCTGATTGTAGCCAATTCTTTGAGGGTTTTCTCTTGTTCCTTGCTTGGCTGGAGTTTTACCGTTACTGTCCGCTTCATACTGAGGTAGGGTATTGTTTTTTGGCTTTAAAATGGTTTTGCTTTCCTGCTCTCGGGTTGATTTTTCGATTACTGCATCCCCGCCCCTAAAGGGCGAGGCTTGAAGAAGAGTAAAGGAACACGGGAATCAAAAGGTCGAGCGACAGACGGGACTCGCCAAAGAACAGGTTGAGCAGAAATGAGAAAATTGAAACCGGAGCGAGAGCCTTTCTGCCCATCAAAACCCCCTCAGACAAACCTGGCTGGCCTGAGCGTCCTCACCGATATTTCGTTCTTTTCCACCATGACCTTGAAGCCCTCTTTCGCAACATAGGTCTTGACGCCGGTGACGGTCTCTATGTACTTGGCCTCCTTGTAGGGGTTCGCGAAGTGCATCTTCATCCCTATGTGGCTCATCACGAGCACTTCCGGTTTTTCGTTCATTTTCTTGAGCATCATGACGATATCATCGGTGCTCAGGTGGTAGGGAATGCCCATATCCCTCGGTCTCGTTACTGCGGCTATCAGGAGCTTCGAGCCATCGTGCCACTCTATGAGCCCATCGAAGTACGCTGTGTCCGGGATGTAGGATATGTCACCGTAGTGGGTCCTCATGCGGAATCCTATCGTCGTGGGGTCCGAGTGGACGGTGGGGGTTATTATCAGCTCCTCCTCACCGATGGCTATCTTGCTTCCGGGTTCGGGTATGTGGATGCTCTCAAGGACGTCCATGTGGTACTTGCTCACCGCAGGGGTGTGCGTCTCATCTCCGTAGATGACGCTCTTCGATGCTATCAGCATGCCGCGCTTTTTCAGTGCGCCGCCCGTCATGGCCTCTATCATTACTTCGACGTCGTTGCAGTGGTCAACGTGCCTGTGGGACACGAAAATCGCATCCAGCCTCCTCGGGTCGAGCTTGTAGCGCCAGGAACGAACCAGCGCACCCGGCCCCGGGTCAACGTATATATTCCTGCTGGCACGGATGTGGAAACCGCCGGTGGAGCGGAACTGGGTTATCGTAATGAACCTGCCGCCCCCGCTGCCAAGGAACGTTATCTCAATCACCAATACACCCCCGTTTTCTTTTGCAGACGTAGGGGTATCACAGTGAGGGTATATAAGGCATTACCTTCATTGGGTCGTTTTGACATATGAATTTGACGGCATATATCTCAGGTACAGATGGGCACATTATAACATCTTGACCAGAGGGGCGGGCAGTAATACCCTATTAATGCAACTATATGTTACATAGAAATGCCAAATTTTTTCTAGAATATGTAAAAATGCCCATTCAGCAAAACATTTTTAACATCAGATGTGTTCAATTACTACGCCACCATTCAGGGGGTGCAAATAATGGAGCTGAAACCGTACATACCTCCCGAAAAATCCCTACCGGAGTACACCATCAAGGCCTTTGTTCTGGGTGTTGTTTTATCGATAGTGATGGGTGCAGCGAACGCATACCTCGGCATGTACGCCGGTATGACCGTCAGTGCCAGCATCCCGGCGGCGGTCATCTCGATGGCGATACTCTTCGCCTTCAAGGACAGGAACATTCTGGAGAACAACATGGTCCAGACGGCAGCGTCAGCGGGTGAGTCGCTCGCGGCCGGAGTCATCTTCACCTTCCCGGCGCTGGTCGTTCTAGGCTACTACACGACCTTCCCGTACTACATCGTGACGCTGATAGCAGCGCTCGGTGGTTCCCTCGGTGCGCTCTTCACCATCGTTCTCAGGAGGGCCTTCATCGTCGAGGAAAAGCTTCCCTATCCCGAGGGTACCGCCTGTGCAGAGGTGCTCATAGCGGGTGACAAGGGTGGGAGCCACGCAAAGCCCATTCTCTACGGTGGAATCTTCGGAGGCCTCTTCAAGCTCTTCGGAAGCTCTGGCCTCTGGAAGGGCACCGTTGAGGCAGCGAAGATGGTGGGCTCACGCGTCTACTACTTCGGAAGCGACCTTTCAGCGGCGCTCATTGCCGTCGGCTACATCGTCGGCCTTAACATAGCGTTCCTCGTGTTCCTCGGTGGTGCAATAGCCTGGTTCATAGCCATACCGCTCTACGCTGGCCAGATGAGCGGCACCGACCTCAGTCCTATCGACCTCGCGTGGGTCATATGGAGCACCAAGATCCGCTACATAGGTGTCGGTGCGATGGTCGTTGGTGGTCTCTGGAGCCTCATCAAGCTCAGGAACCCGATCAAGAGGGGCATCAAGGCGGGTCTTGAGGTGGCAAAGAGGAAGCAGTCAGGAGAGGTTATACTCAGAACCGAGGAAGACCTCCCGCTCAACTACGTGCTGATACTCATAGCGGCCTTCGTGATACCGCTGTTCCTGCTGTACTTCCACATCATCGGATCAATAGGAATCGCGGCAATAATGGCGGTGATACTCCTCATCGTCGGCTTCCTCGGAAGCTCGATAGCCGGCTACCTCGCTGGTGTCGTCGGTTCATCCAACAATCCGGTCTCGGGAATCACCATCATGAGCCTGCTCTTCACGGCGTTTGTGCTCAAGGCCCTCGGTCTCAGCGGAATGGAGGGCATGGCGGCCACCATACTCGTCGCCGCTGTGATATGTACCGCAGCGGCCATAGCCGGAGACACCATGCAGGACCTCGCCACCGGCTACCTCGTCGGCGCGACCCCCAAGAGGCAGCAGGTCTTCGAGATAGTCGGAACGTTCTTCGCCGCTCTCGTCATGGCCCCGGTTCTCAACCTCCTCATCCAGGCCTACGGTATAGCCGGAACCCCGACCGCCAAGGAGAACGCCCTCGCTGCTCCGCAGGCCTTCCTCATGGCCAAGGTCACCGAGGGTGTTTTCACCGGCAACCTTGAGTGGAACATGATCTACATCGGCGCCGGGATAGCCATAGCCCTCATAATCCTCGACGAGATACTCGCCATGAGGGGCTCCAAGTTCAGAACCCCTGTAATGCCCGTCGCCGTCGGCATCTACCTGCCCCTCAGCCTCGGCGTCCCGATATTCATCGGCGGCCTCCTGAGGTACTTCGTCGGTAAGGCGAGGGGAGGCGGTGCAGAGAAGCCGACCGACCCCGGTGTCCTCGGTGCGGCTGGACTCATCGCCGGTGAGGCCCTCATGGGCATATTCTTCGCGGCACTCATAGTTGCCGGTGTCGCACCGAGCTTCGGCTTCAGCAGCAACCTCATCGGTGTCCTTGCCCTGGCAGGAATAGCCGTCTGGCTCTACATGACGGGCAGGAAGGAGTGACTGCCCGTTTTTTCTTCCCAACCTTTAAATTTTGGACACCGGAGGAATTGCCATGGAAGAGTACCTGAACCTTGTCCCAGTGCGCAACGAAAAGGTCGAGCTCAGGAAAGTGGAGGGCAAGTACTACCTCCTCATTCCAATGGACTCGAAGCTTGACTTTCTCGCGAGAAAGCTCCACGGAGAGTACAGGAGAATAGAACTCGACGAAGTCGGAGCGTACATCTGGGAGCTCTGCGACGGGAGGAGAACCGTCAGGGACATTGGAAAGGCCCTCCGGGCGCGCTTCGGTTATGAAGTCGAGCCCCTATACGAGCGCCTGGTAGTCTTTCTCCTCGAACTGGGGAAGAGGTATTTGATTGAGTTTAAAAGGACGGACGAGATAGTTTAGGTGGTGATTGAAATGAGCGAAACCCTCGAAAAGGTCTCCAAGGAGATAGAAGAGCTCCGCGATGACATGGTTGAAACCCTCGTTGAGCTCATAAAAATCCCCGCCATAAGCCCCGACTACGGTTACGAGGGCGAGTACGACAAGGCCCAGAAGCTGCTTGAGATAATCAGGGCCGGGCCCTTCGACAAGGTTGAGGTCTACAACGCGCCGGACGAGAGGGCCAAGAACGGAGTGAGGCCGAGCATTTTGGCCTACTACTACGGTGAAAAGGGCGAAGAAAGCCCGAGGTTATGGATCCTCACCCACATAGACGTCGTTCCGCCCGGGGACATGAGCAGGTGGACGGTCACGGAGCCCTTCAAGCCTGTCGTCAAGGACGGCAAGGTCTACGGCAGGGGAAGCGAGGACAACGGGCAGAGCCTCGTCGCGAGCCTTTACGCCGTAAAGGCCATGATGAACCTCGGGATAAGGCCGAAGAGAACCGTAATCCTCGCCTTCGTCAGCGACGAAGAAACCGGAAGCAAGTACGGCGTCGAGTGGCTGATGAGGGAGCACCCGGAGCTGTTCCGCAAGGACGACCTGGTTCTCGTCCCGGACGGCGGAAACGAGGAAGGTACTTTCATCGAAGTTGCTGAAAAGAGCATCCTCTGGCTCAGGGTGAAGGTCCGCGGAAAGCAGGTTCACGCCAGCATGCCGGACAAGGGGCTCAACGCCCACCGCGTCGCCCTCGACTTCGCCTACCACCTCGATAAACTCCTCCACGAGAAGTACTCCGAGAAAGACGAGCTCTTCGAGCCAGCGGAGAGCACCTTCGAGCCCACGATGGTTCGCGGCCCGGCCGACAGCCCGAACATAGCTCCGGGCGAGCACGAGGTGGTTTTTGACTGCAGGATTCTGCCGAGGTACAGCATAGACGATATCCTGAAAGACGCCGAGAGGCTGGCGGAGGAGATCAAGGAGAGATACCGGAAGGAGTTCGACGGCGAGGTTCTGCCCGAGATAGAGTTCGAGGTTCTCCAGCGCATGGACGCTCCAGAGCCGACAGACCCGAACAGCGAGATAGTGAAGCTCCTCCAGGAAGCCCTGAGGAGACTCCGTGGAAAGGAGGCAAAGGTCGGCGGAATAGGCGGCGGAACCTTTGCGGCTTACTTCAGGAAGCTCGGGATTCCGGCGGTCGTGTGGGCGACCCTCGACGAGACCGCCCATCAGCCCAACGAGTACGCGAAGATAGAGAACATGGTCGAGGACGCGAAGGTCATGGCGGCCCTGGCGCTCCTCTGAGCTTTTATTTCACTTTAATCGCGGTTGAAACTATCGGGAGGTATTTATACTCCCGGCCCAATAGTAATCACGGTGAGTGCATGAGGCGTATGGTTCTGGTGATCATGGTTCTGGCGGTCCTGATGGGGGGATGCCTCGGCGTTTCAGAGAATCCCAAGCCCACTGGCGGTCCCGAGGCATCGCATTCGACGGATTCCCACTTCACCCCACCGATGACGAAGTACGACGTTCTGAAAGAGGGGCAGGAGGAGCCTGTGGTTAAAGCTCTCAACGCCTTCGCCTTCGAGCTCTACGGAGAGCTGGCGAGGGACGGCGGAAACGTCTTCTTCTCCCCGTACAGCGTTGGGACTGCCCTCGCAATGGCCTACGAGGGGGCGAGCGGTGAAACCGCGGAGGAGATGGGGAGCGTCCCTCATCTCCCCGGGGACAACGACACGAGGTGGACCGGCTTCAGATACCTGATGCTCGCCCTTCATCCTCAGGAGCGCCAACGCCCTCTGGGTTCAGAGGGACTACCCGGTAAGTGAAAGGTACCTCTGGATTGTGAGGGAGTTCTACCTCGGCAAGGCCAGAGAGGTCGACTTCCAGGGCGACCCGGAGGGAGCAGCCGGGAAGATAAACGAATGGGTGGAGAATCAGACGAACGGGAGGATTAAGAACATCGTATCCGGCTTAAACCCCCTGACGAGGCTCGTGATAACGAACGCGGTCTACTTTAAAGCCAACTGGTCCAGCAGGTTTGAGGCAAGTGAGACGAAGAACGAAACATTTCACGCGCCCAACTCGACCGTCATCGTCGCCATGATGCACCAGGCCGGTAGATTCCCCTACTTCGAAAACGACTATTTTCAGGCCCTTGAGCTTCCCTACGAGGGAGAAAGGCTGAGCATGCTGATAATCCTGCCCAGAGAGGGGAATTTTGAGAGGGTGGAAAACAACCTGAGCGCCGAGTTCATAGGGAACATCCTGAAGAGCATGGACATGGAGTGGGTGAAGGTCGCACTGCCGAAGTTCAGGTTCGAGGGGGAGTACCACCTCAAGGATGCCCTGATGGACATGGGCATGGAAAAGGCCTTCACAGTGCAGGACTTCTCGGGAATATCGCCGAAGGACAACCTGGTGATAAGCGACGTCGTCCACAAGACCTTCATAAGCGTTGCCGAGAACGGGACGGAGGCGGCAGCGGCGACAGCGGTGATATTCACAGCGGTTTCAGCACCCGGAGAAACCCCGAAGTACAAGGTCTTTAAGGCAGATCATCCCTTCCTTTTCCTCATCATCGACAAGAAGACGGGGCTGATACTCTTCATCGGGCGGCTTATGAACCCGGAGGAATGACTAAGCCATTACTCCTTCTTTCCCTTTCTGCACAGCAGGTACGGAATGACAACGGCAAACACTATCACAGCCAACAGCCAGAATTTACGCTGATCCTGGCTGGGAGATGTAACGTTGGTTTCATTCGAAGGTGAACACGTGGCATTGGCTGAAATGAAAGGGAGTGCCGTGTTAGAATAGTAAAAACTCGGACTTACAAAAACGGAGGTGCTGTTGTTCTCGGTAGAGAGAACGGTAGAATACTCAAGATTAATCCTACCAACTTCGAAGGCTTTAAAGGTTCCATTGTAAAAGAAGATATAGATTGGCTTCTCAAGGAGATTTAGGAGCTCGGACTGATCCACCATCTCATTTTTAAGTTTCGACCTTTTCCAAGAGGCTTTAACGTAATACGTGATGTTATACCTCTGATCAAGGTGCAGTACGGATACAGAGCCGTTTTGGATGGAGCAGTCGTGATACTCAACTCCCTCCCCCGTTATCTCAATGATTAGTTCTGGAAAGAATATCAGACTCCCATTCAGACTATATCCCCACAGATGCTGTATCCAGCTTTCATCCCAAAGGTACGGCGATATTTCGGAAACAGGGACTTTGTAAACGGTCCCCTCAAAACTGAACAGTACAGAGCCGTTTACGGGAACTCCCCTAACCAATTTTGTTTTAGTTCTGAACTGTGCCAGATTTCGTGAAACGCTCAGATTTAACCTGGGACACCTAATATACGCCGCCGTATAGCACTCAACCCCAAAAAGACGCGCCCCTGAGGAATCCACATGGTAATACCAATTAATTTCCGTGTCGGGATTCACCCATATATCATCGTATGCATCAATCTCTCCGGTGGAGATGAATATTACCTTCGAATTAGGGAGGACTCCCACGGACATGTGAATACCCCTGGTTGGAGGTAGGCCTGTTGTTATAATCTCCACATTAGATGATGCAGGAGGTAGTGTAAAAATAAGGAAACACAAGGATACTCCAAGTATTTTAAGGAAGCTAGACATACCTTTCACCCAAAGTTTCCTGACAGTAACTATTCATGAAACTGATATTATTCAAGTTCGTGTCAAAGTAGTACGCTCGGTTAATAAACTGCCCAGCACACTCAACGTATTCACATGCCCTATTTTTGTATTCAGCGGAGGAATGCCAAATCCTGCTACAATTATCATCACCGCCTGTCGAAATTCTGCCATCACATTCAAATTCGACGAAGACATTGCGGGTATTTCTGGAACGATTCATGTCAGTTAGCATATCCACCCATTCTTCTAAAGAAAGACCAGTCCTCACTTTTCCTTCCTCATCTATCCACCGCACATTTTTATACCAATCCATACATTGATAATAATTTGATTGAACAAAGACCAGATCAAAAAATTCTGAACCTCCGGGAATTGGCCAATCCTTTCCGCACACCTGATAATTACGGGGCCAGATATCAGTATTCTGGAGAGCATATGTCCTAGCGTAGGGAATCCATATAAACTCAAGACCTCTGCTGTGGATTTTTTCACTTAACATATCAATAGTTTGAGGGTTCACGTAAGGCATTTGTCCCTGATTGCAAAGAACATCTTTATAATAATTTACAAACATCCAAGCACTTTCAAGACTCCAATAAAATCCCCCGAGGTTGGAAGAATTTACACTCAGTACGCCGTTTATCCAGTCAAGCCAGTACTTGTTTCCTCCTTTTGGATTCTCTCGTGGTTCTGGAATATAATTCCTCCAATAAGGAATTGCCACATATACCGGGATGCTTTTTATTGTTGAGAAGATATTTTCAGCAAATTTTCTCCCATCATTGAAGCCATCTCCAGTGTACACTGCAAGTTCTTTGACACCACTCCCTTCCCTTTCTCTAGCTGGAAGGGCCACTGCATAGTCAAAAAATCTCCTAAACTCATTCTCAGCATCACCTAGCATGGAGACATTCTCTTTCCCATTCCACCTAAAATACCACAGTCCAAATGTTGCCATCAACGATCGCCAATAGTATTTAAACGACAATACTATTTAAGTCTTTCTATAACTTTTAGACAAAATAACACATAAAACTGAAAAACTTCTGTGCTGATATGTTCCCATGCCCACCTGGAAGGACGGAAAGCTCGGACTGCCAGTGAGGGAAGCCGTCAGACTCTTTCCCGAACTGGAGAAATACCTCGACGAACGCGGAAGGCTCGACTTCTCGAACAGAAAGGCCAGGATACTCTACAACCAAGCGATAGCAAAAGCCATTTTCGGGCTCGATATCGAGTACCACCCGCGTGGACTGGTAACTACCCCAATCTCGCGCTACCTCTTTCTAAAGACTTTTTTGAGAGGAGGCGAAAGGGTTCTGGAGATTGGGACGGGGCACACTGCCATGATGGCCCTGATGGCGGCTAAATTCTTCAACTGCGACGTTACCGCGACGGAGCTCGACGGGGAGTTCTTCGAGTACGCGAGGAGGAACATCGAGCGGAACAGAGCGAGGATTAGGCTCATCAGAAGCAACGGGGGGATAATCAGGGGAGTAATTCCTGAAGGCGAGCGCTTTGACGTCATCTTCTCCGCCCCGCCCTACTATGAGAGGCCGACAAGGGGCGTCCTGACCGAGAGGGAAGGCGTTGGAGGGGGCAAACACGGCGAGGCCTTCTCGGTGAGGCTGATCGAGGAGGCTCTGGAATATCTGAAGCCCAATGGAAAAGTGGCCCTCTTCATTCCGGACAAGGAGACGCTGATAAAGGCCATAAGGGAAAAAGGAGAGGAGCTGGGATACCAAGTCAGGGACGTGAAGTTCAAGGTCGGGACGAGGTGGAGACACAGTTTGATACTCAGGCTGTAATAGTCGTTGTAATGACCATAACTTCTGCGATTTTGGTCATTCAAACGACCAAATAAAAAGGATTTTGGTCGGCAGAGCGACCGGTTGAGGGACTCAGACCGTGGGCGTTTCAGCACTCACGCCGGTCTCAGAGGAGGTGCTTTTTCGTCATCGTCCCCGCTTAATCACTTCATGTCCTCCACGTAGAGGAAGAGCGCCTTGAGGTACTCCGTGTCCTTCGAGGCCATGAGTATCGGGTGGTCCGGGGCCTGCGTCCTGTAGGGCTCAAGGAGCTTGAGGAACTTGCCGGCCTTTGCCGCCGCGGCAATCACCATGTCCTTGAAGGCCTGCATGTCAACGTGCTGGGAGCATGATGCCGTGACGAGTATTCCGCCCTCCTTAACCAGCTGAAGGCCGGCGTAGTTCACGTTGAAGTAAGCGCGGAGGCCCCTCTTGAGGTCCTTCTCGTGCTGAACGAAGGCGGGGGGATCGAGGATTACTATGTCGAACTTTTCACCGCGCTTTATCATCTCCTCCATAACAGGGAAGGCGCTTCCAACGACGTATTTCATTTTATCTTCAACGCCGTTGAGCTTGGCGTTCTCCTTCACCATGTTGATGGCCCAGGGAGACTTGTCCACCGCCACAACCTCGTCAGCGCCGGCAACGGCCGCGTGTATCGCGAAGCCGCCGGTGTACGTGAAGACGTCGAGAACCCTCATCCCCGGCTTGACGTACTTCTCAAGGGCTATCCTGTTCTCCCTCTGGTCGAGGAAGAAGCCCGTCTTCTGGCCGCGCATGTCGACGAGGAACCTCGCCCTGCCCTCTTCGATTACCGTCCGGTACTTCTCCTTGCCGAGGAGGACGCGCTCTATCTCGGGCAGACCTTCCCTTCTCCTTGAGCGGCCGGTGTTTTTCTCGAAGACCGTCTCGATCTCCGGCTCGGCCTCCATTATTGCCTCCGCAAGGTCGAGTTTGAACCTCTCCATCCCGATGCTTGAAATCTGAATGGAGGCTATCTCGTTGAAGCGGTCCACTATGAGGCCCGGCAGGTAGTCCGCCTCGCCGTAGACCATGCGGTAAGCCTTATCGTAGCCGAGAACCTTCTTGCGGTACTCGTTGGCCCTCCTTATCCTCTCGCGGAAGAGCTCCTTGTTTATCTCAGTCTCGCGATCCTTGGTCACCAGCCTGATCATGATGTTGGAGTTGGGGTTGACGAAGCCCTTTCCGAGGAACTTGCCGCCCCGTGTGTAGACCTCAACCACGTCCCCCGGCTCAAACTCGCCCTCCGTTCTCACAACACCCTTCTTGAAGACTATCATCGCACCCTTTCCTATTGCCCTCGCAGCCTGGGCGTCAACGATTACCCTTGCCATCTCTCACCACCGGTGGAAGTTCGGCGATAGGTATATAACCCTTAGCGTCCTATATTATGCCGGTGGTTCTATGCACTTCGAGGTAGTGAAGGAGTTTCTTGAGGAGATAGGGGCGGATTGGATAGAGATTGAGGGAGAAATCCACCTTGAGCCCGAGGTCTTCTACGAGGTCTGGAAGTACGTCGGACAGCCAGACCTTGAGACCTACACGGTGGAGGACGAGGTTGTCGAACCGGGTTCTTACGATCCGCCCGAGATGAAGTACACCGATGTTAAAAAGATCAAACGAAAGAAGGCATACTTCACGACCCTGGACAACAGGAGGATAGTAACGGACTACGCCGAACTCCAGAGGATTCTGAAGGAAAAGTCCGTCTGATCCTTCTCTTCTTATCCGATTATTATTTGGAGCATGAGCACTCCCATGCAGTTCGTCCTTTTGACCCCAAAGAGCACCGCCAGAAGGCCTACCATGCTCCCTCCCGTCAGGACAAGAAGTCCCAGAGGACCATCGAAATATAAGGACATGAACACGAGGAGGGCCACAACCGCGCCGTTCAGCAGTCTGTAGGGTATGCGGGCCAGAGCCTTGAGTACGACGCCCGCCAAGGCCTCTCCGTAGCTCACAACGAGTAGGGAAACAAAGACCGCCGCCAGAGCGTAGTACGGCAGAAAACCCCGGCCCGGGGGACTCATGAGGGCCACTATGCCGTTTCTTACCCTCCCAGTTTCCAGGAAGTTCACGAAGGAGAACAGAAAGTTGGATGTGTTGACGGAAAAGACAATCGTCAGGAACGAGCGCTCGTCCCTTGAGAAAAAAGAGCCCACTAAGGCCGCCTGGGAGGCGGTGAAGGCCGGGATCAGTGAGGCTGCCATTCCAAGGAACGTCCCCAGAAGAGAAAAGCCGATGAAGCGCTTTGTATCCATCTCAATTTCCCCACTGCCCGGGGAGATGTTTCCGCCCCCGCCTATCAGCGCCGTAACCAGCACGGGAATGCCAAAGAGACCCGTAAAGAGATGATAGTACGGCTCCTCCAGCGGGAGCCTGAAGGCCAGAATCCCCAGCAGACCGGAGAGGAGGAACACCAGCATCGCGTAAATCCTCTTCAAACCGCTTTCCGTGAGGATTAAAAGCACGGCCAGAAGGCCCACCGCTATCCTACCGATCCGGGGAGCGTAGGCCCGGGCCAAGAAGGGGTAGAGCAGGGAAAGGGGTATCGCCATCAGCACCGCAAGGAGGCTCGCCCACAGTGCTATCCTGACGACCTCCATCGCTCTTCCCCGAAGAACGAGCCTGTGTGCGGGGAGGATCCCAAGGGCAGTTCCCTCATCGGGAACACCGAGAAAGGCCGACGGAACAACATCGAGAAACGTGTGGGTCAGACCCATCGAAAACAGCAACAGGTTACCGCTTGTCCCGACCTCCACCAGAAACGCCCCCAGAGTATTCACGTGGATTCCCGGGAGAACGCCGCTGATTGTTCCGGCGGCAATGCCCTTCAGCATCTCCCCGAGCAAAGGTCATCACCCGAGGCAACTTCAAAGGCGGGCATGCCGCGATAGGTCGTGAAGAAGCCGTAGGCGGTGACGGTTTCGTTGACCTCCAGGGAAACGTCGAGGGACTTTCTGAGCTTAAGGAGAACCCAACAATTACCCTCTGTAACGTTGGCCAGTCCAAAGCCGTTTTTGTACACCTTGACCCACTCCACCTGTCCAGATATTCTGGCAAACTTTCCATCGGAGAAAGAGCACATCTCATTCGGAAGATACTCCCTGGGCTTTATAACGCGGCAATCAACACAGTAGAGCGAGGATTTTCTTTTGACCGCCTCAAAGTAAACCCTGTCACCCACTCTCGCCCTGAAGTTGCTGAGCTTTAGCCCCGTGCAGTCGAGCTTGAGCGAACGGCCGACACCAACCACCGTGCAGTTTCCAACGGCGATGTCCCCGATGGACGCTTTCGAAAGGGGCACCCTCTCACCGTGTCCCACGATGAGAACATCGTCTGGAGAGTCAACGATGAGGGAAAGCCTTGAGTAGAACCTGACTATGCCCACCACCCTAACCCGTCTCCCGACCTCCACCTCTGTCCCGTAGGGGAGATAGAGAACCACCTCCTCACTCCCGTTCCAGAGCACCGGCTTGGTGCCGCCGTAAATCACCGTGCCCTCGACCCGCCATGGCATACCGTTTCTGGGTCTTTCGGAAAACCCCAACACACTGTAGCCGAGGGGGTAGAACCTGTTCCGGTACCATATCCCCTCCACCGCCACCATTTCTCCTTTTTCAACCGGCAGGGGGAGGGCCAGCTTTACCTTCTCCGGCGTTAGTATGTAATGACCCGAGGACGTCCAGTAGGCACCCCTTACGGTGGACAGCGAAAACGTTGGTTCAGCCCGCTCTATTCGGACGTGTCTGATCCTGAGACCGGAACTCGTGTTGTACATCCTCCCCTCCACCCGATAGACCACCCCCACCTGCAGATATGAATACACTCCCACGGAAATCCTGCCGTCGCTCAGGATGGAGAACGAGTCCGAGGAGTACACACAGACCCCTGTAAACTTATCGAGTTTCTCCGGCGAGGCACCTATGGTGGCCATCGCAATCAAAACCACTGCCGAACCAATTAAAAGGACGATTCTAAGTTCTTTGCTTGTGACCATGATTGATGGTAAGAACGGGAACTTAAAAACCTTACCCCCAACTGGAAGGGGAGAAAGAAGAGGGGTCAGTAGACTTCGCCGCTCGGATAGACAACGATGCCTTCCTCGTTGATCTCAAAGGGATACTTCTTCATCGAGTGCTTTGTTTCGCGCATTTTCCTGATGAGGAGATAGCGCTTCAGTTCGACTTCCTTTTCCACGAAGTCCAGAAGGACAACGCCCCTTGCTATGTACTCTTCCATTCCGTAGCGGCTTATCCGGCCCCTGCTGGGGTCGGGAGCCTCGGTTGTGAGTATCGACGTGACGCCCATCTCAAGGAGTATCGTGTTGAGCTGGAGAAGAACCTCCCTTATCTTGCTCTCCTCCTGGAGCCTGAATGCGATGGAGGGAATCGAGTCGATAACAAGCCTCTTGGCATTTATGGCCTTGACGACGCGGTAGACGTAGCGGAGGAAGTCCTCGGCGTTGAGGTTGCCCTCCAGGACATACTGTTCCTCGGATGGGAGACCCACGACAGCGCTCACTCCGTCAACTATGGCTATCTTTCTCTCCCTCTCGTACTGTTCAAGGTCCCACCCAAAGGCCAGCATTTCCCTTCTCAGGTCCTGTGCCCTTTCCTCAAGGGTGACTATGACTCCCGGTTCATCGTACTCCGCAGCTCCCTTGTAGACGAACTGAACTCCAAAAGTAGTCTTACCGCTGCCCGTTGGGCCGGTAACCAAAACTGTGGTTCCCAATGGAAAGCCGCCCTGGATTAGATCATCAAAACCGGGAATGCCACTCTTTACTCTTTCTACAGTGTATTTCATGACCATCCAAATCACCCGTGAAATCTTTGCGAACTCTCTCTTTATGTCTAATATAACATGTGGAACCAAAGAGATATAAAACTTTTGGGGTGCAAGCCGCCACTCCAGTTTAAATCAATATGACCGGGCGATTGTTCGGAAGTTTACGCTATTTGCGCCTGCAAGTACCATAAACAGCCTCTCTGAGGCTTTTTGAAAAATTCGCCCGATTCATGAGTAACATCCCCAACCACGGAAACCGTTTTATGTCCCAAGGTAAACCTATCGATGAGAGGTGAAGCCATGCTTGATCCCTTCGGTGATAAAGCCAAAAGGCTCGTAAAGGAGGAGTTTGGTGGAATAACAGAACTGCTGTCGATAATCCCGTCCTACGTTGGAACAGACCAGGCCTTGGAGAGGGTTTCATGGGTAAAGTCCGGGGAGGTACCAAGGGATGTCCTCGACATGGGGGATGTTCAGGATTTGCTGACGTTTTATGCGCTCCTCGGTGCCCTCGCATTCTCCCCATACGGCATTGAGATGGAGCTCGTAAAGGAGGCCAACTCAAAGATATACTCAGAGAGGCTGAGAAGAGCGGGAAGAATAAGCGGGACCGCGGTCGAGCTGAGAACCGTCGAGGAAGGGGACATACCCCCGCGGGACAGGACGATACTTGAGAGAACCCACCACCACGAACTTCCCCCCGATGAGAGGGAGAGGCTGAGGTTGAGGTACAAGGTACATCTTGGAAGGTTCCTGGAGCTGTGGGAGGGAAGCCTCAAAGAGGTGTACCTCCGGAATGGGTATGCGTATCTGACCACGGAGCAGGCCATGAGGCTCTGGGAGAAGTCCTTTGAGAAGAACTTCGAAAGGGCCGTCAACCTGCTGTATGAGGTGAGGGATGAGCTTCCAGGCTACTACCTTCAGCTCTACGAGAGGCTGGGCGAGATAGCAAGGGAGTACTTCAAAGAGAGGCTTGAGAGAATGGGGAGCGCAAAGGCTCAGCCACTGCGCTTTGAACTCTTCCCTCCGTGCGTGAAAATCGCCCTCGGGGGTGTCCCTTCGGGACTGAGAAACTACGCCATAACGGTTCTCCTAACGAGTTTTCTGAGCTACGCGAGACTGTGTCCAAGTCCCTCCAGAAGGGACGTCAGAATAAGAGACTGCGTCAGCGACCTTAGTGTGGTTGAGAGGGAGATACTGCCCGTCATAATCGAGGCCGGAAACCGCTGTTCTCCACCCCTCTTCGAGGATCAGCCGCATGAGGTCAAAAACATCTGGTACCACCTCGGCTTTGGCTTAACCGACAGGCCAACCCTTGAGGACAGCGGGAACTCCACGTGGTACTTCCCGCCGAACTGCTCCAAGATACGGGCGAATGCCCCGCAGCTCTGCAAGCCGGACAGACACTGCAGGAACATCAAGAATCCACTGACGTACTATCTGAGGCGCCTCTACATCGAGGGTAGAAAGGGTAAGGGAGAAGAGAACGCCGAGGGTGATGGGGATGGCTGAGCTGTTCAGAGAGGCGACGGAAAAGGAGCGGAAGCGCTACTATTCAAAGGAATGGAGCGCCAAAAGGCTTCCGGAGTTCATAGTCAAGACCCTTGAGGAGAGGGAGTTCGGATTCGACCACACCGGTGAGGGGCCGAGCGACAGGAAGAACGTTTTCATGGACGTCCGCGACCTGGAGGACTACGTGAGGGCAACGGCCCCATACGCGATATACTCAAGCGTTGCGCTCTACGAGGAGCCGAAAAGCATGGGCGGCTGGCTCGGGGCGGAGCTGGTCTTCGACATAGACGCGAAGGACCTGCCCCTGAGGCGCTGCCAGCACATTCATGAGCACGGCCGGGTGTGTCCGGTATGCCTGGAGGACGCAAAGGAGCTCGCAAGGGATACCCTTGTAGTCCTGAAGGAAGATTTCGGTTTCGAGAGCGTTCACGTCGTTTACTCGGGGAGGGGGTACCACATAAGGGTTCTCGACGACTGGGCGCTGGCCCTCGATGGAAAGGCGAGGGAGAGGATACTGGCATACGTCTCCGCGGCAGACGAGATAACTTTTGAGGATATCCAGAGCAGAAGGATAATGCTGTCCTCGGGGTATTACAGGGTCTTCCGGCTGAGATTTGGGTACTTCATAAGGCGGGTGAACGAGAACCACCTCTTCAACGTAGGCCTGCGGAAAGGACAGGTGGAAAGGATAATCGAGGGGAGAGAAAGCATCTACGAGGGCTTTGTCAGGAAAGGGTTGCTAACGGCGTTCCCGCAGGGTGTTGGATACAAGACACTCATGAGGCTGTTCGCACTGTCGAGCACATTCTCAAAGGCCTACTTCGACGGCCGCGTTACGGTCGATGTCAAGAGGATCCTCCGCCTGCCCTCAAGCCTGCATTCCAAGGTGGGCCTCGTGGCGACGTACATCGGCTCGGATGAAAGGAAGCTCGAAAGGTTCAACCCATTCAGGGACGCCGTCCCCGGGTTCAGGAAGGAAGAGGTCAGGGAAGCCTACGAGGAATGGCTGGAAGAGCACGGGGATGAGATGTGAACGGAAGACTGAAAATCACTGTTTCAATGCTCATCTGGGGAAGCGTTGGGATATTCGCCCGCTTCTCAAACCTGTCGGGGTTAGGGGTTGCGTTCTTCAGGGTGTCATTCGGGGCCATCCTGCTGTTGCCCATCCTGGCGGCCAGCAGGGGATGGGTCTCAACGCTTCCTTCACTTGTGAAGGCCAAATGGAAACCCCTGCTCGCCCTGGGAGTCGCCCTGGCCCTAAACTGGGTATTCCTCTTCACTGCCTTCAACTACACCACCATAGCAAACGCGGTTCTCGTCTATTATATGGCCCCGATAATAGCAACCCTAATCTCGTGGAGATTCCTCGGGGAGAGGCTGACCCTGAAAAGGTGGCTCCTGATAGGGATGGCATTTGCCGGGCTCATCCTGATAATGAGCGGGCAAAAGGTCGACCTCGGGAACAGGGACTTCGTTGGAATCCTGCTGGCAGCGATAGCGGCTTTTTTCTACTCGCTGATTCCAAACCTGGGACGGTTTCTGCGCGATGTAGATGGAAAAACACTCACGTTCCTCCAGCTTGCCACAGCATCGGTCGTATTAGCACCGTTCATTGCCGCATCGGGCGTTGGAGAGCCAGTTTGGTGGGCGGTTCTGGTTCTCGTGACCGTGCACACCGTACTGGCGCTCTTCCTGTACATGGATGGGCTGAAGGAGGTTGAGGTCAACGAGGCGGCCCTTCTGAGCTACCTCGACCCCATGAGCGCGGTGGTCTACGCGTTCCTGATATTCGGAGAAGTTCCGGGGATCAGAACGGCACTCGGGGGAGCGCTGATACTTCTGGCATCCCTGCTGGATGTTAAGGTGAGGGGGCCGTAGCCCGCCTTCTGTCTCAAGGGGACATTCGACTGAGCGGCCTACCACGGGGCTCCCACCGGGAACTCATCGCCCCTCCTTTGGCCTTGCACCCCGCGGGACGGCCGTTTCACCGCTCCCCGACGGGTCGTCTGCGGGTTAGCTCGGAACCCGTCGCCGGGCCCTTCGCCGCTTTCATCCCCATACCCGCCGGGACGTGTCGTTTCTGCGCCGTTGCCCTCCCTCTCGGGAGGTGCCTTGCGGCACCGCGGCCCCGGTGCGGTGGGCGGAACTTCCTCGGGAGTGCCCCGAGAGTCCCCGACCCCCTCACCTGAGGGGAGTAGAGAAAAGATGGATAAAAAAGTTTGGTATTCACTTCTTCGGGAGTTCCTTGTTCTCCCTGAATTTGGGCTCCTTCGGCCTCTTGAATCTACCAAGGGGCGAGCGCCTCTTGGGTTTGGGCCGGATGCGTTTCCTGGATTTTCCGCCCTCACGGGTGTAGTAGAACGCCCCGGCAACCAGCAGGAGGAACACCACTACGAGAATGCCCAGCCAGAGCCCGGCCGACGTTCCGGCGGGGGTCGTTGTCGTGGTGTTTGACACAGTTGTGGTGGTTGGTGTGGTTGTCGTCGGTAGGGCGGGAGGCTCCAGATACAGCTCACCTCTGGAAACGCTGGTTTCGCCCATCGCGCTGAGGGTAAATTCATACCCGACGATCTGTTTCATCGGGAGCTTGAACCTCAGGGAGACCTCGTTGACTCCGGGCCTTATCGTGCTCCCCAAAGAGTCCTTGTAAAGAACACTCCCATTGGCCACTATTCTGTAAGAAAGCTGCCCCTCAAAGGGTTCATAGTTCGGGTTGTCAATGACTATTCTGAAGACGACCTCATCGGTGGTGACCCTCTCGTAAGTCACGTTTTTTATGAAGGGGGGTGCAAGGACCTTGTACGAGACGTTGCTCTCCCCTATAATCCTCCCATCAAATGTCAGCTCTATGAGGGACGTCAGCTCTCCGGATACGTTGGTTGGAAGGTTCACCTCAAGGACGTTTGTACCGCCCTTGATCACTGTGGGCTCAACGGTTTTTGCGACCAAAGTCCCGTTCCTGTACGTTTCCACGGTGAGGTTCAGGTTAACGTTCCTCTCCGAAAGGAGGGTTAGATAGGCCCTGTTTTCTTCCCCGAGTTTTACCGTCTCCGACTGAAGGGAAGCCCCCACAAGATTAACCCCAAACTTGACGGGGATTTCCCTGGAGTATCTGTACGTCCCGCCGTCATATTTGAGCACGTACTCCAGCCTGTACGTTCCCTCAGGCAGTTCATACCCTACGGGCACTTCAAAGCGAACCATGTTGTCTCCGGGAGCCATTTTGAGTGTTCTGTTTTCGAGGAAGTACACCTTCCCCCCAGGGAGAAGGAGACGGTGGCCTGAAGGGGGACGCTTGAGTGCCCTATGTTGTTAACGTGGGAGAACACCACTATGGTTTCTCCGTTAAGGACATAGGAGGATCCGGGACGCTCCTTGACATAAGCATCAGCTACCCCAAAATCCAGAGCCTTTTCGATCACGTGGAGCGGCACGGTGGCGTGAACTATGTACATGGAGTTGTCCGAGGTAAACGCAAGGAAACGAAGATAGAGCGTGTACGTCCCGCCTGAGACATTTGAGGCACAGGATATGTTGTACGACACCGAGTATGTCTTCTGGGACGACCAGTCGCTGAAAATAGTGGGTGTCAGGGTCAGGTTAAAGCCAGGGATAACGTTGCCGTTCTCATCTTCCACCCAGAATTTCTGATAGCTGACGATTTTAAAGCTGAAGCCACCGGCGTTTGTCAGCATCATCGTCCCGGTGCTGTAGTCCCCACGAAGCAGGGAAATTTCGTCATGTGTTGTAAAAGTGACAAACTGGGCGGAGGAACCCGGGAGAAGTGCCGTGACCAGAGTTAGGAGGATCAACGTGACCACTGCCTTCCGCATACGTTCCCACCATGTTTAGTTGTGCATCTTCCCATATAAAGGCTACTCTCCATATAACAGGAGAGCAACCCCCAGAAGCATCAAACAGGCGAAAAAGACCATCATAAGCCGATACCAGAGCACTTTGGAAAAGTGAGGGCCTATCACTAGGCCAAGGACGAAGAGCATGAGCCCGTAGAATACTGTGAATATCCCGAGGGCGGTGTTAACTCGAACCCCTATTATCAGGAGAACACCCAGGAGAGCACCGGCGAGTACGGTAACGTGGGGAACGGTGAACATCAGGTAGTCCCGGAGAACCTTGAGGTCTTCATCCATATCCATCACTCCGTTATAAACGCATACGTCGTTGTCGTCGGGAGGGTTTTTCTGATCTTCGGGAGGAGGTATCTCGGGTAGAGCTCCTCCATCTTTTCATCCAGAATATCGTAAGTGCCGAGGATCTTCTCGATGACCTTAACCTCCGTCCTGCCCCTTACCCTGAAATAGCCCCTGTACAGGGTGCTTATTTCAAGCACTATTGGTACCCTCAGACGTTCTTCTTCATCCCCATCGAGGAGGGAACGGAGGTACTCCAGCTCGGAGCGCTTGAAGTGGTGATAGCTCCCATCGCGCAGTCTGACTTTCGGCTCCCTTGCCTCCAGCAGCTGTTTCAGGGTAGGCCTGTTTGCTGGAAGGTGGAGGTTTACCCGTGCTATTTCCCTGTTGAGTATGTCCTCAGCCTTTGGCATGTTTGTGCCTACTCATGAATCCAATAAACCTTTGCTTAGCACATATTTGTTAAAATCAGAAAAGATAGACGGCAAAAATGACATTCTTTTGTCAACCAGCGGGAGTTCAGACAGCATCATCGTCACAATGACAAAAATTCAGTGAAAAGGCTTTTATTGGAATAATCGTTCAATAGAATGGCATTAATACTGAACATTAGGACAATAAAGGGTGATAAATATGAACATCTTGAGCACGTCTGGAAAGGTAGAGGCCCTCGAATCCGGGAGGGTGAGATTCATCCAGCTTATCTTTGTTGACATGAACGGGGTTCCAAAAGGTATGGAGATCCCCATAGGGAGATACGACGAGGCAATAGAAGACGGCATAACCTTTGATGGCTCCTCGATTCCGGGATTCGAAGGAATAGAAGATAGCGATTTGATTTTTAAAGCGGATCCATCGACCTACGCGGAGATCCCGTGGGAAGGCATCTCAAGGGTCTACGGATACATATACAAGGGCAGAAAGTCCTACCCAGCCGACCCCCGTGGTGTCTTAAGGGATGCCCTTAAAGAACTCGAAAAGGCAGGATTCAGGGCGTATATAGGGCCAGAACCGGAGTTCTACCTCTTCAAGAAGAACGGTTCCTGGGAGCTTCAAATACCCGACAGCGGCGGTTATTTTGACCTCGTGACCCTCGACAAGGCCAGGGGAATACGCAGGGAGATAGCCCTCCACATGCCCTCCCTTGGACTCGTCCCAGAGGTTCTCCACCACGAGGTCGGAAAGGCACAGCACGAGATAGACTTTCGTTATGATGAGGCCCTCAGAACCGCCGACAACATAGTCAGCTTCAAGTACATCGTGAAGGCTGTTTCCGAGATGCACGGGCTTTACGCCACGTTCATGCCAAAGCCCATCTACGGCTTTCCAGGAAACGGGATGCACCTCCACATAAGCCTCTGGAAGGACGGGGAGAACGCGTTCATTGGTGAGGAGGAACTCAGCGAGACGGCGCTTCACTTCCTTGGAGGCATACTCGACCATGCAAAGGCGCTGACAGCCGTAACCAACCCCACTGTGAACAGCTACAAGCGCTTGGTTCCGGGATACGAGGCCCCGGTATACATCAGCTGGGGCTACAGAAACAGGAGTGCGCTGATAAGGGTTCCGGCCTTCTGGGGCAACGGCGCGAGGATAGAGTACCGCTGTCCCGACCCAAGCGCCAACCCGTATCTGGCGTTTGCGGCGATACTGATGGCCGGGCTTGACGGGATAAAGAGAAAAATCGAACCCGAGGCGTACGTGGAGGAAAACGTCTACGAGATGGATGACTCCAAAAGGGAAAGCATGGGCATAGACACACTGCCAGAAAGCCTTGGCGAGGCCCTCGAAGAGCTGAAGAGGGATAAGGTTGTCAGGGGAGCCTTAGGAGGTGCGTACAGGAACTTCCTGGCATACAAGGAGCTTGAGTGGGAGAGGTATCTCGAGTACCTGGGAGCCAAAGGTCTCCCAGAGGATACCAAAGAGGTAACTGAATGGGAGCTGGAAAGGTACTTCCATGTCTAATGAACCTCTTCAAGCACTTCTTCAACAATGGACTCTCCGGGCTTTTCTTTCTCCCTTAGGTGTACCAGGGTCGAGCCCCCAATTACGAGCGCCGCCCCGACCAGCTGTTCAAAGGTGAGGGTCTCACCAAATAGAAGGAACGCCAGTGTTATCGCCACGACAGGTTCAATCGTGGCAACTATGCTGGCCCTGCTCACCTCAACCTCCCTCAGGGCGTGATTGTAGAGTATGTACCCCAGGAAGGTCGGGAAGAAGGCCAGGGCAAAGAGATACGGAACCGCACCGGAGGGCACCGAGAAGTCCGAGAAGGGCAGAAGATAAAGCATACCAAAGAACAGAGTGTAGAAGAGCGCCTTCTCGGGTTCATCGTCCCTAACGGCGAACTTCGCCAGAACACCGTAAAGGGCGTAGGTCAGACCAGTCAGAAGCCCGAAGATCAGGGCTTTTGTGGAAAACTGGACATCCCCCCAGTTCACGAGAAGAACACCAAGCATCACCATCCCAAGGGCGGCGACCTTCTCCCTCACCAACGGCTCGTTGAAGACCAGTCTCCCCAGGATTATTGAATATACCGGAGCGGTGTAGAGGAGCAGAACGGCAAATGAAACCGACGATATCGTTACCGTGTAGAAGTAGAGGGTGTAAAAGAGGAAGATGCTGAAGAAGCCGTAGAGCGCGTAGAACTTAAGGCGGGAGCGCTCAAGGGAAAAACCTATGCCCCTCAGTCGGAGATACACGGCCAGAAGGGCTATGGCGAAAAAAACCCTGTAGAACACCATCGTAAAAGGTGTTAACCCAAAGCCGTCGAGGTACTTGGCGAATATGCCGAGAGTGCCCCACATGGAGGCGGCTAAAAAAACGAAGATATAGCCGCGTTTCATGGACTCACCTCAAAAAATAGGGCCAACTGGAAGGCGTCTTTTGTGTTCGCTGCCCTTTACCAGCTTCTCAACGTATTCGACCCTCTCCAGAGGTATTTTAAGCTCCTCCGCAATTTCAGCCTTTTCCTTCCCCAGATCAACCATGCGCCAGAGTATCTCATCGAGGAGGCGGTAGCTTATTCCGAGCTCGTCCTCGTCGGTCTGGCCTTCCCACAGCCCGGCTGTAGGCTTCTTTTTGATTATCCTCTCCGGAACTCCAAGGAGCTTTGCTATCTCCCAGACCTCGGTCTTGTAGAGGTTTATGAGCGGGGCGTAGTCACTGGCACCGTCCCCCCACTTGGTGAAGTACCCAGTAAGGACCTCGCTCCTGTTGCTGGTTCCAAGAACGAGGCGATTCATAGCATTGGCGTGAGCGTACAACAGGACCATCCGGGTTCTCGCCATTACGTTACCCCTACTCTTAACGTCAAGTTCACCGACTGCCCTCTCGAACTCATCCACAATGGGCTTTATGCTGACCATCTTGTACTCGATTCCCAGGCTCTCGCAGACGAGCTTGGCATCTTCGACGTCGCCGTTTTCATAGTACGGCATTATCAGGCCGAGAACCTTATCCTTCCCAAGCGCCCTCACGGCGAGGTATGCAACCGTAGCGCTGTCTATGCCCCCGCTTACCCCAACGACAACACCGCCTACACCAGCCTCCCCGACCTTCTCACGGATGAACCCGGTTATCCTATCGATGGCGGCACCATAATCAAGCTCCCTCATTTCTTACCCTCCTTCACGTCCCTCAGGAACTGGGAGTAGCCCATGAAAGCCATAACAACCCCCACCAGCATCAGCACGAAAGCGAAGACCGAGTAGACCGCGTAGGGGTAATCGACGGCAGTCGCCCTATAGGTATAATTCACGCTTCCGTTAAAAACATATATCACCGGTCTCTCCCCGGGATGGAGTGTTATCTCACGGTTAACGAGGGTGTAGTTCGTCATCTTGGTTCCCTGGATAAGCGAGAGGTTTGCATCGGATGATGAGAGAATCAGGGTTCTGTTGTGGTAGAGGTATTCGGTTTCAAACTTATCGTCTCCCAGGTAGTGCATGCCCTCCCCAAGCGTCCCGCTGGCGGAGTAGGATTTGCTAACACGGTAGAAACCGGCAACAGATATCAGCAATGCCAGAATGAGCATTGTCAGCCCGACCTTCAGAAGAGGATAACCCATCGCGTCCCTGAGCGTTCCCATCTCCATCACCTATAGAAAGAAAAGGGAGAGGTCAGTACTTGCCAACGAGGTGGCACTCGGCCCAGTGGTTGTGCTCGTACTCGACGAGCTGCGGGTGCTTGGTGTCGCAGAGTCCCTTCTGGGCGTAGATACACCTCGGGTGGAAGCGGCATCCCGGCGGTATGTCGACAGCGTTGGGCACCTCACCCCTGATGGGCAGCTCCTTGATTACGTTCCTGCGCTCCGGCTTGGGCTCCGGAACGGCCGCTAAGAGAGCCCTGGTGTACGGGTGGAGCGGGTTGTCGATGACCTTCTCGACCGGGCCCATCTCGACTATCCTTCCGAGGTACATGACCGCCATCCAGTCGGCGAAGTACCTCGCGGTGGACATGTCGTGGGTGATGTAGAGGTAGGTGACGCCCATCTTCTCCTTGAGCTCCTTCATCAGCTCGAGGATCTCCGCACGGATTGAAACGTCGAGCATCGAAACCGGCTCGTCGGCGACAATGAAGGTCGGATTGAGTATCAGCGCACGGGCTATTGCCACACGCTGCCTCTGACCGCCGGACAGCATGTGCGGGAACCTGCCGACGTAGTCCTCGGGCGGTGTTATCTTGACCATCTCAAGCGCCTTGTAGATGAGCTCCTCACGCTCGGCCTTGGTTTCACCGATGCCGTGTATGAGGAGCGGCTCCTCCAGGATGTCGAATATCCTGAACCTCGGGTTCATCGAACTGAACGGATCCTGGAAGATCATCTGCACGTGTCTTCTGTAGTCAAGTATCTCCTCTTTAGTCCTGACGTCGGTCACATCCTTGCCCTCTAGGTATATCCTGCCGTCCGTAGGCTCAAGGAGCTTGACGATCAGCTTTCCGGTGGTGGACTTACCACAGCCGCTCTCACCGACGAGGGCAAAGACCTGCTGCTTGTATATCTCAAAGCTAATGCCGTCCACCGCATGAACCTTCTTCTGGGGAGCACCCTTGATCGTGTCAATGAGGCCCCTCTTGATCGGGAAGTACTTCTTGAGGTTTTCAACCTTGAGTATTGGCTCCGCCATCTCTCACACCTCACAGCAGCCAGCATGCGGCATAGTGGTCCTTATCAACTTCCTTCAGCTCGGGTTCCTGCTCCTTACAAACCTGCATTGCGTACGGGCACCTCGGGTGGAAGCGGCATCCCTTCGGCGGTGTAATGAGGTTCGGCGGCTGTCCTGGGATGAACTCCAGCTTCTCGACGTCCTCATGCAGCCTCGGTATTGCCGCAAGGAGCTTCTGGGTGTACGGGTGGGCCGGCTCGTAGTAGACCTTTTCGCTGTCTCCTATCTCAACGATCTTACCCGCGTACATTATGGCGACCCTGTCGCTGATCTCGGCGAGGATGCTGAGGTCATGGGTGATGAATATCATTGAGAGACCGAGCTCTTTCTTCAGCTTCTTCATGAGGTTGATGATCTGGGCCTGAACAACAACGTCGAGAGCCGTTGTTGGCTCGTCGGCGATGACGACGTCGGGCTCAAGGAGGAGCGCCGTTGCTATGATGACACGCTGCTTCATACCACCTGAAAGCTCGTGTGGATAGCGGTAGACTATCTCGGGGTCGAGACCAACGAGCTCAAGGTACTTCTGGGCCCTGTCGAGGGCTTCATCCTTGCTCATGCCCTTGTGGAGTATCAGCGGTTCGGTCATCTGGGTACCGACGGTGTAGACGGGGTTCAGGGCGTTCATTGCTCCCTGGAATATCATGGATATCTTCTGCCAGCGAATCTCCTTTCTAAGGACGTCCTCCGGAAGGCCGACTATCTCTCTTCCGTCGATCTTCACACTGCCGCTGACTATCTTACCCGGGGGAGTCGGCATTCCCATAAGGGTAAAACCAAGGGAGGACTTGCCGCATCCACTCTCACCGGCAAGTCCCAGCACTTCACCCTTCCTGAGGTTGAAGGTGATGTTGTCGACGGCCTTGACGACACCCTTGCTGGTGAAGTAATACATCTTGAGGTCTTTAACTTCGAGTACGTTCCTAGCCATTTATACCACCTCACAGCCTCCTGAGCCTCGGGTTGAGTATCTTATCGAGGGCCGTACCTATGAGGACGAAGGTAAGGCCGACGACAGCGATTCCAAGCCCGGGCGGGAGAACCCACCACCAGTATCCCTTGGTCGTCGCTGCCTGTGCCTGAGCCGCGTTGAGTATCTGGCCCCACGTAACGGCTGTCGGATCACCGATGCCAAGGAAGCTCAGCGAAGCCTCGGCGATAACCGCACCCGGAACGCTGAGGGCTATAACCGCAAAGGCATACGGAAGCAGCTGGGGCAGGATGTGCTTGAAGATTATCCTGCCGTTACCGGCACCGAGGGCCCTGGCGGCCTCGATGTACGTCTGCTCCTTGATCTGGAGCGCCATACTTCTCGAAATCCTCGCTATTCCCATCCATCCGAAGATGACCAACAGCAGCACTATGAACATTAGGGTTATGTGTCCCATCGTGGCTCCAATGAGGATAAGTATCGGCAGGCTCGGGATTGAGGCGAATATCTCGTTGATACGCATCATGAACTCGTCGGCGTTTCCACCGAGGTACGCACTGGTAACTCCATACACGAGACCTATGACAGTGCTCAGAACTGAGACGAGTATACCAATGGTCAGTGAAACCCTGCTGCCCCAGATGATACCGGCCCAAAGGTCCCTGCCCAGATAGTCAGTACCCATGGTTCCGTAGCTCCTTCCGAGGAACACAACCTTAATGTTGTCGTAGGTGACCTGGTTGTCCTTGGGGGCGGGGTTGTCAATCTTGAGGATGAGTTTGTAGTCACCGTAGAGCGGCTGTGGGCTCTGGATAATCTGGGTTACGTTCATTCCCGGCTCGACCCTTGCAAACAGCGGAGCAACCATGTCGCTGATGAGTATCGTCTGAAGCGGCACCTCAAACATCGTTATTTCTCTGCCCTCGGTGACGTTGACGAGCCATATGTAGATGTTGGATGAGATCGTGCTGTCCCTTCCAACGGAGATGGTGGTGCTCGAACTGAGGGGCTTGTTGGTGAGGAGCGGCACGGTCTTTCCGTCGGGCCTGAGGAGGTAAACGTTTATGACCGGAGTCTGGGACGGCGAATTAAGCGTCACGTTCAGGCCCCTTATTATGATACCCTGCGGTCCGAGATGATAGCCGTCCGGGAAGGTGTAGTCCGCTTCAACTATGGTTGTGGTATCGCTCGGGTGGGTAATCTTGAGGTCGTTGAAGTAGTAGACCTCCTGGGGGACAAGTTTCTGGGAGGTAAACATGTTGTACCAGGTCGGAGGAACGTTCTTGGGATTGTCCTCCCAGTATGCGGAGCTCCTCCACTTCTGCGGGAGGTCTGGCATGGTTGTGTATGGTGCGGTAAGTGCAACCAGTACAAGGATGACGAGGAGAATGACACCGGCTATGCCGGTCTTCTCCCTCTTGAATTCCTCAAGGAATTCCTTAAAGCCTTCTTTGACGTCGACCCATCTCATCGTGAATCACCTCACATCTTGGCGGAAGCACCGACCTTGACACGCGGGTCGAGGAATCCGTAGATCATGTCGGCAAGGACGACTCCGCTCAGGTAGAGCACCGTGAAGAAGTACGTCAGTCCTATGAGGAGGTTGGTCTCGTTCTGCTGGAGGGCAACCCAGTAGAGCCTGCCCATTCCCGGGTAGTTAAAGACGAGCTCACTGATGATTGCACCACCGAGTGATCCAAGGAGGGCGAAGATGATCATAGTAACTATCGGCGGAGCGGCGGCACGGAGAGCGTGACCGTAGATGATCTTGTGCTCGGGGACACCCTTAGCCCTCGCTGCCATGATGAAGTCCTCCTGGAGGGTTCCTATCATGATGTTCCTGGTCGTCCACGCCCAGCCACCGAAGACGACGAAGACGTAGGTGAACACCGGGAGGGCGAGCTTCCAAAGGACATCCTTGACGTGCTCCAATCCGGTGAGCTGCGGGTCAAACATTGAGCTGAGCGGGAACCAGCCGAGCTTGAATGCGAATATCAGGAGGAACATCATTCCAGTCCACCACATCGGCAGACTGTAGGTGAGCAGTGCGAAGATGGAGAGACCCCTGTCGAAGACACTGCCCGCGTGCCTCGCAGCCCTGACGCCAAGGAAGATACCCAATATGATGACTATTATCGTAGCCGTCGTGAAAAGCAGGATGCTCCTGGGAACTGCGACCTTGATGATATCGGCGACGTTGTTTGTACCGAAAATAGGCATGCTCGTCGTTCCGAAGTCCAACCGCAATGTACGCAAAGCCTTATTGTAAACTTTCTGCCAGTAGGGGATGTTCAGTTCATATTTCTCTTCGAGAGATGCCTGCTTTGCAGCCTTGGCCTGTTCAAAGGCCTCCAAACCCTGACTCTGCTTGATTTTAGCACCCTCAGTTCTTTCCCACAGCATCAATTCCTCGTACATCTTGGATCTGTTGCTCTGCTCGGCAACCTTAACGAACAGCGCCGAGATAATAAAGGTCACTATCAACAGGACGAGAATGGCGTTTAGAATCCTAAACACCAGGTACTTTAGATACCCCATTTTTCCACCCCCACGTAGGTTGCTCGTGTTTAATGTATCTTTTTCAGCATTGTAAAACTGACTTTATATATCTTACTGCATAGATGTGCACATTTTCATAGAAGTGCACCGCAGAACTCCACCAGGGATACCCGGATTGGGGGCAAAATTTCAAAAAAGAGGGGAAAGAACGAAACTACTTCACTTCTTCTTGGTGAAGTACCAGGCGGCCGCGGCGATGATGATTATCACCAGGCCGACAACGACGTAGGTGGTCGTGTTGCCTCCGCCTGCCGGTGTCGCGGTGGTCGTGGTCTCGCTCGGGCTCGGGCTGCTGGTGGTCTCGCTCGGGCTGCTGGTAGTGGGCGGCTGGGTGGTCGTGGTGGTCTTGGTTATATCGTCCCAGGTGAGGCCTGAGATCTTCAGCATGACCTTGGCGAGGTCGTCGACGTGCTCCTTGGTGAGGAGGTCGAGCCAGAGGACACCCTCAGCACCGCTGCTGAAGGAGTAGGTCTTGTCAATGCCGTAGTCCTTGCTCCTGGCTACGAGCTCGCCCATGGCCCAGTAGAGCTCCCACGGGAGGGTCGGGTAGAACACGTAGAATCCTGCCGTCATGTCGTCGGCGAGCGGGTGCTCGTAGGTACCGTAGACGACGTAGCCGTCGTTGGTCCACTGCCAGCCAAGGATGCTGGCGAGGGTTCCGGCGGTTCCACCGAGGCTCTCATCGTAGTACGGGTCGTCGGCACCGTCCTTGTAGGCCCAGGTGTAGAGGAACGCGATGTAGTACTTGAGGTCGTCGATGTTGCCCTTAACGCCGTTGTGCCACTCGCCGAAGTCACAGGTGACGGTAACCTTGACCTTAGCGGTCTTGCCAGCGTTCTTGGGGATCCAGCCCTGGGTCTGGTTGTAGATGACCGCATCGTCCGGAACGGTGAACTCACCGCGCTCAAGGTTCCACTTGCACCTGTACGGGGTGACGATACCGTCGAAGTTGGTGGTCGCACCGTAGTCCCTGATGAGGTTCCAGACACGGACGCTGTAAACGTCACTCAGACCACCGACCGGGTTGAAGGCGCTCATGAACATGGCACCGGTTGAGGCGAACTGGGCGATCTTGAGGTGCTTGTCCGGGGTCTCAGCGGTCATGATGCTCCAGCGCTGGCCGATACCGGTGCTGGCCTCCGGGGTGATCTTAACAACCCTCTGCTTGTTGGCCGGGTAGAACTCCCAGGTCTCGATGAGGAAGACCCTCTCGCTCTCAAGGATACCTATGAGCATGCTTATCTTCTGGAGGTCCCAGTACTGCTCCTTGGTGGTGATCTTGATCGGCTGTTCAGGAACAAGGTCGGGGTTGAGGTGCGGGGTGTTCTGAGCCTTCTCCTTGCTGATCTCGAAGTAGGTCAGCAGGTAGGTAAGCTCCTCCTCGGTCCACTTGAGCATCGGGCCGAGGCTGTCGGCGCTCTTGTAGTACTCGGCACCTATCTTCTGGAGTCCAGCGCTGACGTCTCCGTTGCCGAGGTACTTAAGGGCCTCCTCAACGGTGACGGTGTTGACGTGCTTGGGCTCAACGGCACCCGGAACGTATCCGTACCAGGCGGCGTAGAACCAGGCAGTGTAGTCGTCGATCCAGACGCTCGGAATACCGCTGGTACCCCATCCGCCGGTGTAGATGTTCCACTCGTAGTTGCTCGGCGGCTTGGCGAAGACGACCTGACCGGCCTTCTGCCTGTCCCAAAGGAGCCTGTCAACCTTGAAGCCAACCTTCTTCTCAAGGAGGTCGGCAACGTAGAGACCGATGTCCTTCCTCTCGTCCTCGATACGGATGATGAACTTGACGGTAACCGGCTGGCCATCGAAGTACCACATTCCGTTCTTCTTCTCAAGGGTGTGGCCGTACTTAGCAACCTCCTGGGCAGCCTTGTCCATGGCGCCGGCTATGATCTTAAGGGCGAGCTCCTCGTTGCCAGCACCGCTGAGGCCGAGGGCCTTGTAGACCGGCTCGAAGTACTTGTCGGCCGGGTGGCTCGGCCTGATGCAGCCAAGCATCGGAGCACCGCTACCCTGGTAGATGTTCTGAACGATGTAGTCCCTGCTGATGAGCCAGTTCATGGCAAACCTAACTTCCCGGATGGCGAAGGGGTTGAAGTAGACCTGGTCACCGACGGTGACGATCGGGGCGTCCTTGTCCGGGTCGTGGTAAGTGTTGAAGGTCAGCTCGTTGTAGGAGCTGGCACTCTTGTACAGGTTGAGGTTGGCAAGAACGTCCTCACCAAGACCCTGGTACTTTCCAGCCGGGAAGGAGAACATACCAAGGTCGTACTCACCCTTGGCGATCTGGAGGATAACGTTCTCAGGGTTCTGGACACCCTGGTACTCGATAACATCGGCATAGCCGTCCTTCGGGAGGGTGTCGGTGTAGATCTTCCTCGGGCCGGTGAACTTCTCAAGCTTGAGGTAGAGGTTCTCCGGGGAGTACATGACGAGCATGTACGGACCGTTGCTGATAACGAAGTGGCCGTACTTGAGGTACCACTGGAGGTCGGCCTTGAAGCGGGCCTTGGCCTCGTCGCTGTTCAGGGGTATGTCCTTGGGGGTGTAGTCAGCCGCGCTGACTGCATGGACGGCAAAAATACTAAACAACATCAAGCCCATAATAAACAATCCCAAAGCCTTCTTCATACTCCACTGCCTCCTTCACTTTTTGGCAATGTTGCCACATATGGTGTATAATGGCATGAAGATATACATTGAAAGCCTATTTAAGGGTTACGTTCTTGTAAAAGTAGTGGCTTTAAAAAAGCTCCCTACAGACTCCGAAAGATTTCATGACACCTATTTATCTTTCAATAATATTTTGCGTTGTCAACGATGCTTAAATTCGAAAAACAAACTGAAAAAAACCATCTAATGAGTTAAGAAGACCGTAGATAGTTGAGGAAAGCCGTAAAAATCGTTAGCATCCACTTTTTTGCTTCAAGTTGAGGAATTGTATGCAAAAAACTTAAAATGGAGTAGCATCCACTCCAGTGCGGGCGCTATGTACGACCTTGTCCTGAAAGGGAAATTCTTAAAGGGTAGGAAACTGATAGACGGGAGCATAGGGGTTCTTGACGGCAAAATTTCCCGAATATCTATCGGCGAATTAAAGGGAGAAGAAACGATTAAGATTGAAAGCGGAGGGGTTATTCTTCCGGGTCTCATGGATGTCCACGTCCATCTCAGGGACTTCCGGCAGCGTTCTAAAGAGACCATCCGAACCGGCACCATGGCGGCGCTCCACGGAGGCATAACGACGGTTTTTGACATGCCGAACACCGACCCGCCGGTACTCGACTCACAGACATTCAGGAGGAGGGAAGAAGCGTTCCGGGGCAGGGCATATACGGACTATGCGCTAAGTTTTCTCCTGAACGGCAACTGTGGCGAGGCAAAGAGTGTTAAGGCAGACTTCTACAAGATATTCATGGGAGCCTCGACGGGCGGCATCTTTTCGGGGGACTTCGAGGAGGACTACTCCTGCGCCCCGGGCGTTGTGAGCGTCCACGCGGAAGACCCCGAGGTAATCCAGCGGAAGCCGGAGCGACCGCCGGAGGCCGAGGTGAGAGCCATAAAAAGGGCTCTCAACGCCACGAAGAGGCTGAAAAAGCCCCTCAACGTCTGCCATGTCTCAACGGCCGAGGGGATAAAGGTGATACTTGAAGCCGGCCTGCCGTGGGTGAGCTTTGAGGTAACGCCCCACCACCTCTTCCTCACACAGAAGGACTACGAGAGAAACCCGCTCCTCAAGGTGTATCCCCCCCTGAGGAGCGAGGGCGACAGGAGGGCGCTCTGGGAGAACTTTTCGCGGATCCCGCTAATCGCGAGCGACCACGCGCCCCACACGCTTGAGGACAAGGAAAACGGCTCAGCCGGAATACCCGGTCTTGAGACAGAGGTAGCACTCCTTCTCGATGCCGTAAACAGGGGCATGCTGGAGCTCCGGGACATAGTGGAAAAGATGCACGGGAATCCAATTAGGATATTTGGAATAAGGAACAAAGGGCTGGAGGTCGGCAAGGACGCGGACTTTACCATCGTCGACCTCAAGAGGGAGTGGGTTGTCAAACCGGAGGAGTTCTACACGAAGGCCAAGTGGAGCCCGTGGGAGGGGCGAAAACTCAGGGGGAAGGTCGTGATGACGGTTCTGCGCGGCGAAATAGTTATGGAAGAGGACGAGGTAATCGGAAAGCCCCGGGGGGTTAGGATAAATGCTGGAGAGGGTTGAGCTCAGGGAAGTATGGGAAGTTGCTAAGAACGTTAAAGCCTTCCGCTTCGATAGGAGGCTAAAATTCACCGCAGGCCAGTTCATCATGGCCTGGCTTCCCGGCGTCGGGGAAAAGCCCTTCAGCCTGGCCTGGAAAGACCTCATAGTGGTCAAGCGCGTTGGCCCCTTTACGTCGAGGCTCTTCGAGCTTGAGGAGGGGGGCCACATCTGGATTCGCGGCCCCTACGGCAGGGGCTTCGAGCCTGAAGGGAAGAGGGTGGCCCTCGTTGGCGGGGGAGTAGGGATTCCACCGCTGTACGCATTCGCAAGGCAAAATAGAGGGAGATTCAAGCACGTCACGCTGATATACGGCGCCCGCTCAAAGGACGAGCTGGCACTGATGGACATCGAGAACTACGTGGACGAGGTTGTTATCACGACAGATGACGGCTCGGCCGGAAGAAAGGGCTTTCCCACGGAGGTTCTCGCCGAAAGAAAGGGCGAATTTGACGGGGTGTACGCCTGCGGCCCGGAGCCGATGCTGAAGGCAGTCCTTCGGGTTATGGACTACAAAAAGGTTCAGATTTCCGCGGAGCGCTACATGAAGTGCGGTATAGGCGTCTGCGGGAGCTGCAACCTCGGGAAGTACCTCGTCTGCAGGGATGGGCCGGTCTTCGACGGCCTCCAGCTGAGGGGACTGCTCTGACCAGTGAGCTTTTTAAACCCCTTTTCTCCGTTTCGGCCGGTGAGAGAATGAAGAGGATGAGCTGGGAGGAGTTCGCGAGGAGCATGGGTGTCGAGCCCCAGATCCTTGAGAACAGAGAGGCGAGACTGTTAAAGAAGTTCGTGATGGATTTAAAGTTCCCCACTCACTGTCAAGGCTGTCAGGGGCTGGATCTGAGCAACCCCAACCCCGTCCACCACCCGAGCTACGAGCTGACTCCAGCATGCAACCACGACTGCATATTCTGCTACTCGAACGTCGCGGTCAAGCTCGGGAAGGCCCCGAAGCCCGGCTACTACGGCTGGGACAGGCCTTACGCGATAACTGTGTCACAGTACGGGGAGCCCCTCATGAGCCCGCGCATAGTCGAGGTCAACAGGATGCTCAGGGAAAGGTTCCCGGGGGCGAGGCTCGACCTCCAGACGAACGGCTCCCTCCTGACCGAGGAGCTGTGGGGCAAGCTCGACTTTGACCTGGTGATGGTAAGCCTCGACGCGGCAAGCAGGGAGAAGCACCTGATGATAACCAACGCCGACACCTTTGAAAACGTCGTGAACGCGCTTAGAATAGTCGGTTCAGACAAAAGCGTCCGCTCGATCGTCAGGACGATATTCATGCCGGGCATCAATGACGGGGATATACCAAAGATAGCCAAGCTGGCCGCCTCGCTTGGTGTGGACGAGATGATGCTCCAGCCGCTTACAATCCACGAACTCAACGTCGAGAGGCTTAAGAAGACCGGCCTCGACTTCGAGCGGGCCGAAAGCGTGAGGGAGTATCTGAACGCCGCCAGAGAGGCCGGGAGGTACATAGACGTCCGCATAAGCGGCTGCCAGCTGGCGATATACAGGACGATGGACCCGCTCACGCTCTTCGGCGCGAGGCGCGTCGCGAGGGACGTTGCCCCCATAGTAAAGAGGAAGCGGGCGGAGATAGAAGAAACCTGCGACGGGGCGTTCAGGGCCAGCGTCGAGGGGCTAGATCTGGAAGAGCTCGCCTCAACTCTGAGCGCCCTCAGGGTTGGATACACGATGAAGAACGGCATCATCAGGTTCAGAGACGGCAACGCTGAGGTTGTGGTCTTTAAAAGCGGGAAGGTGCTGATAAAGGGCGTTGGGGAAGAGAAAGCGAGGGAGATTTACAGCAGATATTTCAAGGGCAGCTTGGATTAACCCATAGTCCTAACTACACAGCTCCACAGCCTCTTTGGAACGCTGAGAAGGGAAGCGTTAAATATTCCCTCACCCACTTTTTACAGCTGGGGATGGCGATGATACGTGAGATACTGGCCCTCGTGTTTCTGACGGCCTTTCTCTTCATCAACCTATCCCTGATGCTCATGCGGGTTTTCGGCAGCCTGGCCGGGATGACCTGGAGAAAGGTTCTCCGCCTCGACATTCCGAAGAACGAGAAGAAGGGCTGGGAAAGAGCTTTTACCCTTATCTGGCTGGCCATTGGCACATGGGCCGTTCTGAAACTCTGGGACTGGAGCCTAACCGGTCTGGCGGCGTCCATCTTCGGCTTCCTCGCCTTCAGGAGCGGGGCGAATATAGCGAGAACCCTCGTCTACGGCCTCCACGACCAGAAGGTCATCGAAGAGTACACCGAGGACAGCAGGCTTCTGGGGGCAGTGGGAACGGCCACAAAGCTCTCCCTGCTCTTGGAGACGGTGTTAGTGGTGGCCTTCGCCCTGGCATACAAGACCCTGTCGGTAACCCTGCGCCCAAACGGCATGAGCGCGAACGCCTTCATCCTCTCCCTGTGGCTCGCAGGACTTGCCTTCGGCGCACTCCTCGGCTGGTTTATCGCAAGGAACAACCGGGGAATACTCCTTCAGAATGCCATAGCAGTCGTCGGATTCTTCGCAACTAGAAAGGGTAAGAAAAAGACGATCGAGACAATAGGCAAGGCCAAAAACACGGCCGAAAAATTGAAGTTCAGGATACCAAGGCTGAGAAAATAACCTTTTTAAAATCCGCCTCTTTTCTCTCACCATGCTCAAGTGCTCACTCTGCACCCACGACGAGAGGACAGCAAAGATAGACATAATCGACGGCAGGCCAATCTGCAGGGAGTGCCAGGTTTATCTTAAGCATCCCGTCAATAGGGAAAAAATCCGCGCCGAACTTGAGGAGCTTATGAAGAACGTCGAGAGGGCAATCGTTGCCTACTCCGGCGGCAAGGACAGCACCGTTGCACTGTATCTGGCAAAAGAGGTCTACAAAGTGCCGGAACTGGAGGCGGTGATGGTCGACCACGGGCTTATGGCGAATGAGGCCATAGAAAACGCGGAGAGGATTGCCAGGGCACTTGACGTTCAATTCACGGTTCTGCGCTACGATTACTCTGACATTTTCCGCGAGGCTCTTCTCAAAGGGGACTCCCCCTGCAGGCGCTGTTCCAGGAGAACCCTGAAAAAGCTGCATAAATACGCCCTCAGAAACGGCTATAAGTACATCATCACCGGGCACGAGCTCCCCTTCGGCCACCACCCGTACAGGCCCATGAAAGGGGGGATCACTCAGATAAGGCTTCTCTCCATGATGACCGAGAGGGAGAGGCTGGAGATACTGGAGAGACTTCCCTTCGAATTCCCAAAGTTGCCGGGTTATACCACCAACTGCCTCGTCCTCGGGCCAGCGCTTGAGAGATACTGGGAAAAGCACGGCCACAGCTTCGAGCACAGGAGGATAGCGGCGCTCGTCAGATACGGTCTCATGGAGGGGGAGAAGGCGGAGAAGGAGCTGTCAAAACCCAGTGTTCCGGAGCTCCAGAGGAAGATTGTGATGCAACGTTTAGGTCTTGGATGAATCCTCGGCCTCAGCTACATTCACATTAGATCTGAGCACGAAAAAAGAGTTCCTAACATAGTGAATCGTCCGAGAGAAGCGTCAGTCCTATGCTCACCAGAACTATTGCAACCGAGGGGGAGAGCGGCCACCACCAGAGGGTGTAGATGGCGTTCTGGGTAAACGCTTCCGCCACAAAGGAGCCCCAGTTGACTCCGGGAATTATTCCAAACAGGCCGAGTATGGAGACAACGGCTATAATCTGAGCGAAGAGGAGCGTGGAGTACGAAAGGACGTACGGAATCACAGCCTTCATAATATGTCTGAGGATTATAGCCAGATCCCCCGCCCCCAGCGCCCTGGCAGACTCTATGTACTCCTGAACTTTCTCGTGCATGACTATGCCCCTAACGGCACTCGCAAACCTGCCGACGAGAAGCAGGGACAGTATGACCGCCAGTTCAGCCGTCCCCATCTCACGCTTTCCATAAAAGCCCGTTGAAGACAGCACGAATATAATCACTATCGCCAGGGGGAGGTAGGGGATAGAGTTCAGGGCCTCAAGCAGAACGGAGACGGCATCCCCTAACCGGCTCTCGTAATAGCCGGAACCGATACCCAGGAGAACACCGATCAGTATAACTAGAACCGTCGTCAAAAACGCCAGAACCAACGTGTTGACGGTCGAACCGACGAAGCCGACCCAGAGGTCTCTGCCCTTGTAGTCGGTACCGAGAACTCCGTAGGTGTCCCCTATCAGCTGCACCTCGACGCTGGAAGGGTAAACCTGAATGGTGTAGTTTCCCGGGAGGGGATTCCGGTTTTCATCCATAAAAAGCGCCTGGGTGGGGGTTATGAACGCAAGGTCCTCCCGTCTAAGGCCAAGCACCCGGAGGGCAAAGCGCCTCGCCTGGAGGACGAAGTCTATGTTCGAGTTCATGCTGGTTGTTCCGTTTATCTCGCCACTCAGCCGGACGACCTTCCCATCTGGACGGAATATCGTGACCGAAACCTCGCCGTTTCCCTGGAAAATCATGTTGACGGGAGCCTTCCCTGTTACAATGTACTCGGTCTGCCCCCTGAAATGAACCGACTTCGAAGAGTCACCCAGCCACAGGGGTTTGGCGCCCCTCGGATAGCTGACCCAGAACAGATAGTTGTCCCAGTTTCTGAGCTTGGTCTTATCGAGTGTGGCGTAGGAAACGGCCGTGAACAGGAAGAACGCCGCCAGCAGCAGTGCGCCCACTTTTCTCCTCCTCATCCCGTCCCCCTCGGCTCAAGTATTATGGAGAACACCTCAACCGCAATTGAGACCACAAAGTTCAGGAGAACGAGCAGTGTGACGATGAAGGAAAACGTCATCGCATAGAAAAACACGTTGTCGGGAGTTATGATGAGCGTCGAGGCCAGCAGTGTCCCAAGGCCGTTGAGCCTGAAGAGGTAGTCAACGACGAGAACAAGCGTTTGAATTTCAATGAAGTTCTGAAGCCAGATGTGCATGACCGGCACTATCGATGCCCTGATAACGTGCCTCTTAACGCTGCGTTCGGGCAGCCCCATGGCCCTCTTTGCTTCAACGTACGGCTGTCCGAACTCCTCCCTCATAACAACGGTTATGCCCTCCGCGAGGCCCCACGATGCCACGAGGAGCACCGAGAGAACGGGAAAGATAAAGTAAGTGAGCATCTCCCAACCGGAGCCTTTGAGGCCGTTGGCAAGCTCCGAGGGTATCGGGGAGTATATTATGAGCAGGAAGAAGAGGATAACGAAGAACCACACCGGGATTCCGTTGAAAGTCCTGGCCGCCATCTGAAGGGACGTGTAGAACCTCTCGCTTTTCACGGCCTTAAACGACAGGAGGAGCGCAAGGAGAACGACAGAGACATCCGCGAGAACGAGGAACAGGAGAGTCCGGTATATATGCCCCCACGTGGGGCGCACCATGCCGTAGAGAAAGCTCCGCGGGCCCTGTGATCCTGAGAGCCCAAGGATGTCCAGTACAGTTGCGGCCATGTACTCCAAACCCACCCGCAGGGAGGACTTGGCAAGCTCGGGATAGGTATTCGGGGCAATGTACCTGACGTAGTACTCAACTGGGTCCATGCCCAGCCTTTCTGCCGCGGCTATTACCTTTCCCGCGTTGGGGTTGTACTGGAAGAAACCAACCGCCTCGTAGTACGCCCTCTTCTCAACGACACCTTTTATGGCATACCCAAGCACAACTGCTACCAGCAGGGTTACTATCGCGTATCTGATTATTATACGCCTCAAGGACAAAGGGACACCCCCAAGGAGGCACGCACGGTTCTAACTCACAACGATGAAAATTGCCGACAACCTTTAAAAAGTTTTACTTTTAATTAAACCCCAGCAACAAGTCCCAAAAGGAGAGACTGCCAAAAGAAAAACGTCACTCAAGGTAAGCACGCAGAGCCCTGCGGGCGGCCTTTAGGACATCCCCGGGTGCCACTTTAAACCCCCCTCCCCTCGCGAGGACTTCGCTACCGCCCCCGCCACCACCCGTCTTTGAGAGAACTTCCCTGAGCAGTTCGTTCATCGAAACGCCCGCAACTTCCCTGTTCTTGGCGAATATCACGTAGTTCTCGCCGGCGACCAGAACAACAGTGCCGGGGTTCTTGTCAACGAGGTAAACAGCAAAAGCCTGGGCGTCCTTCATTGGAGCATCCTCGACGTACGATACCAGCTTTATCCCGTTGATTTCCTCTGCGTTGTCCAGGAGGGCCCTGGCCTTCCACCTCCAGAGCTCCCTCCTGAGGCCGTCCTTTTCCCCCTCAAGTCTTTCGATTTCGGCCTTGAGCTCCCCCACCCGCTCGACGAGGGGGCGGTTCTTGTTCGGCATCTCATCGAGACTCCGCCAGTAGTCTGCTATAAGCCCGTCCAAGTACCTTAAAGCCCTGTTTCCGCAGACGAACTCGACGCGCCAGAGCTTCCTGCTCTTTCTATAAAAGCGGACGACCTTTATGATGCCCACCTCTCCGGTACTTCTCACGTGCGTCCCGCCGCAGGGGATGACGTCAACTCCCGGAATGGAGACTATCCTTATGGGCGGCTTCACTTTGTCGGAGAGCCCCTTCCTGAGGTTTGCCCTCAGCTCCTCAGGGAGCTCCTCGTAGACCTCAACCTCGACCGGAAGATCAGACCAGACGATTTTGTTGGCGGTTTTCTCGACCTCGAAAACCATTTCCCACGTAAGCTCACCAGGATAGTCTATCTCTATCTTGTTGTACCCTTCGAATATCTGGAAGCCGGTCGTGTTGGCGTCGTAGAGGTTCTTGAAGACCGCCGAGAGGATGTGCTGACCGGTGTGCTGGCGCATGTTCTCGTAGCGCCACTCTGCATCGAGGATTAACCTCACAGGTTCTCCCGGCTCGGGGAGGCGTCCTTCAAGCTTCCCCGCGTGCCATATACCCTCCTTCCCCTCGACCTTTTCGACGGTTATCCTGAAGCCCTCACCGGCGATTATTCCCCTGTCGGAAGGCTGGCCACCGCCTTCTGGGTAGAAGATAGTCCTGTCGAGCAGGATTCTTACCCTCTTGTCCCTCTTCTCAACCCTCTCAATCCTCGCGCCGGCCTCCCAGAGGTAGGCGTTTTGATAGAACAGTCTTTCCGTCATGTCACCACCGGAAGAAAAAGGGAGGCTGGAAATAAAAGGGTTGTTGCTTACGAACCCTCCGCCTGGCTTCTGGCCTCGATAAGGGCCTTCACCCTCTTCAGCCTGAAGAAGTTCTCGCGCTCCATCTCGTCGAGGCGCTGCTTGATGAACTTCACCGTCGCCTCCATGCGCGGGATTATGATGTACTCAAGGGCATTAACGCGCCTCTTGGTGACCTCTATTTCCTTCGCGAGCCTCTTGAGGGTCTCCTCCACCTCAGCCAGGCGGATGGCCAGGTCAAGAACTTCCTCAAACTTCCCGGCGGCGAGGTCAACTTTGGCCGAGCTCGAGACGAGAGCGTAGCCACGCTCGTTCGTGCTCCTCTTGAAGGACTCCGCCTCGATGAGCGGAACTGGAACGCCCATTACGTTCCTCCGTCTTATCTCGACCTCCCTGTTGGGCTTCACTGAGAGGCCTATTTCCCTGAGGCGCAGGGTTCCGACGTCTATCTCCGCCGCCTGGAGGCTCGCAAAGGCCTCTGCCATCTTCCTGCCCAGCTCCTCACGGAGGCTCAGAGCCTCATCGTATATCGTGAAAAACTCCATGACCAGTGCATCTTGCTTGTCCTTCAGGAGCTTGTGGCCCTTCTTGGCTAACTTAATGCGCCTCTTGAGGTTCAGGAGCTCCATACGGGTGGG
Source organism: Thermococcus coalescens (assembly GCF_055392585.1). Lineage (NCBI taxonomy): Archaea > Methanobacteriati > Methanobacteriota > Thermococci > Thermococcales > Thermococcaceae > Thermococcus > Thermococcus coalescens. Next base: position 811,344 of record NZ_AP043764.1, read on the forward strand.
TTTGACGTTGAGCAGCTCTGCCATCTCGACCACCTAAGGGTTGAAGGGAGGTCAGTCCTCCCTCTTCCTGTACCTGGGGTGGTACTTTAGGATGTACTCCTTCCTGACACGCTTGAGCTCGCTCTCCGGAAGCTCCGCCAGGAGCTCCCAGCCGAGATCAAGGGTCTCTTCGATGCTCCTGTCCTCGTCATACCTCTGGGCGACGAATTCGCGCTCAAACCTGTCGGCGAACCTGAGGTACTTCCTGTCGGTCTCGCTGAGGGCTTCCTCACCGACGACCGCCACGAGGTCTCTCAGGGAGCGTCCCTCGGCGTAGGCCGCGTAGAGCTGCTGGCTGAGCTGCGGGTGGTCCTCCCTGGTCATTCCCTTACCGATACCGTCCTTCATCAGACGGCTGAGGGACGGGAGGACGTCGATGGGCGGGTAGATGCCCTTCCTGTGCAGCTCCCTGCTGAGGACTATCTGGCCCTCGGTGATGTAGCCGGTCAGGTCGGGAATCGGGTGGGTGATGTCATCGTCGGGCATCGTCAGAATTGGCACCTGCGTGATGGAACCCTTCCTGCCCCTGACCCTTCCTGCGCGCTCGTAGATGGTAGCTAGGTCGGTGTACATGTAACCCGGATAACCGCGCCTTCCGGGAACCTCCTCGCGGGCGGCTGAAATCTCACGGAGGGCCTCGGCGTAGTTGGTCATGTCCGTGAGGATAACCAGAACCTGCATGTCGTAGTCATAGGCGAGGTATTCAGCCACGGTGAGGGCCATACGCGGGGTGATAATGCGCTCGATGGCGGGGTCGTCTGCAAGGTTCAGGAAGAGCACGGCCCTCTCTATTGCACCGGTCTCCTCGAAGCTCTTCTTAAAGAAGTTGGCCTCTTCGTAGGTGATACCCATCGCCGCGAAGACGACGGCGAACTGCTCCTCCTCGCCGAGGACCTTCGCCTGCCTGGCTATCTGGGCCGCGAGCATGTTGTGGGGGAGACCTGAACCGCTGAATATGGGCAGCTTCTGACCGCGGATGAGGGTGTTCATTCCGTCTATCGCGCTCACACCGGTCTGGATGAAGTCCCTCGGGTAGGCCCTCGCGACCGGGTTGAGGGGAGCACCGTGGACGTCGCGCCTGTCCTCCGGGATTATATCCGGGCCTCCGTCGATCGGCTTCCCGATACCGTTGAAGACCCTGCCGAGCATGTCCATGCTGACTGGCACCTTGAGGGTCTCACCGGTGAAGCGAACGCGGGTGGTCTTTATGTCGAGATCCCTGGTGCCCTCGAAGACCTGGACGATTGCCATGTCCTGCCTGGCCTCAAGAACCTGCCCCTTCCTCTTCTCGCCGCTCTCGGTCTCTATCTCAACGACCTCGCCGTACGCCACACCCTTGACGCCCTGGACGATCATGAGCGGCCCGTAAATCTTGCTAACGGTTGAGTACTCCATTCCCGGCATCGGCATCACGCTCCGTACTTCTTAAAGAGCTCCTCAAACTGCTCGTTCGTCTCATCGATGAGCGCCGCGACCTTCTCTATCTCGGGCTCGAACTTCATACGGCCTATCTTCTCCCCGACCGGCAGCTTGGCTATCTCGTCGACGGGAACACCGCGGTCAACGGCCTCCATGGTCCTCTCGTAGAAGTTGAGGATGACCCTCATCATCGTTACCTGCTTCTTCGGTGGGCAGTAGGTGTCGACCTCGTCGAAGGCGTCCTGCTGGAGGTAGTCCTCACGTATCATCCTGGTGACTATGAGCACCGCCTTCTCCCTGTCCGGCAAAGCGTCGGGACCGACTATCCTGACTATTTCCTGCAGTTCCGCCTCCTTCTGGAGGAGCGCCATGGCCTGGTCGCGCATCTTCCTCCACTCGGGGTCAACGTTCTTGTGCCACCAGTCCTGGATGGCATCGAGGTAGAGCGAGTAGCTCCTGAGCCAGTTGATGGCCGGGAAGTGCCTCCTCCTCGCGAGGTCGGCATCAAGCGCCCAGAAGACCTTGACGACACGGAGGGTGTTCTGAACGACCGGCTCGCTGAAGTCTCCACCGGGCGGCGAGACGGCTCCAATGACGGAAACACTGCCTATCCTCTCGTCGCTTCCGAGGGTAACAACACGGCCCGCACGCTCGTAGAACTCAGCTATCTTGCTCGCGAGGTACGCCGGGTAACCCTCCTCACCGGGCATCTCCTCAAGACGGCCAGAAATCTCACGGAGCGCCTCCGCCCACCTGCTCGTTGAGTCAGCCATGAGGGCCACGTCGTATCCCATGTCCCTGAAGTACTCGGCGATGGTGATCCCGGTGTAGATTGACGCCTCACGGGCAGCAACAGGCATGTTCGAGGTGTTTGCTATGAGCACCGTCCTCTCCATGAGCGGCTTTCCTGTCTTCGGGTCCTTGAGCTTCGGGAACTCCTCAAGCACATCCGTCATCTCGTTACCGCGCTCGCCGCAGCCGATGTAGACGACGACCTGTGCGTCGCTCCACTTGGCGAGCTGGTGCTGGGTGACGGTCTTACCCGAACCGAACGGGCCGGGAATTGCCGCCGTTCCACCCTTGGCCTGGCTGAAGAAGGTGTCTATCGTCCTCTGGCCGGTGATGAGCGGAACCTCGGGCGGAAGCTTCCTCTTGTAGGGCCTCTTGACACGGACGGGCCAGCGGTGGTACATCTTGAGCTCCTCGATGCTGCCGTCGGGCCTCTTGACCTTGGCTATAACCTCTTCGACGGTGTAGTCGCCCTCTTCGACAATTTCAACTATCTCTCCCTCGACCCACGGGGGAACGAGAACCCTGTGCTCGATGATGCTGGTCTCGGGGACGACACCGAGGATGTCGCCGCCGGTGACCTTATCTCCAACCTTGACCTTCGGGGTGAAGTGCCACTTTTTGTCCCTCGGCAGGGCCGGGGCGGTGAGACCCCTCGCTATGAAGTCGCCGCTCAGTTCCCTGAGAACCTCAAGCGGCCTCTGAATACCGTCGTACATAGCGGTGAGCAGTCCGGGACCGAGCTCGACGCTCAGTGAAGCGCCGGTTCCTTCAACCGGCTCACCCGGTCTTATGCCCGCGGTCTCCTCATAGACCTGGATAACGGCCTTATCACCCTCAAGGCGGATGATTTCTCCTATCAGCCCCATTTCGCCGACGCGGACGACCTCGTACATCTTCGAGCCCTTCATTCCGTCGGCAACGACGAGCGGACCGGTAACGCGAATTATCCTTCCCATTTCCCTTCACCTCTTCAGCTCAACACCAATTGCCCTTCTAACTATCTCCTTGATCGCCTCTTCACCAAGCCTGGAGCCGGACTTGTCCGGCACCTGAAGGATGATTGGAAGGGTAACCTCCGGAAGTTCAACCTTCTGAACGAATCTCTCGGTTATCAGGATTATTCCTATGTCGTCCCTCTCGACGAGCTCCTTCAGCTTGTTCCGGAGCCTCTCCATATCAAGCGGGGTGTCGTCAAAGGAATAAACCTCATGGGCACCGGCCAGCCTGAAACCGAGCGCGGTGTCCTTGTCGCCAAGCACGGCTATCTTCATGCAACATCACCCGCGAGCTCCTTTATCCTCTCAGGGTGAACCCCGTCCTCGATGAGCTTCGCTATGGCCCTGAGCTTCCGCACTTCCCTCTCCTTCTGGAGGACGTAGCTGAGCGGTGCAGCGACGCTGAGCGGGTAGAACCTGTTGAGCTCGTTCATCCTCTCAAGGATGTGCCTCTCAAGGGCCTTTTCAAGGACGCTGAGATCCCTTTCGACGTCCTCCCTGACGTCCCTGATGACCTTTCCGTACTTGGTGGAATCGAGCTCAGCTAAAGCCATGCTCAGGTCGTCGACGTGGAGGAGCGGGTCGAGTTTTATGCTCCCCCCCGGAACTACCAGCGGTCTTATCTCCTCCGCGGTCATTCCGGCTGACTTCGCCCTGAGGACTGTAAGGATGTTGGTCCTATCGATCTTAAGCCTGACGAACTCCTCAAGGATGACGCGCTCATCGTCCTTCTTTGAGAGGGCATAGCGAAGGAGCTTTCCGTAGTGCATCCTGTAGAGCTCGGTTTCGAACTCCTGGAGCGATATCTCCCCGAGGAGCAGCCTCTGGTAGGGTTCCTCGTAGGGAGTGCCCTCAAGGATAACGAGTATCTCCTCCATGGTCTTTGCCTCTGCCATGGCCTTGACCTTGGGGAGCATTGGGCCTATCTCCATGACGTAGTCGCCCGCAACTTCGCCTGCGAACTTGGCCTTGACCACGCTGGCTATGTTTCTGACGTCCCACTCCTCAAGCATGAGCCTGAAGAACGGGTTAACCCTCTTCGGGAGGATCTTAATCATCAGCTCGTAGGTTCCGGCAAGGGCCTTTTCCAGGGCCCTCTCTATCTCCTCGATGGTGTAGGTCGAAACGTTGGTGAGGTAGTCCTTGTAGTCGGTGTCCTCCAGGCTGACGACGAAGTTCTGCAACGTTCTGCTCTCGGCTAGCTCGTTGAAGCGCTGCTCGGTGAGGAGCTTCGCCTCCATGGCCTTTATCCTTGCGTTGGGGTATGAATAGGGGGTGTACTTCCACACTATCCTGGCCGTCTTGTATCCCACCCACACGAATACTACAGCCAGCGTCGTGTTGAGGATCCCGCTTACGGCTCCTGCTTCCATTAACCTCACCCGAAGAGAGCCTTGGCTATCTCTGCCCTCAGTTCACCCTCAAACCTCTCTATCCTGGCCTCGAAGGTGTTGTCGACCCTAACAGAGCCGTCGGGGGCCTCAACGATGACGCCGCCTATGGTCGATACCGGCTCACCGAGGCTTATCTCAACGTCCCTTCCGAGCCTTGCCGCGACAGACTTCCTGAACTCCCCCAGCTTGCTCTCAAGCAGCTTCAAGGTCTTCTCGTTGGAGCGGACAAGGCAGGCCTCCCCGCCGAGCTCCTCAAGGGCCTTAACGGTGAGGTCGATGAGCATCGGGAAGTACTCCTCCTCGGAAAGCTCCGCGAGCCTTTCCCTGAGGGCGGTTATTACCTCCTGGATGAGCTCTTCCTGAACCTCAAGGCGCTTCTTTCTGACCTCAAGCCTTGCGTTGGCTATTATGCGCTGCTTTTCCGTTTCCGCCTGGGTCTGGGCCTTCCTGAGTATCCACTCAGCCCTCGCTTCGGCCCTCTTTCTCGCCTCTTCCTTAATCCTCTCCGCCTCCTTCTGGGCCTCGCTGAGTATGTACTGTATCTTCTGCTCCGCTTCCCTGTTTATCTCCTGAATGATCAGCTCTGCTCCATCCATCTTCCTTCCTCCTCGTTGCCATAAAGAAAGTTTGTGGGAGTCAGAAACCGACTCCGGTAACTATCATGATCAGAGCGCCGACGAGACCGAAGATTGCCATGGTCTCCGCCATAGCGGAGAATATGATTCCCTGGGTGAAGGTCTTCGGGTTCTTGGCAACCGCACCAATGCTGGCGCTGGCGATGATTCCCTGGGGTATTGCCGAGAGGCCGGTAAGGCCAACGGTCAATCCTGCACCGAGGAGGATGGCGCTTTTAACGATGTTGTCCATGTTGGTCGGGTCGGTGAACTTGAAGCCGCCACCGAGGATTCCGGAGACCATCAGGATGAGGAACAGGGTAATGAGGCCGTATATACTCTGGGTCATTGGCAGACCCTCAAGGATGAGGGCGTTCTTAAAGTTCCTCTCATCCTCGGCGACGACTCCGGCCGCTGCGGCACCGGCTATACCGACACCAAAGGCCGAAGCTGCTCCAGCTATTCCTGCGGCAAGGGCCGCACCGAGGGATACGTAAACTATCGGGTCCATCTTTCATGCACCTCCTTAAGCTTCAAACTCCAACTCGGATACTTCTCTTTTTGCCCTGAAGGGCCGGAAGGGTTTACCTTCACCTGAGTAGAACGTTCCGAAAAATTCAACGTACTGAAGACGGAGCGAGTGAACGAACGCTCCGAGGGCGTTGATGGCGACCGAAAACAGCTGGCCGCCGGCAAACAGTATGATTCCAATGACTATGCCTATGGGAACGGGGCCGATGCTTACGCCCCAGACCATCTGGGCGAGTATGTTGACGACCATCGCGATTCCCGCGGTCGCCAAAGCGAGTGCCATGAGCCTTGCGTAGCTGAGCCAGCTGCCCACGAAGCCGAAGAAGTCGGAGATGACCAGGAGAGCCGCCAGTGCACCGTTCTTGAGCTCGCTGAGTATGAACAGCACCAGACCAGCGCCGAAGAGCACCTTACCTGGCATGCTCAGCGCCGGATCCCTGCCCGCCAGGAACAGGAAGGTTATTCCAAGTATTATGAGCATCCACGAGAGCTGGTCGAGTACAGCATCCTTTATCTCGCCGTTCCTGAGCTTGACTATGAAGCCGACGGTGTAGCCGGTGAAGAGGTGGGCTATGCCTATGGCCAGAGCGAGCTGGAGCACCACGAGGGCATCCTGGAAGGTGTCCCAGACGCGAGGGACAGTGAATCCTGCAAGGTCAAGGGCGTTGCCGAAGTAGCTGCCGAAGATGACGCCCATCGCCATGGTGAAGAAGGAGCTTATCAGCAGGGTGTAGGCGAACTTGTAGGTGCCGTCGTTGAACTTCCTGTGCCCCTTGACGAGGAGCGCGGCTATTATCGCTATTATGAGACCGTACATAAAGTCAGTGAGCATGAAGCCGAAGAAGAAGGAATAGGTGAACGTTATTATCGGGGTGGGGTCTATCTCGTTGTACTTGGGAACGCCGTACATCTCGGTGAGCATCTCGAAGGGCCTGGCCCAGCGGGGGTTTTTGAGCTTTATTGGAATCTCATCGAGCTCCTCCTCGGTTGGCTCCCTGATGTTGATGTAGGCCGTGCCGTTGGTCACCCTCTTGATGCCGTCCAGAACCCCCGGAACGTCGCTCCTGGGAAGCCAGCCGGTCAAGGCGAAGGTCATGTTCGTTCTGGCGAGCATCGGCAGTACAGTTGACTTGTCGCGCTCGTTCTCCATAAGCTCTTGGTAGAAGACAACGTCCTCGTAGTACCTCTCCGCCAGCATCTCCGCGTCCTTCTTGGCGCTCTCAAGCTCTTCCTCCTTGGCGCGGAGCTTTTCCTCATAGACGGCTATGAGCTCCCTCGGCGTCCCCTCCCCCTCGGGAACCTCAAGCCTCTCAAGGGAGTACTTGGCCAGGATTGGGTTTGCCCTGTCGTAATCGGCCTTAAGGAAGACGAAGACCGCCAAAACCTTGTCCTTCAGTTCCTTTGAAACTATAACTGCCCTCTTCTCCGTGGCCTCTGTGACCTCATCAACAAGGGGCTTAAACCTGTTCCTGTCAACGGTTCCAACGACGATTTCGAGCATATCGGTTGATTTGAGGTAGGACACGTCGATGTTGAGAACCGAGAGAAGCTCCAGTATCGCTATGTCGCCCTTTATCCTCTCTATCTCCGTCTGGGTGGCGGTTATCTTGCCCTCAACGGCCTTTATCTCAGGCTCAACCGTGGACAGAAAGCGCTCAACGTCCTTTATGAGCCTCTCTATCCCCTCGTACCGGTACCTCTTTCTCTCCTTCTCCTTCGGGAATATGAACTCCTTGATGCCTCCTCCCGTGGACTTTCTGTAGGCCTTAAGAAAGTCAGCGAGCCTCGAAATGGTTATGCTGTACGAAGCGGCCTTTCTGTGGTACTCGTTTGGGGAGTCCTTCTGTGCAATCGTGACGTCGAGCTCCCTTATCTCCACCACACCGTTCTCGTGGAGGTACGTCAGAAGACTGTCCTTGTACCGGTTAAGGGTGATGACCTCTATCCTGACCATCTCTTCAGGCTTGAACATCTCAGCTCCCTCTCACGAGCGCTATTCCCGCGGAGATGGCCTTCTCGAAGTTGTTGGTGGCTTTGACCTTGAGCTCCTCAATCTCGGAATCTCCCGCCTCAAGTATCTTCTTCGCTTCCTCCTCCCCCTCAAGGCGGGCTTTTTCAATGAGGGATTCGGCGTTCTTTTCGGCCTCCTCAACTATGCTCCTTTCGAGAAGTTTGGCCTCCTCACGGGCCTTGAGGACTATCTCCCTGGCTTCCTCCTTGGCCCTCTCGATCCTCTCTTCAGCCTGTTTCTCCGCGTCAACAATCTGCTTGATGACGTCCTCCATGATTAGCCCCCCAATGACACCGAAAACAGGTGATCCTCACGCCACCTTTGGCTTCCCTAATCGGTTTAAATAGTTTTTGGCCTGTGAACCGTGGATATGACGAGGAAGGAACAAAAATGAACACGAAAGTTGAAAAAAATGTCATATTAACTTTCATTGTTGGGTTTTTTCTTCTCCAAAAGCCTCTTCACGTCGTCGAGAACACTATTCTTGGCGAAGATTATGACCTGTCCCCTCTCCGGAAGCTTGGTATCGCCCGATGGGATTAGCAGGTTGCCCTTGTCGTCGTAAACCGCCACCATGAGCGCGTCCCTCGGCAGCTTCAGATCCTTGACCAGCTTGCCCGCTATCTCGCTGTCCCCGTTGATGTTGAAGCGAACTATCTCAGCGCCTTCCTTCGGGAACAAAACGCGGTCGAAGCCCGGCGTGACTATGTTCCTGCTGATGTACTCGGCGGCTATTTCCTCTGGTGAGATCACGAAGTCGAAGTACCGCTTGAGGTCGGTGACCTCCTCGAATATGCGCCTGTTCTGAGGGTTGCTTATCCTGAGCGACGTCTTGATCTTCGGGTTGAGGTGCTTCGCCAGTATGCAGGCAAGCAGATTGGCGTCGTCCTTGCCCGTTAAGGCTGCAAAGGCATCCGCCTGCTTTATGTTGGCCTCTTCCAGCGTTTTCGGGTCGGTCGCATCGCCCTCGATGACCAGACCATTGATGAGGAGGGAGAGCTCCTTGGCGCGCTCCTTGTCCATCTCTATTATGGTTACGTCGTGTCCCTCCTCCTCAAGCATCTTGGCGACCAGGAAGCCGACCCTTCCGGCACCCATTATCACGACGAACATCAGTCCTCACCGAGGAGGTATTTGGCTATTTCAGCGTAGGCCGGTCTGGTTATCAGGATTCCGATGAGCACTCCGAGTATCGTCGTGAAGGCGAAGCCCTTGAGCGTTCCGACGAAGTAGACCAGCAGGAAGCTCATGGCCGCTATCGTCGTTGCCGCCGAGGCGAAGATGACGAAGAACGCCCTCCCCATTCTCTTGAGCATGCTTGAGCGCCTGCTTATCCTGGTGGTTTTCTCTCCCCCGAGGAGCTCGTCGGTTATGACTATCTGCTGGTCGACACCAGTACCTATGGCCGCGATAATACCGGCGATACTGGGCAGGTCGAGGTTCCACTTGATCAGCGCCGCGAAGCCCAGGATGATTATCGCCTCAAAGAGGCTGGTAGAGGCGACCGGTATGGCTATCCTCCACTTCCTGTAGTGGAAGTAGACGATGAGGAGCACCGCTATGAGGGCGCCTATTCCGGCGTAGAGGGCCTGATTCTTGAAGCCCTCACCGAGCCTCGGGGATATGAACTCCATTCCCACGACGCTGAGCTTGACGGGAAGCGAACCGCTCTTAAGAACGGTGTATATGGTGCTCGCCTCCTGCTCGGCCGTGAGCCTGTCGGGGGCGCTTCCGGTTATCTGAACGTCCTGTTGTGGCTGTCCAACGGTCAAGCCCTCGCCGAGGGAGTACGGGCCGTAGAGGCCAAGAACCCTGACTATGAGCGCGTGGTCGCTCTCACCCTGGGCCCTCGGAACGTACCTTACCGTGAGGTTCATTCCCTCAAGCTGGGTCTGAAGCTCCTGCGGGACGTCAACGAGAACGATCTTGTCCTTGCCCTGGGCAAGCTTGGCTATCTCGTCGGCGCTCTGGTTGGCGTAGGCGACGACGCTTATGTTGAAGGCCTTGGTGACCCTCTCCAGAAGCGTCGGTGCCTCCGGGGCCTCGGCGTTGAACTCCGAGCTGTTCATAGCCTTGTAAACGCTCTCAGGAACGACCATCAGGGAGTTGACCGGTGGGTCAAGGAACATGTCAACTGGCCAGCCCTTCTTGCCGTAGGCGAGCTCGGCGAACTTCTCGGCGGCGGCCTTGGAGATCCTGAATGGAACACTCCAGCTGTTGTCGGGATTTATCTTGTAGATGCCAACGTACTCAACGTCGTTGCCAGTTCCAAAGATCGTACCCGTGAACTCCATGTAGAAGACACCCTGGCTTTCGATGACGCTCTTTATCTGATTCGCCTCCTCCGGGGAGGTAACGTTGGCAACTTTAATGAGGACTATCTGGTCTCCCTGGGCCTCAACGGTTATGTCCCTAAGACCGAGGGTGTTAAGCCTCTTCTGCAGTGAATCAACGACGAGCTGCATGGTCTTTGTGTCGACGGGATGTTCTGTCTGGGCAACGAGTGCAACACCGCCGCTTATGTCAATACCAAACGTAAGAGGCTTGAGGGCAAGGGTCGCTATCGAGCCGATGAGGAAGAGCGTGAGCAGGATTATCCTCCAGTTCAGGAGGAGCTTTTTGGTTCTTCTCTTCATGCTTTACCACCCCTGACAGCTTCCCTGGTGAGGTACCACTTGAGCACGCCCGCGTTGAGAATCCACGTGTTCATGAAGTCGGCGAGCAGACCGAAGATGAGGACTATGGCGATGTTGTCTATGGTCTGTGAGGTCGAGATTATCCAGAGGATCAGCAGGGCACCGAGCGTCGTGGTGCTCATGGTGAAGCCCGTCGAAACGGCCGAGAGGTAGGCTTTGTCTATTGAGTCCTCCTTTCTCCTGAGAAGCTTGGTCGTCAGGAGTATGTTGCTGTCGACTGTGTAACCTATGAGCATGAGCAGTGCCGCTATCGTGGCGGTGGTGAGCTCGATTCCGAAGATGCCCATCAGGGCAACGGCTATCGTCATGTCCGAGAGTGCGGAGAATATTATCGTGAGGGACGGCACCAGGTTCCTGAAGAACAGGAAGACCACGACAGCCATGGCGAGGAATGCAAACACCAGCGCCCTTATTCCCTGCTGCTGGGCTATCTCTCCAAAGGTCGGCTGCACCTCACTGTGAGTGTATTCAGCGTCCGGGTATCTCTCCTTCATGACGTCGATTATTTTGAGCGGGTCGGTGCCTGTGGGAGCGTACACCCTGACACCGCTGGTTTCGACACCGGTGAAGCTCTCGACCCTAACCTCCACGCCGATTTTATCGCCTATGTACTTGGCCAGTTCATCGGGATTCGCGTTAACTCCGTAGGCGGTAACCACGACACCGCCCCTGAGGTCTATCCCCAGCGTTGGAAAGTTGACCGCGAGAAGCATCAGGGCTATCACGAAGACCGCGAGCGGGTACATTATCATCTTCCTGTATTCCATCCTTGCGAGGAAGCTCAGCTTTTCCCGTTTCTTCGCCCTCACGGCATCCCCTGCCGTGGGCTTTGCCTTTGATTTAGGCTTCGACATACCTTCACCCCTTCGTGAGTTTTAGTAAACTTGTCGTTAGTTGGAGGTATGAGTTTTAAAATTAGTGGTTCACGCCTAAAAAAGGTCACCGGTGAGCAGGATTAAACTGGGCGCAGAAGGGGCTTAATCCATGAAAGAGCCTTCAAATCGGAATTGTGGAGAATCCTCCACGAGCTTTTGGAAAATTTTCATAACGGGAAGGACACCACCGCTCAATAAATTCTAGACCAATTCAGAGCAGTTCAACACCAAAACGGCCTGTTCACAGTTCCCCGCTTTAGGGCTTAACTTTAAAAAGGGTTCGTAATAGGAGCAACAAGAGGTGAGAGCCATGGCTGAGATAGAGACGATCGGGTTCCATTACGTTGTTGAGGCCGCTGGTTGCGATCCCGAAATCCTCGGTAACGCTGACAAGATAAGAGAGATATTCCTGGAAGCAGCCAAGGTCGGTAAAATGGAGGTCAAAGCGAGCTATTTCTTCAAGTTCTCTCCCACCGGCGTCAGCGGAATGGTCATCGTCGCCGAGAGCCACATCTCGATACACACCTGGCCGGAGAAGGGCTACGCCGCCCTGGACGTCTACACCTGCGGAACCACCGCCGATCCGGAGAAGGCCGTCGACTACATCCTCGACAAGCTCCGCGCCCAGTACGCCCACGTTTCCGAGATAAAGCGCGGAATAGAGGAGGAAGACGAGACATTCACCCACATGATACTCACCTGGGAGGAGAAGCTCGAAAGGAAGAACAACGAGAATGGCTGAAGCCGGATTCTTTCTCTTATACCTCCCTTGCCCGATTAGCGTTTTCTCCTTATGAACTCCCCAACATCGGTAACGTTCAGGATGAACTTCCTCTTGCTATCTGGGTTTATCCTGCCTATGCCGAGGATAACACCGTTTTCGTCGTAGACCACCAGCTTCTTCGTGCCCTGCCAGAGGTATCTCCTCACACCGCCCCTCGGGACGTCCTTCCCCGTCGTGAAGAGGAATCCCGCCTTTGGACTGAGAACAGCGTAGTTCCTCTCAACCCTCACGAAGTAGAAGAACTCCACGTTGGGATAGAACTTCTCCACGAGATTTTTATCGACCTTTATCGTGCCGATGAAGGTTCCGTAGGCGTAGGGCTTAACCTCCATTCGCTCAATCTCCCGCCACAGACTCTCGTTCACGGCGTAAACGTCGCGGAACTTTCCCTCGACGACGGCAAAAAAATGATGCCTGAGCTCGCCGTACTTCTCGGCCTCGCGGAGGATTAAATCGTACTCCCAGGCTGAAGCGCGCCGGTAGCGGAGTTCCTGCTCCATGTTCCAGACATCGAGGGAGGCCTTAAAAGGTTAGCCATCAAGTCCACCAAGCAACGTCACAAAGCCATCCATGTCAGTTTTATCAAACTCTCTCTCGAACTCCAGGCCGAGTTCCGCTATCTCCTCTGGTTTTATCTCAACCTCCGGCTCCTCCGCGTTTATTCCGGGACAGCTCTCGTCGTAGTAGAGCCATAGTTCTTGGCCTTTGTAGTGAAACGGTTTCTCACCCTCAACGCCGAGGGGCCTTCGCGAGACCATGAAAGGATATATCCTGCAGATTATCGGATTGACCCTGTGAATCCTGCACTTCCCGGTTTCCGGGTCATGGAAGACGCAGCCCAGATCCCACTCCCTGACCGCGAGAACGAAGCGGATTTTACCCCCCTCCACTGAGAAGGTCACGAACTCCTGCGGGTCGTGGCCGGCCTTTGCTATTCCCTCTATGTCCCTCAGCGTCAGATACACGTGCCTCCCCCTGCAGCAGTCAAGGCAGTAGAGGCACCTGAAGGACACCGGCTCACTGAAAGGTCTCGGTTCGAACCTCATGGAATCCCATCTATGAGACCGGTTAAAAATGCATCGGAAGAACCGGCAAAAATAGGAAAGCAGGTTTTAATACCCTAACTTTTTCCGTAGGCGACTTTGAAGGCCCCCCAGTCGGTTTTCTCGCCGTAGGTCACCGTGAAGTTGACCAGCTCGTACTTCTCAGGCTTTCCATCGGGCTTGTAGAAGATCAGGTGATAACCGGGCTCCACGTACCAGTAGAAGGCCGAAGTTACCACGAAGAAGTACTTGGAGATCGACAGCTTCCTCACGCACCTCTCGCTCACGATGAACTTCTGTCCATCCCAGAAGGCAACGTCCGCACACCAGCCGGGCGTCTGAATCTCCAGGAACACGGAGTCCCCGTAGTCCTCGCTGCCCTTCAGTATGAGGTGGTTCTGCATGTCCACAGCGTTCTCCCAGGTGTAGTTGCCCAGTGTTATGTTCTCAAGCAGGAGAATCTGTCCCTTCGGGGCGGCAACGCCGTAGGGCACGGTTTTGTGGGTGAGGAGCGGGTAGTAGACTATCCTGAAGATGAGAATACCGAAAACGAGGACTATGAAGAGAACCTTGAGCCGGAACGCCGTCTCATAAGAAATCCGCATGGAATCACCTCACGACCTTTCAAGGGAGACCTTGAACGCCCCCCAGTCGGTTTCCCCACCGTAGGTGACCGTGAAGTTGACCAGCTCGTAGTTCTGAACTGAACCCTCCTTGTGGAAGACTATAACGTAGCCGGTTTCAAGGTACCAGTAGAGTATTTCCTTCGCCTCGTGGGTTGGAATCCTCTTGAAGGCATACTGGCTCAGCTGAACCTCCCTGGCGCAGTCGTACTTCTGCTGCCAGCCTTTCGATGAGCCTCCCCACACCCAGACGTCGATGCACCATCCGGGAGTTGTCATCTTCATGGTCAGTTTATCCCCGGCGTCGTCGTTGCCCTTGAGCACGAGTATGTTGTTCTGGGACGTTACCGGGACGGCGTTGGTGTAGTTCACGGAACCGAGAGTAAAGTTCTGGGCAAGGACGATCTGCCCCTTGGGCGCCGCAACCCCCCAGGGGTTGACCTGATGGCTCAGCAGGGGGTAATACACTATCATGAATATGACGATGCCAAATATGAGAGCCAGGACGAGAACCTTGGCCCGGAAGCTTGTCTCGTAGGATATCCGCGGCTTACGGCTTTTGCCCATTCAGGCCACCTCAGCACATAGTTGTCCATCAGTGTTTAAAAGTTTTACTGACGAGAAAAGGTTTTTCCAACGAACCGGATGAGGGGAATAAACCAAAGCCGGGGAAGAAGAAAATACCTTTCACGTGTTTAAGTGGCCGTCGAAGTGTCCGCGGATTTCGAAGTCAGCGTAGCCCCTATCCAGCCTCTTAGCCACGTACGGCCCGTTCTTCCGGTAGCCGAACTTCCGGTAGTAGTTCCTAACGCCGACGCCGCTGATGACCAGCATCTTCATGACGTCAAACTCCTCCCTCGCTATCCTCTCGGCCTCTGCAAGGAGCTCCCTTCCGTAGCCGCGGTGCTGCCACTCGTAGCGGGGCTTTCCGCCGATGGGAACGAGCGGGCCGTAAATGTGGAGCTCCCTGACTATGGCCGAAGGGCAGCAGTTTATCTCCTTCCTGTGGGCCTTCTCGCTCGGAATCCTGAGGCGGAGGAAGCCGATCAGGACGTCGTTCTTGACGTCTTCAAAGCTCAGGAAGATTTCTTTCCCACCGGCGGCCTCGTAGTCCTCGCGGAGTAACTTAATGTGCTCTATTTCAGGCTGTATTCCAAACTTCTCCATCATGTGGCCGACTTCCCTGAAACGAATCTCCCTCGGCCTTATCCCGCGCTTCACGAGTTCGTTGAAGACGAGCTGGCCCAGATTGGAGTGCTTGACGCCGTCAACGATGAGCTGAACGGGTATGTCTCGCTGGATTCTCATCACGCGGACCCACTTCGGGAAAAGCCTGTAGGCCTCGACGAGAAGCTCAACCGCCTCTTCCGTACGGTAGGGGCGATATTTACCCTCCTTCCACCAACGGTGGAGAGGAGCGTCTGCCGTAACAAGCGTCGGGTATATCTTCAGCATGTCGGGTCTGAAGCGGGAATCCTCGAAGATGGCTCTGAAAGTGTAGAGGTCGCGCTCGAAGTTGCTCCCGGGAAGGCCTGGCATTATGTGGTAGTTGATTTTGAGGCCGGCATCGCGGAGAAGCTGGGTCGCCTTAACTATCTCCTCCACTCCATGACCGCGCCTCGTCCTCTCGTGGATGAAGTTGAATACCGTCTGAACGCCAAGCTCGACCCTCGTGGTCCCGAGCTTCAGCATCCTGTCTATATGCCTCTCAAAGGCCCAGTCCGGGCGCGTCTCGATCGTCAAGCCGACCATCCTGACCTTGGCCCTCTCGTTCTTCCTCTGCTCGTCTTCGAGGTAGTAGTAGGGCCTTGAGTGGGTTCTCTCCCAGGCCTCCTTGAACTTCGGATCCTCATCGAAAACGGACTCGTCCCTGTGGACTATCAGCCGTACGAGCTTCTCCTCAAGGTTTTCGACCTCTTTGAAGTACGGGAAGTCGTTCATGGCCTTGAAGGCGCACTTGACGAACCACTCCTGGTAGTCCAGGTCAACCGCCGGAAACGTCCCGCCCTGGATTATGACCTCCACCTTGTCCACGTCGTGCCCTATGTCCGTGAGCTGTTTGAGGCGGCGCATCATGATGATGTAAGGGTGGTAAGCGCTCTGGACGGCGCGAAGGGCGGAAGGTTCTTTCCCAGTGTAGCTCTGGGGGGAGCCGACGCTCGGCCCCCCGGGGCAGTAGATGCAGCGGCCGTGCGGGCACGGGAAGGGCTTTGTCATCATGGCGACCACAGCGACGCCGCTTATCGTCCTCGTCGGCTTTCTCCTGAGCAGATCCCTGAACTCATCCCGCCTGTCCTCCGGGATGGCCTTGAGGATGTCCGAGTTACCGGGAATCCTTGAGAGATGATACTTCCTGGATACGGCTATCTTGTACCTGTTGAGCTCCTCACGGCTCCTTATCTCGCCGTTCATGACGGCCCTCGCGAGCTCCTCAACGGCTTTCTCAAACTCACCATCACCCATCCCAACACCTCTCGGCTGGAGTTGAGGCTCGGTTTTAAAAGGGTTTGCCGGACATATTCAGTTAGTGAATAATTCACCAAGTGAATATGAGGTGGGAGAATGAACCGCGACGAGCTCGTTGCTTTCCTCGATGAATACCTTCAGATTTCGGCCTACCCCGACAAGTCGAGCAACGGCCTCCAGGTGGAGGGGAGGGCGGAAGTCGAGAGGGTCGCCTTTGCGGTTGACGCCACTCTGAAGACCATGGAGCGTGCCGCCGGGGGAAGGGCGGACATGCTCATCGTCCACCACGGCATAATATGGGGCGGGCTGGGCTACATCACCGGAATCCATTACAGGCGCCTGAAGGCGCTCTTCGATGCGGGCATGAACCTCTACGCGGCGCACATTCCCCTCGACGCCCACCCCGAGGTCGGAAACAACGTCCAGCTTCTGAAACTGCTCGGCCTTGAGCCGAAGGAGGCCTTTGGAGAATACAAGGGGGCAACCATCGGCTTCCTCGGGGAGTTCGAAGAGCCGCAGCCCATAGAAAAGGTCGTCCGGGTTCTGGCCGAGAGGCTCGGCACGACCGTCAGAACCTATGAGTTCGGGGAGAGGGAGATAGGGGTCGTTGGAGCAATAACCGGCGCCGGAGCCTTTGCACTCGAGGAGGGCAAGAGGAAGGGCGTTGACCTTTTCGTAACCGGCGAGTTCGGACACGCAGATTACCTAACCGCACTCGACCTGGGAATAAGCGTTGCCGTCGCCGGACACTACAGGACCGAGACGCTCGGGGTTAAGGCCCTGATGGAGGTCGTAAAAGAAAAGTTTGGGGTTGATGTGTTCTTCATAGACGAGCCTACTGGGCTCTGACGCTTCTTATCTTTTCCCTGAACTCCTCCGGCTCAAGGATCTTCAGCTCCACTCCCAGCTCCAGGGCGTATTCGTTTATCCAGCCGAGGGGCGGTACCTGGAACGGGTACACTACCCAGAGCTCCGAGAAACCGGCCCTGGAAGCCTTGACGATGTTGTAAAGGAGCCTCTGGCGGATCCACTTGTAGGAGTTCTCGAACTCGATTGCAAGCAACTTATTTCCATCGCTCAGTATCGCCAGGTCGATCCTGGTGCCGTCGGCCGTGCGATACTCGGGAACCGCCATCAACCCCATTCTCCGGGCTATTTCAGCCGCTTCCTTGGTCAGAGCCTTCACCCTGATTTCAACCACCCCAAAAGATTTTGAATCAGCCGAGGCGCTTTTTCACCTCGGCTATAGCCTCCTCCGCCTTCAGCGGGTTCTTTATCCTGCCCTGGGCGAGCTCCTTCCGTCCGCCGCCACCGCCGCCGGCAACACTGGTAATCACCTTTGCGAGCTCCCCGGCCTTGAGGTCGAGGTTATCGCCGATAGCAACGACGAAGTGGCCTTCCCTGCTGATGAGGACGATGACCCTCTTGTCCTTCCTGAGCTTGTTGGCGGCCTCGCGGAGGTCGTCTATCGTTCCCTCGACGACCTTTCCGATGAACTCTACCTCGCCGACCTTCTCGGTCTCGCTCTCAAGCTCGTAGACGAGGAGCTTTGCGAGTTCTTTTCTCAGCTTCTCCACCTCTTTTCTGGCCTGCTTCCACTCGTTGAAGAACCTCTCTGCCGTCTCGGGAACCTTCTCCGGCGGCACGCGGAAGACCTCGCTCGTTCTCTTGAGTATCCTCTCCGTCTCCTGCATCCAGCTGACCGCTGCCTCTCCAGCGGCGAAGATTATGCGCTCAACGCCGTCCTGTATGCGCTCGGTGCGTAGGATCTTAATCGGGCCTATAAGCCCGGTGTTCGGCAGGTGGGTTCCACCGCAGGCCTGAACGTCCCAGTCCTCGATGTTGAGTATCCTGATCACCCTGCCGGGAACAACGCCACCCTGGTACAGGCGGAAGCCGTACTTCATCTCGGCTTCGGTCCTCGGCAGCCACTCCCACTTCACCGGCCTGTTCTCCATGACGATCCTGTTTGCGAGGCGCTCGATCTCCCTCAGCTCCTCCTCGGTTATGCGCTTGTAGTGGGAAATGTCCAGCCTCGCCCAGTCGGTGTGGAGCTGGCTCCCGGCCTGCCAGACGTGCTTGCCGAGAACCCTCACAAGGGCACCCATGAGGACGTGGGTTCCCGTGTGGTGGCGCATGTGCTGGATTCTTCTCTCCCAGTCTATCCTTCCGTGGACGGTCTGGCCCTCCCTGAAGGCATCGGGCTTCTCAACGCGGTGGAGAATGACCTTTCCTATCTTCTGGACGTTCGTAACCTGGATTTCCTCCCCGTCAACGCTCAGAACGCCGGTGTCGTGGGGCTGACCGCCGCCCTCTGGGTAAAAGGCAGTCTGGTTGAGAACCACCCAGTCGTCTATGACCCTGAGAACCTCTGCGTCGAACTCCTTCATGAACGGGTCTTCGTAGTAGAGCGTCCTCGTGTCGGGCAGGTCCTTGACGAGCTCGAAGTCGACGACGTATTTGGCGGCCTCCTCCCTGACGGTCTTCTCGGCGTCCTTGGCGACGAGGGTGTAGAAGTTGTCAGGGATGTGAACCTTAATCCCCTCGCCCCTGGCGACTTCCGCGACTATCTCCGGCGTTAGGCCGTGGCTCTCGTAGAACAGGATGAGCTTTTCGAGGGGTATCTCCTCCCTGCCCGACTTCTTGAGCTTGGCTATTTCGCGCTTCACGAGGTCGCTTCCGCGCCTGAGGGTCTCGTGATAGCGCTTCTCCTCGACGTCGACTATATCGAGGATTACCTCCTCCATTTCCTTGAACTCCGGGAAAGTCGGGGAGAGTGCCTTGATGTGCATCGCCATTATTTCGCTCAGCGGCATTTCCAGTCCAAGCTCGCGGAGGTGTCTTATGCTCTTCCTGATGAGGAGCCTCGCCAGGTAGCCGGCTTTAACGTTGGACGGGATGACGCCGTCGGCCAGCATGAAGGTCAGCGCCTTCGTGTGGTCCGCTATCGCGTAGATGAGCTCGTAGGGTCTGACGGTCCTTTCAAGCTCCCCAACGCTTATGCCGACGCGTCTGGCCACCTCCCGACGGAGAACCTTGAGGTCTCCCATGTCCTCGATGTCAAACATTCCCGCCAGGCGGGAGTTCTCCATGAGGATGCGCTCGTCTATCTTCTCTATCCCCGCGGCCTTCTTCAGCGGCTCTACGACGTAGCCGAGGACGGCATCGTAAGCCGTCGGTGTTCCCTGGCTCATCCAGACGAGCCTCTCAAGGCCGTAGCCGGTGTCGACTACCCTCGTCTCCATCGGCACGTAGCGGTCGCCCTTTATCTCAACGACCTGGCTCGGGTCGGCGTTCTCGGGGGCCTTCTTGTACTGCATGAAGACGAGGGTTGCAACCTCCAGACCGCGGTAGAGCACCTCGAAGGCAGGTCCCGCGTTTCCCCCACCTGCCCACGGGTTCTCCTTGAAGGTGATGTCCTCGCCCTTCATCCCGAGGTCTTTTGTGAAGAACTCGAAGGCCAGCTCAACCGTCTCGTCCATCCAGTATATCGGCTTTCCGGGATAGTTGAAGGCGTGGTGCGCCATCATCTCGAATATCGTAAAGTGCCTGCCGGTTATTCCGACGTTGTCTATGTCGGTGAACCTTATTGAGGGCTGGCTTATTGTGAGGGGGTTTGCCGGGGGATCTGCCTCGCCGCTGATTACCCACGGCTGGAAGTCCATTATACTCGCCCCAACGAGGAGCACGTCGTCTCTCCAGCGCGGCAGAACTGGGTAGCGCTTCACCCTGCCGTGGCCGTGCCTCTCGAAAAACCCAAGGAAGGCCTCGCGCATCTCCTCCAAGGTGTACTTCTTCGGTATTCCCGGCTTTCCTATGAAGGCGTACTCGTCACAGGGCGGGTCGCCGCAGGTCTCCCTGTCCGGGTCGAGCGTCCAGAAGGGCTTACCGCACACTTTACACGTTTTTCGTATCCATCCTTCCTCTTCAAACATTTTAGTGGTCATGTCCATGCTCATGATCCTCACCTTCTTACTCCTAAGCCTATCCTACGGTGATGCTAAAAAAGACTTTCGTTTGAACTTCATTTCTCCCCTTCAGCACCCTTTTCCCGGAAGTAGATACTCCACCCGGTTACGGAACAGTGTTCAATTGATCACTCCCCAAGATTATCATCGTCTAGCAGTATTATTGGGAACTTGGCCTTCTTCAGCAGTTCGACCATCCTTCTGTAGGTCCTCTTTTGAACTTCGAGCTTATGCCTCAGGCTGGCGTTCTCTATGGCAAGCCTGTTGGCCTCATCAACTTTCAGGTTGAGCTGCATGCGAAGTTCGATTATCTCCTCCTCAAGCTCCCGAACTGAACGTTCGAGACGTTCAATCTCCTCAAGATACTCGCGACAGATGCGCTTTCGTATCATCGTGGTCAGCCCCGCGAAACCTCATCACCACTCAGGGGGCTCCAGACTCATCATCCCAAAACAAATCAGCATCACTAGCAATATTAGCCTTTTGCTTCATGCTCAAAAGAGCATACTCCTGCTTGAATTTCTCCATCAGCTCTTCCCTGATGGATATTTCAATAATCAAAGCCCTCCTCAGCACATCTGAGAAATTTATGTTAAGCTCCTTGGCCCTCTCATACAGCTTTCTGTTCAGATAAACAGTTGTTCTCACAACATCATCACTCTCAGTCATACTGCATCACACATACTTGTATGTTTTAGTATGTTATAGTATGTCATCTTTATAAGCATTTTGCTTTTTTTGAGTGAAAAGAATGAAAAAGACAGAAAAATCATGACAGCTGTACAATCTTGTTGTCAGTGCTGAGCATGTACAGATTGAAGTCACTGTAAACAACATTAAAGTTGCTGTTGAACTCAGCACTTACATCAATCAAATAATAATTCAAGTCAACTGTATTAACATCAGTTGCTTGCAAGTTAATGTCAGACAGCTTGGCAACACTGACAATTGCATCAGCAACAGTATCCTCATCAAAGTCAATCACTGCACTGTCATCATAAGCAGTACATGTGAACAAATCACTGCTCAATATGTTTACTACTGTTGCTGTACTATAGATGTCTGCAGTGGCTAGATTGTCATTTTGTTTTATGATTGCATAATAAATCACAGCATAATTATTGTACTGATTGTTTGTAAATCTGCACACATACACTTTATTATCATATAGATAAGCAAACACATCTGTAATTTGCAGATAAGTATTAAACACACTGTCATACTTTTCAAATGTCAGCACAGTTGACTGTGTAAGTGCTCTTACAGTTGTAAGCATGTCTTGATTATCATTTGTTAATCTGTAGTTACTGTTCAACATCTTTACTGAAGCAACACTTGCTTGCTGATTGTTGTTAAACAAACTGTCAAAGTCTGTGATGTAGTATGTTTGTGTGTTTGAATCATAGTATAATACATACAGTGTGTTGAACTGCTTCCCTATTCTGAAGTAATTAGCTGCTGATGAATCAAACTCCTTGAGTGTATAAGTATTGTCAGCATTTTTCTTGAACATTAGCAGTTTGTTCAAGTACACTACAGTTGCAATCTCACTTAGATTGTCATTTACAACTATGTTTGCTGTGTTCTGTATCTTGCTGACTGACACAACACTCAAGTCTTGCTTGTCAAGTTTGACTATGTACTGATTGTAAGTTACATAATAATAACTGTCATCTTCAGCAACACTGTCAACAATAAATGTGTATTGTGACTGCAGTGACTGCACTGAGAGCTTTGTTACTGATGTGATTGTGCTTGTGAACAAATTATATGCAATTCTGTAGACAGTGAAGTCAACTGTGAAAATATCATAGTATATTATGTTAGCATCTCTAAACTCTTTTATGCTAACAACAAAATTGCTCAGTATGTTCTGCTGATTCAGTTGAATCAGCAGTCTGTAGAAGTCAGTACTGTTATAATAGTCTTTCAGCAAGTACAGCATATAACTTGTGTTGTTTGAGTCTGTTACAATCACATCACTTGCAAGCAAACTACTTGACTCATCTTGCAGAAATGCACTGTACTGACTGTCAACTACAAAGCTCATCAAATCACTCACATAATTGTTATTGCTTGTGTTGTTATCTTGACTATTTGTATTGTCATCTGACTGTGTGTTATTAACAATAACAAAGCTAATATTGTTATTGTTGTTTGATGTGTCAGTTGTGTTATCACTTGTGTTGCTGTTGTTGCTGTCTGACTGTGAGCTACTATCTAAATTATTGTTGTTTGAACTATTGTTGTTGCTTGAATTTGAATTATCATTTGACTGTGATGAATCTGTGTTATTGTTTGTATTGTTTGAAGAGTTGCTGTTGCTGTGATTGTGATTGTCATCTATATTTACTATGTAAGGATAGAATGTAATAGTCTGATAGTTGTAATCATTTACTTTTATGTATATTGTTACAACATAGTCATTTATCTTATTTGTTTTGAGTTCAATCTTGTAAATGTAGTGTATTGTGTTACTGTGACTGTCTTCAAAACTCTCAAGAAGTGTTGGGGCTGGAGGAGCAAGCAGGGGAAAGCTTGTGCTGGCTGGAGGAGTGTATTTCAGCTCAAAATTAGTTTCAATGATGATATAAGTGTAGTAGTATTCCCCATTGTAGTAGACAGGCCAGTAGCTGTTTGGAGCAGGCTTGAGAATCCATATCCTCCCCCAATTTGGCAAATGAAGCTGTGCCTCATGCTTGACTCTTCTCATAATAATACTGGTTATATCAACTGTGTCAGTTGCAAGCAAGTAGCCAATCACTATGGCAAAAATCAGGAAGATTGCAGTTATGATAACCTTACTATCCATAGGGAATCACCAGTAAAAATTAGAGAAAATTCTACTTAGCATAAATTTAAAAACAGCAACCTACACAGCACTCCAAAACCACAACCACACAACTTAATCTACAACCAACAACTTACAACTTAAATGTGACAAATTTTCTAATCAACTCAATCTGCTTAATTAACTCCTCAGCAAAATCATCAGAAATTCTTCCTTCCTTCTTCCCTTTAACCACCAAATCTTCAAGGTCATACAATTTAAATGTTATTGATTCACCAACAAGTGATGTATTTCTAAGCAATTCATTAATTGCAACAACAAGAGACTTTATTTCTTCATCACTTATCACCATCACCACATCACCAACAATAAATTTTACAAGAGTACTTTATAAAGATTTCTTCAGAACTGGTTAAGAAAAGAACTCAACCAAAAACACTAAAAACCTTATCAAGCCCCCTAATCAACCACTCCCCAAACTCCTCCAAAGGAGAGTTTGAAGAACCATACTCCCCACTCTTTTCCCTCTCCTCTTCCTCCCTCAACCACACAAGGAACTCCTCATAACAGCCATCCCTCACAACCCAACCACACTCATACTTAACATAATAGTGATACCAACCATAGTCAGTAATCACATCCCTCCTACCACCAGGATAAACATTAATGGGGTACTTGACTAGAGCAGTGTACTCCCCAGGAGTGTACTCATACTTCCCAGCCCAGTACAAGTGAGGGTCTTCATCATCAGGAAGCCTGTAAAGAATCACAGTCCCACCCTTCCCATAATAATCATCAATAAAGTACTCACTAATGTAAAACCTTATAGCATCCATCAAAGTGGGGAACCTGTACCCAAAGTAATCCCCCATGTAACCCCAATCATACACTTCCCACAGTCCCTCATCAGGATAATACACTAGGAGGAAATCATGCATCACTGGAGCTTTTGGACTATCAATAATCCCAAGGTAATAATCAGCCTCCACCCCAAAGTACTTGTTCACATTGTAAATAATAGCATACTGGACTAGGGCATTGGACTTGCAATCAACCCCCTGCTTGTTCATGCTCCTCTTGAATGATTCTGAGGGGAGGAAAGCATTCTTAGTCTCACCCCCCTTGAGCATTTCACCCCTCCACCAAGACACCATGTACCTCAAGTCTTCTATTGGGACTCCATCAATGCCCCACTTTTCAACATCCTCTTTAAAGAACCTCTGAATGTTTAGGACACTCTCATTCAAATCCTTTAGGATTATGCTCCTCACAAACTCTGAATTAACATCCTGGTAAAGCTGTTTGTAATCAAAAGGCCAATTATGTCTACCATCCCTCCTCTCCCATTCTTTGGGTTTGAATGCTTCTCCCTTGGGGTAGGGGATGAAGTAAACCTTAATCCCCTCAACCACCTTGTACTTGTAAGGGAGGGACTTACCCTTGTCAAAAGGCTCAGGGATTGCCAGTTCACTCTTGTCAGGCTGAGTGTTAATGTCAGGAGTGTTAATGTCAGTGTTGGAGAGCTTGTACTTGACTGTCTTGAAGGGAACTACAATGAATTCTCCAGCATGATACATGGCCTTGAGGATTGGATTGTCAATCTGAACTTCAGGCCCCCTCACTTCTGGGGGAGCACTCAAATTCCCCACTATGAGGAAGATGATGAACATTACTCCAACAAACTTAATAACACCAGACTTCATACTTCCCACCCCAATAATAAGTGTGTTTTTATAATAAATTAAATGTTTTTGTCAAGTGACTAAACATAATCTAAAAAATCAAAAGTGTCAAACAAACACATTGAACAGTCTGCTCACTCTTCTCTTCAAGTCAGTCACTTGAATTACAGCACTCACAACATCATAATCAAAGAAATCAAAAAGCTCATAACAGTCAACAGTAACAGTAACAAGCAGTGCTTCATAATCAACAAGCTCACTGTTCTCAAAAAGCTTGAACAGATACAGAATAGAATTGTTTGAGATTGCAACTTTATTGAAGTATAATATCTTGTCAGCAACAGCAAAAAGCCCCTCCCAGCCCTGTCCCAGGGCTGAAGGCTGGAATGAGACAGCATTCAATGTTGCTGACTCTTCAGCATGCTGTAGAGAATATGCTAGCACAACATTGTCAACATTATCAATATCAACAATAATGTTCTGTTTACTGTTAATATTAATGTCTAAATACAACATATATCTGCAGTATATACACAAGTTTATAAGTTTTTTGTTAGTAAAAACAACAAAATTTATAAAGTTCAACACATACAAGTACTCATACAAGTAAGTGCTGAGGTGAGATAATGACTGAAAAAACAGACAGCAAACAGAACATGCATCACATTCTTGTTGATGACACTGCATTTGAAAAGTTTAAAACATTCAGACAACTTGTTTCACACAAGCTTGAGAGAAGAGTAAACAGCAGTGTACTACTTGATGCACTTATCAGTATAGCAGTTGAAAATTTTGAGAGCAGTGAAGAGCAAGTAATTAGTCACTTTGTCAGAGCACTGCAAAAGAGAAACAAAAAAATTGAAAAGAAAGAAGATGTCAATATTGATGAG
This sequence comes from Thermococcus coalescens, assembly GCF_055392585.1. Lineage (NCBI taxonomy): Archaea > Methanobacteriati > Methanobacteriota > Thermococci > Thermococcales > Thermococcaceae > Thermococcus > Thermococcus coalescens. The sequence goes on from NZ_AP043764.1 coordinate 836,957, forward strand.
CTCTTAAAGAAATTGAAAGAGTGATGATTGCACTTATAATCTAAAAAACAGAAAAGGAGGCATAACAAATGCCAAAATCAATAAAGTATACTGATGTGCCTGATTTTCCACTTCCCCAGGTCAAAACAATAAAAGGAAAGAAGATTGTGTATGACACAAAATTCACTGATGATGGGGATGTCATAATAGTAAACAATGATGTAATGAAGTTCTTAGAGCAGATACCAGACAATTTTGCCACACTTATTGTGACATCTCCCCCATATAATGTTGGAAAGCCCTATGAAGAAAGAAAAGAATTCAGAGACTATCTCAGTTGGATGGAAGAAGTTGCTGAAGAACTTGTGAGGATTCTAAAACCAGAGGGGAGTATTGCATGGGAAGTTGGAAACTACATAGAGAATAGGGAAGTGTTTCCACTGGATTACTATTTCTATCAAATATTCAAACAACATGGACTAAGACTCAGGAATAGGATAATATGGCATTTTGGGCATGGACTACATGCAAAATACAGATTTTCAGGGAGATATGAGACAATATTGTGGTTTACAAAGTCAGACAAGTATATCTTCAATCTTGATGCAGTCAGAGTTCCACAAAAATATCCAGGAAAAAGGGCATATAAAGGGCCAAAGAAAGGACAGCCATCTTCTAATCCCCTTGGTAAAAATCCTGGAGATGTCTGGGAGGTTGTTTTACAAGATTGGGAGAAGGAGATATGGTATATCCCAAATGTCAAAGCAAATCATCCAGAGAAGACTCCTCATCCAGCCCAATATCCAATTGAACTTGTTGAGAGAATTGTGCTAGCACTCTCAAATGAAGGAGACTGGGTTGTTGACCCATTTATGGGAGTTGGAAGCTCTCTAATAGCAGGAGTTCTTCATGATAGGAAGGTTGCTGGAGTTGACATCATCAAACAGTATTGTGATATAGCATATCAGAGAGTGATAGATGCACTGACTGGAAAACTCAAAAGAAGGCCATTAGGAAAACCAGTTTACACACCAACTGGGAGAGAAAAAGTTGCAAGACCTCCAGAAGAATGGCTTGTCCAGAGAAAAGAAAATAAAGAAAAAAATAAAAACATCCCCTCAACAATTCTAAACTGGGTTAACACTGAGGAGGGGACAAAATGAAAGTTGTTGGAAAGTTTTCATTAAAAAATGGGGAAGAAGTGCTTCAAGAAAAATATCCAGAGGCACTAAAAGAAATATATGAAATAATTGAATCAATAGATGCTGACAACTACAAAACAAAAGAGAGTAGAGAAAAAACAAAAGAGGGACAGATGCTATACAATCCAACAGAGCTTAACAAAGCATTCAAACAAAAGTTTATAGAGAAAGGATGGTCCCCATACAAAATTCCAATTAAATACTATAGAGAATACTATGTTAATGGTTATGAACCAACTATCAGTCTTAAAAATGCATACAGGGAGATGGACTTTGTAAAGAATAAGGTGGGAGTAGAAGTCCAATTTGGAAAGTATGCATTCATGGTTTATAATGTTGCTGCAAAAATGACAATATTTCACAATCTTGGAATTATTGATGTAGGGGTTGAAATTGTGCCTGTCAAAGAGATGCAAAAGTATATGTCCACAGGAGTATCATTTTTTGAGCAGTTTGTATGGGACTTAAAGAACAGGGGGGAAGCAAACATAGACATTCCTGTACTGGTCTTAGGAATACTACCAGATTCACTATACAACAAGAGAAAAAACAAGGCAATCAATGAATATCTCTAGCCCTTTTTTACTTTAATAAGTAGTTTGAACAGGGCCATCTGCACCTGTCCCTTGTCTCCAGTATCCACACCACCCCCAGCAAAAATTTTCAGAAAAATTTTGTGTTGGGGTGGGCTGGATGTCTCAGACAACAGACAGCTTCAGAGAGCTTCTTTTCAACTACTTGATTAAGTAATTTAGAAAATTTTTCAGTGTTTGTGGTGCTGAATATTGTAAAACATAAAGACTTGAGTGAAAAGCTTTCTGCCCTGTTTTGTAGTTTGTCAAGAATTGGAAAATATACAATATATTGGAAAATACACAAAAAACTCAGATGTAGAGTTTAATCCCAACCAGCTGCTTTTTTGAGTTATTAAACACTTCTTTCACCTTCTGTGTCTCCACAGCAACTGCTGATATCCTCTTTCCTTCATCTGTAACTTTTGTCTCCATTGTTTCACCATAGATTGCCTCTAAAATCTTCTTTAGCCAAACCTGGCTCAAATTGAACTTGTCCTGCAGGACTGGGAGTATGAAGTAGCTATACTGGTCTCTTTCAATGCTGTGTATGAAGTAGTTGTCTCTGATGGTTTCTGCAATCCTCTCTGCTCTTTTTGCCCCAAGGTTGACCCTTGTTCCTTCTTTCCTCAGTTCTCCTGCTGCTATCAGTTCATCAAGGTACTCTCTGAATATTTCTTTCAGTTTCCTCTGTTCTGCATCTGTCAAAGCAACAATATTTGTTCTGAACTTTTTCTCCAGACTATCAATTTCAAAACCATCAATAGGCATTTCTTTGAACACTTTCTCTTCAAAGAATTCTTTGACCATCTCTTTGAGCTCATTCTCTGTCTCTTTCATCAATCTAAGTATTTTTGTGGTCTGACTTACCAGCAGGAATGCTGTATCAAGTGTTTCCCTTGAAACTTCATCCTCTCTTCTGAGTGTTGATATAATGGTGATAATGTGTGTGAGATAGTTTATAAATCTGTAGCTGTCTTCTCTATTCTCCTTCTGCACAAATCTTGCTATTTCATTGATAATCTCTTTTCTCTTCAGTGATTTTAGTATTTTCTCTCTGTTGACAGTGTAGCTGTTGTATATCAGTATGTCCCTGATTAATCTGAGTGTTACAAGCTCTTTTGCTGTAATACTGTCTTCTGAGTCAATTGTTTGCTCTTTTCTGTCAAGAACACTGAGTATTTTCTCTGAGATGTCTTCAACTGTCTCTTCCTTGTCAAAGTCCCTGTCAAACAGGTCTGAATCCACAATTCCAAGCCTGTCAAGGGTACTGATGTGGTTTGTGACTTTTAAGAGCTCCTTGCTGATAAATTCTTTTATTATCTCTACCACACTGCTCTCATCACCACTGTAATAGCTCAGCTGCTTCTTTAGCTCTTCTTCACTGTAATTGCCCAGCAAGAGGAGATTTGGCCTTGTCTCATACTCTAAGTGCCTGCTGCTGTTTCCTAAAGTGATTGAAACCTTTCCTGAGCTCATCACTGTGTTTAAGGCTGTTATAACTTTCTTTTCAGCTTGTTCAAGCTTGTCAACTTCATCAATGACCAGAACTCCCTTATCAGCATTTTTTAGTAACCCAGTTCTCACCTCTTTTGTTTGGACATCCAAGCCTCCTAGGAGGCCTGGGACACTGATTCTTGAGCTGTCAGTGTATTTTACAGCTCTTGCAATCAGGGGAAGGTACTGTTGTGCTAGAGTAGTCTTCCCAGTGCCCTTTTTGCTGAGTAGGAGACTGTGAATCATTTCTTTGTTGTTAATGTAAGTGTTTTGTGCTAAAATCAAGTGTGTGAGCTTCATTCTGTAAATGAAGTCTTTCCTGTTTTTGTCTGCTTTGATGTGGGGAGCATAGTTTTCAATCATCCAATCAAGCAGTTCTGAACCATTCCTGAACTGTTTTAAGAATTCTCTTATCTCTTCTTCTCTTTCTTTTGTCAGTCTTGTTCTCTGCTCTTCTGTCTCTCTAATCTCTGTTATTAGCATTATGTAGTCTCTTTTCAGTGATTTTGAATTGTCATTCAAAGTGTACAGTATGCCCCAGAATTCTAATTCTGAGCCCAATCTATCTTTTATTTTGTTAATGAGATGGTTTGGAACAAGTGCACTCAAAACTGTATCAGTGTCAGCTAGCTCTACTTCTAAGAAGTTCTGTAGTATGTTCTCCTCTGAATTGGAGTTAATCCTTGCTTTTTCTGCTAGTTTTAGCTGGGGAGGCAGATTGTAGAAGATTTCTTGCTCTTCTGAGCTTATTCTAGCTTCATACTTGAAATAAACACTGATTGGTGTCATTTTCTTTGATAGGAGTGTTGCTCTAACTCTGACTGGCTTGTTGAGGAATTTGGTGGCATTACTCATTATTTCATTGAGGGTTAGTGTGGGGAAGTCTTCCTTCAAGTTGAGCTTAATTATGGTGACTGTTGGATACTTCCTGAACACTTCATTAATGAGCACATCATAGTCAATCTGAAAGAGTTCAGAGTAATCATTTGATAGTGGCTCTAAGTAAACAATACCAGACTTGCTTGAACCATAGTACCTGTAAGAGTACTTGACATCAAGGTCTTGAATAATCTCATCAGCAATGTCTTCAAAATCAATCTCCTCCTCACTGTTGCTGTTCTCTTTGTCAACAACTCTGACATAAGACTTTATTTTGCCCTCAAAGTCATAATTAGCCCCCAGTTCTTCTAGTTTTGACTTTATTTGTTGCAGTTTCTTGTTTACTGGCATTTTTGAGCTTTTGTATTTCACAAGTTTGTTGTAAAACAGGGCATTTTCAAACAGCTCAGTATTATTGATTTCCAGCAGCTCTATCAGTGCATCAAGCTCTTCTGTAACTTTTTTCAGCTTTTCTGTCAACTCTGTAACTGCTGTAATATCATTTGCTGCTTGTTTGAGTTTTTCTTGCAGTTCAGTGTATTTACTGAATATAGTCTTTAGTTCATCTACTGTCACTCTCATTCTTCATCCCCCCTTTCTGTTTTCAGTATGAGCTCAGCTGTGACTTTTCCTTGCTCTTCTTTCAGAATCAAGTCTCCTTTGAGCTCTTTTAAGTTGAATGTCTGCTGTAACAGTTGTATTATGCTTTTTGAGATTGTCAAATATATGTTATATTGTGTTTTACTGACTCTAGCTGTTATGTACAGTTTTGTGTTGTGATAATTGATTGTAAAGCTTATTTCACTGTTTTGTGGCTTCACAACACTGTGAGCTGGTATTGAAATGATGCCTGTGCCTGCATTGTTGATGTAAACTCTTCTGTTGCTGATTTTAACAATTGTTGTCTTTTCATCTTTTTTAACAACTTCTTCTTTAACTCTTCTCATACTCACCACCTATCTTAATATATATTAAAAACTACTTAGTGTTTTTATAAAGTTTGACAACAATAACTTCAAAATATTTGTACATAAATATGATAAATTAAACATATTACACAGCAACTTGTTAACAACTTGCTGATTTTAACATTATTATTCTATCTCACACTGATTTTAATCTGAGTTCTGCTGTGTACACTTCACACTTCTTTTTTATCACAAGCTCAGCACTAGTGTAACTGACACTGTATATACTTTTCAACAAGTTAAGCACTGTGTTGTGCTCACTCAAGTCAATGTAAGTGCTGTTATTGTCTCTAACAATATTACAGCATGCTTCAAACAACACTCTGTCACTGTCAGCAATCTTTAACTTTAGTAGAATCTTCTTTGCATCAATCTTAACACTCTCATGCAGTTTTATCTTGCACTCTCTCAGCACTGCATGTTGTGCATACAGTGTGTACTCTTCATCTTCAGTCAGCAGTCTGTACACTTCAACATGCATAATCACTCACCAGCAAGCTTGTCTGCAGTCTTGAAGACTACAGCTTTTTCTTTCTGTACATTCTTTGTGTAGTTTGTTAGTTCTCTTGTCTCACTGCAGTGTTTTATTACAGTGTCAGCAAATATACTGAACAGTTTTATAACAAACAGTGCTTCTTCTGCTGTTGCAAATTTGCTCTCAGCAAGCCTTCTCAGCAAATTAATTGTTTCTGCTAGTCTTGTCTGTTTCAAACTAATCTCAAAATACTTTTTGTATGTTGTTATAGTTTGTGTTGTATTGTTGTAATATATTATTGTCTTTTCAATCTCAATTTGCTGTTGTTTTATGAAGAAGTATACTTCACTGTGTTTGTTTGTCACTGCATCTAGTTTCTTATCAGTGTAAACTGTGAATGCAAAATAGTCAGCACTGTTCTTGCTGTAAAGAAGTTGATATTTTGCATTTTCTGTCTCAACATCAATATGCTTCAACTCTTCATTAGCAACTGTGCTTTCAAACACTTGCAGTTTTACACTCATCTTTATCATCACATATAATATACAACAGTTTCTACTTAGTGTAAAATAAAAAAGTGAGTCACTGTGCTCTGATAATCATTATTGCTGTTCTGTCACTGTGAAGCTCAATGTCAGCAACAGCATCTTCCCCAGCCTCTTTTTTGATGATTCTTGTGATTGGGGCTGGAATAAATATGAATCTGTACTTGTAACTGCTGTTCTTCACTTTTCTGTCTGTCTTTCTGCTTTTTGCAATCAAGCTGAATGTTCTCACTATCTTGTTGTTTTTTGTTATTATAATTGTCAAGTCAATCTCTTCTTCATCTCCCCAGCCCCAGCTCTCAATAATCTCTTCTATCTGCTGCTGAATGTATATTTGTGCTGTGTCACTTGCTTCTGTTGTGTACAATCTCCTGTTTCTTACAACAACAGTTTCATAATCAGTCATCTCAATCACTCAATATGATATTATAGTAAAACACACTTAGTGTAAATTGAAAAAATGAATGTGCTTACTGCACAAGCATCACTTCTTCACACTCCACTGCATTTTGAGATTGCTATCAACTATTCTTGTTTTTGCAGTGTCATCAACATTGTAAATTATGCTAACATCACTCAGTGCACTTCTAAGCACACTCAAGATAATGTCATCAGCACTTTGTATAACTGTAGTATCAACAGCACTGCTCTTCTTTGTGACTTGTTTTTTGATTTTATCAATCTTAAAGTGAAGCCCATTCCTGACTGCAATCACAGTAACAATCTCTTCTTGTATAGTGTTGCTGAAAATGTGTGCAATCTTCAGCTCAACAGTCATTAAGTTGTCAATGATGCTGAATTCAGCAGTCACATACAGCACATAGCCTCTGCACTGTTTAGCTAGCTCAGTGAACAGCTGCCTCAGCTTCTTGTTCTGCCTCATGCCCTCAGTAAAAGCCCTGCTCAAACCCTGTGCAGGGCTGAGGACTGGAAGCTCATTTGCAGTTCTAACAACTTCAGCCTGCATACACACCACCTGCACTTGATTTGTATTCAATACTTATAAATTTTGCCTTTTTGAATACAATATTTGATTAAATATATTAGAACCATTGTATTCAATCATCAAAAAGTTTATAAGCAATAAAAGACAGCAATGAGTGATGCAAAATGTCAGATGTAAACAGTGTGAAAGACAGCATTGATGTTGAAGAGTTCAAGAGAACATTCAAACAGAGAAAGCAGTTTGCAATACATGCTGACACTGCCTTAGTGCTTGAGCAGTTCACTGCAGAGCTTGAAGATGAGCTGTCAGTTAATCTAACACACAGTGACACTATATACTCTGTTCTAACAGCACTGAAAGCAAGAACTGATGAAGAAGTAATGATTGTGATATATGCAACTGCACTAGCACACAAAACAATAAGATTCAACATTGACAGTGTAACAAATAAAAAAGAGCTTTTTGAGCTGATTGACAGAGTAACAAGAAACAGAGAACTCTTCATTGAAATATACAAGTATGCTGAAGCTTTTAAGCATTATAGTGATGATATTGAATATCTGCAGAAGAGAGCAAAAGAAGTCATTGATTTAATTGAGAAGTGTGAAGACAGTTTGTTTAAAGATTTTGAGATTGCAATTGTCAACATCTTCAAAAAATCACTTGCTGGCAAGTTTAATGAAGTCAACAGAATAAAAGACATCAAGAAACTGAAAAAGTTCTTGTTGATGCTGTCAGAGAACAAAATCAAAATGAAGAGCAGAACTAAGCAAAAAACAACAACTGACATCAGCAAGTTGCTTGAAGAGCTGATGAGGGATTCTAAAGTTGTGCTTAAACAAGAAGAGACTGAGTTAAAAAATAGTGAAGTAAGCAAGTCAGACTGACTTGCTCTGAATCTTCTTTACTTCATTTGCTGTGAGCAGTTTGAATATTATGTTGTTCTGTAAATTAAATACAATTGCAGACTCATACTGTCTGAACAGCTCAGTCAACAGTGAAGTGAATATGATGCACTTCTTGTTCTTGTTGTTGTGAAGTCTGAAATTGTGTGTGAGCACAATTCTATTGTCAATCATAAAGAGAATTGTTATCTCATCTTCATCAGCAATTTTAAGTTTTTTGAGCTGTGTGTTAGTGAAGCAGACAGTTATTTGCTGTTTATTATCAGTGTGTAGTTTAACAAGAACTGCATCAATAAGCTGTGAGTTTATTCTTACTCTCATCTCACATCACCTCAACATTCAAGCTTTTTGCAAGTTGAAACAGATTAAATCTCTCATCATCAACAACTGTCTTTGTTTTTGACTGTTCTGCATTCTCTTCTCTACTACTTCTTGTTTTGTAGTTGACAATATCATCAGTGTCATTATCAATCTGCTCTGTTTCTCTGATGATTATTATATTGTTAGCAAACTTGTATACATCAGCACTCTTTGTTGTGATTATGAAATGCAAATCTTTGACTCTAACAAGCACAACATCATCTGTTTGCTTCAGAGCAAGCTCTGCAAGGACTGGTTCCCCCTTGAGGGGGAACCAAATCACTGCAACTGCATTTCTAAAATCTCCTAGCCAGTCTTTTGTTAAAATGAGTGCTTTGTAGTCATTGTGAACTGTAGACTTTGCTCTTTTCACAATCATCTCAATCACTCACATATAATATACAACAGTTTCTACTTAGTGTAAATTGAAAAAATGAAGATGATAGTGTGCAATCATCTTCTTAATATTTTGATTAAATACTTGTTTTCATCAACAAGCACAACTGTTTCACTGTTTTTAACTAGTTTGAGCTTGTGTGCAACTGCAAGCTCTGTGAAGTACTTCAACAGCACAACATCTCTTGTGTTCTCAATGCTCTGTCCCCTGCTCAAATCAGCAAGAATGACTTTGATTGTGCTGATTCTAAATTTTTTAAGTGCTTTTGTGTAAGCTCTTGCAAAAGCAAGTGCTCTGTTCTCAGTTCTACTGTATTCAAGTGAGTAGAGCCTCCAGAATTCATTAAAAAACTCATTCAGCTGTTTTTCAATCTCAATATTTTGCACTTGCATCTTCATCATCAATATAATAAAGTGTGTTTTGTGCTTAGTGTTTTTCAATTTACACTAAGTAGAATTGACTGCATATTTTAGTGATGATGAAGATGCAAGAAGAAAGACAAGCTGTGCAAGCTGATTTTTATGATGACTACAGAAGCTTGAGAAAAAAGCTGATTGAGCTGTACAATAAGAGTTTGAGTGAGCTTGTGACTGATGTGAGAGTTTACACTGATGTTAAAGCTTTTCAGCAGTTTATATTGCAATATCAGCAACAGATTATGAATGTAAGCAATGTGATAGAGTTTATTGATGCAACAGTAAACACTTTTCTAAACAGTGCTTACAGTTATGATATGATTGACAGCACCCAGAAAAAACAAGCTGTTGCAATCACTGATTTAGCAAGCTGTCCATTCTACAGCCTCATCAAGAAATTTCTAGTTGTTACAGGCCACAAAAAAGAAATTGAGCATTATTCAGACAGATTTAGTTTTGCACAAAATGTGCATGAGATAATGAACATCTCAGCAAAACTTGCAAAGAGTCTCAACAGCCAGTTCAAGTTTGATTCAGAGGTTTGGATGGCTATGAAGCTCAGTTCTGGCTATTGGCTTGTTGGGAGGGCTGATTTAGTTGATTTTGACAACAACATTGTTGTTGACATAAAGACATTCAAGTCACAAAAAATTGACAAACTTGATGACAATACAATCAAGCTCTTCAACAATGCAATCAATCAACTGACACTGTATATGACTGCTTTGAGCTTGCAGAGCAATCTGCTGTGGAGGGGCTACATATACTTCATCATACAGTCTTTTGACAGCAGAAAAGCATACACAGATGTCAGATTTGTCAACTATAATGTTAGCAGAGCAAAACTGCTTCTTGCAGTTGCAAACATTCTCAATATCATTTTTACTGATGATAAAGAACAACTGCTAAGAAACATTTTCCTGCTCTACAATGTACTGAGAAAGGTTTTTGGACAAGGAGAGCAAAAGATATGGGGGGATTTCTGTAAATTCTGTCCCTTCAACCCCTTCTCAAGAAGATACAAGCTGAGAAAGGAGAAAAGTGAAAATGAGCAGAGAGGACTGTTTACCTGCCCAATCCCCATCTTGCTTGAGAAGAGGCTCCCAGGGAAGCACATAGAGTTCAGAGAGAGTATAAGAGTTCTTAAAACTCTCAATATTCAAATTGAAGGTTTGTGAGGTGAGAAGATGTGGCTTGCAGGCATTTACAATGTTGACATAGTGAACAGAGTTATATATCTTCAGTACAGCACTTTTCACTACTTGAACAGACTGCAGAGAAAAGTTGTGTTTGCTGATTTAGACAACAGAGAGCACTTAGTTGAAAGCAGCCAGATTTCAGTCTCTTTTCTAAACTTCAATAATCAGTCTTTTGTTACACTCAGACTCCTGCCCTTCTTTTTCTTCACAAACAGAGTTGCAATTGAAGTTTATTCAGACAAAATACTGTTCAGAGACTTTAACACAGTCAGATTTGATGTGATTGAAAACATGCAGAAAAAAGAATTTGAGTTCCCTGATGCCCCAGTGCTTGTAGCTGGGGCATCTATTGAGTTAAAACTCACAGGAAAAGCTAGAAAAGCTGTAAAGAAATTGTAAGACTTTAGAGCACTATAGCTCATCAAGAACAAGTGAGAGCACTTTGCTCTTGCTTGCAACTACTCTCATAAAGTCATCATCATCCCAATCCTCAAACTTTTTCACTAGTTTATAGTATTCTTTTGCACAGCTTATGTTATACTCTTCAAACTTTTTTGCATAATCTATAAGTTTCATTATAACAAGTTTCTTGAGATTTTTCAAGTAAGAAACTGCTTCATTGACACTTATGTCTACTTCATACAACATATATTTGACATGATTGTATCTTCTCTCATAAACTTTTTTTGCACTGTCCCAGTGCAAAATCAAGATATCAGGCACAAACAGCCTTCTTCTGCCAAACATGCCCAGGTCAATGGCTGCTTCAAGCTTTACTGGATAATAATCATAGATTTGAGTTGATAGCATAACAAAATTCTTGTTCTCAAGTACATAGCTGTGTAAGTCATCTGCAAGATAAAAACAGCATTCTCTTGTCTTGACAAAGACTCTGATGACATCATTTGCTTTGTCTTTGACTGCATAGACAGCAAACCTGCCTTTCAGCTTGTTCATTAGCTTCTTAACATTGACATCATTACTCTTCATCATCACCACCTCAACAATATATAATGTAAAAACTACTTAGCATAAATTAAAAAATGAGAGCAGTTTTGTGTCTCTAAGTATAGACTTCATTGCACTGTCATACAGTTCTCGCATTGCTATTATGTACTTGTATTCCTCTCTCTTGTTCCTGTTGTCAAAAATCTCTTCAATCCTGTTCTTGATTTGGTCATAATGTCTGTCAACAATCTCTTTTGAGTGGCCAGCTGTCAAATTCTCTAGTTTTTCAAAAACATCAGTCATCATAACTGCTTTTAAGTATTTGAAGTTTGTAGCATAACTGTCTCTCAAAGCACTCATCTTCAAGTCAATGTTGTTTCTTCTTAGTATTTGTGTTATTCTTGTCTTGTTTGAGTCTCTGAACACTCTCAGCTTTCTGTCAAACAGAAAATCATCTGCATTCTTGCTGTACTTGTTGATGATGTAAACAAGAATGTCTCTGACTTCTTCAGTGAAAAAGAACACTCTAGCATAGTATTTTTTGCTGTATAGTTTTCTGACAAGGCCAACTCTGTTTTCAAGGTCAATGTCCTTCACTTTCAGCCTAGCAGCTTCTGAAAACCTCAGTCCAGTCACATACATCAATGCAACAAGTGCAACAATCTCTTCTCTTTCTTGTTCAGTTAACTTGTCAAGTTCATAGATTCTTTTGAGCATCTCAGCAACTTCTTGAGCACTATAGAATTCTCCCTGGCCATTTTTTGCTGAAACTCCCCCTGTTTCAAGATTTTTTATGAAATTATATGCTCTCCTGTCCCCTAGAAACTTGATAAAGTATTTCAAGTGAGTTTTGTATCTTTGCAGTGTGTTTTTGCTGTACTGCTTCTTTTCAAGCTCTGTGAAGAACTTGAAGATTGAGTCTTCATCAATCACAAGCTTGTTCTTCTCAACAAATTCAATGAACTTTCTGATGTGTGAATAAGCTATCAAAATGTCTTTTATGAGCTTCTCCTCACCATTCTTGAATCTATTCTCTCTCACAAGCTTTTTGAACTCTTCAAATGTCTTAATGTCAGTTCTGTTGTAGTTTTCAATCAGTCTCTTTCTTGTGATGTAGTCAATGTACTCACTGAATTCTCTTCTCAGCTCAGCATAATAATCACTTCTTACTTGCACTGACTGCTTGTGTGTCTTCTTCTGTTGCTTTGTTTTATTATTGTTGTTCACAACAGCACTGCTGTTGTGTTTTATATTTTTGCTCAGCAGGACACCGCTGAGCTTGTCTGCTCTGCTGAGAATGCTGCTCAAGTCAAAACTTTCAGTGTTGTTGTTTCTAGAGTATGATGAAGTTGCTTGCTGAAGAAGATTGTTCTTTAAAGTGTTGAACTGCTCAAACAGTCTTATCATCTTCTGTACTTTTACATCAGCAAGCTCAAACACTGTTTTGATGTTAAGCTTCAGCAGTGCTCTTGCTTCATCACTATCAACTCTGAAGATGTAGAAGTTGTTTGTCTTTTTTGCTGTGAGTGTTGTAAGAAGCACATTGTTAACATACACTTTACACACAATTTTATCATCAACACTCAAGTTAAATTTATTGTTTAAGAGCTTGACTGCATCTTCTAGCTCTACAAGCTTGCTTGCACTTATTTTTATTGCATACATTCTTGCTGTCTTGATTATTTTCTTGTTGTACTTCTTTCTCAAAACAAGCTGTTTGTTGATGACAAGCTGTGCAATGTTATCAGCTGTTTCAAAGTCAGTATCAAGAGCAGCTGCAATCTTATTGACAAGCATATTGTACAGTCTGTTTATTTTAGCATGTGTGTAAGTGCTTAGTTGCACAGTATCAGTGCCCATCAACACCACACCACCAGCTGCTGCTTTTGTATTCAGTACTTATAAATTTTGTCTTTTTAATATAATCTATTTTTTATGAAATGTTTGTATTCATTTTGCATTCACATCACACTCATGCTTTATTCATACTGTTATAACTGTTATATATTAGAAGTCAAAGCTGACAATTTTTGCTAGAAACTGTTGTTTTTGTGTGTTTTGTGTTGTTTTTTCTGTTAAAAATGTTCCAGACTCATCATCCCGGCGGGAGTTGGTCCTGGGGGTTAATAATGTTATCCAGGTCAGGGGCCTCACTGGGATGCCCCACAGCAGTTATATCAACTTTTACAAACACAATTGAAAGCGTGCCAAATATATGAGATTATGTCCATATTATACTTCACAAACCTTAAAACCTATGAGGTTCATAACCATTAACGTTAAAGTACACTGACGTCAGTAAACGTGGCACAAGGCATCTATATGCACTAGAATGGACTTATATGGAGGGTACCTCAATGAGTATGTTGGTGGACTTTATCAACTGGCTGGATGGGGAAGTCTGGGGCCTGCCAATGATAGTGCTACTGGTGGGCACGGGACTTTTCCTGACAATAATACTGAGGGCAATTCAGTTCCGGCGTCTGGGGTGGTCAATAAGGTTCACCCTCTTCGAGGGCAGGAAGAAAGGCGGCGAGGGGGACATCACCCCGTTCCAGGCGCTGATGGCAACGATATCTGGAACCGTCGGTATTGGAAACATCGCCGGTGTCGCAACCGCAATCCACTACGGTGGCCCCGGAGCCCTCTTCTGGATGTGGGTCACTGCCCTGGTCGGCATGGCCACCAGATATTCCGAGGGTCTTCTCGGTGTTGCGTTCAGGGACAAACTGCCGGACGGAACGATGATAGGCGGAACCTTCAACTTCCTTGAGAAGGGCTTCGCCATGGAGAACATCCCCAAGACAGGCAAGTACATAGCCTCGATATTCACGCTCCTCTTTGCAGTGTTCATAGGATACTCGGCTACAGGCTTCAGCGGTGCGCTTCAGGTCGGTGCAATAATAGTGGCAATCCTCTTTGCGATACTTGGGCTGTTCCTGCTCAAGGACGACGCGTATCCAACGCTTGGAAAGGTTCTTGCAGTGCTGTTTGCAGTATTCGCGGCCATAGCGGCCTTCGGTATAGGCAACATGACCCAGTCCAACTCGGTCGCGGATGCAGTCAACACCGCATTCAACGTTCCAACATGGGTATCCGGCGCCATACTGGCAATACTGACTTTCATAGTCGTCATAGGGGGTATCAAGAGGATCGGTGAAGTCGCCGAGATGCTTGTGCCCTTCATGGCAATAATATATTTCCTCTTCGCCATAGGCGTCTGGATCAAGTTTGCAGGAAAGCTGCCGTCAGCGTTTGCATTGATATTCCAGGACGCGTTCACAGGAAAGGCCGTCGCCGGTGGGGCAATAGGCCAGGTAATCCTCTGGGGTGTCAAGAGGGGACTGTTCTCCAACGAAGCTGGCCTCGGTACGGCAACCCTCGCTCACGCCGCGGCCAAGACGGATCACCCGTCGAGGCAGGCTCACGTTGCAATGCTCGGCCCGTTCATCGACACCCTGATAATCTGTACCCTCACCGGTGTCTCCATCGTTGTTACGGAAGCCTACAGCCTGTATCCTGACCTCAACGGTGCACCGCTGACCCAGGCAGCCTTCGCCGCCGCCTTCGGACACGCGGGAGAGATAATGGTCGCCATAGGCATCATACTCTTCGCCTACTCGACCATACTCGCCTGGTCTTTCTACGGCAGGCAGAACGTCATGTACCTCGCCAAGTGGCTTGAGCAAGACCCGGAGAAGTTCGCAAGGCTCTACCCGAGGCTTCACCTCGTCTACAACCTGCTCTTCGTCGTCTTCATCTACATCGGCGCCGTAACGAAGCTGGAGACCGTCTGGACGTTCTCCGACATGATGAACGGGCTGATGGCGATACCGAACCTCATAGGCCTGCTTGTGCTGTTCTGGTTCGTCAGGGAAAAGACGGACGAGTTCGTCGCGGCCAACCCGTGACCTTTTCGTTTTTTCTCTTTAGCATCCCGGGGCGATAGCTATGTCTTCTGAGTATCCGCGAATAGTTGTCACTCCACCCGGCCCAAAGGCCAGAGAACTGATAGAGAGGGAAAAAAGGGTCATCTCGCCGGGTCTCGGCGTCAAGCTCTTCCCCGTTGTCCCTGAAAGGGGCTACGGGGCACTGATAGAGGATGTCGACGGCAACGTCTTCATAGACTTCCTGGCCGGAGCGGCGGCGGCTTCAACCGGCTACGCCCACCCAAGACTCGTAGAGGAGGTTCAGGAGCAGGTCGCAAAGATACAGCACTCAATGATAGGCTACACGTACAGCAAAAGGGCGATCGAAGTGGCAGAGATACTTGCGGAGAGGGCCCCAATCGGAGACCCCCTGATCCTGTTCGGACTGAGCGGGAGCGACGCGATGGATCTGACGATTAAGGTGGCTCGCTTTGCAACGAGGAAGCCGTGGCTCATAGCTTTCATAGGTGCCTATCACGGACAGACTTACGGGGCGACCTCGATAGCGGCCTTCCAGAGCTCTCAGAAGAGGGGGCTCTCCCCGCTCGTCCCAAACGTCGTGTGGGTGCCTTACCCGAACCCCTACCGGAACGTCTGGGGAATAAACGGCTACGAAGAGCCAGACGAACTGATAAACCGCTTCCTAGACTATCTTGAGGGCTACATCTTCGCCCACGTGATCCCGCCGGACGAGACCGCCGTCCTCATCGCCGAGCCAATACAGGGAGACGCAGGCATTGTAGTCCCTCCCGAGAACTTTTTCATTGAGCTCAAAAAGCTCCTCGACGAGCATGGAATACTTCTGGCTATGGACGAGGTGCAGACCGGAATAGGAAGAACCGGGAAGTGGTTCGCGAGCGAGTGGTTTGGGGTCGAGCCGGACCTGATAGTCTTCGGAAAGGGGGTTGCCAGCGGCATGGGCCTCAGCGGTGTCATCGGGAGAAGGGAACTGATGGAAGGACTTACAAGCGGGTCGGCGCTCCTCACCCCAGCTGCCAACCCGGTGATTTCAGCTGCAGCCTACGCGACGTTAAAGATAATCGAGGAGGAAGACCTGCTCGGCAACGCCCTCCGCGTCGGGGAGTTCATCAAGGCACGCCTGAGGGAGATAGGGGAGGAGTACGAGGTCATCGGCGACGTCAGAGGGAAGGGTCTCATGATAGGAGCGGAGATCGTAAAGCCCGATGGAAAGCCCGACCCCGAGCTGACGGGCAAGATATGCTGGCGCGCCTTTGAACTCGGCCTCATCCTGCCGAGCTATGGCATGTTCGGCAACGTCATCAGGATAACACCGCCGCTCGTGATAACCGAGGAGCTGGCGGAGAGGGGCTTAGAGATAATGGAGACCGCATTGAAGGACGCGCTGGCTGGCAAGGTGACCCACAGGGTCGTGACGTGGCATTGAGTACCTCGGGATTCTTTTCAATATTTTTTCATCCGCTAACCATTTAAGCTGTGGGTCAGACACTAACCCGGTGTCGGGGATGTTTGAGTCACTGAAAAGGGCATACTGGAAGTGGCGCTCCCGGTGTCCATTCTTAAGGCGCTTCGAGGCCTGGAGGATGAAGAGGAAGGCCAGGAAGTTCAGGGTGGAGGTAAAGAAGTAGTCTTTTTGGGACATTTACCGCATCATTTAAGATTCCTGAGGGAGGGCTGAAAAGGAGGCACTTTGATCTGATGTTTCCGTTTTTTTGCATACTATCTTTAGTAGTGTGCAAAATTTGAATAGAAAAATCTTTTAAGTTCTAACTTTGGTTAGTACCTCGGTGAAATCCGGATGAGGAAGGCAGTAGGAGTGCTGATGATAACCCTCCTGCTGGGGTCGATAGTGGCGGCAGCCGGAAGCACGGCCTACGCCGCCACCATTGAAAGCCAGACCGACCCGTACGAAGCGTTCTGGGAGATGCTCAACAGGGAGGCCGAACTCGTGGTTCAGTTCAACACCACCGGAAACACCACACTGGCCCAAGAGTTGATTCAAAACTCCCGCCTTGGTGCAGATAACGCGGCAAACATTTCAGCCTTAATCTGGCAGGCGCTGGAAGAACTAAAGGCTTCCGGAGTGAAGACGTACTACACGGCCGAAGAACTTAGAGAAATGGCCCAGAACATCAGCCAGAACGGCCTTCCGGAAGAGACGGTTCAGGCCCTCAAAGAGCAGGGCTGGACTGACGAACAGATTCAAGCCCTGAAAGAATATATTGTCCAAAACGCGGACGAAATCGACGAGGACTTCAACATGACCGCCTTCCTTGAGAAGTTTTCAATGGCGTTCATTGACGTGGCATTCAAATACAACCACTATGAAGCTTGGGCCTTAGAGAAGTGGAAGTGGAACCAGCCCGCTGAAGCTCCGACGGCGAACAATGGAGAACTGATAAACCCCGTTCTGGCGGATCCATGGACATTTTTCTACATGGGATACTACCAGAAGGATTACCAGAAAATGAAGCTTGCTATTAATAACCTGAGGGAAGCAACGTACAAGCTCATAACCGGCCAGTCCGGCACAACCACTTTAATGCTCTACC
Source organism: Thermococcus coalescens (assembly GCF_055392585.1). Lineage (NCBI taxonomy): Archaea > Methanobacteriati > Methanobacteriota > Thermococci > Thermococcales > Thermococcaceae > Thermococcus > Thermococcus coalescens. The sequence goes on from NZ_AP043764.1 coordinate 854,705, forward strand.
AAGAAACAGGAATCACTACATTGCAAGGGAAGGTCGAGAACATAACTCCAGTCAAGAATGGTGGCTTAATGTTCAAGACAGTCTCACGCTCAACAACCCCCACACAAGTTACCACGACAACAACCGTTTATTACTGGCCAAGCGCACTGGAGGCCTATGAGCTTGTTGAAGACATTTACACGCTCATAAATGCAAGAAACTACGGTAATGCCAACGTTGAATTGGACTGGATCCTCAATCAGAAAGTCGCAGAGTTAAAGGAAGCACTTGGGGTTGCTGTTATCGAGAGCAACACCGATACAACACCCATCGAGCCAAAACCTCTACCGATCAAGAACCCGATAATCCTGCCAGCAACGCTATCCTCGAAAGAACCTTCCAGCACCATTGCGGATAACTCAATCTCAACAACAGGAATCCAGCCAGAGGGAGTTACACTGCTAGCGCTCACTCCGGAGAACACTGAGGGAATTTTGAAGGTCAGCGGCATTAAGGTCGTGGTTGACAGTAACGCTCCGGGCAAAGTGGAGTACCACGTCGAGGTCGAGCTTAGTGCAGAGAACAACGCAATAAACGATATCAAGATCAGCGTTGACGATTACACCAGCGGCGATTCCGACAGCGGGAGCATCTCGTTCCTGAATTCCGAAGAAACCTACACCTGGGAGAGCAGGAGGTTTTCAGTAACCCACACCATGGACGGGGAACTTCACGTGAGCGGAAAAGTTGAGGTGACCTACACCCCTTCCTGTGGGGCAGTACCCCTCTCAAGTGGGGAACCCGAGACATTGTCGACGTCTCAAAGCTGCGGGCAGAGGACAATAACCAGAGAGTACTCCGCCGTAATAGACCTGACTCCACCCGTGGACTGGAGCAAGGTTCACTTGAGTGTTGAGGCTTCCAGAACCAGCATCACCGAAGGGGAGAGCGTAACTTACAGGGTCGTCGTGAGGAACGAGAATGACGCACCTTTGGACGACCTGGAGTACTCAGTCACAATACCGTACTCCCCAACGAACTCCAGAACGTACTCCGGGGTTGCAAGTGTCAATAAAACTGAACAGGTCATTTTCAGCGAAACTGTAACTTATACAGATGCCAGCACTTACGTCACTCACGCCTCGATCTACTGGAACGGGAAGTCGAAGAGCGCCCAAACAAGCGTTACGGTGACTTCAGATCAAAATGAGGAGAGGTCTATGAACGGTGCATTTAGTTTCTCTCCTTCAACGGTATATGCTGAAGATACTGTGACATTCCACTACGTGGTAACGACCTCAGATGGACAATTATACAACCCAACCGTCACACTTGAAATTGACAATGGTCCGAAGATATTTGAAAAAACCTATTATGGGGTGGTTGTGACTCCAGACAGCCATCTTGAAGACTACACAACTTATACATTTATTAATGCAGGCACATATAGAATAACGTTAAAAGTCAATGGCCTTCCCCTATATTCAAAGACCATTGAAGTAAAAACTCCTCCTGAGCTGGCCTTAAGTCTAGAATGTCCTAACGATCCAGTGTTACTTGGAGAGACCGGAGTATGTGACATTATAGTCAAAAAGAACACTCTCTCATCTGATGTCCCCTATGCGATAACAAGCAAGACGATTGATAATGACAGAGATACCTCGATGGCGATCAGCGTTAATATCCTCAGGGATGTCATTCCAGCAAAATTCAGCAGTAAGATAGCAGAAGTGTTTGTCCCATTTGATGAAAGAATGGCTGAGGCTCTCGAGCTTAGTGATGTGCGGGATTTAACACCCCCAATCAATGTATGGTCGTGTGAAGATGGAACTTGCCACTATACTTTAAAGAGAGCAGATACACCACATTACTTAAAGATTACAGTCAGATTAGGGTCTGATCATTACATAAGTCTGGAGGGAATAGTAGTGGTAAAGTATACAGGAAGTAAGTACTGGAATGTAGATGCTAATGATGGCATCATAAAGGGGACTGCAATGGCATTCTCTCCAGCATTATTATCCGGACTATCCACTTTCTCAGAGATAACTGCCATAGAATCGTCAACAGGAATGACACTCACGCTCACACAAAAAGCCAGAGTTGCATTAGAAGCCACTTTTGGAGTATATGGCAAACTCGTAGGGGGGAGTATAGGAGTATATAATCTAGCCGAGACTATTGAAACCAAGGAATCAACAAAGGAGAAAGCCAAAGGGGTAGCTGAGTATTTCCTAAAGCCCCTGTTCCTTCCAGGAGGGTAATAATATGTCCGAGCCATACCTGCTGATGGTACTTCCTTGGATCTTTTATTTATTCCTAATGTACTTCTTCCGCCGCAGGCTCCTTAAGGAACTCAGGGAAATCAATCGCAGACTATTAAATCTCGAAAACCACATCAGGAGGGAGACAAATGATTAACTACATTCCAATATGGAATTCAATCGTGGTACTAGCATACATGGTTTTAACAGTAAGTATTATGCTTAAGGTACACCCCAGTGCTGGAGAAATGATCTTCATGATCCTTTACAGCATATCGGCAATTGCAATCTCTATTGTATCTTTGGGATATTCCATACTCCTCTTGGTGCCGCTTTTAATATATGGAGTCCTAGCTCACTCTGAAAAAACAAGTCTAACTAACCTTGAAGAAGAAATTAACAAGCTGGAGGGAAAACTATGAAAGTTTACCGTGTTATACTGGCCAGTATAGTAGCAATGAGTTTTCCTACTCTCGTGGAGACAGAAATTTATGGGTGGCTTATTGCACTGATTCTAGTTTTTATACTACCCTGGTTATTTGCCTGGGCACTCTTTGATGATGTTGACGAACTAAAGTTGAGCATAGTCAGACGAGTTCAATTATTGAATCACAAAACACAATCTCAAATAATTCAGAGATAGTCAGACCGCAATTTAGAGAGACAAAACAACACAACTCATGGGGAGAGCGTGAGCTTTGACGTGAGCTTGAGGAATCCGGTGTCGAGGTCCAGGACTGTGACGGTAAAGCTTTTCATTGATGGTGTGAAAAAATCGAGCAAGACCATCACGATCGGTGGTGGGAGCACGGGGAGCGTTACTTTAACCTGGACTGCTCAGGCTGGGGAGCATGACTGGAGGATAGAAGCCTGGGAGGATGGTAAGCTGGAAGCGTCGAGGAGCGGAGGATTAAGCGTGAGCGGGGTCCCTAGCAACTTATTCAACGTTGTTTTGACTGCATATCCTCATGAGCTTGAGGGTGGTGGGGAAGTGTATTTGCAAGTGAAGGCGTGGAATTACGATGGGTCGTTAATCCCAGTTAAAGGCTTTATTGAAGTTGATGGTGACGTGATTAGAAACATTGAAGCCAATATTCCAGTGAATGCTAATGGCGACTCAATACTAACACTCTCCTATAATCTCATTGGAGTCAGCACTCACACAATCAAACTCTTCCTTGACAATTACTACAGAGAACCAAACGGAGCAGGAGAAGAACACTGGAGGGAAGTAAAAGTGGAAGTAAAGGGTTTGATATTGTCCCCACCTTGGATTGCACTCGCAACGTATTGCCCGGGGGACGCCATTACGTATATAGTTTCATAGAACCCACAAACTGTAACCTTAACTCCACCCAACATGCAGGAGGACCTGACAATAACCATCAACATAGATGATGAGCTGGCAAACTACTACTTTGAAGAGAGGCCTTGGGATCCGATTGACAGATACATCTTCAAGGAGAGCTTTGTTGGCCAGTTTGCAGGGTACACGTATCTTGTTAATGTCAAATTCAGCAATGGTGTAACTGTTGGAGATGTGTTTGCAGTGGCTGAGCAATCCGGATTTGATAAGGCAGTAGATGCCGCAACTAAGGGCAAAGCTATCGTCTCAGAGGTTACAAGATTGTCTAGAGCAGGTAAAAAGTTTGTAACAGTAGCCGGAAAATACGGGAAAATCGTCAATGGAGCAATGGTTTTTGTCAGTGGATTTTTCTTAGTAACTGATCTTCATGACTGGCTGTTTGCCCCTGAACCAAACACAGGAAATGACGGAAACAATATTGTGGGAGGGTAGTGAAGATGTGGATCTCCAAAGCCTTTAGGTTTTTGGCAGTACTATCCTCTTTGTATCTTTTTTATAAGGGACTCCAATTGGGCAGTATGAACGAGGCTTTACTGTATTTGCTCCCCGGGATATTCTGGGGTGTTTATTACTATCATTTTGCTCGGGAAGTTCTCAATAAAAAGGGAATATCGTTTGAGGATAAGATTTGGTACCTATTGTTCATGATAATAGGAGTCTCTGCCCTTTTCATAGGAGCAGCACTTTCAAGCACAGGAATACAGTTTTTAATTAGTGTCGCCGTGTGGATTTCCATTCTTGTGATCCTTGGCAGGGCAGAAGAGAGAATCAAAAATTCCATGAAGACATTAAGAACTCACAGTGGTACACTCTTGCCTACGATTTTTGTTGCAACTGGAACATTCCTCTATATAGCAGTTCCTGCTCCACTAAACCTCATATATCTCCTAACCTTTATCGCAATAGGGGGAACGATTTATGAGTGGGAACTTGAAGAGAGAAGCACACGGATGCCAAATCCAGGATAATCGGAATACCTGAGACAGTAACGGTTAAAGGAAGTAAAGAACTGGCATGGGTATTACACTACCACACACTGCTTGAGGATCAAGAAACGCTTAACAATAATACTATTAGGGGGTTGAACGTATTAACAGTGGAGACTGGGTGTACTGATGCTTGAAATCCTTTGGTTTTTAACCCTCTTTCTTGGGGCCATGCTCATGGCTGCCAAGTATCTGACAGGTGATCCTCGGAGGAAGAAAATCCTGCTGGCGACAGCTCCAATCCTAAGCCTGATAATCTCAGGGTTTGCCATAGTGGCATGTATCTTAAAAGAGGAAAAGGTACTAGACGCCTAGTGGGATGATCCAATGAAGGCCAAATACTGGATCATCATCTTTACATTCTATATTTCTGCCACGATAGTCCAAGAGAGAGTTAGTGCATGGAATTTCGCAGGCTTTTTGATCCTTATTCTCGCATTCATAGTGGATCAGAAAAAGAACAGGACTCAAAAAGAACCCTACATAATTGGCAACTCGAACAAAATTGAATATTTAACTCCAGAAGAGCTGGAGAAAAGGTTACAAGACAAAACAGACGAATGAGAGGTTTATAGGTCTCTCCGGACGACGGTCTGGAACAAGAGTTGAAAAATGGTCAAGATATCCGGCGGAATTAAAGTCCCAGCATCTCGGCGATGGCCTCCGCAACCCTCTCCTTTTCCACCAGTTTCTGCTCGCCAGTTTCCATGTCCCTAACGGTTACCTTGCCCCCGGCGAGATCCTTCTTTCCGACGAGGATGACGTATGGAACCCCAAGCCTCCCCGCGTAATCGAGGGCCTTCCCGATCTTCCTGCCGGTGAGCTCATAGTCGGCCCTGATTCCAGCATTCCTGAGGGCGGAAGCTACCTCGATAGCTGCCTTCTTGACCACCACTTCCCTACCTATCGGGATTACGTAAACATCTGGCCTGAGCTTAATCTCCGGAAGAAGGCCCTTCCACTCGAGTATCGGGATGAGCCTTTCGATACCTATTGCGAAGCCTGTGGCGGGGGTAGGCCTTCCTCCAAAGACCTCGATGAGGTTGTCGTAGCGACCGCCGCCGCCTATCGAGCCTATTCCGAGGTCGTTCGGAGCTATGGCCTCGAAGACTACGCTCGTGTAGTAGTCGAAACCGCGCGCTATTCCGAGGTCTATGAGGATCTTCTCCCTAACGCCGTATGCCCCGAGGAGGTCAACCAGCTCGTAGAGCCTTTTTATTTCCTCCTTTGCCGCTTCGCTCGTAAAGAGTTCCTCCGCCTTTGGAAGAACCTCGTCCGGCTCCCCCTTGATCTCGATCAGTGAGAGAACCTTCTCAACTCCGTCATCACCAAGCCCAAAATCCCTCAGGGCGGCGATGAAGTCCTCCCTGCTCATCTTGTCCTTCTTGTCTATGAGCCTCATGAGCCCAACGTCGTCCTCAACACCGAGCATCTTGGCGAACTCGTCGAGGAGAACCCTGTCCCCGATGTTGACCGTGAAGTCCTCAAGGCCGGTCGAGAGGTAGCTCTCAACGAAGAGGGCTATGACCTCGGCATCGGCCTCCACTCTATCGCTTCCGAGGAGCTCCACCCCCGCCTGCCAGAACTCCCTATAGCGGCCGCTCTGCGGCTCTTCATAGCGGAACATGTTCGCCATATAGTACCACTTTATCGGCTTGGGCGCGTTCTGGAAGGAGTTGACGTAAAGCCTGGCAACGCTCGACGTCATGTCCGGGCGAAGTGAGATGTTCCTGCCGCCCTTATCATCGAAGGCGTAGAGCTGCTCAACGACCTCCTCGCCGCTCCTCAGCTGGAAGAGCGTGGTGTATTCAAAGGTCGGCGTGAGCACCTCATGAAAGTTGTATCTCTCAAACACCTCACGTATTCTCTCAAATACCCATCTCCTCTTGGCCATTTCCTCGGGGAGCAAATCTCGCGTTCCCTTAACCTTTTCAAGCCTAACTTTCATCTTCAACCCCCCTTTTCCTGGGAAAAGCGGAAGGGGTTAAAAGTTTAGCCCAAGAGTTTTTGACGTTCTGCTAAGCGGCCGACGTCATGAGCAGGTAAATTCCGACGACGCCCTGAACCATCATCTGCGCCCCAATCGCCATCGTGAACATACCGATTATCCTGATGAACACTCCAAGGGTCGTCTTGCTGACGTTCTTGATCACGTAGAGGGTCACGAACATTGTGAGCGCCGTCAGGAGTATAGCTATGAATATAGCCGCGGTGGCGTGGTAGAGCCCCTTCTCGGCCGTTAGGGTTATCGCCGTTGTTATCGCCGCAGGCCCGGCTATCAGCGGCGTCGCCACCGGGACGGCGGCCAAAGCCAATATGTTCTTCTCCTTTTTGAGGGTCATCATGCCCCCGCTCTCGAGGGCCTCAAGGCCGATCTTGAAGAGCACGAAGCCGCCCGCCACGCGGAGGGCGTTGATGTCGATATGAAATATCTGCTGGAGGATTATCTGCCCGGAAACGGCGAAGAGGAACAGGAGGAGGAAGCCTATGAGGTTCGCCCTCACTATGAGCGTCCTTATGTCCTCTATGTGGAAGTCCTCCCTCAGCAAGCTGACCAGGAGTATCTTGTCGCTCGGGTCTATCATGATGAGCATGAAGAGCGCCGAACTGAGTATCGAAAGCCACTCGCCCATGTCCACCAATGCGGCGAGGGTTTTATAAAGCTATGCCCTAAAGTGTGCATCTCACCTGGAGTAGAGCCACTTGAGGAGCGGAGGGGTTATGACGGTTGTGACAAAAACCATGAGAATTGCAACAGTGAGTGCGTCCGGCCCAATGATTCCGCTGGCCATTGCAACGGCGAGCATGGCAAGCTCCACACCCAAGCGGGGCACCATTCCAACTCCAATCTTCAAAGAGGAGCTCCACCCAAAACCGGCCAGCCTAGCACCGATACCGCATCCAAGGATCTTGCTCAGTATCGCTGCTACGGTGTATAGAACCGCAAAAAGACCCGCGTGGAGTATGTAGTCCAGCTCTATCCTCATTCCCACCTCCACGAAGAAAAGCGGTATGAAAAGGGAGTATCCGATGACGTTCATGTGATCCATTATCCCCTTCTTCTTGGCACTCTGGCCAAGGGCCAGACCTGTCAGGTATGCACCGAGGATTGAGGCCAAATTCAGATGCTCAGCGAGATAGGCAAAGGCTATTAGAAAGACCAGGGCAAAGGCAGTCTCAGCCTCCGGGAGGTCGATGCGAGAAATCAGTTTAAACGCCCGGTCGGCCAGGCCGGGTCCAAAGTACAGGAAAAAGAACAGCAGGAAGGAGACAGAGATTAAAACCTCTGCGAGACTCGTGTAGTTGACCTCCCCACCCTTTATCATCGAGATTGCAACTGTTAGTATAAGGATCCCGAGAACGTCATCAACTACTGCCGCCGCCAGAATTGTGGTCCCTTCCCTTGTGTTGAGTCGTCTGAGTTCCATGAGCACTTTGACAGTGATGCTGACGCTAGTCGGAGTCATCATCGCACCGTAGAGTACCGCCTCGTGAAGGGGCACAAAGGTATACGCTACAAGGAAACCAAGGGCGAACGCCATCAGAACTCCGATACCCGCTACAACAACACTCTGTCGTCCAACGCGCTTGAACTCCTCAAGCTCGCTCTCAAGACCCGCTATGAAAAGCAGGAGGAGGACACCGAGGTTCGCGAACTGGCCAATGATCGGATTCGTATCAAAAAAGATGCCGATAAGCAGCCCCCCGAATATCTGGCCCAAAACCACAGGCTGACCAACCCGTTCGAACAAATAACCCATCAGCTTTGCTGTTGCAAGCATCAGCGCCATGAGGAGCAGTATCTCCATATCACTCCCTCGAAAACGCCCATTTGAGGAGGAAAGGCGTTACAAGTGTTGTGATTATCACCATACTCACGGGTATTGAGAAAGTGCCCCTATCAAAGACACCTTCGCGAAGTCCTATATTGGCCATTATCAAAGCCACCTCCATCCTGGGAACCATGCCAACACCTATCTGGAGAGCCTCTCTGGGCTGGAACTTTGTAACTATACCGCCTATGCCGCAGCCAACTACTTTACCCGCTATTGCAAAAACGGCGTAAACCGCGGCAAATAATCCAACGTGTCCCAGGATATGTATATCCGTTTCCACACCTATGCTCACAAGGAAGACGGGAATAAACAGGGAATAGCCGATCGTAAGGGTTTTGCCCGTTATCTCCCTAGCCTCAGCGCTCCCAGCTATGAGAAGGCCGGCAAGGTAAGCTCCGGTTATCCCGGCAAGCTGGAACTGTTCGGCGATATATGCAAAGAACAGCATTATAGCTATTGCAAACGCAGGGAGGGTCTCTGGCAGGCCGATCCGTTCAGAGATTCTGAGGGCCTCTTTCACAGCAGGACTTCCCAGGAGGAGGCCAATAAGGAAGAACAAAGTGACCTCTCCAAGAATTATCAGAACATCTACAGGGTAAACACTTCCTTTTGTGTTCATTGCAACAAGAACCGTGAGGATTATTATGCCTAGGACGTCATCAACGACCGCCGCCGCCAAAATCGTCGTCCCCACCCTTGTTCTCAACCTCTTCATTTCCATCAGTATACTTGTTGTGAGACCAACGCTGGTCGCCGTGAGGACACCACCAAGAAAGAGCGCCTGTATGTTGGAGTAGCCCCATGCAAGGGCCCCCACATACCCTAGGATAAAAGGAATAACAACACCGAGCACCGCAACTATAAAGGCAGAAACTCCCACGTTCTTAAATTCCTCTATGTCCGTCTCCAGGCCCGCGAGGAATAGGAGAATGACAACTCCCAGTTCCGCGACAAGTTTTACCCCCTCGTCGTATGCAACTACGTCCAGCACAGAAGGGCCGATGAGAATGCCACCGAGGAGCTGTCCAAGAGCGGCAGGAAAGCCGATGCGAACGGTCAGGTATCCAAAGAGCTTTGCAACTATGAGTATCAGGGCCAGCTCCAGGAAGACGTCCATGATTACCATCCCTTAGCACTTTTAACGAGATCACGCTGAGACTATCCGGATGAGCCTGATAATATCCTTAACCTCGAGCACACCATGGACGTGGCCATTATCATCAATGACCGGAAGATGGTGCTTTCCAGTTTCGATCATTATCTTTATTGCCCGCCCGAGATTGTCGTCAATATTGATGGTTATGGGTTTCCTGACCATGATGTCCCTAACACGCGAAGCATGACTTATAGAGTACTTTTTAAGGAGCCCTATGCCCACTATGGAGTACCTTCTGGGAGGCTCAAAGAAGTGAAGAAGGTCTTTCATCGTTACAAAGCCAAGCAGCCTTCCATTATCGTCAACCACGACGGCAGAACTCTCCTCATCCTTGAGGTTCTGAATGAGCTTGGAGAGGGGATCATCTGGATGAAGAACCAAAAACTCCCTATCCATGACAACACTGACGGGAACCTTCGAGATGTACCTGATGTTGTGACTCATCTCCTCCTTCCTCTTAAGCTGGAGGAGCCTCCTCTTGCTGTGGATTATCTTTATCTTCTTCGCCTTGGCGTTTTTGGATTTCTCCCCCGGCATGCTCCCACTGAGAACCATAGTTCCCAATTCTGTTTAAAGGTTTCGGGAGGTTGTTACCATATTATTGTTAAAAATTTGGACATGCAAAAAGTAGATTAACCAAAAACTTGCCAAAAAGTTTTTAAGGGGTTGCCCATAAACCCCGGCAAGGGAAATATGGTTTCTGAGAAAACCTGCGATGTCGTCATAATCGGCGCCGGCCCGGCTGGACTTTTTGCGGCCTACGAGCTGGCGGAAAGGGGCGATTTTAAGATTTTGATAATCGACGAAGGCGGGGACATCGATCAGAGGATCTGTCCGATGTACGAGCTCGGCTACTGCATAGGCTGCCAGCCCTGCCACATAATGAGCGGCGTTGGCGGTGCCGGAGGACTGAGCGACGGGACGATAAACCTCCGTCCGGACATCGGAGGCGACCTGAGCGAGCTCACCGGCGACGAGAACTACGCCTGGCAGCTCGTCTGGGAAGTGGACAGGATTTTCCTCAGGCACAGAGCACCAAAGAACCTCTTCAAGGGCAACCCCGAACAGGTCAGATACTGGGAGCAGAGGGCGGCCCAGGCGGGGGTAAAGTTCATCCCGATAATCCAGAGGCACATAGGCTCGGACAGAACCCCAGAGGTTATAGCCGACATCAAGAGGCACCTTGAAAGCAAAGGCATTGAGTTCCTCCTCTGGACGAAGGCGCTTGAGTTCGGCCAGGGCTGGGTACGAGTAAAGCGCGGAAACGGCACCTTCGAAATAAAGGCCCGCTATATCATCGCCGCCCCGGGCAGGGGAGGGGCTGAGTGGTTCCACGGGGTGGCGCAGAGGATGGGCCTCAATGCCAGACACGGGCCGATCGACGTCGGTGTGAGGGTTGAAGTGCCCGCGATAATCATGGAGCCCATAACGAGCATAAACCACGACCCCAAGTTCCACATCTACACCGACACCTACGACGATTTTGTGAGAACCTTCTGCACCAACCCGAACGGCTTCGTCGTCGAGGAGCGCTACGACGGCTACGTCGGCGTCAACGGCCACTCCATGCACGAAAAGAAGAGCAACAACACGAACTTCGCCTTCCTGAGTAGGATAGAGCTGACAGAGCCGGTTGAAGACACGACCGCCTACGGCAGGAGCATAGCCCGGCTGGCAACCACCATAGGCGGGGGAAAGCCAATCCTCCAGAGGCTCGGCGACCTCAGGAGAGGAAGGAGGAGCACGTGGGGGCGCATAAGGAGGAGCGACGTCGAGCCAACCTTAAAGCACGTTACGCCCGGCGATATAGCGATGGCCCTGCCCCACCGCGTCGTTACCAACATCCTGGAGGGCCTTGAAAAGCTCGACCGCGTTCTCCCCGGAGTTGCAAGCGACCACACCCTGCTCTACGCGCCGGAGATCAAGTACTACGCCATGAAGGTTGAGGTCGATGAAAACCTTGAGACGAGCATCGAGGGAATCTTTGCCGCCGGCGACGGCGCCGGGCTGAGCAGGGACATAGTGAACGCGGCCGCGACAGGCATTCTCGCCGCCAGGGGAATACTCAAGAAGGAGGGCCTCTACACCGAGAAGGACTTCAGGAAGCCGGGGAACTGGAAGGAACGAGTAGAGTCCACAGACTAACGGTTATCTTTTCTTTTGGGATTCTTATCCCTCTGCTCGGGCACCGTTTGTACCCACAAGGTATATTTAGATCCAGCGCGGATGTTGGTATGAGTGGTTTGGCATGAGCGAGATAATTCAACGACTTTTGCGAAAGAAGGACGGCATTGCCCTGGTAGAGTACCGCTCAACGGACCATCCCGAGAGGATATTCTACGAGATACTAATGGGATGGAGAGAAGTGGGAGTAACCCCACTGATAGTCGACATATGGGACACCCTTCACATCTTCACGCAGAACCTCAGGTTTGCAGGTTTGAGCCTTAAACTTGATGACGTGCCAGTGATAAAGGAGAAGGGGACAATAAGGATAGGAAACGTACTCGGCTTGGTGGATGTCATAGAGGACTTTGAACACCATCTGGCATCCTACGGACGGCTGGCGAAGAACGTCCCCGAAAAGAGCAGAAATCACACAATAGTCCTTGGGATGGAGAAGTTCTCATTTACTTTTCTCGACGACCCTCCAAAGCTCGAAAGGTACTTTGAAACCGTAACCCGGAGATACCTCCCGATCAGATGTAAGATGAACTTCCTGTTCCTGAACACCAGCATAGCTTCCGAGTACCTCAGGAAGGGGCTTGAACAGGACTCAGACTATGTCCTCCGGGTTTCTGGAAGACGGGTGGAACTGCTGAAATTCCCGGAGGTGAGCGAGGATGAGATTTGAGGAGTACCTCGGAACCATAAAGCCCGGAGAAAGCGTCCTCATAGAGCATACATCACTCTCAAAACATCCGGTTATCTTCCACCGCATAGGGACAAACTACGGCTGGAACAACATGCTGGTAATCGACATAATAGACTCCCTCATGCCAATCCTGAGGTGGCTCAGCATCTCCGGAACCTCCGTCCCGGACAACATCGCCAGGATAAGAGCAGGGGGAACTTCCCAATGGGGCAGGGTAATACTCGAAGTAGACCCCCACAAGGATCCCGGAATATTCCTAAGCAGGTTTACCCAGAAGTTGCGGGAGCGTTACTCGAAAAACCCGGAGACTGTTACGGTGATACTGAACCCCGAAAGACTGATACCACTCCAAAACAACAATAGGCGTTTTATACTTGCCCTATCCAATCTCGCTTCGGCTTTCGTCGGAAACTCCAAAAGGATAACTTTCTATTTTGTCAACCGAGAGATGGTCGAGGGCATGTATCTGGCCCTTCTTGAGGAGGCGTTTACACGCGTCCTCATCGTCAAAAATGATGGGAGGGTTCTAATAGCCAAGTCCCCCCATCTGGAAGAGGAGGGCATGAGCCTGGAAATATGACCGCGTTTAGGGATTAAAATTAAAAGGCCACCACCTCCTCTATTTTTGGTGAGATGAAATGCCAATGAGGTGCAAGTTCTGCGAGAGACCGGCCTTCATCAAGCTCCACTACCCGAGAACCTACCTCTGCCCCGAGCACTTCACCGAGTACTTCGAGAGGAAGGTGAAGAGGACGATAGAACGCTACAAGTTGATCAGACCGGGCGAGAGGATTCTGGTCGTGGTGAGCGGCGGGAAGGACTCCGCCGTTACCGCCCACGTCCTCAGGAAGCTCGGCTACGACATCGAGTGCCTCCACATCAACCTGGGGATAGGCGAGTACTCCGAGAAGAGCGAGGAATACGCGAGAAAACAGTGCGGAAAGCTCGAAGTCCCCCTACACATCGTCCGCGTTAAAGAGCTGCTCGGAAAGGGCATCGGGGAAGTGAGAACACGCAGACCCACCTGTTCCTACTGCGGCCTGACCAAGCGCTACATCTTCAACAAGTTCGCCTACGACAACGGCTTCGACGTCGTTGCCACCGGCCACAACCTCGACGACGAGGCGAGCTTCATATTCGCCAACCTGATGAACTGGAACACGCAGTACCTGGCAAAACAGGGACCGATAACTCCGGAACAGTTCAACGGAAAGCTCGTGAAGAAGATAAAGCCGCTCTACGAGCTGACCGAGAGGGAGGTGGTCGCCTACGCCCTGGCGAACGGCATAGAGTACCACATCGAGGAATGTCCCCACGCGGTTGGGGCGCCGACCATAGAGTACAAGGGCATACTCAACGAGATGGAGGAGAAGAGGCCGGGAACCAAAATCAACTTCGTGAAGGGCTACCTGAGGAAGAAGGGCCTCTTCGAAGCCGAGCTCCAGGAGGCAGAGCTGAGGGAGTGCAGGGTATGCGGAATGCCGTCGAGCGGAGAGGTGTGCTCGTTCTGCAGGTTCTGGCGCAGGGAGGAGCCCCTGAGCTTCAAGCTGAGGACAAGGGAAGGTATTTAAGGGTTCACTAAGTACAATAGTGCACCAGTGAATGCAGTAACGTTCGGAGGGAATGTGTATGGACGTGCCAGATACCCTCATAACGAGTCTCTGGGAGTCCCTAAAAATGGGGGAGCTCGTCGTCATAGAACGAACCGACAGCAGGGACCAGTACTTCGGACTGTACCAGCTGCTCACCTGGGGAGAGGGCAAGGGGTATAAAATCATCGTGGTGGATGTCTTCGACTCCTTCCACCTCCTAAAGGCCAAAGCAAAGCTCACGGGCATAAACACGGAAATATTCGACAGAGTGGCTGTTATCAAAATCGGAGGAAAGATCCGAACGGGAAGGGTCGTTGGAACCATTGAGAACGTCTCCGAGCCCGCAATTCTGATAAAGAAGTTCAAGGAAGCCTACGAAAAGGCTTTGACCTCAGATGAGCCCATACTGACGATCGTCCTCGGGCTGGAGAAGCTCTTCATAGCCTCCGAGTTCTCATCAAAGAACGTCCAGGCCATAATCAGACTGATGTCCAAATACGTCGGGGATGAGAGACGGCTGGGGATCCACCTGGTGAAGACCAGCATCATAGACCCCAGCAAACAGTCCGTCATAAGCCTCCTGGAGGACATCGCGACCACTGTGATAAGGGTATCAAAGAAAGACAAGATCACCGAATTCCACGTGGTCAAATCAGTAAACCGCAGGCTGGAGGGAATGACCGTCAGGGTGTAAGGGAATCGCTGGCCTGCATATGCTGCCTCGCTTTTCTTCTTATTCTGTACATCTCCGGAATCGAATAGTAGCCGTATATGACCATGACCCTGCCCGCGATGATGAGGAGCACTCCGATGTAGACCAGAAGGAGCGGGAGCCCAAGCAGGATAAGGACGTATCCCCATATCACCGCGGGAACGCCCGAGGCGCGGTACAGGTAGTAGTTGGCGAGTATCTCGAAAAGATACGCCACCGCAAAGAGAAGCATGCCCGCCCTGAATGATCCCGCCAGAAGAACCACTGCCGCGGCCAGCGACGTCACGACGGCAAACACGACAAACCTGAATATTCTGTTCTCCCCGAAGACCTCCGCAAAGCCGTTCATCCCGAGGGCATACGCCCCAAACCCGAATAGAGAGACCAGAAAACCCAAGAAGCCCCCCAGCGAGCCCGGCCAATATCAGAACCACCTGACCTATGACGGCGTTCCTCGCGGCGTCCTCTATCATCATATCACCATTTAAAGTAGAAAAGCGGCCTTAAAAATATTTTGGAAATTGTTAAGAACAAGGAGTTAAAAACTTAGAGCTCCCTGAATCTAACCCTGAATCTCAAATCCCCGTCCATGGGGAACAGCAGGGTGTAGCTGACGCCCTGCTGGATGAAGTCCCATCCGGCTTCGCTCTGACTGAGGGTCTTTATCGGGTACTTCCAGACCCTCGCCTTCCTGTCAAGCTCTATCTCCACCTTTCCGATGCCGTAGGGATCGTTCACCTCAAAGCTCTTCGCCTCGAACTCCTCGGGCCTCTCCATGACGCTGTGGACGGCCAAGTTGATCTCGACGCCGAACATGGCCTTGGCATCACTCTTTACTGCGTAGTCAACGCTGAAGCCCTCCTCCTCCAGATGGAATGACTTTTCAACCCGTGCAGCCCTTCCAGAGACGGTTCCCTCGCGCCAGAGGGTGACGCCCCCATCGAAGGTTCTGTAATCGTACGCCCCCTTCACGAAGTCACCGAGCTCCAGGTATCTCGCAAGGCGGTACTCGTCTATATCCGTCTCCGGGTCGAGGAAGTGGTCCTGAAGGATCGCCCTTAGATAGCTGTCGTAGGCCAGTTCACGCCTTATCTCATCGGGAATCTTTTTGCCCAGCTCGTGTATGCTTGCAACTCCCTCGTCACCGCCCTCATCCGGGGTGGCCGCCTCGGGAACCTCGTGATAGTGTTCCCACCGCCTCGCGAGAACGTTGTTGTAGTTGACCGCCTTTTTCTTTGAACTCAGCTCGAAGAGCGCCCCACCGTAGGAGGGTTTAAACACTGCATAAAAGCGCTCGTTCTCCAGAAAGACCTCGTCATGTCCGTCGAAGTCTATGTCCCTCAAGAGGGTTCCAATCTTCACATAGCTGTTCGCCCGGATGAGGTTCTCCCAGACGGCCTTCCTGAGGTGGGGGAGATAGACACCCCCAAAGACGCCGTGCCAGTAGGCATCGTTGCACTGGGCCTTAAGAAGGAAGTGCCTGGCCTCCGGGTTTTCCCTCACCAGCCTGCTGACCATGAGCATCCTCTTGTGCATGTAGTTGCTCTCCGGGTACTTGAAGAAGAAGTTCTTCCAGATCCCGCCGCGGACGAAGACCCGGTATTTCTCAAACTTTCCATGCTGCTTCAGCGTCTCCACGAATTCGACGAAGAGTTTCGCCTGCTCCGCGGGCAGTGACCACTCACTCATCTCGAAGTAGGAAGCTATCGGAAGGTACACTATGCCCCTCGGCTTAAATCTCGAAAGATACTCGGAGTAGAGGGTTAGATTTATCCTCTCATCGCTTGAAATTCTATCAAAGAACTTCCTGAGCCAGCCTTTTTCATATACCCACTCGTGGGTTCCCGGCCAGACGCCGAACTTCTCGCCGTCATCGTGGAAAACGGCAACCTTGCTCTCGTCGCCGTCGTCGAGGGAGTGGAGGTACTCCACAGTCTTCTCAACCGGACGGAATGGTATGAGGTAGCGCAGCTTCTCGTCTATCGGAAAAACCGCTATTACTTCCCCACCATCCTCGGTATAGTACGGCCAGAAGAGCTTCTCCTTGGCCAAACCTGCGCTCATGAAGTGGTAATCGTCAACGATAACGTACTCTATACCGGCCTGGCGGAGGCTCTTGACCAGCTCGGGCTGCCACACGCGCTCGGTCAGCCAGACGCCCCTGGCCTCGTAGCCTAGCTTTTTGGCGAAGTCCTTCAGAAGTCTTATCTGCTCTATTCTGTCCTCCTTCGGGATCGCCGCCAGAACGGGTTCGTAAAAGCCGGCGACGACTATCTCAAGCTGCCCCTTCCGGACAAGGGAGCGGAGAAGGTCAACATACTCCGGACGGTTCTCCTCCAGCCACTCAAGGAGGGGACCGCTTATGTGAACCGCGACCTTCATGTTCGGGTAGTCTTCAAGTGTCTCCATGAATGGCCTGTAGGAGCGCTCGTAGGCACTCTCCAAGACCCAACCGAAGTTACCGAGAGGCTGATGGTTATGGATCCCGAATATGAAGTTCACCATGGCAACCACCCCTGTTATCACTACCGGTGATATGGAAAGAAAAGCATATAAACCTTTTTCTCCAAATATTCACTAACGGTGACTACCGTACACCCTTGGGGACTATACACCATCGGAGGTGTGTGGTGTGAGGAAAACCACGACGTTTGTATTGATAGCCATCCTTGTTCTCAGCCTGGTGCCTTTTGGCAGGTTTGCAAGTGCCCTCTACGGAACCAAGATCATAGACGGAAGCCTAAGCGACTGGACTTCCTCTGATCTCGTGGCCGTGGGTCAGGATACAGGACTCGCAGGGGCGAATCTTGACAGGCTCTACGTCTCGTGGGACGACCAGTACCTCTACATCGCGATAAAGACCAACAACACCGGAAGCTGGGACGTTGCCTACGGAATAGGAATAGACGTTGACCCCGGGACAGGAAACGGATACACCGGTTCGAGCGACTCCTGGGGCAGGCAGATAAACTTCAGCAACGGTTTTGCGGTTGATTACGAGATTTACTTCTGGTGGGGATGGAATACCGGAATGGGTACGGACAACTTCAACACATGGACAGGAGGCGGCTGGACATATAACAGCATAAGCGGTGTCGGAGGAAGCTTCGCTTACACCGGGGATACATCAGTTGGTCTCCAGACCATTGAGATAAAGATCCCCTGGTCTGCCCTCGGCGGAAAGCCCAACAAGATAGCGATAATGGCTTGGGTCACCGGAAGCGGCGGCTCTGCCGTTGACAGCCTCCCCGTGGATCCGGCCATAGACTACACCAACATTGGAAACGAATGGGGAGACACCGATGTGTTCACCACCCTAGCCGAGATATACGTCGGCACGAAGACCATCGACGGCGACCTGAGTGACTGGAGCGATGCAGACCTCATGGTGGCCGGAAGGGACAACGGGCAGGCTGGAGCGAATCTCGACAGGCTTTACGTCTCGTGGGACGACCAGTACCTCTACATCGCGATAAAGACCAACAACACCGGAAGCTGGGACGTTGCCTACGGAATAGGAATAGACGTTGACCCCGGGACAGGAAACGGTTATACCAGCGGTGGGGACTCGTGGGGAAGGAGTGTTGAGTTCTCCAACGGTTTTGCGGTTGATTACGAGATTTACTTCTGGTGGGGATGGAATACCGGAATGGGTACGGACAACTTCAACACATGGACAGGAGGCGGCTGGACATATAACAGCATAAGCGGTGTTGGGGGGAGCTTTGCCTACACGGGAGACACCTCCACCGGCCTCCAGACCGTGGAGATAAGGATACCGTGGAGCGCCCTCGGTGGCAAGCACTCCAGGTTCGCGGTTATGGCCTGGGTTACAGGTAGCAGCGGCTCTGCCGTTGACAGCCTCCCCGTGGATCCGGCCATAGACTACACCAACATTGGAAACGAATGGGGAGACACCGATGTGTTCACCAACATGCTCGTCTGCGAGTGGTTTTTGATGGCCGACCTCACGACGAGCGTCACGGGGCCGGGAGTCGTCGGCCTCAACAGAAACGCGGTTTACAACGTCACCGTCAGGAACGAGGGCTCCCTGCCTGCCCAGAACGCGAGCGTTAGGGTCTATATCGACGGCAACCTCTACACGAACTGGACGGTCGACCTCGGGCCGGGGGAGAGCAGGTGGTTCACCTTTACCTGGACTCCGAACGCCACCGGAACTTACACCATAAGGGCGGTCGTTGACGAGGACAACCTAATCCCCGAGGCCAACGAAAACAACAACGAGTTCACCATGGATGTCCAGGTTGTCTGGGTGGGCAACATAGACGTCGATGGAAATCCGGACGACTGGCTGGCGGCCACCCTCGCTCCAAACTCATACATCGTTCAGAACGGCTTCTTCATCTGGCGCGATGCCACAAACGACCAGAGGCACGACAAAGACCAGTACCTGCCGGGCGGAACTTCAGCCCACGCAGATCTGACGGAGGTCGGTGTCACCAAGGACGACCGCTACGTGTACTTCCTCTTCAAGTTCGCCAACATGAGCAACATAAAGATAGGCGACAACGGAGCGACCTTCATAGCCGTTCCGATAGACTACAAGGACGGTGGAGCCACGTGGTTTGCCGGTGAAATGGACACCAGCGGAGTCCTCCAGTGGGACATCCAGATGGCCGTAAACCTCGGCGGGAGCCAGTACACAGGTCAGACCTATGCCGTGGCCTCCGCCGGGACCAGCAAGACCTCCCTGCTGTACTTCGTAGATCCCTCCGGAAACATCGTCCAGGTCAACGGCGCACTCGTTGGGGTCAACCTCCGCAAGAATACCGTTGAGGTAAGAATCCCGCTGAGCGTCTTCGGAGGGGCCAAAGAGTTCAGCTTCCAGGTGGCTACCGGGTTTAGCTATGGCCCGGCCGTCTGGAACTTTGGAGACCCCTTCGCAAACGATGGAATAAGCGACATAGTGGACACCATCACCAAGGAGCCGAGCACCACGGCGGAGCTTTCAGACAACATTCCGGACTACTACGTCAAAATCAGGATGGAGAACATAATCGAGAGCGCGAACCTCGTCAGCGTCAAGATGCAGAGGCTCATCCAGTACCAGAACTCGTTCGTGATGCTCAACAGGTTCTACGGAATAAGGCACTTCGAGAAAGACTACGAGAACTACGACGCCCTCATGAAGGAGCTCAGCAACCTGCCGCTGACTGACGAAATGAAGGACCGCCTCAACAAGATCCAAGACGAGGTCATGGACCTCCTGAAGCTGTACAACGATGGAAAGGCGCTGATAGACCAGCCAAGCTATGCGTTCGGTGCTTCCCTCAAGATATACCGTGCCTACACCGGACTTAAGAAGATAGTCAGAGAGATGGAGGGCATGGTAGAAAAGGCGAAGAGCGGTGAGCTTGAGAAGGAGAAGCACATGCAGGAGCTAGCCAAGAACCTCACAAAGACCATAGACGGCAACCTGGACGACTGGGACGTCCAGCCCGTGGCCGTGGATGATACCGGTTTTGGCCAGGACGGTGCGAACCTCAAGGCCCTCTACGTTGACTACGACGACCAGTTCCTCTACATAGCCCTCACAACGGAGAACAAGGCCTCGTGGAGGGTGGCTTACGGCATAGCGATGGACTACAAGGATGGGGGCTACACCGCCGGAACCGACGCGTGGGGCAGAAAGATCGGCTTCAGCCAGGGTGTGGACGCAGAACTGTACTTCTTCTGGAACGGCGAGTTCTTCGGGGACAAGGGAACCAGCAACATAACCAGCGCACAGTTCGTCGTATGGGACGGCTCGGCATGGAAGTACGAGGAGCTCAAATGGGTGGGATTCTACGCCTACACCGGAGGGGCCGAGGACGGACTCCAGACACTTGAGATAGCCATCCCATGGGAGGCCCTCGGAGGAAAGCCGGAGAAGCTCAGTATTGTGGCATACGTGACGGGACAGGGTGCCGGCGATTCTGCCGTTGACAGCCTGCCGCTCCAGGATGCCGTCAAGGACAAAGCACCCGGCGAGGAGTGGGGCGACGAGGACACGTTTACCAAGTTCGCCACGGTCACCATAGAGTGACTTCCCTTGTTCTTTTCTACATATTTATACGCTCCATCGGGAAATGGAATGAAAGAATCAAGCCATGAAAAGCCCCGCTAGATACAGCACAACCGCTATCGCCAGCTGGTTTGAAAAGTTGTCGTCCAGCTGTTCTCGGGGATCCTTTCCCGGAGGGAGACCGTAGAACTCCACCAGCATGCCAGTCAGGGAACCGAGAACCGCCAGGAGGGGCCCCACAAGGGGCCAGAGAATCAGAAGTCCGGAGATGAAGTAGGAGAGGCTTCCCTCAAGGCTTTTACCGTTGCTGAACCTGTGCCTCCCGAAGGACTTGCCGACTATGGCGGCGAGGGCATCCCCAACCGTGGCGACTGTTATTGCACCCACGGCTATCTCGGGAGGGAAGAAGTACACCACTATGAATGCCGCCGCGGCAAAGTATATGTGGGCCGCCACGCGGTAGCGTTCGTGCTCCCTCGTTATCTCCCGTATCTGCTTCTCCAGAACCTCAACGCGTTCGATGACATCGCTGTCAACGTATATCTTGAGCCTCCTCTTGATGTTGTCCCTTAACTCCTCAATTATCCTGAAGGGTTCGAGCACGACGAAGAGGAAGAAGGCCACACCTATGAGGGTGAGGGTGACTTCCCTGCCAAATAAACCGTAGAAAAGGGGGACCACCAGCCCTGTGAGATGGAGGGATTTACGCTTCAGCTCGTTTTTCATGCTCACGTCTTATCACCTCCAAGGCCTCCGTGAGGTCTTTGACCACGTAATCAGCGTGCTTTGCCAGCCTCCCCTTGAAATACCCCCTGCGGACGAGTATCGTGGTTGCGCCTATCTCCTTCCCGCCACGCATATCCGTATCGTCCCTGTCTCCGACCATGTAGACCTCATCCTCGTGGGGAAAGAGCCGCCTCGCCAGGCGGAAGTTGTGGGGGTCGAGCTTGCTGTGCCCCGTCTCCCCGCTGATTACAAGTGCATCGAAGTAGTCCTTTATGCCGAGGTATTCAAGCTTCTTTCTCTGCCATCTTGTCGAGGAGTCCGTTATCAGGACCACCCTGGCACCAAGGGATTTCAGGCCCTCCAGAAAGGGAAGCGCATCCGGAAAGAGCCTCAGGTTCGAGAAAAAGACTCTGTCCACTAGCTCCTGGATCTGATCGAGCTCCTCGGGCGAGATGCCGGCGTACATCTTCCGGAGGAGCCTCTCAACGATTTTATCGAGGTCCATCATGTGGAGCTCCCTGGACTGCTCCAGCTCGCGGTAGCGGGCGGTGAGTATGTAAAAGAACGCCTTAAACTTCCTCCGTTTCAGCAGGAAAGGAATGAGGCGGAGTATCGTGTACTTCCCGGCCTCCCACGTATTGCACAGGGTATCGTCGAGGTCAACGAGCACAAGCATGTTGGAGAGTTTGACTCCCCGGCATTTAAACCCTTTGGGTTAAGTTTTAAAAGATGAGGAGAGAGTCTTCAACGTATGGACAAGGGGAGCCTGCTCATACTGACGGGCATGGGGATGATACTGCTCGGATTCTTGCTAGTCTTTATTGGAACCGCGGTATCGGCCCTCGGTGGCGATGGCGAAGTTGAAGGCGGCGGGGTCATAATGATAGGCCCCATACCGATAATCTTCGGGACGGGCAGGGGTGTGGGCATCGCAGTAATACTCGCAATAATACTGATGGCACTCTGGATAATAGGCGCCCTGCTGGCGAGGAGGGGATGACGTGGAATTCCTGCCCGCGCTGGCAATTCTGCTGGTCGTAGCAAAGAGCATTGAATGGCTCTTTGAGAGGGTCGGGATACACCCGATAATAGCCCACGTCCTCACAGGTGTTCTCCTGGGGCCTTTTGTACTGGGCGTTATTGAACCGACGGAGGAACTGGGGGTTCTGGCGGAGTTCGGGCTGATAATGATGATGCTCTACATGGGGCTCACCAGCAACTTCTCCGCGATAGCCCAGAACACCAAGAAGGCCGTTGTGGTTGCCAGCCTCGGAGTTGCGTTCTCGTTCATTTTCGGATTTCTCACCGTGATGTACTTCGGCAAGGGCACGACGGCGGCAATATTCATTGGAATAACCCTCGGAAACACGGCAATAGAGGTGACGAGCGGTGTACTGGCCAAGGAGCGGGTCAAGAGGGAGATCTCGTCCATTATCATGGGGGCGGCCTTCGCGGACGATATAATGGCGGTCTATCTCATAGGCATCATAACGGCCCTCGCCGGCGGCGGCCTTGATCCTGTCTCCTTTGGGATTCTGACCGTCAAGATATTCGCGTTCATAGCGGCCACACTGCTAATCTCGGAGTACGTTTTCAAGAGGGCGAGGTGGTTCTACTCAATCGTCAGAAACCTCAACGTCTTCTTCACCTTCACCCTTATCCTAACCTTTGCACTTGCAATCATAGCCGAGAAAGCCGGCCTCAACCAGATAATCGGAGCCTACCTTGCAGGCCTTACAATAAGCAGGCTGAGGGAAAGGAAAGACCCCCTCGTGGTCACCAGGATAAAGTTGAACGAGCTGATAGAGGACCTTCAGGTGGTTCTCACTGAGTTCTTCATACCCCTGTTCTTCATCTACGTCGGGCTCATGTTCAACCCCCCCACTGCGGGGATGAGCCTTGCCCTCATAGGGACACTCTATCTCTCCGCGGTTTTCGGAAAGCTCTTCGGATGCGGTCTGGGGAGCAAAATCTTCGGCCTCAGCTGGAGGGACTCAATACTCGTCGGCATAGGCATGGGCGGGAGGGGGAGCCTGGAGCTGGCCATACTGACCTTTGGCCTCAGCGCTGGCTTAATAGATCAGGTTCTCTTTGCCAGCTTCATAACAGTCTCGATGCTGACCGCGCTGACGACCCCCCTGTTCTTCAAGACCTACATCCAGAGGGCAAAAGCTTAAATCCCTCCCCGAGGAGTAGTGCCAGGCTGGTGAGAGGATGTTCCCGAGAAAAGGCGCGGGCGAAAAGGAGGTTCTGGAGGAGCTTGAGGAAAAAACGTCTTTAGATTTGACCTTTGACTCGGGGAGAATCCTTGGCTCGATGTGCACCTACCCTCACCCCTTTGCAGTTGAAATCGTCAGGAGGTACATAGACAGGAACCTCGGTGATCCCGGCCTCCACGTGGGGAGCCAGAGGGTCGAGGAGGAAGCCGTTGAGATGCTGTCGAACCTCCTGGGTCTGGAAAAGGGCTACGGGCACATAGTCTCCGGCGGCACCGAGGCCAACATCCTGGCGGTGCGGGCCTTCAGGAACATCGCCGGGACCGAGAACCCCGAGCTGATACTCCCAGAGAGCGCCCACTTCTCCTTCCTGAAGGCGAGCGAGATGCTCGGAGTCAAGCTCGTCTGGGCGGGGCTGAGGAAGGACTATTCGGTCGATGTTAAGGACGTCGAGGCTAAAATCACTGACAACACCATAGGGATCATCGGCATCGCCGGCACCACCGGGCTGGGCGTCGTCGACGACATCCCAGCTTTAAGTGACCTGGCCCTCGACTATGGCCTTCCGCTCCACGTGGATGCCGCCTTCGGGGGGTTCGTGATACCCTTCGCAAAGGAGCTCGGCTACGATCTCCCCGACTTTGACTTCAGGCTGAAGGGTGTGAAGAGCATAACCATAGACCCCCACAAGATGGGGATGGTGCCCATCCCGGCCGGGGGAATAATCTTCCGCGAAAAGAAATTCCTTGAGGCGATAAGTGTCCCCGCCCCCTACCTGGCCGGCGGAAAGGTGTGGCAGGCGACCATAACCGGAACGAGGCCGGGAGCAAGCGCTTTGGCCGTCTGGGCGATGATAAAGCACCTCGGGTTCGAAGGCTACAAGGAGGTCGTGGGGAAAGCGATGGGACTGAGCAGATGGTTCGCGGCCGAGTTGAAAAAAATCCCCGGAGTTTATCTCATCAGGGAGCCCGTTCTCAACATAGTGTCCTTTGGAACCGAAAACCTTGAGGAGGTTGAGGAGGAGCTGAAGAGGCGCGGCTGGGGCATAAGCGCCCACAGGGGCTACATAAGGATAGTCATGATGCCCCACGTGAAGAAGGAGCATCTGGAGAAGTTCTTGGAGGATCTGAGGGAGGTCGTGCGGGATTAATGTATTTAATATCGCGGTACTAAAACTCAGGTGAAGAGATTCTTCCGGCTGCTGGTCAAGTTACTTCGTGACCCCCTTGATATCCACGTGGACGAAGGCGACATCCACCTCGGGCAGATCCTCTATGCGCCGCTTCACCTCCTCGCTGATGTCGTGGGCTTCCCTCAGCGTGAGTTCCGGTGGAACCTCGATGTGGAGCTCAATATGGAGCTTGCTTCCAACGTAGTGCGCCCTTAAATCGTGGACTCCGAGGACGTTCGGGACGCTTAGGGCGGTCTTCTTTATCGTCTCACATACCTCAAAGGGCGGAGCCTGCCCGGTCAGGTAGCCGAGGTTCCTCAGGATTATATCCAGCGAGACCTTCACGAGGAACAGGGTCACAAAGAGACCCGCCAGGGAGTCGCCATAGCCAAACCCAAACCTCTGGGCGACAAGCCCCACGAGAACGGCCACGCTGCTCAGCGCGTCGCTCCTGTGATGGTACGCATCGGCTATGAGTATCTGGCTGTTGAGCTTTTTTCCGACGTGGACGGAATACCTGAACATGGCCTCTTTGGAGAGGATAGACAGAACCGTGACGCCCAGCATCAAGGAATTGACCTGGATAGTGCCCCCGTGGAGGATACGGTAGATGGCGTCCCTCCCTATCTCGTAGGCCACTATGAGAAGCGCTTCGCCTATTAAGAACGCCACCAGAGGCTCAAAACGGGAGTGGCCGAAGGGGTGACTCCTGTCCGGCGGTTTGGAGGATATCCTTATTCCGGCGTAGCCTATGACGCTTGTTATGACGTCGCTGAGGGAGTGGACTCCGTCCGAGATTAGGGCTATGCTTGAATACATGAGCCCCACGATGACCTTGATGAGCGAGAGCACCACGTTCCCAATTATGCTGACCCATATCGGCCTGTATATCTCCTCCACGGTATCACCACTATTTTGTGCATATGCACATAATATTTAAACCTTGCCGTCTCCCGTTCGGGTCTTTAACTTTATTAGGTTTTCCAATTTTGTTAGGCTAATCTAATTCAAGAGACATAAAAATAAGCGGAGCGGTCAGTCCGTCACTCCATCATCACGGGCCTCAGGCAAGGCTGAAGTCATCATCCCGGGGAAGGTAGTGGATGGGCCTTAAAAGGGTTGCTCAGCGATCACCTTTCCTTCCTCATCAATCGGTTCGCCCATCACTCATCATCGCAATAGGAATTCAAATAAATAACTTCTTAAACTTATACCACAGAGACAATCTACGACTTCAAACATGGAAATAAGCAGAAAACCGTTAAATTTTCCCTTTCAGTTTTAGGTTTTTGATGACCCGTTTCAACTTTTCACCCCCATGTTCCTTCCCATAATAACCAGGATCAACGTATTTTGGCTTTCTTTTTGCAAACTCTGAGCCCCCTTCAAAGATTTCCACCAGAGCTCTGCCATCCATGTCGTTTGGAATGGGTAGACCAAAGATATGGAGTATCGTCGGAGCAATATCAATTATCTCTGTAGGCCCAATCTCATGTCCTCTTTTAATCCCAGGACCATACGCAAGGAATATGCCATCCGTATGGTGGGTGCCAAAGGGGGAGGAAATTTTCTCAACCACTGGGGCATTTAAGTCCAATGATGTTGTTAAACTGTAACCTCTTTTTAACAGGAACACAATGTCCGGAGCTTCATTTAAATATGGGCCGGAATACACTTCCTCCTTTTTATAGACAGCTTCAATAATAGAATCTCCTGTTTCGGGATCTTTAAAGTCCAACAGCTTCGAGATTAGTTTCTCTTTGATTTTTTCATATTCTTCCTTATCTCGAACTTTTTCGCGATTAATTGATAGATATTGAGATGCCCCGGTAAACAAGATTCCGGGATAAACAGCACTTTCACCAAGGTCTATTTCTACAGAGGAAGGAGGGAGTTTTGATTTGATAGATACGGGGAGATATTTTCTTATCCACTCAAGTCGAAGTTTTCTTAGGAGTCTCAGAACAGAGGTTTGGGTAATTCCAAGCTTCGTTAAAATTGATCCTTTTGCACCTCCTATATGGACACTTTTCTTTTTAAGTTTAACATATCCCATTTCGTAGAGCCATTTGGTTATGTTAAAAGACTTTTTAAACTCACAAAAACCATGGTCGGACATTAAAATGACGATGGTGTTCCTCGGAACAGCCTCAAGTATAGTACTAAGACTTTTGTCTATTTCAGTATACACTCTGAGCAGTTTCTCTTTATTTTGAAACTGTTTGTGTTGAACTACATCCGTAGCTCTAAATAAAACAAAGAAAAAGTCCCAGGGATAATTTTTCATTAAATGTACAACTGCTTCTGTTCTCTTTTGTATTGTTTTTATAAGCTCACTTATGAAGTCTTCAGTATCCCATTTGGTTTTAACTACCTCAGGGTCAGGTTCTATAATGTATTCAAGTTTTTCCAGATCTTCTAGGATATCGGGGGGATATACATAGTCTTTAGCATCTGGTGGAGTGAGCATCCCGGAGACCATTATACCGTTAATCTTTTCAGGTGGATATGTAACGGGGTGATTGAGTACTATTGAGTTTTTACCTATGAAACTTAGATAATCCCATATCTTTTTTGATTTTATATCAGAGGACCTGACAATACGAACTTTCCCCGTTTTGTTATCAACTATTACAAAATTATAAATACCCAGTTTGGCGGGATTCTTACCGGTGGCAAATGAAGGCCATGCAGGGACAGTAACGGGAGGAAGAGTGCTCTTTAGGATCCCCCAAGAGCCTTCGTTGAGAAGCTTTTTGAAAGTTGGAAGTTTGCCCTCTTTCACAAAAGGAAGAATTACCTCCCATGTGGCTCCGTCAAGGCCTATTACAAGCACTTTAACGTTCTGTGGCATGTAATCACCTCAAAATTAATTGTCCATATATCTCGACGATTTCTTTGGCAATATGTTTGTTGTCAAATTTTTTTCTCCATTTAAGAACATTCTCGGATAATTGTTTTCTGAGACCATCGTCTGTTTTTAATTTTAAAATTGCGTCAGCAAGAGCTTGAGGATTTCCTGGAGGTATCAAAAAAGCATCTTTTGTGTGTTTTAGTATTTTAGGGGTGTATCCTACATTAGTAACAATGGAGGGCAAGCCCATGCAAAACGCCTCTTGAAGCGTGGTAGACCATATGTTCTCCACTGGAGATAGTGCAACAAAAATATCAGACATTGCATACCATACTTCCGTATCAGAACGGCCACCTATGATGTACAAGTTATTCAATCCATACCTATTTTTAAGCTCCAAGCAGTCTTTTCTAAGCTTTCCATCTCCGACCATTACAAAGGCTATGTCATCATATTCCTTTAATATTCTACTAGCCCCAGCAAATGTTAGGGGATCCTTATCCCAATCAATTCTCGCCAAAAATAAAACTACAAATCTGTCATCTATTCCCAGGGATCTCCTAAGATCATCAGCCTTTTTCTGAAGAGTAGAAGAAAAGGGATTAAATTTCTCTAAGGGGATACCTTTGTACAAAAACCTGATTTTGGATTTATAGTTTGGATATGAACCAATAATTAAATCAAATAACTCTTCATGGTGTGTTAAAATCAAATCTGCAGATTTTATTACATGCTCTAGCTTTTTTCTGAGAAATAAATTATCAAAGCTTTCAATGTAATTAGTTAGGGGAATTCTAACATCATTTCCATGAGCAGTAACAACAACAGGGATGTCAAATTTCTCTGCAAGTTTGACTCCAGCATACCCGCTCGGCCACGTGAAATGAGCATGAATGATATCAAACTCAAGCCCTTCGCGTTTTATAACCTTCAAAGCGGCTTTAAAGAAATTCCCCCCGAGTCTTCTTCTGAAATAATTAATCGGCAAATGGAAAAATCTTGGGAAGAACACCCTTACATTCTCGTATTCATAATCCCAAAGATTTCTGTTAACCCCTAAGGGCCGTGGTGATATGACATAGATCTCTTTGAAATAGTCTTTCAGGTGATCTACCTGCTCCTTGACAAATATGCCTCCATAGTGTGAGTTGTCCCGGTTGGGGTATGAGTTAGTGAGTATTAAAAGGCTTTTATTATATAGTTCTTCCATCCTATCTCCCAACAAAAGATACATAGCAGTCCTTAATAAAAGTTAGTCCTCTTCCAATCCAAAAGATATGCTTTCTTAATCGACTTTTTATTCCTCCCCCAGCCCCATTTGTTCCTTAACTCCCCAGGAGGTCTTATTTTTACGACATTATTAAGAGCCTCCTCAATATCACTACTCCTAATATCAACTGCTATCCCGCATCTGTAGATATTAACAAAGTCCTCCATCAATGTATCCTTATTAACTATCACAGGAACTCCAACCGCTATGCTTTCAAACATTTTGACAGCCAATGCCATTTTAATGTTGGCGGTCATCGGATAAACAGAGTAAATTACATCACAGAGAGAGTAATATTCCGAGACTTTTTCGTATGGAACATCTCCGGTAAATTTCACACTTATATCCGGATACTGTTTGGACACCACTTCCCGAATCTTGTCTTTAGAGGCACCACCCCCAACGAAAAGTAGTTTTAATGCTCTATTTTTTCTGGCAACTTCAAAAAGGGGAATGAAGTTGGAGATACTTCGTATGGTCCCAATATATCCCACAACGATTCCCTTATGCTTCTTTCGCTTTAATCGAGGGAAAAACCTTAGATCAGGAGTGTTCCATACCACGTATATCTTATCTGGTAGGGCACCATTCTTTACGAGAAACTCCTTAATCCCCCCATGTTTTCCGCCTATAGATTTACTTACGGTTATCACTGAATCGGACAGCTTGGCAAATAGGATTTCTGCCCTCCGGAGAATTTTTCTCAGGAGAGTATCTTTCTCCCGTTCTTCAAGTAGGGAAATGCGAGTATAATACAAATCGTGGATATCGTAAATAAATTTTGCCTTAAGAAGACGGGATAAAAAGAAAGCTAAAGGTGCCGTATCAAAATCGTTTGCATGGATGGCATAAATTCCCTCTCGATTGTTTACAATGTATTTAAAGGCCCTGAGGTAAAATAAGGGCAATTTAAATAGAAAATCCACAAACGAAGCGTATCTTGAGTTGAGCATTACCCTATAGACATTAATCCCCTCAACTGTTTCATAAGATGGATATTTTCCTTCTCGATCCCATGCCACTATAGATACATCAAAACCAAGTTCCACTAATGTTTTAGCCTCCTTGTACACACGCGGATCCGGTTTAAATGGATTAGTGAGTAGCATGAAGACTTTTTTTCTTCTCATTAGCATCACCTTTTTATTGAGTTTACACCCTATGTGGTATCAGGTGATAGAATAATGAAGGTTTCGGTCATTGGCTCGGGTTACGTGGGCCTCGTCACGGGGATAGGCTTCGTCAAGCTTGGGAATGAAGTCATTTTCGTGGACGTTGACGAAAGAAAAGTTAAAATGATAAACAACGCGAAACCCCCAATCTATGAGGAAGGCCTCGATGAACTCATGAAGGAATTTAAAGGAAAATACCGCGCGACCAGAGATTACCGCGATGCAATCCTCAACTCGGACGTGACCTTCATAGCCGTCGGGACACCCTCAAAGGAGGACGGCTCAATCGACCTCAAATACGTTAAAGAAGCGAGCAAATCAATTGGAGAAGCCCTCCAAGAGAAGGAAGACTATCATGTGGTTGTCATCAAGAGTACTGTCCTTCCGGGCACTACAGAAGGGATTGTAAAACCTATTCTCGAAGAGTATTCAAAGAAAAAAGCCTTCGAGGACTTTGGTCTGGCAATGAACCCTGAATTCCTGCGCGAGGGAGTAGCGTTGAAGGACTTTCTCAACCCAGACAGGATTGTAATAGGGGTCAAGGATGAAAAAACGAGAGGAATTCTTGACGAGCTTTATGCCCCGATTAACGCCCCAAAACTATTTACTGACATTACAACTGCTGAAATGATTAAGTATGCTTCAAACGCTTTCCTAGCGACAAAGATAAGCTTTGCGAACGAGATTGGGAACATCTGTAAGAAACTTGGAATCGACTCGTGGAAGGTCTTTGAGGGGGTGGGACTTGACCACAGAATCAGCCCGCACTTCTTCAGGACAGGCATCGGATGGGGCGGGTCGTGTTTCCCAAAGGATACAAAAGCATTAATCAGAAAAGCAGAAGAATTGGGAGAGGATCCCATAATCATTAAAGCCGCAGTCGAAGTTAATGAAAAACAACCGCTCAGGCTGATAGAACTTTTGAAGAAGCACGTCCCCAACCTAGATGGGAGAAAGATTGGGATACTTGGTCTAGCATTCAAGCCAAATACTGATGATGTCCGTGAGACGAGGGCTTACGTTGTTCTTAAAAAACTCCTCGAGGAGAGGGCTAAAGTCATCGTTTATGACCCCCAGGCCATGGAAAATTTCAAGCGCTTCTATCCCGACGTTGGGAAAAGAATCGAGTACTCTTACTCGCCTATAGATGTTCTAAGAGCCACTGACATTATCCTAATAGTCACCGAATGGCCAGAGTTTGAGAAACTAGACTACTCAGGGAAGATTGTAATCGATGGAAGGCGCGTTAGGGCTGCGGAGAGGACGGCAAGAGTTTACGAGGGGGTGTGCTGGTGAAGGTTAAGAAGGCGGTCATTCCCGCCGCTGGCCTGGGAACAAGGATGCTTCCAATAACCAAATCAATGCCCAAGGAGATGCTCCCGATAGTGGATAAACCGGTGATTCATTACGTCGTTGAGGAGGCCATCAGGGCCGGGATAGATGACATCTTGATAATAACTGGAAAAGGAAAGCGTGCCATAGAAGACTACTTCGACCGGAGCTTCGAGCTGGAATATTATCTTCAAGAGAAGGGCAAAGTTGGAGCGCTGAAGCAGGTCGAGGAAATAGGAGAGATGATAGACATCTACTACGTGAGGCAGAAAAAGCCTCTTGGCCTAGGCGATGCTATCCTTCATGCTGAAAAGCACGTGAACGACGAGCCCTTTGCAGTTCTACTAGGAGATGATATCATAATAAGCAACAAACCCGCGATAAGGCAACTGATTGAAGTCGCAGAAAAGAAGAACTCACCGGTTGTAGGGGTAGAACACGTCCCTCACGAGCTTGTTGGTAAATATGGAATCCTTGATGGGGAAAAGATTGGGAATGATCTCTACAGGATAAAGGACCTTGTGGAAAAACCCGCTCCGGAAGAAGCACCAAGCAACATCGCAATAATCGGTAGGTACGTTTTAACACCAGATGTGTTTGATGCTCTTAGAGAGATACCCCCCGGGAAAGGGGATGAAATACAACTTACCGATGCTCTCAGAACCCTTTTAAATGAGAAAGAGATGTTCGCAAGGATGATAGCGGGGAGGAGATATGATATTGGGAGTAAGGTGGGATTCATAAGGGCTAATATCGAATTAAGCCTCACAAGGAAAGAGCTACGGGATAAGATAATCAGACTCATGGAAAACATTCTCCAGGAGGTTCGGGATGAGTAGGCCTATCGTGTCAGTAATAATCCCAACGTACAACAGGGCAGCTTTGCTGAAAAGGGCAATATATAGCGTATTAAGGCAGAGTTTTGGTGATTTTGAACTGATAGTAGTCGATGATGCATCCCCAGACAACACACGGGAGGTTGTTGAGAGCATAGACGATGGGCGGATCAGATATATACGTCTCAAAAAGAATTCTGGAGGGCCAGTGGCGAGAAACACAGGCATTAAAAAAGCTAGGGGAAAGTTCATAGCCCTTCTGGACGATGATGACGAGTGGCTTCCGAACAGGCTTGAGCTTCAGGTAAAAAAGCTGGAGAGTCTCGATGAGGAGTTCGGGGTGGTTTACGGCGGCTTCTACTACATATCCCAGCAAGACGGACGGATACTTGGGAAGAGGTTGCCGCAGTTTCGGGGGGACGTTTACAGGCAATTTCTGAGGGAAAACTTCGTGGGAAGTCCAACTCTCCTCATAAGGCGTGAGTGTTTTAAAAAGGCGGGGCTCTTTGATCCCAAGCTCACAAGCTCCCAGGACTGGGATATGTGGCTCAGAATAGCTAAACACTACAAGTTCGACTATGTAGACGAGATAGTTGCAAAGTACTACGTGCACGGGAGGCAGATATCTTTCAACATGAAAAAATACATACCCGGGAGGGAAACATTCATTAGAAAACACAAAGACATATGGAAGAATTCCAAAGTTCTCAGCATACATTTAAGTCAAATGGGACTCATTCTCCTGATTGGGGGTGACCCACAAAAAGGGATACACTATCTGACCCGTTCAATATCGATTGCCCCGTTCAACATTGAAAACTATAAAAAACTGATGGGATTAGTGTTTGAGTCGCGTTCCATTGAGTACATTAAAAAGATACTTCATTTTAATACAGGTTAGCCGTTTATGATTCACGCATAACCCTTATATGATTATGCTTCATCTATCTCATCGGTGATTAAAGTGTCTGAAGAATTCGGAGAATACTTCGTCCATCCCCTGGCTGTTGTTGAGGAGGATGCTGAAATTGGCGAAGGAACCAGAATCTGGCACTTCGCCCATGTTCGAAAGGGCGCCAAAATAGGGAAAAACTGCAACATCGGAAAGGACGTTTATATTGACGTTGATGTCGAGATAGGCAACAACGTGAAAATCCAGAACGGCGTAAGCGTTTATCACGGCGTTAAAGTCGAGGACGACGTCTTCCTCGGCCCGCACATGACGTTCACCAACGACCTCTACCCGAGAGCATTCAACCAAGACTGGGAGGTTGTGCCCACCCTCGTCAAAAAAGGCGCCTCCATTGGAGCCCACGCTACCATCGTCTGCGGTGTAACAATAGGCGAGTACGCCATGGTTGGCGCTGGAGCAGTCGTCACCAAAGACGTCCCGCCCTTCGGCCTTGTCTACGGAAACCCGGCCCGCTTGAAAGGCTTCGTCTGCTACTGCGGAAGAAAGTTAAAAGAAAAAACCGGAGAAAAGGATGAACACGTGATATTCAAGTGCTCCCACTGCGGGAGGGAAGTTAAAATCAGGAAAGAGGATTATGAGCGTTATTTAAAGGAAAAAGACCTGTGAGGCGGTGGAAATGAGGAACATACCAATCGCCAAGCCCCTCATCGGGGATGAAGAGATAAACGCCGTCGTTGAAGTCTTAAAGAGCGGAATGCTGGCACACGGAAAGGAAGTTGAAGCCTTTGAAGAGGAATTCGCCCACTATCTCGGCGCCAAGTGCGGAATAGCGGTTGCCAATGGAACCGCAGCGCTGGACGTCGCCCTGAAAGCTCTCAAGATAGGGCCTGGTGATGAGGTGATAACAACCCCATTCACGTTCATTGCCTCAGCCACCTCGATCCTCTTCCAGGGCGCAAAGCCAGTTTTTGCCGACATCGACCCGAGAACTTACAACATTGATCCAAACGAAGTTCTTGAGAAGATAACGAACAGAACCAAGGCCATTCTGGTCGTCCACCTCTACGGCCAGCCAGCCAACATGAAGGTTCTCACAGAGATTGCCGAGGATTACAACCTCTACTTGATAGAGGACTGCGCTCAGGCTCACGGAGCGGAGTTCGAAGGACGGAAAGTGGGAACCTTTGGGCACATTGCAGCCTTCAGCTTCTACCCGACGAAGAACATGACGACTGGAGAGGGAGGAATGGTCGTTACGAACGATGACGAGCTCGCGAGGAGGGCCAGGCTCATCAGGAGCCACGGGCAGGCTGAAAAGTACCTCCACGTGGAGCTCGGCTACAACCTTAGGATGACGAATATGGCTGGAGCTCTTGGCAGGATTCAGCTGAAAAAGTTGGATGAATGGAACGGGATGAGAAATGAAAACGCGGAAAGGCTGAGCAATGGCATTAGGAGTATTAAAGGTCTAACTCCGCCCTACGTTGATCCCAGGGTTTACCACGTCTTCCACCAGTACGTTGTCCGCATCGAGGATGACTTCCCAATGAGCAGGGATGAGCTAATGACAAAGCTCCGTGAAAGGGGTATTGGAACTGCTGTTCACTACCCAATGCCCGTCCATCATCAGCCCCTCTTCCAGAAGCTCGGATATGAGAAAGACTGCTGTCCAAACGCAATAGAGGCTAGCAAAAAAGTCCTGAGCCTGCCGGTGCACCCAGCGGTGAGCGATGAAGACATTGCGTACATACTGGAAACCCTCAATGAGCTCGCCTCTTAACTCCCTTATTTCGGTGATGAAAATGCTCAGGGTTGGAGTTGTCGGCGTTGGCATGATGGGGCAACATCACGTTAGGGTCTACTCCGAGCTGGCAAAGGAAGGGAGGGTTGAGCTCGTCGGAATAGCCGACGCAAACTTTGAGAGAGCTAAAGAGGTTGCCAAAAAATTCGATACAATTCCGTACTCTGACTACCGGGAGCTCGCCAAGGCAGGCCTTGATGCAGTTAGCATAGCGGTTCCCACTTCCATCCACAAACAAGTGGCCCTGGAGTTCATTGAAAGGGGCACCCACGTGTTAGTGGAAAAGCCGATAGCGGATAACATTGAAAACGCCCGGGCAATAATCAAGGCGGCTGAGAGAGAAGGCATAATCCTCATGGTGGGACATATAGAGCGCTTTAATCCGGCTGTTCTAAAACTTAAGGAGCTGATCTCCCAGGGAGAACTCGGAAAGCTGGTCACAATAAGCGCCAAACGTGTTGGCCCAATGGCAGCCAGAATAAGAGACGTGGGCATAATAATAGACCTTGGGGTTCATGATATAGACATCATAAGCTATCTTTTTGGTGAACCCGTCAGAACCGTCTATGCAAGGGCAAAAAACGTGGTTCATCCTGCAGGTGTCGAAGACCATGCCCTCATAACACTCGGATTCGAAGATGGAAGCGGTATAGTAGAGACCAACTGGCTGACACCCCACAAGACCAGAACCCTCACTGTCGTTGGGACAGGAGGGATAGCTTATCTAGATTACATTGAGCAGAGTCTCAAACTCTATAACAGCGCATGGATAAAAGAAGCCAAAATTCTGAAAAGAGAACCATTGAGAAATGAATTGAAGCATTTTGTGGAATGTATCAAGAAAGGAAAGCGCCCAATAGTCGACGGCGAAGCCGGAATCCATGCCCTTCAGGTTGCCCTCCTCGCTCAGGAAAGCGCAAGAACCGGCCAGGTTTTGGAGGTGGAAGGGTGAAGCTCATCGGATTAAATAGGGAGGAAGTTAAAGCCGCCCTCAAAAACGGAAAGGTCACAATAGCCGTCTACGGGATGGGCAAGATGGGCCTCCCTCTGGCCGCAGTCTTTGCAGAGCATGGAGCCAAGGTAATCGGAGTCGACATCAACGAGAAAGTCGTTGAAATGATCAACCGCGGAGAGAACCATGTTAAGGAAGAACCCGGACTGGATGAGCTCGTAAGAAGAAACGTTGAAGCTGGGCGCTTAAAAGCCACCGATGATGGCGTCTGGGCGGCCAAACAGGCTGACGTCATGGTAATCCTTGTCCCAACACTGACAGACGAGAGGGGCAATCTCAAGCTTGACCCGGTTTATGACGTCGCTGAGAAAATTTCCCGGGGTCTCAAGAAGGGAGACATAGTCATCACCGAAGCCACCATGCCCCCTGGGACAACGGAAAGTCTGATCCAAATCCTCGAAAAGTCAGGCTTGAAACTCGGCGAGTTCGGCCTCGCCCACGCTCCGGAGAGAACGATGACCGGAACTGCCATTAGGGACATCACAGGCCAGTATCCCAAGATCGTTGGCGCGAGCGATGAGAGGACACTGGAAGCAGTTATCGGCATCTACGAGACCATAAACAGAAAGGGTGTTATCCCCATGAGCTCGATAAAGGCCGCCGAGGCCGTTAAGGTCTTCGAGGGTGTTTATAGGGACGTCAACATCGCCCTCGCCAATGAGCTCGCCATGTGGTGCGAGGAACACGGGTTAGATGCCCTCGAAGTCTTTCAGGCGGCCAATACACAGCCCTACTGCCACCTGCACATGCCAGGAGCAGGTGTTGGCGGCCACTGCATTCCAGTTTACCCGTGGTTCGTGATAAACCTCGCGAAAAAGACCAACCCACGCCTTATCAAGACTGCAAGGGAAATCAACGACTCAATGCCGCACCACGTTGTCGAGCTGACTGGGAAGGCCCTTAACGAGGTTGGCAGGCCACTAAAGGGAAGCAACGTTCTCGTACTCGGTCTGACTTTTAGGGGTGGTGTCAGGGAATTCATGAAGGCGGCGGCAAAGCCAATAATTGAGGAGCTCAAGGAGTGGGGGGCCAGAGTTTACGCCTACGACCCACTCTGCACGAGGGAAGATGCAGAGCGCTTTGGCGCCGAGTGGAAGGAGGACTTCAAGGGGATTGATGCGGTTGTTATAACAGCCGACCACGAGGAATTCAAGGAGCTGGACCTCGGAAAACTAGCCAAGGAAATGCGTAACAGGGTTATAGTGGACGGAAGGAATGTTCTTAAGCCCAGAGAGGCCCGAAAACATGGGTTCGTGTATCTAAGAGTAGGCAGAACACAATAGGACCATCTTCTTTTTTCAGTTTGATACCTCAAGAAGAGTACATTTTTAAACCCCCATAGAAAAGTCCCATTAGGTGACCCAAATGAACAGTACCCTCATCACAGTAATCATCGGTATCGCCGCCTTCTGGATTATCCTCTACGCCCTCTTCGGTAAGAGAGAGGAGAAGGAAGAGGGATTGACTGTTGACCTATTCGTCGCCATGTGGCGCACAAAACGTCTTCTAGGCTTTATAGATGGCGTCGCAGGGAAGGCCAGGCGCTTCTGGAGGGCTTACGGCGACGTGGGGATAGTGCTGGGCTTCGCGGGAATGGCCTATGTATTTTACGCCCTTCTCAAAACTGCCATGAAGACCGTTCAAACAGGGGGAGAAAGCAGCGGCGTTCAGCTGGTAATCCCCGGGGTAACGATACCCCTCTGGTACGGCCTCATCGGGCTCGCCGTCGTCATGGTCGTCCACGAACTGAGCCACGGGATCGTTGCAAGGGCAGAAAACCTGCCCCTGAAATCCGTCGGTCTGGTTCTCCTAGCCGTAATACCCGGGGCATTCGTCGAACCGGATGAGGAAGAACTTGAAAGGGCGCCCCTCCGCTCAAGGCTTCGCGTTTATGGGGCGGGTTCGCTGGCAAACGTCCTAACGGCAATCCTGGCTCTCCTCATAATAAACTTCTCAATAACCCCAGTTCTCCAGCCGGTGGGAATACTCGTCTCCGGCGTTCTTGAGGACAGCCCGGCCTTCGGCGTCCTCCAGCAGGGTGACGTTATAATAGCCATGGACGGGGAGCAGATAACCGACATGGAGAGCTTCATAAACTTCCTGAACGCGACCAAGCCCGGGCAGCTCGTGACGCTCACGGTGCTCAGAAACGGGGAGGAGATAAACCTCCAGCTGAAACTGGGGGCCCACCCCGAGAACCCGGAGAAGGGCTACATCGGGATATACCCCGCACAGCACGTGGTCTCGAAGATAGGCCATGAGAACGTGGTGCTGCCCCTGTTCTTCGCATTCTACTGGATATACGTCCTTAACCTGGGGATAGGGCTGATGAACCTCTTCCCGCTGGTGCCCCTCGACGGCGGCAGGATGCTCGACGACGTCGTTAAGGCCTACCTCCCGGAGAGGGTCGCCAAGCCGGTGAGGTACTTCACAATAGGCGTTGGGCTGTTCCTTTTAGCCCTCAACCTGTGGCCTGCACTGGCCAATCTGGTGGGCTGAGCCCAACTTTTTTAACCCCTCCTTTTCCGGCCTAAATGGGTGAGCGAATGAAGTGCTCAAAGTGCGGAAGACCAGCCGTCTACCACGCACGCTACACGGGGAGGTACTACTGCAGGAGACACTTCAACGAGATGGTCGAGAAAAAGTTCAGGGAGACCGTCAAAAAGTACCGGCTCATAGAGAAGGGCGAAAGGATAGCCGTCGGCGTGAGCGGCGGGAAGGACAGCGTCGTCCTCATGCACCTCCTCGCGAAGCTCCGCGAGAAGTTCCCCTTCGAGCTGGTCGCGATAACTATCGATGAGGGAATAGCAGGCTACAGGCCCCCAAGCGTCGAGATTGCCAAGAGAAACGCTGAGAAGCTGGGGATAGAACACCGGATATATTCATTCAAAAACCACATCGGATTTTCCCTGGATGAAACGGTCGAGATAATGGGGAGCTTTGAGAAGGGCGAGAGGGTCGGTGCATGCTCCTACTGCGGCGTCTGGAGGAGGTGGCTGCTCAACTATGCGGCTAAGGACATAGGGGCGGACAAGCTGGCCGTCGGCCACAACCTCGACGACGAGGTTCAGATGTTTCTGATGAACATCATGAGGGGCGACATAGCACGCTTAGGCAGGACGGGCCCCTACTACGAGGAGATTCACCCGGAGCTGGTTCCGAGGATAAAGCCCCTGCGCGAGATTCCCGAGAAGGAGATAGTCCTCTACGCTGTCCTCAACGGCATAGAGGTTGATTTCAGCGAGTGCCCCTATGCAGTCGAGGCGTTCCGTGCCGAGATCCGGGACTGGATAAACGAGATGGAGGAGAGGCACCCTGGGACGAAATATCAGATACTGAGGAGCTACGATAAGCTCTTCCCGCTCATAGCGAAGACCTACACGAAGAAAACGAGCGAGCTCAACAGGTGCAGAATCTGCGGACAGCCCACAACGGGCGAGATATGCAAGGCCTGCACATTCAAACTGCAGGTGGAAGAAAAATCAGAGGGGCACGAGCTCCACACGTCCCCCTAAAATCCTGAACCGGTACTGGCTCTTCAGCGGGTTGAAGTCGGGCAGGGGGGATTTTCTTATCACCATTCTCTCCTCAAAGGGAGCATCGGGGGAAACGAACTCGATCACGTACTGACTGTACAGCGATACCCAAGAGACCAGCTTTTCGGAGGCCCTGCCCTTGTTCAAGAGAAAGATATTGAGAGGCCTCTTTCTTCTCTCGGTGATCCTTGCCCTCTCCTTCTCGGCCATGAGCCTCTGAAATGTCGAGATGAAGTTCTCCGTGCCGAGCAGGAATGCGATCCCATCGATGGTGACATCGACCCCAACGGGCCGTCTGTCTCCAATGCGCTCCCCCAGAAGTCTGCGGTACATCCTTTCATACTTTGGAAGGAACGTCCCGGGATCCATGTTAGAGGTGTAAATAAACCCCTGAGAATACTCCACTCCATAGAAAGAAGAGAACAGGTCTATAATGGCAAGATTTCCTCCGTTCCCTTCAGCTTCCACGTCAAAATTGACCGCCTTCAGTTCCATAGCCAGTGCCGAAAATGGGAGAACCGAATCGATGATGACCCCGAAGTCTCCCAGCTCTATGCGGTTTTTTAGTATCTCAAAAGCCAGGGCCCAGCCCTTTGAGTACCTATCGTAGACAATGAGGAGATTGCTGTCCTCCAAAAGGCCGCCCCCAAGCGCCTCGTCAAGAACATGGATCCCCGTGCTGAGAAGCTCCATAGCGCCACCCCTAGGATTATAACTGTAAGGGGTATTTATCTTTAACTGTTGGAGTCTGAGCCTTTCTGTAATAACGGTTGAGGGGATACAGGGGACGCAGGGCCACGAAGAGAACGGGTTGTTCTATTTGTTCTAACATGGAAAGTGCTGGCACGCCGCCGAAAGCCACCGCGAGGAAAGACCCAAGGGACTCTGAAACCCAGAGAAACCCCACCCTATAAATAATCCGCCGCCCTATTCTCAGCGGGTGAGAAATATGGAGGAAGTTATGGAGCTGAAGGACGTGCTGGAGAGGGTTGAGGGAAGGCTGATAGCGGCCGGAAAGATGTACGGGGCGATGAACTTTGGGGCATGGCTCTCGGTGATGCTGTTCTACTACGCCATCATAGGTGTGTTCAAGCCTTCCTGGCAGTTCAACCTTGTCTACTGGCCCGTTGCCTTCATCTCCGCCATGGGGTTTACCGGAAAGGTATGGAAGAAGCTCCAGAGGCTCGGACGGGTTACGGGGAGGGAAGCAGAGGTCTCGACAACTGGGGGGATTCTGATAACCCTGGCCTGGATCACGGGGATAGTCCTCGGATGGTGGGTCATACCCGGCATGAACTTGGGGGTCAACGCTGAAGCAAGCATGGCCGTTGGGTTCCTGAGCTTCATAGCATTCTCGGTCTTCGCGATGTGGCTGGTCTTTGCTAAATACGGCGGAATCGAGCGTGAGATAGTCCCAGCGTTCCTCATTCCGGCCATGGGGGTGCCCGTCGCCAAGGGCATGGAGTCCGGGGCAATGGCGTGGGCAGGCTTCCTCGTTGGTCTGGGGTTCTCGCTGGCCGTGTTGCTCTACATCTACTCGGCCTTCAAAGCGATAGAGCGGTGAGACCATGGAAGCCATCAGGGAGCTGACGAAGAACCACTCTCTGGGCAATCCAGTACGGCTCGCCATAATGCTCTACCTCCTGCCCAGGGAGAGGGTGCTCTTCAGAGACCTCCTTGGAGTTCTCGACGTCACCCCCGGCAACCTGGATTCCCACCTTAAAACCCTTGAAAGGGCCGGCTACGTTGAAATCTACAAGGTTATAGCCGACAGGCCCAGAACCGCGGTGAGGATAACGGAGAAAGGGACCGAGGAAACGGCTGAGTACCTCCGGGCCCTCAGGGAGATCCTGAGCAGGGTCTAATTCGACAGCTCAAACGGGTACCCTTTTCCCATCACCAGCCAGAGGCCAGAGAAAGCCCCCAGAGTGTCCATGACGACGTCCCTGAGCTTGTTGAGTGTGCTCTCTTGTATGAAACTTATACTGCCCTCGCTGAGCTTTTCTGCGATTTCCCACCCAAGGGCAAGGCCGTAGAATATCAAAAAGGAGTAGAGGATCACCTCCCTCCGGGATATTCCAAAGCCCTCCCTTGAGAGACCGCTGAGAACCTCTGCTATCATCAGCCAGAGGGCCAACCCTCCGAGGAAGTGGCTTATCATGTCGGCGTTTCTCCACTCCCTGTGAAACAGGTCGTAGTGGGTGAAGGGGACGTTCACGAGGCTCACATGAACGGCCAGGAATATCGCCAGTATCATGACGGTCCTGACGTTGAACACAGGCTCCAAAAGGGCTCCGATGACGCCCAGGGGAGGCTTAAAAGTGCGCTGAACCAGCATTAAGCCCACAAGAAGCCCCATAGTCCACAGGGTTCTGAGTATGTGGTCGAGTCGGTGATTGTGGAGGGCAGTCAGGAAACCGAGGAATATAACGAACACTGACGCCCAAACGATGCCCTCTTCTCGTTTGACTTCTACCACCAAATTAACTGGTAGTGCCTCCTTAAAAAGCTGACGAAAGAGGGCGGGCATCTAAATCCCGAAGGGATAGCCCCTCCTCGTCACCAGCCAGAGGCCGACGAGTGCCCCGAGCTGCTCCATCATGATGTCCCTGAGCTTGTTGAGTGTCGTCTCTTGGAGTATTGTTTCCGTGTATTGGGAGCCATACCACTCGGCGAACTCCCAGGCGATGCCAACGACCAGCAGGACAGAAAAAGAGTGGAGGAGAATCCTTTCCCTCGAAATACAGGGCCTGAGTTCAAGTATGGCAATGGTAAAGAACAGCCAGAGTGTTAATCCTCCGAGGAAGTGGCTGATCATGTCCACGTCCCGCAGGGTAACGTTGAAGAGGTCGATGTTCGTGAAGGGGACGTTCACCAGGGAAACGTGGGCGGCGAGGAATATCGAGAGCACGGCGATTGTTCCCATGTTGTAGAGGGGCGCCACCAATGCCCCCAACCTGCCCTCGGGTCTGGTATACCTCTTAGAAAGCCAGAGGAGGAAAACCAGAAGCCCCGTAGTCCACAGGGTTCTGAGTACGTGATCCACCCTCCGGTAGTAGAGCCCGGTAAGGAATCCCACGAAGATGATGCCTGTGGCAGTCAGGGTTACCTTAACCTCGGTCTCCATGTAACATCAACTCCAGAATGAGGCCAGTCAGGGCTTCCGGCTCTCCTCCTCCGCCTTCCTTTTCAGCTCCTTCAGCCTTTCCAGCCTGTACTCCTCAATGAGCCTCAGAAACTTCTCGGCCCCCTTTTCCCTGTCCTCTTTCTCCCACTCCGCCAGAAGTGC
The DNA here is from genome assembly GCF_055392585.1 of Thermococcus coalescens. NCBI lineage: Archaea > Methanobacteriati > Methanobacteriota > Thermococci > Thermococcales > Thermococcaceae > Thermococcus > Thermococcus coalescens. The sequence continues at coordinate 897,624 of NZ_AP043764.1, forward strand.
CTCTATGGCCCGCTCAAGGGTCTCCCGTTCGACAACAGCGAACTCATCAACACGTTTGACGTCGAGTTCATCGCCCGTGAAGAATGGGACGTGCGCCCCCCTGAGAACCTCTCTGACGGACTCGGGCAGTGGTTTTTCCGTTATCAACGCCCGGATTCCCTTCTCAACCAGCTCCTCCGCTATGGCCCTCCCCGCACCGGCGGGGTTCACCACGAACAGAACATCGCCCCGCTTTACGCCTATCTCGCGCTCCAGCTTTTCGAGCTCGCGCCAGCTGAGGACGTTTATGACCTTCAGGGGGACGGCAGAGCCCCTTATCTCCACCACATTCATCCTCTTCACGTGGACAAGATCCCTGCTCAGGCGCTCTATGACGGCCTTGGCCTCGCGGAGCTGCTTCTCAAGAACCTCTATGCGCTTAACCTTCGCCTCAAGCTCCCTCTCGCGGAGAACCTTCTTCCTGACCTCCTCGTCGTAGTCAGCTATGCGTCTCTCAAGCCTGCCTATCGTCCTCCTCTGCTCCTTTATTATCTCTCTCAGTTCGGCGTTTTCCCTCTCAAGGAATTCTATCCTCCTCTCCAGCTCACGGATGCGCTTTACGTAGGGCGTGACATCGACACTCGGCCTCTCCTCGGGCGCTTCTTCCCCCTTCGGCCTTTCGCGCAGTGTAACCCTCTGCATGGCCTCCCCGAGGTTGTAGCCCTGAATGACCAGAGCTTTTATCTCGTCGGCTTTTCTCGTGAGCCCCGCCTCGCGGAGTTTGGAATCAACGTGCTCCAGCTTGGGCTTCAGGCGGAGATAGGCCTTGTAGGCAGCCGCCAGGGCGTCCCTCTGGTGGTCGTCGTCAACGCTTATCCCGAGGTTCCGCAGGAGTTCGTTCTTCTCCTCAACGCGGAGGCTCTCCCTGGGAACAAAGAGGATGGCCTTGAAGGAGCGGGCTATTTTTTCGACGAACCCCGGGGCTGGGTTTACATCGGTGGCAACGATGACCGGATGGCCAACGTCGCTTATGAACCGGAAGACCTCACCGACAGGCATGTTCCTCTCGCTGTGGAGCGCCACTATGCGACCGCTCAGGTCTATCGCCGCTATACCGACCGTTATCCCCGGGTCTATGCCCACTATGATGCTCCTCCTCTCGTGTATAGCCTCCTCACCCCGCAGGGGGGTGAACCCGAGCTCGGCCCTCTCCACCGGATGTATCCTGACCTCGACGTCTCCACCGCGCATGGGCTTTATCAGCCCCGCGAGCTCCTCCCTGCTGGCGTAGACCCTGAACTCCCCCTTGGCCAGACCGTAGTCCTTCTCCTCAACTTCCAGGTCGAAGGGAATGTTGGCCCTCCGCAGTCTGTCCTCTATCTCCCTCACCTTGTCCCGGACGAGGTTGTGGACGCGCTTTCTATAGCGATCCTGGCTCCAGCCGCCCTTGCCGTGGCTCCTTCCCCGGGTAACCTTGATAACCACCTCGTCCTCGAAGGCAAGAACCTCGTAGCCAACCCCTTTGCTGGCCAGCAGGGCGGAAAGCTTGGCCTCCTCGTAGGGGTCGAACCTGTCTGTTGTCCTTATCCCGTGCTCTCTCGCGAGGCTCTGGAGGCTTCTCTGCTCGCCCGGCCTTCCAGTTACCTGGACTAGCTTCGTTCCGCCCGGAAGGGCCCGAAGGAACTTCCTGAGGTCGCCACCGAGCTCGGTAACGCTGTCCATGGCCACGATGTCCGGCCTCTTGCTCTGGATGAAGCGGATCAGCCTGTAGAGGGTGAACTCACCCTTTCTCTCAAGCCGTCCGTTGAACCAGCTCACGACGGCAAACCTTCTGGGGTTCTCGCTTATTATGTCCACTCCGAGGATTAGAATAGGCCTCACCCTCTGGGGGTTCTGTAGGAAGGTTGGAGGGGCCACTTAAAAAGCTTATCAGCCCCTCAGGGAAGTCTCAATGGCGACCTCAATGGCCTTCCTTATCGTTTCAACGGCCATTGAAGGCCGCGGCTTTTCAAGAGCCTGCTCGTGGCTGAAGGGAACGTGGATGAAGCCTGCCCTGGTCTCCATTCCGGCGACGGCTATCGTGTGGAGCGCCGTGAACATGGCGGTGTTGCAGACGTAGGTTCCCGCGGTGTTCGAAACCCCAGCGGGTATTTTCGCCTCTCTCAAAGCCCTTACAATTGCCTTTATCGGAAGCGTTGCGAAGTATGCCGCAGGAGCGTTCTCAAAGACCGGCTCGTCCTCCGGAGCAAAGCCCTCGTTGTCGGGCGTTTTGCTATCCATGACGTTTATCGCAACACGCTCAACGGTTATGTTAGGCCTCCCACCCGCCTGGCCGGTCAGGATGATCACGTGGGGTCTCTCCTCAACGATGAGCCTGGGGAGAATTTCCCTGACTCCCTTGAAAGTAACTGGGAGCTGGCGCTTCACTACTTCTGCACCTTCTATTTCCTCTGGAAGGGCACTGACGGCCTCCCAGGAGGGGTTTATCTCCTCGCCGCCAAAGGGCTCAAATCCCGTCACGAGCACTTTCATGGTACCACCGGAAAGGTTAGGTTTTTAGGTTTTAAAACGCACTCCCCCCGGTGGGTGGGAATGAAGTACGACGTTCTTATCATCGGGGCCGGGCCGGTTGGCAGCTACCTCGCCAACCTGCTCGCGAGGGAATTTAGTGTGGCAGTTGTGGAGAGGAAGGGCTCCCTGGGTGGCAAGGCCTGCACCGGCATAATAGGGGCCGAGAACTACGAGAGGCTCGGTCTCCCGGAGAGTGCAGTTTTAAACAAGCTCCGCGGGGCGGTCTTCTACTCCAGGATACAGAGCTTCGAGATAGAGAGAAAATCACCCCAGGCCTACCTCGTGGACAGAAAAGCCCTTGAGAGGTGGCTGGCCGAGAGAGCCGTCAAAAAGGGTGTGGATTACTACATGGCAACCACGTTCCAGGGGTTCAAAAATGGAAAGGCCGTCCTCCAGAGGCTCGGAGAGAGGATCGAGATAGAGGCGGATTTCTACATCGGGGCCGACGGCGTGAACAGCACGGTGGCGAAGGCGATAGGGGCTCAAACGAAGGCGGAGTTTCTGAGCGGTTATGAGGCCGAGGTGGTTGGGGAATTCAAGAGAGACTTCGTCGAGGTCTGGGTGAACCGGGACATAAACCCCGAGTTCTTCTTCTGGGTGGCCCCTGTTAGCGAGAGCGTAGCCAGGGTAGGGACGTTCGGAAGCCTCGACGCCTTCCACAGGTTCCTCAAGGTAAGGATGCTCAAACCAACTTCTGTAGTCGAGTTCAAGAGCGGAAGTGTCGGCTTCGGGGTGAGAAAGCCCTGGGTTAAGGGCAACGTTGCGCTCGTCGGCGATGCGGCGCTTCAGATAAAGCCCACCACCGCGGGGGGAATAGTCTACGGGATGTACTGTGCCCATGTCCTCCGGAGGGCCCTCCTCGATGGAAGGCTCCGGGACTACGAGAAGGGCTGTTCCTTCGTCAGGAAGCAGGTGAGCTTCGGGCTCCGCTTCAGGAGGGTGTTCCTAGGCATGAGCCAGGACGACATCGAAAAGGTCTTCGAAGTCCTTGGAAGTCCGGAGGCGAGGGAAATAATAGAAACCCAAGCGGATTTCGATGACCACGTGAAGACCGCGAAGGCAATACTTAAGAGGCCGAAGCTCCTCGCAAGGCTGATAAAGGTAAGCCCCGCCATAGTCAGAACCCTCCTGTGAGGTGGTGGGATGGCAACGTGGAGGATGGGTCTCCAGGAGGAGTACCTTAAGGCCATAGCGGAGGGAAGAAAGAAGGTCGAGGGGCGCCTGTACGACGAGAAGAGGCAGGGAATAAGGCCCGGGGACACGATAATCTTCGAGAACAAGCTCATGTGCGTGGTGAAGGACGTCCGCATCTACTCATCTTTCAAGGAGATGCTGGAGAAGGAAGGCCTTGAGAACGTTTTGCCGGGTGTGGAGAGTATTGAGGAGGGAGTGAAAGTTTACAGGCGGTTCTACAGCGAGGAGAAGGAGAAAAAGTACGGGGTTGCGGCGATAGAGGTCGAGCCGGTTGGGTGGATATAGGGACATGCCAGTCTTTAAAGAACAACTCTGGAGGGATCAAGAAGGTATGACCCGAAAATTAATCACCTTATTTCTCATCCTCTTTGTCATCTCAACCCTCTCGCCTCCAGTTCTTGGGAGCAATGCATTAACCGATAGGGAGGCAAAATATCACATTGATAAATATCAGCTCAGAACCCTTTACTCCTATCCCTGGGACAGCACGGAAAGCGTCTCCGGATGGGACGCCTTCATGGAGAACGAGAGCTTTTACCTGGCGTGCCTCAAGGTCATAGCCCTTGCACGGAGCGGCTACCCGAGGAACTCCACCGAGTTTCAAGGGCTCGTCGAGTGGATAAAATCCCAGCAGGGGAGTAGTGGCTCATTCCCGGCAATAATAACCGACGACTATCCGAAACCGGACTCGGAGTGGTTCTACTGGGAGGCTTCAAAGGCCGCCGGAACCGGCCTGGCCGTTTTGGCCCTCCTTGAGGCGGGTCAGAGTCCAGATTCCAAAGAAATAGAGAAGGCGGCCCAGTTCCTGCTGAAGAACGAGAGCGAGAACCACTGGACGAGTACAGTCTACCTGTTCTGGGAGAAGACGGGACTCAACGAGGTCAAAGAGTCGCCGAGCATCGTGGCAACGGCTTATGCCATCGCTGCCCTTTCAAGGCTCGGCCACAACGTCTCCCGGGAGTGGGAATGGCTGGAGGAGAAGCTGACGCCGGAGAGGCTCGTGAACCCTTACTTGGACAATTTCTTTACCGGGCTCCTCTTTCCCATGCCCTACCGTGATATGAGGGCACCGTATGAGAGCATAGTTCTGCCGTTGCTCTTTCTGAGGGAGGAGGAAATAACCCCGCCAAAAGAAACGCTCGATTTCATGGCTTCCCTGTTCAAGAGGACACAGTACGTCGGGAACACGAGGCTGAGACTGAACTTTAAGGGAGTTACAACCTACACCGTGGAGGAGATAATCCACACCGTAAACGGCTGGGAGACCGTCAAAACCTGGAAGGGAACCGGGAAGAGGGTTGGAATAAGCGTCAGCCCAAGCCCGGGAAGCAGGTTTCTCATACGCTCAGAGAAATCTCTTTTTGACAGCGAATCCGGCTTCTTCAAGGGAAGAATGAGGCTCTACCCAGAGCTTCCGGAGAACTACATCAGTCTCATCGGAACTGGATACCCCGAAAGAGAGCTTTTCCAGTTCAGCAATGGAACGAGCTACGCGGTGATCGGAAGTCCCAATCTCGACGGCTCATGGAATCACGATGTATACTCGACGGCGATAGCGCTGATATGGTTACACCTTGCAGGGGAGAGGGGTGAAAGTACCGGCGAGGCCTTGAAGTTCCTTGAGCTTGCTGGTCCGCGGGGCACCATGACCTTCGATGGGAATGCCTACGCGCTGATAGCGCTGAGCCTCTATAGTGAAAGATGGGACGACAACACGCCGACTCCACAAAAAGAGCGCGGAGAACTCCCACGTGAAGTCCTCATCTTTGCAGCAGGTTTGCTCGCCGGGGTTCTCATGGGTTTCCTGTTCAGGGCGAGAAAACCCTAAGACCGAAATCTTCCAGGGCTTTAAAATCACTATCGAGCGTTATCAGCCGCAGGTCGTTGGCGAGGCAGATGGAACCGATGAAGAGGTCTCTCAACCCCATAGGGATTCCTTTCCCTCTCAGCTTCTTATGAAGGTAAGCGGCTATTTCAGCGGATTTTCTCTCAAAGGGAAGTTCAATGAGGGAGTTCAACCATATCAGCTCATCTTTTCTTGGAAGACCCACGAGAAGTTCGAAGCGCGTTATTGAGGTTATGTAGAAAGTTTGTCCAGTTTAAGCACTTCATCGAGCAGTTCTCCGTTTCTAGCAATCTCAATAATCACGTTCGTATCAGGGACTGCCCCCATTCGTCGAACGCCTCCTCAAGCTCATTGATGCGCTTTTTAGCCTCCCTATACTACTCCTCGCTCAGAATTCCGGCTATGTGTCTCAGGGCATCGGCGTTGCCCTTTCTCTCCCCCAGAAGTTCCCGGAACAGCTCGCTGAATGACTTATCCCCCTTTGATGCGGAGATAATCATTATTCCCACGAAAGCCTTTAAGGGCATGTCAAAGGGAGGGAGAACACTTCACAGAGGCTTCATCCAGCCAGCGGTGATGAATCCCTCAATCCACACAGGACTTGATTTTGTCTCAATCCCGGGTATAAAAAGAGGAGAAATCAGGAGGCTTCGAGGGCCTTCTCTATGAGTTCCAAAGCCTCTTTCTCCATTAGGAAGGCTTCTCTGATGAGCCATACCCTTGGAACTCCGGCGAAGTTTCCGGAATTCCACAGGAGAGGCTTCACTTCGGCCAGAGACTCCTTCCCCCAGGCCTTAAGGACGAGGCCTGTTGCGTTTTCATCAAGCTCACAGGCCATAAGCAGGGTATCCTTCCCCGCCATCAAAGTGGTTGCGTTGGTGGTGTTTCCGCAGAATTGGGTTAGCTCCTCGTGGTAGTTGAGGAACCAGTTGGTCCACAGGTACGCAAGGGTAAGGTAGCGGTTGAAGGGGGTAATCTGGCTCTGCGTTTGTGATGCCTGCACTACCAGATAATACTGAGTTTCAACTATGGCACTTGTATCGCCCGGCACAACGTTGGTAGTGGTGACCGTAGGGTTGGTATTAAAACTAGCAGATGAAGAATCCTGGACGTCCAGGTTAACGCTTACCTGGGACGGGGTGATATTGCCCCATGAGAAGGTGGGGTCCATAACACCTTCGGGCGGAAGATTACCCGTCTCATCAAGGTGAAGAACCCAGTAGTCATCCCTTCCAGCCCCGAAGCCGTAAGCCTCCCCTGCTATTACCATCAATCCATCAGCGGTCAAGACAAGAGAGTTTGCAAAGGTTGCACTCTCAGAGACATTCTTTCCGTAGGCTTTTCCCCACTTAAAATTGCCGCCACTATCGATGCGGAGGACCACCGCTTTTTCTATGACATTTGTGACGTTAAGTGTGCTGCCAACGGACAGTATATCCCCATTTTCAGATACTGCTAGTCCCTGGATGGATGAATCGTCTCCCATAATGTACTCTTTTGCCCACTTTAAACTACCGTTGTCCTCAAGACTGATAATCAACCCTGCAGAGGCAAATATAAGATAATTCGATGGAGTATAAATATAACCCCCAAGGATTATGCTCCCATCCGTGGAGATGGCAACGCTCCTAACCAAGTTGAAGAAACTGCTGCTGTAAACCTTCTCCCACTTTACGTTGCCGCTGCCATCAAGACGGAGAACCCACGAACCCTCATCCCCAAAACTGTAGGTGTATCCAGCGGCCACTATGTCTCCTTCGGGTGTTATCGCTATGTCCCCTAGAGCATCATAGAGATCACCACCGTAGGTCTTTGCCCATTTCACGTTGCCGTTCTCGTCAAGCCTGAGAATCCAATAGTCGGTACTCCCTGCACCAAAACTATCAGTATAACTTCCGACTATAATGTCGCCGTTTGGAGCTATGGCAACTGAGGTACCGTAGTCCGTCCCGTTTCCGCCGTATGCTTTGGCCCATTTCACGTTGCCGTTCTCGTCAAGCCTGAGAACCCAGAGGTCCCAGCCGCCAGCACCGAAGCTCGTGGTGGCCCCAACAACCACAATGTCGCCGTTGGGAGCAATTGCCACATCATCCGCGTCATCAAAACCGTTCCCGCCGTAAGTTTTTTGCCATTTCACACTACCATTAGGGTTCAAACGTAGGATCCAAGCGTCCCTGTTCCCGGCCCCAAAACTGTAACTGTTGCCCACCACTATAATATCACCGTTTGAAGCAACCACTACTGCGTTGGCACCATCAAAATCGCTTCCCCCGTAGCTTTTTACCCAGAGGAGCGAGGAACTCGATGCTCCAGCCAAGCTACCATTAAAAGCCAAAAAGCTTCCAATGCCGAAGAGGTACAAGACCACTATCCAGGAAGACAATATCCTTTTCATTTTCAATTCCTCCCAACAAGTCAAACCCCATATAGACCTCAAAAGTTTAAATAAATTTCCTAAGGCCCCAAAATGAAGTGGGATTTTGAAGAGAAAGAGGATTAGAGGTACCTCTCCTTCACCCAGCGGATGAAGTAGTCAGGGTTCAGCTCCTCTCCGATGGCCTTCTTTAAGAGCTCCTTCGGCGGGTAGATCGAGCCGTACCTGTGAACCCTCTCACGGAGCCAGGCCTTTATGGGCTCGAACTCGGCTTTTGCCACCTTCTCCTCAAAGTCCGGGATGTCCCTCTTTATGTGGTAGTAGAGCTGGGCCGAGAGCAGTGTTCCGATGCTGTAGGTCGGGAAATAGCCAACTGTCCCATGAGCCCAGTGGATGTCCTGCAGGATTCCCTCGACGTAGCTCTTCGGCCTTATGCCGAGGAGGTTTTCCATCTCCTCGTTCCAGAGCTCGGGTAGATCCTTCGCCCTGACGCCCTCGTTGAGCATCATCCTCTCCAGCTTGAAGCGGAGCAGGATGTGGAAGTTGTAGGTGACGACGTCGGACTCAGTCCTGATGAAGTCCGGGCGGACCATGTTGAAGTACAGGTACACATCCTCCGGCGTGTAGTTCGCCATGAAGGGCAGGTTCTCCCTGAGAACTGGGTGTATGAGCTCCGCAAACTCCATGCTCCTTCCGACGATGTTCTCCCAGAAGCGGCTCTGGCTCTCGTGGATTCCGAGGGAGACGCCCCCTGCGATAGGGCTGAACATGAACCTCTCGTCCTGCTGGAGCTCGTAGAGCGCGTGACCGAACTCGTGGACGGTGCTCAGTATCGTCCTCCTGAAATCGTAGCCCTCATACCTGGTGGTTATCCTGACATCGCGGATACCGAACTCTGTGGTGAACGGGTGGGCAGAGACGTCGAGCCTCGCGCGGACCCCGAGCGGATAGCCGAACTTCTGGAGAATCCAGATGTTAACGCGCTCCATCCACTCCCTCTCGTACTTCTCCCTCTCAAGCGGGTGGTTCCGGGGGACCCTCCCCTCCTCCATTATCCTCTCAAGGAGCGGCTTGAGCTCCCTCTCAAGCCTGTCAAACATCCTCTCAACTTCTTTGGTCGTCAGCCCCTCCTCGAACATGTCGAGGAGCGCATCGTAAGGCTCGTCCTCGTAGCCGAGGTAGTCAGCCGCCCTCTTGGCGAGGTCTATGATCCTGTCCAGCCATGGCTCGAACTTCGAGAAGTCGTCCCTCTTCTTGGCCTCCTCCCAGGCTTTGGTCGCCTGGCTCGTTACCTCGCTCATCTCCCTGAGGAACTCGGGCGGGAACGAGCGGCTTATCCTTATCGAGCGGTCGAGGACGCGGACGACACCGCGCTCGTACTCGTTGAGGTCTTCGATGCCCTTGGCCTTCTCGACGAGCTCGACGAACTCCGGCCTGAGGAGGAACTCCTGACTCAGAACCGAGAGCTCGCCCTGGGCGACGCTCCTCTCAAGTATCCCCTCCTTTGGCATGTTGACCTCCATGTCCCAGCCGAGGACGCTCTGGGCGTGGCCGAGGGCCCAGATGCGGCGGTATCTTGCAAGTATCTCCCTGACGGTCTCGTTCTGGAACACGCTTTCCATGAGAACCACCCCGTATTCTTTGATAAAATCTCCATCTCCGGCGCTTTTAACCTTTTCGATGTTCATCTAAACGTGTGGGTAGAAGCCGATTACTCAGACCGGAAATTGCTTAAAGGGGTCGGTACAAGTCTGTGAAAAAGCAGGTGCCGGTGATGATCATGAAGCTTGACCTGGCGGTGCTCGGTCACGTCTCAATAGACCACATCAGGTTTCCGGGAAGGGAGGAGATAATCTACCCCGGAGGTGCGGCCGCGGCCGTGGCCACCTCCGCCGCTTTAGCGGGAGCGAGGGTCGGCCTGGTAACGAAGGTGGGGGAGGACTTCCCAAAGGAATGGCTCGAAAAGCTCTCATCCGTTCTTGACGTCAGGGGCGTTCAAATCCTGCCCGGTAAAACGATCCACATATACATGATTTACCACGAGGACGGGAGTGTTGACGCGCCCGTTGACATGGGCGTCGCCCGAAACATGGGCGAGACCCCCTTTCCGGAGGAATACCTCAATGCAGAAATCTTCCACATAGCCCCCATCCCGCCGGAGGAGCAGCTCAAAGCCCTGAAAAGACTGGAAGGGAAGAGGGTAAGCCTCGACTTCAACCCGACCTACATGGGGGACTACGAGAATAAAACCAGGCTCATGCGGGAGATAGTGTCGAGGGTCGAGGTGATATTCCCCAACGAGAGGGAAGCGCTGACGATAACCAGGGCCCCGACGGTGGAAGAGGCCGCCAGGATCCTGCACGGGTGGGGGGCGAAGCTGGTTGTGATAACGCGCGGTGAGAGGGGCGTCCTCGTCTACGACGGTGAGTTCAGGGAGTTTCCGGCGCTTCCGATAAGCGAGGATGAGATAGTCGATCCCACCGGTGCGGGGGATGCCTTCGCGGGCGGCTTTCTGGCGATGTACTCTAGGGGAAAAGGAGTTGAGGAGTGCGTTAAAAAAGGGCTGGAGATGGCAAGGGAAGTGCTGAAAAAAACGGGGAGCTGGAGCATCTAAGACGCCGCAGACCTTATAAAGAGGTACAGCACCACAAGGAGCAGCGCCGCCAGTGCGGTCACTTCAAACCTCGGGAGTGCCGGGGAGAGCATCGACATCAGCAGATAGGTCGGGAAGGACATCGCCACCGCCGCTGTCAGGATGAGATAGTGTTCCCTCGGGGCGCGCTCCCTGTCCAGGTAGCCCATCTCAATGGCGAGGACTGCCAGCACCATCACCGTGAGGCCGTAGAGGCCTCCAGTTCTCGTATAGAGGAGGAAGGCCGACGTTGCCAGCAGGAAAAGCACACCCATGAAGTACCACTGGACGGCCATGAGCGCCAGGGGGATCAGCAGGAGCGTCCTGACGTCACGCACCCCGAGGAGTACAACGAGGGGAACCAGCGGTACGAGGGAGTAGAGCCTTCTCTTGATCTTCACAGCCCAACCACCTCCGCTACCACAGCCTCAAGGGGCTTTCTGACGTCCCAGTCTATTATGATGCCGTAGGCCGACATTTTCATCAGCATCGCTCTCCTCTGGAGGGTTAAGAGCTTCACTGCCAGCTCCTCCTCGCGGCTCTTTGGCCTGGAAGCGGTGTAGGGGTTCGGGCTTATGACCACTACTCTGTAGCCGTACCTGGCCATTATTTTAAGCGCCTCCCGGCTTTCCTCGGTTAGGAGGGGGGAGAAGTACAGGAGCTGGGCTTTTGGGGGAAAGCGCGCTTTTATGAGGTGTTCGACCTGATAGGTTATCATGTTGTTCTTATCGGGCTTCGCCGTGCTCAGGAAGTCTATGCACTTGAAGAAGTGCCTCTTGCCGTAGTCAACGCGAACCCAGAGGGGAACGTCTTCCGCAAGCAGGAGGCCAAAGCTGGTTCCGTTGTTGAGGGCGTTGAGCATCAGTGAAGCGGCCGCCCTAACCAGGTGGTCGAAGACAAGGCTGCCGGTGTAGGAGGCATCGACGATGAAGACGACATCGACCTTTCGCTCGCTCTCGTACTCGTTGGCCATTATCCTCCCCGTTCTCGCGGTGGCCTTCCAGTTTATTATCTTAAGCGGGTCACCGGGCTGGTACTCCCTGATCGCGTGGAACTCAACACCCTCCCCCACCCTCGGCGAGGGAAGCGGGCCGACCGTTATTTTGGTTCCCCTGGTGGAGTAGGGCGTTGGAACGTCAGTGATCATTGGAACGCCCACTATCTCACTGTAGACATCCACCTTCCTGTCAACCCTGAAGAAGCCAAACGGGTCGCGGTAGCGCAGTCTTACCCAGTTGAACTCGTGGATTCCGCGCTTAACCCGAACCCGGTATCTTATCTCCCTCTCCTCCCCAGGTCGAAGGGAGAGGACGTGCTCCCTGTGTCCCTCCACCAGCTCCAGGCCGGGTGGGATGTCCTCGGTGATCTTTAGGGTGGGTATCCTCTCGTGGGACTTGACCCTGAGGACTATTTCAATTTCAGTTCCCTCCAGGAAGCGGTTGTGTGGGATTACGCGCTCTATCTCGACGTTGAGGCGCGGTTTGAAGAAGAACACCGCTATAAAGATGAGCCAGATTATCGGAAGCGTCAGATACACCAGCTCCCAGCGCAGGAGAAGGAATGCGAACATGACGATGAGCCAGAGGGCTATGAGAATCTCCTCTGCCTTCTCCGTTGGGAGCATCTTGTCCGTGGGTGCCTCTTCCTTCTCCTCAACGGGGGCCGTGCCGTAGAGAGGGGGTTGGGCCTGCACCCTTTCACCTCACTCAAACTTGGGAACCGGAACGCGCTCAAGGAGCTTCGCCATTATACTCTCCTGGCTGACCTTCGTGTACCACAGCTCCCTCTTGAGGATGAGCCTGTGGCTCAGCGCCGGGACTGCGACGGCCTTTACGTCGTCGGGAATGACGTAGTCCCTGCCCTCAAGTGCGGCATAGGCCCTGGAGAGCTTGAGCAGGGCAAGACTTCCCCTGGGGGATGCCCCAACCTCTATCTCCTTCTTGTCTTCCCTCGTTGCTAGGACTATGTCGGTTATGTACTCCAAGATAGCGTCGCTGACGTAAACGTCCTCTATCGTTCTCTGCATCTCGACGACCTCATCGGGGGTCAGGATGGGGGTTATATCGACCTCCTCCTTCCTTCTGGCCATCCTCCTCCGGAGTATTTCAATCTCCTCCCCCCTGCTGGGATATCCAACGCGGAGCCTGACGAGGAATCTGTCGAGCTGGGCCTCCGGGAGAGGGTAAGTCCCCTCCTGCTCTATCGGATTCTGGGTGGCCACGACTATAAACGGCCGCTCCAGCTCGTAGGTGTTTCCCTCAACGGTAACCTGCCTTTCCTGCATAGCCTCAAGCAAAGCGGACTGGGTCTTGGGCGGAGCACGGTTGATCTCATCGGCAAGGAGTATGTTCGTGAAGATTGGGCCCTTCTTAAACTCGAACTCAAGGGTTTTCTGGTTGAAAACGCTGACGCCCAGAATATCACTGGGGAGAAGATCCGGCGTGAACTGGACGCGCTTGAACCTGACCCCCAAGGCGGTCGCAAAGCTCTTTGCCATGAGAGTCTTGGCGAGGCCAGGCAGGTCTTCGAGGAGTATGTGTCCATCGGCCAGAATGGTCGTCAGTATGAGCTTCAGCACCTCGTCCTTTCCGACTATGGCCTTCTTGACCTCCTCAAGGACGGCATTACCCCTGGAGCTTACCTCTTCTATCTTCATAGAGATCCTCCTCCACAATTTTTAGAGCCTTTTCAAGGTTATCGAGAAAATCCCCATCCGAACGGAGGGCCTTAATCGCCTCGTTGGGTTCGGAGGTGAGGGAGTAAAAGGCCCTGTCATAATCATCGGAGAGCATGGCGTATATTCCGGCTATCTTCTCCTCAAGAAGGGAACGGGCGACCTTCCCTTTCTTGGCGCGTTCTATGAGGGTCACCATCCTTTCGATGTCGGTTTTTCTTTCGACCCTAAGCTGGCGCTTTCTTTTGGGGAGGGGAACCCGTATCTCAAAATTAAAGAGGATAAAGGCCAAAAAGCTGCCTAGAATCAGGACGGCCAGCCATCTAACCATGTACGATCCCGCGATTATAGCGATGACCAGGGGGATCGCGGCTATCGCGAGGGCATAATTAAACTTCATTCACACCCCTCCGCATCGTGCGATAAACTTCCAGTGCCCTCTCGGCATCCTCCCATGTTATTTTTTCGGGGGCATATTTTGCCTTTTCGAAAAGCCGGGTCAGTTCGATGAAAGCGTCGTGCATGTACTCCACATGCCTGACATGTTCCCAGTGTGTCCAACTCTCCTCATAGGGGACACCCAGGTAGCTGAGCCAGAGAACGGCGTTCTTGTATATCCCCACGACGGCCTCTCTTGGGTTCTCGAACATTTCAAGGCCGAGTTCATCAAGTTTTTTATCAAACAGCTCGGCCCGGAGCTTCATCTCCCTACGCTCCTTCTTCCGCAGATAATCCCTGTACTGGATCACGGCAAGGTATGCAAAGACCGCTATTGCCACAAGGAGAAGCGCATAGAGGATGTACTGGAAAGTGAGGAAGCGCCCAAACGTCGATGCCGGCGGGGTGTTGTTGTAGTAGGCGGGGGATTGGGGGGTGGACTGAATGGGAGGAGAACCGTTCACCGAGCCGTTCAACGCGGTGGTGTTGTTTGACGGGAATCCCGGGGAAGAATTCGTTTGAATCAGGTACAGAACGAGAGCGATCCCCAGTCCCCCCACGGTCATCATGATGTACCGGGCGAGAAAGCCCGTGCCCCCAGAGTCAAGCCTCCGAAAGGGATCCCTCCACCCAAGAAGGACGCCCACAATAAGGAACAGGCCGACTATCGCGAGGATCATCACGAGAACACCCGTCCATAGGGCTGGAGTGCCCCTCGAGACCCCGGATAGAGCAGTGCTGTAGTTAACCATCAGCATCATCAGTGAAAACAGCAGTCCAAAGAGGGCCAAGAATTTTACCCTGGTGGACATTTTTATCAGAGAGTTTGGAGAGGGCAGGTTTAAAAGCTTTTACCCCCAGGTAAAGGTCAGGTGATGACGGTGGAGAAGGTTCCAAGGCTTTACGTTGAAGCTCCCCCCGAGGAGTGCATTGAGGGAAGAGAGGCAATAAAAGACTGCGTTATCATCAGCGGGAACGTTGAGGTGTGGCTGAAGAGGGGTGAAAAGGTTCCCGACTTCATCGATGTGGAGGGCGCCAAATTCCTCGCGAAGGAAGTTTACGACAGGTTTTATCTCTACGTTGACAGGATTGAGGGTAAGCTGCTCACGGATGCGGTTCTGGTCCTCCCGGACGGGAGAACGAGGATATACCTGAGGAAGGGCGATGAACTGCTCCTGCTCCCAGTGGAGGGATACACGAAAACCCTGATAGCGAACGTCGGGAACAGGGTGAGAACCGGCGACGCCTTCGCGGCGGTAACCACGAGAAAAGGAGAAATACACTACCTCAAGCCCCCCAGGACCGGGACGGTCGTGTTCATAGACGAGGTGACGAACAGGCCGCACTACGTTTACTACATCCTACCCGAGGAGTAGGTTCTTTCTTTACCCTTCCATCCCAACAACCATCGCGTCTATGCTTGACTTGAGGGCCAAGATTATTCCGTCCAGGGAATCCATGCCCTTGAGGGTTCTGGTGTGCTTGGCGCTTGTTATTATCAGCGACCACCTGAACAGGTTTTCCTTCACCTCACGGCTCTGGAACATGGCGATGAACCTCTCGCCGTCCTTTGAGACCTCGACTATCTCAACATCAGTATCTCCGAGTTTCGTGGAATAAACGTCTCTGACGGTGAGGTCGCCGTATTCCTTCCGGAGAATTTCGGAGAGATGTCCCATGATATCACCCATTTTTAAATGGTGTGACGTTCTTTATATAGTTGCCGTGTTTATCGTTCAAAGTGGAAAAACACCAAAACCGTTATAAGGCGCTGGGTCAAGCCCCCCATGAAGAGACTTTTGGAGTTGAAGAAAATGAAGATCGAAGCTGGAGATTTTGTGGTGTTCCACTACGTGGGCAGATTTGAGAACGGTGAAGTTTTTGATACCAGTTACGAGGACATCGCCAAGGAAAACGACATATACGTTGAGGAGAGGGAGTACGGTCCCCTCGGGGTCAACGTCGGCGTTGGTGAGATAATTCCCGGCCTTGACGAGGCCCTGATCGGCATGGAAATAGGGGAGAAAAAGACGGTCACGATACCCCCGGAGAAGGCCTACGGAATGCCCAACCCGGAGCTTGTCATTGATGTCCCGGTCTCCGAGTTCACCAACGCAGGCCTGGAGCCGGTTGAAGGGATGTACGTCATGACCGACTCGGGAATAGCCAAGATAGCGAAGGTCGGTGAGGAGAGCGTCACCCTCGACTTCAACCACCCTCTCGCGGGGAAGACCCTCATCTTTGAGGTAGAAATAGTTGACATCCAGAAAGCTAAAGAGGGAGAGGCCTCAGATTCCAATGTTGAGGCTTGAAGTTCCCTGGAAGACCGCTATGCCCATCACCATAAGCAGCAGGCTGTATTTGATGCCTGCTGAGTACTTCCCTTCTCTTATGACCCCTATTCCCAGACCTGAAACTATCGCCTGAAGGGCAACGAAGCCCAGAAGTATGGTTCTCACGGTCTCGACCGGGAAAGTCACGTTCCCCGTGCTCATAGCGAACATGACCTGGGCCACTATCCCCAGGATGAGAGGCCCTATGAATCCGCTGGTTATTATGAAGAACATGACCTGCATACCGGTTGAGGCTTTCCTCTCCTGCTTTATCCTGAGTATTTCCCTCACATCGTTTCCCACGTAAACCAAAACGTCGCTCATTGGTGCACCCCTTTCAAGGGCCTCAATGATTATCATTATGGAGCGGTAGATAACCGGAGACTTCATGTTCCTGATCGCAAAGGCGCGGAGTGCCTCGGCGGTTGGACGGCCTTTCTTTATTTCGGCGACGGTTCTCCTGAATTCTTCTGTAAGTGCACCAAACTTTGTGGTCGTTAGCTCTTCCAGCGCCTCCGAGAAGGAGATTCCCGCCCTAAGAGAACTGGCCAGATAGAAGAACGCATCGGGCAGCATTTTCTCCATTTCCTCTATACGCTTGCTGATTTTCCAGTACGGATAACCAAAGGCCATTGTTGCAAAAAGAGCCACGAATGTTGCAACGGCATACACTGGATGAAGGAACAGATCAGTAACAAGACCGCCGATTATCCCGATCAGCAGGGACACTATGAGGTACTCGGCGGCAAGGAAGTTTATACCTGAAGAGTATATGAAGACCTCATACCGTCTCATCCAGCGCTTTGGAACTATTCTCTCGACGATTTTTATCAGCGCTGAGGACAATCCACCGGCCATCACTGTCACCTCGGCTCTCCCTTCTTGATCATGTTAACGATTATAAACGACAGGGCTGGGAAAGCAAAGAGAAGTATAACCGCCAGGGTCTCAGGGGGCAGTATGAGCTGCTGGGCCATCACTGAGCCTGCGAGTATTCCCACTACAAACATTGTGGGCATGACTATAGTCATGAACATGTAGATAAACGCTATACCATTGACCTTCTGGACATACTCAACCAATTTCATTCTGTATTCAAAGGCAAAGTCCTCCGCCAGCTTGTAGAGAATCTCGGAAAGGTTTCCACCGAACTTAATTGCCCTCAGTATCTGCTTGACGACGCGGCTGACGTTTTCTGAAGCCATCTTCTCGTCAAACTTTGTGAGGGCATCCTCAAAGGACGAACCAGTCCTCATGTCCCTAAGGATGAGCTCGAACTCTTCGGAGATGACGCCATAATCTGCACGGGCAACCGAGAGCAGGGCCTCGGAGATACCAACGCCCGCACTCAGGAGGGACGCCATGTGCCTCAGGGCGTAGGGCATAGCCCTCTCTACCTCAACAACCCTGCGCTTCCAGACCATCCTCGGGTAGTACCTCATGTACATGAAACCGCCCACAAAACCCAGGAATCCCACCAGGGCAGACATATCAACCGGAACGTACAGTAGATATGCAAATAGAAATCCAAAAATGCCGGCAAAAATTGCCACCGCGAGCATTAGGGCGACATACTTTTCCTGAGGCATTAAGATACTTGCCCTGTAGAGATCCTGGTCAAGCCCCCTCAGCGAGTTCGTAAGCGTCTCCACCGGGCCTTTAAAGTAGCGGAGCACGGTCTCCGCGAGTCTCTCTGAAAAGGGCTTTTGTATCTCCTTCTTCCTCCATTCAAGCAGTTCCTCAAGTTCTTTTTCTTTCTTTTCCGTGGCTTTTTCTTTTTCTACCTCCTTCTGGAGCTCCTTGAGCGCCCTGAGCCTTTCCTGAACACTCTTTCCCTGTGGAATTCTCCTTATGGGCTTCTCCGCTACCTCGACAGTCTTTCCGCCTAGGCGTTCCAAAAAGTCGGTGATGGCTTTAACGACGCCCACGATTATCACCTTAGATTATATTCTTAACCTGTTTGCTGGTTTCGATGCTGCTCTCTGCCTGGATTCTCCTGAACAGCGCCTCTTCATCTATGTAGAACTGCCTTATGTAATATCCAACCTTCTCTATGCTTCTTATACCCTTTTCTATCATCCAGTCGAGGATTATCTTGCGCTTCTCCTTCTCGAACTCAAGTTCGGATATGTTCATTCCGGTGTGGTGGGCAAGTGTATTGAGAGTTCTGCTGGGGACGCCCGTGGGTATAAGCTCGTCCTTCGCAGGATCATATTTATAGAGCTTGTTCAGCTGGACGCTTTCTCCTTCTATACCAGATATCTCCGCAATCTCAGTAATGCGCCTTATGGTTCCCTTCTTCCTGCTGTGGAACCTTACCTGCATTATGATTATGTCAAGGGCAGGTATCATTATCCTCGGAACATTCATTGGGGGGCTCTCAAGACGAACTATGGTTTCCCTCGCACTGTTGGAGTGGATGGTTCCCATACATCCATCGTGCCCCGTGTTCATTGCAGTGAACATCGTCCTGGCCTCGGGGCCACGAACCTCACCGACTATGATTCTGTCGGGACGCATACGGAGGGTGTTCTTCACGAGATCGTCCATCGTGATTTCTCCCCTGCCCTCAACGTTGGGCGGTCTCGTCTCAAGCCTGATCCAGTGTTCAACCGGGAGCTGAAGCTCGGCGGTGTCCTCTATCGTGATAACACGCTCGCTTGGAGGTATAAACATCGCCAGGGAGTTCAGGGTGGTCGTCTTTCCGGATCCAGTGCCCCCCGCCACGAGAACGTTGGCAGGTTTAACTCCAAGGCCGTCGACGAATATCCAGAGGAGAGCCGCTATGTCCGTGTTCATTGTTCCGTATTTTATGAGGTCAATTATCGTGAGCGGGTCTTTCTTGAACTTACGGATGGTTATGGTGGGACCGTCTATGCTGATCGGGGGTATAGTGGCGTTTACACGGCTTCCGTCCGGGAGACGTGCATCGAGGAGCGGACTCTGCTGGTCTATTCTCCTTCCGACTTCCCTCGCGATGCGCTCTATTATGTTGAGTATCTCCTTCTCCTCCGGGAAGATTATGTTGGTCTTGCACATGTTAAAGCGCCTGTGCCAGACGTACACGGGCCTGTTTGTTCCGATAACCATTATTTCCTCAAGGTTGTCGTCGCGGACGAGAGGATCGAGCTTACCGTAGCCGATCATGGACTGGACTATCATCTCCGTGAGAACCTCAATCCTGCCCTCTGAGAAATGGGGGGCCTCTTCCTTGATCATCCGCCTGACGGCGTTCATGAAGACGCGCCTGCGCTCCTCAACGTCAGGGAAGGCGCTTGGATCTATCTGAAGCTCAGTTATCGCCCTGTCTTTTATCCTCTTGAACAGCTCTTCCTCCTCACGGCTCAGCTTGGGGAGGCGTATCTCATATATGGGAACGGGCTCACCCTTTACACGGAGTATGCGAACATTTCCGTATGCATCAAGAACCTCGGCCTTTCCGGCGTAGGTGGCCTCCTCCGAGCGAATCGAAGAGCCCAGTATGTCCTGAAGGGTCGAAGGGGGTCTTGACTTGGGAGCAGGCTTGGGTTTTTTGGGAGGGGCTTTCTCCTCTTTGACCAGTATCTCGCCCAGTATGTCTACCCCAGTAGGCCTGCTAGTTATTGCTTCCTCCGGGGAAGGACGGCTGAGGATCTCCTCAAGATCGATACCTCCCTCTTCCCTCACAAAAGGAAGATGCTCCTCCTCTTCCTCCTTTTTCTTGTCCTTCTTGAGCACGTTCTCAAGGAGGTCATCCTCTCCGTTCAGTATCTCATCAATCCACGAGACAGTTTCCTTCTTCTTTTTCTTCTCGTCCGGCACCAACGCTCACCGCCCCTCAGTCTTCCAGCTAACGTGATAGGTTATATCAACACCTCTGCCCATGAATATTATCCAAACCGGGAAGTCGAAGCCTGCCTGCTCGGGCGGTTTAAGCTCCGGGACTCCAACCGACACCCCGCTTATCAGGCTGTTTGAAAGCTGGAACATCCCGGGCATTGATGGAAGAGGCTGTGGCTGGGTCTTCTGGGGTGGATTGAGGCCCTTGTACTTCCAGATGAACTCCTCCATATAGTCTCTGTAGGTCATCGTGTAGTTCGGGGTGAAGTCGGTCATGTTTGCCCCGTCGAAGATGACAGGTATCGCAGCTGCAAAGAAGGTGTTAAATATCCCGGCATCGTTTGGAACGTTGGTCAGACGGAATGTGACGTCCCCCTCATATCTGAGGATTTTGATGTGCCCATCGATAATCGGGAACATGCTCCTCATGTAGATAACCTTCGGGGTGTTTATAAGCTGGGGATACATCACACCGCAGCTCAAAACGCCGATATCATCAAGGTCTTGGACGACTCCGCTGACGCTGCTTCCGTTGTACTTCACGGAGGTTATCTTGGCGGAGTCGCCGCACACCGTCTGGTAATCGACGGTCGGAATTATGTACGAGTAGTGGGACGTTATTCTAAAGTTGACAACAACGGTTTCATACGGCATTATCCAGAAACCGGTGTAGTAGTTCAGGGTTGTTCTCTGGACGTTCGAGATGTTGTGAACAACGGTATCGCCCAAAAGGAATGCCTGAACGCTCTCACTGTTATCCAGTCTGTAAACGGTGAAGTCATAGCGAGGGTTGACAACGATGAACTTGGGGAAGGGGGCGGTGTTGACCACAGTCACGTTTAGGTTTATCAGAACCTCCCCCATAACCCCGATGTTGTTGTAGGTGTCACCGGGGAGGGTGTAAGTAGCTGCACTGACTAGAGATGCGGCTAACAAAAGAATAAAGAGAGATGCTGTGAGGCGCTTCATTATGATCACCTCATGTCGCGACCTTAGCGATGTACAGGTACTGCTGGTTGGAGAGTATGTCCGGCACGAATATTGAGGGCACCTTCACTATTATCAGGAACTGGGTGTTCGGGTCGAGCACGAGCATGCCAGATTCCTTCTCAAGGTCGACTATCTCCCAGCCGTATGCCCTGAGCTGCTCCCTGACGTCCTCGCTGGCCTGTATCTTGCCGGCCGCGATGGCCTTAAGGATCTCGGTGAGGTCAACGGTGTAGCTGTAGCTGGCGGATGCGCTCTGGCTGGCAGTCTGGGAGTTGGTGTATATGTCGCTGATGGCCTGTCCGTTGGTTATGGAAGTGTCGCCCGGCGTGTACTGGGTGTTGTGCTGCTCGGAGTACTGAGTGGATGAGGTGGTGCTCGATGAGCTCGTCTGGCTCTGAGCCTCGTTGACGGATATGGTTCCGGCCTGGGTCGGCAGGAGAACAAGCTCAACATAGCCCTCGTTGACTATCTCTTTGAAGGGCGCATTGGTCGCGTTCTTGGCGAATATCATGATCTTGTCTCCCGGAGCAAGGAAAGCGCCGTTTATCTTGTCCCTTGAGAGGACGAGGGCGATGTCAACGAACTCGACCTTGTAAACCTTGTACTGGATGAGCTCCCTATAGTCGAGTATACCTCCGAGGACGGATTTGGCCTCGGCCTTGGTGACTATCTTCTTGACGTTGTCCCTCTCAAGGATGACGTTCTGGGTCGGGATTGTGTCAATGACGTAGTAGTAGTACTCCCTCCAGAGCTCTAGGAGATACGGGTCGGCGTTTACTGCGTTGACCTGCTGCTCACTGGTGGCGCTCATGACCTGTTCTTCGAGGCTGTTCATGGAGTCAATGACCTTCTTCTTAAGGTTGTCGGGCAGCGGCATGGCGAGAAGCTGGCTGAACTGGGCCTCGATCTGGCTTATCTTCTCCTTCTTGGTCTGGTTGAGCTGACGCTCCATCTCAAGGCGCTTCTGTTCCTCGAGATATGCCTGGTACTGGTTCCACGCCTCCTGATAGGCAGCTTTAACGTCTATTGATTGAACCTCATCAACAGTCTGGGCAGCGTTTATCTTTCTGATTAGATCATCGCGGGCGTTCTTTCCAAACGTCGTGTTCATGAGCTCACTTCCGGGCTTAAAATAATAGTTGACCTCTGCGAGCTTTTTGCTTTTGGCCTGGCTGAGTTCCTGGGCGGCGCGGTTTTCCATGTAAATGTAGGCTCCTATAGAAATTATCAAAATCACGATTATGACGATTGATGCACCAATGAGAATACGTTTTCTCCTTTCTCTCTCCCTGATACTGCCCACGGGACGGGGCTTTTTAGGAGGTTTCTTGACAGGGGGCTTGGCCGTTTTAGGGGCCTCAGGCTCTACGCTGGCTTTACCCAGCTCTCTAAGGCGGCGGATTTTCGCCTCGATATCCTCGGACACGTTGAGCACCACCATCAATCGTTATCATAACCAGCTTCTTATGTCGAATAGTTTTTTGAACTTCAATCTTTATTTAGGTTTCGGTGAGATGTATGGAGCGGTTAGAGATTAGAGTAATAAAAATCCGGGGGAAATGTCCCGTTTTTAGCCTCGGGGACAGAATAGTGGTCGAGGGTGCAGAGGTCAACCTGGACGAAACCGACGCCATATGCACCCATGCCTTTGCATCGCTGCTGCCCTACATAGTTGCTCTGCGAAAGGGTATTAAGCCCAGTGAACTAGGGCTTGGCAGGGGAGAGAAAGCCTACGTCCAGTGCCTTGACCCCGGACCGCCCTACACGGACGGCGGTACGGTAATCTTTGAGATAACGGTGGTTAGAGATGAAGCAGAGGAAGGCGTGGAGGATAGTGAGGGAGGTAGTTGACGAGGCCGACATCATCGTTGAGGTAGTCGACGCGAGGGACCCGATAGGGACGAGGAACAGAAAGCTTGAGAGGCTCGTCCAGGAGGAGGGCAAACCGCTCCTTATAGTGATGAACAAGGCGGATTTGGTGCCGAAGGAGTGGGCGGAGGAGTACAAGAGAAGGAGCGACCTTCCGGTCGTCTTCATAAGCGCCAGGGAGAGGAAAGGGACGGGAATCCTGAGGAAGGAAATAAGGAAGCTCGCAAAACCCCTGCTCGACGAGAGGGAGAAGGTTAAGGTCGCCCTCATAGGATACCCCAACGTTGGGAAGAGCACGATAATCAACACCCTGAAGGGCAAGAAGGCCGTCGGTACCGCCCCGATACCGGGCTACACGAAGGGAAAGCAGCTGATACGGCTCAGTAAGAAGATATGGCTTTTGGACTCTCCTGGCGTTGTTCCAATAGATGACTTCGACGAGCTCGTCATCAAAGGAGGCTTTCCCGCAGACAAGATAGACGAACCCGTAAAACCCGCTTTGAAGCTCATCTCGCGCATCCTCGAAACGAGAAAGGAGGCAATAACCGAGAAGTTCGGAATAGATGAGTTCGAGAGCGAGGAGGAAATCCTCAGAAAAATCGGCGAGAGAAGGGGTCTGATAAAGGCCGGGGGTGAGGTCGATATCGAGGAGACGGCGAGGTGGTTCCTGAGGGAGTGGCAGACGGGTCGCTTTACCCTCTTCGGAAAGGATGAGAAGAGGGAGGAGGAATTTACGCGGGACTTCGAGGACGTCCTGGACGGGATTGAAAGAGAGCTCCTACTAGACCCAAGGAGGATCCTCTGGAAGTATGGAGACGAGTTAAGGAAAAAGCTCGACAACCAGAAACGCGTGGGGATACGGGAGATAGAGGGCTTCACAGTTGGGATAGCAACCGGCTTCAAGAAGTGCGACGGCGGGATAAAGCTCCTCGAAAGGCTCACCGGCAAACACGTTCTGGCGAGTGAGTGCTTCGGGAAGAAGTGGAAAGGGGTAGTCGTGATAATGGAGTGATGCGGTATGAGGCTTTTGCTGACGACTTCACAGGGGATTGAGGATTTAGCCAAGGCCGAGGTTGAGAGTCTGCTCTCCGAGCTGGAAGTTCCGTCTCGGGTGGAGGAAAAGCCGCTCGGCGTTGAGGGAAGGGTTCTGGCAGAGGTAGGCGAGGCCTTCTACACCGATGAAAAGGGACGGAAGAGAGAGCTGAGCGTCCCAACGTACCTCAACGAGCGCTCAAGGCTCCTCCACCGTGTAATAGTCGAGATGGCCAGCGAGAGGTTTGAGGGGATAGGTGAGGAAGAGCCCGAGAAGGCGCTGAGGAGAATAGAGGAGTTCGTCTCGGGGCTTCCTGTGGAGCGATACGTCAAAACCAGCGAGAGCTTCGCCGTGAGGAGCTTCCGAAAGGGCGAGCACAGGATAACGAGCCTCGACATTGCGAAAACAGTTGGAAAGGCAATCTTCGACCGCCTCTCCCGCTTCGGGACGCCGAGGGTCAATCTCGACCACCCTGCAGTTATTTTCAGGGCCGAGCTGGTAGGCGAGGTCTTCTTCCTCGGGATAGATACGACAGGAGACAGTTCCCTCCACAAGAGGCCGTGGAGAGTTTACGACCACCCGGCGCACCTCAAGGCCAGCATAGCGAACGCGCTGATAGAGCTGGCCAAGCCGGACGGGGGCTCCTTCATAGACCCATTCTGCGGGAGCGGGACTATTCCAATAGAGCTGGCCCTGAGGGGCTACGATGGACGGATAATCGGCCTTGAGAAGTACCGCAAGCACCTGCGCGGGGCGGAGATGAACGCCCTGGCGGCTGGAGTTCGCGACAAAATAGAGTTCATCCTCGGCGATGCCACCAAGCTGAGCGGGTACGTTGAAAGCGCGGACTTTGCGGTGAGCAACCTCCCCTACGGCCTGAAAATAGGGAGGAAGAGCATGATACCAAAGCTTTACGCGGAGTTCTTTTCGGAGCTGGCGAAGATCCTTGAGAAGCGCGGCGTCTTCATAACGACCGAGAAGAGGGCGATAGAGAGAGCCATAACCGAGAACGGCTTCGAGATCAAGCATCACAGGCTCATCGGGCACGGCGGACTGATGGTGCACACATACGTTATAGAATGAGGGACTAAGGGCGCAACTCTACAAAGTCGCTTAAATCCCACGCGAGGAGGCCGTTTTTCCCGAGCTCTTCTTTACCCTCGACTTTTTTCCCCACTATCCCATGGCTCTTCTCCCAGCCTTCCAGCCCAACGAGTTCCGCCTTTCTTTCCAGGTCCTTCAAAACTCTCCTCGCTTCCCTCTCGCTCAGGTCTTTCCACTTGACCTCCACGAAGAGGGCTTTCTTATCCCGCTCGTTCAAAGCCACTAAGTCAATCTCCTGGTTCTTACGCCACCAGCGCCCGATTTTCGTGAATCGGAACGGTAACTTTCCAGCCCTATTCAGCTCCACCAAGAACTGCCTCGCGACATCTTCGAATATCCTGCCGAGGTAGATATTGTATTCTTCGAGGAACTCCCCCCAGAAGTCGAGGCTCTCAAGCTCCACATCGTCCCTGTACCGCTCCACGAAGCGGAAGTAAAAGCGGATGTAGTTGTCAGCTATCCTATAGCGGGTGTTCTTGGTTTTCAACGGAGCCGTTACTGGCCTTTCCCTCCTCAAAAAGCCGAGCCTCTCAAGGACTTCGACGTACTTGAAGAGGTTCGAGCGGGGTATCCCCGTGAAGGTGCTTATCTCGTTAAAGCGCGTCCTTCCCTCGGCTATCGCCTTCAGGATGAGCTTGTAGACCCTCGGTTCCCTCAGCTCGCTCGAAAGGAGGAAATCCCCCTCTGCGTAGAGAAAGCCATGTTTGCTGAACGCGAGCTTCTTCACGTCCTCAAAGCGGTTGAATAGGAGTAGATAGGCCGGAATTCCACCCGTTATACCGTATATCCTCACTGCCTCCTCTGCATCGACTCCGAGGAGCTTCCATGAGTTAAAGAAATCGAGGGGTTCAAGCCTTATCTGGCCGTCCCTCCTGCCGTAGAGGGGACTCCTCTGGCTCAGGACGTGCTCCTCCATCATGCCAACGCTTGAACCAACGAGGATCAGGTGAAGCCTGGAAGCCCTCACGACCTCGTCGACTATGTACTGGAACTCACTGAGAACCCTCTTGTCAGACTGAATGAGGTAGGGGAACTCGTCTATCACAACCAAAATCTTCCCCCTCTCGCCCAGGTACCTAAAAACGTCCACAAAGCTTGAGAACGACTCAGAAGTCAGATAATGGCTCGGATACTTCTCAAGAACCGCCCCCGCGAAGTCCCTCAGATTGTCAAGATAGGTGCTGTTTCTGACAAGGTGATATACGGCTGGCTTGCCCTTGATGAACTCCTTTACCAGGCGGGTCTTCCCTACCCTCCTCCGCCCATATATCGGGAGGAAGGAGTTCTCCCTCTTCCAGAGCTCCTCCATGAAGGAGAGCTCGCTCTCCCTGTCAACGAAAGTTATTGGCATAGTATTATACCCGACATATAACTATTTAAGACTTTTGCCACAGAACCACAAACTCATGAACTGAAAAACCTTGAAAGAAAGAAAAAACAGGGCTCAGACCCTCAGGGCCTTAACTGCACTGAGGGTCTCCTTAAGGTCTTCATATCCGTAGCGGAGGTACCTCCTTCCCTCCTTCTCGTAGCCGTCGGCGAAGGCGCTCCAGGCCCTGTTGAGAGCCCTCTCGCCCCTGCTGAAGATGCTCATTATCTTTCCGTAGGTCATAAGGCCCTCAATGCGGAGCGGCTGGGCCTTCTCGGCGAACTCGTCGAGTTCTTCAAGTATCTTGGTGAGCTCTGCGTGGGCCTTCTCTGCCGGGGCGTCGAGGATCTTCTCGAGCCTGACCAGGACCTCCCCAAGGAGCCTCTCAAGTTCCCTGACCCCACCGGTGCCGCTCTCGGCCGCCCTGTGGAGCTCCTCCCTAGTGCCCTGCCTCCTGAGGAATATTCCGACGCCCATAACCGCGAGGGAAGCAGCTAAGCCGCCCCACATTGGCGGTAT
Source organism: Thermococcus coalescens (assembly GCF_055392585.1). Lineage (NCBI taxonomy): Archaea > Methanobacteriati > Methanobacteriota > Thermococci > Thermococcales > Thermococcaceae > Thermococcus > Thermococcus coalescens. Next base: position 924,368 of record NZ_AP043764.1, read on the forward strand.
CCTGGCGGCCGTTATGGCGCCCCCGATGAGTCCGGCTGTGAGGAGTACGTTTCCGATGAGCTTCTTCATTCCCATCACCTCACGGGTGGATGACTCCTGCAACGGTGAGCACCGCGAAGAGGAGCGTCATCGCGGCCTCACCGACCATCAGCCCAGCTGCCACCGGAAGGACCTTTTCGGTTATGAACTCGTTGCCCTTCTTCCTCTTCGCCACCTCGTGGACGATACAGCCGAGTCCGTAGGGCAGGATGTAGAGCATCGGCAGGTACATCGACAGGCCGACGAGGACGCCGAGTCCAGGTATCCCGCTCATTGAGAGGGCGAAGCCGAGGATTCCGCCGGCGATGAACTTGTCGATCGGAACGTTGCCGCCGAGAATGGCCTCGACCATAGACCTGAGGGCCATCGCCTGCGGTGCCGGGACGGCCTCGTTTCCTATTCCGTAGGCCTTCCAGATGAGTCCGACGACGGTGAGGGCTATTATCGGCCCTATCCAGGCGGTGAGCAGCTCGACCTTCTGCTGCCTGGAGGGAATGCCGCCGACGAGGTGGCCGGTCTTGAGATCCTGCATCATGTCTGCCGCACCCGAGATGGCGACGCCGACGGTGGCTCCGAGGAGTATGGTCAGCGGCACCTGCTTGCCAGTGAGGTAGAGGAGTATCATGACCGACACGAGGGAGAGACCGGAGACAGGGCTCCAGTCGGTCATTCCGGTGGACATTGCCACGAGCAGCGAGGCGACGAATATCCAGGCGACGCCGACGAGGGCTGTGAGCAGGCTCCTGCCGATGCCGAGGTTGCCGAGCCTGTAGGTGGTGATCAGCAGGAGGAGGAAGGCCAAAGCTATTCCCGCGTAGAGGTACTTGATCGGGAGCTCCTCGTTCCTGCCCGTTCCAAGCTTGCTCGCGCTGGCTATGCTCCTGAGGGCGACGATGATGACCGGCATCGAGAGGATGAGGCCGGCTATCGAGCCGCCGAGGAGCATACCGATGCCGAGGGGCCTGGTCATGTTGGCGTAGACGAAGCCGCTGATCGCGCCGCCGGTGACGTCGCCCGGGAGCCAGCCGAGGCTCTTAACTATTGGGGTTATGATGTAGTAGGAGAGTATTCCACCGGCAAGGACTATGAGACCGTTCCTTCCGGTGATGAGACCCATGCCGAAGACCATGAGCGAGAGGGCCATGGCGAGGCTCACCCACTCGGGAAGGTGAAGGATGGCGCCGATGTCAATGTACTCGGGGATTATCTCCGGGAGGCCGAGCACCGGGAACTGCTGGACGAGGTAGACGGCCGCGCTGATCCCCATGCCGAGGAAGAGCAGTCTGGCCTTCTCGATTCCGCTTCCAGGGGTCTTGAGGACGGTGGCAACTGCCGTACCGGTCGGGAAGCGAAGCCTGTCGATCTCGATCATCTGCTTCCTCAGCGGGATGATGAAGGTGATTCCCAGTATCGCCCCGGCCGCGGTGGCGAGGAAGAAGTATGTCGTGTTTATCTCCTGGTGCAGGCCCATGATGTAGAGCGCCGGGATGGTGAAGATGACTCCCGAGACCGAGATGTTGACGGCAGAGGCTATGGTCTGGACGATGTTGTTCTCGACGACGGTTCCCTTTTTGAGGATTCCCCTGAGGACTCCCCAGCCGACGATGGCAGCTATCGCCGAACCGCCGGAGGTGAAGCCCATTATCATTCCCGCGTAGGTGAAGCTGGCGGCCATGAAGGCGCCCCAGATGACACCCAGTATTATAGCAGCGGGCGTCACTTCGCGGTAGGTCTCGTCCGAATCCTTACGCTTCCAGCTCGCGTCTCCAAGCTTCCAGTTGGCGTCCGCCATCTCCCAACCTCCTGTACGGTTATGGGCATTCATGTCCACATGCCTACAGGACGTGTAATCCCTAGATATCGCTCTTTTCCAAAATATAAAGTTTTTCAGACCTGCAAAGGTCAAGAAAGCGAAGATAAAACCAGGAACGGGTCAAAAAAGACCTTTATGCCGTTTTTAGTATCGGCATGAATAAAAGTTCATCAGTAAGATGAACAGATGAACACTAACGCACATTACGACATTGAAGGCTCGAAGGGTGTTTAACGTGCCGTTTAATCTGCCGAACGATGGTTAGTTGAAACTTGAAAATGCTGAAGCGATTTAGGAAAAGTTCTGGGAAAAACGAAGGCTCAGACCTTAATGGTCACGTCAATGACCGCGGTCTCTTTGCCGGGTTCCTCACCACGACCTTCCACCTGCCCTCCGGAAGTTCAACGACCGCATTCACTTCCCTGACGGTTCCAAAGTCCCTCAGCACGGTCCCGTCGGAGGAGACAACCTTCACCTCAATGGGAACGCTGGAGCTTATCTCAACCGTCAGATTCGCCGGACCCCTGAAGGGCCACTCTCTGCTCTCCCCGGCTGGAACGCTCTTTCCCCTGGCGTAAACGAAGTTGTTGTCGAGACAGCCCGCGATCAGGATTGAGAGGACAATGACGACAACCACCAGCCAACGGACGGGCTTCATGACACCACCTAAGACAGTTAAAGATTAAAAACTTAAAAAAGTTTTTCAGCAGAGTATCGAACCTTCGGCCAGAACATCGAACTCGACCCTTCCAATTCCCTCTATCCACGCCTCAACCCTGTCCCCGTGCCTCAGCGGACCTACTCCAGCGGGAGTTCCGGTCGCTATTATGTCCCCGGGTTCGAGGGTCATTACCGAGCTTATGTACTCTATCAGCTCCGGGACCTTGAAGACCATCTCGCTCGTCCGTCCGAGCTGTCTGAGCTGGCCGTTCACCTTGAGACCTATCTCTAGATCCTCGATGTTAAGCTCTTGCTTATCAACCACCCTCGGACCAACCGGGGCAAAGGTGTCGAAGCCCTTAGCCATGCTCCAGGGGAGGCCCCTCTCCCTTGCCTCGGCCTGAAGGTCGCGAGCGGTTATGTCGAGCATTATGGTGTAGCCCATGACGTAGTCCATTGCCTTCTCGGCAGGAACGCGCTTTGCCCTCTTTCCCATAATGACAGCCAGCTCGACCTCGTGGTCAACGCGCTTGCTCATCCTGGGGAGGATTATCGGCTCACCAGGGCCTATTAGGGCGCTCGGCGGCTTGAGGAAGAAGACCGGCCTTTCTGGAACGTCGCTATCCATCTCCTTTGCGTGCTCCGCGTAGTTTTTGGCCAGCGCTACTATCTTGCTCGGCCTGAGTTCGTAAAAGCCGTCCATATACGGAAGCCTGACCATGCCACCACCAGCCAAACTAAACCGAACCCCTTAATAAAAGGAGTGCCGCAGGAAGAACCCAAGTTCATAATCAGGGGAATCCTGGATATAAGGCTGAGGCCGGATGTTAAAGCTTGAAGAGAAGTTTGGGGTAGAGTTAGGAGGGAGAGAAGCAGAGAGAATCGGGGAAAGGGAGTTCAAGAGGGAGTGGAAGTTTTAATTACTTTTTTCAGGTTTCCTACCGAGCAGTCTTCCAATAAGTCTGCCCCCAAGAGGTTCATAGTCTTTTCTTTCCAACTTCTTCCTTGAGCTTCTGAGCAGTGAGAGGGAAGCTTTGTAACAACCCCAGAATTCATTACTATCTCCTCCATCTTTAGATTCCTTCAATCGGTCGATGCATTTCTCAATTCTGTACTCCAAAAGTGGCTCAAGATCCTCTCTGCCAAACCACCCCAAACCAAACTTTGATGCCAGTTCATCAACCCTCTTCATGTTTCCTTCGCGGAGCAGCCCGCTAATAAGCTTGGGGAGAAACGACGTAGAGATGTCGTAATCCATCACCAGTTTTGAAGCGAGTGAATAACCGTGCCTAATCGCTACTGCCTCAACGAAGGAATCGAGTAACCTTTTTTGAATTCTCCTGAAATCGGTCGAAAGTGAGCGTTCATGCTCCGTACCGAGTTGCTCTGCCAAAGTTGTCAGTATGGAACCCCCTGTAATGAGTTCAAGAACTTCCTCAGGCGGTTTCACAAAGACGAGGGTCTTCATGAATACCTCAGCTAGCCGCTGAACCTCGGATTTTTTAGGTGGAGTTTTTCTCAGGACCATCCGGAGAGCCTCAAGCGGGTCTATGCCCACATCGTCCAATAGTTTAAGAAAGCCAATATCACCCAAACGATAAAGTGGAGTCCCCCCTGCGATAGCTTCCTCGAGGAGAGCTTTAGCGAGGGATTTATCGTAACCCTTCAAGAGGTCGGCGGTGAGAATCTTGGTGAAATCGTCTTCTATAAAGACTCCAGACTCAATCATGGCCCTTAAGAGCAGGGCAACGGTTTCTCTGGAGAGTCCATACGGTTCACCAATCCTCAAGCGAAGGATGGGAGTGTTTTCAGCGTATATGACCATTTCTTCGGCATTTATCTCCTTACAGCAGATGCCACCTATAAAAACCGACAGCTCTTGGAAATTTATGCTTTCATTCTCACGGGCTTTCATACATTCTTCGATCCACTTCTTCTCTTCCACCGGAAGGAAGAGTTCTGTGGAGCTTAGGAAGCCACACTCTTTCCGGATGGTCACTGCATAGGCCCTTGAGAGAAGTCGCTTAAATTCTTCCCAGCCATTCTCAAAATCTTCCTTGAGTTTGGACAGGGACAGTAACAGATAGTACTGAAGGGAAGGCGCCTCATCCGGGAACATCAGATCAGATATTCTATCCCCAAAACCCAAGCCCATCAGCATCATTGCAAAGGACTCCCTAATCAATTTCCAGTCCGGAGTCGAGGTTTCCCTGAGCTTCTTGAGTTCAACCTTTGCGACTTCGATGGCACGGGAAAGAAGGGCCTCATCGCCTCTCTTCGAGGTCGCCCTTACCATTGATGTTGTAACATCTATCCGGTCTTCTGGAAGGAGATAATTCCGATTTAAAACATCCTCATAGAAAGGCCCGACATCCATGAAATCCGAGGCAGTTTCGATTATGAAGAGTTCGAGGGACAGCGAAGGCGAGCTATTTAAGAGTCCCTCAACGAATTCTTTGAATTTCTCACCATCTACCGCCACATATGCCTTCTTTAGAAACTCAGAGACCATTTCTCTGATTTCGTTGGTATTTTGAGAATTCTCGTACCGGAGGGCTCTTCTAAGGATTCCAAGGGCCCTCTCCCATTGGTTTGAATGGGCTTCGCCCATCACGAGGGCCCGGAGAGTTCTTAGGGGTGGACTTGGAAACAAAAGGGACATCAAATTCTCAACTTCCTCAAACAAACTGTCCTGTATTTCCCTGCGACGGGGATTACCCTGTCCTACCAGAGGGATTCCACTGATTATTGACGCAATAGCATTTGAAACCTCTGCTTCATAAACGTAAACCGAATAGTCCTTAACCCACCCTTCAGCAAGCTCCAAGTAGTACTCACTTTTTCTCCAGCTGGTCTCCAAGCTCTCACTCGCAATCTCAAGAAGCCCCAAAAGAACACCACCCCTAACGTATTCAATCGGTATTCCAAGGTAGTCGGAAACCGAGCGACAGTAGTTCTCCAACTCGCTGAGCTTATCAGAGATAAGGGGCTCGGTAATGCCCTCAAGCTTAGGATTTCCGTTGAGCTCAAGGGCCACCTTCGCGAGGTACAGAAGGAATTTCATGGTATCTGCGTTGCTCACTGGCTTGTTGTGTTTCTTCTTTAAGGTCTCCTTAATCTCTCCAAACGCATCAAAAACATCATCTGGAAGCTTTAGTGTTTTCCAGTGGGTTTCTCTTGGGTTTTTGTTTCTTCTCCCATCCATTGTACTCACCAATTCAACGTTAGCGTCTTTCAAGTTAAAGATATTGTAGATCAAATATTGAATTATTGCATCAGAGAATCTACAATAACTACCATTATCAAAAGTTATACTGGCAGCTCTCGGGGGTGATGATATGGGAAAGAAGGGCTCCAAACCCATGACGCCCGAAGCGGCCGCAAGGATACAGAGGGCCGTCGACAGCGGGAGGGCCATTAAAGCCGACGCCGGTTTTAATGCCAGAGCGATTAGGGCAGCCGCGAGGAACTCGAAGAAGTGATTCACCCCTTTTCTTTTTTCAATTTCAGCGGAGGTGATAGCATGTTCGAAAACGCCTCAAAACCCAAGCTCGCCGTCAACTGGCACATGCTGGAGAGGTGCAATTACAGGTGCAAGTTCTGCTTCGCGAAGTTCATGGGAGTGCCGGAGCTGTGCAGGGACCTTGAGAAATCAAAGCTCATACTCAGCAGGCTTCACAGGGGTGGAATCGAAAGGATAAACTTCACCGGCGGCGAGCCGCTTCTCTGTGAGAACCTTGGTGAGCTGGTAAAATACGCCAAGAGACTGGGAATGGCGACCTCAATAGTCACCAACGGCTACCACCTCACGGAAGACTCTGGAAGAAAATTCTTGAGAAAATACGGGGAATACCTCGACTGGATAGGCATGAGCCTCGACAGCGGGAAGGAAGAAATTGAAGTTGCACTCGGCAGGGGCTATGGTGATCACGTCAAAAGGGTTCGCAGGGCGGTTGAACTGATAAGGAAACTCCATCCCCATATAGGGGTTAAAATAAACACGGTCGTCACTAAACTGAACTGGCGGGAGGACATGCACGACATCATTAGGGAGCTCTCGCCCGACAGGTGGAAGGTCTTTCAGCTGAAGATAGTACCCGGAATAAACGAGGAGAGCAGGGAGCTGGCAGTTACAGAGAAGGAATTCCAGGCGTTCGTTGAACGCCACAGTGATCTGAAACCAGTAGCAGAGGACAACGAGCTGATGACCGGCTCATATCTGATGATGGATCCCTACGGAAGGTTCTACGATGAGGAGACTCAGGCCAAAAATCATCGGCCTTCCCTGCTGGAAGTTGAACTGAATGAGGCATTTGAAGGGCTGAGATTTGACGTATCAAAGTTCGTTCTCCGCGGAGGGATTTATAACTGGAGGCGGGTTAGAAATGAGGTTTAAACGTGGAGTTACCCACGTGATTTTCTTCGATATCGAGTACTACGTTCCGGAAGAACACAAGAAGGGGCCGGGACTAAAGGCCAGCCCGTATCTCAAGGGGAGCTTCGTCATCGGAGGGGTCTTCCAGAGGTATTTTCCCCTAGAAAACAAATTCGAAAAAAAGGAGGAGTTCTGGATATGGGAGATGAACGGAAAGGACATACAGGAAAAAGAAAGGGAGCTTCTCAGGAAGATCTACTACTATTTCCGGGAAAGCTGGACAAGGTGGGAACTTCTGGGGAAGGATCCTCGATTAACTGAGCCTATTATAGTTGGATTCGGAATAACTCGCTTTGACATTCCAGTACTCTTCGTCAGGAGCCTAATGCATGAGATCGCCGAGCCGGAGAAACTGTACGAAACGTATTTCAAGCTAAGACCCCTTGACCTCAGCATTGCTTCGGCGCCACTGATCCCGGAGAGAGAATATCCAGAAGTATTGGCTCCAGTTTCTCAGAACTGGGCGGTAAAGCACCTTATTGGAAACGTGGAAAAGAAGCCAGGAGGGACTGTTGTCTGGGAACTGTACGATCAGGGAGAATACGAGAAAATCGCAAAAAGAACGAAGGAAGAGGTTGAGATTGCGAAGAGAGTGTACAGCAAACTCATTAAACTAAGGAACAACAGGGAAAATAAAAGCAGTAGTAACAGGTAATCGTTGGATTTTTTCTTTTACTTGAGCGGCTCCGGAATAGCCTTATCCCACTGCTCCCTCGCCAGTTCGCCGGTGTACTTGAACTTCTCGACCTTTTTCTCGGCCTCCTTGCGCTTCTTCTGGTGCTCCTTGAGGAACTCCTGAACCCTCTCAATCAGCTCGCGCTTGCACTGGCCGCAGAGGAGCTCGCCACTTTTGCACGCGTGATAGCGCTCCATGAGCTTCTTGTCGTCCGGCTCGAAGAATATCTCCAGCCACTTGAACACCACACACTTCTCGGGTTCGCCGCCCTTCTCGCGCTGCTCCCTGGCGGTTGCCCTCCCGCCGGTCAGGGCGTACTTCCATATCTTCCTGCCCGCCTCCTCAGGGTCGTCGGTGAGATAGATGGCCGTCTCCGGCTTGCTCGCGCTCATCTTGCCCTCAAGGCCCATAAGCCCGGGCACGAACTTGCTGTGGATCGCGGCGGTTTTGTAGTAGCCCAGGCTCTCCGCAAAGTCCCTCTGGAGCCTCCAGTAGGGGTCCTGGTCTATTGCCGCTGGAATTAAACAGCGCTTCTTCTCGAAGAAGGTCGGGGCGGCCTGTATCGCTGGGTAAAAAATCATTCCAATCTTGCTCTGGTCGGTGAAGCCGAACACAGCTTTTGCCATCGAGTAGTTTATCTTCTTGGCTATGGGGATGGCCATCTCGTATATCTTTGTGAACTCGCTGTTCTGGAAGATGAACGTCTTATCTGGGTCGAAGCCGACCGCTATGATGTCTAGGATGTTGTCGTAGGCCCATCTCTTCGTGTCGTCGAAGGTGAGCTTCTCCTTGAAGAGGAACTTCTCGTCGTCGGTTATCTGGACGTAGAGGTTGACGCCGAAGTTCTCCTGCAGCCACTTGGTGGCGTAGAAGGGGATAATGTGCCCTATGTGCATCGGGCCGCTCGGGCCCCTGCCGGTGTAGAGGAAGAAGCCTCTGCCAGACTCGTAGTCAGCCAGAACCTTGTCGTAGTCCCTGTGGGAGAAGAAGAACCTCCTCCTGAAGAATATGGGCAGTTCACTCTTCGTTAGTCGAGCGGTCTTCTCTATAAGCTCGTCCGTGAGCGGGCTGGTCCCGAACTGCTCTATCAGCTTCGCGTAGTCCACAACACCTTCAACGTCCCATGGGGTGACCTTAAAGTCGTCCATTCAAAGCACCTCCATCTCCAGTGGAAACGAAACTCCAGGCTAAGGCGGGGGAGAATAGCAGGGCTTCACCAAGGCCAAAAACGATCACCGCGCATGGGAGGAGAAAGGGAGAAAGAGGATTTAAAGTTTTTGGATAACCCGAGGAAAATCAGCGGGAGCGCTTCCAGAGGGCCCACCCGATACCGGCTCCGAGGGCAGTTCCGATGGCGAGGGAAACGCCCAGCCTCGGAAGCCAGTAACCGGACTCATCCTTTCGTGTGGGTGGCTCGTAGAGAGTTCCCCAAACGACCAGAGCCCTGAGGTCCTCCAGCCTTTCTATGTAAACCCCCTCAATGACCGCCCATTTCCTGTCGAAATCGTAGGATGTTCTCGGATTGCTTTCATTGGAGCACGCGAACTGGCGAACGAACAGGCCGGGCCCGCGGTAGTGGAAGCGGGGATCGTGGGAGTAGAACTCAACGCCGGCGTAGCCATAGTCAGTGTCATTACACGACCTGAAGGTCAGGCCGAGGCGGTCGTCTTCCCCATCGCTCCCGAGCAGCTTAACCGAGACCAACCCCCTCGCGCTCATCCGGAGGTCAAAACCCGAGAAAGCGACGGGCTCCAGTTTCAGTGCGTAACCGTCCGGGGTCTCAAGGATAACGAAGTTCGTTGGCGGTTCCGAGTGATAGAGGTATGCCCTGATGCCGTGCACGTGAACGGTTACGTTCTCCGCAACCGTGAACTCCAGCGAGATGTTGAACTCCCGGGATTTCATGAAGCGGACGTAGGAGGGGTCCTCACCCAGAATGTCGGCAAATTCGTTCCATATACCCCTGAAATCGCAGGATGCCAGATAGCCGGACGCAGTGCGGTACACGACGGCATTGGAGAGGTAATCCTCTCCGTTCATGTGTACGGCACAGTCAACACCGTAGACCCTGCCCCCGGCCGAGAAGTTCACAGAGAGACCCACCAGCTGGCTCGCGTTTTCAGATGGAACGCTGAGCTCAAAAAGGCGGTTGTAATCGTCCTCAACCACCGGTGTCCTACCGGGGAGTTCTATGACGGACAGGTTCCCCATGAGAATCTTGGTGGTGTAATGGAACCCGATCCCGGAATAGTAGACGCCCGCCTCCACGAGCGGGGCGGAGAGGAGCAATATTAGGACGAGCACGTACTCCTTCATCGAATCGCCCAATACCAACTCTGTAAAGGGTGTTAATTAATCTTTTGCATGGTGAGTTGAGTACTTCCCACAGGGACAGGGGGTAGGGAGCAACAATAAGGTAAGAAGGGTAGAGAAAGGGACATCAGAGCTTCCCGTTCTCCCTAAGCCACTCACCGTACTTGACGAGCGCATAAACTGCATCGACGCCGTCCTCAACGGTCTCGTAGACGGGAACACCGGCTTCCTTCTCTATTCTCCTGGCCATCCTGTGGGGGTACTCTCCACCGGGGGCCACGAAGACTATCGGCTTGCCGTACTCCCTCATTCTGGACATCGCCTCGACGATTCCCTCGTCCAGGGCCGGGCTCTGGAAGAGGGCTATGACGACGAGAACGTCAACGTTTGGATCTTCGAGTGTGTAGCGCATGGCCAGCTCATAGCGGCTCGACGGGGCGTCGCCGATTATGTCAACGGGGTTCTTGTAGCTCATGTGCTCCGGGAGCTTTCCTTCCTCGACGGCCTTCCTGAACTTCTCGTTGGTCTCCTCACTCAGCTCCGCGAGCTTCATGCCGCGCTCAAGCAGGCCGTCGCTCATCATGACGCCAGCGCCGCCGCCGTTGGTGACTATCGCCACGCGGTTGTCCTTTGCCGGCTTCTGCATCGCCAGGGCCTTGGCGTAGTTGAAGAGCTGGCGCATGCTCTTGGCGGAGAGGACACCGGTCTGCTCAAAGGCGGCCTCGTATATCTTGAACGAACCGGCGAGTGAACCGGTGTGGCTCGCGGCGGCCTTTGCCCCGGCCTCGGTTCTTCCGGCTTTGAGGATTATGATGGGCTTCTCAAGGGTGACCTGCCTGGCGATGTTGAAGAACTTCCTCCCGTCCTTGACGCCCTCGATGTAGCCGGTTATGACGCCGGTCCTCTCGTCCTGGCCTAGGTAGGCTATGAAGTCGCTCTCGTCGAGGTCGGCCATGTTGCCGAGGCTGATGAACTTGCTCATGCCTATCTCGTGGTTGGCCGCCCAGTCGAGGATTGCAGCTCCGAAGGCACCGCTCTGGCTCATGAAGGCTATCTTTCCAGCGGGCGGCCTTGCCTGCCTCTCCGGCGGGTTGAAGTTGCAGTCGAAGCCGTTCTCAAGGTTGGTGACGCCGAGACAGTTGGGGCCGACGAGCCTGATGCCCCACTTCCTGGCCCTCCTAACGAGCTCCTCCTCAAGTTCGGCCCTCCCTGCCTCCTTGAAGCCCGCGGAGATAACAACGGCACCCTTAACTCCCTTCTCGCCGCACTCGTCGATAACATCAGGGACGAACCTGGCCGGAACCGCTATGACCGCGACATCGACCTCGTCCGGTATATCCCTGATGCTCCTGTAAACCGGGAACTTCTTTCCGTTGACCTCGACCTCACCACCCTTGACGTTGACGGCGTAGACCTTTCCATCGAATTTGAGCGTTATCGAGCGCATTATTGAGTTTCCTATCTTTCCGGGGACGTTTGACGCCCCGATGACAGCGACGCTCCTTGGATAAAACAGGAAATCGAGCTTTGGAGCCTCCATCTTGTCCACCTCCGAAGGTTTTTCGGGAGACCATATTTAAGCCTTCCTCCACAGATGGGTACATCCGGGAAGGCTGGATATTTTGTCCAGCAGTGTTCTAAGGGGGCATGGAGTTTACATATATAAACTTACCGGGAAGCAAAAGGGTTATATGCCATAACGTTCAAAGAACCATTAGAACGTTTAAATTGGGTGGTGGAAATGGCGAAAGTGAAGGTCATAACAGACCCAGAGGTCATAAAACTGATGCTCGAGGACACGAGGAGAAAGATCCTCGGACTGCTCCGCAACAAGGAGATGACCATCTCCCAGCTCAGCGAGATACTGGGGAAGACGCCTCAGACAATATACCACCACATCGAGAAGCTCAAGGAAGCCGGCTTAGTCGAGGTCAAGAGGACGGAGATGAAGGGCAACCTCGTGGAGAAGTACTACGGGAGAACGGCCGATGCGTTCTACATCAACCTCTACCTGGGCGATGAGGAGCTGAGATACTTCGCCCGGTCAAGGCTGAAGACAAAGCTTGAAGTCTTCAAGGCACTTGGTTACGAGTTCGATGACGAGGAACTTCTGAACACAATGGACGAGCTCCTTAAGAAGGAGCACGAGTTCAAGACTGAAATCTCTCAGGAAATAGAGGAAAACGAGGACAAGCTCAAAGACTTTTCAAACGAGGACATAATTCACGCCATTGAGTGGCTCGCTATGGCGAGGATGGGGCGCGATGATGAGGCCCTTGCGCTCCTGAGAAGGCTGGGGGAAATACTTAAAAAATGATGCAGAAAGGAGAAGCGATGGGATATGGCGAAGGGGATACGGCTTCTAGTGCTGGACGTGCTTAAACCGCACCAGCCCATGGTGACGGAGCTGGCGCTCGGGCTCAGTGAGCTTGAGGGCGTTGACGGCGTCAACATAACTCTGGTTGAGATAGACAAGGAGACCGAGAACGTCAAAATAACGATGGTCGGGGACAACCTCGACTACGACGAGATAGTCAGGACCATCGAGGAGTTCGGCGGGGTCGTCCACAGCATAGACATGGTCGCGGCCGGAAAGAAGATCGTCGAGGAGGGTGAAACTCCCCAGGACAAGCTGGAGGAGTATTGAGTTGAGGGAAGTTCTCATCATCACCGAACCAGAGAAGGTCAAGGTCCTCTCCGAAGAGACACGCTTTAAAATTCTCCAACTGCTCAGAGATAGACCCATGACCATCAATGAGCTCAGCGACGCCATAGGGAAGGACAGGACGACCATATACCGGCATGTGAAGATGCTCGAAGCCGCAGGTCTCGTGGAGGAGCTGGAAATCCACGGGAACGAGAGAGTCTACGGGAGAGCGGCCAGGATATTTCTCATAAAAGCGGATCCCGATGAACGCATCGAAGAGTTCAGGCAGGCCTACCTCCAGGTGGAGGCAGAAAAGCTGGTGCAGGTTCTGGAGAAGGCAGGGTTCAGGATAGAGGACAGGGAGACGCTCAAGAAACTGGCAAAAGAGGTCCTAAACGAGATAGAGATCAACTCCCAGCCAATAATCAAGAGGATATCTCAGGCCGACGTTGACCTCACGGAGATAGAGCTCTTCCATCTCCTCAACATGCTGGTCTTCCTCCAGAGCTGCGAGCTCTGTGAAAAGGCCAAGAAAGTGAAAAAACTGGTTGGATTCTAACTTTTTTACCCCTTTACTATGAAACATGACGTTTCGTTTTTGGCCTCGATTATGATGAACAATTACGCCCTTCAATGTACATTAACGATAAAGCTTAAATATTTCACCATCGGTGATATATTATGACCACCCGGTGGTGATTGCCATGGCCAGGAAAGTGCTGGTTGCACTTCTCGTACTTCTGGTGGTTCTCAGCGTCTCGGCAGTTCCTGCAAAGGCAGAAACCCTTGAGAACGGCGGCGTCATAATGCAGGCCTTCTACTGGGACGTCCCGATGGGGGGAATCTGGTGGGACACAATAGCCCAGAAGATACCCGACTGGGCGAGCGCCGGAATCTCAGCGATATGGATCCCCCCCGCGAGCAAGGGGATGAGCGGCGGCTATTCGATGGGATACGACCCCTACGACTACTTCGACCTCGGTGAGTACTACCAGAAGGGGACAGTAGAAACGAGGTTCGGCTCAAAGGCCGAGCTCGTCAACATGATAAACACCGCCCACGCCTACGGCATGAAGGTGATAGCGGACATAGTCATCAATCACCGCGCTGGCGGTGACCTGGAGTGGAACCCCTTCGTGAACGACTACACCTGGACGGACTTCTCAAAGGTTGCATCGGGCAAATACACGGCCAACTACCTCGACTTCCACCCGAACGAGCTCCACGCAGGCGATTCCGGAACCTTTGGGGGCTACCCGGACATATGCCACGACAAGAGCTGGGATCAGTACTGGCTCTGGGCCAGCCAGGAGAGCTACGCTGCCTACCTCAGGAGCATCGGCGTTGATGCATGGCGCTTCGACTACGTCAAGGGCTACGGAGCGTGGGTCGTGAAGGACTGGCTCAGCTGGTGGGGCGGCTGGGCCGTCGGCGAGTACTGGGACACGAACGTTGATGCCCTCCTCAACTGGGCCTACTCCAGCGGCGCCAAGGTCTTCGACTTCCCGCTCTACTACAAGATGGACGAGGCCTTCGATAACAACAACATCCCGGCCCTCGTGGATGCCCTGAAATACGGTCAGACCGTCGTTTCCCGCGATCCCTTCAAGGCGGTGACCTTCGTCGCCAACCACGACACCGACATAATCTGGAACAAGTATCCGGCCTACGCCTTCATCCTCACCTACGAGGGGCAGCCGACCATCTTCTACCGCGACTACGAGGAGTGGCTCAACAAGGATAAACTCAAGAACCTCATCTGGATACACGACCACCTCGCCGGAGGAAGCACCGACATAGTCTACTACGACAGCGACGAGCTGATATTCGTGAGAAACGGCTACGGAAGCAAGCCGGGGCTTATAACCTACATAAACCTCGGCTCAAGCAGGGTCGGAAGGTGGGTCTACGTTCCCAAGTTCGCCGGCTCGTGCATCCACGAGTACACCGGAAACCTCGGCGGCTGGGTTGACAAGTGGGTGGACTCAAGCGGCTGGGTCTACCTCGAGGCTCCGGCCCACGACCCTGCCAACGGTGAGTACGGCTACTCCGTGTGGAGCTACTGTGGGGTGGGCTGAAGTCTTTCTCCTCTCCCATTGTTTTCTATTCTTCAATCAAAGTTTTAAACACCCATGCGCTCAAAAATTCAGAATTACGACAACGGCACTTGGTTGGCCCCCGTTCTCGCGAATCCTGGCCATAGGAACTCAAAAATTCCACTGAGAAGCCAGGCCGTGAAGAACATCACCATCTCCTTGGAAACGCCGTGGACATTCCCTTCAAGGATCAAGTATTCCACTCCAACGAGGAGCATTAAAGCAGTATACAGAATGACGTTCTGGAGTAAAAATGCCCTATCCAGTTTCCCGTTCCGAAACTCCCAGGCGCGAGGGAGGACAACACCCACGACCCATAGAACGACCAGAACGAGCATTGTTTCAGGGGAGAGCCCCCTGACCGCAAGGATAGCGACTGCAAGGATAACGACCGGAACAGATATGATTGCCCGAACCGCGTTTTCGGAGGCCATTTTCATCACCTACAGTTTCGAGACATCAAAATATTGAAAAACCTAAAGGGGGCTAGCCTCTCTTCACATAGATCCATGACTGTCCGTGACTGTCCACAAACTTGTGGGCAGCATCTGAGATTTTAGCTGCAGCGGCTGACGCAGATAATGAAACTCCTGGAGCAACTATTGAAACGTATCTTGTGTTCGGTAGTATATAGTATTTGCGACCTGCTTTGTTGTATAGATACATCTCAAAGTTGGACGCAAGTGTGATCCCCGGCACTACCACATTAGGATAATAGTAGTTACTTTTGGTAACTATCCAGAAGTACTGATAATCAGTAGATTCCCAATAGTCACTCAGTTTAAACCCTTGAAACATTATGCCACCCGCTGCAGACCATATGGCCATAGCTATTGGCATTGAAAGAGGCAATGCTGGAAGTCCGAGTATCCAAGCTACTATGCTGGCTTTCGCATAATTGGTACTAAATTCCAGATATGCCTGCCTAGCATACTTTCCAGAATAATAGACATTTATTGTGTCCTGCTCTCCGTACTTGATAGTCCACCGGACAAGCTTAATCTTGAAGTATTTGATAGTAACCTTGATCTTTACATAATTTTGTTCTGGAGAATATAGACCTAAAGGTGTAATCATGAGCTCTTTTACTACCACATTGTCACGAAGTACATTCAAATCGTAAAGCTTCTGCTGTGCAAGAGTCAGTGTATTAAGGTAACTTATCTCAGAAGGATTCTCCTGTAAAAACTTCTGGAACAATTCACCAATCGTGTCTTCTGCCAAGGGAGGAAGGCTGTTTTTATTATCTTCATACCATTCAATAAAGTCTCGGTTTATACGGTCCTGATATTGAATCAGAATAGAATATGCTCCTCGAACTTGTGAAGTTATGTCCTTTTGATGAACATCAGTTGCGCTTGCACTCCCAGCAGTCACTCCAAGCAGGAGCAGTCCCAGCAGGACGGCCATCAACGGCTTCCACTTCACAGAACCACCACCAAGGGTTTTCACTTGAATATAGCCATTCGGCCTTTAAAAATTTTTCTTCCCAGTTGTAACTTACAAACTAATGAAAAAAAAAGATTTTAACTGCCTACCTTTGAATCCGATTGACGAAAAGGAGCAGGAGTAAAAGAGCGTTCATCATAGCTCTTCGGACATTACTAGCAAAAAACTAAGAAAACCAATAAATATAACCAGACAAAAATTCATCAGCAAACCTACTCCAAATTCTTCAAAACTCTAAAGCCCACTTAACCGCGCAGGGAACCTTCTCCGCGACCGCTAAAGCCGTGAAGTTCTCGCCGAGCTCTTCCTTCACCATGTCCCCAGCAAGGCCGTTGAGGAGCGCCCCGGCGGAAGCGGCCCTCAGCGGTTCGTTGCCGAGCGCGAGTAAAGCCCCGACGAGGCCGGCCAAAACGTCACCCGTTCCGCCGGTGGTCATGCCCCTGTTTCCGGTTTTATTGTACTTCCAGGCTTTTCCGTCGCTTATGATGTCGTAAGGGCCTTTGAGGAGTATCGTGCCCCCGATTTCGTCGGCCTTCCCCATTACAAGCCCCGCCTTCTCCTCAAGCGAACCTTCAGGCTTCTCCCCGAAGAGGAGCCTGAATTCGCCGGCATGGGGGGTTAAAACGAAAGTGCTGCCCTTTAGAACGCTCAAATCTTCGGCCACCGCCTTCAGCCCGTCGGCGTCTATCACCACGGGCCTCTCGCACCTCTCTACGAACTCCCGGACGAAGGCCTTTGTTTCCTCCTTGAGACCGATTCCGGGACCGATAACCACGGCGTCGGCTTTCTTGGCCAGTTCTAGAAGGGACTCAACGTGTTCAGGAGTGAAGTTCCTCCCCCCGACCGGCCTTAAGATCAGGTCGGGGTCGCTTATCCTCCTTGCAGGGTATTCGGGCATCGCAAGATAGATCAGATCAACCAAGTAGCTGGCGGCCTTGGAAGCGAGGTAGGGGGCACCGAAGTAGTCCTCGCTTCCCCCTATGACGAGAAGCTTTCCGTTCTGGCCCTTGTGCTCGCCCCTCTTCCTCAGGGCGAACTTCGCATCACCGGGGCCAACGAGGTGGTAGAGCTCCTTCGGATAGCCTATCTTGGCTATCACCCTCTCGAAGCCCTCATACTCCTCTTTGTCCCACTGGAAGGTCACCGCGAAGTCGGCCTTAACTCTAATTCCACTAGGATAGCCGCTCGGCAGGTCAACGCTGACTATCTTGGCCCTTCCGGCGTACTCATTTATCTTCTCTATCGCGGAGCGTATCGGCTCCCTCGGTTCGCCCTTCGTCCCGGCCCCAAGGAGGGCATCGACGATTACGTCAAAGCCCGAAAGGTCAAGCGGCCTTACCTGGGAGGAATCCTTGAGAACCTTGATTTTCACGAAGTCGAGCTTTTTTAGAATCTCCCAGTTGTGCCTTGCCTCCTCGCTCCTTATCTTTGCCTCGTCGCCGACGAGGAAGAGGGTAACGTCGTTGTCAAAGCTGAGATGCCTTGCAGCGACGAAGCCGTCACCTCCGTTGTTGCCGGTTCCAGAAAAAACCACTATCCTGAGGCCTTTCCCGAACCTCTCCTCAATCGTCCTGGCAACTCCCGCCCCCGCGTTCTCCATGAGCTGGTAGGGGGTTATGCCGAGCCATTTCGCGTTGATATCCCAGATGTAGACGTCTTCGATCCTCATGAGCACCACCGGGGAAATTTCAAACTCAAAGGTTAAGGGGTTTTCCATGAGCGATACGAGGTTAGAACGAGAAGCAGGCCGATGGGAGCAGTTATGTACCACATCACGGCGAAGAGGAGAATCCCACTTTTCCCACCATTAACTGCCGCGTAGGGGAACTCAAAAACGATGGCAGTCATAAAATACGCGAGTAGCAGGCCGAAGGGGAACCTCTCTCTTCTGAGGGCAACCACGAGGTAAGCCTCAACGATGCCCACAATGAGCGGATAGCTGAGGACAGCGAATCCGGGAAAACGCAGCATGAGAGGGGCGTTGTAGAAGAGCACCATGCCGAGAACCGGATCGAGGAGCGTGACGAAGCGAAGGCCCAGCCGGAAGAGTATAAGTAAAGGCAGCCAGAGAAAGGGTTTATCCTTTCTCATTTCTACCACCAGAGAAGTTTAAGCCATTCTCAAGCCACAGGAAAACAGTTCCCACGATGCCTATCGCAGGCAAGAGATTAATAGTCCCAAAACCAAGAGGGGTGTTGAAGAGAAAGAGGGCAAAGGACGACAGTGAGACGATGATACCCAGATTCTCGTTCAAGAAAAGCCCATAGACCCCATAAAAGGAGAGCACTATGGAGATCAAGTATGGAATCGTCCACCAGAGGGATGGGCTGGGGATAAGGGAAAGAATCACCATGATAACCACAGCTTGACAAAGGAGCAGCAGGGATACGAGGATCTTAAGGGCCGTTTTCAGGGACTTTCTAAGTTCCGGGATGCCAGCACCCCCTACTCTTCTTTCTCCCTCGACGAAACGTACCACAGGAGGGCGAAGAAGAGCACCGAGACGGAGAAGACCATGACCAACATGTCGGCACTGTAAATTGGCGGGGAGTTCCAGCCCCTAGACTCGCAGAGCCCCTGGGCACAGGCCACCTTCCTGATCGCGTAGTAGAGAACAAGGAGGCCGGACACGAAGAGCACGGCAAACCCAAGGACAATGCTTCTCACGAGTTCCTCAAGTTCCCTACAGGACATGGCATTCCCCAATGTATCTAACGTTAAAAGATTATATAATTTTCCATCGGCGGGCGTGTTAAGTCAAAAGGGAAACGACCCCCAGGCCTAACCCACAGCCCCCAGAGCGGCTCTGTAGGCATCCTCGGAGTACAGCACCAGATATACACTCAACTCCTCGGCTGACCGCTACGGGTTTCTCCACCTATTGCGAGAAGTCTAAAGGCTATTAGGAGGGAAATAGCCTTTAAAGTTTCGCTAGCATCTTCTTTGTTCATTTTCATGAAAATCACCATTAGAACATTCTCCCAAAAACCAAAGGATTGCACTCCCTCCAATTCCTGTCAAAGGCAGAGGATAAAGAGCCCTGAAACCGATAGTGATATCCAGCAGGAGAAGGAGAATAAAACATAGCAGAGATGCGGGGATTCCCCTATTTTCGTTCAAGAAAAGTTCATAGACGCTGTAAAACGGAAGCACCGCAGAAACTAAGAACAGGAGTGTCTGCCAGAGAGAAATATCCACAAGGAGAGGAAAAATCATCCAGATAACCACAACATGAAAAAGGAGGAGTAAAGATAAAAGAATCTTTAAAGGGGTTCTCAGCTCCATGATGTATACCACTCCTTCTTGCTCATACGCGGGTTAGAGTCCACAGTATCCATTAGATGGTTCCACGTGTTGCTCACGTAAATAACTGTCGAGGAAAAATATGTTCTCTCCCCGCTTGAATGGGTAGGTAGGGGTTCACCATAGGTCTGCTGTCTCCAATAACAGTAGTTTCCATGACATTCATACATATAACTCCAAGTACTTGGGAATTCTATAACTCCATTTTCAACTTTAATGCTTTCAACATCCTCACATCCGTAAGTATCATCTCTTCCAGGGTAATGATCGCATCTGTATCCGTCGTACCAGTCATCCACAAGCGGATCCGGGTGATCCTCGTCGTAAAAGTGAAGTTCATACTGGACACTACTGGATGTATAGTACGCCACTATTCTAAATAGGTCATTCTTCCCGTCAACATCATATCCGTTCCCACCGTCATCAACTCCACTACCACCAGTAATGTCCACGCTAACCTGCACCCACCAGTGAATTGGGTAGGGGATCGAAGAGCTCATCGGAGCATAGTAATAGTCATAGACCTTACCGTTAGTCTTAACTGATGCAACATTGATAGGCTTTACAACCAACACCTTAGCGTTCTTGGGGTAAAAGCTCTTCTGATAAAGGTAGGAGACATAATCGCTTACCAGCAACCGCTTAAGGGTTTCCCTCTGCCCAGGTGTGAGGTTTTTAGCATGTTCAGCAATCTCAGCATCAAGCCCCCCGCCAAACTTCTTCAGAACGAGGTCAGTGAGTCCCTCCACAAAATGAGGATCGTTGATGGTTCCTTTGGCATGTGCCACCTCAATCTGCTCCCTGACAAAAAGACCAATGGCAGTCCAGCTGTCAACGTCAGCCTGCGGCCGTGCACTAACAAATCCCGAAAAAACAAAAATCAACACCAGCACTCCAACCAAGAGTCCAGCCCGTTTCAAGAGCATCACCATTAGGCATTAGGCATTAGGCATTAGGCATTAGCCGTATATATAGTTTTCCATCCCCCATGGTGTGAATTGCGAAATCCAAAATAGAAAATATGGAGATTTAAACAGCTTCCAACGCCCTCTCGTAATCCCTCTCCGAGTACAGCACCAAATAGACCTTCTCAACGCCCCCCGCTCCCTTTCCGAACTCCTCAACGACTTCCCTGAACGTCCTCACGACCTCCCCGAGCGGGCAGCCGTATATTCCCGCGCTTATGGCCGGGAAGGCTATCGTTTTAACCCCCAGCTCCTCGGCCTTTCTCAGCGCGCCGAGGATTGCCTTTCTAAGCTTTTCCTTCCTGTCGTCGTCCCAGGCTCCCCCACAGTAAGGCCCAACCGTGTGGATGACGTAGCGGACGCCGTACTTTTCGAGCCTTAACGCCGGCGTTACGACGACCTCCCCGTGCTCGATGTAGTCCTTCCCGAGCTGCTCGCGCATAGCCTCCTTGCTTATCCTAATGTACTCCCCCACGCCCCCAGCGGCAGCCTTAGCTATCGCGTAGGCGACACCGCCGCCGTGCTCAAGATATTTGTTCGCGGCATTGACTATAGCCTCAGCCGGGAAGCGGGTTATGTCACCGCGGACGATCTCGAAGGAGACCATCGGACTCACCGTTTCAGGGATTACTCAGGAGGGATTTAACCCTTGCGCGATTCGTTACTATGGTTTACTCTACTATCGATACAACTCCAGACAGTAACATTTAAAAAGGCCCGGACAAAATTCATTGGGGTGATTACATGGACGCATTCAGTGCAATTGGAACAGCCTTCAGGGCCATATCCGAAGAAAATAAAATCTGGCGGGTTCCAGTGGTTCTGGCTGGAATCTCAATGGCCATACTCACGGTTCTCGGTATCGGTGACGATGCTGAACTAATCGCGTACAGGCCCGATGTCGCGTGGGAAATAGCGATTCCGTTAGTCCTGCTGGCTCTGCTGCTGCGAATCCCAACGTTCTATTACCCAACAAAGGCATACAAACACCGATTCAATGGGGAGGACATCAATGAGGGGAGAGTCCTCAGGGAATCGTTCATCGGAGGTCTCAAGGTCATTCTGATTTCAATAGTCTATGGACTTCTGGCAGGCTTCATAGCACTTCTCCTGCTCATCCCGGCGATCTTTCTCTACCTGATTCTACCGGAACCGGTAAGCTACGTAGTCGCGGCGATACCAGCGATACCCGCGGTTCTGTTTGTACTCGGCCTCATAGCAATGATGGTTCCCGCCTACATCTGGACTGAAGACTTCAGCGCGGGAATGGACATTATAGGGACGGCATGGAGTGAGAAAAAGGAGACGATGGCCTACGGTTTTCTGCTGATGCTCTCGGTTGTTGGACTCGTCGCGGCGGCTGGCGGGATCGTCATGATGATATCGTGGATGGGTGGAGGAGCCATCACAGCACTTGTCATTGGACTTGTAGACGGTGCCCTGAGCGAACTTGCGAATGTCCTGGCAAACGTTTCGGGGGCAGAGATGTTCGTGAGACTAACCGGACGGCCGACATGGAGAAAAAGAGACGAGGTAAGTGTTGACCCCGACCTGCTGGCCAGCCTCTAAGCCAGCTTCTCTATCGTTTTTTCGGCTTTGTCAATTATCCTCTCCTCGTCAAGCGTGAGCACTTCCCTGTCGAGCATAAGGATTTTTCCGTCCACTATGGTTGTCTCGACGTCGTTTCCGTTCGCCGAGTAGACGAGGTGGCTGACCACGTTGTTGACCGGCCTCAGGTGGGGCTGGTTGAAGTTGATTATCGCTATGTCCGCGAGGTAGCCCTCCTTTATGACGCCCGCCTTGAGGCGCAGGGCTTTGGCACCGTTTAGAGTTGCCATCCTGAAGACGGTTTTGGCATCCGCAACCGTCGGGTCGAGGTTGTGAACCTTGTGGAGCAGAGCGGCCAGCTTCATCTCGTCGAGCATGTCGAGGTTGTTGTTGCTCGCACTGCCGTCGGTGCCGAGGCCGACGTTTACGCCCGCATTCAGGAGCCTCTGGAGCGGCATTACCCCGCTGGCAAGCTTCATATTGCTGGCCGGGTTGTGGGCGACGGTGACGCCGTGCCTCGCGAGTATCTGTATGTCCCTGCTGTCGAGCCAGACGCCGTGGGCTATGATAACATCGCTTCCCAGGAAGCCAATTTCATCGAGGAGAACCACCGGGCTCTTTCCATGGCGTTCGCTTATCTGGCCTATCTCCGCCATCGTCTCGCTCACGTGGATGGTTATCAGCTTGTTGTGCCCGTCTGCAAGCTTCCTTACCTCCCTGAGCAGGGCTATCGAGCAGGTGTAAGGTGCGTGCGGCCCGAAGACGAAGTGGACCCTGTCTGAGTTAAGCCCCTCTATGAACTCCATCGTGCGGAGGGCTTCCTTTATTTCCTTCCCGGTCTTTTCGGGATCGCCGAGGTCTATCATGCCGTAGCTGAGGTAGCCGCGCAGGCCGCTCTCGAGGGTCACCTCGGCAACGCCGTCCATGAAGAAGTACATGTCCAGGAAGGTTCCGGTGCCGGTCTTTATCATCTCCAGGGCGCCCAGATAGGCACCGACCTTCGTGTACTCCCTCGTCAGCTTCGCCTCCCTCGGCCATATGTGGTTCTGGAGCCAGTCCATGAGAGGAAGGTCGTCGGCGAGACCGCGGAAGAGGCCCATCGGGGAGTGTGTGTGCAGGTTGACAAAGGCGGGAGAAACAACCCTTCCTTTGGCGTCTATCACCGTATCGGCGGCCTCGCTTACCCCCCTGGCCACCTTGACGATCCTGTTCCCCTCGATGAGAACGTCAGCCTCGACAACCTCGAAGTTCTCGCCGTAGATAACCCGGCCGTTCCTGATGAGAATGCTCATCGACATCACCCTTTTTTAAGGAGGTGTGTTTCCGGTGGAAGTTAAAAAGGTGACGGAGAAGAATCAGAGCGGAACCCAGAGGCTCCAGGAGTATGGGTTGAACTCGTTGTAGTGGTCCCAGATGGAGGCGTAGCCGTTCTCAAAGACATTTAGTGGAATTTGCGAAAGGCTCATGAATGTACTAAAAAGTTCAGCTAATAGCGTCACACCTACTCACCCGTTCATTCTCACGGATCTTTTTCAGCATTACAAGTATGAGTATCCCTAACGGAGTAAGTCCTGCAGGTGCCAAGAAAGTCATCTTGGGAGATACATTCCACAGGAAAAACCCTAACATGGGGCCTGGGACTGAAAATATTCTTGTCAGAGAGTTTTTAACACCCAATATCAAACCCCGATATTCTGGATTTGTGTTTTCTACCACATACCTTTCAGAGGCCACTTTTAATTGTTCAATAAACGATAAAAAGATTAATGATAACAGAGCCACGGGAGAAAGAGCAAGGGCAAAAATCCCCAGAAGGGGGATAGACAGTGTGTCTTTCAGTATGAGGGACTTTACACTTCCATACTTGTCAACGACATAACCGGCCATTAGGGTTCCACCAATCGTGAAGAGCGTGATTAGAGAATATAGCCAGGAGATTTCCGAAACACTTAGAGAATATACATTTTGAAGAAACACGGGAACAAATGCGGTTGCTATTGAGCCAATAAAAAATTCAAAAGAGATGTAGATTAGAAAGAGCTTTAAATGGGGTTCTCGAACAAATTTGACACCTTTAAAGATGCCTTTTAAAGGCTCCAAAACATTAGATTGGACATTATTTGGTCTTAAAGTCTCTGAAATGCGAAGATACAATGTTATGGCCACTAACACGGCAAATCCAGAGAGAAGGAATAGGTTAGAGATACTCACGACACTCAATAATGAACCAAATGCCAGATAACTTATAATACTCGCAGCATTGTTTGCTAAAAAGATAAGTGATAACGCTCTTCCAAGATACTCCACTGAGACAGATTCACCAATTAACGAAACAATAGCAGGAGAGGATGCCATAAACGCCACATTAAGAAGAATAGCCGGAATTATTACTAGAACACTCCCAGATTCAATAATAATCCCTAATGCCAACAGGCTTAGCACTTCAAACACAGTTGAGACTACTATCACTCCTTTCCTACCATGAGCATCACTAAACGCACCGGCTATTATAGGTATAAAACTCGCAAAAAAGTTGTTCGCCATTGAGAAGAACCCCAACAATTCTGGTCCCCCAATATCGTTTATCGTGATATTTAGGTAGTAACCGAGAAGATAAGCCACTGCAATAGTGTCAATAAAGTATGCTATGATCAAAAGCTTAACATTGTTGTTTTTCATTAGACTCAAATAGCTCAAACCATTCTGGTTTGAATTCAACTTTTGTAACCCTCCTGTTGTTTATTAGTGAAGACAAAACATTGCTAGGAACTTTCTTTAGTTTACTAATTTTCTCTATAAGATGTGAGTTATAACTATTGGTATACTCAAAAGACTTCAAAAAGTCAGTTGAAGGCTTAATATTTTCTGATAACATCCTCTGAGAGACAATGTTAGAAATTGCTTCTGCCACACTTTCTTCAATCATCACTAAATCATCCTTAATAGGTTCTACAACGAATATACCTGGATCCCCCCTCGGAAAGTTCCTTTGAAGAAACTCTAAATCCAAATACATGTGAAAAAGCTCATGTCCGATTATCTTAGATAATACAATAAACTCTTCTTCAGTATTGGGAGGAGATGGGGCATAGAATAAAACAAGTACTCTTGTGATCGTTTTAAAATCCATTAAAACAACGTCCGGAGAAGGCAAGGAGAAGGTTATCTCTGGATCTTGAAGTGTCGGCATTAGTGGTCCATGATATTGTTCAATAATATTTAAAGTCGTCCTAAGGGATATCTCAAATCCCCTGCACAAGTTTATTGAGAACTCGGACATGTATTGCAATATACTATTAGAAGTATTAACAATTTCTGATAAACTAAACCAAGCGTCTGTTATAATCAATTTTAATGTAGGATTCCCTAAAAGCTCCACCACACCATACTCATTTTGGTTCGTACGGGCATCTGGGATCTGGAGCATATAAATCACCATCATAGTAGCTATATGCTAATGCTCTACATTTTCCTCCACAGAGATCAAAGTATATACATGATTTACATTTCCCGTGCATATCTTCCTGTTTGAGGTTCCGGAATTTGTTTAAAATCTCTGAAGAATGCCATATCTCCTTGAATGTATTTTGGCGTAAATCTCCTGCGATAAGATTGGGAAAAGTATCTCCCAGCAATAAGTCACATGGATAAACAAATCCATCTGGTGTAATTTCTACATATCGTCCAGTCCGTACGCCACATCTAGTGAAAAGTTTGTAGAATTCATCATTGATAAGAGTTTGAGACAACCCCTTATCACCGACAAAGAAGAAGGGTTTTTCTGCTATTATTTGTATTCCTAATTTATTTGCTTCTCGCTCTAGTTCCTCAATGATTTTTAAGCGCTCCTTGAGGGGTATTGCCATCGAGTTATCTGCTCTCCCTACTGGTTTCAATTCCACAATATTCCACACATGCACCCCCAACTCTTTAATTAATGGGAGCATATTACGAAGATCATCCTTATTCGCTTTCTGTAAAATAGTTATTACAGAGACATTCATATTCAAATTAACTAGAAGTTTAATGGTATCTACCGCTTTCTCAAAAGAGCCAGGCATGCCTGTAAGTTCATCATGAATTTTAAAATCTGAGCTGTGAAGAGGAACTTGAACATTAACATTACATGTTGCTAATTTCTTTGCTAGTTCTCTATTAACAAGAAGACCATTAGTAGTAATATTTACTGTAAATCCTCTCTCACAGGCGTATTTAACAACCTCCGGGAGCCTTTGATCCAGAAGTGGTTCACCACCTGTTATACATAACTCAAAAGTTCTCATTTCAGATAGTTCATCTATAACCTTTTTAATCTCCTCCAATGTCAATGGCTCACGTAAAAGCCTTCTCGGCGCTTTCAAAAAACAATACTTACATTTTATGTTACACTTCCAAGTCAAGTACAGGAATGCAGTTAATGGGGCAGATAGGTATTTTAATTGATCTACAAATTTCCGCATTTTTTCCAGTTGGTTAAATGCATTATTCGGATTACCCTTTTTATGACCTTTTTTAACAACTCCATTTGTCAAAAGAGGGTATAAGAACTCGGAAACTACGTCCATAATTTCACTTGGTTTCAATTCATATATCCTGCTTAATAAACTAACAATATCACTTAAGGATAATGAATATTGAGTAAGAAAAAGAATATCTGAAGCAGTTCGGTTAAGACCATAATAGCCCCTATGCTGTTTATCATAGAGTATTCCACCAAAATATTCAAGCCTAATAACATAGTTAGGGTTCAATTGTACCACCGATTCCGGGTCAAGTAAAACCTTTTCCATACCTCCACACCCCTAAATAGGTAAAGGATAAAGGAAAGCCAATAAATCATAATGTCAAAGTGGTAATTTACCCCAAAGTCCCCATATGGTCCACTGGGTCTTCTTGCTTTTCAGGGGGACTATTTTTGGCTTCTCAAACTGTAGTGTCTTCATGGGAACCACCTCAAAATAAATGAAGACAAAATCATATTTAAGCTTTACGCTTTACAATAGCATGATCATTTTTTTTTCAATGCGTCACAAAAAGGGATTACTTGAAAAGTATCAAACCAATCCCATAGCAGATTAAAAAAGTAGAAAAGAAAAACAATTCAAAAGAGTACTACAAAAACTCACACGAACATGCTCTTCAGCACGCCTGAACAGCCGCACTTCCTCTCCTTGGGAATCTTTGGAATACCCTTCTTTAGAAGCTCCTGCACCTTGTAGTTGTTCTCGGCCATGACCTTGAGAACTTCCTGGGCGTCAACGGGCTCCTCGGCCCAGACGTCGTAATCCGTAACCGTCGCTATGTTCGCGTAGCACATGCCCAGCTCGCGCGCGAGGTTTATCTCCGGGACGAGAGTCATACCGATTATGTGGGCGTACTGCCTGAACATGAGGCTCTCGGCCCTCGTTGAGAACCTCGGCCCCTCGATGCAGACGTAGGTGCCCTTTTCATGGACCGGGAAGCCGAGCTCCTTGGCGGTCTCGTAGAAAATCTTCCTCATCTCTGGACAGAATGGGTCGGCCATCGAGACGTGGGCGACCCTCGGACCGTTGTAGAAGGTGTAGTCCCTCTTCTTAGTGAAGTCAATGAACTGGTCGGTTATGACTATGTCGCCGGGCTCGTACTCCTCGCGGAGCGAACCCACTGCCGTGATCCCGATAACCCTCTCGACGCCGAGCTCCTTGAGGGCCCAGATGTTTGCCCTGTAGGGCACTTCGTGCGGCGGGAACTCGTGGTTCTTCCCGTGTCTCGGTATGAATGCGACCTCAACGCCCTCTATCTCCCCGATTTCCACTGGAGCCGAAGGTCTGCCGTAGGGCGTGTGCACCTTGACGCTTTCTTTAGGCTCAAAAACGCCGTAAACGCCCGAACCACCTATGATACCTATCCTCACCATAGACATCACCCTGTAAAAATAAAGCCCCAGTTATTTAAGGGTTGCTTTTCCAGTGGAAACACAACCCGGAATAAAGCTTAAGGGCATGAGGCCCAACTGAGAGTGGGGAGACCATGCTGCAGGATCCCGGAACCAGGTGGCTCGTATCCTGGACCCTCGCAGGAGCCCTTGGCTGGTTCGTAGGGACACTGCTCGCATTCCATCTTCTGGGTTCAGGGGTTAAACTATCTGTCGGCTGGCTTGTGGTCTTTATGGTGGGCTGGGTGCTCGGAGGGTTCATCTGGTACGAGTGGAGGATAAAGAAGGAAATGAAGGGGAGCACGTAGGCGGGACGAAAATTTAATAACCTTTTGAAACTAAATTTCTCCGGGGGTGGTACCGTGGAAAACGGGAGTCCAGTCAAGATAGTGCTCCCAGAGATCAGGAACCCCATACTGATAGAGGGCTATCCCGGGATAGGCCTCGTGGGACACATAGCGGCCAACTTTCTTGCCAAGGAGCTGGAAATGGAGATGATAGGCTACGTGGAGAGCCCGTTCATCCCCCCAATGGCGCTGATCCTTGATGGAAAGCCAAACCCTCCCCTCAGGTTCTATGGAAGGGACAACATAATACTCGCAGTGGCAGACATCTACGTCCCGCCAACGCTCGTCAGCGAGATAGCCAGGGAGCTCGTGAGGTACCTCAAGGACATGGGGGCGGAGAAGATTGTATCCCTAGGGGGCATAGGCATAGGCCTATTCAAGGAGAAGATGGACGTATGGGGAGTTGGGGCCAAGGAAGAGCTGAACAGGGAGCTTGAGAACCTGGGAGTGAAAATCCTCCAGTACGGCTCGATAATGGGGATGAGCGGAAAGCTCCTCTGGGAAGCAAGCAAGGAAAAACTCGACGCCTATGTTCTCCTGGGGGAGACCTTCGGGGACAGACCCGACCCGAGGGCGGCAGCAAACGTCATAGAGGTCCTGAAGAAGCTGACGCCGATAGAGGTCTCAACGGAGCCCCTGCTCAAGGAAGCAGAGATGATAGAGGCCCAGCTGAGGAAGATGCACGAGCAGATGGAGCAGGCCAGGAGAAAAGCTGAGAAGCAGTACGAGAGCATCTACCTGTGAGGTGGGAGCATGGAGGCGATAACCCTCGCCGGAATCGCGAGACGGGTTCTCGACGAGCTTTTGAGGAGCCCATACAAAACCCTGGAGATAAGGAGCGCGAGGAACGTCATTGCGCTCGAAAGGGCCCGCGAGCTCGGGAGGGTTTTTCTGACCTACGAGACCTTCCAGGACGTCACGGTGGGCACTGAGGGACTCCTAGCGGAGATACTCCGCCTGGAGAGCATGGAACAGAGAATCCCTTGGGAGGAGAGCGACGAGAGGGAAGTGACCGTGTGCCGGGCCCAGGTGAGGCTCCTCGGCCTCGGAAGAATAGTCGAGGTGAGGAAGAGGAACACGGTGCTGGTGGTCAGGGTTCGCGAGATGCTGCCGCAGGAGATGGACATGGGCTAAAACAGGGTCTTTTGCCTGCCTTTTCCGAGCTTTTCCCTCTTTGGCGGCTGAACCTTTCTGAACTCAAGGCCCTCCTTTTCGAGGAGCCTCTTCGCACCGGAGGTCATGGACGGTGCAACGAGTATCCCCCTAACGTTGTCGTGCTCCTTTCTCAAGGCCTCAACGTAGCGCTTGAGCTGGCTGACGGCATGAAGGTCAGCCTTCCTGCGCTTCAGCTCAAGGACGACGAGGTTGCCGTTCCTATCGCGTCCGAGGATGTCAACTATGCCGTGGCCGATCTGCTTTTCCCTGAAGAGGGGCTTGAAGCCCGGCTCGATGAGTTCAGGATTTTTAAAGATGAACTCCGCCATCTCGGCCTCGCTGCCTGTCAAAGCAAGCTCCTCGTAGTCCTCGGCCTTGAACAGAGAAACAAGGTAAACCTCCTCAAGCTCGACCTCAAGTATCTCCCTCGGCTTCCTCCTCACGGAGCGAAGGACGATTACTCCATCACGCTCACCAACAGTTACAAAGCTCCCCGGCGGCTGCCAGTTAACGGGTTCCCGCTTCTTGCTCTGGTGGATAAGAAAAGCGCCGTCCGGTTTGATTATTATCACCCTGTCCCCGGAGCCGAGTTCACTCTTGGCCCTGCCGTCGTAATGAACCTTACAACGGGCAAAAATCGTTAGCATGGCCTCCTTTGATAGCGCGGAATCGATTATCCTGAGGAGTTCCTCGCGGGAGGGGTTCGTCACTGCCTCAACCTTTGACATGGAAATGGGTAAAGAAGAGGGGTTAAAAAGCTAACTCAGTCCTCGACGCCCTTGTCGGTTATCCTAAAGATCGCCTCTCCCTCGGGAAGGTGGGGGCTGTCTATGAGCCTGGCCACGCGCTTGCCGGCCTTGCCCTTCCTAAGGTAGATCCTCAGGGTCGCGCTGTGCGCCAAGATGTGGCCACCAACGGGCCTCGTTGGGTCGCCGAAGAAGGCATCTGGCTTCGCCTGAACCTGGTTGGTGACGAAAACCGCTATGTCGTAGAGGTCCGCTATCCTGTGCAGGTCTGAGAGGTGCTTGGCCAGCTTCTGCTGCCTCTCCGCGAGCGTTCCTCTGCCGACATACTCGCTCCTGAAATGGGCCATGAGTGAGTCGACGACGAGCAACTTTACCGGCCTGTCGGTTTCAGCCTTCTCTTTGATTATCTCCTCCGCCTTTTCAATGAGGAGCATCTGGTGGTTGCTGTTGAAAGCGCGGGCGACATAGATGTTCTTAAGGGTCTCGTCGGGGTCAAGGCCGCGGTTCTCGGCGATCTGCCTTATCCTCTCAGGTCTGAAGGTGTTCTCGGTGTCTATCCATATGACCGAACCGTGAAGGCCCCCCTCCTCCTCGGGGAGCTGAACCATCACTGCAAGGGTGTGAGCCAGCTGGGTCTTTCCGGAACCGAACTCGCCAAACACTTCCGTTATCGCCTGGGTCTCAACCCCACCGCCGACGAGTTTGTCGAGGCTCTTGCTTCCAGTGGAAATCCTGCCTATGGTTCTGCGCTTCTCCATGTACTCGTCCGCCCGCATGAAGGTTCCGATGTTGGCGGCCTCTCTGGCGGCCTGGATTATCTTGAGTGCCGCACCCTCGCTTATTCCCGCTATCTCCTTGAGCTCCATTGGGGAGGCAACTGCTATGGCCTCGATGCTGTCGTAGCCGGCCTCGCGGAGCTTCTCGGCGGTTGCCGGCCCGACACCGGGGAGGTCTTCAAGGGTCTTTATTTCCTTCTCCTTCTTTTTCTTGGTTGAGCTTGACGGGGACTCCGCAACGACATCGAGCTCCTCAAACTCTTCGAGCTCTTTTATTTCATCGTCAGCCTTCTTCTTTCGTGGCATCTCACTCACCCGCTACAACTACCTTTCATAGGGGTAAAAAGCCGAAGGGTTATATACTTTTCTTTCCGGTGGAGCGAAAGATAAGAATGGTGAGTACTGGGCCATGCTGCAAATTCACACTATTGCCGAGCTGCTTTAGTGAAAATCGGATGTACCCTCAATGGCAGAGCCTGGGGGCAACGCCATCACTCCCTTCCACTGGAAGAGCCGGGTTTTATTACGATCAGTCTGGATCCTTCAGGAATCTCCTCTTCAAGTGCCGGGTTGAGAACGGGTTTCTCCTTGTAATAACCGAGGAGGAAGTAGCCCTCATTGCGGAGGCGCTTCATTGCCTCAATGTATGGAATGCCCCACAGCTCTTCCCGCTCCAGAACGGAGATGTCGTAGCCGCTGGTGGCCGTGGTAAGGTCGTCTATGACGTCTACAACCTCTGGTTCGAAAACGGAGCTTGCGAGGAGCCTTCCGGCGAGACTTCTGCTGAGTACCACCCTGTCGGCCCCAGCACCCTTGAGCAGCTCCATGCTCTCGCCGCGGAGGGCCTCGACGAAGACCTTAGCCTTGGACATGCGCTTCACCAGGAGAGTCGTGAACACTGACTTCGAGTCGTCCTCCAGGGCGAGAATGACGTAGGATGCCTCCCTCACGTGGGCGCGTTCCAGCGTTTCCGGGTTCGTGGGATCTCCTATAAGAACCTCCACTTCCTCTGGAAGCTCAACCTTCTTCCTCTCGCTCTCATCGGGGAAGACCACCACAATCGGCCGCATCTCCACCTCTCCACTGGAAATCGCGGACATGAGTTCATCCACACAGCTGGGGATGCTGCTCCCGCGGCCGATTATCACGTAGTGTCCGGAATACCTAACGCTGTGCATGCCCATCATCCTCCTCAGAGATGATGAAATGAAGTATTCAGCCAGAATTGAAACGAGAGCCGTGAACGTCGAGATTCCGGCAACGGCAGCGACCATGGCCACGGCACGGCCGGCCTCGGTCTGGGGCGTTATATCCCCGTACCCTATCGTGGCCATCGTTATGACTGCCCAGTAAAAAGCCGTGTAAAAGCCCACATCCTCAAAGTACATGAACAGGGAAGCAAAAACAACCGCCAGCAGGAGCACAAGCATCGCTATTTGGAGGAGCCGGTTCCTGCTGACCTTGACTTTCATCCTGAGAAGCTTCCTGACCACAGGTACGGGAATCATGGTGTACACTACGATGCCTGCTTTAAAAAATTATCACCCATGCCCTTACACATCCACGGATGGACTCATTTTTCCAGTGGAAACAGAGGTCTTTTTCGATGCCCATCTGAAAGACCCCCCAGAGTTTCATTTCCACTGGAACCCAGTTTTGGAGATGGACGGATTTAGTCAGAGGGTTTATGGAAAGGGGAATTTATAAAGCATATTACAAACGCCAAATCTATAGCTTTTAAATAATGGTGGATGTCCATTGGACTAATTTTCATCATTATCTATGATTGCATTATTTTTATGAACATTGTTCATGAAAATATATAAATATCAGAAGTTGTAGAAGGAACGGGAGAGTTTTACCAAGAATACGAAACAGATACTAGAGTAGCTAAAGCCGTGCTCCACAGGAAATGAAACTCTCTGGGGGCATTTTTTGTTAACTTATTTGCCATGGTGTTAACATATCTATTTTCCCAAAATGTCCAAAAGATTACTCCGATGTGCTTGTGTGGATATCCATAAACGTGCATTCCTCCTTCAGTTGAAATGGCCAAATGTATTCATAGATTCCTTTGCGAATTGAAACTTCTAATGTACATTGCTGTACTTGGAACCCCTCTGCTTCCTGTGGAAACCTCCGCTTCGGGTGCAACGTTATTAACCCCTTTGACCAATTTGTGTTGGTGGTTCCCATGGAGGACATTGAGAATATGGTTCTGGAGTGGCTGCGGGCCGGCAACGATAAGGCCGAAGACATCGTTGACCTCCCCTGGTCAGTTAAGGAGATGAGGCCCGGCATGTACGTGGCGGAGCATCCAAGGATGCCTTTCTCCCTGCTGGTGGCCTTCTCGGAGGACTTTATCCACCTGCTGGTGCCGCTGGGTTTGGAGACGTTCTCCATGACAAAGGACGAGAAGCTTAAGGTGTATCACACTCTCCTGCGTCTCAACGACCAGGTGAACCTAATGAAGTTCACACTCTCGGGCATGGACGATGACGTTTACCTTCGCGTTGATCTGGACAAGAAGACCCTTGGCAAGGAGGAGTTCAACGACGCCTTAACATCACTCCTCATAGGGCTGATGTCCGCCGTTTCAGAGCTCGGTCTTGAGGAGGCATTTGCAAGGGAGATTTTTGATCGCATCGTGGGGATGGTTATGGAGAGGGTTGATCACGGTGCCAGCCGGAATGAGCTGATGAGGTTCCTCACGGTCAAAGTTGGAATGAGCGTTGAGGACGCCAAGAACCTGCTCGACGAGGTATTCGCGGCCAAGAAAGAAATGGATGAGCAGAGAAAGGACGTTGGCTACTTCTGAGTTTTTTTACATTTCTGTTGGTTTCCTAGTGCACTTGGGCGGCTCTATGGCCGCACAACTGTCATGCTCCCCAAGATGGTTCCGGTGGGTATCCTGGGAGTAGCCCGTGGGCGCAGAGAAGGGCGCCAGAGAGCTTCTCGGCGCCGTCCTTGGTGCTATGATGGGACAACTACGCGACAAAGAAGGACGATTTTGCCTTCTTTCCCTTGGTTATCTCCTCTATTTTCCGCTTGCCTTTTTACATCCACCTGTTCAACAAGGCATATAAACCCCTCGGCTCGATTATCTATGCTTTCCTCTGCATCCGGTGCTTCCTCTGGAGCACATGTTTGATGTTCAGGATCTCTTCGATAAAATTGGCTAATTGACAACTGTGGGATATAGAATTATCACATGCTCAACAAATAGGGGATTTCATGAATAAAAATCAACGATGGGGCTGGATTTCCAGTGGAGTGGGTGGTGCCCATGGACGACAGTTATCTCGATTCAATCTTTGAGAAGTACCTTCACGCCAAGAAGATCTTTAAGAATAAGGAGGTCCTCAGGCACAGCTACACGCCCAAGGAGCTTCCCCACAGGCGTGAGCAGATTGAGAACCTCGCTCATATTCTGGTTCCCGTTCTACGCGGTGAGACTCCCTCCAACGTTTTCGTTTATGGAAAAACCGGGACTGGTAAGACTGTAACGATCAAGTTCGTGACCGAGGAGCTCAAGAAAATATCACAGAAGTACAACGTTCCAGTGGATGTTATCTACGTCAACTGCGAGATAGTCGATACTCAGTACCGTGTCCTGGCGAACATCGTGAACTATTTTAAGCTGGAGAGCGGTGTCGAGGTTCCCCTCGTCGGCTGGCCGACTGATGAGGTCTACGCCAAGCTCAAGGAGGTTATAGACGCCAAGGAGCGCTTCGTTATAATTGTCCTGGACGAGATAGACAAGCTCATCAAGAAGAGCGGCGACGATATACTGTATTCCCTCACGAGAATAAACACGGAGCTTTCCCGGGCAAAGGTCAGCATCATCGGCATATCCAACGACCTCAAGTTCAAGGAGTACCTCGATGCCCGCGTCCTCTCAAGCCTGAGCGAGGAGGAGGTTGTCTTTCCGCCATACGACGCCAACCAGCTCAGAGATATACTCATGCAGCGTGCCGAGAGTGCGTTTAACGAGGGCGTTCTGGATGATGGGGTCGTCCCCCTCTGTGCGGCTTTGGCCGCGAGGGAGCACGGCGACGCTAGGCGCGCTTTGGATCTCCTCCGCGTTGCCGGCGAGATAGCCGAGCGCGAGGGAGCCAGCAAGGTTACTGAGAGGCACGTCTGGAAGGCCCAGGAGAAGATAGAGCAGGACACCATGGAGGAGGTCATAAAGACGCTCCCGCTCCACTCGAAGGTTCTCCTCTATGCGATAGTCCTGCTAGATGAGAACGGCGAACTGCCTGCCAACACCGGTGACGTTTACTCGGTTTACAAGTCCCTCTGCGACCACATCGACCTCGAACCCCTCACCCAGAGGCGCGTCAGCGACCTCATCAATGAGCTCGATATGCTGGGCATCATCAACGCGAAGGTCGTCAGCAAGGGGCGCTATGGGAGGACCAAGGAAATCCGCCTGAACGTAACTCCTTATAAAGTGAAAAACATATATCGCCATGATCACCAGCTCCAGACCGTGCTCACCGTGAGCATGTCCCGCCAGAGGAGGCTGCTCTGATGGGTCTGATCGAGGATTTGATGTCGAATAACTATCTAATCACCCCCTCGGCTTACTACCTTCTCGTTGACGCCTATAAGAGAGACTTCACGCTCGCGGAGCTCATAAAGTTTGCAAAGTCAAAGGGAACCTTTGTGATAGACTCGGCACTGGCAAAGGAGTTCCTGTCATGGAAGGGTGTCTCTCCAATGGAAAGTTCCACAGAGTCTTCTCCCCAAGAAGCACCTTCTCTTGAGGAATACGTCTTGCCAGAGTCTGCCCCTACTGTGGAGATCTCGGAGGAGCCATCTGATTTCGGCGAATCTGGTGTGTTGACTGATTCTTCAACGGAAATGGACAAATCAATGCCTTCTTTAGTTGGTGCTTCTCAAACGTCCATTTCCACTGGAACTGTCCTTGAAAGCAGTGAGGAAACTCATGAAATTTTACAATCTGGGGGAGAAGAGGGCACTTTTTCCAGGGGGGAGAGTTTCATTTCCACTGGAGATGTCGAGACCTCCGAGGTCGGGGGAGACTTCGAATCCGAAACCAAAGTTGAAGAGCCCATATTATCAGAGGCCTCAGATGAAAGCCTTCCCATGGAAAGTGAAGCCGTCGTTGAGGAAGCTCCTCCCGAAAACGGCAACGGATACAATAACGGCTACGTTAACGGGGAGGAGAACGGAAACGGGGTTAAGCCCAAGGTGGTCTACGGTGACTACGGGGTGCCCATCGCATACGTGGGTGAGGAGGTTCCAGAGGAGGAGAAGAGCTACTCGGTCTACTCCGATTTCAAAATCTCGCCCAGGGAGGGGTTCCACTACCGGGCAAAGGAAATACCCGATGATTATGAGATAACCTTTGACGTGAAGAACGTTAAATTTGCCCTCCCCAAGGCCAAAAACGCCGCTGGCAAGGAGGGTGACCTCATAATCAAGGTCTACTCCGACTACTTCAGGAGCAGGCTCAAGAAGATGCGCAGAATCCTCCGCGAGAACCCCGAGATCGGTGGGGTGATAGACATAGCCAAGCTGGGCTATGTGAAGAGCGACGATGAGGTGACGATAATCGGCCTTGTGAACAGCAAGCGCGAAACCGCAAAGGGCTTCATGTTCGAGGTGGAGGACAATACCGGTGTCATCAAGGTCTTCATAAACCGCAACAACGAGGAGAGCAAGAAGTTCTTTGAGATAATGCCCGATGCAGTGGTGGCCTTCAGGGGCCGCTACTCCGGGCGGGGAATATTCTTTGCGAACAGGATTTACCTCCCGGACGTCCCCAAGTTCAAACGCGAGAAGCCGCCCCTTGAAGAGAAGGTTTACGCCGTTCTTCTCAGCGACGTTCACGTCGGTTCAAACAAGTTCTGCGAAAAGGCATTCATGCGCTTCCTGGAGTGGCTCAACGGCGACGTCAACAACAGGGCTGAAGAGGAGTTCGTCAGCAGGATTAAGTACATGATAATCGCCGGCGACGTTGTCGACGGCATCGGCATCTATCCCGGCCAGTACAACGAGCTCGCCATTCCTGACATCTTCGACCAGTACGAGGCACTCGCGAATCTGCTGAGCAACGTGCCGGATCACATAACCATGTTCATCGGCCCGGGCAACCACGATGCGGCCAGAACTGCCCTGCCGCAGCCGGGCTTCTATGAAGAGTATGCCAGACCCCTTCTGAAGCTAAAGAACGCGATCATCATAAGCAATCCGGCCGTGATACGGCTCCACGGCAGGGATTTTCTCATAGCTCACGGTAGGGGAATAGAGGACGTCGTCACGGCCCTGCCCAACAGAAGCCACCACCGGCCGGCGGAGGCGATGCTGGACCTGCTCAAGCTCCGCCACCTCGCCCCGACCTTTGGGGAGAAGGTTCCTATTGCGCCTGACTCGGAGGATACGCTCGTCATAGAGTCCGTTCCGGATCTGTTCCAGGCCGGCCACGTCCACGTCATGCAGTACAAAATGTACAACGGTGTTTTCCTGATAAACACTGGAACATGGCAGGCGCAGACCGAATTCCAGAAGATGGTGAACATCGTGCCCACCCCGGCGAGGGTTCCGATAATAGACATCGAGACGGCCCGGCTGAGGGCCGTTATCAGATTCGATGAGTACTGCGAGGGGGTTTGAGCAGTGTTCATTGGCTCCGATGAGGGAGATATCAAATTCATCGGAAAAAACGGAACGTTTATTGCTAGGATTGGTGTTGCAGTTGGTGTCAGGGATTCTGATTTTGATGAGTACATCCGCACTTACAGGGAATTCTTTGAGCAATTGAAAGTCGGTATAGGCTTGAAGACTCCGAGATGGATTTTTTCCTCTTCCGATTTAAGAAGATACCTTGTCGAGGAGGATGGCGATCCCACTGCGTACCTGCTCCTCATGAAAGAGTTCATTGAAGACGTTGTTGTCCCTAATAAGGTTATTACAAACTTTGTTTTTGCCTCTTTTGGTGTTAAAAAAATAAACATGCCTGATGGCAACCAGAAAAGTGTCATGGCTTTTATAAAAAAGACTCTCAAGTCTTATTTTTCTTATATCCCTGCATGGGTTGTAGCATCAAGATTGACTCGCACTAAGCCCAAGGTTTATGTTGACAACTTCAACCCCTCCCCTGCTACCGCTGCTTGGAATGAGCTCCTATCCCGTGCCCGCGAGGTCGCCGTTATTCCGAATGGCGACAAGGTTCATCCGCTTATTTCCACTGCAGATCTGCTTCTGAGATATATAAAAGAGATGATTTCTCTGTCCAGATGGAGGCTTGACATTGATGCTCTCCAAGCTAACCTGAGCTCTGTTGGATTTCCAAAGGAGCTGTTGAGGGTGTATCATATTGGGGGAAAGCATCTATCAAGGATCGTCCCGATATCCGTGTCCAACGATGTCGATCCCTCTGCTTTCTATCCCTCTCCAGCAATTTACGTTCTTAAAGAGGGTCTGCTCCCCGGAGAAAAAGAACAGAAATTGATCGAAACATCCCCTGCATTTGAGCATTTGTTGAGATACGCCGCCGATAAAATGGGCTCCTTGAAATTTTTATCCCTGCAGGCGGGTGCAGGGGGAGATCTTGCCATGCTTGCTAAAGGGGGGATTGTGGTTTCGCTTGGGCCATATGGGGAAAGATTGGGGGAGTACCTCTCAACGAGTCTTGGCTTCCCCGTGACTCATATCACTGCCTCTGAGCTGATGGCACTGTACGGTGATGATCAATGAGTGACCGAAATGTTTTTAGGGATCTGGTGTTCAAAATTTCATGGGGATACCGCCAGACCAGGCGGTGTCCTTTCATAGAGACTTATGTTGAGAATCCACTAATTTTTTTCCTTAATTTTCGTTCTCTCAACTTAGCGGAGTACTTCAATTTGATATTTGAAATACCTGATTCTGGGGGTGTTTAAATGTCGAATCTGTACTCTCCCGAGATGAAGGCCTACTTCGAATCCCTCCAGCGCGAGATAGACAGGGCCTACGAGATAGCGAGAAAGGCCCGCGAACAGGGTAAGGATCCCAGCTTGGAGGTTGAGGTTCCCCAGGCCACGGACATGGCCGGCCGTGTTGAGAGCCTTGTCGGACCCAAGGGTGTCGCCGAGAGAATCAGGGAGCTCGTCAAGGAGTACGGTAAAGAACTGGCCGCCTTGAAGGTGGTCGATGAGATCATAGACGGTAAGTTCGGCGACCTCGGAAGCAAGGAGCGCTACGCCGAGCAGGCCGTCAGGACAGCACTGGCCATTCTCACGGAGGGTATAGTTTCCGCCCCCCTGGAGGGAATAGCGGACGTTAAAATCAAACGCAACAGCTGGGAAGATAACTCCGAATACCTCGCCCTCTACTACGCGGGGCCGATAAGGAGCTCCGGCGGAACGGCGCAGGCTTTGAGCGTCCTCGTGGGAGACTACGTCAGGAAGAAGCTCGGCCTCGACCGTTTCAAGCCCAGCGAGAAGCACATAGAGAGAATGGTCGAGGAGATAGACCTCTACCACCGCGCGGTTACACGCCTCCAGTACCACCCGGAGGCCGACGAGGTAAGGCTCGCCATGAAGAACATCCCCATTGAGATAACCGGTGAGGAGACGGATAAGGTAGAGGTTTCCCACAGGGACGTCCCAGGCGTTGAGACCAACCACCTGCGCGGCGGTGCGATTCTCGTTCTCGCCGAGGGTGTTCTCCAGAAGGCCAAGAAGCTCGTCAAGTACATAGACAAGATGGGTGTTGACGGCTGGGACTGGATAAAGGAGTTCGTCGAGGCCAAGGAGAAGGGCAAGTCTGCCGAGGAAAAGCCCTCCGGGGATTCCAAGGCCGAGGAAGCGGGCAAAGAGGAAGGGAAGGAGAAGGTTGAGAAAGGCTTCTACTACGAGCTCTACGAGCGCTTTAAGGCCAACATCGCCCCCAACAAGAAGTACACGAAGGAGATAATCGGTGGAAGGCCGCTCTTCGCCGAGCCTTCAAGGAACGGT
Source organism: Thermococcus coalescens (assembly GCF_055392585.1). Lineage (NCBI taxonomy): Archaea > Methanobacteriati > Methanobacteriota > Thermococci > Thermococcales > Thermococcaceae > Thermococcus > Thermococcus coalescens. The sequence goes on from NZ_AP043764.1 coordinate 964,216, forward strand.
GGATTCAGGCTCAGATACGGCCGCTCCAGGGTTTCCGGCTTCGCAACATGGAGCGTCAACCCCGCGACCATGCTGGTCTTGGACGAGTTCACAGCAATTGGAACCCAGATGAAGACGGAGAGGCCCGGCAAGGGCTGTATCGTGACACCGGCAACCACCGTCGAAGGCCCCATAGTCAGGCTCAAGGACGGAAGCGTCATACGCGTGGATGACTACAAAACCGCCCTCAGAATCAGGGACAAAATCGATGAGATCCTCTACGTCGGCGATGCTTTGGTGAACTTCGGCGATTTCGTGGAGAACAACCAGACTCTTTTACCGGCCAACTACGTCGAGGAATGGTGGATTCAGGAGTTCGTCAAAGCTATAGCGGAAACCTACGAGGTCGAGCTCAGACCCTTCTCCGACAACCCGCGAGAGGCCGTTGAGGAGGCTGCTGAATACATTGAACTTGACCCGGACTTTCTCCAAAGTCTGCTGAAAGATCCACTCCGCGTGAGGCCGGACGTTGAGGTTGCCATACACCTCTCAAAGGTTCTGGAGATCCCGTTTCACCCCTACTACACCCTCTACTGGAACACGCTCAAACCGGAGGAAGTGGAAGAGCTCCAGAGGGCTTTGCTGGGGGCCCAAATCGAGTGGGACGAACACATGAAGAACAAGTTCGCGAGAAAAGTTGTTCTGGAGAACGACCCCCGGATCAAGCGCTACCTTGAGCTCCTCGGCCTCCCCCACAGGCTTGAAAAGGCCGGGGACAGGAAGAAGGTCATAGTAGTCGATTACCCGTGGAGCGCCGCCCTGTTAACACCCCTCGGCAACCTCGAATGGGAGTTCAAGTCCAGGCCGTTCTTCACCGTCATAGACATCATCAACGAAAACAACCGGATAAAGCTTCGCGACAGGGGAATAAGCTGGATCGGCGCGCGCATGGGCAGACCTGAGAAGGCCAAGGAGAGGAAGATGAAGCCGCCGGTGCAGGTTCTCTTCCCGATCGGCCTCGCTGGTGGCTCCAGCAGGGACATCAAGAAGGCCGCCGAGGAAGGAAAGGTAACGAGCGTTGAGATAGCCTTTTTCCGCTGTCAGGAATGCGGTCACACCGGCCCGGAGCACATCTGCCCGCGCTGCGGCACCAGAAAGGAGCTCCTCTGGCACTGCGCCAAGTGCAACGTTGACTATCCCCAGAACGAGGCCGAGAGCTTTGACTTCCACTGCCCCAAGTGCGGAATGGAGCTGAAGCCCTACGCGAGGAGAACCATAAAGCCTTCAGAACTTCTCCGCGCCGCCATGGAGAACGTGAAGGTCTACGGCATCGACAGGCTCAAGGGCGTCCAGGGCATGACCTCCGGCTACAAGATGGCTGAACCTTTGGAGAAGGGCCTCCTGAGGGCTAAGAACGACGTTTACGTCTTTAAGGACGGCACCATCCGCTTTGACGCCACAGACGCCCCGATAACCCACTTCAAGCCGAGGGAGATAGGCACGAGCGTTGAAAAGTTGAGGGAGCTCGGCTACACCCGCGACTTCGAGGGCAGACCGCTTGAGAGGGACGACCAGATACTGGAACTCAAAGTCCAGGACGTCATACTGCCCTACGCGGCCGGTCGCTACCTCCTCAAGGTGGCCCGCTTCATAGACGACCTCCTGGAAAAGTTCTACGGCCTACCGAGGTTCTACAACGCCGAGAGGATGGAGGACTTGGTCGGCCACCTCGTCATCGGCCTCGCCCCGCACACCTCTGCTGGAATCATCGGCAGGATAATCGGCTTCTCCGACGTTCTTGTGGGCTATGCGCACCCGTATTACCATGCAGCGAAGAGAAGGAACTGCTTCCCCGGCGACACGAGAATCCTCGTCCAGATAGACGGCAAACTGGCCAGGATAACCCTTCGCGAGCTTTACGAGCTGTTTGGGGAAGAGCGTTATGAAAACATGGTTTATGTGAGAAGGAAGCCGAAGAGGGACGTTAAGGTCTATTCCTTTGATCCAGAGAGCGGCAAGGTCGTTCTCACGGACATCGAGGAGGTGATAAAAGCTCCGAGTACCGACCACCTGATTCGCTTCGAGCTTGAACTCGGGAGGAGCTTTGAAACGACAGTTGACCATCCTGTTCTCGTCTATGATAACGGAAAGTTCGTGGAAAAGCGGGCCTTCGAGGTTAAGGAGGGCGAGTTGATAGGAGTTTATGAAAATGGTTCTATCAGGCCGTTCAAAATCGAGCACATTAACTATCTCAAGCCTAAGAGCGACTTTGTGTTCTCATTAAACGCTAAAACCTATCATAACGTTATAATAAATGAAAGTATCGTAACACACCAATGCGACGGCGACGAGGACGCAGTGATGCTCCTCCTCGATGCGCTCCTCAACTTCAGCAAGTACTACCTTCCAGAAAAGCGCGGCGGCAAGATGGATGCACCTCTGGTCGTTACCACGCGCCTCGATCCAAGGGAGGTTGACAGCGAGGTTCACAACATGGACGTCGTCCGCTACTACCCGCTGGAATTCTACAGCGCCACCTACGAGATGAAGTCGCCCAAAGAGATTAAGTTCATAGAGCGCGTCGAGGACAGGCTCGGCAAACCGGAGATGTACGAGGGGCTTAAGTTCACACACGATACTGACGACATCGGCCTCGGCCCCAAGATGAGCCTGTACAAACAGCTCGGCGACATGGTGGAGAAGGTCGAGAGACAGCTCGCCTTGGCGGAGCGCATAAGGGCGGTTGACGAACACCACGTAGCTGAAACGATAATCAACTCCCACCTCGTTCCTGATCTGAGGGGCAACCTGAGGAGCTTCACGAGACAGGAGTTCCGCTGTGTGAAGTGCAACACCAAGTACAGGAGGCCTCCACTGACAGGAAAATGTCCCAAGTGCGGCGGAAAGATAGTGCTGACCGTCAGCAAGGGTGCCATAGAAAAGTACCTCCCCACGGCGAAGATGCTCGTTACGAAGTACAGCGTCCTGGATTATACGAGACAGAGGATATGCCTGACCGAGAAGGACATAAAGTCCCTCTTTGAAAACGTCTTCCCTGAAAGGCAGAGGACGCTGATGGGCTTCTCCGCAGACGTCTGCGAGAAGATGATAAAGGCCCGCACCGGTAAGTCCAACGGCAAAAACGGCTACCTCGACGAGCTGAGGGCGAACGGAAAGCTCAAGCAGAAGTCCAGGATGGAGAAAAAGAAGGAATCCAAGGCTTCCAAGCGCTCGGAGAAAAAAATAAAGCCATCACAGGGGCTGGAGAGGGCGGTCAAGAAGGAAAAGTCTTCCATGAAGAAGAAAAAGAAGGGCATAAGCCTCGACGAGTTCTTCGGCTCTTAGCTTTTCCGTTAATCATATATACCATTATGCCGCTCTCTCTTTGATGGGAATGAATCCCGGGTTCAAATTGCTCCCCAGCGTGGCATACCTGCGGGTTCAGAGGCAGGCGTTCATAGGCTATTCTATGCCCCTCGCCGGGTGGGTAGGTGAGTATCTGGTGAACTACCAGCGGCTCCCGAGGCCGAACTTCCTTGGGAGGGCGATGAGCAAGATTGGTTTTCGCCTCGCCGGCGAGGAGAGGGATGAAAGATACATAACCCAGTTCTTTACCAGGGGGAGCGTTTCAATAAGCGCCAGCTGGGACGTTGAGAGGGAGAACCTTTTCCTCCAGCTCATACCGCTCCGCTCTAAGCTATCCCGCGGTCTGACCGTCAGAGCTGAGCACATAGAGTTCTACGACCAGTATGTGGTTTCAATCGAGCCCACCGGCAAGCTCCCGCCCGGAATCAGGGGCATCGGGATAAATGCCCTGGTCCTTGAGGACTTCTACCCCGTTGAGACTCCCTACTGGGGCATGCTCCACGAGGACTGGGAGGTCGAGCTCAACCTTCTCGTCATGAAAGACGAGGTTTACGAGGGGCTGAGCCGCGACGAGTACCGCTGTCCCGTCTGCTTCTCTCCGCTCCATGAGGAGAACGGTGTCTTAAAGTGCTCCTCCTGCGGCTTCACCTACGCGCCCGAGCACGACTTCGAAAGGGTCGTGGAGAGCTTTGGCGTGGAGGAGTTTGTGTTTTGAAGCTTTTGGAAAAAGCTTGACCAAAAGTTTGTAGCTCACCCTCTAAAAAGACCATAATACAAGGATTTTACACCCAGAAGACTCGTTTTCTCAAGGAGAACACGTTTAAACAGACATTGGCACTGGGTTTGCTCTCTTTTAACGCCCTTAGGGCGTCGATTTTAAAGTTAAACCCCTACCAAGGAGCAACTTGAAAGGTTCTCACACTTGAAACAACCGTTCTGGTAGAAAACCACTCAGAATTTAGCCTTTTAAAAGGGGCTACGGATCTTGGTCAAACTCAACGGGACTATCGTCCCGTGCGTTGAAGCGGGGCTTCAACTTCGCGCAGGCGAAGTTTCTATGGTAGCCCCGCCGGGATTCGAACCCGGGTCGCGGGATCCAAAGTCCCGCATGCTTGGCCGCTACACCACGGGGCTGCCCGATAGAAAGAGCCTGTTCAAGCTTATAAATCTTAAGTCCCCCGTCAGAAGGAATTAAATGGGGCGAAAAAGACTCAAACAATCAACGAGACCAGGTCCCTTATCGCCTTCTCCGGGTCTTTGGCCTTCGTAACCCCGCTCGCGAGGAGAACGCCGACACTTCCGAGCTCAAGGGCCTTCTTGACGTCCTCGCCGGTGGAAATTCCCGCGCCCGTGAGAACCTTGACGTCCGGATTGATCCCCTTAACAAGCTCGACGGTGCCGGTGATGACCTCCGGCTTGGCCTTGCTCACGGGGATTCCAGTACCTATCAGTTCAGGCGGCTCGACGGCGACGTAGTCCGGCCCGAGTGCCGCCACCGCCGCGCTGACCGCTGGGTTGTTGGAGCAGACCATCGTCATGAGCCCGACTTCTTCGGCGCGCCTTATGCTGGCCTCCAGGTCTGCGAGAATCATCCTGTTCTCAGAGTGGTTGAGGAGAGTTCCAACGGCTCCAGCTTCTTTAACGGCCTCCGGAAGGACGTGCCCGGTGTGGCTTCCGGGCGTTATCGGGTCGATGTGCTGCGCAAAAACCGGAATCTCTACCTCCTGGGCTATTCTGTAGAGGTCGGCCAGCTGTGGCGCGACCACGATTGTTATTCCGGTTTCCTTCCACACTTTCTCGGCGGCCCTGGCTATCCTCAGAGCGCCCTCGCCCGTGGCCTGGGCGTAGCTCTTGAAGTTAATCGCTATAATCGGCTCCTTCAGCTTCGACATTGGTATCACCGTAGGTGTTATGTTTTTGTTCCTTAAACGCCTTTCCCTTCGGGGCTTTATTTCCACTGGAGAGGGGCCTTCCGAAGGGGTCTATGAGGCCGGCCCTTATCATGGACGAGCTGATTTTGGGCCCCAACGGGCTCCTCACGAGGCCGATGGTGACTATTTCCAGGGGCCTCAGACCTTTTTCCTTTCTCGCCCGGTTAACGATAAGCGCTCCCTTGTAGGTCTCCTCGCTCACGACTATGGCTTCGAGGCTTTTCATATCGCCGGCGAAGCCTATCGCGGTGTGTATCCTGATTATGCGGTAGTTGGAATAGCCGTTCACCTCGAAGAACTTGATTAAATCCTTCAATCGGATTTCATAGGGAAGGATTTTATCGGCGTGGGGCTTCTCCCTTATCATCTCGTCCGAGGTGAGGCCGACGTAAACGTATTCCCCTACCTCGAAGGCTTTCCTGAGCAGGGCTTTGTGGCCGAGGTGGAGCCTGTCGAAGGTTCCGCCGACGACGACCTTCCTGTATTTTTTCCCCATGGTGATTGCTTAGGTGGCCGAACCAATAAGCTTTTTTATTCTCTGAGAAGATTTCCGTGGAGGTGGTTGAATGAGGCGGTTCATGGCAATCATTCTCATGATTTTTCTCCTCACTCCGCTCATCGGTGAGGTCAGTGCGGTCGACGACCCGCAGCCCCTTTTCAGGATGGAGATGACCGTTACCGTGGCCCCCGTGAAGGTTGAGAACGTCTCGACCTGGATGGGGACATTCAAGATATACGTGGTTCTGAAGGATCCCGGCTATCGGGCGTACTTCGACTATCTGGCCGCCAACAACAGCACGAAGGCTAACGAGGAGTTCAAGAGCCTTGTGAAGCAGCTGGTTTACGACAACATGAAGGACAACCTTGAGAAGAGGTTTGAGGCAGCCAACATGAACAGCACGATATACCTCCCCTCGGGAGGGCCCGTTAGGGTTCTCGACAACTGGTCAGCCGTCGTGACATTTGCCGTTGCAAACTTCCTTGTGAGCGATGGAAAGGTGCTCCGGTGTCCTGTGAGCGGTTTTCTGGACTTCGTGTACAAAGGACACGTCTTCGACTACAGCTGGGACAAGCTCACCCTGATCCTTCCCCGCGACTACCAGATAAAGAACCTGGCTCCCGTTCCCGACGACCTGAGCGATAACGTTGCCGTGTGGAAGGACGGAAGCTTTCTCCCGATCATAGAACTGTACACTCCCGTGTATTCCTACGTGCTGTTCCTGAACTCGACTAGGAAGGAGATTTCCCTCCTCTACGACCCGAACGAGGGCTACGTCCAGTTCAACGCGACCTTCACCGGCGCCAACGTGACTCCCTCGATAGTAAACCAGCTCTTGGCGAGCTTCAAGGCCACAATGGACGTCATGAGCATAGATGCCAGGCAGGAAAACGGCTCGCTGGTTGTCATCGGAGTTGTACGGCCGGAGGTTGCCTATCAGGAGACGTCCTCTGAGAAGATATGGAAGGCCATGGTGAAGCTTCCGGGTGCGTTTGACAACATCTCCGTCGTCAGGGGCACTTACGTTCTGGCACCGGACCACACCCTGATAATAACCGTCACGGAGAAAAAATCAAACTACAGGCTCTACGCCTACGGGATAGCCGTTGTGCTCGTGATAGCGGCCGTCATCATCGTGAAGAAGGGGGTCAAGAAGGAACCCAAGATATCCGAACGGGAATCTGAGGAAAATTCTCCATCGGAAGCGGAAGGGCAAGGGCTGCCGGAGGAACTGGACGGCGGGGGTGAGTGAATGGACTTCTTCTTTTATCCCTCCAGCGTTGCGGTATTTGGCTCCTTCAAGGAGGGCGCCATAGCCTACGAGATTCTCCGAAACATTGTGGAGGGGGGCTTTGAGGGCAGAATAGTCCCAGTCAACCCGAAGGGCGGAACCGTCGAGGTTGCCGGGAGAACCTTTGAGATCCGCGAGAGGCTTGATGAAGCCGTTGACACTGCCATAGTAGCGATCCCGGCGAAGTTCGTTCCCGCCCTCATCGATGAAATTGGCTCCCTCATCAAGGGTGCCGTGGTTATAAGTGCCGGTTTTTCGGAGGTTGGGAACGAGGGGCTTGAGCGTGAGCTGGTTGAAAAAGCGAAAAAGCACGGCGTCAGGATAATCGGCCCCAACTGCGCCGGCATCTTCGGTGTTCACGGGAAGTTCTTCGGCTCCTTTGAGATCCGCGTTAGGCCCGGCGGACTGGCCTTGATCAGTCAGAGCGGAGCCTTCGGCGGTGCCGCATTGGCGATGGGCAATGAGGAGGGTATAGGCTTTTCCGCCTTCGTGAGCTACGGAAACGCGGCGGATTTAAACGAGAGCGACTTCCTTGAATACTTCGCCGACGATGAGAACACCAAGGTCATAGCCCTCTACATCGAGGGCGTTAAGGACGGCAGGCGCTTTCTGAAGGCCCTTCACTATGCTGCGAGCAAAAAGCCCGTCATTATCCTCAAGGCCGGGAAGAGCGCGAGCGGAGCTAAAGCGGCCGCCTCCCACACCGGTTCTCTGGCTGGAAGCTACGAGATTTACAGAGCAGCGTTTAAGCAGGCCGGGGCGATTGAGGTCGAGGAGATGGAGGAGCTCTTCGACGCTGCAAAGGCCTTCGAGATGTACACAAGAGCCGGAAGGAGGGTCGCGGTGATCACGAACTCCGGCGGGCCTGGCGTCCTGGCGACGGATAGGCTCGAAAGGCTCGGCCTTGTGATGGCCAAGCTGGGCGATGAAACCGTTGAAAGGCTGAAGTCCTTCCTCCCGCCCCAGTGCTCGGTTAAGAACCCCATCGACCTGATAGCCGATGCGGACTATGGGCGATATAAGAAGACCATTGAAGTCGTCTGTCGGGACGAGAGCGTTGATGCCCTCCTGGTAATCTGCGTGCCGCCGATTTTCATTCCAAGCGAGGAGATAGCCAAAGCTGTAATCGAGGCCGACTGCAGCAAGCCGGTCATTGTCAACTTCATGGCAGGCGAGCTGGTGAGGGGAGGGGTTAAGCTCCTGGAGATGAACGGAATCAAGAACTTCTCAACGTCCGAGAGGGCCGCCAGGGCGCTCCACTGGCTCTCCCTGCGCTGATTAACCTTTTATACCATGAAGCAGGATTCATATTCGGTGGTGGGATGAAGTCGTACAGGCTCCTCTATCCGATGAGGACTTACCTCGTCGTTGCCGGAAGGGGGGAGGAAGCAAACGTCATGGCGGCGGACTGGGTTACGGTAGTCTCCGCCAAGCCGTTCATGGTCGGTGTTGCCATAGCGCCGCAGAGACACACCTGGAAGCTCGTCAGGAAGTACCGCGAGTTCGTAATAAGCGTCCCCGGCCTTGACATGCTCGATGACGTCTGGGTGGTTGGGACGAAGCACGGGCCTCAAAAGCTGAAGGAGACGTCCATAGAGCTCGTCCCCTCGAAGGTCATTGAAACGCCGAGCATCGGGAACGCGCTGGCAAACATCGAGTGCAGGCTCGTTGACGAAAGGGACTACGGCGACCACACGTGGTTCGTCGGTGAGGTCGTTGGCGGCTCCGCCAGAGAGGACGCCTTTAGGAGGGACAGCCCGAACCTTGAGGCGGGCTTTCTCGCCCACGCTTCCTGGGCGGACTTCGTGACCTTCGAGAAGAAGGTTTACCGGCCGGGACGATAGCCCGGTAGCTTTTTATACACTTCCCCAGACCCATATCACGATGATAGCCCTTGGTCTGGAGGGTACCGCCCACACTCTCGGCATAGGCATCGTTACAGAAAACGAAGTTCTGGCCAACGTATTCCATACTCTCACGACTGAGAAGGGGGGAATACACCCGAAGGAGGCAGCTGAACACCACTCCCGCCTCCTGAAGCCCCTTCTAAGGAAAGCCCTTGACGAGGCTGGAATAGGTATGGAAGACGTTGATGTGATAGCCTTTTCCCAGGGGCCCGGTCTCGGTCCCTGCCTCCGCGTCGTCGCGACTGCCGCGAGGGCGCTGGCGATAAAGTACCGGAAGCCCATAGTCGGCGTCAACCACTGCATCGCCCACGTGGAGATAACCAAGATGTTCGGCGTTAAAGACCCCGTCGGTCTCTACGTCAGCGGCGGCAACACTCAGGTTCTTGCCCTTGAAGGCGGCCGCTACCGCGTCTTCGGCGAGACGCTCGACATAGGCATAGGGAACGCGATAGACACCTTTGCGAGGGAGCTAGGCCTGGGCTTTCCGGGCGGGCCAAAGATTGAGAAGCTCGCCCTTAAGGGTGAGTGCTACATAGAGCTACCCTACGCGGTTAAGGGCATGGATTTGAGTTTCTCTGGGATACTCACGGAGGCCGTGAGGAAGTACAGAACCGGCAAGTACCGCGTTGAAGACCTTGCCTACTCCTTCCAGGAGACCGCCTTTGCCGCTCTGGTTGAGGTGACGGAGAGGGCGGTGGCACACACGGGCAAGGATGAGGTCGTCTTGGTCGGCGGCGTTGCCGCCAATAACAGGCTCAGAGAGATGCTCCAGATAATGACCGAGGACAGGGGTATAGACTTCTTTGTTCCCCCCTACGACCTCTGCAGGGACAACGGGGCTATGATCGCCTACACCGGGCTGAGGATGTACCGCGGAGGCGCTCGCTTCAGCATTCAGGACACACTGGTTAGGCAGAAGTTCAGAACAGATGAGGTGGAGGTAGTATGGAGCTGATGGTGCCCCCCTTGGTGTTCATCGCCGACGTTGTTCTGCTCGTCGTGATAGGATACGCGGCCCTCTACGCCTTCAGGAGAATCAACCGCTACGAAGGTCCCCTCAATCGGTTCATAGTTGTGACGGCGTTTTCACTTCTCCTGGCATCCATTGGGCGGGCGATAGACGTTCTCGACGATTTTATGATGCCCCACAATCTTTTGATGTCCGCGGAGCAGGCGATGTACTTTTTCTCGATACTGGGGATAACGTACGGGCTGATGAACTACATCAGGAGTGTCGAGAGGAGAATCTTTCCAGTTCCCTCCGGGAAGGTTCTCGATGGAAAACTGCCCCCGGGTGGTTTCATGTACCTGGGGGAGAGGGAGGATGAGGTGCTGGAGTTCCTCGGGAAATGCGAGGTTCCTGCCATGGTTGTTACGAGAAGTCCGTGGAAGTACGAGGGCCTCTGCGAGCATGTCCAGGCCCTCTGGATAACACAGGCCAGCGGGAGCGGCGTCGGCCCAACGAGGCTCCACGTGATACTGGACAGTGCCGTGAAGTTCTTCCAGGGCGGCGGAAAGCTCGTCGTGATAGACTGTCTTGAGGTTCTGGTTCTCTACAACGAATTCCACTCGGTGTTCAGGTTCCTCTCAGCGCTCAAGGATTACGCGATTGGGGCCGGTTCCACGGTTCTCCTCCTCGTTGGGAGCTCCACGCTGGATGAAAAGGAGATGATGATACTGAAAAGGGAGTTCGCCCCAGTAAAAAGCCTGAAAGAACTCCTCAAAACTTCCCTTTGATTTTCATTGTGTACTTCGGGTACACCTCGTTGGTGAAGCGCACGAACTTGGCCCTTCTCGGGGAGAGCTTCACGGTGATCTCGGTTTCCGGTTCGAGGTACGTGTAGAACTGGCCGTCGATGGCAAGGATGACCTCCCTGGTTACTGCGATGTTCCTGATGTCTATCGTGCTGTACGAGGGCACTATCATAGGCCGTGAGCTGAGGGCTATCGGTGCCAATGGGGCTATGACCATCACGTCCAGCCTTGGGTCCACGAAGGGCCCGCCCGCGCTCATTGCGTATCCCGTGGAGCCCGTCGGTGTTGAGACTATCAGTCCGTCGGCCCTTATCTCGTCAGCCAGGCCCCCGTCTATGTAGTACTTAAGGTGGATTATCTTTCCGGGGATTCCCGTCAGGACGGCCACCTCGTTGAGCGCATCCGGCACGGTGTTCTTGCCGTTTAGGTACGTTCTCAGCTTTATGCGTTCATCTAGGTGGTAGTCCCCTTCCAGAAGCTTGCTGAGGGCAAAGAACGCCTCGTGGGGCTCGACTTCGGTGAGGAATCCTAACGTGCCCATGTTGATTCCGAGGATGGGTATGTCCTTCTTGGTTCTGTGCTCCACCCTTAGTATCGTCCCGTCCCCTCCGATGACGATTATGAAATCAACGTTGAAATCCTCAAGCGGGCAGACGTCCCCTTCCTGAAACTCGGGGAGATGCCTGTGGGTCTCGCTGTCGACGCACACCTCGTATCCGCTGACCTTCAGGAAGTCGTAGACCCTGTAAGCCAGCTTGAGGGCCTCGGTCTTATCCCGTCTGGCAACTATACCAAACTTCATAGCCCCTCCCTTTCTGCGGCTTTCTCAAGCTTCTCATCCTCATCAAGAACCCGCCTATCCGGGGCAGTGAGCGGGATTTCCTCCTCGGCCTCGGGCTTGAAGCCGGCCGTCACAAAGAGGCCTATTACCGTGGGACCCCAGTATGATATCAGCCTCTCCAGCAGGACGCCGGTGACGGCATACTCCGGATCCAGTCCCAGGGCTATGAAGACTCCAGTGTTAACTGCCTCTATTATTCCCGCCCCACCGGGGACTATGGCGAACATGCCGACGACCATTGAGACCACGAGGACTACTGTTATCGCTATTGGTGCTACTGGGTGCTTTATTGCGAGGAATATGAAGTAATACCTGGCTATAGTCAGGGCCCAGTAAGCGAAGGAGTAGAGAACCGCCACGAAGGTGGAAGACTTGCTCCTCGCGAGGGCCCTGAAGTCCCTCTGGAATCTCGGTATCGTGACCTCGTCTGTCTTTTTGAATCCTTCGAGGCGTTTTTCAGCACCCTTTGATGATATCCTGTGGTACTGACGATAAATCCACCATACGGCGGAGTGGGCTCTCCTCTCGCTCATGAGAAGCCATATCACGAAGGCTGAAAAGCCTATCATGATAACGTCGAGGATTATTATCAGAACCGTGAGGGCGGTCTCTCCGAGGGCATAAACGTAGATGGTCGCCAGAACCATCATCACGCCTATTGGCACCAGGTCGAGCATTCTGTCCATCATCACGCTCGCGGTCATCGGCCCATAGGGTTCTTTGACCTCTTTGGCGAGGTAGTAAACCCTGATGAACTCACCGAGCCCCTTGGTCCCGGGGCTTATGTTGTTAAAGAACATTCCGACGAATATCGCCTTAAAGACAGTTAGCAGGGGAGCGTGTATCCCTAGGCCCTTCAGGAGGACTTTCCATCTCAGTGCCCAGGCCAGCAACATAACGAGATACAAGATGACGGCCATGAGGAAGTACTCTATGTCCGAATTCATCAGAATATCCGCTATACCCCGGGCACCGGCCCAGTTTATGAGTGCGCCTATTATCAGAAGGGCTCCGATGAAGAACGCTATCTTTTTCCAGTCCATAATGCACACCGCTAACCGTTATGTTGAGGGTTATTGTTTATATCGTTGTCGTTTTTTGACTGGAGTTTCTTCTCCTCGCTGATCTTGATGCCGAAGTGGGCCATAACCGCGGCGCCAATGGCCGTTGGTGCCCAGTACGAGACAAGCCTCTCAAGAAGCGTTGCGGTCACCGCTATCTCCTTGTCTATGCCCAGAAGAACGTAAACGGCGGAGTTTATGACCTCTATTATTCCTGCACCACCGGGTATTATCATGAACATGCCCACCACTATGCCGATCATCTGGACAACCATAACGTCGAGGAGGCTTATCGGGTTGTTTATGCTCATGAAGATGAAGTACGAGCGGAGCAGGACGAGGAACCAGAACGCGAAGGAGTAAATCAGCGAGAGGGTGAAGGCGGTTTTGTGGCGTATGAGAACCTTGAAGTTTTCTTGGAACTGGGGGACGCTCACCTCGACGGTGTGGACGAACTTCTCCTCGTATTTGGCGGCTTTTTTGGGCATTATCCTTCCGAAGAGCCTGTATAGCCAGTAGAGGATTTTCTTGGTCTTCTTCTCGCTGAGAAGGATTCCAACTGTGGCAAGGGTTATGATGGCGAAGAAGACGTCGAGGAGAAAAAGAGTCATGGTCAGTGAGAGGGAGCCGAGGTTGTAAACATAAACCGTCGAGAGGAGGAGCATGACTACAACGGGGATGACGTCCATAATCCTGTCCATCATTATGGTGGCGAACACGTGCCCATAGGGCTGTCTCGTGTGCTTTGAGATGTAGTACATCCTGACGGGCTCGCCGCCGCCCCTGGCGCCGGGGGTCACGTTGTTTATGAAGATGCCCACGAAAAGTCCCCCGATTATGGTTCTGAAGGGCGCATCTATCCCGAGGTTCTTGAGGAGAACGCGCCAGCGGAGCGCCCACATGATGACCGCCGCAACATACGCCAGAATCGCGAGCATGAAGTAGTCCAGCCTTGCACCCTTCAGTATCTTCATGACGTCCTCTAATCCCGCCCACCAGATCAGGAGGAGTATTATGAGCAGGCCGAGGCCCAGGAGGGAGTACTTCTTCCACTCCATGGCTACACCTTCCTGAACCTGGCTATGAAGAAGCCCTGGGTCAGGTGCCTGTTCGGGTAGAACCTCTGAACCTCGTCAATGCCCATACCGCTCGAACCTATGAAGATGCTCTGCTCTTCGAGCTTTAAACCTTTGCCGAGTATGTACTTCACGTTGGCCTCGTTCTCCTCGTAGCTCAGCGTGCAGGTGGAGTAAACGAGAACGCCGCCTTTCCTGAGGGACTTTATCGCGGCGTTGATGAAATGCCTCTGGTAGCGTGCGGTCGCCTCTATGTCCTTCGGCGTCCTGCTCTCCCAGAGCTTGGGCCGTATTCCTAAAGCGGTGCACGGCGCGTCCAGGAGTATCTTGTCCGCCTCGATTCCCAGCTCCGGAAGCTTTCTGGAATCCATGTGGATTAGCTTGACGTTCTTCACGCCGAGCCTCTTCAGCTCCTCCTCCATTTTTTTCAGCCTGTTTCTGGACTTGTCCATCGCTATTATCTCGCCCCTGTTTTCCATGAGCTGGGCTATGTGGCTTGTCTTTCCTCCGGGGGCGGCGGCCATGTCAACTATCAGCTCCTCCTCGCTCGGCTCAAGGACATGGGCAACCACCATGGAGGGCAGGCTCTGGGCGTAGAAGAGACCCTCTCTGAAGGACTCCAGCTCGCTCAAACTCGGCAGCTTGAACTTCGGCAGGGTGACCTCGACGGCAAGTCCCCTCGTCGAGACCACCATCTCCCTGGCGCTCATTCTGGCTATTCCAACCCCGACCAAAAGTCCCTTGGGATCCCTTATCTCGACCTCGTCGCCGGGCTTGATTTTTTTGTCAGCCTGAAGGACACCGGGGGCGTAGAGCATGGCGCCCTGGTAGACGCTCTCACTGGCGAACTTGTTGGCGCGGACGACCGGCAGGCCGGGCTCGTAGTCGTCGGAGAAGTTCGGGCCCTCGCGCTCGAAGTATATCCCCTCCTTGAGGTAGGGGCTTCGCTTCGGCTTCAGCCCTTCCCTCCGGAGGATGCTCATCAGCCTCTGCCTGCTCGTCTTGAGGGTGTTCACGCGGATGTAGTACTTCTCCACCGGCGTCCTGAGGGAGGCCATTATCTCCTCGGCCTCGCTCCCGAAGAGCCTCCTGTAGTACTCCCTCAGCTCAGGGGGGAAAGCCTCGGCGTACATGGGGACACCTCAGAGGTCGAAGATTTCGAAGCGCTTGCTGGCCTCTATGAGCTTCAGGAGTCCTTTTTTCAGCTCTTCAGCGCTTTCAAAGTTGGCTTCGAACTGGAACAGCTTTTCGTCGCTGGCGGCAATCTTTTTGAGTATCCCCTCCGGGGAGACCCTGCCGTCCCTGCGCCAGTTGTAGATGTCGCTCAGAAAGTCTTGGGCGCCGTATATGAAGCTCCTCGGAAAAAGCCCGACGAACCTCTCAATGAACTCGGCGGTTATCCTCTCCTTCGGAACGGCGACGACGAAGTAGTAGCTCTCCGGCGTGGCGCCGACCTCGATCTGGGGCTTTACCTCAAAGGCCGGGTGCGGGTACTTCATGAGCCTCCACTCGCCGTCGAGGAAGATGTACGCTCCGAAGGCCTCTTCAACGTCCTCTACCCTGAATCCCTCCCGGGGAAGCTCAAGCTTAAGCTCTTCGTTGAGTGTGAATATGCTCTCCCACATCTCGTTGAGGAACTCGTGAATCTCTCTCACGTTCATTTTTCTCACCAGAAAATGAAAAAGACGGGACCCTTAAAAACCTTCATCCGGAGAGGAGGTTCTCCAGCATGTTGTTTATGCCGCCCATGATGTCTGTCTTCACGGTCTCTTCGTAGCTTGCCAGCTTGATGCTGTAACTCCTGCCGAGGACGGTTATGTCCATGTATATGTTGGCCCTGACCTTGCTGACCTCGCCGTTCTTTATGTGGGTGGCCCAGACCTTCGGGAGGACGTCCTCCTCTATGAACGTCTCGACATCAAGCGTTGCGTAGCCCTTGGGCGGGAGAACCACCGTTTCGAGGGTCTTCCCGTGGCCGATTTTCACGTCGTTGGCGTACAGGTCAAAGCTCACGTTTCCGAGGGGTATCCTGTAGGGGTTGGGGTTGTAGAACTTCATGTGGGCTATCAGTACTGCCTTTCCGTTCCGCTCCCCCGCCCAGTCAAAGGTTGTCTTGACCAGCGCAGGACTCTTGACGAGTCCCCCCGCGAGTTCCTTGCTCTCAGCCGTGAAGTTGAGGTACGCGAGGATGTCCTCACTGATAGCCTGCTTTATGTCCGCGTTGATGGGTATCACCCTGAGGAGGCTCCCCCTGAGGCGGAACTCGACCTCCCCCCTCTGGCCGTTGTCCAGGTATGCCACCATGGAGCGGACCAAGTTCTCGTTGTCTATAACTATGGCCATGCCGATGTCTGACTTCGTCGCACCGTAGTCGAATCTCTCGACCCTGGCAACGGGTATCCCCATGAAGCTCAGGCTCAGGTTCTCTATCTCTGCGGGAACTAACAGGGGCTTGCTCAGCTTTGCATCGACCCATATCTCTGTGGTCTTCTCGTCCACATAGCCCCAGCTGGCGTGAACCGTCGGGTTGGCCGTCACGGCGGCATAGGCCACGTAGCCTGCCCAGACGATGATTATAAGCACTGCACCGAGTATCAGCAGCTTCCAGTTCATTCCTCTCACCGTATCCCTTCATTCTTCGAAGTGCGTTTAAAGGTTTCCAACGCCGGGCTGTGGGTCATCTGGACCTCTTCCTGTAGGTGTAGAGCACCGCTATAACCACGAGCACGCCAATGACTACGGCGAGGTTTCTCAGGCTGGTCTGGGTCTTTGTGTTCTCCTTCACTGTTACGGTCACGGTTCTCTCGAAGACGTAGACGTTGTCGTCCCCCTGGGTCGGGTCTCCGACGGCCCTTATGCGCAGCTGGATATTGTAGTCCTTGGGAATCGCGTCCCTGTCTATCCTGAGCACGATTACCCCCTCTCCAGTTGCTCCCGGGGCCAGGTCGCCGATGTAGTCCGTTCTCTTGTCCAGGCTGAAGGGCTGGTCCGCCTTCACAACCCCCTCGATGAGCACGCTGGTGGCCTTCTCACCGCCGGTGTTCTTCAGCTCGACGTACACGTTGACGGTCTCTCCCTGGAGCGGCTCCGGGTCGAAACGCACGCCGACGACCTCGATGTTCGGCTTGGTGCCGATTATGATTGGGACCCTGAGCGTGACGTTCTTCTGCATACCCAGGTCGTTGGTGTAGGTCACGAGCAGGGGTATCTCGTAGGTTCCAGAGCTGGCGTTCTCTGCGACGTTTATCTTGAACGATGACTGTGCGGAGTCGCCCTTTCCAAGGCTCCCCAGCCCAATGACCTGCTCACTGCTCTCGCTGAGCGAGAAGGGCCAGCGGGGCATGGGCCTGACTATTATCGTCCTGGCGGTTCCGGTTCCGACGTTGTCAACCTGGAAGTCGACTTCGACGTTGTCCGTTCCGGGAATTATCTTGCCGGGCGACGTTGAGACCTTTGAGAGGATCAGCTGAGCTCTCCCGGTCACGTCTATTCCCACCAGCCTCTCGTCGGTTATCTCCTTCTCGTTCGGCTCCGTGAGGTACTTCAGCTCTATCCTGAGCGGGTATATGCCGTTCTCCAGCCTGTCGTTGGCCTTGATTCTGAACTCAAGGGTGGCTTTCTCCCCGGGCTGAAGCTGGGCCACGTACTTAACGTTGTCTTCCCCGATGGGAAGGAAGGCCTCTATGTCCTGCTTGGCGAGCTGGGCCATTATCTGGTTGAGGGCGTCCTGCAGGTTCTGGCTCAGTTGCTCGCTCCCCTGGACCGGAAGTTGAGAGAGAGCCGAGAGGTCGACGTTCTTTACCTCGCCCTGTACCTGCACTTTGTAGGAGCTTATCTTCAGGCTGAGTGCTTTGACCGGCTCTGCCCCGGTGTTCTCCAGGGTGAAGCGCACGGTGAAGGTGTCCCCGGGGCTTATCTCCATGGGCTCGGTCTCGACCTTTGTTATTTCGACGAAGGCTTCTCTGGGCTTCTTGACTGTGAGCGCCACGAAGTTGTAGCTCTGCACCATGCGCATGTTTGCTCCCAGGCCGGTGAAATAGACGACCCCAACGTAGAGGGGGTACGTCCCAACGTCGGCGTTGGGGTTTATCTTTATCCTGAAGGTCAGAGTCGCGTTCTCCTTGCCTTCGAGGTACTCAATGTACTGCACGGCGCTCCCCTCCGGGTAGAAGACGCTCTTCGAGAGGCCTGTCTGGCTTAATGCCATCGAAACTGCGCTCGCTATTGAGGAGCTGTCGTTGAAGCCCATTGGTGCGGGCGTAACGAAGACGTTGATGTAGCGCACCTTCAGGGCTCCCTCGTTCCTGAGGTGAACCTTAACGGTAACCGTGTCTCCCGGCTGAACCGTGCTCGGCGTCTCGACGTTTGAAATTATCATCCCCGGAGCGGTTGCGGCCCTCCATTCGGGGGGCCCGCTTATGCTCATCCTGACACCGTTCGGATAGACCTCGTTGATCGTCACGTAAACCGTCTGGTTGTCAACGCTGACCTCCACCGTTTCCCCCTCCCGAACTGGGGTTACGTCGGGGTACGTTATCCCCATCAGGACGTCTTCCTTTCTTATTCCAAGTTCGGGGTGTTCCTCGATAGTCCTCATGACGGCATCCCCTATCTCCTCGGGCGATGCCGAGTTCAGCCACTGGTAGAACCCATAGGCGTTGGCTATTAGGCAGGCGTTGAATTCGGCGCTGTTGTTCACGTACTGCTCGCACTGGGTCACGTCGTAGCCCATGGTCTGTGCCATGGCCATCAGGAACTCCGGGTCTAGGAGAAGGCGCTGTATCTTGTTGGGGTCAGGCACGAGTATCGTCTTGTATTCGGCGTTGAGTATTCTGCCGTCCTTCATTATGAGGAGGAAGGCGTAGTAGTCACCGCTTCCGTAGTCCTTCTGGGTGTCAGTGAGGGTCACTATGAGCGGGCCAACGAGAACAGCTTCGCCCTTGCTCAGGTAGCCCTCGAAGAGGGGACTCCCGGTTGATGCGCTCGCGTTCCCGGAGAGCATCGCGGTGATGAGCATCAGGGCAAGTATCAATCCGGTCTTTTTCATTCCCTACCACCTCCAATATTTCTCCCGTAAAAGACCTGCAGTAGCGCAGGGGTTACGAGGTAAGCGGCAAACATTGATGCGAATATTCCAAATGCGAGCGTGGTTCCGAAGTCGTGTATGGTCGGCAGCTCACCGGCGAGCAAAGCCAGAAAGCCGCCGGCCGTTGTCAGGGCTCCGGCAAGTATGCCTGGCCCGACGCTCTCAACCGAGGTGACTATCGGCCTGGGGTTGCCCTCGTTCATTTCCTCAAGGAAGCGGTGGGTGAGGTGCATGCCGTAGTCAACGCCCAGGCCGACTATCATTGAGATGACTCCGGCCAGACTCTGGGTGAACGGTATTCCTGCCCATCCCATGAAGCCGACCGTCCAGAAGGCACCCAAAAACATCGGTGTTATCATCGCCATCGAGACCTTGGGTCTCCTGAAGAGGAGGAGGACTATCAACACGACAAAGGCGGTTCCGTACATCGAGATGCGGTTTATCTCGACCTTCGTGAGCTGGTCGAGTACGTAGTTCAGGTATATGTCCCCGGTCAGCGAGAGCCTCACGCCCGGGGGGAACTCGGTCTTCTGAGCTCTCTCCGTTTCCTCCTCAAAATAACGCATTATCCTCCTGAAATCGTCCATGCTGGCTCCCCCGAAGTCGCCCTTGAACTTGATGATGGTCATGGAATAGTCGCCTGAGACCAGACTGGGGCCCTGGCTCTTCTCCAGGGCGCTCTTTATCTTCTCCCCGTCGTTCGGGATGTAGCCGTACTGCCGGTGAACCACGTCCGCGATGCTGTCGGAGTCAAAGACGCCGTTGTAGTAGGAGTCCGCCTTTATCTGGTTCTCGAAGAGGTAGATGTCCCTGACTATGGTCGGGTTCCTGACGTCGTCGGCCTTAACAAGGACGTACAGCTCGTCCTGACCTCCGAAGTCGCTCCTGATGTCCATGAGGGCCTCTATCTCCGGCATGCCCTCGGGGACGAACTTTTCAAGCCTCACCTCTGTGGTCACCTGAGTTATGCCGTAGCCGAAGAAGAGGGTTATCAGAAACACCGCCGCCAGGAACGTTGCGGGTTTTCTCCTTATGGCCTCCCCGAGGTCGTGGAAGATCCTGCCCACCACGCCCGAATGCGAGCGAACCTCCGGAACCACGTAGTGGCCTTTCAGCCGCTTCATCATGTCCTCCTCCAGGATTATGACCGCTGGGGTTATCACGACCGCGTTGAGCGCCGCGAGGCTTAGGCCCAGGATCAGCGCGGTGGCCAGGTGGTGGAGCATCGGGAGGCTTGATAGGTACATCGCGGCAAAGCCCGCTATTGTCGTAAGCGCCGCCCCCAGAAGGGCCTTTCCGGTCTCCGCAACGGCCTCCTCTGCCGCTTCCTCTATGCTCCTCCCATTCTTCCTCTCCTCATAATAGCGGTTGGTCACGTGGATTCCGTAGTCTATTCCCATTCCTATGAGCATCGCGCCTATTGTAGTTGTGGCAAGGTCTAGGGGGATGTTCATCAGTTCCATGAAGCCGAGCGTCATCGTAACACCGAAGACGAGGGGAATGAGCGGAATGACGGCCTTTGCCGGGGAGCGGTAGAAGTACAGGAGCAGGGCTATGACGAGGATGAAGGAGATGGCCATGGTCTTGTTGAGGTCGCTCTGGAGGAGTTCCAGTATGCGGTATGTTATTCCTATGTTCCCGGTCTGGATCACCTCGACGTTCTTCGGGAACTTGACGTCGTTTATGTCCTCCTCTATGCCCTTATAGACCCTCACGAGGGTCTCCGTTTTCTTCTCCCTGCTTATCGTCACGGCTATTATCGTGGTTGTGTAGTCCCTGCTGACGAGGCCGTACCTCTCCTCCGGCGGGAGCATGTCCAGGACGAACTTTGCCTCCTCCTCTGTCTTTGGAAGCCTCCCCAGAACCTGCATATAGATATCGGCGATGCTCATGGTGTCAGTTACGTATTCCCTCTCCCTGAGCCTCTGCTCAAGTTCGTAGATTGCTTCTATGACCTGCGGGTCGCGGATATCGTAGACGCCTCCGGGCTCTATCGAGTTCACCTTGACGACTATCAGCGTGCTGTCCCCGCTCTGGAACTCGCTCTGGAGGATGGTGTAGTCAGTTATGGCGGGGTGGTTTTCGGGGAGCATGGTTCTCAGGTCGCTCTCAAAGCGAAGCTTCTGTATTCCGTATGCCGAAACGACCAGCAGAAACACCGCTATCAGTGCAAAGGCCACCCTGTATCTCACGATGATCCTTGCGGCACCTCTCAGTGGATTCATAGTTTCTCCCCCAACTTTCGGAAACTTCCGAAAGTTTTAAATAAGCAAAACCTTAAAAACCTTTTGTCAGTTGATTGATGCAGCCCCTTTCGGCGATGGTATAAAATCGGGGTGTTGGTGATGGGGATCGAGGAGGCCAAGAGGATAATTATGGATCATTTTGCGGGGGCCGCCAGGAGGTTCGGCTTCAACGAGCTTTACGGTTACATCTACGGTGTCCTGTTCCTTGCGAGGGAGCCCATGAGTCTGGGCGAGATTGCCGAGGCGACGGGTTACTCTCTCTCCCACGTGAGCACCGCCCTCAAGTTCATGGAGCGCATAGGGCTCGTGATGAGAATCAAGAAGCCCGGTGACAAGAAGGCCTACTTCCGGGCCACAAAGCTCCTCAAGGACTGGAGGCAGGCCGCCTACTACGCGAAGATAATGGAGGACATACAGCAGACCAGGGCGAACCTGGAGCGGGCCCTTCGGGAGCTTGAGGGTGAGGAAGGCGAGGAGGCGGAGTCAATAAGGCAGAGCATCGAGTTTGCAATGCGGAGGAATGCGCTCGCCGAGAGGATTCTGAGGTTTCTGATTGAGCACGAGGACGAGGAGGTCTTGGAGAGGCTCCTCGACTGTCTCGAATCCGGCGGAAAGCGGTAGCTTTAAAACCGGCCTTCGATAATCAGACCGGGTGAAATTATGGCGATGTCGCTCTCATCACTGCTGTGGGCGTTCTGGTACATACTGCCCGCCTACGTTGCCAACGCTTCACCGGTGTTGCTGGGAGGGGGTTCACCGATAGACGGGGGCAGGAAATGGCGGGACGGACGGAGGATTCTCGGCGACGGAAAGACATGGAGGGGCTTCTTCGGTGGCCTGACGTGCGGCACGCTGACGGGGCCTGTCCAGTACTTCCTCACGCCAGGGTTTTACGGGGACCTGAGAACGGCCGCCTTACTCGCTTTCCTCCTTGCCCTGGGTGCCCTACTGGGGGATCTGGTCGGCAGCTTCTTCAAGAGGAGGGCAAACCTCCCGCGCGGCGCCCCTGCGATAGGCCTCGACCAGCTGGGATTCCTCATAAGCGCGCTTGCGCTTGCGTATCCGGTTAAAACCCTCGGCTCGGGCCAGATAATATCCCTTCTACTCGTTTCGCCGTTCATACACTGGGGTGCGAACTACTTCGCCTATCGCATGGGCTGGAAGAGCGTGCCGTGGTAGAGGAGTTGCCCAGCAACCCTTTTAACTTCCCCTCCAACTTTTTTTCGGTGGTGTGGATGAGGATTAAGGTTCGCTACTTCGCCAGGTTCCGCTCCCTCGTTGGCATCGGGGAGGAGGAACTCGAAGTTCCGGAGGGCACGACCGTCGGAGATCTGATAGACCTTCTGAAGGAGAGGCATCCCGTTCTCGGGGAGGAGGTCTTTGCAGAGGACGACGATCTGGCGGATGTCAACATCTCACGCAACGGCAGTTACGCCCGCTTTGATGAGGTTCTGGAAGATGGAGACGTCGTGGCGCTGTTCCCTCCGGTAAGCGGTGGTTGATATGCTGAGCGAGAGGGAACTGGAGCGCTACGACAGGCAGATAATGATCTTCGGGGAGGAGGGTCAGGAAAAGCTGAAGCGCTCAAAGGTCGCGGTCGTCGGCGTCGGGGGTCTCGGAAGCCCTGTTGCCTACTACCTGGCCGCGGCGGGCGTTGGGACTCTTCTCCTTGTAGACGAGCAGACGCCCGAGCTGAGCAACCTCAACAGGCAGATACTTCACTGGGAGGAGGATATAGGCAGGAACCCGAAGGCGGTGTCCGCGAAGTGGAAGCTTGAGCGCTTCAACTCCGACGTGAAAATAGAGACCTTCGTCGGAAGGCTGGGGGAGGATAACATTGAGGACGTCCTGGGCGGCGTTGATGTGGTAGTTGACTGCCTCGACAACTTCCGGAGAGGTTTCTCCTCGACGACTACGCGGGAAAGACAGGGGTTCCCCTCGTCCACGGGGCCGTTGAGGGAACCTACGGGCAGGTGACGACCATAGTCCCCGGAAAGACCAAGAGCCTGCGGGAGATCTTCCCGAACGTAAGGGAAAATAGGGAGAAGTTCCCAATACTCGGCGCCACCGCCGGGGTCGTCGGCACCATTCAGGCTATGGAGGTAATAAAACTGCTCACCGGGATAGGTGAGCCCCTCCTAAACAAGCTGCTCATAGTTGACCTAGCCTTCAACACCTTCGACGTTGTCGAGCTCAGGTAGGGGGGTTTACTTCCCTCTTCTCGTTTATGGACGTTATTTGTATGGTCTCGCTCCACGAACCGTTCTGGGTTATCGTCATCTTCCCTATCGTGGGGTCGTCTATTGATGTCTTGGTGCTGACTGAGAAGCTTATTCTGCCCCCGATGAGCCTGCCGTTCTCAAAGTACAGCTCAAGGACACCGCCCTTCACGCTGATCTCCGTGTCCGGGGTTGTGGCAAAGTACATGGTTGCCAGGGGCTTTACCTCGTAGCCGTTGAGGTAGTACCTGAGAACGAGCCTCCCGCCGTTCTCCCTTTCGTCGGGGGTTCTTTTCAGGTACTCCCTGGCGAGGCTTACGATGTTGTACCTCCAGATGAACTCCGCTGTGGTCGGGTCGTCGCTCTTCACCCACCCGAGGGGGGTGCGGATGTAGGTGACGTTGTTGACCACGACCCTTGATGTGTTGGTGGAGGCACCGTCCTGGACGCTGATTGTGGTTGTGTTTATGAGGGCGCTCCAGGATTCAAAGTCCATGTAGCCCCTTTCGATTATCCTCAGAGTGACGTTGTCCCTCTGGGTGATGTTTTCCTGCGTTACCACCACCAGCATTGAGATCGTGGCATTGCTGGCGTAGGTGTACTGGTTAACAGCTGAGACCCACTGGAGGAGCTCGTCCGTGGTAAGCTCCCTGGGGGTTTCCGTGGGGGGCTGGCTTGTGGTTGTCGGGACGCTCGTCGTGGTGGTTGCTGGAGTTGTGGTTCCGGAGCTGGAAGGGGTCTCAGTGCTTGACGTCGTGGTATCGCCGCCTCCAAGGCAGCCCGCGGTGAATCCGATGACCAGAACCAGAACGAGAACGAGGGCATATTTTTTCATGCCTTTCACCCACAGACCCTCTGGTGGAGACCACTTAAACCTTTTCGTTAACCCGGCAGGTTTTAATTTGGTTGGGTGTAGTCCTTAGGGGGATGGAGGATGAAGGTCAAGATAACGAAGGAGCCCTTTGACCTTAACGAGGCGCTGAGCTACTTGGTTGTCCCCGAGGCCGGTGGCTATGTCTTCTTCCTTGGCAAGGTCAGAAACGAGAACCATGGGAGAAAAGTGAGGAAGCTCATATACGAGACCTACGAGGAGATGGCCGTCAAGGAGATGGAAAAAATCAGAAGTGAGGCCGTTGAAAGGTTCCCAATCCTGGACATGCTGATATGGCACCGCTACGGAGAACTTGAGGTCGGTGAGGACACCATACTGATAATCGCGAGTGGGAAGCACAGGAAGGAGGCCTTTGAGGCGTGCATCTGGGCCATAGACGAGGTGAAGCGCCGCGTCCCGGTCTGGAAGAGGGAGGTCACCGATGAGGGGACGTTCTGGATTGAGGGTGACCGCCTGGTTCCCGAGAAGTGATTTTCCATTTTTTGCAAACTATTGTTAGTAGTGTGCAAAATCGGAATAGAAAAAGTATATATACAGTTCTGTCCCTTTCTTCTATGGTGAGGGTCAATGGAGAGGGTAGCTTACGATGCGTCTCATACCGTTGATGTGGGGACGGCTCTCAACATAGTTTCTATAGGGAAGCCCCCTTGGAGCAACAGCGCCCACACCGGCAGGCTTGAGCGTCTCATTGTGCAGCTCGGCGCCGGAAGCGGCAAGTTCTCCGAGGTTAGAGGCATACCCCGCTCAATAGGCTGTATAGGGAACAGCTCCTTCATTCTCAGGAGGGAGCCCCTCAGTCCCGAACGGGTGAGGGAGCTCATCCGCGAGTTCAGGAAGATGGGTGGGAAGGAGCTCTGGCTCACCAACTATGATAGGGTCGAGTACCTGACCAGCGTTGCCATGTACGCCTCGGAAATAGGCGTCCCGGAGGTCTACGCAGTCGTCAAGCTTGAGGATGTGGAATCAGTTGAACCTGCCGAGGGGATACGCTTCATCGCCGAACTCGAGTACTCGCCGAAGAATGTTCAGAGGCTTGAGGCCCACAGCTGGCTCCACGGAGCGCTCATAATGGTGCAGAGTTCACAGCTGGATGAGCTTATGGGCCTCAAGACCACCTTCCCCGGGGAGGTTTACGTTGACCTCCTCTTTCCGGGCTCCGCTAGAAAGCTGGACTTTAACGTCATAGAGGTCAGGAGGATACTGAATCCCACCGTCGAAAGATACCACGACTGCCTGGCAGGCACGATGGCAGTAACGGCGGACGGCTATGCACTCCCGTGTCCGCTCCTCAGGAACTACGTTGTTGGGGACCTGAAGGAGCTGGGAATAAAGAATATTTTAAGGAAGAAGAGGCTCAAGACCTTCTGGAAGATGACAAAGGATGACATAGGGGCCTGCAGCGCCTGTCCGTTCAGGTACATCTGCCACGACTGCAGGGCGCTGGAGTACCAAGCTACCGGCGAGATAGACGGCCTGGAATACTGCCAGATAGTGTTTTAGAAGTCCAGTATGGATCGGTAGCCCTTTCCGTCTTTTCTCACCCTTCGTGAGTACCTGGTTATCCCGTTCCTATCGTTCAGTTCCTTGAAAGTTGAGTCAAAATAGTTGATTAGAATCTTGTCCACATAATTGCTGAACTCAAGTATCTTTGTTCCCAGGTCCTCCTTCGAGGAGAAGAACCACTCTATGGCATATCCCCTTCCGGGGAGCACCCCGATGGTGATTTCGTATTCCTTGAATCTCTCTAGGACTGATTCATCGAGCGTTTCCGCTATTCCAAGAACGCTCCTGTCGTGGATGTTGTTCTCCAGGGCGGGGTCAAACCCAACCAGGATGCCCATGCTCTTAAGCCGGTTTATCATGAATTTTACCGTGGGGCGGGTCTTTCCGAGCCTCCGTGCTATCTTGGTTATTGGGGTTCTCGCGTCTAGGTTCAAAATGTCCATCAGTACAGCATAATCGTAGCTCAAGTTCCATTCCCCGAAGTTGTCGTCCCCGCTGTAGGGGTAGGCCCTGACCTCGTAGTACTCATAGTCGTCGGAGTACTTTGACAGCATCTCGTCTATCCTGTCCTTCTGGTCGTCTGGGATGTGGAGTATCGCCGACAGCCCGTTCTTGAACCCGAATGCGGGATTAACGTACGCCACAAAAGGATTCTGGGTCATTCTATAACCCATCTCAAGTATACGGTCCGAAGGGACGCTCAGAAACGCCAGATAGCTCCTGAGACCTATTATCCTGATGTTGTAAACGGCACTAACGGAGAGGTACTTGCCGTAGTACTTGTCGTACAGCCTCTTGAGACGGTAGTAGTCTATTCCCTCCTCCTCAGCTATTTTTTTCAGGCTGTCCGTGGGATGTCTCACCAGAACCTCCACGAGAAATTCGAGCTCCTCCATGACAGGCTCGCCCATTTCACCTCACCATTATACCCCACGGAAAAAGTTATATCGTCGATGTATATTAAACTCTTCCGGTGGTGAACATGGTAAAGATAGACGTCGTTGATATCGAAAAGCCGGAGGGTGTTGAGGTCATCATCGGTCAGGGGAACTTCTCAATATTCACGGTTGACGATCTGGCCAAAACGCTCCTCACAGCCGTTCCGGGCATAAAGTTTGGGGTAGCGATGAACGAGGCCAAGCCCCAGCTGACGAGATTCACCGGCAACGACCCGGAGCTTGAAAAGCTGGCAGCAAAGAACGCCCTCAAGATCGGAGCCGGCCACGTCTTTGTTATACTGATGAAGAACGCGTTCCCGATAAACGTGCTCAACGCCGTCAAGAACCACCCCGCCGTTGCCATGGTCTACGGGGCCAGCGAGAACCCCTTCCAGGTAATAGTTGCTGAGACCGAGCTTGGCAGGAGCGTTCTCGGTGTCGTTGACGGCAAAGCCGCCAGCAGGATCGAGGACGATGAGCTCAAGAAGGAGCGCAGGGAGCTCGTTGAGAGGATAGGTTACAGGATAGACTGAAACCTTTTTATTTCTCCGTTCCCCTTCTCACCCGGTGGTTTCATGAGGCTGGCCTTCATCACTTCTAACCCCGGAAAGGTAGAGGAAGCGAAGAAGTACTTCGAGCCGCTCGGTGTTGAGGTCTATCAGCTCCGGATGGAGTATCCCGAGATACAGGCGGATAGTCTGGAGGATGTTGCCCTGTTCGGCGTTGAGTGGCTCGCCAGAAAGCTTGAGGGGCCGTTCTTCCTGGATGATTCAGGGCTGTTTATAGATGCCCTCGGCGGCTTCCCGGGAGTGTATTCCGCCTACGTTTACAGAACTCTCGGGATAGACGGAATCCTCAAGCTGATGGAGGGTGTTGAGAACAGGAAGGCCCACTTCAGGAGCGTCATCGCCTACTGGGACGGTGAGGCCCACATCTTTACCGGAAGGGTCGACGGTGAGATAACCACGGCTCCGAGGGGAAGCGGCGGCTTCGGTTTTGACCCTATATTCAGACCTCGGGGATTTAACCTGACTTTTGCCGAAATGACAACCGAGGAGAAGAACGTGATCTCCCACAGGGGGCGTGCCTTAAAGGCCTTTGCTGATTGGCTAAAGGAAAACCTTAAATAAGGCCATCGTTCCAAAGTTAACAGTTATAATTGAACGGATGACGAAGGGGGTCGCGATGGTAGCATCACTCGATAGCACCGATTTGAGGCTGTTGAAGGAATTGAAGGAAAACGCCAGGGAGAACATAGCGAGCCTCAGCAAGAAGCTTGGGATACCGAGGACCACCGTTCACTACCGCATTAAAAAGCTGGTCGAGGAAGGGGTGATAGAGAAGTTCACGGTCAAGCCTAACTACAAGAAGCTCGACCTTGGGACGACAGCTTTTATACTCGCCCGCTACGAGCCGGACTCCGGCCTGAGCCAGAGGGAGGTTGCCGAGAGGATAGCGGCCCTTGAGGGTGTCTACGAAGTCCACATAATAGCCGGCGAATGGGACCTCCTCATAAAGGTACGTGCTCCGAGCTCAGAGGAGGTCGGAAAAATAGTCGTTGACAGGCTCCGGGAGATAAAAGGGGTCGGCCAGACGGTTACGATGGTGTCCTTTGTTACAGTGAAGGAGGAGCTTTGAAGCTACTGGGCGATGATTGGCGTTCTCCTTTCTGATTTTATGATGATGCGAGGTTTCCTGAGCCCTACACCACGCAGCACTCGTAGATTATCTCGACATCCCTCACACTTTTTGCCCATTCGATGATCTTTCTTGGAGGGTTCGTCAGCCTGTCAACGCCGGCCAAAACCGCACCCCTGTCGAACTCAAGGCGCCACCTGCCCAAGGGCCGCATGCAGCCTATGCTTATCTCTCCGTCGAAACGCTCCCGGGCGTACCTCACAACCTCAAGGCTCTCCTCGACTCCGGGGGACGGTACATTCTCCATCTCCGTCCCCCTTGTTGGGATGAGCACATCGAGGACTATAACGTCTATGGGATACTCCACCAGCAGGTCTATAGCCCCGTACTCCCAGTGGATTTTTCCGAAGTCGAGGCCTATTGTTATGTGGGGGGCAACCCTTACCCCGGCATCAGTGAGCAGGTCGAGGATCCTGAGGTAGTCTTTAGCGGTCCGTTCTATCCTGTAAACGCGTCTTATGACGTCGTCATCACCAACGAAGTCAAGGGAGACCACATCGACGTATTTAACCCACTCCAAATCGCCCTCGTCTATGAAGCCCACGTGGGCGTTGAGCTTCAGGTTCGTCCTCCTCTTTATCTCCCTGATTTCACCGGCGTACTTGTCGAGGGGCACCTTCAGGCGGGAGTCCAGCCCACCGCTCAGCAGACAGCCGGTGTAGCCTTCCCTCTCAAGGCTGACGCAGTAGTCAACCAGCTCTCTTCGGGCGGGCTTTCTCATGCTCTCAAGGTAGTGCCTCCCGCAGTGGGCGCACTTCAGCGAGCAGTAGTTGCCCGTGAGCGAGATTGATGGAAACTTGATTCCTGGAATGTAGATCTTGAGCTTTTTTCTTTCTACCATTTCAACCACCTTGCAGAACTTGGGGATTGTGGGGGGGCGGAGTCGTCTTGGAGAGTTAGAGACCCGTTCTCCATCGGCCGGAGCCTCCCTCGACTGACCACTCTGCCGCTTCCCCAATTTAAAAAAACGTTGAGGATGGGGATTAAAAACCCTTACTGGCCAGTAATGTGGAAAAAGAAATGGAGGCTCAGAAGAACGGGTTCCTGAACTTCCTGCCCGGATAGACCGCTATGCCCTCAAGCTCCTCCTCTATGCGGATGAGCTGGTTGTACTTGGCGTTCCTGTCGCTCCTCGCTGGAGCGCCGGTCTTTATCTGGCCGGCGTTGAGGGCAACGGCGAGGTCAGCTATGGTGGCGTCCTCCGTCTCTCCCGAGCGGTGGGAGACGACGACGCCGTAGCCAGCCCTGAAGGCCGTGTATGCCGCATCGATGGCCTCGCTCAGCGTTCCTATCTGGTTGACCTTGAGGAGGAGCGCGTTGGCGGCGCCCATCTCTATGCCCTTCCTTATCCTCTTCGGGTTGGTGACGAAGAGGTCGTCGCCGACTATCTGTATCTTGTTTCCGAGCTCCCTGGTTATCATGACGAAGCCTTCCCAGTCGCCCTCGTGGAACGGGTCTTCGATGGAAACTATCGGGTAGCTTGAGACGAGCTCCCTGTAGAGTTCGAGAAGCTCGGCGTTGGTGTACTCCTTGCCGTTGACGACGTACTTCCCGATGTCCGGGTGGAAGAACTCGCTCGAAGCCGGATCCATGGCGAAGGCTATCTCGTCGCCGGGCTTGTAGCCTGCCTCCTCGATGGCCTTTATGAGGAGCTCAAGAGGCTCCTGCGGCTCCTTCAGCGGCGGGGCGAAACCGCCCTCGTCGCCGACGTTGACCGCGTCCTTTCCGTACTTCTCGGCTATGACGCCCTTGAGGACGTGGTAGGTCTCGGAGACCCACCTTATGGCCTCCCTGAATGAGTCAGCGCCGACGGGCATTATCATGAACTCCTGGAAGTCGAGCTCGTTGCCGGCGTGAACGCCGCCGTTGATGACGTTGCTCATCGGAACGGGCATGACGTAGGCGTTGGTTCCGCCGATGTACTGGTAGAGCGGCAATCCGAGCGCGTTGGCGGCGGCCTTGGCAACAGCCAGAGAAACGCCCAGAATGGCGTTCGCACCGAGGTTGCTCTTGTTCTCCGTCCCGTCGAGCTCAAGCATGAGGCTGTCTATGTCCCTCTGCCAGGTGACGTCCATGCCTATGAGTTCGGGCGCGATTATCTTGTTGACGTTCTCAACCGCCCTTCTGACGCCCTTGCCGTGGTACCTCTTCCCGCCGTCACGGAGCTCAAGGGCCTCGTGGGTGCCGGTTGAGGCGCCGCTCGGAACTGCAGCGCGCCCCATGCTGACCGGCGTGTAGACCTCGACCTCGACCGTCGGGTTGCCCCTGCTGTCGAGTATCTCCCTGGCAACGACTCCGGTTATCTCAAACGGGTTCTCCATCTCAATCACCTCGGGTGATATTCTTTCCGGGGCATATAAAGGTTTTAGCTTTAATCCCGGCTGAAGCTATGGATAGGTGTATATATCTCCACCGCGCAGTTTTACCGGTGGGACTATGAGGCGGGTGGTGGCTTTCCTTGTTCTCCTGATGTTCACGGTAACGCCTCTGGTCAGGGCGTGCATGAGTCCGGCCGATGCGTACGCGGTTGAAGTCGTCCTAAACAAACCCGGGATAAATTACAACCTCTGGCGTTTTGAGGCTGCACACAACGTCCTCTCCGAGAACGGTACATTCATCTTCCGTTCTCACTACGATAAGAGGCTCTACGTCCTCGTCTGGAACGCGAGCGATGGTTTTCACCTGAGAGTTCAGATACCCGTGGAGTGGAGAGGGGAATCGGTTTCAGTTGCGTCTCTCAACGTTTCCCTGCTCGTTACGGAAGACGCGATCGAGAGGCTCAGGGCCGAGGGCTGGAGCGTCACCGACAACACGACCTTCGAGAGGAACGGCGTTAAGATCGTTCTCTCCCAGGTTAAGGGAAGCGAGTGCACCTCCGACGCCGACTGCGCCGCCGGTGGCTGCTCCGGTGAGGTCTGCGCCCCCAAGGAGATAGCATCCAATGTCGTGACGCCCTGCGTGTACAAGCCGTGGTACGACTGCCTCGGAACGACGACCTGCGGCTGCGTCAACGGAGTCTGCACATGGAAGCCCAACCCCCAGTTTGAGGCATGCCTGCGGGAACGCGGCGTCGATCCGGCCAACGTGGTGCGCGCCGGGGGGTTCGAGCTCAAGGTCGAAGCGATGAACAAATCGGACGGGGAGGTAAGCGCCGCCGTTAAGGACTTCCTTAATGCCTTTGGGGTTTTCTGCGATGTTTCCCTCACCCTCGTCAAGACCTCGGTGGTGAGGCCCTCTCCGGCGGTCGACCCGTCGGAGGTTAACGCCTCCGCCGCGCTGCTGGCCGAGCTCGGCTGGCTGGCAGAGAGCGGCGTAATCAACGTGGGCGAATCGGATATCAACGCCATTGTGAAAGTTGCCGAGTGGGGCTTTGCGGGCTACAACTCGAAGATAGGGTGGTATGAGACCGAGAACGGGGACTACGCATGGATGCCGTACGGAGAAAGCAAAAACCCCGAGCTGGTCAGATGCTCCTCGGGGACGGCGCCCGTGTACGCTCTTCCGAACGGGACGGCTTACTTTGGCCCCACGGTAACGGCGCCGCCGACGGACTCTCAAACGCCCCTCGAGGGCGCTCGGGGAATATGCGGGCCGGCATCTATGGTCATACTGCCGCTGCTCCTCCTTCTCTTCAGGAAGAGGTGACTTTTTATTTCCTTTCATGTGGGTTGAATGTCCCACATGGTGCTGGCTTTTGTCCACTCCCTGACGGATAACTTCAAAAAATTGCCGAAAATTCAATGAAACCCTGCAGATTTTCCGATAAATTGCCCATTTTTGAGGAGAAAAAGTCTAAATACCTTCATGGAAAGTAGGTACTGGTGATGATTATGGGTGATCATTTCGATATTGCTAAATATATCGACCATACGAATCTCAAACCATACGCCACCACCGATGACATAGTTAAGCTCTGTGAGGAAGCTAGGGAGTACGGCTTCTATGCCGTCTGTGTGAACCCCTACAGGGTGAAACTGGCAAAAGAAGTCCTCAGGGGCTCGGACGTGAAGGTTGCCACGGTCATAGGCTTCCCCCTCGGCGCAACACCGACTGAGGTCAAGGTCTTTGAGGCGGAGAAGGCCCTGGAGGACGGCGCTGACGAGCTGGACATGGTCATCAACATCGGCGCTCTGAAGGACGGGGACTACGAGTACGTCAAGAGGGACATCGAGGCGGTAGTCAAGGTCGCCCACGAGAGGGGTGCGATGGTCAAGGTCATCATCGAGACCTGCTACCTCACCGAGGAGGAGAAGGTTAAGGCCTGCGAGCTGGCAAAGGAAGCGGGAGCGGACTTCGTGAAGACCTCAACGGGCTTCGGAACGGGAGGAGCGACGATCGAGGACGTAAGGCTTATGAGGCAGGTCGTTGGCGAGGAGATGGGCGTCAAGGCCGCCGGTGGCATCAGAACCTACGAACAGGCCCTGGCGATGATAGAGGCCGGCGCGACCAGGATCGGAACATCGAGCGGTGTAAAAATCGTGGAGGGGGCGCGGGATGCACGGGATTAATGAGATAAAGGACATCCTGGCGAAGGCCATAGCAGAGCTCCAGGAGGAGGGCCTTGAACCGGATATCCTCCTTGTCGGCCCTGCTTTTCTTCAGCACTCCGTTGAACTCCTCAGGGACTGCAAGCTCAGGATATACAAGATCGAAGAGCTGGGATACGATGCCGTGGTAGCTGATTCCAAGTATCTGGGTCAGATAAAAAGAGCCTCAAGGAGGATATCGATTGAGCCCCTCCTCAAGGAAAGTGAGCTGTGGGAAGAACTGAAAAAGCTGGAAGTTTAGATGAGATCCGCGACCTCGGGATACCTCTTCTTTATTATCGTTGCCAGACCCGTTCCGACTATTATTCCTGTGACGGCCTGAACGATGTTCCCCGGAACCTCCGTCAGGGCCGCTGGGACACCGAACATGTAAGCCTCGAAGAGGAAGTAGCCGGAGACCATTATCATTCCACCGACGATTCCGGCTATGACGAGGGTCGAGACGTTGTCGCTCCTCCTGGCGAGGTACCCTATGACCAGTCCCTCAAGTCCCTTGACGACGAGGGTTATCGGTGCCCATCCCGGGTATCCGCCGATGATGTCTCCAAGGGCCGAACCAACACCGCCGGCAAAGACTCCGACGACCGGCCCAAAGACCATGGCCGAGAACATGACCATGGTGTCCCCGAGGTTTATGTAGCCCCCCGTTGCCGGAGTCGGCACCTTTATCACGTTGGTGGCTATCGCGACCACCGCCGCGAGGATCGCCGAGAGGGCTATCGTGGCGGGCGCCTTGTACTCCCTCCTCTTCGCCCAGATGTACGCGAGGAAAACGACCACCGCTCCCCCGAGTACATAGTGGCCGTACGGCTTGAGCATCTCTGTCAGATCCACCACCTTCACCACCGCCAGAATTTCAAGTTTAAACTTTAAAAGCTTGTTGCTGCGGTGGTAACCGTTTACGATGGCCTGAGAACAACTGGACAATAAAATGAGGAACGGGAGGGAATCAGCCGAGAGCCTTCTTGAGGCTCTCCTCGAATATCTCCATCGCGACGTCGATCTCCTCCTTCTGGATGGTCAGCGGCGGTATGAACCTTATGCTGTTGTCGCCGCAGCCGAGGAGGATAAGGCCCCTCTTGACGGCCTCCTTGACGATCCTGTCCCTGAGCTCTGGGTTCTTCTCCTTGGTGTCCTTGCTCTTGACGATCTCGACGGCCTGGGCCAGTCCGAGACCGCGGGCATCGCCGATGACTTCATAGCGCTCCTCAAACTCCTTGAGGTACCTGTGGAGGTAGTCCCCGACTTCTTGAACGTGCGGGAGGAGCTCCTTGACGATCTCGACGACCTCTATTCCGGCCGCTATGGCGACGGGGTTGCCTCCGAAGGTCGAGGCGTGCCTGCCCGGCTTGTCGAAGGCTATCTCCGCCCTGTGGACGACACCGGCGAGCGGAATTCCTCCGCCTATGGCCTTGCCGAACTGGATGGTGTCCGGTGCAACGCCGAAGTGCTCGATGGCCCAGAACTTGCCCGTCCTTCCGACTCCCATCTGAACCTCGTCGTCGGCAAGGAGGATTCCGTAGCTGTCGGCGAGCTTCTTGAGCTCCTTGAAGAAGTTCCTCGGCGGGACGACGTAGCCGCCCTCACCCTGTATCGGCTCAAAGACTATGGCACCGACCTCGTGCGGCGGGACGTGGCGGAATACGTACTCCTCGATGAACTCTATGACCCTGTTAACCAGCTCGTCCGGCTCGGCGTAACCGTCGATGTGCCAGGGGTTCCTGTATGGGTTCGGGTAGGGGATGTGTTCAACTCCCGGCATCGTCGGGAAGAACCTGTCCTGCTGAACCCACTTGCTGGCGGTAAGCGAGAGGACTGCCTGGCTCCTTCCGTGGAAGGCGTGGTAGAAGGCTATGAACCTCTTCCTTCCGGTTCCGTACTTGACGAGCTTCATCATTGCCTCGTTTGCTTCCGCACCGCTGTTCTGGTAGACGACCTTCTTCGGGAAGTCGCCGGGGGCGAGCTCGGCGAGCTTCCCGGCGAGTATGACTGCGTTCTCGTAGAAGAAGTCGTTGAGCGCGAAGTGGGTGAACTTCTCTGCCTGCCTCTTGACGGCCTCGACGACCCTCGGGTGGGCGTGGCCGACGTTCAGCACGCCGACGCCGCTTCCGAAGTCGTAGAAGGTGTTTCCGTCGACGTCGTAGACGAGGATTCCGTCACCGTGGTCGATGACTATCGGCAGGGTCTCCGGGTCCTGCGTGGTAACTGCGAGGGTCTCGAAGTTCCTCTTGATGACCTCCTTGGCCTTGGGTCCGGGGAGCTCTTTAACGTTCGGTCTAACCACCATGTGCATCACCGGGAGAAGATCGAGCTTTTCCTATATAACCCTATGTTCATCAATGAACATCTTTGACCGAAGAATTTTCGGCAGAAAGCTGTGAACCGTTGAGCCCCTAGACTCATATCGCCCGTGGGGGCGCGAGATTAATAAACTCATCTGAGTTCTGTTTTTCGGTAGGTGAGTGGTTGGCATGGGGAATGCTGACACCAGGAGGCTCTTTCTGGCGTCCTTGGTGGTGAACCTGTTACTCCTACTGCTCCTTTACTGGGTTGACTTCGAGCGTATCAGCCTTTCTCTGCTGATTGTTAACGCCCTTTATGCCGCCGTGATTTCCGCCGTGGCCACCGAGGAAGTGACGTCAAAAACGCCGTACATAGTCGTGATTCAAAAGAGATAGAGTACCTAACAAAGGAGGAGTTGAAAGAAAGGCTGAAAAAAGCCTGACTCACTCCACGACCTTCGAGTTCCACTCCTCGAGGAGCTCCTTGGCGGAGTTGGCCGCTATCGCTCCCTGGCCTACCGCCACCGCTATCTGCTTGAAGACGTTGGTGATATCGCCGGCCGCGAAGATGCCCTTTACCTTGGTGCGCATGTGCATATCCACCGGTATGTAGCCGTACTCGTCGGTTATGCCGAGGTGCTTGACGAAGTCCGTCTTCGGCTCGTAGCCGATGAATATAAACACTCCGTCAACGGCCATCTCCGTCTCCTCGCCGGTGACGCGGTTCTTCAGCTTGACTGCCTCGACCTTGCCGTTTCCTTTAATCTCCGTCACGACGGTGTTGAGTATCGTCGGGATTCCGCTCTCCTTGAACCTGTCTTGGAGTATCTTGTCCGCCCTGAACTTGTCCCTCCTGTGAACGAGGGTCACGTCAACGCCTATGCTCTTGAGGTACAGCGCCTCCTGGAGTGCCGTGTTCCCTCCGCCGACGACTATTACCTTCTTGCCCTTGAAGAGCGGGCCGTCGCAGGTGGCGCAGTAGGAGACGCCCCTTCCTGTCAGCTCCTCCTCCCCCGGAACGTGGAGCTTCCTCGGTGCTGCTCCAACGGCTATGATTATGGTCTTTGCTTTGTACTCCTTGCCGTTCTTGGTCTTAACCGCGAACTTGCACGGCCCCTCGTAGTAGGCGCACTCGGTGGGGTCTATCCTCTCGACCTCATCGAAGACAATATCGACGCCGAGGTTCTTCACCTGCTCGTGCATCCTGTTGGTCAGCTCCGAACCGCTGATTCCCTCGGGGAAGCCGGGGTAGTTCTCTATTAGGTCGGTCAGCGCCATGTTTCCTCCGAGGTCCTTGCTGAGTATAAGGGTCTCAAGGCCGAAGCGCGCCGCGTATATAGCCGCGGTGAAGCCGGCGGGTCCGGCACCGATGATCAGCACGTCCCAGGTCTTGTTTTCATATTCGCCTCCGCGTGAGAATCCTCCCAGGCTGAACATCTCTCCCACCTCCGGTTCTTAACCTTGGGTTGAACACTTAAAAACATTGCGGGACAATCATGTGTCAATTCCGGACAAAAAGGTGTCAGCTAAAGGAGGGAAATCTCCCTGTCGAGGATGAGGTGCAGGGTGTAGCCGCTGAACGCTGCGAAGCCGACGTAGAGTCCCTCGCCCGTCGTCATGCCCAGGCCGAAGTTCACGAGGGTGTAGCCCAGAACCCCGTATACGGCCGCGAAGAGGAGGGAATGGACTATCCCCCTGTGCCTGGGCATTACCGCTGTGAAGCCGTACCAGGCTACGAGCCCGGCCAGCGCCCCCACTCCCCACGCGGCGGCAACGTTGAGCGGTTCGCCCCCAAGGTTTATGGAGCCGAGGCTCTGCACGAATACCGCGCTCCCAACTGCCACGGCCACTATGGGCTTCGTCCCCCTGTGTATCAGCGCGTTGGGGTGATCCATGTCCGGCAGATCGGCCCCAAGGACGTAGAGGGCGTAGCCTATCACCATTGCGGCCGTGCTGAGGACGAAGGGGACTCCCGCGTAATCCCTGAGCATGAAGGCGAGAAAAACGGTGAGTGGGTATGAAACTATGCCGCTCAGGAGGTGGGCGTCGTAGTTCGGCATGGACTATCACTCTTCGACCTCTTCCGTATCCTCGCCCTTCTCAAGGAACTTCCTCACGTACTCGGGGACTTTGTAGTTGCCCTTGGGATCTCCGACCAGGAAGCCGAGCCTTATGAGCTCGTTGAGCTGGTCGTAGACCTGTATTCCCGGCCTCTTGACGATCTTGGCTATCTGGATGTAGCTCACCGGCCCGCCGTTGAACTCGTGGACTATTGCCTCCACCAGATCCTTGTACTCCTTAGGAATCCTCGTGAGGTACTCCTCAAGGCTCTTCGGCTCCTCAAGGATGGTCGTGACAACGTAGTCGTCTATCGGGTCGAACTTGTGCTTCGCAGCTTCGCTGAGCACGTAGTGGAGGAGCCTCAAAATCTGTCTGGGGTTGCCCTTCCCGAGCTCGTGGATGAGCTTGACGGCCTCCTCGGTGAAGGGATAGAGCGGGTCGTCGGTGTCCCTTATCCTTACCCTGTTGAGCCTCTTTTTCACCAGCTCGTAGGCCTCGTCTATGCTCATCGGTCTGAGCTTGAACTC
The DNA here is from genome assembly GCF_055392585.1 of Thermococcus coalescens. Taxonomy (NCBI): domain Archaea; kingdom Methanobacteriati; phylum Methanobacteriota; class Thermococci; order Thermococcales; family Thermococcaceae; genus Thermococcus; species Thermococcus coalescens. The sequence goes on from NZ_AP043764.1 coordinate 1,001,921, forward strand.
GTAGTGGAGGCGCATGAAGAAGGCCGGGAAGATCTTGGAGTACTCCTCGTAGGCTTCCGGTACACAGGCGAAGGCAACGATACAGCCCTGGGGCATGTTGCTGATGAAGTGCCTGAGCATCTCGAAGAACTGTATCTTCTCCCTCTCGCTCGCGGTCTGCATGTTCTCCAGCTCGTCAAGGAGCAGGGCGCAGTAGGGGTATTTTCCCATCTGTTCGGTCAGGAGTTCGGCTATGTCCCTGCTCTTGTACTCGTCCCGGTTGCTCAGCATCTTCTCAAGCCTGTCTATGAAGCCGAGCTTCCTTGAGAGGTTTTCGAGGAATATGTTGGTCCTGCTCCTCGGGGGTTTGAGGGCGTAGAAGATGTCGCGCGTGAGCTTGAGGATGTCGTTCGTGTCGACCTTGACGTATATGGCCTTTCCCCGGTTCTCCTCTATGGCCCTGGCTATGGTCTTGAGCCTCTGGGTCTTGCCCATCCCGAGGGGGCCAACGATGCTGAGTGCTATGGAGCTCTTGTTTCCGATGACCTCGGAGATTATCATCTGGAGGCGCATGTCCACCTCCTGATAGACGTGAATGCTCTCAACGTCGGTTATCCCCTCACTCGCAAGCTGCTCAAAGGGGTTTCGAGAAAGGCCGTAAACTTCGTATGACTGGTAGGGATAAAGCTTAAGGCCGCCGGCTTCCATTTTAACTCACCGCATAGTTTAGGAACGCGAAATATAAAAAGTTGTCCATCGGTGAGCGGAGATGACGATTCTCCTCGTTACGGCACCATACAACCGCGAGGGTGATGCGATACTTGAGCTGGAGTGGGCCCTGGAAAAGGTTCGGGTTAAGGGAACCGACTGGAAGGGCGTCCTCCTGGCGGAAACGCGCCTGTCGAAGGAGGAGGCCATAGCGCGGCTGAGGAGCTTTGAGACCCAGGCGATACAGCGCGTCGTCCCCCTCGACCTAATAGTCCCCGCTAGGAGGGAGGAGATTGAAAGGGCCGTCCTTGAACTGACGAAAAGGATAGACGGCACCTTCGCGGTACGCGCCAAGGTCAGGGGGAACAGGAGGCTGTCCCAGAGGGATCTCGAAATCGGCCTCGGTTCGCTTATAGTGGAAGCCTTCGGCCTGAGGGTCAGCCTCAGCGACCCGGATTACACCGTCGCCGTCGAGGTGCTGGGGAAAAAGGCCGGGATCGGACTGGTGGGGAGAGGTGAACTGCTCCGCTTTGAGGTGAAGGAGTGAAGCCTAAAATAGTATGACGCCCAATTCATAAGCATGAACTTCAGGCATGTTTCGTACATAGTAGTGGCCCTGGTGGTGGCATCGTCTCTCCTTCTCGTCCTCAAGCCATACCTCCTCTGGAGGGGAGTGGGTGAGACCTTCCCGGGTGAGGTCATAGCCCTGCCCGAGCCGAGGCTGGACTCGGACGTCAGCGTCGAGGAAGCGATAGCGAGGCGGAGGAGCATCCGCTCCTATCGGGACGAGCCGGTGACGCTCGAACAGCTCTCCCAGCTCCTCTGGGCGGCGCAGGGGATAACGGCCCGGAGAACCAAGTTTCGAGCCTCACCCAGCGCGGGGGCGACGTATCCCTTCGAGGTCTACGTGGTGGCCGGGAACGTCGAAGCCCTTGCCCCCGGAGTGTATCGCTACGACCCCTTCAACCACACCCTTGTGCTGGTGAAGGAGGGGGATTACAGGAAAGCCCTCCAGAGAGCGGCCCTCGACCAGCGGTGGGTTGGAGATGCACCCCTCAGCATAATCCTCGTGGCATTCTACGGAAGAACGACTTCCCGGTACGGGGAGCGCGGGGTAAGGTACGTGCACATGGAGGCGGGACATATAGGCCAGAACATATACCTCCAGGCGACCGCCCTGAACCTCGGAACCGTCGCCGTCGGGGCCTTCTACGATGAGGGCGTGGCGGAGATACTGGGCACCGACGGCGCTCCCCTGTACATCTTCCCGGTGGGTGTTCCAAATGGTTAGCTTCGACCACTACACCCTCGGCTACCTGAGCTTTGCCCTCATGAGCCTCGCCATGCTGAGCGGGGCGTTTATCTTTATCTCCAAGCGCAGGGACGCATGGATAAAGGTTCATGTGGTCATAAGCATAATCGCCTACATCCTCATGTTCCTGACGATATGGCTCGTTAGATGAACCCAAAGCTTATTTAGGGGGACGCCCTATCGCTGTCCGATGGAAATGTACGGGGTCGATGAGATAGTTGAGTTCCTCTCAGGGCTGAACTACAGGGAGGTTCTGGCCTACTGGATAGAGGGCGAGAAAAAGGAGGCCGAATTCTACCGCGAACTCGCCAGACGTGCGAGAAACCTCGGACTGGGCGGGGAGCTGGTGAAGACCTTTGAAAGGCTGGCGGAGGACTCCCTGAACCATGCGTCCGAGCTTGAGATGAGCTTCAGGGAGACCTACGGCGAGGTTCCGGGGAGCGACCTTCCTCCCATAGAGGTGCTTCCGGTTCTCGATAAGCTTGAACGGGCTGATCAGCTCCCTGAGGTCATCCGGGCCGCCATGGAGAGCGAGCTGATAGCCCACGAGTCCTACAGGCTCCTCTCCGAGAGGGTTGACGACCCCGGGCTGAGGAGGCTCTACCGGAAGCTTGCCGATGTTGAGTGGGGCCACTACGAACTGCTCCGCCAGAGGTACAATGAGTTGGTAAAGGAAAAAGTCTGAAACCCCGAAATCCGATTCAAAAGGCCTTCCATTTTTGAGATATCCTTTAAGGGGCAGCCGATTATTTCAAACGCCTTTTATAGACGGTTGTGCCAAAGCCTGTATAAAACCCCCCGCGTACATTGGGTTGGGGTGAGTGAGATGGTTGATCTTGAGGGCGTCTCTCTCCTCGAGGAGCTTCCCCTGAGGGAGCTTCTCGCCTACTGGATATCCCTTGAAGGGGACAAGGCTCTTCTCTACGAGAGGCTGTCCGAGAAGGCGAAGGGCATGGAGATTGAGGGTGCCGTCTGCGACATGTTCAGGCTCCTCTCTCAGGAGGCGAGGCGGCACGAAAGGAAGCTCAGGAACCTTTACGCCCGTAACTTTGAGGAAGATATCCCCGCCGTTAGTGGGCTCTCCCTGGAGGAGCTCTCCGACATAAGGGAACTTGAGAGCGAAAACGACGTGTTTGCGGTTCTCAAATGTGCTCTTGAGCTTGAGGAGGTCTCGGAGAGGGTATACTCCATCCTGGCCGAGAAGGCCGACGACGAAACTATGAAGGCGGTGTTCCGGTACCTGGGCTCGACGGAGAGGCTCCACGAAAGGGCGGTGGAATCCCTCATCAGGGATTACAGCTACCACAATGGAATAAAAGAGGGTGTGAAGGCTTAGCTCACGCTAGCCTTCGGACTCCACTGCCTCCTTCACTTCTTTTTTGAATAGCTCCCTGGCCTCGGGCGGCTCCTCGATGAGGTTGTCGCTGTACTTGTCGTAGTCCGCCAGCAGGAACTCCTCGCTCATCCTTAGGGCCTTCACCGCTTTCTCCTCTCCCGGGAACTTCTTGCCGGGACAGACGTCAACGCAGAGGGCGCAGAACATGCACCTGCTGACGTAGTGCCTTATCTTCTTAAGCTCAGGGACCCACTCCATGGCGTTGGCGGGACATACCATTATGCACAGCCTGCAGCCGATGCACCTCTCGGGAGTGTAGACCAGCTTGCCCCTGAAGTCCTCGGGAACCGGAACCGGCGGGTTTATCTGGACCTCACCCCTTTGGACTTTCTCTATCAGCTCCGTTACGTTCGCCGGGGCGTGCTTGACCGGGAACGGGTTTGTGGCTGGTTTTTTGACGAGCTGCTTTAGGAGGACGAACATCATCTTGTTGACCATGCTTCACACCCCCAGCCATACCAGCACGAGTCCCACGAGGGCGATTATGTTGACGTAGACCCAGAACACCCTGGATGCCTGCTCTATCCTGAACCTGGCGAAGGACGTCCTGACGAGCGTTATAGCCAGCAGGTAGAGCACCAGAACCTTGAACAGGAACCACAGCGCCTCGACGACGTAGTACGCTGTCCCTGTGAGGCTTAGGTTCAGTATGCTCGTCAGCGTGAACGGGAAGAACAGCACTACCTCCAGCGCCGCCATGGCAAAGCCCCTGACCGCGTCGGAGAGGTAGAACAGTGCCAGGTTCCTCCCGCTGTACTCCGCGAGCATTCCCTCACAGATTTCCGTCTCCGCCTCCGCGATGTCGAAGGGGAGCTTCGCCAGCTCCGCGGGTGTGACCGCCAGAAGCGCCACCAGGAGCAGCAGCACTCCCATGGCGACGAGCGGACCTGCGACGCCCCACACCGGGGTGCTCGCTATGGTGGTCAGTGAGAAGCTCCTGTATATGACCGCGAATCCTATGATGACCGTCGCCAGCGGCATCTCGTAGCTCATCATGAGCACCATTTCCCTCTGCGCGCCCACCGAGGAGAACGGACTTCCCGATGCGAAGCCGCCTATGGCCATTGCCAGGGACTGCAGCGTGAGCAGGTAGAGTATGACCACCAGGTCTCCGTAGCCCTCCAGCGGGGCCTTGAGCACTCCGAAGGGTATGTAGAGGAGCAGGGTCATCGAGGCCGCGAAGGAAACTATCGGCATGGCGTTGAATATCCACGCCACCGCGTTCTCCGGAACGACGGTCTCCTTGAGGAGCAGCTTTCCGACGTCCCAGAAGGGCTGCCTTATGGGCGGGCCTATCCTGGAAGTCAGCCTCGCCGAGAAGCGCCTGTCTATACCCTTGTAGACCAGCCCGAGGAAGACCCCAAGGACGGGGAAGGTGAAGGCGTAGATGAGTGTTTCGAAATTCATTCTCTCACCCCCAGCTCGCGCTTGAGCCTCTCTGTTTTTTCGACCGCCTTCCTGTGGAGAGTCGCCGGGTCGATTACCCTGCCGTCCTCGTCCCTCACGACCGCTATCCTGTCGTTGCAGCACATGCACGGGTCGATGTAGGCAACCACTATCGGTATGTCCGCCACCTCCGCCCCGAGGAGGAGCGGGGCCCATGTGTTGATGTTGTTGTAGCTCGGCGCTATGACCTTCCACACCGCCGGCCCGTCCCTCTTTCCGTCGAACTTGAGGTAGTGGATGACCTCACCGCGCGGTGCCTCGTGCGCTCCTATGGCTTCGCCCTGGGTTCTCCTTATCTTGGCGAGCAGGGCCACGTAGTTCGGGATTGCCATGAGCTTGCCCTCGGGGAGTTCGTTTATGCAGTATTCGATGATGTCAAGGCTCTGGTCTATCTCGTAGAGCCTCACCATGGTGATGTCGTAGGCGTCTCCCCTGGCCTCGCCGACGATGTCCTGGGGAACCACCGCGCGGACGTCTATGTCGGCGTATGCGTCGTAGGGTATGTCCTGCCTGATGTCCATCCTTACCCCGGCCGCCCTTGCAACCGGCCCAACGGCGTTCAGTTCGAGCGCCATCTTCTTGGAAAGCTGGGCGACACCCCTAGTCCTAGCCTTGTAAACCGGATCGGAGAGGAAGACGTCCTTCATCTCCTGGTTGAATGTGCGGTAGTAGCTTATCATGTCCTTGATGGCCTTTATGTGGCTCTCCTTGATGTCCCTTCTCACACCGCCTATCATGAAGACGGAGTAGTTTATCCTGTTGCCCGTGAGGAGCTCCAGTATGTCGAGGAGCCTCTCCCTGCCCTTCCACGTCCAGAAGAGGAGGGAGTCAAAGCCCATCTCGTGCGCCACGACGCCGAGCCACAGGATGTGGCTGTGTATCCTCTCCAGCTCCCCTATTATCGTCCTGATGTACTGGGCCCTGGGCGGCGCCTCTATCCCGAGGGCCTTCTCGGCGGTAACCACGAAGGCGTATGGGTGCGATATCGAACAGATTCCGCATATCCTCTCGGAGAGGTAGAGCGTCTGGATGGCGTTCCTCTTCATGCCCATGTACTCTATTCCCCTGTGGGCGAAGCCCCTCTTGACGTCGACCTCTACTATCTTCTCCCCCTCTACCCTCGCCTCGACCCTTATTGGCTCCTTCAGCGCGGGGTGAATTGGCCCAACGGGGACGTAATACTGGGTCTTGGCCATCACTCCTCACCCCTCATCTTCCTTATCTCGTTCACGCTCCGGTGGGTGTGCTTCACCATGTCCTCGACGCCGTACTCGTCCCGCCTCCACGGGTACTTCCCTTCCGGCCAGTCGTCGGGCAGGAAGAGGTGCCTCTTGTTCTTCAGCCCCTCGAACTCAACGCCGAGCATCTCCCTGATCTCACGTTCGTTGGTTTCGGCGCCCATCATAAGGTCTGTTATCGTTGGAAGAACCAGGCTGTCCTTGGGGAGGTCAAACTTGATGGTGATGCTCAGTTCGCCCCAGGGGTGCGTGTGGAAGACCCCGAAGGAGTATATCATGGTGAGGGTTTCTCCTCCCTGGTCCTCTCCCGCGATGAAGTGAAGGTGGGGGTAGTCGAGGGCGAATATGGCCTCTACGGTCTTCCTGAAGGCGTCGGGCTTTATGGTGATCCACAGCTCCCTGTACGTTCTCTTCCTCTTAACACCCTTGGTGTACTCCCTGATCTCGTGGGAGAGCAGTGCCTCCCCCAGCGTCTCCTGGAGCTTCCTGAGTACCTCTTCCACGCTCACAGGCTCCTTCATTCCTTCTTCCCCTCCAGCTCCTTTTCCAGCTTCTCTATCTTGAGCCAGGCCTTAACCACGCCGTCTATTATCGCCTCTGGCCTCGGTGGACAGCCCGGAACGTAGACGTCCACGGGTATTATCTCGTCTATCGGGCCCGCTATGTTGTAGGAGTCGTAGAAGACGCCGCCGCTCGTCCCGCAGTTCCCGACCACCACGACAGCCTTCGGGTCCGGCATCTGCTCGTAGACTCTCCTGAGCTTGTCCGCGAAGTCCCTTGGAATGGCCCCGGTAACGAGGAGCACGTCCGCGTGCCTCGGACTTCCGACGAGTTTGATTCCGAAGCGCTCCACGTCGTATCGGGGAGTAAGCACGGCGACTATCTCAATGTCGCACGCGTTGCAGCTTCCTCCCGAGGCATGGAAGACCCATATTGAGCGCTTAAAGTTGGTGAGCTTTCCCATTCACACACCCCCCACGAGGACGAAGAGGATTACAGCACCGAGCCCGAGGTACCAGAGTATGTAGTCCCTGAGGTCCCCGCTGTGCATTCTCATGAGGACGTTGTAGTAGCCCTTGAGCGCTTCGATGAAGCCCCAGTATATGTCCCCGGCCCTTACGCGGATTTCCTCCACGTCCTCCACGGCGTTGCCGCTTATGAACGGCTTCACCTGCTCCGTGTTGGGCTTGTAGCTCCTGTTGCCCCTCGAATAGATGAGGTAACCGATGATGGCGAAGATCACCAGGAACGCCAGCCAGACTATCGGGTTCCAGAAGCCCGACGGCGAGTTCAGTGTAAGGCTCTCAATCCAGGTCATGGTAGACCACCCCACGTCTGGTAGCTGCTCAGCTTCAGCAGCGCGTCAACCGCCGGATACACCAGCTTGTCCAGCACCACGTTCGGGAACAGACCGAACAGCAGGCACAGCGCCGCGAGGATGAGCATTGCCGCCACCATGCTTCTTGGAACCTCCTTCACGTCCTCGTACTTCTTGACCGGCGGTCCGAGGAAGGCCGAGGCAAAGACCTTGACGAACGACGCCAGGGTCAGGACGCTAGTGACCATTGCGAATACCGCAAATATCGGGCTGAGCTGGTAGGATGTTTCGTAGATGAGGAACTTGCTCGCGAAGCCGTTGAATGGCGGTATTCCGGATATTGCCGCCGCACCTACTATGAACGCCACCGTCGTGTAGGGCATCTTCCTGGCGAGGCCACCCATCTCGTTGAGGTTCCTCGTCCCGGTCACGTAGAAGAGCGCTCCGGCGGTCATGAGGAGGAGGCTCTTGTAGATGATGTGGTTGATTATGTGGAATATACCTCCGGCCATGGCGTCCCTTCCGAAGGCTGCAAGCTTGGCCGGGTCGTTGAGGACTGCCAGGCCAACGCCGACTCCGAGGAGCATGTAGCCGGTCTGAGAAATCGCGTGGTAGCTCATGAGCCTCTTGACGTCCTTCTGCACGAGCGCCATGGTAACGCCTATGAACATGGTCAGCACTCCGAGGATGCTCATTATCCACCCGAGACTGCTCATGCTCACCGTGATGTTTCCGAAGAGGCTGAAGCTGACTCTGAAGAGGGCGTAGAGGCTCGCGTAGGTCGCCACCAGCAGGGTTGGGTTGATTCCCGAGGGGACTTCGGTGTACGCATCGGGAACCCAGTGGTGGGTCGGCACCGAACCGCACTTCATCGCGAAGGACGCGAAGAGTATTCCAAGGGCTATCATGTCAACGGTGTTGAAGCTTATCTGAGTGCTCAGGTAGGCTATGTTGAGGTTTCCGTACTGGCCGTAGAGCAGGCCTATGGAGAACAGCACCATCAGCGAAGCGACCGCGCTGACTATGAGGTACTTGATTCCGGCCTCGCTGGCCTCTCCCCTGTAGTTCCTGAAGCCCACCAGTGCCGAGCCGGCTATTCCCGCTATCTCCAGGAACACGAAGAGGTTGAACAGGTCTCCCGTGAGAACCATGCCGAGGATTCCGACCTCCAGCAGGAGGAGCAGCGCGTAGTACTTTTCAAGGCCGGTCTCGTTCCTGACGTGGCTGTAGGAGTACATCGCTCCGATGAAGCTCATGAGCGTTGCCGAGAGTGCCATGAAGGCCCCTATCGCGTCGACCTCGAAGATTATCCTCACCGGAACCCTGTACCCTGAGGGCAGGACGAGAGTCGGTTTGTCCGCTCCGAAGACGTACACCATCATGCCCTGGGCGAGCACCTGTCTAACGAGAAGGAGCGCCATTCCCAGGGTTGCGCCGGTGATGATTATCGCCCAGACGGCCGGAGCACTGCCCTTCTTCTTCAGCAGAGGTGCTACAAACGCCCCGAAGAGGGGCACGGCTATCATGAGTGCCGGTAGGTGCTCGATCATCCTTTCAGCCTCCTGACCTTTGTAACGTCAAGGGTTCCGTAGTGGCGGTAGATGTTAACCGCGAAGGCGAGCATGAGGGCCGATACGGCGACACCTATGACGATGCTCGTCAGCGTGAGCGCCTGGGGAGTCGGCAGAACCATGTTGTTGGCTGCCTCCTTCGGCGCCATGGTGTATATCGGGGCGTAGGCGCCTTTGACGTAGCCGAGGGCTATCAGGAACAGGTTGACGGCTCCCTCAAGGATCTCAATGCCTATGACGACCTTGATGAGGTTCCTCTTGAAGCCTATAGTGTAGAACCCCACCGCCAGCAGGAGCGCCACGACTATGAAGGGGAGGTTGACCAAAATCACGTTATTCATTCTTCTTCACCCCCAGGAGGAGGTAGAATATCAGGATTATGCTCGTTAATCCTGCCAGAACCTTTGTTCCGACGAATATGTTCATGTACGGCAGCGTCCCACCTGTGTTCAGGTACCCAGGGTTTATTCCGAGCGGGGTGGGCTCGCCGAAGAGAGGGAACCCGCTGTTGGCTATGACGTTCTTGAAGAACGTGTACCCCATGAATCCGAGCGTGGCCGTTCCCAGGAATCCGAGGGCGCCTATGCTCTCGAAGGCACTGAGCGGAACCTTGGAGAAGGTTCTCCTGATGTCGTCGTACTTGTTGGCCACGATGAGGAGCGCAAGGCCGCTGGCGAAGACTGCCCCTCCCTGGAAGCCGCCTCCCGGGGTGAGGTGACCGTGGAGGATGATATACGCTCCAAAGGTGAGTATGAGCGCCGCCAGATACTTCGTGGTGGTCTTGATGATTACGGTGGTCATGTCGTCACCTCCCTCCGCCTGAGGGCCATCAGTACGCCGGCAACGGCCGTGAACAGAACCGTCGCCTCACCGAGGGTATCGAATCCCCTGTAGTCGAAGACTATGCTCGTGACCACGTTGTTGGCCGAGGCTTCCTCCTGGGCATGCTGGATGAAATACGAGTCCATATCCTTGTGAACCGGCTCTCCGAAGGGCCTGAGGCTCGCCGCCGCTACCAGAAGGAACAGCGTGAAGCCTATGAACGCAAAGAGGCCGAGGGCCTTCCTCATTCTACCACCTCCTCGTCGGTGGTGTTCTTAATCGCCAGCAGGTACATCGCGGTCGTCAGGCCGGCCCCGACACCAGCTTCGGCGATGGCAACGTCCGGCGCTTGGAGTATGTAGAACTCCAGTGACAGTATCAGGCTGAAGACGGCCATCGCGATGACTGCCGAGATCAGGTTCTTGAACCTGATAGCCGCTATCGCCGAGACCAGAAGCCCCAGCCCGGCCAGAACCTGGATCACCCAGAAGAGCTCCTCGAAGTTCATAGCCTTCCCTCCAGCTCGTCTATAACGGCCCCGTAGGGCCTTATCCCCGACTTTCTGGCCGCTCTACCGAGGGCGTGAGCTCCAACCGGGTTGGTCAGCACCAGGAATATGAGAACCAGCGCCGAGTGGATTCCTATGGTCACCCATGCCGGGTTCTTGGCCACCCAGTAGTAGTTGTATATCGAGTAGCTCACCGTTGCGAGCACTATGAATATCGTCCCGAAGGTCGTGCACTTCGTTGCCGCGTGTATCCTCGTGTACACGTCCGGGAAGCGGAGGATACCGACGCTGGCCAGGAGGTTGAAGAAGACTCCTATTACCAGGAACAGCCCTATGATCCATTCTATCACTGGCTCTCCCCCCCGGTCTCGTAGATTACTCCCACTCTCTTTCTTACCAGATAGCGGGCTATGTAGAGCGTTGCGATGTAGCTCAGAACCGCGTAGACGAGTGCGACGTCTATGAAGACCGCCTGCCTGGTTATGACGCCGTAGAGAACCATGGCACCGGCCGTTGTCGTCGTCATGGAGTCAAGCGCAACTGCCCTGTCCGGAATCGTTGGGCCAGCCAGGAGCCTTATAAGTGTCAGCATGGCTGAGAACAGGAGCAGTATCATGGCCCACATGAACATTCCATCGACCGTCATTCCGCAATCCTCCTTGCCCATTTTGGAAGGTATCCACACAGCTCCTCCGGAGTGGGCTTCTCCTTTCCGGGCGGAACGTTTATCCAGTGGACGTAGAAGTTGCCCTCCTCGTCTATCTCAAGCGTGAACGTTCCGGGTGTCAGTGTTATCGAGTTGGCGAGGAGAGTCCTGCTCTCGTCTCTGGTCAGGCCGGGGGATATCTTGACTATTCCTGGCCGTATCTTGCCTGTTATGACCCTGTAGGCGACATCAAGGTTGGCCTTGGCCATGGCGAAGAAGAACGGCCCTATTGCGTAGACTATGAACAGCAGCCATCTCTTTGGGTTGAAGAAGTAGCTCAGCTTTTCGTCCATGACGTCCTTTGTGGCGTAGCCGATGATGGCCGCTATTACAATCCCTGCAACCAGCTCCCCCGGGCTCCAAGCGATGACCTCGCCGGAACCCGCTGTGAGGAGCAGATAGACGATAAGGGACCACAGGAACGGTGCGGCAAACCCCATTTTCCCACCTCAACTTTAGGTTTTAAACCCTTATCGGGCGTATTTTCCCGAAATCTCAAGTGAGCATTGGCTAAATCTTTATAAATGGATTTCTAAAACAAATGGTTAACAACCTGAAATTTGACAAACAGAAACAGCACAATGCTTTACGTAAGTACAAAAAACGGCTCTCTGTAGTATGCTCATGGATACGGATGTTCAGAAAAGAGCATCAGAACTCATGAAGGAAAACATGAGAAAAGAAATGTGACTACTTGGAACCTTCCTTCTTTGCGGCTTCCTTGGCCTTCTTCTGCTCCTCCATCTTCTTCTTGAGCCCTTCAATCTCGTCCTCCTTGAACCAGCGGAGGTTGTCGTCGTACTTGTCCGTCGTTGCCAGCAGGAACTCGTCGCTCATCCAGAGGGCGTTGACGGGGCAGACATCGACGCACTGCTGGCAGAAGACGCATCTTCCTAGCCAGAAGGTGACCTTCCTGACCTCCGGGACGTACTCTATAACTCCGGCGGGGCAGACCATGACGCAGAGCCTGCAGCCGACGCACTTCTCGACGTCGTAGTTGAGCTTGCCCCTGAAGCCCTCCGGAACCGGCACTGGCTCGCTCTCAGGGAAGGGGTTGGTGGCGGGCTTCTTGAGGAGGTTGCCGAGCACCGTTGAGAGCGTCGGTGGAACCTTCATGCTATCACCCCCAGTGCGTCAATGGCGAGGAGCAGTGCCCCAACTACGCTCGCCGGCAATAGCCTCGTCCAGAACAGGTTCACCGCCTGGGTTATCCTGAGCCTCCCCGTTATTGCTCTGAAGACGCTCATGCTCACGAAGAGAACCGCGAAGACCTTGAGCGTGTGGAAGAGCAGGTCAACGATTATCCCCGCTATTCCGCCAAGCCCAAGGTAGCCGGAAATCCCCCAGGGGAAGAATATCGCAACCACGAGGCTCGCGCTGACGAAGGCCTTTATGGCGTTGGCGAGCTCGAAGAGGGCCAGGTGTCTTCCACTGTACTCGGCCATGGTTCCCTCCGCGAGCTCGGTCTCCGCCTCAGGAATGTCAAAGTATCCGACCTCTATCTCGCTCGCCAGCCAGGCGAGGAAGACCACGAGCAGTATGAACGTCCCGATGAGGCTGAGGGGTGTGCCCAGCTCCCATATGCTGTGCTCGTAGAAGGTGCCCATGCTGAATGGTTTGGTAACTCCGAGCTCACTGAGGCGCCAGAGTATTGTGAAGAGCGCCAGCATCATCGGCCCTTCCCTGGAGACGAGGACTATTATCTCCCTCTGGGCACCTATCTGGGCGTAGGGCGAGCCCGAACTGATCGCACCGATGACCCTGAGGAAGCCGATGAGGGTCAGCAGGTAGATGAAGAGTATCACGTCTCCCTTGGTTCCGAAGAGGGGCTCAAAGCCGAGCGGTGTGTATGCGAGCAGTGCTATTGATGTCGCGAGCGCCATGACAGGGGCCAGCTCGAAGAACCTGTTGGCGTCTCTCGGTATTATTGACTCCTTGCTGACCAGCTTCAGGAAGTCGTAGAACGGCTGGAGCAGGGGAGGGCCAACGCGGCGCTGCATCCTTGCTACCAGCTTCCTGTCTATACCTCCCCACAGCAGCGAAGCTGAGGACACGTAAACGTAAATCCCTATGAAACCGAGGGTAGCGTAGAGGACGTTCATGGTGCACCACCCCTTGGGCAGCCGACGCCCACAACTTCGGGCCTCGCCTTAACGTTCGGGTTCAGCTCCTTTGTCTTCTCTATGGAGAGCCTCAGGAGGTCTTTCTCGGTGAGAACCATTTTCCTCCCCGTGTTCGCATCGATAACCGCGACCCTGTCGGTACAGCTCAGGCACGGGTCTATCGAGGCTATCGCCACTGGAACGTCCGCCACCTGCTCGCCGACCAGCGCCCTGGCTATCGCGAACAGGTTCGGGAAGGTCGGCTCCCTCATCTTCCACTTCGCCGGGACGTCCTTGCCCTTCTGTCCCATGACGTAGTGGATGAGCTCTCCCCTCGGGGCCTCGTACCTTCCGATGCCCTCTCCATCCGCTTTCTTGAGCTGGAAGAGGAGTGCGTTGTCCTTCGGCACGGCCTTTATCTTACCCTCTGGCATCTGGTCTATTGCCCTCTCAATCAGCTCTATGCTCTGCCAGAGCTCTCCAACCCTGACGACCATCCTGTCGAAGACGTCCCCCTTGATGACACCGGTGAACTCCTTGGGGGTTATCGGCTTCACGCCAAGGTCGGGGTAAACACCGAGCTTCTCGTTGTAGCGGACGTCCTTCTTCACGCCGCTTCCCCTCGCTGTGGGGCCCTGGGCGCTGTACTCGATGGCTATCCTCTTGGGAATAACGCCCGCGTCCCTCAGCCTTGCCTCGACCGTCGGGTCGTAGAGGAATATCTCCTCTATCTTCGGCATGACCTCATTCCTGTAGTTCTCTATCATGTCAAGTATCGCCCTGATGTGCTTCTCTTCGAGATCCCTCCTCACTCCTCCGATGGTGTTGATGGAGTAGTTGACCCTGTTGCCGCCGATGGCCTCCAGGATGTCCATGACCCGCTCGCGAGCGAGCCAGCTGAGGTGCAAAACGGTGTCGTAGCCTATGGCGTGGCCAACCACACCGAGGTTGAGCAGGTGGGAGTGGATTCTTTCCAGCTCGCCGACGATGACGCGGATGTACTCGGCCCTCTCGGGAACCTGGATGCCGGCCATTTCCTCAACTGCCCTTGAGTAGGTGTGGTTGTGGGAAAAGGAGCAGATGCCGCATATTCTCTCCGCCAGGTAGAGTATCTGGATGTAGTTCCTCCTCATGGCTATCCATTCGAGGCCCCTGAGGTTGTAGCCGAGCTTGACGTCGACGTTGATTATCCTCTCACCGTCGAGCGTGATGATGAACTTCTCGGGCTCCTCCAGTGCTGGATGAATGGGTCCGATGGGTATCTTAACCCAGTACTCAAGCCTTCCGTTCATTTTGAGCCCTCCCTCTTCATTTTGTACGGGTGGCCTGCGTTTTTCACCATCTCTGGCTTGATTCCGGTCTCATCGAGCCTCAGCGGGTAGATTCCCTCCGGGAAGTCGTCGGGCAGGAAGAGCCTCCTTGGGTCGGGGATTCCCTCGAAGAACAGCCCGAGGAACTCCTGGTTCTCCCTCTCGTAGGGCAGTGCGCTCGGGAACACATCGGTGACCGTTGGGAGCTTCGGGTTGTCCTTCGGAACGCTCGTCCCTATGATGAGCGATATACTCTCGCCCTCCTCCCAGAACAGCTCCATGTGGTACTTGGCGAGCAGTTTATCGCCGGCATCCATTCCGATTATGATGGAGAACTGTGCCCTGGGGTCGAGCTCTTTGATGAACCCCATGGCGTCGTGGAACTTCTCCCTGTCTATCTCGACCCAGACGCGCCTCTTCGGGTGGGGCATCTTGTTCTCGCTCACCCGTATCTCCGCCTCGGGAAACCTCTCGCCAAAGGCTTTAACGAACTCGTCAACGTTCATTTTTTACCCCCCTCAATCTTCTCTATCAGCCTCTGCAGGCCGAGCACGACGCCGTAGAGTATAGCTTCCGGCCTCGGCGGGCAGCCGGGTACGAAGACGTCTACCGGTATGTGCCTGTCCAGCGGCGCGTTGGTGAAGGGGCTCTCGAAGAACACGCTTCCGCCGGTGGGGCACGCGCCTATGGCCACCACGACCTTGGGGTCCGGCGTCTGCTCATAAACTAGCTTGACCCTCTCAAGGCTCTGGTCGGTTATCGGGCCTGTTACGAGGAGGACATCGGCGTGCCTCGGCGTTCCGACGAGCTTCACACCGAAGCGCTCCGCGTCGTACCTCGGCGTTAACGCGGCTATTATTTCAATGTCGCAGCCGTTGCAGCTGCCGCTGTTTACGTGGAACACCCAGGGTGACCTGCCTATGTACCTGCACAGCTTGGATATCTCCTTCTCCAGCCTCTCGCGCTCCGAAGGGCTGGAACCACTCACGTGAGTTTCGTGGGCGTGAACTTTAATGGCCATTCATCTCACCCCCACACTATCAGCGCTCCAACAATTATCGCCGTCGTGACGAGCAGGTAGCCCACGTAGTCGCTCAGCAGTCCGGTGTGCTCCCTGCGGAAGATGAGGAACATCCTGTGGATTCCCCTTATGAGGCCCCACATGACGTGCCTTCCGGTGACGTAGCCCTGGAAGTGCTCGAACTGCGGGATGACCTTGTCCTGATCCTCACCGCTGAGGAACACCTTGGTTCCGTCACCGGCTCTTCTAGTTCCAGTGCTTGAGCGCTCGGCCCACTTGTAAATCGCGTACGAGATGAGCAGGCCTATGATGAAAACGTAAACGAAGTAGAGTGCATCCCAGTAGCCGAACATTTCACGCACCCCCCAGCACGGCTGATATGTACGTTCCAGCGTTTTCGAGCATCTTTGCGGCTGGTATCATGATCCTGTCGCTGATGAACCACGGGAAGAGCCCCATGAGGACTATTGCCGCCACGAGGATGAGCATCGGAACGAGCATGGCCTTTCCTGGCTCCCTGGCGTTCATGACCCTCTCGCTGGGCCTGCCCAGGAAGGTGAAGAGAACCTTCACGTAGGCCGCAAGGCTGAACGCGGTGCCTATCACAGCTATAACCGCCACCAGCGGGTTGAAGAGTGCGGAGCTCTCGTATATCAGCCACTTGCTGGCAAAGCCGTTGAGCGGTGGAAGGCCGATTATGGCCGCGGCGCCGACAAGGAAGGCGAAGCTCGTGACCGGCATCTTTCTAGCGATGCCGCTCAGCTCGTTGAGGTTCTTGGTTCCCAGCTGGTGTATGACCGCTCCGGCGACCAGGAAGAGGAGGGCCTTGATGACCGCGTGGTTGACGGTGTGGTATATCGCTCCGGCGAGGGCGATGTTTCCAACGTCGCTTCCGTACGCGGCGAGGCCTATCCCGGTTCCGAGGAGGATGTAGCCAATCTGGCCGACGCTGGAGAATGCAAAGAGCCTCTTCATGTCGGTCTGGATTATGGCCATCGCGTTTCCGACTATGAGCGTCGCGCAGGCAAAGAGTATGATTATCCAGCCTATCGTTCTGGCGTTAACTCCGGCGCTGAAGACGCTGAAGGCAAGCCTGGCCAGTGCGTAGGTTCCACCTATCTTGATGACGAGGCCGGAGAGCATCGCACTGACCGAGCTCGGTGCTGCCGGGTGGGCATCAGCGAGCCACATGTGCACCGGAACGGCACCGCTCTTGAAGAGCAGTCCTCCGAGGAGCAGGCCGAGGGCAACCTTTGCCGTGAAAGTCGGGTTCTCGGCTATCATCTTCGCGAGGTAGGCCATCGTCAGCGTTCCGTACTGGCCGTAGAGCAGCACTATTCCGAGCAGGATGAACGAGCTGGCGAGCGAGCCGACGAACATGTACTTTATGCCCGCCTCGATGCCCTCCCAGGTGTCGTTCCTGAAGGCGACGAGGGCGTACCCGGCTATGCCCATTATCTCCAGGAAGACGTAGAAGTTGAAGAGGTCGCCGGTTATTGCTATACCGAGCATTCCGACCTCAAGGACGAGCACCAGGGCGTAGTACTTCTCAAGCCCCGTGTCGTGCCCCATGTACTCGCTGGAGTAGAGCACGGCCACGAATGCTATGAACGCCACCATCAGGACGAAGAGTGCGCTGAGGAGATCTACCTCCCAGACTATCCTTATCGGGAAGGAGACTCCGTTTCCGAGGGGGCTCTTCGCTCCGAGGGTGTATACCAGTATCTCTCCACTCTTCCAGACCGTGTTGAAAAGGCCGGCCGCGACGCCGAGGGTGATGGCGGTTACGAGTATCGCCCACAGTTCCCTGGCCTTCCTTCCCGCGAGGCCGACTATGGGCAGGGAGAACGCTCCGAAGAGCGGGACTATTATGAGGTATGGTATCAGCCCGTTCATCCTCTCAACCTCCTGAGCTTGTTAACGTCGAGGCTTCCGTAGTGTCTGTAGGCGTTTATCGTGAGGGCCATGGCGAGGGCAAGCACACAGACGCCGATGACTATGCTGGTGAGGGTCAGCGCCTGCGGAATCGGGGCTACCATTGCGCTCTTTACCGTCTCATAGCCCGTGTAGATCGGCGCCGTCGGTATCTGGCCGAGTTCTATCCTGTAGCCGAAGCTTATGAGGAGCAGGTGTATGCCCGAGTCTATGACGTTGAGGGCAAGTATGAGCTTGATGAGGTTCCTCTTGTAGAGGAGGGCGTAGATTCCCATGGCTATCATGAGGAAAGCTGTGATGAACTGGAATGGTATCATTCGTTCCACCTCCTGAATGCCGCTATGGCAACCATCGCGCTGACCAGTCCCGCAAAGACCTTCAGTCCCACGGCGAGGTTCATTACCGGCAGGTATCCGGCCGAGAGCAGCGTTCCCGGCTGGCCGTTGAAGAAGGGCCCGCTGTGCCACAGTGTGTTGTAGAAGAACGCCACGCCAAGGCCGAGCATGGCAGCTCCCAGGAACACGAGGCCGCCCAGACCTTCGAGGGCTGAGTAGAGGTGGTGGTCGTACCTTTTCCTCATCTCTCCGAAGCCGAAGGCTATTAGGAACAGTATTCCAGCCCCGGCTATGGTCGCTCCACCCTGGAAGCCGCCTCCCGGGGTGAGGTGACCGTGTGAGACAACGTAGGCGCCGAAGATTCCTATGAGGGGAATGGTGGCCCTCGCGGTGGTCTTGACGATGAGTCCCATGTCACTCTTCATGCTCATCCCTCCTCCAGGGCCTGAGAAGCGCAACCGCCCCGGCTATGGCGGTGAAGAGAACCGTCGCCTCCCCGAGGGTATCGTAGCCACGGTAGTCGAACACTATGTCGGTGACGATGTTGGTTCCGCCGACTTCCTCAACGCCGTGCTCGATGTAGTACTGGTCGGTGTAGCGGTACTTCATCCACTCGTCCCCGCCGAGGCCGAACTTTATCCCCGTTGACGGGCTCGCAACGACGAGCAGCACTCCAAGGAGGAACAGCAGTGCTAAAGCTCCAAACGTCCTGTTCATGGTCCCTCACGCTCCCATCTCTCCGTTTTGGCGATTCCATACACGACTATGGCCGTGACGACGCCGGCTCCAACGGCGGCCTCGGCTATCGCGACGTCCGGAGCGTGGAGCATGTAGAACTCCAGGCTGAGGAGCAGGCTCATGGCCGCCGAAGCGATGGCCGCGCTGAGCAGGTCACGCATCGTTATCGTGATGTATGCCGCTATGAGCACGCCGAGGAGTATCCCGAACTGTATCGCCATGTCAACAGAGAGTACGTTCATTCCCCACCACCCCTTAGTTTTTCTTCGTAGGCGTCGATGACCGCCTTGGCGGGCTTGTATCCGCTGAGGTGTGCCGCCTTTGCTATCGCGTGCGCCCCCGTCGGGTTCGTGAGGAGGAGCGCCACCAGTGCCACGAGGCTGTGAAGCGCCATCTGGAGGTACTTGGGGTCGCCGGTGAGGTGGAGCTGGTAGGCGGCGTGAACTACCACCGCCAGAACCGCGAATATCGTCCCGAAGGTGGTGCACTTGGTCGCTCCGTGGAGTCTCGTGTAGACGTCGGGGAACCTGTGGAGCGAGAAGCTGCCCAGCAGGTTGAAGACTATGTTTATCGTGAGGAATGCGTAGATGATGTACTCGATCACTCCAATCCCCCCTGGAGGTATTTGGCTATGGCCAGGGTTCCCACGTAGCTCAGAAGGGCGTAAACGATGGCGATGTCGATGTATATCGTCCTGTCGTAGGCCGCTCCGAGGAGAACCATTCCGGCAACGATTAACGTGTTGAGCGTGTCGACTCCGACGACCCTGTCGGGCACGCTGGGACCAAAGAACACCCTGAGCAGTGCAAGAAATGCTCCGATCATGACTATGACCGCGGCATAGAAGAACTCCGGTGCTATCATCTTCCCAGCCTCCTCGCCCATTTTTCAAATGAACCCGCTATGACCTCGGAGCTCTCCGGCTCCTTCTCGGTCACGTTTATCCAGTGGACGTAGAGGGCCTTCTCCTCGGGGCAGGCATCTATCGTGAGCGTTCCGGGGGTGAGAGTTATCGAGTTGCTCAGAATGGTGTACTGGGCGTCGTTTTCGAGGTCAACCGGGACGCGGACGATTCCGGGCTTTATCCTGCCGGTTATGACGCGGTATGCAACGTCGAGGTTGGCCTTGACCATGCCCCAGAAGAGCGGGCCGATGGCGTACACCACAAAGCCCACCCACTTTGCCGGGTTGAGGAAGCGGGATGCCTTTTCACCTATGACGTCCCTGGTTGTGAAGGCGATTACTCCCGAGAAGATCAGTCCCGCGATGAGCTCTTCGGGGCTCCAGAGTAACCCTTTACTGCCCGCTGTGAGTACCAACCAGAGCACGAATGACCAAATGAATACAGCGATGAAACTCATTGTTCCTCCCTCCTCTCACTTGATACAGGCTCCACAGCCCTGTGTTTCGTCATTTTTCAGTTGAGATTTCGTTATTTGTTTTAAAAGGGTTTTTTGAAGCTTAGAATTGAAAGTAAAGGTCTGTAACCTCTCGTTGTTAACCAAAAGTTAAATACCTGCGTCGAACTGTGGAAAGTGGCCGTAAGAAATTCGCTGGACTCTGTGCTCCATTGCTGGACTTCTATGGTTCAGAACAGCCTTTTAGTGACCTTAGGGGCGTAAAAATTACCCAAAGCTTTATATACCCTCGGGGTGACCCACTACTGGGACTCTTCTTGGAGGTTTCCCTGAAGAGCCCTGAAAGTTGAAAGAGTTGGTGTTAGATATGTATGGAGATGGATTTGGCGGTGGCTACGAGGCCCCTGTTAAGGTTGGAGAAAGGTACAGAGTTAGGATCGAGAGCCTTGGAAAGGGTGGCGATGGTATCGCCAAGATAAAGGGCTTCGTTATCTTCGTCCCGAACACCCAGGTCGGAGACGAGGTTGAGATTGTCATTAACTCGGTCAAGAGGAAGTTCGCTTTCGCGGAAGTCATTGGTTGATTTCCCTTCCCTCTTATTCTTACCTGTCGCAGGACGTTTTTAAGGCCTTAGGCTAAATGTTTCTCGGTGGTTCTATGGACGAGGAGTCCGTGATGATCGGGATTGTAGTTGGCGTTCTGGTTCTTCTGTCACCTGTTATACTCTACTGGACGGTGGCTTTCCTCGACACATCGGGTATCGACCGCTACCTCCCCGGCGCACTTTTCATGGCGGTATCGTCATTGGTTCCTGTCCTGATCGTCTGCTCTCTTTCGTTCCTCGTTATGCGGCACTACAACAGGCCCCACGGGTGGATAAAGAAGAAACTAACGTTTCTGGCCGTTTTTCTTTTCGCGGCTCTCTTCATGCTCCTGAGTATGATAGGTTTTGCCTGAGTTCCCAGACCTGAACCGCACCCTTTTTAAACCCCTGCCCTTAGCCCGCTCCGATGGTAAGGGTTCACGTCGAGACCTACGGCTGCACGAGGAACAGGGCCGATGCGGAGATGATGGAGGCCCTTCTGGTTAGGGCTGGGTATAGTCTAGTGGAGACCCCGGAAAGCGCCGATTACGTCGTGGTGAACACCTGCGCCGTCAAGGACCCCACGGAGAAACACATGCGCGAGAGGATAAAGGAGCTCCTTGATTCCGGCAAAGGGGTCATCGTCACCGGCTGCCTTCCCCACGTTAACCCCGATGTGATAGACCCCCGCGTCTCGGGGATACTTGGTGTCAAAAGCATCGACAGAATAGCCGAGGCGATAAGCGTGGCAGAGCGCGGCGGGAAGCTGGTGGGCGTTGAGGGCTGGCGCGAGAGGAGCATAGACAAGCTCGAACTCCCCCGCCTCTGGAAAAACGGGGTTGCCTTCGTCGTGCCCATAAGCGAGGGCTGCCTCAACGGGTGCACCTACTGCGCGACGCGCTTCGCGAGGGGCGTTCTGAAGAGCTACAAGCCGGAGCTTGTCGTCAAGTGGGTTAAGGAGGCCCTGGCCAGGGGGTACAAGGAAATCCAGCTGTCGAGCGAGGACACCGGCTGCTACGGCTTCGACATCGGGACGAACTTGGCCAAACTCCTCGACGAGATAACGGCCATAGATGCCGACTTCAGGGTTAGGGTGGGCATGATGAACCCCAACCACGCTATAAAGATACTCGACGAGCTGGTTGAGGCCTATCAAAGCGAGAAGGTTTACAAGTTCCTCCACCTGCCCGTGCAGAGCGGTGACGATGATGTTCTCAGGAGAATGGGAAGAACGTACACTGTGGAGGAGTTCGAGGAGATAGTTTGGACATTCCGCAAAAAAGTTCGTGACTTGAACCTCAACACGGACATCATAGTGGGCTTTCCGGGAGAGAGCGAGGGGGCCTTTCAGAACACCGTTGAGCTCGTGAAGAGGGTAAGGCCGGACAAGATAAACGTTTCCCGCTATTCACCGAGGCCCGGTACGGTGGCGGCCAAGTGGAAGCAGCTCCCCGGCTGGAAGGTTAAGGAACGCTCAAGGGCCCTCCACAGACTCAGGCTCCAGATAGCCCACGAAATAAACCGCTCCTACGTTGGCAGGACGGTGGAAGTTCTCGTCCACGGGGCCGGAGAGAAGGGCGGCGTTGAGGCCCGGACTTTCAACTACAAGGATATAATCCTCGATTCCGGTGAACCCGGAGAATTCCTACGGGTTAGGGTTGAATGGGCCGGCTCGACGTACCTTAGGGGCACTCCTCTTCACTGAGGCACGCCTTTGGGGAGTATCCAAGATGTCTTGAGGGATTCTCAACAATTTTTAGGTTCTTTTGTAGAACTTACAATTTCAAAAGGTGAACCTGTACGGTTTGCTTTAGAAAACTATTTATACCCCTAAAGGGGGAGGAATTACAAGGCTCTATATCGGGGTGGGTCAAAATGAGGAGGAACAATAAGAAGAGGTTAATTCCGCTTGCTCTGGCTCTTGCGCTTTCCCTCATCAGTGCTGCGCTTGCTGTTCCCGCCATTACCCTGAACGTTCAGGAACTTGGGCAGGGGAGCACGGTTATAACAAGCAGTGTTACAAATGCGGATGTCTCGTGGACGCTTGACTCTACTAACCCGGACTACGTTACCGGTGCCACGGTTACGGTCACCACTGATCCAGGGGCTGGAACGATCTATCTGAAGCTCTACAGTGGAACGACTTTAGTGGCCGTTGCCCAGGCGAGTCTGAACGGGTCCGGTACTTATACGCTGACGTTTGCCTCACCGGTGGCCCTGAGCAGTTTTGACACTGTCTATGTGGTCTACCAGGGTGGCTGAAAGTAGAGGAGGCCCTGAATGAATGCCAAGCGCTTTGACTTTCTCTCCATTTTGACGTATTCTCTTCTTGTCTTTGTGTTGGGAATCGTTGCTCTGCACTTTATCTTCGGCTTCCAGTATGTCGTTATCCTAACGGACTCCATGAAACCCAATATAAATCCAAACGATATGGTAATTACCAGACCCGTTTCTCCTGAAGATGTGCATGTTGGTGACGTGATTCTCTATCGTATTGAAATTGGAAATGCAACGTACCGGATAACCCATCGGGTGGTAGACATAAAGACTGACCCGGCTGGGGACATTTACTACGTGACTAAAGGTGATAACAGAGAGTATGCTGACCCTTGGAGGGTTTATCCCAGTCAGGTTGTGGGTAGGGTCGTACTCGTTATCCCTAGGGCGGGAATCCTCTGGTACTATACTCCTCTCATAATCTTCGGCCTGCTGCTGATAGTGGTAGCCTCTCTCGCGTATGATATAGCATGGTTCCTTTTGGAAGAAGAACCAATACGTCCTAAGTCCAGGAAAGCGGATCTGATTGCACTGAGAAGAAAGAAAATAAAGGTCTACCACTATCGGCGTCGTTAAGCCCACTCGTCCTCGGGTATGGCCTCCTTCTTGGCCGGGATTATGCAGAGGAACTCGAAGGTCTCGCTCAGAGCCTTGTAGCCGTGCGGCTCGTTGGGCGGGACGTAGAGGAAGTCACCGGCCTTGACGTGAGCCTCCTTACCGCCGCCGGTTATTATCCCCTCTCCCTTCACGATGAATATCTCGTGCTCCCAGTCGTGGTGGTGGAGCGGTATTTCAGCGCCCTTCCTGAGGACAAAGTAGCGCATTGCGTAGTTCTTTGCCCCGAGCTTCGGAGAAACGAGCCAGCGGATGGTTACTCCATCAAAACCGGTGTCCTTCTCGGGGACGTCCTTGTAATGCCCGACGAACATAGTATCACCGAAAGACTTTCGGCCTCGGGCTATTTAAATCTGCCGAGTTTGGGATACCAATCAAAAGTGCTTTAAGCTCCCGTTCCAATTTCGAGAAGGTGAACGCAATGAAGAAAGCCGTTTTTGGAATTATCCTGGTTTTCATCGTGCTGGCATCGGGGTGCATAGGCCAGGGTACCCCAACAGGGACTTCCACCACAACTACCTTGCCCTCGGGTGGAATAGACTTCGGAAGATACGAGAAGGGACAGGTTCTGGCTCAGTGGAGCAGCCTTGCTGACGCTTCCACGGTTTACGTTAGCGAGGGCTACGAGGATCTTGCGAGGCACTACTTCCCGAACGCCCGGATATTCCCTGCGAGCCAGTACAACGGTGGAATAGCAATACTTTCCCCCAAGGACGCCCGTCCGGTTCTCAGAGGGAAGCCGATACTGATAACGGTCAACGACTACTTTGGCTACATAGTCTACAAGCTCGGCATCAAGTTCGCTGGAAAAGATAAGGGCATCTTTGCGGCCTTCAATAGTGATGGAAAGGCCTACATCGTATTTACCGGGACGAGCAAAGCTGGGGCTGGAGCCGCCCTGGAGTACGCGATGGAACTCAAGGAAGGTAAGAAAATCAAAACGGACGACGTCCTGAGGAGCGGCCAGTTTGAGGGAGTTCTCCTCAAGGTCATTGGGGACAACAACTGGAACGGAATTCCCGATGAGGGTGAACACTGGTATCTGGCCTCCTTTAAGACGATGGAGCCCTTCATATACTACTGGCGCGTCGTTGATGGGGAGAACGTCACCGTGAAGGGCGGCTTCATAAGGCTCGTCAACGGCTCGACCGTTCACATATACTCCCTCGGCTTCAACGTCAGCGTGGAGATAGAGAACCCCAACGGAGCGGAGCTCACCTACGTGATAGAGAACACCAACCCCGGCATACTCAACATCCCGGCCGGAGCGGAGACCGGTGACACATGGGTCAGGTTCAGCACCTCGGAGAGCTCTTTCAGGATAGAGGCGGGGAAGCTGGCCAACTACACAGTCCTTGCATTCGGCGACCACAGATCCGATGGTGGAAAGGAGGTTCCCCCGGCGTTCCTCAAGGTGAGGGATGCCATGAACGCCGACGACGGGGTCTTCATAATAGACGGCGGAGACCTGGTCTATTCGGGCAAGGTTGACGAATGGGGCGAGCTGATGAAGGAATGGAAGTGGAACAAGCCAATTTTCATAGCCGTCGGAAACCACGAGTACCGCGGGGAGGGAATAAACGTCTACCACATGCTCTTCGGCCCGACGGACTACTCCTTCGTCCTCGGGGATTACTACTACATCTTCATGAACAACATAGACCACGACTACGGGCTGAGCGACGAGCAGTGGGGCTGGCTTCAGAACGAGCTTGAAAGGGCCAAGTCCCTTGACAAGAAGCCCGTCATCGTTATGCACGCTCCACCCGTTGATCCGAGGCCCAGCGGAAACCACGGTATGAACTACATGGACGGGAAGAAGCTCCTCCAGCTCATGAAGGCCTACAACGCCTTTGGTGTCTTCAGCCACATACACATGTTCTGGGACGGCACCATTGAGGGCGTCAGATACATAGTCACCGGCGGCGGTGGGGCGCCGCTCTACGCCAAGCCCGACGAGGGTGGCTTCTACCACTACGCCAGACTCGGCATGCTTTCCAACGGCACAATAACGGCTGAGCCCGTGAAGGTGGAGACTTGACCCCACTCTTCTATTTATTCTATTTATTGCTATATAGAGACTCGCACACAACTATATTCTACTGCGGCAAGATATTTATATGGTGCCGCTTAGCCCCTCCCCGGTGATGCAGGTGGAGCCGTGGTTGCTGGTAACGATCATCCTGGGCTTTTCAATGGCCTGGGCAATAGGTGCGAACGATGCGGCAAATTCCATGAGCACCGCGGTGGGTGCGAAGGCGATAACCCCGAAGCAGGCCGTCATAATAGCCGGAATCCTTGAGTTCACGGGGGCGTACTTCTTCGGAAAGAGCGTTACCGAGACGATAAGGAAGGGCATCCTTGACCCGACCATGATAACCGACCCGAACGTTCTCATCTACGGTTCCGTGGCTGCTCTCATGGCCGCGACGATATGGCTCATCATCGCGACGAAGTTCGGTCTGCCCGTCTCGACCACACACTCTATCATAGGCGGCATAGCGGGCTATGGAATAGTCTACGCCGGAACGGCCATAGTCAACTGGGGCAAGATGACGCAGGTCGTCCTCAGCTGGATGCTTTCCCCGATAGTCGGCGCCATAATGGCATACTTCATATTTAAGG
This sequence comes from Thermococcus coalescens, assembly GCF_055392585.1. Taxonomy (NCBI): domain Archaea; kingdom Methanobacteriati; phylum Methanobacteriota; class Thermococci; order Thermococcales; family Thermococcaceae; genus Thermococcus; species Thermococcus coalescens. Next base: position 1,027,824 of record NZ_AP043764.1, read on the forward strand.
CCCTGACCAAGAGCATCTTTGAGAGAAAAGACCCCGTGAGGAGCGCCCGCATCTGGTCTCCCTTCTGGATTGGGCTGGCCTTCGTGGTCATAGGAACCATGTTTTACATCAAGGTTCTCCATGGGAAGGACCTCAAGACGGGCGTTTTCATGTACGGCGTTCCCCTCGGTATAGTCGTGTTCGCTGTAACGTACCTTCTCATAAAGCTCCGCTTCCCGAGCAGCGACCCGTTCATCGGCGTTGAGGCAATATTCAAGAAGGTTCAGGTCATCACCTCGGGCTATGTTGCCCTTGCACACGGCGCAAACGACGTCGCCAACGCGATAGGCCCGGTCGCGGCAGTGTACGCTGTGGCAACGATGGGGCTGAGCGGCATGCAGGTTCCCGTCCCCAAGTGGATCCTTGCCCTCGGAGGTCTGGGAATAGCGGTCGGTGTCGCAACGTATGGATACAAGGTAATGGAGACCGTCGGGAAGAGGATAACCGAGCTGACCAATACGAGAGGCTTCACCATCGACTTCTCAGCGGCAACGGTTGTTCTGGTCGCCAGCTGGATGGGCCTGCCGATTTCGACGACCCACACTGTGGTCGGAGCGGTCATAGGAATAGGCCTCGCAAGGGGAGTAAAGGCAATAAACAAGAACATCGTTAGGGACATAATAATCTCCTGGTTCGTTACCGTCCCGGTCGCGGGTCTGATAAGCGCGGCCATATTCAAGTTCCTTATGATAGTGGGGTGATAGCATGCAGGTCTGGACAAAGCTATTCGCGAAGAGCCCTTTTAAGCCGCTTATAAAGCACTCCGAGGTCGTTCTCAACACGGTTGAGACCCTCGAGAGGGCCCTCCAGGCGTGGGAGAGGGGCGACTACGACGAGATGAAGAACCTCGCAGTCGAGGTCGACCGCCTTGAGGACGTCGCCGACAGGATAAAGGAGGAAATCCGCGACTCCCTCAGCTCGAAGCTCATGATGGCCGTCGCGAGGGAGGACGTCCTCATCTACCTCCACATGCAGGATAAAGTGGCAGATGCCGCCGAGGACACCGCCAAGTGGCTGCTCATCAAGGAGCCCGGAGATCTTCCTGTGGAGGTCAAGGAGGTGATCCTCCAGATGGGCATGGAGAGCATCAAGGCTGCAAAGCTCGTCCACGAGGCCATAGTACAGATGGATCGCGTCATAGAGAGCGGCTTCACCGAGGGGGAAATAGAGAGGGAGTACGAGATAATCAGGCAGATAGAGAGCGTCGAGAAGGAGATAGACGGCCTCGACACGAAGCTCATGCAGCTCGTCTTCGAGAACGCCGACTCGATGAGCTGGGGCGACGGCTTCTACATCCTTAACATCGCCAGAACGCTCAGCAACATCTCGGACAAGGCGAAAGATGCAGCAGAGAGGATAAGGCTCATGATGAACAAGTGAGCCTTTCTGCCCTTCTAATTATTCCTGGAAGAATATCAAGAGGAAGAACGAGAGGTTCAGATGGCTATCATCGTCGAGGTCATCTGTATCTCGGACATCTTCCTTATCTTCTCCGTGATGAACTGATCAAGGTCCTTGAGCGTGTCGGTCTCGACCTTAACAACGAGGTCGTATTCGCCATAGACCACGTAGGCCTCCTTAACCTCCGGCATGGCCAGAAGCTTCTCCATAACTTCCCTTTCCTTTCCAGCGGCCGTTACCATCAAAATAAAAGCCGTCACCATGGCTATCACCAAAAGTATTTTATCGGCGGAGTATTTAAGCTTATCGAGGCGTATGTTCGACCACCTGATAAGCAGAGCCCGGCTGGAGCGGTTTCATTCTCACCTGAAATCGCTCGGATTGAGCGAAGTGGAGCCCTACGCCAAGGGAACCACGAGCCTTATCTTTCGGGCACAGTTGGGTGAAAAAAAGGCCATGATAAAGCTCCAGCGTCCGGACTCGCCGAGGCAGAACTTCGCCAGGGAGGCGAAAATAATCAAGGCGCTGGAGCCATTCGATGTAACCCCTTCACTCGTAGCCTACGGGAGCTTCGAGGGGCTGGAGTACCTCATCAGGGAGTTCGCGGAGGGTGAGGTGATATTCCACGCCGACCTCGAAAAGCGCCACCTCTTTGAGATAGTTGAAAAAACCGCCCTTCTAGACAGGCTGGGCCTCGACCACGGCCAGATCCAGGGCGGCAAGCACATAATAGTCGGCGAGCGCGTTTACCTCATAGACTTCGAGAAGGCAAACTGGAGGAAGCCGAAGAACCTGACCTCGGCCATGGCGATGATATTCCTCAACGATAACTACATCTCGCGCCGCGTTAGGGGGAGGTTCGGCATCGAGGGGGATTTTCTGGACGAAATGAGGGATGAGGTCAGGGCCTACAAGAGGACGGGGAGGCTTTCAGGCCTTCTGCGTCTCCTTTCTCGCCTTTAGCCTGTCGGCATAGATCGCCAGCAGGGGTATCGCGACTGCCATCGCTATGAGGCCCATCCTGGGGTCCCAGAGGTAGTTGAAGACCAGTATGATCACAACCGCTATGGCTATCATAAGGAACAGGTCCCTGTCGTAGAGCCGCGACTTGGCGAGTACGTTCTGCTCCCTCGCAATGTATGCCAGATAGAGGGGTATTCCAACGGCGGCCATCGCCACGCCCACGTAGGTCTTGAAAATGAGCGAGACCAGTATTCCAGCCACCAATATTATTCCAACGGCGTGCTCTTCCTTCATTCTCTCACCTGGACGGGTAGTTATGCTTATATACTTTTAAGGCTCTCTACTAAATAGGTGATAGCGTTATGAGCGGCATCGAATGGGACGAGAAGACCTTTTCTAAGTTCGCCTATCTGGGCGACCCGAAGATAAGGGGAAGCCTCGTCGCCTACACCCTAACCAAGGCCAACCTGAAGGAAAACAAGTACGAGAGCACCGTCGTCGTTGAGGATCTGAAGACGGGGGCGAGGCGCTTCATCGAGAACGCCTCAATGCCGAGGCTCTCACCCGACGGCAAAAAGCTCGCCTTCATGCGCCCAAACGAGGAGAAGAAGGAGAGCGAGATATGGGTGGCCGACGTCCAGACCCTGAGCGCCAAGAGGGTTCTGTCTGCCAAGAACGTCCGCTCGATGCAGTGGAACGACGACTCGCGCCGTTTGCTCGTGATCGGCTTCAAGAGGCGCGACGACGAGGACTTCGTCTTCGACGACGACGTCCCGGTCTGGTTCGACAGCATGGGTTTTTTTGACGGGGAGAAAGCCACCTTCTGGATACTCGACACGGAGAGCGAGGAAATCATAGAGCGGTTCGAGAAGCCGAGGTTCTCCAGCGGGATATGGCACGGCGATTCAATAGCTGTCAGCGTCCCCCACCGCGAGGGTTCAAAGCCTGCCCTCTTCAAGTTCTGGGACATATACCTCTGGAATGACGGCGAGGAGGAGAGGCTCTTCGAGCGCGTCTCCTTTGTGGCCGTTGATTCCGACGGAAAAAGCCTTCTCCTCCACGGGAAGAGGGAGAAGAAGTACCTCAGCGAGCACGAGTGGCTCTACCTCTGGGACGGGGAGCTTAAGCCGGTCTACGAGGGGCCGTTAGACGTCTACTCGGCCAAGCTCGACGGAGGGAGGGTCTACTTCCTAACTCCTGATGCAGGCAGGGTGAACCTCTGGCTCTGGGACGGAGGGGCAGAGAGGGTCGTTGCCGGCGACCACTGGGTCTACGGCTTTGACGTGGACAGCGGCAGGGTCGTCCTCCTCATAGCCACCGCCACGAGGGTGGCCGAGCTCTACCTCTACGACGGCGAGCTGAGGCAGCTCACCGACTACAACGGCCCGATATTCGAAAGGCTGAAGACCTTCGAGCCGAGGCACTTCAGGTTTAAGAGCAAAGACCTCGAGATAGACGGCTGGTACCTCAAACCGGAACTCGAGGAGGAGAAGGCCCCGGTGATAGTCTTCGTCCACGGCGGGCCCAAGGGCATGTACGGGCACAGGTTCGTCTACGAGATGCAGCTCATGACTAGTAAAGGCTACTACGTCGTTTTCGTCAATCCGAGGGGAAGCAACGGCTACGACGAGGATTTTGCCCTGAGGGTCCTTGAGAGGACAGGTCTGGAAGACTTTCAGGACATCATGGCCGGCATAGAGGAGTTCTTCAGGCTCGAACCGCAGGCGGATAAGGAGCGCGTTGGTATAACCGGCATAAGCTACGGCGGCTACATGACTAACTGGGCCTTAACGCAGAGCGACCTCTTCAAGGCCGGCATCAGTGAGAACGGCATAAGCTACTGGCTGACCAGCTACGCTTTCTCCGACATCGGCCTCTGGTACGACGTGGAGGTAATCGGACCTAACCCCCTGGAGAACGAGAACTACCGGAAGCTAAGCCCGCTGTTCTACGCCGAGAACGTGAATGCTCCAATCCTGCTGATCCACTCGCTTGAGGACTACCGCTGCCCGCTCGACCAGAGCCTCATGTTCTACAACGTGCTCAGGGACATGGGCAGGGAGGCGTACATAGCGGTGTTCAAGCGCGGCGCCCACGGCCACAGCATCCGCGGAAGCCCGAAGCACCGCTCAAAGCGCTACAGGCTCTTCATCGAGTTCTTCGAGAGGAAGCTGAAGAGGTACGAGGAAGGCTTCGAGGTGGAGAAGATTCTGAAGGGCGGCGAGGAGAACGGAAAAAACTGACCCCCTCACCCCTTTTCCCTTTCCGGTTTCCTCGCCGCGAGGCCGAGCGCTTTCTCGACGCGCCTGACCCCGACGAAGCCGGCCTTCCTCAAGCGCTCCATGACCCCTTTCTGAAGGTCTTTCTTCCGGTACTTCTTCCCGGGGTTGCCAACGTAGTGGAAGAGCCTCCCGCCTGGCTTCAGGACGCGGTACAGCTCGCGGTAGAACTCTTCTGAGTAGAGGTGGCCCGCGAGAGAAAAGCGCGGCGGGTCGTGGATCACGACGTCGAAGGTCTTATCGTTGAACTTTCTAACGACTTCAAAGGCATCGCCCTGTATCACCTGAACCCTGCCGCCCGTGAAGAGCTCCCTGCTCCAGGGGTTTATCCTGGCGAGCTCAAGCACGTGCGGGTCTTTCTCGACGGTTATGACATACGCCCCCCTCCTGGCCGACTCTATGGCCGTGTATCCCAGCCCCATGCAGGTGTCGAGAACCGTCTCCCCCTCCCTCGGTTTAACAGCGTTCACCTTGTTCCTCGTGTCCTGGAGGGGGTTAACCTCTTTAGTCCGGTGCATCCTTATTCCGTTTATCTCTATCGTGGGCGGAATCGTCGGCACAAGCTTGTAGAAGTGCTCTCCAGCTATGGCGGCCTTGTATACGCCACCGTTTTTGACGAAGTAAACGCTCGACTCGTCCCTCGCGATCCTCTCCATTACCTCCCGCCCAACCCTCGTGCCGTCCGGGAATATGAACTCGTCCCCCTCAACGGTTACGAGCCACGACCGGCTGGTCTTCCGCAGGTCGAGGTTGACCCTCGCTCCCCCCTTCGTGAGGAGTAACCTCCTTGCCTCTCTCGCGGTCAGAAAGTAGAGTTCCTCCATAACTTCCACCGTGCCGTGCTGGGGGGCGGTGAATAAAAACCTAACCCACCACCCTCTCAAAAACGCGCCCGAAGTTCTTGAAGGTTATCGCTTCGACCTCTCTTTCGCTGAAGTTCTCCCCCAGCTTTTCAAGGAGGCCGGGTATTCTCGACTCGTCCTCGAAGCCGTCGACGCTCCTCCCGCTCCAGCCGGGGAGGTAGTACACGAAGTCGAAGCCAAGGCCGACGTGTCTGTAACCGGCTAGGTCCACCATGTACGCTATGTGCTCCACGTACCTTTCCAGCGTCGCGTGCTCCCTGTGGATGAAGCTTGGAATCGCCACCGCCCCGATGACACCGTCGCGCTCCGCTATGGCCTTTATCTGTTCATCGGTGAGGTTTCTCCTGTGGTCGCACAGTGCCCTGGCGTTGGAGTGCGACGCTATAACCGGAAACGCGGTGGCATCAAGGGCATCCCAGAAGCCGGCCTCGTTGATGTGGCTCAGGTCAATCAGTATTCCGAGCTCCTCGGCCTTCCCGACTACCTCCCTGCCGAAGTTGCTCAGGCCGCCGTTGGTTCTCTCAAAGACGCCGTCACCTATCGCGTTGCGCAGACTCCAGGTGAGAGTCAGAACCCTCAGTCCGAGGCGGTAGAAGACCTCAAGGAGGTGGATGCTCTCCCCTATCGGTTCGCCCCCCTCAAGGCCGAGCCACAGGGCGACTCTCCCCTCTTCGATGGCCCTTTTCATTCCCTCCACCGTCGTCACCAGTTCGAAGCGTTCGCTCTCCTCGATGTCCCTTCTGAGGGCGTTGAGAACCTCCAGGCCGTAAACGGTTGCGTTGCTCCTTCTGTCGGGACGGGTCCAGATGGCCATGACGCGCGCCCCTATTCCCGGGGCAAAAAAGCGCTCGAAGTTGTCCTCCAGAACGTGAGTCTTTCCACTACCCCTCTCATCGTAGATGAACGTCGGGAGGTCCGAATGGGCGTCGAATATCATGGTCCCTCACTGGCTCTCCTCTATGGCGACTATCTCCGTCATCGCCTCGGTCTTTATTCTGGGGTCTGGGATGCTCTCAACGATTTCCCGGGCCTCCTCAAACTCCTTTCTCTTGGCCAGCTCAAGTGCGATGGCCCGGAGGGCGTCACTCTTCTTGCGGACGTCCTTTATAGCCCTTGCGAACTCAAGCGCCCTCCTCAGGCTTCCGAGCTCGGTCAGGATCCTGGCTATCTTCTGCACGTTGGCCTCAGTGAAGCGCGGGTTCTCACAGTGCTCGAAGGCCTTGTCAACGACCTCCAGGTACTCTATGTTGTTCACCCTCTTCATCCAGAGCGCCACTTCGAGCTCCCCTATGAGCCTCACGACCCCGGCGTACTTCTTCTCAATGAGTGCTAGGGCGTAGTGGTTTCTTCCCTCAAGGAGCGCCCGCCTTATCGATGGAAGGCCGACATCGTAGACCGTCTGGGCCAGCTCTATCTTCTTCTCGACGATGGCCGCGCGCTGGTTGACGTGGAGCTTGTCGAATATGTCGAAGGCCATCCTGTAGAAGTCGAGGGCCTTACCCGAGGGCAGTGCGTCCCCGGCCTTCTCAAGAAGCTCGCCTATCCTTATTATGCCGTCGACCTTGAGGTTGTAACCTACCTCGGCCCCGATTATCGTGTCGAAGGCTATGTTGAAAAGCTCAAGGGCGTTTTCGGGATAACCCGCGAGGGCCAGGTGGTATGCAAGCTCCGAGAGAACGACCCCCTTCTCGATGGGGCTCTTTATACTGCCCGTCACATCCAGAGCCCTGTTGAAGAAGTCCATGGCGTCCTCTTCATACTCCATTATCGCTAGGGAGGAGGCTATCGTTGAGTACGCCACCGCCCTGTTGGCAGGATCCTTGAGCTTCTTGGCTATGTACATGGCGTCCTCTATTATGCTGGGAATCCATTCCTGAGGCCCCCCGTGCTGGTATATGGCAACGGCTATCTCGGTGAGAACCTCTATCTGGTCGAGGGGGTCCTTCAGCTTGTGAACCTTGGACAGGGCCTCCTCGTAGTACCTTCTCTCAACTAATAGTTCTATCTCCTCTCGCGTCGTCATCCTAACTGTTTAGTCTGTTCTAAATCCTTATAAACCTTTGTTGGCCACTCTAAGTGAGGAAAGATGCTGACTCTGGCCCTTTACAACACATACGACCCTAAGAAGCTCCATGGGGCCCATCTCAGGGCAATAGCCAGGGCTGGCCCGATAGCCTATGCCTACGGCTTCCATCTAGCGCTGGTTGGCTTTCCCTTTGAGGGGAAGCCTCTCGACGTTGCCCGGGAGATAGGCTCCCACACCACGATAGGCGAGGGCGGCAGGTACCTCCTTGAGCTGGCCGGGAGGAACCGCTTTCATCTCCTGGAGTTTCCCAGGAGGGGCTTTCCGCCGCAGTTTGGCGTCCCCGTTGCCACAACGAGAAAGCCGAGCGAGGAGAAGGAGATAACTCCCATCGAACTTGCGGAGAGGGCTTTGAGGGGTGAGAGTTTCCTCCTCCTGGTCGGCCTTGGCAGGCACGGGCTACCGAAGGAAATATTTAAGACCGCCCGCTACCATATGGACATCACTGGAAAGAGAGTGAGCCTTGAAACCTGCACCGCGATCGGTGCCATACCCGCGAGAATAAGCACCCTCATGGAGGCGCTGAAATGGAGGACTCATGGAAAAAGGATTTAGCGTGGATACTGATAGCCCTGCTGGCCGTTTTCGCCCTTCAGGTGGGCCTTAAGGTGGCACTCCACACGGACTCGCCCTTAGTGATAGTTGTCAGCGAGTCCATGGAGCCCGTGTTTTATCGGGGCGACGTCGTCCTGCTCAAGGGGATAAACGAGGGGAACATAGACGACGTCCACGTCGGTGACGTTATCGTCTACAAACGGCCCGGCTATGAATACCCGATAATCCACCGCGTCAGGGAGATAAACACGGTCGAGCTTGGGGGGAAGGTCGAGAAGTGCTTCTTGACTTGGGGAGACAACAACTGGGCACCGGATCCGGACTTCCCAACTCCCTACGGCATGGTGCCCTGCGTGCCTGCCTACGCCGTCGAGGATAAAGCCCTGCTGGTCTTTCCCAAGATCGGCCTGATCCCGCTGGTCATAAGGGAACACCTCGGCCTGGGATGATGTGAGGGTAGGTGTCCGAGGGCTCCGATGATGAGCTAATCGGCCCCTGACCCAACGAAAGACAAGGGGGCTTCGCCTCCTTATCTCTCTGTACTCTCAAACCCCCGATGCGGGGTTTCACCCCGCAACCCCACTTTTTCTCTAAAAACCTGGAAAACTACGTTTCCCCACCTTCCTTATTCCTTAATCCTCCGGGGGGCTAATGCCCCCACGCCCCCAGAACTCTCCTACCGAAGTTTGATCAAGGTTTGTAGCTCCTTTTACCCTTTTATTTTGAGTTCTGATTTCATTGCTCTTAGCCAATCCGTTCCCTTAGCCTCGTCTAAAACTCTACCTTGAAAGGGGGTACCTGGATAGACGCCCAAAGGGCGTCCGAAATGAACCCCCAAGTGATATGAAAAGTCCTTTATGGGGGGCTCTCTAAGTTAACACGCATATCTCAGTGGAAATCCATACTAGCCACTGCCCTTTGATAAGGAGCTACGGACTTTTGGTGAAGCTTTTTCCAAAAGCTTCCTGTACTCTCAAACCCCCGTAGTGGGGCTTCGCCCCACGGAAGGAAACTTTGCCTGTGCAAAGTTTCATCAAAGTTCGTACGTGTTTTTAAGGTGTCATGATTTGGGGGCTTTCCTCCTTGGGTAGATTTTTCTAAGGGGTTTGCTTTCAACAGCGCCCGAAGGGCGCGGGGGAGGTAAATCCGGCAAATATTGGCTATTCTCCCGCGAGAAAGCCTCCAAGCTCCTCCCATTACAAAGCACGTACGAACTGCTCCAAGACGATTAAGAGGAATACCTTTTTGGTCAAGCCTTGCGCAAGCAAAGGTTGCTCAGTGGTGACCGCTCTCATCACCCTCAGCAGGGCTTGGGCGTCATCATCGCTGGGCTTAAAAACGCTCGCGACCTTTTAACTTTGGTGGTGTCATGAGGTTCATTCCGTTAATAGTTGCCCGACCCGAGGTTCAGATGGCCATAGACGAGGCCATAATGCGCGCCAGAATCGAGGGGAAAGCTCCCGACACAGTCAGGCTCTACGCGTTCTCGCCGAGCTCGGTGACAATAGGCCGCTTCCAGAGCGTCGTCCACGACGTCAACCTTGACGAGGCGAGAAGGCTTGGGGTTCCGGTCGTGAGGAGAATAACCGGCGGTGGCTCGGTGTTCCACGACGAGTTCGGGGAGATAACCTACTCGGTGGTCGTCGGTGAGGACTACCACCCGACGCTCAGGAACGTCGAGACGAGCTACCGCTACCTCGCAGGCCCCCTCGTCGATGCCCTGAAGGAGCTCGGCCTTGAGGCGGGCTTTTCCGGCCTCAACGACATCGTGGCCAACGGGAAGAAGATAAGCGGCTCCGCCCAGACGAGGAGGAAGGGGGTTATTTTACAGCACGGCACCTTCATGTACTCAACGAGGGTTGAGGTACTGGGAAAGGTTCTGAGGGTCTCCAAGGCAAAGCTGGCGGACAAGGGCGTGTCCTCGATATGGGAGCGCGTTACAACGCTGGAGCGCGAGGGGATAAAGCTCGGCCGCTGGGAGGCCTACGAGCTCCTCAGGGACAAGTTTACGGCGGCGTTTGGGCTGGAGGAGGGCCAGCTGACGGACTACGAGCTCGAACTGGCCGAGAGGCTGGTGGAGGAGAGATACGGGAACCCGGAGTGGAACGAGATGCGTTAGAGGAAAGGTTAATAAACGCTTGAATCAAAATGATAAACAGAGAATGAGGGTGGGGGTCGCCCGTAAGGGGACTAGCCACCCGACTTAAACTTCCTTCTTAGAATCTCCTTCTCGGTCACAAACCTCTCGGTTAGGATTCTGTCCCTGATGACTTCGAACAGCTCAACGTTTTTGTGCTGGTAGTGCAGGTACCCAACGTTCGCCATTGCGCCGGCAAGCTGGAGGCCCGGGCGCAGGTGAGACTCTTCAGCGGCTATTTTAACACCGAATTTGGACAGATGTCTTGAGATGTCCTCAGAATAGTGGCCCCTGTCTACAACGGCCTCTGAAAAGCCTGTTATCCTGAACAGTTCCGAGTACAGGATTCTGGCGGCGATGCCCTTGTTTCTCCCCGATTTATCAAGCCATACTTTAAGTGCCTCGCTGTTTTTTGAAAGGACAACGTAGAGGATCTCAAAATCAAGGGACGGGAGTCTGCGTAGAACCTTCAGTTTATCGGGGTATGAAAATCTGTTAAATTTTAACTCCGGGACTTTCATTTCCCGGATAATGGACCCTATTGCGGGAGCTATATCCTCTTCTTCGCACAGTACACCGGCCAGCAGAAAATAACGCCCTCTGCTTCGGGAACCACCAGATCCCCGCTCTCGTCCACAAACAACATGAAATCACCTGATTTTAAGGTCGTACTTCTCGGCCAGCTCGTAGAACAGCTCGTCCTCACCGAGCTCTTCCCTCAGTTTTCTGAAGTTCGCCTCAAGGCGCGGAAGCCTTCCTTTCGAGCGCCTGAGCATGTCGTTGCCGAGTTCAACGGCGAAATGGAGGTATCCGTCGTCCACCAGGACCCTTCCATCCCTCCCGAGCGGGGCGGTCAGGTACTCTGTGGCGTTTATCTCGACGAGGTATCTCTTTGAGATTACCTTGAACGTCGTGTACTTGAAGCCGCTCGCGAGGCCGAGCTCGTGGAGCCTCTTGGCCCTCTCCAGGTCTTCTGCCACGACGTGGAATATCGGCGGCTGGCTCTTGAGGAATATGAGGCCGTCTCTGGCGTTTTTTAGGGCCATCTTTGCCTCCTCGAACTCTATCGGGCGGTGGACTTTTATAAGCCACCTTGAGAGGGGCTTCGCTCCCAGGGCGGGCTCCTCGATGATCCCAATCCTGCCGGAGCAGGAGGAGGTCGTATAGATGCCATCGATGGAGTTTATGAGCAGAAGGAGGTCCATTATGTCGGCGTCAACCCTCCCTTCCCCCATCGCCGTGAAGAGGCTGGTGAGCGCTTCGCGCTTTGCCTTCATATCTAAACCTCCCATGGCCTTCTGACCGCTTAAATCTCGCTCCAGCTCTCAGTTATTGTATGTAAAAGGTCTCAGCTCCCTCTTTCACGCCCTTCTGTCGAAAACTTTATAAAGCTAACCCAAAAGGTTTAGCTGGAAATGGCCAGGGTGGTGTAGCCTGGTTAGCACAGGGGACTGTGGATCCCCTAGCCCGGGTTCAAATCCCGGCCCTGGCCCCAGAACCACCCTTCTCCCAGAATAAAACGCTTTTAAAACTTCTTCCAGCAAACGCGACATGTTAATGCCTTCTCTCTTCGCAAACTCCACCAAATCAGCCCGAATTCTCAACGTAACATTCTTCGTAACTGCACGCTTCTGTACACTGCCCTTGCAAATGCACGTGCAATTGCCTGTGCACGGTCCCATGGCCTGGCACCTCAGAAACACTCAGACAAGCCAACTTAAACAATTTGTGGTAAAAAAGTAAAAAGTCAGTCTGAATTCTCAGACCGCTCAAGAGCGAGTGTAGAGAGAACTTCCAGGCCCAAAGGAGACAACACCACAGCATAATTCCCCGCCAGCTCAAAGAGGTAGCTTTCAAAAAATTTGATGGACCCAAGCACTTCTTCTCCTACCAATCTCTCCACCTTACCCGCCTCAATAAACTCCTCCATTACCTCTTCAAAGATCCTCCTCGCATCAAAAAACCTCTCCCCTCCCCGGGCACGAAGACGGGAATAAACCCCCATCCAGTATTCCCGGGGTAGATTGAACTCCTTAAAGTACTCAATCATTACCTCGGCCATTTTCTTAAGGACGCCCACAAAATCCAACGGACCTGCATCAGTCCATGTAGTTAATACTTGCACTCCTCCATTCATGGCCAACACCAATGGCCCGAGCGTTAAGACGAGAAATTAAACATAACGGTCAAGACCTAGATAATCCGACCAATTGAAAAACCGAGGAAAGCACCAAAGACAGTCAAAGAAGGCTTTCAATGAGTTTGTAGTCCTCCTCCGGGATTTCCCTCATCGCCTTGCCCATCAAGTGGCCGTTCCACCTCTTCTTGTTGGTGATGAACTTCAGCTTCGGAATGAGCGGCTTGAAGTCAACCTCTCCAAGCTTGACCGGTTTGATCTTTACTCTCAGCGGGTAAGTCTCGTTTGGCACGTGAGCCTTGAAAATCCTGCTTGAATCCTCATAAGACTCGCTCACAACCTCGAAAATGCCAACGATTTTTGGTTCGAGGATTTCCTTGTTTTCGCGCTCCTGCTTGAGGTAGATAATGAGCCTGTCGCCGGGCTTAACTTTGGCGATGGTATTCCTGTGCCTCCTCGGCACACCCCAGATGTTCTTTTCCTTGATCACCTTCCAGTTCGCACGGTTGGTAATGCAGAGCCAGTAAGTCATAAAGATCACCCGAGAACAAATTGGCAAAGAAAAGATAAAACAATTTTGGAGTCAAAATGGCAGGTCTTTAAGGTGCCTCAACGCAAAAACACTGCCCAATGCCCCAATGAGCATAACAAAGAAGTAAAATTCAGTTGTAAGGATGTTTGCCTGCTGATAAAAGATATTTGATGGCTCAGTCCCCAGGGCATTTGCCAACGTGTCTTTGACATACACTACAAAGGCATACATGATGATACCTGCAATAAATGCAGCGCTTGGAAGAGCCATCTCAGTAATTACTCTGGTAAAAACTTCAAGAGCTTCCGCAAGTTGTTCGAGCGGCTCCAATACGTCCATTCCATCACCCCAATGATGATATGAACTCCAAAAGCGCATCTCTTACAGGAGCTACAATTGCAACAACCACTGCAATGCCCACGAGGAACCAAGTTGCATAAAGAAGAATGGCAGTTAACAGGTCATATGCTTGGATCGTTTGAGAAGCTTGGAATACAAGCGGGGTAAAAGCATTATACAGTACTTGCTCGACACTTGGAGTCTTGATGGTTACGAACAGTGTCACCAGGAGTATAACAAAGGCATGAACCGCCTTTCCAAAATCCATCGAAACTCACCAAGATACTTTACCATCTTAAGGTAAATAATCTTTTCGGTTCGTTAAACGTTAAGACGCTCTTCAACCCTTGTCGAAAGGGGCCATTGCTTAATCTGCCCCAAGATCAGAGTATCCAAAAACCGCACTTCTTGTCTGGAGTACCCAACAGTCTCAAATTTCCAAATGATTTTATAAAAACGTTTGAGTTTTTGAGACAATAATTAAGAAAACAAGGACCTTAAATCACTTTCAAGACTCTGCGGACTTTTGTTTTCACATCAATCCCAACTGTCCCAGTAATGTCCACATCCTTCCCGTCAATAACAGCGTAAATTTGGGTGTCGCTCTCGAAAGGTCTGAAGATTTTGAGGATAACCGGCTTTTTCCCACCAAGGTTGGCCACGATGTAAATCCAGTACTGGTCCTTGTGCCTCACAGCAAACTCATATTCTGCAGGTGTAACTTCCGCACTCAGCAAGAGCGGCTTGTGGCCCTTCACCTCAATGTACTTTTCACCGGAGGGCTCGACCACTCGTATGTCGTAGTGCTCGTGGAGAGAAACGTCCTCGACTTTCCACTCACCGCTCGAGCCATACTGGTCTTCCAACCTCTGCTTTTCAAGCTCCATGACGATTTCCATCGCCTTCTTTTCACTCCTGAGAATATCCTCAAGTGGGACGAAGTTCCTCTCCATAAGCCTTTCGTATTCCCCTGTTGGTGCTTCAACTTCGTCTTCAGACAGCCCGTAGATATCGAGAATCTCCCCAGGAACATACTTCATGAGATTAAATGCCCGCTCGCTGATGCCCTCCACTTGCATGAGAACATTTCCGACTTCGATTTTTATATTCTTGAAAAGACGCCCTCTCTTCAATCGTCCTCTGGTGAATGCACTTTCATAATCTCTGTATTTGGAGTGAATACTGTACAATCCTTCCCGGGCAAGCTTCATAAGTTGTCCTGTGACTGTAAAGTTCTCGATGTTTGGTTTCGGCCTGCCCATTATCACGAATTCCCTGGAAAAGAGTTCTACCAAGTGTTCAAGCAGTTTGACGCCATACAAAAGCTCCCACCGCCCATTTCTCATCCTTACCAACACAGGATACCGGTGAAGATCACTGCCACTCTCAGGATCAATGACTCTGACGAGGTAAATATGCTCAACTCCATCCAGTCCTTTAACACCAATCCTCACTGGTTCCAGGTTATCAAGCCCGTTCTTCACGACCCCAAAGAGAAGACGGGATATGTCCGGAACGTCTCTTTTATCGAGAACCTCCGTAAGGTAGCGCCTGAGAACCTCGTTTACGTGCTCCAGCTCGAACTCCTCAGGGTTCAAAATACCTTGAAGTTCTTCTCTGACTTGCTTTGCAGTATCTGCGGGAATTACCCGTTCAAGGTTTCTGCGAAGGTTCTTGAGGGTCTGTATAATTGCCCCAGCGTAGCCAGAAAGTTCCCTCTTTATGGACGCCATGACAAGCTCAAATTCTGAAGGTTGCTCTTCCAGAGAGCCACTCCCCTCCGTGTCTTCCTTCCACAATGCCTCGAAATCGCCTTCCAGCATTTGCTTACCAAACACCGGCCTACCAAGTCTCGGACCACTGCCAATGGCTTCGGTTATGTTCATAATCTTCCGATACAGGTTCTCCAGCACGTAAAGGTCTGTCTCAGCGGCGAGGAAGAGTGTGTAGGCCTTGGTTTCTCTCGTCTGACTGAGCCTCCAAACTCTACCGACTCTCTGCTCGAGCTTTATTGGGCTCCAAGGAGCCTCGTAGTTTATCACAACGCTGGCAATCTGAAGGTTCAATCCCTCTGAAGCAACGTCCGTGGATATGAGAAGCTTACCGCTTTTCTCAAACTTCCCCATTTCAGAGTCTACCTCGTTGCTTCCCATCCCACCATACAGAACCGAAATCTCGCTTGAACCCAGCTCAAGACCGTGTTCCTCTGCGAGTATCTTCGGGAGGTTGCGCCTCAGGTAATCAAGGGTATCTTTGAACTCTGTGAACAGAATTACTTTCTCTCCTTGCTTTATGTGGTACGCGGCAATCTCCGCCACCATTCTGAGTTTGCTGTCGTTATCCCTGATTTGCTCTCCCAGCCGGAGAATCCTCTCAAGGGCCATTACCTGCCCCTTATCGAGAAAAGCCGCATACTCATCAATTATCCTGTTAACAAAATCATCAATTTCGTCGAAATCCTCAAGCTCGAGTTCGTCATATCCCAGCCCGAACACTTTCTCAACGTACTCTTTGACTTTCTCAGCGCTTCCTCTCCTCCGCGAGTTTGCACTTTCAGCAATCTTTGTGAGTGTTTTTACAGCTGCCTCGTAGCTTGAAGAGGCCCTCTTCCTGACAAGAACCGCAAGTAGAGCCACGGGGGAGTTTTCTTCAGCATTCTTGAGCATTTCGGAGAGGACGTGATCCAGCTCATTGAAAAACGCTCTTTCCAC
This sequence comes from Thermococcus coalescens, assembly GCF_055392585.1. Classification (NCBI taxonomy): domain Archaea; kingdom Methanobacteriati; phylum Methanobacteriota; class Thermococci; order Thermococcales; family Thermococcaceae; genus Thermococcus; species Thermococcus coalescens. The sequence continues at coordinate 1,043,863 of NZ_AP043764.1, forward strand.
GTCGCTTATGTTCACCACAACGGCTCCAAAGTAACACTTCTTGAAAACCTCATAACCCTCAAGCTCGTTCACGACTTTCTTTGTCCTTCTCAGAACAAGAGTATCACGCGTCTTCCTGTAAAAGGCGGGTTTGTCAAGCTTTTGATAATCCTTTGTGAGAGTGGTGTCAAGAAGGGCCAGTCTCGCAAGGTAATCCTTCGAGTCACCCCTGTGGGGGGTTGCCGACAAGAACACGACGTTGAGATTCTTACCCCGCCTTTTGATGAGATCCTTCACGAACTTGTACCTTTGAGTGCCAAGCGTAACGTTGTGAACCTCATCAACAATGACAAGATCCCACTCAACATCGAGGAACTTCTCCCTGTGAGGAGAGCGCTTTGCAAGGTCAATCGAGACTACCGTGTAATGACCTGCAGTGTTTCTCAAGGCCCGCTCAACATCGCTTCCGTTCCTGATAACATTGGGACGACCGCCAACCCTTCTTATCTCGTGCTTCCACTGTTCACGGAGAATCTTTGGAGTCAAAACGAGAATCCTCTTTGCTTCTCCTCTGAGCTCAAGGTACCTCGCAATTGCAAGGGCTTGTATCGTTTTCCCAAGCCCGATTTCATCGGCGATAAGAATCCTCACGGGTCTCGTCACCATTGCATGATAAAGGGGCTGGAATTGGTGTTTAAAGGGGGTTATCGGCGGCCCCATTGGAGACCGAAGAGAAGTGTAAAAGAGCGCGGGATTGTGGATAAGAACCTCCCGTAAGAGGGCCTCTTTGATCTTCTCGCTCAAATCCACTCCACCTCCAGGAAGCGTCTTGCGAGATAATCAAGCTTTCTCCTGTTTTTGTATTTCCAATACGTGTTCCTGAACCTTGAAGCCCAGAATCGCAGGGCCATCGGCTCCATTGAGAGCACGTAGTCTTCAAGCTGTCCCCAGTCATTGGGGTCTTTGAGAACTGACATGACAACTCCATAAATCATGAGTCTCAGGTAGGCGTAGTCATCGCGCGTCTTAAGAACAATCCTCTTGCTTCCACTGCACTCAAGCCTCTCCCTCTTTGACGGCGGAAGGTTCAGCCACTTGAGTAGGCTCTCACTGGCTTCCACCTTGAATCCCAACTTCTTGGCAAAATTAAGAAATTCGGGGAGGTAAACCCTCGCCCGGGCCTCAACCTTCCCGGGAACCTTCTTTTGCTCGCCCTCCCCTGTCACATTGAACACAGGCATGAACTCCGCCAGCTTCTGTTCGCGAGTAACCGGCAGGAAAGCCTTCTTGATGTACTTAAGATTCACTTGATACTCCACTGCTCCCTCCATCAGCACTCCTCCTTCTCAAGCCTGAAGATCACCTTACCGTTCAGAGGCCTCAGCTTCTCAAAGAGTAGATCATCCAGTTTAACCTTTTCCTCAATGTGAAGGTTCACATCGAGAATTGCCTTGCCCCCAAGGAACTCCTGCATCTCCTGGAGCAGGTAGGAAAGTACTTCCCTGTCAATGCCCTCGAAGCGGCCTTCCCAGAGCGGCTTTTCAATTCTCATGCTTCCACTGAGGGTTCCCTTAATACTCTCCGGAATCATGTTGAGGATTTCCAGACCTTCGATTTCAAGTATTGCAGTCAGGAGCATGCCCTTATGCTCCTCCTTGAGAGTCTTGGTTTCGATTGTGCACTCTCCGAGCTGTGGAATGAGAGTAACGTCCGCGTACCTCTTCCTCTTGTGGCTGTTCCCCTCAATCGTCGCCACAGTCTTCTTCTCCGGCATTATGAGTGTCCATGTGACCTCCACGGCCTTTCCGTCCTCAAGGTGCACCTCGTAGGAGTCGAGTTCGCCGTGGCTTACCGAAAGCTCAACGTCGAAAGAGTCGCGTCCAAGAGGTTTAATCTGCACCTTTACCTCAACGGGGGCCCCAGGCCTTGCCTTAACCTGAGGCATATCAATGCTGATCTCAAACTCTCCCTCGGTAATCTCGATCTCTTCCCTCTTCTCCACGATGTAGCCCCAGAGTACCGCATCAAAGAACTCGTCCTTCACCCTGCACTCCCCGTTTTCCTCAACGATGCTCCTGAGCGGGATTCCAACACTTGATGAAGGCGGATAAACCTCATACCACGTCTTTATGCGGTAATCCTTGTCTCCCTTTGGCACGATTATGTCCTTCTCGTTCTTGAGCAGGTTGCAGACCTGCCTGTGCAGTGCAATCTCTCTCGGCAGAATGAGGTCCCTCGGCTTAACAGCACTCGGTGGGTTTCCTTCTTCCTCAACATCCGGAACTTCCGTGTAAACCTTCTTGAAGAAAATCTCTCCATCTCTCTCCAGACCGATCTTGAGGTCGAGAATGGCCCTCTTTATTGCATCAGTGAGGTGCTTGTCTTCAATCATGGGCAGGCGAGTGTTCATGCGGATTATTGAGATGACCTCCGAGACAGAGTAGCCTTCGGGCCTCAGAATGTTAATACCAACGTCTTTGAGGAGGTCAACGAGCCAGTCGAAGTCGAACTCGTCCACAATCTTGCCGTTGCCAACGAGGGCGGAGTAAACGTTTTCGACAACCGACTTTGAGCTGGACTGCGCTGTTACGATGCGAACCTCGTCGTTCTCTGGATATGCAACCTTCCTGAAGGAGCTGACAATTTGGGACTCAAGGTCTTCAAGGGACTTTGACCTTATGTCGTTGACCATCTGCATCTGAATCTTAACGACTTCCTCACCGAACTTTCCGTATTTGACTTTGATATCGTGGAGCACTTCATCGCAGGCCATCGCCTTTGCCGTCGTCTCAAGGAGATGTCTGAAACTGCCCTCCTCGGGGTAACATACCACGACAGTGTTCCGGTAAGTTCTCGTTCCGGTTCCGTAGAAGTAGATGATCTTCTTGAGCGTCCTCTCATCAACGTCTTCCCTCACGAGAACCTGGAGCTTGTAGTCAGGAGTATCGTGGAACTCCTGAGGGTCCTTCGTCACGAGGATGTAATTTTCTTTGAAGAAGGTGGTGTGGTCTTCAATTTTGGCACCCCTGCCCCTCGTCGACGTGAGGCTCTTCCTTTCCTTGATCATCCTGTTTGAGTACTTAACAAGCTCGTTCCAGACTTCGCCAAGCCTCATCTCAAGGAGTTCCTTCGCCTTGCTCTCGACCATCTGGGAGACGTTGGCAACGCGCCAGAACCAGAACGTCCCCTCCTTCTTGTTGAGGTAAACGAAGCGGACACTTCCCCTGATCTCCTCCACCGTGTCCCTGATATCCGTTGGGAGCCACCTCTCGGCATCGAAGAGGTTTGGCTCGTAAACGCCGCGGGCGATTGACTCAGCAGTTGGAAAGCCCGGCAACGGCACCGGCGAGTCGAAGGGGTAGGTCTTGAGGAAGACGTACTTCAACGCAATCTCGGCCAGCTTCGGGTTCTGGAAGTCCTTAAACTTGGCACCCTCGAGGTCAGTATCAACGATTGTAGCGTAGTCCATGAACGTCTCGTTCTTGCCAAAGAACATTCCCCTTATCTTCTCGTTCTTGAGGTTGAGGTGATGGGGCATTATCATCGAGGGAGCGAAGCCGGTCTCGCTGTACTTCATCACAAGCTCCCTGACGACGATTCTCGTGATCCTGAGCATGTCCCTCGTCCTCTGCAAGCCAGTCCTCTCGATTATCGCCCTGAGAATGTCCACGTACTCCGGGTGGAACGGGTAGTTCTTCCTCAGCTCCTCCTCGAAGTGAGGAGCATGACCGAAAACGTCGGTGTTGCTTATCTCCGTTCTTATCCTCGTGAGAACCCTCGCCTTCTCGTTCTCATCAACGCTCTTGAAAATCCTCTTCTTGAGAACCTCAACGAGCTCGTTGCTCGCTCCAGAGGTTCTCAGTGGGGAGTAAAGCTCCGAACCGCCGACCCTCGTGACGGCACTCCAAATCGCAAGGACTACCTCCCTGTTGTACTCACCCTCAACCTCGAAGGCCCCTTCCTTCTTCTCCATCGGGAGTGTCATGACCATTGCACTCGAAGAGCCGAGAAGGGCCGTGGAGAGCCTGTCGAAGAAGTTGTCAACGTTCTTCGCATAACGCCTGTCGTCCTCGCTTCCGGAATTGTAAAGGTTGTCGAAGTAGTCCGCGATCTCATCCACGAGGAGGAGAACCCTCTCGCCCCTGAAGAGCTCCCTCAATGTATCAACTTCTGGGACGGTGGCGTTCTGGTCGTCGCGCTCAACGATGTAGTACCTTCCGAGGGCGTGGGCAATGTAGCCCCAGACCGTCTTCACGCTGTAGGGGCCAACCTCAAGGGGCTTGCTCGGCTGGCCGAGCCTTCCCTTACCGTAAACCGGGACGACCTTAACTCCCCCAAGGGCCTTTATCCTCTCGGCAAGCTTCCTCATCTTTGCCTGCTTCTCCGGGTCATGGCCCCTGAGAACCTCGGGGTCGAGTAGTGCATCGGGGTCTTTGAAGGCGTGGTAAACCGTGAGAAGGGTGTGGGTCTTACCGCCACCGAAGAGGGAGTAAATGAGGAAGATGTTGTGCCTCTCACCACCTTCAAACGTCTCCACGAGCCTGCCCAGGATTTCGAGCATTGAATCCGTGAAGTAGGTCCTCCTGAAGAACTCTCTGGAATCGGTGTAAATCTCGGGAGCGCTCCCGCTCACGATGTCGCCGAGCTCCGGCGCAACCTGCATATCAAGGTTCTCGTCCATTACATCCTGCCAGATTTCAAAGGAACCGAGCCTCATAACATTCCACCTCCAACGCTCCTCAGGAGCCTCCTCATAAGAAGAACCTCAAAGTGACCATCCTTCTCAAGCTCGGCCTCAAGCGTCCTCTCGTCAGCCTTCGCCTTCCCTCCAAGGGGCGTGAGAATCTGTCCGTAAACGGCCGCGTAGTAGTCGGAGATGAGCTTCGCCATCGTGAGGGCCTCCTCGACCTCAACGGCCCACCTCTTCCTGAGCCTCTCGATTTCCTCTTCGACCTTCGATCTTCCGAGGAGGGCGTAGTACTCAAGGAGCTGAAGAACGTCAATGCTGTTCCTCGGCTCTGGCTCCAGCGGGTTGAGGCCCTTCGCATAAAGGAACTTCTGGAACTCCTTTGGATCGAGGGCCTTCTTTCCAAGGGTGTCAACGCCGTAAAGCGTGAACTCCTTCTTGCTCTTTGAACCGGTCTCCTTCAGAACCCCAGCCTTCTTCAGCTCCTCCGGGCGGGTGAATGTGGCCAGGTTGAGAAGGATAATGTCATTGGCACTGAGCGTCCTGTTGCCGAAGAGAACCTTGTAGGCCGTGTAAAACACTCCCTCGTGTGAGTTCACGGTCTTTCCACCCTCAACCTCTGCAATTGCCTCAATAATGCCCCTTATGGTAGCTGGATAAACGTGGTCGTTGAGGACCCCCTTCGTTGAAAGTGGACCCTTCGGCGAGAGGACTTCCGAGTATTTTGTAACATCCTCAAGCACAGCGGCCATGACGCCGTAGAGCAGGTCGAGGCCGTTGTAGCCGTACTTGATGAACTCTTTTGCTGAGGCCTTCGCCTTCTCTTCCATCTCCCTCTTGAGGGTTGAGAGCTGGACGGGCTTCCTTTCTCCTGGGAGCTTCCTCCAGACGGCGACGATTGAGGTGTCGAGGCTCAGCTTTCCTCTGCTTACAATGCTCGTCTCGGACTCGGTGTTAACCGGTATCGCCCTCGTTATCTGGAGCTTCGCCCTTCTCCAGCCAGCCTCGATGAGGTTCGCCCAGCTCTCCGGGTCGGTGTGGGCGTAGTAGGTGACGAGAATTCCATCATCCTTGAGATGTTCTCTCATGGCCACGAAGGCCTGGCTGAAGAGGTTCTCGAAGTGCTGGACAGCTTTCTCCTTTTTGTTTTCTTCATCCATAAAGCGACCCGGGTTCGTGGAGACTTCCTTCTTCGCGAACTCCCCCCACTGCGTCTTTATTTCGACCCACTTGGGGCCAATCTTCTTGAAGAACGCCCTCCTGTGGAACCTCGGGACGAGTTTGCCGTTCTCGACGTCGCTCAAAGCCCTCTTGAGCCAGACGTAGTAGAAGTCGGAAAGCTCCGTGTAGGGAACATCGTCAGCATAGGGTGGGTCGGTTACAATGACGTCGAACTTCTCGCCGAGGTTGAGCGAAGTTGCATCACCCTGGAGGACTTTGATGGAGTTGTCAGTGAAGTCCGCGAGGGTTCTCTGGGAGGATGAGAGAGCTGAGGTGAGATACGTAAGGCCTCTCAAAAGACCTCTGAACATTTTTGAAAATGCACCCGAATTAACAAAGATTCCTGAGATTGTAGCGTTTGGCTGGAGGGGGTTTTCTTCAACAAAATTCCAGTTCATCGCAATACCCCTACTCGTCAGGGTGTGAGCCAAATCAACGCCACGGGGATTTGAGACGTGGGCTGCGGTAGTAATCCCGTTGTAATCGGCAAACTTTACCAGTGCCATGCTCAAATACGTCGCCACGGCCTCTGCGTACTCAAAGGCCCTCTCCTTATTCCAGCCCTCTCCGAGCTTCTCATCCTCGACCTTTCTGCCCACTTCCCTTATTAGCCTCACAATCTTAATCAGCGTAAGGAGCTGGCGAGGGTTGAAGTGTTTGTCCCAAGTGGTGAGGCCCCAGGTTATCGTTTTAATGTCTCCTCCCATTCCTCTTGAGCCCCAAGGAGCAACAGGCTCAGTCGGCACGTCCGGGTCCTTTTTCTCCAGCAGTTCCTTGACCTTCTCCTTCGCCTTCCAGAGCTTCTCGTTGTCCTCCCTCGTTGCGGGCTCGAAAATCAGATCCCTCTCCTTGACCTTCACCTTCACGAGCAACCTCTGGCGAGCAAAGCGCTCATCGCCCTCGTGGTACTTCTTCAAAGCGAACTTCACGTAAAACTTGTTGTTCCCTTTAACCCTCTCCGTGTAGTGCCTCCCCTCCTCATCGGCGTACTTAATCACGTTGCCGCAGGCGAGGCAGGTGAGCTGACTCTTTCTCGCCTCAATGTTCGCGGAGGGAACTCTGAAGACTACCCTGTTTCCGCTTATCCTCACGTCGTTCTCCTTCAGCCTTCCGGCCCTTATCGCCTCCTCGACCTTCCGCACGTAGGCCTCGCCCTCAAAGGTGATCTCACCGTTCTTGGTGTCCACCTTCGCCTTTGAAACGTCCCCGAGGATTTCGTTGAGGTCAATCACCCTTATCTCGACCTCATCGCCCTTCCTCTCGGGCTTCATGTAGGCGAGCCTCTTGTAGCCCTTGCCGTCCTTAACGCGAGCGAGCCAGTAGTTGCCGATTGCAGGAGTCCACCGTCCACAGTGGGGACACTTCACCTCCCAAGTTCCAATGTAAACGGCGACGTCATCATCGTAAAGCTCCCTGATTTCGGGGTCGTTCTTGAGCTGCTCGGTTATCCACTTGCCCCACCTCTCAACGTCCTTCACAAGGGGCTTTCCGAACTTCTTCGGGTAATCGAGGATGGCCTTGAGGAAGACGTAAGTCGTGGGGAGAAGCTCAACTGCCGTAACGTCCAGTCCGAGGCGGAGGCCTTCAAGGGGTATGCTCCCAAACCCGGCAAACGGGTCGAGGAGCTTTTTACCCCTGAAGTACTTCTCCCATTCGGGTGGAATCTTTGGATTAACGCGATGGGGAGTCTTTTCATTCAATCCAATCATGGTTTTGAAGCGGTTTTCATCAATATCCTCCAGCAGAAGCGCTCCAGCGATGACTGCCCTCGCTCCGATGAGGGGCTTCCTCGTCCAGTAAAACACCATCTCCCAGTACGGGGGCCTTGCGGGACCTTTTTCTTTTGAGCTTTTCAAATTAACCTCCCAGATTGGGAACCTGGGGCTTTCGATAAATCTCCTCTCCATGTTGGTCACACCCTTGGTGTTTAACACGGCCCGCAATAAATACCTTTTGATGACGGGCGATACATAAGGTAACGCCTGAGATTCAGCATAAAATGCATGAAGTGAAATGCTTATTAAGGGAGTTGCCGAGATGACACTGGTAACAAAAACGAACTCTCTCGCCTGTTCCCCGTTCACGACCCCGGAATGGGGTGTGAAGGGGCGGCGGAGCAGGCGGTCTCTGGCGTCTTTTAATGTTTTCTGCCTTTTAATGGCAGTTATTCCATCAAACTCTGGAACGAATCTGTTTTAAGGATTACAATTCACATATTTCATGGGTGAAAAGCATGGAAGAGAAAATCGTTGGTGTTACCTTTCCTGTCCCGAAGTGGTTCCTTGACAGGATTCTTGAGGGGGACAAGACAGTTTTCGTCAAGCCTTCAACGCTGAGGGTTCAGCCGGGCATGAAGGTCGTCTTTTATGCCTCCAGGGAAGGCCAAGCCTGGCTTGGAGAGGCCGAAGTTGAGGCAGTTGAACAGTTCACGAACGTTGAGGAAATTATCAGGAAATACGGGGACGAGCTTTTCCTCACTCCAAAGGAGCTCAGACAGTATGAGAAGGAGCGGGAGAGGTGGCATTCTCGCGGGAGAAGGCCGAGGCCCTGGATGGTTCTCAAGCTGAAGAACGTGAGAAAGTACCCGAAGCCGGTTAAGCCGCCGAGGTTTATCGCCGTCTCTGGAAGGTACGTCAAGGAGAAGGAGTACAGGGAAATTCTGAGGAAGGCAGGCCTTTGAAAGGTCATGGTTTTAACAATATCAATTCAAAAAATTTAAATCGGGGATTAAAAGATTGCATTAATGTGCCAGTATTGCGGGGGAAGGAGATGGCCCAGGAGTTTCATGACGAGAATGACCTCAAAACCATTGAGTACCTTATCCTGCTTATTTTGGGGAAGGCTGGCGGCGAGATCAGTGTCCTTCACCTACAGAAGATATTCTTCTTTCTTTGGAAGTTCCACCCAGAAGTAAGAAAACTTCTTGAATTTGTACCTCATTTGAAAGGTCCATTTTCCGACGACTTGGATGATTCAATAAAAAATCCCCTTTATGTTGTAGGCTGCTGGAAATACCTACCACCAAAGAACAAATCCCAGGCTGAGAGAGCCAAGGGTGGGTATCTTGTTATCACCGACAAAGGAAGAGAAACTTATAAAAAGCTTATCGAGGGGCTGAGAAAAAAGGCTTTGGAAGATAAAGATGCTCTTGCGTTGATTTCTGCTGTTGAACTTATTGTACCCCTTTATTCGAAGCTTTCATGGGATGAGCTTCTCTTTTTGCTGTATACTGACGAGACAAACAAAGAGTATTCAATTAAATCAGAGTTGTCAAGGGACATCCTGAAGAACGCGGAGAGCATCGTCAATCGTCTCGTTCGGAAGGGTGTAATAACCGAGGACATGAAAGATGCTCTCATCCAAAGGGCGAAAAACGCAAGGTGGATAATATGAAGAGCAGGGAGGCCGTAGTAGGTGACAGTTCGTTTTATATTGCATTCCTCTCCGAAGACGAAATACATGATGAGGGGTTTCTGGCATCACTCCTGAAAAGATATAACTTTTTTATGGGGAAGGTAGTGTACAATGAAATCTCAAGGAAAAACTCAGAATCTCTCAAGAGGATTAAATTGGAGAACTTGGTGGAGCTTGTAGACGAGTATGATTACTCGGCTCTTCTCAGTATAATTGGGGATAAAGTTTTCGAAAAGGGGGAATATGAGAGTGTAGCAATTGCTTATACCAAGTACATTGAGGGAAGTCTTCACTCTCTTATTATGGATGACCGAAAGGCGAGAAAGTGGGTCGAGCAGAATTTTTCAGAGCTGAAGAGATTCCTCCGATACAGCCTCAGATTCCTGGTTAATGCTTACAAAGTGGACAGAAAAATAACGAAGGACGAAGTACTTCATATTCTTTCCAAGGTCATCGCCTCAATTGAAAAAGGAGGCCGACCATTTAATCTGGGCAAAACTGGAATAACTCTTGTGGAACAGCTCCGTAAAGAGGTGGAGCAAAGTGGTGAAAATTGAATTGCATACTGAGGTTGAGGAGAGTGTTCCAGCGGAGGATGTTCCTGGGTTTGTCATTAAAAAGATTGATCTCGGAGGAATTCATCTTGAAACTCCAGTAAGAACTCTTTATTTGGGTACTGACGTATCTGCTCGTGCTCGCAGTAAGATTCTTGACTTAAAAGAGCGAAAAGCGACACTCTTCGAGGTTAACAGGACGATTTACTTGAATAAAAGTTATGACTCAATAATCAAAGCAATCAGAGAAAGTGACGATGACAATATCAGAGACACATTTAAGCTGAGTGAAAAACTGGCCAATTACAATATTGCTCTTCCGATTTCATTTTCCAAGTTCCCCCAGAAGGTCTTTGGAATGGAGTACTTTGAGAGGTTCCTGGATTATCTTCATGAATACTCAACTGTACTGTTCGTTCCACATGTAAGATTTGCCCGTGAAACCGGTGCAACCGCCGTAAATTATGAGGCTCAATCCTTCGTGAGATACGTTGATGGAGCCGTTGAAGTATTGAACGAGTGGAATACCAAGCCAATCTTTGTTCCTCTTGACATTGATTACCCCGCAGAAACTACAAAGGAAATCATTTCACATTATGCCAAAAGGGGATATACCAACATTTGGGTGGACTTCAAAGGTCACACATTCACCAAGAGCCGCTCAGGAAGAATGAGATCTCTTAAAAGACTTATTGATGATCTTTTCGGAGAGGAAAGCAAAAATGTCATCATTTACATCTCAAACATCAAAAAGACACAGAGAGAACATCCAAAGGAAGTTAAACTCAAGCCATCAGATATCTTCGGTACCTTCGTATATGGGGATATTGTAGGTATCCCATGGAAGGGAATTGTATGGCCACCCAAAGAATCAGATGCCGACACTGAGGAATATTGGATCAAAAAAGGTTTTCCGAGCAAGGAGGAGTATGAAGAAGCAGTGTTCAAGCGAGATACCAGCATCTTCGATACAAATTCATATTATTACCTGCATCCGGATAAAATAAATCTCCACGATTCGATCTTGGACAGACTCAGGGAAGAAGTCCTTTCAATGAATATCAGACAAAAATCTGTAGCTGAAAAAATAAGCCATTCAATAAGCAATGCCATAACACTCAGAGAGCTCAACAGACTCAAGAGTAAAGTCCTGTCTGAGGGAACAATTCAAGATTATCTGGAAAGTAGAGAATACTTTGCCACAGCAGGCAAAACAATGCTGGCAAGTATAAGCACCAAGCCAAGGAGACACAAAACAAGTAGAAAGAAAACAGTTGAGAAACCCAGAAAAAATCTGTTTGATTTCATGGACTCCCCATAACGAACCAAAATTTATTCTCTGGGGGAAGTCTCATGCTCCGTTGGAATACTGTAAAGGATGTTATTAATCACATCAAAACCACCCAGAATAAAATCCCAAACGAAGAATCCACAAAGCAACATTTGGTGCTACCGATTCTTATGGCTCTCGGCTGGGATGTCTTTGACCCAGATGAAGTTATGCCAGAGGAGAAAACTGGCGAAGGCCGGCCAGACTACGCTCTTAAGCTGAATGGCAAAACAGTCGCATTCCTTGAGGTGAAGAGTGTAAAGGAGTGGGTTCTGAGGGATGGCAAAATCCGTATGGGTTACCTCAGACAGCTTGCACGTTACTGTTTTGACCGCGGGGTCCGCGTGGGAATTCTTACAAATGGCCTCCAGTGGGTGGTGATAAAATCATTTGAGCCAGAGAAAGGCCTCGAAGAGCGTGTTATTCTCGCCGTTGATTTAAACGCGCAGGAGCCTTCACGGGCAGCCGAGAGATTAAGGTGGCTGTCAAAAGAGAAAATCAATCAATACAATGAAATTCCTGCGGAATACCGGAAAATACCTCTCCAGAAACCTCCAGCAGGCATCGAGCCGCCCCATCCAACAGGGGAGATGCACAAATCGAGCACAGGAACCACAAAGTTCAGAACATTGTACGTTACTGCTTGGGAAGTGGATTTACCGTCTTCTGCGATTGATGTTGACCAGCTGGTAGGGAAAGACCTCAGAGGATACGTTCCCTCCCGCCTCTTCGTAAACTTCAAAGGAAAATGGCAGGAGATTTCAATTTCTCACGCTGAAAACTGGCCGAGAGCAAGGATTGCGTGGAGTAGCATAACCGCGATGGCAGTAAGGTTCCTTTATGATCAGGGCAACAGGGATTTCCCATACGTCGGAAAGTATCTCTCAAAGGAACCTCTTTCCATAAACATACAGTATACGGCAAAGATTGGCGATTGGTACCTTTATGGTCCTGAAGGTGGCAAGCAGGCTGTCGAAACGCTTCATAAACTCGCAAAACACACTGGTACAAAAATCGCGATTGAACTACAAAAGATCCAGTAACTACTCCAGCCGATGTTTTTCCTTCAGCCTTTTTCTCTCAACATCCATCAAGTAGAGTGCCACCATGTCAATTGGGTAATTGGAACGAACGAGCGCCCTTCGGACTCTTCCATTGTTTTCCTGAATCCGCCTGATTACAATTGGCTCCACAAAGTCCTCATCCTTGTAGATTGATTCCACATCCTCGAATTCATCATTGAGATATTCTGCCACCTGCCGGATTTCCCGCGAAACAGTGCCCTTATGCACCCGAAGAATCTCCGAGAGGGCCGCAATGCAGAGTTCTGACTCCATGCAGGGGGCGGAACATTTGGAGCAGACTCCCCCATTCTGCCGCAGATATTGTTTCCACTGAGGCGCATCCTCGAGTACGGTAAGATACTGAATGACCTTGTTGGCCTTTGGGGTCACCAGTATTCGCGGATTAATACGTTCTTTGGCCATCGGACACACCGTTTTTATGAGCCGTGGAAGTGGGTGGTTAAATATTTCGGTTACCTTCTCGGGGCAGCACGTTCGCGGGAGACTGCCAACCCGAGTATGTTCTTTTTTGTGCATCGTCTCGTGTAAACTTTTTGCTTTACACGAGGCTCAGTTGAGAAGCATGATAACACTCAGATGAACCAGGCGCCTACAACCAGAATGTTGATCTTACTCCCAGATACATACTGAATAACATGCTGTGCCCATTCTCAATGCTCAATTATGTTCGTTGAATAACTGGCAACTGTAGATTAAACAGAAGAATTATTGAAACCAGGCATGCAAAAAGACGGTTTCTCCAGGCTTTTTTCACAGTTTTCAGGGTTTCGTTTGTGGCAACCCTCATGATTATGAGCAGCATTGTTGGCGTACAAAGGATAAAACCCCACCAGAGAATAAGATAAAAGGCTTTCCCACACCAGACCAGTGCGCAGTTCTGTACTCTCATAAAATTTTGACTGCACTTGCCCAGTGGGAGTAACGGCGACCATAATCTCACAACAAAAGTTAATCACGTCGAGCTACTGTTCGTGTAAAGCATTCACTTTACACGGGGAGTTGAGAGATACCAGACATCCCAATGTACACAAATGGGCTCTCATTATTTATACGCCAGAAGCTTCGGCCATATACTACCAAAGGAGAACTTCCTCTCCCCTCCAGGCCCGCTGGAAAAGGACAAACTTTTTAAAAAAGCTGTTTTGAGTGGGTTTCCCACTCTTTGGCGAGCTGGGGGTGGGTTTTGTGGTTTTTTCGTGGTTGAGCGGGTGGGTGGTGTTGGCGGGTTTTTTATGAGACTACGAGTTCTCACGGCCCAGATGAGACTTTTCAATTTTCACCGTGTTTTTCCGCCGAAAACGGGCTTTTCCGGGCTTTTTTCACCTTCACCTGTGGGGTGAATGTACAAAGTTGCGATTTCGTGATTTGGAAAATCGGGTTTAAACGTAAGAATTAATGAAAATGAGCGGGTGAAAAGAAGCTCGGAGAAGGCTTTTTTTAACCGTGATTTTCCAAAATGAAAAATCGAGAGGGTGTTTTTGGGGTTCACGATTTCGCGTTACGGAAAATCGTGGGGTTGGTGGTTATGGAAGCAGCAACTGGCAGGGATTCACTCACTCGTGTAAAGGACTTGGTTTACACGCCCCCCACCATCGGAGGGTCTCGTCTTTCTGGGTATTGTTCGGAGGGTCGTGTAAAGAGCATTGGATTACATGTCCTCGTGTAAACGGATTGATTGACACGGCGAACGAGGGCGAGAAACGCTTCCGAAGCATTACCATGAGGAGGAAAAGGTTGTTGGAAAACGGCACTTTGCGTGTAAACCTTTCCCTTTACACGAGATCTCGCTCAGCGGGGAGCACATCATATAAGAAGCCGTTGTTTACTTCTCGGGGAACTCCGGAAGAGTACTCAACCCCTCTCATGGTGCGGGAATAAAAACAAGCCTACCCGAGCTGGGGGGGTTGAGGGCTGGGGACGGGGATAAAAATCTGAGACAAGCACACCCTCAATCCCTCTCTCACCATATATGTAATCGTTATCGCTTTTTTGGAAATCCCGAGGTGTCCCTTCTCCCCCAGTCATGGTGCGGAATTAAGAATAAAAGCGAGCCCGTTACTTATAAGAATTGAAAGATTCATGATCTCTTTGAGTTTTTGAGCTCATGAGTTGCCACGGTTGCCAGAGTTGCCAAGGTTGCTGAGGTTGTCGCAGTTGCCAAAGTTGTCGAGTTGTCCCACCAAAAACAACTCCTGCATAATCCCCTCGGAGATCCCTTATCCGTCGAAATAACCATTTCCCCGGACCTTCACCATATTCCCATTACTGACTCATGCCCCCCACTCTCGGAAAAGTGCTGGCAACCTTTGCAACCTTGGCAACCAGCAACCGCCCGTTATATGGTGGGGAAAACCCGAGGTAATAAGTAGTGGAGTGCTCACACCCCAGCGGCTCGTGTCAATCAAAAGGTTTACACGAAGAAATTTACGGATAAATACGATGACACAGAGATATGTTTATATTGTCGCATAATGGGGGCCCCTTTTGTGGTGTGGTATGATGTTGGATGGAATGAATGCTTCAAGTATGGGTGTTCTGGCTCAGGCCAGGGTGGATGGTAAGGTCTGCAGGGAAAGACGAGGTAGTGCCAATAAAGTGCCATCCTCAATCTCCATCAACTTCTCACGAGAGGTGGAAAGCCTGGTAGGTGGTCTGATTTCAATGAACATCCTTCCAGTAAGTGCCTCAAGAGCCACCTTCGGCAGAGATGCGGTCGTGTTTGCTCTCGGAAGTTATGATGATGCAATCAGACTCTACGAGGATGTTGCGGACGGTCGTAGAGCTTACTCAGGCAAAGTGTTGAAGGTGGGGAATCTTGACCCGGTTTACTACAGTAGAACCGGGGGTGAAGCCAGATGAGTGAACTCACCCCGGGAAAAGTTCTCGCTGATGTTTACAAAGTTATCCAAGACCACCCGGAGGCTGGCAGGCTCGCGATTGAGCTGAGGTTCTACCCGGTGATTAAGTCCGAGTGGGTGCTCTTGAACGACATTGAGGACAAGGCTCGGGACATTGATAAGGTTCTGGCGAAGCAGAACCTCATTAAGGGGAAGGAAGCGTATGTGTCAATGGCGATCCACGGTTTTGAGGCGGTTAAGAAGAAGTTGGAGAAGCTCAGGGAGAGTGTTGAGGAGGGGAAGGTTCGCAAGCTCGGGCTTGAGAACGTGCAGGGCGAGGCGAAGGGGAAGGTTCACCCGACGGTGAGCAACTACACGCTTACGCTGGTCGTGGACGTGGACATTGAGGCAGTTCACAAGTTGAAGGTTGTTGAGGACGTTGATAAGGTGTTTGAGAAGGCGAAAGAGGGCTGGCTTGCCCTTAAGCCGGTGTTCGAGGAGCTTGGTGTGTTGCCGAGGTATGTGTTCTTCACGGGAGGTGGTCTCCAGCTTTGGTTTGTTGCTCCCAAGCTTGAGGATATTGCGGTGATTGACAGGGCGTCAGGCATTGTTCCGAACGTGTTGAATGCTTTGCTTCCGGAGGGCTTCGTGGTGGACAATATTTTCGACAGGGCGAGGATTGTCAGGGCTCCGCTGACGGTGAACCACAAGTATAAGGCTCCGAACGGGGCTCGGGTTGGTGTTAAGGGCAGGCTCATTGAGTTCAATGACGTGAGAGTGTCCCTTTCAGAGGTCCTTGATAAGCTTGAGGTGTATGCAAAGGAGAGGGGTATTCAGTTGGGCGGTCAGGAGAAGGTGAGAGGCGGTCGTGGGTTCGTGAATGTCAGGTATGTGGTTAAGAAGGAAGAGCTGGAGACGTTGGCTCTCAATCTTGCCGATGAGCTTACTCCTTGGTTTAAGAAGGTCAAGGAGAGAGGCGGGTCTTGGCACCACTTGGTCAATGCCATCGGGGCTTACGTTGTGAGGAACACGAACCTCTCGCTTGAGGACCTTATTGGGAAGGACAACCCGGACGGCACTCACGTGGTCGGGCTTTGGGAGATTGTGTTCCAGAGGCTCGTGGAGAAGAGTGCAGAGGATCCGAGTGATTGGGTGAACAGGCGGAATACGATAAAGGACGTTTACGAGAAGCACATTGCAGGTAAGCCGCTCGGCACGAGGGCTTATCTCAAGAAGTATCTCCCGGTGAGCGATGAGGAGGTTGTTGAGATTTTAATGGCCGTCAGGAGGGCCTTACTACCGTTTTTGAAGGAGGTTAAGAAGGTTGACTCTTCGGGGTTTGGTGTTGCTCCTTATAAGAAGACGGCCCCAAGGAGCTGGGATGAGGTGGATGAGGACCGGAAGAGGGCTACGGGTCGCTGGTATGTGTGGAAGCTGGCGTTCAACACGGCGGAGTACCTTTTCACGGACGAGCTCCCCAAGGCGGGCACGTTTTACATTGATGTGTGGATGAAAGAGGGGAAGCGGGAGTGGATGAAGCGGTTTTTCAATGAGGCTCTCTTCAGGTCGTTCATTGAGGACGGGCTCGGCTACAAGTATGGTGCTCCAGTAGAGAGGGAAGAACTCTTCGAGAGGCTCGTGGAAGTATTCAACATCACCGACGAGGAGGTAAGGGGGATTTACATTGACGCAGCCCTCTCGCTCCTCTCTCCAGTAGGCATGAGGACGCCACCGTGCATTGAGGAGTTCATAATGGAGTTCGCGGCAAACGGCAGTCTTTCAGAGGACAAGGTTCGCCACCTCGCCCGGTGGATTAAGTTGTACGCCAAACCGCTCAAGCACTCGACAACTACGACAAAGCTGGTGGGTGCAGGGTATAAGGTAGATATGAGGATGGCGGTTTGGGCGAAGTTGGTCGAGTTCTTTGCAGAGGACGATGAGGTGGCCAGAGAGCTGGTGAGGGTCTTCAAGGAGGAGTATGGGGCGGCGGAGCCCCCGTTCACGTGCATTGGGACGAAGACTTGCCAGTTCTACCTTAATGAAAAAATGTGCCCGTTCATAATCCCAAAGGAGAAGGAAATACTCGCGGTGAGCCTCATTGACGTGCAGAGGCACGAGTCCGACGGTCTCGTGGTTATTGTAGGTGGGGACAAGGAGGTCAGGACTTTCGTTAAGAAGGGGAATGTCGAGTGGGTGAAAAAGACAGAAAGGAGAGAGAAGTATCCGGTTGCGGAGTGGTTCATTGATGTGTTCGCTACGGAGTATCTCAGTGTCTCCCCGGACGACCTCGACGTGGACTTGGAAGAGGTTACAGATATTTTGAAGAGTAGGGCAAGGGTGGTTAAGAGCCGGCTCAACGAGCTCGAAGACATGTATGAGAAGTTTGTCGAGTGGTTGAAGAGGGAGAATGCGGTAAGGGGTGTGCTCCCCTACGAGAAGGCGGACTTTAACCACTTGTTCATAAAGGGTAATATGATTGGTATTCCGCCAGCCCTCGCGGAAGAGTTCTACCGATTCGAGTTGAACATCAAGGGCTCAGAGTTCAGGGAGATGCTTGAGAAGAAGCTTGGTTTCCACTACACGAAGAAGGCCGTAAAGCTGAGTGTGGGTGAGAAGAAGGACGTAAGGCGGTGTTATCTCGTAAGCTTGGAGTGGTTCAGGAAGGTGGTGGGAGAGCCGAATGTGAAGGATGTGATCATGGCAGGTGATATTGCCCTCAGCGGGCTGGTCTATTATGAGAGCGGCGAGGAGGTGGTTGAATGACTGCCTCGGCTCTCCCTTCTACTCCGTATGTTGTCAAGATTTATGGCCCGCCAGGGACTGGCAAGACGAGAGCTCTTAAGAACCTTGTTGAGTGGATGACAGGAATTAATCCAGAGGTTAAGGAGGAACTGATGGAGAAGGGCTTTCCAGAGGAGTTCTTGGAAAGTGTGTTCGGGAAGTATGATGTTTCAGAGATTGCGTTCGTTACGTTCCAGAATTCAGCCCTTAAGGAGTTTGTCGAAGAGAGAATCAATATGAGCCTTGAGGAAGACAGGAGGGCCGGAAAGCCGTTGAGGTATTTCAGGACGGTGCACGGGCTTTGCCAGACGCTCCTTACAGATTTCGAGGTGAGCGATTGGAAGGTGGTTTCGAGGCGCATGGGTGGACTCGGCCCGGAGAGGTGGTTCCAGATTTTCGCGGCCCAGCAGAGGAAGAAGGACCCGAGCTTCAGGTTCGACCCGGACGCGATGGGGGCGGCGAACCCGTTTGAGAAGGCGAATTATCTCTGGCAGGTGAAGAGTAGGGTAATAAACAGAGAGTACCACAAGCTCGAGGGAGAGAAGATTCATCTGAGGATTTTGGACGAGCTTCCACCGAGTTTGCACGACCATTATTTCGACTGGTTGATGTTCAAGAAGGAGAAGAGGATAAAGGACTTCGATGATATGCTGATGGACGCTTATGACGCCCTCAAGGCGGGAGAGATTTATCTCCCGACCAAAGTCCTCATCGTGGACGAGTTTCAGGATTTAAGCCCGCTCCAGTTCGAGATTTTCAAGATGTTGGCAAGGGATAAGGAGTTGGTGGTCATTGCAGGCGATGATTGGCAGACCATTTTCACATGGATGGGTGCAAGCCCAGAGTTCCTCATTAATTACCCAGCGGATCTGGAGCTTATGTTAAAGCGGACGTTCAGGTTGCCCGAGAGGGTGCTCAAAAAGGCTCTCAGTTATGCAAAGGAGAAGCTCAGAAACGGTGTTTACAAGGAGATGGTGAGCACAGGAAAGAGGGGTGCAGTAGGCGTCCTTTATCGGGTTTCGACGAAGAAAGAGGCCGACTTGGACTTGTTGGCAGGGGTAATTATTGGCGAGTTGAAGAGAGGTCACTCGGTCTTTGTTCTCACGAGGACGAATGCTCAGGCGTTGCACTTTTTCGGTGAACTTTACAAGAGGGGGTTCAAGCCGAAGACCCTTAAGAGGTCTTCCCGATGGAAGAAAAGAGTCTCAAAGGTTGGGGATTTCTTTGACGTGATCCATTCAATTATTGAGGTAGAAAGCGGGTCCCCAACGAGGGAGGATTTCAAGAGAGTGGCGTGGGTTACAGGTCTTATCTCAGAAGAGGAGTTCGACGAAGACTTGCCGCTCGTAGAGTATATCAGACCTAATTGGAAGGGGAATATTCAGTTGGATAAAGTTCAGGAGATTTGGGGCAGATTGGCGAAGCGGTTCCTTGAGAAGATCATCAATGACGGCATAAAGCCGATGGAGGGCATTCCAGAGGATTACGAGCTTTACGTGGACACAATTCACGCCAGTAAGGGTCGTGAAGCGGATGTAGTATTCCTCATTAATGAGATGCCCACCCGGAACTGGAGAAAGTATCTCCGGACGCCAGAGGAGGTTGAAGCGGAAGCTCGCGTATGGTTCGTGGGGATGACGAGAGCCCGGAAGGGGTTACTTATTATCAACACGGACAAGCCGTTCACTCTTTGATCTTTTCTCCCACGTTTTGTCCCGATTCTCCAACTCCCTCTGGGGATTGCGTGTAAAGGCAAACGTTTACACGTGTACTGGCACGGTTCGTGTCAATCGATTGGTTTACACGCAGAAGTGTTATTTTCTCTCCCCCAGGAGCACCATCGGATGGCCCAGTCTTTTCTGGGTGTTGTCCGGAGGCTCGTGTAAAGGCAAAGGTTGACACGAGCCCGTGTCAATCAATCAGTTGACACGCACCAGCTGGGGCGCTTCATGTTATTATCACACTCAAGCTCCAGGTGGGCGGTTCGTGTAAAGGCATTGGTTGACACGACAACTCCCCCATGCACCATCGGTGGACCTCGTCCTCTCTGGGTATTGTTCGGAAGAAGAAAAAAGAACTCGATGAAAGTCATATTTCCCTGGCGGTTTTCCCGATAAGGGCCAGGGTTTTCTCCAGCATTACCGTCAGCTTTCGAGTAAATTCGTCGCTGAGAATGAACGAGCCTTCTTTCCCACGTCCGAGAATACCAAGGGCGAGGAGCTTCTTCAGGGTCCTGTAGTAGTTCTTCTTCTCAGCGGGGCTTTTGTTTGGGCAGAAGAGAACCCAATCGCTGGGCCAGAGCCGGCCGTTCTCCTTGATGTGGGTGATGATTTGCTCGGCAATCTCGGCCTCTTTTGGAGTGAGTAAAACCTCAAGGATTGGTTTTTCGTAGAGTTCTACGATGTCTTTGGGGATTTGGATGTTTACGTGGTCCGGGAGCTTCGCCCTTCGGCCCATTGGAACCACCTTTTCATGTTTGTTACCTCTTTGGGTAGATTATATACTTGTATGAGTATATAAGTGTTGCTGGGTGGTTGGTCTTGGATGGGGTGTAGATACCTTGGTGGGTAGATATTGGGGGGCGTATGCAGTTTGGGCCAGCCTATCCAAAACACAAAACTCAATCCAAACTATATATACATGAGAGTGTAAATAAGTCCAAATATCCGCTACCGAAAAAGACATCAAAGTTTTCGACATCAAACAAAGATATCGTAATACAAACTAAACTCCCAAAAATGACCTAATGTAGTCAAAGATTCATCGGTTAGTACATATGATCACAAAATGGCGGAATGTGCTTGGGTAGAGGGAAGATGTATCCGTCATTAAAATACACATTTATGGATAATAACGAACTCAAATCGAGAAAGAATATCCGATATTAAACCCATAAACCACGAAATTCCAAGACCTATTCCTAATATTACTGCTGTATAAAGGGAACTTAAAAGAAAAAGAGAATATTCTCGTACGTATTTCCTCTAAAGGCATATCTATGGTTTTCCAATTAAAGATTCAATATTTCGCAAGAGTTTTTGCCAAAATCTATTCTTATTATTACTGCTGCTATTACTTGGCTAGATTTGGTTAAATTTGACAATGCGTACAGCCCTTAAACCCATTAAATTTTGGTAAACATGCTCACACTTGTAGATCTCTCCCATTAGGGTTACATCATATTCTTGAGGGGTTATTACGTTGCCCAAAGTGTGATTTAAATCAGCTTTGTCAAAAGGAAAAAACAACCAAAGGGTTACTACTGGATAGAAGGAAGAATTCGTCATAGAACGTAATACCCGCCTCTTGAAAAATATGTCGAATTTCTATTTGTTGAGTCATAAGTTGAGGGAGTTAAGATTAAATATCTCAGCCTAGGATTATTATCATAATGCTCCTGAAAGATGTCCTCGATGTTGCTTCATATATCATAGAGAACAAAAAGTCTCTGAAGGTACTAAGCATCTTTCAAGCAGTTATTGGTTATTACATTATTTTGCAGGTAATTTTCGTACTCAAGCCTTTGCTATCCTTCTGTGGCCGATATGATTGTGCAATTATCATGTATACAATGGGATTCATAATATTTGGACTTGTGTATCTATGGTTGAGAGAACGTTCCAAACCCCATCAAGAAAGTGAGAGTTCAAGTTCTCCTGATGAGATCATAAAGGAATACCTCTCAAAGATTTCATGGAGAGAACTAATGGGAACCAGTACCATCACATCAGACGTTCTAGAAAAAGTGTCTTTAGAAATAAGTGATCTGCTAGCAAACCGAGTTAACGAGATGCCAATTTCTAAGGCAATATACAAAATGCTAAGATCAATATTTGACCCCATTAGAATTCTTTCTTCGTTAATCATTTATTTCCTCCTTTTAGCATTGGTGCATCTCTGGAGGAACTCATCAAGCGAGGTTATTTACCATATTCTCGAACCATCGTTCAGAAATTTAGGAGCGGGACTTATTGTATATGCCCTTATCACCATTTTAATAACATTCACCACTGGTCTTCTCTCCCCGCTAGTAAAAGCATTAAATGCAACCAACAACAGATTGCACGCTAATTTTGTTATTAGGTACACTCTCTCAATTGTAATGGCTTCTTTATTCCCATATTTTTCTTTGGATTGGGTTCTCAACCCACATCCCAAACCAGAGGTGAGGACTTTTAATATTCTCTACAAAACTAATAAGGGTGATCCTCCCGATAAAAATCCTCCAAATCTAGAGTTTACTCGCTTTGTCCAAATACTTTTTGAGAGCCATGACAATAAAGGGGATAAATACGCAGTTTACAGCCCACTAACTAGAAATAAAGTCAGCAGGGAGAACTTTGAGAACGCTCTCTGGTATCAATTCCAAAATGCGATCTCAACGACTCCAGGCATAATGAGCTCGGTTTATTTACTCTACAAACGTCCTGAAACAGTATCTCTAGCAATATTTACTATTGAAACAGAGCTAAAATACGATCTAAAAAGGATAAGGAAAAAGACTTCAAAGCATGGCCATGACAAATTAATGGAAGAGACCGTGATAACTGATCCAAAACAAGTCCATGTGCTAAAAATTATTGAAGTTTCGTCTGAATCTGTGGTCCAAGATATTTTAATTCAGATAGGAGAAGAGATATCCGCGGGTAAATTTTACAAGAAGAAAGCATAAAACACAGTTTAAGAAAGCCATGGAGGCGTCTCTATGTTTGGAAATAAGGTTTCAAGGCATAATAATCTCTCCGAACATGTTCCACCAGAAGATAAGGAAACTGAAGAATACATTAAAGGTATGTTGCGGATTATTGAGCCTCTACTAGCCCAAGACTGGGACAGTGAAGCCGATGACTACTGGGATACAGTTGGCGGTATGAAATATCAATAACTAGCTTTTCTAGATATCGTGTGGAGTAGTGATAAAGTAGGCGAAAATAATATAGCCTAATTCTCTGAATACATTTTGGTGATTCAAATGAATGAAGCAGACACAAAAACTATTAGGCTCACAACTGACGCTTACAAAATTCTTTCTGATGAAAAGAAAAAGCTATCAGAATTGACCAAGATATCTTATTCATACTCAGATATCATACTCGCTGGATTGGTTCTTTTAGAGGCTCTGAGTAGTGAACATAGACAAATTGTTTCAGACCTTCTTAAAAAGTTCAAAAAAGCGAGAATTGTCAGCAAATCTGGGGAAGCCAAGATTGATATAGAGGCCCTGTTCAAGGAGTCTACCGAAGAAACCTACGACAGGCTTTCTTCTGAAATGCTGAAAGAAACAGTCACCAGCATTATTAAGTATCTTATTGACAGAGGGTCCCCTGGTGCTGCAATGGAAGTATTGATGAACAACGTCCGCTTGTTTGATGAATATGAAAGAAACCATCTAAGCTTTGAGATATTAGCAGCGATGGCTGATAGGTATCCCTCTCAAAGCCAAGTTAATCAAAAGGATACTGAGAAATTCTAGATTAGTCCTCTATCTCTTCTACTATATCTTCTAGTATTTTTGAAGTCTAAAAGTTAATTGTGTTCATAACAGAAATATTTAATAATCATAATTTATCAGATTAGACAGGTGGGATCAATGACAATAATAAACAAAAATGAATTGGTTGACTGTTATCATATGCTTGTTAAACATGATTTTGAGAGGACAGTTGAAGTTAAAGATAGAGAGTCTGAATATGCTGCCGGAGTGCTGAAGCCTGAATCCCCTTTGGAAGGCAGTACAGAAGAGGAATTAATCCGGATTCTTGTAACTCAGGGAGTGAACGAGATTAAATCTCGTGAATGTATTAAAACTCTTGAAAACATGGGATTTTTGGTTAAAGTTCATGTTAATGGAGATAAGTACCGAACATTGCACATGGACGTGGCCGTGAGAAGCGCTTTTCTACGAACTAGCCCCGAAGGGCACCCGTATATTGTTAGCCCAAGGTTAGCTCTTTATGAGTTTCCAATTCCCTCTACAAATGATCGTTTCATAAAACCTTCCTGTGCCTGTCCCTCCAATCTTGTAGGGATAGTAAATGACTTCTATAAAGCAATAAATCACTTTTTTGACGGAATAGACAATGGTACTGATATCTATCTTGAATTTCTAAACCAACACTTTAACAGTGGGGGATTAGATGCATTTCAGACTATTGCTCTTACAGAACTACTGCTTAAAAAACCCTCTTATGATGGAGCAACAATAATAACCGCACCTACTGGTTCAGGAAAAACTGAGATTTTTCTTTTGTATACTCTAGCTAGGTTACTTAGAGCAAAAATAAGCGGTCAAGAGGAAAATGCTGTCTTTGTATACCCAAGAAAAGCACTAGCAATTGATCAAGCTGGAAGGGCTATATCAGCAGTT
This sequence comes from Thermococcus coalescens, assembly GCF_055392585.1. Lineage (NCBI taxonomy): Archaea > Methanobacteriati > Methanobacteriota > Thermococci > Thermococcales > Thermococcaceae > Thermococcus > Thermococcus coalescens. Next base: position 1,068,118 of record NZ_AP043764.1, read on the forward strand.
TATACTTTGAATAAGGTCCTTAAAAAGTATAAAAAAGACGTTATAACCATCGGAATACGAGATGGAGAAACTCCAAAAAACGTTGCTGACAGATATTCAGGACTTAGGACATTGTATCAGAAAGCCCTCGGAGAACAACCTTCAGAAGAATTTACATTCCCCTTCAGAGGGATAGAACTTTGGAATGAAAAAAAGCTTGTTTACAAAGTAAAGAGGAATACTGTCCACGTTGAAATTGAAGATACTAACGAGATTCTCGATTTTATATTACCAACTAGAGAAGAGATGGGACGAAAAAAGCCCGATTTGTTAATCACTAATATGTGGACCCTGGAAAGAAGACTTTTAGATAGCACAAACAAGGATATAAACGCTAAATATTTTACAAAAACGGGCCTAGTCGTAATAGACGAGACACATGAATATACTGGCCTTAGTGGAGCTCTGGTTTCTATCCTTTTAAGAGCAATAAGAAAAATGAGTACAATCGGAGGTAATTTTGAAATTGTGATGTCCTCTGCTACTGTTCCTAATCCGGTAGAATTTGGTAAGAAAATTTCTGAGAAGCACCCGGATCACATTGACTTCACAGAATATCGCAAGAGACTAGAAGAAAAGGATATCTCATTCTCAGGAAAACGCCTCGTTATAATGGGAGTGTATGATATAATGCCTAAGTATTCCTGGTCTACGTACGCCCAGCTATGGGCTGTTTATATGGCATTCCTGAACTATGTCTACACACACCTAAAGAAAGAATATCGTCCAAAGTCTTTAATTTTTATAGAGAATATAAGTGAGATAAGATCTGCCATGGCAGGATTTAGAGAGAATATCTCCCTTAGAGAACCTAAGGATAGGCTCTATGACACCAATGAAAATATGATCCCAAAGGACGTGGCGTATTCATATGCGAACTATGTCCAGAATCCGGGATTATTGCACGGATTACGGAATCGTCTTGAGACTAAGCCAATAGAAGAGTTAATAGAAATAGTTTCTGAAATGCATAGCGAACTTGATGCAAAAACTAGAGAGGACGTTATAAAAGGTCTTAAAAGTGGTGATAAACCTGCAGTCGCGTTTACAACCTCCAGCTTGGAGTTAGGAGTAGATTACGCTGGTGTGTCTTTTATACTTAATGCAGGTATTGATTCCCCAATATCCTTACGGCAGAGGATAGGCAGAGGGGGACGTTCTGAAGAATCGATGAGAACAGTTCTTGGCATAATCCTAACTAAAAAGATACCTACTGAATCTTTCTTCCTTCATGACCCTATGCTCTGGAAGAAACTAAATCCACTACAACAACCTGGGGAGAAGGGACTAATAGTTTCTAAGAATAATCCTCAAGTTGAAGAAAGGTATTGGATGACCCGGGGAGTTGTTGCTATGGCTCTCAACAATAAGCACACTTATTCCTCAGAATACAGAATTAAAGGAAATGATGAACTTGTTAGCTTTTTACGGGATCTTTCAGAGTATATCAGGGGGTTAGAAGAATGAAAGAAAGAATTGTAGATCTTATTGAGGAGGTTACCTCAATTATTGATAGTGAGAAAATTGAAGAGTTCAGAAAACTAAACGAACTTCCATATGAGATGTACAGGATAATAAGAGATCTTCAAAGTGACCTTTATAGATTAAAGAGTCTTTTGGAAAATACCCCCAAAGATGTAGAACTTCCAGATAGTCTGGTCTCTAATGTAAATGAGCTAGCTAATGCCTTGGAGGGTATTGAATTTGTACGGGATGTAGAGGATATCCTTGAATTCAATGACAGTCAGATTATGCAGATGCTCGAGGACATTATAGAGAATGGTATAAATAATCTTGCAAAAAATCTACAAGGAAAAATCAACGAATTAGGCACTACCTTCAGACGATATAAGCTCAATGCCCGGCTTGATAAAGAGGCAAAGCTAATAGGGAAGACACTTAATGAGTTAAATGCATATCTAAGAGAAATTAGGGAGGAGAGAGAAAGGCTTTTAAAAATGTACAATGGACTGTCCAACATTTGCAATCAGGCTCTCTTAGTGGTCAACACCCAAGAATTAGAAAATTATAGCGATAGAGCCATTACCACTGCTGACCGACTTTACGATGGAGAACTATGGGTGACAGACATACTTAACATTTTTTCAGGGCTTGAAAGTATCACTGCTCAACCAGTTTCGGAGCTAATAAGCATTGACTTACCAAATAAAGAGGAAGACCATGAAACTAACATCCAGAGTCTCTTCTTTAGGTACCCTCCGTTTAGGCCGATAATAGTACCTGACACCCAGGACAAAGTGTTTAGAGATATATTTGGTTCTCATATTTGGTTTATTAAGCCTAAAAATGGATACTTTAGAGGGATAAAAACAAGAAACAACACCTATGTGATTAGAGGTACTTCTGAGGTATCTCCTAGTGGGAGATACATATCAATCAAAAACATTGAGCCCATAAACACTCTAAAGACGAAAAAAGGCATTGTAGATGTTGTGCTAAAGATACCTAGTACAAATAAATCAAGGAAAATCATATTGAGGTATGGATCAGACAAACTCAAACTATCTCTTGAAAATGGGAAAACTCCTCAGCAAATAAAATCTCAGTACAGACAACTTCTTCAAAAAAAGAATAGATCTTCTTATGATCCAACTAACCTCTCATATATATGGTACTGTACTAGGGGGTTTGGGTTTTCCACTAATCCCTGGGATATAAAGTGTCCATTTAAAGAGGAATGTCCTCTTGGAAAAAGTTGTAAAGGTAAAAGCTGGAGCTGGAACAGAAGAATACATCCTAAAGTATTTCCTAAAATAGAGCGTGAGTTCATAGGAATTCCCAGGAACATGAAAGCTGGACTGATTTCCCCTATTGTTCAAAGAAAAGTGAATGTGCAAGAACTCTATACTGCGGTTCAATTCACAATGCCATATAGTCACTTTCCAGTTAATATCGAATTTGAAAAGCCTGTTGGTAGAATACTTCCTGAGACTAATGTTATAGGATTTGAAATTCCGGTAGACATACTGAACATTATAATACTCTCTATAATGGATGAGAACGCGAACAAGGATCAACTAGGACTGGATAGAGAGTTGGAATTATGGGAGGGAGGCCCTAGAGTCAAAATTTCTGATGTTTTAATTTCGAAGTATTACTTCTATATGAAGGGCGATAGAGGATTTAGCCTCTATGATGCAGTAGAACAAAGTCAGGACAAGCTTTTGAGAGATTACCAAGAATTCAGAGAGAATCTTAGGAGAAACCTAAACCACGCTTGGAACAACCCCACAGACACAGCTCTTGAATTCATTAAGTGGGCTCGGGAGACGTTACTTCACACATTAGCTCATTTATTTATGGCTTATGTCTCTGAGGAGCTTCAAGTAGAATTAAGCGAACTTCTTTATATGTATAAAGTTGATAAGAAGAGAGCCCTAGTCCTTGTTGCAGAAAACAGCCCAATAGGTGCCATTGATATCGTTTCAGCGTTAGAAAACTGGGGGACACCAGATAGATTCATTGAAAAGTTCCTTGAAGGTACAGTTTCTCTGCTTTCTGAGCATGAAACAGACATAAAAGGCTATCTTAAACTAATTGAAAGCCCCATAAATGATTCCGAGAAGAAAAAAGTCATAGATAAGCTCAAAAATCTTTATGAGGAATACGCCAATAATGGATTAGTACTGGATCTTCACACGTTCAGTGTTCATCTGTTGTTATCAGGTATATTTGAAGGTTTCATTCAATCATCCCCCAATAAGGACCTGTTGTGGCATAGCTTTGATGATCTTTTGACAGTAGCCATCCCCAACTACTGCATTGATGGGTGTACCTCTTGTGTCATGCTCACAAAAGGATGTCAGCATGGAATCGGACAGCCATTTATTACATCAAAATTGCTTACTAAAGTGTTCTTGGACATAATTGCTGAGAAAAGAGAATTCCAAGGCCCGGGGAATGTAATACTCAAAACACTAATAAGTCAGTTAACTACGAGAAAACTTGTAGCATTGTCCCCATATATTGATGAGGAAGGAGTCAAGTTTTTGAAAAATCTAAAATCTAGGGGGGTGGACATAACAATCGAATTATTAAACACTCAAGAAAACAGTAACTTTCTAGAGGATCTCAAACGTACAGGCATTAATGTGCTACTCCGAGACAAAGTTCACAGAAAAGCTTATATCATAGATGACTCCCTAGTTATTAACACAAGTACAAACCTTAACCTCCGGTCAGGAAGTTACAATAGCTTCTCGCTACGGAGGCTAACTATATGAATTTTGCACAGAGACTTTGGGACCTTATAGAAATAACTGATAAAAAACTGGATGAGACTTTCAATCGAGATGTACGTCTTCTTTCTACCCCATTTATTTATGATTTCCAAGTATTTCACACATTAAAATACTTAGATCCAAATCCAAGAATGTTCAGAGAGTTTTTCTCAAGATATCGTGTGTTTCCTATTTCAATTATTGGCCCATTCATAACTCGGGGTCTTAGATTTTCAGTTGAGAACTTTCAACCGGCATTTGGTCCTACCTACATTCAGAAACTTCAAATATGGAAAGGACATCATAAGATGCTGCCTGGAAATTTTATGACATATAACCTTGTGAATGCAGCATCTGAGTTCAAAAGAAGCTCGTATTTGCCTTTCGCAATGTATTATGCTACCATGAAAGCTAAGCCACTAATACTCTGGGAAAAACATAGGAGATATATCTCTGCTTCTATTTACCCTAATCCCTTTGCAGTAGTTTCGTTAATTAATAATCAGGGGGATATAGTATATCTAACACCATTTTCGGGAATTCTTTTAGTAAAACCTTCCCATAGAGAGGGAATCACGAGGATATTAGATGTACCGTTAGAAGGTGTTTGGACTCTATCGTCAATAATCGGGACTGATGGAAGGAAAACTATGTTTTTTGGGCCATTTAAGACGTTTTTGCCCAGAATTGAAGGGATATCTGAGTTAAATCTTAGTGAACCTACTATTGATTATTTTGTTGGTTTTGTTGTTTCTCTCTCAAGGGAAGTTAGCACTAACCTAAAGCAAGAAAATGGATTCATAATGCCTATTGTTAATGGAGCTTTTCATCCAGAGATCTATTATCTTGCTAATTTTGGGAACCATACAACACGGAGAATCAATTCTGTTCTTTTGAGATTCATTGAAACTAATCTGGACAAGTTTAGAGAATTTCAGCAAAGTCTTTGGTGGACACTTGAGAAACTTAAGGAGAAGTTTGAAGCCAAAAATTCATTAAACTCAAGACTACTAGAAAAATATCTCGACCAGCTAGATGTTATTGTCGTTAATGATGATAAACTCTACCTGAGAAACCCCATGCAGGTTTTAATTTTTGAAATGGAAGATGCTGATCCAAGGTATCCTTGGACATGTACAAGGCCATTACCTGTAAACATAACTAGAGGATATGAACTAGAAAAAACTCTGAGCATAAACCTCCTTAGTATTATGAACGACTTTGGGATATGGCGGATGGTATAAAACATACAGCGTCATGTTTTTATTAGATCACTAATTTGTTTAAAATGAGGGACTGTGAATGTTGATAGATGACCTAAAACCAGAAGTTATATCAGAGATTTCAAAAAAAGCACTAATAGAGAAAGCTAGAAGGCTACCACACCATAGTCTTCATAGATGGTGGTCAAGAAGATTTGCTCTTCTTTACAGGGGCATGTTGGCTGCTTATGTCTCGAAGAATGAAGCACAAATATATCAAGCTCTTGAAAACCCAATGTCACTGAGGTCATTTACTTCTGGTAAGACATTCTATGAGCCGTTTATGGGAGGAGGTACAGGCCTTAGTGAAGCTGCTATAATGGGGTACAATGCTTATGGTGTAGATATTAACCCCGTAGCAGTTAGGATAGCTCAAGCAACAATTACTCTTCTGCAGAAAGACTTTAAGGATCTAGAAAAAATTGCATTATCTGTTTTAGAAAATACAGAAAAATTATTGGGATGGAGCTGGAATTATAACCGCCTAATAATCTCATACGTGTTTGTTACGCGGGGAAAGGTCCCCTCATGGGTAAGCCGTTATCAAGAAAACAATAGGGAGATCAAAATTTTACGTTGCCCTATGTGTGGCCATATATTTGAGACTTCATCCAATGAAAAAACAGCTGTTTGCCCCCACTGTAATTCGGAATTCAAGATAACTCATAATCCCGAGTTCAAATTGAAAGGGTCATATCTAAACTTGGACCCTGATGGAAACTGGGAGACTAATCACGGGAAACTGAAAGTCTGGGGAGCAGAGGTCAGAGAAAAACGTGGAAATCGGTGGAAGAAAAAGCTTGTACCAGTTGAGAGCATCGAGGAATGGCTTATAGATAGTCATGAAAAATCAAGAGAATTTGCCAATGAAGCGAAATCAATTCTAGATAGGATAGATCTTAAGGAGATCCTTGAAGGCAAACGGTTAATCCGGGAAGGGATTAGGGCATTTTCTAGTCTGTATACATCACGCCAACTTGCGACATTTGTAGCATACTCAAAGGCCACTCATAGCCTTTCTCCCTCTTTAAAAACTATATTCTCTATTGCCCTAAGCGAAAGTGCAAAAACCTCAAATCTAGTTGCAAAATGGCATTCCCCAATTGGTGAGCCTGTTCCTGCAGCAGCAATGAAAACATATTGGGTACCCGAGTATACAGTTGAGACTAATCCTATTGCGAGAGTTCCTGGTACTCTCCGGCCGCTTTCTAGAAATGGAATACCTTCTTCTCTTAGACGAGCAGTCAAAATTTCCTCTGGAGACATTAGGATAGGGCCAGAGGTTAATGTAGAAATATTAAAAGGAAACTCAGAGAATCTAACTCCCCCAGCAAGAATCAATATCTCAATAGTAGATCCTCCTTATATGGACACAGTAAAAAGCTATGCTTCTTTATCCTTAGTTCATTATGGAGCTCTTAGAATCTTTGACGAAATTTCTGGGAAGTCTCTCAATCATGAAACATTGGATGACTTAACAGAGGTGGAAAAGTCTGAAATTCCCAGAGATAGGGAGGCATATAAAAAGTCTATGGAACGAGTTTTCAGGAATATTTCTTCAGTATTAACTTCAGATGGTAGAGTAGTTCTCTTTTATAACCGGAAAGAAGTGGAAGACTGGATAGCAATATTAGATGCTGCAAGAAATTCTGGCTTAACTCCTACTGCTGTATACTGGACAATTGGAGAACCACCTGGAGGTCTTGGCAGGTCTCATCTTAAGGGGCTCTTTATTTTAATATTTAGCAACAAAGTGAACATTCCCAAAGAGGAAATCAATATTGTGTTTAGCGCACCTTTGGACACGGTTCAGGAATATATAAGACTCGACAAAAAAACTGAAAGAAATGCACTGAACAGTATTAAGAAGGCTCTCGCTACAGTATATTCCCGGAAGGTAAAAGTCCTTTGAAAATTATTTCCTTAAGTACTGTCAGAAAATTCTTTTGGGTTAACCGATGACGTATATTTGTCTTCTTTTCTCTTCTTAGTTTTTAACAGCAAAACCTTTTAACCCCTCCTTTCTAGAGCACTTTCGATGGGGTGGGATGATAAGGGGCCTTTAACCGATGACATCCACTCCGCTGAAAAGACCCCTTTGGTCGAAAAAAGGCTTGAGAGGGGAGATTTAAGTGGCCAACCGATGATGAGTGTCATCCCTCCTGATGTCGAGATGATGACATTATCCCCACCTGAGGTGGTCTCATGCTTGGGTTCTTCAGGAAAAAGAAGCGCGAAACCTACGGACCGCTCGTCTACCTGAGCGAGCCCACGATACTCTACCACACCCATACCGAGAAGGTCATCCTTGAGCTACTTGAGGAAAAGCTCGGCTCCAACAACTTTGTAATCCCCTCTGACTACGGCCTCAGAACTACCGACCATCTGATTCCCGACGCGGAGATATTTGTGGCGGTAGCGATAGTCGGCAAGTTCACCTCCCTCGTCGTCAGGGAAATCGAGATAGCCAGGAAGCACGGAAAGAAAATCTACACCCTCGACGTGGCCAGAAAGGACGACGAGATACTCTACCTCTTCGAGGAGGGGATTCCGGAGAGGATCGAATGGCTGACGCCTGAGGAAACCCAGAGCCTCTACGCGGCCTTCCGCGGTGAGGACTTCTCGGGCTTTATGAAGTTCTTCTTCGGCAACAGGAAGAGGCAGTGGTAGGGAGGGGAAAAAGAAAGGATCAGGCGTTCGCCTTCTTTGCCCTCACGTACTTGTCTATCGCCTTGGCGGCCTTCTTTCCGTCGCCCATGGCGAGGATGACGGTTGCCTCCCCCCTTATCGCGTCGCCACCTGCGAAGGCGCCCGGGATGCTGGTCATGAGGTTCTCATCAACCACCAGCGTCCCGTCCGGGTTGGCCTTAAAGCCGCTCTCCTCAAGGAGTATCCTGTTCGGCTCAAGGCCTATGGCTATGATGACGGTGTCGGCTTCAAGGGTCACGTATTCCCCGGTTCCGACTATCTTTCTCTTTCCGCGCTTGTCCCTCTCCTCAAGCGGGCGCATCTTCTCGAATTTAACCGCCTTCACCTTGCCGCTCTCGTCGCCTATGAACTCGACCGGCGTGAGGAAGAACTCGAACTTCACTCCCTCCTCCTCTGCGTGGTGGATTTCCTCTATTCTTGCAGTCATGTCCTCCCTTCCGCGGCGGTAGGCGATTGTAACCTCCGCGCCGAGCCTGAGCGCGGAGCGTGCCGCGTCCATGGCAGTGTTCCCGGCGCCGATGACGATAACCTTTTTCCCCACAGCTATCGGCGTGTCGTACTCGGGGAAGAGGTAGGCCTTCATCAGGTTTACCCTGGTGAGGAACTCGTTGGCGCTGTAAATCCTGTCGAGGAGGATTCCGGGTATGTTGAGCAGCTTGGGAGTTCCAGCCCCGGTGCCTATGAACACCGCGTCGTACTCCTCCAAAAGCTCCTCAATGGTAACCGTCTTGCCCACGATGTAGTTGGTCTTGACCTCGACCCCGAGCTTTTCCAGCTTGTCAAGCTCGGTCTTGAGGATGCTCTTCGGCAGCCTGAACTCGGGGATGCCGTACATGAGCACTCCGCCCGCCTCGTGGAGGGCCTCGTAAATCGTAACATCGTAGCCGAGCTTCGCAAGCTCAAGGGCGCAGGTAAGTCCGGCAGGGCCGGCGCCAACGACCGCGACCTTACCCCTTCCGTTTGCTTCGGTTATGAATTCATCGAGGAGTTCCCGGTCTATGCCCTTCTCGCGCGCGTAGTCAGCCACAAACCTCTCAAGCTTTCCGATGTTTATCGGGTCCCCGACCTTCCCCATGACGCACGGCGCCTCACACTGCTCCTCCTGCGGACAAACGCGCCCGGTGACGGCAGGGAGGGTGTTGTCGTTCCATATGACGCGCAGGGCGTTCTTGACAGCTTCGTCCGGATTGTCCGCACCCTCGCGGAGGGCCTTAAGGAAGCCGGGGATGTTGATGTGGACGGGACAGCCCTTTATGCACGGTGCATACTCCGGCGGGCACTGTATGCAGCGCTCGGCCTCCTTCACAGCAGAGGCGAAGTCATAGCCGAGGTTCACTTCAACGAAGCTCTTAACGCGCTCTTCAACCGGCCTCTCCGGAGTCGGAACGCGCTCCTTGATGAGCTTAGGTTTGAGCGCCACTCAGACCACCCCCTTGGACTGAAGGTAGTGCTTTTTGGCCATCTCCTGCTCGCGAACGAATCTGCTGTCGCGCCTTATGACGTCGTCCCAGTCCACCTTGTGGGCGTCAAACATCGGGCCGTCGCGGCATGCGAACTTTATCTCACCGTTGTATAGTATCCTGCACGAGCCGCACATTCCCGTTCCGTCCACCATTATCTGCCTGACCGTGACGATGGTCGGGATTCCGTACTCCCGGGTAAGTTCCGCCAGCTTTTTGAGGTTGCCGAGCTTCCCTCCGCCGAAAACCATGTCCACCTTGTCCTTCTCTATGAGCTCCCTGAGGACGTCGAGGTAGTGCCCCCTGATCCCGCGCGAGCCGTCCTCGGTGGTGAGGTAGTGCTCGTCGGCGACTGGCTTTGCCAGGAACTTCTCGGGGTAGGAGTGGGCTTTGTCTTCAAAGGTCTGAATCGAGATCGTGTAGTTCCCTGCCTCCTTCATGGCCTTTAGGGTGGCGTAGTTCTCGGCCTGACCGCAGACGGCGTCGGAGACGAAGGCAACGCTTCCGTAGTACTTGACCTTTATAGGCCTCCCCAGGGGCCCAGCGACGGCGTAGAGGGAATCACCAACGTGGAAGTTGTCCCACAGGTCGAAGGTTGTCTTCCCGTGCCTCCTGATGAACATCCCTATCCTCCCGGTCTCCCTGTCGGCGTAATAGATGGACATGGGGATCCTCTCGCCCTTCTCGTGTATGAGTAAAACAACAAACTGACCGGGTTTCCAGGCCTTTGCCACGTGAGGAGCTTCAACCTCAATAAAAAAGTCCCTCACGTCGAGCTCTTCTTTAGCAGTTATCCGATACATGGATGCACCACCTTGGACATTTGTTCAAGTTTGTTCACCTTTGGTTTAGGACAAATGGCTTTTATATAGATTTTTTAAACCAAAGGTTGAGAACGGCCGTACTTGAAAGACGGTGTATAAGCCCCGTAGGAGGAGAAAGGCTTTTTACGCCCCGACCCAAAGTAACCGGGGGGATAAAAATGGTCGAAATACCCAAGAGCCATCCGCGCTACTGGAGCCTGTACTACAGGGAGAAGATCATCGAGGGGATGGAAAAGGGGATGACCGCCAAGGCCGGACTGATAGCCCACGGCCGCGGTGAGGCCTTTGACTACCTCATCGGAGAGAAAACGATAGAACCCGCAGAGAGGGCAATGAAAGCCGCCGTCGCCAAGCTGATTCTGGCCAAACATCCGGTTATCTCGGTCAACGGCAACGTCGCGGCACTTGTTCCAAAGGAGACGATAGAGCTGGCAAAAGCGCTGGACGCCAGGCTCGAGATAAACCTATTCTACCGCACGGAGGAGCGCGTTAGGGCGATAGCCGAGGAGCTGAGAAAGTACGACCCCGGAATAGAGCTCCTCGGAATAAATCCCACAAAGCGCATTCCGGGTCTGGAGCACGAGAGGGGGAAGGTCGATGAGGAGGGGATCTGGAAGGCGGACGTTGTCGTTGTTCCGCTGGAGGACGGCGACAGGACGGAGGCCCTCGTCAGGATGGGCAAGTTCGTGATCACCGTTGACCTCAACCCCCTTTCACGCTCCGCCAGGATGGCCGACATAACCATAGTGGACAACATAGTCCGGGCGTACCCCAGAATGACCGAGCTGGCGGGGGAGATGAAAGACTACAGCCGGGAGGAGCTCCTCCAGATAATAGAGGGGTACGACAACGGAAAAGTGCTGAATGACGTGCTCCTCCACATACGGGACAGGCTAACTAAGCTAGCCCACGGAGGAGTATGGAGGAAGGAAAAGCTGGAGTGATCTCAGAGCTCCTTCTCCGTTTTTTCGACGAGCCTTCTAAGGCCGGTTATAAGCTCGGCCTCGCTGGAGGCATGGGAGACCACCAGGGGCACCCTCTCGTGCTCGGCCAGCTTGACCGCGAGCTCATCGAGCTTTTTAACACCGTGAAGGACAACAACGGCAGGCTTGAGGCCTTGGACGCGAACCGCTATCATCGGGCTTCTGCCGGTTGTCACTTTGGTGAATATCAGCGCCCTCTCGGTCGTCCAGCCGTAGAGCTTGAGAAACTCCTCGCTGCTCATCTCAAGGATCGCCTTTATGCTGTCAACGACCGTGTAGCCGTAGATGCGCCTGTCGAGGAGGTGCATGTTGGCTACCACGTCTCCCTTTACGGCGCTCACCAGGTCCTTAATCGTGAGGGGAAGGGCAAACTCCCTGATGTCCAGTATGGCACTCGTTGGAAGCTCGCTTCCGATGGTCTTGCTGAAGGCCTTTATGACGTTTCCACCACGGCGCTCATCGATTTCAAGCAGTGCCTCCACGAACTTCCTTATAGTTGATGCTCCAGGGCTCTTCCTCCTGCCGCCCTCGTAGTCGCTTATGACTGAAGAAGAGACGCCGAGGTATTCGGCGAGTTCCGTCTGGCTGATTCCGAATATTTCACGCCATTTACGCATGGTCTTGCCGGGGTCGGAGGAGAGAGTTATTTCCCCCGCTATTCTCTTGGCTAGCGCTTCTTTCTCCTTTTCAAGCATGTTGGTAAAGTGTTCGTCAATCGTTATAAGCTTTTCGGCAATTGCCTAACATCACCTCCCTCAAGCTTAAAAACTCCCCGCCCTACGCTCCCCGGTGAGGCTCATGGCGATATATTTCATAGGGCTCGGCCTTTACGACGAGAAGGACATCACGCTCAAAGGCCTTGAGGTTGCCAGAAAGTGCGATGTGGTCTTTGCCGAGTTCTATACGTCCCTTCTGGCCGGAACAACGCTGGACAGGGTTGGGGAGCTCATCGGAAAGCCCATCAGGAGACTCAGCAGGGAAGAGGTCGAACTCCACTTCGAGCGCATCGTGCTGAGCGAAGCCAGAGAGAAAGACGTGGCCTTTCTGACCGCCGGCGACCCGATGGTGGCGACGACTCACTCCGATCTCAGGATAAGGGCCAAGGAGCTCGGAATCGAGAGCTACGTCATCCACGCCCCGAGCATCTACTCGGCGATAGCGATAACAGGGCTGCAGATATACAAGTTCGGAAAGAGCGCAACCGTTGCCTACCCCGAGAAGAACTGGTTTCCGACGAGCCACTACGACGTGATAAAGGAGAACATGGCGAGAAACCTCCACACGATGCTCTTCCTCGACATAAAGTCAGAACAGAACCGCTATATGACGGCAAATGAGGCGATGGAGATACTGCTCCAGGTGGAAGAGATGAAAAAGGAAAACGTTTTCACCCCCGATACGCTGGTCGTGGTTCTGGCGAGGGCGGGCTCACTGAATCCGACGCTCAGGGCGGGCTACGTTCGGGACATAATCAGGGAGGACTTTGGAAGGCAGCCCCACGTGATGGTCGTTCCGGGCAGGCTCCACATAGTCGAGGCGGAGTACCTGGTGGCCTTCGCCGGGGCTCCGAAAGAGATACTCGACGGAATCTAGCGAAACCTTTATATTTTCTCCTCCGCCCACTATCTCCGGGAAGGGCCCGTGGTCTAGCCTGGTTATGACGCCGCCCTCACACGGCGGAGGTCCGGGGTTCGAACCCCCGCGGGCCCACCAGAAAACAAACTTTTGGTGGGCAGAGTTTCATCAAAATTTATGAGTCTTATCCGAGGGCCCCGTTATGAGGAGGATTTCTCTTTAAAGTACCATTTAGGAGTGGACTCTTTATCAAGGATGTTTTCTAGTGGGTTCGAGTTTTTGGCGCTCCGAAGGAGCGAGGAGGGCGAACCCCTCAAAGAAAGGCCACTCTTTGATCAAACTCCTCACAGATAGAATTATGGGGGTGCGGGTGTGCTAGCCCGCCAGCGGCCTTGCTTGCGCAAAGCTTGACCAACGGGTTTCATGCTGTTTATTTATTTGGGGTATTTGCACGTGTCTAAGGATATAGGCGCATTTTAGTGGGCTTTCTCAGGTGAATCGGCTATATACATTGGGTTTCTCCCTTCTGCGCCCTTCGGGCGCTACTTGAAGTGGAAACCCTTGTAAGAAAGTCTGTTTGGGAGCGGAGCCCCCTTGTCTTTCGTTGTGGCGGGCCGGGCGGGATTTGAACCCGCGACCTTCGGCTCCGGAGGCCGACGCCCTATCCCGACTAGGCCACCGGCCCACGCCCATAGGTATTCCCCGGGTGGATTTAAAAACCTAATCACCGCTTTTGATGACTCAAAATGTACACCAGAGCATCGAAAAGCACAAAAACTTTTTAGCTTGGGCACCCTACATAGAACAAGGAAGAGGAGGAGTGATACCATGCAGCCCCACGAATTCAAGCTCACCGAGGAAGGTATAAAGGCTGTTCTTCCGCCCCTTGAGGCCGAGATAATGGAGCACATGTGGAGGGTTAAGGTGGCGACGGCAGGACAGGTCTATGAATATATGAAAGTGAAGCACCCGGACATAAGGCGCTCCACCATAAGCATCCTCATGAACCGCCTGTGCGAGCGCGGACTTCTAAAGAGGAGCGTTGAGAAGGGAAGGGGTGGAATGAGGTACGTGTACTCCATAACAACGACCCGCGAAGAGTTCGAAGAGAGGGTTGTCCAGAGCATCCTCGATGCACTGATGACAAACTTCAAGGAGGCGACCTACGCCTATCTCTCCAGAATTAAGAAGTGATGAGAAATGCTGTTCATTATCATGGCCCTTGAAGTCATACTGGCCGTGATAGCCCTTAAAGAGCTGGGCCTCAGGATAGCGCTAGCTACCTTCGGCTCCATAGTTCTCCTGTACCTCTGGGTCTCAACTAAGGACGTCAAGGGCAGCTACCTGACACTCCAGAGGAGCGAAATCCCATGGCTCTACGACGGCATAGCGGAGATGGCCAAGAAGGCCGGGCTCCCGATGCCCAGGGTGTATATTCTGGACGACTACATACCCAACGCATACTCCTTCAAGAACACGATAGTCCTTTCCCTGGGGCTCTTTGAAGTTCTCGACAGCGATGAGATACTCGCCGTTGCCGCCCATGAGCTCGGGCACATAAAGAACGGCGACACAAAGATATTCCCCGTGCTCGCCTACGGCAGATTCCTCATGATGGTCTTCACGGCCGTGCTCATACTTCTCGCCCACAGGTCAGCCGTTACGATAGCCGCTCTCTTCCTCTACGCCCTCTACGAGATCGCCAGGGCCAACTTCCTTAAGAGCAGGGAGTTCCAGGCGGATGAAACGGCACTCAGACTGCTGGATGTGCCGATGAACCTCAAACACGCCCTCGAAGAGCTCAAATACTACGAAGACCTGAGGGTTGGCGTCAGGCTGAATGCCCTGCCGAGCATAGAACCAGCAATAGAGAGGAAGCAGAAACCGGCAATAATAGAAACCCACCCGAGTTACGACGAAAGGATATTTAGGATACTCGTGGAGATCAACGGCAACAACATGTTCAACCAGCGCGTGCAGTGATGGCCTATGACAGTTGAGATAATACTCGATAGGAAAAAGGCAGAGAGGATAAAGCGCATCCGCCCCACCAAGGACGAGTACTTCATGCTTATCGCCAAGCTCGTCTCCCTCCGGGCAACCTGTCCCCGCCTCAGGGTCGGTGCGGTGGCCGTGAAAGACGGCTACATCCTTGCTACCGGCTACAACGGTGCACCCAGGGGCATGGAGCACTGCATCGACGTGGGGTGCCTCATCGTCGATGGGCACTGCCACAGGGCGGTTCATGCCGAGCAGAACGTCATAGCGATGGCCGCTAGAAAGGGCATAAGCCTCGAAGGAGCGACGCTCTACGTCACCCACTTCCCCTGCGACATCTGCTTCAAGATGGTCATAAACGCTGGAATAAAGGAGATAGTCTACGAGGAGATGTACCCCAACGAGGCAACGGAAATTTTGCTAAAAGAGGCGCAGGAGAAGGGGATAGTCAGGATAAGACAGTTCAAGCTTTCAAAGGAAAGAGTGCAGGCATTCCTGGAGGAGCTTTTTGGAGAGTTCGTGGACTAGAGCTTTCCGTTTATCTCCTCAAGTCTTCTGTTTATCTCCTCCATCTCGATTGCGATTTTTCTCGTCAGCTCCGTTATCTCCCTCTCGGTTCTGTCCACCGCAACATAGACCCTCAATATCAGGAGGTAGGACAGGCCTATCGCAAGGACGAACAGCGCGTCGAGGCCCCTCCCAAGACCGAGGAGCTTCCGGATCTCGTTGGCCATTTCGAGGGGGAATATCGCCACCAGCAGCAGGCCCAGGAGGATGACCTCCCAAAAGAGAAAATCACCCCACTCAAACTCCTTCTTTCCGTACTTGCCCAGCACGTAGAGCATCAGGGCCAGTACGACAACTATGGCTATGTACTGAACCGCATACATCACCATCACCTCAGCTTATCAAACAGCAGGTTGAGGGCTATCTTAACACCCTCCAGGATGTTCGTCCCCTTTTTCATGGAATACTCGGTGTACACGGCGCGGATTGGCACCTCAACAATGCGACAGCCGTTCCTGGCGGCCTCGATGATGATCTCGCTCGAAACCGCGTAGCGGTCGCAGGTTATCCTTATCTTTGCGGCGCAATCACTGCTAAAACACCTCAGCCCGCTCTGACTGTCGCTGACGTATTTTCGCGCAAAGACTGCCGTTATGGCATCGAGGACGAAGTTCCCAAAGCGCTTCACAAAGGGCATCTGGCTGGTGTCGCCCTTAAGCCTCGAACCAACGGCAAAGTCCGCCTTTCCCTCGGCGACGGGCTTCATAACCCTCATGGCATCGCTTACGAGATGCTGGCCGTCGGCATCGAAGGTAATGATGAGGCGGGCGTTCCTCCTGAGGGCGTACATTATCCCGGTTCCGAGTGCGCCGCCGAGACCGCGGTTGACCAAGTGGGTGAGGACGTGGACGCCCTTCGAACGGGCTATCTCCCGGGTTCGGTCGCGGGAGCCATCGTTGACGACGACTATCTCATCCCGTCTAAAATACCTGAGCAGGTCATCGAGGACGGCGCCGATGGTCACCTCCTCATTGTAGGCGGGAACAACAACGCAGGTACTGAGAATGTTTTCCAAGAGTGCAAGGAGGCCTTTCATGTCCGGAACCTCAAAATGGGGCGTCGAGTCCACAGAAAAGCTCATCCTTCCGGCTGTGTGGCCCGTTATCATGACGCTCAACGCGCCGAGCTCCCTGGCCGGGAGTACGTCGTAGCCGTGGTCACCAACCACCAGAACATTGGTCGGCTCAATGTCAAAGGCCTCGATTATCCTCCGGAGCTGTCCGGGGCGGGGCTTGAGCTCATCGGGGGGGACGTCGTCCCTGGTGGAGACCACGCCAAAATAGTCGCCTATCCCGTGCATCTCTAAGGCCTTCAGCGTTGCCTCCCGAGAGCTCCTGGTCATTATCGCCATCTTGACGTTCCTTTCCCTCAGAAAGTCCAAGACCTCCAGGACTCCGTCAAACAGAAAGCCGTCCTCCATTCTTTCAGACTCGAGCTCGACAAGGATCGAGTAAAGCTCCTCAAAGTCCCTTCCCGTCTCGCGCGATATCCTCAGCAGGTTCTCGTACATAGGCGTCAGATCGCCGATTATTTCTTTGGGTATCCCCATTTCAATGAGCCTGGATTTGAGCTCTTCCTTAATTTCAGCGAAGGGTCTGGGTGCACCGACCAGCGTTCCATCAAGGTCAAAGACCACCAGTTTCACGTCCATGTTCTCACCGAAGGGTTTATTTTTGGCCCGCCCTAAGGAGATTGGGTGTCTAAGATATGATAGCGGCCGCTCCGCTTATAGGTTTAACCCTAACGCTCATCCTCACCCCCTACGTCGCCGCAAGAATGAAGGGGGCTGGAATCACAGGGAGGGATATCCACAAAATGAACCAGCCGGAAGTGGCAGAGATGGGGGGCATAGCCCTCCTCCTCGCCATCCCCCTGACGCTCTCGCCCTTCATGAACGAGGAAGTCGTAAAGGTTCTCATGGTCTTCCTGCTCTTCGGAGTCGTCGGGATCATAGACGACCTGACTAACCTGAGACAGCTCCACAAGGTCGTTATCTCGCTCTTGGTCTCCGTCCCGGTGGCGTTCTTCGGCATCGCATCGGAGGTAGATATCTTCGGTCACACTCTCAATATGGGCATTCTGTATCCAGTTTTCGCTGTGCTCTTCGTTACCGGCTCGGCGAATCTGGTGAACATGCTGGCTGGGTTCAACGGACTTGAGGTTGGGACATCCGCCATAATCCTGGGAGTTCTGGCCGCGATAACCGGAGGAAATGCCAGAGTCATCGCACTGGCCGGGATGGGAGCGGCATTGGGCTTCCTGTGGTGGAACAGATACCCCGCAAGGGTCTTTCCGGGCGATACCGGAACCCTCAGCATCGGTGCCCTCATAGGACTGGTCGCCATCACAGGGAAGGCGGAGGTCTACGCGGCGCTTCTCCTCATCCCTCACTTCCTTGACTTCGCCATAAAAGCAACCAGTGTCCGTTTCGGTGTGAGGAGGCACGGGAGAACGAGGGTCCTCCCTGACGGGACGCTCCAGGCACCGCCCTATCCCAGCCTCCTGGGGGCAATAATGAGAAAAATCAGGGTTACTGAGCCCAAGCTTGTGGCTATTGTGTGGCTGATAGAGCTCAGCCTTGGCCTTCTCGTCTGGGCTCTTCATCAATTACTTTGACCATTCCAAAGCCGTAGCGGGTCTTCTCTCCGAAGCCGTTCTCGTAGCCGAAGCGGGCTATCTCAAGGGAGCCGTGGTAGCGGAATATCATGAGGGAGCCGCGGTAATAGGTATCCCTGACTAGAATCCTGACGGGCTTGAACTTGATGACATCAATAGTGAAGTCCCTTTCCTCGGGCATCGTGCCCATTATTGCCGAGTACCTCATCAGCATCACCTTGCGGAGCTTGTCAAAGAAGGCCTCCTCGCTGGGGTAGAGATCCCATATCTTCATCCTGTTTCCGCTGAGCTTGACAGTTCTGACCATTATGGGGCTGAGCGTTGAGAAGAGCGCCCCGTCCTTTATGCGCGGTTCCTTGAGGATCTTGATGTCGTCAGCTATGAAAGCCGCATCACCCAGCTGAAGAACCGGACTGTCTATGAAGCCCTCCACAACGGCCTTTATGAGTTCACTGGAGGACGAGGAGACGTAGAGGGAAACGTCATCGGAGAGCACCCTTATCCCCTTATCCGGGATCAGCTCACGCTTCCTGACCATGATACGGGAGAAGGTGAAGTAATCAACGTGACTCACTTCGGCCTCGTGGGCGATCTCCGGAGAGACTATTGCCATCTTTTCAAGGAGTTGAGCATAAACATCGTAGTTATAATTGAATGGAAGAATCGTGCCCTCCTTTGCGGGCCTGAACTTTATCTCAACTCTCATTACATCCCACCCCTGTGCTATAACCCCCTTATAATTGGTACTCGAAGTTAATAAGAATTTCGCAAATAAACCACGTATCCATTACTTCAAAATTAAGTCAGGAAAAATCCGCACATCTCGTACCAAAGGTATATAAAGCCGGGTGTCCCAAAGAATACATGGAAAGGATAGAGTTAAAAAGGCCCTTCTACACAGTTTGGATTGTGAGAGGTGAGAGATTATGAGCGTTGAAGACGTTGGCATTAAACCATCGGACGAGTACGATGATTACATCATGTACCTCAAGAGGAGGATCAGGCAGCTTGAACTCCAGGTGAGAACCCTGGAGGCCGACAAGGAGAGACTGGAGAGGGAGCTTTCCCGCCTGAGGATGGAGATGTCCCGGCTGAGACAGCCCCCGGCCTTCGCGGGCACGCTCCTTGAGCTGCTCGACGAGGACAGGGCGATAGTCCAGAACTACAACGGCCCGCGCTTCGTGGTCAGAATAGCCCCCTGGATAGAGAGGGACAACCTCAGGCCCGGGGCGAGGGTCGCCCTCGACCAGAGAACCATGGCCATAGTGGAACTCCTTCCCAGCGAGAAAGACCCGAGCGTTCTGGGCTTTGAAGTCATCGAAAGGCCTGAGGTCAGCTATAACGACATCGGCGGCCTGGACAAACAGCTACAGGAGCTGAGGGAGGCTGTCGAGCTCCCGCTCAGGCACCCGGAGCTCTTTGAAAAGGTGGGAATTGAGCCGCCGAAGGGAGTCCTCCTCTACGGTCCGCCGGGATGTGGAAAGACCCTCATGGCGAAGGCCCTCGCCCACGAGGTCAACGCCACATTCATAAAGGTCGTCGGCAGCGAGCTGGTGAGGAAGTTCATAGGCGAAGGGGCCCGCCTGGTTCACGAGCTCTTCGAGCTGGCCAAGGAGAAGGCCCCGACGATAATATTCATCGACGAAATTGACGCAATAGGCGCTAAGAGGATGGACGAGACGACCGGCGGTGAAAGGGAGGTCAACAGGACGCTCATGCAGCTCCTGGCGGAGATGGACGGCTTCGACCCCAGCGGGAACGTCAAGGTAATAGCGGCTACCAACAGGCCGGACATCCTTGACCCTGCCCTCCTCAGGCCCGGCAGGTTTGACAGGCTTATCGAGGTTCCGCTTCCGGACTTCAAGGGCAGGCTGGAGATACTCAGGGTTCACACCAGAAAGATGAACCTTAAGGGCGTAGACCTGCGCATCATAGCGGAGATGACGGAAGGGGCCAGCGGGGCCGACCTGAAGGCGATAGCAACTGAGGCCGGAATGTTCGCCATAAGGGCAAGGCGCGAGTACGTTACCCAGGACGACTTCCTCAAGGCAATCGAGAAGGTCTTCAGCTCCGAGCAGAAGCTTGCCCAGCAGATAGCCATGCACGAGGTCATGTACGGCTGATTTCCTTCTTTTCCAGCTTTTCTTCCACCCGGATTATCCCCCACGCCACCAGGTACATCGCGGGTATCGACAGAAAGGCCTTCTCATAGCCGAAGCCGTCAATGAGGAGTCCAACGAGGTACGGACCAACGGTTGCGCCAAAGAACCCGACCATGTTGACGAAGCCCATGACGGAACCGAGGTTATCTCCGGCAGCCTTTTCCGACGTGTAGGCCGTGACTATGGCCCCCACGGAGTAGAACGTCAGTCCCAGGGGGATTATCACCCAGGGAGCGGCCGTGAGGGCAAGGATCAGGGTGAGGAGGGCGTTGAGGCCAAAGACCACCGCCACGCTCCTCCTCCCAATTCTGTCGTAGAGGCCGCCGCCGAAGAGCGAGCCGGCGATTCCGATAACCGAGAGGAGAGAGAAAAACAGGGACGCCGTTTCGAAGGAAACGCCCGCGCTAACCAGGAAAGAGACCAGGAAGGTAAGAAGTCCAAAGAAAGCCGCGAGAACTATGAAGTTCGCCGTGCTGAGCAGGAAAACGTTCCGGGGAATTGAGAACCGAACGCGGGACGGCTTTGAGACCTCGCCTCTAACGGCGAAGGCGAGGGCGATTCCTGTTATCAGGCTCATTGCCGAGAGCATCAGAAAGGCGTAGCGCCATTGGAGGCTCACCGCTATGGGAACGACTATCAGGGGGGCTATTCCGCTGCCGATGGGCGGACCGACCATGAAAACGCCCAGGGCAGAGCCCTTTCTCTCCCGATAGACCTCGCTTATCAGGGCCGTCGCAGGGGCATAATACAGACCCGAGAAAAGGCCGTAGAGAGCTCTAACAGCCAGAAGCTCCCAGTACTCCCGGGCAAGGATTATGAGGGCTGAAGAAAGGGAGTACCCAATTATGCTGAGAACAAGGAGCCTCTTCCTCCCAAAGCGGTCGCCGATGTATCCGGCAGGAACCTGAATGAGGGCGTAGGGCAGAAGCAGGGCGGTCATCAAGAGTCCCGCCTCGGCGTTGTTTATCCCAAGCTCTGCCTTTATCATCGGTATAAGGGGCGGGATGGCCATCCTGTGGGCGTAGTTGAAGACCCAGCCGAGCGACACAAGCAGCAGGAGCCTCCTCCGCATGGTTTCGATAAAGGGCTAAGCGTTTAAAAGTCTGTTGGGCAATGCCGGCCAACTATGTTTATAAATGCCGGCAGGAACGGAATTTAGGGAGGGAGCAATGGTAAGCAAGCTGCTGGCACTGGAGGCATACCCCAGCCTGCGCGACCTGGACTTCAGGATACTCAGGGGAGTAGAGCTGAACATGCGCCACCACAGATGGGTTCCCCTGGAGGACATAGCCAGGTTTGCAAGGATTGACATCGAAACGGCGTCCTTCAGACTGGGCAAGCTCGACGACATGTCCCTCGTCAGGCGGAGGAGCGATATCGGATACATTGGCTACCAGCTCACGATACACGGCTACGACGTTCTGGCGATAAGGGCGCTGGCGAAGAAGGGGGTAGTCGAGGCGATAAGCACGGCACAGGTAGGCGTTGGAAAGGACGCCGATGTGTACGTGGGAGTAACGCCGGCCGGGGAGAAGGTGGCAGTCAAGTTCAACCGCATAGGCGGCAGAACCGCATCAAGAAAGGCTGCCTATCACGGGCACGTTTTTCAGGACAAAAGGCACACGAGCTGGCTCTACGTCTCGAGGCTCATAGCGAAGAAGGAGTACGAGGCGCTGACGCTCCTCAGCCCAATAGCCCGGGTGCCCAGACCGGTGGCTTGGAACAGGCACGTGGTCGTCATGGAGTTCATAGACGGGACCGAGCTGGCGGAGCTCCGCGACACAGACCTCTCCATGGAGGAGGCGAGGGGGATACTCGACATGGTTCTGGACGAGTACCTTAAGATAGTCCGCTTCGGCATCGTTCACTCGGACATGAGCGAGTTCAACGTCGTTCTGACCCATGACGGGGGAGTTCTCATAATCGACTGGGCCCAGTACGTCACAACCGCCCACCCGGACAGCTACGAGCTTCTCAAAAGGGATATAACAGTGCTCCTCAATGCCTTCAGGAGAAGATGGCGCGTGGAGGAAAGGTTTGAAGATGTGTGGCCCGGCTTTGAAAAGGCCTGGCTTGAGAGCCGGGGTGAGGGGTGATGATAACCCCGAACAGACGCGAAAAGATAATGAGGCTCTTTCGGGAGGCCATAGAGGCCGAAAACGCCAGAGACCTTGAGAGGACGAAGAAAAAGCTCGATGAGATAATGGAGCTGACCAGAGACGAGGAGCCGGAGTTCTACTTCGAGGCATGCTTCAGACTCGCGGAGATTTTTCTCCAGGAGGACAACTACAGTGGGGCAGTGAAGTGTGCGCTCCGGGCAATCCACCGCGCCCCCAGTGAAGAACTGTACAGGCTGGGAATAAAGAGGCTCGGGGACATCCTGTTCATAATGAAAAGGGAGAACAGGCTCGGGGACATTTCGGGGGGTATGGAGGTGACCCTCAGCCTCGTGAAGGACGACGAGGAACTTCACCGCTTTGTCAGGGCGCTCATGAAGACGGCGAGGGGAGAAAAGGTCGAGGAGAGATTCAAGCTCGACGAGTTCAACGAGATAATGGAGTTCCTCAGAGGATAGATTGAAGGACGCGCCTCACGTAGTCCCTCTCCGGGCTTTCGGGGAAGTTGTAGGGCTCTTTCTTTGGTCTTTCATTGTAGTACGGTCTGTTGCAGCCCGGACAACCGTGGGTGGCAAATATCTCTGGCGGAATCACTGAGGCAAGTTCATCAACGTCAGCTCCAAACCCGACGAGGGAGCCTCCCTCATCGAACTCAAAGTCCTCCGGCGCGGCGAGCCCCTCCTTTATGAGGTAGTGTGCCACCTGGATTCTCCTGTACCTGGCGAGGCTCGGGGGCTCTGCGTTCTCAAGGCGGGTTCCCCGTATTGGCGTGAAGGCGAAGAGGGAAACCCACGCACCCATCGAATACGCCCGCCCAATGGTCTCCACGGCCTCCCTGTCCGTCTCTCCGAGGCCCATTATAAGGTGCACGAGGGCCTTTCCATCACCAAAGACGTCGATGACATCTTCCGTGAAACGCCACATATCGTCCCAGGAGTAGAGGGATTCCTTGATCTCTGGATATAGTCTCTCACTGGCCACGTCGAGGCCGACGCCGATGTAGTCAACCCCCCGTGATTTGAACTCCTCAAGAGTATCCCTCTCCACGGGCGTTATCGAGACCGAGACCGGAATGCCCAGGGGCTGGAAAAGATCGAGGAGCTCGATAACATCTGAGACTAAGCCGGGATAGTCAACCGTCTGGAGGCATATTCTCGCAAAACCGCCCCCTGGAAGGCTTTTAACAACTTCCTCCACGTCAAAGGCTGGCCAGGTTATGCGGGATAGCCGCCTGAGATCCGCCCCACTCCCCCTGGCCTGGGGGCAGAAGGCGCAGTTGTTCCGGCAGCGGCCGTCGTGATACGTCATGAGGTACGCCGTTGTTGGCCTGGCCAGCATCCTGGCCCTTATCAGCCCCATGGCTATGGCGGTTCCGTAGGAGACCCTGATCTTCATTTTTTCCTACCTCCCATGATGAGAGGCGCGTGGACTATTATAAGTGATGCGGCCGCTATGAACGGAAGCAGTGGGAACACCCCAATGTATCCCCTGAATCCCGCAACATAACCGAGGACAACCTGGCCCCCGAGCATGCCGAGGTCAAAGAACATCGTATAGATACTGGAGCCCATCGTCCGAATTCTGGCAGGGAGGTTGCCCAGGGCCATGAGCTGCATCGCCGGAACCGAGAGACCAAAGCCCGTCCCGATGACCACGGCGCTGAGGTACGAATACGGGGGGAGCTTGTTGAATAGGAGTATGATGTAGCCCAGTATGACGAGGAGCATGCCCGCCCTTATGACCGGAATCGGCCCCCTCCTGTCGGCGCTTCTCCCTCCAAAGAGCCTCATTATGAAGCTCGCTATCCCTATGACCATCATGTAGAAGCCGAACACGCTCTGGGGCATCCCGAGTATCTTGTAGAGTGCAGGCAGATATGTTATAACACCCGCATAGGAAAAGGAGAAGAAGAACAGCGCCAGCGATGCCGCCAGAAAATAGCTCCTGAGGAGCTCCGAGTAGCTGACCTTTTCACGCCTTTCTTCCCTTCTGACAGCCTTCTTCCTGCCGTCACGCCACACCGGAACAACGAGGGTGACCCCAACGAAGGAAAATACCACGGTGAAGGAGAATGCCCCCACAAAGCCGAGCGTATCCGAGAGGTAGCCGCCGAGGGCGGGGCCTATTATGTTGCCCAGAGAGAACATCATGCCGCGCCATCCGAGGGTCTCCCCCATCCGTCCCTCAGGTGCGAGGTCAACGGCGGTTGAGAGGCTGGAGGGGAAGAATATGCCCATTGAAAAGCCGTGAATTGCCCTTGCAAAGGCAAATATCCACAGATTTCCGAGGAGCGCCGAGGCTATGTAGAGAATCCCTGCGAGCATGCCGAGAAGGTTGCCGGCTATCATAGCCTGGAATCTGTAGCCCCTGTCCCCAATCAGCCCACCGATGGGCTTGGAGAAGAGCGAGACGATGGAGGCAACCCCTGCCACCAGACCCACGAGAAAAGGTGTGGCCTCGAGGGTTATCGCGAAGGGCGATATTATGGGGTTGACTACGCTTATGCCCAGGAAGAAAAAGAAGGTCGAGAAGTTGAGGAGCCAGATGTCCCTGAGGGTCCTGTCGATGGCTCAAACCCCCGCTATGGGTTCATCCATGCCGTCCTTAATGAAGGCGTGGCTCATGTGCTTCGTGTTCTTCGCGAATCCCACGTTGCCGCTGGCGTCGACCATTATTACGCCCATGGTGTCCCTGCCGAAGTAGCGCGTTGCGAGGTTTATGGCCGCATCACTCGCAGCCTGGGCGTCCATCCCGAACCTGACGAAGTCCGTGGCGCTCTTGGCCAGGGAAAGCTTTATCGCCACTTCGCCGAGGCCGGTGCACGAAGCGCCGGCAACCTCGTTGGCGTAGGTTCCGCCGCCGATTATCGGGGTGTCACCAACGCGGCCGAACATCTTGAGGAAGACACCGCCTGTGGAGGTCCCTGCAACAACTTCCTCGCCGTCGAAGGCGACCGCTCCGACCGTGCTCCTGAGCACCTCCGGGTACTCCTTGATCAGCTCGTTGAGCTTCTTCCAGTGCTTCGTCTCACCCGTTTCGAGCAGCTTTTTTCTCAGCTCCTCCCACTGCTTCAGCCTCTCGTCGGTAACGGGGTTGTACTCTTCAAAGCCCATGAGCCTGGCGAACTTTACCGCCCCCTCACCGTTGAGCAGAACGTGGTCGGTCTTCTCCATAACCTTCCTCGCGACGCTTATCGGGTTCTTTACCCCCCAGATCCCGGCGACGGCTCCGGCTTCGAGCGTTTTGCCGCGCATTATGGCCGCGTCCATCTCGACCTTTCCGTCGAGGGTGAGGACGCTTCCGGTGCCCGCGTTGAACAGCGGGTTGTCCTCAAGAACCTTGACTGCCTCCTCAACCGCATCCAGGGCGGAGCCCCGCCTGAGTTCGCGCCAGCCCGCTAAAACTGCCTCCCTAACACCCGCGATGACCTTTGGAATGCGCTCTTCTTTTCGTATAGTGCCGGCACCGCCGTGAACTATTATCGCGACCATGAGAACCACCGTAATAAAAAGTCCTCGAATGGTTAAAAGAATTGTGGAAACGGAAAGATGAGGAAGAACCGGACAGAAGAGTTTTAAATCTCCATGTGTATTATAAAGAACCGGAGGGTCTTTTATGTCTGCAAGAAACCGGCTCTGGTACCTCTCACTGGTGGTTGCCGCATATATGATCGGCATTTCAAACCTGTGGAAGTTTCCAGCACTGATTCTCAAGTACGGGCTTGGTGGACTTCTTTCATACCTGTTCATGGTTATTCTCATGATACCCCTTATCTCAGCAGCCATGGAAAGCACCAAAAAGAAGAGACACGAGCTTGTGGAATATTATGAGAGGGAATTCAACACCCCCGGCCCCGCAGTAGCATTCTTCCTTTTTGACATATTACTTCTCTCATATTACTCCATCGCCAGCGGTTGGTTTCTAAAAACAATGGGGCCTTCAGGAGTTCTTCCTCCAGAGGGATGGAGCATCGTCACCCTGCTGGTCTTCTTCTCTCTGCTGACACTGATCCTTCTGAAAGGCGGGAACAGAACGCTTGACCTGATGGTCGTTTCTCTCCTGTTAGCGTTTGCATCCCTAAGCCTTGCGATATGGGCTGTATATACCAAGACCGAAAGCGCTGGACTAATGGCTACTGTTGAAGCCCAACTGAGACAGGTACTCATTTGGAAGGGAATAACCGGCCAGATGGCAGTGGATATGGCAAAACAGGCAGCTTATTCGGTGGGCATTGGAATGGGATTCTATGCACTGCTTGGGAGCTTTCTGCCCGATGAAATGGGCTCCGTGAAGATCGCAACAGTTGGGGCATTCCTCGACACAGCAGCCGCCTTTATGGGCGTTGTCTTAATGACCACGGTTCTTACGGTCTCTTCAAACCCCCCAAGCCAGGGAGTCGAAATCATTGTTTCAACACTTCCAACCACACTGAAGCGCATGAATATGACGGTACCTTTCTATTTCCTGTATTCGGCGTTCTTTTTTGCTGCCCTCTCAAGCATGATACCGCTGGGGGAGCTTGTAGCAAGAGTCACCATGGAACTCTCGACGATGCCCAAGAACCCCCGCAGGTTTCCAGAGTTCCGAAAAAGATCCGTGACTAGGATCATGACACTGACACTTTTCATAGGGCTTTCCATGGTAGCTGCGGGGGAGTACACTGGTATCGACATAATCTCAATATTCGACGAGACAGTGGAGACCTTTATACTGTTTGGAGCCATCCTGGAAGTTCTAGCTGTCATTTACAGAAAGGAATATATTCCAAATGTGCTCAGGAATCTTTCCTATCCGGGGATCCTCATACTAGGCATTCTTGGAACCGAGGCAGTTTGGGAAACTGTAAAAAAAGAAAATCCTGTTCCACTAATCATCTTGCTGATCGTCCTCGGGATTGCACTCCTGCCAAAGGAATACTGGACGAAGCACCTCAAAGGTTAAAGATTTTCACAAAGGGATCCTAACTCAGAGCCATGTTTATTATCGTTTCCCCGATGTTCTCAAGGTACTCAAGGATTCTCCTGTAGCTCTCAAGGGCTATTGACTGCCGGTAGTCGATGGAGCGTATCTCCTCCTTCAGCCCAAGCATGAGCCTGTCTATCTTGCCCAGGTCTCTCTCCTCTATCTGTGCCATCATCTGGCTGAACTTTTCCTTGAGGTACGGCACGCTTATCTCGCTCGGGTTCTCGGCGATTCTCGTTATGTGGTCACCTATGCGTTCAATGTTCCGGACTATGAACAGTATGCCCAGCAGGTCAAAGGTCCTCCTTATTATGCCGCTCTCCTCCGTAACACCGCGCTTGCTGAGGAGCCTGTTGACGGCTCGAATTATGAGGAAGTAGAACCTGTCCAGCTCGTTCTCAAGGTCGTTTATGTCGCGGAGAATCTCCCCATCGCCGGGGGAAGCTATGAGAAGCTCAAGGTCGCCCAGCATCGATATTATGAGGGAGCGTATCCTGTTCAAGAGCTCGGCAAGGTTGACCTCCTCCTCATCGAGGAGGCTCTTGGCGACTATCCTCTGGGGCTCGTCGAGTATTATCTCAACACCCGGGAGGCTCTGGAGCACCTTCCTTATCTTGACCTTGTATATCGGCATCTCCTCGACCAGGTGAATCTCAAGGACGTCGTAGCCCTGGATATAGGCGGATATAACGAGCCTGACTGCCATGTCAGGGGAGTACTCGCGTGATATGGTGAGGATCTTCCTCTCGCTTACCTCCCTCGGCTCTTTCGGGAAGATGGTTATGCTCCCGTCGGGGTTTATAGAGAGGGGAACGACATCACCCTGGCTGAGGCCGTGTTCCCGAACCCACTTTTTCGGGAGGGAGATTATGTATGAACTCCTGCCGGTAAATTGGATTTTCCGGAACTCCATAGATATCACCGCCAATATATAGAAACTCCGAGAGGTATAAAAGACTTCAGTTCGACAGACTTATAAACGCTAAGATTAACGTTAGCACATGTTCCAGGGCTACGGCAGAGACGCGAAGATACTCATAGCGGCAAACGCAGCCGGCCAGCTGTTCCTCCAGTTCTCGATATTCATAATGCCCTTCTACCTGGCCGTTCTAGGCTACGATATGACCGCCATGGGGACGTTCTTCTCAATACAGACGTTCACGGGGGGACTTTTCTTCCTGATGGCCGGGCAGGTCTCACTGAGGCTGGGCTATAGGAGGACCCTCATCATTTCGGCCCTCCTCGGGCTCGCAGGAAGGCTCCTCCAGGTGGCCGCGATAAACGACTACGTCCTCGCCCTCGGCTTCTTCCTGGTCGGCGCGAACATGGGGCTGAGACAGCCAAACTTCACCGCCCTGCTCAGCGAGGAGGTTGGCGAGGAGAGGCGCCATCACGCGTTCTCGATAAGCTTCGGCCTGGGGACGATATTCAACGCCCTGGGAGTCCTCATAGCTGGCTTTGCCCCGGGCTTTTTCGTGGGGCTCGGGCTGACGGAGGGGATAGCCTACCGGCTGGTCATCTCGCTTGCGCTCCTTCAGTTCGTCCTCGTCATTCCGGCGTTGTTGATGATACGGGACGTTCCCGTGAGAAACCCGCGGATAAACTGGAACCGTGAGCTTGTCATCAAGATACTCAAGTTCTCCCTTCCGAGCGCGCTGATAGGCTTCGGGGCGGGAATAACCATCCCCTACATGAGCCTCTACTTCAAGCTCCAGTTCGGGCAGACGCTCGCGGCCATAAGCGGGATATTCTTCTTCCAGCAGCTGGCGATGGGCCTCGGCTCCTTTGGCCTTCCAAAGCTGGTTCACAGGATAGGGCCGGTGAAGGTGATAACGTCCTTCCAGAGCATAGCGGCCTTTCTCTTCGCGATATTCCCCTCGATAGAGACCTTCCTGTTAGCGGCACTGCTCTACGTCGTCCGCTCCATCCTCATGAACATAGTCTGGCCCATAAACGACTCCTTCATGATGGGCTTCTTCTCGACCGAGGAGAAGGCCACCGCGGCGGGGATAAGGAGGGCATTCTCGACCTTCATGCGCGGTGGGGGGAACTACGTCGGCGGCCTGCTGTTCGGGATGTCCCTGAGCTATCCGTTCTACGCGACTGCCCTGCTGTACGTCATAGCGACGGCGATATTCTACGCATTCTTCATAAAACACAACGAGTGAAAAGAAAAGTCAGCCCTTGGCGAGCTCGATTCCCCGTTCAAGGGCCCTGAAGTTGATCTCCCAGAGCCTCTCCCTGAGAGTGAGCCTTATCCCCTCGTAGAGGGACTCCTTCCTGAGGGGCACGAGGCCCTTTCCGTGGGAGTAGCCGAGCATCAGGACGCCGAGGGTCCTGGGGTTTATCTTCTCGGCCTCGCGCTGGAAATCCAGCATGTGAACTGGGCATATTCTGCCGATGGCTTCCCGTATCTCCTCCAGCTCCGGGTACTTCTCCTTTCCCACGAGTGTCGTCGCGGTGTGTATCGGATAGGCGTTTATCACGGCCGTGCTGTTTTTACCCAGAAATCGGGCGTTTCTCAGAGCCTCGGCGGGTTCAAGGGCGAGCATGAGGCTGGCTTTTCCCTCCTCGATTAGGGGTGAGTAGACCTCCTCCCCAAACCTCAGGTAGCTGAGAACGCTCCCATAGCGCTGGCTCATCCCGAGGGTTTCACCTATTCTGACGTTGTAGCCCTCGTGCATGGCAGCGTTTCCCACTATCCTGGAGAGGGTCAAACCGCCCTGTCCACCGACGCCGGTGATTATCAGGTTGAATTCCATGAGCACCACCGGAAGGCTTTGGGAGGGAGGCGATAAAAACCTGTTGTCGAGAAAATTCGGCTGGCTGGAAAAAGCCCCGAAAATACCACGGGGAAAGGCAAGAAAAGGTTGAAAACTGAAATCAGCCCTCCATACGGAGACGCCTTATCACAAAGTCCCTATCGAGGGAAGCCAGGAAAGGTGCCAGTCTTGGCCCGCGATCCTTGCCGATGAAGATGTTGTAGAGCGCCCTGAACCACTCCTTGCTCGGGATTCCGCGCTTCTTCGCCGCGTCAAAGATGGCGTTGTTGAGATCGTCAACGGTAAAGACCTCGTGGGACTCCACCCACTCCGCAACCTCAAGCATGGCATCCCTTATCCTGGGCCCCAGTTCAATCTCGGGAGGCTCCTCCAGGATGCTGAACTTCACGTTGTCCGGGGCATACTTCTCAACCCAGTTTTTAGCCAGGCGTATGCGGAGCTTCACCCGTTCGACGTCCTCTTCACCGAGCTTCTCGGGAAGATGACCCTGTTCCTGGAGGACGCGGATTATGCCCTCCTCGTCGAGGTGGGGCATCTGAACGAGCGTAACCAGGAACCTGAAGGGTGCCTGGGCTGTGAGCCTCCCGGGAACATCAGGCATCGAAAGCTCATAGGTTCTCTTGAGCTCCTCTTCCTCCTCCGGGTTCTTCGCCCGTTCGAGGCCGAAGTAAATCCTCTCGACCTTGTCGAACTCGTCATAGAGGTTCAGCAGACCCAGACCGAGGTCTATCTTAAGCTCCTTGTTCGGCCTCGCCTTGGCGTAGATAAAGCGTATTATTCCCGGCTCAAGAACCTCGTAAAGGTCACTGAGGAGTATAACGTTGCCCTTTGATCCGCTCATCTTGCCCTTCTGTCCCTTGATCCCGACGAACTCGTACATCAGGTCTATTGGGGCGGGCCAGCCGAAGACCCTTTCCACTATCTCCCTCCCAGTGTCGTAGGAGCCGCCGGCGGCGAGGTGATCCTTTCCAGCCGGCTCGAAGTCGACCCTGAAGTGCGCCCAGCGCATGGGCCAGTCAACCCTCCACCTGAGCTTGACGTTGCCCTCGCGGATGTCCGTCTCCCCCTCACTGCCGCAGTGGGGGCACTTGTAGGAGACCTTCCACCCGCCGTCCCAGGAAACGAAGTCCGCCTCCTTCCTGCAGACCGGGCAGTAGATCATGACCGGCTGCCAGGAATCCTCGAGCGGCGGCTGCCTGGCCCGCTCACGGTACTTATCAAGGATGGCCTTTATCTCACCGCGCTTTTCGAGGGCACGCTTTATCTCCTCAGCGTACTCGCCGGACTTGTACAGCTCGTAGGCGTGGAGGAAGTCCACCTCTATGCCGAGCTTTTCAACTTCGCTCTCGAAGAGCTCCATGAAGTGCTCAGCGTAGCTGTCGTGACAGCCCCAGGGATCGGGAACTTCCCTAACCGGCTTCGTGAGGTGTTCCTTCCACTCCGGCGGGACGTTCTTCGGAACCTTCCTAAAGCGGTCGTAGTCGTCCCACATGTGGATGTGTCTCACCTTCTTTCCCCGGTCCCTCAAAGCGTGGCCGACTATATAGGCAGTGAAAAACTCCCTGAAGTTCCCTATGTGAACGTAACCGCTCGGCGTTATCCCGCTCTCAACTACATATTCATCCTTGTCACCGCGCTCCCTGATAATCTTCTCGGCCATGTAATCCGCCCAGTGAACCATTTTCACCACCGGGTTTAGCTCCGCTGATGGGCTTTTAAGCTTAAGCTTGGCCCTTTGTAACAACTTTGAAATGGAAAATTTTATAAGCATGAATGGTAAGAACTACTCATGAACGTAAGGGGGAATCACCATGGAGGTTGAACTGAAGAGGGCGCAGGTATTCTTTCCCGCCTCTCTCGAAATCCAGGAGGAGCTCCTGAAGGCGGGCTTCAAAGTCCCCTACGACAAGGAGAGCGGAAGGAAAACGCCGGTTCCGGTCGTGGTGAGCTCAAAAGAAGAGAGAAGACTGAGAAGGAACAGGCTCCTCAAGGCAAAGGACTTTGAAAGCGACGGAAAGTTCGCTCTGGTGCCCGGGGAAAGGGCAATCATGGAGATTGAACTGACTGAGAAGGGCTTCCTGATACTGCGGCCAAAACTGATCGAGTACCACCTCGAGGAGATGGGCTTTGTCTCCATCCCTCCGGGGATCTGGGGGACGTGGGCGAGCTTTTCGTTGCCATTCTCGACCTATGAAAGGCTCACTGAATTCCTCAGGGAATTTCATGGAGGCGAGAAGAACGGTTTTTACACCGCCTCCAGGGGCTTCGGCGGAAGGATAGAGGTCTACACCTACAAGGGGAGAAACAGAAAAGACCTCGGGATTCCAGTTTTCGGCTACACCCTCGGCCTGCACGGGCTGACCCTTGCCGAGGAATACTTCCGTGAGAAGGCCGGGGAGAATGATGTCCCAACAGAGAGACTCCGCTACCTGAAGCTCGGCCTAAGAAAGAGGAGGGAAACAAGAGCGGGCTTGAAGGTAGGGGTGGTCTGGGAAAAGGGGAGGCCGGTTGAGATAACGCTCAAGCTCTCAACGACCGAACCCAGGATCAGGATCCAGGGGCTTTATGGGGAGCTTGTCGGCAAATCCCGAGGGGAGCTTGTGAAAACCGGAGGCTGGCACATCGTTGTCCACGCGAGCGATTTCATCACCGCACTGGAGATCGCTGGTGAGGCCTTTGGGAGCAACTCATATTAACCCCAACCCCCTCTTTATTTTTTGGTGGAATAAATGCTTCCAGGATGGGTTGCCTACGCTGGCACCGCCGCTGCCTCCATACTCATCGCCATATGTGTCACGAAAAGGCTCGGGCCGGAATGGGCCTGGGTGAACCGGAAGATAATCCACTTCAGCATAGCCCCTGCAGTTCTGATGTTCTACTACGGAAAAATACCCCCTGAGGTCTTCAGCGGTGCAGCCTTCCTCTTCGGCCTCTTCCAGCTCTGGCCGCACCTCAAAAAGAGGGAGTTCTCATGGTACCAGATAGAGCACAACTACGGGGAAGTCTTCTTCGCCTTCTCTGCCTCTGTCATCCCGATGGTTCTGCCGAGGGAGTACGCAACGGCCCTTTTGCTCGCGATGGCTGTCAGCGACGGCGTAACGGGAATAATCAGGCACTACTACTTCAGGAGACACGGCTTCAACGTGAAGCTGAGGAAACACTGGACCGGAAGCCTCGGCTACCTGGCGACGGCCATGATAATATCTTTCCTTCTCCCCGATGCTGGTGCAGTGGGAAAAATAGGATGGGCCTTGATGCTGACCCTCGCGGAATACCAGCCCTGGCTCGATGACAACTTAGCCGTTCCCCTCGTTGGGAGCGTTCTCTTTCTCGTTTATTGAGCCCATCTGACCTTTAAGCTGTCCTTCTTCACTTTGTTGAACTCAGCGACGAGTGCTTTCCCCGTCTTCTCCATGAAGCCCTCAATGTCGGTGATGCCGACTTCTTTGAGACCTATGGCCTCGACACCCTTGGGGATTCCCTTGGCCTCGACGTTTATCCCGATGTGTACCTTGACGCTGACCGGGGAGACGGTGGCTATCGAGATGCTGAGCTTCTTTCCGTTAACGTAGATGTCATCACCCCTTCTGACGGTCTTCACACCATATTCACCGAGAACCTCACACAGCTTCGCTATGAAGAGCTTCTGAAGGGTCGATGCGAAGAGGGAGTTGACCACGTCAAAGACCTCGACTATGTAGTGCACCATGTCGTCGCTCTTAATCTCTTTGCTTTGGCGGAGGTCTTCGATGTCAATCATCTCCTCTACTTTAACGTCGCACTTCCCGCGGAAGACGACGAGAGAGCTCCCGAGGATTCCAAAGTTTTTGTAGGCCCAGTGGCTCTGGATCGCCGAGCCGTCGTAATCGATGCGCCTGTCCCTAACGATGAGCAGCTCCATTCCAACCACCTCAGTCCAGCCTGTCAAGGAGTTGTCTAAGCTCCTCAAAAGACTTTACATCGACCCACATGTGGATGAAGTCGACCTCCGGAAGGGTCATTTTGATGTCATCAATATGGATGTCCCTGTCGTCCACGTAGATGACATCGCTGATCTCATAGCCGATAGACGCGAGTTCCTCAAGGGTCCGCATTATCATATCGGCCTTGTTGGGATGTCCCTCAATCTTCGGGAACAGGAAGTAGTCCCAGAGGCCGAAGCCCTCAAGGATAGGCCTCACCTTTTCCTCGACGTTCCAGCTGGCGATTGAGAGGAGAAAGCGTTCGCTGGCCCAGCCAAGAAATTCGCGGAAGCCGGGAAAAAGATGCAGTTCGTTACCGTTGGCGTCCGCTAGATAATCGCCGTGAAACTCGAAGGGTGGTACCAAACGTGAGGCATCCTCATGATCCCAGAGGGTGCCGTCCAGATCGAGAACGAGGAGTCTCATTTCAACCACCGGAAAAGCTCCGCTGGGAGGGTTTTAACGGTTGCGGCACGAAAACATTACGATAATGACGATTAGTTGCCTGGAAAGATGCAAGCACAACAGGAATGCAGAACAGGTGAGATTTAAGGGCCGGGACCGTGCACAGGCCGATTGACCTATCAAATGCCCAGCCCCCCTTTCAGGGACAGAAACCTCGGGCTGTTGGGAGCGGCAGACTGAACGGGTCGGTTTCCCTTCCCGCTTACATCCCCGCCCCATCAAACGGGTCTTCTTCCCGAGCCCTCGTCCCAGGCAAAGGACCGGTCGCCCGACCCCCTGCGCCTGGGAGTGGCCGCCTATTTTCGGGGACCGCTTCGGCCTTAGATGCTTTCAGGCCTTATCGGACGCGGCGTAGCTGCCCGGCTGTGCCCTGTAGGACAACCGGTAGACCAGAGGCCGCGGCTCCCTGTTCCTCTCGTACTGGGGGAGCCTTCCCCTCAGGCGGCCAACACCTCCGGTAGATAGCATCCGACCTGTCTCACGACGGTCTAAACCCAGCTCACGTTCCCCTTTAATGGGTGAACACCCCCACCCTTGGCCCCTGCTGCAGGGCCAGGATGGGAAGAGCCGACAGCGAGGTAGCAAGCCTCGGGGTCGATATGGGCTCTCGCCCGAGACGACTCTGTTATCCCCAGGGTAGCTTTTCTGTCATCCCTGGCCCCCACCGGGGAGGCACAGGGGTTCGCTAGGCCACGCTTTCGCGGCTGGACCCGCCTCTGTTACGGGTCCAGTCAGGCCGGCTTTTGCCCTTGCACTCTACGGCGGATTCCTGACCCGCCTGAGCCGACCTTAGGGCACCCTCGATACCTTTTCGAGGGTGTGCCGCCCCAGCCAAACTGCCCACCTACCGCTGTCCCCCCCATCGGGGGTTAGCCGTACGGCAGAGGGTGGGCGGTGTCTCATGGACGGCTCCACCCGCCCCGGAGGACGGGCTTCGACGCCTCCCGCCTACGCTGCGCACCCCCCGCCGTACGGCAACGGCAGGCTGCAGTAAAGCTCCATGGGGTCTTCGCTTCCCACCGGAGGTCCCAGGCATATGCGCCTGGCAGTGGTTTCGCCGGGCCCCAGCCGGGGACAGTGGGGACCTCGTTACGCCATTCATGCAGGTCGGCATTTAACCGACAAGGAATTTCGCTACCTTAAGAGGGTTATAGTTACCCCCGCCGTTTACCGGTGCTTCACCCGGTTGAACCCGGGCTTCACATACCGGCACTGGGCAGGCGTCGGCCCCAGTACAAACCCTTTCGGGCTAGCTGGGACCTGTGTTTTTACTAAACAGTCGGGCCCCCCTAGTCACTGCGACCTGCGGGTTACGCACCCGCAGGCACCCCTTCTCCCGAAGTTACGGGGCCAATTTGCCGAGTTCCCTCGGCTGGGTTTCCCCCGACACGCCTTAGGCTTCTCACCCAGGGACACCGGTGTCGGTTCTCGGTACGGTCGCGGTGGATCGTTCCCAGAGGGCTTTTCACGGGCCCCAGGGATCGGCGGAACCCCCCTTACGGGAGGCCATTCGCGCTTTCATCCGGTTCTCGCCATTACGGCACTCCCCGGACTTATACGCTTAGCCGGCCTTGTGGGCCGGTCCGCCTACCCCGAGGCGTCACCCTCTGGGCTTGCGTTGCCGCACCTACCACCGCGGTACGGGAATATAAACCCGTTTCCCTTTCGCGGGCGCCGAGTTACGGGCCCGCTTAGGACCGACTAACCCACGGCTGACGAACATTGCCGTGGAACCCTGGCCCCTTCGGCGGCCGGGATTCTCACCCGGCTATGCTGCTACTCCCGGCAGGATCCACAATACCGACGGGTCCACCGGACCTTACGGCCCGGCTTCCACCCCACCGGCACGCCCGCCTACCCGATCACGGACCAATCGGTCCGTGCGCCGGGGTCTCGGCAGCCGGCTTAAGCCCCGTCCATTTTCGGGGCCCCTGACCTCGACGGGTGAGCTGTTACGCACTCTTTAAAGGATGGCTGCTTCTAAGCCTACCTCCCCGCTGTCTAAGGCCAGGGACACCCTTTGGAGTAACACTTAGCCGGCATTTAGGGGCCTTAACCCCGGTCTGGGTTGTTCCCCTCTCGGTTGACGGCTTACACCGCCACCCTACTCCGGCCATCTACGGCGGCAGTGGGTTCGGAGTTTGACAGGGAGCCGGGGGATTTCTCCCCCTAAACCCCCAATCAGTGCTCTACCCCACCGCCTACCTCCGGCCGGGCTATCCTGAGGGATAATTCGGCGGGAACCAGCTATCGCCGGCCTCGATTGGCCTTTCACCCCTAGCCCGAGGTCACGGGAGCGAATTGCACGTCAGCATCCCTAGCGGGCCTCCATCCCTCTGTTGAGGGACTTCACCCTGCCCCGGGCTAGATCGACCGGCTTCGGGTCTCACGGCCGTGACTCCGGGCGCTTTCACACCCCGTCCCTCACCCTTACGGGCTGCGGACCTGTCGGTTTCCCTGTGGCTTCGGGGTTGACCCCCTTAACCTCGCCACGGCCGTGAACTCCCTGCCCCGTGATCCAAGACGGACGGTGCAACCCCGGTCGCCTCCCCTCGTACTCCACGGTCGCCCGTGTTTCCTTCGGGGAGGGTCAACCCTTTCGGGCCGCACCCACCTATCGCCGCCTGGTTTCAGGCTCTTTTCACCCCCTGCCAGGGGTGCTTTTCAGCTTTCCCTCACGGTACTAGTTCGCTATCGGTCTCGGGACGTATTTAGGGTTGGGAGCCGATGCCTCCCAGCTTCCCGCCGGATATCCGACCGACGGTACTCAGGAACCCTGCAGGAGCCTGAGGGCTTACGCCTACGGGGCTTTCACCCTCTTCGGCGCCGCGTTCCAGCGGACTTCGGCTTCACCCTCGAGGCTCCAACGCAGGGCCCTACTACACCACATCCCCTCCGGGTTTCCCCGAAGGGTTCAGTTTGCCCTGTGCCGCTTTCGGTCGCCCCTACTCACGGCATCGCTTTTGCTTTCTTTTCCTGCGGGTACTAAGATGTTTCAATTCCCCGCGTTCCCCCTCCCGACTGGGAGTGCGGCAAGAGCCGCAGGAGGTCCCATTCGGGAATCCCCGGTTCGACGGCTGCCTGCGCCTCGCCGGGGCTTATCGCAGCTTGCCACGCCCTTCGTCGGCGCCCCGAGCCGAGCCATCCACCAGGCGGCTTAGGTTTTCTGCCCCCTACTCAGGGGGCTGGGCATTTTTTGGGTCAATCGGCCTGTGCACGGTCCTCATCGTGACCCCTGTTCGGGGCCTAGGACCCTTCCACCCCGAGCCGTGCTCGGGATGTGCACCTCTTCGTGGTGGACCGGCCGGGATTCGAACCCGGGGCCTTCGGCTTGCAAAGCCGACGCTCTCCCAGGCTGAGCTACCGGCCCACGGAAGGCAGGCCCGACATCCCTTAGACCCCCCGGACGGATTTTCCGGCGATAGGAGGTGATCGAGCCGTAGGTTCCCCTACGGCTACCTTGTTACGACTTCTCCCCCCTCACGGAGCCCAGACTCGACCCGACCTCCCCGAAGGGAGATCAGGCCTCATCCAGACCCCGCTCGGGTGGAGTGACGGGCGGTGTGTGCAAGGAGCAGGGACGTATTCGCCGCGCGATGATGACACGCGGGTACTAGGGATTCCAGCTTCACGCGGGCGAGTTGCAGCCCGCGATCCGAACTGGGGGCGGGTTTAGGGGATTCCCTTCCCCTTTCGGGGTCGGATCCCATTGTCCCGCCCATTGTAGCGCGCGTGTAGCCCGGGGGTTTCGGGGCATACTGACCTACCGTCGCCCGCTCCTTCCTCCGGCTTATCGCCGGCGGTCCCCCCAGAGTGCCTCCTCCCCAGCGGGGAGGACTGGCAACTGGGGGCGCGGGTCTCGCTCGTTACCACACTTAAGTGGACGCCTCACGGTACGAGCTGACGGCGGCCATGCACCTCCTCTCGGCGTGTCCGGCAAGACCTTCAGCCTGGCCTTCATCCTGCCGTCGCCCCCGGTGAGGTTCCCGGCGTTGAATCCAATTAAACCGCACGCTCCACCCCTTGTAGTGCTCCCCCGCCAATTCCTTTAAGTTTCAGCCTTGCGGCCGTACTCCCCAGGCGGCGGGCTTAACGGCTTCCCTTCGGCACCGGGCGAGCTCGAAGCTCGCCCGACACCTAGCCCGCATCCTTTACAGCCAGGACTACCCGGGTATCTAATCCGGTTCGCTCCCCTGGCCTTCGTCCCTCACCGTCGGACCCGTTCCAGCCGGGCGCCTTCGCCACTGGCGGTCCCCCTGGGATTATAGGATTTCACCCCTACCCCAGGGGTACCCCCGGCCTCTCCCGGTCCCAAGGCCCGCAGTATCCCCAGCAAGCCCCACGGTTGAGCCGTGGGATTTCGCCAGGGACTTACGGGCCCGGCTACGGACGCTTTAGGCCCAATAATAGCGGCCACCACTCGGGCCGCCGGTATTACCGCGGCGGCTGCCACCGGCCTTGCCCAGCCCTTATTCCCGGAGCTTTTTACACTCCGGAAAAGCCGTGGCGATGCCACGGCACTGGGGGTCCCCCCGTCGCGGTTGCCCGCATTGCGGAGGTTTCGCGCCTGCTGCGCCCCGTAGGGCCTGGACCCGTGTCTCAGTGTCCATCTCCGGGCTCCCACTCTCATGGCCCGTACCGATCTTCGGCTTGGTGGGCCGTTACCCCACCAACTACCTAATCGGCCGCCGGCCCATCCTCGGGCGGGCAGATGCCCCTTTCGGCCTGAGGACCTTCCAGTACCTCAGGCCTATGGGGGATTAGCCCCAGTTTCCCGGGGTTATCCCCCTCCCGAGGGTAGGTTACCGACGTGCTACTGAGCCGTCCGCCGGTGCGCGCAGAGCGCGCCCCATGACTCGCATGGCTTAGTCGGACCCCCATAGCAGTGGCCTCCGGCAGGATCAACCGGAATTGAGCAAGGAGTACGGCCGGTGGGACTTCCCTCAAGGGGAAGTACCAAATATCCGTCCGGGGTTTAGTCGGGATGTCGGGCCTGCCTTACCCCCGAGGGGTCCGCCTTTCGGCGTTTCCTCGGGAGCGCACCTTTTTGTGACCCGGGCTGGAGGGCGGGGTTCATGAGTAGGTGCTTTGCACCCTGTCCCCCCGACGCCGCCGTCTTGGCGCCCGGGTGTTTCGCGCCCTGTTCGGGCGCTCCACCCAATAGGGGTGAACCCCAGCAGTGAAAAATTTTTGCAAAACCCCTCACCGGGCATATTTTTAAAAAAGAAGCTGTCAAAAGACGCCGCTAAAATGCACAATTTTAGACATAAAAATGACAAAAATTTTTGCAGGATTCAGAGGAACATGAACTGAGAAAAGCAACCACCGAGACCACAGCACTCACTGTGAGAGACTCTTCATCACCCAGCCCCAGACAGGCGCCGAGAGACACGGCCACGTACCAGCCGAGTGTGATCACAGGGAAGTCAGAAGGAGCGTGGGTTATCACTCAGGGGCAGCAACCTGCCGAGAAAGAAAACCCGGAGGGGCATGGCAGGGGTCATCACCCAAGGAGCACATACCCCTCCTGCAAAGGAGAGAAAAAGGACGAGGGCGGCCAGCTTCTCCCTTAAAGAGACCACCGCTAAAGGCTCAGTATGTCAGGCACTACGCTTATCTTCGAAACCGGCGTCGGTATGGTGTTCGTGACGGCAAGCTCGTCAACGGCTTTGCCCACCCTCTCTATTGCCCCCTCGGCGAAAACTCCGTGAGTGGCCGCGACGAAGACTTTCTCTGCACCCATGTCCCTCAGCAGGTTTGCGGCCCTGACCATCGTCCCCCCCGTGCTTATGATGTCATCGACTATGAGCACGTTCTTCCCCCTCACATCAACGTCAACAGGCTTCATCTGGACCTCCGTTGGGGAGATGCGAACCTTGTGGAAGTGGCTGTACTCAAGGCCCAGCCTTTCGGCAACTGCCTTCGCCCTCGCAAGGGCTCCCTTGTCAGGGGCGAGCACAATGCCCTCACCGAGCTTCTCCCCGAAATAGTCCGCTATGGCCCTCGCCGGAGAAAGGTTGACCGCCTTGCCGGGGAAGAACCTGAGGGTCTCGGGATTGTGGAGGTCAAAGACGTAGAGCTCATCGTAGTAAACGGCCAGGACTCTGAGTACGGCCCTAACGCTCACGGGCTCTCCGTCCTTTGTGACCCGGTCCTGTCTGGAGTACGCCAGGTAAGGAACGACGGCCCTGAGCTTCTGAACCCCCCTCTCGCGCAGCGCATCGGCCATTAGAATCA
The DNA here is from genome assembly GCF_055392585.1 of Thermococcus coalescens. Lineage (NCBI taxonomy): Archaea > Methanobacteriati > Methanobacteriota > Thermococci > Thermococcales > Thermococcaceae > Thermococcus > Thermococcus coalescens. The sequence continues at coordinate 1,109,080 of NZ_AP043764.1, forward strand.
GCTCAACCAGATGCTCGTCTTGGGGAGAGAACGTGGACTGAACAACGGTAACCTCCTCCGAAGAACCCAGGATCCTGACGTACTTCTCACCGTCGGGGAATCTCTTTATCTCAACATCAAGAACCTCGCCGCCCAGGGCCCTTAGCTCATCCTCCAGATGCCTGGCACCGCTTCCGACCACGAACATGAGCACCACCTCGTTTTGCCGTTGGAGTGTTCAATCAGGGACTTATAAACCCACCGTCATACCAGAAGGACGGCAATAACACCCGCGAGGAAGATTCCGTCGAAGGTGCCGGCACCCCCTATGCTGACCATCGGTGCACCCAGGTTCTTGATACGCTCCCAGTTCATTATATCCGCGCCGATGAGGACTCCCATCGTTCCGCTGACGTAGGCCACGAGGTTGGGGTTGCCGTCCCCCAGAAGCCAGCCGAGGAGCATGGCTATCAGCGGAGGAAGGAACATGGGCATCGCTATCCCCAAACCCCTGACGGGCCTGGCAAAGGCGTGACTGAAGACGGCAGCTATCACCGTGGCCAGAAGCGTGTTAAAGAGCAGAGCGAACTGGGCCAGGTAGAGCAGCCTGAAGATCTCATAGAGGACTATACTCAGAGGAACCAGCGCCCCGCCGACGTTTATGGCTATTATCACCCTCCTCTCAGCCCAATCAAAGTAGGGGACTGGGTAGGAGATTCCGAAGAAGCGAACCTCCCTCAGGCCGATGACCGGCTCGTAGGAGACCTCCTCCGCGATGGGGATGTTGATGAAGCTCCCGAGAAGTGCGAAAATGAAGAGTGCATACGCGACCTCGGGGGGTATTCCAAGCTTCTCAAAGGCCGCCATGACTATGCTCGAAAATATGACGAATACCGCCAAGAAGATGATGAATATCAGGAAAAGAACCGGAAGCGAAACGGGAGGGATTATGAAGCGCCTCTTATTCATCCTCCACCACCACGTTGGCCCACACCTGGGCGCCTCTGGGGACGCGAACTTTCCTCGGCCCATCGAATTTCTCCGCGTTGCGGAAGACCCAGGCGTATAGGGGCTTTCCTCCAGAGTACTCCCTGAGAAAATCCACATCAACCAGGTGCTTGTCGGCATGCTCACCGAGTTCCTCGGGGGTGAAGGGACCGAGAACGTCAACCAGCTCCGCACTTCCAACGGCCCTGCCGCCGCTGATTATGAGGACTCTCCCCCTGATCCTAGTCCGGGATTTTCTTATCTCCCAGACCTTCTTCCCCTCGGCTATGAGCGTTGCAAAGGGTTCGCGCACTATCAGACCCCTTTTGCGGTTTGAATTCTCGGCACACATCAGTATGGTGACGAAAACGAAGTATATAAAATCTACGCCAGACTCTCCGAAACTAGCCCTGGCAAGTTTTCAAAAAGAACCGCCAATGAAAAACTTTAAGTCCACCTCACCGAACCCATCAGAGGAGGTATCACCGATGAAGATTATCTGGTACGGACACGCGTGCTTTTGGGTCGAGACGAATGGTGTGAGACTGCTCATCGACCCGTACCCAGAGGTTGAGGACGACAGGATAGGAGAGGTGGACTACATACTGATAACCCACGAGCACGTTGACCACTACGGCAAGGTCGAACTGCTCTCAAGGCTGAGAAACGCTGAGGTCATAGGGCCGAAGCCGGTGTACATGATGGCCATCAGCGACGGCGTGACCAGGGTCAGGGAAATAGAAGAAGGGCAGACGCTGGAGCTTGGGAACGGCGTCAAGGTTACCGCCGTCTACATGGAGCACCCGTCAAGCCAGTACCCAGTGGGCTACATCATAGAGGGCGACAAGACCCTCCTCCACACCGGCGATACCTATTCAACCCCCGCCCTCCAGAAGCTCCGCGGGAAGGTGGACGTTCTCCTGGTGCCCATCAGCGGACGCTCAACGGCAAACGAACGCGAGGCGGCGCAGATAATAGAGGACATAAGACCCAGAATCGTCATCCCAATGCACTACGGGATTTACGGGCAGGGGAGCGTCGAAAAGCTCCAGAACGAACTGAGAAAGCGGCGCATCTGGGTCATGGTTCGCCCCATGGAACCCTATGAGGAGCTCACCCTATAGCGGTGGGACTGATGCTCACCACGGGGGTAAAATCACTCGACGAGCTTCTTGGAGGGGGCATAGCCGAGGAAGTTCTGACCCAGATTTACGGGAGCTTTGCCACCGGGAAGACAACGCTCGCGGTGCAGATAGGCCTTCTCAGTTCGGGAAAGGTCGCCTACGTTGACACGGAGGGAGGTTTCTCACCGGAAAGGCTGAGCCAGATGGCCGAATCCCGGGGACTGAATCCGGAGGAGGCCCTCCAGAGGTTCATCCTTTTCACACCCTCCGATTTCAAGGAGCAGAGACGCACCATAGGAAGCCTGAAAAAGGTCGTTGATGGGTCGTTTTCCCTCGTGGTGGTGGATTCAATAACGGCACACTACCGCGTTGAAGAGCACAGGAAGAACCTCACGGCCGAGCTCGGCAAACAGCTCCAGGTTCTCCTGTGGATAGCGAGGAGAAACCGCATCCCCGTGGTGGTCATAAATCAGGTTCACTTCGACAGCAGGGCGGAGAGGATGAAGCCCGTCGCCGAACACACCCTCAACTACCGCACCAAGGACATCCTCAGGCTCGACAAGCTCAACACTCCCGGAATGAGGGTGGCCATCCTTGAGAGGCACCGATTCAGGCCCGAGGGGGGAATGGTCTACTTCAGGATAACGGAGAAGGGGATTGAGGAGGCCGCCAAAGGGAAACCAGAAGCTCAAAAGGGAAGTTTCTAAATATTGCCTTGGCAGTATATTACTAAAACAAGAAAAAGGAAAATTAGAACCTCGACTCGATTTTCTCAAGCTCCTTAACCAGCTCTATCGTCCTCTTGAGAATTTCTACAACCTTGTAGATGTGCTCAATCTCTTTAAGGCTCAGCTTCCTTCCCTTCCTGCCCTTGAGGTACTTCTCTATCACGCGATAACCGCCTATGGTGTACTCCCAGACCTCCGGCGGAATTCCGCAGAGCTTCGTCGTCTTGTTTATCGCCACGCAGTTCTTACCATCATATTTCACCTTCTCGACTGTGAGGTCGTCGCCGATTAGCTTCGGCTCGATTGGAAAGTCTACCTTCATGAGGTGGAGCCTGACGAGTTCCTCGCCGATGTCTCTGTATTTTTCGAAGGTCTCCCTGTCGTAGAGCGGTATCCTCGGAAAGTCAAACTTGAGGAACTCGGCGTATCTCTTCCGGTACTTGGGATCGTGAAGGACTGCGTATGTGTAGTAGAGGAAGTCTTCTGGAGTAATATCGCCGTAGTGTTTTCTAAGCTCTTCGAGGAACTCCGGCTTTAGGTTGGGCCTTCTGGTTTTGCCATCGTCGGAGTATAGGTAGGTGGGGAAAAGGTAAGCCTTGTTCACGTTCTGAGCAGCAAAGATTCTGTGGACAGTTACCGTTGGAACGACAAGGACGGCATCAAATTCGTTAAGAACCTGCCTTGATGTAACGAGGGCCATATTGTCATGGAGAGCTAAGTGCTTTAGGGATTCATACCGTGGATATGCAACAAACGATCGTGACTTATTGAAGAAATATGTCCATCTAATATCAAAAGGCCTGTAAAGTATGGGTTTTATTCGTTTCGTCCTAACTCTATCCCAATTAGAACCCAATGTTTCGAAGTCTTCTTTCAGTCCGATAACTGCATTGTGCAACTGCCAATCCCTAGAATCTTGTACTCCGTACTTTCTCCGGAGTTCCGACTCGGGTAAACTTACAAAGTCTTTTACAACAGCTTCAAGTTCCCAAGGAGTGAAATGTATTGTAAGATCATCTCTGAATGTCGTAACACCAGTGCTATAAACCTCAAAAATCTCGTCCAGCTTCGGGAACTTGCTGTACTCTTCCTCAAGGCTGAGGTCTTTTGGTACAAAGAAGTAGTATGGCTCTTTGGGCTTGAGTTCCTTCCACTCAACCGTTTTCCAGCTCTCGCTCCTCAGGAAATTATACTTCTCTTCTCTCGTCGTCTTTCCGCTATCGTGGACTATTGAGCAGTGATAGACTTTACATTCCTCGGCCCTGTGCTTTCCTTCCCTTAGCTTCACGAAGAGCGCTATGGCAACACCTTGCTGTATGTCAAAGACGTTCTCGTCGCTTTCACCCTTCCTCGCGTTCCCGTGGAGGTTGAGAATGTAGATTTCATCGAAGCTCTCCATGAGGCTCTGCCTCATCCTCCTGTGGACGAGGCCGTCAAGGTACGAGTTGTTCGTGATGAAGCCGACTATTCCTTTACCGTTCTGATCTATCTTCCACTGGGCGAAGCGGATGAACTTAACGTAATCGTCCTGTAGGGCGTTTCTGGATTTCTCCTTCTCAACCCCCAAGCCTTTCATGTAGTCTTTTAGGAGAGTCTGAATGTAAGTCTCATCTTTTCTTGTTTCATAAGGCGGGTTTCCAATGACCACGAATATCTTTGCCTCCTTCTTCACCCTGTCGGCTTCCTCGCTCTCCTTGTCCAAAGCCCTCTCAAATAGACCAGCCTGTCCCCTCTCCCGCATCAAGTCAAGGGCGTTGGTGAGGTAAATCCTGAACCTCTCATCGTCTTTCAGCTTTATGCCCCACTGGTTGAGCACCATCGAGAGCTTGAGATGGGCGACAAGGTATGGAGAGATTAGGATTTCAAAGCCGTAGATGTTGTTCAACAGGCGTTCCTTGAGGTAGAGCTGGAAGAGAGTCCCCTTGATGTTCCTGTGTATCCTGTCGAGGACCCCAGCTAAGAACGTTCCAGTTCCGGTAGCGGGGTCGAGTATGGTAACGCCCCCATCATGGAGCCTCTTCCCAAACTTTTCTTTTAGGATTTCATCCACGGAGTTCACGATGAACTCAACCACCGGAATTGGAGTGTAATAAACACCCTTCGACTTCCTGAGATTTGGACTGTACTCGGCCAGAAAAGTCTCGTAGAAGTGCAGGAACGGGTCGAACTCGCCGTTTCCGAAGTGGAAGCGTCTCTTAAGCTCCTCAACGTCCACGTTGTTGAGTATTGCAATGAGCTCCTCAACGATCCACTCAAGGTAGTCTGGGAGATCGGAGGCTATGTACTTGAAAATCTCGTGGACGACGCGGAGAGACTTAGGAACGCCTCTGAAGGCAACGTTTTCCCTCGTGAGGCGGCCCTTTATCGTGAACCTGGCCATGAAGAGGCCGTAGACAACGGTCTGGGCGTATGCATCTGCAAATTCGCTCTTCTTCATTCCCGCCATGAGGTGCTCCTTAAATGCCTGGTAGAGGTACTGGAGCTGCTCATCCTCGCCCATATTTTCGAGAACCACATCCTTCAGGATCATAGCCCTCTTTGCCAGAATGTGGGCAAGACTCTCAGGATCCTTAATACTGGGGACTGCAAAGCTCAGAAACCTCTGGATAAGCCGGTTGAACTTCTCCACGTTCGACTCAATCAGGTTGAAGTCCTCATCGAGGAGAGAAACCTCATCAACCTTCTTGCCCCTTTGGTAGAGAACGAAGTCACGGTAGTTGGTCAGTATGAAGTTGTCCAGCCTCTCAGAATAGCGCTTGATCTGACTTTTATCTCTCTTTGGAAGCCTGTGAAGGTCAACGTCAGGAGCCTTGGTCTCGATGTATCCGATGATCCCGGAATCAGTGAACACCTTGAAATCCGGCGCACCGAATGTCTCCCTTCCGGGTTCATGGATTATTTTGACATTGTACTCCTTCGAGAACAGACTTCTGAGAAACTCGTGAAAAGCCGTGCGGTAAGAATACTCGGTAGTCGCACCCGCCCGATGAACCTTTTTGATGCCCTTGGAGTAACCCCTTAGAACCCCCGGCTTCATTTTATCACCGGGGATAGAAAAGGAAGTGAAATATTAAAGACTTTTGGCTGTCAAACCCTCTCGTAAACCTCCTGCACTATCCTCAGGACGGCCCTGTAGAGCTTCTCCGTGATGACGCCCTCCTCGTAGTGCTGGGTGAGCTTCTCCTTGTCTACTATCTCCTTCTTGCCGTCCGGCCACTTGACGATGTCAACTTCGAGGTCGATGTAGCGCGCCCTGTCCGGGTATATCTCCACCGGCGTGTTGATGTTGTAGTACTCGCCCTTGAGGTTGCCGCTGCGGTCGTAGTAGCGGTGCACGAACCACCACTTTCCGGCCTCTATCTCCGTTATGACGTAGTCTCCGAACTCTATGGGTATGTCCAGGCCGTCGTAGAACTTCCCGGGCTTGAGGTGCCGCTTGAACCTCACCCTGAGCGGGTTCTGGGACACCTCGAGTATCTCGCCGGGCCCTATCTTTATCCTCTGCCCGTCGGGCTTGTAGTGCTCAAGGCTGAAGAGCCAGCCCTTCTTGGGGCCCTTGTTGGCTATGAGGGCCTCCCAGAAGCCCGTCTTTACCTTCTCCCTCTGGGCGGGAACCTTCGAAAGGATTCCCTCTGCTATCTCCACCGCGAAGCTCAGCTCCGGATCGTAGGCCTTCAGCTGGTGGTGGCCCTCCACCGTTGGAACGACCCGGTTCCTTATCTCGTCGAGCTTTTTCTTGGCCCCGCCGCCGAACTCAACCTCGTATATGTTCCTCCCCTCTATGATGAGGGAGGGGGCCGTGTAGGAGTCCGCCTTCTTGAGCCTGTCCGCCAGCTTGGAGAGCTTTATTATCTCGTCCCGAAGGGTGTTCCAGTCCTTGTAGGCCGCGGCCGTCCTCCAGAGGATACCCCATTCGCCCAGGTCTATGCTGAGTCCGAGGATGCGGAGCCTCTCGCGCTCGCTCTGCTCCCTTATCTTTCTGGATATCTTGACGTGCCTCTGTGCACCTATCGGCTTCGGGATGAGAACCGCATAGTCGCCCGGGATAGTCAGGACAACGCTCAGCTGGGGAAGGAGGTTGTGCTTCTTAACCTGAACGAGAACCTCGTCGCCCTCCATCGCACGCGGCAGTTCGCTGGCGACCACTGTTCCGATGGCACTTCCTATGTCTATGTAGACGTAGCGCTCGTCCCTTTTGACCACCATTCCCTTGTAGATGCCGTAGAGCTGGTAGGGGAGCTTCCTAAAGAAAACGTCTATGAGCTCGTCCTCAAGGACTGCCTTTACCTCCTCAACCTTCGTCCCGACCAGGATTACCCCGTGGTGGTCTTTTTTGTCGTAAACATCAACATCAAACTCGTCGTAGGTCTTTTCGAGGTTGAAGCGCTCGACGATCCTGTTGCTGGGCTGTGAGATTCCGAAGCCCCTGTCGAGGAAGAGCTTTGTAAGGGCCGTTGAGTAGATGCCCCTAACTCGAACTGAAACTCCTGTGTCTGTAGACACCTTCACCACCCCTCATTTTCTTTTCCACCACTCCGATGAGCGTGAGTCCTTCGAGTATCTCCCCGGCATTTTCGACCCCGCTCAGCTTTTCAACGTTTCTCGCCTCGACCCACAGCAGCCCTCTGGAGTGCCAGTCCCTCAGGGCCTCTTCAACCTTATGGACGTCGCCCGGATGGGTGTAAAGCCTGAGCAGGAAAACCTTTAAGATTTCAAGCTCGGCCTCAAGTGTCTTAATTTTCCTGAGCTCCCCCATTATACCAGCGGGTACCTTTTTCTCCTTTTCGCCCCCTGCCAAAAGGCTCAGCCCCTCGACCTCCCGAAGCATCTCGCCCAGTGCCTTCCTGACTGCGTAGTCGTAAACCCTGTGGAACTGGACAAGCCGGTCCAGGGCAGTCGAGAGCTTTATCTTTGTGTCGTAGTCGTGCTCTCTGACGAGAAGGGAAAGTATCTCCTCAAGGCGAAACTTCATCTGATACTCGTTGCGGTACAGCTCCTTTGCCTGCTCCTCTATGTGGCCGCCGAAGCTTCCCATCTCACGGTACAGGGACGACGCTATCTCAAGCTTCTCCCTCGATATGTTGTACAGGGACTTCACCCTTTCCAGAAGAGCCTGCCAATCTCTTTCCTCGTAGATGGCTGGAAACTGTCGCTCAAAAGTGGAGTGAAGCGACTCGAGGTGTGAAAGTTGGGCCTTAACCTCCTCAACGTTCATGCGGAAAACCCCCTGGCCTTAATCTTGCGCTTCCCCCTACTTGTAGTTTTCGATGGGGGTGTGTTAAACAATAGAGCTTACCCAAAACCTTTTTTTAAGCCAGAAGACTAATCATTCCGGTGGTTTAATGACCCTCTACGACCGCTTCGGCAGGCCAGTAACGAACCTGAGGATTTCGCTCACCCAGGACTGCAACTACGCGTGCTTCTTCTGCCACAGGGAGGGGCAGCACTTCAACGCGAGGCTGGAGCTGACGCCCTCGGAGATAGAGAGGCTCGTCCGCATAGCGTCGAGGCTCGGAATAAAGAAGGTCAAGCTTACCGGCGGCGAGCCAACGGTGAGGGGGGACATCATTGAAATCGTGAGACGGATAAAGCCCTACCTCAGAGACCTCTCCATGACGACCAACGGAAGCCGCTTGAAGGAGCTGGCCAGACCCCTGGCCGAGGCAGGCCTGGACCGGGTCAACGTCTCGCTCCACAGCCTCAGAAGGGACGTTTACAGGAAAATAACCGGGGCCGACATGCTGGACACCGTCCTGGAGGGCATTGACGAAGCCGTCAGGTATCTGTCCCCGGTAAAGCTCAACATGACCGTGATGAAGGGCCTCAACGATGACGAGATATGGGAGATGGTGGACTTTGCGGCAAAGACCGGGGCGATCCTCCAGCTCATAGAGCTCGAAGCCCCGAGGGAGTTCACGGAGACGGGGTTCTTCAGAAAGTACTTCTACCCCCTCAAACCGGTCGAGAGGAAGCTTGGGGAAATGGCCGTTGAAGTCCGCGAGAGGCGGATGCACAGAAGGAGGAAGTACTTCGTCCCCACCGATTACGGCATCGCCGAGGTCGAGGTCGTGAGGGCCATGCACAACACGGTTTTCTGCGCCAACTGCACCCGCCTGAGGGTCACCTCCGACGGCAAGTTCAAGACGTGCCTCCTGAGAAAGAACGACCTGATAGACTTCGCCACAGCCATGAGAAACGGGGCGAGTGATGAGGAGCTGGCCGAAATCCTGAGGCAGGCCGTTCTCATGCGCGAGCCCTACTGGAAGTGAAGGCTTTTTAATCCCCCTCCAAACTTATACCGAGGAAAGATGCCGGCACTTAAAGTTCCTAGGAGAGAGGCAGAGCCCGTCAAGAGAAGGCTAAAGAGCCTTGGCCTCTACGATGGGAAGAGGAGGCCGAGGAGGGAGGAGGGGTACGTTCTCCTCCCGGTTATCAGCGACCCACGGACTGAAGGGCTCGGCTACGAGGTTATCCCTGTAGAGCTCCCACTCCGGCCGGAGAGGCAGATATACAGGAACCTTGAGAGCGTCCTCGCCGGGAGGCTGGGCGAGGAAGAGCTGAAGCACCTTAGGCGCTACGACATAATAGGCGACATAGCGGTCATCCAGATACCCCCGGAGCTTGAGCATCGGGTTGAGGACATAGTCTGGGCCCTAAGAAAGGTCCATCCGTTTCTGAGGGTCATCGCCAGGAAGGGGTTCCACGAGGGGGCCTTCAGGATAAGGGACTACTCGATAATCTGGGGTGAGAGGAGACTGAGCACGGTTCACAAAGAGAACGGCGTCGAGATAAAGGTCGACCTCTCGAAGGCCTTCTTCAACCCGAGGATGAAGGGCGAGCGTTATCGGCTGGCCCAGCTCGTGAGGGACGGCGAAAGGATCCTGATTCCCTTCGCCGGCGTCCTGCCGTATGCGCTCGTCATAGCGCGCTATAAGAGGGTCAAAATTACCGCAGTGGAGCTGAACAGAGAGGCGTACGAGCTCGGCCTTGAGAACATCGAGCTAAACGGGAAAAAGCTGAAGGGGGAGATAGAGTTCATCCACGGCGATGTTTTTGAGGTTCTCCCGGAGCTTCCGACCTACGACCGCGTTATAAGCCCAACACCGAGGGGCGTTGATGCGCTCGCGCTGACCCTCTCAAAGGCCGGGAGATGGCTCCACTACTACGACTTCGTGCATGAAACGGAAATCAGGAACTTCAGGGGGAGGATCCTTGAGGAGTGCAGGAGACAGGGAAAAGAGTGCGGGGTGAGGATAAAGAAAGTGAGCGACTTCAAGCCGCACGTTTTCAAGGTCTGTGCGGACGTGAGGGTTGTGGATTAGTGTCTAGGGAGAGCAGAAACCTCCACAGAGGTATGCACTTAACCGCTATTCCCCCAATTTTCTCCTCGCAGGACTTCCAGCCCGTTATTATTGTCCCCTCCCTGAGTCCAAAGGTTTTGGCGGCCTCTACTAACCCTTCAACTTCCCTATCCCAGCTCTCATCAATGTCCCAGCTCACCTGAATCGCCCGCGTGACTCCCGTGCCTTCTTTAACGATGAAGTCAACATCTCTCTTCCCGCGGTAATAGTAGACCTCCCCAAAGCGCTGGCGGAGATGCCTTGCCACAGCGTTCTCGGCGAGCCTGCCGACGTTCTCAGTAAAACGGATCCCAACTATGTTAGCGATCCCTGTATCGATGGCGTAGAGCTTCTTTGGATAGCGCATCGCGTCCTTAACTTTAGGAGAGAGCACAGGAACGCGGAAGCTCAGATAGGCCTCGTCCATCGCGTCGAGGACTGCGTCAACAAAGTTGGGGGACACTTTTCTGCCAACTATCCCGGCAAGCTCGTTTCTGAGTCTGGAAACGCTGACAAGGGATGAAAACCTGCTCAGGGCTAGTTCGGCAACTATCTTAACTGTCCTAGCGTCCCGGAAGCCGTGCCTGTACGCTATGTCTCTCAGGACTACACCCTCGAAGAGCTCCCTGAGGAGCTCGCCCTTCAGAGATTCGTCTTCCGTGAGGACTACCTGGGGGAACCCCCCAAACTCAAGATATTCCCTCAACAGAGCTTCAACTCTTCTCTTCTTACCAAGAATGCTTTTCATGTCTCCTGAAAGTCCCTTGAAAGCCAAGAATTCCCCAAAACTGAGGGGAAACACCTCAATTGGCAGAACCCTGCCAGTCAGGAGAGTTGAAAGCTCGGAGCGGAGGAGGGAAGACGTTGAACCCGTCACTATAACCCCAGCCTCACCGAGGTCGAGGACCTTCCTGACCCATCTCTCCCAGCCGGGCACGTTTTGAACCTCGTCGAGAACCACTATCGGGTTTCTGCCACTGTAAACGTAGGTTCTGTACGCGGAGAAAATCTCCTCAAGGAGCTCGGGCTTTAGGTAGGGGGAAAACCTCGGATCCTCCAGGTTTACGTAAAGCGTAGCGTCGGGAGAGTTCCCCGCTTCCACGAATCCCATCAAAAACAGTCTAGCCAAGGTTGTTTTTCCGGAGCGTCGGGTTCCAATGAGTGCCACAGCTCCGTGGGGTAGTCTCTCCTCAATCGACGAGATGTACTTCTCCCTCATCACGGCCTTCCATTCCCTGCCCCCCCAGAGGTTGTATGGAGCCAGCACCTCGATGATCTCTTCTCTCGTCAGCATGTTCATCTCCATAAGATACAAGATGCCAACAATTTTATATTTTACGGAATACAAAAACATTGAGAATCCATATCTTGAAGGATAAAAATAACCAAAAATGCCTCACTTCTTCAGGAAGTCGAACAGCGTCGCTTGCTTGCCCTTCTTCCTGGGTTTGTCTATCTTCTCCCCGCTTTTTCCGACGGCTTCCATTTCCTCCTCGGCCTTCTCAAGCTCCTCCTCGGTTATCTCCTCTTCCGACTCTTCCTCAGCTTCTTTCTCAGCTTCACCCTCTTCTTCAGGCTCTTTCTCAGCCGCAACCCTCACGTGTTCCTCAAGCTCCCCGCGCTCCTTAAGCTTCTTCTCAATGTTCATGCTCTTGCCCCATATCGTCCTGGCCTTCTCCCCGTCCCCCACTATGAACTCGACCTCCTTGAGGTCAAGGTCGAGGTACACTACGAAGTGCGCCGCCATTTCCGGGTTGTACTCGAATATCGCCCTGAGAACGTTGAGGGTCTCCAGGGCTTCGAGCTTCGCCATGTGCATCTCCTTCATTATCTTCCTGAGCACCGAGTCCCTGAGCGAGCGTTCGGCCTTGCTCTCCGTGAGGAGCTTTATGGTCCTGGGCGGATAAATCCTCACGAAGCCCTTTCTCTTAACCCCCGCAACAGCGACACCCGCGGTCATCATGTCTGTGGCGTACTTCCAGAGGCCGTAGTTGCCCGTCCTCTGCGCCCGGCCGAGGTACATGTCCGCCTTGCTGAGCGCCTCATATGCCCTCGCTATGTCCTCAGATCTGTAGTAGACGTAGGGGAGGTTCTCGTCTATCCACTGGAGGAGTTCGTGGGGAAACATGTCAACGCCGAGAACGACCAGCTTGGCCCTCTTGGCGTTGTCGGTTGCGAAGAGCTGGGCCAGAGCCTGGAAGACGCTCTTTTCCGTGTCGCGGTAGGCGAGAACCTCGACGGCATCCTCTATCCCGCCGGACACAACCGTCTGGAGGTCGTTTATCGCCGCCCTAAGGTCGCCGTTGGCGCGCTTGGCTATCTCATAGAGAACCTCCTTCGGAACGGTTAAGCCCTCCGCGTGGAGGATTCTCACGAGCCCCTTTATGATGTCCCTCTGGGTCAGGCGCTTGTACTCGACTATCTGGGCCTTGTTCCTTACCTCCCTCGGAACCTCCCAGTAGTGGTTGGCGCTCATTATTATGGGGTTCCTGGCCCGGTCTATCAGCTTCGCTATCTCCCTGGCCCCGCTCGGCTCCATGTTGTCGGCCTCGTCCAGGAATATGAGCTTCCTCCTCTTCCCGAGGATGTCGAGGGTGTAGGCGGCCTGGACGTAGCGCTCCACCTTCTCGTAGGTTCTCTCGTCGCTGGCGTTGAGCTCGATTATTTCGAAGCCGTACTCCCTGGCTATGGCGTAGACCGTCGCCGTCTTACCTGTCCCGGGGGGGCCAGCCAGAATCAGCGCCTTCTTCTTCGGCGGGCTGCCCTGGAGCCACGCCTCTATCCATGCCCTAACCTGCCCCAGGGCCTTGGTCTGGTTTATCAGCTCCCCCAGGCGCCTCGGCCGGTACTTCTCGACCCAAGGAACGTCCCGCGGCATGGCCATCACTTACCCATCAGGGTGAACTGGGCCAGCAGGGCCTCAAGCTGTATCATCTCGTTGGCACCTTCAACGAGCCTGAAGTTGTACTCGCCTATCTTGTCGGCCAGAGCAACCTTCCTGTCCTCTGGTATCGTCAGGTTGAAGACCTCCTTGTGCATCTGGATGAGAACGTCCTCGCCGCTCAGGCCCTGCTTGAGGAGTATCTCCCTGAGCTTTTCCCGGGCCTTGAGGAAGTTGCCCTCCAGAGCCAGCTGCATCATCTGTCTGACGTCCTCGGGCCTTGCCCTGCTGGCAACGAGGAAGACGTTCTCATCGGTTATCTTGGTGTCAAGGGCTGCAGCGGCCTGCAGAACGTTTATGGCCCTCCTGAGGTCACCCTCAGCCACGTAGAGGAGCGCCTGAAGTCCTTCCTCCGTTAGTTCGAGCCCCTCGTTCTCGGCTATAAGCTCTATGCGCCTCGCTATGTCCTCGTCACGGAGGGGCCTGAAGCGGAAGATGGCACAGCGACTCTGAATGGGCTCTATTATCTTTGAGGAGTAGTTGCAGCTCAGGATGAAGCGGACGTTGTTCGAGAACATCTCCATCGTTCTCCTCAGGGCCTGCTGGGCGTCCTGGGTCAAAGCGTCCGCCTCATCGAGGAATATTATCTTGAAGCTCGCCCCGCCAATCGGCTTGGTTCTCGCGAACTCCTTGACCTTCTCGCGGATGACGTTTATTCCGCGCTCGTCGCTCGCGTTCAGCTCAAGGAAGTTGTGCCTCCAGCCCTCGCCGAAGAGCTCCCTCGCGAGGGCCAGAGCAGCCGTTGTGTTGTGGAGAACCGTCGGAAGATTACCGCCGATGAAGTTGTGGTAACCCGGCACGTGTAGGTCATAGATCACGAAGTCGCCCTTTAGCTTCTCGACCTCTGCTATCTCATCCCAGAGAAGCTCGTTCCGGGCAAGGAAGATCAGGTAAGCAATGCCCCTTTTGAGCTTTTCGTCGTTGAGCATCTCCTTCAAAAGCTTCAGCTCGGCTTTTCTGATATCCTCAAGGGCCTCTATCTTCTCCGTGTTGCTCTCAAGGATTATTCTAACGCTCGAGTTCCACGTGCCGATAAGCCTTCCAATCTCAGCGTAGCTGGAGTACTTCCTCGCAAACAGCCTCATAGCCTCTATTGTCTCCTCAAGTTCGACTCCAAGAACCCTTGCAATCCTGAGGTAGTTCCTTAAGCTCGGCTTCCGCCTACCCTGGATGTACTCCAGAATCCGGTCGGCCCTTATTCCTGTCTTCTCCGCTATTTCCTTCCTTCTTCTCTCGACCTCGTTCCAGTCTATAAGGATGCTTCTCGACAGGGCCTTTTCAAGCCTCTCCAGCTCGTCGAGGCGATAATAGATTTCCTTCATGAGCTCCCAAGCTATCCTCTTGGCCCTCTCTGGACTCCACCGGGCCTTGTCGTCGTAGAAGTTAAGCTTAAGCCTGTCCCTGACGTAGGAAACCAGTTCCCTGTCGGCATAAAGCGAGCCGAAATTGGGGTTCGGTCTCTTTATCAAGGCCTTGGCCTTTCTCCCCTTCTCCTCGACCGAGAAGCCAACCTTGGAGAGGAAGCGCGAGATGTTCTCGGAGCCCGAGATGACAACGTAGTAGTACGTGCGTCCCTTCGTGACCCTGCTCCTAACTTTGGCAACCACCCCAAGCCCCGCAAGTGCGTAGGAGACCTGCTCAGCCATCTCCCTGCTCGCGGTCGAGAGGACTATCCCGTTGCTTTCCACCCCTGCATCGCAGTCAAAGTAGGCCCTCAGGAAGGAGCGCAGGCCCTTCCAGCCCTGTCCGGGTATGTAAACCCTGTCCGCTTTTCTGCCCGCAAGGCCGAGGCTCTTAACAAGTTCCTTCGCCATCTTTGAGTTCACGTAGACGTCAGGAGCGCGGTTTTTGTGAATTCTCTCCTTAATCCTCGCATCCGGAAAGAGCCTCTCGGTGAGTTGCATGAAGCGCTTCCTCAGCCTTTCGTCAGTGTTCGTGAAGGTTATTGCGTTTGTTGTTGAATCCGCGTGGCCGTCCCCGATGAAGTAGCCAAGCCACTCGGCGAGAGGATCTTCCTCAAGGATCGCCGGGAGGAAGCGCGGAACGGCCAGTCTATCACCCGGCTTAAGCTCTTCGGCCCTAACCCATTCTATCCTTCCGTCCCTCCTGTTCACGAGGAGCGGGTGGTACGGAGTAACCTTGAGCTCCCTACCGAGCCTCGTCCTTATTCTGACGAGCTCATCCGTCTTGTCCTTGTAAACGTACTCAACGGGCAGTTCCGTGAGTTTGCCGTCTTCATCAACGCCGATAACCCTAAGGCCTTTAACAGGGGTCGGGCCGAATCTGCCGTTGCTCAGCCTCTCAACGAGCCCGCCTATTGTAGTCAGCTCACCGTTGACTATAACCTTTGCATCCCCCGTGAGGCACTTCCCGACGCCGGGAGGCCCTGCAAATAGCAGATGGGGCATCGAACCTGTTTTAACGTAGTGCTTGAGCCTCTTAACTATGTGATCCTGACCCACCATGTCGTCGAGCTTTTGGGGCCTGTACTTCTCAACCCACGGTTTTTCGAGGATTTTAACCTCCTTAACTTCCTCCGGCATAGCTATCACCCTACCTAAGGGGCTTATGAGCTTTGGGGGTATTAAGCCTTTTGCCATGTGCAAAACTTTTATACCTCGATGTCCAAAAATCACCGGTGGTTCTCATGGCGAAGCTCGACTGGATTAGGGAAGAGCTCAAGGAGCTCAAGGAGAAAGGCCTTTATGTGACCATCAGAAAGCTTGAGAGCGCCCAGGGGCCCTGGGTCGTCGTTGATGGAAAGCGCGTTCTGAACATGTGTTCGAACAACTACCTCGGCCTGGCCGCCCACCCCAAGATAAAGGAGGCCGCCATAAGGGCAATCCTCGACTACGGCGTCGGTGCTGGAGCGGTTAGAACCATAGCCGGAACGATGGAGCTCCACGTGGAGCTTGAGGAGAAGCTGGCAAAGTTCAAGAAGAGAGAAGCAGCCATACTCTTCCAGAGCGGATACAACGCCAACCTCGGAGCGCTGAGCGCCCTCCTCACCAAGAAGGACAACGGTGTGTTCATCAGCGAGGAGCTGAACCACGCAAGCATCATAGACGGAATGCGCCTCAGCGGCGCCCCGAAGGTCATCTACAAGCACCTCGACATGGACGACCTCAAGAAGAAGCTTGAGGAGAACAAGGACAAGGAGAAGAAGATAATCGTCAGCGACGGTGTCTTCTCGATGGACGGTGACCTTGCCCCGCTGCCGGAGATGGCCGAGCTGGCCGAGCAGTACGATGCCATGCTCTACATAGACGACGCCCACGGTGAGGGCGTCCTCGGAGACAGCGGAAGGGGTATCGTCGACCACTTCAACCTCCACGATAGGGTTGACTTCGAGATGGGAACGCTCAGCAAGGCCTTCGGTGTCATCGGCGGCTACGTCGCCGGTCCGGAGGAGGCCATCGAGTACCTCAGACAGAGGGGCAGGCCGTTCCTCTTCTCCAGCGCACCGAACCCGCCCGACGTTGCCGCGGCCATTGCAGCGGTTGAGATACTCCAGCACAGCGACGAGCTCGTCAAGAGGCTCTGGGAGAACACCCACTTCCTCCAGAACGGATTGAGAGACCTCGGCTACGACCTCGGCAACACCAAGCACCCGATTACCCCCGTCATGCTCTACGACGAGAAGACCGCTCAGGAGTTCTCAAGGCGCCTGTACGACGAGTACAACATATTCGCGCAGGCGATAGTCTACCCGACCGTCCCGCTCGGAACCGCCAGGATAAGGCTCGAACCTTCCGCGGCGCACAGCAGGGAGGACCTCCAGTACGTTCTGGATGCCTTCGAGGATCTCGGAAAGAAGACCGGCTTTTTGAAGTGATTCATTTTCTTTGTCTCTTTTTGTATCATGGTTTTATACATTAGGTAGTTTAGCAACTTGGATGTTAATAAATGCTCGATTGCATCACCATGCAACTCTTTTACTTGAGCTTCTTTTGATTCATTCTAAGAGGAAAACACAACTCAGAATAAATTTATACTCGAAAAAAAAAGAAAGAATTTTTACATTGAGCAGAAGGAAAAATTTATAAGGATAAGTTGATTAAAGCATAATGCAAAAACCTCAAAGAGGTGAACCTCGTGAAGTGGAAGCCGTTGTTCGCAGTCCTGCTCGGACTGCTGATGGTTGGAGTGACGGCAGGAAGCGCGGCGGCAACGCCTATACATAACCAACCAAAGCCCCAGGGCGGTGTTGGTGCAGGTTCAGTAATCGACACCAGGTTTGGTGGAGCTGGTGTTATTTCCACATCAACGTATCCAATATACATTCCCCAACTTCAGAGATGGCTTGTATACCAGAAGGTGAGACATGGTTCGGAAGGATACTTCAAGCTGACCGTATACAGAATCCCAGTTTTTGGATATGATACTTTGATAGCATTCCCAGAGGGCATGAAAGTGTACACGAACAAAGCATCAGGCATGAAATATGAGGGAAAGGTCGGAATAGCATACCATTTCAGGAAGAGCGGTTGGTTCGTATGGAAGGCCCAGCTAAAGCTCCCCGTCAAATTCACTGCAGGAAGAGGACATCACGCAGTAATCTCGATCGGGGGAAGTCCAGAAGTTCTTATTGGTGGTCCAGTGGCATCCCTCGTAAATGGAGAAAAACCAAAGCTTTTTACGGCACTAAAAGCCCTGCTACGTGGTCAGATAACAAGGAGTAACGTCATTACCATAGTAGCATTCGCGTTGGCATCTGGAGCCAATGTCGACATCTTAGTATTTAACGAGGTGTAAAGTATGAAAACCACCAAGATTATCCTCTCTACCCTCGGAGCTACCTCCTTCTATTTTTTTGCAAGGTACTACATCACCCACACCAATGAGCCAGGGTTTGCGGAGGTGATTTTCTTAGCGAGCATTATGGCGGTTGGTTCATTCATAGACAACCTCGGTAGACTTGCAGACAGAGAAAGAGATTCAAAGCAGGCGTTTGTCAAAATACTCTCCACATGGATTTTTGGTTTCGTCGGCACACTGTTGCTGATTCACGACACGTCTTTCCTAGCGTTGTTGGGAGTCATCAGCCTCTCAATTGCACTCACATGGATAAATCAGGCGATCACAGAGAGTTGAGGTGCTCATCTATGAGGGTGGGAATGCCAATGAAATTGCTCAAAATTTCTGTTTATGGGTGGATGTTCTACCTTCCTCAGGTAATAACCCTCTCAATGATAGGTGGCTTAGCGGGCATCTCTGGACTTTTAGCAGTATTCTTTACAGCAAGTATTGGATACACCCTCAGAGCATTGATTATGATGGGAATTTCCGTTGGAATCATGTGCGTCATATTTCACAAGAAGCCTTCACTGGACGTTTTCAACTATTTTCTGCCCTTATCTGGATGGGGAGTTTTGTCTTTGTTGTTAAGAGTCATAAATTGGATGGTTCCACAGATTCTACAAATTAGAATAATCGTGGAGCAAGTATCATTGATCATGGCATGGTTTTTCTCATACTATAAGTTGGGAGCACTTTTTAAAACCGAGAAGAACTCCACAATGTGGCCGATAGTGGTGGCAGTTCTAATTGCTATCTTAGTGTTTTTCCTGCTTCCACCGCCTATTTAGATCTAAGTCAGAACTTCACCCACTCTATTTTGTAGTACACCACGTCGTTGTCCTCATCAACGACCGCCATCACCATGTTCTTCCTGACCCCGTGGGCAACCCTCACGCGGGCGGTGATGTCGTTCGGGGAAAAGCGGAGGTTCTCCGGGACGACCCATACCAGCCACTGGGAGTGCTCGTCCATTCCGCGCCTGTAAACGCGGAAGTGGGAGCCGAACTTGAGGGCCGACTTGACGGTGTAGCCCCTGTCCCTCAGGTCCGTGTAAACGAGGAGTTTTATGTCGAACTGGTCGTCCCTTTTCCTTCCGAGCTCGACCAGTTCTTTAAAAGAAAGCTCCTTTTCACCGTCGAAGACCCTGATCCTGCCCTTTTCCACCAGGTAGGCCGCCTCGATGAGCGAGAGGAAGAGCTTTCCGTTCACGACCTCACCGAAATACCTCTTGTTGTAGAACTGGTTTATCGCCTTCTCCCTCTCGCTGAAGACCCTGTCGCCGCTGAGCTGAAAGATTACCGGCTCCTTCAATTCCTTCCACCCCATTCGTCTGCTGGGAGGAGCATGTAGTACGCGTCCTCTCCGTCGGCATAGTAGCCGATTATGCGCTTAATGCGCTTGAAACCAAAGCGCTCGTAGAGCTTTATGGCCTTTTCGTTGCTAACGCGAACCTCCAGACCGATGTAGCGGGCGCCCTTCTTTATGAGCCTTTCGATGACCTCGCCCAGCAGGGCCGAACCGATGCCGCTGCCCCGATACTGGGGGTCAACGGCGATGCTCATTATGTGGCCTTCCATGTCGGGACGGAGGTATGCCATCACGTAGCCGATGACTTTCCCCCGGTACTCCGCAACCAGAAACGTGTCCGGGTTGTTCTCAAGAAAAACCAGGAAAACCCCCCTCGGGTATTCCTCGCGGAACGAGAGCCGTTCTATCCTGACGACGTCCGGTATGTCGAACAGCTTCGCCGGCCTTATAACGACCATGGCCAAAGGAATCCTCCCACCGGCCTCCCTAACGGACACGCTCATGTTATACACTACGCGCCAAAGCTTTTAAGACTTGAGGAGGACTTCATCCGGGGTGGCCACCCCTCGTGATGAGCACTCTCGAACCTGACCGCGGGATGATGACCGGATTCCTGGCTGATTCTCCCCCTACTTTCTGGAGTAAAGTTTAAAGCCCCCGGAAACCAAGTCAACCGATAGGTGATGTTATGCGCATAGCCGAAGATCTTAACAACCCGGTTGGAATCGTGACCGGTGAGGCCACGGTCAGCTCCTTCCAGTTCTACGCTCATCCCGATAGCGACCTCAAGTTTGGAGACTTCGTCGTCGCAAGGCTCTGCAAGGAGGCGAAGGACAGGGACTGCCGCTGGGGCGACGAAGTTGAGTGGGTGATAGGCACAATCAGGGGTATCAAAAACATCAACTGGCTTCTCAGCGAGGGGAAGAGCACTTTCGCGAGCCTTGACCTCGACCTTCGGGAGTACGGGGAGAGCATAGGTGAGAACGAGGCGCTGATAGTCACTGTTCACGTGCTGGGGAGGATAGAGTTCAGAGGCGGCAGGGCCGAGATAGTCCCCAACCGCGTCCCCGTTCCCAACGGAAACAAGGTCTACATAGCCAGCTCAGACCTTCTCAGGGCGATCTACTACGGGGGAGACGGTTTCATTGAGGTGGGGACCCTGCTTCTGAGGGAGGACGTGCCGATATACCTCAACGCCGACGAGCTGGTTTCGAGGCACTTTGCGGTTTTAGCCGTTACCGGGGCGGGCAAGAGCAACACCGTTTCGGTCATGCTCTGGAAGATGGTGGAGGAGCTTAGGGGAACTGTCGTCGTCCTCGACCCCCACGGCGACTACATGCGCCTGAGCCTCCCCAACACAGGCACGAAGTATGTCAACCTCATCGAGGCGAGAATCCAGCCCGAGACGATGGACGGGGAGGAGCTGGCAGACCTCATGGAGATACAGAGCAACGCAACCATACAGCGCTCGTACCTTCTGCGCGCCTGGGACACCGTTCTCCACGAGAACGCCAACCTTGGTGGGCGGGAGATAGTCAAGGCAGTCCTCGATCTGCTCCAGCGGTGGGCGAGCGAGGGATACGGTAGCTACTGGGACCCCCACGCCGGCAAGTACCGCGACCTGGGAGAGATAAAGGCCGCAGAGAAGGAAACGATAACAAGGCTCACGATGAAGATATCCCGCTTCCTGAGGAACTACGGCCATCTGCTCTCAAGCGAGGACATAGTGGCCTCCATCCGGGCCGGGATGGTGAACGTCATAGACCTCGGCCCCCTGGACGAGGGCCAGATGAAGCTCGTCGCGGCGAAGCTCCTCGAAAAGATGTTCGAAACAAGGATGGACTACGAGAAGGCCAGAAAGAGGCTCGAATACCTTAAGAGGAAGTACGGAAGCAGAATCTCGGCCGTTTCGGAGGAGGTGGAGGAGCTTGAGAAGTTCATCCGCTCTGTCGAGGCGAGCTATCCAGCCCTCTCGGAACCCATACTCATAATAGTAGAGGAGGCCCACATCTTCGCACCCCACGGCGAGAAGGGCGGAACCGTGAGGATACTTGGAAGGATAGCCAGGGAGGGCAGGAAGTTCGGCGTCGGCGTGGGGCTTGTATCCCAGAGGCCTAGCAGGCTCAACGAGGACGTGCTGAGCCAGACGAACACGAAAATCATAATGCGCATCGTAAATCCGAACGACCAGAACTACGTCATAAAAGCCAGTGAACAGCTGAGCGGGGAGCTGATGGGGGACATAGCCGGCCTAGGAAAGGGCGAGGCGGTGATAGTCGGCCAGGCCATAAGCCTGCCGGCGCTGGTGAAAGTCCACAACTTCAAGGCCCTCGGCGGCGACTACGGGGGCGAGGACGTAGGCGTCGTGAGGCGCTGGAGGGAAAGGGCGGAGCGCGAGAGGGCAGAGGAGAAGAAGGAGGAGCTGTACGAGGAGGAGGGCATAGAGCTGGACTTCTGAGGTGTTCCAGATGAGGTTCGCCCATATGGCCGACGTCCACCTCGGCTTCGAGCAGTACCGCCTTCCCTACCGTGCCGAGGAGTTTGCCCAGGCCTTCAGGGAGGCCGTGGAGAGTGCCGTAGCGGAGGGAGTGGACTTCATTCTCATAGCCGGTGACCTGTTCCACTCAAGCAGGCCCAGCCCCGAGACCATAAAGACCGCGATAGAGGTACTGGAAAAGCCAAAAGAAGCCGGAATCCCGGTCTTTGCGATAGAGGGAAACCACGACAGGACGCAGAGAAAGGTTTCCGCGTACCATCTCCTTGAGGGGCTCGGTCTGCTCCACCTCATCGGTCTGAGGGACGAGAAGGTCGAGAACGAGTACCTGACGAGCGAGAGGCTTGGGAGCAAGTACCTCGTCAGAGGGGTCTTTGAGGGGGGCGGAAAGACCGTCGAGATCCACGGATTGAAGTACATGAGCGCCGCCTGGCTTGAGCGAAACCGGCCGGCGGAGATCTTCAGGCCGGAGGGGGACGCTATCCTGATGCTCCACCAGGGGATAAAGGAGCTCATAGAGAAGATGATGGGGATAATCCCCGAGAGCCAGCGCGACTACTTCGAGCTGAGGATGGAAGACCTGCCAAGGGGCTACGTCTACTACGCGCTCGGCCACATCCACAGGGAGTTCGTCACCAGCTACGACATAGGGACGCTGGTCTACCCCGGCTCGCTCCAGCGCTGGGACTTCGGGGACTACGAGCTCAGGTACCGCTGGAACGGGAGGAGCTTCACCCCCGAAGCCGGTACGAGGAAGGGCTTTTACATAGTCGAGGACTGGAAGCCCAGATTCATCGAGCTGAAGGTGAGGCCATTCATAGACGTCAAGCTCAAGGCCGATGAGGAAACCGCTAAGAGGGAACTGAAGCGTCTGCGGGATAAGATCCCGAGAGAGGCCTTCGTGAGGCTCGATCTGCGCTGGGAAAGGCCCTACGACGTTTCCCACTTCCAGGAGATCCTGGAGGTCAAGTACCTCTACCTGAGAACGCGCTTCGAGAGGAAGCTGAAGGCCGCCAGCGGTGGAGAGGTGCCAAGGCCGGCCGAGTACTTCACCCCGGCGGAGCTGAGGGCGATAGAGCTGACAGGCGAAAAGAAGTTCGACGCCCTCGACACCGTAGTCGAGCTGTTCCTGGGCGAGTGGGAGGAGAAGCCGAAAGAGCACACAGGGGAGACGCGTGAAGAGTCCGCCCCGGCCAAGGAAGAAAAACCCCAGAGGAAAGAAAAAAAGCCCGAAAAGGCCCAGAAGGTGAAGAAACACCGGCCGAAGGGCAGGCCCACGAGCATTCTCGCCTGGATCGGTGGTGGAGATGAAGATTGAAAAGCTCATAATCAAGGACTTCCGCTCCCACGGGCTGACCAAGGTTAACTTCACGAGTGGGATAAACCTCATAATCGGCCAGAACGGCTCCGGAAAGAGCTCCCTCCTCGATGCGCTCCTCGTCGGCCTCTACTGGCCGAGCAAGCCCAAAGACCTCAGAAAGGAGGACATACTCAGGGTGGACGGAAAGTCCACGGAGATAACGGTCTTCTTCGAGAAGGACGGCGTCAAGTACCAGCTCCACAGGAACATAACCAGGGGGATGGCATTCGCCAAGTACCACGACGGAAGCTCCTGGAAGCACGCTACGGAGACGAGCCAGAAGGCCGTGAGGGACTGGATGGAAAAGCTCGTTCCGTACGACGTCTTCCTCAACGCGATTTACATAAGACAGGGGGAGATCGACGCCATCCTTGAGAGCGACGAGAGCAGGGAGAAGGTCGTCCGCCAGGTTCTCGGCCTTGAGAGATATGAAAACGCCTACAAGAACCTCCTCGAAGTGAGAAAGGAGATAGAACGCAGGATAAAATCGACGGAGGACTACCTGAAGAGCACGGAAAACCTCGACGAGCTGATCGGGGAGATGGAAAAGGAGCTCTCAAACGCCCTCAAAGAGATAAACGAGCTGTCCCCCCAGATCCCAAAGCTGGAGAGAGAACTGGAGAGGGTGGAGAAAAAGCTCAGGGAGCTCGACGGCCTGGAGAAGGAGATAAACTCCCTAAGACTCGAGGTCAAGGAGAGGGAGGGCAACAGGAAAAAGCTTGAGACGAAGCTTGAGGGGCTTGAGAAACGCATAGCCGAGAGCGAGGAGCGCCTGCGCGAGCTGAAGGAGATGGTAAAGGAGTTCCGCGGGCTGAAAGAGAAGGCGGAGCTCTACCTGAAGCTCTCGAACTTCAGGAAGAGGTACACGGACGAAAAGGCCAGAAACGAGAAGCTCGCCGAGAACTACAGGGCGCAGATTTCGGCTATAGAGGAGCGCCTCGCAGAGCTGAGTGAACTGGAGAAGCGCCTTAAGAAGCTGGAAAAGGAGAGGGCCAAGCTCGAAAGGAAGCTCAAGAGGCTCGAAAAGGACGCCCGGACATACGAAGATGCCAGATCCGTATCGTCGCAGCTGGAAGGCCTTAGAAAACGCCTCAAGCTTTCCAGAGGAGACATAGAAAAGCTCTTCAAGGAGATCGAGGCTGCAAAGAGGAGGAAGGAAGAGATACAGGCCGAGCTAAACGGGATAAACGAGGAGCGCGGTGGACTGAAAAACCTTGTCAGGGAGAGGAACAAGGCCATAACTGAGCTGAAAAAGGCCAAGGGCAAATGTCCCGTCTGCGGCAGGAAGATGACCGAGAAGCACCGCAGGGAGATAATCGAGAGGTACCAGACCGAGCTCAAGGAAGTCTCCCTGTCCCTGAGGGAACTCGACGAGAGGGAGCGGGAGCTCAGGAGCGAGCTCGCCAAAATAGACGAGATTCTGAAGGGGGAGCGCGAGCTTATAAGGCAGAAGGAGCTCCTCGACCAGATAGCCGGCCTTGAAGAGAGGCTGAAGGAGTTTGACCTTGAGGGGCTCAGGAAGAAAGCGGAGGAATACGAGGGAGTGAAGAGCGAGCTGAGCAGGCTCGAAGGCGAACTGGAGGGCACGAAGGCCGAGCTTAAGAAGACGAAGGCCCTCGAAAGGAAGCGGGCACTCATCGAGGGAAAGCTCAAGTCTATCGAGGAAAAGCTGAGGAAGCTCGATGGGGAGCTTGAGGGGATGGGATTCTCCGGGCTGGAGGAGCTCGACGGAAAGCTTGCCGAGCTTGAACCGTCCTACAAGCGCTACCTCGAACTGAAGAACTCAGAAAAAGAGTTCGAGAGGGAGAAGAAGAACCTGGAAAGGCTCAGGCTGGAGCTTGAGGAGGTAAAGCGGAGCCTCGATGCCGAGAGCAAAGCCCTGAACGCGCTGATGGACGAGCTGGCGGAGAAGGAGAAGCTTTACAGCAGGGAAGAACACGAGCAGGCCCGGGAAGCCTTCGCCTCCCTCAGAGAGGAGCTGGCCGGAAAGAGGGCCCAGCTGGAGGCCCAAAAGAAGAAGCGCGACGAGACCATGGAGAACCTCAGGAAGCTCAGGGAGGAGAAGGAGAGGAGAAAGGAGAAGGCAAAGGAACTTGAGGAGCTTAAAAAAGCCCGCGAGAGGGTTCAGGCACTCAGGGAAAAGGTGAGGCGCTACAAGGCCATGCTCAAGGAGGGGGCACTGGCGAAGGTCGGCGAGATAGCCAGCGAGATATTCGAGGAGCTGACCGAGGAGAAGTACTCCGGGGTCACGGTGAAGGCGGAGGAAAACAAGATAAGGCTCGGGGTGCTGTACAACGGCAGGGAATACGGTCTCGGATTCCTCAGCGGAGGGGAGAGGATAGCGCTCGGCCTGGCCTTCCGGCTGGCACTCTCGCTCTATCTCGCGGGAGAGATAAGCCTGCTCATCCTGGACGAGCCGACACCCTACCTCGACGACGAGAGAAGGAGAA
Source organism: Thermococcus coalescens (assembly GCF_055392585.1). Lineage (NCBI taxonomy): Archaea > Methanobacteriati > Methanobacteriota > Thermococci > Thermococcales > Thermococcaceae > Thermococcus > Thermococcus coalescens. Next base: position 1,134,591 of record NZ_AP043764.1, read on the forward strand.
GGCTCGTCGACATAATGCAGCGCTACCTGAGGAAGATACCGCAGGTCATCGTCGTTTCGCACGACGAAGAGCTGAAAGATGCCGCCGACAGGGTGATACGGGTGAGCCTTGAGAACGGCGTCTCGGTGGTCAAGGAGGTCGAGCTGGGGGTGTAGCTATGGGGTACAGGCTTATAGACAGGGCGAGCGTTGACAGGATAAAGCGGATGCTCCAGAAGGGATACGCCGAGGCCCAGGAGAAGCTGAAAACCATAGAGTGGCGTGAGCTGCCGGAAAGGAGGCAGAGCAGGGCCTACGCCATCGACGGAAGCCAGGGAAAGCAGAGGCTCAGCGGGACGATTTTCTACGCCGTCTCAAGTTACGCCTTCGGCAACGGCCCGGCCTACAGGCTGGTCTACACCAACGCCATGCTCTACAACCAGGGCATATCCGATCAGATAATCCGCCTCCAGATGGAGACCCTTGAGAACAAGCTGGGATTCCTGGCGGCGAAGCTCGGGGAAGTTGACTACGTCATGATGGACGGAACGCTGACCGGCTCGCTCACGAGGCCGCCGGTGTATCCGGAGAGTGTGAGGGGGATAAACGCCCTTCAGGTCGTGTTGGAAGACGAGTTCACCTCCATGATAGAGTTCGTGCTGGAGAGGCTAGGTCAAAACTATCAGAACCTTGAGTCCAGGCTAAAAAAGGAACAGAGGAGCTATGAGGGGGTAATATTCGCGGAGTCCCTCATGAGAGACGTCTTCAGAAAGTTCTTCAGGAACAAGCTCATTGCCCACTCAAGAGGAATCAGGATAAGGAACTGTGAGGCGGCACCGGAAAAGGTATTGATACCGCTCGATGCCCTTGAGAAATACAGAGGAAAAAGCGTCGAGGAAGCCGTTGAGAGCCTGAGGAAGAGATACTGCAGGGAGATAGTGATTGAGGACATCAGAGAGGCCATCCACGTGGTTCTGGGTTACATTGAATACCTCTACTCCCTGGAGCAGCTGCTCAATCTGGACGTGAACCTGATCTATGTTGCCAAGAGCTTCTACACAAAGAGGTTTGCAAAGAAAGCCGGTATTGACCTCCCCGATGTGCCATATCTCGATGCCTACATCAGAAACAGATTTGGTGAGGAGATTCCCGGATATCTGCCCTTCCCCGAACCTGTAAAGGTTGAACATTCCCTCCCAGAATCACTGAGGGAATTCTTTCCCAAAATTGAAGAAATGAGCTCCCGGGGAGTTTCCTCCGCGTACATCCGCACCATGAAGGGCGGCGTCATATACCTCCTCCAGAGCAACAACGACATAAACGACGAACTGCTGGGCGGGATACTCTGGCACGAGAGGAACGGATACTTCAGGCCGCTCCAGAGGGCCCATGAGGGGGTGAAAATCGAGAAGAAGGCCTTCGAGGCCGAGCTGAAGGCACTGCTCAACATAATAAAGGCGGAGAGCCCCGAGCTGAGGGTCTTCCTGAAGTACGGAAGAAGCCCGCTGGAGTAAAAAAAGAAAAAGTTCAGGAGACCGAGGCACTGAAGGTTGCCAGAATCCTCAGGTACGAGCTGTCGACCCCGTTCATGTAGTCCCTTATTTTTCCTCCGGTCTGCCACCTGTCCTGTCCAGCGAGGACTATGACAACCTGCCCCTCGGCCCAGACGTTGGTCCTGACGAACATGCCCCGCTCCCCGTTTCTCACGGCATCCTGCTCGCCGGAAGTTAGGACCTGCCTGACGTAGCCACCGACCCCGTCGTAGGCGTCGGGCCCACCGAGGATCACGATTATCCTGGAGTCCTTGTAGGCCTCGAAATCGTCGGCGGTAACGTGCCTAACCGAGAGGCCGAGTGCCGCCAGCTGCGAAGCCAGCAGGTTGCCCTTGATTCCCCAGTCTATGCCGTTGGCGAGGATAACGACCTCAGGCATCTGAACCGGCTCGTAGTTCAGAATCCAGTCGACCAGCGCCTTGAGAACCGAGAGCTCCCCGGCACTGCCGGCTTCAAGCTCCAGGGAACTGTAAACGGCACGGTAGTTGCCCTCGGTGGCCAGTATTCCACCGCTGTAGTCGCTGGTTCGGGCCAGGAGCATTGGGGCGTAGCCTCTCAGCGCATGGAGGAGCCTGACGCGCTCAAGGAGCTTCCTCTCGACGGTGAGCTCAACCCTCAGGCCGTCTCGGCTCACCACAACACCCCCGTCGGTAACGTCCATGGAGGCGAGGACTTCCGGCAGAACCATTGACGCCGAGAGCGAGAAGTTGAACTGCACACCGGTGATGTTCTTGATGGATTCACCCATCTCCCTCATCCTGAGGCCGTTTTCCGAGGCAAAGCGTGAGACGCTCCTCCTGGCTATGCCGAAGTGGGTCGGTGAAAGCACGTACTGCCAGCCAACGGTGGAGTAGGTGCTAACATCGATGGTACCGCCGTTGAACGGCCCCCTGTCGGAGAGAACCAGGGAATAGCCGGTGTTTATGTAAGGAACCATCGCGGAGGCCTGGGTGAGGTTTAGCTCCCCCCTTGCCACCCCCGCAATGGCCAGCGAGTCAAGGCCGAGGAGTTTGGCCAGGCTCGGTGAGTCTTCCACACCCCCTATGTGCTGCGGGTTCGTGGCATCGAAGAGAGTTCCCGCCGTGACCACGAGGCCGGCGTGAGTGTTCTCAATGTAGTCCTTAAGGGCTGAAATCTGCCCCTCGGAGAGCCCCCACTCCGGGAGCCAGAGGTTCGAGAGTATCACCGCCCGGGGCTGAAAGCTCTGAAGGGCATTGACGAGCTCATCCGGGGAGACTATCTTTATGTTGTAGTACTTGGCCAGGCCCTCCCAGTGGTGGTCGGAGAGCATCCAGGGTCTCAGGCCGGTCAAAGGCCTCGCAACGGCCTCGAAGTCCGAGAGGTTGTAGTGATAGAAGCTCCTGGACACGTTAAACTGCGCCATCAGCGAGTCCAGGGACTTCTCAAAGGCCACGGCCTCAACCGAGGGGTCAACTATGAGAACCCTCGGCCCATCGGGGTTGGCAACGTAGTACGAGTAGACCGGACTGTAGGACACGTGCCCCTCGACGTCGGTAACCACTATCTTAAACTCTATCCTGCTACCCGGCGGTGCCCCGGGCAGGTTTATCTTGCGGTAGAAGACGTAGAAGTCCTGGCTCTCACCGTAGAAGCGACGTATTATAGACTGGTAGAGAGACCAGTTCTCACCGGCAGCGGCGGTTCTGACGTAGGCCGGCTTCCAGTCGCCGTCGTTTATCCTGTAGTATGCCTCGACCTTGCCATTGCCCACCGTGACCCCAAAGTCATCGGCTATGTAGAAGTACACGGTGAACTCCTCGTAGGGGCCAACGACAAAATCCTTGGGAACGTTGCCCACTATTATTATCGGCGGCCTCAGCTCCGAGACTATTACGGCTGATGAAGCGGGCGGAAGGAGCATACCGAACAGCAACAGCATTACAGAAACCGCTTTGAGCTTATTCATGCGCACTCACCAACATAATGTAACGCTCCCGGAGTATTTATACTTAGCCCGAAAGGTTTAAACGCCTGGACAAATAATCCATGCCCATGAGGAAGTGGCTCCCGGTACTGGCGATCCTCTCGATCATCGCCGGGTTCCTCGGCGTTTACATAGGCTCTGTCAGCCTGACCGCCTCGGACGTAACGGCCAGCGTGGCCTACGGAATAAAATCCGTCCTGTCGGGGATATTCTCCTCCATAAACCCCGGCGAGAGGCCGAAGGCCTTCATCATAGTGTGGGAGCTCCGCCTTCCGAGGGTCCTGCTGGCCTACCTGGTGGGACTCTCCCTTGCCTCGGCGGGTGTTGCCAGCCAGGCCCTATTCAGGAACGCCCTGGCTGACCCCTACATAATCGGTGTGAGCGCCGGCGCTGGAGTAGGCGCCGCCCTGGGCGCGATCTACGCGCCCTCACACATGGGAACCTTCGCCCTCGTATCGGCCCTTCTTTCGGTGCTCATAGTCTACGCCGTCTCCAGGGTCGACGGCCACGTCCCGGTTGACACCCTTCTTCTGGCGGGCATAGCCTACGGCTTCCTGGCGAGCGCGGTTACGTGGTACCTCATAATAAGCCAGGGCGAAAGGGCCCATATAACGTGGATGTGGCTCATGGGGACGTTCAACGGCTCAAGCTGGAGCGACGTTGGAGAGATGTTTATCGTAGCACTTCTCGGCGTCGGTTTTCTTGTGTGGAAGTGGAGGGAGCTGAACCTGATACTCTTCGGAGAGGAGAGCATCGCCCTCGGTCTGGACGTTCACCTCTACCGGAAGCTCTTCATAGGGGCAATAGCCCTTCTAACTGCCTTCTCCGTCTCCACAGCGGGAATAATTGGCTTCATAGGCCTCGTCAGTCCGCACATAATGCGCCTTATCCTCGGGCCGAACCACAGGAGTCTAACTCCAGCGAGCGCCCTCTTCGGAGGCGTTCTGCTCGTTTTTGCCGATCTGCTCGCCAGAACCGTGGCAAAGCCAACGGAACTGCCAGTCGGCATCATAACCGCCCTCATGGGGGCACCCTTCTTCCTGTACCTCCTGACGAAGCACAAGAGGGGGGAGCTGTACTCATGAATGCCCTCGAGGTCAAAGTTTCCTTCGCCTACGGCGAGAGGGAAGTCCTCAAGGGAGTTGAGTTCACCGCCGAGAAGGGGGAGCTTTTGGCCATCATCGGCCCCAACGGTGCCGGAAAGTCAACCCTCCTCAAGTGCCTGGTCGGGATCCTCAGGCCGGCAGGTCACGTGAAATTCAACGGGACGAACCTGCTTGAGCTCAGACCCAGGGAGCGGGCCAAGCTCATAACCTACGTCCCCCAGAGCTCATTCCCCGAGTTCGCCTTCACCATAGAGGAGTTCGTCGAGCTCGGCACCTACGCGACGAGGGGGAGCGTCGAAGAGGCCCTGAAAAGGGTTGGCCTCTGGGAGCGCAGGAGGGAGCAGATAACTGCATTAAGCGGCGGCGAATACCAGCTGGCACTTATAGCGAGGGCGCTGGCGCAGGGAAGCGAGGTGGTTCTCCTGGACGAGCCGACGAGCCACCTTGACATAAACCACGCCCTTGGGATAATGGAGCTCCTGAAGGAACTGAGCCGGGAGAGGATAGTCATAGCCGTTCTCCACGACCTCAACCTAGCCCTCCGCTACGCGGACAGGCTGATTCTGCTCCACAGGGGCGGCAAATACTGGGAGGGAACCCCCGAAGAACTGGAACCGGAGGTTCTTGAGGAAGTTTACGGGGTAAAGGCGAGGATAGCAGAGGTAGACGGCCACCGGGTTCTTCTAGCTGGGATTTGAAAGCCAGTATAAGAGATGGCCGGGAGGAAGTCAGTTATGTTCTTTTTCTACCTATTACTCAGGCTCCAAACGAACGAAAGGCCCATCAGGTTTTCTAAGCTTTAAGAGTAAATTTTATAAGTCGGTATTAAAAAATAACACATGGGATTTGTCGTGGTGAGAAAGAAACCCTTATTAGTGGCATTACTGCTGATTCTCCTGGGAGGAACTACAGTAGGGGCCTTAAACTACACGGCAGGCAACGAAGACTCCGTAACCAGAATCCTTGGTTACGACGTGTACAAAATAGAAGGCTCAGGCAACTACATCATCTACTACCCTCTACCCAACGGAAGCATTAAAGTGCTGAAGAAGGGAAAAGCCGGCGGCTTCTTCCCGACTTTCGTCAAAGTACCCAGGCATGAGTGGATAAAGGAACTCTCAACAGACGAGAAAGCCCTCTACGCCCCCCCAACTCCCCTAATACTCTACATCACGAAGGACGGAAAGCTGGGAGTGAAAAGCATAACCTCAAGCAGAATCAAGCTCGAAAGCGAAAAGACGCTGAACCTGAAGGGGGACTATCATGTTCAGGCAAAGGGTTCGTGTCCACGGGACTGGATAGACTTTGGAGGAAGGTACTGCCTCAATCCCCAATGGGACCTGTACTTTGACAGCAGGGCAAAGGCAAAAACCTTCAACGAATGGGTTTCAGTGATGGGACTAAAAACAGAAAACAAAGTCGCAGAAGAGATAGATTTCGACTGGGATCTCGTGCTCAGCAGGAGTACCTACAGCTACTGGACTGTTGGAATTGACGTTGGGCCCTTAACGGTGCTTAGCGTATCCAAGGGACACCGCTTCGAAGGCTGGGCACTGGATATAAGCTATCAATCATTAGGGCCCTTAACAGTTAATTCAAACACTTGGGAGAGGTATCTTAACATCAAGATGGAGTACATTGTGGCCCACGCTAAGGTTCCCGCGTACGACAGGCTCACAAGAAAGTACACGGACATAGAGATAGTCCAAACTTACCCCATCAAAATTCACAGCACCGGAAAGTACACGATATGGGAGTCTCCTACAGGGGGCATCTACTTCACAGAGTCTCAAGGGGACAACCCTCCAAGGATCACCACAACCCCCAACATCTGGAGCATCTCAAAAGAAGCGGAGTGGAAAAGGAAATGGATAAGTGCTGGGAGTTGGAAAAGTGCCGTCTATGTTAGACAATCTCAAAGTGAGGTCTTCTCATCGAGCTCCAGCCTGAGCATCCCAATAGGCTATGCCGCCGGAAAGTACCTTACGGGCATAAATCCCACCCTTGGAAGACTGGCCAGCGCGCTCAGCCTGACGTTTGGGTTCCACAAGTACATGAATGCAGTTTCAATAGCAGAATACAGCGTCGACGTCAAGCCCAAAAAGAGCTGCTACGCAATGTACAGCGTTCTGGGGGTGAAGGTGAGGACTGGTGGGCCGAAGGTCAGCGTGCCGCTTGTGTTTGGCGTTATAACCGACGGCAGATCCCCGTCCCCACCCTGCGATCCAAGAACGGGTGTATGCGTGGACTCTACAGGTCTCAGCCAGCCACACACCCCGTGAGCGGTAGAGATGCCCCAAGGGGTCAGAAAATATTGATAATTAGGAATCCACAGGGCAAGATAACTGAGGTAAACGGCCACCGGGTCATCGTCCCCGAACTCGCAAAGGTTTAAAACGTCGGGTGAGAAGATGGGTCAGGGGTGAGAGAATGGAAACGAAGAAAACCGGCACCACCACCGTGGGAATAAAGGCCAAGGACGGCGTCGTTCTGGCCGCTGATACGCAGGCTTCCCTCGACCACATGGTCGAGACCCTCAACATAAGGAAGATAGTCCCCATCACCGACAGGATAGCGATAACCACCGCAGGAAGCGTTGGCGACGTCCAGGCCCTGGCGAGAATGCTCGAGGCGGAGGCACGCTACTACCAGTTCACCTGGAACAGACCCATGAGCACCAAGGCCATGGCGAACCTGCTCAGCAACATACTCAACGAGAACAAGTGGTTCCCCTACCTCGTCCAGATAATCATAGGCGGCCACGTTGAAGAGCCGACGCTGGCCAACCTCGACCCGATGGGAGGGCTCATCTTCGACGACTACACCGCAACCGGCTCGGGAAGCCCCTTCGCCATAGCAGTCCTTGAGGACAGCTTCAAGAAGGACATGAGCGTCAAAGAGGCCAAGGAGCTCGCCGTCAGGGCCGTCAGGACGGCCGGAAAGAGGGACGTCTACACGGGCAGCAGGAAGATCCAGGTTGTCGTCATAACGAAGGACGGCATGAAGGAAGAGTTCGTCGAATTTAAGGAGTGAACCGTTCAACGGTTGCACCAAAGCCCTTTTTAATTCCCTTTTCGAGTTGATAGCATGCGGAAGCCTTCGAGAATCCTCATCGTCCTTGGTCTCATACTCCTTCTCATACCCGCCTTCTACATCGCGGAAGATGTAACCTTCAACCCGAACAGCGTCCTCACCCAGGTAAACGGGATACTCGACCAGGTTCAGGATATAAGGAACCTCACCTTCAAGGAAAGGCCGAAGATAGTTGTCCTAACCAGGCAGGAAGCTCTGGCGAAATGGAAGCCCGGAAAAGCTGACATCAAGAGGATGAAAATCGAAGAGCTGACCTACAAGATGACCCTCCTCCTTCCACCAGACTATCAGTACATCAAAAAGGAGACGGAGAGAAGCGCCAACTGGATAGCCGCAACGGTGGGCGATACCATCTACGTGATCCGGGAGAACTTCATGTCAAACCCCGATGTTGCCCGGAGAACGATAGCCCACGAGAGCGTCCACGTGCTCCAGAAGCAGTGGTTCAACGCGAAGTACGGTGCGGACACCTACGACGGGACAATAGCGGTTCAGTCCCTCATCGAGGGCGACGCCGACCTCGTTGCGGATCTCTACTGCGAGAGTAACGGGATACCCATATACAAGATACGCTCTCTGAGCGGAAATCCCCTAACGGACCTCCATATCTTTCCCTACGTCTTTGGCGACCGGTTCGTGAGGTACCTCTACGAGAAAGGCGGCTGGAAGCTCGTTAATGTGGCATACAGCCGCTACCCCATCTCGGCACAGCAGGTCATGCACCCCGAGATGTACATCGAAAACGTCACGCCACTCAACGTCACCCTGGACGCACCGCCGAACTCACGCGTCCTTAAGGAAGACAGGCTCGGTGAGTACTACGTTTACCTGCTCCTCAGGGACGTCGCGAAGCTGGAGAACGAGACCGCCTGGAACGTCTCAAGCGAGTGGCGCGGGGATGAGCTCCTCCTGACCCAGAACGGGACGGGCTACACCCTCCAGTGGAAGGTGGTGTTCTCAACCCCTGAAGCGGCGAAGACCTTCGGGGAAACCGTCTCCAGGCTCGCGGAGGGCAACACCTACGCGAACTACACGATAAGAATTGATGGAAGCTCCGTTCTCCTGATCGCCGAAAGGAGGGACTGATGTGAGGCTGGTCTGTTCAATCTGCGGGAAAACCTACGACGAACCGGTTCAGAGGTGTGAATGCGGCCAGCCTGTGGAGTTCGAAAGATTCACGGGCGAGCCATACATAGGGAAGAGCGTCTGGGAGCGGTTCTGGGACTTCTGGCCGGTGGAACCTGCCCCGGAGCTCTCCCTCGGCGAGGGCGACACACCGCTCGTTAGATCGAAAATCGGGGTGGAGTTGGGCGTAAAACTCTACCTCAAGAACGAGACGGTTAATCCAACCTGGAGCTTCAAGGACAGGGGGACGTTTCTGGCGATGAGCTACGCCCTTAAGGCTGGCTACAAAGCCGTCGGGACGGTATCTACAGGCAACATGGCCGCGAGTGTTTCGGCCTACGCTTCCCGCTTTGGCCTCGATGCCAAAATCCTCGTCTCGGAAAATGCCAGCGACGAGAAGCTGAAAGCCGTTTCGGTTTACGGCGGCGAGGTCATTAGGGTTCGTGGCGACTACGGAAGGCTCTACTTTGAGAGTTTGAAGTTAGGAGAAAGGCTCGGAATCTATTTCATCAACTCGGACAACCCCTTCCGCGTCGAGGGCTACAAGGGCATCGCCTTCGAGATCGCTGAAGAAATAACGCCGGACTACGTTCTAGTCCCGACCAGCTCAGGAGGGCTCTTCAGGGGGGTAGCCAAGGGCTTCCTTGAGCTGAAGGAAAGCGGTCTAATCGATGACCTTCCTGCTCTCATCGCGGTTCAGGCGGATGGCTGTTCCCCGATATGCCGGGCATTTAGAGAAGGGAAAGATAGGATAGAACGCCTCGAAAATCCGCACACGATAGCGAAGGCCATAGCGAACCCCTATCCGCCGAGCGGGAACGCGGTTCTTAAACTTCTCCGCGAGTTCGGCTGGAAGTGCGTCAGCGTAAGCGATGAAGAAATCCAAGAAGCCCAGAGAAGACTTGCAGGTGAGGGCCTCTTCGTCCAGCCGGCGAGTGCAACCGGAATTGCCGCCCTCAAAAAGCTCGTGGAGAATGGGACAATAGAAGAAAGGACGAAAGTGGTTTCGATTCTCACAGGTTCCGGCCTGAAGACGCTCTCCCATGCGGAAGGCGGAAAGGTGATGGAGTGCACGCTTGAGGGACTAGGAACCTGTGTGTCATTTTAGTAGAGAATTCTGCCAAAAATGTAACGATGAGTTGCTGAGTACATCAGATCACGAAATACTTATATAAGATAAAAAACAATAACTCACTTAAGCCACAAAGATAGCTCCCTTGAGGAAGAGTGGAGGTGGCTCCCTTGAGAAGTAAAAAGAAACTTGCAGTAGCTGCAGTAATTGTGGCAGTGATGGTCACTATAGTAATACCCTCAGCCTACGGAGTCCAGCCGGACAATGCCGGAACGCTGTACTCTGCATACCTCGACTGGCTCCAAGGAAAGCCAGTGGGGCTGGCGAAAATTAACTTGGAAATGAGCCACCAGATTCAAAGAGCGACCCTTGTGGTTGTGGATTACACTCTCGGAGAACCCAAGATCCTCTATCAAGGATCGATGCTGACACCTACAGTCAAGATACAAAGGATTCCCAAAGGCACAAAAATGGAGACAGTAATCAAAGACGGGAAGGTTGTTAGGGAGTACAGAACTGTCTACAGGCCGGTTAAGCTACTGGTTATCGTCTCGGGTGAGAACTACTGGGGAACCAAGTTCGTTGAGTTCCATCCCGAGAAACCATTGACTTCCGTGAAGATAAGAGTATCCCTCCACAGGGACAACATAGGACCCTCAATCCAGAGCCTCAACCCCAAAAATGAATTCCAAGCCACTAGCGTGAAAGTGGGAGATATGTTCATGAAGAACATAAAAATATTCAGGCTTCACAGCGTTCTAGGAGTAGAAGAGCGCCTGATAATAAACGAGGACGATACTCTAGCCATTGATTCATTTTCCCAGACCGTACCCCAATGGGGACAGCCAAGTCCTGACAGATGGGAGCGTTCTGGAAGGGTCAGCACTCCCTTTGGATATGCCGCCCCAGTCCCGACTTCTGATGGGGAAATGAAAACAGTGTACGCCACGGTAAGGTACCGCATTGATAGGTACGATGTATGTGGGTACCTGATATGCAGGACGGTTTACGAACTTATTCCTCAAGAAATAGTGTATTTCTCAAAAATAGACACTGATAACGATCCGGGAACAATACCCTCAAACTTGATCAGGTACAGTCACAGTAGAGATGCGGGTGACGAGTTCATGGCGTATTTCCAAGAATCATCAGACGATGGTGGGGTATACTTTTCAACCTCAGTCTCGGCATGTGCCGGAGAGGGAGTCCAGATATGCTTCACCGGAACAGTAGATACATACAGACAGTCCTCAAGCAACAGACCTGCTGTTAAGGTGATAATAAACAGCTGGCACGGCAACGTTCTCTACTTTGCAAAATATTCCGAGAGCGGCAACTACTATGAGGTTCCCCTGCAGTGGGGATGAACCTTTTAACTCTTTTTATTATTTGAAACGGTGATACCATGCTCGTCGGGATTGGTTTGATGCCCCACGGGAACCCTGTTTTAGACCCGCCGGACGAGGAAACGGAGAAACTCGCCGAGGTGCTGAGGAACATCGGGAAAGCCTTTGCCGGCGTCGATTCCTACGTCCTCATCAGTCCCCACAACGTCCGGATGAGCGACCGCCTCGGCATGGTCATGGCCGAGCACCTCGTCTCATGGCTCGGCTTCGAGGGAAAGAAACTGCCTGGTGAGTGGAAGACTGACAGGGAATTAGCTGAGAAGATTTACAGAGTGGAGAAAGAGGCCGGGATGCCAGTTGTCGACCTGAACTTCGCCGCGCTCAGCGGTGAGTACTCGCGCTGGCCGCTGAGCTGGGGGGAGCTCATACCGCTCCACTTCCTTGAAAGGAAGCCGCTCGTCCTTCTAACTCCTGCACGGGGAGTCAGCAGAGAAACGCTGATAAAGTTCGGGGAGACGCTCGGGGATGTCCTCGAGGGGAGCGAGAAGAAAATCGCCCTAATAATAAGTGCCGACCACGGGCATGCACACGACGAGAACGGCCCCTACGGTTATAGAGCGGAGAGCGAGGAGTACGACAGGCTTATAATGGAGCTGATTAACGAAAACCGCCTGGAGGAGCTCCCGGAAGTCCCGGAGGAGCTGATAAGGAATGCCCTCCCCGACAGCTACTGGGGGATGCTGATAATGCTCGGCGTAATGCACCGCGTTGATGTGAAACTCGTCGAGAGCGCCTACGCCTGCCCGACCTACTTCGGCATGGCCGGGGCGCTGTGGGTAAGGGAATGACCAACCCTCTTGTTTATTTCAAATACACAAGACTTAAATAGTACTGTGTATTACACATACACATGATTGGGCTGAAGGAGATAACCCTCGAATATATTGGCTCTCTCAACTACGTAGAGGAGATTCCGCGGGAGGTTTCCCTGCCGGTCGGGGGAGATATAAAAGCCATCATCGGGCCTAGGAGGGCTGGGAAAACTTTTCTCATGCTGAAAAAGGCCAACGCTATGTTGAACAGCGGGCAAAACGTTCTCTATCTTCCCCTCGATGAGCCGGAGCTGAGAAAGATGAGCGCCAAGAAGCTGGCGGAGGAAGTGAGGAGAGAATACCCAGAGGGCAGGGTCTCCCTGTTCCTGGACGAGGTGCAGGAATGGAAAGACTGGGACGCGAAGCTCCGCTGGCTCCACGACGTCAAGGACTTCGACCTCTACGTATCGGGCTCATCGTCGGCCCTGCTCTCCTCGGAGATACCGACCCGGCTCAGGGGAAGGCACGTCTCGCGGCTCGTTCTGCCCCTCTCGTTCAGGGAAATCACCGGAAATCTCAACGCGGACACCTTCCGCGAACGGGGGAAGCTAAAGAAGACGCTCAGCGATTACCTCAAATGGGGAGGCTTTCCGGAGGTCTGGAGGACGAAATCGCGGGAGAAGGTGGTCTCAATTCTGGAAACCGTCCTCTACAGGGATATAGTCGAGAGGTTCTCCTTCAGGGACGTCGCCGAGTTCAAGGAGGTCTTCTACCACGTGTTATCGCTGTACGGGAGCTACTTCACCTACCGCTCCCTGCAGAGGAGCATGGGGGCTATGGGGATAGGGCTCAACGTGAAGACCATCATAAACTACCTTAACGCGATGGAGAGTGCATTCCTGGTATTCCAGCTCCCCCTCCTCAGCCCGTCGCACAGGAGAACCCTGGTGAACCCCCGGAAGCTCTACATCGTGGATACCTCCTTCGCCGGCCTCTTTTTCAGGGGGGATGACCTCGGCCGAAGAATCGAGAACCTAGTCTTCCTGGAGCTGCTGCGGGAGAAGAGCTACTTCAACCCGCTGATGGAGCTCTCGTATTACGCGGACGGCGAGAGCGAGGTTGACTTCGTGGTCAGGGAGGGCAACCAGGTAAAAGAACTCATCCAGGTAACCTACGAGCTAAACGCCTCCAACTACGAACGGGAGGTGAAAGGGCTGATGCGGGCGGGCAAAAAGCTCGGGTGCAGCAGCTTAACCATCGTGACCATGGATGCCGAGGATACCATAGAGGAGAGCGGGAAAGAGATCAAAGTGACGCCCCTGTACAGGTTTCTGCTCAGAGGACATCAAAGCTGATCTCCAGCAAACCCTTGCTCCTCCTGAAACGGACCTTTCTGATCTTTATCCCCCCTATCTCTCCCGTCGTCCGAGTGTGCTCCTTGTTGCACGCGTTCACGTTCCAGCCCTCTATGACGACGACTCTGAGGGTTCTCACTTCCGGCGGAATCGGGAAGAGGTCGTACATGTCCTCACCGAAGCGCTCCTCGGCCTCTTCCCTGGACAGCTCGTAAACCTTCACTTGGACGTCTTCCTTTACCTTCCCGTTGGCGAGGCGCTCTACCTCTGCAACCTCCTCCGGCGCTGGCTTCCTGTCAAACTTGACCGTCAGCCTCCCATGGTTCCCGTCCACGTAAACGCTCGCCGTCCACTTGGCCTTTTCACCCAGAACCCTGACGACGGCACCCTTGACTACGTGCAGGGCGGTGTGTGTCCTAACCCCCACCGACGGCATAGGCATCACTGAACATTATGGGGAGGGGCTATTAACGGTTGCGGGTTATTAACCCTCCGGGTAAATTCAAACGGGGATTATCCAGCCGTGCTTGAAGGTTTTTCAGTTCTCTGCTGCCCGTACCGAATAATTCCCGCCAGAAGTTTGCACCATTAAACAAAAACCGTTATAAATGCCAAAAACGATACACCAGTGCTAGGTTAAAAACTTTTGAGGTGGTCAACATGGCCGAAAAGAAGAGAAAGAGGGTTCTCATTTTGGGCGCCGCCGGAAGGGACTTCCACAACTTCAACACGTTCTTCAGGGACAATCCCGAGTACGAGGTCGTTGCGTTCACCGCAACCCAGATTCCGGACATCGAGGGCAGGCTCTACCCGCCCGAGCTTGCCGGAGAGCTCTACCCGAACGGGATACCGATATGGAGCGAGGACGACCTTGAGAAGATAATCAAGGAGCACGACATCGACATCGTTGTCTTCGCCTACTCCGACGTCTCCCACGAGCACGTCATGCACCTCGCGAGCAGGGCCCACAGCGCCGGAGCGGACTTCTGGCTCCTCGGTCCGAAGAGCACCATGATTAAGAGCACCAAGCCGGTTATAGCAGTCACCGCCGTTAGAACCGGCTGCGGTAAGAGCCAGACCAGCAGAAAGGTCGCCCAGCTCCTCCAGGAGATGGGCTACAAGGTCGTCGCCATAAGGCACCCGATGCCCTACGGCGACCTCAGGAAGCAGGTCGTTCAGCGCTTTGCCAGCTACGAGGACCTCGACAAGCACGAGTGCACCATCGAGGAGCGCGAGGAGTACGAGCCGTACATCGACAGGGGCATGGTGGTTTACGCCGGCGTTGACTACGAGAAGATACTGCGCGAGGCCGAGAAGGAGGCCGACATCATCCTCTGGGACGGAGGAAACAACGACTTCCCGTTCTACGAGCCCGACCTCTGGATAGTCGTCACCGACCCGCACAGGCCCGGGCATGAACTGAAATACCACCCGGGTGAGACCAACTTCCGCGCCGCGGACGTCATCATAATCAATAAGATCGACACCGCCAACCGCGACGACATCCAGAAGGTCCGCGAGAGCATCGAAAAGGTCAACCCGAAGGCTATAGTCATCGACGGCGCTTCACCGCTCTACGTCGACAAGCCGGAGCTCATCAAGGGCAAGCGCGTTCTGGTTGTCGAGGACGGCCCGACCCTCACCCACGGCGGCATGAAGTACGGAGCCGGCTACATCGCCGCCAAGAAGTACGGAGCGGCTGAGATCATCGATCCGAGGCCCTACGCCGTCGGCTCGATCATCGACACCTACAAGAAGTACAGCCACCTCGACGTCATCCTGCCGGCCATGGGGTACGGCGCCAGGCAGATCAAGGAGCTTGAGGAAACCATCAACAGGGCAGACGCCGACGTCGTCATCATGGGTACCCCCATCGACCTCCGCCGCGTCATGAAGCTCAACAAGCCGGCCGTTCGCGTCCGCTACGAGCTCGAGGAGATCGGCGAGCCGAAGCTCAAGGACATCCTCAAGGAGTTCGTCGAGAAGTGCGAGAAGCTCAAGAAGTGATCCTCTTAATTTCATGTTTTCTTTCCTATACTTCAGACAGTGAGTAATCCTTTTATAAAGAAGAAGTCCACATGATTCATTGGTGGTGGCCATGATTGGAGAAGGGATATTCTTTGCCATGTGGGGCTTAGTGATGGTTCTGGGAATCCTCGGCCTCATTGCCGTTGTCTGGGTAATCTACGACGTTCTGGCCAAGCAGAAGAGGATGCCCGATATCGAGAAGGTCATATGGGTTATAGTGGCAATCTTCCTGGGGATCATAGGAGCAATAATATACTACATCATAGTCAAGAGGGAGCACAAGTACGAGGAGACCCCGGGAGAAATCACCGAACCGATCCACTGACCGGAAGCCTTTTAGGTACAACGCCCAACTCATTCTGCCCGGGGAGTGCCGCCGAAGGCGGAGCCGATGAACTTGGGCGGGTTAGTACCGTCCCGCCGACTCCTTCCCTTTTTGTTGTGGAAGAAGCCGGCTTCCCCACTCCCGTCTTCATCGTGGGGCTTTCGGGGGGAACGGGAACTCCCCACATCTTCAGGGCTTTCAAACGAATATTCCAAGAGCCGATGACATCCCTATCGGCCTTAAGCCCACACTTCGGACACTTCAGGACCCTGTGCCCATTCGGGCTTAGTTTCCCCCCACATACCGGGCACAGGGAGGAAGTGAAAGCGGGATTAACGAAAACAACCCTAACACCCTTCAGTTTAGCCTTGTATTCAATAATGCTCTGGAGCTTTCTGAAACTCCAGCGGTGAAGTCTCCCATTCATTTCAGCCGAATACCTTATCGAATTCCTGATTTCGGTTAAGTCTTCCAAAGCAATACCACCATACTTCTCAGCCAGTTCAACAATTTTATTGGCCAGCTTGTGATACAAATCGTTCAACCTGTTTCTCTCCCGCTCCCCATATTTTTCGAGAAGCTCTTTTCTCTTCTTTCCAGCTCTGATTTTCTGCTGTATTCTTCTCCTCTTCACGTAATAACCCGTCCTAATCTCCCTCTCGTGAGTGATTATCTGGACGAATTCTCCATCTGGAAGGCTCAGAGTAACGTTGTTCTCGTTCAAGTCCACGCCAACGAAGGTTTCAGGCTCCCTTATTTCAACCTCTGTGGAAAATACCACGTTGATGAAGACACCCTTCGGCGTCCTAACAAGCCAAGCTTGCCCAACTTTCCAGTTCCTAAACTTCTCGTGATACTTTGCAGGATAAAACTCCAGCTTAATCCTTCCACTCGGAGTGGAGAGCTTAATTATTCCAACCTCAAGGTCGAGCTTAAACAAATGGTCGTCGAGCATTATGGCTTCCTTCTTAAATACTGGCCTACCCTTGGCTTTTCCCTTCCTTTTCAGTTTCCGGTAGCTCTTGTAGATCATTGTGGCCATTTGAGTTGCTGTGTAGTGATAATGGCTCGGCAACTCTGGATACTCCTTTCGAAGGCTTTTGTAAGTTTCCTTCTTGAGCCTGTAAAAGCTCGTAATATTATTCTCGAAAGCGTAGGAGATGAGGTAGTTCACAATCTCCCGATAGGTGGAGAAGAGATTATCTAATCCGCCTGGTATTTCCTTGAGCTTGAACTTTGCTGTGGGTTTAATTATCTCTGTTTGCATTATACTTCACCAGATCACTAAATTAACATTGATAGTAGTCAATCAAATATTTAAATTTTGTGGGAATTTGCCTCACAACAACGTACCCCAAACTGTGCAGTATTCTACCCTCCGGGAGGAGGGAAATCTATAAGTACCCGGAGGGAGGAGGGAAATGAGCCTCCATGAATACCTAATGCCGGGAGAATACGTGATAACCATTTTAAATCGCGTAAAAGTTGATGGTGTCTATGACCATTTAGCCATTACAAACAAAAGAATAATCCTGTTCAAAACGTCCAAATCCGGTCTTTTACGGAGAAAATCTACTGAAATTAACTCTCTAAAGTCATATCCTTTAAAAGGCATTAGAGAGATCTCAATCCAGATAACACATGACACCTTTTCATTATATTATGTCCGAATGCATGCAAGGAATGAGAATCATGATTTAGTTTTCAGCCTCAGAATAGAGCCAAAAATTGGCAGAACTGACGTACGCACGGTTTATGCCATACTCTGGACGACATTTGAAAGCATCTCCACACGGTATGAGACAAACTCAAAGATTGAATTGGCAATATTCTACCTCCCAGAGACCCTTGGCTTATAAACCCTGAGAACTCACACTTCTCAACCTTTATAAACTCTTGAGAACTACAACTTCTCAGGGGTTAATATGAGGCTCGGAGATTTAACCTACATGAACCCCTGGTGGGAGGGAAGAGAAGACTACCACGTGAGGCGTTGGAAAGAGCAGAAAATTCACTGGTGGCCGAGATGGGTCGATAAGCTTTCGCTCGAACCATTCTCCCTCAACTTCGTCCTCGGGCCGAGACAGGTGGGAAAGACCACAGGAATAAAGCTCCTCATCCGGGAGCTCCTGAAGGAGAACCCACCCGAAGCCGTTCTCTACATCAACGTCGAAGTCCTGCCGAGCCACAGAGAGCTTTCAGCTTTGTTGAGGGAGTTCCAGACACTAAAAGAAAAAGAAGGCATCGAAAGGGGCTATGTATTCCTCGACGAGGTTACCTCGCTTGAAGGCTGGTGGCGCGGGGTTAAACCCCTCATAGATGCAGGCCTGTTGGAAAACGAGGTCGTAACCGTTACCGGCTCAAGCTCACTCCGGGTTAAAAGGGACATTGAGCTCTTTCCTGGAAGGAGAGGCAAAGGTAAGACGGTTGAGGTCATGCCGCTCTCGTTTCCGGAATACGCCGAGGTAATGGGCATGAAGAGGCCCGAACTCAGCACTGAGAAGGTTCTGGGGCTGTTTGAAGACTACCTCAAAAGGGGCGGCTTTCCGGGGGCAATAAACGATCTCCCCATGGAAGACCTTTTAGGCGCGTACATCGGAGAATTCGTCCGCTTTGGAAAGAGCCTTGAGATAGCGAAGGAGACTTTGGGGGCCTTAATAAGGAGTGCCCCCTCAGCAACGAGCTTTCGCGCTCTGGCGGGGATGACGTCAGGCTACTCATACAAAGTTGTACAGGACTACATCGAGCTTTTCAGGGAGCTCTACATCCTCGGGATAGCGTACCTCAGAGGGGGAAACCAGGTGCTCTACAAGCGTGAGAAGAAGTTCTTCTTCCGTGACCCATTGCTGGCCAGACTTTTCTCGGCCTGGAGCGGGGCGGAGCTTAGGGAGGATGCCCTCTATGAGTGGGTTCTCCAGGAGCATCTCTACAGAAAATTCGGGGAGGTGTACTACTTCAGAAACGGCTACGAGGTTGATGCTGTAGCGGGTGACTTGAAAGTCGAGGTGAAAGCTGGAAAAGCCCATAAAAAGTACCCGAGGGACGTGAAGGTGCTGGAGAGGGAAGACGTTCCGTTCTTCCTGCTGGAGCTCACTCCCCAACAACCTGCACGATGACCCTCCTGTGCCTAGGCCGCACGTCCAGCTCGACGAAGAAAATCTGCTGCCATGTCCCCCTCACGAGCCTGCCGTCAACGACGGGGAAGCACTCACTTGCTCCAAGCAGGGTGGCCCGCAGATGGCTGTGGGCGTTGTCGTCTATCCTGTCGTGGAGGTAGCCCTTCCCTTTCGGTATCAGCTCCATCAAAGTTCTCTTGAAGTCCTCAAGTAAGCCAGACTCGTGCTCTATCGTGACTATCGCGCCAGTAGCTCCTGGAACGAAGACCAGAGCCTGCCCGTTCTCTATTCCACTCTCCTCCACGACCCTCTCAACATCGCGGGTTATGTCCACCAGGTCGATCTCCCCCTCGGTCTGAAACCTGAGCTCCCTCGTGAGAACCTTCATGCCACCACCCGATCAGAACTCCAAGGGCAAAGCCTATTAGGTTTGCGCCCATGTCAGCGAAGGAGAACGTCCTTCCGGGGACGAAGAGCTGCAGGGACTCCAGGAGAACAGGCAGTGGGAGCAGGTACGCCCACAGGGACCACCCCATGAAACCGAGGAGCAAAAACTCGAAGAAGTGCACGAGCTTGTCCCCGTTCTGTACAGGGGACGATGGAGCCACCGGTGTGAGGTTCAGAAACAGAAGGAGGAGTATGTACGGGGGAAGAAACCTCCGCCTCAAAGGTTCTTCACCAGCCTCTTGAGCTTCTCAACGACCTCTATGGGGTGCTTTCCGAAGAGGTACACGAGGGGCTCCACGCCAAAGCCTCCAACGTCAATAACGGCATCGTAGGAGTCCTCCCGGAAGACTTCCGCGATTGCCCTTATGGCGTCGTCCTCACTCAACCCCCCTGTCTTTACCCGGGCGACCTTGAAGCCGGCCGCTTCAATCGCCTTCTCAACGTCCAGCCCGTACCTGATGTTGAGGACGCTCCGTACCTCGGGCCTGATACCGGCCAGCTTAACGAGTATCCCCGCTGTGAACGTACTCGCCCCAAATTCCGGCGGCAGGGCAAAGGCCTTGCCCTTAACGGCAGTTATCCTCCCGGGGATAGCCGCAACGTCCTCAATGCCCCTCGGGGACGGAAGGGCGTAGGCAAAGTTGCTCCTGACTTCGGGAATGAGGGAGGGAAAGCTTTCATCCTTTAGGAGCTCGTTGAGCGCCGTGTTCAGAACCTCAAGTATCTCGCCGCGGCTGGAACCCAAAGAGAAGAGCGAGCGACACGCCTCCTCGCTCACCCCGGCGTATTCGGCGTAGAACCTGCACAGAAAACCGCTCTGAAAGAGCTCGAATACGCGTCTCGCCACAAGAAGCACGGCATCCGCCCTGCTCCCTCCAAACAGGATGAAGTTGGAAACGTCGTTGGCTATGTCCTCCAGCCTTCGTGTAACCTCTTCAGGGGGAGTTTTATATCTCCCCGCTAGATACTTGCTAACCATCGCCTGCGTTATACCCAGGTACCCCGCTATCTGGGACTGCTTCATCCCTTCACGGTAAAGCCTCTCAGCTATCTTCGCCCTGAGGAACGGCATCAGCTCCTCGGCTACGTACACGCTGGGCGTCTTCATGCTACCACCCTAAAACCAGGTTATTGAATTTTCGAACCTATGCTTAAAGCGTTACCGTCGACAATTTTATGTCAAAAAACGTTTAAAAACCCATCGATTTTTACATCAGGAGGGCTTTTATGGACTGGAAAGGACGCGATGTGATAAGCGTTAGGGATTTCTCGAAGGAGGACATCGAGTTTGTTTTGGAAGTTGCTGAGAGGCTTGAGACAGAGCTCAGGGAGAAAGGCTCGCTCGACCATGCGAGGGGGAAAATCCTCGCAACGCTCTTCTTCGAGCCATCAACGAGAACCCGCTTAAGCTTTGAGAGCGCCATGCACCGCCTCGGCGGCTCGGTCATAGGATTCTCTTCCGCCGCCAGCACGAGTGTCAAGAAGGGCGAAAGCTTGGCAGATACCATAAAGACCGTCGAGCAGTACAGCGACGTAATAGTCATACGCCATTCCATGGAGGGGGCGGCGAGGCTGGCCGCAGAGGTTGCCGAGATACCGGTGATCAACGCAGGGGACGGCAGCAACCAGCATCCAACCCAGACCCTCCTCGACCTCTACACGATAAAGCGCGCCTTCGGGAGGATCGACGGCCTCACGGTAGGCCTGCTCGGCGACCTCAAGTACGGGAGAACCGTCCACAGTCTCGCCGAGGCCCTGGCTTTCTACGACGTCGAGCTGTACCTGATCTCACCGGAGCTCCTGCGGATGCCAAGGCACATAGTTGAAGAGCTCCGCGAGAGGGGTGTGAAGGTTCACGAGACGACCGACCTGGAGGGGACGATTCCGGAGCTGGACGTTCTCTACGTCACCAGGATCCAGCGTGAGCGCTTCCCTGACGAGCAGGAGTACCTCAAGGTCAAGGGCAGCTACCAGGTCAACTGCGCGGTTCTGGAGAAGGCCAGGGAAAGCCTCAGGATAATGCATCCCCTCCCGAGGGTCGATGAAATTCACCCGGAGGTCGACAGGACGGAGCACGCGCTCTACTTCAGGCAGGTCTTCTCCGGAGTTCCCGTGAGGATGGCCCTCCTCGGACTGACTCTGGGGGTGCTGTGAATGGCCGAGCTAAAGGTTACCGCCATCAGAGAGGGCACTGTCATAGACCACATCCCCGCTGGAAAGGGGCTGAAGGTCATCGAGATACTCCGCCTCAACAGGCCGAACGGCGGCGTCCTCCTTCTCGCCTCGAACGTCCACAGCGGAAAGCTCGGAAGAAAGGACATCGTCAAGGTAGAGGGCAGGTTCCTGAGCGAGGAGGAGGTCAACAAGATAGCGCTCATCGCCCCGACGGCCACTGTTAACATAGTGCGGGACTACAGGGTGGCCGAGAAGTTCAAGGTCGAGATTCCCGACGAGATAACCGGAATCCTCCGCTGTGCCAATCCAAACTGCGTCAGCAACCACGAGTACACCGTTTCAAAGTTCCACGTCGTCTCCCGGGAATCCCTAAAGGTGCGCTGCCACTACTGCGAGAGAACGATGGAAGAAGAGGAGATACTGGGCAACCTCTGAGCTCTTTTCCAAATTTCCATCTTTCACTTCAGCAGGTGCGGAACGCGCCTTAACACCGGGATCGTTGCTGCAAGGCCAACAAAGACGTCGATGGCACTCTGGATGACGTTGGGCAGACCTATGGCGACCCAGAATGGAACCCCAGTCCAGGTCTCGACCACCTCAACGACCTTCTCCTGCGGAACGCCCAGCCATACCTCAAGGGCCACGTAGTAGTTCAGGGCGACCATCAGGGGAACCCTGACCGCGATGCCTATCAGGAAAG
The DNA here is from genome assembly GCF_055392585.1 of Thermococcus coalescens. Classification (NCBI taxonomy): domain Archaea; kingdom Methanobacteriati; phylum Methanobacteriota; class Thermococci; order Thermococcales; family Thermococcaceae; genus Thermococcus; species Thermococcus coalescens. The sequence continues at coordinate 1,156,767 of NZ_AP043764.1, forward strand.
CCAGGACTGCAAAGGCCACGGTTCTCCTTCCCTCTGCGTTCTCGAAGTCAAAGTGGGTGAGCCTCCTTGACACTTCCAGCCCGACGAGAACGCTGAAGGTCGCGGTGGCCTTCATCATGCCGCCCAGCCAGCTCGCCGATGAGATAAGGCCCAGCCCCACGAACAGCAGGAACACCGCGATGAGACCGCCGGCAAAGCCCGTGAGGAGGTAGGTCATTATTATGGGGACCGCCACGAGGTCTATTTTCATGCCCCAGACTGTGGGCATCTCCACGGGAATAACCTCAAGCATTAGCGAGAGCCCCAGCATCATCCCGATTACAGCTATCTCCCTTGAACTCATCCTCATGGTCAAACCCCGGTGCGGACTTTTGTTCCATGATTTATAAATTTTTGTTCCATATATGGAATATTTGGCAGGGAACCCAAAAAGAACCCTTAAAAGCAGAGCCCTGGAGATACCTTGGGAGGGACTATGTTCACGGTCGAGGAGATATCAGAGCTGGTCAGGGAGATAAGGCGTGAGAACGGCTTTCCCGACAGTCCCTTCAGGATAGACGAGATCCGCTACGACTCAAAAGGCGACAAGCTCTTCATAATAGCCCACGACAGAACCGACAAGAGCGTCGTCATAGGCAACAGCTTCGTCATCGGAAAGCTCCGCGAGAGGCTGGGCGTCAGGCAGGTCACGGTCTACTCCCACCTCGACCTGGAGGTAAAGCGGAGGAGGCTAGAGGAGGCCGAGAACCTGATTAGAGGCACGGGGCTTGAGTTCCTCCTTCCGATAATCGAGGCGGAGAAGAGGTTTCCTCCGAGGGAGTGGCCTGACGTCAGCGGAGACGTCAAAACGCTTGTCTTTCTGAGCTTCAACGCGAAAGCTTTGCTCGGTTTTGCCGAGAGGATGAACCTTCCCCGCGATGCCGTTGGGATCAGGTACGCGTTCCCGAGGCTGGAGTACGAGCCGATAGAGGCCGAACCCGGGGAACTGTTCTTCCCAGACGAGGGGAAGCTGCGTGAAATCGCGGAGGAGTACGGAGCGGAGCTCGTCCTGGCTGACTTTCCCTTCGGCCTGAGGTTCGAGAGGGGAGTGGCTCTTCTCAACCCCTTCCGGCTGCTCCACATAGGCTTCTTCGAGCTGAAATACCTCTTCGGCTTCGATATGCCGACAGTCTACGACAAAAAGGCGTTGATCAGGTTCGTCACTTCCCTGACCTATGAAGGGCTTATGGAATCGACCGACGGGGCGAATCTAATCTGGAGGATGTGGAGAAAATGATAGTGGGCGTCGTTGGAAAGATAGCCGCCGGAAAGACGACGGTTGCAAAGTTCTTCGAGGAGAGGGGCTTCTGCAGGGTTTCCTGCAGCGACCCGCTGATAGACCTGCTCACCCACAACGTCTCGGACTATTCGTGGATTCCAGAGCTGCCTGAGAAGGCCGAGCCGACGCGGGACAGGCTCATAGAGTTCGGGAGGTACCTCAAGGAGACCTACGGCGAGGACGTACTCATAAGGCTCGCCGTCGACAAGATGAGACACTGCCGAAACATCGTCATAGACGGCGTCCGTTCCGAGGGCGAAATCAACGCCGTCAAGAGGCTCGGCGGAAAGGTCATCTACGTCGAGGCGAGCCCAGAGACGAGGTTCGAGCGCCTGATGAGGAGGAAGGCGAGCAAGGATAAAGGCATAAAGAGCTTTGCCGACTTTAAGACCATGGACGACGCCGAGGAAAGGCTATACCGCACGGGCGAGCTGAAGAGCCTGGCGGATTGCATCATTGTCAACGAGGGAACCCTTGAGGAGCTGAGGGAGAGGGTGGAGAAGATAATCAAAGAGGTGGTCGGATGAAGCTCCTGATAATAGCCCCCTGCCTCTTGAGCCCCTTCTACGTCTACCGCGGGCCGAAGGGGAAGGAGTACAAAACTGCCAAAAGGCTTAGAGAGCTGATTGGAGAGCTTGACGAAGACTGGCAGGTCTTTGCCTATCCGTGTCCCGAATACGAGCTGATTGGCTGGCCGCGCGCCCCGGCGAGCAGGGAGGTCTACGAGAGGCTCGGCATGCGCGGGAGGGCGAAGGTAATAGCGGACTTCATAGGGAGGGTTTTGACCGAGGAGAAGCCCGAGAAGGTCATCTTCGTTGGGGTCAAAGGCTCCCCGACCTGCGGCGTCTTCCACACCAGCTCCAGCGACCCGGGAGGCTATCCCTACTCTGCTATGCAGGAGTTCTTCTACATGAGCAAGGAGGAGAGACTCGGCCGCTCGAAGGAGATAGTTGACGGACAGAACTTCAGGCTGGTGAACCTGCCCGGGATACTCTTCGAGATACTCATGGCCAGGTTCCCCGAGGCGGTTTACCTAGAGTTCGACAAGGAGGACATAGAGGGAAGCCTCAGAAGGCTGGAGGAGGCCCTATGAGGGCCGTGATAGTCTACGTCTCGATACATCACCGGAACACGGAGAAGGTCGCGAGGGCCATCGCCGAAGTCCTCGGGGCGGAGATGGTTAAGCCCTGGAAGGTAAAACCCGAGGAGCTTCTGAAGTACGACCTCATAGGCTTCGGCTCCGGGATATACTGGTGGAGGCACCACTGGAGCCTCTTCAAGCTCGTTGAGAGCCTCCCTGAGGTTCACGGCAAGAGGGCATTCATTTTCTCCACAGCGGGGCTCAACATCGGGTGGTACAACCACAGGAAACTAAAGAAAACCCTAAAGGAGAAGGGCTTTGAAATCCTCGGGGAGTTCTCCTGCAGGGGCTGGGACACGAACGGCTGGCTGGCTAAGATAGGCGGCCTCAACAAAGGCCACCCGAACGATAGAGACCTGAGAAAGGCCAGGGAGTTCGCGGAGGGGCTGAGGACAAAAGTGTTAAATCCTCCCGCGTCAAAGAGCCCCTAGATGATGCGCGATGATGTGGTACACCCACGTTGTTTTTGGAGTCCTGTTCTACCTGACAGCGGTTCTCTTCGGAGTCCCCATGAACCCCCTCGACATCGGCATGGCCGCCTTCGGGGCCTTAATGCCCGACATAGACCACCCCAAGTCATACATTTCAACGAAACTGCCCGGCGGGACGGTTATGCCCCGCTTCGTCGAGCACAGGGGAGCGACGCACACGGTAGAGGCCGCTTTGATAATCACGGCCCTCGTCGGTGGGATAGCATACTGGATAACGGAGAGCTACTGGGCGGCGGTGGCGTTCTTCATCGGCTACATCTCGCACCTCTTCGCCGATACACTAACCGTTTCGGGAATAAAGTGGAGCCACTTTTCCAGCTTCCACCCGCGCGGAAAGATAAAGACCGGGACGAAGGGGGAAGGCCTCGTCCTGATCCTCGTCACCTTCGCCACGGTGGTGCTGTTCATCTACATAACGCTGCCCGAGCAGACCGCCCAGAACCTCGGCTGGGTCCTGCTGGTAGCGCTCCTCGCGACCTTCGCGATAATAGGGAAGAAGCTGAAGAGGCTGAAGTGATCAGGCCCTCGCTATCGCCTCCCTCACCAGCCTCTCGGCCTTCCCCATCAGTTCTCTGGCCTTCTCCTCAGTGTGGGCCTCAAGGGTTATCCTCATTATCGGCTCGGTTCCGCTCGGGCGGAAGAGTATCCACCAGTCGTCGTTCTCTATCCTTATCCCGTCTATGTCTATGAGCATCTTGTAGTCGAAGCTCTGGAGCGCTTCCATCATTATAATCTCCATCGCCCTTGCCTTCCTCTCGTTGGGGCAGGGTATCTTTACCCTCAACGTCACGTAGCGCGGAACCTCCTTGGCAAGCTCGCTCAGCGGGCCGAGTTTGTCGAGCATCTCAAGGACTAGCGCACCGGCAAAGATTCCGTCCGGGGTGAGGTTCCACTGAGGCATTATCCACGTGCCGCTCGGCTCGCCTCCAAAGATTCCACCGTGCCTGGCCAGCTCGTCAGCGACGGCAACATCCCCCACGCGGGTTCTCAGAACCCTGCCCCCAAGGGGTCTAACATAGTCGTCAAGGGCAAAGCCGGCATCGACCGTCGTCACGATCTTGCCCTTTCCAAATTTGCGGAGCATGTAGCCGGCTATGAGCGAGAGCATGACCTCGTACTCCACGAAGTTGCCCCCATCGTCAACCACACCGATTCTATCCGCGTCCCCGTCGTGGGCTATTCCAACGTCGGCCTTCATTGCCTTCACTGTCTTGGCCAGCATTGAGAGGCTCTTCGCGTTCGGCTCAAGCTCCCTCACGAAGAAGCCGCTCGGGTGGGAGTTGAGGCTGATAACCCTGTTCCCAAGCTCGCGCTGGAGGTAAGGACTTAGGATGGAACCGGCACCGTTTCCGGTGTCGAGGACTACCGTGTAAGATTTTTCGAGATTGACGAACTTCAGTGCCTCGTTTATGTACTCCTCCCTCGGATCGGCCTTTCTGAGCGTTCCAATCTCGTTCCAGGGGGCCTTTTTGAAGCTTCCGGAGTCCATTATGTCCTCAATCTCGTTCTCCATCTCGGGGGTGTAGGCCATGCCGTTGGCCTGCCAGACCTTTATGCCGTTGTATTCCGGCGGGTTGTGAGAGGCCGTGATAGTGACGCCGGCATCGGCACCGTAAAGCCTGATGGCGAAGCCGGTAAGGGGCGTTGGTGCCAGACCAATGTCTATTACATCTATTCCAGCCGACAGGAGCCCGCTCACCAGGGCCCTCTTCAGCATCTCGCCGCTCGTCCTCGTGTCCATGCCGACGACGACGGTTCCTCCACCGAGATACGTCCCCAAAGCCCTGCCAACGCTGAGGGCGAGCTCGGGGGTGAGCCTTTCATTAACGACCTCTCGAATCCCGCTGGTTCCGAAGTACTTCCCCATGGTGACCACCCGTGAGAATTATGGGAGAAGGTAACGGGGAAGAAATATAACCTTTCCGCAGAAAGAAAAGGGGAAGATAGTCACTTTTTCTCCAGCCTGTATATCCCAACGCTGACCTCGTAGGAGTCCACGTTAAGCGGTGCCTTGTAGTCCACCCTGACCTGGAAGGCCTTGCTTGAGCCGTATATCATGCCCTCGGTCTCGGATTCCGTCAGAACGTTGCCGTTCTCGTCGAGTATCGTTATCTTCTCCACTGTTCCGGTGCTGCTCGCGTTGATGTAGTACTTGCCCGGCTCAAGAACGTGCGAGAGGTAGAAGACGTCGCCGCTGACCGTTTCACTCTTCACCTCGACCGGCACCTTGGTGTAGGCCGTGTTGTAATAGTACTGCACGCCGAAGATTCCGGCAACGCCGAGAACAATGAGCACGATGAAGCCAACCAGCAGTTTCTTGATGAGTCCCATTTTCTCACCCCCTACGGACTTTAACCAACACCGAGGTTTGCGTACCTTATCGTTATCCTGTGGGAGCAGTTGAAGGTCTTCTCGTGGGAGACCAGCTCGAAGGCGGTAAGGGTTCCGTCGGCGTTCCTGTTCACATAAACGTGGTCGGGCTTTATCTCTCCCCTCACCTCGTCCACGGGATAACCGGAAGTCGGTATCTCACTCGGGTCTAAGCCCTCAAGGCTCCCCTCGCCGAGGTCAATGTAATGGCCGAGTAAAGCGGGATAATCAACGCACCAGGGCTCGGCCATGATGTCAACGTCTTCCCACGTCAGGGTTCCACCTCTAAGCTCGCCGGTTGAGAACTTTAGGGCCATCGCGCCCTCGGTGTCGAGGGTGGCAGTTTTGATATCGCCTACCCCCCACTGGAAGCCGCGGAAGTCGTCGAACTCTGGAAGGACTCGTAGCAGGCTTTGGCTTTCTGGTACTTGGCGTAGGCTTTGCTGATCTCCTCGTCGCTGGCCCCAGAGGCCTGGAGGGAGGTGACGTTGTTGTAGGCCTGGACGAAGAGTCTGTAGGCGTCTTCCCTGCTGTCGGGGCAGGCGAAGGTTCCGCCTTCACTGGTCTTCTCAGCGGTTACGCGGACTATACCTGGCAACTCCTCGGCCGTTATTTCGCCGGAGTGGAGCTTCAGGAGGTCTTCGCTTGATGTCGTGAGGGTTAGGCTCCCGTTGTCAGCTAGATAGGTTATCGAGATTTCCTCGACCCAAGGTACATCTTCAAGGATGAGGAAGCCCATCGCGAAGTAGTCCTTCCAGAAGCCGTCCTTATCGGCGAGGTATTCGAGGGTTACCCTCGCGGTCTCGTTTGTGATGGTAACGTTCCGAACGAGAACGTCGAATATCCAGAGGTCGGACTCCACCCTGAACTCCGGCCTTCTTATGTCCTCGAACTCCGGACTGTCGAAGTCTCCGTTGGTTATTGCGAGACCTAGAACCGGCTCGCCGAGGTAGTATGCCTCCACCCTGATCTCGTCCGAAGGGTTTGCCTCGTAGGCCTTCTTGGCTATCTCGTAGGCCATGCCCGCCAGCCCTTCCCCCACCGCGGGAGCCTCGAACTGGACGAGGGTTCTTCCGCTCGAGAGGGAGACGTAAGCGTCCGATGCCCCCATGTCCATAACCGCCTTCCTGAGGCCTTGGGCGGCCTCTCCCGTGGGAGAGTTCTCGGGGACATTGCCGTTGTTGTCCGGCCCCAAGCTATGGGGAATTTTGACGTAACCGCCGAGGTAGAGGTAGGCCCCGAGCAGGAGGAGGATGAGAAGGAGAGCCTTTCCTTTCATATCCTGCCCTCCTCGAAGAGCTTCTGGATGTAAAGCCTTATCCTCGCCTCCTGGTCTCTGTAGTCCCCCTTCGACTGGGCGTTCAGTGTTTGAACCCTGTGGGAGGCGCTCGTTTCCTCCTCAACATCGGCTATAGTTCTGAGTATGATGTCCCTGTACTTCATGCCCAGCTTTTTGTAGAAGAGAGCCCTCTCGGCCGTCTTTTTGAACTCCCACTCGTAGTTCTGGGCGACGGCCTTCTTGACTGCAACGCCGAGAACCTGGAGCGTGCTTTCAATGGGCTTCGTTAAAATACCTGTAGGAACCGCGTTTTTGTAGGGCGAGAGCTTCAGCTCCCTCTCCTCTATGCCCGACATCTCGTTGTAGTTTTCTGCAGCTCTCTTGCTCACGTGCAGATCCTTCATGGTCTTGCCTGTCGCCTCTCCCCCCTGGAAGAGCTCGCCGTCCTTGTAGGCCTTTACGTAGTCCTTCCAGAGGTTCACGCCGGGCAAATACTCCCCTATCAGGTCGTTCAGCTTGTCGAGGGAGCCGTCAACGACCTTGTCCAGGACGTATTTGTTGCCGTAGTACTTCAGCCTGAACTCCAGGGCGGAGCCTCCCGCGCCGGCTTTGTCAACGACCTTTATTATCTCGCCTTCGGGCGTTTTTATCCTCTCTATCTCAACGTTTCCCCCGGAGAGGGAGGATAGCCTTTTGAGGGTCTCGTCCATGCGGGACTTTGCCCTGCCGTCGAGGACGAAGGAGCGTGGTTTCATCCTTTTGCCCGCCGCCTGGGGCGTGGACACGACCTTTCCCGTACTGGTGGATGCTATCCTGGAGGTGCTCTGGGTGGCCGTTTCCGAGGGTTCGGCCAAGCCCAGGTCTTTGCCTTCAACGTCGCTCCCGGGTATCTTGCTGAGGTAGGCTTCTATCAACCGGGGGAGAATCGACTCGACACTGCACCCCTCGATCTGGTCGGCGTACTCCGTGCTGATGCCGTAAACTTCGGCCTGGTAGGTGGCGTAAACGTAGATGAGGTACCTTTTCTTGGGTCCTCCGAGAATCCAGTAATTGAGGTACACCGCCTTTAGCCCGTTGAGGAGTTTTCCCTGGTTATCGAAGTTCCTGTAGGTCCAGACCTCCCTGTACCCGAACACCCTGTTGGAGGAGGCCAGAATTTCGTAGGTGGTAGATTCTTCCCTTTCCGGCTCCTTATATTCCCTGTCCTCTAGCTGGGTTGGTAGGAATTCCCTGTTCTGGAGGAAGTACGTCTCCGAGGCGTTGCCGGGGTAGTATTGAATGACAACCTTGATGGTCGTCCAGTAGCCGTTCCCGTATTTCTCGCTCCTGGGGCACTTCTCGAGGTACTGGGCCATTCCTATCCCTTCCACGTTCCTTCCCGGGATAGAGAGGCTCGTCGTGTAGTTGACTTCCAGATAGGTCTGAACCAGTCCAAGTGAGGTGTACTCCTCCTTGGAAAGCACCGGCATCGGGTAGGGTAGTTCCTCAGCGGAATCCGCAGAACCAAGCGGAACGAGGGCACCCAGCAGGAGCGACGCCAGGATAAAGGCTGCGAACTTCACACGACATTCCTCCTTCTAACTAACCTCCAAAGGCGGAGGAGAACGAAAAAGCCAGTAAAAGCTAACGCAACGAGCAGAATAGCCCCGATAAGGGGACCGAATACGTTGAATCCCGTAAGGATTGATGGCAAACCTTCCACTTCCAAGACAAAACCATCTCGCGGAAAAGAAAAGCGAGACAGGTTTCTTTTTCCTTAATGTTACGTGTTCTTGGGTAATAAGTCTTTTGGAAAAGAAGATTCGAGTGGGAATACGTCAAACAAAGGATTTTTGACTCCGAAGTTCCTTCGCCAGCTCAACGAGCTTTTTCGCCCTCTCCGGGGAAACCTCGTTCCCCACCTCCCCCCCGCGCTTTATCCACGTACCGACTATGAAGGCATCAGCGTGATTCCACAGCTCCGGGAGGTTATCGTAGCTCGTCCCAGAGCCGACTATGACCGGAACCGGCGAAACCTCCTTCGCCAGCGCGAGCCTCTCGATGTCAACAGGTTTTCCCGTCGCCTTCCCGCTCACGACGATGGCGTCGGCGAGGCCCCTCTCAACCGTGTCCCTTATGGCATCCTCGAAGTCGAAGAAGTGGACGGCATGCTTGACGTGAACGTCCGCGAAGACCAGAATTTTGCTCGGCAGGAGCTTTCTGAGCTTGGCGAGCTCGTGGGCGATGCCCTCAATAACACCCTGGTCGGTGTAGGCAACTCCACTCAGGACGTTCACCCTTATGAAGTCCGCCTTTACCGCGTAGGCTATGGAGTAAGCGGCGATGCCGTCATTCCTGAGGACGTTTATTCCCAGCGGGAGCGAAATCTCGTCGCGGATTTCCTTGGCGACGGCGGTAAAAGCGGCAACAGTGGTCTTGTCCACGTACTTCGGGAAGGGGACATCCCCAAAGTTCTCGACCATCACCGCGTCGAAACCAGCTTTTTCAATCGTTTTCGCATCCCTCAAGGCAGCTTCAATCACTCCATCTAAATCGCCGTCGTAGAGGTAGGAACCGGGGAGTGGTTTCAGGTGAACCATCCCGATGAGGGGCTTTCTCTCGAAGTCCATTGTATCACCCGGGGAAAGAACGTCTGTGAAATAGTTAAGGGTTTTGGCCTCCACGGACCAATTCTGAAAGTTCTGGGAGAAAGGAGTTTAAAAACCGTTTCACACTGGACGGTATTCAACCATAATATTGGCTAATTGAAAGAAAAAAGGGTTATATACGTCAAACGGGGAGAGTTTATTAAACTGCACCGGTTTGCTCTTCTGCAAGCCCCTGCAGGCACGGAGGAAGCGTTATGAAAAGAAGAGAATTCCTCGGCGTTTTTGTCCTCGCGGTTATGCTGTTCTCCCTTGGAGTTCCCGGCGCTGGTGCGTGGCAGGCCGACCTGATCTCCGGGCTGAGGGGAGGGACTGTGGTTGCCGACGAGGAGATAATCATAGGCGACCGGAAGGACGTTATGTACGTTTATGAGGACGAAAAGGGAGAGCTCATGAGGAGCTTTGACCGCGCGTTCCAGAAGTGGGACGAGATGGCGGCCGGAGATGTCAACGGTGACGGGAAGGCCGAAATCGTCCACGCCGACAGGAGCGCCGACAAGATATACGTCTACGACCTCAACGGGATGGTACTGAGCAAAAGGAGCACCGACTTCGAGGTTGGAGACGACATAGCCGTCGGCGACCTGAACGGGGACGGGAGAGCTGAGATAGTCCACGCGGACAGGAGCAACTGGATAAAGATCTACACCGGAGAGCTGAGCCTCCTCAACTCCTTCAAGGTGGAGCAGTTCGCGGACGGCGATTCGATAGCAATAGGCGATCTAAACGGGGACAGGAAGGGGGAGATAATCCACGCCGACGACAGCGAGAACCTGATCACCGTCTACGACATGTACGGCAATGCGCTGATGAGCTTCTCCGTAGATGACTACTTCGACCTCAAGCCAAGGGACGAGATGGCCACCGGAGACGTTAACCTGGACGGGGTTGACGAGATAGTCATAGCCACCCGGGACACCACCAACCGGGGCGTCCACATATTCTACGCCGACCTCGGCAGGGGGAAGGCCGGGGAGATAGGCAAGTTCACGATGACCTTCAAGAAGGGCGACAGGATAGCCGTCGGGGATGTCAACACCGACGTGGCCGAAGAGATAGTGTGGGCCTCACAGAGCGGGAAGGTCAAGGTGTTCAACATGGCCGGCGACATCCTCAACGGGCCGGAGGGGTTCAGCACCAAGTTCACATACGGGGCGGGTCTGGCCGTTGGGGACCTCGACGGGAACTCCATAAAGGTCGGAACGCCCAGTAAGGGCACCATGTACGTGGACAAAAAGCTCATAGCAGTCATAAACGCCCCGCCCGTGGACTACGACGTCATAAACGAGACCGGCCTCTTCTACTCCCAGTACAGAACGACCACGGGCACCACGATTAAAGGCTCCGTGAAGTCCGTCTCGGACACCACCATAAGCACGGGGCTGAGCCTGAGCGGGGGCATTCCGGGGCTGAGCATCTCGGCCAACCTCGACTTCTCAGCACAGCAGACCCTGCAGAGGGAGAGGGGAGATGCCTACACCGAGGAGATATCCTACGAGATAACCGCCGACATGAGCGATGGGGCGCTCTACGTAACGACTGCCTACGACGTTTACGAGTTCCCCATCATAGACCCGCCCGAACTCGCGGTGATAGACGGCGAGCAACAGTACATACTCGTGACCGTCCCCCGGGGACCACCGGTGGTTTCGTTCCTGGAGTATGAGTCTCCAATACACAGGATAGGGGACATAACGACCTATCCCGAGAGACCAGAGAGCCTCATCGGCTACGACGTGAACACCGTCCTCGGGAGCTTTACGATGGAGGCCGGAGAGGTCGGCAAGAGGTACGAGAGGCTCATGCGCCAGCTCAACTGGGAGAGGAGCACCAACAGCTTCAAGACGACGGTCTCAGCCGGCCTGGTGACCTCGGGAGGGGCCTTCATTCAGGGCACCCAGTACATCAAGGGCACGTACTCCAGCGAGAAGGTCGTTACCCACGAGGTTTCGTTCTCCAACGAGACGAAGATAGTGGTCGAGTACAGGGGAAGGATAGGCGAGCCGGAGAAGAGGTACACCGTTACAGGGTACATTTACCGGGACGTTGAGGAGGGCTACCTCGTCCTCGACTACGTCGTCACCGACATGGGGGACTACTACTGGAACAGGAAGTGGAGCCCGATCCTCATAGACCTCGGACTCTTCCAGCTGAGCTACGACCTGTTCCTGAGCATGAACGCCCCGCCCAAATGCACACTGAGGACAAGCCCGGAGAGCGGGCAGTTTCCGCTGGAGGTGGAGTTCGACATAGCCGTGAACGACACGGATCCTACCTTTAGGTGGGTTCTGGACTTCGGGGACGGGGAAAGCCTGGAGGGCAACTCCACGAGGGTCAGACACACCTACACCTCGGAGGGGACATACATCCCGGTTCTTACCGTCTACGACCCGTGGGGCGCCAACGGTACGTGCATAGGCGGTGTGAACGTCCAGTACAACGAGAAACCAACGGCCGGCTTCACGTACTCACCCGATGGAGCGAAAGCCGGGGAGAGCGTAACGTTCACGGAAGTCTCCGACGATCCGGACGGAAGTATAGCCAGCTGGTTCTGGGACTTCGGAGACGGGAGCACCTCGACAGAGAGGAACCCAGGCCACCGCTACGATTCCCCCGGAACGTACACGGTTAAGCTCACAGTGAGCGACAACGCCGGTCTTAAGGCCATAGCCTCAAAAACACTGAGTATCCGGCCTCAGAACGAGCTGCCGACTGCGGGCTTTGAGGTATCTCCAGCCGAGCCGAAGGCCGGTCAGGGGGTCAGCTTCACGGACACCTCCACAGACCCCGATGGGAGCATCGTGAGCTGGAGCTGGGACTTTGGCGATGGAACCACCTCCAGCGAGGCAGAGCCGGTTCACGTATATCCCAGCCCCGGCAACTACACGGTAACGCTGACGGTTAGGGACGATAAGGGCGGGGAGGACACAGTTAGGACTGCAATCCTCGTGGGAAAGGCCCCGGAAACGACCACAAGCACGCCGAAGGAAACAGAGACCAAAACGGAAACACCAAGTCGCACGGAAAGCCAGACGGACCCACCAGAATCCGTAACAACCCCGGGCACTGAAACGTCCAGGCCCTCACCGACCTCCGGAAGTGCCGGCGCCACGTGTGGCGTTGGGGTTCTGACACTGCTGGGGGTTCTCCCAATCCTTCTCAGGAGGAGCGCCTCCTCCTGAGTCTCCATCATTGTTCAGCGAAGGCACAATTAAGTCCCGGACAGACCAAACTTTTACATCAATGAAAAGCCTTATATAACCCACTGAAGAAGTAGAAACTATCATGGCGAGGCGGAAATACGTCTCATTTCTCACTCTCACACTGCTCTCCCTCCTCCTTACCTCCGTCGTGCTTGGACCAGCCATCATCGAGGCACCTCCCGGAACCAAAAGCATCGAGGAGATACTCTCACCAAAACTTCCGCCCGGAAACGAGACCAACGAAACCGGGCCGCCGGTCGAGATTCCGGTATCCCCGCGCTTTGTGCTTCTCGTCACCGGCGCGGCCCACACCCACTACCTCAGACTCAACGTCTACACCGACTACGTGGACGGACAGTGGCTGACCAGAAACGCCACGAAGATCCCGAGCAACGTCCTTGCCCCTCCGGAAATAATGGTTCCCCACCACAGCGAAAGAGATAGGGTAACCGTCGTCTCATTTCTGCCCCTCAGGGGCAACCTGTTCACGTCACTCTACACGACCCGCGTCGACGGTGCCGGAGCGGAGGCCATTCCTGAGTACAACCTATTCAGAACCGCCCTGAACGTGACAACCTACTCATTCTCCGCCGTCAGCTACACGTTTGACTGGGCGTATCTGATGAACCTCACGGCAGGAAACCAGACGGAGTACCTCTCCGCCCCCAACGACACCCCTCTCGTGGAGCTGGCCAGGGGCATAACCCTGGGATCGCGCTCTGACTACGAAAAGGCCCTCTACATAGCCAGATACCTCGCCAACAACTACAGGCACGTAGAGAACGCGACCCCCCCTGCGGGGACGGACAGGTTGACGTGGTTCCTGTTCCAGTCCAAGGAGGGCAGCTCCTACGACTTCGCCTCGGCCTTCGTGATCCTCGCGAGGCTGAACGGCCTCCCTGCGAGGCTCGTTGAAGGGGTCTACATCGATGCAATTCCCCAGACCCAGGTGGTGACGGAGAAAAACAGGCACTTCTGGGCCGAGATCTACTTCGACGGTGCCGGCTGGCTGGTCTTCGACCCCCTACACCCCGACCAGAACGTTTACACCCCATTCGAGCTCAACGTCTCGCCGCCGAAAATGACCCTCGACCCCGGTTCCTCCGGGACGGTTACGATAAAGTTTGAGAGGGTCGCCAGCTGGACGAACTCAAGCGTCACCGTGGATGTTCCAGTCCTCGGGAGGATAGCCGTCATCAACGGGTCGGGGATATACAACCTGACGGTGGGGCCCTTCGAAGAACCCGGCTACTATCCCGTCATGGTGAGGGCATTTACAAAGGCGGGAACACCGGCTTCCGTGCTCCGTCTCACAGCGGTCACAGTACCTGGCGGGATAACCGTCATCCCGGAACAGGCGGCCGTTGGCCTCCTCAAAGAGAGCCAGGTCGTCCTTGGACTCCCGGTACAGGGCGCCACCCAGGACGTGAGGCTCAACACGACCTCCCCGCTGGTTGAGACGTGGTTCTGGTGGGGAACGCCCGGAAGCGAGACCGGGATATACGTCAGGCTGGCATCGCCGCTCAGATACCCCCTCGGATGGCACGTCGTGAACATGACCGTGACGAGCGGCACAAAGAGGTATCCCCTCCACATCCCGGTTTTTGTTATGGAATCAACCTCGATCAGTGTGGATATCCCCCACACCCTGACAGCGGGGGATTCTCTCATCATAAACGGCACCGTACGCGGGATCTCCACGGGGAGTGCCCCACAGCTGGGAAACATCGTGGCGCTCCTGAGTGACGGCCGGAGGGACGTCCTGATAGGGTACGGCAACCTCTCGGACGGCAGGTTCTCGCTCCCCATCAAGATCCCGGAATACATCAGACCCATGACGACCCAGGTGAAGGTGTACTACGCCGCACCCCTCGGGTATCCGTACCTCTCCTCAGGTACGACGGTGACGGTCAGGATAAAGGGGCTGGCGAAGTTTTCGATTCCCGACCTGATTTTGGCCCCTCCAGGAAACGTCACCGTGGTGGGAAGCCTCGTCAACGGAACCGGCGGCCCAATAACCAACGCCACCGTCGCCTACTACCTGGATGGCAGATACCTCGGAAACGCAACGACCCGCACGGACGGCAGGTTCTCCCTGAAGCTTGAGATTCCGGGGATAGAGGAACACGCGCTGACCCTTGAGTATCCGGGAAGCGCAAACTACTCCCCGGCGGCCATGGCCGTCAGGGTAGCAACCGTTGAGCTCGACGTCCCCGATAGAGTGACCGGCGAGCTCGGAAAGCCAGTTAGAATCAGCGGAAGGATCATCGGGATTGAAAACGCCACGCTGAATGCCTACGTGTTCCCGGGCAAGACCTACACCTTTAACGTCGTCAACGGAAGCTTCGGCTTCACCGTTGAGCCCTTCCAGACAGTCGGCGAGAGGTCAGTGGAGTTCAGGCACGGCGCCAGCATTCTGAAACGGATAACCGTCGCGGTGGTATCCCCGGTGAAGATAGAACTGCTGACGTCGGAGGCGAGGGGCGAGAAAACCGCCCGGCTGAAGTTCCGGGTCGTGAACTCGGTCAACGACCCCGTCAGCGGAATATACCTCAACGTCAGCGTGGACGGCTTTGCGATGCGCGTAATGACCAACGGCTCCGGGATAGCCACCCTCGACGTCCCCGTGCCTGAAAAAGAGACCAACGCAACGGTGGTTGTTTCCTTCGACGGCTCCCCGTACTACCTGCCCGCCAGCGGGAGGTTCCACGTCATAATCTCCAGAAAGCGGAAAATCCCCTGGCTCTATATAGGCGTGATCCTGGCCATCGGGGCCCTGGTGGCCAGATACCGGCTCGTAAGGAGAAAACCGGAGGAGAAAAGGCGGGAAAGGATTCTAAAGATAATATTCAACAACGGCATACCCCTGTTCCAGGAGGGCGAAACCATGGAGATAAGCATAGAGTGCGACGGTGAGCCGGAACTCTACGTCGATGGGAGGCCCCTCGGTAGGGGGCGGGACTTCAAGCTGACCCTGCCACTGGGAGACCACACGATAGAGGCCCGGTGCGGCGACCTCGTGGAGACCGCAACGGCAAGGATACTGCCCAGCTACAACGATGCCGTCGTGGAGTACTACGAGAGGTGCTTCCTCCCCTGGGCGAAGGGGGTGGGGGTGGACGTGGACGAACTGACGCCCAGAGAGATAGCGGAGGCCCTCACCGACATGATGTACCCGTGGGAGCCCATAGACACCCTCACATGGATATTCGAGAAGGCCAAGTACAGCGGGAGGAGGGTTTCAAGGAACGAGTTCATACGGTTCTACCGCTCGGTACTCGAGGTAATAGGAGGTGGGTGTGTTGTCTAAGCTCAACTGGGGGAGAATCGCGATATACATCGGCGCCCTAACGCTCATGTACGCCCTCTCCACCCTGAGGGGAGAGCTGGAAGCCCTCCTCATGCCGGCCGCAGTCCTGGCCCTGTTTTTAATCGCCGGAGACGTTGCCGGAGCGGTAAAGGGGGAAAACGAGGCCTTTGCCCTCAGACTGCTCGGAGTAACCCTCTCGGCACTCCTGATGCCAACCGAATGGAGCATTCCGGCGTCCATGATCGTGTTTGGCGGGGGGACGGCGGCGATAGCACCAAAGCTGGAGAGCCATTCCCGGTTCATCAGGGGAGCGGGGCTCTTGATTGGCCTGTACGGCGTCTCAAGGCTTCCTCCCATCGGAGCGATGGGAAGCGTCTTCAGCTACGCCGGCCTTTTCCTGTTCCTCGGCTACGCAGTGGCGGAGCTCGGAGAGAGGTATCCGTGGACCGAGCCGATTGAAAGAAACCTGCTCGGACTCGGTGCCCTCGGTGCAATCCTCGGCCTCTACGTGGCGGTGAGGGGGAGCCTGAGCCAGAGCCATCCGGAGATCGTGTTCTACGGGGAGTGGCTGGTTCTCCTCCTGGGCGTTATAGCGGCTGGGAGCATGGTCTACTCGTACGTCAGCGAAAAAGACCCGGAAGCGTACCTCCTCTCCCAGTGGAGAAAGCACGAGGCAAAGACCGTGAAAAAGCTTGGCCCCGAGCTCTCCGAGGCGATGGAGGCGGTTGAGGACTTCGTGGTGCGCGGGAAGAAAGCGGCGCTGGTGGCTTTCATAGCCTACTACGGCTCCCGGCTCTTCGACGACAGGAAGAGGTTCGAGGCTCTCATCGGGAAGATAGCCGACTACAAGGCCAGGCAAACCTCACGACTGACACCGCTCTGGATAAGGCACGCCTACGAGCGGAGGGAACTTGAAAGGAGGACTAAAATCGTTGAGGAAGTTTTTGAGGAACTGAGAACGCTCATGGGGTGGGAGTCATGATGGGTATTGAAGAGGCGTTTGAAACCCTTGAGGAAATCGTTGAGGGGATCTCTCGGGTGTATGTTGGTAATGTTGGGGTTGTTAGGAAGACTTTGGCGGCTGCTCTGGTGAACGGGAACGTGCTCTTCGAGGATTACCCTGGGTTGGGGAAAACGCTCCTCGCAAAAGCCTTTGGAAGAGTCCTGGGCTTAAAGTACACGCGCGTTCAATTCACCCCAGACTTACTACCCGCAGACATTCTTGGCACCAAAGTCTGGCGGCAAAACCTCGGAACCTTCGAGTTGATCAGGGGGCCCATATTCACGCACGTGCTTTTGGCGGACGAGATTAATCGAGCCCCGCCAAAGACTCAATCAGCCTTGCTTGAAGCGATGGAGGAGAAGCAGGTCACCATTGAGGGTGAAACCTTCCCGCTGGAGCGGCCGTTCTTTGTGATTGCGACTCAGAATCCGATTGAGTTCGAGGGGACTTATCCTCTCCCCGAGGCTCAGCTGGACAGGTTTCTCCTCCGCCTGCGCGTTGGGTATCCCAGAACGCTTGAGGATGAGGTGGCTATTCTTGAGGCGCGGTTGTCCTGGCGGAAGGATGATCCGACGGTTGATATGAGGCCTTTGATTGACCGTGAGGTTTTTGTTAGGATGCAGGATTTGGTTGAGACTGGTGTTTACATCAGCAGGGATTTGTTGCGGTACATTGCTGAGCTTATTAGGAATGCTCGGTCTGATGAGCGGGTTGAGGCTGGGCCGAGTCCTCGTGGGGGTATTGCTTTGATGAAGGTGGCTAAGGCTAATGCTTTGCTTGAGGGGCGGGATTTTGTGCTGCCTGATGATGTTAAGGCTTACGCGGTTGATGCTTTGGCGCACAGGGTTGTGGTTAAGCCCGAGTACGCTTTTGAGGGTATAAGCGGCGAAGAAATCATCAAAGAAGCCCTGGAAAAAACACCCGTACCCAAAGAGGCGGAGGAAAAATGAGGAAAAGCCTGACCGGATACATCCTGTGGGCGCTGCTCCTCGGGACGGCCTTCCTCTCTCCGGGGATGATAGCCCTGGCCATAGTGCCGCTCTCCCTGCTGGCCCTGGCGATGCTCGTTGACCCCCCAAGGGAGGTGAGGGTGAGGAGAAAGCTCTCAAGGCGCGAGATAAGGCTCGGAGAGGAGGTCGAGATCAAGGTCGAGGTTACCGTGGAGAGGGGAATAGGAGTGGTCGTCGTCAGGGACCCGCTTCCAAAGAACGCCGCCCTCACATCCGGAAACAACGTCGGGGTCTTCTTCAAGAGGCTGAAGCCGCTGAAGGTGAGCTACACCTACAGGATACGGCCGATGCTCAGGGGATTCTACACCCTGCCGAGGAGCGAGGTAACCACCAGAAACCCGCTGGGAACGAGGTACATCTGGGGACTCTACGGCGAGGAGCTCAGGCTCCGGGCAGTCCCCAAGGTCATCAGGACGGTTCCGATAGCGGAAACACGCAGGAAGGCCAAGATAAGTGTCCCCGAGACGAGCTTTTCGATAAGGGGGCCGATCTCAACCGACTTCAAGGAGATAAGGGACTACCAGACCGGCGACCCGATGAAGCTCATAAACTGGAAGGCCACCGCCAGGATGGGGCAGGTTCTCGTCAACGAGTTCGAGAGGGAGGGCAAGAAAACGATCCTGTTCATAGTCGACGCCAGGGAGGCCATGAAGATAGGTACTGAAAGCGAGAGCCCCTACGAGCACGCCATGAACCTTGTCGCATCAATGGCGCACCGCTTCCTGAGGAAGGACTACCACGTGGGACTCTACCTCCTCGGGGCAAAGAAGTTCCTGCCGCCTGCCACGGGGCCGAGACAGCTGCACACAATGGTCAGGACTATGATGGACTTCGAGAGGGTCCAGACAGAGGAGGAAAGCTTTGCGGACGCGGTTGAAAGGCTGAAGAGGATACTCGTCCAGTACACCCCTCTGGTAATATACGTCTCCAACGTGCTCGACAGAACGGCCGGGGAGACAAAGAGGGGAATCCTGACTGTGATGGCAGTCCACAGGGGAAAATCCAAGCCAGTGGTGGTGGACATCTCGGTCTACCCGACCCTCGACCCCAGAACGGGCACGCTGATTGAGATGGAGAAGAGGGCGATAACCTCTGAGCTGGAGAACACGGGCGCCTACGTCGTCCGCTGGCTTCCCGGACGGGAGGAGATTGGAGAGGTGCTGAGCAGGCTGCTGGGGGAGATAAGATGAACTTCAGGGCGGTAAAGCTTGCGGTGGTGCTTCCGGCGATAATCCTCACGTCCCTGGCGTATTCGGACGTGTTCCGTCCCGGGGACTACCTGCTGGCGGCGGCCCTTGGAATAATCCTCCTGGGGACGTTCCTATCCAGGGGTTCAGCCAGCGGGACGGTCTTCCTCTCAACGGTTCTCTACGCGGTGCCCTACTCGATAGCCCTCTCACAGTTCCTCCCGATAGCATTCCCCGAGGCCTACAGGAACCTGAGCGAGGCGATACTGGCAAGCCCCTACTTCTCCAACCCCCTGGCGATCTTTTCCCTGATAGCCCTGAGCATACTCGCCGACTACGTCGAGACCGCCGAGACGTGGGAGAGCGTCCTGAGGGGACTTGGGTGGAGGGGAACCGGTGGAAAGACCCTGCTCTACGGCCTTCCCGCCATCCTCCTGGCCTTTGCACTCTCACTGGGGCTCCTGTGGCTCGGGAGGAGCCTGGGGCTTTCAACAACGGGAATCCTGCTGCCGGTTCTCCTGCTCGTCCTCGGCATAGCCATGGCCTATTCTTCAATCGAGAGCGGGAGCTACAGGCGGGTCATAGTTGCGGTCGAGGTTCCCCCCACTAACGGCGAGGTGGTGATAGAGACGCCCGACGAGAGCCGGGTCATGCCCCTGAGCCGTTCCGCCTCCTTCGAGTGGGACACCCTCCGGCTGGAGGCAGAGCTGAAGAAGAGGCCGAGACGGGTCGTCCTGAAGGAGGGGGAGGAAAGGGAGACCCTGACCCCCCTCATAGAGAGTGTTGACGGTGAAACGCTCTTCCTGCTCTACAGGAAGGAAGGTTAATATACTCCCGCCTCCAAGGGGTAACACGGTGAGAGTCATGGGCACAAACCTCCCAAAGGCCGTCGTCCGGCATTTGGAACCAGATGAAAAGGTTCTGTTTACCGTTAGGAAAAAGGTCAGCCTCGAAAAGCCGAAGTGGCTCGTGATAACGGACAGAAGAATAATCTACATCGATGAGAAAATCCTTGGAAGGTACGACATGAAGGCCATACCCTACCAGAAGCTTGAGGAAGTCACCGTTGAGCTGGGCGTCATATCATCCGAGTTCCTCATAAAGGGCGAGGAGGACATAAGGCTCAAGCTCGGCTGGATGAACAAGGAGCAGGCGAGGAATACGATAAACGCCATAAAGGACGCCCTCAACGCGATAGCAGTCGAGCCCGTGACGATTGAGGTCAAGAAGGGCTTGACCCACGAGACGTGGGTTCTGAAGAAGCCCAAGGAGTTCGTGAGCAGGGTCGTCTCGGCCGGGGCCACGGTTCAGCATCCCCCCGCACTGGAGAAGGAGGAAGACCCGCTTGAAAAGCTCAAGAAGCTGAAAGAGCTCTACGACATGGGCGTCATAACGGCGGAGGAGTACGAGGAAAAGAGAAAGAAGCTTCTCGAGCAGATTTAACCGTTTTTCCATTTCCACACCGTCAGAACGGCCAGCAGGAGGATGGCAGTTCCGGCGTAGAGGAGCCACTCGCCCCGCCCCGAGGGTTCGGTTTCTGTGGAGATTGTAGGCGACATCTCAATGGGCTCATTCTTCAAAATCACCACCGTGGAGTTCACGAAGCCGTAGAGGGTGACGTTGAGGGGTTCAAGCTCCCCCCACGGGGAACCGGTGTAGAGCTCCACCGAGAATGCCGTCCCGTTGGGGAGCGGGGCGACCGTGAAGTAGTAGCCGGTTGAAGACCTGAGCAGGGGCCTCGGCTCCGCCAGCTCCGACAGGTTGCCCCTAATCCAGAGCCTCCCCGTAAGGTTCGTGGCGTTGATTGCTATAAGCGCCGGAACGTCGTCCCCCGAGTAGTAGCGGAGCTTTGCCGGTTCGCTGGCCCTTTCCCCTGTTTCAACCACGACATCGAGCCAGGCATTCCCGGTTTTCACCTCGGGAACCTCAGCTAGTATCTCCGTCGAGTTCCAGGAGAGAACCTCCGCCTCGACGCCGCCGATGAAGACCTTCCCGCCGTTCCCAAAGCCCGCCCCGGCTATGAGGATTTCCTGGCCGGGCTGGGCGGCATATGGCGTCAGAGAGCCGATTAAAGGCCTCTCCTGCTCGCGCTCAATGTGGAACACGTAGAAGCTGTTGCGGCCAAGTTCAAGGGAAGCCTTCCCTCCGGAGACCCTCATCTCGGCCCCGTAGAGGGCATCGCGGTACGTTCCCTCGGGCCAGTCGATGTTGATGGTCAAACGAACCGGTGAACCCTTGTTCATGACCGCGAGGAGCCTGTGGCTTCCAAAGGTTCTCTCGAAGGCCCACACGGAGTAGTTGGCGTAAACCGTCCTGAAGTCACCAAAGGCCAAAGCGTCGTTTGTCTTTCTCAGTCCCGCGAGGGTTCTTATTATCCTGGCCGCCTCGGTGGTGTTGTTGAAGACCATCATCGGCCGGTTGTACGGGTCGCCCTTTCCGTCCCTGCTCACCAGGTAGCTCTCGTCGCCGTAGTAGATGACCGGAATTCCCGGCAGGGTCATCGTCAACGCCAGTGCCATGTGGAAGCGCTGCATGGCGTCCTCCCGCTTTGCAGCGTTGAGGAAGCGGACCAGGTCGTGGCTGTCGAGGAAGTTGAGCTGCTTGTTCGGATAGACAAAGAAGGAGTAGTAATCCTCAAGCGTTCTGGAGAGGGTTTCGAGGCTCCCCACGAAGCCAAAGGTTCTCACTATGTCCTCCCTTATGGGGATGTTGAGAACCGGTGAGACGTTGGAGTAGCGGTACAGCCCGTAGAGGTCGTCGCTTTTCTCGGGCGAGAGGGAGTAGTACTCCCCGTAGATGAAGAGAGGCCCTTTGGAGTAGAGGCGGAGGTAAAAGACTTCCAGCCAGCCAAGCTCCATGTGCTTCACCGCGTCAATCCTGAGTCCGCAGGCGCCAGAACCAGTAAAGAGCACCGCCCCCCCGGTCAGGTAGGAATCGACCCACGGGTTGAGCTGGTTGAAGTCGGCCAGACCGAAGAGGTTGGCGTACTTGAGCGGAATCCCCGCCCAGGTGAATATGTTGCCGTTGTGGTGGTAGATGTTCTCCCTGATACCGGTTATGGGGTTCACCGTCGCGTTTTTGGTGTCCTTGTAGTAGTCTGTCACGAAGGTGCCGTTGTCGTATAGCGCCCCGAACTCACCCTCCGTCGCCGGGTTGGAGTGGTTGGGGACGTAGTCGACGATTACGCAGATACCCCTCTTTTTAGCCTCCTCCACGAGCCTCCTGAAGTCCTTCCAGGTTCCAAAGTGCTCCTCTATGCGCTTATAGTCGCGCGTCCAGTAGCCGTGGTACGGCGCACTTCCGCCTGCCATCCTGTTTATGTTGTCATTGAGGGGGGAGACCCATATCATGGAGACGCCGAGGCTCTGTATGTAGTCGAGCTTCTCGATAAGCCCCTCGATATCGCCGCCCCAGTACAGGCGATAGTTTCTATGGGCCGGGTCGTAGAAGGGCTCGTTGTTGCTCGCGTTGCCGTCGTAGAAGCGGTCAACCATGATTTGATAAACAACCCCCCTCTCGGGAACCCTGTAGGCGCCGACCATCGGCACCAGGAGCATCAGGAGTACGAGGGTCACCAGAATCGACCTCATTATATCACCAAGAGTGATAAGAGAAGGTGCTTAAAAACCTCACGTTTTCTTGACGTCCTTAAAGCTCAGGGAAACCGTCACCCCGAGGATTTCATCGCTGGCCGCCTTTATCACCCTCAGACGGTACTTGCCCCCCTCCGCCTCCCACCGGAGCACCGTGCTCGCGGTCTCTTCAAGAAGGGGCAGGAGCTCCGGTGTCTTTTTCTCCAGCACCTCCCGGTTTATGAAGTAGAGGGCAAAGCGGCTCTTCCTTCCGACAAAGGTCGAGATATTGCGCACGAGCCTTATCACTTCCTGCCGCTCAAGTGCCACAAAGAGCTTGTGTATCCCGAGAACAGGGTTGCACACCACCCTCTCAGGCACGACCCTGTCGTATATCTTGCCGTAATACTTGAAGTCGAGGGAGTACTTGTCCACTTCGACCCTCCCGACAACGTTGCCAAACTCCCTGCTGCCCCCTATTTTTATCACGGGGATTCCAATTAAATCGTCAGTATCCAGCCCCATCAGCTCAAGCCGGGTCACGTATTCAACGAAGGTATCGGAGATGTCATCGATGAGAACCGGGTTGCCGGCCTTCATGAACCTTCTGCTGATCAGATACAGAAGGATTTCTGGGGAGGACACCGAACTGTATTCAACGAGGACCGTCTCACCTGGTCGAATCTTGAGGATTATAGGCTCAATCCCGTGGGATACCATACACACGCACCCAAGTAGCTTGTAAGACGTGGAACTATAAAAGCTTACCTGGAAAAATCGAAGTTACACGAGCTTGGCGGTACCAATGACCCTCGGCGAATAGAATGAGCCTCTCCGGTGGATTTTACGCCCTATTGCACCTACGGAGCGGAGGAACTCGAAGGTGTTCCCAACGAGCATGTTGTCCCGGAACGGCACGACCTCCCCACCCCGGAGGATGTAGCCGAGCTCCACGGTCAGCGAGAAATCGCCGCTCACCGGGTTGGCGGTGTGCTCACCGAAGACCCTCCTCACAACGATGCCCTCAAACCCCTCCAGGTTGTCCCTTCCGGCCTCAACCACCACGTTGCTCGTCCCAATGTGTGGCATCGTCCTGAAGTCCCTGACCGCGTTTCCCGTGCTCTCCATGTCCAAGAGGCGTGCGTGCGTCTCATCGAGAAGGAACGAACGTATGGCACCATCCTCGACCAGAACCGTCCTCTCACCGGGATTCCCTTCACCATCAAAGGGAAAGCTCCCCACGCCAGCGGGTATCGTTGCGTCGTCGATTATCTTCAGCCCCTCAGGAGCCACCTCCTCCCCCAGCTTGGAAAAGCGGCTCCTCTCGTGGTAAACACTGTCCCCGAAGAGGTTCTCAAGAAAGATCCCCAGGATGGCACGGAACGCCTCGGGCTCAAGGAGAACCTCACCGGCGTGGGACTCCACCTTTCCCGCGCGGTAGCTCAGTTCAGCCTCCTCAACCGCCCTCATAACCGCGCTCTCAAGCTCCTCAAAGGGCTGGAGCGACCGGTAAGACTGGTAGTACGAACCGGAGCCTGTCCCCCCGCCCCTCTTCACGGCGTAAGCGGAGACGCTCATTCCAGTCCCTTTTCCCTCAAAGAAAACCCCGCTGGAGTTCGCTATCCCGTAAGTGCTGACCGCGAGGGCCATCGAACCCGAGAGGGTCAGCGAATCATCCCTCAGCTCGCGCATCTTGGCGGCAAACTCCTCCGCGAGGGAGTGGGCCTCTTCAAAGGGCATCTCGTCTATCCTCCTGTCGTAGAGCCCCTCCACCCGGGGCGCCCTGGATGGAGTCGGAAAACCCCGGAAGGGAACCTCGCTAACTTTGGCGAGCTTCACAGTCCTCCTCACAAACTCCTCAAGGGTTTCCCGGTTGTGGTTCAGGCCGGTTATGTAAGAAAAGCCGAGCTTCCCCCTGTAACCCACGCGGAGGCCTATACCGGAGTGGAACTTCCGCTGGGATCGCTCAAGCCTTTCCCTCTCTATCCTGAATGAACCTCCCCGTCCCTTCTCCCAGTAAATCTCCCATTCGACGTTCTCCCGTTCGAGTATGCCGATGAGCTCGTCGATCACCTCAATCCCCCCACGAGGGCCCTCGTCAAAACGTGGGGCCCGCCGTCGTCGACCGGAACCCACTGCCCCTTTCCGCAGTAGCCCGGGAACTCTATCCTGAGGTCGTCACCTATGGCGCGGATGTCCCTCAGAACATCGAGGATTCTGCCCGAGAGCGCGACGTCCCTCACCTGGGCCTTAACCTCGCCGTTCTCGATTAGGTATCCCTCCTTGGCGCCGAAGGTAAAGGTACCGTTGGCGGTGTCAACCTCACCGCCCTTGTCCCCTATCATGTAGAGGCCGTCTTTGACCTCCTCGACCATCTCCTCAAAGGACCAGTCCCCTGGCTCGACGTAGGTGTTGCTCATCCTCACGAGGGGCTGGTAGTTGTAGCCCTGGGCCCTGCCGTGGCCGTTCGGTTCGAGGCCGAGCAGGGCGCTCGTCTCGCGGTCGTTGAGGTAGCTCATCAGGACACCGTCCTTTATTATTTCAACCTTCCTGGCCAGTATTCCCTCGTCGTCGTAGACGTAGGAGCCGAACTTGCCCGGCAGAGTTGGGTCGTCCACAACAGTCAGCCCCTCGACGGCTATTCTCTCACCCAGCTTTCCGGCGAGTATGCTGTCGCCGTTCTTAACAGAATCGGCCTCAACCGCGTGTCCCAGGGCTTCGTGGATGAAGACACCTGTAAGCTCGGGATCCATTATCACTGGAAACTCCCCTGACGGGGGCGATTGGGCGTGGAGGAGCGAGAGGGCCTTTTCCTTCACGAACTCAGTCCAGTAAGGAAGGTCTATCCCTTCGACCAGCTCCCAGCCGGCGGTGCCGCCGAAGCTCTTCCAGTAGCTCTGCATCTCCCCGCTTTCCCTGGCAGTCACGGAGAAGCTCAGCCTCAGCCTCGGGACGACCGTCTCAATCTCGCTCCCGAGGGAGTTGAAGTAGAATCCCTCCTTGAGGCCGTCACCGTAGTAAACGCTCCTGTTGGATATGCCCTCTCCCCGGAGGAGCGAGTCAGTTTCCTTTACGAGGGCGAGCTTGTCCTCCACATCCACGTCAAGGAAGCTCCTTTTCGGCCTTATCTCGGCCCTGTCCCTCACGGGGTCGCCGAGGTAAATCCTCGAATCGCCCTTAGAGAGCTTCGCTATCTTCATGGCGGTCTCTATGGCATCCTCAGCCCTGCTCATGTCGTTGGCACTCGAAAATCCCCACGCCCCGTTGAAGGCCCTAACCCCTATGCCCACCTCGGTGTTCATCCCCAGCTCTTCCAGCTGGCCGTTCTGCATCGTGAGGTGTGATGCGGTGACCCGGTTTACACGTATTTCATAATATGATATACCGTAACGTCGCGCGAGCTCCTCTGCCCTTCGCATCAGTGCCTCCATCCTCTCACCGATGGACATAAAAGGGATGCGTTTATATGGGTTCCCATAGAGGAATGAACCACAAGTGTTTAAGTGTTGGGTATGGAGAGGCGTAATGAAATACTCCAATACATCAAGAGCAGACCCGGGATAACCTTCAGGGAGCTGGCGAGGGAGCTCGGGATAGGTATAGGCGACCTGCAGTATCACCTCTACCGGCTGGAGAAGGAAAAGAAGGTGTTTT
This sequence comes from Thermococcus coalescens, assembly GCF_055392585.1. Taxonomy (NCBI): domain Archaea; kingdom Methanobacteriati; phylum Methanobacteriota; class Thermococci; order Thermococcales; family Thermococcaceae; genus Thermococcus; species Thermococcus coalescens. Next base: position 1,182,950 of record NZ_AP043764.1, read on the forward strand.
CAAGGAAGCTCGGGAAGAGGCGATACATATTCCCCGCGGGCTTTGAGAGGGAGTGCCAGAGGCTCATCATAGCAATCTCCACTGAGACCCGGAGAAGAATCCTCCTGCTCCTCATGGAAGGCCCCCTGATCCAGAGCGAGATAGCCAAAAGGCTAAGGCTCAGCCAGCCCACCGTGAGCTACCACATGGGGGAGCTTGTTAAGCTCGGCATCGTCGATGCCAGAAAGGAGGGAAAGAGCATGGTGTACACCCTCTCCTACGATCCCGCGATAATAGCGCGCGTCATAAAGGACTACCGGCCGAGCCTCTGGGAGAAGCTGGCCGACAACCTGATAGATCTGCTCACCAGCGTGGGTGATGAGGAATGATCGAAACCATACTTACCGTCACGGCACTGATCCTCGCACTGGCCCTCGCGGGGATCTCGTTGATAGCCTATAAGAAGAGCCACCTCCGCGCGGCGCTCTATCTGATTGCCGCCTTCCTCCTGCTGGCAATAAAGAAGGTCATAGAGACCCTGCACCTGGCGGCGTGGATAGAGAGAGACGTTGGCATAGCCGTTGGCGCGCTGGAGGTCATGGTTCTGGCACTCTTCGTCCTGGCACTCTGGAAGCGCTAGCGAACCACCATCACGGGGGGGTCTATCGAACCGACGACCTCCTCAAGGAGGCTTCCTATCCTCGTTTTTCCGCTTCTTCCATATGCCCCCATGACCACGAGCCCGTACTTTCCGGAGTTGGCCTCCTCAAGTATAGTGTCCTTGGCCGGGCCCTCCACGATCCTTATCGAACAGTTCACACCCTCCTGGTGGCAGAGTTCAAGGAGGTTAGTCATTATGTCCTTTATGCTGGTCTTCATCTCCCTCCATATCTCCTCCTCGAACCTCTGCACGTTTTTCAAATCCTGGCTCAGCATCCCCATGTTGAAGGCGAGGGCCTTGGCCTCTCTCCTGTCGAGGACGGAGAAGAGCGTGAGCTTACTGCCCTTCTTCTTTGCTATGGCTATCGCGTGAAGCGCGGCCTTCTGGCTCCACTTCGAACCATCAACGAGCACGAGTATCCTCATAGGTCACACCCCTACGTACCTTACCCAAATCAGAACCATACCCACACCAACCGTGCTCAGCATTATCACAAGGCCTATCTTAAGGAAGTCCATGAAGGTTATGTTGAGCCTCTCCCGGGCGGCGATACCCAGAACGACGATGTTGGCGCTCGCACCTATCGCGGTGCCGTTTCCACCGAGGCAGGCCCCGAGGGAGAGCGCCCACCATAGGGGATAAACGTTCATCGAGGCGCTCATCGATTTTATCAGAGGTATCATCGCCGCCGTCAGGGGTATGTTGTCAACTATGGCCGAGGCTATGGCCGAGAACCACGTGACCATCACTATGGCCTCTGCCGTTGTGTTGACGTAGCCGAGGAGCCACCTGGCAACATCGTCTATGACCCCCGTCTCAACGAGGGAGCCAACGATTATGAAGAGCCCCATGAAGAAGAATATCGCGGTCCACTCTATCTTTTCGAGAACCTCCGTGGGCTCCATCCTGCTCCAGAGCAGGAGGACCGAGGCACCGCTGAGGGCCACAACGGCGGGATGTATTTCAAGCCTGTCGTGGACGAAGAACAGGAGCACAACGGCGAGTATCACGATGACCGATTTCCGGAAGAGGGAGCGGTCCCTTATGGCCTCGTCCTCCCTGAGCATCTGGATGGTCGACTGAATCCTCTCCATCTTGGTGGGGGTTATCCTCATGGCGTCCCTGTAGACGAGGTATATTACCCCAAGGGTTATGAGGAGGTCTATGGCCGCTATGGGCCCCATGTTCAGGAGGAACTCAGTGAAGCTCAGCCCGGCAGCCGAGCCTATCATTATGTTGGGGGGATCGCCTATCAGCGTTGCAGTTCCACCGATGTTGGAGGCGAATATCTCAGCCAGCAGGTAGGGAATAGGGTTGACATCCATGAGGCGGGTTATGTAGAGGAGCATCGGCGTCAGGAGGAGGACGGTTGTAACGTTGTCGAGAACCGAACTTACGAGGGCGGTCACTATGGAGAACAGTATGAGAACCTTCATGGGGCTGCCTTTTGCAAACTTCGCCGTTTTTATCGCTATGAACTCAAAGAGACCGCTTTCCTTGGCCGTGTTGACTATCATCATCATGCCTATAAGCAGGAAGAGTGTACCGAGATCCAGATACTCGGGCATCTTTTCCCAGGGGACGACCCCCGTAAAGAGCACTATGGATGCCCCAAACAGAGCGGCAACCGTCCTGTGAACCCTCTCACTGATTATCAGAGCGTATATAAAGATGAATACTGCAACGGCGACTGCCACTTGCTCGTTCGGAGTCATAGTGACCACCCTAATATATTATCGTCGGTCTGTCCACGTGCTGGACTATCTTAAGAACCACGGGGCTCATGGGGGACATCTTGGTTATCTCGGAACCGTAGCCCCGGGATATGACGAGAAGGTCGAACTCGGCCGCGAGTTTAATGACGTCGTCGCTCTTGCTCCCAAAGAGGTGCCTCCCCTTTGCCCTCAGCCCGATTGCCCTCAACTCCTCGACTATCTCGGAGAGAACCCTTTCACCAAGCTCCGTCTCGGCCATCTTGAGCCTCTCCGCCTCGGGCTTTCCGAGGGTCTGCTCTATCATCCGGAAGGCCATTCTGTCGGTTATGTAGACGACGGTGACCGATGCTCCAGAGTAAGCCTCAAGGGTATCGTAAAGCTCCCCGGGGATTTCATGGGCAAACCTGTCAACCGGAATAATGATGGACGATATCTCCGGAAGAACGAACTCCTCGGGGAGGAGAAGGAACTCACGGTAGCGCTTCGTTATCTCCTCGTACCTGTCGCCCGCGATGTGCCTGAACTTTCTGGCGATGAGCCTGCTGAAGATGTCCATTGCCATCCCCAAAGGGGAAAGATAAGGAGATGATTTAAGCTTTTTGCCGGTTCGTTTTAGAGGGTTGAACCACAAACGCTTTATTAAGGCCCGGCGAGCTAAAATCGGGGTGAGAAATATGAAAAGGGCACTAGTACCGCTGCTGATACTCATGCTCCTGCTGCCGTTCGCATCATCTGCCGCCGCCGAGTGTCCGAGCGAAGGCCACACCGTCGTCCTTAAGGCGCCCGCGGTTTCAAGGACCGCCGACGGGCAGCTCATAGGTGTCGCCACCGACTTTGTGATCACCGTCGCACCGGGAACTGGTCACGTTTACGTCGAGACCTGGCCGCTTGCCGAGGTGGATATGCAGGCGAGTGCCAGGCTGGCCGCCCAGATAGCGGGCAAGGTTCTCGGGGTGGATATGAGTAAATACGACGTGTTCATCCAGATTAAGGCAGACTCTCCAATAATAGGAGGCCCATCCGCTGGAGGAACCATGACCGTTGGAATAATCGCGGCCCTCGAGGGGTGGAAGGTCAACCCCAGGGTCATGATGACAGGGATGATAAACCCGGACGGAACCATAGGGCCGGTGGGTGGAATACTCGAAAAGGCCTCCGCGGCCCACGACGTTGGGGCACAGCTCTTCCTGATCCCCCAGGGACAGCGCATCCAGTACGTCCAGGAGACCCAGAAAAAGGAGATCGGGGGTATAGTGGAGATAAACACCCAGACGAAGAAGGTTGACGTCGTTGAATACGCCAAGGAGCGCTGGGGACTGACGGTCATTGAAATCAAGGACATCTACGACGCCGTCTACTACTTCACGGGGCACAAGATACCCCGCCCGGAGGCCCCGGCGTACATCAAGATAGACACGGCGTTCCTCAGGGAGGATGCCCGCAGGGACCACGACAATACCACCGCATATTATCAGTCAACGCTGGAGAAGCTCAAAAAGAGCGACGTTAACTACGCCACCTACACGACCCTGATGGAGGCACTGAACGAGGCAGGCATTATCCTCAACCAGTCCAAGAAGAGCCTGGATGACGGAAGGTACTACACGACAATGAGCAAGGACTTTCAGGCCAGGATAATCATAAGGCACGTGGACTGGTACCTGAGCGTGAAGTCTGGAGATGACGTTGAGAGGATTCTGAAAACAACGAGTTCGCAGATAAACGCCTCCGAGAGAAGGGTCTCGAACATTACCATCAGGGGCACGACTATGCTCCAGGCGATCGCGGCGGCCGAGGAGAGGGTTGAACAGGCAAAGAGCCTTCTGGACGAGGCGTGGAAGTACTACTACAACGGCGACTACTGGGATGCCGTTGGGGACGCCGCCTACGCCTACGAACGGGCTAAGACCGCTATTTTCTGGGCCAGCCTCGGTGAGAGGTTTGCGAGCGGCGACGTGATAAGCAGGGACGTCGTCAAGACCACTGCAAGGGACTACATAGACGAGTCCAACCTCATAGTGACCTACATAGAGTCCATGTACGGCACCGTTGGGGGCGACCTAAGTCAGAGCATTCAGCAGGCGGAGCAGTACTACGAGGACGGCAAGTACTCTGCGGCGCTCTTCACCGCGATGGAGGCGCGCGTGAGGGCGCAGGTCTTTCTGGACACGCTGGGGATAGACAACCAGACGGTCCTCAAGGACAAGCTGGCGGGAATGAAGGAGAGCGCCAAGGTGGCCATTGCGATGGCCCAGAACCAGGGCATAACGCCCGTGCTGGCCATAGCCTACTACGAGTTCGCGGAGAGCTACGAGCAGAGTGCCGAGGAGAACGGAAGCATGGAAGACCTCCAGACGGCCATGATATTCTACCAGTACGCCAGGGAGACCGCGAACCTCTTCCTCAGCAAGCCCAGCCAGCAGACGCCCGTCGCCAACACCACCACCGACGTTCCCCAGATCATCATCCCAACACCATCAGCCACCGAGACCACGACCCCAGCCCCCGGGGATGGCACGGGAGGCGTTCCCGAGACGGCAATAATCCTGATAGCCCTTGGAGCTTTCCTCGTGGGTGCCGCAGTTGGTAAGAAGCTGTGAACCCCTGGAGGGTTTCATTTTATCCCTTCAGCACTCTCTTCTTCGGGCGTCCCAGCAAAAAAGATTTTAGGAGAAGCCCGGACTCTAGACCGCCGATGATGAGAACTCCCTGCCCTGAAAGGTGAGGACAACCGGCCCCCTGAGGCTACGCCAGGCTCTTGAGGAACTCAACGTAGACCCGCTTCACCCTTCTCATCGATTCCACACTGACCCATTCGTCGCTCGCGTGCCAGTTCCCGCCTACCGGGCCGTAGACAAGCGTCGGCTTACCCAGGTAGGTTCCAAAGTAGTTGAAATCACCCACGCTCTTCCCGTAGGTCACCTCCGGCTCCCTCCCAAAGAGCGCAGCGTGAACCCTTTTGAACGCTCCGACGAACCTGCTGTTTTCCCTGACAGCGTAGGGGAGCATCTCCGGGGTTGGACGGCTGAACTTCTCGATCCTCAGCTCTGCCTTAAGATTAAGTCTCCCTGCGAGTCCAAGCAGCTCGCCCCTAACCCTCTCCCAGTCCTCACCGATTGTTACGTGCCTGTCGAGTATCGCCACCGCCCGATCCGGAACGCTGAGACCGTCGGCGGAGCCCTCGATATGAAGCGTGCAGTACGAGCCCACACCCAGCTTTCTATGGCGCCTAAAGCGAATCCTGTCAAGGCTTCCCAGGAACTTCCCCAGTTCCTCGATGGCGTTGACCCCGAGGTGCGGTCTGGCGGCGTGGGCCTTTTTCCCCACCGCCTCCACCCGGATCACGAACCTCCCCCTGGCGCCGAGCATGAGCCTCTCCCGCGTCGGTTCGGCAACGAGAACCACGTCCGCCCCCTCGAGCCTTCCGCTCTTTATGAGCTCCCAAGTTCCGCGGGAATAGCCCTCCTCGTCACTGACCGCGGTGAATATTATCTCCGGCCTCTCGCGTTTGGGGAGCTCCCCCATCTCAACGAAAGCGCTCATCAGAGCGGCGAGGCCGGCCTTCATGTCCGCACTGCCGAGGCCGTAGAACCTGTCGCCATCGAGCTCACCCCACGGATTGCGTGTCCATCCGGGGGATAGGTTCACGGTGTCCATGTGGCCGTTCAGAACAACCGTCGTCTTCCGGCCGGGGAGACGCGCTATCACATCATCTCCGAACCCCTCAACAGGAAGAAGATCCACGTCAAAGCCCCTCTCCTCAAGGAAAGACGCTATAAAGCGCGATATCTCCCCCTCCTCACCAAAGGGGGATCTGATGGAAACCAGCCTCTTGAGGAGCTCGAACTCCATGAGACCACCGTTCATAAAACGGCGATGTTGATTAAAGCGTTTCCCCTCCAGAAAGCGATACTGTTTCTGCAACGAGACGCCAGAAACGGAAGGTGGTCGGGAGGTGCTGTGGTGGACCGGGCGGGATTTGAACCCGCGGCCTCCGCCTTGCGAGGGCGGCGCTCATACCAGGCTGAGCTACCGGCCCACACCCGGTATTAGTGAACCCCTGGAGGGTTTAAAAGCTTTTGGTCGGGAAATGGGCACAATCGCCGGCACGTTTCGATGGCCATGCCGCTGACAAATTCGGTCATGAATCAAATAATTTTTAACTTCCACATGCCAACAAACCTCCGGTGGTCTGATGGACGCCCTGAACTTTCATCGCGGCAACTTTCCCGGCAACGGGAAGATAGAGGTGATGCCCAAGGTTCCCCTCACGGACGGGACCCTCAGCTTGGCCTACACTCCAGGTGTGGCCGAGGTTTCAAGGGCAATAGCCAACGGAGATGACCCGTGCGAGTACACCAACAGGTGCAACACTGTCGCTGTTGTAAGCGACGGAACCCGCGTGTTAGGCCTCGGCGATATAGGCCCCTCGGCGGCACTTCCTGTCATGGAAGGGAAGGCACTCCTCTTCAAGGTTTTCGGTGGAGTGGATGCCTTTCCCCTCGTCCTGGCCGAGAAGAATCCCGAGGGGTTCATCGAGGTCGTCAAGGCGGTTTCCCCCTCCTTCGGAGGGATAAACCTCGAAGACATAGCCTCACCGAAGTGCTTCTACATCCTCGAAAGACTTCGCAACGAGCTGGACATCCCGGTTTTCCACGACGACCAGCAGGGGACCGCGTCGGTCGTCCTGGCCGGTTTGATGAACGCCCTTAAGGTCGTTGGCAAGAGGATGGGGGACATAACCCTCGTGCTTTTTGGCGCGGGGGCGGCTGGCTTCGCAACTCTCAGGATAGCAACCGAAGCAGGCGTGAGGCCTGAGAACGTCAGGGTCGTTGAGCTCGTTGAGGGGAGGCAGAGGGTCCTAACGCCCGACCTTCCGCTTGAGCGGCTCTTCCCCTACAGGGGTGAGCTCCTCTCGAAGACGAACGGCGAGGGCATTGAGGGCGGCCCTGAGGAGGCCGTTAAGGGAGCTGACGTTCTCATTTCATTCACGAAGCCCGGCCCTGGCGTGATAAAGTCCGAATGGATAAGACTCATGGCCGACGACGCGGTGGTCTTCCCGCTGGCCAACCCGGTTCCTGAGATACTCCCCGAGGAGGCGAGGAAGGCCGGAGCGAGGGTCGTTGCCACCGGAAGGAGCGACTACCCCAATCAGGTGAACAACCTCTTGGGCTTTCCAGCGATCTTCCGCGGGGCCCTCGACGTCAGGGCGAGGGCGATAACGGACGGTATGATAATAGCCGCCTCAAAGGCCATGGCCTCGGTGATAGAGCCCAGCGAAGACGAGATAATCCCCTCTCCGTTCCACCAGGACGTCCACCCGAAGGTGGCCAGGGCTGTTGCGGAAGAGGCCCTCAGAGAGGGCGTGGCAAGGGCCAAGATCAGCCCTGAGGAAGTGGAGGGGAAGCTCAGACGGTGGAGGGAGTTCTACCGGGAGAAAATCGCGCCCCTTGGATGGCGGTAGCCATATAAGCCCCGCCGCCGTAGGTGGAACAATACGCGGCGGGGGTATGTCCATGAAGGTCGTAGAACCCATGGTTGCCGTTGAGGCCGTTCCCGATAAAGCCGTCATAGCGGTTTCGGGCTTCAATCTTCTCGTTGCCCCGGAGTACCTGCTCCTCAAGCTTTTCGAGAGATACAAGGAAACCGGACATCCAAAGGGGCTCTTCCTTGAGGTAAACCCGATTCCAACCGCCCCTGACAGGGTTCTCGACAGGATCCTCGGGGAAATCTACCACGAGAAAGACCAGGACTTCCTCTCGGGCATGCTCGTAACCTATCCGGGCTGGTCCCCGTATATCCAGAAGCTAATAGAGGAAAACCGGGTTGAGGGCTACACGTGGTCGATAGGCACCGCCTCGTGGTTCTTCAGGGAGGTCTCACGGGGCATTCCGGGTGTCCTCACGAAAGTTGGGCTTGGAACCTTCCTCGACCCCAGGGAGGACGGGGGCTACCTCAACGAGCTGGCCAGGGAGAAAAAGCGGTGCAGAATCGACGTCGTGACCATCAACGGAGAGGAATACCTGTTCTACCGCGCTCCGAAGCCAAACGTGGCCCTCATCAGAGGGAGCACGGCGGACGAGATTGGAAACATCACCACCGAAAAGGAGGGCGCCTTCACGGAGATACTCAACCTGGCCCAGGCCGCGAAGGCCGAGCCGGGCAAGGGAATCGTCATAGCCCAGGTGGAGAGAATAGCGAGGTATCCTTCCCTCAACCCGCAGGGCGTCAGGGTTCCCGGCCCCCTCGTTGACTACGTGGTGGTTGCACCTCCAGAGTACCACAGACAGAGCGCAAACATAACCTACGATCCCAGAATCTCGGGGGAGGTCATACCGCCGCTGAGCGGGGGCGGGATCATGGAGCTGAGCACCAAGAAGGTCATCGCGAGGAGGATACTGGTCGAGATGCTGGAGCTTGTGAAGAGGCTCAAAAGGCCCGTCCTGGTAAACCTCGGCATAGGCATTCCGGACAGGGTGGCCGGGGTTGCCATGGAGGAGGGCGTGGCCGAGTGGGTGTTTACCACAGTCGAATCCGGCCCCTTCGGCGGGATAGCCCTCGGCGGCCCGGACTTCGGGGCATCCATAGGGCCCTTCGCGATAATCTCCCAGCCTGACCAGTTCGCCAACTACGAGGGGGGCGTGATAGACGCCGCCAGCTTAGGCTTCATGCAGGTGGACGAGAGGGGCAACGTAAACCCCTCCCTTCTTCCCGGCAGGCTCCCGGGCCCAGGCGGATTTCCCGTGATTTCCTACGGCTCACCGAGGATGTTCTTCGCGGGGCACTTCACGGCAGGAAAGAAGGAGCTCCGGGTGAGAAACGGACGCCTGGAGATAGTCAGTGATGGGAATGTCAGGAAGTTCGTAAGGCAGGTTTACAAGGTGGTCTACAACGCCCGCCTCGGACTGGAAAAGGGGCAGGAAGTGGTCTACATCACGGAGAGGGCAGTCTTCAGGCTGACCAGAAAAGGCCTCCGGCTTGAGGAGTACGCCCCGGGGATAGACGTCGAGAGGGACATAATAGGCAACATGGAGTTCGAGCCCCTGATAAGCCCCCGCCTGAGGGAGATGGGCGAAAGGATCTTCCGTGAGGAGCCGATGGGACTTGGAGGGGAGCTTTAGCGGTAGAGTGAGTTTCCATGGACGTCTATCGCAACCAGCAGGGGGAAGTCCTCGACCTCAAGAACCCACACGGCCTCGGGAATCCCCAGCTCCTCCAACCAGAGGACGTCAACGATTTGCTTTACGCTATTCGCCGCGAGAGAACCTGCCCCACCGGTGAAGGCGAAATAGACCGCCCTTCCCTCGAAGGGGGCAACCTCCATGCCGCCCTTACCAATTATCCCCTTAACACCGAGGGAGAGGAGGCCATCAAGATAGGGGTTCATCCTGGCGCTCGTCGTCGGCCCGGCGGATACAATCTCATAGCCCCGGGCGGTTTTCCTCACCACCGGTCCGCAGTGATAAATCACCGCCCCCTCAAGCTCGAAGGGGAGTTCCCCCCTTCCAGCAAGCTCCAGAATCTTCCTGTGGGCAGAATCCCTGGCGGTGTAGATCACCCCCGAGAGGTAAACCACGTCCCCTGCCCTGAGGTTCAAGATGTCCTCCCCGCTCAGAGGGGTCTCCAGCCTCACTGCCACATGTCCACCCTCCCGTCGGGCTTTATCTCCACGAAGGCCCGCCTGTTGGCCCAGCACTGGACGACCAGACCGACCGGAAAGCTCGCGGGGTGTCTGTGGGCGACCTCGATTTTTACGTCGAGCGCGGTTGTATTCCCTCCCATGCCCATCGGCCCTATCCCCAGGGAGTTGACCTCGTCGAGGATTTCCTCTTCGAGCCTGGCTATCCTCCCATCGGGGTTTCTCTCACCCACCTTCCTCAGCAAGGCCCTTTTGGCCAGCTTTAGGGACAAATCAGCACTTCCGCCGACGCCGATACCGAGGATAACCGGGGGACAGGGCTTTCCGCCACAGGCATTGACTCGTTCTACCACGAACCTCTTGACCCCCTCCCAGCCCTCAGCAGGGGTGAACATGGCTAAAGCGGAGCAGTTCTCACTCCCTCCGCCCTTCGGAAGAACCGCTATGGTTATCCTATCTCCCGGGACGAGCTCCCAGTGGATCACAGGAACGCCTTTCCCGGTGTTGTCGCCGGAGTTTTTACCCGTCAGAACGTCAACGGCGTTGGGCCTCAGGGGTATTTCCCCCGTCGCCCTTCTCGTCGCTTCTATGAGCCACCCCCTCACGTCCCCGAGGTAGGGGCTATCGATGCCGGCCTCGACGAAGAAGGTTATCGTTCCTGTATCCTGGCAGACCGGAATTCTGTCCCCAAGCCCCAGGTCTATGGCCTTCAGTATGTTCCCGAGATTAAAACGGGCTATCTCGTCTTCCTCCTCCGCGTAGGCCCTCCTGAGGGCTCTGACCGTGTCTTCAGGAATCCTCGTAACGGCGAGCCTTATGGCATCGACGAGGGCATCAATCAGCAATCGGCACACACCAGTCAAAGGTTCGAAGAGGAGTTAAAAAGTTTGACGTAGGGATTTAAAAGCCACTTCCAGAGCGGGATCGCCTCGATCCTCAACCCGTTGAGCTCAACCTCTCCAGAGTAGTCCCAAGTTACCAGAGTCCCCTCCTTCAATCCAAACAGCTCCATGACCCTGGACAGGCTTTTGACTTCCCTCGGGGCGATCTCATCTCTCTCCGAGGCGTATGTGACTTGAATGAGTTCCGTCTTTTCCTGATCCCTTACAACGAAGTCCACCTCGCCTTTGCTGTCCCGATAGTGGTAGATTTCGATGCCAGGTTTTCTGTAGTGCTTGAGCCTGAGGAGCTCAAGGAAAACGGCGTTCTCCGTTAGTCTGCCAATGTTCTCCGAAACCTTTGGGACAATAGCGTTCACCATGCCGGTATCAACAGCGTAGACCTTCTTATCACTCCTCAGAATCTCTTTTGGCTTAAAGGAAAACTTTGGAAGCTCGAAAATGAGGTATGCCGACTCAAGGTACTCAACGTAGTTCTTAACCGTCTTAACGTTCCCGATTCCAAGGGCGTTTTTAGTCTTGCTGTAAGTGAAGCGGCCGGCAAAGTTCGAGAAGAGGTAAAAGGCAGCCTCCTTCAGCTCACGGACGTTCCTGATGCCGTACCGGACTACCACGTCCCTCGTGATGATGTCGTTGTAGAGGTTCATGAGGTACTCCCTGCCAAAGCGCAGAGCCTCTGGAAAGCCCCCGTGCTGAATGTACTCAAGTAAGGCCCTCTTTATCCTCGCCTCGTCCCTGGTCGTCGTCACCTTGGAATCCAGCCCTTTATACGCCAGGAACTCCCTGAACGAGAAGGGTAGCAGGGTGTAGCTCAGGTACCTGCCGGTTAAGTAGGTCGAGAACTCGCGCGAGAGCAGGCGCGCGTTGCTCCCGGTTACCACGGTTGGGTAACCTTCCCTCAGGGCTGAGACCAGTCTCTCCCACCCCTCAACTTCCTGAACCTCGTCGAGGACGACGTAGTCGAACTCTCCAAAGAGCTCGTATCCCGCCTGGAGGAGCCTTTTGTAGTCACCGATGGAAAAGCCCGCCATCGCTGGGTCTTCAAAGTTCACATAGAGGGCCCTACCTGGAAGAGTTGCTGAGAGCACCGACTTCCCAGAACGTCTCGGCCCGGTTATTATGTGGGCGGTTGGTTTAAAGTTCTCCAGTATTCTCCCCCGCAGTTCTCTCTCTACTATCCTCTCCCTCCCGAGTTTTTCATCTAGAACCTCCCTCTGGTCGGCCAGCACCCTCTTGAGTTCCTCAACGTTCATGGTCTAAACTGGGGCAAACTTCCTATAAAGTTTACCATCATACTGCAACACTTTTCTGTCAAAACATACCACCATACTAGTAAACTTTTCCCGAAAAGTCTACCACCATACAGGCAAGCTAAAGAGAGGAAAAGAAAAGCTCAGCCCCTCAGAATCTCAACTATCTGCTCCGCCACCTGGACGCCGGCCCTCATCTGGGCCTCGACTGTTGAGGCTCCGATGTGGGGAGTCAGAACCACGTTGTCGAGTTTGGTAAGCGGGTGGTCCTTCGGCAGGGGCTCCTCCTCGAAGACGTCGAGGCCGGCTCCGGCTATCCAGCCCTCCTGGAGGGCCTTTACGAGGGCGTTTGTGTCAACGACCGCTCCCCTGGCGGCGTTGATGAGTATGGCGGTGGGCTTCATGAGCTTCAGCCTCTCCTCGTTTATGAGGTGGTAGGTTGCATCGATGAGCGGGACGTGGAGCGTTACGACGTCGCTCTCCCTCAGGAGGGTCTCGAGGTCGACGAACGTTCCACCGACTTCCTTGGCCCTTTCCTCGTTCGGGTAGGGGTCGTAGAGGAGGATGTTCATGCCGAGGGCCCTGGCTATCTTCGCTATCTGGTAGCCTATCCTGCCAAAGCCAACTATTCCGAGGGTCTTACCCTCAAGTTCGATCCCCATGCACTGCTTCTTGGCCCAGGTTCCTTCCCTCATCTTCCTGTCGGCGAAGGCCACCTTCCTGGCGACGTTAAACATCAGGGCAAGGACGAGCTCCGCGACGCTTCTGCTGGAAGCACCGGGGCTGTTGACGACCTTAATCCCCCTCTCTTTTGCTGCCTCAAGGTCTATGTTGTCAAGGCCAACGCCGGCCCTTCCGATGACCTTTAGCTTTGGAGCCGCCTCGATGACCTTTCGGGTCACCTTGGGCTTGCTCCTGACGATTATAGCGTCAACATCCCCGACGAGCTCGATGAGCCTCTCCTCATCGGGGTACTCCTCGTAAAGAACCTCAAAACCGGCGTTCTTCAAAACCTCTATCGCCTTCTCGTGCAGGGGCGCCGCAACGAGAACCTTCATCATGCTCATCACCTCATCCCCTTCTTTTTATAGCCATAAGCATGACCTGATCAGATGCATCCTCCGCCCTGTCGGCTATGTCGCCTATTTTCGTCAGTATCTGGTTCCAGATGAGCTTGGCGTAGGTCGTGACGGTCTCGCTCTCGAAAACCTTACCCTTGACGTCGTACTCGACGTCATCGGCCTTTTCCTCGGCGTCCTCAACGGCCTTCGCCAGCTCTATCGCCCTGTCAACATCGGAGTTAAGGGCGTTGACGGCCTCCTCAAGGAGGGCATAGCTCTCGATCGCCGACTCAACCAGCTCCATGATCTCGTCCTTAAGCTCAACCGGTGCCTTTGGCTTTGCAAGGATCAGCGTGTGCGCCGCGCTCTCTGCCGCATCGGCCACCTGGTCTATGAGCTCGCTCAGCCTCACGTAGTCTCCCCTGTTTGCCGGAAGGAACGCACCCTCGTAGAGCATGGTCTCTATGCTCCTTCTGAGAGTATCTGCCTTGCTCTCCAGCTGGTCGACCTCCCTCTCAAACGCCCTTGCCCTCTCCAGATCACCGTCAAGATAGGCGTTCATAAGCTCCCTGAAAGCGACCAGCGACTCCTTAACGACTTCAAGATGCCTCTCAATCGCCTCAAAGACGTTGCTTTCCTTACCCCCGAATATGGGCATCTTTCCTCCCCCGGAGTAACTTCAAACGGTGGGGTTTATCTACTTTGCCCCTCCTTCGCCTTGATGAGTGCCCAGAGGAGCTCGTTCCTCGGGGCTTCGAGGCCCACACTCCTCGCGTACTCAACGATCTTTCCGTGGATGTAGTCAACCTCCGTCCTCTTTCCCCGCCTTATGTCCTGGAGGGTGGAGTTGTAGTTCTCCCTCGTGCGTTCAATGGTGTCCCACAGGAGCTCCAGGGGATGCATCTCGAACTGGACGCCAAGCTGCTGGGCAACGATGCAGCCCTCGCGGGCTATGTCTATCGATATCGCCTCAAGGTGAGGGTCCTCCTTCAGGAAGCCGTTCTTGACCTCAAGAACCGTTCCCAGGCCGTTGATGACCGAGTTCACTATAGTCTTCGCCCACTTCCAGCCGTCCACGTTTTCCGTGACGTGGGTTTCCAGGCCAGAATCGTTGAAGACCCGCGCCACCCTTCCGACGAAGGGGTCGCTTCCCGCCGGATACCTGCCGATGACCGTGATGCCCTTTCCAGTCCACTTCACGTGCCCCCACTCGACCAGCATCGCCCCGTTCGTGGTTATCCCCCCCATGACGTTGGGAGTGACCTTCAGTGCAAGCTCCTCGTTGCCCAGACCGTTCTGGATGCTCAGTATCCATGTCTCGGGCCCTATGCAGTTGCGCGCACACTCAAGCGCCGTCTTTGTCGAATAGGACTTGGTGGCAAGTATCAAAAGCTCCGGAGGCTCATCGGGCGCGTAGAGGCTCGCTTCCGGATGGACCGTGAACTCCTCAAAGCCCGAAACGTGCAGCCCTTTCTCCTTTATGGCCCTCACCTGCTCCTCCCTACCGATGAGCGTTACGTCGTTGCCGGCCCTTGCAAGCAGGGCCCCAAAGAGCGAGCCTATGCTCCCGGCCCCAAGTACGTAAACCTTCATCCCACCACCGCAAGCGTTTAAAGCCCCATCCTTAAAGCCTTACCGATGATCTCGGTAGTGCTCGTTGAGCCGGAGGGGCCAGCGAACATAGGGATGGTCGCCAGGACGATGAAGAACTTCGGGTTCTCAAAGTTAGTCCTCGTCAATCCAAACATCACCGGGGAGAGCTACAGCTACGCCGTCCACGCGGCGGATGTTCTCGAAGGAGCGCTGGTGGTGGGGAGCTTTGAGGAGGCGCTGGAGCTCTTCGACCTCACCGTTGGAACGACCGGAAAGCCCGGAAAGAGCTACATCCCTGAGAGGGCGCCGCTGATGCCCTGGGAGCTCAGGGAAACCATACGGGGCTACCCAGGAAGGGTCGGCCTGTTCTTCGGCAGGGAGAGCATCGGCCTGAAAAACGAGGAGCTGGAGAGGCTCGACTTTACCGTGACCATTCCAACCGGCGAGGCGTATCCCGTCATGAACCTCGCCCAGGCGGTTGCGGTTATCCTCTACGAGCTGGCAAAGGAGAGGCCGGAGGCAAAAGCCCGCTCCCTTGAGCCCGCCACGAGGAGGGAGAAGGAGGAGCTGGTAAATGCCTGGGAGAGGCTCCTCGACGCACTGGACTATCCCAAAGACCCTGAGAGAAGGGAGGTTTTCGCAAGGGTGTTCCGGCGCTTCGTTGGGAGGTCTCTTCTTTACGGGAGGGAGGTCCACACCCTCATTGGGCCCCTGAGGAGGGCCGTGATGAAGCTGGAGGAATGCGGGGATGCTGAGCGTTGACAGCTTTGAGATAGCCGGAAGAGAGGTTTGGATAGGGGTCTTCTTCGACGAGAGAATCCAGGGGATAACGTTTTCCCTGGATAGCGGGCAGTTTGATGACAACGTAAAACGCCTCGCGGGTTTTCTGGAAAGGCGGGGCGTTATCGTTGACGCGGCGAGGAGGGAGAGCGAATATCCGTCGCTGGTGCGGGAGGTGATCACCGGAGGGCTTGAGAACGAGGAGCTCCTTTCGATGCTGTCCTTCAAGGGTGTTACACCCTTTGAGAGACGGGTTTACGAATGGCTCACGAAAAACGTTAAAAGAGGGAGCGTTATAACCTACGGTAGCCTTGCTGAGGCTCTCAAGACCTCACCAAGGGCCATCGGTGGTACCATGAGGAGAAACCCGTATCCGATAGTCGTCCCCTGTCACAGGGTAGTTGCCCACGATGGCATCGGTTACTACACTCCGAGACTTGAGGAAAAGGTGTTCCTGCTCGAAATTGAGGGGGTGAAAGAATGGACAGGCTCAAGGCGTACCTGATAGGATTTTTGGCGGTTCTTATAGCAGTAGCAGCGGGTATAGTCTGGTACGGCGGCTGGAAGCTGCTGCTCCAGGTTGTTCTCACTCTCGGCTTCCTTGGAGTCACGCTCATGCTTCTCTTCTTCACTGGACTGACGTTCTACGCGGAGAGCTGGAAGTACGGGACAGTACTGGCAGTCTTCACCGCCATAAGCGGCTACGGCCTCTACCTGAGCGCCACGTGGCAGAAGCTGAACGTCGTTGCTGGTATAATAGTCTTCTTCATCGCGATAGTCGCCTTCGGCATCTGGTATATCAGCGAACCTGACTTAAGCCTGGCCGACCGCTTCCGCTCGGCGGAGAAGCTCGAAAGGATGGGCAAGTACAAGGCGGCGGCCAGAAAGTACGAGAAGGCAGGCAACTACCTGAAGGCCGCTGAGATGTACGAGAAGCTCGGGTGGATGGAGAGCGCGGCATGGGCCTATGAGAAGGCAGAGAAGTACGAGAGGGCGGCAGAAATCTATGAGGGACTCTACGAGAAGGAGAAGGACACCTACTACCTCAAGGAGGCCCACGAGTACTGGAAGAAGGCCGGCAACATGGAGAGGGCCGCAAAGGCCCTTGAGCGCTACGCGGAAGAGGAGCCCTGGTTCTGGGAGGACGTTGCCAAGCTCTACGAGGAGCTGGACAACGGGGAAAAGGCCAGAGAGGCGTGGGAGAAGGCACTGGAGTACTACACCAAGGAGGCCCAGGAAGAGGGCGTATTCTGGGAGGATGTCGGGAACATAGCGAGGAAGCTCGGGATGGAGGAGCTCGCCAGAGAAGCGTACCAGAAGTTCCTTGAGTACTGCCTGAAGGAGGCCGAGGAAGACCCGATGTGGTGGAAGCACGTCGCCGAGGCGTACGACTATCTGGGTGAGAGGGAGAAGGCAGAAGAGGCAAGGAAGAAGTACGAGGAGTACCGGCAGAAGATCATCAAGGCCAACGAGGAGACCTCGAAGTTCCCGGGAGAGGGGGGGCAGTCCAACTAGTACAGCTTTCCAGTTCCCTCCAGCTCCTCAAGTTCCCTCTCGATTTCCTCCTTCTTCTCCGCGTACTTCTCCATCCAGTCGAAGAAGAACCAGAGCACTAGGAGTAGGAGGGCCACACCCAGAAAACCAAACACAATTTGGAAATCAGTGGGGACCGCGTGGGGGATGTAGGACATGCTCCCACCGAGGGGAACTTCGCGGAGTTCCTAAAAAACTTTGCCAACCTTTTTAAAATCCGGGTGGAACTCTCCTCAGGTGGTAGCGATGATGGGAATGAACCCCAGGCAGATGAGGAAGCTCATGCGCCAGATGGGCATCAAGATGGAGGAACTTGAGGGCGTTAAGGAAGTGATAATTAGGCTCGAAAACAAGGAGATAATCATAAGGGAACCTGCGGTTACGGTTATCACCGCACAGGGCGAGAAGAGCTACCAGATAATCGGGCCCGAGGAGGTCAGGACCGTGGTGAGCATCCCTGAGGAGGACATAAGGCTCGTTATGGAGCAGACTGGCGTTGACTACGACACGGCAAAGAAGGCCCTGGAAGAAGCCAAGGGAGACCTGGCAGAGGCGATACTCAAGCTCACAGAAGGGTGAATAAGGAAAAGATTACTCTCTCCCATGCTCTTTTCTGAAGGCCTCTATAGCCTTCGTGAGTGGAATCAGGTGCATCAAAGCGGGGCCACCGGCCATGAGCACTGCAACGAGGCCAGCTTCCATGAGCTCTTCAGGCTTCGCTCCGGCCTCAAGGGCCTTCTGAGTGTGGAGGGTAATGCACCACTCACAGCCCTGGGCTATGCCAAGGGCGACAGCTATAAGCTCCTTCTCCCTCGTCGTTAGAGCTTTCGTTTCAATGACCTCTTTCAGGAACCTCGAGAAGGCCGCCATCTCCTTGGGGTGTTGCCTGCCGAGCTTCTGAAGGAGCTCGTTTATTTCCATAAGTTTAACGTTAACATCGTCGTAGTCCACGGGAACCACCGTGAATAACTCGCATTTTAGGTTTAAAGGCGTATCCCCAACTGCAGGTTGGAAACTATGCCAAAAGGATATAAAGGCCACCGTGTAGGCGGTGATGATGAGGGCGATAGGCGTCATAAGGAAATCGCGGCGGGAGAGGATAAGCCGCGAGGAGTTTGAGGAGCTCCTGAGGAGTGCCGGCTACGAGGTAGTGGCCATTCTGGAGCAGAACAGGGAGGAGCATCCCAAGTACAACATCGGAAAGGGCAAGCTGGAGGAGCTGAAGGAGCTCGTGCGGGAGCTCGAACCGGACAAGGTTGTGTTTGCCAACAAGCTAACCCCGAGCCAGGCATACAACCTCTGGAAGGAGTTGAGGGTTGAAATCATCGATAAGTGGCAGCTCGTCCTTGAGATATTCGAGAGAAGGGCGCACTCCAAGGAGGCCAAGCTTCAGGTTGAACTTGCATCTCTCCAGTACGAGGTTCCTCTCGTGAAGGAGGCCATAAGGAGGATAAAGCTCGGCGACAGGGCCGGTTTCAAGGGCATGGGTGAGTACCAGACCCAGCAGTACCTCAAGCACATCAGGTACAGGATGGGCAGGATCAGAAGGGAGCTGGAGAAGGTCAAGGCCGACCGGGCTGTAAAGAGGAAGCGCCGCGAGGAGGTCGGGTTCATACTCCTGGCGCTGGCGGGCTACACGAACGCCGGCAAGTCAACGCTCCTCAACACCCTCGCAAAGGAGAACATAGAGGCGAAAAACCAGATGTTCACAACCCTGGACACCACCACCAGGCGCTTCAAGCTCTCAGGGAAGAGGGTTCTCCTGACGGACACGGTCGGCTTCATAGACGGACTCCCGCCCTTCATAGTCGAGGCCTTCCACTCGACGCTTGAGGAGATCGTGAAGGCGGACATAATACTCCTCGTCCTCGACGTCAGCGAGCCCTGGAGCGAGATAAGGAGGAAATTGCTGGCATCCCTTAACGTCCTCAGGGAGCTGAAGACCCTCGACAGGCCCATGATAGTCGTGCTCAACAAGATGGACCTGACTACAGAGGAGGACGTGAGAGATAAGGCAAGGAAGATAGGAGAGATAATCGAGGAGCGCGGTGTAAACGTCTCCCGCGTGGTGGCCATATCCGCAAAGCTCGGTCAGCTGGATGAGCTTTACAGCGCCCTCGAAGAGGTCATACTAACACTGCCCAAGTACGGTGCCTTCGAGATAACCGTGGGCGAACCTGAAAAGGTGCCTCAGGTTATGGCGCTGATAAACGCCATCGGCGAGGTTCTGGACGTTGAGTACGGGGAAGAGACCAGGATAAACGCATACATCCAGATGGGGATGATAAAGGAGCTGACGAGGCTCGGGGTAGGGATAAAGAGACTTCCGGTTAAAAACGAGTAAGAAAGGTTTTTCAGGAAAACATGAGATAGCAATTCGGGGAAGGGACGTGGAGCTCAAGACCACAGTCAGTGTGCCTGCCCTCGCCGCGTTCTTGACCCCTCTCCTGCCAGGCCCCAGGCACTCTGCCCTAAACGTCAAGGTCGATGGTGACGCTGTCTATGTTAGAATCCTCGACGAGGTTAAGGCCTGCCGGATAATCTCGCCCTGAGGTGGTGGCATGAAAGGGCCCCTCATCCTCGTCCTTATCCTTCTCCTCATTTTGGCCGGCACTGGCACAGTTCCCGACAGGGAAAGCTCCCGCACCAGCGGAGGGGATTCGACGCCACGTGGAGAAGAGACTCCCCCATGTTCCAATCCTGTGGGCATTTCCATTGAGACCACCGGAGGTGCCGAGTACCTCACCCACTTCACACTCAGCGGTGGAAATAAAACGGTTAACCTGACTCTTGAGGGGCCGATGGGGAAGTACATGCGCACTCCAGATGGGGTGCTGGTTTACACGTTCTACCCCGGGGAGTCAAGGGGAGGTGAGGGGGCGTTTCTGGACTGTAATCTGAGCGTCCTGTGGAAGCGGAGGCTTCCAGCCCTCCCCCGGGGCTACCAAAACGGCAGCATCGTCCTCGTGCTCTCGGACGAGTACGAGCCAGGGGGATGTGTCTACCTCCTGAACCCCCCGAACGGGGAAGAGAAGTCCCGATTCTGCCCCGACGAATACAAGTTCTACATCACGGACGTTAGGGTTATCGGGAATGAGCTATACGTAGCAGGGGCGAGCCTGTTCAGTGGGGATGCGTTCATCTACGCCGTGAGGGGGAGGGAGACGAGAAAAGTCTTCGTGGCGAGCGCCGGGGAGCATTTGCTCGGAGTTAGAGTGCACCTCATCGTGGGCGATGAGAAGATAAAAGTAATTTACAGCCTCTCCGGATGGACCGGGAACGCGGATGTCTACGGTCACTGTATTTTCTGGAGAAAGAGCCTGATAAAAGTTGAATGCGAAGAACACGGGGACTAATGCTACACAAGCCCGGCCAGCGCAAACGCCTTGAAGATGGCCAGCGAAATCACTATAGCGGTAAGCGGCGTCGCCACCCAGCCGAAGATTATGTCCCGTATAACGGACCTCTCAACCCCCTCCCCGGCCAGTATTCCAACGCCGACGACGCCCCCAACTATGGACTGGCTAGAACTCACTGGAAGACCCATAAGGTTGGCAAGGCTCACCGCTATCGCCGAGCCGAACTGGGCCGCGAAGGCAGAGATCGGTCCCAGGGCCGTTATCTTCTTTCCGACGGTGTGCATCACGGCGTAGCTGAAGGTGAGTGCTCCCATCGAGAGGGCTATTGCCCCAAAGATGCCCGCGACCTTCGGCTCCATAAAACCTGCGCCCACCAGGGGGCCCGAGGCGTTGGCAACCTCGTTCGTCCCGAAGTTGAAGGCCATATAGGAGCCCCCGAGAATGGCGAGGGCCTTGTATAGGGCTTCAATCGTCGAGACGCTTTTGATTCTAGAGATAACCCACGAATAAAATCTGAAGAGCAACATCGCCAGGATTCCGGAGAGTATCGGGGAGATCACCCAGGCGGCGGCTATTTTGACGAGCGTGTACCAGTTCACGGGGGCGTGGGTGGCGAGTCCGACCCCTATAACTCCCCCGACTATTGCCTGGGTGGTGGAAACTGGAAGCCCCCTAACAGTCGCTATCGTCACCCAAACGCCCGCAGCCAAGAGCGCTATAACCGCCATCTCCATCGTGAGGTAGCCCTCGGGGACTATGCCCTTCCCCACGGTCTTCATGACTTTGTAACCCCTCAGGTAGGCCCCCATCAGAACAAATACCGCTATCGTGAGGGTGGCCTGGCGGAAGCTGAGTATCCCCGCGCCGACGGCCGTGCCCATGGCGTTGGCCGAATCGTTAGAACCTATGTTCCATGCAATGTAGAACGCCACCGCTATCGCCGCCACCGCCAGGCCGTCCATGGAGACCACCTATATAGTCTATATATTCCCCATTGAGGAGGGAAGTTAAAAAAATTTTGCCAAAAGGGGGCGAACTTTTTTCGAGAAATGATGCCCCAATTAAGCCATTGACGACTGACAACGTTCATGCATACCCAAAGACAGCTGCCGAAGGGCGGTTAAGCCAATACCGAAACTTAAATAAATGCATTGGATGAATAAAGTTTGACAAACTTAAGGAGGCAGGAATGATGATAGAGATCCGTTTTCACGGTAGAGGTGGACAGGGCGCAGTTACTGCCGCCAACATACTAGCCTCAGCTGCTTTCCTTGAGGGCAAGTACGTCCAGGCGTTCCCGTTCTTCGGCGTTGAGAGGCGTGGAGCGCCGGTCACGGCATTCACCAGGATCGACGAGAAGCCGATAAGGATAAAGACCCAGATCTACGAGCCCGATATCGTCGTTGTTCTTGACCCGAGCCTTCTTGACACCGTTGACGTTACCGCGGGTCTCAAGGATGACGGGATAGTCATCGTCAACACCGAGAAGAGCAAGGACGAGGTTCTTGCCAAGCTCAAGAAGAAGCCGGCCAAGCTGGCCCTGGTGGACGCGACGACCATAGCCCTCGACGTTCTTGGCCTGCCCATCACCAACACCGCAATCCTCGGCGCCGTTGCCAAGGCCACCGGTGTCGTTACGCTGGAGCACGTCCAGAAGGCCATCCAGGACGTCTTCTCAGGGGCACTTGGCGAGAAGAACGCCAAGGCCGCAGAGGAAGCTTTCAACAAGACCGTCCTCTACGAGCTCTGATTCTCTTTCCTTCATAATCCTTCAAAGGGGTGAAAAGCGTGAACACGTTGTTTGGTGAAAAGAAAGAAGGGGCAACCAAAATCGTCCTCAAATCCGTGGACGAGTATCCGGAAGCCCCCGTAACGTTGGGTACGACCCTCTCCAACTTCACCGGCGACTGGAGGACCTTCATACCGGTCATTGACGACAGCAAGTGCGTCAAGTGCTACATCTGCTGGAAGTTCTGCCCGGAGCCGGCCATATTCATCCGCGAGGACGGCTACGTTGGTGTGGACTACGACTACTGTAAGGGCTGCGGCATCTGTGCGAACGAGTGCCCGACCAAGGCAATAACAATGGAGAAGGAGGAGAAGTGAGATGGCGGAGTACAAACCAATTAGGAAGGTTGTGAGCGGCAACTACGCCGCCGCATACGCCGTCAAGCACGCCCGCGTCCAGGTCGTCGCGGCCTATCCGATCACTCCCCAGACGAGCATCATCGAGAAGATAGCCGAGTTCATAGCCAACGGTGAAGTCGAGAACCTTGAGTACGTCCCCGTTGAGAGCGAGCACTCCGCTATGGCCGCCTGTATAGGCGCGAGCGCGGCCGGAGCGAGGACCTTCACCGCCACCTCCGCCCAGGGTCTGGCTCTGATGCACGAGATGCTCCACTGGGCCAGCGGCGCAAGGCTTCCTGTTGTGATGGTTGACGTTAACCGTGCCATGGCTCCCCCGTGGAGCGTCTGGGACGACCAGACCGACAGCCTCGCCCAGAGGGACACCGGCTGGATGCAGTTCTACGCCGAGAACAACCAGGAGGTCTACGACGGCGTGCTGATGGCGTTCAAGATAGCCGAGACCGTCAACCTTCCGGCGATGGTTGTCGAGAGCGCGTTCATACTGAGCCACACCTACGACGTAGTTGAGATGATTCCACAGGAGCTCGTTGACGAGTTCCTCCCGCCGAGGGAGCCGCTCTACAACCTCACGGACTTCGAGAAGCCCTTCTCAATAGGCGCCCTCGGAACCCCAGCGGATTACTACGAGTTCCGCTACAAGATACAGAGGGCCATGGAGGAGGCCAAGGATGCCATCCACGAGGTCGGTAAGGAGTTCGGTGAGCGCTTTGGAAGGGACTACAGCCAGATGATCGAGCTGTACAGGACGGAGGATGCCGACTTCATCTTCATGGGTATGGGTTCACTCATGGGAACAGTCAAGCAGGCCGTTGACGTTCTCCGCGAGGAGGGCTACAGGGTTGGAGCTGCTAAGGTGCGCTGGTTCAGGCCCTTCCCGAAGGAGGAGCTCTACGAGCTCGCCAAGAACGTTGAGGGCATTGCCGTTCTCGACAGGAACTACTCCTTCGGTATGGAGGGCATACTCTTCACCGAGGCCAAGGGAGCGCTCTACAACACCAAGGCAAAGCCGCTCATGAAGAACTACATCGTCGGTCTTGGAGGAAGGGACTTCACCGTCAGCGACGTCAGGAAGATAGCCGAGAACATGAAGGCCATCATCGAGAAGGGAGAGCTTGATGTAGAGGTGGACTGGTACCACCTTAAGAGGTGAGAACGATGGAGATTCCCGAGAACGTTAAAAAGAGGTTGAGCATCCCCGCCGAGGAGCACTTTTACGCCGGTCACACGGCCTGTCAGGGCTGTGCCGCTTCCCTCGGACTTCGCTACGTCCTTAAGGCTTACGGAAGGAAGACCATCTTCGCCATCCCGGCCTGCTGTTCCACCATCATCGCCGGCCCATGGCCCTACACCGCCCTCGAGGCGAACCTCTTCCACACCGCCTTCGAGACCACCGGCGCCGTCATAGGCGGTATCGAGGCGGCCCTCAAGGCGAGGGGCTTTAAGGTCAAGGGCGAGGACGGGATAATGGTAGTCGGCTGGGCCGGTGACGGTGGTACCGCGGACATAGGCCTTCAGGCACTGTCGGGCTTCCTTGAGAGGGGCCACGACGCGGTCTACATCATGTACGACAACGAGGCCTACATGAACACCGGAATACAGAGGAGCTCCTCGACCCCCTACGGAGCCTGGACGACCAACACCCCCGGTGGAAAGAAGCACTTCCTTGAGAGGAGGCAGAAGAAGAAGGTCATCGACATCGTCATAGCCCACAACGTTCCCTACGCCGCGACCGCCAGCGTTGCCTACCCAGAGGACTTCATGAGGAAGCTCAAGAAGGCTCAGAAGACGCCGGGACCGAGCTTCATACAGCTCTTTGCCCCGTGCCCGACCGGCTGGCGCTCACCGACCGACAAGAGCATCGAACTTGCAAGGCTCGCCGTCCAGACCGCCTACTTCCCGCTCTTCGAGTACGAGAACGGCAGGTACAAGATCAACATGCCGTCGACCAAGAAGGAGCCCAAGCCCATCGAGGAGTTCCTCAAGTACCAGGGCAGGTTCAAGTACATGACCAGGGAGGACATTGAGGTGCTCCAGCAGTGGGTTCTCCACGAATGGGAGAAGCTCAAGAAGCTCGCCGAGGTCTTCGGCTGAGCTTTCCATCTTTAATCCCTCGCAAGGTTTAAGTTCCAATCTGATAATTCACCCGAGGTGATACGCATGGCCGAGAGTCCGTTTAAGGCCGAGATTGAGAGGGTTCAGAAGGAGTATAGCGAAAAGATGACCCCCGGGGCCATAGCCGTAATTCCGGGGAGCAGCGTCGTGAACAAGACGGGTTCCTGGCGTGTTTTCATGCCGGAGTTCAACAGGGACAAGTGCGTTAGGTGCTACCTCTGCTACATCTACTGCCCGGAGCCGGCTATCTACCTCGATGAGGAGAACTACCCGGTTTTCGACTACGACTACTGTAAGGGCTGCGGCATCTGTGCAAACGAGTGCCCCGTTGAGGCTATCGTGATGGTTAGGGAGAGCAAGTGAGGTGGTGAAAGATGCCGATTAGGAAGGTTATGAAGGCTAACGAAGCCGCCGCCTGGGCGGCCAAGCTGGCCAAGCCTAAGGTCATAGCGGCGTTCCCAATTACACCGTCAACCCTGGTTCCCGAGAAGATCAGTGAGTTCGTCGCCGACGGTGAACTTGACGCGGAGTTCATAAAGGTCGAGAGCGAGCACTCCGCCATCTCAGCCTGTGTCGGTGCCTCAGCGGCAGGAGTCAGAACCTTCACCGCGACCGCTTCCCAGGGTCTTGCCCTTATGCACGAGATACTCTTCATCGCCGCAGGAATGAGACTCCCGATAGTTATAGCGGTTGGAAACCGCTCACTCAGCGCCCCGATCAACATCTGGAACGACTGGCAGGACACCATCAGCGAGCGCGACACCGGCTGGATGCAGTTCTACGCCGAAAACAACCAGGAGGCACTCGACCTCATACTGATAGCCTTCAAGGTCGCCGAGGACGAGAGGGTTCTTCTCCCGGCCATGGTCGGCTTCGACGCGTTCATCCTCACCCACACGGTCGAGCCGGTCGAGATACCCGACCAGGAGCTCGTCGACGAGTTCCTCGGAGAGTACGTTCCGAAGCACGCCTACCTCGACCCGAGCAGGCCGATCACACAGGGTACCCTCGCCTTCCCGGCCCACTACATGGAGGCTCGCTACACCGTCTGGGAGGCCAACGAGAACGCCAAGAAGGTCATCGACGAGGTCTTCGCCGAGTTCGAGAAGAAGTTCGGTAGAAAGTACCAGAAGATAGAGGAGTACCGCACCGAGGACGCGGAGATAATCTTCGTCACCATGGGTTCGCTCGCCGGAACCGTCAAGGAGTACGTTGACATGCTCCGCGAGAAGGGCGTCAAGGTTGGAGTCGCCAAGCTCACAGTCTACAGGCCGTTCCCGACCGAGGAGGTCAGGGAGCTTGCCAAGAAGGCGAAGGTTCTCGCCCTCCTTGAGAAGAACATCACATTCAGCGTCGGCGGAGCCCTCTTCCAGGACTTCAGCAGGGCCCTCGTGAACGTTGAGGACAAGCCCAAGATCGTTGACTTCATCCTCGGCCTTGGAGGAAGGGACGTCACCTTCAAGGACCTCGACGAGGTTCTCAGCATATCCAAGAAGGCCCTTGCCGGAGAGGAGTTTGAAGAAGTCAACTGGATAGGACTGAGGAAGGAGATACTGTGAGGTGAGGAAGATGGCCGTTAGAAAGCCCCCGATTACCACTCGCGAGTACTGGGCACCCGGTCACGCCGCCTGTGCCGGTTGCGGCTGTGCCGCTGCCCTCAGGCTTGCCACCAAGGCCTTTAGCGAGGCCATGGAGGAGAAGTACGGTGATCCAAACGCCTTCGCCATAGCCCAGGCCACCGGATGTATGGAGGTCGTTTCAGCCGTCTTCCCGTACACCGCCTGGAAGGCCCCGTGGGTTCACGTGGCTTTTGAGAACGCGGCAGCCGCTGCAAGCGGTGTCGAGGCCGCCTGGAAGAAGCTCGGAAGGAAAGGCAAGATACTGGCAATAGGCGGTGACGGCGGTACCGCAGACATCGGTATGCAGGCCCTGAGCGGTATGCTGGAGCGCTGGCACAACGTGGTTTACCTCATGTACGACAACGAGGCCTACATGAACACCGGAATACAGAGGAGCTCCTCGACCCCCTACGGAGCCTGGACTACGACTTCTCCGCCCGGAAAGTACTCCATCGGTGAGGACAAGCCCAAGAAGTGGGTCGCCCTCATCGCGGCGGCACACCAGATACCCTATGTCGCCACCGCCAGCGTGGCCAACCCCTACGACTACATCAGGAAGATGAAGAAGGCCGCCAAGATCGACGGTCCGGCGTTCATCCAGGTCCAGTGTACCTGTGTTCCGGGCTGGCGCGCCCCGCCGGAGAAGAGCATTGAAATAACAAGACTCGCCATCGAGACCGGTGTCTGGCCGCTCTTCGAGATAGAGAACGGCGACTTCCACAACATCAAGATACAGGCTCCCGGAGGAGGGGCAAAGGTCAAGCGCGAGGGAGGCCGCGTTGTAGCCATCGAGTTCAAGAAGCCCATCGAGGAGTACCTCAAGCTCCAGGGCAGGTTCAAGCACCTCTTCAAGCAGCCAGAGGCAATTGACCAGCTCCGCGAGCAGATCAAGGCGATGTGGAAGGTTCTCGGCGTTGAAGTCACCCTCCCGAAGCCGGAGGAGTGATTTCTTCCCCTTTCTCTTGTGCTTTCTTTTGAAAATTTTTACACAGATTTGTCCAGGAGTGCCATATTTTGAGGCAAAGCTTTTAAGCACTTAGGCCAACCTAACCCAGAGGTGGTTGAAAATGACGATAAAGACTCCCCCAACACTCAACATAGCCGGACTCGGCGCTGATCCGCTCACACAGAGGATAAACGAGAAACAGGAGAAGTGGAAGTACAAGATAGCCGTCCTGAGCGGCAAGGGAGGCGTCGGAAAGAGCACCGTCGCCGTCAATCTGGCAACGGCGCTGGCGAAGAAGGGCTACTTTGTCGGGATACTCGACGCCGACATACACGGCCCGAACGTCGCCAAGATGCTGGGAGTCGATAAGGAGGAAGTGCTCGCGGAGAAGCTCGAAGACGGAAGGTTCGAGATGATACCGCCGATGAACGACTTCCTCGGACAGACAACGCCCATAAAGGTCATGAGCATGGGCTTTTTGGTTCCGGAAGACCAGCCGATAATCTGGCGCGGCTCTCTCGTTACAAAGGCGATAAAACAGCTCCTCGGCGACGTAAAGTGGGGCGAACTTGACTTCATGATAATCGACTTCCCGCCCGGAACCGGCGACCAGATACTCACCGTCACCCAGACGGTAAAGCTCGACGCGGCTATAATAGTCACCACCCCCCAGGAGGTCGCTCTGCTTGACACAGGAAAGGCAGTAAACATGATGAAGAAGATGGAAGTCCCCTACATCGCCGTTGTGGAGAACATGAGCTACCTCATCTGTCCGCACTGCGGCAGCGAGATAGACCTCTTCGGCAAGGGAGGGGGCAAAAAGCTCGCCGAGAAGGAGGGTGTTGACTTCCTGGGCGAGATACCGATAGACCTCAAGGCCAGGGAAGCGAGCGATGCCGGGATCCCGATAGTCCTCTACGAGGACACCGTGGCGGCGAAGGCCTTCATGGAGATAGTGGAGAAGCTTGTCACGAAGCTCGAAGGGATGAAGGGCGAAGAGAGCTCCGAAGAGGAATGAACCTTTTAAATCTTCCCCAATATTTTAAACGGGCGCGGCTCAGGCCGGCAAGTGCCGAAGCGATGGGGCCGCGCTGGGCCGGGCTACATTAACTTTTTAACCACTTCTCTCTATCTCATCGGGAGGGAGAGCATGAAACGGGCCCTCGTTCTAATCGCGTTCATCCTCATCGCCGCCCTTCCACTAGTTTCCGCCGAAGTGTTAAGCTATTATCCCAGTCAGAGTGCGTTTCAGGCGTTTCTCGACTCAAACTCATCGTACACGGTCGTTGCCGGCGACGAAAGCTGGGCAAAGGGCTGGGCGTATTACATCGATGAGAGGCTCCACACGATAAAGCCACACGGCAATGATACCGTTGTTCTCGTCGGCAACGTCCGCAACAACCTCATAATGGCGAAGGTGTGGAATCAAACAGGCCTTCCCGAAAACGCCTCCCTTCTCCCCTCTATCATCGTCCTCAATGGCACGGTTCTCATAACCGGCTCCGAGGACAACATCTATATGACGGAAAGGGCCTTCGGAGAGCTCTGGAATCCACCAAGGAACTCGGGGGTGGCGTTTTCTTCCATCTCCATCCTGATATTCATAATCTTCCTCATCTGCCTGAGCCGTGATAACAGCCACGCCGGGAGCTTTTATCTCCTCGCCTCTTCCCTCTTCGGCCTCTGGTACCTCACCGCCAAAAGACCCGTCCTGACCGAGGGGTTCCTGCGCCATCTCCTGCAGGGACTGAAGTTCGCCGCGGGGGGCTCGCCAAACTCACCGCTGAGCGCGGTAATGGGGGCCATGTTCAGGGTTATACCCCCGATAGAGGAGAACATAGTGTTCATCCACTGGATCCTCATTCTGCTCATAGTCTCCTTCTCGTTCTACCTCGCCCCCAAGCGGGCTCGTGAGCTCGGCTTTATGATATTTGGACTCATCTTTGTTTCTCCAATGTTCAGGGAGAACCTGTACCTCATCAACGGCAGCGCCCTCGGCCTGGCCGCCCTGACAATAACCCTCGCAATAATAAGCAACGTGACGTTCTCCCCGGAGAGGTGGAAGGCACTGCTCCAGACTTTTGTCCTCTCGATCTTCACGCTCCTGGCGATAGCAACAAACCCGTATCTGGTTCTCATCCCAATAATCTTCGTCCTGACGTTCCCGAAGAGACACCTCCGGAACTATGCATACCTGATGATAACCGGCATCGGAGTCTTCCTGATGTACACGCAGTTCGGCCTGCCCCCGGGAATACCCAGGAGCATAGACCCCAACGGATGGAGGTACCTCGAAAGGTTCCTCTTTAACAGCTCCCTTGCACTAACCGCAATGGCCTATGCGGCCGTAAAGGGCAGGAGAAGAATAAAGATGAAAGGACAGACGGCTTTTCTGTCACTGATGACGGTGGTGTATCTGCCGATAGCCCTCTTCGTGCCCCCGATGTTCCCGTACTGCTTCATCCTGCTGGCGGCACTCACCATCAGGCTGATCTACGGCTTCACTCCCGGAACTTGATCGCACCGATGAGGGTTCCCGGAAGGTGTGGGCCGATCTCCTTTATTATCCCCGGCGCTTGAGTGCCCTTTTTGAGTATGAGGAGGGTCTCCATAAGGCCCAGCTCTTCTATGCGCCTCACATCCCTTCCGTGGCCAGTGCGGATTAGCGCCTTCTCCACGTTCTCGCTTACCGTTCCAGTGATGAATAGCTTGTCGTAGCCGTCGCTTATCCAGCCCTTTATGCGCCTCAGCTGGGCGTCGCTGAAGACCAGCTCGACCTCTCTGGCACCGAATTCAACATCGGTCACAACGACCTCAACGGGAAGGTTGTCCACCCAGCCGAAGTCCCGTATCATCTGCCTAACCGGGACGTCACCGAAGGTCTCCTTCAGGTAGTAGAGGGGTAGCAGGGCGTCCTTCGGCCTGGGGGTGAATATTCCGATGTCCACGTAGGCACCGTAGCCGACCTTACCCAGGTCAACGAACCTGCCCCGATAGGTTTCCCCCTCCTTAACGGCGCTCAGCCTGTAGGGGACTTCCCCAAACTCCTCACGGACGAGGTTCGCACTTATCTCCTCGTCCTCACCGCTCAGGGAAACCCTGACCCAGTTCTTTTTCACCGCCGAGAGCTTCCATTCAACTTCCAGGTCTCCAAGGAGGGCTTTCAGCTTCCTATCAAGCTTGAGAAAACCACTCCTGTCCCCGTAAACCTTCTCAAGAATAACTACTTCCTGCATACTCACCATCCCCGAAGTTCATTCAAACGGCCATTCAAACATTCTCACTTCTTCTTTCTGGGCTTCTTCCTGAGGCCGAGTTCTATCTCAAGCTCCTCTATGCGTCTCTTAAGCTCCTCGACGACGGCGGTGTTGTCGTACTGCATGAGCATGGCACCGCATATCGGGCACTGGAACTCATACTCCATGGCCTCGTCGAAGGTCAGTTTAGGGTGTCCCGGCGTGCCGCAGTGGTAGTAGATCTCGCTGGTCTCTTCATCGAGCATCTCCTTGAGCTTCTTCAGCTCGGCCATCTTCTTTGCCCGGATAATCTCCGGGAGGCGCTTGGTCTCAAGGCGCCAGTAGTAGTAATACCAGCCGGTTTCCTTGTCCCTTATGCGCTTGAACTCCGCCAAACCCTGGTCGTAGAGCATGTAGAGAACCTTTCTGACGGTGTTGACTCTGATGCCGGTTATCTCGGCGAGCTCCTCGTCGGTGGATTCCTTCTTCTTTTCAAGAGCCTTGATTACCTCAACGGCCTCTTCCCCGCCCATGTCCATTGCAAGCTCAAGGAGCTCCTTGTTCCTCCTCCTTGCCACAATCACGACCTCCAGAGAATATTTAACGGGACTGACTTTTAGCGCATAAATACTGTCCAATAGCAAACTATGTGAGCTGGAGTATATATAGGTTTTTGTCATATTTCCAACGCCAGTGAACAGAAAAGAACGTTGGATGGACTAATCGGTGAAGTACTCGTTGAGGAGCTCCTTTGCGGATGGCTTGTAGAGCTCTAAAACCTCTATGTCCTCGATGACGTTGCCCTCCCTAAGACGCAGCTTCACCTTACCACCGTAGACCTGAAGGTCATCAAGCATGCCGTATATCGCGTCCTCAGCCTCAAGAGGGGTCTTAAACTTCATTATGTACTCCTCACCATCCGACAGAATAAGCTTGACCCAGTACTCGTTTTTCCTCTTGAAGGGGCGGGTGATTTTCGGCTTAAAGTTGTCGATTATGATTTCCAAGTGCTCCACCTCCAGCCCAAAGACTTTTTGGTCTCCCTAAAGCTTTTAGGGTGCGGATTTTTAAGGGTTTCCTAAAGGACCCTTAGATAAAATGATGTCGGCCATTATTTAAACGTTATGAGACAAGATTTTTATTGAAGTTCACAAACTCGATAGGGGCTGTGTTATGTGGACGATAGAGGCCGAGGGGCTTAAAAAAAGCTATCCAAAGAAGATCCCCCTTCCTTTCAGAAAGGTGAAGTGGGTGGAGGCCGTAAGGGGCGTCAGCTTCAAAGTCAAGAGGGGGGAGCTCTTCGGGCTCCTCGGACCCAACGGTGCGGGGAAGACCACCACGATAAAGATGCTGACGACCCTTCTGGAGCCCAGCGGAGGGACTGCAAGGGTTCTGGGGCTGGACATACGGAGGGACACCAGGGAAATCAGGAGGAGGATAAACCTCGTGGCAGAGGGCGAGAGAACCCTCTATTGGCGCCTGTCCGCCTATGAGAACCTCAAGTACTTCGCCAGGATATACTACGTCCCAAAGAGGGAGGAAAAGGAAAGGATAGAACGTCTCCTCAAACTGGTGGGCCTCTGGGAGAGGAGGAACGACCTGGTGATGAACTTTTCCCAGGGTATGAAGCAGCGCCTGGCCATAACAAAAGCTCTCATAAACGACCCGGAGGTACTCTTTCTGGACGAGCCCACCCTGGGCCTCGACGTACAGAGTGCGATATTCGTGAGAGAGTTCGTGAAGAGGCTCGTGAAGGAGGAGGGCAAAACGGTTCTTCTCACGACCCACTACATGGCCGAAGCGGAGGAGCTGTGCGACAGGATAGCGATCATCGACCATGGGAGGATAATAGCCATGGACACCCCCGCGGGTCTGAAGAGGCTCATTAAGGACGAGGAAGCCGTCGAGATCAGGGTAAGGGAGCTGAACCCCAAGAGCCTCGGAGAGAGCCCCTTCAGCATGGCCGTGGTGGAGGAGGACACCTCAACCGGAACCGTGAGGCTCAGGGCCCAGGTTGACGAGGAAGACCTGCCCCGGCTCGTGGAATGGCTCGTAAAACGGGGCGCTAAGGTGCTGTCGGTCGAGAAAATGGAGCCAACCCTTGAGGACGTCTTCATCAAGCTCACCGGGAGGGGGCTGAGGGATTGATACTGGCCGTTGTGGAGAAAGAGTTCCGGATGTTCTTCCGCTACCCCCTGAGAGTCATAAGCTCGATCCTCGTGGGCATAGTCTTCCTCCTCCAGTTCGTTTACTTTGGGCAGGCAGTTCTCGGGGGCAGGTACTCGGCACTGCTTGAGGCCTCCACCGGAATGGGGGACTACCCCACCTACGCCCTCATAGGCTACGTCCTCTGGTGGGTCTCGGTTTCGCCGATGGAGGCCTACGTCTGGGGCGTCAGGAGGGAGCTCCAGAGGGGGACCTTTGAGACCAACGTCCTGTCCCCGGCGAGGCTCATCAGCCTGCTCTTCGGGCTCTCGCTGAGCTGGCTCCTCATGGACTCCGTCCTCATGGCGATAGTCTTTGTAATGGGTGTGGTAATCTTCAACATCCCCATAACCGCGGTCATCGTCCTGAAGTCCCTACCTGCCATAGCGGCGTCACTTCTGGCGTTTTTGGGCTTCGGCTTTGTCTTCGCCGGTCTTGTAATGCTCCTCAAGAACATAGGGCCATTCGCCCAGATATTCGAGTTCGCAATGCTGTTCCTGTCCGGAGTCTTCTTCCCCCTCACCGTCATGCCAGCGCCCGTTCAGGCGCTCTCCAACCTGTTCCCGCTGACCCATTCAGCACGAATCGTCAGGGCGCTCTTTGCGGGGGAAGGATACCCCGCCGTTGGAAGCTCCGTGGCGTGGCTCTTGTTCCTGATACCCGCTTACTGGGCCGTTGGCTACCTGCTCTTCCGGTGGGCAGAGAGAACGACGAGGGTGATCGGGTATGGTGGTTACTGAGCTCAGGGCCCTCTGGGGGGTGGCCGTTAAAAGCTGGCGCATCTTCCTCGGCTACAAGCTCTGGTTCATCAGCGACATAGCCCTTGGCTTCTTCTTCGTTGGACAGGCACTTCTCATAGGGATAGGCCTCACCGGGGAGCGGAACTCTGAGGCCCTCCGCGAGCTGACCGGCTACTCAGACTACGTGACCTTTGCCGTCCTGGGATTCATGGTTCTTGGCTTCGGGCTGACCTTTCTCAGCGGTTTCGTCTGGAGCGTTGTCGACGAGCTCTACGCCGGAACCCTGGAGTACTCGTTCGCCGCTCCAATGAGGAGGATAACCTTCTTCCTCGGCAACGTCCTCACGAGACTCCTCCTCTCATTCGCGTACATGGCGGTTTACGTTCCCCTTTTCGTACTCATGTTCGGGCTGAACTTCGACATCATGACGTTCTCAAGGGCCATCCCTGTGCTCCTGATAGGGGCCGTCGGGATGGTGGGGATGGGGATGACCGCCGCGGGAATAGTGCTCTACCTGAGGGATCCAGGACCTTTCATAAGCATACTTGAGATGCTGGTGTTCGCACTGAGCGGTGCAATGTACCCCATCTCAATACTCCCCGGCGGGCTGCAGTTCTTGGCCAGAATACTCCCCTACGCACCCACAACCGAGGCCGTGAGGAGTGTCGTTGCCCACGGTTACGGGGCGGCGGCGGGGGAGATAGCCTACCTCTCGGTTCTCTCGGTAGCATACGGCCTTCTCGGCTACCTGACGTATAAATGGAGTGAAAAACAGGCGAGAATCATCGGCCTCAAGGCCTACTGAAGGGCAACTCGATGCCCGTCTCCTCAGCAACCTGTATGACCCTCTCAAGTGGAACCACGGCACTCCTCGCTCCGACCTTCTGGACGGTGAGGTACGCCAGCACCATGCCCAGCCTTGCGGCTTCCTCCAGCGACCAGCCGTTGAGAACCCCGTAGATTACGCCCGCGTCGAAGGAATCCCCCGCACCAGTTGAGTCCACGACCTCGGCACTCAGCCCCCTCACCTCGTGCACGTTTCCATACTCGTCCCTCACCAGCGCCCCCCCGCCGTTGAGGGTCACCACGAGGTTCCTTGCCTTCGAGAGCGAGAGGTCTAGAGAACCGAACTTCCGCCTGTACTCGTCTTCGTTCATCATCAGGTAGTCCACCTTTCTCTCAACCTCGGGGGGAAGCTCCGCCTCCCCTATGTCGAGGGAGACCGTTATGCCGCTCTCGCTCGCGAAGTTCACGACCTCAACTATGGTCTCCGGAGGGTTCGAGGAGAGGTGAACGTGCCTCGTCAGGGAGAGGTACTCGAAATCCACCTCTTTCATCCGGTTGGCACCTGGGTACTTCACTATCCTCTTGTCCTCACCGCGTATCATCGCCACGGCCACACCGGAGGGAACGTCGACGACCTTTATGCCGCCGGTGTCCACACCGAGCTTTTTGAAGTATGCCAGGTGAGCCTCACCTATCTCATCCCGACCAACGGCACCTATATAGCCCGTCTTCAATCCAAAGGTGGCCAGCCAGCTTATCGTGTTTGCGGCTGCGCCGCCCAGACCGAAGAAAGCTTCTTTGGCGTTGACCTTCTCGTGGAACTCGGGGAAACGCTCCAGTAGCATTATGATGTCGTAGTTTAGATTCCCAATTCCCACCACATCGAATCTGACCACAGGCCTCACCCCCTGAGTGAGAGGATACGCCAGACTTCGTTAATAATCTTGCGGAGAACGGGGAGGGGAAAGATTTAAATATCCATTCCTACCCACATATGAGTAAGAGGTGAACAAAAATGATGCTTGTATTGGAGGCCTACTTCAAGAACTACCCCGCCAGAAGGAAGGTAGCCGAGTTTCTCTTTGAAAACGGCCTCAGCGTAAAGAACGGCAAGATATACCTTCGGAACGTGGAGGTTCCCATAAGCGAGCTCGCCAGGGTCATAGGGGTCAACAGGAAGATAGTCTATCACACCATAGAATACATTGAGAAGACCTATCCCCTCAAGCTCATCTTTGAGAGGCTCAATCCCCTGCCGAGCCTGATAGAGGTCGCCCCCCTGATGGGGTGGGAGGTTCTGGAGATAGAGCTGGACAAAGAGGGCTACCTTAGGGGCTTTTCCGAGGTTCTCGCCCTGCTCTCGAACAACGGCGTTTCGGTAATGGAGGTGTTCAGCAGAAACCTCCGCGAAGAGCCCACGAAGCTCTACATAGTGATAGACGGAACCCTGCCCGTCGATGTCTTCATGCGCATCAAGGAGATGGAGGGGTTCAGGAAGCTCATCCTCCACACGCCCGAGAAGGATAAGGAGAGGTTCGTCTGCAACTACTGCGAGGTCAAATACTGCCCAAAGAGGGTTCTTATCGAGAGGTTTGAGGCTACCCCGTGACTTTAAAGCCTTCCAGCCCCTCAGGTTCTTCCCATTTTATATCCACCCTCGTTACCCGGGCGAGCATCGGGCCCTGGTGCGCCCAGCCGATGAGCGCTTCCACCCTTTCGGGGTCACCTTCAATAACGGCCTCGACGGTTCCATCGGGCAGGTTCCTTACCCAGCCGCTGAGACCGAGCTTTCTCGCCTCCCTCTGCATGCTCCACCTGAAGCCAACCCCCTGAACGCGTCCGTAGATTCTAAGGTGAGCCCTCACCCGCTCCATACCTCATCCCGTTGATGATACCCCCACAACCGATTTAAGCTTATCCATCGAGTTCAGAACCGGGTGGGGGACATGGAGATGATATTCGTCTACACGACCTTCCCGGACTGGGAGAGCGCCGAAAGGATAGTGAAGGCCCTGCTTGAGAAAAAGCTCATCGCCTGCGCCAACCTCAGGGAGCACAGGGCGTTCTACTGGTGGCAGGGGAAGATTGAGGAGGACACCGAGGTCGGCGCCATACTCAAGACGAGCGTCGAGAAGTGGAAGGGGTTGAGGGAGGCCATAAAGGAGATGCACCCCTACACCGTTCCAATAATAGCCCGCATCGAGGTCGACAAGGTGAACGGTGAATACGCGGAGTGGCTTGAGAAGGTGCTGACATGATAAGGAAGGTCAAGCCCCAGATCCGCGTCGTAGGGTTTGACGATGGGACGTTCTCTTTTTCTTCCAAACTCAGAGGGGAGAAGACCATTCTAGTAGGAGTTGTCATGAAAGGCTCTCAGGAAGTCGTGGGAGTCCTCTCGCGCTGGATAACCGTTGATGGAAATGACGCCACCGACGCAATGATAGACGCCGTCAACTCCTCCAGGTTCAAAGATCTGAGGCTGATTCTCCTCAAGGGGATAACCTACGCGGGTTTCAACGTCGTTGACCTGAAGAGACTCCACGGGGAGACGGGTCTGCCGGTGGTAGTCGTTATCAGGAAGAGGCCGGACATGGGGGCGATGGAAAGGGCGCTGAGAAAGCACTTCAGTGATGCCGAGGAGAGAATAAACCTCCTTAGAAAAGCGCCTCCCCTCCTGGAGCTCATCCCGGAGAGGCTCTACATCCAAGCGGTGGGAATCGAGGGAAACAAAGCCTCCGAAGTCGTCAGGGTCACGACCCGAACCGGGCTCGTCCCGGAGCCCCTCAGGCTGGCACACATGATAGCGAGCGCCGTTATGAGTGGAGAAAGCACCCGGGAGTAAGTTTATAAGAGAGCCGAAGAAAGAGAGAAACGGCCGATGATGGCAACAGGGTAGCTACCGAATCTTGATGTGGAAGCCGTTCCAGTCTGAGGCTAATCGCACGGCACCAACAGTACCGGGACTTTTGAGTCCCTCATGACTCTCTCCGCGGTGCTTCCGAGGAGCAGATCCTTCAGAAAGTTCCTGCCCTTCTTGCCTATGACTATCAGCGTGGCGTTCTTTGCGATGGCCGTCCCTATTATCGCCTGACTGGCACTGCCCACAAGAACCTCAAAGTCAAAGTGGGCCTTCACGCCCCGGGCGGACTTCCTGAGGTTGACCTTCGCCACCTCTATGTTGTGCTCAAGCTCGTCCATCTTCCCGTAGTCCACGGAGTGGACGAGGATTCCCCGCTCTATGAGCTCCTCGAACTCCCTCACGGTCTTGACTATCTTTATCGAGCACTTCGAGAAGTCAAGTGCAATCAGGGGGCGCTTGAATATGGTCGAACAGTCCACCGATGGCTCAAAGCCGTCGTCCTTTTTCTGGTACTTCAGGAGGAGAACCGGCCTTCTGGTGGCCCTGGCGAGGTTGGAGGCGGTGCTTCCCATGAACATTGTTCTCCAGATGTTCTCACCAACGCTTGGGATGACGACGAGGTCTATGTCCCTCTCCTCCGCCACCTCGGCTATCTCTATCGAGGGAATCCCTATTCTGACTATCGCGTTCACGTTCACACCCTCAGTCCTGAGCTCCCCGGCGAGCTTCTCAAGCTTCTCGCGGTAGATGTCCTCAAGCTCAAAGGCCTCGAACTCGGCGATGGTTATGTCAACAACGTGGATAAGGTGGAGCTCCTTAACCCCCATGGAGATGAGCTTCGGGATGCAGGTGCGCAGGGCGTGCATGGAGACATCCGAAAAGTCGGTCGGGTACAGAACCTTCTCAAACATCTTGATCACCCCAGTATTAATTTGGACGTTGGTGCTTATTATCGTTATCCATTCAATTGGAAAGGGTTATAACGCTCAGAGCGAACTCTCAACGGTGATAGCTATGGTCAAGAGGGTTCACATCTTTGACTGGCACAGGGAAAACGCGAAGAAGGTTGAGGAGTTCGCCGGCTGGGAGATGCCCATCTGGTACTCCAGCATAAAGGAGGAGCACCTCGCCGTCAGGAACGGCGTCGGGATCTTCGACGTCTCCCACATGGGCGAGTTCATCTTCCGCGGTAAGGACGCCCTGGAGTTCCTCCAGTATGTAACAACGAACGACATAAGCAGGCCCCCCGCGATAAGCGGAACCTACACGCTCGTCCTCAACGAGAGGGGCGCTGTAAAGGACGAGACCCTCGTCTTCAACATGGGGAACGACACCTACATGATGGTCTGTGACAGCGACGCCTTCGAGAAGCTCGACGCCTGGTTCAACGCGATTAAGAGGGGCATCGAGAAGTTCGGTAGCCTTGACCTTGAGATTGAAAACAAGACCTACGACATGGTAATGTTCTCGATACAGGGGCCAAAGGCGAGGGATTTGGCTAAGGACCTCTTCGGCATCGACATCAACGACCTCTGGTGGTTCCAGGCAAAGGAGGTCGAGCTCGACGGGATCAAGATGCTCCTCTCAAGGAGCGGCTACACCGGCGAGAACGGCTTTGAGGTTTACTTCGAGGACGCCAACCCGTACCACCCGGACGAGGGCAAGCGCGGGGAGCCGGAGAAGGCCCTCCACGTCTGGAAGACCATCCTCGATGCCGGGGAGAAGTACGGCATAAAGCCGGCCGGACTCGGCGCCAGGGACACCCTCAGGCTTGAGGCCGGCTACACGCTCTACGGCAACGAGACCAAGGAGCTCCAGCTCCTCAGCACGGACATCGACGAGGTTACTCCCCTCCAGGCCAACCTCGACTTCGCGCTCTTCTGGGACAAGGAGTTCATAGGAAAGGAGGCCCTCCTCAAGCAGAGGGAGCGCGGCCTCGGCAGGAAGATGGTGCACTTCAAGATGGTCGACAGGGGAATCCCGAGGGAGGGCTATGCCGTCTACGCAAACGGCGAGCCCATAGGGGAGGTCACCAGCGGAACCAGCTCCCCGCTCCTCGGGATTGGCATTGGAATAGCCTTCGTGAAGGAGGAGTACGCCAGGCCGGGAGTTGAGCTTGAGATAGAGATAAGGGGCAAGCCCAAGAAGGCAATAACTGTAACTCCGCCCTTCTACGACCCGAAGAAGTACGGTGCCTTCAGGGAGGAGTGAGCCTCTTTTCTCTTTCTCGTCTTTCCCTTATGTCCCCTCAACACGAGAGGCTTATAGGTAACGGGGGCAGAACCGAATTTTATTCAGGAAACCAAAATCGCTGGATTTATATTTCCCGAGAATGAGTTGGAGCTATGTCCAGAAAACACGCCGCCGGTGCGGTGCTGCTCTGGTCAACCGTCGCGAGCGCCTTCAAGCTCTCCCTGCGCTACATGAGTCCCCTCCAGCTGCTCTTCTACGCCTCCCTGACCTCGCTCATCACCTTCGGCGTTCTCCACTCCCGCGAGTTCTCACTGAGGAAAGAAGACCTCCGCTCGGCTTACCTCGGTCTCATCAATCCCCTCCTCTACTACACCGTGCTCTTCTCGGCCTACGACAGGCTTCCGGCACAGGAGGCGCAGGCGCTCAACTACACCTGGCCGCTCATGCTCGTCCTGCTCTCGATCCCCCTCCTCGGAAAGAAGCCGGGAGTGAGAACGGTGCTGGGACTCTTCACAGGCTTCCTTGGAGCACTGGTTGTGGCAACGAAGGGAAACATAACCTGCCTGAACTTTTCGGATCCGGTTGGCGTCGCCCTCGGTCTGGGGAGCGCGGTGATATGGGCGAGCTACTGGCTTCTCAGCCTGCGCGATGGTCGGCCGCTCGTGGAGAAGATGTTCTGGAACTTTTTCTTCGGATTTCTGTACATCTCGGGGGTTCTCTTTCTTTCGGGCGAGTTCATCGTTCCCCAGGTGGAGGGCTTTGCGGGGGCCGTTTACGTCGGCCTCTTCGAGATGGGGATTACGTTTCTCCTCTGGTACCGCGCGGTGGAGGGCGACATGGCCTTTGCCTCGAACCTGGCCTACCTCGTGCCATTCCTGAGCCTCTTCTTCATCTCCCTCGTCGTCGGGGAAGGCATCGCCCCGGCAACGGTGCTGGGACTGGGGATGATAGTGGGCGGTATAATCCTCGGGAAGGGATAGCAAAACTTATAAACTCGGCTTGGGTAGGTTAAGCCGGATGGGGGCGTGGTGTAGCCTGGTCCATCATCGCGGGCTCCAGAGGTATGAGGACTTGCGGGTTTGCTGATTTGGGGATGAGCCTTTGGAGCTCTGACCCGGAGAAACCCGCGGA
Source organism: Thermococcus coalescens (assembly GCF_055392585.1). Lineage (NCBI taxonomy): Archaea > Methanobacteriati > Methanobacteriota > Thermococci > Thermococcales > Thermococcaceae > Thermococcus > Thermococcus coalescens. Next base: position 1,223,395 of record NZ_AP043764.1, read on the forward strand.
CCGGGGTTCAAATCCCCGCGCCCCCACCATTGAAACCCTTCTGACGGAAGTTCCATCGGAGCTGGAGTGCCTTTTGCGATGGGTTCCTGTTTGTGTTTCTTGCCATCGGCCGCCACCCACCACTTGAAGGGGGTGCAACTCCCCATGTGCCCTCCCGGCTGGTCGGAACCTTTTGGGCAACTGCACGGACAGATCGGTGGGTGAGGCTTTTCTGAAGCCCCCGCTAGCCTTTGTCAGAAGGTACCCGTCAAACTTCCAGAAAAAGGACTGCCGGCCTTTGCAAAGGTTCAGCGACAGCGGAAGTTTTATTAACTTTGACTCATAAAAAGTTTACGAGGTGGTACCATGGAGGAGCCCATAAAGATAGGCCACGACAAGTTCTACATCGGCGAGGGCGAAACCGCCAGGAGGGAGCTCCGCGTGGTTAAGGTTAGCGACGAGGTTATTCAGGTCCAGGAAGAGGTCCACGGCATCATAGCCCTCGTTGGTGCAAGCTCAAGCGTCAACATAAAGAAGGAAGAGCTCAAGCGCCTGATCCAAGTCGCCAGAAAGGAGTTCGGATGGACCGACATCTGCGAGTGAATCTCTCTTTTTTCCGCCGAATCCCGGCTTTGCCGTCTCCATGAGTATCATTGGCGGTGATATTAACGTTTTATAAGCATAAAAGTGCTTAAAAGCCATCGAGGTGATTGCCATGGCAGTTGGAGAGAAGATAACGATCAGCGTTATAAAGGCCGACATCGGCGGCTGGCCCGGACATTCGAGGGTTCATCCCCAGCTTGTCGAGACCGCCGAGGAGGTTCTTGCCAAGGCCCGGGAGGAGGGCACGATAATCGACTTCTACGTCGCCACCTGTGGAGACGACCTTCAGCTCATCATGACCCACAGGAAGGGTGTTGACAGCTCCGAGATACACGGTCTCGCCTGGAAGACCTTTGAGAAGGCCACAAAGGTTGCCAAGGAGCTCGGTCTCTACGGTGCCGGACAGGACCTCCTGAAGGACGCCTTCAGCGGCAACATAAGGGGAATGGGTCCCGGAATAGCTGAGATGGAGATAACCGTGAGAAAGAGCGAGCCCGTAGTTACCTTCCACATGGACAAGACCGAGCCCGGTGCCTTCAACCTTCCGATATTCAGGATGTTCGCGGACCCGTTCAACACCGCCGGCCTCGTCATCGACCCGAACATGCACATGGGCTTCCGCTTCGAGGTCTGGGACATAAAGGAGCACACGAGGGTTATCCTCAACACTCCCGAGGAGCTCTACGACCTCCTCGCCCTCATCGGCGCCAAGTCAAGGTATGTCATCAAGAGGGTCTTCCCCAAGGAGGGCCACAAGATACCGGAGGACGAACCGGTCGCCGTCATTAGCACCGAGAAGCTCTACGAAATAGCCGGCGAGTACGTTGGAAAGGACGACCCGGTAGCCATCGTTAGGGCCCAGAGCGGCCTCCCGGCACTCGGAGAGGTTCTTGAGCCCTTCGCATTCCCGCACCTGGTCAGCGGCTGGATGAGAGGTTCACACAACGGCCCGATAATGCCCGTCCCGATGCACATGGCCAACCCGACCAGGTTCGATGGGCCCCCAAGGGTCGTCGCCCTCGGCTGGCAGATAAGCCCAGAAGGAAAGCTCGTCGGTCCGGTTGACCTCTTCGACGACCCGGCCTTCGACGGGGCCAGGCAGAAGGCCCTTGAGATCGCAGAGTACATGCGCAGGCACGGACCCTTCGAGCCCCACAGGCTCCCGATGGAGGACATGGAATACACCACCCTCCCGGGAGTCCTGGAGAGGCTCAAGGACAGATTCGAGCCCGTAGAGTGATCTCCTTTTCCCCTTTTCTGTCCGTAAAATCTTATAACTCCAGACCACCATAGCCATCAATATACACTCCCCAGTGGAGGGTGAATGGGAATGTACACCGGTGGTTGAAATGGGCGGAGACAGGTTCATTCTCTCCCTCGACGAGGGAACCACAAGCGCCAGGGCGATAGTTTTCGACAGGGAGGGTAACGTTAGGGGGATAGGGCAGTACGAGTTCCCACAGCACTACCCGAAGCCCGGCTGGGTTGAGCACAGGCCGGACGAGATATGGGATGCCCAGTTCAGGGCGATAAAGACGGCGCTGGAGAGGGCTAAAATCGGGCCGGAGCAGATAGCGGCGATAGGCGTCACCAACCAGAGGGAAACGGCGATAGTGTGGGACAGAAACGGCAAACCCCTCCACAACGCCATCGTCTGGCAGTGCAGGAGAACCGCCAAGATGGTGGAGGAGATAAAGAGGGAATACGGCGACGTAATCAAGGAAAAGACAGGTCTGGTTCCGGACGCATACTTCTCGGCGAGCAAGCTCAAATGGCTCCTCGACAACGTCCCAGGACTCAGGGGAAAGGCCGAGAGGGGGGAGGTTCTCTTCGGGACAGTGGATACATTCCTCATCTACCGCCTCACAGGGGAGCACGTGACCGACTACTCCAACGCTTCCAGGACGATGCTCTTCAACATCAAGAAGCTCGACTGGGACGATGAGCTGCTGGAGCTCTTCGGGATTCCGGAAGAGGTCCTCCCCGAGGTCAGGGAGTCGAGCGAAGTGTACGGTTATACAAAGGGGGAGCTCCTCGGAGTCGAGATACCCGTGAGTGGGGACGCCGGCGACCAGCAGGCGCCCCTGTTCGGTCAGGCCGCTTTTGAAGCGGGAATGGTGAAGGCCACCTACGGAACCGGGAACTTCATCCTGGCAAACACCGGCAAAACCGTCCGCTATTCCGACAACCTTCTCACGACGATAGCGTGGGGACTCAACGGAAAGGTCACCTACGCCCTTGAGGGGAGTGTCTTCATAACGGGCGCAGCCGTCCAGTGGCTCCGCGATGGGATAAGGGTCATAGGAAGTGCCGGGGAGACCGAAGAGCTCGCAAGAAAGCTCGAAAGCAACGAGGGCGTTTACTTTGTCCCGGCCTTTGTTGGCCTCGGGGCGCCCTACTGGGACCAGTTCGCCAGGGGTTTGATAATCGGGATAACGCGCGGAACCGGGAGGGAACACCTGGCGAGGGCGACGCTGGAGGCGATAGCCTACCTGACCCGCGACGTGATCGAGGAGATGGAGAGGCTCGTTGGTATAAAGGAACTGCGCGTCGACGGGGGAGCGACGGCAAACGATTTCCTCATGGAGTTCCAGGCTGACATACTCGGAAAGCCCGTCATAAGGCCTGTCGTCAAGGAAACCACTGCCCTCGGGGCGGCCTACCTTGCAGGACTGGCCGTGGACTACTGGGAGGGCATGGAGGAGATAAGGGACCTCTGGAAGGCCGAGAGGGTATTTGAACCAAAGATGGACGCGGAGACCCGCGAGAGGCTCTACCGCGGCTGGAAGGAGGCCGTGAAGAGGGCGATGGGGTGGGCGAAGGTCACCGGGGCCTGACGGGATAACCATCTGTTCCTTCACCTTTACCGTTTTGGAAGGCCTGGAAATGGCCGGCTGTTCCGCCGGGCCGCCGAAAACTGGGAAGGACACTTCAGTCCATTGCCCCAATGTCCACCAATGTGCGGCCTTTTTGTGCCCAGATATGTTCTCTGAGTGCCGCTGAAAGGAACTTGAGGTTTAAGAAAGCTTTAAAACAAGAAAAACCCTTTCTTAAGTTAATTAGGAGGGAGATGGAATGAAGACACGGATCGCAATAATCGGTGCCGGCGTCGTCGGGGCGTCGATAGCACGTGTTCTCAGCCAGTACGAGGGGTTCGAGGTCCATCTAATCGAGAAACACGCCGATGCCGGGATGGGCGTCAGCAAGGCCAACACGGGGATAATCCACCCCGGACACGAGGACGACCCCGAAAAGCACCCCCTGAGGGCGAAGCTCTGCGTCGAGGGGAACAGGCTCTGGTACCAGTGGACAAAGGAGCTCGGCATCCCCGCGAAGTGGCCGGGCGAGCTTATGGTTGCCCTCGAAGAGGAGGACATGAGGGTTGCCGAGTACTACCTGGAGCTTGCACAGAGGAACGGCGTTCCGGGTGTCAGGCTCGTTGACCGGGAGGAGCTCCTGAGGCTCGAGCCCAACGTCAACCCAGACGCTGCGGGAGCGCTGTGGGCGCCCACCGCGGGAGTCATGTCCTCACCGATGGCGGCAGTGGCCCTCACCGAGAACGCCGTTGACAACGGGGTTAAGTTCCACCCGGAGACCGAAGTGCGCGGAATAAAGGTGGAGAACGGAGAGGTAAGGGGTGTTGAAACAAACCAGGGATTCATCGAGGCGGACATCGTCATAAACGCCGCCGGCCTCTACGCGGACAGAATCTCGGCCATGGCCGGCATAGACCACTTCACGATACGCCCGAGGAGGGGTGAGTACTACATCTTCGACGACGATGCCGAACCCAAGGTTAGGAGGATAGTCCACCAGACGCCGACCCCGACCACAAAGGGCGTCTACGTCATCACCGAGATGAACGACGGGGTTATGATAGGGCCCACCGCAGAGGACCTGCCGGAGGACGCGAAGGACGACACTTCCACCACCAGGGAGGGGCTGGAGTTCGTATGGGAGATGGCGAAGAAGCTGGTCAGGGGACTGCCGCCCAGGAGCAAGGTGATAAGGACCTTTGCTGGCCTGAGACCGGAGCCACCGGACGGCAGGTGGATAATAGAGGCCTACGATGACCCCTGGGGCTTCATAAACGTTGCTGGAATAAGGTCGCCCGGGCTAACTGCGGCTCCAGCGATAGCGCACTACGTTGTTGAGGAGCTGATTCGGGGCAAACTGGACGTAAAGCTGACCAAAAAGCCCCACTGGAACCCCTACAGGGACGCCTTCTGGTTCAAGGTTCTGCCGCGGGAGAAGCAGGCGGAGCTGATAAAGAAGAACCCCGCCTACGGAAGGATAGTCTGCATGTGCCGCACGATAACGGAGGGCGACATAGTGGACATAATACACCGCATGAAGCGGATGGGCGTTAGAACCATCAGCCTCGACGGCGTCAAGCTGAGGAGCGGCGTCATGGCAGGAACCTGTCAAGGTTCCTTCTGCAGGGTGAGGATAGCCAACATCATCGCCAGAGAAACCGGAACCCCGCTCTGGAAGGTTACCCTGAAGGGAGAGGGAACGGAGTACGGCATCGGGGACATAAAGGTCCTCCTCAGGGGTGAGAAAGATGAGGAGTGAGTACGATGTCGTTGTCATTGGAGGCGGACCAGCAGGTCTGGCCGCTGCGATAAAGGCAAAGGAACTGGGGATGAGCGTCCTTCTCATCGAGAACAGGGAATTCCTCGGCGGTGTCCCGATGCAGTGCGTGCACCCGGGCTTCGGGCTCCACTACTTCAAGGAAGACCTGACCGGAACGGAGTTCATACACCGCATAATCAAGCGGTTCAGGGAGCTGGAAATCGAGTACTACACGAACGCCCACGTCCTTGAGATAGTGCCGTACTCCTACAGGCACAAGACCCTCCGGGTGGTGACGGAGGAGGGGCTCTTCGATGTCAGGGCAAAGACCGTCATCTACGCAGCGGGCGCAAGGGAGAGGCACATGTTCGAGATAGGGATAACCGGGCACAGGGTTGCCGGGATATACACCGCCGGGGAAGCCCAGACCATGATGGACATCTACGGCATAATGCCCGGGAAGGAGATAGTCATAGTGGGTTCGGGCGACGTCGGGCTCATAATGGCGAGAAGGTTCGCCCTTGAGGGCGCCCACGTCAAGGCGGTTATAGAGCTCATGCCCTACCCCGGGGGACTGACCAGAAACGTCGTCCAGTGCCTTGAGGACTTCGGAATCCCACTCTACCTGAGCCACGCCGTAACGAGGGTTGAAGGAAAGAGAAGGGTCGAGAGGGTCATCGTGACGAAGGTTGACGAGAACCTCAGGCCAATCCCCGGAACAGAGGAGAGCATAGATTGCGACACCGTCGTTCTAGCGGCGGGCCTTGTCCCGTACCTCAGGGTCATAGAGAGGGCCGGTGTGGAGATAGACCCCGCCACCAAGGGGCCGGTCGTCAACAGCTACCTGGAAACCAGCGTCCCGGGAATCTTCGTCGCAGGGAACGCCCTCGTCATCAATGACCTCGTTGACTACGTCGTCGAGCAGGGAGAGGAGGCCGCCGTGGGAGCGTACGAGTTCGTCAAAAACGATGGCCTGCCCGCGCTTAAATGGAGAAGGCTCGTGAAGGGAAGAAACATCAGGCTGGCGGTGCCGCACTATCTGGCCGATACCAAGGACGTCACGATATACGCGAGGGTGGCCGAGCCAGAGGAGAACGTCAAGCTACGCTTCCCCGAGATCGGGAAGGAGATACGGCTGCCCTTCGTGAGGCCCTCCGAGATGATAAGGGTGAGGCTGAAGAGGGAGGAGATCGCCCTGGCTGAGGGAAGAATCACGATGGAGGTCGTTCGGGATGAGTGAAACCAAGAAGTTCAGGCTGACCTGCATCGTCTGCCCCCTGGGCTGTACGGTGGAGGTGACCATGGAGGGCGACAGGATAACCGGAGTCGAGGGCTTCACATGTCCAAGGGGGAAGGACTACGCGATACAGGAAGTCAGAGAGCCAAAGCGCATCGTCATGAGTGTCGTGAGGGTGAAGGGGGGGAGGTTTCCCACCGTTGCCGTCAAGAGTGACAGACCAGTTCCCAAGGATCTCATACCGGAGATCATGCGAAAGCTCGCGGATGTCGAGGTCGAGGCGCCGGTCAGTGTGGGACAGGCCATAATAGAAAACGTCCTCGGAACCGGGGCAAACATAGTGGCCACGAGGGAGGCGTAGCACGGCAAAGCTTTCGCCCGATTCGCTGTTTTATTTTTCCCAACGGCAGGACACAGCGCAACCTCTCAAAACTCTTAAATACATTAATTGTAAATAACACTGGGAGTGATACGGGGTGAGGGATATGAAGTTCACGGTTCTCAGGATCAACCTGAACGAAGGAAAGGTCGAAAGCGAGGAGCTGGAGAAGGAGGGAATATACGGGGTCATAGACTACGGGATAGAGGTTCACGAGAACCTCGAAACCCACAGCCTCGAACCCTACGACCCGAAGAACGTCGTCGTCATGGGGATGGGGCCCTTCTCAGGCTCAACCCTGCCCGGGGCCCACAGGCTCATGTTCTTCTTCCGTTCCCCCCTCTACGGAACGCTCTTTCCCTCGGCCATGGGTGGGGCAGCCTACACCTTCAAAAACGTCGGGGTTGACTTCGTGGCCTTTGAGGGCAGGGCCGAGAAGCCGGTAGTGGTTCTCCTGTACAACGACGGTGAAAACGTGAGGGTGGAGCTCCACGCGATAGAACTTGAGAAGGTCGTTGAAATCTGGAGGGGCTACAAGGGAGAGGAAGGGGTTTATGCCCTCACTCAGTACCTCATCGATACCTTTGGCGGTAGGTTCGACTTCGAGTACCGCATAGCCGTTGTCGGGCCCGCTTCACTCAACACCAACTACGGCGCCATATTCTCCCAGGCACTCAGGAGGGGAGAGAGGCTTGTGGGCAGCGAGGACTGGGCTGCAAGGGGAGGCTCCGGAAGCGTTCTCATGAGGGCACACAACGTTGTCGGAATAATCTTCGGCGGAAAGCCGAGGAGGAGAAGCTTCCCTGGCGAGGACATCGGCAGCTTCAAGACTTCCAAGGGCATCGTCGAGGGAGTGCACAAGAAGCCCTACAACGAGATAATAGCCGAGAAGACGACTAAGTACCGCTTCAACCCCAAGCTCAACACCGGCGGAACCTTCGGCGGCAACTACCCGGCGGAAGGCGACTTCGTGCCCATCCTGAACTGGCAGATGCCCTACATCCCGAAGGAGGAGCGCATAAAAATCCACGAGAACATAATGAAGCACTACTGGGAGCCCTTCAACGAAGAGGCTATAAAGCCCAGGAACTGGACGACCTGCGGCGAGCCGTGTCCGGTCGTGTGCAAGAAGCACAGGCGTGGACACCACGTTGAGTACGAGCCCTACGAGGCCAACGGCCCGCTGAGCGGAAGCATAAGCCTCCGTGCCAGCGACATAAGCGTCCACGCGGCAGACGCGATGGGCTTCGACGCGATAGAGTTTGGAGGAACTGCCGCGTGGGTTCTTGAGCTCGTCCACCGCGGTCTGCTGAGGCCCGAGGAAGTGGGCATAAGCGGAAAGCCGGAGTTCACGAAGGAGGCGCTCCTTGAGAGACCCGTCGAGGCGAGCGAGGTCAACGCCAAACTCGTGGCGGAGCTGGCCCACCGCGTGGCCTTCGCCGAGAACGAGGTAGCCAAGGTGATCGGTCTCGGCAAGAGGAAGGCGAGCGTTATCCTCGACGAAATGTTCAAGGACAGGCTGAAGTACGGCGAGAGCTTCAAGGACTACGGCGTCTTTGTTCCGCTCGGCGAGAACGGGGAGATGACGCCGACGATGTACTGGGCGATAGGCAACTACATACCGCTCCCAATCCAGGGCCGCTACTGGACGTTCTACCAGTTCGGCGTCTTCCTTGAGCCGGAGGAGCTGGCGAGCAAGATAATAGCGAGCGCACTCTGGGAGTTCTGGTACGACAACGTCGGCTGGTGCCGCTTCCACAGGGGGTGGATGAAGCCTGTCCTTAAGGCACTCTTCATGGACGCATACGGGGAGAACGTCGACATGGAGGAGCACGCCAAGAAGCAGATCAAGAGGCTCATCGAATACGCCAGAAGAGCGGGCTACACGCCGGTCTTCTGGGACAGCATGAGGGTAATAGACCTAGTCGCTGCCGGCAGCGAGGAGTTCGGAAACGAGCGCTGGGCCGAGAAGTTCAAAATAGATAAGGTGGGCACCGCCAAGGAGTACCTCGAGAAGGTTCTTGAAGCGTACAGCGAGGAGCTCGGTGTTGACTGGCGCCTCTGAGTCTTTCTTCCTTTCAGGAACAACCCTTATATTCCCCTCCTTCCTCAGGTTTTCGGGTGAGAAAAATGAGGGCAGTTGTAATAGGCTCCGGAATCGGCGGCCTTCTGACGGCCTCGTTCCTGGCCAAAAACGGTTACGAGGTCACCGTTCTTGAGAAGGCCCCCTACACCGGCGGCCGCTTCACGAATTTAAGCTACAAGGGCTTCGGCCTCTCTACCGGCGCTTTCCACATGCTCCCCCACGGCGAGGACGGCCCGCTGGCTCACCTCCTCAGGCTCCTCGGTGCGAAAGTTACGATAGTCAACTCCAATCCAAAGGGCATGATATTCTATGGGAGTAAAACCTTCCACTACCGCGACGGCTGGAAGTACCTGAGCTTTACCGAGAAAGCAAGGGCTACAAAGCTCCTCCTCGACATCAAGAGGAACAAACTGCCCACAGGCGAAGAAGCGGAGATGAGCGGCCGCGAGTGGATAAAGGAGAGGATAGGCGACAACGAGTTCGCCGACCTCTTCATCAAGAGCTTCCTCGGCTGGGCCGACAGCGTCTTAGACGTTCCGGCGGGAGAGCTGGCGAGGGAGATAAAGGCGGCGCTGAGGTGGGGCGGGCCCGGACTGGTCAGGGGCGGCTGCAGGGCGATAACCGGCGAGCTGGCGAGGATAACGGAAGCGAACGGCGGGAAGATACTCACGGGGAAGAGGGTCGTCGAAATTGATCCTGAGGCGAAGAAGGCCTTTACCTCCGACGGCGACGAGCTGAACTACGACGTGCTCGTCTCCAACATCGGCATCAGGGAGACCGTCGAGCTGATTGGAAGGGACAACTTCGACCGCGAGTACCTCAAAAGGGTGGACTCGCTGAAGCCGAGCGAGGGGATAAAGTACAACGTTGCCTTAAAAGGTGAACCGAGGATAGGCAACACCGTCGTCTTCACCCTCGATACTGAGAGGATAAACGGCTACAACGAGCCATCCAGTATTTCCCCGGAGCTCGCTCCCAAGGGCTACACGCTCCTCATGTTCCACCACGCGCTCCAGAGCAGGAACGTCAAGGCCGAGCAGAGGAAAGGCATCGATGACATCCACCGCATCTTCCCGAACCTCGATAGGGAGGGGGAGATCCTGCTAATCCAGACCTACCTCGACGGGAACCCCGTAAACAGGGTCGCCAGCGGCCAGACCGTTGAGGACTTCCCGATAAGCGATGTTTACATCGTCGGAGATGCCTACAAGCCGTCCGGAGGGATAGAGGTCGAGGGCATAGCCCTGGGAGTCATGAGGGCCCTTGAGAAGCTCGGCCTGGGGAACTTTTCGGAGTGGTACCTCTGACGCATCCGCCCGCTTCTCTACCCTTTATCTTTGCCAACTTATCCATCCAATAACCGAACCTTTTTTCGGTGGACAGCCCTGGCTTCTAACGAACGTTTTTATCCTCCCCCGTGTATCTATACATCCCGGAGGTGATGCTCATGAAGAGAGTTGTCATCGCCCTTGGCGGCAACGCCATTCTCCAGCGAGGCCAGAAGGGAACCTACGAGGAACAGATGGAGAACGTCACGAAGACGGCCAAGCAGATAGTGGATATAATCCTTGACGGTGACTATGAGGTTGTGATCACCCACGGCAACGGCCCCCAGGTCGGGGCGCTCCTCCTCCACATGGACGCCGGTCAGGCCGCCCACGGCATTCCGGCCCAGCCGATGGACGTTGCGGGCGCGATGACCCAGGGGCAGATAGGATACATGATACAGCAGGCGATAAGGAACGAGCTGAAGAGGCGCGGAATAGAAAAGCCCGTGGCGACTATTGTAACTCAGACCATCGTGGACAAGAACGACCCTGCATTCCAGCACCCGAGCAAGCCAGTTGGGCCCTTCTACGACGAAGAAACGGCGAAGAAGCTCGCAAAGGAGAAGGGCTGGGTCGTGATCGAGGACTCGGGCAGGGGCTGGAGGCGCGTTGTGCCGAGTCCTGACCCGATGGGGCACGTCGAGGCCCCAGTCATAGTTGACCTGGTGGAAAAGGGCTTCATCGTCATAGCCAGCGGTGGCGGCGGGGTTCCCGTCATCGAGGAGGACGGCCAGCTTAAGGGCGTGGAGGCCGTTATAGACAAGGACCTGGCCGGAGAGAGGCTCGCCGAGGAGGTAAAGGCGGACATCTTCATGATCCTCACGGACGTGAACGGGGCCGCGGTGAACTTCGGAAAACCCGACGAGAGGTGGCTCGGAAAGGTCACGGTGGAGGAGCTGAAGAAGTACTACGAGGAGGGGCACTTCAAGAAGGGCAGCATGGGGCCGAAGGTCTTGGCGGCCATACGCTTCGTCGAGTGGGGCGGTGAGAGGGCCGTCATAGCGGCGCTCGACAGGGCCGTTGAGGCCCTCGAAGGGAAGACCGGAACGCAGGTCATAAAGGGCTGAACCAAAGCCTATAAATATCTCCCACCCCTTCTTTATTTGGTGATGACATGGCTGATGCAACCACCGGATTCTTCGGCTCGCTGCTGTGGTGGCTGTTCTTCATGTACCTGCTCCTCTGGCCCCAGATGCAGTACCGGAGCCTGCAGCTGGCCAGGGCCAGAATACTGAAGAGGCTCTCGGAAAAGCGGGGCTCAACCGTGATAACGATGATCCACAGACAGGAGAGCGTCGGGCTCTTCGGCATACCCTTCTACAAGTTCATAAGCATTGAGGACAGCGAGGAGGTTCTTAGGGCCATCCGTGCGGCCCCCAAGGACAAGCCGATAGACCTCATAATACACACCCCGGGCGGATTGGTCCTGGCCGCCACACAGATAGCGAAGGCACTTCACGACCATCCGGCAGAGACGAGGGTCATCGTCCCACACTACGCCATGAGCGGCGGAACACTCATCGCCCTCGCTGCGGACAAGATAATAATGGACCCCCACGCGGTTCTGGGACCTGTTGACCCGCAACTCGGCCAGTATCCCGGACCGAGCATCGTCAGGGCCGTCGAGAGGAAGGGCGTTGACAAGGTGGACGACCAGACGCTCATCCTGGCGGATGTGGCCGAGAAAGCTATCAAACAGGTTCGGGACTTCGTTTACGGCATCTTGAAAGACAGATACGGCGAGGAGAAGGCCAGAGAGCTTGCCCAGGTACTCACCGAAGGCCGGTGGACCCACGACTACCCGATAACCTACGAACACGCCAAAGAGCTCGGCCTCCACGTCGAGACCAGTGTCCCGGAGGAAGTCTATGCCCTTATGGAACTCTACAGGCAGCCAACAAAGCAGAGGGGCACGGTGGAGTTCATGCCTTACACCCAGAAGGGCGAGAGTTCCTGAAGGGTCTATCTTTCCCTTACTCCCACTTCTTTTGAAGGGCACACAAAATTTCAGCCAAAAAGTTTTTATTTACTCTCACCGTTTTCAGTCCAGATGTTTGGAGTAAGCTCACGGGCTGTTCTAAAAAGAGGGAAGGGGAAGAGAGATGCAAGTGAAAGTGGATCCAGAGGAAATTAAGAGGATCAAGAGGGAGATTGAGGCCCTTGAAAAGGAGAGAAATGAGATAAGGGCCAAACTGGAGGAGCTTGAGAAGGAGCTTCAAATCTGGGTTCAGAAGAGGGACGAAAAGAACAACGAGGTAAAACAGCTCCGCCAGAAGGGGCGCGAGTATAAAGCCAAGAGGGATGAAATCAACCAGCAGATACAGGAGCTCAAGAAGAACCGCGAGGAGATAAACGCGAAGCTCGACCTCCTCTACCAGGAGATACTCGAGTACAGGACGAAGAGGGACGAGTACAACCAGCTCCGCAGGCTCAAGATGCCGCCCGAGAAGATCCAAGAGCGCATAGAGAAGCTGGAGTGGGAGCTCCAGACCAACCCGAACATAACCCCCGAGAGGGAAAAGCAGATAGTCGATCAGATACAGGTTCTGGCGACCGAGCTTGAGATAATCCAGCAGGCCCAGAGGTTCCACAACAAGCTCCAGGAGACCCGGAAGAAGGTCGACCAGCTCAAGAAGGCCAGGAGGGCCATAAGCATGGAGATACAGAAGCTCGCAAACCAGAGCCAGCAGTTCCACGAGCAGATGATAAAGGCCTTCAACCAGGCCGACGAGGTCAAGAAGGAGGCCGACGAGTACCACGCCAAGGTCGTCGAGCTGCGCGAGAAGATAAGGGAGGTCAGAAGGGAGCTCCGTGAGATCGAGAAGAAGATAAGGGAGTACGACGAGAGGCACAAGGAGCTCATAGCCTACAGGCTCGTCGCCAGGATGCGCTCCAAGAAAGATGCGAGCTTCGAAAAGGCCGTTGAGGCCCTTGAGAAGTTCAAGCGCGGCGAAAAGCTCACCCTCGACGAACTGCTGCTCCTCCAGAGGTACAACCTCGTCTGAGGCCTGGCTATGGAGGTGCTCAGACACGAGGGGCCTGGAAGGCTGGGCCTCGTAAGGCTTGGAGAGTACGCCTTTAGAACCCCCGCGCTGGCGGGGATAGACTTTACTCTATCCCCCTTCAACTCCTTCTTCCACCCGAAGGAACCTGGAGAGTATGACTTCAACCTCGCCCCCTCAATCCCCCTCGGCTTCTACACGCCGGGCGACGTTATAGAGAAGGCGATCGGAAGGCTCTGGAGCGTAAACTACGAGGGCTTCAACGCCTTCTACCTTCCCGCTTTGAGGAGGACGGAATATCTGGAGGAGTTCTTCAAGATAATCGAGAGGTACAACTTTGACGCCGTCTACCTCGGCAACTCAAAGATTCTAACCCGGGAGTACCGCTACTTCGTGAGAATTCTGAGGGAGCTTCGTGAGAGGTTCCCGAACGTTATGATAATAACCGATTTGGAGCCCTTCTTCTATCCCCTCGCCGTTTACCTCGGCGTCGACGCCTTCGACACCCGCTCGCTCAAGCTCTACGACTTCGAGGGGAAGGGCTTCACAGGGTTCAGCCCCTTCATCTGGAGCGACGAGCCCAACTCCATCGACTTCGCGAGGATGACCATCCTGGAGGTCAGAAAGGCCCTTGAGAGAGGGAAGCTCCGCTACCTGGTTGAGAACTACTTCCCGACCCAGTACCACGCGGGGATCCTCCGCATAGCCGACCTGGAGCACGCCGATTATCTCGAAAAGTACACGCCGATTCAGAAGGATACTGTCTACTTCATAAGCGACGCCTCGATAAGGAGGCCTGAAGTTAAGCGCTGGCACTCGCGCGTCGCCGAGCGCTTTACCCCCCCGAAGAACACCGAGCTGGTGTTACTCTTCCCCTGCTCCGCCAAAAAGCCCTACTCCTTCTCCCGCTCACACACCCTCTACAGGAAGGCGGTTAAAGAGGCTTTAGGCTCCGGCGTTGCCAAAGTCCATGAGCTGATATTAACTTCGCCCTTCGGCGTCGTTCCGCGCGAGTGGGAGTGGCTGGCCAAATACGACATAGTAGTCACCGGCCACTGGGGGGAGGAGGAGATAAAGCCCGCGGCGGAGCTTCTGGCAAAAACCCTTGAGAAGTACCCGGAGGACGTTCCGATAATAGCGCACCTCGATGAGGCCTACGTCGAGATAGCCAAGCTCGCCTCCGAGATGACCGGAAGGGAGGTAATCTTCACCCGCGTTGAGAACGGCACGACGAGCAGGGAGAGCCTCGAATCGCTCAAGGAGACCCTGAGGGAGTTCGAACTTGAGGGAACAAAGGAGGACAGGACGTACCGCTACTTTGAAGGCATAAGGAAGGTCTTCGACTTCCACTTTGGTGCCGGTGCCGGAGAGGCCGTCCTCCCGGAGAACGGGAAGGTCAAGGGTTCAAAGATGCTCCGCCTCTTCGTCGATAACCAGCAGACGGGAACCTTCAGGGACGGAGTTATAAGCGTCACGCCCCTCGGAATGCAGAGGATATACGATAAGCTGAGGGCCTACTGGGTGAAGGTCGATTTTGAACTGCGCGGCGATGTCTTCGCCGTGGGCGTCGACGAGGCAGACCCGGTCATCAGGCCGGACGACATAGTCGGCATAGTCCGCGACGGAAAGGTCGTCGGCGTCGGGAAGGCCGTTCTCGCTGGAGAGGAGATGGTTAGAGCCAGGAAGGGTGTTGCAGTAAAGGTGAGGAAGAGGGCGTAACGCCTAAAAACCTCTTTTCCATTCTTCTTCCATGCCAAAGCACTTCAAGAAAGGCGTCAAGCGGGAGCACCACTTCCTCAAGGGGCTTGAGAGGCCCCTCGAAGAGATAGCCCGGATTCCGGGGGTCAAGAAGGTCATTCCGGGCAGGATATACGCCAGCGATTCGAGGGGCTTCGAGATAAGGGTGTCGAGGGAGACCCAGACCGGCCTGAAGCTCATAGCGAAGAGCGACGGTTCCGTTCAGGAGGTCTTTTTAGTGGTGAGTAAAGTGGACAGGGAGATGGTGAGAAAGGAGATAGAGAGGCTCGCGGAGGAGTGGAGGAAGGCTTAAATCTCCTCGATATTGGGGATCACCTCGTCGGGGGTCCCTTCCAGCACCACCCTCCCCGCGGCAATGACGACCACCCTGTCCGCGAATTCAACGAGAGGGCGCCATATGTGGGAGATTACCACCATGTTGGTGCCTTTCTCCGCCAGTTCCTTCAGAATTCCGGCCACCTCCTTAATCCCCTTGAGATCGAGGTTCGCGAGGGGTTCATCGAGAAGGACGAGTTCGGGGCTGCCTAGAAACGCCTGGGCAAGGCTGATCCTTTTCAGCATTCCCGCGGAGTACTCGCCTATCTTTCTATCAAGATAGCCGTTAGCGGAGAAGAGTTTCGCGGCCTCAAAGACTTCGCTATCGTCGAGCCCCTTGAATTCCGCCAGGTATTTGAGCCATTCCTCTCCGCTCCTGTGTCTGGGAAGTGCGGGAGGGTCAAAGGACACACCTATTTTCTTCCTCAGGCGGTCGTTGCTCCACGGGTTCTCACCCAGAACCCTGATCTCCCCCCTGCTTGGCCTGTATAATCCAGCGCAGAGGTTCAGGAAGGTGCTCTTGCCGCCGCCGTTGGGGCCGAGTATCAGCGTTACCCCCTTATCGATCTCCAGGTTCACCGAGTCCAGGGCCACGAGCTTTCCGAACCGCTTTGTGAGATTCTTCGCGGTTATCATCTTCTCCTCCCCTCCAACAGCAGGATAACCGACAGAAGGAGGGCGTTTATCCCACCTATACCGTACCTGATGTTGAGTGTGGTCACCGAAGGGTACCTGTTGATGACCCTCACCGCCATCGTTACTGGGGTCATTGTCTGAACAGAGAAGTAGTACGGCCCTGAATGGGCCAGTTTAACCCTGCCCCTGAAACTGCCGGTCACGTTTCTTTCAAGGATTGCTCTTCCATCCTCCGGATCGAAAACCCTGACGGTGTACTGAGTTCCGTCATCGGCGTTGGAACTTAACATGACGATTCCGGATGAGGGCACCATGATGCCCTGTCCCACGAGCACAACCTCTGAAATCGGCTGGCTCAACGCGTTCTTCTCTATGGGGAACACAAGGAGCGTCAAGATGACCATCGACAGCAGTATCGCCTTCAGGAGCCTCATGAGACATCCCTCCACTCGCTAAGTATGAGGGCCGCCCCCAGCATCACCGCCGGAAGGAGGATCCCCATATAGAAGGAGCCGTCAATGAACGCCGCTACCCTATCGGCGGGATAAAACTGGGTTGTGTAGGCCTTGAAGAACGCGTCGTCAATCACCGCCGGTGGGAGGCTCCTCAGTCTGAGTACGAGGGGGGCGTAGAGGATGGTGATGCTCCCCAGGAGGGAGGCGAAGGTGTTGGGGGAGAGCATCGCCACAAGGGCCGACACCGAGACCACGTAGAGCACCATCACCGCCCAGTAGATTAGATAACCCGCCAGGAAGCCCTCGTCGAAGAGTGCCTTCCCGATTAGGTTCGAAACGTCCCCGTGAATGTAGACGAACGCCAGGAACGCGGGGAAGAGTGATGCTATGAAGAGCAGCACCATGGCCGATAATGCCTTTGAGAGCACCACGGAATAGTTCCTGACCGGCAGGCTGTAGACGCTTTTGGCGACCCTCGTGTCCCTGTCGTATCTTAGCATCAGAGAGACCAGCAGAGCCCCGGTTAGGGCAAATATCGTGTACTCCTCGGTTCCCAGCCTCGGAAGCGTGAGGCCAAGGGTCTTGGCCGCTTCTGAAACTATGATCTCGTCCGGCCCGCTTACCATGAACGTCACGTCGTTGCTGGTCAGGCCGGAAAAGAAGGTGATGCCCAGCATAACGAAACCAAACATAAACACTATGAGGTTGTAGGGATCCTCAAGCTCCCATTTCATCTGGGTCCTCATCTACTCACCTCCTTTTGGTTAGTTCGATTTTTATGAATGCCACCGCGAGCAGCACAAGGGAGAAGGCAAAGAAGTACCTCAGCGGGGTTGGGGGCGAGTGTTTTGTTCCGTAGTCCGGGAACTTCACGTTGGTGTCATAGAGGTTGAAACCAGGATTCCAAAGTTCGTGCTTTATTCCCTTTTTCTGCAGTTCGTCCGTCTTTTCTGCGGCCAGGTAATCGTAACTATCACCGTTTATCACTCCCAGGGCAAGGAACTCAGGAGTCACGTCAAATAGTCCCGTTATCATCACTCCGGTGTCAAAGTCATAGAGGTAATACTCCCAAATCGTGGTTGAGTAGTACCCGTCGCTGAGTTTCCAGTAGAAGGGAACCTGTGAGCTTGAGATGTAGATGTACGGGGGCTCAAAAGTGCGGTAATATGTGTGCAACTTTGCATCCTCCCACGGAGAATATGATACATTATCCACCAGAATGTCCTTGGTCATGGCCCCTAATCTCTTAACACCACTCATGTTTACCAACAGGCTGTTCTTGGAGGGTAAATCCACTGGAGAGACGAGAAAAGTCGGTCTTCCAAGTACCGAACCGTTGTCATCTATGTATACCATGCGTTTAAGATCCAGGGTGAGGATGGTGGACATGACAATTCTTCTCAGGTAGTACCTGTTGTAAACCCAGACATCGTTGAGTTCAAGGGTGGTGTTCACCACTGCGGTCTCGTTTTGTACGTTTAATACCCTAAAAGTCAGGAATACGTCTCCCCGAACGACCAGAGACACTAGCTCGTCTTCACTGACTTCATTAATTGCCAACACCTTCTCCCTTGCATCGGGGGGCATTAACGGGGGATAAACCTCGAAGATGTTGACCTTCTTTTCGTCTCCATCTTGAGGGGAGGGGAGGGCATATTTGATGTAGGTTCCTCCTCTGAACCAGCTGGGAATCGAGTACACCGGCTGTGCCAGAAAAAGTGAAAAGAGGAAAAATGCTAATGCGTGCTTGTGGTCCACTGCCCGCCCCTCCTCATTACCCATCATCTCCATCATCTCTTTCTAAGCACGAGATAGACCGCGGCAATTATTCCCGCGAGCAGTCCTCCCTTAAGCAGCAGGGAGCCGTTGTCCCTTCCGGGCGTACGGGGGGCTCTGCCGGCAGGGGGTGTGGTGAGGGTCTGCGTGTCATTGAAAGCCCCGTTTTGTTCGTTCTGAATATTCTCCCCGGGATTAAAGTCGTCCGCTCCGCTGTGCGGTGGTGAAATAACTGTCCGAGCATCCTCCACGGCTGGCTTCTTTTCCAGGCTCACCTCAACCCTCTTTGACTCGTTGGGTGCCAGGATTATCTCAATGCTCTTCGTTAGGTGGCCAGGGGCCTTCACCGTGAGGTTGTAGCGTCCGGGGTTCAGGGTGAGGTTTCCGCTTTCAACTTCCTTCCCGTCCAGCAGCACCGTCGCGTTCTCCGGATGCACCGAGAGGCTGAGAGTCGCGTTGGCGGGGGTGAGTTTCAGGAGGACACTGGAGCTTTCCCGCAGAACCACCTGCGTCTTGGCGGAGAGATTGCCCCTGGAGGCTATGACAGTGTAGTTCCCAGGCGGGAGGAAGAGGGTAGCCGGAGTGGTGGCAAAGGCCCTCAGAACACCGTCCGTGACTATAACCGATGCGTTTGAGGGCTCCGACCCGATTTCAAGCGGGACAGTTTTCACCGCCTTCCTCTCCACCATTAGCCCAGACTTGACCTTCTCCATGTTCACGTTGACGTGGTACGTCTCGTTGGGGGCAACCTTCACGACGCTCTCAACGAGGTAGTGGTAGTCGGCTATCCCCACGGTGTGGGTGTCGAGCTTATGGATGACTGGGATTCGTATTGTTCCGTGGAAACCACTAAAGGCAGTTGCGTTGTAGACGTCGTGGGGAATCGCGGGGACGTAAAAGCCCATGGGGGTGTAGAAGATGTAGCGGTTGTGGCCCCCGTTGAGGTATATCGTCAGGTTTTCCGGGGTTGAGTCTATCTCCAGCCGTGCCAACGGGACGACGTAGGTGGCATTTATAACGTTTTCCATTCTATCGCTTACTCCAGGATGTACCTCCACATATTCAATGCAGGCCCTTCCACTACTCTCATCTCCGAGATGCATAAAGGTTCCATTGAGAGTAATATATATTTCCTCCCTACCTCTGACGAGAAGCCCCATTGGATAGGGTTTAGAGATGTTGATATAGGGAGAACCTCCACCACATCCTCCCGATGGAACCGCGAATGGATCGAATGTGGGGTGCAGCTTTTCCTGACTGTAGTTGGCGCTCTCGTTGAAGGTGGCCCTTATGGAGACTATTCCCTCGCCCGAGACGGCATCTCCGATCGTGTCGGGATCTACGCGAACGATTGTAGAAGTTCCGGCCACCACGGAAACCTGGGCAGCCACCGTGACGTTTCCGGGTATCCTGACGGTGTAGTTCCCGGGAGGAAGCGCCAGGCCCACCGGGGTAGGATAGGAACCCATTCCCGATATCTCAGCTATCAGTCCATCCGGTGCCTCAACGAAGAGATATCCCATCTCACCGTTTTCTCCGGTAGAGTACACGGGGGGAATTAGCAGACCCGCCACCAAAACCGCCAGTAAGAGCGCGTTCCATCTCACCGTCTCCACCTCCGTTTATTCCAGACAAAGGTCATCAGGAGGACGAGCAGTGTCAGGGCAAAGAAGTATTTCATGGGAGTTGAGGGCGAGTGTTTTGTTCCGTAGTCTGGGAACTTGATGTTTGTGTCATAGAGGTTGAAACCCTCCCCGTACCACTCCCTGTCATCCTTCCCCTCATCGATGAGCTTGTGCAGTTTTCTGGAGTTAGCTCTATCAAGGGCAATCGCTCCTACAATCCCCAGACTTGTCATTTCTGACGTCATATCCGCAAAAATTGTTGTTACTAGAACACCAGTATCCGGTTCGTAAACCAGCTCTGTTATTATAGTATGGCCCCCGCCCCTTGTTAGATCATCAATAACATACGCACCCTTGCTCTCGACAAACAAATAGGGGGGGATAAAATCCCCGTAGTGCGTGTGGAGGATTTTGTCTTCCATCCACGTGAAGGAGGCGTTCGTTACAACAATATCGTCCCCTTTGATGTCGTATTTCTTCAGGAAATCTGGTGTGAGGAGGTAATCACCCTTTTTCGGCGGGTGTGAGGGGTTTATGAAGAAAGTTGGGGGTCCGATTGGAGTACCATCTTCTTCGTAATACACCATATCGCTGAGGTTCAGGTAAAGAACCTTTGATAGAACCAGGTGGGGGAGCGTTGCTCCCGGCCTCACACTCACGTTGTTCAATTCCAGAGTAACCCTTACGAGGGCGCTCTCATTAGTGACGTTAAAAATTTCAAAAGTTAGATACGAATCTCCCGTAACGAAGAGCGATATCATGCTGCGGTTGTCAATTTTGATGGGGCTGGTGCCCTTCTCATAAATCTCCCTAATCTGCTCGTAAGTGTCCTTTGGAAGGAGTCTTGGCCAGATCATAAAGATGTTTACCTCGTTTTTCTCGGGGTTGTCGGGCATTTTCATTGCGTATTTGATGTAGGCTCCTTCTTTGAACCAGTATGGGTGGGAGTAGGTGGGAGGTATTATTATTGGGAGCGTTATTACCGCGAGGACTATGATGGCGGTTTTTCTCATCCTCTTCTCCACCTCCCGGTGAGGGTGATGGTCAGGAGCAGGCAGACGAGGGAAACCGCGAAGAAGTACTTCATTCCCGTGTTTGGAGTTGCTGTTGACGAAGTCTCCGGGAACTTAATATTTGTGTCATAGAGGTTGAAACCCTGAGCATACCACTCCCTGTCGGCTTTCCCATCCTCAACGAGTCTTTCAAGCCTCCTGGAGTTAACCCGATCCAGGGGAGATGGGTCGATGACCCCGATGCTGGCGAGTTCGGGGGTGGCATCACAGAACAGCGTCGTTATCAATATTCCCGTGTCAATATCGTAGACCAGCTGGGTTATGGTTTCCACACTGTCCCCAGTTTTTAGGTCATAGACTAGGTACCTGCTTCTCCCCTCGATGTAGAGATAAGGAGGCAGAAAATCCCCGTAGTGCGCGTGGAGGATTTTGCCCTCCATCCACGTGAAGGAGACGTTCGTTACAACAATATCGTCTCCCAGTAAACGGTGTTTTTTCATGAACTCGGGCGAGAGAACGTGCTCCCCTTTGGTTGGGGGATTGCTGGGGTCTATGAAGAAAGTTGGGGGGCCGATTGGTGTGCCGTCCTCCTCGTAGTACATCATGTCAGTCAGATTTAAGCGGAGAACCTTCGATAGAACCAAGCGGGGGAGTGTTGCTCCTGGCCCCATGCTCACGTTGTTCAATTCCAGAGTAACCCTCACGAGAGCAGTTGTATTAGTCACGTTGAGAACTTCAAAAGTCAAATACGAATCTCCCCTCACCAGTAGAGGTACCATTGAGTTGTTGTCCATCTTAATCAGGTTTGAGGTTCCCTCGTAGGTCTTCTTTATTCTGGAGTATGCATCCCTGGGAAGAAGCTGCGGCCACACGGGGAATACGTTTACCTTGTGCCGGTCTGGGTGTTCGGGCATTTTTGCGGCGTACCTGAGGTAGGTTCCTTCCCTGAACCAATAGGGAGCTGCGGAAGAGACCGGGGCCACTGAGGTGATTAGAATAATTGAAATTGGAATTATAATGCTCTTTTTCATTCCCCTCTACACCTCCAGCTTATGAGTGCAGAGATTAACAGGGCGAGAAGGGCAGCTAGGAAGAAGTATTTCGAAGGAGTTGATTCGGAGTCGCTGACGTTGTACTCTGGAAACTTGATGTTTGTGTCGTAGAGATTAAATCCCGGTTGCCACCATTCCCTGTCGGTTTTCCCCTCATCAAAAAGTTTTGATAGTTTTTCGCCTGCCCGATAATCATAGTCGCTCCCAAGCACAATACCCAATGAGAGGAGTTCAGGGGAGGATTTGGTAAACACAGAGGTTAGCATTATCCCGGTATCAAAGTCGTAAACAGCGCCAATATGGAGGCTTCCTGAGATGTATCCATCGGGAAGTTTCCAGAAAAAGGGTGCCCGGTTGCTCTCAATATAGATGTATGGCGAAACAAAATCTCGGTAGTACGTGTGAAGAGTTTTATCCGCCATCCAGGAATAGGATACGTTTTTTACCATAAGATCTTTTGTGGATATCCCCAACTTAACCAGCGGCGAGACGTTCATCCAAAGTTCATCCCGACGGGGCGGACTTAAAGGATTCATAAAGAAGATGGGTCTTCCAAATGCGGCTCCGTTTTCATCATAATACCTCATGTCGCTCCGGTTGAGCAACAGAACTCTACTGAGCTTTAGCACGCCTATTCTATGTCTGTTGTAGACCCATGCATCGTTAAGCTCCAGCGTGATGTTAATTTTGGCAGAGTCATTCTTTATGGACACGACCCTAAACGTCAGGAACACGTCTCCTCTAACAAAAATGGACACCGGTTCATCTTCACTGACTTCTTCAATTGCCAACAGCTTCTTCCTTGCACTTGGGGGCATCAAAGGCGGATAAACCTCAAAAATATTGGCCTTCCCGTCATCCTTTCCCTCTGGCGAGAGAAGGGCATATTTAACATAAGCTCCCTCATGAAACCAATACGGAAAGGAGTTTACGAAGGGAAGGTACCACAATGAGACCAGGACTACAAAAATTAAAGCGAAGAGTTTTCGCATGGATTTCCCTCCGAGTCATCTGAAATAATTTGGAATATCCGCGAGTGCAGTTCCGGTTTCTCCATTGTATCTGGTGTAGTCCACTCTGGCGTATGCGACTTTTGAGGTTATCCTAATTTGTCTGTACCAGTTCTTCATTCCCTTCGCCGTGGCTGTTCCATGAACCGTGTCGGTGAGGATCCTCTGGAATTTTCCGTCGCAGACAAGGACTTGTCCGTGGATTCCGGCCCACACCCACTCGTCCTGACTCCACTCCCTGACGTCGCTGTTATGGTCTGTGGGAGTCCAGCAGCTTTGGGTCGAAACGCTCCCTGCGGCATTCACAAGGCCGATCAATAGTCCTCCTACTAGGAGGACTCCGAGCAGCACCCCACGCTTCATGGTAGCACCTCCAAAATGGGCATTAATAATAACGCCAGAATCCTTAAAAGTTTTACTGTATGCTGGAGTCCGTATTACAGTCGGCGATTATAAACTCGTCCGTTTACCCCACTATAGTAACACGGATTCGGGATCATACAGGCGCGCGATGAGAAACAAGAATACGGATAGTGGGATCTTTTAGTGAACCCGCTGAATTTGGAACTGACCTAAAGCTCCCCCTTCCCCTCGAAGAAGGCCTCAAGCTCCTCGTCACTTATCTCTTCATCGACCTCAGTATAGCCAAGTTCCTTTTTCTGGAGGTCTATGAGGCCCGGCGTCAGGAGAAGCTTTCCGTCCAGCTTCGGAACCGCGTAGTGGAGCGTTATCTCGCTGAACTCGTCGAGCCTTATCGTGGGGTTGAGCTCGTACTCTATCTCCTCTAGCCGCTTTCCCTCCGCGATGAGCTTCGCCACTATCGCCGAGCCGTCTATGGAGAACTGTACGCTCCCGATATGTCTCGCCTTGGCGCCTTCGATCCTCTCGGTTATGAACTTCTTGGTCTTCCCCGTGAACTCGAAGTCGCCGAGGATTCCCCCAACGACGATTACGCTGTCATCCTCAATGTCCTCGGGCTTCAGCTCCTCCTCCGCGAAGGGGTCGAGGATTATGAGCTTTGACCTGTCAAAGGGGAACTCGGTTACGCTCTGGGTTAAAACGCTCCCCAGCTTCGCGAGCTCCTCCCTTTCGTGCGGCTCCACGTTGGTGAATATCAGCCTCTCCCGCCACCACTCGCTCGCGTGCCTGTACTCCAGCAGAACCCAGTCGCGCAGTTCCTCAAGGTGTTCTATCAGCAGGTACGGCATGAGCACCACCGGGCACGTTTTTGGGGAGAACCTTAAAAGTCTGCCGACTTCCCGGTTCTGTCCAGCAATGGTTTTAACCCCCGACGGGAAGTCTGGGCTATGAGCTTCAAGGAAAAGTACGCGAGGCTCGGCGAGAGGTACGAGAGGATAGACGGCCCTCTGGAGAGGTTCTTCGACCCGTTGAGGAGGAAGGCCGCCCGGTTCGTCTCGGGGAAGGTTCTCGAAGTAGGTGTAGGGACCGGCTTCATGCTGCCCTATTACCCCCGGGACATCGAACTGCACGCGATAGACGCCGTCCCCGAGATGCTCGAGGTGGCGAAGAAGAGGGCCAAAGAACTCGGCCTGAACTCACACTTCTACGTCATGGACGCCGAGAGGCTGGAATTTCCGGACGAGAGCTTCGATACCGTGGTTTCCACCTTCGTCTTCTGCACAATCCCGAATCCGGAGAGAGCCATGAAGGAGATCCACCGCGTCCTGAGGCCCGACGGAAGGGCTGTGTTCCTAGAGCACACGAAGAGCGACTGCAGGCTCATTAACTGGCTCCTCCTCAAGCCCCTTGATCTGTTCCTCGGCTGGCTCATAGAGGACAACACCCTGAGGGAGACGCACAGGCTCGTGGAGAAGTACTTCAATGTGGAGCACGAGGAGAGGCTCTACGCGGGCGTCGTGAGGCTTATCGTTGGGAGAAAAGAGGGATAAAACTTTTAAAGTTCGAAGGTTCCCTATATTACGGGCTGGGCTGAGCGGTGGTAGTCTAGCCTGGTCTAGGACACCGGCCTCCCAAGCCGGTAACCCGGGTTCGAATCCCGGCCACCGCACCATACTATTCTTGCGGACGTGACCCCTACATGGCTGACAAGGTTTCAAAACATCCCCAAATATAAAAATCCAAGATATGGCGCATACTGGACTTCGTTCTACCGTTCTTGCCAGGCTCCCGAAGTAAAAAGAGAAAAGCTCACTTCAGCTTCTCAAGGATGATGGCGGGGCAGACTTTGGTAACACCCTCTATCTTGCCTATCCTGTTGGAGATTATGTCGGAGAGATCCTCCCCGTCCTTGGCCCACACCTCGGCCATTATCATGTGGTCGCCGCTGGTGAGATAGACGCTCCTGACGAACTCAAACTCCCTGAGCTTGCTGGCAACGTCGAATATCTTCTCGGGAAGGGTGTCAACCCCGGTCAGGCTGACGAGGTTGTAGCCGAGCTTTGAGGGGTCAACGACAACGGTGTACTGCCTGATAACCCCGGCCTCCTCAAGGGCCTTGACCCTCTTCCTGACGGCCGTCTCGCTGATGCCCAGAACCTTGGCTATCTCCGTGAAAGGAGTGCGGGCATCCTTGGTGAGCATCTCGATTATAATCCTGTCTCTTTCATCAAGCATTTTTTATCACCTCTGTTCAATGTTATGCAGACTAAGTATATTAAGTTTTTGAACCTATTGGTTCTAAAGTTAAACCTTGAGTTTAAGTTTGACAACCATCTCCACGTGAGGCGTGTGGGGGAACATGTCAAGCCCCACAGCAGCGTCCAGGGAGTAAGCCCCTACCAGCTCATCGAGATTTGCCCTGAGGGTCTTTGGGTTGCAGGAGACGTAAACGATGCTTTGCGGTTTGTCTTTTAAGATTTTCCTTATTAGCCGGGGGTGCAGCCCCGCCCTTGGAGGATCCACGATTACCGTGTCGTATTTTGAAAGATTTTCGACATCCCTGTCCTCTCCGACGGTGAAGGTGGCCTCAACGCCGTTCAGCCGGACATTTTTATTGGCCATCTCCACGGCGAAGGGATTGGCCTCTATCCCCTCCACGCTAAAGCCCCGCTTGGCGAGGTATATTCCGAAGGTTCCGACACCGGAGTACAGGTCGAGCACCCTCTCGCCATCGACGAGCTCGGCCACCCGCCGGACTAGGTTGACTGCCTGATAGCTGTTGGTCTGGAAAAAGCTGTTCGGGTGGATCAGGTATGTAACGTCGTCGAGCTTCTCCCGTATAAACTCGGAGCCCCAGAACCTCTCAACATCGCCGTAGGAGACGTCGCTCTTGGTTCTGTTAACGCTCCAGTAGACGGAGGTGGCATAGTCGAAGTACTCAGGAAACTCCTCAGGAAGACTCCCCTCCGAGGTAACAAGGTTCACCATGAGCTCTCCCGTAAACTTGCCCTCCCGGACAACTATGTACCTCAAAAACCCCTCGTTCCTGCGGATCTCATACAGGCTCGGTTTAAAGTCCTCGATGAAGTCCCTCAGGGAGCGGAGAACCCTCCTGCTGGATTCGCCGAACACGGAACACCACTCGATGTCAACCGCGTCCCACCACGTACCGCGCCGTCTGAATCCAACGCCTTTTGTAGAGATGACAACATCAATGCGGTTTCTATGTCCATATATCACAGGTGACTGGATAACATCGACATCAAAACCCAAAATCTGAGATAACTTGTCGGATTTAAACCTGATCTGCTCCTCATAGGGGAGGTGCTGGAGCAGGCAGCCACCGCATATACCGAAGTGGGGGCACTTTGGCTCAGTTCTCACCGGAGAAGGCTTTACCACCTCAAAATCGGTTGCCACAAGGGTTCTCTTCTTCCTCCGCCATCCCCTTATTTCCACCTCGTCTCCGGGTGCGGTGAAGGGGACATGAACCTCCTTCTTTCCGAGTCTCACGACTCCCAGTCCCTCGCTATCAAGCCTCTCAACGACCCCGCGCATGATTCTCTCTTCAGCGGTTGCTTTATAAATCTGCCCTTGTACCTGTGCCAATCCCGTCCACAGAAGGTTTATTTAGGTGGTCGTGGTAATTATATACCGGTGCCCCCGATGTTCGGCAGGCGTAAGGATGTTGTTTATAAGGTCCTTGCCACCAAAAAAAGGGCCGTGGCGCTCCAGGCCCTGAGTGCGGAGCTTGAAACCCCAATGTCCGCGGTTCTCAAAACCGTTAAACAGCTTGAATCCGACGGTCTGGTGGAGGTCTTCTACGGCCGGGAGAAGGCTTCAATAATGGTCAGGGCAAAAACCATAGAGGACTTCATCTAACACCTCCAGCCATTTTTTAAATAACACATGAGCGGAGGCACGGGCAGTGGTATCAGTGGTGATAACCGGTAGGGGCGGCGCTGGAAAGACCACGATGACCGCCAACCTGAGCACGTACTTTTCCAAGAACGGATACAGGACGCTCGTCATAGACGGCGACCTGTACCTGCCCAAGCTTGCCTTTCATTTTGGGATATACAACCCGGTCTACAATCTTCACACCCTCCTGAAGAACCCGGACATGCGCGTTCTCAACGCCGTTTACCACGACGTCAACACAGGGGTTGACGTGCTTCCGGGGAGCTCAAGGCTGTACGACGTCATCGACCTCGACAACAAACGACTCAGGGACATCGTGAGGGAGATTTCAACGAGGTATCAGCTGACGATAATAGACTCGCCCGTCGGCATACCCTTCGACACGATATCGACCTTCCGGCTGGCCCAGTATCAGCTTATAATACTAGAGATAGAGCGCTGCCCGATACACTCGATTCACAGAATGGTGGAGAACGAGGTTATCAAGCTCAAGGCCCTTGGCGAGGCCTACGGGCTTAAGGTGGGGGTGATAATAAACAAGGTCAGGGAATCGTCCCACAACATCGACGACGTTGTGGACTTCCTTGAGTACAGCGTCGACGTCCCCGTCGTTGGGATAATCCCCTACGACTACAAGGTTCCGGAAGCGACGAACATAGGACGGCCGGTTCTTGACTACGCGCCCCACGCTCCGGCATCGAAGGCCATCCGGGAAGCGGGTGACGTTCTGAACGAGTGGATATTCGAAAAGAAGAAAGAGGGCATACTCCGCAGGTTATACGAGGCAATAATCTCATTTCTCCATCCCGGCAGAGTCCCTGCGGGCAAAAAGCTCTGAGACCGTGACAAGGGGTATGAACCTGTACTTCTTTTCTATTCTCTCGCCGGCCCCCTCTTCCCTGTCAACAACCACGCTTATGGCGGCTATCTCAGCCCCGGCATTCTCCAGAACCTCGGCGGCTCTCAGAACGCTCCCTCCTGTGGTCGTCACGTCCTCGACCAGGAGTATCCTATCGCCGGGCTTTACCTCCCCCTCGATCTGGCTCCCTGTGCCGTGTCCCTTGGGCTTCTTGCGGACTATGACGAGGGGCTTTCCGGCTTCCAGCGATAGGGCCGTCGCTATCGGTACGGCCCCGAGTTCCGGGCCGGCGACGCGGTCGAACTCGATGCCGAGGGCCTTGGCCTTCTCCGCCATCAGCCTCGCGATGAGCCTCAGCGCCTCAGGATTGGTGGAGAGCTTCTTGACGTTGATGTAGTAGTCGCTCTCCCGCCCGGAGGTGAGTACGAAGCGGCCAAAGAGTATGGCCCCCTCCGAGAAGAACATGTCGATGAGCTGGCCTTTCATATCCCCCATTTTGGACACCTTTGTGTAAATTTTCCTGCGAGTCACGGGTGAGATACACACGGAGTTTAAAAAGGTTGATGCCAACTTTAATAAGGCAGGACGGTGGAGAAAATACCATGCTCACACCGGAAAAGGTCATCGAGTACTACTTCGGAATAATAACGGTGGTCGGAGGCCTCTCCGTTCTGCTGGCAGTCAAGTACACCCTCCGGAGGTGGCGTTCCCTTCCAGAGAGCGGCTGGAAGGTTCAATCCTTCGCCCTCGGAGTGCTCGGCCTTATCATGGCTTCGATCCTAGAGGCGCCCCTCCTGTTCCTCAAGACATGGATTGCGCTGGCCTTCGCGGCGGGGATAGTAGAGGAGTCCGTAAAGCTCCTGCCCCTGAAGTTCTTCGGGCGCTCGCCGGAATGGGAGAAGTGGAGGCTGGTCGTAGGAACTGGACTATTCCTGGGTGTCGTGGAGGGCGTCTTTTACACCGCGGGAATCTTCGTCCTTAACCAGCCGGCGTACCTCGTTGGGGTCAGGATCGTCCTCATGGGACTGCACACCATCTGGGCGGCCATTTCCGTTGGCTTCCTGCTCGGCGAAACCGGCTGGAAGCGCTTCATAGGGCTGGCCTTTTCGATGGCCGCCCACACCCTCTACGACCTCCCACCGCTGGCCGTCGCCGACGGCTACTCCGGAACCGTTGTGGCGTATCTGGCCGGACTGTCAGCTGGCTTTCTCCTCGTGACACCGCTCATGGCAAAGAAGGCCGCCGAGCTGGCCGGGAGGCTGGCCCCGGGGGGATGTGAGGGGCGGGAGGAAGTGACGGAGAACATTGAAGGGAGGGAAGAAGAGGTCACCTCTTAGCCTTGAACCTCTCCTGGAACTCGTAGAGCTGGGCTATGCGCTCGATGGTGTCCGCCTCCTCGGGGCTCTTGTCCTCCCTTAAAGCGACGTAGCGCGGGAAGCGTAGGGCAAAGCCGCTCTCGTACTTCGGACTCTTCTGTATCTCCTGGTAGGTGACCTGGATAACTACCTTGGGCTCTATCTCGACGTACTTGCCCTCCTCGCGGACTATGAGGGGCTTGAGCATCCTGGTGAACTCGGCCAGGTCCTCGTCGGTGAAGCCGCTCCCGACCTTTCCAACCGGCACGAACTCGCCGCTGTGGGGGTCAAAGGCCGCAACTAGGAAGGAGCCGAGGAGGTGTGCGCGCCTTCCCTCGCCCCACTCCGCGCCGACAATAACTAGGTCGAGGTCCTCCATGGTCGGTTTTATCTTGAGCCACTTCTTGCCCCTGTTTCCGGGCTCGTAAACCGAATCCAGGCGCTTCGCCATCAGCCCCTCGTGGCCGAGCTCAAGGGCGCGCTGGTAGAAGGCCTCCGCCTCGTCGGCCTTTGCCGTTACCAGCTGCTCGGCCAGCTTTATCCGGTCATTCTGGGAGATTATCCCCTCCAGCCTCTTCCTGCGCTCGGAGAAGGGGGTGTCTATCAGCCCCTCACCGTCAACGTAGAGGACATCGAAGAGGTTCAGCTCAAGGGGGATCTTCTCTATCATCTCCTCGATGTTGTACTTCCTCCTAAAGCGCCTCAGCACGTACTGGAAGGGCCTGGGCTTTCCTTCCTCACCCACGGCAACGAGCTCGCCCTCCACGATGGCCTTTTCAGCCGTTATGCTCTCCAGAACCGCGTCAACGACCTCGGGGATGGACTTCGTCACGTTCTCCAGCCTGCGGGAATAGATAACGACCCTATCACCGTCCTTGTGAACCTGAACGCGCGCGCCATCGTACTTTATCTCGAACGCCGCCTTTCCATCCATCTCGGTCAGTGCTTCCTTCACGTTGGCCGCGTTCTGGGCGAGCATCGGCCTTATGGGCTTGCCCACCTGAATCCTGACCTTTGAGAGGCCTTCGTTGCCCTCAAGCTTGGCCACCCTGGCGACGTATCCAAAGTCGCTCGTGAGCATGTAGGCCCTTTCGACGAGCTCGGCCTTGACGCCAAAGGCGCTCGCTATGGCGTCCCTCATGAGCCCCTCGGCAACGCCTGTTCTCATCGTTCCGAGAACCGTCCTGGCGAGGTACTTGCCCTCCTCTGGCCGGGCGTCCATGAAGAGATTTGCCAGGTACTTCAGCTTTCTGTCCTGGCTTCCCGAGCCGGACGCCTCGGCTATCTTGATGAACGTGCCGTAAACGCGCTTAATCGTGAGGGGCTGGGAGAAGAAGCTCTTCTGCCTTTTCTTCCGCAGGGCCAGGGCAACGCTCTCACCGAGGTCGCCGGTGTCTCTCACGGAGTTCTCTATCTCCCGCTCGGGGACACCGGTGGCCATGGAAACCGCCTTTATGAGGAGCTTCTCGCCGACACCGAGTTCCCTTTCGTCCCAGTCAGGGAAAACCTTTCCAAGAATGAGGTACGGTATTATCTCAAGGAGCTCATCGGGGGTTTTCTTTAGAAAATCGGAGACAAATCTCGTCTTGAGGGTCTTGAGGGTCGTTTTTTCAAGACGTCTGTAAAGGTCGGCCAGTTCGGCGTATTTCATATTCACCACCCTGGATAGGTTAGGAAGAAGGGAGATAAAAGGGTTTAGCCGACCCACCTTCCTACCACCGGCCTGCCACCGTGGATTCCGGTCACATCGTAGGGCAGACCGAGGTCGGCCAGCAGGCCCTTTGCCTTTTCAAGCTCATTCGCCCTTACGAGGGCAAAGAGACCCTGCCCCAGCATTATCATGGAACTGGGATTCCCGAGCACCCGGTCAAGCTCCCTGGCCAGCTCAAGAAGGTCTCCCTCCAGGAGGCCTGTTTTTTCGGCGAATTCCCTCGCCAGAACCATCATCCTCTCCGGACTCGGCTCCCGGAGGAGCTTCCCAAGTGCCTCCCTTCCCCAGAGCTCTATAGCCTTCACAACGTCACCGTCCAGGACTTTCCTCGTCGAGAGCCTTCCAAGAGGGACTACGAGAACCCGATAATCCTCAAAGAAAAGGTTGTCGACAACCCCGATCCCCGGACCGCCGGCCTTAACGCGGACCTCTATCCCTCCGGCGAGCTGGGCTATGACGTCGCCGAGGCCGCCCCTGTGGACGACCTCATGCTTGTGCGCTATCTGGCCAGCTTTAAGCCAGGTCCCGCCGAAGGTGTAGCTCAAAGCCAGGGCCGTGCCCAGGGCGCCGCCGGCGCTGTTGCCGAAGCCGTATCCGTTCGGGAAGTCGAAGTACTGCCAGATTTCAACTTCCCCACGGAAATCCCGGGGAACGAGTTCATCCGCGACGGAGTAGCTTATGATCGCCCGTTTCTTTTCAACAGGCTCACCGTTGAAGGCAACGTGGATGTGCCTCTCAAGCGTGCCCGTCTCTATGCTCGCGAAGACGTTGACGCCCTTGTCGAGGTTCACCCCCGCCCCGAGGGAGCCGGCTTTGAGGGGGTCATTGTGAAAGGCCGGAACGAAGAACGCCGTTATATGCGCTGGGACAAAGGCCCTAACGAGCACTCTCTCACCTCCGAGAAGAGGTTGAACGTTTGCCTTTTAAAAGTGGCGAGAAAAGAAAAAGGAAAGACTCATTCCTCTACCACGTACACCGGGACCTTTCCGTGCGGTATACCGTACTTCCTGCCGTACCACTCGCTGAGGAAGTACCAGGCCCCAACCAGGAGTATCAGACCGAGCGGCAGGAGGATCCACCAGCTGTGGACTCCGAGTCCGAAGAGGAGGTAGAGTATTATGCCGACGCCCGAGGCGGTCATTGCGTAGGGAACCTGGGTCGTGACGTGGTCTATGTGGTCGGAACCGCTGAACATCGAGCTCATGATTGTCGTATCACTGATCGGGGAGCAGTGGTCGCCGAAGATTCCTCCTGCGAAGACAGCACCGATTGCCGCGAAGACCTCCGGGCCGAGGTAGCCGGTAACGCCGTAGGCGAGGGGTATCGCTATCGGCAGCATGATGCTGAAGGTTCCCCAGCTCGTTCCGGTCGTGAATGAGATGAACATCGAGATGAGGAACACTATCAGCGGCACCCAGCTCCCGGTGACGCCGGCGCTCTTGGCGAGGTCGACGATGTAGGGGGCGGTTCCAACTGCGTCTGTCGCGCTCTTGATGCTCCACGCGAGCAGCAGGATGGTGTTGGCTATGATCATCTGCTTCATGCCGCGGACTATGGCGTCCTCGGCTTCCTCAATCGTCATCTGCCTGGTGACGAGCACGAGGAAGAAGGCCACGACAACCATCGCGAAGCTTCCCCAGAGGAGCGCCAGTGCCGAGTCAGAGTTTCCGAGAACTCCCATCAGTCCATCGGTGGCATAGACCTCGCCCCCACCGCCGGTGTACCACATGCCGTACAGGGTGACGAAGATGAGCGTCAGTATGGGCCATATGAAGATGTGGACGCTTCCCCCCTCCTTGGGCATACCGAGGTCAACTTCCGTGGTCATGAGCGGCTTCGCACCGTCACGGAGAACCTTCCCTTCTGTCCTGGCGCGCATCTCGGCCTGGAGCATGGCCCCGTAGTGCCTGTGGGTGAGCGCCACGATGAAGACGAGTATTATCGCCAGTATCGAGTAGAACCTGAAGGGAACGCTGTGGGCCCACGCACCGTAGGCGCCCCCAACAGACGCCAGGTCAACGTTCAGCTTGCTGAAGGCGTCCCCTATCAGGCCGACTTCGTAGCCTATCCAGGTCGAGACTATCGCCAGGCCGGCGACTGGCGCGGCCGTTGAATCGTCGATATATGCAAGCATCTCACGCGAGACCCTCGTCCTGTCGGTGATGGGCCTCATGGTGTTACCGACGATGATGGTGTTGGTGTAGTCGTCGAAGAATATGAGCACACCGAGGAGCCATCCCATCAGAGAGGCGCCGCGACTGCTGCGAACCTTGCTTGCGAGGGCGCGGCCTATCGCATACGCACCGCCGGACTTATAGATCAGCCCTACGCCGGCACCGATGAGGAAGTCGAACAGCAGTATCTTCACGTTCCAGTCGTCGGTGGCGTTCGCCACTATCCAGTCGAGGGTCTGGGTGGTTCCGGTCACTGGGTTCCAGCCGGAGACCATGACGCCTCCAATCCAGACACCGGCGAACAGCGCTAGGATAACCCTCTTCGTCCATATCGCCAGTATAATAGCCACCAGGGGTGGCAGCAGAGACAGTATTCCGAAATCCGACACGGTTTCACCCCCACCTAAATATCATGCCTTGAATTCTTGGATGGGTTATAAGCTTTCCTGAAGACTTTTTGACATAATGACATATTTTCGAAAATTTCATGGCTCCTTTCCATACATTTAAACCGAATTTTCTGCGTTCTGGTGAATACTGGTGTACCCCTGCATTAATGCATACTCTCAAGTACAATAATGCGCACCAATTCCATAAAAATCTTTCCCAGAAAAAGCTTCAGAAAAGAGTGTTTTGGGCTTAAAAAACGCTAAGTAGGGACGACTTACTCGGAAGAGTAATTGAAAAGCTGGGGTGATTTCATGGAGAGCCTCCGATGAGCTCCTTCAGTTTCAGGAAATCCTTCCGCAGTTCCTCCTTCAGCGGGGGACGGTAGAGGGCCACCGCCGGGTGGTACATCGGCATTATGACGAATTTCCCGAAAAGGGTGTTTGCCTCGAAGGTCTTCCCGTGTATCTTGCTTATCGGTTCGGCTTCGAAGCCAAACTTTTCGAGGATGTAGCGCATCGAGTGTCTGCCGAGGGGCACTATCACCTTGGGCCGGATTATGTCTATCTGCCTGTCGAGGTACGGGGAGCAGGCCTTGATTTCATCATCGGTGGGGTCGCGGTTTTCGGGGGGGCGGCACTTCACTATGTTGGTGATGTAGACCTCGTCCCTGGTAAGCCCTATCTCAGCCAATAGCTCGTCGAGAACCTTACCCGCCCTGCCGACGAATGGGAGGCCCTTCTGATCTTCCCAGTACCCCGGTGCCTCTCCGACGAACATTATTTCAGCACTGTAACTTCCGGAACCAGGAACGGCGTTCGTTCTGAGCTTTCCGAGGGGGCACCTCTGGCACGCCCTAATCCGCTCCTCAAGCTTTCTCATCGCCTCTTCCCTGCCCATGGGAACACCTCATTTCCTGAGTGCGAGAGTCTTCTGGGCGAGGTAGGCCTTGATGAACTCGACCCAGGCGGTGTAGTAGCCCTTCTCGTATTCGTCTCTGAACTCGTGTTCGAGTATTCCCTGGAAGTGCTCAAGGAGCTTCTCTGCCTTTTCCCGGTCGTGCTCGTTTATCAGCTGGACTATAAGCGCGTCGGTGTCGTTGTCCTTCAGGGCGCTCATGAATCCGTTTATGGCCTTTCCGTAGCCCCTGCCCCACTCGCCGGAGCCGGCCATCTTCTGGAGCTTCTCCAGGTGCGCCTTTGCCTTTGTGAAGTCCCTCCTCAGCAGGGCACGGAGGAACATTTCCATCCTCATTTCCCTCGCCGGCATCTCACCACCGGACTAAGTTTGAGGGTCTGCTTTTAACCTTACCCCTCTACCCAAGTATGGGGCATAGATATGCAGGAAAATCTTCATATTTACGCAAAAGTTTTTATACCAGATGATTGGATAAATGACCAAAGGCGAAAGTTGAAGAGGTGAGTAGCATGGCAGAGAGCGTTGGTGAAGTGCCCAGCGGTGAGAAAGAATTCGACCAGCTAACGAGGAGGATCAGGGACATAGTCGAGTTCCCGGAGATCAGCGAGGAGGAGTTCGAGGAGATGCTCAGGAAGGCCAGCAGGGCCTACGGCGCACCGCTGCCGCACAGAACGTATTCCCTCTGCCCGGAGACCAGAAGGGTTGTCCCCGCACTCGTCTGGGAGAAGGACGGTAAGGTATGGATAACGAAGCGCTGTCCGGAAGGTATGATAACCGACGTCTATTATGAGGACGTTGAGCAGTATTACCGGTTCCAGAAGTGGAAGTTCGATTTCAAGCTCATGAGCGCCAACGTTGACGCCTCGGGCGTCAACTGCCCCCTCGACTGCGGCCTCTGTGCGAGGCACCGCTCCCACACCAGCCTGCTCAACATAGTTCTGACCAACCGCTGCAACCTGAGCTGCTGGTACTGTCTCCCAAGGGACGAGGAAGTTCTCTTCAGGGTCCATGGAAAACCGAGGATAGTCAAAATGGAAGAGATAGCCGAACTCGTGGAGTTCAAGTACAGCGTGGAAATAGACGGTTTCTCAGGGGAATATGGAACGCCAGACTGGCTTGAGGTTCTCACCTTCAGGAATGGAAAAGCCGAATGGACCAAGGTAACCAAATTCCTGAGGAGGAAGCACGAGGGCAAGGTTTACAGGATAGTGACCCATACAGGAAGAACCATAAGAACTACTCCCGAGCATAAGTTCTTCGTTTACTCCAACGGGAAACTCGTGAAGAAGCGGGCCGACGAACTCAGGCCCGGTGACGAGCTGGTTCTCCTCTGGAACTTCAACGAAGAGGGTAAAGAATTCGAGATAGATCTCTTGGAGGCGTTCAAAGGGCTCCCTGACGAGGAAAAGAGAAAGGTCTATGTGAGGGGGATAAGCGGGCTGGACCTGTCACCGCTCAAGAAGGAATACGGCGATGCGGTTTACAGATGGAAGAACAGCAATTCCATGCCCCTAGATGCCTTCTACAAACTCAACGTGAAGATCAGTGGTGATTTAAGGCTTGGGAAAGACGGAACTTCTCATGAGCTCCCGTCCAGACTCAAGGTTACTCCCGAGCTGGCAAAGCTGATCGGCTACTTCATCGCCGACGGTCACTACACTGACAAGGACCTCAGGATAACCGTTGCCCACGAGGACGTTGAGAAGGAGATAATCGAGATCCTCAAAAGGCTTGGCTTATCGCACAGTTCGCTCGAGTGGAATGACAAAGCGAAGCAGGTAGTAATCGGTAGCAGGCTCATGAGGTTAGTCTTTAAGTATGCCCTTGGAATTCCGGAGAAAGCCGAGAACAAGAGGCTCCCAAGGGACTTCCTGAGGTTTTCATTCGAGGCTAAAGTTGCCCTTCTGAGCGGACTCTTCAACGGCGACGGTTATGTGGTTAGAGGAAAGAAGCACCTCAGTATCGGCTACGCCAGTGTCTCAAGGAGACTGATCAGAGACATGCTCTATCTACTGGCTTCTCTTGGAGTTTTCGCAAGGGTTTACACGGTTTCAAGAGAAAAAATGAAAAAGGCGAACCACAACCTCTACAAGCTCTACATAGCCGGCCAAGACATGGTAAGACTCGTGGAACTCCTCGAACTCAGGAGAGGCCACAGGGAGAGACTGGGGGAAATCGGAAAAAGGAAGCCTGCAATGGTTGAGCAGGTTGGAGACTTCTTCGTGGATACAGTAGAGAAGATCGAAACCGAAGAATACAGCGGCTACGTTTACGACCTCGAGGTCGATGCGGGAGAGCACGCTTTCGTTGCCGGTGATGGAATACTAATAAGCAACTGCTTCTTCTACGCCAAGGAGGGCCAGCCGATATACGAGCCCACCCTTGAGCAGATAAGGATGATGCTCCGCAATGCCAAGAAGGAGCACCCGATAGGTGCCAACGCCGTCCAGCTCACCGGGGGCGAGCCCACCCTCAGGGATGACCTCATAGAGATAATCAGGATCGCCAAGGAGGAAGGCTACGACCACGTCCAGCTCAACACCGACGGAATAAAGCTTGCCTTCGAGCCGGAGCTGGTCAAAGAAGTACGCAGGGCCGGGGTCAACGTGCTGTACCTCAGCTACGATGGAATGAGCCCCCAGACCAACTGGAAGAACCACTGGGAGATCCCGCTCATCTTTGAGAACGTCAGGAAGGCCAGCGGGCCGGGCATAGTCCTCGTGCCCACCACCATAAGGAACGTCAACGACCACGAGCTCGGGGCAATAATAAACTTCGGCCTCAACCACCTGGACATCGTCAGGGGCGTCAACTTCCAGCCGATTTCCCTCGTCGGAAGGGTTCCCAAGAAGGAGCGCCAGCGCTTCAGAATAACGATCCCCGGGGCCATAAAGCGCATAGAGGAGCAGACCCACGGTGCAATAGCCAGGGAGGACTGGTACCCGATCCCGATAGCGGGGCACATAGCCAGGTTCTTTGAAGTGTTCTCGGGAAGCAAGTACTACATGACCAGCCACTACGGCTGCGGCGCGGCGACCTACGTCTTCCTCGACAGGAAGAACAAGAGGGTCGTTCCGATAGGAAGGTTCCTCGATGTCGAGGGGTTTGTTGAGTACCTGGAGAGCAAGGCGGAGGAGATAGAGCACTGGAAGAGCATGAGCAGGCTACACAAGCTCAAACTTGGTGCCGAGATATTCATGAAGTTCAAGAGCTTCTACGACGAGAAGTACGCCCCGGAGGGGCTCGGAGTCCTTGACCTCATAAAGAACGCCTTCGTTCACGGCAACTACGACGCCCTTGGAAAGTTCCACATAAACTCCCTCTTCCTTGGAATGATGCACTTCATGGACGAGTACAACTACGACGTTGAGAGGGTTGAGCGCTGCGTCATCCACTACGCAATGCCGGACGGAAGGATAGTGCCCTTCTGTACCTTCAACGTGATCCCTGAGCTCTACAGGGACAAGGTGCAGGCCCAGTTCAGCTACACCTGGGAGGAGTGGAAGGCCATGCACCCTGACTGGGAGTACCAGAAGGACAAGTACATCAGGACGAAGGAGTTCGTTGAGCGGATGAAGAACAGCGAGCTCTACAGGAAGACATACATCGACATCGAGGACTACCTTGGGGTCATGGAGAGCAGGAAGTGAGGTGGTCGAAATGAGCGTCAGTCCGGACAAGATGCTCACGATGCTCAGCTTCAGGTTCGGAAACATAGACTGGGAAAAGGCCACGGCAAAGCAGTACGAGCTTCTGAAGGACGGGAGGATATGGAGGGCGTTCCTCAACGGATACTCCAAGAACGGCTTCGTGATATTCGACGAGAACGCACTTCCCAGGGAGGAGCTCCTGGAGACCCTGAAAGAACTGGAACCGGAGATAGTCGGAGAGGAGCGCATAGCGGTGAAAGAGCTCGTGGAATCCAGCTACTCATGGAACAACATCCTGGGTAGCATGGAATCATAAAAAGAAAAGGCTCAGCGAAGCTCTATTCTTACCTTTCCTTTCATGTCCTCTTTCTCCAGCTCGAAGCTGACGATTCCGCTGAACGAGTCCAGTTCAAGGATGTTCTTGCCGGCCTTGACGTCGAAGGTCTCGGCAACGGCCTCTCCGGCGGGAAGCGAGAGGTCGTACTCATAGACGGTCAGCCTGTTGTCGCCGCTCAGGTAGAGAACCATCCTCGGCTCACGGTAGCCGTCCAGCGGAATCCCTCCGAAGGTTCCACCGCCCATCTCCTTCGCCATGCCCGGCAGTGCCAGGGGCAGTGAGAAGCTCACCGCCGGCGGCCTTTCCTGGATTACCTTCTCGTCAAGGATGACTATATCCCTGTTCCCCGTGTCAAAGGGCGTCGCCTCGGTTGAGCCCGTGTTCGGGGTTGTGTTGGTGGCCACGAGGAGCCTTCCGTCCATCTTTTCGATGCTCGTAACCCTCGCCCCGAAGGCGCCGACTATCCTGACCATCGGCGGGGCGATGTAGAGGAGAACGCTGGGGCCGGTTATCGTGTTGGTCGTTGCCCATGTTAGACTTCCGTCCGGCCGGTAGAGGACATCGTGGTGGGCGTTGTAGGCCGTCAGTATCCCACCGCCGACGTTTACGGCGTTGACCCTGAAGGGAGCGTAGAAGGTGTAGAACTCGAAGAGGCGGAAGAAGCGGAAGTCTTCGCCCATTAGGGGGTTGCCGGCTATTATCCCACCGCGGACGAAGGCAAAGGCCCTGTTGTACGCGCTCGCCAGCGGGCCGTATTCTGGCCTTATGTACGGTCTCCCGTCAATGCTCTCCCCGGGTTTGAACGATTCCCACTTCCCGGTTATCAGGTCGAGGGCCCTTATCTCCCTCAGCCCAGAGGTGAAGTTGCTGCCGACGCCGAAGAAGGCCGCGTCGTGGACTACCGTCCCCCTGAGGGAAGGCTCGTGGATCAGGGGCTCGGCCTTCCCGGTTCTCCTGTCAAGGGCGTAGACGCCGAGGTTTGCGTGCCCGTCCTCCCTCGCGAGCAAAAGCCTGTCGCCGTACGGGTCGTAGAGTATATCGCTAACCTCCCCCGCCCAGTCCGTTTCATGGTGGATCGAGTCCTTCCAGAGGAGCCTTATTGAGCCGTTCTCCGTGTCGTAGACGTGGACGTGGGAGTACTTGTTGTGGAATAGTATCCTCCTGTCCTCCCTGTAAACGGCCGGGGCATGAACCCAGCCGCCGAAGTAGATGAACTCGTCAACCGTCTCAACCGCGTTGTAGGTGTCGCCGCCGCTCGTCGGGGAGTCTCCGAGGAGGGTGAAGTCGTAGGTCTTCTCTTCACCGGAGTTCACATCGACGAAGTGCGCCTCGGCCTCAAAGGCCAGCGTGAAGTAGAGCGTCCCGTTGTGGTATTTCAGCCCGAATATGCCGCCGCTGCCCCACTCCGGGCCGTACCTTGGAGGGAATCTATAGTCCCTGAGAAGCATGGTATCACCGGTAGTGCTATGTGCTCCGGTCTTATTGGTCTTTCGCTTTCGGGAGGCTTTTATACCACCTCACCCTAACTGAAAGCATGAGGCCCTACCGCGGACTGGCGATAATATTCGGCTTCTATGCACTGGGTGAGTTCACGGGCTTTGCCCTCAACCTGCCGATCCCGGGGAGCGTCCTTGGAATGCTGCTTCTCCTGGGCGCACTGCTCACGGGTCTCGTCAAACTGGAGTGGGTGGAGGGGGAAGCCGAGCTCTTCGTCAGGAACATGAGCGTCATGTTCATTCCCCCTGGGGTGGGAATAGTGACCTACCTGGGCCTCATACGGAGTCAGGCCGTCCCCATATTCGCCGCCCTAGTTCTGAGCTTCCTGCTCACGCTCGTCGTAACAGCGAAGACCGTTGAGTTCCTCAGGAGGGGGGAGGAATGAACCCGCTCGGGATAACGCTCACCCTCGTTGTCTTCTACCTGTTCTCGGAGCTCCACTCCAGAAAGAGGGCGTTCTACACGAACCCGGTTCTCCTCTCAATAATCACGATAGCGGTCATCCTGAAGTGGTTCGGGATCCCCTACGGGAGCTACATGGACAGCGCGGTCATCCTCAAATTCCTGCTCGGGCCGGCGGTGGTGAGCCTCGCCGTCCCGGTTTACAAGGGCAGGGAGACCATAAGAGCCTACGCAAGGGAGATAGGGGTTGGAATCGTCCTCGGTGGGACGACTGCAATCCTGAGCGCATTTTACATCGCCAGGCTCCTGGGCGGAAGTGAGGAAGTCCTCCTGAGCATAGCCCCGAAGAGCGTCACCACGGCCATAGCGATCGGCATAAGTGGAAAGATAGGCGGCATTCCAGCTCTAACCGCGGTTCTCGTGATACTCACCGGACTCCTCGGCAACGCCTTCGCCCCGGAGCTGCTCAGCCTCATCAGGGTCAGGGACAGAATAGCCAGGGGCTTGGCGACGGGGGTCAGCTCCCACGGCCTTGGAACCGCGAGGATAATACTGGAGGACGAGCTCGCCGGAGCGGTCAGTGGCCTTGCCATGGCCCTAAACGGGGTCTTCACGTCCCTGCTGCTTCCCTACCTAATCAAACTCCTCAAGTAGGCACTCACTTATCCTGAGCCGGTCCTTGGCGTCGAGGAAGAGCGTGAAGTCCCGTCTCGCGAGTCTGTCCTCAACAGGCGCGTGCTCCACGAGGAAGGCTATTATCTCGGCCGTGCTGTAGGGAACCTTGATTTTCAGCTCGTCGGCCTTCCTGAAGAGCCTCTCGGGAACCGAGAATATGTCCTCCCCCTTCCTCACCTCGACACTTATCTTCGAGTTTATCTGCTCCCATATGAGGAGAGTGTTCCTGGCCTTCTCGACCTTTTCAAGGGCGCGCCTCTCAAGGATGCTTATGTTGGCCCTGCTCGTTCCGAGCATCTCCGCTATCTCGCTCTGCTTAAGCCCCCTGGCTCGCAGGCGGAGGATCCTAATCTGCTGTTCGGTGAGAAAGCTCCGGTTCCCCATTTTAAACACCAGAGTTTAACACGGTGCTGAAGATTAAAAAGTTTTTCTCAAAAAGCTGGAGCGGGACAGTTGAAACGCCCGGAGAACACTAGGGACGAACTCCCGAACCGGAGAGGACTCGCAGGCTTGAAGCTCTCAGAAAAGGCCGTTAAAATTCTGGTGGTCCCGCGGCCCGGATTTGAACCGGGGACCTGCGGATCTACAGTCCGCCGCCGCTCCCAGGCTAGGCTACCGCGGGACCCTACAGGCAGCCCGTTCCATAATCCCCCGGGTAGGTTTATAAATTTTTCTCCCGAGGTAATTGGGGTGGGAACATGAAGCTCTATGAACCTGTTACACTCGCCATGCCGCTCGCGAAGGGAATCGGAGAGTTCATAAGGCGCGAGGGCAGGCTGCCAGGCGGTAACGAGCTCCGCGAGATGCTGAAAAGTTTTGGAATGGACGAGAGCTGCCTCGACCGGGGGCTGGCCCTCTACAGGAGCAGGTTCCTCACAGCCCTCGCCTTTCCGAGGGAAGGGACGCTGGTGGTTGACGTCATCTCCTCAAGCGGCGAGCTCAGCGATGCGCTGGAGGTCATAGCCTATAACGACAAAAAGCTCGGGGCATTCGTCGTCGAGATCCTGCCGAGCAACGACCTCGAATACGAGGGGAACATAGGGGTAGAGCCGGTGATAATAGACGAGAAGACCCTCGAACTGGAGAGCAACCCCGTCCTGGGCCACTTCGAGGAGGACGAGGGGGGGCTCTTCCTCGTCATAGACCGCGAGACCTACGGGCGCTGGAAGGGCGGGGGCGACGTTCACACCTGCCCCGTCTGCGGCGGCGAGCTCGCCTGGAAGGGGGAGAGGGCCTACTGTCAGGACTGCGGCTATGGGGTAAAGGTGGTGAAAAGATGAGCAGGGCGATAAAGACCCAGCTTGTTAAATACTCCCGTCTCGCCCATAAGCGGGGATTAACGGCGGCATTTGGTGGAAACCTGAGCATCAGAAAGGGGAACCTCGTCTTCATCAAGGCCACCGGGGCAGTAATGGACGAGATGACCCTGGAGCAGGTGGCGGTCGTGGACATGGGCGGGAGGCAGGTCTCGGGGGTAAGGCCCTCCTCGGAGTACAGGCTCCACCTCGCCGTTTACAGGAGGCGGCCGGACGTTAGGGCGATAGCGCACCTCCATCCTCCCCACGCGATAGCGGCCACCGCCCTAATCGAGTGGGAACTGCCGATAATGACCCCCGAGGCGGAGATATACCTGAAGAGAATTCCGATAGCCCCGTTCAGACCGGCCGGGACACAGGAGCTGGCCGACGTCGTGGCAGACGCGGTGCTCCAGTCCGACGCGGTACTGATGGAGAAGCACGGTGTAGTGACCGTCGGAAGGACTCTGAGAGAAGCGTTCTACAAGGCGGAGCTGGTGGAGGAGAGCGCAAAGCTCTGGCACCTCACCAGAAAATAGCGCTTCTTTTTTTATTCACAAGAAAGCGCAGGAAATGAGCGTAAAAAGAAAACGCTCACTTGACCTGCTCAAGGGCACCGAGGACTTCCCAGATGATCGTCCTCGTGTGCATCGGCATGTTCGGGTCCTCGCTTATCTCCTCGAGGATCGCTATCGCGTCGGCCGCCCTGACGGCGGGCTCCTTGCTCTCGTCGAGGAGGGCCTCGATGGCCTGCTCGGCGGCGCGCCTGATGTTCCTGGGGACAACGGTGTCCTGAACGACCTGCTCCTTGAGAACCTGCACGATCTGGCCGATGAGCTCGCTCATTCTATCACCCCCTTTTCTAAAGAATTGTTACTAAAACCTTCCCGGATTATCTTAAGCTCTCCTAACTAAAAAGCTTTTCGGTCAACGTCGAAACCGAAGGGAGGGGAGAGCCCGGACTAGAACTCCACACCCCTCCTCGCGAGAATCCCCCTCCCGTAGGGGTGCTTTACCTCCCTCATCTCCGTGACGTAGTCGGCAAGTTCAAACAGCTCCTCCGGACAGTAGCGGCCGGTCAGGACTAGCTCGGTGTGGGGTGCTTTGTTTTCGATTAGCTCCCTGACTTCCGCGACGTCGAGCATGCCGAAGCCGAGGGCGACGCAGATTTCATCGAGGATTACCAGATCCCACTCGCCGCTTGAGACGACCTCCTTAGCGCGCTGGAGGGCTTTTTTGGCGGCCTCTATGTCATCCGGTTCGGGCTTTCCGTGGACGAACTTGGGCAAACCGAAGGACTCTATAACCGCGCCACACTCCCGTATCCTCTTCTGCTCGCCGTAAACATCGGGTGCCTTCATGAACTGGAGGATCATCACCTTCCCTCCGGAGCCGAGCATCCTCACCGCGAGCCCAAATGCTGCGGTGGTCTTCCCCTTCCCGTTGCCGGTGTAGATGTGAACTAAGCCAAGCTTGTCTTTCCAGGACATGTTGGCTTCACCGGATGGATATAATCGCCAGGGTTTTTAGGGGTTTGGGCAAAGGTTAAATCATGAGAGAAAACAAGACTTAGCT
The DNA here is from genome assembly GCF_055392585.1 of Thermococcus coalescens. Taxonomy (NCBI): domain Archaea; kingdom Methanobacteriati; phylum Methanobacteriota; class Thermococci; order Thermococcales; family Thermococcaceae; genus Thermococcus; species Thermococcus coalescens. The sequence continues at coordinate 1,267,340 of NZ_AP043764.1, forward strand.
TAGGTGAGGACAGGTGTCAGATTACTTCCTAGTGTCGCTCTCAAACCGGGAAAACCTAGAGCTGTGTGTAAAGTACAACCTCGCAGGTTTTACTAACAGTATAAATGGACTCTGGACGTTTTTTGACATAGAAGTTGGAGATTACATCTCATTTTTATATGGAGCCAGAGTGAGAAATCTGTATCGAGTCGTCAAGAAGGTTGCTTACAAGAATGCAGAGAAGCTTCCCCCTGGCCCCCAATAACATTCAGATCAAAACGAACGTATTATTTCCCGTTCAGACTGTTCTTAAGGCTGGAGCGAGAATTTAACGAACCAATGGTTAGGCAGGAATTCTCATACGTCGCAGAGAATCTGCTTTTGAGAGGGGGCTACAGGAAAACCCATTTCCAAGCAGATACAATCACGCTTTACAATGTTTCGGAGATGGGTACTCCATTTACTGGGGAGTCCGAGCACCTAGAGCTAAACACAGAGACGTTCGAGCCAAAAATTGTGTTTAAAAGGGAAAACCAAGTAGTCCCAGAGAAGTTCTATTTCAGGGAGCTTATCCTCCAGTCATTGGTGAGAAAGAAGATCAAAGAAACAGTCCTTGGAGATGCGTTGGAGTTTTTTGGAGTGGAGAGTCCTCCCAGCGAATTTGAGGCACTCAGCGAAAAGGCTCTCCCCGAAGGTTATGTGGACATATTTATTAAGCCACGACATCCTTCCACGAAGAACAAATACTTGCTCACAGAGGTCAAAACGGGGAAAGCTCAGAAAAAAGACGTTGAACAGCTAAAAAAATATGTAAAAGAGTTTGGGGATGAAACTGTGGGGGGAATATTGATAGCCAAAGACTTTTCAAAATTTGCTTTCAAGGATAACAAGATACTACCCGTCAGGTACCACTTTGAAGATTTAGATCCATCCAAGGAGTACAGCTATGAAGAGCTGTTGAAGATGCTAAAACTGGAGGTGTCAATATGAGAAAAAGACTGTTTATGTTTGTAACCCCTGATGGACTCACTTACTCATCCTCCCAAGTGTTATCTCCTGATGTTGACAACTTCCAAGTTCTAGGATTCGGGGAGGGAGAAGACGAGGAAGAAGCGTTCAGAGACTTCCTGCAGAGCAATAAGTGGGTCCTGGACATGCACTTCAACGAAGTTATCAGCGTAGAAGTAAAACACAGAATCCACGAAGGGCAGTTGTTTTATCTCTAAAGAGTATCGTACCTCCTAAAGTTTGTGATTATCCTTCGACCTCTATTTGCGAGACATCTCTCAAGAGCAAGACAATTAGGCACCTAACCTCTCAAATTTATCACTTAACGGAGATTCACCTTCTTGGGCCCCCGATGGTATAGTTAGAGTGAATTCTCGAGAATTATCCAAGCTAACAGGTTTTACATCCAGATGGAGCTTCTAAGGAAAATGCCCTTTTTAATCCGAACTTTATAATCAGAGAGTCACTAACTCAATCAAACTTTGCGAAGGAAAAGTTCTAGGGGTGTGGAGCGGAGCCCCACTACGGGGGTTTGAGAGTACAGGAAGCTTTTTCCGAAAGCTTCACCAAAAGAACTCCCTTCCTGCTGAACTGGCAGAGAATCAAGCGTGCACTCTAAACTTGCCTACAAAAACGGGTTTAACATTAAACCTGGGCTTGTTATACGTTTCACTTTTATTCTGGCGTCCTTTGGGCGCCTTGTTGAGAGTGAAACACTGCAAAACTGCCGATTAAAGAGTAAACCACTTGAAAACAGGCACTTTCAGAAGAGCACTTCATCTTTCCGTCAACGCTTTGCGAAGCAAAGGGATGTTATGGGGCCAGGGCCGGGATTTGAACCCGGGCTAGGGGATCCACAGCCTCAGAATGCTTTATTTGGGCAACAGAAGTTTCAAAAGCTACAAAACCAAAAAACAAAGAATTCCCTTCCTGCAACAATACAAGGAAATTCCAACGAGTCTGACAGATACATCATTACAAAAAAGCACGTGGACCTTTTGTTACTGGAATTAAAAGCGAACAACGTCGCCCAGCATCATCTGAACTTTGTGACAAGAACAGTAAAGAGATTCCTTGACACTACAACAAATCACGGCGAATACTGGTCTTTCACCGTCGAAGACTTAATTTCGCACCTTCAGAAGATTCAAAAACAATATTCGCCATCATTCTACCGAAAAAATGTGACGTACCTCAAAAAGCTCTTCAGGATTGCAGGAATTCCTCTCGAGAACCATCTCAAAACTCCTCGATACATCGGCGTTGATATGACAGTCATCACATTAAGAGATGTCCAGAATTTGGCGAAAACAATCCAGAAACTCCAGCTGGCACGAGATCCAGAGCTCTCAGACTTGATCGCCAACAAAATGATTCTCGGACTTCTGATAATGGCAACAAGCGGTTTAAGAGTGTACGAACTTACGAGCTTGCCCCTCTCCTACATTGATATTACCAAGCGCATAATAAGTGTCCCACCAGAAGTTGCCAAGACTGGCCAACCGAGGGTGACCTTCATCACTCCCGAAGTTCAAGCACTGCTGAGAAAATACGTTAAAAAATACGAGCCAAACCCCAATGAGCCGGTCATATCTTACTTCAGCCTTGAAAAGCCATTTATCCGAAAACAAGAGCTTGCAAACCAGCCAATCAGACCGAAACACATGAGAAAGTTCTTCTCACAGGAATGGGACAGACGAAACGGCAACGCAACGGTCAAAAAACTCCTCATGGGCCACTCCATACGAGGAGACATAAATGCCTTTCACTACTCCCACCATACGCCAGAGAGCCTTCAAAGGGTTTATGACAAGGTCTTTGGGAAATTAAAATTCAATGTGAAGCTTTTGTAGGCCCTCTTTGACTTTTTCTTTATCAATGTTGAAACCGTAGTGAACAACCCCTCACAAGTGGTGGATCATCACTTTGGTAAAGCGCCAGATAACTGAAAAGCCTGGATTACTGCAAATCTCCGTTTTGTTCATTTTTGAGAAAATATAAAACAAGAGAGTATCCTCAATAACTCATCCAGTAATCCTGGGGTATGTTCTCTTCAGAGCGGAGTATATTAATTCCATTCTTTCTCTCAGGAATTCTTCATAATTCTCCAGTTTCCAGAGGTCTGGATCCAGGGGGATGAAGTGTTTCTCCAGGGTGCTCTCGCTCAGACCGATTTTTGATATGTATCCTCTGTCTTCTCCGGAGTATCTCTGTGCGTCTTCATTGTGAAGAGGTAGATCACCAATTTCAGAGTTCATGTGTTTGTCAATGAGGGTTATATTGCCCAGATTGTTTATTGCAATCTCCTTGTCTGTTGGATCATCAATCACCAGATTCTGGTTAAGGAATTCCTTCGGGAATATATGGTGGCGGGCAAGGTCCTTGTAAGGAACTCTTGTAATTGGGTGGCCGGCCCAATCATCGGCGCCATTCTGAGCCATGAGGAGATAAAGAATGAACAGATACTGCCTTCCGCTTCTCTTCAACACATTCACATTGCGGCCCCTCATAAAGTGGTCTTTCTTAATTTTTGTCGGGTATTTCCTCTGTTCAACATTCCTTAAGAGTTCGTGATATGGAAATACGCCACTACTTTCAGTGATTACCCTCAAGTCTGCTTCAAGTTTTGAGTCGGGACTGGTGGAGTAGTATCCGATGAAGTTTAACAGAATGAACCAGTGTTTTATCTTGTCAATCTCCTCAGGGGACAGATTGTTAAACTCGGTGATGTTTTCAGTGTAAAAGTACTTTGCGAGTGGGACCAGTGTTTGTTGGGATGGAAGGAGCTGGGCACTTGGTAGTGGCAGTTCTCTCTGTATAAATCTGACTGCAAGTTTAAACGCATTAACCGACTTGTCCAGTGTTGGTTTTATTTGATCGGCTGGATACTTGGCGAGTGTGTCAAGACTTGAGGCAAATCTTTCAACATGAGAGATTTGGGACTGACCAAAACCAAAGTTTGAGAGAACCAGTCTGATAAGTGGCTGAATTTGAATCTCAAAGCCAGTATCTCTTATTTCCTTGTAGCTCGTGTATATGGTATCCCGTATCAGCCCACCCATTTTTCCAGCAAGAAGGGAAAGCATGAGCTCGACGTTTCCAATGCGTACTCCTTCCTTATTTATTCGTATGAAGGCCTGAGCCATTTCCATTACAGTTTCTGGGTCTTCTCTGGTCGTACTCATGATGTAGACTGGAATCTTGTATTCAAGAATCCGCTTGATAATTGGTTCCGCTTTTTTGATGTAGTCTTCACTGTATTTGGCAATAAGCTTATTGTAGATCTGCAAGGAGCTCATTCCAGGCTCTGCAAAGACTTTGAGTAAAAGAGAAATATCAATCCCACGTTTGTCGCTTTTGTACAATCTGTAACCGCCATGGGGGGTTGGATAAAGTGAAATTGGTTCGAGAGATATCTCTTCTCCGTTTCTCTGAATCTTCCACTCATTAAAAAGTAGTAACAATGACGTTAACCTCTGCTGTCCATCAATAACGTAGTAGTAATCACCACCATTGTCTCCATCCGTATCAATAAGTGGAATGGAGAAAGGATCACCTTTAATGAACTCTTTATCTGATGGCTTCCATAATATTATTGCACCAATCGGGTATCCTCGGATTATTGAATCAATAAGGGACTTTACATCGTCTTCGTCCCAGACATAATCCCTCTGGAAAGATGGGAGATAATAATTGTCTCTCTCAGTTATGTTCTCAATAAATTGCTGGATTGGCCACACTTCTGGCTTGAGAAAGATCTTCATGGGGAACCACCTTGAATATTTTCGCAACCAATGTTTAAATTTGTTTCCCAAATATAACGAAATTAATCAAACCCTGTTTGACCATCACATAAAAAGCAGCAAAAAATAAAAAGAGTCACCGGGAGTCATTTCTTCCTTTTGCGACGTTTCTTTTCACGCTTCCTTGGAAGGTACCTGGCGACCAGTGCCCGTTGCTTCTTCGTGAGGAAGCTCGTCTTTCCAAGAACCTTCTGATACTCCTCGATGACTTTCTCTGGACGAATCCCCCGGGCATAATGAAGATCGTGAACCACTGTAGGGGAGTGACCAACGATCTTCTTGAGGATAAGCTCATTGCCGTTCTTTTCGTACCAGTGCTGGATAAAGAACTTTCTCAGCAACTTTGGCGTGAGAGTTCCCGGGCTGTAGAGGAGCTGGACCCTGAGACGCGGATGCTTCTTAATCATGGCATCCCAAAACGTTGGATTCTCTGCTTTCCTTGTAGATACTGCAAAGAGGTAGCCGTCATTTGCTTTAATTAAATGCCCGAACTTCCTGGTGTACCTCTTAAGGCAGGCTGCTGTTTCAGGGTGGAGTGGAATCACTTCAAAGCCTTCAGTCTCCTTCAGCTGTCGTCCAACCTTAGTGACGCTGTGTGGAAGCTTCATTATGTTGGCCTCGAAATCGAACCATTCAATGTGAGCCCGTGCGATTTCCTCCTTTCTACGTCCCGTTGTTGCCAGCAGTAGCAAAAATGCAAGGGCCTTGCAGTACTGTTCTTCTCTGATCTCTTCGTCTTCGAAGGCTGCTTCGAGCGCATTGAAGAGGCTGTCAACGTCTTCTTTTGTGACGGTTTTGGGGTTCATTGCAATGTGAGTCTTCCATTTTCGTCGTAGTTCATCTTCCAGCATTTTGAGTCTGCCAATGATTTCTGGGTTGTCAACTCCCAGCTCCTTTAAGAACCTTCTGACCGTTGAGATTCTGTCCTTTTTGGCCTTGTATCCGAGATTCTGGCCATACTTCCCCTTGAGTGAGTCCAGGTGCTCCAAGTAATCCTCGATAATTCTGGCACTGATCACGTACAGTGGTTCTGAGTCTCCCCCAGTAATGGGGAGAGTTTGAAGGAATTCCTGTATCCATTTGATCTGCTTCTGCTTGTGCTTTTCGCTGACGTCCTTGGCCTTCAGTTCGGAGATGTACCTCTCGACTTCGCTGGCTGGAATTCCGTAGGTGCCTCCGCGGGCCTTCCTGACAATCTGGATTTGGCAAAGGTTGGCATTCAGACTACTTACCACTTCCACCATACAGGTCCACCCAAAATACCAAGTTGGAAAACGTTAATTAAATATAACTCCCCACTGACCACCAAAAACGTGAAAGAAAAAGAGCTTGGAATCAGTAGATTATTGGGATTTCCAGCCCCGTAGATATGTATTTGGTAAGTTCTACCCTTACTGCTGCTTTTCCCAGCTTGTGGGGTGGAGAAGTGTTAATATCTCCCTGTGGGGTTCAGGGTAGAAACCAGGCGTGTTCTCTGCCCGATGAGGTGTGTTCTTGTGAGAATGTACCTCTCAAAACAGTCGTCAACGAAATCATATGGAGTGAGCACAATCACAGGTTAAAAAGAAAAAGAGTGAAAACAGGTCAGTCTTTGTTTAATGGGATCTTCACTCCGGTGTTGATGTATTGAAGGAGCACTGCCTTAACTGCCTCTTTTTCTTCCTTTGTGAGATGCAGGGTCAGTAGTATCTCTGTTCTGGGCTCCGGATAAAATCTGAGGATGTTCCTGGATCTTGCTCCTACTGGGACTTCTGTTATTTTCCACACGTCTACTCGAATGGTGTTGCCGAGGCGTACTGCTCCCCCTCGAATGCTCAAGATGGTAACTTCTGCCAAGTCCTGAGTTTCCAATGCACTTAAAATCGCCGAGACGGACCTCGGCGGAAGGTAGATCCAATCAGCCCCATCAAAAAAGTCCCTGATGATCACTACCCCCTGATAAGAATCCACCTTATTAATACCATTGGGCGCTTCAAGTCTTGCCCCGAACTCGGGCAGGGCCCTCAGTGTTACTGAACCAAGCCCAATCTTGGACATTGGCATACCACCAACTTCGCGAGGCCAAATAAAGTCAATTAAATATAACGGTTCACTCCCACAAGTGAGATTATGATATTGTAAAAAGCGAAAGAATTCTCAAATAACTTCAATTTCTCTGATTACACAATCAAATCTCTTCTCCATTGGGACATTGCGAAGTTTGGGGGCGTCCTCGGGAGAATGAGCGTTAAAAGCGTGCTCCCTCGCCTCGTCCTCACTCTCGAAAGTCTCCAGACAAAGCTTGCAGTAATACTTTGTGGAATCCGGGACTTTGAAAATCAGGGCGTCAATCGCGAGGTTTTCAGAAAAACCCAGCTCGAGCATTTTGTCTGAGATGTCACCCGATCTCTTGCGAACTTCCTCCTTGAGAAGGTCATAATCCTTACTTGCCAGCCCTGTTTCAATATGTAAAAACATTCAACCACCCTTCTGTCCTTCTTTAAATCCGAGAAAAAGAAAGGAAAACGCGGCCTTACATTGCAGTGAACGGTTTGAATCCGATCTCGTTGAGGATCTCAATGACCTTCTTAAACGGTTCGGCCATGACCTCTTCGTCCCAGTACTCTTTTGGAACTCCGAGGATGGCATGGACTTTGCCATCATCCTCGTAGAGGAGCAGGTGGCAGGGGGCAACGACGCCGATGTTTTTGTTCCTCTGGTAGAGGTCGTAGAATACCTTTGCGTTGCAGAGGCCAAGGGTCTTGTATCTGGGCATTTCAATACCGAGCTTGTTCCTGACGACCTCAGTAAAGTTCTGCTCCCAGACTACTCCAAACCCGGCCTTCGGCATGGCTTCCTTGACCTTTGCCTCAGCTTCCTCAAAGTTGCCCTGGAACACGAACCTCTCCTCAATCATTTCACGGCACCTCGTGTTTCGCCTGTTTGTTGTTCGAAGGGAAGAGGCACAAAAAGTACCCATTGCGAACTTTATAACTTTTTCGTGTAAAGCAATAACTTTACACAAGCCTTTGATTGAAAATATGTTTCCAAGTAACATCTGGGACTCCATTTTCCGCGTTATTTGCACTTAAGTCTGCACATTTTGTTATATTTTGTTACAGTTTAATTGTGAATTATCCCACAAAAATACAATAAATAATTTTCATGAAAACATTTTTAACCTCATCGTGCCCATTATGTTATTTTGGAAATGCCTGGGTCGAGATGAGGTGTGTTGAAATGACGTCAAGTAATGCTTCAACGTGGTCAAGGATTATCTCGGAGATGAAAAATTATACTCTTGCCGAAGCATCTTTTGAAGAGCTGTGCCTGGATACCATTGCCGACCGGTATTTTACGCCGGACCTTATGGTTGGCGTGGATATTCGCAGTGTTAAGATTCTCAAAGTTTCCACCGCAGAAGGCCAGGAGTTTTACTGGGTCAAGGGTTTCATGCCCGTTACCAATGGGCTCCTGGATAAGAGCCACAAAAGAGGGATTCTCGCGGATGCGATGGTGATGAGGGCTGCGGAGAACTACGCAGTTTTAACAGGCAAGTTTAACGGCAAGGACGTTTTCGTATCCGCCTACGTTGTGCCCGAAGAGTGGTTTATCAACGTCCTTTTGAGTGCCGTTAAGGCGTTTTTGGACTCTTATGGTGAGAGGGGCTTAATCGTCCTTGACGCTGACTCATCAAAAAACAACAAGAAAGGAGGTGGTGTGGAATGATGAGGTGGACTCCGAGCATGATAAGGCTCGCCTCATACCCGGTCAAGGCCCTCTTCAGCTTCCTGAAGTGGGTTCACGATGGCATCAAGGAAGTCATCGAGTTCGAGATAATCTTTGTTTTCTGGTATTACTTTCCAAAACCTGTTTAGGGTCCAGTCCACCGAAAATACGAGCTCACTCATAACGCACCCTCCAAGATCGTTTTTCAGAAGATGTTCACTTCAAGATGAGGCGGTGAACAGAAGAGGTTAAACTTTTCGGCGGCTCGTGTAAAGTGATTGATTGACACGCAGCACTCAAAAAATGGAAAAGAAAAAGAGTCACTCAAACCATTCATCTTGGAAGTCCTCTACTCTCCTCACTTCAATTCCCTGAAACTCTGGCCTCATTGAGAGTTCTACTGTAAGCCTTGCTGTTGCCTTTCCTGCCGCTTTGAGGGCCTCATAAGTCAAGAGCTGGAATTCCTCTGTCTCCACGGAGACCTTCTCTGAGAGGTCCTTATACCATGAAAAATGCTGTTGAAGGTCTTTGTTGAGGCCAGTGCTGATGGAAGCGGGAATGTAGGTGCTGACCAATGCAATAAGAAATGCCATGAAGAAACCTTTGTTGTTCCTCTCATGTGTGTTCTTTGCCATTAGTATTGCTGAAACAATCAGGAAGATAAGTTCAATGGGGTTCACCTTTTTTTCATCACCTCCTTTCGGTTTTCATATATTGAAGAACCAACGGCTTTAAAAATGTTGAAGAATGTATACATGATGATGTAGTATTCTCTGATATCAATATAATGAAGATTAAAATTCCTGGTAACTTCGTGTAAATTTCTTGATTTATACGAGATTATCCAAATCGGTCCGCCAAATACTCCCACCATCACCTCCTTCTTTTTGTAGAATGGCTCACTTGAGGGGAGATCTCTTGTGAATGATTAAAGTCTTGCTGGAGCTTAAGTGCATGGGAACATGTTGGGGTTATCTACCTGTGGGGGTGGAAAAAATTCTTTTTGGATTGGCTTTGGTGTGTGGGCTGGCCTATTCAGTGCAGAACATGGTTTATTTACAGAGGTGTGTCAATAGACTCCTGCTCCCACTAGGTATTTCGAAAGAGATATATACCGTAGTAGGTATATATAGGACATTGAGGTGTAAATAAATGCCGAGAAGACCAAAATATCCCCCTGAAGTGAGCATAAAGATACCAAAAGATATCACAGTTCTCTATGAAACACCAGTCTTAGAATTGCTGTTAACGGAGAAGGAAGCCGAGATGGCTGAGAAAATAATCCAGCATATCAAAGCAAATGAAAGACTGTGGCCAGATGAATGGAAGATGATAGCCTCCCCGGAATCCCCTAGTGAAATTCGGCTATACTATCGTACATTAAGAAAGTTGGTCAGTCTAGGCTTAATAGGACGAGGCAAGGAAGGAAGCCTGATATTAAGTAGTGAACTGAGCCGAAAGCTGACGGTAATGATCGAAAAAGTCAATGCGCTAGTTGGAAAATCCAGCGACCTCATCTAGAATTCAAAGGATCAGAACCCAAAGAAACTGAAGTAATCGACTTTGTGAAGTAGCTTCTTTATCTCGGGTTCTAGAAGATAATACTGAACAACAGGCTTTACGGGTTCTTCAGGCTCATTCTTCTTGTTAGATCTCACGCCAAATTTGCGAGTTTGGATTATTCCAAGTGATTTTAGAATCTTAATGTACCTCCTAACGTATCTCTCAGAGAGCCTCCTGAGGCCTAATTCTCTCTTGAGGATTTTGAGAAAAGAAAAAAGTAGTCCCGGTTTATTCCATCCGCTTCCTATTCCCCAAAGAATTACCCCCATGTTAATGAGATCTACGTCATCAATGCTGGAATTTAGCTCTGTTATGGGACTCTTTTCAATTTTGTTCTTGATCACCTTTGCAGATTTCTCTACAAATGTTCTGTTAATGTAAGTGGTTCTCTTTTCCTCTGGAGAGAGTTCGGGTAAGTCCCCATACACGGCAAGCCAGTAATAGTTGGTGTTCTTTCTTTTTGTCCAGTTTAGAAGCCCTGCTTCTACTAGTCTCTTTATTCTCCGTCTTATCGTGGATTCGCTCTTGGGGAGGGCTTTGCTGAGCCAGGGTATTGTAACAACAGTTCTCTCCGCGGCATTTTTCAGGATTTCAAAATCGAGATCATCAAATCCAATGGGAAGAGTATGAGTGTAAAGAACGTCCCAAATATCTACACCACGTAGATATCTCAAGAAGTCTCTATCCACTGGTGCTTCATGATAAAAATACTTGCTATCCTCCTCTACATCCCATATTGGAATAAGGTGGCAGTACTCTATAATGGCTCCTAATATTCCAGAAGCAATTTTTATCCGCTTCTGGACTTCTTCTTTAACCTTTTTAGTAAATTTCTCAAGGTCCATAAATTCATCAAGAGTTAGGGTAATTTCATCCTTCATTATTATTTCCAGTTTTGGATCTCTTTCTTGATGGTACTTTGAGGTGTAGACTTTGATCTTGACAGGATACCCCTTCCATTTTATCTCTACGATGTGACTGTGCTGGGAGAGTTTAGAGTATTTTCCTTTACTATGCATTATTTCTTTGACTCCACTGTAAGCTCGAAGTTTGGACAGCAATCTATCCATCTCCAGGAGGTAATCAATAGTTCTTCCGTCCTTCGTTTGGTGGTATCTTTTAAACCTCGCATAAACCTCAGGATCTAGAAGCTTTATTCTGAGCAGGTTATAAGTAAAATCAACATTTCTGTTTGGTAAGTCAGTTAGATCATGAAGGATGTCAAATACATGAAAAGAGCCGTACGTATCAATGCGTACTGCCATCTTAGTGTAGCCTTCCAACACGACTTTCTTGTCGGTAGTATTTCTTTGAAGAAGCTGGAGAGTTACCGTTCCTCTGGGGTGTTTTATCACTATTGGCAACTTATCTTTATTATTCTCGGGAACACGTAGAATAATTGGGGTACCGTTTGAAGTCTCTTTTTTAAATTCGTAATATAAGTGACCCTTATGTCTTAGCTCACGGAGGTAGCTCCATTTTTCGAGATCGTTTACCTTGAATCTATCAGTATTTCTATGAGTGACTTTGTGTGCTATAAGTGCTCGACCTAAATAAGCAAAGACGTTGTAGATGTAGTCACTTGAATAGGACAAATAAGAAGTATAGTGATGACGCACTAATGGATACTCCTGAGGCCGTTGCTGATTAGCAGTGTCATTCTGGGAATCTAGTTGGGGTGCAACATGATTTTTCTCATACTTTCTATCTGGAATTATTTCAGCAAAATTTATATTCTCAGCTACCTCACTCATTGTTAGATCCCCCAACTAATGGCCCGTGCTTAAATCAGAGGGTATTAATCACTCTTTTAGATGCATTCCTTTGGATTTGTTTTTGCTGATCCAGAGTATCAGAGCTTCCCCCACAGCCTTCCCAAGAGAACCTTTTCTTGAGCCGTACTTCTCACCCACGAGTTTGCGGAACTCATTATCAAGCGCGTCCGGGATCATTACATGTAAATGCCTCATAGAGATCACCTCCCATTCAATGAGGTCTGTTCATGTGTGAGTTTGAACTTCAAAGTTTTTAAACATTGAGAAATGGCCTTTATTTATGCCCTTATAGTTTATTAAGCTTTTGATTCGTATCTTAAGCTATACTATCTTGTTTCTAGCAGTTTAAAGCAATTTAATAGCTTTGTTACCTAACATTTAACCTTCTGGTAAACATGGTGGGATACTTAAAGAAGCTGTGAAGTGAGTGGAGTTATTAAAAAGTGAAGACAAGGTTAATAGAGAGTTATATCAATTCTTTAAGTACACCCTACGCTGACCTGCTGGGGATCTAGCAAATAACTGAGTAAAGGCATGAAATGTATTGGTTGTAGCTTTCTCCCAGCTCTGAATTTTCTTCTTTCAGTATTTCACTACCCCTTTTATTCGTTCTTACAGCGTATCCTTCCTTTATAGCTTCGCCAAGGGGGTATAAACCTGATCATGTAAATTAGAGTGTGTCTACATACCTTTCTGATCAATCTTACAATGTCCGATAATATCCGCTACGTGGTTCATAGATCCTTCCCTCATGTTTCAGCTCATCGAGCATATTAGTTATCTTCTTTTCATCTAGATTGAGTTCCACAGCCTTGTTAATCACTAAATCTTTAGGTGCTCCATATTTAGTTTCATTTTCCAGTTGCTTGATAACATCTATTAGAGCCTCTAGAACATTTTCTTTGCTTCTCTTTCTTCCAGCACTCTTTATCAGATTCATTAAATTCTCTTCCGGATTAACGGAAATTCCGATTGTCTCATATGCTCTCTCAAAAATCTTTACAGCGGCTCTAGCATCCTCTGCTGTTGCTATGCTCCGAAGATGAAGCTTCGCATGGGTAATTGTCAAGTTTACCAACGTATAAAGTTGCAAGATTGAGATGTGAATTGGAATCAGCATTTCCTCACTTCTTCTCTCAGACGCATACTCCCTACGAAGCTTGAGGTAGTATTGTTTAAGGTATTCAGCGGCTTCTTGGCTCAGCTTGGGTTTCATATTTTTAGCATAAGCTATGAACTTTCTCAAGAAGTCTATCCCATATGGTGTTCTTTGAGCATTCCTATCCATTTGTAGTCTCAGGACATAGTCTGCTAGCTTCCCGTCAAGTTTAGTCTCTGGCCTATCAAGTATTAAATAAATAAGACCAAAGTAGGAGGATAACTCGCGTACTGGGAATATTTGGCTTAGTGGCTCTTTTTCTAAGTTAACACGTCCTGATTTTGGCCGTGAAGAGGCTATGATCGTGCTTTTAGCTGGGATTACGATATTGAACTCTCCAGTTAGAACAATTTCCCCATTTTTAATAACAGTGGAAATGTATTCTGGGTGGCTTATTTTTTCAAATCCCTCAAGAAGTACTGTTCCGCCTGTTGCAAGAACAGTACCCCCTGCTTCGATTACCTTATCACCTGTGATTTTATCGGCCTTTTGTAAGATAGTAAGATTAGCACCTGTTCCTTCTCTGACTAAGAGCGGTTTAGGCGCTATCTTGTAAATAAACTCCAGGAGCTGGCTTCCTATCGTGGGGTCTTCAAATGCCATCAGCACATGGATTCTATCTCGTATTCCCAGATCTCCTGATGGTTCTTCAGAGATATATCCCCCAAGCAAAGCAAGGAGGAGGCCTTCCTTTACATTTTCATGCCCATGTACACTAGGAGCGATTGACCGAATTACTCGCTCTTTGAAATCAGGACGTTTGGCCTCTTCGTAAAATCTTTGTATGTCCTCGGTTGTTATATCTTCTTCATCCCAGTCTTTTTGTGTACTCTCGATATTGTTTACTTCAAAGATTTCTTTTAAAGTCACACTATGTTTGTTTCTATAATCAGGAATCACCCTTAGAACCCCCGTGAGCCGAACACGTTGCCCCGGTACTTCAGAGTTTGCTAGATCATCTAAGAGAATACCATCAAGAAAGCTTGGCAATATCTCCCGGGACACCTCAGGAGGATCCTGGAGTCTGAAACTCTGAAAATAGACAAATCTGCTCTTATCAGTATCTAGTTCGATGTTTTTAGATCCGCATAAGTCACATTTGGGTGGTTTTACAAGAGGTTCGTAAGGTTTCTGAAGGCGTATCATTTCGTTTCCACAGTCCTTGCACACAAATACTGCTTTCTCAACAAATGGTTTAGTCTCACTGATTCTTGTGATTATACCCTCTACTTGAATCAGATGGTTTGCATCACTCAGTTCAACTTCGTGAGGCAACTTGGGAAGTCCAACATTATAGAACCTAACGTGAACGCGGGGAAAAGCTTCATAGTCAGAAAGATGCTCGTGAAGTAATATCTGAACAGCGTCTTCTGCACGTGGTATGATCTCACTAGGGTTTTTGATGAGGTCCTCTGCTAACTCTGGATCAAAAGCATGTAAATCAATCCAATTGACCTGAATAGACTTTTGTTTGCGTTCAACTGTTTTCAGTAATTCCGAAAGGTATACCCGCTCCCCAGAGTCGTTTGTATATTCTTCAAAGAAATTAACAAACTTGTTGATAATCTCCTCTTCATACGCCATGTTGCATCCCTCTAAACTTAGTCTCTCTGATTACAACTTTATAAACATTGAGAAGTTCTGAGAACCTAAGCGGAGAGTTTTAGGGTGCTAGCTTTTTATTTCCAGTAATCATAATCCCTGTGGTGAAATTCAATGGACTTGATTAAGAAATACAAGTTGTTCTTTGCTCTCATGAATACTGGTTTCGCTGGAAACCTCCTCGTCATCTACTACCTCTCCAAAGGCCTCACCTACGGTCAAATAGGCACCGCAATGGCCATAGCAACAATAGGAACCTTCCTCTTCGAAGTCCCCACCGGAGTCGTCGGCGACAAAATAAGCCGAAAAACCAGCGTCCTAATCGGCCTCACCCTCCACCCAATAGGAACCCTCGTCCTAATCCTCCTAAAGAACTTCCCAATGCTAATCCTATACTCCATAATAACACCCCTCGGAGTTGCATTCATGAGCGGAAGCCTCCAAGCATGGCTATTCGACAACATGAAGCACTTGGGAAGAGAAAAAGAATACAGGGCCTTAATGAAAAGCATAAAAACCATAACAATCCCCCTCACAGCCCTAACCGTAGCAATCGGCGGAATCCTCGCCCAACTCTACGGGTTCATCCTCCCCTTAGTTCTAACCCTCATCCTCGAAGTCGGAACCCTCATAGTGGGCTACACGATTCCGGAGTATGAGTTCAAGAAGCCCGAACGCTCCTACCTAAGCCACACCCTCCAGAGCTTCAAGGAGATAAAGAGGCCCGAACTCCTCTGGCTAATAATCCTCTCAATAACCGTCGTCATGGCCACAAACCAGTTCAGGCAGTTCTTCGAGCCTTATCTGGGTGATATACTCGCTAAGAGCCTCAAGACGACTCTAATGGGCACCCTCGGACTCCTTGGAATAATAGAGGCCCTCGTCAAGATAACTCCGAGGCTCATTGGAATCCGTCTCAGGGACTCATGGAGCGTTAAGGCCTACTCCCTCGCTCCCCTCATCGTCCCAGTTTTAACGGCCTTTTCAGTCCTCTACCAGAACCCGGTTTGGATTATCGCCCTTGGAATCGTTGTTACGGTAATCCATACGGCCTTTGGCTTCAACCTCGGAATTGAACTCCAGCACAGGATACCGACGGAGAAGAGGGCCACAATACTGTCAATCTACTCGATGGTGTCTTCATTGGCCATGAGCGTGTTTTACTTCCTCTACGGTTTCGTCGTGGACTGGGTGGGTTTGGCCGAAGCGAGGCTCATCTTCGCCGTAATACTCCTCAGTGCAGGAGTGCTCTTGAAGGCTGGGGAGGCCTTCGGACTGCTTGGAGATATTCTAAAACTAAGGCACTTAGCTGAAGTTGAAGTATAACTTTCCTCATCCAAAACTTTTATATTTAAAAATTCTCAAAATACCCTAAATATATTTAGGGTTTGGTGAGAAAAAATGAATACTCTCGTAATCATGAAGAAGCTCTCGGAGCTTGGAGATGTCTTTACTATCGAAGAAGCTCAGCGGCAGCTCCGTATCGATCCAAAGCTCCTTGAGTATTATCTCAGAACATTAAGCAAGATGGGACTTCTAAAGAGAATTGCCAAGGGTATCTATGTCATCTCCTTAGAGCCTGGAAGATTTCCCTCCCCCCATGAGTTTGTTCTAGCCCAGATTTTGGTACCCAACGGGGCAGTTGCATACTGGTCAGCCCTGAACTACTACGGAATGACTGAGCAGATTCCCCAAACGGTCTTCGTTCAAACTCCCATAAAAAGAGGCTATCGAAGGCCATTGTCTCTGGACGGTAAGAGATTTAGAGTAGTAGTCATCAGTCCGGAAAAGTTTTTTGGAATCAGCACTATCCGCATCGGGCGCAGAGATGTTCGCATTACCGACCCTGAAAAGACCGTTGTTGACTGTCTTGACAAGCCAAAGTACTGTGGAGGGATAATTGAGGTAGTTAAGGCCCTCACCAATGCTAGACTGGATTATGAAAAGCTGTTGGACTATGCTGAGAGAATGAAGAATAAGGCTCTTCTGAAGCGTTTAGGATTCCTGAGCGAAAAGCTTGGATTAGGAATCGAGAGCAGGATTAAACTTTCTGAAAAAGACAGAAAGAGCTTTGCTCTCCTTGATCCATCTATGCCGCCAACAGGCCGCTTCAGCTATAAGTGGGGGCTTAGGATCAACGTTCCGGAGGATTACTGGGGGGAGATAGAATGATTGAAGAGGAGCTAAAAGCCTTGAGTTCGGACCTTGGAATTCCTGTGTCAACTATTGAAAAGGATTATGCAATAAGCTGGATGCTCTACGGGATCTGGAGGTCAAGACTGTGGAAATTAATGGCTTTCAAGGGAGGAACATGCCTGAAGAAAGTGTATTTTGAGAACTATCGATTCTCCGAGGATCTCGATTATACCCTACTCTTGGAGGATTCAGATGTGGAATACATGGAGAGAAGGATATCCGATGCCGTAGAAGCCGCTAATGAAGGGCCGGTCCAGTTCTTTGATTTTGAACTGAAGCCGAGATATGGGGTAAAACTATTTCCGGGGGAGCTTCTTGGCTTTGAGGTTAAGGTTCCGTTTAGACTTCTGAGCAGAACGGGAAATCCACCCAAGATCAAGATGGACATAACGCTGGAAAAGTATGAGAGAGTGCTGTTGCCCCTCCAAGAGAGGGGGATTCTGCACAGCTACTCCGACAGACAGAGGTTTTCCGTTGTAAGCGTTCGAGCATACAGTTTAGAGGAGATATTGGCGGAGAAGATAAGGTCTCTGTTCCAGAGGACAAGACCGAGAGACCTGTATGATGTATGGGCTCTAAAAGATAGAGCCGATGTAAGGACTGTGGCTAAAATACTCCCATTTAAGTTTGAAGCCAAGAGCGTTGAGCCCGATCTGGATGCTCTCTCAAGTAGAAGAGGATATTATTACAGTGCCTGGAAAAGCAGTCTGGGCCATCAGTTAGGAAGGCTACCTGAGTTTGAGTCTGTGTGGAGTGAGGTCTTGGATTTTGTAAGTTGGATTTTGGAGGGTGCATTCTAAATTACGAGATTTTTAGCTTTTAGGCGAATTCTGGTGTTTTGTGCTGTTTGGAAGAGAGGTCTCTTAGAATAGTATAGAGAGGGAAAGGCAACTCAACGTCCAATTTCCGTCCACAGAGGGGAAATGTTAAATACTCCAGTCTACATAATTACATAATAAGATAGAATTGGCAAATATGCTGGGTGATTAAAATGGCCAGACTCTCCCTGGCAAAGATGTATCTCAAGGAGATGGAGATATATCGAAGAAGGGGCATAGAGCTGGAAGATGAAAGCTCACTGGAGAAATATTTGGTAATGAGAAAGCTCTTAGAAGGCCGCCCGGTGTCCCTTCCTGAAATTGTAAAATATGTTGAGGAAAGTACTGGCCAAGAGCCCAAAAGGGATTTCTCCCAAATGTCTAGACGGAGGTATGAGAGGATCTACAAGTTCTTGAAAAGGCTAGAAAAAAGAGGTTTTCTAACAAAAACACCACTGGGACGCAAGCAGGTAATCACTCTCAAGTCCCAGATTCTAAAAGAAGTCAGTGAACTAATTGAAAAGGAGGCTGGAGAAAACGGATTTTTGGTACCTTTCGGTGAGCTAGAGGAACTTAGAAATCAGCTCAAAAAAGAAGTAATCGATGAAGTGATGGAGCAGGTAAACACAGAAGTAGTGCCCAAGATATCCCACGTTGAATCTGAAGTCAATTCAGTCAAAAGGGATCTAATGAAAGCACACAACAGTCTTCAGTGCGTTGAAAAAGCGGTTTCAGAAATAGCAGAGATTGGTAATCAAAACTTTTCTCAGCTCCAGTCTGCAATATATGAACTTAATAAAAATGTTGAATCCCTTTGGGCCATAATTGAGAAGATTGAGAGAGAATTCGGCTCTGCCCTTAAAGAAATGGCAGTATTCCTGACTGAAGAGATAAGCGTGAGGCACATCAAGATGTCTGAAGACGACCATCCCTCAGTCCTGAAAGTCAAGAAGGGAGCATATTCATGGAAGCCAGCGGGAGTTAAAGAAAGCAGTGGATTCGGGATCAAGCTTTCCGAATTGCCTAAAAACTGTCGTTAGAGAATTTCAAGGGCTGATCGCTGTACTACTGCCCTTTTGGTTAAGAAATACAGAGTTGGGAAAGAACCTCTGAACCGTATCATCGCTTAGTACCAGAAGGAGATCAGGCATTACCTCCTCTATCAGGGAGTCCACGAACATTTTAGTAAGCTTTCTGTATCTCCCGCTGAACCTCCTGTCCTCAGTCAATGAGATGTAGTGCATGAAGTCTACTCCTTCAGCACGCCCTAAGAGATAGTTTTTGTACCTCCCAAGTTCATCAACCCTCTGAACAAGACTCGGAAGCCTCATAAAGCCCAGTTTTCTGCTTTCGGCGAGATCATAGATCACATTTTGGATGTGGCTGTCAAAGAACTTCCTGAACAGCTTGATGGTAATTATTGCTCTGTCCGGAGGATATTCTCTGAGCCATTGGTGCTGGGAGTATACTCTTTCGAGGTCGTTTTTATTCCTAAATGCCTCCTTGGGTATGAAGTAGCGGGTGAACACCTTGTCCAGAGAGTAGAATCCAAATATTGGACTGGTTGGGTCTAGGATAAATCTGTTTTTGAAGATCCTAAGCTCGTTTACTAGGATGTCGTGGATAAAGACTGGTGTGACGCCCCCTGTATCTGTTCTCAGCTTTGATCTTCTAAAATAGATTATCCCTCTTCCCAAATCGATCTGCTTTGTCTTTCTGCCGCTTTCGTCTACAACTACGAACTGAAGATCGTTTATTTCAGACCCTCTAGCTCCAGTCAGCAAAGCGATTAGCGCGGCAAGTCTGATTTTTTCTATTGTAATCGTTGGCCGTTCTAAGAGAAGAATTGAAAGCCATCTAAGGGCCGCTCGGACTCTCTCAGCAGAAACCACTTTTTCTTCCTCTTTTTTCTGATACGTTTGGAGCTGGACTGCTTTTGACCTCATTGCAGAGCGAGAGATGATATTCAGATATAGTCGGGGATCAAATACTTCCTCACCAAACACTTGGGAAAGACTCAGCCCGTACTTTTGCCATAAGATATGCCGTAAAGCTTCCTTGGTGTATTTGACCACAACGCTAAATGTGTGATATGACTTGCTCCGGTTAGGGTCTCGGAGGTACTCAGAAAAAGCATTGTAGATGTCCTCTGCACCCAGCTTTATTATAGAACCGTTTTCTGGAGGCTCCTTTTTCACTTTGAGCAGGTATTCCACGAAGGTGTTTAATGCAAAGGATTTGTTCTGGAACGTTCCTGGACTCAGCTGTTTTGAATTTTTCAGTTCTACCAGCTTCTCTTTGTATTCGTCGAGGTCTTCAAGATCCAGCAGTATGTAGTTTTGATTAAATGTTGGGATGCTTTGCTGGGGACGTGAACTAAACCTCTTCCGGATCATATCCGTTCCCCCGTGCACATATTCAATACATATTTTGTATGCATTTAAGTTTATAAACATTGATAAAATACATGCTTTTAACCTATGACTGAGCAATTAAAGTAGGAATATAGATGAAATAACTGCTAAAAAATACAACTAAATTATGGATTTGGCTAAAAATAGTATGTATTTATTCTTCAATATTGGCAAAAAATGCATGCAAAAATGCGGATAGAATGACACTCATCACAGGTGGGTTTTTAATCTGCATTCTCAAACCTGTTTTTCGGCTAACGGGCATTTTCAGCGGAGTGGGTATCACCGGTTAAATGGACCCTACTACCCCTACTCCCCTAGAAGTGGTGGAAAAAGAGGGTTAATAAGCTTTCCTCAAATCTTGGAAGCACAGATCAATCCTCGATACCTATTTCGGTTATCCTAAACATCGCCTCGTTTTCGGGTAAGTGAGGCGACTTTATCAAACGAGCCACTACCCTGTTTGAGTTTCCACTCCCCTTTTTACGCAGATACAGTCTAAACGTCGAGGTCGCTTCAAGAAGATGGCCACCCCACGGTCGTCCCATTGAGGCATCGTTGGTAATCAGCACCGCCACCCCGTAAAGTTCTGAGATACGACGAAGGTTCGATAAATGCTCTGCCAGCCGCTGCTGTCTTTCGGCCAAGACTCTTCTGCCCACGTACTCCCTCCGAAAGTGCGCTGGAATTGAATCAACGACCAATAACCTGACAGGCCTATCTGATTTGGCATTCTCACGGATCAAGTCCTCTGCCATCTCAATAAGAAGCAACTGATGGTTACTGTTGAAGTCCTGCCGATGTAGATATGCTCAAGAACTTCCTCCGGGTCAAGGCCGCGGTTTTCTGCAATCTGCCGTATACGGTGTGGATTAAAGGTGTTCTCGGTGTCTATCCATATGACCGAGCCGCGAAGACCCCCTTCGTCCTTGGGGAGCTGGACCATCACCGCAAGAGCGTGGGCAAGTTGAGTCCGGCCACTTCTGTGCCCGCCAAAAACCTCAGTTATTGATTCCGTCCATATTCCACCCCCAAGAATCGAATCCAAACTATTGCTGCCTGTTGAGATTTTGTCAACCGATTGGAGCTTCTTCATATATTCCTCAGCGCTTATAAAAATATCAACGAAGGCAATCTTTCTGGCGGCCAGGACTATCTTGAGTGCTGTACCTTCACTTATTCCTGCAATCCCCTTGAGTTCCATCGGAGAAGCAACGGCTATGGCCTCGATGCTATCATATCCTGCCTCACGAAGCTTTTGGGCAGTAACAGAGTCTATCCCAGGCAGCTCATCAATACCCTTTCTTTGGTCTGTCTCCATCATATCCGGAACCTCCTTTGTGGCCCCCCACTAAAGAATATACCTTTCTAAATCATTAAAAAATTATGCCCTCATGAAATAGTGTTACTTAAGCTACGAACTTTTGATCAATGAAAACCATTGCATCGTAATGGGGACACTAGAATTTTATGCCCAAAAACTGTATCATGACATCGGTGAGTATGATGCGCATCATCCCCCTCGCCTCGGAAAGCCTCGGCGTGAGAAGTTTAGCGACCTTCGTGGAAGCTGGAGGAATAAAAATTCTCATCGACCCCGGTGTCGCCCTTGGACCAAAACGCTACGGTCTTCCTCCAGCGGAAATCGAGCTTGAGACCCTCCATAAAATGAGAAGAAAGCTCCAGGGCTACGCGAGGAGAGCGGACGTGATAACGATCTCTCACTACCACTACGACCACCATACACCTTTCTTTGAGGGACTCTACGAGAGCTCCAGCAAGGAGTATGCTGGAGAAATTTACTCAGGAAAGCTCCTCTTCATAAAGCACCCTAAAGAGAACATAAACTTCAGTCAGAGGAAGAGGTCGTGGGCCTTCCTCAAGAACACCGAGCCGATAGCCGAGAAAATAGAGTTTGCCGACGGACGGAGCTTCGACCTCGGCGGCGTTACCCTGGAGTTCTCGCCGGCGGTCCCCCACGGGAGCGAAGGCTCAAAGCTCGGCTTTGTTGTGATGGCGCTCATTGATGACGGAAGCAAAAGGGTAATCCACGCCAGCGACATCCAGCTTTTGAACCACAGAGCCGTCGAGTGGATAGTCGAGAAAAACCCGGACGTCCTCATAACCGGCGGGCCACCAACGTACCTTGGAAAGCGCGCCGAGGGGAGCTGGGAGAGAGGAATCAAAAATCTCAACGAGATAATCCGGGAAACGGGCGCCGAGATAGTCCTCGACCACCACATAGTCAGGGACAAGCGTTACCCCGAGTTCTTCGAGGAGCTGGAGAAAAGGCCAAAGACCTTTGCGGGCTATCTGAAGGTCGAAGATAGACCCCTTGAGGCCTACAGGGGGGAGCTTCATAAGATCGAGAATGGGGAGGAAGCCGAGGTTCCGTTTAGGCTGTAATCAAAATTTCCTCTTCCTTTTCTTTGAATTGTGTCTGGTTTTGATACTATAGCACAAAAGGCTATTTTTAAAACATGGTTTTATGTCCTCATCGTAATGTCCTATCCAAAAAATTTATGAGGATAAATAGTAACAACTCAGTTGGGTGGTATCATGGCGAAGTATGTACTGTGGTATTTCAAGCCCCAGTACGGGGACTACGCGGTTTTCGATACTAACATCCCGCTCTCGGGGCTGAGAGACCTTGGATTCGACTACATGATAGTCCTCCACGCTACCGGTGAGAACGCAAAGTATGGACAGATGCCAATGAGCGGTTCCTCCTATGATGATGGCTATAACGACGGCAGGAGGCTGACACAATGGCTGGAGCAAGAGGTGAATCCTGAGCTTCCTTATCTCATTGAAATTCCTGTGCTCGTTAAAGACGATAACGAACAGTGGGAACTCTTTAAGAACTCAAGTTACACCATAAAGCCTGCGGTTAGGGGTATAGATTACTGGAAAGGATGGATCGATGGCATATACACCAACACAGGCGGACTGCAGAGGGGTTTCTACTGGAACTTAGAATTTCCATGGCAGGCTGTGAGGGCAGTGGTTTACGAGGAGGATATCAGTGCTCTCTCTGAAAAAATAAAGGACTGGGGCCAGCAGTTCATCTGGATACCCTATGCTCATGGTGGTATCAACCCGGATGGGACGGATATAAAGAGTATTGGCAACTATTTCACTTATGTGTTCCTTCAGCCCAATTATTACCAGGGGAAAACCTCAGATTTGGGCGAATGGTACAGCGAAGTGCTACTACACTTAAGAAATGTGTATAATCTGGATAATCTTTACATGGAACTCGAGTGTGATGGTAGAGTTAATTCACATGACACAGGAACTGCTGATCATTATAAGAACCGAGCGTGTGAATATGTGGACTACGCCAAGGATTTACCACATAAAGCGTATTACTACGGTATTAGCATAGAAAATGTGCGAACAATGAAAGAGTATTGTAACGGTTATATCTGAGAGGTGAGAGTATGAAATCTAGAAAAATTAAGCTTTTTCTGTTCCTCTCATTTATCCTGTTGGTCTTAGGCAGTCCAGTCAGTTCCGCCTCATCTTATGAGGGGATCGTCCTGTTCTCCAAACCTTTCGTTGGTAGGGATGACGCCTTTGTCCTTGTCTCCGTGTACGATCTGTCTCTGCCTTCAAACATGAACTTTTCAGAGATAAATTTATCCATAAAGGATGTCTTCACCCCTGACTACGAATACCTTTTCTATGTTAACTCCTCCGGTGCATACCTAGTTTACGGGGCCATGTTGCCTTACACATCCCCGCCGTCCCAAATTTTCCCGATCGTTGGCTACTACAACGATTCATGGTACCTCCTGCTAGATCACAGCGCGGTTACTTTTAACGCCTCTCCGAGAAGGGCAATTGGACTTTATCGTTTTAATAAACGCTGTTTGTTCCCCACAACTCTGCTTTTGTACAATGTCACTTCAGCGGTGGATACTTGGGCATATCCACTGGATCATGAAAAATATATCGAATTCATTCCCACTGAAAAATCGTCCGTTGGTTTTTATTTTACCGTACCCAAGTCGGTTTTGAACAGGTATTTCGGACCGAACACAACGGCCAATGGTGTGACTGCCTATTCTCTAATCGGGGGCAAGACCCTGATAGTCTTGCCCATAGAGGGAGCCTTCAAAAACACTGAAAGTCCGGAATACTTCCTTATCAAGCCAGCAAGATTCGATCCCAGCACTCAAGGAGACTACTACTCAGCTGTTGCTACTTTCACCAGCGAGGAAGATATCCCAGAATATGGCGCCCTCTTCTACGGCAAAAACGGAAGCTTTCTCTTCGTGCCGCTAATCAAATATACCTTAGCAACTAATATAAGTCATCCTGAACCAATAGACATTGCCCCAAATGTCAAGTCCTTTCACGTGCCTATCTGTCCAGAAAAAGAAAATCCCAGCAAGCCAGTGTCCTACAAAAACCATGTACGCAGGGAATCATTAATACCACTCGCTCTTCTGGCTCTTGCAGTCGCTGTAACGTTCTTCGTTTTCCTACGGAGGAAGTGACAGGCCAGGGTGGTATCCCATGCCCCCGAGTGGTGACCTGCGCTCCTCTCTTTTCCTCCATCTCATAAACTCCCTCCCAGCGCTGGACATGGAGCACAATAAAGGTCGCGAGTACCGGGTGGCTTTTTGCTGTGGGGAATGGTTGGTATTCAGCGGTGAAAGGGTGTACTCCTTCAAGAACGGCAGGTTCGATGACATAACCCCTAAGATGCCCTCGGCATTGTCTGGTAGGCCAGAAGGTAACAGCCCTTTAGTAACAGTTATCTTGGGGAGCCCCGTACTTGTTGTAGTTGCCTTAACAATAATTTTGAGGAGGGGTTAGAAACAATGAAATTCAAAATGGCCATACTTCTCCTGTCCCTCTTGCTTCTTGTATCCTCATATCCCTCAGCACTGGCAGAGGGCAATGGGTTAATGGTTGACGTTCACTCAAAGGTTCTAGTGGGCTCTATAGATTCAATCGTAGAAGTTCAAGTCACCGAGTACCTATTCCCCGTCATCGAGGCGTTCAATGTCTCCGCTCTGATGCTGGGGAACTACAACAAGACCAACCTGGTAGGTAGGGAAGCCTACATTTTCTATCTCAACTCCTCCGGGGCGTACCTGCTCTACGAGGGTGGCGGCAAAGGGAGCCCAACCGTTCTGTACGATGATAAGTCAAAAACCTGGTACTTCGGATTCGACTTTGGAGAGAGTAATCCAGTGCTTGAAGCCTTCCTCCGTTCTCTGGGTCACGACGTCAACGGGAGTAAATTAAAAAACTCGTATCTGGCCTTCAACGGCTCCTGCATCTGGGTTTCACCAAAGCAAGACCTGAAAGGCAGAGATTGGAGCATCGTCTCTGAAGCCCGGAGGGAGGGAAATTCATTCTTCACCAATTTCACGGTGAGCTACGTTGATCCTGCCTACGGCGCCAGCTGGGCCGATTACTCATGGAGGATTCCAGCAGGGGAGATAACGAAGCTCCTCGGGAACCTGACTTCGATCACCGTGGCATCGCAGAGGCTGATAAACTGCACGAAAGGGAAGATGGGGGAGGACTACTGCTTCCCGATCGACAACCCCGAGGCGGTTTACGCCTATCCAGCAAACCTCAAAATCGTCATGTTCCCGGAAAAGGGCCGCATGAGGTACGTCGTAATCAGCGAACCCGGGAATGAAAAAGCGGAGGTAATCTCGAACGGTATAGACCCCCCGCGGAAGCCGGAGTACGTCGTTTCCAGATACAGCCTTCAGAGCAATACGATGATGGCCTTTTCGCTCCTTCAATTCCAGCTCCCCCATTTGAGGCTAAACGAGAGCGTTGAGACTTTTACAATTTCACCATGCAAAATGTATCGGAGTAAATACTCCCAAACAAAAGCACAACAGACTCAGAGTCCTATGAGTAACCTCTTTGCAGCCCTAATTGGAGTCGGGATCGGGCTGGTCATCGGTGTTCTCCTCATGAGGAGGAAGGCTTGAGGGGGAATGAACTCCGGATTCATCCATAATCCAGGGAAAACCTCAGGTTGACAGGAAGCCACCGTCCACAGGAACTACAGCCCCGTTTACGTAGCTCGCCAGATCGCTTGCCAGAAAGAGTATAACCCTGGCCACCTCGTCGGGCTGACCGAAGCGACCCATCGGAAGCCTCGCGTTGAAGTTGAAGGAGATGCTTATCTTCTCCATGTCGAGCCTCATTATGGCCTCCTTCTTGAGCTTCCTCACGCCCTCTGTCTCTATCCCGCCGGGCACAATGACGTTCGCCCTTATTTTCTTCCCGTACTCCCTTGCTATGGCCCTTGTTATCGCGACCACGCCAAGCTTGGCGGCATCGTAGTGGACGAGGCCCTTCGCAAAGGGCAGGAAGGCCTCTATGGAGCCCACGTTGATTATCACTCCTCCTCTGTCCTTCCTCGCCCTCACGAAGTGCTGGCACATCCAGAAGACGGAGTGGAGGTTGATGGCCATGGCCTTCTCGTAAAAGGCCTCATCGACCTCGGTGAAGTCCCTGAACCAGTAAACCCCCGCGTTGTTGACCAGTATATCCGGCTCCCGGCCCTTAAGGATTTCCCAGAGGGCGTCTATCTCGACCTTCCGGGAGAGGTCAATGCGGTGGAGGTTGATCTCAACCCCAAACTTTCCGGCGAGTTCCTTCGTCTCCTCCAGCCCGGACTCGTTGAGGTCAACCAGCTCAAGGTTGGCCCCGGCCTCGGCAAACCGTAAAGCGGTCGCCCTGCCTATTCCCGAAGCCGCGCCGGTAATCAAGGCCCGCCTTTCCCTCAGGGAGAGGAGCTCACCCAGCGATTTCTCCATGCTCATACCCCCATAATCCTTAGAACCTCCATCTTCATCTCATCGACGTTGAACAGTTTGCCGCCCGAGAGAAGGTGATGCAGGGCCAAACCGTCAACCAGCGCTCCAAGGAGAAGTGCTTTCTTTTCCGGCTCATCTACCCCGGCTTCTCTGAGCACATCAGAAACCGGGCCCGTGTACCTCTCGTAGAACTCATCCCAGTCGCTGGTTCTGTTGAGTTTGAGGCTCTCCTCGTACAGCTCAAGGAAGAAGCGTGAAAGCTTTGGGCTGGTCGTTATCAGTCCGAAAGCCGCATCGATCAGGGTTCTAAGCTTCTCCTCCCCCGAAAGCCCTTCCAGCCGGCCGTTGAGGTTCTCCAGCCATTTGTCGAGGAGCGTAAACAGAACCGCCCTTGCGAGATCATATTTGCTCGGAAAGTGGTGGAAAAGGCCTCCCTTTGAGATACCGGCTTTTCTTGCTATCTCCTCCATAGAAACGTCGTGATAGGACTTCTCACTGAACAGTTCAAGGGCGGCCTCTATTATTCGTTTTTTGGTCCCAAGTTTTCTCATCGTTCCCCCTCCGGATGCTCTGTTCCAAGCTCCCTTCCCTCTTCAAAGGCATCTAGAACCCGTTTTATCCAATCACTTGCCTCCGCTACTGTCTTCGGATTTTCATCGAGTATCCAGCCGTCGAGAACCTTGACAGCTATTATCCTGCCCCTGATGTTCTCCGTCATCATCCTCAGGTACCGCCTTTCGGTGTACCTCTTTCCGAGCTTTCCAAACCTGTCCGCTATGCAGAGTATGAAAACGGCTACATGCTTCCCATCCAGGCCCTTCTTTGAGAGCAGGAATTCTTTGACTTCTGGAAGGGGGCGCTCGTAGTAGATGGGTGCCCCGACGATTACAAGGTCATAGTCCTCAACATCGGGATTGTCAGAGGCTCTGAGGACCCTGACATCTGCCCCCTCACCGACGGCTTCGGCCATCGCCCTAGCTACCTTCTCCGTGGACCCTCTTCGGGACTCATAGACGATGCAGACTTTCATCATTTCACCTACCGACTGGTCGGTTTTTTAACCTTATAACCCTTTCCCGGAAAGCCTTAAATTCTCCTCCGAGAACCCCCTATCAGGTGAGGAGAAATGAGGGACTTCTACATAGCCCACGAGGACGATATCAAAGCCGGAAAGACCACGGACGTTTACTTCATCAGGACGCGGAAGATACTCGTGGAGAAGGGTATCCACAGGAAGGTTTTCGCCGACGTCACCACCACCAGCCTTCCAAAGGGATGGAAGTGGGGCGTCCTGGCGGGGATAGAGGAGGTCGCGAGGCTCCTTGAAGGCCTCCCTGTGAACGTCTACGCGATGCCGGAGGGGACGGTATTCCACCCCTACGAGCCTGTCCTCCAGATAGAGGGCTACTACGAGGAGTTCGGGATCTACGAGACGGCTTTGCTCGGAATGCTCAGCCAGGCCACGGGCATAGCCACCGCCGCACTCAGGACAAAGATAGCGGCCGACTTCAAGCCCGTGTACTCCTTCGGCATAAGGCACATGCACCCAGCGATAGCACCTATGATAGACCGCTCGGCGTTCATAGGCGGCTGTGACGGTGTCAGCGGCGTCCTCGGGGCGGAGATGATGGGGGAGAAGCCCGTCGGTACGATGCCCCACGCCCTCATCCTCGTCGTTGGCGACCAGGTGAGGGCCTGGAAGTACTTCGACGATGTCGTTGAACCGGAGGTTCCCAGAACCGCCCTGGTCGATACCCTCTGCGATGAAAAGTTCGAGGCTCTGATGGCGGCCGAGGCCCTCGGCGAGAGGCTGACGGCAGTCAGGCTCGACACGCCAAGCTCAAGGAGGGGCAGCTTCAGGAGGATAATCGAGGAGGTTCGCTGGGAGCTCGACCTGAGGGGCCACAACCGCGTCAAAATCTTCGTCAGCGGCGGTCTGGACGAGAACAGCATAAGGGAGGTAGTGGACGTCGCGGACGCCTTCGGAGTTGGCGGCTCAATAGCGAGCGCCAAACCGGTGGACTTCTCGCTCGACATAGTGGAGATTGAGGGGAAGCCCATTACCAAGCGCGGCAAGCTCAGCGGGAGGAAGCAGATATACCGCTGTGAGAACGGCCACTACCACCGCGTTCCGGCCGACAAAAAGCTCGAACGCTGTCCGGTCTGCGGTGCGAAGATCGAACCCCTCCTCAGGCCGCTCATCGAGAACGGTGAGATAGTCGCGGAGCTGCCGAAGGCGCGCGAGATAAGGGAATACGTGCTGGAGCAGGCGAAGAAGTTCAACCTGACGCTCGATTGATCCCCTTTTGGGTTTCTCCTTTTCTCCTCAATGGGGCAAAAGGCGAAGTCAGCGCAGCCTGCAGGGATAACACGAACACTTTAGAAACGCACACGGTCAATGAGAAGGAAAAAGAAGAGGCTTCAAGCCTCCTCAATGTAGATACAGCTGACCGGACAGGCCTCGGCGGCCTCAACGGCGCAGTTGTAGAGGTTCTCGTCCTCGATAACCTCGACGATAGGAACGCTCTTGCCCTCGTCGTTCATCTCGAAGACGTCCGGGCAGAGGCTGGCACAGATGGCATCTCCGATACAAACGTCCTGGTCAACCCTAACCTTCCACGCCATGGAACATCACCGGAGTTAGATGAACTCCGAGGAATATAAACTTTTCGTCGGAAAAATGGGCGTCGGATGGCGAAGATTCGTGGAAAAAAGAGGGAACAGGCTCTTTGATGAACAAAAGTTGACAAGATGGGTCAGAAAAGCCCCAGCCTTTTTTTGTACTCCTCGCTTATCATCTCGGGATTCCAGGGCGGGTCGAAGGTAAGCTCGATTTCGGCGTCCTTAACGCCCGGGACTTCAAGTATCTTGTCCTCCACCGCCCGGAGAATCCACATGGTGAGCGGACAGCCCGGGGTGGTCATCGTCATCTTGACGTAGACGGTGTTGTCGGGTCTTATCTCAAGCTCGTAGATGAGGCCGAGGTTGACGACGTCAACCCCTATCTCGGGGTCTATGACCTCCTTGAGCTTTTCCAGTATCATGTCCTTGCTCAGCTCGACGTTTTCTTCGGCCTTCTTTTCCCTCTCGCGGTTTATCGTTATGGTGCCGACTCCCTCGATCTTTCCGAGCTCCGTGTTGAGCTTTATGAGCACCTCGTCAATGTCCGGCGTGTCCTTTGATAGGGTGACCGTCACATTGCCCTTTTCATCAACCTCTATGGATTTGACAAACTTCTCATCAACTATCCCCTTAACGGTTCTCTCAACGTCTTCCTTTGTGATCATTTTTCACCACCTGGGTGGAGTTCAGAGAGACACATTTAAACCTTTTGGGTCAGAAATGGGTAACTACTGGGATAGTATGTCGAATATGAGTCTCTCCGCCATCTCTGGAGTGAGTGCCCTCGCCCTCAGCTCCCTCAGAACCCTCTGGATGCCGTACCTCTTCAGAACCGGTGAGTTCTTCGCCGCGGACTTCCACAGGGTGCAGCCGAAGCCCAGGGCGTACTTTCTCCCGAGGGTCGCTATCGCCTCGCCCTTGTCGAGGGCGAGAAACGCCGGAAAGTTGAGCACCACGAGGTCGTCCTTTTTGTAGATCGATATGAGGCCGGAGCTCAGCAGGTCACCGCTCGCTACGATCTTTATCCCCTTCTCTCTGGCATAGTCCTCGATGGCATGCATTACCATCGTATGACAGCGGCCGCAGACGGGTGCTCCCTTCCTTATCTGTTCCTTCATCTCGTCCATGTACCCCGGTATCTCGACGAAAACCGCACCCTGCGTCATGGCGTTGAGAAGAACCGGCTCCCTCATCTGCGGGAGCTTTGCCATCACGGGGACGACGTCGAAGCCGGCCCAGCGGAGGATTTTGAGGGAGGCCGTGCTGTCGGAACCTGCAGAAAAGGCGAGGGCTACCTTCACGTCAATGGGTGAACGGTCAAACTCCTTCCCGTAAAGGCGGTACTCTATCAGGGCCCTCAGGCGGGAGTAGGCGTCTTCGCCGATATCTCCCCTAACCCTTTCAAGGGCTTCGAGGTTGTACCCGAGGCGGTACCTTTTGATGAAGTCTTCTCCAACCGGCCCTATCATCGGGGGACAATCGGTGGATGGTTTATTAAACTTGCCGCTGGGAAAACCTTAAAAGAGGCCTACCTTAACCCCGTCCGCGAACAAAAGATGCTTCTGGAGGTGCTTGCGATGAGGGAGATAGTGGAAAAGGTCAGGGAGAAGACGAGCATCCCCGTTTACGAGAGAACCGTCGAGAACGTTCTGAGCGCCGTCCAGGCGAGTGGAGACGTCTGGAGAATAGTTGACCTCAGCGAGGAACCGCTTCCGCTCGTGGTTGCTGTTATTACCGCCCTCCACGAGCTCGGATACGTGACTTTCGACGGCCCGAGCGTCGTCCTCACCCAGAGCGGCAGGAAGCTGGTGGAGAAGTATGGAATAGGCGCCAGGAGGGACTACACCTGCGCCCACTGTGAGGGCAAGACCGTCGAGCTCTCAGCCTTCAGCGACCTCCTTGAGCAGTTTAGGGAGATAGTCAGGAACCGCCCGCAGCCGAAGCACGACTTTGACCAGGCCTACGTTACCCCTGAGACCACCGTCGCCAGGATCGCCCTGATGCACACGAGGGGCGACCTCGAGAACAAGGAGGTCTTCGTCCTCGGCGACGACGACCTCACGAGCATAGCGCTGATGCTCAGCGGCCTGCCGAAGAGGATAGCCGTCCTCGACATCGATGAGAGGCTCGTTAGGTTCATCGAGAAGACGGCAGACGAGCTCGGATACGAGGACATCGAGATGTTCACCTTCGACCTGAGGGAGCCGCTCCCGGACTACGCGCTCCACAAGTTCGACACCTTCATCACCGACCCGCCCGAGACGGTTGAGGCGATAAGGGCCTTCGTCGGCAGGGGAATAGCGACCCTCAAGGGGCCCGGCTGCGCCGGCTACTTCGGCATAACGAGGCGTGAGAGCTCCCTCGATAAGTGGAGGGAAATCCAGAGGGTTCTCCTCAACGAGTTCGGCGTTGTAATCACCGACATCATCAGGAACTTCAACGAGTACGTCAACTGGGGTTATGAGGAGGAAACGCGCGCCTGGAAGCTCCTGCCGGTCAAGGTTAAACCGAGCTACAACTGGTACAAGAGCTACATGTTCAGGATTCAGACCCTTGAGGGCTCGAAGGGCTTCGAGGAAAAGATAGAGATTGGCGACGAGCTCTACAACGACGAAGAGGCCTCGACGACATGAAGGTTGAAGGCCTCATAGAATGTGTGAGGCAAAAGCTCTGCCGGGTTCCCGGCCTTTATTCTCTAATCCTCTACGGCTCCCTTGCCAGGGGAGACTTCCTTCCGGGGACGAGCGATGTCGATTTCTTTGCTGTCCTTGAAGACGGTGTCAAGCCGGAGGATGTGCTTTCAAAAATAAGGCCGGTTCTAGAGGGGTGCACCGAACACCTCAAACCCGTTGAGGTCGACATAGCGTGGGAGTGGCTCTCCAACCTCCGCGACCCCCTCAACCTCGGCTACCCCTACAAGTTCCTCACGATTTACCAGGCCGATTTCAGGGAGAACCACCGCGTGATTATCGGCAAAGACGTGGCCGAGCTTTTGCCCGAATACCGGGTTGCGGATATTCTCCCCGTGAGGCTGGAGGGTATCCTGCGCAATCTTGAGTGCTTCTCTGGAAATCCCAAGATGCTCCACGTTCTCGCGGGCGAGACAGCCAGACTGATGGCGTTTCTAAAAGGCTCGGGCCTGAGAAAGGGGGACGTCCTGAAAAAGCTTGAGGAACTTGGGGATGAAGAAGCGGTCAAAATCTACCGTTCTTATCTCTCCGGAAGGAGAATGGAGTTCGGCGAAGAGTTTTTGAGAACGTTCATAATCTCCAGGGTGGAAAAAATGAAAAAACGAAACTCACTTCCGTGACTTCTTTCCCCGCCTTCCCTTCAACGCGGTAACGACCGCAAGGGCTACCAACACTGCCCCGGTCCCGATGTAGACGTATGTTATTCCCTCGTTTCTCCCTTTGGGTTCTACCGCCCTAAAGCCTTTAACTGCATGGGCCTTTATCATCAGTGGATTTTGAGGGGGATATATCATCACGTACCCGTCCAGTTCGGACACCCTGGCCTCGCCCGTCATGTTTCCGACGTACCTTCCATCCCGAATCAACAGGAAGGTGGCGTTGGTCAGCCTGACGGTTCCGTCTTTCACTTCAAGCTCCGGTATATTGGCGTAGAGGAGGTTCCTGAGGAAGGAAACGCCTTTCTCGTAAAGCTCTGTTTCAGTAAGTCCGGCCTCTTGGAGTGCCCACACTGCCTTCGCCGTCGATGTTATGCCTGCCACTGAGCCCTGGGTGTAGGGGAACGCGCCGTTGGGATACTGCCTTTCCGCGAGCAGGTTCAGGGTTTCGTTGAGTTCATTCTCCATCCCGAACTCGCTGAAGACTATGAGGGCATAGGCGAAGTAGTACGTTGGGATGGTGTAGTAAACGGGGTTTCCGGTTTTTGGGTCATTCGTTTTGAGCATCCAGGTGAGGTTGTTTGAGAGGTAGCTCAGGGAGGCGCCGTAGTCGTGGCTGACGTTCAGCTCCCGTAGCACCCACACCACGTACTCGGTGTTGTAGAAGTCCTTCCAGACGCCGTTCCTGACGGTGCTTAGTAGATAACCCACCTCGTCCGAGTAGTCTTCCCCGAGGAGGGCTTTTATCCTGGCGATCTCGGCTACCTGCCACGGAAACAGTCCCGAATAGCTGGAGGGGAGCTCTGGGGTCATGTTGCAGAGCAGGTAGTAATCGGCCAGGATTACCCGTTCCCAGTCGTCCCCAGGGGTTATCTTCCCAAGGTATGGGCACGCGACGCCCCTCAGGCCTTCGAAGCCCCCAATCTTGGAGACGCTCAGCAGGTCGAGAACGCGGTAGCGGAGGACGCCCCAGAACCCGAAGTGCTCCTTTTTGATCAGTTCCCTGCGGTATTTCTCATCTCCCGTTGCGTAGAGTGCCATGGCCGTGGCCACGGTGGATTCAAAATCGCCGCTGAGCTCAACCTTCTCCCCGAGGTAGGCCAGGGCAAAGGCGCGGTAGGCTTTCAGCTCGCCTTCGGCGGCCATCTTTTCAAGTTCGTCCTTTTTTCCAAGGGCCAGGTAGCCGAATATCCTCTCTGTATCTGTCTTTGGCTCGGCCCCTATCAGCCAGCCCTCCCCGCGGTTTATGGCCTCCTTCACCTGCTTTTCGAATCCCGTGAGGTTTTCGTTGATGTAGCCGTTCAGGAATTTCCTGAGCGCGATGACCGCAAGCGCCGTCCCGGTGTAGTCCTCCCACGAGCCGTCGGGGTTCTGCTTGTATATCAGCCAGTATGCGGCGCCGTTGAGAACATCGCGGTAACGGCCCCTTGCGATGTTTTCACCGCGCATGAGGGCCAGCATGGCCATCGCGGTGTACTTCGCCATGTGCTCTCCCCCATAGGCCATCCCCCATGAATCGAAGGGCGTCTTCAAGGCCACGAGCCATTCGCACCCCTCAAGAACCTTATCGTAGTCCCCCGTTTGATAAAGGGCAAGAACCGCAAAGGCGGTTTCGGGAACGGTGGGCTTGTAAACGTACGGCTCGATTTTAGCACTCCCCATCGGGAGGGATAATCCGATGATCATCAGGATGAGCGCTGCCCCGAGAATTCTCCTCATTTCAACCACCTCAAGAAGAAAAGAAAAAGATGTTAAAAACCTTCATCCGTAGTAGACGACGACGTCGAGCTGGTAGCTGGCCCAGCCGGAGGTGCTGTAGGCGTAGACGAGGAACTTCCAGGTTCCCGGTGCCGGGTTGAGGTATTCGACGTGCTCGTAGCTGTTGTAGCTCTCGGAGCGGTCAACGAGGTTGCCGTTGGGGTCGTAGAGGTAGAGGTCGAGGTCGTGGAGGCTGGTGTCGAAGGTCAGGTCTCCGGTTATCTTAGTTGCCCCGCTGTTGACGGTCATGGTGAAGCTGTCGCTGGTGTCCCAGAAGTCGTGGACGGAGCCGGTGAAGGTCTGGCTGTCGGTGGTCGGAGTCGGGCTTGGGCTCGGGGCCGGGGTGGTTCCGCTCGACTGGCTGAGGGTGCCGTCACTGACGACGTCGACCTGGTAGTTTGCCGCACCGCTGTAGCTGACGACTTTGACCGTCCAGGTTCCGGCGGTCGGGTTGTAGTAGCCGACCTTCTCGAAGCCGTAGTACTGGGTGTAGGAGTAGTCCACCTGGTTGCCGTTGGGATCGTAGAGGTAGAGGTCGAGGTCGCTGGCGCTGTTGTCCCAGTAGAGCGTGGCCGTGACGAAGGTGGCGCCGCTGACGTCGAAGGAGTGGGTGGCGCTTCCCTTGTCGGCGACCGAACCGGTGAAGACGAGCTTGGCGTAGTTGTCGTAGTTTATGGCCTTGTAGACGTTTATCCTACCGGCACCGTAGGCGATGTCCGCTATCTCGGTCGGGGCCACTATATCGGCGGTCTCGATGAAGGCGGTCTTTATCTTGTCCGGACTCCATGTCGGGTGGGCCTGGAGTACGAGGGCTGCGGCACCGGCAACGTGCGGGGTGGCCATGCTCGTACCTGAGGCCTTGGTGTAGTAGTTGTCGATGGGGGTGCCCATGCTGGTTCCGCTGGCCCTCGGGGCGATGATGTCAACACCCGGGGCGACGACTTCCGGCTTGAGCCTGCCGTCGGCAGTTGGCCCCCTGCTGGAGAAGCTGGCTATGGTGTCTGTGCTGTCAACGGCACCGACCGTTATGACCTTGTCGGCGGCGGCCGGGGAGCCGACGGTATAGGTGTTGGGCCCGCTGTTTCCGGCGGCGACACAGACGACGAGGCCAGCCGCCCAGGCGTTGTTAACGGCCTGGCTCAGGGAGTCCGTGCCGTCGGAGCTCTGGCTTGAGCCGAGGGAGAGGTTGATGACCTTGATTCCATACTTGTCCTTGTTCTGGACGACCCAGTCGACGCCGGCTATGATGTCGGATATGCTTCCCGAACCGTCGGCGGCGAGAACCTTGACGCCGACGAGCTTCGCTCCGGGGGCGACGCCGATGTACTGGGAGTTGACAGCGCCGGTTCCGGCGATGATGCCGGCGACGTGGGTTCCGTGGCCGTTGTCATCGTAGGGGGTGGTCTTGCCGTTGACGACATCGTACCATGCCACGACCTTGCCCTGAAGGTCGGGGTGGCTCGCGTCTATACCGGTATCGATAACCGCAACAACGATACCGCTGCCATCGTAACCGAGAGAGTTCCAGACGGTGTCGGCTTGTATCTGAGAAACGGAGGTGGCGTCCGAAACCTGGACCTTGTAGTCCTCCTGGATGAACTTTATTCCCGAGACCTTGGTGTTGCCGAAGAACCCGGTGTCGATCATGCCGGCGATGAGCAGAAGGTCCCTGACCTTCATCTTGACCGCAACGGCGGGGATTATCCTGTAACTGTACTTGATTTCAGCGCCCATGAGCTTCAGTATTCTGAGGGCGGAGTCCCTGCTCCGCGGGCTGTCGAACATTATCACGGTGCTGACCTGCTGGTTCCAGTCCATCCCCTGCACCTTCTTGAACAGCCCGGGAGTCATCAGTCCGTAGTTCTTCTGCTGGATGCCGTTATTCCGAACGACGGGCTTCGTTGGTGCTGCGGCTGCCATTCCGGCTATAATGCCTATCAGGAAAAGGGCCAATACAACAGCCTTCCATCCCTTCATTCCTGAACACCTCAATTCACGGTCTGATTTGTTATGGCATCGGGGCACTGTGCCCGTCATCGAAGCACCATCTTGGGCATTGGCAATATAAACCTTTCGATTTTAAAACGTATTATTGCATATGCTATTGATGGAGAAATTTTTTTGGACTCATTCGTAAATATTAAACACAACAAATCGTAAGTTGTAGGCCGGAAAAACTGCAACAAAAGAGCATATTTTGGGACGTTACGACACGGGATGCACGCCGGGTTTCAGAACTGAAAGGTACAATAAAGTAAAACGAGAGAGGATTCAGAACTCCTCCATTCCAAGTTCCTTGAGCTTCTCCTTCGGAATCCTTCCGTTTGACTGAACTTCAAGAACAGGTTGTGGTGCGGTGGCCGGGATTTGAACCCGGGTCACCGGCTTGGAAGGCCGGTGTCCTAGACCAGGCTAGACTACCACCGCACGCGAGAAGTGGTGGGGCGAGGGGGATTTGAACCCCCGACACCCGGATCTTCAGTCCGGCGCTCTCCCAGGCTGAGCTACCGCCCCACGCCCAATGGATAGGGTAGAAGGCGAATTTATAAATCTTGCGGTGGGCCGAAAGGGAACCCCCTGGAGGAGGGAATTCGGGGGGAGGAGTCAGATCCTCGGCTCAACCGCGTAGACCGTCCTGTCCTCCCCGAGTGCCCCCATAAGCCCGCGGTGCCTCCTTACACAGCTCTCGCACTCGCCGCAGTGTATCGGCTTTCCATCTTCCGTGAAGCCCTTCGGCATGTAGCAGGAGTTTGAGTACTCGTACTTGGCGTCCAGTTCTTTCAGAAGCCTCGCTATCCCCTTCTTGTCGAGGTCGATGAGCGGTGCAACGACCTTAACCTCAGCCATAGTTCCATAGCGGAGCATTTCGTTCATTTTCTCGACGAACTCGGGGGTGTTGTCCGGGAAGGTTGCTCCCTCTTCCGCGTTGA
This sequence comes from Thermococcus coalescens, assembly GCF_055392585.1. Taxonomy (NCBI): domain Archaea; kingdom Methanobacteriati; phylum Methanobacteriota; class Thermococci; order Thermococcales; family Thermococcaceae; genus Thermococcus; species Thermococcus coalescens. Next base: position 1,304,824 of record NZ_AP043764.1, read on the forward strand.
AGCCGACCACTATGTCCCCGCCGCCGAGGGCATCGAGGAGCGAGGCGGCGACGCTTATGAGGACGACGTTACGAGCGGGAACCCAGACGCTCTTCGCGGTCTCCCGAGCAACGCTCATGTCCTCCAGCTCCTCAGCTGAGACCTTCGGGGTCTCCCCGCCGACAAGCGTCGTCCCGCGGAGCTTTGAGAACTCTTCTAGGAAGTCGAGCCTGACAATCTTCAGGGGCACACCCAGCTCCTTCGAGAAGAACTCGGCGACCCTGTTCGTAACCCTTTCCTCGTTGCTGCCGTAGTTGACGGTGAGCATTATTACCTCGTCGTAGTTCTCCTTAGCCCAGTAGAGGCAGGCGGTGCTGTCGAGACCGCCGCTGAAGAGAACGACCGCACGCTTCATTCAACCACCTCCGGGAGCAGTTTAACGTTAAGTTTCTCGGCCCGGTTTCTAAGCTTTTTGTCGTAGGTCGCAAGGGTTCCAACTTCCTTAGCTATCGCGAGGATTACCGAGTCAATATAATGCACCGGACTGAGGTTCTGTAGGAGTTCAAGGCCTTCGAGGAGGTACTGCCTATCATCCACAAGGGAAGTTCTTGAATCGAAGAGTATCTGCTCAATGAGCTCTCTGGTTTCTTCAGTGCCAAATCCAAGCTTCCTGAAGTTCCAGACGGTATCATAAACTACTATCGTCGGTACAATCCAGCGGTCAAGAGAATGGATGATATCCATGGCGCTCTCGTGATATTCGGAATCTTCAACTGCGGCATATATGAAGACGTTGGAGTCAATTACGGCTCCCATGACATTTCCTCCTCCATGGTCTCCTCGGAGATCCTCTCAAGCTCTTCCGCTGTTAGTTTCCTTCCGAGTCTGAAGGTTTTCCACTTCCTCCTCGCCCGTCTAAGGACTATCTCCTCTCCCCTCAGCTCTACGCTCAGATATTCGCCCTCCTTTATGCCAAGAGCCTTCCTTATCTCTGCAGGAATGGTTATCTGGTAGTTGCGCGTGACCTTTGTGAGCGGCATAGTAGATCACCATAGTATAGTAGGTTTTCTCCTATAAATGCCTTACTCAAGGGCTAACCCCACTATCTCCTTCACGCTCGAAAAGCCCTCGCTTTCAAGGTATCTCCCGATCCCCTCGTTTATCTCCCGGAAGACCTTCCAGCCGCGTAGAGAGACCGCTGTACCGATCTGAAGGGCGGAAGCCCCGGCGAGGAGGAACTCGACCGCGTCTTTCCATGTGGTTATGCCGCCAATCCCGATGACAGGGATGTCAAGTGTTCTCGCGAGGTCGTAGACCGCCCTTAATGCGACGGGCTTAACGCCCGGCCCGGAGTAGCCGCCGACGCGGTTGCTCAGTATCGGTCTCCTTGCGTAGACGTCTATCGCTATCGCCTTCAGCGTGTTTATGGCCGAGACGGCATCCGCTCCCGCTCTTTCGGCAGCCAGGCCGAGCTTCGCTATGTCGTCTGTGTTTGGCGTGAGCTTCGCTATAACCGGCCTGTCGGTTGCGTCCTTGACGGCTTTGACGACCTCATAGACGTTCTCCGGCTTCTGGCCTATCTCCATTCCGTAGCCCTCGGCGTGGGGACAGCTCAGGTTCAGCTCGAAGGCATCCGCAACGTTGCTCAGCTTCTCTGCGAGGAAGGCGAACTCCTCCGGCGTCCCCCCGAATATCGAGACTATGACCGGGAAGTCGAAGGTGTATCCCTCGACCATCTCAAGGAAGCCCTCCCAGCCTGGGTTCGGCAGGCCCATCGCGTTTATCAGCCCGTAGGGAAGCTCCACTATCGTGGGATTGTCGTAGCCATCCCTCGGCTCGATTCCGATCGATTTGGTGACCACTCCGCCCGCCCCTTCCTCGTGCGCCCTTATCCACTGCTCGGGAACCTTATCGTTTATCCCAGACGCGAGAATGAGCGGGTTCTCGAACTTGATCCCGAAGAGCTCCACCTCAAGGCTCGCCATATGAACACCCCGGAGGCAAAAGAAGTGTCCTGGCTAATAAGGTTTTGCTTTTCAGGCAGCAGTTTTGGTAGGGAATTTTCTATAGTGGCGGCGGGCGCGCCCGGGGGTGGGAACCCTCCACCGTCCCCTTCCACCGGGGCTCGCTCACCCCCGCTACCCCACGAGCGCCGCACGTCCCGCCTACCGCTGCTCCCTTCCGGGCCTGGCGGGGTTCGGCGGGCAAAGGGAGTTAGCGGGGCCCTCCAGCCCCGCCCCTCCCACCGCCGGCCCCGTGGGACGAGGGATCACCGTTGTGCCCCGGCTTCCGGGGACGGCTTCGGGAACCGCCCCCCGGGCTTCGGCCCCGGCATATCGACGGTTTCCGGTTACAGGGGACGCCGAACCCCCCGGCCTAGCCCGCCGCCAGCTAACTTATCCGCCGCCCGATATATAAAGCTTTGGTAGTACCTGAAACCAAAGGTTGCCCACCATCGGGTTGAAAAATTTTCATAAATGGGTGCACGAATAGGTGCATGGGTGATACACCGTGCGCTTAACTGAGCATCCTGTTCTGCGTTTTGAGCGCGGCAGGGAGATTACAATATATTTTAAGGGCCAACCAATCAGGGCGTACGAAGGGGAGACCATTGCAACGGCATTACACGCCTCTGGAATCAGGGTTCTCAACTACTCCGCCAACGAGAAACGTCCGAGGAGTCTCTTCTGCGCGATAGGCAAGTGCTCCTCCTGCCTGATGGTCGTGAACGGAATTCCCAACGTCAGGACGTGCATAACCCTCGTTGAGGACGGGATGAGGATCGAGCCCCAGCACGGGAAGGCGAAGCTACCGAAGGAGGCAAAGCCCCCGGAGTTCAGGGACGCGAAAGTCGTGAGGGCTGACATTGTGATAATCGGCGGCGGTCCGGCTGGCCTGATGGCGGCCATCCATGCGGCCGATGCCGGGGCGAGTGTCGTTCTCCTGGACGAAAACCCGATGCTCGGCGGCCAGCTCGTCAAGCAGACCCACAAGTTCTTCGGAAAGAGGGAGCAGTTTGCGGGAGTCAGGGGGGTGGAGATAGCAAAAATCCTTGAGGAGGAGGTCAGGAAGAGGGAGAACGTTGAAATCTTCCTTGAAACGTCCGCCGTCGGCATCTTCCAGGAGGGCGACGAGAAGCTCGTTTTGGCCGTCAGGAGCAACAGCGAGCTGATAGAGTTCCGCGGAAGGGCGGTTATCGTGGCAACCGGAGCGATGGAGAAGATGATACCCTTTGAGAACAACGATTTACCGGGGATCTACGGTGCCGGGGCGATACAGACCCTCATGAACACATACGGTGTGAAGCCCGGAGACAGGGTTTTAATTGTCGGTGCTGGGAACGTGGGACTCATTCTGGCGTACCAGCTCATTCAGGCCGGCGTTGAGGTGAAGGCGATAGTTGAGGCCATGCCGAAGGTCGGCGGCTACTTCGTCCACGCGGCCAAGGTCAGACGCTTGGGCGTTCCGATACTCACGAGGCACACCATCCTGCGCGCCGAGGGGAGGGAGAAGGTCGAGAGGGCAGTAATAGTCCAGCTCGACGAGAACTGGAGGCCGATTCCGGGGACTGAGAAGGTCTTTGAGGTCGACGTCATAGCCCTCGCGGTTGGCCTGAGGCCGAGCATTGAGCTCCTCCACCAGGCGGGCTGTCAGATACGGTACGTCCGCGAGCTCAGCGGGCACGTGGCTGTGCGCGACGAGTGGATGGAGACCACCGTCAGGGGAATATTCGTTGCCGGCGATTCCGCGGGGATAGAGGAGGCGACGACCGCGATGCTCGAAGGAAAGATAGCGGGCATTGCGGCGGCCCTGAGGCTCGGCATAGCTGGAGAGGAGTGGATTATGGAGATGGAGAAAGCCCAGAAAGACCTCCTGGAGTTCCGCTCCGGGCCCTTCGGCAGGCACGTGCTCGAGGGCATAAAGAAGGCCCTTATTGGAGGTGTCGCCGGTGAGTGAAATCCCCGCCTACCTCAGAAAGGGCTACATCACGCCGGAGGAGCTTGAGGCCTTCATCCCCCTGCCGAGCGAGGAGAGGCTCAGGAGGAGGCCCGTTGCCGTCCCGGAGTGTCCGCAGGAGATACCCTGCGCCCCGTGCAGGGAGATATGCCCCACAGGAGCGATAAGCATGCCCACGCCGAACGACCTGCCGATAGTGGACTATGAGAAGTGCATTGGCTGCTCCCTCTGCGTCCAGATATGCCCCGGGCTGGCCTTTTTCATGGTGCACTACGTGGGCGATAAGGCGAGGATAACCATGCCCCACGAGCTCCTCCCGGTTCCCGGGAAGGGAGATGAGGTCGTTCTCCTCAACCGCGTGGGGGAGCCCGTCGGAAAGGGAAAGGTGCTCACCGTCGTGCCGAGGGAGAAGACGAAGGGGGACACCCCGATAATAATCGTCGAGGTGCCAATAGAGCTGGCCTGGGACGTCAGGGCAGTGAGGGTTGAGAGGTGATTAGAATGGCGGGAAAGGTTATTGTCTGCCGCTGCAACGACGTCACCGTCGAGGAAGTCGAGGCGCTCATAGACTCGGGCATCACGGACATCGAGGAGCTCAAGCGCCTCCTCCGCATAGGGATGGGCCCCTGCCAGGGGAGGACGTGCATCCCCATAGTCCTCGGCATACTCGCCAGAAAGACCGGAAGGAGGCAGGAGGAAATACCGCTTCCGAAGGCGAGGGTCCCAACTCGGCCCGTTCGCGTAGAGGTCATAGTGGGTGGTGCCGATGAGTAAAATAGCCATCATCGGCGGCGGGATAATTGGCGTTGCCACCGCCTACGAGCTGGCGAAGCTCGGCGAGGAAGTTATACTCTTCGAGAAGAACTACTTCGGCTCGGGCTCCACCTTCCGCTGTGCCACGGGAATCCGCGCCCAGTTCACGGACGAGGCCAACATAAGGCTCATGAAGTACTCCGTCGGGCGCTGGGAGAGGCTTGAGGAGGAGCTCGGCTTTGACATCAACTTCAGGCAGACGGGCTATCTGTTCCTCGCGACGAGCGAGGAGGAGGTTGAGGGGTTCAAGGCGAACATAAGGCTCCAGAACAAGTTCGGCGTCCCGACGAGGCTAATCGGGATGGACGAGGCTAGGGAGATAGTGCCGATCCTCAACACAGAGCCCTTCCTGGCGGGAGCATGGAACCCGAAGGACGGCAAGGCGAACCCCTTCAAGACGCTCTTCGCCTACCTCTTCCGGGCTAAGGAACTCGGCGTTGATGCGCGCGAGCACACCGAGGTGGTTGGACTTGAGCGCGAGGGGGATGAGATAACCGCCGTGAAGTTCAGGAGCAACGGGAATGTCGAGAGCGTTAAGGTCGATGCCGTTCTCAATGCCGCCAACGCCTGGGCGCCGCTCATCAACGAGATGGCCGGCTTAAGCCGCGAACTCGTGCCGATAACCGCCTACAAGCACCAGCTCGTCAAAACGGAACCGCTGGAACCAGGCCAGGCGGAGCCGCTGGTCTGCCCGCCGAGCTGGAACGACGCCTACATAATCCAGGACGGAGAGGACGGCGGGATAATCTGCGGCGCCGGGATAGAGCACAGAGCCAAGAGCCTGGACGACTACGAGCCCACCTACGACTTCCTGCGCGGCGTCCTCCGCTACGCGACGATGATAGCGCCGCCGCTCCGCTACGCCCACATCGTCCGCCAGTGGGCCGGCTTCTACGCGAAGACCCCGGACAGCAATCCTGCCATCGGAAAGCTCCTCGACAACTTCTACATAGCGGCGGGCTTCAGCGGTCACGGCTTCATGATGGCGCCTGCCGTTGGGGAGGCGGTGGCGGAGCTTATGGCTAAAGGCCGCTCAAAGGTTCCGCTCGACTGGGAGTGGTACGACCCCTACCGCTTCGAGCGCGGCGAGCTCCGCACGAGCGCCTTCCAGATAGGGTGAGTCTATTTACTCCCCCTACCTTCTTTTAACACCCCCGCGGCAAGAAAAAGGTTATAAAGGAGCCCCTATTAGCATCGTGAGGGTCATCATGAGGATAGTCTTCGATATAGGCGGTTCGGTTCTCGTTCCTGACGACCCGGACATCGATTTCATAAAGGCGATAGCGTATGAGCTTGTTAAGATAAGTGAGGATCACGAGGTAGCGGTTGTCGTCGGCGGCGGCAAGGTTTCGAGGAAGTACATCCAGGCGGCGAAGACGTTCACTCCTAACGAGACATTCAAGGACTACATAGGGATACACATCACGAGGGCCAACGCGATGCTCCTCATAGCGGCCCTCGGCGAGAAGGCCTATCCGTTCATAATCCAGGACTTCAGGAAGGCCTGGGAGGTCATCCAGCTCAAGAAGATACCGATAATGGGCGGGACGCATCCGGGCCACACCACGGATGCAGTTGCGGCCCTTCTGGCGGAGTACCTCCAGGCCGACCTCCTCGTCGTCATAACCAACGTTGACGGCGTCTACGACAGCGACCCGCGCAAGAACCCGAACGCCAAAAAGCTCGACAGGATAACCGTCGACCAGCTCGTCGAGATAGCGATGCAGGCCGAGAGCAAGGCCGGCGGAAGCGGCGTCGTCGATGCCCTTGCTGCGAAGTTCATCCAGCGCGGCAGAATAAAGACCTACATCGTCGGAAAGAAGGACGCGTATCACCTCTTCGACGTGATAAAGGGTAAGCACAGCGGGACTGTTGTTGAGCCTTGAGGTTTCAGCCCTTTGCTCTTCTTCCCCCTCGAAACGCTTATATAATTTGTCCGACTATTGTCCTACGGTGAGAGCATGTCCGCCACCGAAAAGGTTTCCATCCGCTTTCCCCCAGCGCTGATGCGGGAGATAGACAAGCTGGTTGAAAGGGGGGAGTTCTCAAGCAGGAGCGAGTTCATCAAGGAGGCCGTCAGGTTCTTCCTCCTGCACTACGAATCTCCAGAAGAGCTGTGGGAGGAGTACAAGCTGCTCGCCAAGGGCAGAAGAATCCCGAGTGAGGAGGAAATCGAAAAGCTCCTTGAGGAAGTGGACGGGGAATGGAAGCGCTCAAGGTCGTCCTAGACACCAACGTCGTCATAGCGGCCGCGATAAACCCGTTCGGAAGCTCCGGGAAGGTTATGGACTTAGTCGTCGGGAAAAGGGTTCTTTCCTACACCTCCGAGGCCATACTTGAGGAGCTACGCTTTAAGCTCACGAGCGAGAAGGTTCTCAGATACCTTGAGAGCCGGGTTTACGCCACCTGGATTTACAGGATATTTCGAGCTTCGTCAATCCTCGTTGAACCGGCTGAGCGCTTTGAGGTCTCGCCTGATCCAGACGACAACAAGTTGTTTGACGTGGTGTATTCGGTCAAAGCTGGCTTTCTGATAAGCCTAGACAAGAGGCACGTGCTGAAGCTGAGGGATGGGGAGAGGAGGTTTTCCCTTAAAGGGCACGAGTTTCTAATCTTAACCCCTGCCGAGTTCCTTGAGGTCGTCGAAAGGGATAAAAACTTCAGGACGTAGTTAGGTTAGTGGGCACCCATGTGCAAGATGGAGCGCTTCGGGAACTGCGATCCTGAGACTGCTGGTCAGGAGTACTGTATTTTTCATAAGCCGAACAAGAATGAGGAAGAGGCTGTGGAGTTCTACAGGAAGTTTCTGGAGAGGTTTAAACCGAGGGTTGAGGAGATTGAGGTTGATGGGCGGAAGATAAAGAGGTTGGTTTTCGAGGAAAAAGTTGAGGCAAGAGGATTCGTATTTCCCGAAATTCCTAATTGTTGAATATGAGGATGACAATGGTAACTGTTGGAAAGGAGTATTCTCATTTGAGTGGGCAGTTTTCGAAAATGGAGTAGATTTTGGCTATGCTGATTTCAGAAAAGCCCTTGAAAAAACTACAATAAACGACATCATTCCTCTTTCATATTTTTTAAGTTTTCAAAATTCAAACTTTAAAGGAGAGGCAAAAAAGGGGAGGCAAATTTTGAAAAGGCCATCTTTACTGTGGCCAGATTTATGAGGGCTCAGTTTAACCATGGAATTTTTGAAGTTGCTGAGTTTGGGTATGCTGACTTTACGTGGTCAGTTTTTAATATTGCAGACTTTAACTGGGCAATTTTTAAAGGTGATGCTGTATTTGAAGACTCAAAATTTAAAATAGCACGATTTATGGGAGCTAAATTTTATAAAGGCTTATTCACATGGGCCCAATTTAAAAAAGCATATTTTACTGATGAATCATTAGTGTATTCCGGGCACCTTGGGACTATTTATGATGAATGGACGGAATTTAAAGAAGCTGATTTTGGCGGTGCAAAATTTGGGGAGCTATACTTTGAAAAGGCAAGAGTTGTAGAAAAACTTAATTTTAATGGGGCTATGATCACCGAGAGAGCAGCATTAATTACCAAGCCTCCCTACGATATAAGCTCACTGCTGGATAAGAACTGTATGGATAGGCAGTGCTGGAAAATCATTGATATTACTAACTCCTTCAAAGTTTGTGAAAAACGATTCTGCCATCCACAACCATTAGCAGAGACAGCTAAAGTGCAACGTAGCATATACGAACGCCTTGGGGATAGGGAAAATGCGGATAGAATGTTCGTCCTCGAAATGCGCGCCAAGAGGAGGCTTAGAATGCTACGGGCAAAAGAGGACTTCACTAACGCCAAAGGCTTTAAGAACAAGCTGAAAGCCATCATAAATTACATCGGAACTTGGATTGGCGTCCAGACGGAGAAAGTTCTCGCAGACTGGATAACAGAGTATGGAACGAACTGGCGTAGGATTCTAACTTCTTCCGCCGTTGTCATCTTCAGAACGGCAGTCCCATACACCCTCTGGAGCGCCTACATTGAGGGATTTCCTCAAACATCAAATTACCCTGTCCGCTTCGCCAACGCCCTCTACTATTCCCTCGTCACCTTCACCATCCTCGGCTACGGCGATATGCACCTGACTGACTGGCTCAAAGCGTTGAGTGCAATCGAAGCCCTCACCGGGGCCGTCTTCATGGCGCTCATCGTCGCGGTGATAGCTCGTAAGTGGATGCGGTGAGCGGAAAGGTAATTAATCTTCCCTCCAACATATCCAAACGGTGAGAGCGATGGAAGCAGACCCTATAAACATCCTCCTTTACGACATACGCGAGATGAGAAAAAGGCTCGACGAGATGGAGAAGGAACTTCTGAAGCTCAAGGCAAAGCCCGTTGAAGAGGAAGCTGGAGAAAGCCCGGAGGAAATTGAAGCCCTTGAGAAAGAAGCGCTTGAAAACGGAAAGGACTGGGGAGAGCTGAAGAGGGAGCTCGACCCCTGAACCTAAGGTTAAGGCCAACTTTTTATACCCCACTCCCCTTCTTCCTCCGGTGGTTCCCATGAAAATCGTCGTCATCGGTTCTGGTACGGCCGGAAGCAACTTCGCCCTCTTCATGCGCAAGCTCGACAGGAAGGCAGAGATAACCGTCATTGGGAGGGAGCCCACGATGCAGTACTCCCCGTGCGCCCTGCCGCACGTGATAAGCGGCACAATAGAGAAGCCCGAGGACGTAATCGTCTTCCCGAACGAGTTCTACGAGAGGCAGAAGATTAAACTCATGCTCGGCACGGAGGTTAGGGAGATAGACCGCGAGAGGAAGGTCGTAATCACCGACAAGGGCGAAGTCCCCTACGACAAGCTTGTCTTGGCCGTCGGTTCGAAGGCCTTCGTCCCGCCGATAAAGGGCGTTGAGAACGAAGGCGTCTTCACGCTCAAGAGCCTCGACGACGTGCGCAGAATTAAATCCTACATCGCGGAGAGGAAGCCGAAGAAGGCCGTCGTAATCGGCGCCGGTCTCATCGGTCTCGAAGGGGCAGAGGCATTCGCGAAGCTCGGCATGGAGGTTCTTGTGGTAGAGCTGATGGATCGCCTGATGCCCACCATGCTCGACAAGGACACCGCGAAGCTCGTACAGGCCGAGATGGAGAGGCACGGCGTTTCCTTCCGCTTTGGCGTCGGGGTGAGCAAGATAGTCGGCAGCCCGGTTGAAGCTGTCAAAATTGGAGATGAGGAAGTTCCAGCCGATATAGTTCTCGTCGCCACCGGCGTGAGGGCAAACGTTGATTTGGCGAAGAAGGCCGGCCTCGAAGTCAACAGGGGGATAGTGGTGAACGAGCACCTCCAGACTAGCGACCCGGACATCTACGCGATAGGCGACTGCGCCGAGGTCGTCGACGCCGTTACCGGCGAGAGGACGCTCAGCCAACTCGGAACTTCTGCGGTCAGGATGGCAAAAGTTGCGGCGGAGCACATAGCGGGCAAAGAGGTTTCGTTCAGGCCAGTCTTCAACACGGCAATAACGGAGCTCTTCGGGCTTGAGATAGGCACCTTCGGAATCACCGAGGAGAAGGCGAAGAAGGAGGGGGTTGAGATAGCCGTCGGCAGGTTCAAGGGCTCGACCAAGCCCGAATACTACCCCGGCGGCAGGCCGATAACCGTCAAGGTTATCTTCAGGAAGGCCGACAGGAAGCTTATCGGAGCGCAGATAGTCGGCGGAGAAAGGGTGTGGGGCAGGATAATGACGCTCTCAGCCCTGGCGCAGAAGGGCGCAACGGTGGAAGACGTGGTCTACCTTGAGACGGCCTACGCCCCGCCGGTGAGCCCCACCATCGACCCGATAAGCATAGCCGCCGAGATGGCGCTGAGGAGGCTCCGGTGAGTCTTTCTCCTCTCTTCTTCCTTCAGACCGTTGAAACCCCAACAAAGTTTAAGTGTCTTCCCGACAACTTGGATTTTAGGTGATGACATGAGGGTCAGAGATATGGATAGAATCCTGCTCGGACTTGGAACCGGTGTCCTGCTGGCTTCATCTCTCAGAATCTTCGTGGCCGGGGCGTACTCGAGCCTCGAAAAGACGTTCTTCTACGGGATGAACTTTCCGTCGGGAGTCGGGATACTGCTCTTCATTCTGGCGGCCTTCCTCATCGGACGGATGAGCAGAAAGGCCGGCGCACTGGTAATGGCCGCCTACGCTGTGGCTGTCCTAATAACCGATGCGACCGAATACACACACCTCATAGCGGCCTTTGCACTGCCGGTCGCGCTTTCCCTCGTCAAGGAGCTCGATGTAAAGTACCTGACCACGGGACTCGTCGCTGACCTGAGCCTCCGCGTCCTGGCAGTTGGAGGCGAGCCGGCTGACTTCCCGTATACGCGGATACTCCTAACGGTTCCAATCCTCCTCGGGGCCTACGCCCTCTGGAGAGAACCGGGAACGCTCAAGAAGCCCGGATTCGGCCTCTACGCCTTTGCGGCGCTGATTGAGCTGGGATTGATCTACCCGAACGCGGTCATGCGCTACTCCGGGATCACGGTCTACTACCTGCCCCAGTTCGTGGGCTTCGCCTTTGTAGTGGCCCTGGCGATCCTCTTCGGACCGTACCTCTCGAAGAAGCCTGGGCTGGCCAGCGTCCTGCTGGTTCTCGGCTCGGCGACGCTCTTCCTCAGGCCCCTCTCCCTGGTTGGCCTTCCTCTGGCCCTCGCCTCGACCATTGCCCTCATTGAACGCGCAAAGGGCAGCAGGGGAGGCCTCATCGGGGCATTTTATCTCTTCCTGACGGCCACGCTCGGCATAGGCGCCTACGTGGGGAGGGACATAGGTCTGGCCTTCATGGAGGACAGGCTTGAGGCGCTGATCCTCGCGGCGGCGATAATATACACCCTGAGCGCCTACAGAGAGGGCGTTGAGGTTAAACTTCCAGAGGCAAAGGAAATCGCCGGGGCACTGGCCGGCCTCGCGGTGGCGGCCGTGGTGGTGCTGGCGCTCTTCAACGCTTCTCCAGTCTACGAGCCGGCAAAGGATGGAGTCCTGATCTGGGCGTACAACGTCCACCAGGGCTTCGGTTCCTACGACGGTACTTTCAACGGCTATGAGCTTGTCAACCTCCTCAGAGAGCAGAAACCGGACATCATGGCGGCGCAGGAGGTTGTCGGCGGGATGATCGCCAACGGCTACCAGGACGTGCCGCTCTTGGTTTCTGCCCACCTCGGCTACGCCTACGAGTACAAACCAGCGGTTGAGGGCACATACGGCATAGCGGTGTTCTCCCACTGGCACATGAAGACCGAGGGTGAACTCAACCTTGAGAGCATCGGCCAGGCGAGGCCGGCCCAGAAGGTGTCAATAGAGGAGCCCGGAATTACCCTCGTCAACGTCCACATGGGGCTGAGTGAGGAAGAGCGCGCGATGCAGGCGGAAGAGCTTCTAAAGTTCGCCGAGGCCTCACCGGCGGCCCAGATCATAGCCGGCGACACCAACGCCGAGCCTTACGAGAGGGCAATAGAGATACTCACGCGCGACTACCGCGATGCCTTCGAGGAGAGGCCGCCCTACACTTTCCTCTGGGAGCGCAACGGCGTCAGGGACGAGGAGAACATAGACTATATCCTGCTCAGGAAAGGCTGGCCGGCGGAGGTGAAGGACTACGGCTGCCTCTGCGACGTTGAAATCTCCGACCACAGGCCGATATGGGTGTTGCTCAACATCTTTACCTGATGTGGCTATTTTCTGTATTTTCTTTCGGTTTTACTAGGAAAACCTTATAAGATGTAAAATCCCACGTCATGATGTAAGGTCTGAGGTGTTTTCAATGAGGATATCCACCGGAATAGCCGGGCTTGATAAGATGTTGAACGGCGGGTTGATTCCTGGTAGGGCATACCTTGTAAAGGGAGAACCGGGGCTCGGAAAGACCACGATGTCGATCCAGTTCCTCATGGCAGGCGTGAGGAACGGGGAAAACGTGCTCTACATAACCCTGGAGGAATCTCTAGATATGGTTAAGAGTGACATGGCAAAGTTTGGGTTCGATCTGGATAACCCCCTTTCCATGGCATCGACGCAACCCCCGTCGGTAAGAAGACCCACATATTTGAGGGCATATATTACAACGAGTTTGCGGAGAACTTTGAAAAGTTCTCGAGGGCAGTGGAGGAACAGATAGAGGAACACAAAATTCGGAGAGTTGCCGTTGATCCCATAACTATGCTGAAGCTGACGACAAAAAACGAGCTCGAGTACAGACGGGCATTCTTAGAGTTCCTGAAAGTATTCACGAGGCACGATGTGACGGTGCTCATAACGTCGAGTATTCTGGGGAGAGACCTCGAGGTCGAGGAATACCTCACCAGCGGGGTGATAGAGCTCAGAAGGTACGGTGTGAAGGGTAGGATGGTCAGAGGAATACAGATTTTGAAGTTGAGGGGAAGCCCCTTTGATGAAGATGTGAGGCCCTACCAGTTCACAAACAGGGGCATTGAAGTTTATTCTTCTGAGAGTCTGTACGCTAGGTGATTGTATGAGGCTCGGGATTGAGAAGCTGGATAGTGTTCTCGGTGAGGTTAGGGAAGGTGATGTCCTGCTAATTGAGACAGTGGGCAGTCTTGGGGTGGAGATACTTTCCAAGGTCATTTGGGACAATAAGGAGAAGTTAGCCGTGGTGGTCGTCCTTCCAAAAGGCGCCTCCGAGAGGCGGATAATCCCCACAGACGGAGTGGATCTCCTTGTTATGGGTGAAAACATCCATGCCGAACGGCTCTATGAGATCCTGCATATGATCCGGAAGTTGCCAGGGGGTTCTTTGATTGTGGGGATCAGGTTCGATACCCTTCTACTCTTCCGTCCCCCGGAAGCGGTTTACAGGTTCATGGAAGATATCGTCAGCACCGTCCAAAACAAGAACCTCATCTTTGTTACCACCATCGACAAGCGCAACGTAAGCGAGAGGGATCTGGCGGTGTTTGAAAACCTCTCTACCCATATCATTGACATCACCGAGACCGTTAAGGGATTCAAAGTAAGCCTTGTAATGCGCGTGAAGAAGTCCCCGAATGGAAGCTCCGGGTTCTGTGAGTTTGAGATACACGAGGGTAGGGTCGTCATAGGAAGTTCGCCTGACAATCTCTGAACTCTCCTACTTATTGGGTGCTGGGGGGAATTCGAGCGAACGTGTCCCGGTAGCTAGCCGGATGTATGAGGGATATTGGACGGTGGTCTCTCGCTTTGCGTTCATTCACTGCCGGTTCTCCTGCCGTCCCCGGGCACACAACTTTCGCCTCCTTGCACCCCGAGGAAAGCCTCTTATAAAACTTCTTCCAATCTTTGAGGGGTGAAACCATGTGCGATATTCTAATAGCAACCCCCGAGGCCACCAAGGAAGGCTTTGCCCTCTTCGCCAAGAACAGCGATCGCGAGCCGAACGAGGCCCAGACCCTTGAGTTCATACCGCGGACCAGGCACGATGAGGAGAAAGTGAGGCTGACCTACGTCGAGTTCCCGCAGGTGAAGGAGACCTACGCGGTAATCCTCTCACGCCCCTGGTGGATGTGGGGGGCCGAGATGGGCGTCAACGAGTTTGAACTCGCGATAGGGAACACGGCCGTCTTCACCAAGGTGAAGGTGCCGGAGAAGGGGATAACAGGAATGGACATGATACGCCTCGCCCTGGAGAGGACTAAGAGCGCGAGGGAGGCGCTTGAGTTCATAACGAACCTCGTGGAGCAGGGTCTGCAGGGTGGGAACGGGAGCAAAAACCACAGGCTCTACTACTTCAGCTCCTTCATAATAGCCGACCCAAAGGAGGCCTGGGTTCTCGAAACCGTCGGGAAGGAATGGGTTGCAAAGAGGATCGAAGGCGTTTACTCGATATCCAACGCCCTCACCATAGAAAGCGACTGGGAGGTGGCGTCGGAAGGAATAGATGCCCTCGCGAGAAAACCCAACTTCAACTTCGCGAGGCACTTCTCGGACAGGTTTTACACTCACTTCGCCCACGGGAGGGAGAGGAGGGCCTTCACGCTGAGGAAGCTAAAGGAGAAGGAGGGTGAGATAACGCTCGAATACATGATGTCCCTCCTCCGCTCCCACTCCTTCGAGCCCTACAGCCCGGAGAAGGGCTCGATGAGGGACATATGCATGCACTACGGCGGTCTAACGAGGCCGTCCCAGACGGCTTCCTCTCAAATATCAGAACTCGGAAAGAGCCTCCACTGGTTCACCGGCACATCAAACCCCTGCCTCAGCATCTTCAAGCCGGTGACCTTCGCCGGAGGCCTCCCCGGCCTTGGGAGAAAGCCGACCGACAGGTACGACCCGGAAACCTACTGGTGGCGCTTCGAGGCCTTCCACAGGAAGTTCCTGACCAACTACAGGGCCTATATCAAGGACTTCGCCCGCGAGAGGGACAGACTGCAGGCGGAGATAATCGAGAAGGCGGGGGAGATAGAGAAGACGCCCGCGGACCTAAGGGCACTAACGGAGTGGGCCTTCAGGGAAGAGAAAATCCTCCTCGAAAGGTGGGAGGCCATCCTTAAACCCGGAAGGCTTCCCTTCCTCTTTGGCAGGGCCTGGAAAAAGGTCAACGAGGGGGCGGGGCTTGAACTGTAGCCTCACCCCACGATATCCCCTATAACCTCGGCGATGCGGTAGATCCTCATGACCACCTTTACACCGGCAATTCTGAGCTTCATTATCGTCCCAACGCCTGAGTACCTGATGTGCCCGCGCTTGAGGGCATAGAACGCACTCCCCGCGGGGTCGTCCGATGTGATGATTGAGTTAACGGTGGCTTCGTCGGTCCACACCCTCAGCGTCGGGTCTTCGAGCTCACCCTCTGAGAACTCGGTTATCCTGCCCTCGGATGTGACCACGCCGATGTTCAGAACACTGCCGTTCTCCAGGGCGATCTCAAGTTCAACCCTCTCGTTGCCTCCCAGCATTCTGAAGAATCCGGGCATTTCCTCCAGATTTTCATTGTAAACGTCCACATAGTCCTTGAGGCGCTCGAAGAGTGTGGGCTTGTGGCGTGGAACGTCCCCGTCTCCCGAGTATTCAAGCTCGTTTACCCCTCCGGTGCTTATGATGAGTCCCGTTATGGAGTACTTGATGAACCCTCCGGGTTCGCCAAGCCACGAGACCTCGATGAGGTTCTCCCGGGAGAAGAGCTCCTCGTCCACGTAGTAGACGAGCTCGAAGGCATCGAGGTCGGGGTCTTCGTCGTAGGCCGTTATCGGCTCAACAAGCGCGAGTTCGGCTGGGACTCCGTTGAGGTACAGCCCCACGTTTCCAAAGAACCTGTCACCGTACTCCATCACTTCCGGGGTTGCCTCAACGAGTATGCTCACGTAGGGCTGGTTGTCCGGGGACATCCTGAGGACGTTCAGGAACTCCTCGTCAAGATCCCACGAAACCTGCTCCGGCCGTCTGGCCGTCTTTTTCGGCGGAACCGGCATTTTTACGGGGTCGAGAATCTCCTTGAGAACGGAGAGCTCTATCCTCTCCCTGTTCCCGTGGTCGGATGCCCAGAATACGAGCTGCTCGTCTTTGTTCATTTTCCTGCTGACGTTTACAATCGCCTCGTAGAGGGCCTTTTTGGTTCCTGGACCATCAACGTAGCTTGGGACATTGGAGCCCCACGGGGTCGTTCTTCCATTGCCCACGAGCACTATGATGTCCCCATCGGTGAAACCCTGCTTCTTGAGGGCGTCGTACATCCTCTGGAGGTTGTTCCAGTGTCTTTTCTTATTGGCATTCCCTGCAAAGAGGATGGCGTGCCTGCTCGCCACGTCAGAGCCGTCGGATTTCTTTCCTATCCTTATGTTATCTCCCCTCCCAATGGAGGTGTACTGTGGATGCTCGATGTTCTTCTCCCAGAGTCCATAGGGGCCGGACAAATCTTCCATTTCGGCCCTTCTGGCGATTTCCTTCATCGTGGGGGCATCTTTTCCTGTCTTTTCAATCTCCTCCCCCACTTCCTTTGGATAGAATCCTTCCGGTTTTTGGAAGCCCCCTCTAGTTATTCTGGACCGGCTGGAGGGCCTATATCCATCGGCCAGACCCCATGCGGGCTCATCGTGCTTGGAGGCGCTTAAGAATGCTGCGTCCCCCGTCCCCCTCAGCTTTTCTTTGAGGTCGTCTATCATCCCGCCTCCAAAGCACTGGTTGAATACGAAGACCATGTTTGCGTATCCCTTGGGCACTATCCACGTTTTTATCATGTGGGTAAGCTGCCAGTCGTAAATGTAGCCCCCAGAGCTCGAAACGAGGCTACTCGCATAGCTTGGGGGCTGGTCATAGAAGACGGAACATTTGTCCGCTTCCAGCGAAAGTTTGGTTATGGTGACCTCTATCTCGACCTTCACGTCCTTCCAGGATAGCACGTACCTGCCCGGCTTCGAGATGGTTCTCGATATCGTCATCATCCACCTGTCCGAGAAAGTGCTGACCTCGTTAACATGGAGGTAGAGCAGCATGCTGTCCATGGGCGAGCATTCTCTCTGGCTGTAAAGTAGCTTTTTGGGCTGGAAATAGCCCATCCTGCCCTTAAGGGTGTCCCAGTCGTAGTACAGCATCATCTCCCCGGTGCTGGTTTCGTGCCCCTCAACCTTGTACCTCACCTTCAAGTCGGCGTATCCGTTCAGCCCGTCGTCGTAGTCCTTCGTGGTGGCTATACCAACGAGCCATACGCTCACCATTATCGCCGGCGGGCCGGGTGGGTCAAACCTGGCTTCTCCAAAGGGCGCCGCCACTACCGAGATGGTCAGAATGACCACCAGCAACAAACCTTTTTTCACGTTTGCCACTTCCAACGTTTCTTTAAATAAAAACGAAAATCTGTTCACATTGCTCTTTGTCGTGTGTCATATTAACTTTATTCGATATATGCATCAGAAACTTATTAATATGCCTGGACAGATCTGGGTAGGGGAGTGAGATGATCAGGTTTCCGGACGGTTTTCTCCTCGGGACGGCGACCTCTTCCTACCAGATAGAGGGCGACAACAGGTGGAGCGACTGGTGGTACTGGGCTGAGAAGGGAAAGCTCCCCCACGCCGGCAAGGCCTGCAACTCGTGGGAGCTGTACGAGAGGGACATCGACCTGATGGCCAGGCTGGGCTACAGAGCCTACCGCTTCTCAATCGAGTGGGGCAGGCTCTTTCCGGAGAAAGGCAAACCCAACGAGGAAGCCCTGATGCGCTACCAGGGGATAATCGACCTCCTCAACGAGAGGGGCATCACCCCGATGCTCACGCTCCACCACTTCACGCTCCCGACGTGGTTCGCCCTTAAAGGCGGCTTCGAGAGGGGGGAGAACCTGGAACACTGGAGGGGCTACGTCGAGCTGATAGCTGACAACATCGAGGGCGTTGAGCTGGTGGCGACCTTTAACGAGCCGATGGTCTACGTTGTGGCCTCTTACGTCGAGGGTATGTGGCCGCCCTTCAGGAAGAACCCGCTGAAGGCCGAGAGGGTCGCGGCGAACATCATCAAAGCCCACGCCATAGCCTACGAAATCCTCCGCGGGAAGTTCAGGGTCGGAATCGTGAAGAACCGTCCCCACTTCGTCCCGGCGAGCGATTCTGAGAGGGACAGGAAGGCAGCGGAGGATATAGACTACACCTTCAACCGCTCAATCTTCGATGGGATTCTGACCGGGAGGTTCAGGGGGTTCATGAGAACCTTCGACGTTCCAGCGAGCGGGCTGGACTGGCTCGGAATGAACTACTACAACATCATGAAGGTCAGAGCTGTCAGGAACCCCCTCAAAAGGTTCGCCGTTGAGGACGCGGGGGTAAGCAGGAAGACGGACATGGGCTGGAGCGTCTATCCAAAGGGGATTTATGAGGGGCTGAGGGCCTTCTCGGGCTATGGCCTCCCGCTCTACGTGACGGAGAACGGCATAGCGACCCTCGACGATGAGTGGAGGGTAGAGTTCATAATCCGGCACCTCCAGTACGTGCACAAGGCCATCGGAGAGGGCATCGACGTGAGGGGCTACTTCTACTGGTCTCTGCTGGACAACTACGAGTGGGCTGAAGGTTTTAGACCACGCTTCGGCCTGATAGAGGTGGACTACGAGACCTTCGAGAGGAGGCCGAGGGGGAGTGCCCATGTCTATGGGGAGATAGCGAGGAGGGGAGAAATAAGCGACGAGATGCTTGAGAGATACACCACACATAACCTTAAAGTTTTCCCTCGCTCCTGATTCCCCGAGTGTAAAAAGAAAGGAAAGTCGTCTCTCAGTGTTTGGATCGAGAGAGGTGGGGCAGAAGTTTCCAACGCATGGTGGAGAGGAATCCTGACCATCGTCTATTGTGGTGAAGTACATTGCCACCTCCACGTCGTTGCTGTTAGTTAGTTCAAGGTTCCTCTTGAGTATTGAGACATAGTAGAGCTGATCGGGTGCCCCGCGTTCAATATCCACATTGTAAGTGGTAACCGACTGGGACGCTGATGAGTAGCTGAACGTTACTGACAAAGCGCCGACTACCGGAAGTTTGCTCCAGAGCCAGTTGGCGGCAGAACCCCCGAGGGGAGTTGAATAAAACTTATATCCTGAACTCCCCTGAAAGTCAAAAACTATATTATTGTAAATTCCCTCCCCTGTAGTTCTTATAACTTTCAGTTTAGTTCCCGTGTCGGTCGTGGGAAAGTGAGAACTCAAAAGGTAGTCTGTGAGCATATACCCCCTGTTCAAGTCGCTTTCTTTGAGGGCGTGATAACCGCTCATTGTAATCTCCAGAGGATAAACCCCGGCAATGGGTATACTATCATACCGCTTCCGCCACTTGTCATAGACTGGGATGTTATAGATAACAACCACGTACTTCAACGGGAGATTCAAATACCTATCAAGATATCCATCCTCCGTTCTTACGTATGGCTCCGGAGCGTAGCTAACTTTTAATGTAGAACCCGAGTACGAGCTTCCAAAATCCAGTACGGGTATTCCGTCCACGCTTAGGCTCCACATTGACCTCGTGCTTGTCGTCAGCTGAATACCCCAAGCCATCCCCAGAAGGGTAATTTTTTTGTTCCCTTCGGTTCTTACTTTTAGGCCCATGAATGGAATCCATTCCGTGAAGGTCCTTGAGTCCGCGTAGTAGGAGTCCTTCAGGTACTCCCAGTTCTCGATTATGCAGTATCTAGAATTGAGCTCCTCATAACCCCAAGGGCAGGATGAAGTACCAAAAAGCGAGCGCAGCTTGTATTTCAATCTCGCCGTTATCGGCAGTTTCAACTCCGGCTTCGTGGACGGCTCCGCAACTTTCTCGATTGGAAACATCCCCTTCAGTTCAAGAGGTTTTCCAGGCTGAATACTTCTCACTCCAATCTTCCCATCCTTTGTGAAGTATATTGCCAGTGGGGTGGGTACAGCATGCAGGTTTTTGGTGGGCATGGCTTCACGCCACTTTCTGCTCTCCGTCCTCAGAGTCACGAGGCCGCTGAGATGCCCCTGCTTGAGGAGCCTTACTCCTCCTTTCGGGGTGGGCTGGAATATGAAGACTTTAGCGTCTCCCCGAAAGTAAGCTTTCTCGATGCTCAAAAACTCCGTCGCCGCCATGCCGATGGCAGAGGTTAACAATATAGTTAGCAACAAAACCCCAACTATTTTGAGTTTCATAGGTCTGCCTCCCAAAGTTCTCAATTTGCTCTGATTCCTATTATTAATAAATCTTACTGTTTAAAGTTGTTCAGTTCTTGCCGACATAAAGATAATTGTGAAAAAGCGGAATAAAGAGCATCACGAGATCTTCGATAGAAGACTGAAAAGAGGGGAGAAATAAGCGACGAACTCCTTGAGAAGTACGGGCTGAGGGGGCTTTAAGCCTTCAACCAGCCTCTCAGGGTTTTCACGTCCCCCTCGTCAAACTGGGGCAGGGTATCAAGGTGAGCTTCCATCAGCTCGGCCATCGCCTTCAGCCCAGCCCCCGCATCGTGAACCACGGGATCGAGGAGAACCGCTTTGGCCACCTTCTCAACGTTCCCCTCAGCGGCCGCCTCGGCCGAGAGCCTCTGTATCTCGGCCTGAACCCTGAGGGGAACCAGCGTCTCCCTCGGAAGGTCGACGCGGAGGGGCTTAACTCCCCCCGAAGAGACTTCCGCCGGAACTTCCACGATGACGCCTTCAGGAAGGTCGATATAATCGCGATTGGGGACGTTTATCGCCTCCTGGAGCTTCTCGGCCCCTTCAAGCCCCTCGACAACGTTCATGGCCACGTCCGGGAACTTTATGTAGCGGCTGAAGGCGAACTTCGGCACCAATCCCCTAAGGAAGAGCCTCAGGAGCTTTCTAACCTCCTCGCCCTCCTTCCTCGTCCGCTCTATCCAGTTCAGCCCCTTCTTATCCTCAGGAACCAGCGGCCAGGCGTAGGGGAGGTATTCCCCTATGTGGTTGTCGTCCGGCGATGGAAAGAGGCCGAAGGCCCTGTACAGGAGCTGGCTCAGAGGTTCGAAGTTCGGTTTCCTTTTCAGGGCCTCATAGAGCCTCGGATAGGCGTCCTCACCGTCAACGAGGAGCTCCTTTATCCAGGTGAAGTGGTTCAGGCCGGCGGCGGTGAAGCTTATCTCCCTCTCGTCGGCCTTCAGAAGGGGAGCCAGCATCTCCTTTCTTTCCAAATAGCCGGTGCAGAGGCCGTAGACGTTCTTCAGCCTGGTGTAGTTCCCGACGGCGTAGGTCACCCTCGGCTCGGGGTTGGAGTAAATGAAAACCCCCGCCTCCCTGTTGATGTCCTCGATGGTTCTCGCTATCTTCAGAACCAGGGGAACGACGCGGAGGGTGTGGCTCAGGCCGCCTATCCCGCCGTTCTCGCCGAGAACCTGCATGATGCTGTGCCTGTGCGGAATCTCGAAGTCTAACCTCCACCTCGGATAGCGCTCCTTCTCGACGGAGATGACCGCATAGTCGACGCCGTAACCCCTCAGCTCCCCGACGTTCTTCAGCGGCGTTACAGTAAAACCCGCCTTGAAGGTCTTTCTTATCCTCTCCGCTAGAGCAGTTATGAACTTCAACCGCTCCTCGTCCACCTCAACAAGGTAAACGTCGGCGTTCTTCAGATACTCGCTCGTAGCTATCGTGTAGAGGCCAAGGGGCGTGAATATACTGCCGGCACCGATGAAGGCTATCCTCATTCACAGCACCCCTGCGAGCGGGTTGGCGTGGAAGAGAACGGTTGGAAGAATTTTCACGCCTTCCCCGTACTTGAAGCCCTCCATCTGGCCGTAGAAACGCGCAACGCTCTTCACAAAGACCTCCCAGGAGTTCCACTCCCGTTTAAACTGGCTTCCATGGGCCTTCAGTGCCCTCAGCTTGAGCCTGAGGACGTCGCTTATATCTTCCACGTGGTTGGGGTTGTCCGTGTAGTAGAAGCCCAGCAGCGTAACCTCCCAGGGTTTTCCCTCTCCAACGCTCGGAAGGGCGGAGAAGAAGGCCGCTTCACCGGCCAGAAGGCCCGCCCTCCTGTGGTCTGGGTGAACGTCGTATGCCAGCCACGGATCCGGGGCGAGGACGAGGTCGGGTTTCTCGGTGCGTATGATTCTAAGTATCTCTTTCCGAAGTTCCTCGCTGTAAGGAAGCCTCGTGTCGGGATAATCGAGCCAGAGGAGCTTTTTGACGCCTATTATCTCAGCGGCTCTCTCCTGTTCCCTCCTCCTTACCTCCTTCAGCTCCTCGGGTGGAAGCTCCCTGCTTCCCGCAGAGCCGTCGGTGAGGGTGAGGTATGTTATCTCCTTCCCGGAGCGGGAGAGCTTGAAGAGCGTTCCGCCGATGGCCAGCTCGCAGTCGTCCGGGTGGGGCTGGATGCAGAGGATTTTCTCGACCCCTTCAAAGGGCTTTTCCACGTCAAAGCCGAGGGTCTCCCTCAGAACCTCCCTGAACTCCCCGGGCGAAACCCCCCGGAGCTTCGCCTTCACGAGGAGGAGGGGCCTCAAGCCACTTCACCCCCGAGAAGCTCCTCGGCTCGTTTTCTCAGTATCTCCCTTACCTCTTCCCTGTCCCTCGGGTACTGGTGCCTTATCCAGAGCCACACGAGGGCGCATAGCGTCCAGAAGAGCGAGCCAATTATGAGGGTGTACTCGTAGGCCTGGGCGTTGGTGTAGCCCGCTTTTCTCAGCGTCTCGATGAGGAAGCCTCCGAAGAGCGGGCCGAGGGCCTTTCCGACGTTGTCTATGATGTTGAAGACCCCGAATACCGTCCCCCTGTCCTCGGGGAGGTTCACCTGGGAGATTATGGCGGTGACGTTCGGCCCGGCGAAGCTGACGAGCTGGAGGAAGAGGAGGGAATAAACCGCTAAGGCCAGCCACTGCGCTGGGGAGAGTTGGGGAGGTAGGGGGTAGACGATGACGCCTATGGCCGCGAGCATGCCGAGGAAGATGGCCGCCCCGGTCACAAGGGCCCTTCCTCCGGGGGTTCTCCTCTCGAAGTAATCTCCAACGTAGCCTCCGAGGAGGGTTCCTATGACCGTCGCTATTCCGAGGATCAGCAGAACGAATGTCGCGGTGTCCTTTTCCATTCCCCTCGTCACTATGAGGAATGAGACGAGCCAGTACATGAGAACCCCCCAGGGGACGGTTCCGGCCAGTCCCTGGAGGAAGATCAGGAGGTTGGTCTTGGTTCTGAAGGACTTCCTGATGGCCTCCCAGCTTATCCTGTAGGTGTACTCCACACCGCGCTCAATGAGCTTCCTGACCTCCTCCTCGCCCGCGCCGCGCTTCGGTTCCTCGGCGACGAAGTAGAAGAGAGGGGCCAGTACGAAGTTGGGAACGGAGGCGATTATGAAGGGAACCCGCCAGCTGGCTATGAGGCCGGCCATTATCATCCCGAAGAGTGTTCCAAAGCCGAAGGCGGTCTGTATGAATGCGTATCCCTTGCCGCGCTCCTCACTCGGGAACATGTCCGCTATCAGCGAGTAGCCGATGGGGATTATCGAGCCGACGCCTATGCCCGTGAAGAGCCTCATGAGGAGGAGCTCGTAGTAGTTGCTCACGAAGGCCGTCAGGAAGCACGGAATCTCGCCGATGAGGACGCCGATGACGAGGAGCCTTTTCCTCCCTTTGATGTCCGAGAGGAAGCCCCAGACTATCGTTATGAGGGCGCTCGTGGCGACGAATATCGTTGAGACGAGCCCCATCTGGGTCTCGCTTATCCCGAACTCGGCCATTATCTGCTGATAGTTGGGAGGTAGAAGGTTCTGGTCGGCCATCAGAAAGGCCGCCATCAGGACGAGAAGGAGTATGGAAAGCCTGTTTCTAAGATTCCTCATTCACCATCCCTCCAGGCTTCGTAGATGGCCCTAAACGCGTCGAGCCTCCTCTCGGGCAGGGGCTCCCAGCCCCGGGCATCGCTGTTCTCCGCTAGGAAGGCCTCTTCTCCCACCAGATCCCGTGAGAGGAAGTTCAGCCTGGCGTTGCCCTCGTCCAGCTTCCAGATGTCAAGGCTCTTATCGGGCGCCCAGCTCGAAGTCCTCAGGTAGAGCCTCCGCCCGGAGTGGGGCAGCTCGCTCGGTAGCTTCACCTCCCTCCCGAGGGCCTCGAAGACCTCCAGGAAAGAATCTGCGGTTATCAGGTAGTCCGCCAGGGGCCGGTAGCCTAGGAACTCTATATCCGTGCCGTAGAGGACGATGTCGTCGAGGTTTTTCAGCCATTTTGCCCCCTTCTTCGGGTTCATCAGCGGGAATCTGCCGGCGGAGAGCATCACGACGGTGTTCACGTTCACCCAGATCGGGATTCCGGTTATCTCCTTCACGGCCTCCAGGGTGACCTTTCCCGGAAAGACGAGCTTGAGGGAGCGCTTCAGCTCCCTCAATCCAAGGAGGTAGCTTATATACCTGTTCCCCTCGCCCCGCTGGGCCTTAATCAGGTGGGGATAGAGAGGCTTCACCGGCTTTATCGCCCTGTTGAGGTGGTCGGAGAGGACGAGGGCTTCACCGTCGATGAATATCTCCTCGTAGCCGTTGTCCCTGAGTATGGCCGGCAGAATCGGGTCGTAGGCCAGCTCCGGCGGGAAGAAAAGCCTTGGGGAGACTTCGAGGAGCTCCTCCTTGACTTCCCTGTCCCTCTGCACTTGGGCATCCACCCTGTCGAGGTTCAGGAGGGGCAGTATCGCGTGGCTGTATGCAGTCCCGGTTATCTCGATCAGCCCGGTGGAGATACCGTCCCTTATCATGCCGATGACGTTCTCGTGGAGGAGCTCAAGGGTGAAGCCGGTGACGTTGAGGGCGAAGGGGGTTTCCCTTCTGAGAAGGGTAGAGATTACGGGTCTGTAGGCCTTCTCGATGACCCTTCCTATCTCCGCCTTCGGTATCTCCGCGTACTGTAGGTTGCCGTGGAGGAGGAGAGCGAGCAACTCAGACCCTCCTCACGCTCACTCCGTCGCTCGGGGTGACGAGGTGGTAGTCCGGCTCCCAGTTGAAGTGTCTGATGTACTCTTCCGTCACGCGCATTGCAACGTCTAAGGCCCTTTCCCCTTCGACTATTGCCACCGCCGAGCCGCCGAAGCCCGCTCCGGTAAGCTTCGCCCCGTAGGCACCGAACTCTATGGCCTTTCTCACGAAGAAGTCCAGCTCCTCACTTGATACCTCGTAGTTCCTGGCCAAGTCCCAGTGCGAGGCCGTCATCAGCTCGCCGAAGGTACTGACGTCACCGTCCTTCAGGGCATCCCTCGCTTCAAGGACGCGCCGGTTCTCCCTCACGATGTACCCAAAAAAGCGCCTGTAGAGTGCGGGAAGGCTCCTGAGGTCGCTCTCGTCGACATCCTTGGAGGTTCTCCTTCCGAGGAACCTGAGGGTCTCCTCCGCGACGTTCCTCCTTTCGGCGTAGGCTGATCCCGCGAGCTCCCGCTTAACCCCCGTGTAGAACACGAGAACCTGAACATCATCGGGAAACCTGATGTACTCGTGCTCCAGCGTGTCGGTATCGAGGAATATGACGTGCCCCCTCTTTCCGTGGACGACCGTGAACTGGTCGAGTATGCCGCAGGGAACACCGACGAACTCGTTCTCTGCCTTTTGAGCTAAGAGGGCCAGTTCCACCGGCAGGAGGTTCAGCCCGTAGGCCTCGTTCAGGAAGGCCAAAACAGCCAGCTCAAGGCTCGCCGAGGAGCTTAATCCGGAACCTATAGGAAGGTCTCCGCCGAGGATTCCCTTCATCCCCCCGATGGCGTGGCCTTCCTCCTTCAGAACCCAGAAAATGCCCCTGACGTAATCCGCCCAGTCACCGGCTTTTCTGATTTCACCGAGGCCGAACTCCCTGACCTCCCTGAAAATCTGGGAGTATACCTTCACCCCCTCGTCCTTCTGGGCGTGGAGAACGGTGTAGAGGTCTATCGCCATCGGCATCACGTAGCCGAGGGCGTAATCCGTATGCTCCCCAATCAGATTGACCCTTCCGGGAGAATCAACGCGGTACATGATTCCACCGGGGGATTTTAGGCTCGAAAATATTTAAGGGTAGCGAGCTCAAGCGTTGCTGTACTGCCTCAGGATGTTGTAGATGTGCTGTGCGGCATCCGTGTAGAGGGTGAACTTCTTGCCCCTCACCCTGAACTCAAGGTAGTAGCCGCCAAGTATAGCCTTCTTCAGCTCGAGCCATCGGATTTCGCTTAGAGGGATGTCCTCGTAGACCTCTCCAACTCCAGCGGCCCTGAGGGCGGCCTTTATGGCCACGGTAGCAACGTAGCCCCTCAGCCTGTATTTCCCGGTGAGCTTCAGCCGCCTGTTCGTTATGACGAGCGTTCCAACGCGCTCTTGACTCACTGCCCCCATCTTGAAGCGAACCTCACCGCGGTAGAGCTCCTTCTCGGGTTCTTCGGCCGATACAGAGACCTTCTCAACATGGACGGAAACTTCAACTGGCTTGACCTCGGCGAAGCGTTTTGCCTGCTCCTCTGTGAGCTTTGTTACCGCTCAAGCTCCGCCCTCATCTTCTCAAGAAGAGCGTCGAGGTTGACGTTGGCCTGCAACGGACACCACCCGGATTAGTACGGCGTGGGGCTATTTATGGGTTTCGTTTTATGGCGCGTTACGGTGGTTTTTGAGAACGCTGGCATTCTCCACGAGCCCGGTTTATAAATATGTTCCATGAACTGTCCAAACATTTATAAATAGAATGGACTACTCATGGAACATGATTGAAAAAGAGGTGTGGGGACGGATAATCAAAGACCACCTCGAACACAGCGTTGGGGTCATCGAGAGAGAGGTGGTTGTCAAATTCCCGAAAACGCCGAGGGCGGTTTCCATAATCGGGCCGAGAAGGGCCGGCAAAACTTACCTCATGTTCCAGCTCATAAACCGGCTGGTTTCCCGCGGACTGCCGAGGGAGAAAACGGTTTACGTGAACTTTGAAGACCCCAGATTGGTCGGCGCGGAGCTCAAAGACCTTTTAACCTTCCTCGACGTGTACTACGAAATGTTCCCCGAAAATTCCAAGGGGGAATGCCACTTCTTCCTCGATGAGGTCCAGAACGTTCCCGGCTGGGAGAGGTTCGTCAGGTTCCTCCTCGACAGAAACCAGCGCGTTGTGGTTTCGGGCTCCTCTTCAAAGCTCCTCTCGAAGGAAATCGCAACGTCCCTCCGGGGAAGGAGTTTGAGGGTCAGAGTTTACCCGTTCTCCTTCAGGGAAGTCCTCAAGGCCAACGGGCTCAAGGTCGAGAAGTTCTACTCGACCTACGAAAGGGCCAGGATAAACAAACTCCTCCGCGAGTACCTGCACTGGGGCGGCTACCCCGAGGTCGTTTTAAATCCCCACCTGAGGGCTGAAATTTTGAGGGAGATAATCGACATGACTATCTACCGCGATATAGTGGAGAGGTGGGGGGCTGAAAACTTAAAGGCCCTGAGGCTCCTCCTCAAGATGCTGGCCTTTTCGTCCCACCTCTCGGCGTCGAAGGCTTATCGCAATCTGAAGAGCCTCGGCGTTAGAGTCGGTAAGGCAACCGTAGCTAACTACATCGAGTACTTCTCGGACTCGATGATTCTCTATCCTTTGAGGCCCTACGTGAAGTCGTACAAGTTGCAGGAGCGGATGGGGTTCAAGCCCTACCTCGTCGATAACGGATTGCTTAAGGTGATGGGCATCGAGGACGAGGGCAGGCTCTTGGAAAACCTCGTCTTCACGGAACTGCTTAAACGGGGGTATGAACCAAACGAGGAGCTGTTCTACTACGTGACGAGGAACGGGCGCGAGGTTGACTTTGTAGTTGGGGGAGATGAACTCATTCAGGTCACCGCGGAGCTTCACGAGAAAAACCGTGAAAGAGAGTTAAGGGCTTTGATTGAAGCGGGCAGGGAGCTGGGCATCGGGAAGCTGACGATAGTAACTCTGGAGGAGGACGATGTTATAAAGATATCGGGAAAGGAGGTAAAGGTAACCAGCCTAAGGAGATGGCTGCTGGGTCTCCAATAGATCAATCCCAAACAATCTCCCGCTCCGCGAAGGTTTTAAGGGTTAAAATCAAATGGCAACGGGTGAGGAAATGGACAGGGTCATTACTTTTTTCTTCTTCAAGCCTCGCCCTTTAGGGCGGGGAGGGGGTCAGACCCTGTACAAAAACTCCGGCACGTCCCTTCCCTCGAGGACTATCACGTCTCTGGGATACCTCCCCTTGCCCACTCCTGACTTCACTTCGACCCTCAGCTTTCCCGTCACGGCGTCTATCTCGTACCTGTCCGTCCTGAAGTAGAAGACCTCACCGAACTTCCGGTAGAGATGCTCCTGGACTAGCCACTCGTAGAGCACGGCCCTTCCGACTTCTCTTCCCGCCCACTGGGCCATCGCCCTCGCCAGGAGCGGGTCCCTTATAGCGAACTTCCTGTCCTTCCTCTCGAGTATCCTTCCACCGGTGTCCATGAAGAGCACGGGTAGGAGCATGTGAAGCCCCTCGAAGAGCTCAAAGTACTCCCTGACGGTGGGTGCCGAAACGCCCGCCCTCTCGGCAAGCTTCCTGAAGGAAACCGGGTCGGGAGCGGTATCAATAACCGCCCCGAGGACGTCCCTCGCGATGCTCGTGCTCTTCCCCAGGGCCCTTATATCCGCCTTCACGGCCGATATTACGTCCTTCACCCTGAGTTTCCCGTTGAGGTAGGCCAAGTATCCGCCAGTTTCGAGGTATCTTTCGAAGACCTCCTCGCCTTTCGACGGGAAGAACTCGTCGTAGAAGAGGTGATAGTACTGGCGGAAGCTGAGGGGCATGACCTCTATCGTCTCCCCGTTGCCCTGCCTGCCCCCGAAGGCACCGATGTACTTCTCCGCGGCTATCGTGACCGAGCCTGTGAGCGTTAAGACGTCATTCTTCAGCTTTCTCCTGTCGACGAGGTACTTGATGGCCCTCCACCAGTTGGGGATCAGCGTCACCTCATCGAGGAAGAGGTAGGCCGTTTTTATCCCCCTGCGCTCTTTAAGCTTGATATACTCATCAACGACGTCTATTATCTCCCTGTAGTCCTCAAGAACACCGCAGTCGAAGTAGAATATGCTATAGGGATTTTCCTCTCTCCCGAGGAGGTTCCTTATGAGGAGCTTAATCCCCATCGTCTTGCCAACTCGTCTGGGCCCGAGAATGAAGTTGAGGGCGAAGGGAACAAGGGACACTCTGGAAATCCACTCTGGCACGAGCCGGTATTCAAGCTCCTCAAACTCAACCCAGTCGGGGTCATTCTCATGGAACCACCAAGGATTTTGCTCTTCAATTATGCCCTCGGACATCATGTAAAATGGTACTTTTCAATCCTTTATAAAGATTGTTAATTTGGGCTTTACACTTCTTTATAAAGTATGAAAAGTTTAACTTTACAGTATCCAAAAGCGGGCTTGGGGAGAGTCTATACAGAAGAAAAGAAGAATCCTCTGGAAAAGCGGAGAAAAAGCAGAAATCACCCCATCTGTAGCGCTTCCCCGCGCAGCTCGCCCCTCTCGAAGCGGTACGGGTCGTACCACTCGACCGGAAGATTCGTCTTGCCCTTAGTTATCAGGTCTGCGACCATCTCTGCCACAGCCGGCGCCATCATGAAGCCGTGACCGCTGAAGCCAGCCGCGATGTAGTAGTCGCTCAGCTCCTCTATCTTTCCTATCGCTGGGTTGCTGTCCGGCGTCTTGGCGTAGTAGCCGGCCCATGTTCTGAGTATAAGAAGCTCCCTTAGGGCAGGGATTATCTTGGTGAAGTAGTAGCTTACCTCGCGCATGAACTCGTAGGTCGGGTTGAGGTCGTAGGTCGGCCCGAGCTCGTAGCCGACGCCGCCGACGACACCGCCGTGGGCCGTCTGGGTGAGGTAAGCGTGTCCGTACTTAAAGGATATGACCATCGGCCTGATGGCTCCCTTCCTTATGGGCTGCGTGATGACGGCCTGGTGCTTGTATGGCTCTATTGGTATCCTCGTCCTTATCCCGGCCATCGCGTTGATGAGCTTTGCCCAGGCGTTGGTGGCGTTGATAACTATCCCCGTCTTTATGACCCCCCTGCTGGTCTTGAGGCCCTTTATCTCGCCGTTCTCGATTATGAAGTCCTTTACCTCGGTGTACTCGACCAGCCTTGCCCCGAAGCGCTCGGCGTTGAGGGCGAAGGCGGCGGTGGCGTAGAAGGGGTCTGCCTTTCCGTCCGTTGGATTCCACGATGCCGCGATGACCTCACTGGTGTCGAGGAGCGGCACTATCTCCTTCCCCTCCTCCGGCGTTATGAGCCTGGTCGGAACTCCAAAACGGTTCTGTATGGCTATGTTCTCCTTAAACTCCGCGACCTCATCGTCGTCGTAGAGAAGGAAGAGGTAGCCGGTCTGCTCGAAGGAGAAGCCGTACTCCTCACTATAGCGCTTCCACAGCTCGACGGAGCGCTTCATAACCTGGACGTTGGCCTCGTCGTTGAACTGCTGCCTTATACCCGTTCCACAGCGGAAGGTAGAGCCGGACCCGATAAAGCGCTTTTCAATGACTGTAACCTCCTCACCGCGCCTGGCCAGCTCGTGGGCGAGGGTTACCCCAACGATCCCTCCGCCGATGATGATTATCTCGCTCCTCTCGGGGAGCTCTTTACTCGGCATACTCATCCACCCCCTCGGCGGCGACCTTCATCCTGACGTTCTTCAGCGGCGGCCTGGCCACTGGGAGGTCGATGCGGCTCATGTCGGAGCCTGTCCTCTGCGAGACCACCACGGCTCCGTTGAAGAGGCAGAAGCGCCCCTGGCAGAAGCCCATGGCCAGGTGTGTTAGGCGCTTGATTATCTGCAGATCGGTTATTCCGCTCATGACCACGTCGTCCACCTTCTTCAGGGAGACGTCGCAGCCGCATATCTGGACGTCTTCAAGGTTGAAGCTCTCAAAATCTATCCTGTGGACGGCCATCGGAATCGGTTCGTACTCCCTCAGCCTCTCCTCGTAAATGCACGGGCTTGAATCAAAGCCGAACTCCCTGAGGATGTACGCCCCGACGAGCCTTCCCTCCAGGTAGTTGGCGTAGTGCGGTTTTATGCTGACCGCACTCCCGGCGGCGTATATGCCGTCCCTTATCCTGTGCTGGGAGTCGAGGACGGGCATGTAGTAGCCGCGCTTGAACTTCAGCTTTCCACCGGCCTGGGTTATCGGGTTGATGTCCGGCCTCCTCCCATCGGACACGATGACGGCATCGACCTCGTAAACGTGCCCGTTCATGTCGATGAGCCTCTCAACTTTCTCCTTCCCTTCAACACGCTTTGGATTGGGCACCACCACGTACTCGATTCCCCAGCGCTCCAGCTCGGGAACGATGTCCTCAGGCCTGCTCCCCACCACGGCAACCTTCCTTCCCGGGGCGACACCCCACACGTTCATGACTTCGAGGGCAAAATCGCGCCTGAAGACACCCGGGAACTCGTTGTTCTCAAAGAGGAGGATGTTGTCAACCGCACCGACGGCCAGAACAACGCGTTTGGCCATCAGCTCGATGAGCTGGTTCTTCCCGGTGACTATTGGCACAAGAAAGTACTCGCCCTTGTCAAAGACACCGAGGGCTATCGTGCCCTTGAAAACCCTGACGTTCTCGTTGAACTTTCCGGTGAGCTCTTTAACGGCCCTCTTCGGGTCGCCGAACCCCTCCTGGGGCAGGCCCTTGAGCCACAGGTCTCCCCCGAGCCAGCCCTTCTCCTCGATTATTGCAGCAGTCAGGTGCTCCTGAACCTCAAGCACGGCCCCTATTCCGGCAGGGCCGCCACCGATGACCGCCACGTCAACTACCAGCCTCTCAACGGGCCTGCCCTCGTCGATCTCCACCGTCTCCTGGAACTCCCCGTAGTTCTGGCGCTCTATCCTCATGCCGTCCTTGACCTTGGTCTTTCTTCCGTTGATGTTCTTGACCCCGTTGAGAACCACAGGGACCGGGCCGAAGGTGAAGGCCCCGCGCTTTCTGCCCTCAGTGCTGGTCGTCAGCCAGTATATCCCGTTGGCCAGGAGAGCAGTGGTGAGCTTTTCTCCCTCATAGGCCTCCAGAGGTTGGCCTTCAAAGTAGATTGTAACCCTCCTAGAAGGGTCTTTCTCGGTCAGGTCGAGCGGTCTCATGCTCCCACCTCAAAAACTCTGACGTACGTTCATATGTGAACGGAGATGCTTATAAACGTTAGGTTGGCCAAAAATAGTTTAAAACCATAGGTTTGCCCTTTGGGAATGGAGCGGTGCACGAAAGGGCGGAGAAAAAGGGGGAGGGGTCAGGCGAGTCCCCTGGTGAGGACGAACTCGGCGACGTTCTCGACCTGGCTCTTGGCCCTGGTCTCCGTGATGCTCTTTTTGCCGGTCTCGATGGGAACCTTCCTGAATATCCCCTCGTGGAGCTTGACCACGTCCTCCGGCGGCTTGGTGAGGAGGCTGACGATTATTATGACCACCAGCGTCACGAAGAAGTTGATGAAGAACACCGGTATGCCGTTGAACCAGCCGCCGATCGTTCCAAAGAAGCCCGGAGCGTCCGGGTTGAACGCCCAGCCGTATATCTTGGCCTCAAGGATGACCTCGCTGATGAGACCGTAGGCCATGCCGATTATTGCTCCCTCCTTGGTCGCCCTCTTCCACCAGAGGCTCAGGGTGAGTATCGGACCGAAGCCGACCGCTAAGCCACCCCAGGCCGTTGCGACCATCTGGTAGATGACCTTCGGGCCGCTGATGGCGAACCACAGGCCGACGAGGGCGACGCCGGCAACGACGAGCCTTGATATGTTCACCATCTGCTTCTTGCCCAGCTCTTTGCCGAGGACCTTGTGGTAGAAGTCCCTGGCTATTGCCGAGGAAGCCACCAGTAGCTGTGAGTCCGCGGTACTCATGACGGCCGAGATTATGCCGGCAATGACGAAGCCCGCCAGCCAGCTCGGCATGAGCTCAACCGCCATGGCGGGGATCACCTTCTCCGGATCGCTGACCTGCAGTATTCCTGCCTGGTACATGGCGAAACCTATGAACCCGGCGAAGAACGCACCCCAGAGGACGATTATCGTCCACGTGCCGCTGATGAATATACCCGGCCTCCTGAGCTTCCTCGGGTCCTCAACGCTCATGTAACGGGTGACTATATGGGGCTGGCCAAGGTAGCCGACTATCCACGAGGCGTAGCCTATTGCGAAGACCAGTGCTGCTATTCCGGTGGCGCCACCAAACGGGTGGAGCTTCGCCGGGTCGGCGCTGCCTATTATCTGGGTTGCCCTCTCAAAGCCCCCTATCTCGGAGAGTGCCAGGAACGGGACGATTATCAGGGTCAGCAGCATGAACATTGCCTGAACGACGTCGGTCCAGACGACCGCAAAGAATCCACCCGTGATAACGTAGGCCGTCAGTATGATGACGGTGATGAGGATTCCCATGTTGTCGCTTATGCCGAAGCCCTCTGCGAAGGTCTTTCCTCCGGCGGTGAACTGCGCGGCAACGTAGGCGGTCATGAATATGACTATTATCAGTGCGCTCAGGATTCTTATCAGCTTGGTGTCGTCTTTGAGCCTTGCCTCCAGGTAGTCCGGAACCGTTATTGCCCTGAATTTACCAGCGTAGATTCTCAGCCTCGGGCCTATGAGGACGTAATCCGCGAGGGTGCCGAAGAGACAGCCGATGGCCGCCCAGAAGGCACCGAGACCGCTGGAAAAGGCAGCACCCGGATAACCGAGCATCAGCCAGCCGGAGAAGTCGCTGGCCTTGTCCGAGAGGGTGGCCGCTAAAACGTGAACCCTCCTGCCTCCAACGAAGTACTGATCCTCTGTCTTGGTGTATCTGTTGGCCCACCAGCCTATGTAAGCAAGCAGCGCGAGATACACCAGAAAACCTAAAAGTATCCCGCTGTTCATACCTTACCCTCCTCCCTAAGCGTTGTCATAAGGTCTTCGTCGTAGGCCAGAATCTCGTCGTCAACATAGTATTCCTTGCCGGTTATTCTGTCCCAGTAGCCGTACAGCACCATCGTCAGAATCCCCAAAAGAGTGGGCACCAGCAGAGTTGCCCAGGCCGAACCACTCAAGCCCATTTTACTTCACCTCGATACATCGGTGTGAATTAAGGGACATCAGTCCACAGTATGGGTGCACCAAAATATAAACATATTGGTTTAACAGTTCCCGGTTGGGAACGGGATGTTGGGATATTGTGACAAATAAAGGGTAACAGTTAATAACATATTTGATGAACAATGACAGGGATGGAATATGAGGGTTATGGTCATGAGGCCGATATTCAAACCGGAGGACGTTTCAAATCCAGATTTTGTGCTGTACCCGTACCACATATTCCATTTGAGGCTGTTCTACAGGCGGCTGGGCAGAAGCGACCGGGTTTTTGACTACTTCGCCTACGTAGACCTCTACCGCCTGGGAGCCGAGCGTGGGGACGGCTTTATAGACCTCCAAGAATGGGATGTGGATGAGAAAAAGACCATGGAACCGCTGGTCGACTACGAGGAGGCCAGGATGAAAGCCTTCGAGAGCGCGATAACCTGGGGGAACTCAAGGGTTGTTTCCTGGTGGCTTCCGAGAATAGAGATAGTTCGCGATGCCCGGGCCTACAAGGTGTTCTGGATTTTCGAGAGGGACGGCGAGAAGTTCCTTATGGACAGCCTCGACGGAAGGGAGTTCAGCCTTGAGAACCTCATCGGAAAGAACGGGAGAAAGTGCAGGGGGCCGTTCTGCCGCTAACGGGCGTGGATCTCCACTATGTCCCCATCTTCAAGCACGTGATCGGCCCCAACGCGCTGGCCGGGGAACTTGACGCTCCTGCCCCAGACGCGAGCGTAGCGGAAGTTCCTGGCGAAGTCCTTGTGTATCCTCTCGGCCAGATCCATGACCGTCGAGCCCTTCTTCAGCGGCACCGGTGGGTAGGCCGGCTCCTCTCCGGGGCTTTTGGTGAATACCCTTATTATCCCGGCCAGCTCGTAGAGCTCGTCCTTGAGCTTGTCCAGCTGAATTTTCCTCTTCGCCGAGACGGGGAT
Organism: Thermococcus coalescens; assembly: GCF_055392585.1. Taxonomy (NCBI): domain Archaea; kingdom Methanobacteriati; phylum Methanobacteriota; class Thermococci; order Thermococcales; family Thermococcaceae; genus Thermococcus; species Thermococcus coalescens. The sequence goes on from NZ_AP043764.1 coordinate 1,339,949, forward strand.
TATCTTGAACCGCTCTCCGTAGGCCTCAACGAGCTTCTCGTAGTTCTCCTTGCTCCCCGGGGCGTCGCCCTTGTTGGCGATGATTATCGCCCTCCTCCAGACGAGGCTCTCATCGAGTGCATCCGCGAACTCCTCCAGCGTTACGGGCTCCTTGACGGTTATCTCGGCCGAGTGTATCCTCTCCTCTCGGAGCATCTTCATGACTTCGCTTATGTCCCCCTTGATGTTCTCCTGGCCGTTGATCACGATTCCGCCCATGGCGGTTCTCTTGATCTCCACCCTCGGGCGGCGCTTGTTCAGCTTTATTCCGGCCCTTTCAAACTCCTTGAGGAGAATCTCCATCTGATTTACTGGATCCTGGGAGAGGTCAACGACAATGGCTATCGCGTCCGCGTTCCTTATGACGCTCAGCAGCTGCGGTCCCATGCCCTTTCCAAGGGCTGCGCCCTCGACGAGACCGGGAACCTCTACGAGCTGTATCTGAACGTCCCTGTGGTGCATCATGCCCGGAATCGGCTCGACCGTCGTGAACGCGTAGTCCGCGACGTCTATGTCAACGTTGGTGAGGGCCTTCATGAGCGAGCTTTTGCCAACGTTCGGAAGTCCCGCGAGAACTATCTGTGCTGCGCCCTCTTTTCTGACTGCCATCGACGGGCCGCCACCGCCTTTGCGCATCTGCCTCTGCTTCTCCAGCTCCTTCCTCAGCTCGGCGAGCTTCCTCTTTATCTGGAGCCGGAGCTTTTCCGTTCCCTTGTGTTTGGGGACTGTGGCGTACATCTTTTCGAGGGCCCTTATCTTCTCCGGGATAGTCTTGGCGTTCCTGTATTCCTCTTCCGCCGCAAGGTACTCTGCTGTCACGTTGGTTGGCATCGCTGACCCTCCCAGAAGTTCTGAAGTAAAAGGCGAAAGGCGTTTTATAAAAGTATGGTTCATGGAAATCGGCAAGTTTATAAAACCTTTCGAAAATTTTTTACCGGCGGTGATGCTCATGCGAACCGGTTTGGACGATATAGACAGGAAGATCCTCTCCATACTCCAAAAGAACAGCAGAACGCCCCTGAGGGAAATATCCAAAGAGGTCAATCTCGCCGAATCGACCGTTTACGAGAGGATTAAGAAGCTGAAGGAGCGGGGCATAATAAGAAAGTTCACCGTGATACTCGACCCAGATTCCCTCGGCTTCAAGATCCTGGCGTTCATACTGATAAAGGCCAAGGCCGGGAAGTACTCCTACGTGGCGAGTGAGCTCAAAAAGTATCCGGAGATCGTCGAGATTTTCGAGACCACCGGCGATTACGACATGCTCGTCAAAATAAGAACCCAGGGAAGCGAGGAGCTTAACGAGTTCCTTGACACGATAGGTGAAATCGACGGCGTCGTGGCGACCCACACGATGGTCGTCCTCAAGGTTCATAAAGAGACGACCGAACTCCCCCTCTGACCATTTATGTCCAAAAAGCCTTATAAGTGCCCCCTTTCTATTTCCCTCTAAGCGTTTGGATGGAGGTGTTTGAGATGAAGGTGCTGTTTCTTAGTGCCGACGGTTTTGAAGACCTGGAGCTTATCTACCCCCTCCACAGGATAAAGGAGGAGGGACACGAGGTCTACGTGGCTAGCTTTGAGAGGGGCAAGATAACGGGCAAGCACGGCTACTCCGTCACCGCTGACCTTGCCTTTGAGGAGGTTGACCCTGACGAGTTCGACGCCCTCGTCCTGCCCGGTGGGAAGGCGCCCGAGATAGTCAGGCTCAACGAGAAGGCCATCGAGATAACCAGAAAGATGTTCGAGGCAGGAAAGCCGGTGGCGAGCATCTGCCACGGGCCGCAGATACTCATCTCCGCCGGTGTCCTGAAGGGCAGGAAGGGCACGAGCACGGTAACCATCAGGGACGACGTGAAGAACGCCGGCGCCGAGTGGGTGAACGAGGAGGTAGTCGTCGACGGCAACTGGGTCAGCTCAAGACACCCCGGTGATTTATACGCCTGGATGAGGGAGTTCGTCAAGCTTTTGAAGTAGTTCCCTTCTTTTCCTGTTTTCACCTCCGCGGAATTGCACCCTCTAACTACTCAGCGTAACATTTATACGGCGTGTGATGAAATTTTCACAGGTGGTATCCATGAGAAGAGGGGCCGGTCTCCTGGGAATCTTGGCCGGCATCTTTCTGGCCCTTCTCATTGCTGGCATAGTGGTGACGGCTTTGGCATTTCGAGGCTACATCCACATCGAAGGTGGCCCGTTCAAAGAGGACGCAGGCCTGGTTAAGGAAATTGGCCGCTTTCACGCCGGCTCTATAGTGGTTAAAAACGTGATAGGAAGCGTTGAGCTGGTTCCATCCAAGATTGAAGGAGTGGTCGTTAAGAGCAACCTCCCGGTAAACGCAACCTACCGGGACGGCCTTCTGACGGTCTACTGTCCCGTTGAAGAGAAGAGGGGCAGGTTTGGTATCAGCACCCACAACCCCTGCGGGGACTACAGGAACGGAAAGGTTATCATCGAGGTGGGAACTGGACTGGCCAGTGTGGAGGTTCGGGACACCGTTGGAGACGTTTTTATTGGGGCAAACGTCACGAAAGTCCTGATCGAGGACGCCGTCGGGAACCTTAATGGGGTCGCCCCGGCAGAGTACTTGGTTGATGACGTGGTTGGCGACGTTGTGATCCATGCCGGGGGAGACGTTACCATCACCGACGTCGTGGGTGAGGTTAGGATACGCGTGCCCCGCGATTACACCGTCAGCCTTTCCCTCAACGACGTCCTTGGAAAGGTCGAGAACACCCACTCCGGCCAGGGAAGACCAATCGCTATCAAAATTTCCGACGTTGTTGGTGACGTCTCCGTAGGGCAATAATTTTTAAGCAGACTTTCTTTTTCTTGATTTTGGTGGATAAGATGGCAAAGAAACTGACAAGATCAAAGGAGGACGGAGTCTTCCTCGGTGTCCTCGGTGGAATAGCCGAGCATCTCAACGTTGACCCCACCCTCGTAAGGCTGATATTCGTGGTTCTCCTGGTGTTCAACCCGGTGGCTATGACGTTGCTCTACTTCCTCGCGGCCCTGGTGATACCCGAGGATGAAACGGACACGGAAGAACCCCTCTCCGAGAGAATCGACGAGCTGATAGACGAGACGGGGGAGAGACTGGGTAAGGTGTTCTCGGGCAACGAAAACTCCCGGGCAATAGCCCTCCTGCTGATACTGCTGGGCGCAATACTGCTGGCCGGGCCGTTCATGCCCTTCCTCCTGCCCGCCATTGATTTCAGGACGTTGCTCGCGGCCGTGTTCCTGGTAATCGGCATAATCCTCCTCACGAGGGGTGATTGAGATGAGAACCCTCGGCTGGATTTTCATTTTCCTTGGCGTTCTTTTGCTCCTGAGGGAGTTCCAGCCCTCCTTCCTGGACTGGCTCAGGCCGTACGCCCCGTACATAAAGGACGCCTTCTGGGGGGTCACTCTCATAGCCTTCGGACTCTACGCCCTGACCAGAAGAACCGCCCGCAGGCTTGTGCTGCTCCTGTACCTGCTCTATCTGCTCCTCTACCTGGTGGTGTGAATGGAGCGGTGGAGGATAATTCGTGCCTTCACGCTGGGCCCGCTCCTTGAGGTGGCCGTTCCAAAGCCGGGCAACGTAAGCCGCTTCAGGGACTTCGACGACCTCACCTTCTACCACTTTCTCTTCGCGGAGACCTCTGTGTTGGGCATCTATTACGAGGCCGTGAAGACGGCTGGGCTTTTGAGAAAAGGTGTACTGGAACCCAGGGACGCAGGACTCGGGGAGCTGATAAAGCGCGCCGTTCAGAACTCGCGCGAGAGTCAGGACGCCAACCCGAATTTTGGTGTCGTTGCCCTCTCGATCCCCCTCATAATGGGGCTGACAATGGGCCGCAACATGCTCGATGCAAGGAAAAAGGCGAGGCTTCTGATAGAGGAATCGACGGTCAGGGACACGATGGAGTTCTACCGGGCGATAAGGATGGCCAACCCCAAGGGGATTCCCAGCGGGGTCAAGTACGATGTTTACAGCGATGAGTCCTTCAGGGAACTGTTTCAGGACGGGATCAACCTCGCCAGACTTGCCGAGATCAGCTGCGAGCGTGAGCTGATATTCTGCGAGTGGCTGAACGGCTACGAGCTGAGCTATTCGACCTTCGGCAGGCTCTACGAGCTGATAAAGGGACTCCCGCTTAAGGACGCGGTTGTGAAGGCATTTCTTGAGCTCCTGGCTGAGAAGGAGGACACGCTCATAATGAGGAAGGCGGGAAGGGGGGAGGCAGAGCTCGTGAGGAAAAAAGCCAGGGAGGTTCTCAACGGGAAGCTCTCCCTAAAGGAGTTCGACGCCTTCATGCGGGAGAAAGGCGATCTAAGGAATCCTGGCAGTCTCGCCGATATAATGGCCGTCTCGCTGAGCCTCCTTGCCCTGCGGGGACTCAGAATAGAGATGAGAAACGGAAAGGTGTGGGGGGTCATAGGACGACCCTGAGGCGCTTTGCCCCTCCCAGACCCAGGCCGATGGCCCTGCTGTCTATGACGACGGCATCCCCATCGAGCTCCTCGACCACACGTATCTTGAGCCCCGAGAGCTCGAAAACCTCCTCCTCGTCCCCAAACTCCTCGTTGAGCTGCTCCCTTATGAACTCGTAGGCTCTCTTGCCCACGAGCACGACATCAGGTTCGTAGCCGTCGAGCTTCAGCTCGTTGGCCTTCTCCTCAACCGAGCTGAGAACCCTTATCAGGTCACCGCGCATGGTATCACCGGCCTCAGGTTGTCGCCCGCACGTATTAACCTTTTCCTCAGAGTCCAAACGCCCCCTTTATCCCGTTGATTATCATCTGCACCGCCATCGAGGTCAGTATGAGGCCCATCATCCTCGTCATCACCTTGATGCCGACCCGTCCCAGTCTCGCCTTTATCCCGTTGGCGGAGCACAGGACGAGCCAGACCGTCACCGCTATCGCCACGATGCTGGCTATGACAGTGGCCTTTGTCGGGATGGAGGGGCTTTTGGCCATGTATATCATCACAGTGGTTATGGCTCCGGGGCCCGAGATAAGGGGAATCGCCAGCGGAATCACGGCGACCTCCTCCAGCGTCACGACCTCCTCGCTGAACTCCTCTGTTTCCTCCCTGCTTATCTTAACCGTTGAGAGCTTTCCAGAGAGCATCTCCATCGCCATCTTGAAGAGGAGTATCCCGCCCGCTATCGCAAAGGCGTCTGTGCTCGACCCGAAGAACCGGAATATCCACTGGCCGATGAGTGCAAATGTTATCAGGGTCAGGGCAACTGTGATTGCGGTCTTGGTAGCTATCTCGTGCCTTTCACTCCTTGAGAGGTCGTGAGTAACCCCCAGGAAAACCGGAACCGCACCGACCGGGTTGGTTATTGCGAACAGCCCTCCGTAGAGTATCACGAAGTACTTGACCAGCTCTATCACGTCATCACCCGAAGGCGGGAAGAAGAGGGGGTTAAAAACCTAACCCCTGACTATCTCGAAGGAGTACGTGACCTCCGCACCGCTGAGCTTCACGTGCGCGCTGGCCGAGCAGTACTTGTCCTGGCTCAGCTCTATGGCGCGTCTGGCCTTCTCCTCACTCACGTTGCCGTAGATTTTGTAGTGAAGGTGGACTTTCCTGTATATGCGGGGGTGTTCCTCGCGTCTCTCACCGCTTATCTCCACTTCCAGCCCTTCAATCGGCTCGCGCATCTTCTGGAGTATAATGACGACGTCGTAGGCAGTGCATCCGGCGACACTCAGGAGAAGGAGCTTCATGGGGCTTATGCCGCCGTCCCCGAGAATTATCGAGCACTGGTCCGTATCCATCTTCCCGATGAACTGAGTGTTCTCGACCCACTTGACGCGTCCCCTGATCTCATCTGTCATGTTTTTCACCCGTTAGTGTAAACGCAATTCCTTTTAAGGCCTTTTCGTAGGCAAAAACATGTACATCCGTCCCTTCGACCCCTGGAAGGCGAAGCTCTGCACCTGCCCCTTCAAGTACACGCTGAACATCTACACCGGCTGCGACCATGCCTGCGTTTACTGCTACATAACGGCATACATCCCCAACGCCTTCAGGGTGAGGACCAAGGAAGGCCTCCTGCCGAAGCTGGAGCGGGAGCTGAGAAAGTTCGACAGGAAGTATATCGTAGCGCTCTCCTACTCCTCTGACCCCTACCCAACGGTCGAGCGTGAACTTGGCATAACCCGGAGCGTCCTTAAGCTCTTCAAACGCCACGACGTCCGCTGTCTGCTCCTCACGAAGTCGGACATATTTGTGCGCGACCTGGACGTTCTAAGCGAGCTGAAGTGCGCCGTTGGGATAACCGTGACCACAGTGGATGAACGGAAGGCGAGGCTGCTGGAGCCAAACGCCCCGTCGCCGGGGGCGAGGATTAAGGCGCTGAAAAAGGCCAAGGAAGAGGGCATCCCCGTCTACGCCCGCATTGACCCGATAATACCGCTCTACACCTGGGAAGACTTCGATGAGACGCTCGACGCGCTGGATTTCGTTGACCACATAACCGTTTCAACCCTCAAGCTCAGGCCTGACTCAAAGAGGAGAATGTTCGCCAAGTTCCCGGAGCTGATGGAGAAGCTGTGGCCGCTCTATGAGCGGGGTGAAAGGATAGGGGGCTACCACTACCTCCCGGGGGAGGTGAGGTTCGAAATCCTCCGCGAGGCAGAGAGAAAGATACTGGAAAGGGGCATCACGTTTGGCTCGTGCCGGGAGGGCTACCGGTCGTATCCGAGCTGTGATGGCTCCCATCTTGTTCCCTTGTGAGCTCCTCCCTGAGTTCGGCCTCTATCTCGGTCTTTTCTAGCTCAATCTTTTTGATGCGGTACTCGGCGGCGGCGCGCACGAACGCTTCAAAGACCCTCCTCATCTCAGGCAGGTATTCTGGCTGCCACTGGAGGCCGAGTATGAACCCTTCAACCCCCTCGATGGCCTCGATAAGCCCGTCCACGGCATAGGCAACGGGTTTTATTCCTTCCCCGACCCTCTTCGTTGCCTGGTGGTGGAAGCTGTTGACCTTCAGGTACACCTCGTTTGTGCCCTCGATGTCCAGCTGATCCTTGAGTATCTCATAAAGCTTTGAGTTGGTCTTTATCCTGATGCCGTGAACCCTCTGACTTGGCCCCACAAGGTTTACGTCCCAGTCGTGCTTTATTGCCTTGGGAATGTCGTTTAGGTCCTGATAGAGCGTTCCACCGAGGGCAACGTTTATCACGTGCATTCCGCGTGAGATTCCCAATATAGGAACTCCCCTCTCAACGGCCTTCTTAACGAGATTTATCTCAAACTCGTCCCTCTCCACATCGACGTATTTTATGGCGCTTGAGGGGTCTTCGCCGTAGAAGTAGGGATGAACGTCAGGCCCCTCTATGAGGAGTATCCCGTCCACGTGCTCAAGAACCTCGTCGGGCGAGCAGTTGATGTTAAAAACCGCAGGAACGCCTCCAGCTTCGGCTATCCTTTCAATATGCCGCCTGTCCAGAAAAAGCCTGTTCTTGGAGGGATCGGTCTGCCCGATTATACCAATCAGTGGCTTCATAAGCATCACCACTAGGGTGTGTGTTTGTACCAGAATAAAAAGCTTTGCGAGAAGAAAAAGAAGGGGCGTCAGCCCTTGAGGGCCTTCATCTCTTCCTCTATTACCTCTGCGAGCCTCTTAACACCGTCACGTATCTTGTCCTCTGGCACGTAGGTGAAGTTGAGGCGCATCGTGTTCTTCACGTCGCGGTGAGCAAAGAACGCCTCACCGGGGACGTAGGCGACCCCCTTTCTTATGGCCTTCTCCGCCATGAGCTTGGTGTCTATGCCCTCCGGCAGGGTGACCCAGATGAACATTCCTCCGTCGGGCTTCGTCCACTTGACCCCCTCTGGCATATACTCCTCCAGGGCCTCAAGCATCGCGTCCCTTCTCGGCCTGTAGAACTCTATGACCCTTGGAATGTGCCTGTCCAGGTGGCCGTCGGCGACGTACTTCCAGGCGATAACCTGCCCGAAGGGGTTCGCACAGAGGTCAACGGCCTGCTTGGCTATCTCTATTTTCCTGATGAAGTGCGGGTGAGCGGCTATCCATCCAAGCCTGAATCCGGGGGCAAATATCTTTGAGAATGTTCCGAGGTACAGAACCCTTCCCTCGTCGTCGAAGTGCTTGATCGGTGGTATTGGCTCGCCCGAGTAGCGGAGCTCGCTGTATGGACTGTCCTCAACGATGAGGAAGTCGTACTCCCTGGCGAGCTCTATAAGCCTCTTCCTTCTTTCGAGGCTCATTGTGACTCCCGCGGGATTCTGGAATGTGGAGACGGTGTAGACGAACTTGACCTTCTTTCCTTCGGCGCTGAGCTTCCTGAGCTTCTCTTCGAGTACGTCAACGATCATACCGTCGTCGTCCATCGGTATGCTGAGGAACTCCGGATCGTAGTACTTGAAGGCGTTGAGAGCCGCGAGGTAGGTGGGCCCCTCAACGACGACTATGTCACCGGGGTTTATGAAGACCCTGCCGATGAGGTCGAGAGCCTGCTGTGAACCTGCGACCATCATTATCTCGACCTTGCTGGTCGGGATGCCGTAGCGCTTCTCCATCCAGTCCGCCAGCGCGAGGCGGAGCGGGGTAAACCCTTTGGTGGTCCCGTACTGGAGGGCCTTATCCGCGTGGTGGGTTATAACCTCCGCGGTTATCTCCTTGATGATCTCGACGGGAAACGTCTCGGGAGCGGGAAGACCTCCAGCGAGGGATATGACGTTGCCTGACTCGACGAGCTTGAGAAGCTCCCTAATCTCCGAGGCCTTCATGCCCTGGGCCTTGTCCGAAAAGTACGCCTCAAAATCCAGTGACCCTGAACTCAGCTTGCGCATAAGTTTTTCCTCCACTTCCGTTCCCCCCATTTAATGCACACTTTTGAGCACGTCACCAAGTCTATACACGTAAAGGTAGCGGCGATTGGTTATAAATCTTTCTGCAATGGTCGTTAGTGCCGTTTACATTTGTAAAGTATAACCGGGGAGTATTTTTAGAAACATCAACGAACCTAGCCGTGCATGGATGAACACGAAAAGCTCTATAAACCCTCCCGCCATAATCTGGGTTTACCGGAGAGGGGTGATGGAGATGGCGGTAGTGAAGGAAGTGCTTGAGATAGCCGAGGAGATAAAGAACATGGAGATTAGGGGGGCAGGCAAAATCGCCCGCTCGGCGGCGTACGCCCTCCAGCTCCAGGCCGAGAAGAGCAAGGCAACCAACGTCGACGATTTCTGGAACGAGATGAAGCAGGCGGCGAAGATACTCTACGAGACCCGGCCGACTGCGGTTTCCCTTCCAAACGCGCTCCGCTACGTCATGCACCGCGGTAAAGTGGCATATGCCGGCGGTGCCGACCTCGACCAGCTGAAGTTCGTAATCATAAACGCCGCGAAGGAGTTCATCCACAACTCCGAGAAGGCCATCGAGAGGATAGGCGAGATGGGCGCGAAGAGGATAGAGGATGGAGACGTCATAATGACCCACTGCCACAGCAAGGCCGCGATAAGCGTCATGAAGACGGCCTTCGAGCAGGGAAAGGACATTAAGGTCATCGTCACAGAGACGAGGCCCAAGTGGCAGGGCAAGCTCACCGCCAAGGAGCTGGCCAGCTACGGCATCCCGGTTATCTACGTCGTTGACTCGGCCGCCAGGCACTACATGAAGATGACGGACAAGGTGGTCATGGGTGCGGACAGCATAACGGTGAACGGTGCGGTCATAAACAAGATTGGAACGGCTCTCATAGCCCTTACGGCAAAGGAGCACAGGATATGGACCATGATCGCTGCCGAGACCTACAAGTTCCACCCCGAGACGATGCTCGGCCAGCTGGTCGAGATAGAGATGCGCGACCCCTACGAGGTCATCCCCAGGGAAGAGCTTGAAACCTGGCCGAAGAACATAGAGGTCTGGAACCCGGCCTTTGACGTTACTCCCCCGGAGTACATCGACGTCATCATAACCGAGCGCGGCATAATCCCGCCGAGTGCCGCCATAGACATCCTCAAGGAGGAGTTCGGCTGGGCCCTCAAGTACACCGAGCCCTGGGAGGACTGAGGCTTTTCTCCTTTTTTCCCATTTCGATAATGAAAAATGAAAGACCTCAGCCCTCGATGTTTCCTGCGGTGAATGCTTTCGCGTAGGCTTTGACGATTTCTTCGTCGCCCATTATCATGAGGACTCTGACGAGATTCATGCCTTTGACCTCCGAGAATTCGACGTAGAGGTACTGGTCACCATTGTGATAGAGTTTGACACTGAGCGGATTGAAGCACTCGTTTTCTCTGGGTGTGGCCCAAGGCTCGGTCTCTTCGAAGCCTTTTACCTTAACAAAAGTATCGAACCTCCCTATTACTCTCTCGATGGAGCATGTACATGCCGCGTTCAGTTCCACGAGCGCTTCACTGAATAGGTTGTAATCCTTAAAGTCTGTCCATTCCTTTACAGGCGTTAGAACTGAGAGCTTCCAGGTTGCATTGGTCATTGGGATGTACTGGATCGCAAAGTAGACCTTCCCAGGCGGCAGTTCCAACTCTCTCGCCTGTGGCCAACACTTCCGCTGGTGTACCGGCAAGGTTTCGCTCCCTAGGTCGGGCCAGTAGTAACTATTTCCGCTTTTATTTGAGTCGGACACAATGTAAGTTGTGAAACCTCCTATGGAACAAGGTACCGTCAGGTTAAACTTTTCCGGCCAGTACGCAAGATAAGCTTTCCAGCCCTCTGGTTCTCCTGTTGTGCGGTTTATTGGCGGGTATATTATGAAACGATCATTGAACATTGTTTTTGGGTCATTAATAAGCATGATTGTCTGTCCTATCCACTGCCCGAGATGCTCTTTTTGGAGATTCTCATATTGCAGGTTAAGACTGCATGTTCCGTTTATCCCGTTCGGATCATCAGCGTTGAAACTCGTGTTTAATGCTACTATTACCCCCAATGCAGCTAAAAAAATTAAAAAAATTAAAATTCCAGCGAGTTTAAGTTTTTTCATGTACCCTTCACCCCTTGTAAATGGGTCTGACTATGGTTAATGCCGGATTGTTAATGCTTCCGAGATATATCCATGCAGTATATGGGCTGTCTACGGTGGTGTGAACGTAAATATACTTGGAACCGTCACTGTATGCCTTATATCCTGTAACAGTGACTGAATGATATACACCAAATCCCTGGGACGGCCACCTAAACGTGCCATCTTCACTTTGTCCACTACTGGAGGTTAATATTGCCGGCCTATTCATATCGATTTCATTTTTGACATACGTGTATAACTGAAGATTTGTAGAGGGATACAGTGTGAATGCATCATAGTCATATTTGGGTTTTCGGTATATTGATCCCTCATTGTAAACTTCTAATGCCTTTTCATAAAACTGCTCAATTCCCGGTGCAATATTTGAGGTACTTGTCCACTCCCCTTGCGTTTGCATGGTCATGTGGAGTATGTCTATAACCGCTTCGCGATACCAGCTGTCGCGATACTGGATTTCATAGTATGCTACTATCATTGAACCAGCTATCGGAGCACATCCATCGTAATCTGTCCAGGGATCAGGATTGGGGCCCACGAATGAGTAGTATCCACTTGATGACAAAACTTTTGGAACGAGGATGCTGTTGGATCCTGGTGGGCTTGGATCAGCTCCACCACTATCGGTAGAGGTCCATGAAGGTACAGTATAAAGCACTTTATATTCTGTTGCCGTTGCAGTAGCCCCAAATGTAAATGTCTCTGATACTTTTTTGTCCGTGAGCATCTTTGTTTGCAACACTTCCCAGCCTCCAGCATTTTTGGGTATATTGCCTTCAATTGAGAGTTTGTAGGTGTTTGGTTTTCGGTACTCTCTGCCTTTCATATCCACAACCTTGTCTCCAGCTAAGATGCCGTAGTTCAACCCGCTGAAGTATGCGAAGCGGTAGGTTTTCACTCCTTTTCTCGTGGCGAGTTCTTTCATCAGGTCGCGTGGGGTCTTCTCGCCAAAGCCCGCCTCCAGGATTGCCGGTGGCAGGTTCCTGTTGGCCGACACTATTATGTAGCCTACGGTCTTACCGTTCTTGACCATTCTGAATTCGTAGGCTGCCAACCTGCCGTCGGGGAAGTAGAGGGGTGTTGGGTTGGTTGGAACTGCCCCGTTGAATTCCGGGAACTTGTGGAGTTCCCTGAGCGCGAGGGCTTTGACGGTCAATAGGGGTACTGCCTCCGGCTTGTCAACAGGTGCCGCCGTCACGACTCCTCCTAACAAAAGAAGTCCGATGAGTAACACCACTGGGGTCTTCCAGTTCACGACCTGCACCCCCAATGGAGATTGCATTACAAAATATGCTCTAGAACTATTTAAAGTTTCCTATCACTAGAAGTGAAAATCAGTCCAAAACTAGGTTATACCACCACAAGTTTTTGATAGTTGTACGCGCCAGACTTAAGGAATACGGAAAACATAGAGAATGGGAAAATCAAATACGGGGCTACCTCAGTTTTGGAGCTGTCGGCGACATTCACAATTTCAAAGTTCACCTGAACACACGCAAGGGTTTAAAACTCCCAACCCTTTTATACTCCGGATGCAAAAACTGAAAGGGTGATGATGATGAAAGCTTACATCGCTGAAAACGTCAGGGGCATCTATGCCTTTGACGAGAGCGGCAACCTCATCGCCAGCAAACCCTTTGCAGGAAAGCCCGAGGTGAGCCTTGACAAACTCCTGAAGGGCGAGCCGGCCGATGAGTTGGTTTCTCTCATGGAGGAGCTCATGGAGGACGGTTACGACGAGTTCATCCTGGAGGACCCGGAGCTCAGCAGAAGGCTGAAGGAGCTCGGGTACAACACCTCCGCCGAGTTCCCGAACGTCGCCGGGGAAAAGCTCCGCTCCAGCCCGGGGGAGTTCCTCGGCGAGAAGTGGTTCGACGAGTACTTCAGCGTTGGTGTCGCCCTGACGAGGCTCCGCATACAGGAGCAGAGCGGGGCAAGGGACAAGATGATAATCCAGGCCATCGAGTCCCTCGACGACATCGACAAGGTGATCAACCTCCTCGTTTCCAGGCTGAGGGAGTGGTACAGCCTCCACTTCCCGGAGCTGGACGAAATCCTCCCCAAGCACCAGCAGTACGTTGCCTTCGTCAGGGCAGTCGGTCCGAGGGAGAACGTCAGTGATGAGAAGCTCAAGAGCCTTGGCCTCCCCGAGGGCAAGATCGAGAAGATCATGAAGGCCGCGGAGACCTCGATGGGCGCTCCCCTCGGGAAGTTCGATGCCGAAATCATTATGAAGCTGGCCAGCGAGATAGGCGATCTCTACAGGCTGAGAGAGCAGATAGAGGACTACCTTGAGATGGCAATGGACGAGGTGGCCCCGAACCTGAAAGCTTTAGTCGGTGCCAAGCTCGGCGCCAGGCTGCTCAGCCTCGCGGGCGGTTTAAAGGAGCTCGCCATGATGCCTGCCTCGACCATACAGGTTCTCGGTGCCGAGAAGGCCCTCTTCAGGCACCTGAGGAGCGGTGCCAAGCCGCCCAAGCACGGTGTCATCTTCCAGTATCCGGCAATAAACCGCTCGCCGTGGTGGCAGAGGGGTAAGATAGCGAGGGCCCTGGCTGGAAAGCTCGCCATAGCTGCCAGGGTCGACTACTTCTCCGGGGAATACATAGCCGAGGAGCTGAAGCAGGAGATAGAGCAGCGCATTCAGGAGATAAAGCAGAAGTACCCGAACCCGCCCAAGAGGAAGGCCAAGCCCGAGAAGAAAAAGAAGAAGGAGAAGTTCAAGGGTAAGAGAAAGGGCAAAGGAAAGCAGGAGAAGGGCAGGAAGTTCGAGAAGAAGGAGAAGAGCAGGAAGAAAAAGAAGAAGGGTAAGGGCAAGAGGTGATGGCGATGAGGATTAAGAAGCATAAGTTCCCGGGCGTTTACGTCTTCGTTGATGAGGACGGTAGCGAGAAGATAGCCACCAGGAACCTCGTTCCGGGCCAGAGGGTCTACGGCGAGAGGCTGATCAAGTCCGAGGGCGAGGAGTACAGGGTCTGGAACCCGCGGCGTTCGAAGCTCGCCGCGGCAATACTCAACGGCCTCAAAAACTTCCCGATAAAGCCCGGCTCAAAGGTTCTCTACCTCGGAGTCGCGAGCGGGACAACTGCTTCCCACGTCAGCGACATAGTGGGCTGGGAAGGGAAGGTCTTCGGCGTGGAGTTCTCGCCGCGCGTCCTGAGGGAGCTCGTCCCGCTGGTTGATGAGCGCAGGAACATCGTGCCGATACTCGGCGACGCCACCAAGCCCGAGGGCTACCGCGCGCTCGTTCCTAAGGTCGACGTCATCTTTGAAGACGTTGCCCAGCCCACGCAGGCAAAGATACTCATCGACAACGCGAAGATCTACCTCAAGAGCGGCGGCTACGGCATGATCTCGGTCAAGAGCAGGAGCATCGACGTCACCAAGGAGCCGGAGCAGGTCTTCAGGGAGGTCGAAAAGGAGCTTTCGACCTACTTCGAGGTCGTTGAGAGGCTTTCGCTCGAGCCCTACGAGAAGGACCACGCGCTCTTCGTCGTCAGGAAACCGTGAGGTTTCTTCCTTTTTTATCGTTTATCGTCGAAAAAACCTTTTACTTTCACCGAAAGGCTTTTATAACTCGCTCATGAACCTTAGCCGAAGTTACGTTCAGCTTTTGTAGGTGATGCACCATGAAAAAGCTCCTGAAGCCAAGGCGCGAAGTCGGCATTGTCGGCTACGGTGCCTACGTCCCGATGTATAGAATCAAGGCGGAAGAGATAGGAAGGGTCTGGGGAGTTTCCAGCTTCCCGATACAGGAAAAGGCCGTTCCCGGTCTCGATGAGGACGCGCTCACGATAGGAATCGAAGCCGCGAGAAACGCCCTTAGGCGGGCAGGGATAGACCCAAGGCTTATCCGCGCCGTCTGGTTTGGAAGTGAGAGCAAGCCCTACGCGGTCAAGCCGACCGGCACGGTCATAGCGGAGGCAATCGGCGCGACCCCCGATGTAAGCACGGCAGACTTTGAGTTCGCCTGTAAGGCAGGAACCGAGGCGCTTCAGACTGCAATAGGCTTTGTCGGCTCGGAGATGGCCGACTATGCGATGGCCATTGGAGCAGATACGGCACAGGGAAGGCCCGGCGACCACCTTGAGTTCACCGCGGGAGCGGGTGGAGCCGCCTTCATAGTCGGCCCCAAGAGCTCTGACACGGTTGCATACTTCGAGGGAAGCTACTCATACGTTACGGACACGCCGGACTTCTGGAGGAGGCAGCACGAGCACTACCCGAGGCACGGGAACAGGTTCACCGGCGAGCCGGCCTACTTCCACCACATAGTCAACGCCGCCAAGACCCTCATGGAGGAGCTCGGTCTGACCGTCAACGACTTCGACTACGCCGTCTTCCACCAGCCCAACGTCAAGTTCCCGCTCACCGTTGCCAAAATCCTAGGGATTCCGAAGGAGAAGGTTCTCCCCGGTCTGCTCACAGGAATCATAGGGAACACCTACAGCGGTGCAACGATGGTCGGTGTCTCTGCCGTTCTCGACATAGCCAAGCCCGGTGACAGGATTCTGTGGGTTTCCTTCGGTTCCGGAGCCGGAAGCGACGCCTTCAGCGTTGTTGTTCAGGACGCCATCGAGGAGAAGAGGAATCTGGCACCGACGACCATGGACTACGTGAACAGGAAGAAGTACATCGACTACGCCCTCTACGCGAAGGCGAGGAGAAAGTTCATCATGTGAGGTGGTTGAGATGAGGAAGGCAGTCATAATCGGTGCCGGTATGACCCCGGTTGGTGAGCACTGGAAGCTCGGATTGAGGGATTTGGCCGTTGAGGCGCTTCTCAACGCGATGGACGACGCTGGAATCGACAGGGTAGACTCGCTCTACGTCGGAAACATGATTTCCGGGCCCTTCGTTGAGCAGGAGAACCTCGGCGCGCTCATAGCCGACTGGGCTGGACTTGGAAACATTCCAGCCGTTAAAATCGAGGCCGCCTGTGCCAGCGGCGGTGCCGCCGTCCAGGAGGGAGTCAAGGCAGTCCTCAGCGGGCTCGAAGACGTGGTTGCCGTGGTCGGCGTCGAGAAGATGACCGACGCCTGGCCGAGCGACGCCACCAGATACCTCGCCTACGCGGCAGACGCCGAGTGGGAGCTCTTCCACGGGGCGAGCTTCGTCGCCCTCAACGCACTCGTCATGCGCTACTACATGAAGACCTACGGCTACACCGAAGAGGACCTTGCCCTCTTCGCGGTCAACGCCCACGCCAACGGCGCCAAGAACCCCTACGCCATGTTCAAACGCCCGATTAAGGTTGAGACAGTCCTCAAGAGCCCCTACGTTGCCGATCCGCTCAAGCTCTTCGACGCCTCGCCGGTCTGCGACGGTGCGGCATCGGTTATAATTACCACACCGGAGAAAGCCAAGGAGCTTGGTGTCCCGAAGGAAAAGTGGGTCGAGGTCGCCGGAATGGGGCGCGCCATAGACACCATAAGCCTCGCCAGCAGGGAGGATTTGCTCACCCTCAAGGCTGCCAAAGTGGCCGCTGAGAGGGCCTACAAGATGGCGGGCGTCGAGCCGAAGGACATTGACTTCTTCGAGGTTCACGACGCGTTCACGGTTATGGCCGCCCTCAGCCTCGAAGCCCTCGGTGCCGCCAGGAAGGGAGAGGGGGCCAAGCTGGCGAAGGAGGGACAGATAGCCATCGACGCCGACTATCCGATACAGACCATGGGTGGTCTCAAGGCTAGGGGACACCCCGTTGGTGCCACCGGCGTTTACCAGACGGTTGAAGCGGTGCTCCAGCTCCGCGGCGAGGCGCCGAGCCAGGTGCCCGATGCGGAAGTCGGCCTGACCCAGAACATAGGTGGAACCGGTTCGAACATAACGGTCAACGTCTTTAGGAGGGTCTGAAATGGCGCGCCCGATGCAGGTTTCCCGCTACTGGAGGCACTTCCGTGAGAAGTACAGGCTCATAGGTGGAAAGTGCGAGAACGGCCACGTTCACTTCCCGAAGAGGTCGATTTGCCCGGTCTGCGGCTCAAGAAACGTCGAGAAAATCGAACTGAGCGGAAAGGGCAAGGTCATCAGCTGGACGATAGTCAGGAACCCGCCGAGCGGTTTCGAGTACTACAAGCCCTTCCCCCTGGCACTGATAGAGCTTGAGGAGGGCCCCGTGGTCCTCGCCCAGCTGACCGACGTTGACCCCGAGGAGATAGACTTCGGCATGGAGGTCGAGGTCGTCACCAAGAAGATAAGGGAGTTCGAGGAGGACGGAATAATCCTCTACGGCTACAAGTTCAGGCCTCCTGTGAAGTGAAGGCCTTTTTCTGCTTCCTTTTTACACCCAACTTGGCTCAGACCTTCTCAATCCTTAGCCTGTCCCCGTTCTCGAACTCCATCTCCAGCTTTCCGCGCTCGGCGTTGACCTTCACTCCATCGACGACGGCCTCTGCCTTCCCGTCCCTGGCCTCCACTCCGAGCATCTCCGCTATCTCGCCAACGCTCTTCAGGGAGCCCTTTATGGTGGTTTCAATCCTGTCTCCCCCGCTCTCTATAACGACCTTCAGCCTGCCTTTACCTTCGCGTATGAAACTCTCTTCCTTCAACTTCACCACCTTCTTGGGCTCGGGCGGTCTTATGCACGGCATCAAACCACCTGCTTCCCTTTCCACGGGGTGCGTCGTTCCTCCGCAGGTCTTTGACCATGCGCACCCATATCCCGCTCTGACCAACGCGTTTGAACCCGTAGTCCTCGTAGAACCTGATGGCCTTCTCGTTCTTCTCCCCGACCCACAGCTCTATTCTGTCGTTGTGCTCTCCCAGGTACTCCAGGCACTTTTCCATGAGCCTGTGGCCTATCCCGTGCCCCTGGAACCGTTTATCAACCACGAACTCGTGGATCGCCCCGACGGTTCTTCCCTCGTATTTGCTGTACCAGTCGCTGTCGCAGACTATAAAGCCCGCTATCTCGTCGCCGACCTTCGCGACGAAAAAGCCGTCCTCTGCCTTGTCCCAGCACCACCTGAGGTAGCGCTTCGCGTAGCTCTCTCCCTCACCGCCGTACTCACGCATGCCCTCGTATCCCCTCATGTATATCTCAATGAGCCTCTCCAGCGTTTCCTGGTCGAGCCTTTGGAGCCTCTCTATCCTTACCCCGCTCATCAATATAAGCTCATCGAGGGGTTTAAAAAGCCTGACTTCGAGCCTTAAGTGGAGCAAGAAGGTGGTTGAGATGGGGAAAGCCAAGCCTAGATACTGCGAGATATGTGGGGCCCCAATAAGGGGACAGGGGCACAAAATAAGGCTTGAGGGGGCTGAAGTTCTCGTTTGCAACCGCTGTTATGAGAAATACGGCGGAAAGAAGCCCGGAACGTTCAGCATCATGCCGACCGGGAGGCAGCCGGTCAGGAGAACCTACTCGCGGCCGGCCAGGCCGAGGCCGCCCAGACCGAGGACAGAGAGGCCGCTCTACACGGAGGAGATAGTTGAGGACTACGCCGAGCGCGTCTACCAGGCAATACAGCGCTCAAAGAAGAGCTATGAGGAGCTGTCCCACGAGATTGGTCTTTCGATGAACGATTTGAGGGCAATATCCCACGGCTACCGTGAGCCGACGATAAAGGAGGCGCGAAAACTGGAGAAGTACTTCAAGATAAAGCTCATCGAGACGAGTGGCGAAGAGGTTCTTGAGAAGAGGACCATCCCGAGGGACTACGAGCCGACCCTTGGAGACATAGCCAACATCAGGATCAAGAAGCGGAAGAAGAAGTGAGTTAAAACCCCCCCGGCTCTTCTTCCTCCCTCTTCTTCCTGAGCTCCTCCGTCCTGGTTCTCTTTGGAGGGTGGAAGCCCTTGAGCTTCTCAAAGGTGCTCCAGAGGCGTATCAGCTCCTCCCAGACTTCGGTATCCGGCGGGATCACGAGAACGTGCGCCGGTGGGTGGATGTCCATAAGCCTGCCGATCGCCTTTGCCGGCGGCAGGTCTATCTGGGCGATCACGTGCGCCCTGAAGCGCCTCCTGGGCTTTTCACCGCTTATCTTCTCAAAGGCCCAGTCCGAGAGTGCGGGGGGGATAATCCTTGGATCACCGCGTATCTGCATGCCGCCGTACCGAACCAGGTCGGCGAGAGCGATGCTGGCCTTCTGAAAGTTGTCGGTCCTTACTAAAACCATCGTGTTTCTCATAGGTATCACCGTGCTTTCCTTGTGCCGGCACCTTTTAAGCCTTCTCACCTGTGGTTTCGTCCGGTCAGCTACCTAAAGCTTTAAAAACTCAACCCGTCTCATTTATAAAGGGTTTTTAAACCCACCATCTGGAGGTGTAAGCCTTGGTCGACATGAGCAATGTAAAGCTCAGAATCGAGAATATCGTCGCTTCTGTGGATCTCTTTACGCAGCTGAACCTTGAAAAGGTTATAGAGATATGTCCCAACTCCAAGTACAACCCCGAGGAGTTCCCTGGGATAATATGCCGCTTTGAGGAGCCGAAAGTTGCACTTCTGATCTTCAGCTCCGGAAAGCTGGTCGTAACCGGCGCCAAGAGCGTCGAAGACATAGAGCGCGCCGTCAACAAGCTCATCCAGATGCTCAAGAAGATAGGCGCCAAGTTCGGAAGGGCACCTCAGATAGACATCCAGAACATGGTATTCAGCGGCGACATCGGTATGGATTTCAACCTCGATGCCGTTGCGCTCAGTTTGCCGAACTGTGAGTACGAGCCCGAGCAGTTCCCCGGCGTCATCTACCGCGTCAAGGAGCCGAGGGCGGTCATACTGCTCTTCTCCTCCGGAAAGATAGTCTGCTCCGGCGCTAAGAGCGAGCACGACGCCTGGGAGGCCGTCAGAAAGCTCCTCCGCGAGCTGGAGAAGTACGGCCTCATCGAGGAAGAGGAAGAGTGGTGAAACCCTCTTGTCCCTCAGAATCTTTTACTCCCCCATTTTCAGGGGGCACAGACCCGAGGGTTATCATCCCGAGAACCCGACCAGGCTGGACTATGCGATAAGGGGCCTTTCCGAAAACGGGCTGTGGGATGAGGAAAAAATTCTGAAGCCCAGCCCGGCATCGCCTTCGGATCTCTTTCTGATACACGATGGGGAGTACGTGGAGAGGATTCGGGGGCTCGAAGGGGGCTTCTCGTACCTCGACCCCGACACCTACGTGTCCCCCGGCACGTGGGAAGCCGCTCTCTTGGCAGTCGGTGCGGCGAGGGCTGCAGTTGAGGCGGCAGTAGAGGATGGGGATCTCTACCTGGCGCTCGTCAGACCGCCCGGACACCATGCTGGCAGGTCGGGAAGGGCCTTCAACGCCTCAACCCTCGGCTTCTGCATCTTCAACAACAGCGCATTTGCGGCTTACACCCTCAAGGAGCGCAGGGGAAAGGCTGTGGTCGTTGACTTCGACGCCCACCACGGCAACGGTACGCAGGAGATATTCTGGAACGATGGGGACGTTGTCCACATCGACCTCCACGAGCGCGACATCTACCCCTGGAGCGGCTACGAACACGACATCGGAGGAAAGGGTGCGGAGGGGAGCAAGGTCAACCTCCCGATGCCCCACTACTCCACCGACGATGACTACATCCTCGCGTGGATGGAAATCGTCCTTCCAGTCCTGGAGGAAACGAAACCCGATGCTGTGGTCGTCTCGGCCGGCTTTGACGGCTTCCAGGGCGAACTCCTCACGACGCTTAGACTGACGGAACGGTTCTTCCGCTACGCCGGTGCGACGCTCTCCCGCTATTCCCTGGCCGTCATCTTTGAAGGTGGCTACTCCGTCGGGCTGATGAGGGGCCTCCCCGCCTTTGTCAGGGGGTATCTTGAGGGGAGCGTGGAGGAACGGGGCATCGAGCCCAGTTACGAGGCCGTAAGAACGGTGAAAACTGTCCTCGAAATCCAGAGGGAGTTCTGGGGGATATAGCTTACCCCGGGGTAAGTGGCTTACCGGGGGGTAAGCTGAGCTTCCTGACCACCTCCTTGACAACGGGGTCTGGGATGGAGTAGCTCCCCTCGCTCTTTGTCAAATAGCCGTACTTTGTGAGGTTCTTCAATAGGAGGGAGAACTTTGCATCGTTTATTCGCCCTCCTTTGAATTCCACGTACTCCTTTATGTCGCTCCAGCTCTCATTTCCAAGGGCGACCGCCTTGAGTATCAGCCCGTACCTCCTGCTGTAAGAGAGAAGGGATGATAGCTCCTCCATGACCAGTGCCTGGGCCCGCTGAAACAGCTCTTCAAGGGCGTCCCTCTCGGGGAGTCCCCTTATTCCCCTCAGGTAGCCATAGGTTGTCAGCCAGCCGACGATTCCGTCAAGCCTCTCAACGGCTCTTTTTATCTCCCCATCGTCAACCTCGGTCCCAAGCTCCTCAAAACCACTCCTGAGAAAGTCCATGCTCTGTTTCCTGTTGAACCGTTCAAGGATTATCTCCCTTGCGTACCTCCCGAAGAGTGGCTTTTTTGGATTGTCGAGGCCAAGAAAGTCGTGGAGCATCCCCATCTCGGATCCGGTGAGGACGAAGGTAACGTTTGGAAGGTTATCAACGGCGTAGGCTATCAGGCCGTCGTATTGAATGCCTGAGAGCCTTAAGTACTGGGCCTCATCGAAGGCCATTATAGCCCTGATATCCTCCTTTTCAGCCCAGGAATCGATCTTTTCCAGAATCTCAGCTAGGTCGGGTTTTCTCTCGAACTCGACGTGAAGCCCTGAAACTTTTAGACCCCTGATCGAGTTCAACATCTTCTCAAGCCTCAGCCGGAGGGATTTCCTTGTGGAGACCGTTGATAGCAGTGAGCCCAGGATTTTTCTCGCCAGAATCTCCTGGGGTATCGAGCCGTGAGTGAAGTACAGGGAGCGGACGTCGATTTTGGCGTAGGGCATCCCTGACTCAGCAAGAGCGACGTTGAGGAGGGAGCTCTTTCCAAGGCGTCTGATCCCGAGGAGCAGAACCAGCCTTTCGCTTAGGTTTATGGCATTCTGGAACTCCTTAAGTTCTTTCTCGCGGTCGTACAGGTCTTCTCTCTTGGTCTTGGGCTGGAGGTCGAACAGCAACTTACCCCACCGTAAGCTGCTTACCCCAGGGTAAGTTATAAGGGTTTCGAAAAGAGGGAAAGGTCAGCTGAAGCTCGCAAAGCCTATCTCATAGAGCTGCCGCAGCATGCGGAGGACTTTTTTAGCTGTGTGCTTAAAGCGGAAGTTTTTGTTGTGTTCCTCCCAGTTTCTAATGATATCAACGATCTCCCTACCTCTCAACTCACTCACGTTGACTTGTGAACCATCTGCAAGGCAGAGCTTCAGCACCTCTCTCAAGGGCTTCTCAAGCCTCTTCCTGTTTCCGTGGAACTTCGGGAGGACTTTCATGAGCAGTGCCAAGTCGAAGATTTCGTCCTCACTTTCGAACTCGACGATTTCTTTTTCTTGGCTTTCCTTCGCGCTCCTGAAGAATAAAGCAATCTCATCGACGACACGGTAGCCAAAGTGGAGATCGTATGGCTCAAGAGCCTTGTTCAATCTCTTCAGGAGTTTCCAGTAATCACCATACTTTTCCTTAAACTCTCCTACCACAGAGTTAATGTCCTCTTTTTGACGGGCGAGAAACTTTCCATTGGGCCCCTTCAGGTCAGCGAGAACGGCGTTTCTCAAACTTTCAAAGTTCCCTGACGAGCTTTCGCCGGCCGGTGGATAGCCCTCAAGGTCAACATCGTGGAACTCCACAACGAAGGCCCTGTCAAGGACTTTTGGACTGAATGCGTAAGTTGTCTCGTCCATGTTGACGGTGCCGATTATGTAGAGGTTCGGCGGGAGGTAAAGCTCTTTTGGAATCCTCTGCTTCTGGACAATCTCATCACTATCGTGGAGCCTGAGCGGTTCCCTAGTGAAACCTCCATCATCCCTACCACTTTCCAGCACGCTTAGAAAGTCGGCGAAGTAGTATTCAACGTGGGCCAGGTTCATCTCGTCAAGGAGGAGGAAGTAAGGCTTTGCATTGGCACCGTTATTCTTGTAGTCCTCAATGGCTTTTAGGATAAAGTCGAGTAGCTTGGTTCTTTGATACTCCCCAGTCAACGGATTGTAGTAGCCGAGAAGTGCCTTGGAATCGCGCCAGTCCGGCCTAACGGGCAGGAATAAGGGGTTTTCTTTTGATGGATCGAGAAGTTCAGCCAGCTCTTGGGCTATCTTTGTCTTTCCAGTTCCAGTTAAACCTGAGAGAATGACAAAGCCCTTTGTCTTTAGGGCAGTGTAGAACTGGGCGACAAGGTGTTCCGGGTAGAGGTAGCCCTTTGAGGCGAGATATGAGTTTAGGGATTGCACCAACTGGTCGATCTCTTCAATCCCTCTGGATAATTCAGTATCTTTGTTATAGCCCATTTTTAGGAGATAGAACGCGGTCTCCCAGAGGTCTGAGATTCCAGCTCTTCTGGAGGCATCCCTTACACGCTTTAGCAGCTCTGCATATTCCTCGGGTTTTAGGGCGGAGGCGGATTTTGAGATTCTCAAGAGTTTTGAACTGTGTGGATTTAAAATACCCCGTGGATCCCTGGCACTGCCCCATAGGGGCATAAGGTCCTCTGGATAGACCAGTGTAGCCAGATTTATGATGCCCAGCATGCTGGTCCCTTTTATTTTGTGGGAGTACTCTCGCACGAGCTGTATTGCATTCTCAGGAGACGTCCCTATTAGCGCCCTCAAGAACTCTCTGAGCCTATCCGGGTCTCCTCTGTCACTAACTCCTCCTGCAACAAACCAGAGCAGACGCCCAGCATCCCCTTTTGAAGGCAGGTTTAATTCATCAGACTCTCCTTTGGCGAATTTGATTACCTCTTCCCGGGCTTTATCAATTAGGGGCTTCCCATTATTTTCCCACTCCATCTCATAACGAGTCTTCATTTCCTTTAGAGCCTGAACCAGAGAGTCATTGCCACCGTCAAAGCAGGAACTCTCCTCGAACGTGGAGATATTGTTGGCAAGGAACGAGTGCACACCCAGCATCAGATTCAGGCTTTCCTCTTTCTGGGCTTCCCCAAAAGCATCCAGAGACATCTCTTTTCCCAGCATCACCCTGCGGTCAAGCCGTATGATAGAAAGGCCCCTCTCCTTTAGGGACTTAATCGTGTCCTCCCCGAGTAGTTTAATTAACGCTCGCTCACTGGCGTCGGCAGAGGAACAGGAAACGGCAAGTCCGTACCTAATCCTTTGAGTTCTTAAATAAATTGTCCACATATAGGAGACTTCATGCTTCCGTCTGTTTACATACCTGTGCCACAGATCGAATTTAACCTCAACAACCTGGTGCTCATCGAAGTACCTTATTTTTGAGGGCTTGGGCGTTTCTCCTTGCACCTTTCTTAAAAATTCCCCGGATATTTCATTTAGGAGATTCTCCGCATCTTCTCTGGTGACTACCATATTTCCACCTCCGGAATCAGCCTCAAATAACCAACACCATCTAGATTCCCGGCCAAAATATGGGCAATTGCGAAACCGTCGACTTTGTTCCCGTTCACATCAAAAAACACACTCCTCTCCCCAGGATAAACCACAACCGCGAACCTGCACCCAAGTGCGTCCCGGTATGTATGCATCTTGTAGATATCCTCAAGTTTAGCCCAGGTGGTGTAGTCGTCAGTTTTCTCTGCCATCTCGACCTCGTCAGCGAAATCTTCAATTTCCTTCTTTTTGTCAACTACCTCAACTTTGAACTTTGCATCGAAGACTCCAATGAGTTTCGTGCTTTTCTTTGATGGGTTCCCGTTAAATAGCGAGAAGTCTGGTCTGAGCGTCACCGAGTAACTCCACCTCCTTGGAGTCAGCAGCTTGTTGTAGTAAAGCCTCCATCCGCTGTCGAATTCAGCGTAAACGTCTCCGCTTTCGGAGAGCTCGCCCGCCGGAAGCACATGGATTTTGAGCTCTTTCTTTCCAAGAATCTCTCCAAGTTCATCAACGAGCCTGAAAAACGCCCAGTACTCATACAGCTTGGGGATGTCCTTGTTGTCAATCGCCTGCTTTAGCTCCTCAAAGAAAGGAACGTACGCCGTGAACTTACGGTAGAGTTCGAGAAGGTCGCGGTAGCCGTCCCCTTTAGGAGCGTCTGCGAAGTGTACGGGAAGCCCTCCATTTCACCTACATCTTCCCAAACGCCGTCGCTTGCTATAAATTCGAGCTCTCCTAGAAGTTCCCCAATAGGCCCAATATCTGCTTCCTTCGTGTCCCCCAAAGATTCAATCACGCGTTCACTCCAATCTATGAGCAAGTTGAGAAAATACTTGACAAAGCGGTTCTCAGGCGTATCAACACTCTCATACTTTCTGAAGCCGAGGACTCTCGTGGGGACGTAGCCGTTAAGATGCTCAGCTATCAGGACGCCTTCCCCCGCCGGTGCCAGATACTCGGGATGTTGGATTATGGCGAGAAGGGTTTCGGGGGTTACCTCATCAACCTCATCAGGTCGTAACCACGCCCCTTCAACGACCAGCTTTCTCTTCATCCGGTGGAGCACTGTCTCAAAGGCGCTGATGATTCTCTCGCCGTTCGAGCGAAGATAATGGTAGGCGAAGAGCTCGTTGATAGGCTCGTCGCTTTCTTCTGTCGAAAAGCCCGTGAGAGACCCGAGATGGAATGGTATGGAACTTGAGTAGTGGAGTATATCCGCCGTTAACGCATCAACAAAAATGTCTTGAAGACGGGAGAGCCTCTCAATTCCATGGCCCTCAAGGGATGAGAAAATTGCAGGATACATCTTCGGGACTTTAAGGGAGAGCACCTCAATGGGGACGTTTATCGTTCCTCCGTCTTCGAAAAGGAGCGTCAGTTCCGAAAGTCCGATGAAGTTTCCAAAGGATACTAGAAAAAGGCCATTTTTGAGTCTTCTGGCTGGTTTGCCGTTGATTAGAACAGCTTTGATACCCTTATCTTTGCCCTCCACGTAATAGTTCGTCCACTCCAGCAGGTAGATTCGGTCCGTTCCCCTAAATGCCCGACAGCCGTCTTTGGCGGAGAATATTCTCCAGTTATGGGACCACTTACCATCAATGCAGTTCATGATTGCACCAAAGCGTTACTCCGTCTAAGAACTAATAAGCGTTTTGGACGGGACAAAAATGGACAAGAGAAATGAGGGGCGTCAAAGCCCCAGAATCTTCTTGGCCGCCTCTATTCCGAGGTCGAAGGCCTTCATGTTCATGTCGACGGCCTTCTGCGGGACGCTGAGCCTTATGACCTCCCTGACGTGGTCTTCATCCAGCGGGAACTCGGGGATCTGCGTCAGCGCGCCGATGAGGACAGTGTTGGTCGTGACGACGTGGCCGGCCTTTATGGCGAGATCTTCTGCGTTGAAGCCGATCCACTTGGCCCTGAAGTCCTCCTCCACGATCTTCTTTATCTCCTCCAGCTCGGGGTAGCGGGCCTTGCCCATCGAGACCTGGACGGGAACGATGGGCTTGGTGTTGACGACGACCATTCCACCCTCCCTGAGGTGGTTGATGTACCTCAGAGCTTCCACCGGCTCGAAGCCGAGTATAACGTCGCCCTTGCCCTCGGGAACCATCGAGCCGTAGACCTCTTCGCCGAAGCGGACGTAGGAAACGACGCTTCCAAAGCGCTGGCTCATGCCGTGAACCTCACCCATCCTCACCTTGTAGCCGGCGTGAAGGGCGGCCCAGCCGAGGATGTTGGCGGCCGTAAGGACACCCTGGCCGCCGACACCGGCGATGACTATGTTGTACTCCTTAACCTTCATTCCTCTCCCTCCTCCACGGGCTTGAAGGCACCGAACGGACAGACCTGAGCACATCCGCCGCAACCCCAGCACATGCTGGGCTCTATCCTCGCCTGCTTCTTCTCCTCGTCCCAGTAGATGGCCGGACAGCCGTAGGCGTTGATACAGACCTTACAGCCGGTACATGCATCTTCGTCGACGTAGTATATCGGCCACTTCTCGCCCCTCCTCCTCATCTGGCCTATCTTGTAGAGGGCACACACCTGCCTCGACACGACGACGCTGACCCCCTCGACCTCAAGGGCCTTCTTCATGACCTCGTAGGTCTTCTTTATGTCGTAGGGGTCAACGACCTCGACGAAGTCCGCACCCATCGCCTTGGCGACGTCCTCTATCGGAATCCTCTTACCCATGCCGTGGGGCGTCTGGCCGGTGCTCGGGTTCGGCTGGTCGCCCGTCATTGCCGTGACGAGGTTGTCGAGGACGACTATGAGCACGTTGGAGCGGTTGTAGATGGCGTTGGCCAGTGCCGGAAGTCCGGTGTGGTAGAAGGTCGAGTCACCTATGGTGGCCACTATGACCTTCTTCTCCTTCTTTCTCTGCTCCTCGCTCAGGGAACCGTGCTGGGCAATCTCAAGCCCGTGGGCGATGCCTATCGAGCCGCCCATCGCGACGGTGGTGTCAACCGCGTTGAGCGGCGGGAGCAGACCGAGGGTGTAACAGCCAATGTCGCTCGGGTAGATGCCCCTGGCGCGGGTGGCCTTTTTTATTGCGTAGAAGCTGTTTCTGTGCGGACAGGCCGGACAGAGGCTCGGCGGCCTCGGCGGGACTATCTCCAGGGCCTTGCTGTACTTGGCGTCGAGCTCTTCATAGTTGAGTGGCACCTCAATGCCGAGGAACTTGGCTATAGCCGTCACGGCCCTCCTGGTCGTCATCTCGTAGACCCTGGGCACGAGGTCTTTGCCGTGTATCGGTATCCTCAGGCCTTTGTCGTAGGCCCAGGTCTTGACCTGCTCCTCGACGACGGGCTCAAGCTCCTCGACGATGAGAACCTTCTCAAGGCCGTCCATGAACTTCTCAAGCAGGCCGTAGGGAACGGGGAACGGGGTTCCGAGCTTGAGAACCTTGACGTTCTCAACGCCGAGCCAGTGGAGGGCTTCCTTCACGTACGCATAGCTCAGTCCCGGAGCTATAATGCCGACCTTGGCGTTCTCGTCTCCCTCTATCCAGTTGAAGGGCATGTCGTTGAACTCTTCCCTGATCTTCTCGATCTTCTCCAGGATTACCGGGTGGAACTTCCTCGCGTTGGAGGGGACATCGACGAACCTGTTGGGGTCTTTTTTGAACTTTCCGAACTTCCTCTTTCCGGCCTTTATCTCCTCCGGCAGCTCACCGAGAACGACGTCGCCCCTCGCGTGGGAGGTTCTGGTGGTAGTCCTGAGGATAACGAAGTGCTTGAACTTCTCGCTGAGCTCAAAGGCGTACTTCGTCATTTCCTTCGCCTCATGGGGCGAGCTCGGCTCAAGAACCGGGACGTTGGCGAACTTCGCGTAAACGCGCGTGTCCTGCTCGTTCTGGCTGCTCCACATGCTCGGGTCGTCGGCGACCATTATGACGAATCCGCCTTCAACGCCCATGCCAACGGAGCTGAGGAAGGTGTCTGCCGCGACGTTGAGACCGACGTGCTTCATCGCTGTCATTGCCCTGAGACCGCTCCAGGCAGCTGCTAAAGCCGTCTCGAAGGCGACCTTCTCGTTGGTCGAGTACTCCATGTATACGCCGGCCTTCTTGGCGACGATGGCCATTGTGTCTGTCAGCTCCGAGCTCGGGGTTCCCGGATAGGCGGCGTAGACTGCTACGTTCGCCTCAAGCGCGCCCCTCGCTATCGCCTGGTTGCCGAGGAGCAGAACCCTCTCCCCCGGCTTGTCCCATAAAACCATGTCGGTAACCTTCGCCATCCAAAATCACCTCATTCCTCTTCCTCCAATACTCCCCTAGCCTTTGAAAACTCGACGAGGGCGTAGGCTGCGGCGGCGACATCCTCCGGCCTCTCGTAGCTTGGAATGCCTGCCTTCTCAAGAACTTCCTTCGCGGGCTCGCTCACGTAGCCTGCCATGAACAGACCGAGAACCGGTTTGCCGTTGTTGACCTCCTTAACAGCCCTCACAACGCCCTCCGAGTGCTCAGTTGGCGTCATGCCCGCGAAGGTCGGGACGACGCATATGCTTATGAGCATGTCAACGTTGGGATCCTCAAGGAGGAGCTTTGCCGTTTTGTAGTAGTCCTCTCCCCTGGCGCTTGCGATCATGTCGACTGGGTTCTTCAGGGCGGCCATCGGTGGAAGGAACGACCTGAGGGCCTCAACTGTCCCTTCCTCAAGGTCGGCGAGCTTCAGCCCGCGTTTGTCTATCTCGTCCGCGGTGAGGACTCCCGGGCCACCGGCGTTGGTCATTATGGCGACGCGCCTGCCCTTCGGCAGTGGCTGGGTGAATGCCCTCGCCATGCTGAGCATGTCGTCTATCGTATCGGCGACTATGACACCGCTCTGCTTGAAGGCCGCCTCGTATATCCTGTAAGAACCGGCGAGAGAACCCGTGTGGCTCGAAGCGGCCCTGGCCCCGCTCTCGCTCTTGCCCGCCTTGAGAACGATGACCGGCTTCTTCTTGGTAACGCGCTTGGCTATCTCCATGAAGGCCCTTCCGTTCTTCAGGCCCTCGATGTAGAGCGCGATTGCCTTGTCCTCCTCCGTGTCCGCCAGGTATTCCATGAACTCTGCGAAGTCCACATCGGCCATGTTGCCTATGCTGACGAACTTGGAGAAGCCTATTCCCTCCTTGACCGTCTTGTAGACTATGCCCGCTCCAAGGGCGCCGCTCTGGCTTATGAATGCTATGTCCCCCTTCTTCGCGTTGGTCACGAAGGTCGCGTTCATAGAGTTGTGGGTGTTCATTATACCGACGCAGTTGGGGCCGACTATGCGCATGCCGTATCTGTGGGCTATCTCAACGAGCTCGCGCTCTTCCCTCTTGCCCTCCTCGCCGACCTCACCGAAGCCGGCCGTTATGAGGATTATTCCCTTGACGCCCTTCTCGCCGCAGTCCTCTATGGTACCCTTGACAAAGCGCTTGGGAACTACGACGACTGCCAGGTCAACCTCGTCCGGGATGTCCTTTACGTTCTTATATGCCCTGACTCCCTGAACGACCTCGTCCTTGACGTTCACGGGGTAAACCTTACCGTCTTTGTAATCCTTAAGGTTCTTGAAGACCTCGTAGCCAAGTTTGAGCGGGTCGTTGGATGCTCCAATAACCGCTATACCCTTTGGCTTGAAGAAGTAATCAAACGTCATCACATCACCGGCCTAAAGTCTGTGGGATTCTATATAAGCTTTCCTAAAAAGGACAGCGAGGCAAATATGAGCACGGACGAGGAAAAGTAAAGCCCTGATGGGCTAAAAAGGACACCACTGTGCATATTTTGTGCCGTCGAAAGACTTAAGTAAGTTCTGGTTATTATATCCGTCGGGGTGGTATCATGGTGAAGGTGAAGTTTCTGGGCCACGCTGCCTTTCTGATCGAGGGGAGCAGGAAGATACTGATAGACCCGTTCCTGACAGGAAACCCGGCAGCCGCCGCCAAGCCTGAGGAGCTCGATGCGGACCTCATACTCGTAACTCACGCCCACGGTGACCACGTCGGCGATGCGGCCGCGATAGCCAGGAGAACCGGGGCGAAAATAGTCGCCATGTACGACATAGCCAACTACCTCGTTGAGAGCGAGGGCGGCATAACCACCATAGGCATGAACTACGGCCCGACGGAGGTTGACGGGGTTAAGATCGTCCAGGTTCCGGCCTGGCACTCCAGCAGCGACGGTAAGTACAGCATAGGAAGCGCCTGCGGCTACATCGTTGAGCTCGACGGCGTCAGGATCTACCACGCCGGCGACACCTACATCTTCAGGGACATGGAGCTCTTCGCCGAGCTTTACGGGCCGATAGACGTTGCCCTGCTCCCGATAGGCGGTCACTTCACGATGGGCGTCAGGGAGGCGGCGAAGGCCGTTGAGTTCCTCAGGCCAAGGAAGGTCGTGCCGATGCACTACAACACCTGGCCCCCAATAGCAGCAGACCCCGAGGAGTTCAGAAACCTGGTTGGGGATAGGGCAGAGGTGGTAATACTCAAACCCGGGGAAACCCTGGAGCTTTGAAAAACCTTTTAAGGAGCTTTCCCTACCCTTTTTTCAGGTGATGGAATGATTAAAAGGGCCTTGGCACTGGTGCTCATCCTGCTGGCATTCTCATCTTTCCTGCTTCCCTTCTCCTCCGCCCAGCAGGCGGGGGGCGAGAAGCCCGAATACGATTTAATCATAGTCCGGAACGATGACATGATTGATTATATCGTTGCACTTCCCTACGCGAAGATGCTCGACGTCCCTATTCTCCCCGTTAATCCAAAGGAGCTTGATCCTGGCACCATAGTCCAGCTCCAGAGCTACGCCCAGTTCGGATGGAATCACGTGCTCATAATAGGCGACTCCCAGGCCGTCAGCGACAACGTCCAGGACGAGCTGCTGAACATGGGCTTCATCGTCGAGAGGATAGGCGGTGCGGTTAGGACGGAGACCGCCGCAAAGCTGGCACTGCACTTTTATCCGGACGGGGCCGACATAGTCGTCGTCGCCAGCTCCAGCGACTACGGTTCGGCACTGGCGGCCGCCAGGTGGGCGATGATATACGGCTACCCGCTCCTCCTAACCCAGGAGGACGCCCTCTCGGATTCGACGGCCAACGCGATAAAGAAGCTCAACCCGGAGCTCGTGGAGCTGATGGGTGCTGGCATGTCCAAGGATGTCCAGAAGAAGATAGAGGAGATGGGCTACCAGACCTACTGGGTCAAGGAGAACCTGGAGATAAGGCTTCCGGAGCAGCCCAAGGAGACCAACTGGGTGCTGATAATAGCGGCGGTGATACTCTCGCTCGCCGTTGCAATTCCGGTCTCCCTGTACTACGCAAAGAAGCGCTGGGCGGCCAACAGGGTCCCCATCGAGGTGCTGACCGAGAAGGAGCGCATAGTGGTCAAGGCAATCCTCGAGAAGGGGGGCGTTATCAAGCAGGAGGAGCTGCCGGAACTCACGGGCTACTCCAGACCGACTATAAGCAGGATCATTCAGGAGCTTGAAAAGAAGCAGCTCGTCGAGAGGGAGAAAGTCGGGAAGACCTTCATTGTCAAGCTCACAAAGGAGATAATCCTCAGGGAGTAACGGTCGGCAAGCCCGAAACCGCTCATCACTTTTCAGACCTGGCCGTTCTCCTCATCCCGAAGAAAAAGGAAGAGTCACTTCTTGAAGAGATGGCCGTGGGACTTGTTCACGTGCCTCGTGTAGTCCTTGGAGTTCCTGAAGAGCATACCACAGCGCGGGCAGCGGTAGTAGCGGGTGCCGTCGCGGTCGTAGAATATAACCGCCCTCAGCTCCGCCACTGCCACCACCTCCGGCGTTAGGTGAGAAAAGCCCTTTTAAAATTTTACGGAGGAGGAATGCTGGAAAGGGAAATCAAACCCATATCCTGTTGCCCTTAACCTTCATATAGCCAAGTGTTTGGAGCTCCTTGAGGAAGTCCTCTATGGCCTCCTCATCGAAGTATATGTTGAGCCTTTCGTGCTCGCCCTCGACGACTATGGGCTCCCTCTCCAGTAGGGCGTCTATGAGGTCGTTCTTCTTCCGGTGTTTCTTTGCCAGCTCCAGGATTACGTCCGCCAAAACGGAGCGGGCTATGCCGTCGAACATCGCCTCAACTATGCTCTCCTCAGTGGCGTACTCCCCAGCTATCTCAAGGGCCGCCTCGACCAGCTCCCTGTCGACCTCCATCACCTCGACGAAGTACCTCTTCTCCATCGTGTACTCGGTTATCATTCCCGTTTCAAAGCGCTTCTCAAACTCTTCGAGGTACTCCTCGACCTCGTCTATAGGGAAGCGGAGCTCCACCCTAAGGGACCCCAGGGCTGGTTTTTTCACGAGCACCAGCTTTCCATCCTCCTCAACCACCGCGCCGCTCTCTATCAGTGCCGTAAGTACAAGGAGCCTTCCCAAATCCGACTCGTCAAACAGTCCGTCGAGGGCTTTCTCTTGGCCGGGCTCCCAGTCCCCAATTATTTCCTCGAACGCGAACTTCAGCTCATCGAGGCTCTCCTGCAGGGGCTCTATCCCCTGGGCATTTTCGACGAGCTCGGCGTAGGTGCCCTCCACAACGACGTAGTGGGAAATCTGGGGGGTTACCTCCTCACGGGTTCTGTTCATTATCCCCGCCCTGCTCAGTTCCCTCGAGAGGGCGTTCATGTCATCTTTACTCAGAACTTCCAACCTCAACCGTCTCACCGGATAAAGAACGGCGGGAGGGGTTATAACCTTAGCCCTCCACAAGGGTGGAGAGGAGGGTCCTCAGGGGCCTGTTTCCGAGAACCGACAGTGTTTCCCTCACCTCCTCTTCCATTTCCGGGCGGTATGTGGCGTACAGGTACAGGGCGTAGGCCATGACCTTTGGGTCTCCCTCCTTCGTTTTTTCCACGGCCTCCGCGAGTAGGGGGTTGTTGAGGAGCTCCTCGGCGAGATTCTCCATGGCCTTTCTGTCGTCTTTTTCAACGGCCTCGCGCAGGGGATGGTAGAAGAGGGAAAGCACAAGTCTTGCGAGTCTTTCCCGCTCCTCAAGCTCGTCTATGGGTGTTTTTGGTTCCCCCCTCCTGCTGAGGTAGTAGTAGGCCAGTGGAAGGACGATCACAACGAGCACTATGAGGAGATACGGGAGAAGGGGGAAGTTGAACCCGTAGGGGAGGCGGTGGCTGATGGCCATGAGCGCAAGGAATCCGAGGAGAACCCACACTGCCATCAGGAGAAGGTAGTAAACCGAGTAGTCCTTTCTCTGGAGTGCCCGGTACTTGGAGGGGGCACCTATCTGGTCAAGGTATCGGAGCCTTTCCTCCGCCAGCTCCATCTCCGCCCGCAGACGCTTTATACGCCTATCGACCTCCTCAAGAACCTCTTCCCGTCCCATCACGTACCCCCCGCCATAAGACGGGCTATCTTTTCACTAACGACGCTCAGGATCGCCTCCCCCTTCTCCGCCGTCGCCAGGGAGGGGTCGTCGTTCACACCGTCGGGGAACAGCTCCTTTCCTATGTCCTTTTTGATTACCCTCACCTTTGAACCTCTCTTTTCTCCCCGGGCGTTTTCCATCTTCACGAGCTCCGGCCTTATTGCCAGCATCACAGACGTCTCGTCCTGGCCGGCATGTCCCTGGCTGGAGCATATGCTCAGTATGTCCTCGCGGAAGTCCAGCCACCAGTTTATGAGCCAGACCTCGGTCTCAGGGAACTCTCCGGCAACTTCCTCTGCCGCGAGAACCAGCGGCGAGTAGTTCCCACCGTGCCCGTTGAGGAGAACGATCCTCCTGAACCCTTCGGCGGCGAACTCTTTCATTATCTCGCGAACGTATGCCTTGAGTGCCTCGGCGGCCACGTTTATGGTTCCAGGATATACATCGAGAACGAAGGTATGCCCGTACCATATCGGTGGTGCTATGAGAACTTCAACGCCCAGCCGGTGGAGTCTCTCCTCGACCCGCTTTGCTATCTCGACGGGGGCAAAGACATCGGTTCCAAGGGGCAAATGCCTTCCGTGGGCTTCAACACTCCCCACTGGAATCACAACGGTGTCAACACGCTCCTTAATGCCCTCGAATTCGGGCCACGTTAGCTCCTCTATCCTCATGAGTATCCCTATTGCCCTTGGGCGTGAATCCTCATAAGCCTTTTCTATGCAGGGGGAAGGAGAAGAAAGAGACGGGCGTTATTGGGTTCCTTCAAGGAGGTTCCTTACGTATTTCGGCATCTGGAAGAGCGTCTCATGCCTCTCCGGGTCGTAGTAGTACAGCTCCAGTTTTTTCGCCCTCTCCATGTCTATCCTGGTGAAGTCAACGTCCCCCCTAACCCCGACGAGGAAGCTCCAGGGGGAGGCGTAGCCGATCACCGGGAAGCTGAAGTAGTAAACCCGGTCAAAGACCCTCTTCATGGCCTTATAGGCATCGAGGAGCTCGTTCGTGAAGAGGTAGACGCTCCCGGCCTGGGTGATGTAGATTCCCGGATCGTTCAGCTTCTCGTAGGCGTCCCGGTAAAACTCTTCGCTGAAGAGGAGCTTCGCCGGGCCAACGGGGTCTGTGGAGTCGACTATGATTACGTCAAAGCGTTCCTCCGTCTCCCGGAGGTACCTCACACCGTCCCCAACTATGAGCTCGGCCCTCGGCTCCTCGTTCTTTATGAGCCTATCGAGCAGGTCTTTGGCGACATCGAGGTAGAGGTAGGAGGCTTCAACCACGCCGTCGTCTATCTCGACCATCGTGGCTTTCTCAACGGTCTCGTGCCTCAGGACTTCTCTGAGTGTCCCGCCGTCACCGCCGCCGATGATGAGAACCCTCCGCGGGTTCGGGTGGGCGAGCATGACCGGATGAACCAGCGGTTCGTGGTAGCTCTCCTCGCCGACCTCCACGAGCTGAACCGTTCCGTCGAGAACGAGGAGCTTGCCGAATCCCTCGGTTTCGTACAGTTCAAGCCTCTGATACTTTGTCTGGGTCTCAAACAGCCTATCCTTGACCTTAAAGCCGACACCGTAACCGCGAGGGTACCACTCTATGAAGGCTCTCTCCTTTTCGTTGAATCCCATGAATCTCACCGTCCTTAGGTAGGATGAGGGGTTTTAAACCTTGAGGTTTAGGGACACCGGGAATATTTTTATAAGTAAGTTATGTACTAAGAAGTTGTGACGATGCGATGGAAGAAAGTCCATCAGGAGCTCCTGGAGTTCCTTGAGGACTCTGTGTCGGAGATACACAAAGAAATGCGGTACGGCGTCCCACATGTTGTGGGGGAAATAAGGTTTTCCGGGGATGAACCGCACGTTGAGCTTTCCCTTATAACCTTCAACGGGAGCAGGCATCCGCTGGCGTTTAGCGATGGGGATTCTGTCAGATTCATGTATCCCGTTGAGGACACCAACCCGTATGTGGCCTTCCTGGAGATTGTGAACTTCTTTGAGAGGACGTTCGGCGATTCACGCTTCAGGCTCGTCCTTAGAGCATCCCCCGTGGAGTTCCTTGGGGGCATAGGGCTTGAAGTCCTGTGGACGAACGAGTACCTCCTCGACGGCGCTGAGTTCGTCCAGGTGTGGGCGGTTTCTGGGACGACCAGATACAACGTTCTCTTTGAGAAGAGGGAGAAAGGGTTCGTTCTGAAGGATATAAAAAGGATTGGTGGGCCTCAGTAGGGGAACATCACGACCGCGGCTATTGCAGCAGCCGGCTTGTCCTTAACGGTTATGCTCGCGCTTGCGACCCTGAACTCAGCCAGCTCCCATCCGCGCATGGCAAAGCCTTCCTCCACCATCTTTCTGACCATCTCCTCAGCCTCTTCCTTGGTGCAGTAGCCGGAGTACTCGTAGATGAGGCCGCCCTTGTTGCCCTCGCTGATGCCTATTCCGAGCGCCGCGCTGATGGTCATGCCCGGCTCGTCGCTCTCGATGTGGGCATACACCGTCGGAAGGAGCATCCCTATCGGGACGTCGTGAACCTCGTCGATCCACTCTATGTGTGCTGGGATCACGCTGCTCAGCTTGACGAGATTTACGTTTCCTATGCCGAGCTTGAGGAGTGCGTTGTCAAAGGCGTTGAGCTTGGTCCCTCCCTCCGCGGCGGCGGCACCGATAAAAGCTCTCTTGGGGGTTGTCCAGCTCATCTCAGCTTCCTCCTTTCTTTTCTCACACGTTAGACGATTACAGGCTAAAGTGAAGGTGTGCCTACTCGCTAATTAGAGCCAGGCTTAAAAACGTTTCGCTATATCGGAAAGGGGGAAGCACGGGCGTTATTGGGGTTGAATAGCCGCCCACATCCCCAAGTTCACCTCAAGCTGCGCTTTCGGATGATTTTGATTGGTAATTGCTGACCGCCCTTCCTAGAGTGGCCGAGGTGAAGATTCCAAGGACGCTGGCGAGGGATGCCATTGCGTACATATGCTGGCTCAGAACACCCGAAACGAAGCCTATTTCACCGACGAGCAGGCCAAGAACGCCGAAGCTGGCTATTCCAGCCCCCCTTACTATTGAGGTTGAAACATCCCTGTGCCTCACGAGGGCCGAGGAAAGGAGCAGCCTCACCGCGTACACGAGGACGAAGAACTCTACAACCACGAAAGAGAGCTCGGTCTCGAAGTTAAGGCCGCGCCATGCAAAGAATATCGGGGCGAAGATGCCGTAGGTAACGCCGCTGACGATGGTTGTAAGCCTGTCGTACTGCTTCGTTCCGACCAGGTCGCTGTGCATCATCAGGCCAGCCATGAACCCGCCTATACTGAAGTGGAGGCCTATCTCATCGCTGATGAATGCCAGGGACGTTGAAAGCACCATGAAGAGGCCGAAAACCGCCTCATCACTCTTGAGCCTCCGGAGGAAGCGTATTATCATGACCTTGTGCTTTATTCCTATTATGTAATTGACGTACATGAGGACGCCTATGAAGACCGCATCCTTCAGTATGCTCTCGACAACGGGCATGTAGTCCCCGGGATTTTCGTGTATCCTGACCATCACGTAGACTATGAAGAGGCTCATTATCTCGCTTATAACCGCGTAGGAGAGGGCGACGTGGATGAAGTCCTCCCCAAAGAACCTTTTGAGTCTCAGGACTATGGGGGCTGATGCAGTTGAAATTATTGTGGCAACGATGAGGGCGTCGGAGTTGAGCTTCCATCCAGTGAAGGGCAGGGTCACAAGCAGCATGACCAGGTACGTGACCACGTAGAGGGGCAGGGTCTTCTTTCCGGCGTAGTGGAGCTCCTCGGGGGTCACCTCAAGGCCTGCCGAGATCATGAGGAAGAACAGGCCGAGCTCGGCCATGAGGAGCATCTGATCCCTCGGCATCTCCAGTAGGACGGCGCTGAGTATCATTCCTGCCGTTATCTCGCCAAGAAACCCGGGATAGCCCAGTCTCTCAAAGCCTTCAGCCAAGAGCCTTGCGAAGGCTATGATCACGAAGACGTACCCTATGATTTCCATGCTGGTTCATTACGGCGGTGGGTTAATAATTCTTCCGCCCGGCAAGGCTTTTATTGTGTGGGGAGATAGCTCTAAGCATGAGGCACTATGAGATAGTCAGGATAAAGGAGAACGGCAAGGTCGAGCTGCCGCCCGGTTATGCGTACGAGCTGGGAATCGTTGAGGGAGCGTACTTTCTTCTGGAGATAGACACCGACCTCAACGAGGTTCACATGGAGCGCATAGCCCTCCCCGGAAAGAGGCTGGTGGAGGTGGAGCTCATAGTGGAGGACAAGCCCGGCGTCCTCGCCAAGATAAGCGGGCTTTTCGGAAAACACGGGGCGAACATACTCTTCAGCGAGGCCGAAGAGCTTGAGGGGATAGAACTGGCAGGAATAGTTGCGGTCATAGACGTAAGCGGGATGAGCGGCACGCTGGAGGAGCTGAGGAGGGAGCTCGAAGAGCTGGACGTTGTGAGGGAGGTTACCCTAAGGCCACTGGAGTAGGAGCACCGCCAGCATGAAGGTCACAAAGACCGCCGCCAGAACGTTTATCTCCTCCTCGGCCTTCATTTTTATTCCCGTTTCTTTCCCGAACATGCCCAGCGCCCTCAGTACAAAAAACCCGAGCAGCGCGGCGGCGATGTAGATGAAATCAGCCGGCCTGAGCTCTGCACCGAGGTATATGCCCGCCCCCAGGGCAAGGAGCGCGAGCGCTAGAGCCGAGAGCCTCCAGGAGGGCTTAACCTCCGGGCTTTCTACCCTCAGCATGTGGTAGTTCAGCCCTGTGAACGCCGTAATAGTCCCAATGGTTCCAAGGGGGATGGCCCAGTGCCAGTCCCGGGGAAGGCCGGATGAGAGCAGCCCCTTCGCGTAGGAGCCTATGAAGGGCGAGACCCCGCCTATGGCGAGGCTGAGCATCAGCACGGAGAAGGCCATGAGCGGGGCATTCCTGTACCCGAACTCCCCGAGTCTTCTCGACTTCGTTCCAAGGCTCCCAACGCTCAGGAAGAGGCCCCCTTTGGCCAGGGAATGTGCCAGGGCGTAGTAGGCTGCCCCCGTAAAGTTGAAGGTGGCTATCCCGAGGAGCACGTAGCCCATTTGAGAGACCGTGGAGTAGGCGAGTAGGCGCTTCGCATCCCTCTGGAGGATCATCATGACTACCCCGAAGAAGATCGATGCAACCGCCACCACCAGTGCGGCGGTTTTCAGGCTCTCCCCGACGGGCAGGGCCGAGAAGAGAAGGATCATCCCGTAGGCCGGTGCCTTTACCACGAGGCCGCTCAGCATAGCACTGGCGGGTGTCGGGGCGGTGGAGTGGGCGTCGGGCAGCCATCCGTGGAGGGGGAAGATGCCGGCCTTCAGGAGGAGTGACGCAAAGGCCATCCCGAGGGCGGCGCTGAGCTCCCTGCTCGGGGTAGCACTCTCGGTGACGAGGTCGACGTTGAGGTAGCCGGTCTCCATGTATATGAGGCCCATCGCAAAGATGAAGAGGTATGATGCGAGGAGCGATAGTATTAGATACTTGAAAGCGGCTCTCTTGGAGCCTGGATCTTTGGAGAAGGCCACCAGGGCAAAGGCCGAGACGGAGGCGATCTCCATGTAAATGTAGAAGTTGAAGAAATCCCTCGCCAAAAACGAGCCCAGCAGGCCCGCGTGCATTAGGAGGAACAGGACGAGGGCTTTGGCGGTCTTTTTGTCCCTGAAATCAAAGTAGGAGAGGGAGTAGAGGGCAACGACCGTGAAGAGTATCAGCTCGCCCACGATGAAGGGGGTATTGGTTTCACCGATCCATACCTCTATCCCCGCCACCCTGCTCCAGCCACCCACGATTTCCCTTCCATTCTCCACGAGGAAAACCCCGGCCGGGAAAACCGCTCCGAGGACGAAGGCGGCCTTTATTAGCACCTTCTTTGCCCGCAGGATGTCAAGGGTGACGATTATAAATCCAAACAGGAGCGGGAAGGCCACCATAAGCGGAATCATGAGCCGTCCCTCCGCATGCGGATTATTATCGCCAGGGCGAGCGACGTTATGGCAACGTCAACAACGAGGGTCGTGAGCATCAGGGTTGCCGGCAGAGGATCTACCGGATTCGTCGGCATTATCGGCACATCCTTTCCTGGTGAGTACGCCAATCCAACGAAGAAGAGCACCAGACCGAGGGAGACCACGTTTATGGAGAGCACTAACTTTATCGGCTCCCTCTTTGCCATCAGACCGTATATCCCTATGAGCATTATGATCACTCCTGCCTGCTCAGGACTAATCACTTTCAACCCACCTCAGCAGGATGTAGAAGACGAACGTGAACGCTGCCCCGACCTCAAAGCCGACGATGACGTTGAATGGCAGTATTATACCACCCTCCGTCGGCAGGAAGTTGGAGTAGAACGCCCCAAAGGCTATTCCGGCGATTCCCAGCAGGACGAGAAGGGCCCCGGCGGAGCTCTCTATCAGGCTCGCCCAGTTGAACTTGAACCTCTTCCTCACCTTCTTGTATCCATGGGAGGTTATGAGGAGTATAACCGCGACCGCGAGGATAACTCCGCCCTGGAAGCCGCCCCCCGGGCTTCGATGACCGTAGAGCATAATGTAGGCCGCGTAAGTGACGAGGAAGGGGCTTATCATCTTGGTTGTGCTCCTCACGACGGTGCTCATCTTCACTTCTTCTTCCCCCCGAGGAGCAGGTAGAAGCCTATGACCGCAGTGAAGAGCAGGCTCGCCTCTCCAAGGCTGTCGTAGGCCCTCCAGCCGGCGAGTATGGCCGAGACCAGGTTGGGAACTCCTATCTCCGTCCAGTGGGTGACGTAGTACGTGTAGCTCCCGCCGTAAGACGGGGAGTAGCTCAGACCGAGCAGGAACGCCCCGAGGGCCAGGGTGAGGAGCAGGGCGGCCTTCCTCACCTCGTCACCTCCTCTATCGTGAACAGGAAGACGCCTATCACTATCGCGCCGACGACTATCGCCGAGAGGGCGACGTCGGGAGCCTTCAGCTCGAACAGGGCCAACACGAAGAGCAGACTGAGGAGGGAGTATTTAACGAGGGCACTAACCAGGTTCTTTTCCTCAACAACCGCTATGGCCAGCAGTATCATCGCTATGAAGACCACGTTAAGGACTGTCCCAAGCATACATATCCACCACTACCTTCGGCTTCACCCCGTACCTGTATGCCCCCCTGGCGATGGCATGGCTCACCATTGGGTTTATCATCGCTATCAGGAATGCCAGGACGAGGAACTTGGCCCTCACAACCGCAGGGGCGTCCATTATCAGTATCAGGGCGAGGATTATGCTCATGGCCCCACCAGTGTCGCACTTCGTTGCAGCGTGAAGGCGGGTGTAAACGTCGGGAAAGCGGAGTATCCCAAGGGCCCCGAAGACCATAACTGCCTCTCCAAACAGGGTGAGGACTATCTCAATCATTGGAAGCCCTCCTCTCCATGTATTTGGCGAGTATAAGCCCGCCGACGGAGTTAACCATGAGCAGGACTATCGCCAGGTCTATCAGGTAGTACTCCTTCCGGATCACGGAGACGACGGCTATTATGACGACGACCTTCGTGGTTATCGTGTTCAACCCCACTATCCTGTCGGGCAGTGTCGGCCCTCTAACCACGCGGTATGTTATCAGCATGGCCGTGAGGACGAGGACGTAAAAGACGCTTACCAGAAGACTTTCTTGAGCCATTCCTCGATGTCCCCCTTTATCTTTTCTCCAGCCTTCTCCCTGTTGAGGGTCTCCAAATCTATCCAATGAACGTAGAGGTATGTCTCGCCGAGCTTCTTGTTGACGTCTAGCGTCAGCGTTCCTGGGGTGAGCGTTATTGAGTTTGCCAAGATTGTAACACCGGTATCTGAGTGGAGGTCGGTCTTTATTTTCACTATCCCCGGGTTGATGTCCATGAAAATCACGTTCTTTGCAACCTTCAGGTTGCTCTCGATGAGCCTGAAGGCCATTATCACGAGGTACTGCGGGAGGTATATGAAGGCAAAGTACAGGAGCTTTTCGACGATATGCCCCGTTCTGCGTATGTCCTCCGTGAGCAGGTCGCGCATGAAAGCCGCTATCATCAGCGTAACAGCCGCGCCCATGGCCAGATCCCTGGCCCTGAAGCTTCCCGATATGACCACCCAGAAGGCCATAAGGACGACCCACGTTATGATAACCCTCTCCCAGGGGGGGAGCTTTGAGGCTTCGAACTGTTCGTGGAGAACCCTCTCCCTCAGGCCTTCGAGCCTCTCCTTAAGGTAAAAGGGGACGCGGCTCATGTGGTATTTTAGGGATGGAGAGGTTATAACGATTTTGCAGATGCAAAACTACTGCCCAAAAATGTGAAATAAGTTCGAAAGAACGGCCTCCAAACCCATGCATCCTCGGCGGTGTTTCCCCGCTCCGCGACCAAGCTCTTTCCGGGGAAAGGTTTAAATCTCGGGGGCTTTAGATGAAAACGGTGATGCTCATGATTGAGGTTGGGGAATACAAGGTCAAGGAGGGCCTTTACTACACGAAGGACCACGAGTGGGTTCAGGTTCTTGAGGACGGAACCGTTCTCGTCGGAATAAGCGACTACGCCCAGAAGGAGCTTGGCGACCTCGCCTACGTCGAGCTCCCGGAGGTCGGGAAGGAGGTCAGCAAGGGCGAGGTCCTCTGTGAGCTGGAGAGCGTCAAGGCAGTCTCCGAGGTCTACGCTCCCGTCAGCGGCGAGGTTATCGAGGTCAACGGGGAGCTTGAGGACAGCCCCGAGCTCATCAACGAGGACCCCTACGAGAACTGGATCGCCAAGCTCAGGCCGAGCAACCTCGACGAGGAGCTCGGTGAGCTTATGGATGCCGAGGCCTACGCCGAGTATCTTGAGAGCCTTTGATGTGCTCCTCCAACTTTTCTCTTCCCCGCTCGGAACCCTTAAGTATCTGGGACGTCCACTGGTTTTCGGTGGTTCCCGTGAAGGTTCTCAAAGAGTGGGACGTTAAGGTGAGGCTCGTGAAAACTAAGCGCGGGGCGGTTCTCCACATGATCGAGCTTGAGCCGGGCCACTTCTACCTCGAACAGAACCCCTTAAAGGATTCAAAGTACGGTGTGGCCTACAGGAAAATAAAGGAGAATTTCCCCGAGTTCTACATGTTCTGGGAGATCAGGAACAACCGCTATACGGGGAAGCTCCTCGCGGAGCTGTTCCTTGAGAAGTCTGAGATAGACGAGTTCGTCGCGCTTCTGGCGAAGACCGAGGACTTCAGGAAGTTCGAGGAGGTACTCGAAGAGATTGAGGAGATGGAGGAGTGAGCTCAGTCTCTGACCCTCATCATTTTTGCCGCGCAGGGTGCGGTCTCAGATACCCTAGAGGTCTTCATCGCTCGTTCTATGGTCTAGGGGAGAGAGTTAAAAGCCTAGCGGCTCGGCCAGTATGCCCATCATCATCACGGTCAGCCACTCCAGGGCTCATCATCGCCAAGGAAGATTCGCTTCCGTGATTGAAAAACGTGCCGCAACTTCCGCCCCAGGGGTTACCGGGCAGTGGTTATGGTAGAAACATAGAAAGCGATGCCTACTAAAGCGTTCGAACCTGCTAATTAAAAGGAGCTAGATGAGTCTTTCAAGGGCCTTTCTCACTGCCTCAATGAATCTCTCTGCCTCGGAGACTATTTCGCCCGCGGTTTCTTCATCGATATCAAACACGACGCTGTAATCCGCCTTGCTCCGCATGTCGAAAGCGTACTTGAATGCCTTGGCGTAGGTTTCCTCTAGGTATCCTTCTTTAACGAACTCCAGACCCAGT
This sequence comes from Thermococcus coalescens, assembly GCF_055392585.1. NCBI lineage: Archaea > Methanobacteriati > Methanobacteriota > Thermococci > Thermococcales > Thermococcaceae > Thermococcus > Thermococcus coalescens. The sequence goes on from NZ_AP043764.1 coordinate 1,383,504, forward strand.
ATTTTAAGAACTCCCGCGTGCTTCTTGGGGTTGTAGTTCTTGGACAGAAGAAGCGCCTTTGCGGCGTGGAACATAGGGTAGTAGGCCCTGGAAACGGCGCCCCTGTAATACCCGTTCTCAAGTAGGAGCCGTGCCTCGTTCAGGTTTTCCTCAGAGAGTTCCAGGTTTCTGCGAATCTCATCCAATCGGGATCCCCTCTCTCAGCACGGTTCGGTGGAAAGAGCTTTCTCTGAGTTTATCGAACTCATCGGGGCTTTCAACGATGGCAGATATCAGCTCCCCGGTTTCCATAAGGACTTCCCACGTCAGGTCAGAAATATCCCTCTGACTTACGTCCCTGGCTACTACAAGGATGTCCACATCACTGTCCTCCTCGTACTTTCCCCGGGCAACGGAACCAAAAAGGATGACCCTCTCCACCTTATCCCCGTACCTCTCTCGCAGTAGCCTCACGAAGTACTCAGCCGAAGCCCTTTTGTCCATGTTGGACAATTAGAAGCTTCACCTAAAAATCCTTTCGATGAATAGAAAAAGAGAGACAATCAGGCGTTTGCCTTTTCCTGCCTCTTCTTCGTGAGATACTCGTGGATGGCCTTTGCGGCCAGCCTTCCGTCGCCCATGGCGAGGATGACGGTGGCCTCACCCCTTATTGCATCTCCGCCGGCGAAAACTCCCGGAATGCTGGTCATGAGGTTCTCGTCAACCACTATCCTTCCGCGCTCGACCTTTAAGCCCGGAGTGCTGACTATGAGCCTGTTCGGGTGCTTTCCGATGGCTATGACCACCGTCTCGGCCTCTATCGTTATGTACTCGCCGGTTCCGACTATCTTTCTCTTGCCCCTGCTGTCCTGCTCCTCAAGCGGGCGCATCTTCTCGAACTTAACGGCCTTGAGGTTGCCCTTCCCATCCCCGATGAATTCAACGGGGTTCAGGAAGAACTCGAACTTTATGCCCTCCTCCTTGGCGTGCTCCACTTCCTCAATCCTGGCCGAAACGTCCTCTTCTCCCCTGCGGTAGGCAACTATGACCTCGGCTCCAAAGCGCCTCGCCGAGCGTGCCGCGTCCATGGCCGTGTTCCCCGCACCGATGACTATAACGCGCTTCCCGACCTTGACTGGGGTGTCGTACTCGGGGAACTTGTAGGCCTTCATGAGGTTGACCCTCGTCAGGAACTCGTTGGCAGTGTAGATTCCGTTGAGGTTTATTCCTGGAGCATTGATGAGCTTGGGCGTTCCCGCACCGGAGCCTATGAAGACCGCGTCGTATTCCTCCAGGAGTTCCTCGATGGTGACGGTCTTTCCAACTATGTGGTCGGTGAGTATCTTAACGCCGAGCTTCCTGAGCTTGTCGATCTCGCTCTCGACGATGCTCTTCGGCAGCCTGAACTCGGGGATGCCGTACATGAGCACTCCGCCCGCCTCGTGGAGGGCCTCGTAAATCGTAACATCGTAGCCGAGCTTCGCCAGCTCCCCGGCGGCGGTAAGGCCCGCCGGACCTGCGCCGATGATTGCAACGCGCTGTCCCTTCTTCTCTATCCTCGGCACCATCTCGAAGAGGAGCTCCTCGTCTATGCCCCTCTCGCGCGCGTAGTCAGCCACAAACCTCTCAAGCTTGCCTATGTTGATCTTGTCGCCGACCCTGCCCATGACGCAGTTCATCTCACACTGATCCTCCTGCGGGCAGACGCGCCCGGTGGTGGCCGGCAGGGAGTTGCAGGCCCAGATGACGCTGAGGGCCTCTTTCACAGCCCTGTCGGGATCGTCGCGGTACTCCACGAGCTTGCTTATGAAGCCCGGAATGTCAATGTGAACGGGACAGCCCTTTATACAGGGCGCGTAGTCGTAGGGACACTGCAGGCAGCGCTCGGCTTCCTTCACGGCCAGCTCAAAGTTGTATCCGAGGTTGACTTCAACGAAACTCTTAACGCGCTCCTCAACCGGCCTCTCCGGCGTCGGAACGCGCTCCTTGATGAGCTTCCTCTTGACGGCCATCACTGCTCACCTCCCTGGAGGGCCTTCATGTAGTCCATGAACGCCTTCATCTCCAGGTCCGTGTAGTAGCCGCTCCTCGCTATCAGCTCGTCCCAGGCGACCTTGTAGGCGTCGAACTCCGGCCCGTCTAGGCAGGCAAACCTGACCTCGCCGCCAACGGTTACACGGCAGGCGCCGCACATGCCGGTTCCATCGACCATTATCGGGTGCAGGTCTGCCTTCATCGGGACTCCAAACTCCTTGACGACCTGGAACACCGCCTTCTGGTCTCCCGTGGGGCCGACCATGAAGACGAGGTCGAAGTGCTCCTTTTCGAGAAGCTCCCGCACCTTCTCGGTGAGCCTCCTGGTGACGTTCTTCATGTTGGCCGGGAAGTCGAGGTTGGGGTCTATCGGGACGGTCTCAAGTATGTGCCTTCCGACGGCCTTCTCCATCTCGTCCTTGAGGACGACCATCGGCTCGAACGTGACGTGGAGCGTCGTGACGTCGTTTCCAAGCTCCTGCCAGGCCTTGGCTATCGGGTACACCTCGACTATTCCGGTGTAGGCACCGATGGCGAGTATTTTTCCAAACTTCTTCATCTCCGCCGGGTTCCCAAGCGGGCCGGCTATGTTGGGTATCTCGTCGCCCTCCCGGAGCTCGGCCGCCATCCTTGCGGTGGTCTTTCCGCGGGTGAACACTATGAGGACTATCCAGCCCTCCTCGGGACTCCACATGACCGGCGTGAGGGGGATCCTCTCACCGTTCCTGAATGCCCTGACTATGACGAACTGGCCGGGCTGAACCTTCCTGGCCACGTGGGGGGCGTGAATCTTGAACCATGTGTTTCTCATGGCGATTTCTTTCTTCTCCAGGATCTTATACACAATGAACACCTCCGTACACGGGTTCAAAGTTGGTCATCTAAAGGTTCACAACCTTGAGTGCTTATAAATCTGTTGTTAACCTTTGGTTCAATACTGTGAAGGTATTTTGACACAACAGGGATTTTTGTGAAAAATGTTCAGAAAAACGCCAGAATCAGAGCTTTCTGAGGAAGGTTATGTAACCGGTGTGGGCCAGCATCGTTGTCTTCGGCCTCATGCACTCTTTCTTTACCTCGTGCTCCCTGACGAGAACCTCAACGACCCTCGGCCTGTAGAAGTGCTCCCTGTACTCCTGAAACGCTTGGAAGAAGCGGTGCACCTGGTTCATGCACGGCGTGTAGGCCACAAAGTAGCCCCCGGGCCGGAGCACCTCGACTGCATGGGGAAGGACGTTCTCGGGCTGGGGCAGGTCGAGGACGATGTGATCGGCGTAGTCCTCATCAATGCCGTCGTAGATGTTCTTGAGCTTTATCGTGACCCTGTCGGCGAAGCCCGCCATCTCGACGTTCTTCCTGGCTATCTCCGCGAAGTCCTCCCTGACCTCGTAGCTTATGACCCTCCCCTGGGGCCCGACTATGTTCGCGAGAAATATCGTGAGCGCACCGCTTCCAACGCCGGCCTCTATGACGGTGTCCCCCGGAGAGATGCCGGCGTAGGCGATTATTATTCCAGCGTCCTTGGGGTGGACGATTTGAGGGCCGCGCCGCATCTTCGATATGATGTTATTGATGTCCGGTTTCAGAACGCGGAACTCCTCTCCCTTATGACTGGTTATCGAGGTTCCATATTCTTCTCCGATGAGTTCGCCGAGGTTGATTATACCCAGATCGGTATGAAACTCCCTATCGGAGACCGTCACGAGGTATTTCTTTCCCCTTCTATCGATGAGGAGAACCCTATCTCCCTCCCGAATCAAGCGCCTCACCGCCCTTTTTTACAGTCACTCCTTCGTTCGACAACTGAAAAACCATCGATGCCATCTCCTCCAGCATGGCCAGGTGAGCCCTGCTGACCACATCCACGTTGAGAAGGTGTATGCTGACCCAGTCCTCCATGGGGATGGTGCTTATCCCCGTTATTATGGCATTCATCGCCTCGTCGCCGCCGAAATGGACGTAGTATGAGAGCCCGAATGTTATGAAGTATTCCGGCTTCGTCGGGGAGTGCGTCATCCTGTTGACCACAGTGTGATAGTTCTTGAGGAAGCTGTGGGAGTCGTAGACCGGGACGACCTCCTCTATGACCTCCCCGTAGCTGGCAGAGCCAGGGCCTATCTTGACGACCTTTATCTTCTTTATCAGTTCGATTATATCTGAATACTCCTTTCCGGAAACCCTGCGTATGTAGTTCCTGAACATGAGGTCGCCTATACCGAAGAAATCCCCTATTACAACCTCCCCCCTCTCGATGAGACGGGGTATCAGGTATCCCCATGAGAACTCCTCGAACGGATAAGTTGGCCGGTACTCGATGAGAACTGTGTCTCCCCTCTCAGCCCTTCCGAAGAGGTACTTTTCAAGGACAGAGGTCTCCATGGGCTCTCACCAAAAGGGTTTTTAACCGCTCCTCTTTTAAACCTTGTTAGGTGGAAGGGATGAAGCGCTTCGTAGTGTGGCCCAGCGAGCTGGATTCCAGACTCAGCAGACGATACGGGCGGATGATAGGAAGGGAATTCGCGGTTGAAGGTCCGAAGATTGACGAGATAGCCGACGCCGCCAGGGCACTGGGTATGAGGATAGTCGAGATCGACGAGTCAAAGCTCAACCCACGTCTGGCCGGCCTCGATGAGGAGTACCGCATCAGGGGAATGCTCCGCATCGAGAGCAAACATCCGAAGGGGAAGAGCCTCAGAATGCTGGGGCAGAAGATCAGGGAAATCAGGAAAATCCAGGCTAAAGCCAAAGGCAAGAAGAAGCACAAATCCAGGAAGAAAAAGAGGTGATCACTCCTCCTCTTCCATCTCCACGACTATTGCGGTAGTAGTGTCTATAACGCCGTCGATGTTGTGTATGTCGTGGAGTATCTTTCTGGTAAGTTCTCCGAGATCCTTGGCCTCGATGTGGACTATCGCGTCGTAGGGGCCGGTGACGGCGTCCGCCCTCGTAACGCCCGGGATCTGCTTGAGGGCGTCTATAACGCTTTCGACCTTCCCAATCTCCACAGTCAATAAAACGTACGACCTAACCATTTTCCACCACTGCTGAAAGGCTTTACGTCTTTATCTAGCCGGCCATCTCATTTAAGCTTTTCGTAGGGGCCTTCTGGTAGGTTTTCAAGCTGAAACCAAAAACCTATAAAGTGCCCTTCGGAGTTTTCGTGATTGGTATGAGGGTCGAAGAACTCCCGGTTGACGAACGCGTGAAAAGGGTCATCATTGAGAGGGGCATAGAGGGGCTGTATCCTCCCCAGGCAGAGGCTCTGAAGAGCGGGGTTCTTGAGGGAAGGAACCTGGTTCTTGCCATCCCGACCGCGAGCGGAAAAACCCTCGTCAGCGAGATAGTCATGGTCAACAGGCTCCTCCGTGAGGGAGGAAAGGCGGTATACCTGGTTCCGCTCAAGGCCCTCGCCGAGGAGAAGTACCGGGAGTTCAAGGCGTGGGAGGTTCTGGGCCTTCGCGTCGCGGCCACCACCGGTGACTACGACTCAACCGATGAGTGGCTTGGAAGGTACGATATAATCATTGCCACCTCCGAGAAGTTCGACTCCCTTTTGAGGCACGGCTCGAACTGGATAAGGGACGTCAGGCTCGTCGTTGCCGACGAGGTTCACCTCATAGGCTCCTACGACAGGGGAGCGACGCTGGAGATGATCCTCAGCCACATGCTCGGTAAAGCCCAGATCCTGGCTCTGAGCGCCACGGTGGGAAACGCCGAAGAGCTCGCCGAGTGGCTCGATGCCGCTTTAGTCGTGAGTGACTGGCGGCCGGTCGAGCTGAGAAGGGGCGTTTTTCACCTTGGAGAGCTAATCTGGGAGGACGGAGGGAGAGAGCACTACCCGGAGAACTGGGAATCCCTTGCGGTTGATGCTGTCAAGAGGGGAAAGCAGGCGCTTGTGTTCGTCAACACCCGCCGCTCGGCGGAAAAGGAGGCCGTCTCGCTGTCCTCCAAGATAGCCAGACTCCTCACGAAACCCGAAACAAGGCAGCTTAAGGAGCTGGCGGATTCCCTTGAGGAAAATCCGACCAACGAGAAGCTCAAAAAGGCCATCAGGGGCGGCGTGGCCTTTCATCATGCCGGCCTGAGCAGAACCGAGAGGACGATGATAGAGGATGCCTTCCGTGAGGGCTTGATTAAAGTAATAACTGCGACACCAACCCTCAGCGCCGGAATAAACCTCCCCGCGTTCCGCGTCATTATAAGGGACACCAAGCGCTACGCCGGTTTTGGCTGGACAGATATTCCTGTCCTCGAAATCCAGCAGATGATGGGGCGCGCCGGGAGGCCGAAGTACGACAGGGTTGGCGAGGCCATAGTGGTCGCCAGAACCGAAGACCCAAAGAAGCTGATGGAGAAGTACATCCATGGAAAACCGGAGAAGCTGTTCTCGATGCTCGCCAACGAACAGGCCTTCAGGAGCCAGGTCCTTGCCCTGATAACGAACTTCGGCGTTTCAAACTTCAGGGAGCTGATAGGCTTCCTTGAAAAGACCTTCTATTTCCACCAGAGGAAGGACACCAGCTCGATAGAGTACAAGGCAAAGGACATTGTCTATTTCCTCATCGAAAACGAGTTCGTGGACATGGACATGAACGACCGCTTCATAGCCCTTCCCTTCGGAAAGCGCACGTCCCAGCTCTACATCGACCCGCTGACTGCCAAGAAGTTCAGGGATGCCTTCCCGAAGCTTGAGAGGAACCCCAACCCCTTCGGAATCTTCCAGCTGATAGCCTCGACGCCGGACATGGCAACGCTGAACGCCCGGAGGCGGGAGATGGAGGACTACCTCGACCTGGCCTACGAGTTCGAGGAGAAGCTGTACACGAATATCCCCTACTATGAGGACTCGCGCTTCCAGGGCTTCCTCAGCCAGGTGAAGACGGCTAAGGTTCTCCTCGACTGGATAAACGAGGTTCCCGAGGCAAGGATATACGAGACATATGGCATAGACCCCGGCGATCTCTACAGAATTCTGGAACTGGCGGACTGGCTCATGTACTCCCTCATAGAACTCTACAAGCTCTTCGATCCGGAGAAGGATGTGCTGGGTTATCTGAGAGACCTGCACCTCAGGCTGAGGCATGGGGTTAGGGAGGAGCTTCTCGAACTGGTCAGACTGCCCAACATCGGAAGAAAGAGGGCCAGGGCACTTTACAACGCGGGCTTCAAGAGCCAGGAGGATATAATGCGCGCCAAGGTGAGGGAGCTCCTGGAGGTAGAGGGGATTGGAATGAAGGTTATCGAGGGCCTGTTCAGACACTTTGGCGTGGAACTCCCCAAGGATGCTAAAAGAGCCTCCAAAAAAGCGGAACGGGTTCGGAAGGGGACCCTCGACGACTTTCTTAAGTGAAGGTCAAAGCTTTTAAATCCCGCCCTTTTACTCTGGCGTGGGCACTATGATAATCATCGTGACTGGAATGCCCGGTTCAGGAAAGAGCAAAATCGTTAAGGAGTTCGAGAGGAGGGGTTTTCCGAGCGTTTCTATGGGGGACGTCGTGAGGGAAGAGACGGCAAAGCGCGGTCTGGAGCTGACCAAGGAAAACGTCGCCAAGGTTAGCATCCGTCTGAGACAGGAACTCGGACAGAACGCGGTTGCAAAGCTGGCGGTCGAGAGGGTGAAGCACCTCCTCGGACGCAGCAGGGTCGTCGTTATAGACGGCGTCCGCTCCCTCGACGAGGTGGGCACTTTCCGGAGCGCCTTTCCCGGTGAGGAGATAGTGATAGTCGCGGTTCACACGCCGCCCTACACCCGCTTCGAGAGGCTTAAGGCCCGTGGAAGGCACGACGACCCGAAGACCTGGGAGGACTTCGAGGAGCGCGACTGGAAGGAGCTGAAGTTCGGCATAGGCAACGTCATAGCAATGGCCGATCACATGATAGTGAACGATGGGACGAAGGACGAGTACGATAAAAGGGTAAAAGAGCTGGTTGACAGGATTCTAACCAAGCATTGAGTCCAGGAAGAGCATCACGTAGAAGCCCAGGAAGAATCCAAGGGTTATTAGGGTCTCGCTCTTCTCTCCCCTGTATATCTCGGGTATCATCTCCTTCACGGTCACGTAGAGCATCGCTCCGCCCGCCAGGCCGAGGCCATACGGTAAAAGCCAGGCGAAGAGGCTGAAGAAATACGCCCCGAGGAGCACCATGGCCATTTCGGCGAAGCCGCTCAGCACGCCCATCGCTATCGGCTGGAGGCGCTTCTTCTGTATCGCCGCCAAGGGCAGAGAAACGACTGTGCCCTCCGGGAAGTCCTGAATCCCGATGGCCAGGGTGGTTACGAGACCGACCTCAAGGTTGTAGACCAGGGATGTTCCAACTGCCAGGCCCTCCGGCAGGTTGTGGATTATCACCGCTATGACGAGGAGCCAGACCTTTCTCAGCTTGTCCTTCATAGATTTCGGGCCCTCGTAACCCCGGACTAGGTGTTCGTGCGGGAGAAAGCGGTCTATGGCATAGATGAGCAGCACCCCGAGGGCTATTCCGACCCCCGCGGGTGCAAATGAGCCGGTGCTCTCTATCGCTGGCAGGATGAGGGAGGTGAAGCTCGCCACTATCATAACTCCAGCGGCAAAGCTGAGGGCAAAGTCAACGCCCCCCTCCGGGAGGCTCTTGGAGAATATCGCCACCATGGCACCGAGTGAGGTCATGAGGGCGACGAAAAGTCCGGCATAGAATGCAACCCACATGATTTCGCCGTTTGAGATTACCATTATCCATCTGGCCAGGTCGGTAACGAAGTTCTCTAACACTATTAGGCCACCCTAACTATTTGGGTGGTTGGGTTTATAAGCCTTCCCGCGAGCTTCTTCTGGGTGGGAAAATGGAGCTCTTTGAGGAAGTTGAGGTCGAAGCTTACGTTTATCCAACGGAGGACATCGAGAAGGTCCGGAGGGCGATGCTGAATTTGATTCCGGGGCTTGAGTTTGAGGCCTTTGACAGGGGCGATTACATCATCCTGACTGGCAAGACAAGAAGCAGAAAGGCCCTGAGCAGGCTATACGAGCTCTTCCGCGGGCAGGCGATACTCGACACAGCCAGGAGTTTTCTTGAGGAGGGCTACTTCGGTGAGGAGATAATCGTGAAGGTGAACAAGCAGGCCGCCTACGCGGGCGTCGTCAACTTCAACGAAGAGTCGCCCCTGGGCCCGATAACGATAATCATAAGGACGAAAGACCCTCAGAAGCTCATGAAGTGGCTCGCGCCGAGGACGAAGGACGGCGTGCCTATAGAGTAAAAAAAGAAAGCTCATTCGGCGGCTTTCTTTTTCTTTCTCCTGCCCCAGCTGACCTGTGCCGTGAGTATTCTCTCCGTGGAGAACAGCCATGCCGTTGCGTATAGTATGACACCCGCCAGCACCGCCAGGTAAACGGTGCTCATGATCAGCGGGGTGTAGTTGCTCAGGAGCACGTAGCGGTAGTCTATTACCGGATGCGTGAAGGGTATGGCCAGCAGGACGTACCTGAGGAGGGCTGGAAGGTCGTTGATGTCGGTGTACATCAGCAGGAAAGCCGGAAAAGCCAGAGGAAGAATCACCGCGCTGACAAGCGTTGTGGCGCTCTGGACGTCCTCGGCGAAGGTTGCCACTATCATTGCCAGGCTGAGGGCAATTATTATCGTCAGGAACACCACCAGGGCGAAGATAAGTGCCCCCGTTGGGGTAACTACCAGGCCCAGGTCTTCAAGGCTCACCCCGCCGGAGCCCAGGCCAAAGGAACTCATGTAGTAGCGCATGCCTATCATGTATGCTATAGCCGCAACGAGGCCCATCATGGCCGTTCCGAATATCTTCGCGGCAACTATCTTCGTCCTCGCCACGGGGAGGGTGAGGAGGGTTTCGAGGGTCTTGTTTTCCTTCTCGCTCGCTATCGCCCCGGCCGCCATCTGGGAGGTCACCATGACCATTATGAAGACTATGAGGGGTATCGTGAACGCCTGGGCTGCTATGACGGTCGAAACAGCGGTTGGGGAGATGTCCACAACACGGTTGTTTATGACAGACTTGCTCTCGGTTCTTATCGGCTGCAGTACTGCATCGGGGTTGCTCGCTCCGAGCTTCTTAACCTTTATCCGGGCTATTTCATCACTGAGTATCTCAAGGACGGCGTTTATCCTGCCCTCGCTGACGCTCTCCTTTATGCCGGTGCTTATGGTGGTGAAAATTCCGTATATCTCGACGGTGGCCGTCTCATTGGCCTGGAGCCTGGCCGTGAAGTCTGGAGGGATCACCACAAGAACGTTCTGCTCCTTTTGAATGGCCTGCTGGATTGCCTCATCAAGCGTCGTTGCGTTGACCACCGTTACCGTAACGTTGGGGGCGACCTCCAGGGCCTTTATCAGCAGGTTTCCGTAGGCACCTTCGTCGAAGTTGACTATCGTGACCTGCGTCTCCCCCTGTGCTTGCTCCATGCCTATATTCACGGCCTTCCCCATGAGGGGAAGCAGGATAAGGGGGACGACCACGAGACCGAAGACGAGCTTCCTGTCCCGGAAGAGGTTCCACAGCTCCTTTTTAGCCATCACCCAGAAGTCGCTCAAGCTCCCTCACCCCCTATCTGCTCGCCGATCTCTGCCCCCACGGCCCTCATGAAGACCTCCTCCAGGTTCTCTGCGTCGTACTTCTCCTTGAGCTCCTTTGGGGTTCCCACCTCGATGATTTCGCCCTTGTTTATCAGGGCGACCCTGTGGCAGAGGTACTCGACCTCAAGCATGTTGTGGCTTGAGATCAGGAAGGTGACACCTTCATTCCTGGCGAAGCGCCTTATCATCTGCCTTATCGCGTAGGCGTTGATTATGTCCAGCCCGCTGGCGGGTTCGTCCAGAATGGCCAGCTTCGGCCTCACCATCAGGGCCCTGGCTATGAGAAGCTTCCTTGTCATGCCCTTCGAGTAGGTTGCCACCTTGTCGTGCAGCCTGTCCCCAAGGCCGCTCAGTTCGACACCCAGCTCAAGCATCCTCCTCGCCTTCTCCTCGTCCTTGGCGTAGAGCCGCGCCATGAACTGGAGGTATTCGTAGCCCGTTAGGTTCTTATAAGCGCCGGCCTCCTCCGGCAGGTAGCTTATGAGCTCCCTGACTCTGTAGGCTTCCTTAACGACGTCGTGGCCAGCTATCTTTGCACCCCCTCCTGTAGGCTTGAGGAGCGTTGCAAGAATCTTCAGGGTGGTGCTCTTTCCGGCCCCGTTCGGGCCGATGAGTCCGAATATTTCACCCTCGCTGATGGAGAAGCTTATCCCTTTGAGGGCCTTTACCTTTCCGTAGTCCTTCTCCAGGTTCAGAACTTCAACCATGGGCATTTTCAGCCCTCCACGTCTTTTTAACCCTCCTCGTAGATAAAGATTTCTTCAATCCGCCTGTTGAAAAAGTGCGCTATCCTGAAGGCCAGCCTCAGCGATGGGTTGTACCTTCCCTTCTCGATGGCTATTATCGTCTGCCTCGTCACGCCGAGCGCTTTGGCAAGCTCTTCCTGTGTGAGGCCTTTCTCCTCCCTCAGCTCGCGGAGGCGGTTCTTCATCACATCACCTTCTCAAGGTAGACCTTTGACGCGACGAGGAGGATGAGGAACACTGCCACCGGAAAGAGGAGGAGCTTCGAGAGTAACACAGCGCTCTCGTAGTCCTTCGAGGCCAGCCATATCAGCTCGTACATAAAAGCCACGAAAAAGCCCACGGAGCCGTAATAAAAGGACCTCATCCTAATTAGCTCTACCCTCTCGTCGGTTACCTTCTCGGTGCCCCCGTTGTATGCCCTCTCAATGAGGTAAACGGACAACACCATGAGGGTAAATGCCGCCGAGGCCGCCAGCGGTTCCTTTGCGGTCATCGCGAGGTAGTTGGTGGAGAGGATCCCAACGAAGAGCACCGTGAAGATTATCCATCCGTATCTCATTCACATCACCCTCCCGTACCAGTACTGGGAGATGAGCAGTGCGAGGACACCGAGGGCGAGGGGGATGAGGAGCAGTGTCGCCGTTCCGGTGTTTCCGCTGGAGTACTGCCATAGATACTCGGCGAAGAGAACCGAGCTGATAACGGCAAAGGCGTTCCTCGTGCTCCTGGCGCTTATCAGCTCGGTTCTCTCGTCCTCTATTTTCTCCACCCTGGAGTCGTAGTACCAGTTCAGGGCGTAGGCCAAGAGGATGCCCGCAAGGAAGATACCCACCGCCGCTGAGGCTTTCCCTGATTTGGTGGAGTACGCCAGGCCGATAACAATCGCGGCAATTAAACCCGCGAGCAGGCCTTCGTAGCGGAGCTTCACTCAGATCACCCTCGCGTAATGGTGCTTCAGATACAGCTTAAGGATCGAGACCAGAACCATCAGGCCGAGGGCCAGGTAGTAGGCACTCCTCAGATCGGAGTTCCTCTCCGAGATGACCGACAGAGCCACGACCGCAAATGCCAGCGCCAGCACCAGCACTTGAAGGGTTCTTCTTGAGGCCATCTCCTCGATGCGGAGCGTTCTCTCGTCGCTTATTATCTCGCCGCGTTTTTTGAGCCAGTCGGCATAGAGGAACGAAACAGCTATTGCCGCCGCCAGAACTCCAAAAGCCAGTGCAGCGTTTCCCATCCACAGGGCAACGGCCAGTAACAAGGCCGTTGTGGTGGGAATTGCGTATCCAATGAGCCTCCACCTTTCCACGTTCACCACCATGTAAAGTTCACTTTACGTAAAGCTTCCTTTACATCCTTATAAGCCTTGCCCCTCAAAGTTTTTAAAGCGCCGGGAGGAACTCAAGACCGCGCGGGGGTAGCCGAGCCTGGCCAAAGGCGCGGGATTTAGGGTCCCGTCCCGCAGGGGTTCGCGGGTTCAAATCCCGTCCCCCGCACCATAACGAAAGACAAGGGGGCTTCGCCTCCTTATCTCTCTGTACTCTCAAACCCCCGTAGTGGGGCTTCGCCCCACGGAAGGAAACTTTGCCTGTGCAAAGTTTCATCAAAGTTCGTACGTGCTTTTCAAGTGCTGTAACTCTGGGGGCTTTCACTTCTAAAAGGGCTTTCATGCAAGGGTTTGCTTTTAACAGCGCCCGAAGGGCGCGGGGGAGGTAAATCCGGCCAAATATTGGCCATTTCCCCGGGAAAGCTCGCTAAAACTCTCTCCACTACAAAGCACATACAAACTGCTCCAAGACGATTAAATGGAGTCAGAACCATTTGGTCAAGCTTTGCGCAAGCAAAGCTTGCTCACGGCATTTTGAGCTCGCTTCTCACATCCTCGTCCATCAGGACGAAGAGAACCAGGGCTGAGAGGAGGGTTAGTGTTACCGCTGGAACGGAGAGTCCCACCATCACCCACAGGAGTCCGAAGAGCAGGTCGAGCAGGGCTATGTACGCCGCCAGGTCCACGATCGTCTCGTGGCCGACCCGAACCCCGTAGGCGAATAGGAGGTGTATGCTCCCGATTACAACGTACCCCGGAAAGGTGTACTTCTCCCCGAAACTCATCGCCGCTATCCCGTAGAAGAAGAGCGCCAGAAGAACGAAAAAGGAAACGATGAGGGGTTTAGGCCTCATCGCCCAGCTCCTCCACCGGGAGCTTCATCCTGGAGACGACGACCAGCGTCAGGATTCCAAGGAGCGGCATTATGGCAAGCTCCCCGAGGGCGAGGCCTATGCTCTGCCTTGCCAGTGCGTCGGTGAGTCCAGGGGCTATGACGTTGGCAGAGTTGGAGATGAGTCCAAGGGCAAAGCTGGCCTTCGGGAAGATGCTCTTGGGATAGGTTGCCGGGGCGCTGGTCCAGAATGCCGGCCCGGTTCCCTGAAGGGCTCCAATGAGGACGACTGAGGCGAGGGCCATGGTGTAGTCGCCGGCGAGCATCGCCTTTCCGTAGATGAGGAGACCGACGAACGCCACCGCATAGGAGAATATCATGACCTGGACGATGGCCTTGAAAAGCCCCCTGGCGCTCGGGTTCTTCCTGGATAGGAGGTACCCCACGTATCCCATGCCTATGCTCCAGAGTGCCTTTGATATGTTGAGGCTGGTGCTGAGGGTTGCCACGTGCTCCTTTGTCCAGCCGATTTCATAGCCCAGGGACGCCGAGAAGCCCACAATGGTGAATATGATCCACAGGGCCGGGAAGAACGTAAGACCGAGCACCCATGTGAAGGGCATCTTCCAGACGTTTATCCTTTCACTGCCCTCGGTTTTGTGGACTATCTCGAAGTCCTCGATGAAGAGCCACCAGATGGCGAGGACGGCGTACATTATGAGGACGGTAACCCAGAAGCCGCCCTTCCATCCAAAGGCTCCGACCGCGTACTTGGCGCTTATGCTCCCAAAGACGCCTCCCCAGAAGATGCCCGAGAGGATGATACCCTTGGCGAAGGGCCTCTCGGCAACGAAGAAGTGTGCTATCTGCGTGCTGAAGAGAGGCACGAGCGTGACGACGAAGCCCTGTATGAACCTGAGGAACACCACGACGTACCAGTTGGGGGCGATTGGAATGAGTGCCTGAGCTATGGCCGCCCAGCTGAGTGCTATGGCCACGCTTTTCTTAAAGCTGCCCTCATAGATTTTGGTGTGGCCAAGAAGGAACGCTATGAAGAGACCGAAGACATAGGCTATGTGCTGCCACTCGTAGGCGGCGCTGTCGATTCCAAAATGGGCCATGACATCGGGCTTTGCAACGGCCATCATGGTCAGGGTTCCAAAGCCGGCGGTCATGACCAGCGTGTCAAGCAGGACTGAACTCCACCGTTTGTCCATGGTTTATCCCTCCTAGAGCTTTCCGAGTATCATGAGAACACCGAAAACAATGAAAAGTGCTCCCGCGAACTTGTGGACAACATCAAGGGGCACCATGTCGCCGAGCCTGTCGCCGAGTAGTGCCCCGATGAGGTTTACCGCTGCGAGGCCAAGAATGGCCCCAATAAACGCCACTTTCCAGCCGTATTTGGCCGCAAAGGCCATGGTGGCAAGCTGGGTCTTGTCCCCCAGCTCCGCCAGAAAAATGGCAAAGAAGATGGCCAGGACACCGTCCATCTCTTTCCCCCTCAGAGCTCTGACAGGGCCTCGTTCATTCTCTGCATTGCCTCAATGAGCTGGCTCTTCTTGGTGGCGTAGCTTATTCTTATCCAGCCCTCGCCGGCCTTTCCAAAAGCCGTTCCCGGAATGACGACGACGCGGGCGTTTTCAAGCAGCCAGTCAGCGAAGTCCTCGCTGCTCATGTCCAGGCTTGGATCGATCTTTGCCCAGATGTAGAACGCTCCCTTTGGCTTGAACGGCGTTATGTGGGGCATCTTGTGGAGGTGCTTGAGAACCAGTCTTCTCCTTTCGGCGTAGGTCTGGCGCATCCTCTCAACCGCTTCCCAGCTGCGCTTGTCCCGGAGGGCGGTGATTCCCGCTATCTGGATGAAAGAGGTGACGTTACCGATGACGTAGGCGTGGAGCTTTATCATATCCCTGATGACCTGTGTTGGGGCTATGGTGAAGCCGAGGCGCCAGCCGGTCATGGCGAAGGTCTTGGAGAAGCTGTTCGCCAGAATTGTGTTGTCCGGGGCGTACTTTATCATCGGGTAGTGCTTGGCCCCCTCGTAGAGGAAGTGCTCGTAGGGCTCATCGCTGAGTATGTAAAGGTTGTAGTCCTCGGCTATGTCAGCAATCGCTTTAACGGTCTTCTTCTTGAGAATAGCACCGGTGGGGTTGTTGGGATAGTTGAGAACCAGCATCCTTGTGCGCTTGGTTATGGCCTCGACGAGCTCATCGGGATCGATCTGGAACTCGTTCTCCTCCCTGAGGGGTATCCTGATGATCCCCGCCTCGGCTATCTTGGCATCCTCAACGTAGCACACGAAAGCGGGATCGGGGATTATGACGTCATCATCCTGCTCAAGGAGGGTCTGAAAGGCCAGATAAGTCGCCTCGTAAGCGCCTGCCGTGACTATTATATCCCCAGGAGAAACGTCGACTTTGTAGTGAGTCTTGTAGTATTCAGCGATGGCCTCGCGGAACTCGGGAATGCCCGCGTTAGGAGTGTAGTGGGTGTACCCCTCATCTATCGCCCTTTTCGCGGCCTCCTTGATGACTTGGGGAGTGTCAAAGTCTGGTTCGCCGATGCCTAGGGATATGACATCGTCCATCTTCTTTGCCTTTTCAAAAAGCTCCCTGATTTTTGAGCGCTGAATGAGGTTTATCCTGCCAGCAAGGAAATACTTGCGCTTTTTATACTTCATAAGCATCACCTCAGGCACTTCGAAAATGAGGAAGGGATTTTATAAACCTATCCTCAACATGGTACAGAAATGCGCACGGAACGTCTACAAAACTTCAACGAGTGCCGCTTTTTCAAAAAAAGTTTTCACTTTTTCCTCGTCACAGTCGGTCATTGGAAGTTCGTTGAGGTTGAGTTCTCTCAGCACCTCCAGAGCCCTCTCACGGGTTCCAAAGACCACCAGATAGTTCTCACCGTTTTTTATGCCGTTTCGGGCTATGGCATCTTTTATCTGAAGCGTTCCAGCCAGGCGGATGAGCAGTTCCCCGCCAAGGGTTCTGGCGTGGTTTGTATTTCTCTCAAATGAGCGGAGCGCCATCAGGGCCGCAAATGCCACTGCCTCCCAGCATTCGGCGCTGACTATCTGGATGGCTCCCCCGAGCTTTGGGACAAGGCTCTCGGCATCTTTCACATGGACTTTCGCGATGTGGAGTTTTTCCTTTATCTCTCTCATTGAGCTCCCCGAAGTTGGGTGAAATATTCGATGTTAAAACCCTTTCTCCCCTCCGATTTTTATAAATCTAAAACATTTTTTGCATTCTTGAATTTTTCTAAAAATTTTTTGAAATTAATAATACTATAATATTACCATGCATCCGCAAAGTATTTAACTAATTAAATCACTAGTTATTTCAGCGGCTTACTGGACTGGGTGGTGCAGGGATGAGCAAAATGCGTATCATCAGTGTACAGCTTCCCCAGGGCTTGATTAACGCCATGGATCAGCTGGTTAAGAAGGGTGTTTACCCCAGCAGGAGCGAGATCATCAGGGAAGCCATTCGCGAGCTTTTGAAGAAGGAACTTTATCAGCTTGAGACTGAAGAACGCTCAACGCCTGACTACATCCTGAAATAAGCCGCTAAAATCATGCCGTAAAATCATTATCATCCAAAGCCAGACGTGTTGAGGGGGTTGGGGCAATGGTATTTAAACTCCTGGAACAGGCCGGAATAAAACTTGATTTGGACGACGAGCCCAGAACCGCGAAGTTCGATGGATTCTCCGACGAAAACCTTGAGGACTTGATACGGATCGTCATAGTCGGCGTCGGCGGTTCTGGAAACAACACCATAACCAGGCTCTACGAGCTTGGTGTTCAGGGTGCGGAGCTCATAGCCATGAACACCGATGCCCAGCACCTTGCCAGGACGAAGGCACATAGGAAGCTTCTCCTCGGCAAGGAGATAACGCAGGGCAAGGGCTCCGGTGGAAACCCTGAGATAGGCTACCGCGCCGCCGAGGCGAGCGCCCACGAGATTGCCGAGACCATTGGTGACGCTGATCTTGTGTTTATAACCGCTGGTATGGGTAACGGCACCGGTACGGGCGCTGCTCCCGTTGTTGCCAAGGTCATAAAGGAGCGTGCCAGGCACAACGGAAGGTTTAGGGAACCGCTCGTCGTCAGCGTCGTGACCTACCCGTTCAAGAACGAGGGCAAGATAAGGATTGAGAAGGCCAAAGCTGGTATAAAGGCCCTCATGTACTACTCCGACACTGTCATCATAATCGAGAACGACAAGCTCCTCAAACTCGTTCCGAAGCTACCTATAAATGCCGCCTTCCGCTTCGCCGATGAGATCATCGCCAGGATGGTCAAGGGCATCACAGAGACCATAAAGCTCCCGTCCATGGTCAACATCGACTTCGCAGATGTGTACAGCGTCATGCACAACGGTGGTGCGGCACTCATCGGAATCGGTGAGAGCGACTCCAGCAACAGGGCGGTCGATGCCGTCAAGAACGCCCTTGAGAACAAGATGCTTGAGGTCGAGTACGGCAGCGGCGACAGGGCGCTGGTACACTTCACCGTCGGGCCCGATGTGAGCCTCGGTGAGATAAACGACGCAATGAACATAGTCTACGAGAAGCTCGGTGAGAAGAGCGAAATCAAGTGGGGAGCGAGGATAGACGAGGACATGGGCAAGGTCGTTAGGGCAATGGTCATCATGACCGGCGTTAAAAGCCCGCACATTCTCGGCGGGGAGCACGCCCTCCGCGTTGGCTCCTCCTTCAAGGAGAACATCATAACCCCTGAACCGGTTAAGCCCTTCAAGTCGGCGGACAACGGCTTCGACAAGATATTCACGACAATTGCCAAGAAGGAGAAGAAGGAGCTCCCGCCCTACGCGAGAAGGGTTCTTGATGACTTCATAGACATCACCTGACCCTTTCTTTTACCTCCGGCAGGTGGTTCCAGTGGCCGTTGTGATCAGCGTAGCCAACCAGAAGGGCGGGGTTGGGAAGACCACTCTGACCATGAACCTCGGTCATGCCCTCGCCGCCATGGGCAAGAGGGTTCTTCTCGTTGACATAGACCCCCAGTTCAACCTTACCTTTGGACTGATAGGTATGGACGTCCTCCAGTACGGGGACAGCAACGTGGGGACTCTGATGACCCGGGAGAGCGATATCGAGGACACCATCGTCGAGGTGAGGGAGAACCTTCACTTAATTCCAAGCCATCTCAATCTCTCCGCCAGGGAGATAGAGATCATCAACGCCTACAACCGCGAAAGACGCCTTGAGAAGGCTCTCACCCCGATACTGCCTGACTACGACTACGTCCTCATAGACAACCCGCCCAGCATGGGAATATTTCTTGTGAACTCGCTCACCGCTTCGGACTACGTGCTCATCCCGCTCGAACTCAGCTACTTCGGCGTCATAGGGATGCAGCTCATGTTCAACCTCATGCGCATGATCCGCGAGGAGACCAACGAGAACCTCAAGCTACTCGGCCTCGTTCCCAACAAGTTCACCCGCCAGACGAAGGTACCGAAGATGCGCCTCAAGGAGCTCAAGGCAACCTATCCGGACGCCCCAATTCTGACGACCATCCCAAAGGCAATAGCCCTTGAAAAGGCCCAGAGCCAAGGGATGAGCATATTTGAATTTGACGGGGATGGTAGGGCCTCCAAGGCTCTTCTAAAACTCGCGAGAGAGGTGGTTGAGATTGTCGAAGGATAAAATCCCCAAGCTTTTTGACGGTTCCGTTAACG
This sequence comes from Thermococcus coalescens, assembly GCF_055392585.1. Lineage (NCBI taxonomy): Archaea > Methanobacteriati > Methanobacteriota > Thermococci > Thermococcales > Thermococcaceae > Thermococcus > Thermococcus coalescens. Next base: position 1,402,719 of record NZ_AP043764.1, read on the forward strand.
AGCTCACGCGGCCGTCCAGGCCCAAAAAAGATCGAAAGGCCAGATCAAGGGATATGAAGAGGGAGAAGAAGCAGAAGACCCTTTACATCAGCCTAGACATGAACAGAAAGCTCATCGAACTGTACGGAGAAGAGGGGAGGAGGCAGAGCGTCATAGTTGAGGACGCGGTTAACCTTTACTACTACCTAAAGCTCGCCCTCGGGGAAAAGAAGTTCGATGAACTGATGAGCGCGGTGAAAAGAGAGGACCCGGAGTTCCTTAGGGAGTACATTGGAAGATTCAAACTCTGACGTTAATCCAGACCGCTTAATCCAGGCCCAAAATCAGCCCCTAAAATCACGCCCCGGCTCCCTCTCAATCCCTGTGGAATAAGGTGCTAAAATCAGTCACAGAACGTTTCTATTATCCTCTGGATTATCTTGCTGGTCTTCGCCCTGTCCTTTTTGTATAGGTAGGGTATCCTTATGACCTCGGCGTCTATACCGTGCCTCCTCAGCTCCTCCTTGAGGCGCTCGCAGCTGAACCCCTGATCGGGCCCTATTGCCACTATGTCTGGATTTGTCTGTTTCACCAGCTCGTAATCTATCCCGCCGGGGGAGCCGATGTAGACCTCGTCCACGACCTTAAGCGCCCTGAGGAGTTCCGCCCTGTCCTCGGCGCTGTTTACTGGCTCCCTGCGCTTCTGTTTTCTAACAGTCTCATCGTGGGCGACTATCACTATCAGCTCATCCCCCAGGGCCTTGGCCTGGCTGAGAAAATGGATGTGGCCAACGTGAAGGATGTCGAAAACCCCGCCAACGAGGACGCGAATTTTTCCTCTTTCTCCTCCTTTTTCCCCCATCTCAGCCCACCGTCAGTTCCCAAATCCTGTCTTTGGCGTGGTGGATGTTCTTCACTGCCTTTCCCTTGGGCTTCTCCTTCATGGCCTTACCGTCCATCAGAGCTATGCCTATCGCAAGGGGCCTTCCGTAGTCCTCCTCGACCACGAAGACGAAGTCGCCCTCTCTGATGTTCTCGTCGGCGTCGGTTATTCCTGCCGCCATGACGTCGGCCCCCTTTATTATGAACGGCACCGCACCGGCATCGACCACCACCCTTCTCGGCCACTTCCTCAGGTCTTCCTCGTTGGAGAGCTCGTAGAGGGCTATGACCAGGGGGAATATGAGGTCTTTCCTTCTGATGAAGAAGGGCCTGCCGTTGACGAGAAGTATTTCCGTTGTCCTGTCGAATTCGGCGACCTCGACCCTGTCCTTTTTGTTGAGCATCTTCCTCGCTATCTCCTCGCCGAATATATTCCCCATCTCGCGGATTATCTCCTTGACCTCCTTCTTGCTGAGGGGATGCTTGACCTTCAGCTCCACAACTCACACCTCCAGGGTTTCCTCATAGAGCATCCTCGCGCTTTCCCGTGGGTTTTCGCTTGCGTATATGGACCGTCCCACTATGATGTAGTCGGCACCGGCCTTTAAAGCCTCTCCCGCCCCGCCGCCCTGGGCTCCAACGCCGGGGGTCAGGATTTTGATTCCCGGCTTCAGCTTGGAGCGTATGTATGAAACGCGCCCCGGCCTCGTTGCAGGTCCTATAACCCCGAAGGGCTCAAGCTCGTTGGCCAGCCCAATCAGTCTGTCGGTTGCCGGCTGGATGAACTCCCTCGCCCCGGGATGGCTCATCTCCACGACGATTATCGTCTCCCCGAGCTCCATTACGGCCCTAACGCTGTCCCTCCCGACGAAGCCGTGGGCGATGATGTAGTCGGCGCCAGCCTCGAAAACCTTGCTCGCTATCAGCCTGTTGGTGTTTGGAATATCGGCGAGCTTCAAATCGGCTATGACCGGCAGCCCCGTGACCTGCTTCAGCTCCGTGATGATGCTAAGCCCTGAGCCGATTATCAGCGGCCAGTTCACCTTCACCGCCCAGAGGTAATCCGCCGTGCACTCCGCTATCTCAAGTGCCCTCTCCCTGTCGTACACGTCAAGTGCGAGTATGAGCCTGCTCTCCTTCATCCCTTCACCTCACGAGGGACTTTATTTCCTCCGGCAGTCCGTCGCCCTTGAGGGTCAGTGCAACGTGGTAGGCGCTCTTCATGGCATCGGCCTCTTTTTCCGCCCAGGTCACCACGACGAGGTCGCCCTCGTTCGGCCTGAACATTCCACCCAGCCTTTCGGCGAGGGCCGGCATGGTTTCGCTCAGGGGTCTCCCATCCTCTGGAAAGACGGGCTCACCGTCCCTCACGACGAGGATCATGGCACCCTTGGCGAAGAACCTTATTGCCTCGTCCCGGAGCTCGATGCTCTTGAACCCCGGCGGATTTCTGACCACCAAACCGTATGCCGGATAACCCTCAACCTCCCCGACTCTCTGAACCTCGGAAAAATGCTCTGATAATCTCTCAAGGAGCTTCATCCCTTCCTTGTTTAGCGAATGCCCGCGCTGGGTGGAACTTATAACGTCCAACGCTGAAAGCTTTTTCAGGAGCGTCCTAACGCTCCCCTCCCCAAGGTCTAAAACCTCTGATATGGCCTTTCTCCCCGTTGGATTCTGGAGCATGAAAAGAACCGCAACGGCATCTTCAAGCGTGAACTCAGGATAGGCCCCCCTCTTCCAGCTCATCGGCTTCCCTCCGAGAAAAGTAGGGCGAGGAGATTAAAAAGTTTTAGAGAATCAGAGCCATCTCGGCTTCAGACCCGCCCACATCCTCATCTTCTCGTGGGCGATGATGCGCGGTATGTTGCCCCTCTCCTTTGGTCCAGGGTTCTTCATGTAGAAGGCGTTGACCTCGTAGACGGTTCCAAAGGCCCTCTTCTCGACTGCCATCTTTCCGAGTCTGACGAGGTCGACGAGGAGCCCCGCCAGAGCCGGGCTGTCGTTTATCCTTCCAGTGATGACGAGCTCATCCCTGGCACCGTTGAAGCTGACGTACTCGATGTGCATCGCGATGAACTTCTTGTCGCCCAGAGGTTCGAGGAATCCCGTGGGCTTGATGTAGTGCGGAGCGTCGTAGCCGAGGAGCTCCTTGACGACCGAGCTCTTGGTGAACTCCTTGCTCTTGTTCCTCTCCTTGTCGGTCAAAGCAAGGAAGTCGTTGTTTCCGCCGATGTTGAACTGAGCGATGTCGAGGACATAGCGGTTCCTCTGGGCGAGGTGGCTAAGGACGTCGGCGGTGAGCGGCGTTGCTCCCGTGGCACCGTCGTCGCCGAAGATCGCCATGTTGCTCTCCCTCGCGAGCTCAACGAAGGCCGGGTCGTTGGCTATTAAAGTGGGAATCGCGTTGACGAAGGCGGCCCCGCCGACTTCCCTGGCGTACTGTGCTATCGCGTAGGCATAGACCTGAGTCGCGGTCAGCCTGTCCCTGCTGTCCTCGGCTATGGCCTTCTCAAGCTCCTCCCTGCTTCCAAAGGGCACGAAGGCCTCGGTGGTGCAGACGTTGACAAAGACCTCCGCCTTGAGACCCTTCCACTCGTTAACGAGGTGCTCGACGGCCTCCTTGAGCGTCATCTCGTCCTCAAGGCCAGTGGCCTCGATCGGGAGGTTCCTGAGGCTCCTCAGGTGAACTCCCTTCCTTATGGTTACGCCCTTGAGGCTCTCCGGCGCCTCTGGATCGTAGGTCTTAACGACCTCGTGGAGGTCTCTGCCCACTTTGCTCGCGTCCACATCGTAGGAACCGACGATCTCAATCTCCTTGATTTTGATTGGAAGCTCATCGGCAAGGGGAACGCCGTACGGCTCCATCTTGCCGGCCTTTATCTTCTCAAGGCCGCTCGCGAAGATGCTTGCAACGTATCCCTGTCCGAGTATGACAACCCTGACCATTCTTCTCCACCTCCTTTGCTTGCGATAAATTATTTTACAGCAGTTAAATAGTTTTTGGTGAAAAAACGATTTCATGGATCTTTGAACATCCTATACTCCCGCCGTTTCCCGATCGCCGGCTACAGAAATCCGTCCAAAAATTTTATAAATAACAAAACTTGAATAAAAGATGGCGTTTGCCCGCTTTCTAAAATAACTCCCTCCGGGCCTTTTTGGGCTCGCTTTTGAAAACTTTGGAGGGTGGTAGCCATGAGGGCCGCGGCGCTATGGCTGGTTGCACTGGTGATTTTCGGAGTAATTGCCAGCGGCTGCATAAGTGGCGAGGAAGCGAAGACCTCTTCTGCTGGGGTTCAGCTTACAGGGGACATTACAAAGGACCTTGTGGAGATAGGAAAGGTTCTGGAGCAGAACGGGGTTAATGAGGTTAAGTTCACCGCCTGGGGTTCCGGCGATCCTAACAGCGTTATGAGGGTCTATGGGATAGTGGAGGCCGCGAGGAGGATAAACAAAATCTGGGCCGACAACGGAATCAACGTCAGGATCGTTATAACCGAGACCCACTACGTCGCCTCCTTCCAGGATGCCTACAAGGAGTACCTCAGCAAGCAGCCCCTCGGACAGGCGGGGGACTTCTTTGTCAACAGCTACGCCTTCCTGCCGACGCTGGCGGACGAGGGCTACATACTAGACATAACGGACTACGCCAAGGCCTACCAGAGCGTCATCGACGACTTCTATCCGTCCCTGATAGAGGCCTCCAAGTTCAACGGAAGGCTCTACGGTCTGCCGCAGGACACCGAGGCGAGGCCGCTCTACATAAGGAAGGACGTGGCCCAGAAGATAGGGCTCGACCTCAACGGCCTCGATGAGAAGGTCAAGAACGGTGAGTTCACCTGGAGCGACGTCTACTACTGGGCCAAGAAGGCCAAGGAGAGCGGTGCCGCCGAGTGGGGCCTCATACACAGGAAGGGCTCCGCTCACCCGGACCTGATACAGTTCATCTTCGCCTTTGGTGGCAAACTCTACGACGAGAACACCGGAAAGCTCGTGGTGGACGTCCCGGCGGTTTACAAGTGGCTCTACGTCGAATGGAAGTTCGCCCAGGACGGGCTTCTGCCGAAGGACATCATGAGCTGGGACTGGGCCAAGCAGATACACCCGGCCATAGTCGAGGGCAGGACGCTCTTCGACATAGGCGGGACCTGGTACTGGACCGAGTGGCAGACCAAGCAGTACTACGCCAAGGGCGGGACACCAAGGGGCCTGAAGCCCGAGGAGGTGAGGGACTGGTTCTACTACACCCTCTTCCCTGCGGGCGAGAAGGGGGACAGGCCGGTAACCCTCAGCCAGCCCTTCGTCTGGATGATAAACTCCAAGGCAGGCCAGCTGAACCCCAAGTATGACGAGCTGAAGGACGTCTACCACAAGCTCGCCTTCCTCATGCTGATAAAGGCCAGCGACCCGGACATAAACGCAATCCACAGCGTCATCTCCGCCCATCTGCCCGTTAGGAAGGAGGCGGCGAAGCTGATAAAGGACGACAAGTGGCTCAGCGACCTCAAGGCCCTCAGCCTCGACCTGAGCGACGAGGTGAAGAGCAACATCAGGGACATCGTGCAGGCTACGGTCAACCCGATAAACGCCCAGTTCCTAGCGGACGTCAGCTACATGCTGGAGTATACCCACCTGGCTCCGGCCCACCCGAAGTATCCCGCTCTGGCCGACATCTTCAAGGAGGCAGTTGACAAGGTTCTGAGGGGAGAGATGACGCCGGAGGAGGCTGTCAACTACATCGTCCAGAAGGTCAACGCCGATCCGGAGCTCAAGGAGAACGTCGAGGTGCAGGGAGAGATACCCAAGGACTGGAAGTTCCCGCAGGGATGAGGTGATGCCATGACGAGCGGGAAGCTCAGAGACCTTTCCTTCTTTCTTTCCCCCATGGTGCTGATGGTGTTCCTGTTCTACCTGGTGCCCCTAGTCATGACCATCTACATAAGCATGACCCGGATGAGGAACTGGAACGTTGACAGGTACCTCACCGAGTTCGTCGGCCTCTACAACTACGAGAGGCTCTTTTACATGTTCCAGCACGACCCGACGTTTAAGGCTGTAATTCTGACCACCCTAATCTTCGTTGGAATAACGCTCATGATAAACGTCTTTGGCGGCCTTGTGCTCGCCCTTGCGACCTTTTTCATTGGAGAGAGGCCGGCATCTTCCTACAGACTCCTGTGGCTCCTTCCGAGGATGTCGCCGATAGCGGTTTACAGCCTCGTCTGGTACTACTTCTTCCACGGGAGCGAAATCGGAACTCTGAACTCGATCCTCATGAGCCTCGGTCTCATCTCGGAGCCCATCCCCTGGGGTCAGGTGACGCCCTGGGGGGCGTGGAGCGTGATAATCTTCGTCAACGGTCTGGTGGGTGTAAGTTTTGGAATGATAGTATTCACTTCGGCCTTGAATCAGATACCCAAGGAACTCGTCATAGCCGCGAGGGTTGATGGTGCCTCTTCCTGGCAGATATCGAGGCGGATTCTGATCCCGATGATTAAGTGGCACCTCCTCTACGTCCTGACGTGGCAATTTCTCAGCCTGCTGACGACGTATCCGCACCTCTTCCTGCTCGTCCAGTGGGATTTGGTCAACAGGGACTACGGAACGACCTTGGCGCTCTACGTCTTCAACACGGCCTTCGGCAGAGGAGAGCAGGATCAGGGGTTGGCGGCGGCAGCGGCGGTCATACTCTCCATAATCGGAATCCTCGGCGGCTTCGTGACCCTTAAGGTTCTCAAGTTTGAAAGGATGATGAAAAAGCCCAGGGGGGACTTCTGATGAGGGACGTGGAGACGAGACCCAAGAGGTACGAGCGGCTTATAATCCTCGCCCTCCTCCTCGCGAGCCTCCCGCTCATCCTGGGCTTTCTCCTCCTCGTCCTTTCGAGCTTCAGCACGGAGATGGTCACAAACCTCGACCCCAGCTCCTTCCGCCCAACGCTTGAGAACTGGGTAAACCTCTTCCAGGGGAAGATAGCAACCACGGGTGGAATAAGGGTCAACATATGGCGCATAGCCCTCAACACTCTCATAGTGGCCCTCGGTGTGGCAGGCGTCGTTACCGGGATAAGCGCCCTCGCCGGCTACTCCCTCTCAAGGATAGACTTCCGCGGAAGGAAGACCATGATGGTGCTCCTCCTCGTCCTCCATGCTTTTCCGGGCGTTGCCCTCATAGTAGGCGTTTACCTCCTCTACCGCCTCACGTTCCCCCAGAACTACGAGGTCGTCGGGCTATACTCCTTCGCCTACGTCATACTCGCGAGGGCGGCGCTGGAAATACCCATGTCAGTCTGGCTCATGAAGGGCTTCTTTGACACAATCCCCTGGGAGTTCGAGTGGTCGGGAATCATAGACGGTGCATCTCGGATAACTGTCTGGAGGAAGATAATGCTGCCCCTCATAAAGCCTGGGATCCTGGCGGTTGCCCTATTCGCCTTTCTCGCCGGCTGGCAGGACATAATCTACGTGAGAACCTTCTTAGTATACCCCACGCTCGCGACCTTCATAGAGGCCAACATAGAGGCCGAGTACTCCCACATGCCCCTCATAGCGGCCGCCGGAACCTTCTACCTCCTCCCCACGATAATATTCTTCATCACCGCCCAGCAGCTCCTCCTCCAGGGCTACTCCGGTGGAATAAAGGGATGAGGTGGTTGGAATGGTCAAGGTCACCCTGGACAGCATCACGAAGAGGTTCGGCGACTTTGAGGCCCTCAAGCGGGTGAGCCTTGAGATAGCCGATAAGGAGTTCATGGCCCTCCTGGGCCCATCGGGAAGCGGGAAGTCAACGCTCCTCTACACGATAGCCGGAATCTACCGGCCGACGAGCGGAAGGATATACTTCGACGGCAGGGACGTTACGGATGTTCCGCCGAAGGACAGGAACGTCGGGCTGGTCTTCCAGAACTGGGCGCTCTATCCGCATATGAAGGTCTTCGACAACATAGCCTTTCCGCTTGAGCTGAGGAAGGTGTCGAAGGATGAGATATCCAGGAAAGTCAGGGAAGTGGCCGGGATGCTCCACATAGAGGATTTGCTTGACAGATACCCGTGGCAGCTCTCCGGTGGCCAGCAGCAGCGCGTTGCCATAGCGAGGGCTCTGGTCAAAGAGCCGGACGTTCTCCTGCTCGACGAGCCGCTGAGCAACCTCGACGCGCTTCTGAGGCTTGAGGTGAGGGCTGAGCTCAAGAGGCTCCAGAAGGAGCTTGGAATCACCGCCGTTTACGTCACACACGACCAGGCCGAGGCGCTGGCAATGGCCGACAGGATAGCCGTGATAAAGGAGGGGGTGATACTCCAGGTCGGAGCTCCCGACGACGTCTATTACCGGCCGAAGTACCGCTTCGTCGGCGGCTTCCTCGGGAGTCCACCCATGAACTTCGTCGAGGCGGAGGTTAGGGGATCCCACCTTGACGTCTGCGGAAGCAGGATTCCGGTCCCGGCGCAGTACAGGGAGCTGGTTGGGAGGCTCGGGGTTACCGAGGTCGTCCTCGGCTTCAGGCCCCACGACGCGGAGGTCGTGAAGGGGAGCGCCGAAGGACTCGCCGGAACGGTATATTCCTTCGAACCCCTTGGCAGGGAGCAGATAGTCACGGTCTCGGTCAACGGAGCGTTCGTCAAGGTCTTCGCCCCGGAGGGTGAGCACTTCAGCTTCGGCGAACAGGTAACGGTGAAGCTCCGGGAAGAGAGAATAGTCCTCTTCGACAGGAGGACGGAGAAGGCCCTTGAGTTCCTTGAGGACTGAGCTCAGCCTTTCTTTCCCCATACCATCCACGCCGTCAGGACGACCCTCAGGTTCGTAATTACGGCGAGCAGGAGAAAGAGTGCTTTAACAGAAGTCTCGACAGGATACAGGAGGAAGAGCATCGTCAGGAAGATTCTCTCGTCCCTTTTGCCGGGCAGCTTCCTCAGAGAGGGTATCTCGGCGTAGGCGTCCTTTCCATAGGCCGCTTTAAACCTCTCCGTCGAGTAGCTCACCATCACCGAGCCGAGGAGTGCCAGCAGGGCAGTGAGGTACCAGACCGACTCGTTGAGGGCTGAGTAGGCCAGCAGTGCAAGAAATGCCCCGTCAACGTAGCGGTCGAGGATTGAGTCTATGTATCCCCCGAGCCTGCTCGTCCTCAGTTGGGCCCTCGCGAGTTCACCATCAACGCCGTCGAGGATTGAGCTCAGCTGGTAGAGTATCCCGGCCAATGGAAGGCTGAAGAGCGTCAGAAGGGCCGAGACCATGCCGAGGGCAAATGTGAGGGCCGTCATTTGATTCGGGGTTGCTTTCTCAACGAGCAGGGCGCTTATCTCCGTGGAGATTTTCCTGTTCAGGTGCCTGCTGATGAAACCGTCGCCGGTTCCCTTCACCGCGGTCTTGACGAGCATCCTTCTGGCCCTCTTAACGTCCTCCTGCGTGTCAACGTCCATCCAGGGAAGGCCGTCGATGAAGGTGACCGGTAGCTTCGCCCGCTCGACGACCTCGCTCACGGGGTAGTCCCCTTCTCTCTCCTTTTCCAGGCTCTCCGTTGTCTCAAAGATGCTCTCATCGAGGACGAAGAAGCCCGTATCTACCGCTTCCCACTCTTCAATGTTTTTGCCGATCGACTCGACCCTGCCGTTTCTGACCCTTATCTTCGTCGCCTCGCCTACGTCTGTCCATCTTGGTTTCCTGTCCGCTATAAGGCCGCTCCCCTTCAGGGCCTCCCTGATGAAATCCTCGCCGTAAACGTGGTCGCTCATCGTCAGAACAAACTTCCCCGAAACCTTTCCCCTTGCCATGTGAAGGGAATGCCCGTTGCCTCTCTCGGGCTCGGGATTGATAACTATCTCCGCAGGAAAACCATGCCGCTCAACGAACTCGCGGTAAAGCCCCCCATAGCGCTCGTTTGTGACTATTATGAACCTCTCAACACCGTTTTTCATGAGAAGGGTGAGCGTCCGGTACAGAATCTCCCTTCCGGCCACCTTTACGAGTCCCTTGGGTCTCCCCCCCATCCTCGTCCCGAGGCCGGCCGCTAGAATCACCGCCGTTTCTGGCACCATCGGCATCACCTTTTTAAAGCCCCCGCCGAGCCACTCTCCAGTGAGGGTTATCCGACCAATGATTTGAAGCTTTCGGGTGAGAGAGATGCGCGTTGCGGTGCTGTACTCCGGCGGGAAGGACTCCAACTACGCCCTCCACTGGGCGCTGAAGCAGGGGTTTGAGGTCAAATACCTCGTCTCGATGGTGAGTGAAAGCGATGAGAGCTACATGTACCACGTCCCGAACATCCACCTCACCGAGCTCCAGGCCAAGGCCGTTGGAATCCCCCTCATCAAGGGCTTCACATCCGGGGAGAAGGAGAGAGAGGTAGATGACATGAAGGCTGTCCTTGAGGGGTTGAAAATAGAGGGCGTCGTCGCCGGCGCTTTAGCGAGCGAGTACCAGAAGAAGCGTGTGGACAGGGTTGCCAAAGAGCTTGGCTTGAAAAGCTTCGCCCCGGCCTGGCACCGCGACCCGGTTGACTACATGCGCGAGCTGATAGAAATTTTTGACATCGTGATGGTAGGAACGGCCGCCTACGGCCTCGACGAGCGCTGGCTCGGGCGGAGGATTGACGAGAAAGCCCTGGAAGAACTCATCAAGCTCCACGAGAAGTACAGGATTCACGTGGCCGGTGAGGGCGGTGAGTTCGAGACCTTCGTCAGGGACGCGCCTTTCTTCAAGGCGAGAATAGTCTTCGACGAGGTCGAGAAGAAGTGGAGCGAGTGCAGCTATTCGGGCGTGCTGGAGGTTAAGAAGGCACACCTAGAACTCAAATCACAACCTTAATTTACCTCCTCTTCCAAAATTTGTGTGGTGGGGAGAATGGAAAGGGTCGAAGCAGTTTATGACCACGGAACACTGAGACCCCTGAAAAAATCCCTCTGAAAGAGGGTGAAAGGGTCCAACTTACGATAAAGCGGTCACTCTACGAAATAATCTCCGCACTGGAGAAAGAGTTCGAGGATGTTGATGAGGACCTTACAGAAACCCTCGTGAGGGAAAGAAGGTGATCGTACTCGATGCTTCCCTCATAGTTGATTCACTGCTTCCAAAGCTCGGTGAGAGGCACAAACTTGCAAAGGAGGTACTGAAAAAGATTTCAAACTACAATATCGAGGTACTAATGCCCAAAATAGCCAAGATAGAAATGTTAAGTGTGTTCAGCAGAAAAATCGGGAGTAGAGCCGTAGAGGTCGTAAACGCTATAGGAGAGTGAGTGAGATTCGTAGGGGAGGAAGAGTTCTATCAGGTTGCCGAAGCAATAGCCCCTAAGATCCACGGAAGAGCCGTGGATTTGTACTACATCTCGCTCGCGTTCAAGAGCTCGGCGGTTTTATTCTCATGTGATAAGCATGACCTCCTCCCCGTCCTAAAGGGCGGGGTTTCCGTTGAGGAAACCTCTCGCCAAGGGCGGAGAGGTTTGAGGGGTAATCCTCATCACCCCTTTTGAAGGGGGTTCAGAGAATCCCTCTGGCCGGGCCTTCGGCCAATTACCCCTACCCGCCAGAGCAGGCAGGCTCGGGGTTATCTTTTCCACAACCTTCCTCAAAATGTTAAACGCTCCCACAAGATCAGCGTTCATGACAACGCCCTCTCCACGGCACTTAAACAAACCTCTAAAGATTCTACCATTAGAGTGGCGTTGGCCGCAGAGAGGGCAAAGCTGGGAAGTGAAAGCCTCACCAACAATCAAAACCTGAATACCATACTCCTCAGCGACTTCTTTCAGACGTTTAAGGACATAATTGAAACGCCAGACGTGGGAAAGGAGGTAATTCTGCTTTCTCCCCCTATTAGAGTTTCTACTAATGCCCTTCGGGCGGCCAACGACAATCCTCGAAACACCCATCTGGTAGAGTTTTTCGACAGTCTGCCTTACAGTAGTGTTAATGTAGTGCTTCGCCTGGAGTTTGGCCTTTTGATGCATTCTTGAGAGTCTTCTACCCTTTTTAGCTCCGCTTTTGTTGATTCTTGACTGGTACTCCGCTATCCTTCTTTGCCAGTAGAAGGCTATTGATTTCAATGGTCTACCATTAACTAAGAAGCTCTCACCGTTCTCGACGTAAACGGCCATTAAGTTGTTCACTCCTAAATCAATGCCAGCAGAGAGGTTCCCCATTGGAGTTCTTGGAAGTTTAATCCACTCGTTTCCAATTAGTTTCTCCTCGACGGTGAGGTTGATTTTCGCATACCATTTGCGCTTTACCTCGTCGTAAGTTATCTCTAGTCTCCCCTGCTGGCCCTTGAGGTAAATTCTCCCCTTGAATTGAATCTTCAGTCTTCCAAACTTTCCAAGTCTTCGCAGTTCGATAACATTCCCGTCAATCTTATATTGGTCATTTCGGAGTGGGATAATGAACAGTTTCTTTCCGTTCTCTTTCCCGACGAACCCCGGAGGTTTTGGCCTGAACCACTCCGGCAATTCTCCACTCTTTTTCTTTCTGTTGAGTGCGAAGAAACTCCTCCAGCTTTCAGCGTTCTTTCTGGCTATTTGCTGGAGTGTCGAGCCACCAATCCAGTTTTTGAACTGGTAATAGGCTTCTTTTTCCGTCCCGTTAAAATCAATCCTGCCGAATTCTTTGAATTGTTTTAAGCGTTGGTAATTCAGCTTGTTCCAGATGATTGCCGTGGCTTGGGCTAACTCGAAGAGGGCGTTCTCCTGCTCCTTTGAGGGTTGTAGTTTTACTGTTATTGAACGCTTCATTTCAAAGAATGGCATGGTTTTTGGGCTTTAAAAGAGTGTTGCTTCCCGCTTAAGAGCTCGTTGGGCGGTCGTTCGTACCCCGCCCTGAAGAGCGAGGCTTGAAAAAGAAAAAGGTCAGGGTCTCACGTCCAGCCCGAACCAGACCTTCGAGCACCCGCCTGAGACGCCGCAGACGTCGAAGTCCAGCGACCAGTACTTGGTCGGGATTCCCGAGGTAACGTCCCAGTCGAAGTAGTCGTCGTCGAAGACTATCGTTATCCCGACGTTGCCCATCGGGTCGTCGTCGTTACCCCACTTTCCGCTGTCCTCTTCCCAGCCCGAGTACTCCATGTACAGGAAGGGAACCCTCGCGTCGTCGAGTTCCAGCATGGCCAGGTTTGGGGTTAAAGAAACCTTGTCCCCGCTGAGGTGCTTGTGGAAGAGCTTTGACGCCGAGCAGGGCTGTCTATTAAAGGTTGGCCCCTCGCTTGAGCTGACGGGATAGGAGTAGGCGTATCCTCTCGGGGCCAAAACCTCAACCTCGACGTTGTGCAGCCCCTCCGTCTTCCCGAGGCTCTCGAAGCCGGCGCAGGCCCTCGCGTAATAGTAGTACTCGTCATCGCCCCATTCTGTGTCCTTCGTGAAGTCTACCGCCAAGAGCTCCGCCTTGAGGTTGTCGTACTTAAGAGGCCTCGGCACCTCCACCTCGTAGATCACGTAGGTAACGCGCATGTTGCCGTCCTTTGATTCGGCCGTTACACGGTAGCCCCTCGTGAAGTCCGCCTCGTTGGGCTTGAGTATGTAAACTGCATCTCCGACACTGTCCGGCTCCGCTCCGGCCAGCCAGTTGAAGACGCTCCCCCACAGCTCGTCCCCACTCTGGCCGGTTGCCAGCCAGTTCATCCAGGTAATTCCCTTGTAGGCGTAGCTGGCAACGGTTCCAATCTCTCCGGTTGCCATTCCCACGGCGAAGTCCGTTAGGAATCCGGCAGTTTTTGTAACGTAGCTCCCCGGCTCGTCCCTGTCCCATCCGGCCGTTTCGAGGACTATAATCTTGTACCCCTTCGCCTCCTCGATAGGCATCGCGAGTATCGGGTAGCCGTTGATGAAGGGCCTGCTGAGACTTCCGGTTGCCATTTCATCGTGGTAGAGTAGCCTGCTTCTGTCTTCGGCCTCGACCCAGTGACCGATTGGATATCCGAAGGTGTAGAGCTCGCTGTGCTCTATGGGATAAACCTTTCCATCTGGCCAGGTCATACCGTAGGCCCACGACGAGAGCTGTATCTCGCCCTCTGCCTGATCCTTGTTGCCCTTTATGAAGACGTCCTCGACAACGACCACCAAGTAGCGGTCAACGTCTTTCTCGATGCTCATTCCGTCGTTGGCATCGAGCCAGAGGTTGCTCTTGGCCGGGAAGCGGTCGATCCAGTTCGTCATCCAGAAGCGGAACTTCCTCCATGGAACGAGGCTGTAGAAGTTCTCTATCCTGACGCTCACCTTCTTTCCGACCTGTGTATCTTCAACGGTTACGTTCCCCTCCCTGAAGACACTTCCCGATCCATCCTTCAGCTCATAACTTCCCTCCCTGACCTCAAGTATCCAGTCGGCCTTACCGTCGTCGCTGCTGTCGATGAAGCCGGTAAACGGGAGCCAGCCGTCCTCGGTCAGGTAGAACTCCAAAATAAGATCGTAACCGCTGCTTATTGCCCTGATGCTTACCGGTTCACCGTCTATTCCAAAGAATGCACTGTCCTGGTACTCTATCAGCCCCTTGGGGGCTACGAGCACGAAGGCCTTCTTTGAGGGATACTCGAACTCGGGCATGGTGGAGCTCACCGGCACCGCGTGAACACTGAGGAAGACCTTCCCGGGGAAGGTCTCTGAAAAGTTCCCTATCGTGAAGCTCGCAGAAGAACCCTTCAGGATAACCTTCCCCTTCTGAAGCTTTGCCAGTCCGTTTTTGGTGACTTCGTAGAGCGTGAAGCTCCCCCCGCTTATCCCCCCGTAGAGGTGAATTTCCCAGCGCTTTCCGAACTCGTCGCCCTCGTCAATGCTGATGACAGTCGGCTCGTAGGTTACCTTCTTCCCGGTTACAGGGTCTATGATGAAGGGCACGTGTATGTACTGTCCCATCAGGCTCTCGTTCCTGAAGTGGAGCGTTATCCCAAGGTTCCTCCCGGGGTCGGTCGAGGAGGTCAGCACGGAGATCCATTCGATGGTATCCTCTTCTCCGGGGACGCTCGCCATCGAGCTCAGGGGGCCCATGTAAGTGAGGTTTGGAGGGTTTATCGGGGCAAGCTGAAGAACAGGCTGGAGGGTTATGTTGAGAATTACATCGTCGGGCAGTGAGAACCCGGGACCGCTCCCTTCGTTGGTCTCGTTCGCTTCGCAGCCGGAATCTTCGTCCATATCCGCTGTGCACAGTACGTTCCCGTCCTCATCAAACTGGACGCTCCCGTTGGCAGGTGGGCTTCCGGTGGAAGTCCCAGCGTCAGTTTCTGTCGGAGTTTCCGTTGGAGTCCCCGTGTCGGCAGCAGTTTCCGTCTGGCGCGGCGTTTCGGTTGGGGCTGGGGACGTACTGCTCTGGACGGGTTTTGTCCCGGTCGGGGAACTGCTCCCAATACACCCGCTCAGAAAAACTAGCAGGCTCAGTGCAACGAGGAGCAGTAATCTGGAACGTCTTCTCATACCCATACCTCCAAATCCAATCCAGAGCCAGAAAAGGAAATTGGAAGGCATACTGGAGTTTGGATTTTACCCAATTTCTGTACCTTAGTTTTATTTAAGAGTTTCTCCGGCTGGGAGTCACTCAAAGGATAAAGTTTATTAATCAACTCTGATTATTACAAGCGGTGGTAGAATGATCGAGGTCGAGAACCTCATCAAGAACTTTGGCTCAACTAAGGCAGTGCGGGGGATAACGTTCACCGTCAATGACGGCGAGATTTATGGCCTCCTCGGCCCCAACGGAAGCGGGAAGAGCACCACCATGAAAATCCTTTCTGGAATAATGAAGCCCACATCGGGCAGGGTCGTTGTTAACGGTATCGACGTGAGCAGGGACGCCCTGGGCGTGAGGAGGATAGTCGGCTACGTCCCCGAAACGCCGGTTCTCTATGAGAGCCTCACCCCGGTTGAGTTCTTCAACTTCGTGGGGAGCGTGAGGAGAGTTCCAGAGGAAGAGCTCCAGGAACGTGTGGAGACCTTTGTGAGGGCATTCGGGATAGAGAAGTACCTCGGCGAGATGATAGGCTCGCTCAGCTTCGGAACCAAGCAGAAGGTCTCCCTCATCTCCGCCATGCTCCACGACCCGAAGGTTCTCGTCCTGGATGAGGCCATGAACGGTCTCGACCCCAAGAGCGCGAGAATTTTGCGTGAGCTTTTGCTCCAGTTCCGGGAGGAAGAGAGGAGCATAGTCTTCTCCACCCACGTCCTAGCCCTGGCCGAGACGATATGCGACCGCGTCGGAGTCATCTACAACGGCGAGATAATCGCGGAGGGAACCGTGGAGCAGCTCAAGGAGTTCGCCCACGAGGAGAGCCTCGAGGACGTCTTCCTCAAGCTCACCGAGAGCCAGGACGAGGTGGCTGGAATAGTCAGGGCGCTTAAAGAGGCCCTCTAGGGTGGGAGCATGTTCGAGATAGTCAGGATACTTTACAGGGAGCTCCACTACAGGCGTTTGAGGAGCAACCCTCAGGTAGCGGCAGACCCGGAAAAGTTCCGGAAGCAGCTGAGGAGCACGGGCGATATAAAGAGGGGCATGGCGATTCAGTCAGTTGCGTTCCTGTTCTTCGGGATTATGATGGCCGGCGCGGTGATAGCGGCGGGGGATGAGACCCGGGCGGCGGTGGTATTCGCCACCTACGCCCTTCTCCCCTTCGTCATGGCGCTCTATACGACGACGGTAAACGCATCCTACGCGGTCTCGATGGGAATCTTTGAACCCCTCAGACCGCTCCCCCTGAAGACGAGTTCCATCTACCTCAGCGTACTCCTGGCTATCGATAACGTTCCCGCGGTCGTCGCACTCCTGCCTGCGGTCGTTGCCATGACAGCAAAATACGGGGTCTTGGGGGTACTCGGCCTGTTCTGGATACTCACTGGGGCTTTCCTCGGCCACGTCCTCGGGCTGGTAGTTTTCACGTTCTTTGGTTCTGCCAGCGTTGGCGGCAGGTTCTCGAAGCTCAAGACCCTCGCCAGAACCTTGGGGGTTATCCTGTTCATCAGCATGTTCTATGCCATCAACTATGTCCAGCAGTACGTCAACGAGCACTACGAGGAGATTCTGCCCTTCTTCTCGAAGTATTCGGTGGCCTATCCTTTCTCTGTGGCCTCGATAACAGAGCCTTTCCATTCCCTCCTGCTCATCCTGGGCTACCTCGCGGTTCTCGTTCCCCTCTACCGGTTTATCCTCGGAAGGCTGTGGCGCAGAATGGAGGAGGGTGTGACCGTTTCCCGCACGAGAATCCTGAGATTTAAGGCAGAGACCCACCATCCCGTCCTGGCGCTTGCACTCAAGGATTTTAGGATAGCCTTTAGAAGGAGTGCGCTGCTCGTCGGCCTGATCTTCCCCCTCTTCATAATTCTACCCAGCGCCCTCGGCATTCTCACGTCCGGGAAGGTGGAAAACTGGGCGGTTGCATCGGTTCTCCTAATGATAGCCTGGGTGGCCTCGGTGGGAATCGACACGGTGCTCAAAATAGACGGCCAGGAGTTCGAATTCCTGCGGAGTCTTCCCGTAACGGTTGGCCAGTTCGTCAGGGCAAAGCTCCTCGTTATGAACGCAGTCCCCGTAACCGCCGGAGTTGGGCTGGTTTTGATGACTTCTTACCTCGATGCCAGCCTTCTCACCCTGCTGCCCGCGGCGGTGTTCCTTCCCTTCCTCACCTCGTCCATAGCGATGGCCTTCTTCTATCGCGGCGAGGGCGAGCTATCCGTGCCAGAGACCAACTTCGGGCACGTCCTTGCGCTCATGGTGATAAACGGGATTGCGCTTGGAGTGGTCGCGGGCCTGTGGTATTTTATGGGATACCCCTACGCGCTCGCCCTTACGCTCCTCGGGGTTCTGATGGTTCAGAAATCCCTCAGCAGGTGATGTGGAATATCGCAAGGACTTTCCTCTTTCCATAGAGCCCGTTGAAGAGCTCGACCGCCTCGCCGGTCGGCTTTTCGATGACCTCTTTGTTTGCCACCAGCTCCCTGCTCTCCGGGAGGAGCGAGAGCTTCCCCCAGGCGCCGGTTCCGACTATCAAAGCATCGAACTCCTCCGTGAGGTACTCCCTCAGCTCATCCGGGTCGAGCTTATGGCTCGTGCCGTGCTTCCTCTTGCTGAGCCACTTCTTGCGCTCCTCCACCTTTCCGCTCGGATATATCACGATGTCGCCCTCGTAGACCTTCCCGTCCACGACTATCCTGCCGAATCCCGGAAACTCTACCCTCATGGTATCACCTCGGGCTCAGGGCGTCCCTCAGAATCTTCCCGTGGTCGAAGGCGAGCGGCAGTTTGAGCGCCTCCTCAACTGGAACGACGTGAACCTCCCCAGCATCGTCCCCGGCCCTGAGTTCTCCGGAGCCAATGGCAAGAAAGGCCGCCGTTACGGTGTGTCCCCTTGGGTCGCGCTTCGGGTCGGAGTAAACACCGACGAGCCTGATGAGCCTCACGTCGAGGCCGGTCTCCTCCTTCGCCTCCCTTCTGGCGGCGTCCTCAACGGTCTCGCCGTACTCGACGAAGCCGCCGGGCAGGGCGTAGTGGCCCTTAAACGGCTCGTGCTTCCGTTTGATGAGAACCACTCCGTTGTTGTAGAGAATGACGATGTCGACGGTGAGGCCTATGCACCTGTGCATCTCGACCGCTAGTTCCGGATGCCTCTCCCTGAGAAAGTCCCTAAGCTCCTCCCTCACGGGGGATATATCGTAGCCCTTCGGGGCCTTTACGAGCAGAACGTAGCGATCCATAGCACCACCTCAGGGAAGTCCCTTCTCATCATCTTCAGCATGCTGACGTTTCATCATCGGCGGTTATAGTTGTTCCCATGGATTTATATCGTTAAGCTTCTCGACCTTGACGCTCACCGCCAGCTCGTTCACGTCTTCCATGGAGAAGGAGAAGCTTCTATGCTTCAGGAAGAGGGCGGTGAATGCGTTCGCCCTCTTCAGCGCCTGGATGAAGGGGCACTTGGCATAAAAGCCCACAAAGCCTGCGAGAAAAACGTCTCCGGCACCGGTTGATTCTTCAACATCGACCTCCACGGGTTTGTATGTGTACCCCTTTCCCCCGAGGTATGCGAAACCCGGCCGTGGCCCGTTGGTTACCAGCAGGACCTCGGCGTCCCCCGGCCCAAAGTTCCTCAGGTAGCCAATCTCCGCGAGATCGGCATGGAGCACCTTCAGACCGCTGAGGAACGAGGCGTCCCTCCCGATCAGCCTGACCTTTCCTGGCCGGGGGCTTCGTATGAACCCCTGAACATCGGCGGCAACGAAGGGGCTTCTCGTCTTCGCCTCCTCGACGGTTTCGGGCGGTATCTCGCCGGCCACGGGGTTGAGGACTATCATGTCGTACCTCCCCTCGGGGAGTTCTGCTATCCTCCCGGCAACTGACAGGAGGCTCAGCTCCCTCCGGTTGGCATCGAGGTAGCGGAGCTCATAGGCGGTGCTCTCTTCGGAGGGTATTATCCGGAGCTTTATCCCGAGGGCCCTCAGCTCATCGAGCCACCCCTCCGGGAAGTCTTCACCAACGCTCGTCAGAACCTCAACGTCGCAGAAATTCGAGAGGGCTATTGCCGAGTAGTACGCTCCCCCGCCTATCCGGGTCTCGAATTTCGAACCCTTCACAATTGTGTCGACGACGAGATGTCCGACCAGAAGGCACTTCATTTTAACCGACCTAATCTTCTGTTTTAGAGGCCACTTAAATAAAAACCTTTTGGAAATTTTGCGAAAAGTTTATAAAGTCAAAATCGAAAAGCTTAAAAGGATATGTCCTTTTGGGGTGGGGCTATGAGGCGCCTGGGCAAAGTTTCTCACTACGCAAAGCAGGGGTTCCTTATTCTGCGCACTGACTGGGTTCCTTCGCTCAACGACCCGGTGGTCGACAAAAAGCTCACCGTGGTTGGGGTAGTGAAGGATGTCTTCGGGCCAGTTAGCAGGCCGTACGTTGCGGTCAAGCCCAGGGTAAAGAATCCCGAGGACTACATCGGGGCTCTGCTCTACGTTGATACAAAACGCAGGAAGTCAAAGCCGGGAAAGTCCGGCAGAAAACGCACCAAGGGCGGAAAGGCTAGACGCCCTGCCCCCAGAAAGAGGGGGTGAGAGCTTTTGGCTGATAAGAATATTTGTCCGGTCTGTGGCTCCGATAAGCTGTTTTATGACCCGCGGAGGGGAGAGATTGTCTGTTCTGTCTGCGGTTACGTCGTTCAGCAGAACGTCATCGATGAGGGTCCCGAGTGGCGCGCCTTCGATCCCGACCAGAGGGCAAAGCGCGCCAGAACCGGCGCACCCATGACCCTGATGATCCACGATAAGGGCCTCTCCACGGACATAGACTGGCGCGATAGGGATATACACGGCAACCAGATAACAGGAATGTACAGGACGAAGATGAGAAGGCTTAGAATGTGGCAGCGCAGGATGAGGATAAACGACGCCGCCGAGAGGAACCTTGCCTTTGCCCTCAGCGAGCTGGACAGGATGGCCGCCCAGATGATGCTGCCGAGGCGCGTCAAGGAGGTGGCCGCTTCCCTGTACAGGAAGGCGGTCATGAAGAAGCTCATCCGCGGAAGGTCGATCGAGGGCATGGTCTCCGCGGCACTCTATGCCGCCTGCAGGATGGAGGGCATTCCGAGGACTCTCGATGAGATTGCGGCCGTTTCAAAGGTCACGAAAAAGGAGATAGGCAGGAGCTACCGCTTCCTCGCGAGGGGACTCGGCCTGAATCTCAGGCCGACCAGCCCGATAGAGTACGTTGACAGATTCGGCGATGCACTCGGTGTAAGCCAAAGGACGAAGAAGCGCGCCAAGGAGATACTTCAGGAGGCCATCAAGAGGGGCATCACGAGCGGAAAGGGTCCGACGGGACTGGCCGCCGCTGCGCTGTACGTCGCCTCGCTATTGGAGGGGGAGAAGAAGACCCAGCGTGAGGTGGCGGAGGTAGCCCACGTAACCGAGGTCACGGTGAGGAACAGGTATAAAGAACTCGTCGAGAAGCTCGGCATAAACGTCCCAATATGAGGGATGCCCTTGCTGATAGCGGTAACGGGCGATACCCATCACGGCGACAAGACGAAAAACCTCCCCTCCCTTCTTTTCGAACACCTTGGGAGTAAAAGGCCCGAGTTGATACTCCACACGGGCGATGTCACCTCCCACGAACTCCTGGAGAGGCTTGAGGATTTCGCACCGGTCGTAGCCGTCAGGGGAAACGCCGACCATCTCAGACTCCCTGAGGAGGAGGTCGTCGAGGTGGGAGGCGTTAGGATCGGCCTCCTCCACGGCCATCAGTTTTTCTCGCTCAACGCCCAGTTTTTAACGCTCAAGGCACTGGACATGGGCGTGAGCGTTCTGATATTTGGGCACACGCACCGTTTCTACCACGATTCATACTCGATTCACGGCGAAAGCGTGGTTCTTCTCAATCCCGGTTCTCCGACGTTTCCCAGAATGGACTCGCCCGGTTTTGCGTTTCTGGAGGTCAACGGCGAGAGCGTTAGGGTGAAGAGAATACGTTTCTGGTGAAAATGTCAAAGCTCCCAGAAAAGCAGAAAATGGTGGAAAAGAAAGGCCATCAGCTCTTGATCGCGAGCTTGATGTCCTCTGCCTTGACGGTCTTCCTGCCGGCGTGGTGGGCAAGGTCGACCGCCTTCTTGGCGATCTCCATGGCCTTCTCCTCAAGGTGCTCGGCCAGGAGCTTGGCGGCGTCCTCGCTGACGCGGGCGGCGCCGGCCTTCCTTATCAACCTGTCAACCGGGGCAATCGGCAACTCAGCCATTTTCCCAACCTCCTAAACGTTGTTTTGCAGGTATCTGCGTTCTATTCTAAGAACAAAGGTCTATATAAACCTTTCGGAAACCGGGCGCTCTGGAGGCGATAATCGGCCATTTTCGGGTGAGTTGTTGAGAAATTTGGCATCCTTAGGCTGCTGACTTATAAACAGCCCAATGCTAACCCGAGGGCGAAGTTTTGAAAAAGCCTATTTGCCCCTGAAATCGGGTTTATCGGCCGGACACGGCTTTAATTTTTAAAAGGGGGGCAGGAGTTTGGAGCGCTGGAGCGGGAAAAGCGTCTCCAATCGCCACATAAAGCCATGAATGTACCAATTGTGTACCGTAGCCTTTTTATAGGGATTGATGCGATATCAGAATTTACCAAGGAGGTGAAAGCATGAGTGAAAGGTTCGACAAGATATATGACTACTACGTGGACAAAGGCTACGAGCCAAACAGGAAGAGGGACATAATAGCCGTTTTCCGCATAACCCCCGCTGAGGGGTACTCCATAGAGGCTGTTGCCGGCGGTGTGGCGGCAGAGAGCTCGACCGGGACATGGACGACCCTGTACCCCTGGTACGAGGAGGAGCGCTGGGCTGACCTGTCCGCCAAGGCCTTTGAGTTCCACGATATGGGCGACGGGAGCTGGATAGTCAAAATAGCCTACCCGTTCCACGCCTTCGAGGAGGCCAACCTCCCCGGACTTCTCGCGAGCATAGCGGGAAACGTCTTCGGAATGAGACGAGCTAAAGCACTCCGCCTTGAGGATCTGTACTTCCCCGAGAAGCTTATCAGGGAGTTCAGCGGTCCGGCTTTTGGTATCGAGGGCGTTAGAAAGATGCTCGATATCAAGGACAGGCCGATCTACGGTGTTGTTCCGAAGCCGAAGGTCAGCTACTCGCCGGAGGAGTTCGAGAAGCTCGCCACCGACCTGCTCATGAACGGCGCGGACTACATGAAGGACGACGAGAACCTCACCAGCCCGTGGTACAACCGCTTCGAGGAGAGGGCTGAGATTATCGCGAAGATAATCGAGAAGGTCGAGAAAGAGACAGGTGAGAAGAAGACCTGGTTCGCCAACATAACCTCGAACCTTCCGGAGATGGAGGAGAGGATAGAGATACTCGCCGACCTCGGCCTCAAGCACGCAATGGTGGACGTCGTCATCACCGGCTGGGGAGCGCTCCAGTACATCCGCGACCTTGCGGCCGACTACGGCCTTGCCATCCACGGCCACAGGGCAATGCACGCGGCCTTCACCAGGAACCCATACCACGGCATCTCGATGTTCGTCCTGGCCAAGCTCTACAGGCTCATCGGTATAGACCAGCTCCACGTTGGAACCGCCGGGGCAGGAAAGCTTGAGGGCGGCAAGTGGGACGTCATCCAGAACGCGAGGATACTCAGGGAGAAGCACTACACGCCGGAGGAGAACGACGTCTTCCACCTTGAGCAGAAGTTCTACGGCATAAAGGCCGCGTTCCCGACCAGCTCCGGTGGACTTCACCCGGGCAACCTCCCGATGGTCTTCGACGCCCTTGGAACCGACATAGTTGTCCAGCTCGGTGGTGGAACCCTCGGCCACCCGGACGGGCCGGCGGCTGGAGCGAGGGCCATCAGGCAGGCAATCGATGCCTACATGCAGGGCATTCCGCTCGACGAGTACGCCAAGAGCCACAAGGAGCTTGCCAGAGCCCTCGAAAAGTGGGGTCACGTCACCCCTGTCTGACCGGTTTGACGGCTTTTTTCTTCTATTTTCGTCTTCCATTCAACTTTTCAGCCGGAGGAGATTTAACGGCTGAGGGTCTTCTTTTCGTGGTGGGAGTCATGGTTCACCCGGGAGGATTCTTGGAGGTAATCACCGGACCGATGTTCGCCGGAAAAACGACCGAGCTGATAAAGCGCATCGAGAGACAGATGTTCGCAAAAAGGAAGGCGGCACTCTTCAAGCCCGCGATAGACAACAGGTATTCCGAGGACGAGGTGGTTGCGCACAATGGTCTCCGGTACGAGGCCTTCGTCATCCCGACCGACGAGGAAGGGGTCGGCAGGATAGTGGAGATAACAAAAAGAGAAGGCTACGAGGTCATAGGAGTTGACGAGGTTCAGTTCTTCCCCATGGCCATCGTGGAGGCCCTTGAGAGGCTCGCGGACGAGGGGGTCTACGTCATCGCCAGCGGTCTCAACCTGGACTTCAAGGCTGAGCCTTTCCCGGTTACGAAGGAGCTCCTCGCCAAGGCGGACAGCATAGTTTACCTCACCGCCGTGTGCACGGTCTGCGGAAGGCCTGCAACGAGGAGCCAGCGCCTCATAGACGGAAAGCCCGCCCCGAGGGATTCACCCGTCATCCTCGTCGGCGGAAGCGAGAGCTACGAGGCCAGATGCAGGGAGCACCACGAGGTGCCCTAATGGGAGAGCACGTCCCTCCACGTGTTTATGTCCTTGAGCCCGTGCCCGGTTGCCACAACGACGACGCTCTCTCCCCTCTCTATTACACCTTCCTCCCTCATCTTCCTAGCGAGCGCGAGCGACGTGGCCGAGGATGGCTCGACGAACAGGCCCTCCTTTCCGAGGAGCCTGCCGGCTTCTATGGCCTCCCCGTTGGTCACCGTGTCCAGATGCCCGCCACTCTCCCTCACTGCCCTTATGACGTTTTCACCGTCCACGGGGGCCTTGACGGCTATGGCGCTTGCGACGGTGGGGGTTTTCTCGGTAATCTTCTCGATGGGTTTCCCGGTCTTCCACGCCCTGACCACCGCATCGTAGCCCTCTATCTGGACTCCCGCTATCCTGGGAAGCTCTTCTATGAGGCCTACCCGCTGAAACTCCTTGAGGCCCTTCCAGATGGCCCTCAGGTGAGTTCCCGCCCCGATGGGAACGACTATCCAGTCGGGAACCTTGAAATGGAACTGGTCGATGATTTCAAAGCCCGTGGTCTTCTGCCCCTCGACCCTGAAGTGGTAGTTCCCGGTCAGATAGTAGCCCTCCTCCGCGGCTCTTCTCTCCGCCTCGGCCAGCGCCTCGTCGTAGGTCTTCCCGAAGACCTCGACCCTTGCACCATACATCCTCGCCTGGACGAGCTTGCCCTCCGGCGTCCCCTCCGGCACTACTATTGTAACCTCAAGTCCCGCCTTGGCACCGTAGGCGCTTATCGACGCTGCCATGTTGCCCGTTGATGCCACGATGATCCTCCGGGCGTGGAACTCAAGGGCCTTGGTTATCTCGACGCTCGAACCCCTGTCCTTGAAGGCCCCCGTTGGGTTTTCACCCTCGTTTTTTATGTACAGTCTGGAAATCCCGAGCTTCTCTTCGAGCCGTTTTACGCGGTACAGCCTGGTGCCCCCCTCGTTCAGGGTGACGACCTTTCTCAGATTTGAGACCGGGAGGAACATCCAGTACTTCCACATGTGGGGGTGCTCCCTGAACCAGGAATCGTTATCCTGAAGAATCTCGGCTATATCATCGTAGTGATACCGAACGTCCAATGGGGAGCCGCATTTCCTGCACTTGTAAACCCCACATGCGGGGGAGTATTCCTCACCGCACCTTGTGCAGACCATCTTTGCCGCGAACATGGCTACCACCGGTACTGGTTTCAACGACGCCTTTTAAACCTGAAGCCGACCGAAAAGCTTAAAGTAATCTTTTCTTACATCAAGTTAGGGAAAGGGGGTGAGAGCATGGAGTCAAATAAGAAAATGGGAAGGTTGCTTGACATCCTCGGAAACGAGACCCGAAGGCGCATACTCATCCTGCTCACCAAGAGACCGTACTTCGTGAGCGAGCTCAGCCAGGAGCTTGGAGTGGGCCAGAAGGCCGTCCTTGAACATCTCAGAATACTCGAGAGCGCCGGCCTCATCGAGGGCAGGACTGAAAAGATACCGCGCGGCAGGCCTAGGAAGTACTACACCATAAAGCGCGGCTTCCGCCTTGAGGTTCTGCTCACGCCATATGCGTTCGGCACGGAGATGTACGAGCCCAAAGCCCCAAGGCAGACGAAGGAGTACGCTCAGGCCAGAGCGCTCATAAAGTCCACCGAGCCGGCGGAGGCAAAGATCGGCGAACTGCTGACCTTCTTGGGCGAGATCCAGGAAAGGATTGAGGAGGTGCTCAGGACGAAGCAGGAGCTAGAGGAAGTCCGCCTCCTCACGGAGACCTACATTGAGAACCTGTTCCGCCGCATCGCCCAGGAGAACGAGAGGGAGTTCGAGAGGCTTGTACGGGAGTTCAGGACGAGACTTCCAAAGAAAATACTCGAAGACTTGGAAGGCTTTTAGGAAGCGGCTCGAAGGGAATAAATCCTAGAAAAGGACCTCAGAGCATCTTGCCCTCTTCCTTCATCCTCACGAGCCGGGTTATGTAGCCCGCTATCCTGTTCCTGATGGTCTTGCTGGTGACGTTGGTGAGCTCCTCGACCTTCTTCTTGTTGTGCTCGAAGTCCCTGGTGAACTCGTTCGGGTAGCGGTCAAACAGCTCGCGGGCAACCCTCTTGATGAACGTCTGCTTGATGTTTCCCATCATCAATCCCCCCGTTAGCTTGATTCTGACAGCCGTAACTCACATCATAAGAGGCCTTTTAAAAGTTTTCCCAGAACCGGCAAAAATAAAGCGGTTCCTCACTCCTTTCCGAGCCTCCTGCGGAGGACTCTGGGCACATCAACGCTGGTTTTTTCGGGATAGACTTTTCCAATGGAGTTCACCCTCACAATGGCGAACCCCGCGTGAGCCCTCACAATGCCCCTAACGGCACGCCTCAGGTCCATCCTATCACCCGATGTAGTATTTCTCTGCCACACTTAAAAAGTTTTTCATTGGTTTGACCGGAAATTTATAAACTCCCATACATATCCAGGGGCATGCTTAGGGAAGTCATCCGCTGCAGGGGGCACAAGAACGTTAGGGCGACGCATAAGTCCACCCTTGAGTTCACGAAGGAGGACTACCTCACACCCCGCGGGGACTGCATACTCTGTGTCTCGGCGGATAGGGGGATAAACGACTTAAGTGAGGAGTTCAAAAAAGCCCTTAAATCCGGGAAACGGCTTCTGATCCGCATCCGCGTGGGTGACCTGGTGGACGAGGTTCTCGCCGAGGGGAGTCCCGGGCTGGTGCTTGACCATCCCTATTCGATGGTCGTCCGGAAGAGCGACTACATTGACGCCAGAACCCTCGCGATAAGGGCGAACAAGGCCGCGAGGGACATAAACAGGGAAATAGTGGAGCTCCTGAAGAACCCTGAAACGGAGGCCGAGGTCGAGCTGATAATCCTGGATTAAACACCTTCCCTTCTCCATCCGCCGATTGCGAGCCCCACGTACCTGTCGGCGCCGCCGTAGTAGAGGTAGCGTTTTCCATCGTGTTCTATCATGGCCTCCGCGAACACCACGTTGTCAACCCATCCGTGGAGCTCCCAGTCGAAGGTCGGCTTGAGGATTGGTCTCTTGGTTCTCCAGATGAGCCTTCTCGGGTATTCACGGTCGAAGAGGGCCGCGTGCGTGTAGTAGACGAGCTTCCCGTCCTCGTGGAAGGCTTCGCTGTGTATCAGGAGTATCCCGTCCTCCGTGAGGATTGGCGCTGGCCCGGGCTCAACGAGGTGCCCCCTCGGCCTCAGGACGGGCTCCCTCTCGTACTCCCAGTGGATGAGGTCCTTTGAATGGGCAAGCCAGACATTGGAGTCACCGAAGTACATTATGTGGTGTCCCTTGAACGGCCCGGACTTCATTTTTTCCGTCAGTATCGCCCCGCTCTTGGTCCAGTTCTCGGTGGTGTTTTTCTGGGCAGGGAACTCCTCAAAAACCACCCCGTGCTTCTTCCAGTTCAGCAGGTTCTTCGAGGTGGCGATGCAGAGACGTGCCGTCTTCCCATCGTAGCCGGTGTAGGTCATGTAGTAAGTCTTTCCGACTCTCACGACGCGGGGATCCTCAACGCCGAGGCTCTCCCACTCGTATTCAGGCTCCATAACAGGCTCCGGATGTCTGATGAAGTTGATGCCGTCTTCGCTCAGCGCCAGCCCTATTTTTCCGGTTATCTCTTCCCCCTTTGCCTCTGCACGGTAGAGCATGACCACCTTTCCCCTCCTCTTGACCACTGCGGGGTTGTAGACGTTCTTTGAGTCAAATCCTTCATCTGACGGGGAAAGCACGGGTTTTGGGAGTTTTTCAAACCTGAACTCATAGGGGCTCAACGCTAACACCTCCGTCAGCAACTACGAGGTATCTCCTTCCCCCAAATGAAACACCCCTCAGGACGATGTTCATTCCCTCCGCCGGCCGGAGGGTAAGCTCGTCCCCCGCATCCATCCCCAGCGCGGCCGTAACGAATGCAAAAACACTCGCCGCGCTCCACACCTGGGGGGAGTTGGCCCTCGGGACGGGAACGAGCTCGTTCAGGCCGCTGTACAGCTCCGGAAGCTCCCTCTCCGGCAGAAGCTTCGCGGCCGCAAAAATCCTATCGGCCAGCTCCTTCGCGAGGTCGGTCCTTCCGATTCTGGACAGTCCGAGGGCTATCAGCGCGTTGTCGTGCGGCCACACACTCCCGCGGTGGTAGCTGAACGGGTTGTAGGCCCTTTCCTTCGAGCTGAGGGTTCTTATCCCGTACCGGGAGAGCATGTCCGGCTGGAAGAGCCTCTCTGCGAGTTCCTCATCGTGCTCCGCTATCCCAGTCAGGAGCAGGTGCCCCATGTTCGAGGAGACGACCCTGAGTGGCCTTCCCTCCCCGTCCAGCGCGAGGGCGTAGTAGCCGCGGACCCAGAAGTCGCGGTTGAACCTTCTTCTGAGCCGCTCCGCCTCCGCGAGGAGGGTCTTCTCATCGAGGTCTGTCAGCTCAAGCTCCCCCGCAAGTTTGAGCGCCCAGTAGGCGTAGCCCTGCACCTCGACGAGTGCTATCGGTGGCTCTGGAAGTTTCCCCTCCTCGTCAACTATCGCATCCCTCGAATCCTTCCACCCCTTGTTGCCGAGTATCCCCGGAACGTAGGTTATGTAGCCGTCATCATCGAGCTTTCCGAGCATCCACTCGACGGCGGCGGTAAGGTTTGGCCTCAGTTCCCTAATCACCCCGATTTTCCCGGTCCAGCGCAGGTACTCGCCCGCCAGCGCCACGTAGAGCGGAGTGGCATCGACAGTGCCGTAGTAAGGGGCGAAGGGAACCTTCCCGGACTGGGCGAGCTCCCCAAGGCGGAACTCGTGGGGTATCTTTCCGGGTTCTTCCTCGTTCTTTGGGTTGGTCTTCCTTCCCTGGAGCCGTCCAAAGAGCCTCAACGTGCCGGCGGCGTATTCCGGGTAGTAGGGCAGGAGGAACAGTGAGGTTATTATCGCGTCCCTTCCGAAGGGACAGGCGAAGTACGGAATCCCTGCGAGGGGAACCGGCCCGAAGCGGGTGAAGAGCGTCAGGGCGTTAATGTTCTCGACGGCCCTTTCAAATATCCCGTCGACAGCGGGTGAGCCGGTGAAGGCAACGTTTTTTATCGTTTTCCTTTCCTCAGCGAGTATCTCCGAGACCCTGCCCTCGATTTTCGGGATGAAGCGGACGTAGAGGACGGCTTTTTCGAGGGGCGGTATCGTGAGCTTCGCCCTTAGGACGCTTCCCTCCCGTTCCATGTTGGTCTCAATGAAGAGGCTCCTCCTTCCAGCTGGGCTCTCCCTCAGGTGCGCTCCCCCTGCTGGGGCTATCGCCTCTCCGCCCGTCAGTCCCATGAAGCCCCTGACCTGGAATATGTCCTCGAGGGGCGCCTCGTAGGAGTACCTGACCTCGACTCTGAGCGGTTCGGGAGAGGTGTTGTAGAAGGAGAATCTTTCCTCGTAAATCCCGTCCAGCGTTCTCAGCCTCACCAGAATTCCACGTTCGCCGAGGGAGAAGTGCGAAACCGCCCGGGTGAACGTCGAGGATGCCCCGATGAAGTCCGGCTCTGGAAACGTCTCAAGCCCTGCCCTCCTCACGAACCGGGTGTCGAGAAAATAAAAGCCGTCGTAATGGGAGGGCATGTCCCCTCTCTCATCGCTCAGGACGAAGGCCCCGTTGCCGGCCAGGATGGTTCTCATGGACTACCCCTCAAGGAAGGACTTTACCTCCCCTGGGTCTTCAAGGTTTATTGCCTTTACCCCCCAGAGCCTCGCGGTAAAGCGGAGCTCCTCGGTGTAGTCGCCAGGAACCAGTGAGAGGTGGTTGGCGCCCATGGCCGAGATGAAGGTTTCTTTGTCGAGCGGGTTCTTTATGGCCGTATGCGGCCACTGTTTGCCCCATTTGAGCTTTGATTCCATATCCTCCGTTATCTCGACGCCCTCCGCGAGGAAGTAGAGGAGGTAGTACTCTCCTCCGCGGCGTATGAGCCTCGCCACTGTGAACTCCGCCGGAGGGGTTCTGTACCTCAGTGCCCCGCCGCTCGCCCCCTGGCACTGCCCCTGGATCGTGGTGGCCTTGAGGTTCTCCTCGGGGCTCTCGCTCAGCCTCGCGTAGTAGAGCGATGACGCCCCGCAGTTGGCTATCATAACGACCTCATTGTCCACGTACTTTATGTCCCCGAAGAGGGGCGGCTTCCCGCTCAGGTAGAAGAGGAGCGCCGAGCTTATCGTGCCCTTGACGTCGCCCTCGCAGGTGGCGGGGATTACCTCTTTCTCGCCCTCTGCATCGCGGCTGAACGGGAACAGCGCGGGAATCAGGCAGGCCGTCACTCCGTATACCTCGCTCAGCTCCGGCTGGCACTTTATCGAGACGGCCGAAACATCCGCCTGCTCACCCCAGCTCTCCTTTGCGGCGAGGTAGATGGCTATCTGCCTCCTCAACGCCTCGGGTGTGAGCATGATGTCGTCAAACTCCACGGTCGTCCTCTCAAGGAGCCAGTCGTAGAACTCCTCCACGCGGACCCTCAGCTTTTCGTCCGAGAGCAGCTTCTCCGCCTTCCTCACCAGAACGTACTGGTCGAGCATTATGAAGTCGCCAACGATTCTCTTAAGCCTCGGCAGGTCGTCCATGAGGTGCTCCATCCCGAGGGTGTACGGTGCACCCCAGAGGAGCAGGGACTTCCTGGAGAGCCTGTCCACCGCTTCGACGGCCCTCGCCCAGGCCTTTACCTTCTCGACATCGCCCTTGAGGCGGACGTGGTTGAGGGCGTACTCGTTCACGGCACTCTCCCAGAGGGAGGCCCCTACCGAGGTGACGCACGTGGTTCCGGCCCAGGCCGGGTCATCGTCGGCGTAGAGGAGTATTGGCCTCTTGGCTTCCCTGAGGAGTGCGGTAACGAGGTTGCTCTCCGTCCAGTGCCAGAGGCCGGCTATTATCCCCGAGGCCGAGCCCCCGGCTATGATCTCCCCGGCCCTGAAGCTCTCCTCCATCGAATCTATCCCGAAGTTCCTTCCGGCTTCGAGGGCCTCGTATTTTCCAAGCCTCTCGTTCACGTCGAGAACTTCAAAGCCGGCCTTTCTCAGCTCCTCGATGAGGGTAGAGTGCTTCTCCATCAGGGCCTTCTCGCGCTCAATCGAGAGGGCCGTTGGCCGGGGGTCGGTGAACGTTACTACGGCTATCACGGATACCACCTCAGAATATTGCTTTTCCTGTGTTTTTGTTGAAGATGTGGGCCTTGCGCATGTCGAAGACGACGTCTATCTCCTGGCCTTCCTTCACTTTTGACTCTGACCTGAACGCTCCAAGGAAGGTTACTCCGCCAACGTGCAGGTGGACGATCTTCTCGCTTCCGAGGTTCTCGATAATGTCCACCATGGCTCTGACCATGTTCTCGCCCGGAATCTTCACTTGGGCGAACATTGCGTCGTAGAGGTCTTCCGGCCTTATGCCGAAGATTACTTCCTTTCCGACCAGGTTGGCTTCTTCAAGCACTTCAACTTGGTCGGGGAGGAGTTTGAGTTTGAAGTCGCCGAAGTCTGCGAAGCCGTCTTCCGTAATGCTTGCATCCATGAAGTTCATTGGTGGGCTTCCGATGAATCCCGCGACGAAAGTGTTGGCTGGTTTATCGTAAACTTCTTCTGGCGTGCCGACTTGTTGCAGGACGCCTGCGTTTATGACTGCGATCCTGTCGCCCATGGTCATGGCCTCAACCTGGTCGTGCGTCACGTAGATCGTAGTAACCCCGAGTTGTTTTTGGAGTTTTTTCAATTCCGCGCGCATCTTCACCCTCAGCTTGGCGTCCAGGTTGCTCAGCGGTTCGTCCATGAGGAAGACTTGGGGTTTTCTGACTATTGCTCTTCCGAGGGCGACTCTCTGCCTCTGGCCTCCGCTCAGCTCCCTGGGTTTTCTTTTGAGTAATTCGGTGAGGCCGAGCATCTCGGCGACTTCTCTTACTCTTTGGTCGATTTCTTGCTTGGAAACCTTCCTCAGCTTGAGCGGAAACGCTATGTTGTCGTAGACTGTCATGTGTGGGTAAAGCGCGTAGCTCTGGAAGACCATGGCGATGTCCCTGTCCTTTGGGGGGACGAATACCCCCTTCTCTGGGTCGGCGACGAGTCTGTCACCGATGTGGATTTGGCCTTTTGTGGGTTCTTCCAGTCCGGATATCATTCTGAGTGTGGTTGTTTTCCCGCAGCCGCTTGGCCCGAGGAGGATCATGAATTCACCGTCCTTGACTTCCAGGTTCATGTCCTTCACTGCCGTGAAGTCCCCAAACATCTTCCACACGTTGATGAGCTTCACTTCCGCCATGCTCTCACCTCAAAAAAGAAGGAAGGCGTCAGCGCCTCCTCCTGAGGAGGAGCGGTACTGCCGCGAGGGCCACTATGAGGGCCGGACCGCAGATTCCACCGCCTTCCTCAGGGGTGGTCGTCGTTGTGGTGGTCTCGCTCGGGCTCGTCGTTGATGGGGAGGTAGTGGTTGTTTCGCTGGGGCTGGAAGTGGTGGTAGTCTCGGTCGGAGTAGTGGTGGTTTCAGTTGGGGTCTCGGTCGGGGTCTGCCCCTCGCCGCCGGTTCCCTCAATGAGCGGTATCATGAGCACAGTCGCGAGTGTCTTCTTCTCAATGTCGTAGCTGCTCAGCTGCTCCTCCTGGGTCGGCTTGAAGCCCTCGGGAACGAGCTCGTCAACGACCCTCGGTGCGAGGTTGTCTATGACTGCCTGCGGGTCTGCCCCGCCAAGCTTCCACTGTTCCGCCTGAACGGCGACGGGCCTCCATTTGTCCGGACCGTAGCCGTCCTGGGAGCCAACGAGCACCGCCGTGTAGAGGCCGTAGTCGGAGATGCTCAGGTACTTCTTCGGAACCTTGACTATTATCGCGTTCTTGACCGGGTCAGCCGAAATCTGCATCTCTCCCTGGTAAACGGTTCCATCCGGGAGGACTATAAGGTTGCCGTAGTCCCAGCCGGCTATTCTCAGCGCGAGGTCCCACGGGTGGTTCGGGTCGAGCTGGACGTTGCTCCCCGGCCCGTCCGGGAACATCTTGATGGCGCTCGTGTTTCCGCCGTCCCTGAAGTCGAAGTAGGCCTCGATTATCTGCAGGCTGAAGCCGTTCGGCCCGTTCCACGGGTTGCCGCCGAGGTCCTTGAAGTAGAACTCCAGCGTCCAGTCGTCGCTTCCCTCGATCATCTTGAACTTGAGCAGGTCGAGGTGGCCCGGCACGAAGACCTTATCGGTGGCGTAGGTGTAGGTTCCGGGCCCGTGGTCGTCCCCCTCGGGGTCGTTCACGACTATGCCCTGCTTGAGGAGTGGCAGTGCCTTGACCGTGGCAAGCTTGACCTCGTTGGCGTCGTAGGAGCTGAGCTGCTCCTCCTGGGTCGGCTTGAAGCCCTCCGGTGCGAGCAGATCCATAACGCGTGGAGCAACGTTGTTTATCACCGCCTGCGGGTCTGCACCTCCGACCTTCCACTGCTCCGCTTCGACTGCGACGGGCCTCCACTTGTCCGGACCGTAGCCGTCCTGACTTCCCGTGAGGACGACCCCCCAGAGGCCGTAATCCTCGTTTATCTGGATGTACTTCTTCGGAACCTTGACTATTATCGCGTTCTTGACGGGATCGGCTGAGATCTGCATCTCGCCCTGGAGTGCAGTTCCGTTGGGCAGGACGATGAGGTTGCCATAGTCCCAGCCGGCTATCCTGAAGGCAACGTCCCACGGGTGGTCTGGGTCAAGGTTAACGTTGGCTCCCGGCCCGTCCGGGAACATCTTTATTGCGGAACTGTTGCCTCCGTCCTTGAAGTCGAGGTAGACCTCGATTATCTGCAGGCTGAAGCCGTTCGGCCCGTTCCACGGGTTCCCTCCAAGGTTCTTGAAGTAGAACTCCATGACGTAGCTGTCCGTCTGCTCAAGCATCCTGAAGCGGAGGAGGTCGAAGGCACCCTCAACGAAGACCTTGTCAGTTGGATAGGTGTAGGTTCCTGGCCCGTGGTCGTCCCCCTTGGGGTCGGTTATATCCACTATTGGGACTCCCTTGACCTCCGTCGGAAGTCTGAGCTCCACGGGGGCGCTTATCACCTCAAGGTTTCCGTTCTTGACAGTTGAGACCGCGAAGTAGAAGTCGTCGGGGGTCTCTATGTAGTCGAAGGGAACAACGACTTCGATTCCCTCGCCTGTCTCCTTGACGGTGGCCTCTCCGAGCTTCTCACTGTTCTCATAGTCGGTCGCCCCGTAGATTTCCGCCCTGCCGTTCCGGTAAACGATGTGCTTGGTTATCATCAGCCCGACGCTGTCCCTTGAGAACGGGAAGAGTGAGTACCTCAACTCGCTCGGCTTCTCCTGGAGGAGGGTGAAGGTGTTTCCTACCCTCTTGCCCTTCTCCCAGATGCTCACCTCGAACTCGTCAAGGTTGCCCCTAACAACGAAGTGCAGTCCGTCCCCATCGAAGTAAACGCTCACACCGCTTGATGTCGGGGACATGCTGGAGAAGTTCTTTATCTCTCCGTCCTTAAGCCCGACGAGGGCCCTGGTGGTGTATGGCTCACCGTCCGGGAAGTAGTTTCCGAAGAGGTAGCTCGGCGGCTCGGTTCCCGCCAGCTTGTATATCTCGTAGAGGTAGGTCTTCAGGTAGCGGTCGAAGGTGTAGTCCTGCCCGCTGTCCTGGTCGCTCCCGTACCACCAGAACCAGTCGCTCGCCTCGGCGCGGAGCAGGTACTCGTAGGCCTTCTCCCAGTCGGCCTGGTTCATCCTGTCCCTGTTCTCCATCAGGGTCTTTCTGGCCAGGTAGAGCCAGTACCAGCCGTAGTTCTCCTGGGGCTCGCCTATCCACGTGGAGAGGGTTCCGTCTATCCAGCTGCTCTCGGGCCACTGCATCTCTTCCCTGACGCCGGCCATGTCGTAGAGCTCGCCGAGGCTCTGGGCCTTGAGGAGGGCGTTGACGTTGTCGCCCGTAAGGTTCAGCCTCTCCATCATCTGAGGCGTGAGCTTGTTGGCCTTATCGCCGTAGAGCTTGATGTACTCGCTCGGCGTGAGGGTTCTTATAAGGCCCTGCTCCTGGAGCTCGGTCAGCTTCTTGTAGAGCTCGGTGAGGAAGAGCTTGCCGTCGTACGGGTAGTGCTCCCACGGGTTCTCGCCGTCAAGGGTCACCACGTAAACGAGACTGCCATCGTAGTTCTGCTTCTGGAGCTTGAGGAGCTCGTTGACGAAGTCCTCGACGGCCTGATACTGGTTCATTCCGCCGTAGGTGAAACCAACGCGGTCGCTGAGTGCATGGTCGCGCGGGAAGAGGTAGATCTTCTTTCCGTTGAACTCGGCCACCCAGGGCTTGTAGTAGTTCTCAACGGTTCCCTCTATCCCGAGCTTCTGGAGAACCATCTGGTCGGTCATGACCCACTGCCAGCCGTTGTCGGCGAGTATTTCGAGGGTCTTGTCGTTGAGGGCGCTCTCAGCCGCCCATCCGCCGAGGGGGACGGCGGTTCCGTTGCCCAGGTACTGCTTGTACAGCTCGTCCGCCTTCTTGACCTGGTCGTTGAAGTCGCTCTCCCAGCCGAAGTCGTTGAGTATCGGGCCTATCGGGTGGGCGTAGGGCACGACCGTGACTTCAACGTTGCCGTTTCCGAGGAGGAGGTTTATCTTCTCGTGCTCCTCGAAGGTGTGGTTGAGGAGCCACATCTGGGCGTCAAGGACGGTCTTGACGTCGTCCCTCGTGTAGCCTCCCTCGTCGACCTTGTCGTAGAGGGCCTTGAGCTCGGGATGGGTCATTATGTAGTTGTAGTCTATCCATGCGAGGTTGAAGAGCACGGCGAGGTCTATGTAGTCCTGCTCGGTGAACTCGTTTGTCACGGCAACCTTCTGCTCCTCGAGCGGTAAGTTCGCGTACTTGGCCTTGGCCTGCATCATCTTGTTCTTCAGCTCGGTGTAGCGGTCCCAGAAGTCCCTTATCGGGTTGCCGTTGGGGTCGGTTATCGGCTCACCGTTCCAGGGTATGGTGTGGTCGAAAAACCCTCCCGGTGCCTGGAGCATGAACCACTTCTCGTCGACCGTCAGGGGCTCTCCGTTGGCTATCTTCTCGGTGACTATCTGGTAGTTGTCCTTGGCACCGTTCATGTAGTCCGCCAGCTGGGCTATGAGGGAACCGGACAGGTCGATGGTGGCGTGAACCTCCGGGTACTGGCTGAGGTAGTATGCCATCTTCCAGTAGTTGTTAGCCGCGTGAAGCCTGACCCACGGCCTCGTGTATATCCCCTGGATCGGGTCGTAATAGTAGGGCTGGTGCTGGTGCCAGACTATTATCACGTTCAGCGGCTTCGGCTCCGCAGCTCCGACCGTTTTAGCGTTCGCTCCGACGATGCTTCCAAGCATCAAAATTGCAATAAAGAGGGCAATTACCCGTCTCATACTATCACCTCATTCCTTCAGGCCTCCGATCGTGAGGCCGCTCCTTATGTAGTTCTGGGCGAGCATGAACATTATGAACACCGGCAGGGCGAAGAGCAGAGCAGCGGCCCCGAAGTAGCTCCAGTCGATGCCCCTGCCGATGCCGCCCATTAGGAGGTATATCCACACGGAAAGCGGCTGGTTCTTCTCCGTCAGGAGGAGGTTTGCCAGGATGAATTCTGTCCAGCCTCCTATGAAGGCGAATATCGCAACGGTCGCTATTCCGGGCAGTGCCATCGGGAGGAGCACGTGCCGGATTATCTGGAGGTAGCTGGCGCCGTCGACCAGAGCCGCCTCGTCGAAGTCCGGGCTTATTGAGTCGATGTAGCCCTTCAGGAGCCACGTGTTGAAGGGCACACCGCCGGCGGCATAGATGAAGGACAGCACCGGCAGCTTGTCGTAGAGGCCGAGCTTGACGACCATACCGTAGAGCGCTATCAAGCCCGCTATTCCAAGACCCCCTGCCACCTGAGTGAACATCAGGTAGAAGTACAGCACGTGATCCCTGCCGAAGAACTTCATGCGCGAGAACGCATAGGCAGCTGGAACGACGAATATTAGGGTCAGCAGCACCGCCAGGCCGGCTATTATGAGGCTGTTCTTGAGGTAGCCGAAGAACACTGAATTAACGAACATGCCTATGTGGGTGAAGGCGACCTTTCCTGAGTTCCTGATCACGATGTAGTCCCTTCCGGTCGGCCCCTGGAGGAGTACCCCGGAGAATGAAGCCCCCCCAACCTCGCCGCTCGTGATTTCGAGGTTTCTGACGAGTCCAAAGCCAATGCTCCCGTCCTCGTTGACCTTGGTGAGGACGAACAGACCTCTGATGCTGCCTTTCAGCTGTCCCTGGACATTTCCGCCGGCCGAGACCTCAAAGACGGCATTCGACAGCGGTATTTCAAACGTGAGCCCAGTGAATGGCCCGTATTTCACCTTCCCGATGAGCTTGCCGTTGACAACGTAGAGCTTCCCGTCCTGGATGTGTGCGCTGCCCTCGATGGTTCCGGTGAAGTTCTCGCTTATCCTGCTGCCCTTGAATCCAAAGAGCACCTCCCTGTACGAGTCGAGGCTAACGTTCTGTGGTATGAGACTGAATTCGGTTGTCGCGAGGGTCGAACCTGGGGTTATTGAGACCACGAAGATGTAGTAGACCGGGAAGAGTATTATGAACATGACGAACACTGCCAGTGCCGTGAGCACGAGGCTCCTCAGAGCCTCACCCTTTCTCATGCCCCTCATCCTTTAGCACCCTCCTGGAGCCTGGTTATCCTAACGTTGACGTACATGTAGACCGCCAGCACGAGGGTCGCTATTATCATGACCGCCGCTGCCCTGCCGTAGTGGGGCGTCGCCCCGAAGGCCTTCCTGAAACCGTAGAGCAGTATGAATTTGTCCTCGAAGAGGCCCGCGTTGTAGATATAGGGCACCATGAAGTACTGGAAGCTGGCCGCGCTGGTTAGTATCGTGGCAAATGCTATCGGCTTTCCAACTATCGGAAGAACCACGTGCCTTATCCTCTGCCAGTAGCTGGCACCGTCTATTATCGCCGCCTCTACCAGCGTCTCGGGAACCGACTGGAGGGCGGCGGTTATGACCGTTATCATGAAGGGGTACGCCAGCCATACCTCGATGATGTTCAGGGCCAGAAAGCCCCAGAGCGGGTCGTTAATCCAGTTCGGGAGCGTTTGGACCCCCAGGGATTTTAGCATCTGGTTTATGGGGCCGAAAATCGGGTCGAACATAAACTTCCACACGGTGACGGAGAACAGGAGCGGAAGCGCCCAGGGTATTATCAAGAGCGAGCGGTAGACCATCTTCCCCTTAACGTACTTGCTGTTGTAGAGCAGGCTGAGGAAGATCCCTGCGAGGACTTTGAGGGTAACACTCGTCAGCACGAACAGCCACGTCCACAGGAACGCGCTCCTGAACTTTTCGTCGCTCAGTATCCACCTGAAGTTGTCAAGCCCCACGAAGGTCAGCTTGGGTGCCTGCGGCGCCTGAATCGGGAAGTTTCCGAGCTGTGCGTTGGTGAACGCCAGGTAGATGGAGTACACTATAGGCCACAGGTTGAAGAACAGGAACGCTGCTATTCCGGGGAGTATCAGAAACACGGCGATTGTTGTGGTCTTTTTCATCCCAATCCCTCCAAAAAGGTAGGAAAAGGGAAAAGGCTTCAGCCCCCGATGTTGTTCAGAATCTCCTGCTGGTACTTCTTGAGGATGGCAGGTATGTCGGCTGTGGCCGGGTCCTGGAGTATCTCGTTGATGGCCCCGTCAACGCCGCCCCAGACGGCTCCCATCTTCGGGCTCTTGGGCATCAGGTAGGCGTGCTGGACGGCTTGTCCGAAGCCGTAGATGACCGGGTCGTTCTTGATGTCCGGGTCGTTGAGCACCGGCGTGAGAACCGGGATGTAGCCGAGCTGGAGAGAGAGCTCCTTGATGACCTCCGGGCTGGTGGTGAACCACTTGACGAACTTCCAGGCGGCGTCCTTGTTCTTTATGCCTGCGGCGAAGTAGATGTCCTTAACTCCACCGTAGGGCCTCGGCCAGTACTCCTTGCCGTCCTTGGTTATGGGCGGAAGCGGGGCGACGCCGAAGTTGATTCCGGCGTCCTTAACGCTGGCTATGCTCCACGGACCGTTGACCATCATCGGGGCCCTTCCTTCGAGGAATATGCTCTGCTGGGTGTTGTAGTCCGCTGTGGGGGCCATGTACGGCCAGATGTTCTGGAAGAAGAACTCGAAGCCCTCTATCGTCTCGGGCTTGTCGAGACCGGGCATCTCGGTCTTGTCGTCGAAGTAGTAGCCTCCAAAGGCCTGTGCCCAGGCCGATATGAAGTAGGCGTTGACGGGATACGCTATTCCGTACTTCTCGTTGTTCGGGTCGTTGTACTTCTCCATTATGGCCTTCATCTCGTCGAAGCTCTTGGGCGGCTCGCTCACCATGTCCTTGTTGTAGATGATCGCAACGGTCTCGGCGGCAAATGGCATGGCGTAGAAGTGGCCCTTGTACTGCATGGCCTCCTGGGCCATCGGGGCGAACTGGTTGAGG
The DNA here is from genome assembly GCF_055392585.1 of Thermococcus coalescens. Classification (NCBI taxonomy): domain Archaea; kingdom Methanobacteriati; phylum Methanobacteriota; class Thermococci; order Thermococcales; family Thermococcaceae; genus Thermococcus; species Thermococcus coalescens. The sequence continues at coordinate 1,442,073 of NZ_AP043764.1, forward strand.
ATGTCGTCAGTAACGTAATCGTCAATGGGCTCAAGAAGTCCGGCATCCGCGAACTTTCCAATCCAGTCGTGGGCCCATATGAAGAGGTCCGGTCCCTGGCCGGCAGGAATGGCGGCCTTAAGGGCGTCCTCAAGGTTGGGCTTCTGCTCGAAGACTATCTCGACGTCGGGGCACATGGCCATGTACTCCTCGGCCAGGCTCTGGAAGACCTGGAGCTCGTTGGGCTGCATGGCGTGCCAGATGACTACCTTTCCGCTGCCGCACTCGGTTTCGGGCGGCGTTGTCGTGGTGGTCGTTTCGCTCGGTGTGGTTGTCGTCTCGCTGGGCGTTGAGGTGGTTTCGCTCGGGCTGCTCGTGGTAGTGGTGGTCGGGCTCTCCCCTCCAGGAGAAATACAGCCGCTGGCCACGACGCTCAAAACCAAAACTCCAACTAAAAGCAGGGCAAACAATCCCTTCTTCATATCCTTATCACCCGCTTGGATTTTGGGTGATATAGTATCATCGGCAGTGATATATATACCTTGCGCTTTCCTGTTCAACCCTGGGTGGATGGTCATGATGGGACTCCGATGAAGAGGTGGGTTCATCCCTTTAGCACTGTGAACGACCAGGGCGCCAGCACCACCTTTCCCTGCCCTTCTGGAAGGTACTTTCCGGGCACGTCGATGGTTTTTCTCTCTCCGGAATAGTTTATCCCGACGAGAATGCTCTCGTTACGGTGGATTCTCTCGTAGAGGAGCAGCCCGTCCCTGAAAGATAGGGGCCTGAACTCTCCCAGCTGGAGCGCCCCGCTCCCCCGTCTGAGTCTGACCAGTTCCTTGGTGGCCTCCAGCAGGTTGAGGTTCCACTCCTCCTCGCTCCACTTCATTGGAGTTCTTCCCGCGCTCAGGCCTTCACCTCCACCGTTGAGGCCAACCTCGTCTCCGTAGAATATCGAGGGAATCCCCTTGTACGTCATCAGAAACGCCAGCGCGCAGAGGTATTTCCTTTCATCCCCGACCAGATCGATGAAGCGCTCGGTGTCGTGGTTGTCGAGGAAGTTGTACATGGTGTACTCTGCTGGCCCATAATGGACACTCAGAAGCTCCAGGCCGTTGAGGAACTCCTGCGCGGTGATTTCGCCCTCCACGAAGAACCTCAGAATGAGCTCGTAGAGGGGGTAGTTCATGGTGCCGTGAAAGACGTCGAACAGCCAGAGCCTCGCGTCGTCCATGACTTCTCCGACCAGATACGCGCTCTCCGGCATCTCTTTCCTTACTTCCCGCCAGAAGTCAGGGGGAACGCCGTGGGCAACATCGAGACGCCAGCCGTCGGCGCTCCCAAGCCAGTACCCCATCACGTCCTTTATGAACCGTTTCACCTCGGGATTATCGTGGTTCAGCCTCGGCATCAGCCAGACGGAATAAAAGCTCTCGTAGTTTCTTTTCATCCCCTTAAGCGTTCTATATTTCTCCGGCCATGGCTCTTCGGATTTCAGGACTTCCATGAACTCTTCATGGACAACGGGGAATCCGGTGATCCTGTAGAAGTCCTTATACCTGCTCCTTTCGCCCTTCAGAATGACGTCCTGGAAGTAGGGGTGGAAGAAGCTCGTGTGGTGAAAGACTCCATCGAGGATCAGCCTTATGTCCCTCTCTCTGAGCTCCTCAACGAGCTTTCTGAAAACCCTCCAACCACCGAGTTTTCTGTCTATCCTGAAGTAGTCCGTAACGTCGTAGCGGTGGTACGTCATGGACTCGAATATTGGGGTGAGGTAGAGCGCGTTTACGCCGAGGCCCTCAACGTGGTCGAGCCTCTTTATTATTCCCGCCAGATCCCCACCGTGGAAATCCTCGCCCCTGAAGGCCTTCCCCCCAGGAGTACCTGGCAGGCCTTTCTCGAACCGGTCGGGCATTATCTGGTAGAACACCCTCCCGAAGATCCAGTCAGGGGTCTCAGGCCTGTAGGGTTCGGCATCAAACGGACCGTATTCGATGGTCTTCCCTCCAGATTCTACGAGGAAGGAGTACTCAACCGGCCCATCGCCGGGAAGGACTGCCTCGAAGTACTCGAAGAGTTCATCGTGGGCCTTTGGCCTCATCTCGACTTCCCTGTTTCCGGCCCTTAGGACGACCTTTGAGGTCTTTCCCCTGAGTGAGCGGAAGATCACGTGGGTTCTCCCGGCGAGGGAGTAGAGGTAGGTGGCGCTCGGCCTGTGGAAGAACTCGCCTTCCCCGATTATTCTCGCCACGCTAACTTTCCTCTCAAACTTGTACGATAACCTCCTGTAGGTTTTGCCCTCCGGGTTTTCAGGGTCGGGCAGAAACTCCCCCTCCACCGAAAAGCCGTAGTGCCAGATCCCCTCGGGGAGCTCCAGCCTTATGCTCCACCTTTCTCCCTTCGGCCTCATTCGAAAGCTGCCTTCGTTGAAGGCGTTGAAGCTTCCAAGGAGGTAGGCATAGCTCCCTTTCCCTGGTATCGAGAACTCCACCTCGGCGACCCTGCCGAATTTTTCATTGGGATTGAACCCGAAAATTTTATACACCTTCCCCACCCAAGTATCACTACTGATGAATAAACTATTGCGAGTGAAACTTAAAAGTTTGGAGGTCTCGGCATGAAGGAAGAGGAAATTATTGATAAGCTTCAGAAGCTTGGCCTCACCAAGTACGAGAGCCTTGCCTACATAACCCTCCTCAAGCTCGGCCCCAGCAAGGCCACGGACATAACCAAGGAGAGTGGAATCCCCCACACCAGGGTTTACGACGTTCTGAGCTCTCTCCACAGGAAGGGGTTTGTCGACGTTATGCACGGGTCTCCAAGGCTCTACAAGCCCGTCAACCCCGAGGTGGTGCTTGAGAAGATAAAGGAGGACTTCATAGAGGACATTGAAAACCTAAAGGCCGCTTTCCTCGACCTCTACCGCGAGGTTCACGGGGAAGACCTGCCCGAGATCTGGACGATTCAGGGGTTCGACAACACTGTCGAGCGCGCCGAGTACGTCATAAGAACGGCCAAGCACGAGGTTCTCATCAACACACCCTTTGAGTTTCTCAATCTTCTCAAGGGCGAGATACGCGCAAGGAAGGACATAATCTTCGTCATCATAAGCAACTTCGAGGAGATACCCGACTGGCTGAAGAGGGACAACATAATCCTTGCCAGAACCGGCGGCGCCCCCTGGCTGATGGCCAGCTGGATAATCGGCGACCTCAACTACGCCCTCTTCTTCGGTGCCCTGCCCAAGGACAGGCGGAAGGAGAAGTTCTATTCCTTCTGGGCAAAGAGCCCCAAGATAATCCAGAACTACATGCACTGGTTCTATACGATATACCTCGACAACAGCGAGATCATTAAGGCCCTTGATTACGGCTCCCTTTCCAAGCCACTGTCCCTCGTCAACATAAGAACGCTGATCACGGTGCTCAAAATGGCGGGGATGCCGAGAAAAGCGGAAATAGTTGGCAGGATGATAGACACCAAAGAGAAGGTAACGCTCGACGGCACCATAGTGGACTACGAATACACACCGCTGACGGCTAACATAACGTTCAGGTACAACGGAAACGAGCTTAAAGTCGGGGGTATAGGCAGCTACTTCGAGGACGTTGAGGGGGAGAAGTTCATCCTCCTTGAGTGAGACCGTCCTTTCTTTTCAATTCGCTGAACCCCTTAGTAGAGGAGGTGGTGCCAATGAAGGTTCTGGTCATAGGGTTCGAGTACCTGCCCGTAAAGGTGGGTGGCCTCGCCGAGGCGATAACGAGTATAGCGGAGGGGCTGAGCGAGCTCGGAAACGAGGTCGTCGTTTTCACCCCTGACCACGGGAAAAACCTCGGCGAAGTCGTCGGTTCCTTTGAGGTCTCGGCATTCGGGGAGTCGGTTCCTATAATCGTTAGGAAAAGGGAGCAGAACGGGGTGGTTGTATACTCCCTTGGCGGGGGGCTCCTCAGCGAGCCCGATGTTTACGGCCCGAATTGGGAGGGTCTGCTCAGGAAGACTGTCCTCTTCGGGAAGGCCAGTGTGGGGCTCATGAACGAGCTGATCGACGCCTTCACCCCGGATGTAATCCACGCCCACGACTGGCACACCGTCTTTGCCCTTGGCCTTCTAAAGAAGTACTTCGGCATAAGGAGTGTTTTCACGGTTCACAGGCTCAACAAGGCCAAGATTCCGGGGCACTACTTCCACGACGCAAACCTCGGGGAACTCGCACCGTACCCCGATATAGACCCCGAGCACACCGCCGGGTACATAGCGGACGCCGTAACGACCGTCAGCAGGAGCTATCTATGGGAGGAATGGGGGTTCTTCAAGCACTTCGAGGGCAAAGTTACGCACGTCTTCAACGGTATAGACTGCTCCTTCTGGAACGAGGAGCTCATGGAGACGAAGGATCTCCCCAGGGCGGAGCGGCGGAGGCTCGTTCTGGAGCGCTTTGGCCTGAGCGATGGGAAGGCTTTCATGTTCATAGGGCGCTTTGACAAGGCCCAGAAGGGAGTTGACACCCTCCTAAGGGCCATAGAGGTTCTCTCTGCGGATCCGGCCTTCAAGGAGATGAGGTTCGTCATAATCGGTAAGGGTCACCCGGAGCTTGAGGCCTGGGCCAGAGCCGTTCAAAACCGCTTCCCTGAGAACGTCAGGGTGATTACCGAGCTCCTCAGCAGGGAGACCGTCAGGGAGCTCTACGGCTCGGTGGACTTCGTGATAATCCCCTCGTACTTCGAGCCCTTCGGGCTGGTGCAGCTTGAGGCCATGTGCCTCGGGGCGATACCCATAGGCAGTTCGGTCGGGGGGATAAAGGACACCATAATAGACCTCAACTCCGATCCGGAAAACGCCACAGGACTGCTCGTTCCCCCGAGGGACGCTTTCGCGTTGGCGAGGGCCATGGTGTTCGCCAAGGAGCTGGATGATTCGACCCTGAGAAAGCTCAGGGAGAACGGGAAGAAGAGGGCGAGGAAAGACTTCACGTGGGAGAACGCCTGCAGGAGATACATGAGGGTTTACGAAGGGGCCGTTGACAAGGCCGTTCCGTTCCTCCACTAGCGCCAGCCGTACTCGGCCAGGAATTTCTTTTTCAGCCTTTTTATCGTCCCGGAAACACCTAGGGTCCTGAATATTGCCCTTGACCCATTTATATGTGTAACAAGCGTCAGGGCAAAGCGGAGCTCCTCCACGTGCTTCCTGTCGACCCTGACTATCCCGGTCTGGCTCTTTTCGTCGAACTTTATGAACCAGGGCTTCACCCTCGCCGAGCCGAGGGTTCCCAGCGTCGAGAGGCTCGCCTCCCATATGGCCCTCTTTATCTCGTCCTTCTTAAACGGCCTCTCCCCGATCACCTGAAAGGCTATGTAGCGGTGCTTATCCCTAAGTGTCGGCGGCAGGTACTTCGGCTTCTCCCTCATAGGCATCTGCACAACTTTGCCCGCCAACCTTTTTAAGCCCTCCCCCGCGTTTAGGGTTAGCGAGGTGAGTCGATGGTTCGGGAGACGCCTTACTTTTCCTACGCCGTGGGAGAGCTTCCCCGGGGCTGCCAGCTCTGTGTCAGGGGTGAGAAGCTCGTCCTCTTCACAACCGGGGCCTGCCCGAGGAACTGCTTCTACTGCCCGCTTAGCGAGACGCGGAGGGGGGACGTTGTCTACGCCAACGAGAGACCGGTGAGAAGGCCTGATGACGTCAGTGAGGAGGCCCTCCTGATGGAGGCGAAGGGTGCCGGCGTTACCGGCGGAGACCCGCTGGCGAGGCTCGACAGGACGGTTGAGTATATCCGCTCCCTGAAGGAGGCCTTTGGCGAGGACTTTCACGTCCACCTCTACACCACCGGCGCCCTGGCGACCAAGAAGAACCTCGAAAAGCTCTACGATGCCGGTCTGGACGAGATACGCTTCCACCCCGACCTGTTCAACCCGGACTCTAAGCTCTTCAAAGTCGAAATCGAGAACATAAAGAACGCCTTCGACTTCGACTGGGACATCGGCGGCGAGATTCCATCGATTCCGGGGCAGTTCGAGAGAATGAAGTGGTACGCGGAGTTTCTCGATGACCTTGGGGCTAAGTTCCTCGACGTGAACGAGCTTGAGTTCAGCGAGACGAACCTGAGGGCGATTCTCGACAGGGGGTACAGGCCGATAAGCGATGAGAGCGCCGCCATAAAGGGTTCCCTTGAGCTGGGCCTGAAGCTCCTTGAATGGGGCGAGGAGAACACCTCGCTGAGCTACCACCTGTGCACGGCCAGGCTAAAGGATGCGGTCCAGCTCAAGAACAGGCTGAGGAGGATGGCAAGAAACGTCGCTAAGCCCTACATGGAGATCACCGAGGAGGGGACGCTCCGCTTTGGAATAGCCGAGTATGAGAACCTCGACGAGCTCTACAGCTTTCTTGTGGAAGAAGCTGAAGTTCCCGAGGAGTGGCTTTACATCAACCGCGGGAGGGGCAGGATAGAGATGCCGGAGGAGGTCGCAGTTGAGCTCGCCGACGCGATTGAGGGCGACGTTAAGTTCTTTATCGTGGAGGAGTATCCCACCTGGGACAGGCTTGAGGTGGAGAGGATTCCACTGCCGTGAGCTTTTACTACCCAGCTTATGGGGGCGTAAGTAACTTACGGGGGCATAGGTTAGTCCAAGAGGACAGCCTTCGTGAGGAGATCGGTCAACCGGTAGGTTTCGTCCTCTTCAGTGATCCATCCCATCTTCTTCAGGTTTTTGAGGAGCTCGTAGAGCCTTGGCTCCGGGGTTCTCACGCCCCTGACTTCCAGATAGTCCCTCATGAGGCTCCACCTGTTGTACCCAAGTGCGATTGCCCTGAGTATCTCAACGTAGCGGGGCGTTCTCCTTTCAAGCTCTCTAAGCTCCCCCAGAATTAATCCCCTGGCCGTTTCGAGTGTCCTCTCCAGGGCCTTTTCAAAGTTTCCGCTCCTTAGGTACTCAACTCCAAAGAGCACAAGCCAGCCCGGAATACCGTCGAGGGTCTCGACGGCGCGGTCTATGGCATCTTCCGGGACGTCAACACCGGCCTCATCAAACCCCGCTCTTAGGAACTCCTTTGAAACCCTGGGAGTGAAGGGCTCAACGTAAACCTCTCCCGCAATCCTTCCGTAGAGTGGACTCTCGTAATCATTTATCCCCAGGAAATCATGGAGGAGGCCGACCTCGGAGCCGGTGAGGATAATCCTGATGTTTGGGAGGGAGTCGTATGCGTGGGCGAAGAGTGCAAGGAGTTCCTTCCCGCCTCTGGAGCCGTAAAAACGGAGGTACTGAGCCTCATCGAAGGCTATAATGAACTTCCCCCTTTCTTCCCCGACTCCGTTGAGTTCCCTGAAAATATCCCTCAGCGATGTTTCTCTGGGCTCCGCCTTGAGGAACTTCGGGTCAAGGGAGACCTTAAACTTTGAGAATATTTTCTGCAGAAGGCTTCCCTTTGACTGGAGCTCCCTGATGAGGCCTTCCTTTGTGATATGGCCGCTCTCCGCGTAGAGCTCCCTGCAGTCGATCAGTATCCCCGGGTTCTCGTTGAGATAAGCCCTGAGAATCGAGCTTTTGCCGACCCTCCTTATCCCGAGAATGAGCGTCATCGGATACGTCTCAATGCTTTTTTCAAGCTCTTCAAATTCCCTCTCCCTGTCGAAGATGTCTTCCCGCCTCTGCTTGGGCCTGAGGTCGAACAGCACTTACGCCACCGTAAGTAACTTACTGGGGCATAAGTTATAAGGGTTTCGAAAGGTTTATCTATTTCGTGCATGCATGCACTTATAGGTGGTGCCCTTGGGCAAAACGATAACCATAGCCGATGACGTCTATTACGAGCTCGTAAAGATGAAGGGCAAGAAGAGCTTTTCAGAACTCCTCAGGGAGCTGATAGGCAAGAAAAAGAAGGGGAATCTCGACGTGCTCATGATTGCCTTTGGAACAATGAGTGAGGAAGAGGCCAGGGAGTTCGAGAAGGAGATGAAGGAGGTTGAAGAATGGTTCAACTCCTGGACACCAGCGTCGTGATTGAACTGTTCAAGGGGAACGTGAAGGTTTCCACTCAACTTCCACCCGATGGGGAGTATGCTCTTCCATCCATAGTTCTCTTCGAGCTCCTCTGCGGTAGGCTTAAACCCAGGCAGAGAATTGTCCTTGAAAAGATGCCAGTTGTAAACTTTGACAGGGCAAGCGCGGAAGTTGCGGGGGAGATATTCAAAGATTTGGTCTCAAAGGGGCAGAGACCTCCGACGAAAGATTTGCTCATTGCTGCAACGGCGATAGCCCACAATTCTGTCCTCTTCACCTGCGATAACGGATTCGAGCGCTTCAAAGAATACGGGCTGAAGGTGAAGGTGCTGGAAAAATGAGTACCGATGAGTGGTACGAGCAGAGAAAGCGGAAGCTCAAGGAGATGTACTGGGGGAAGGAGAGAAACCCTTTCCTACCGAGCGGCTTTAGAGAGTATCCTCAAGAGATTTACGACTTCTTTCTGAGCTTCATAAACCGCCCCGGAAAAGTCATTGATCTCGGCTGTGGAAACGGGCTCCTTCTGAGGCATCTCGTCGAGAACTCAAGTCATGAGCTAATCCCCTACGGTGTGGACTTCATAGAGGAATCTATAGAGCATGCAAAGCGAGAGGTTCTGCCCGAATTCGCGGAAAACTTTGAAGTGGCCAATGTCAGGGACTACGTCAGGAGGATGCCCGACGAGTACTTCGACTTCATATTCTTCGATCCCTACAGCGTCCACCCCGCCGACCTTCCTGAGGTGGTTAACCACGTCATCAGGGCCTGCCGGCCCAGGGGAAGGGTGATATTTTACACCTACCGGGATGTTCTACGGGTTTTACGTATACTACACCTCATCAAACTACGATGGGTGAGCTGGGTGGGCGATCTCCTGCCGAAGGAGGTTAGGCAAAATCTGAGAAGGTTCGAGCATCCGGAGGTTTCAGTTGGACTGTTCGAAAGGGAGTGGAAGAGGGCCGGGTGACAGTAACCTCAGCCCTAAACCTTCTCAATCCCTATCTTCGCCTGAACCTCCGGCCACTCGACGACGTAGCCCTTGGCGTCACCGAAGATTACCTCCGTTGCCCTCGTCTCCCTCATGATGTAGTCTATGTTTTCGCTGAGCAGCTCGCGGTTCTCGTCGGTGGTCTCTATGGTGACGACTATTCTGTCGTTGACGTCGAGGTCGAGCCTCTTGCGCATCTCTTGTATCCTCCTGACGAACTCCCTGGCGAGGCCTTCCGCCAGAAGCTCCCTCGTAAGGGTCTTGTCGATGAAGACCCTTCCGCCCTCGAACTCCTCGGCAACGAAGAAGTCAGGCAACCTCTCCTCGATCGTCAGGTGCTCCCTCGTGAGGTGGAAGGTCTTTCCTTCGAGCTCGACGTCCATCTCACCCCTCTCGTAGAGCTCCCTGCCGTGCTCGCTTATCCACGCTATCACGAGCCTCGCGTCACCCTTGAACTCCGGACCAACTCTGGCGAAGTTCGGCTTTATGACAAGCTCGCGCTCGACCCTGCCGACGACGACCTCCTTGGCGTTGAGCTGGTCGCGGAGTATTCTGTTGAGTCTCTCGACGGCGCTCTTGACCGTCTCGTCCTCGGTCTCGACGATTATCCTCCTGACGGGGTAGCGGAGCTTTATCCTGGCCCTCTGCCTGGCACTTGAGCCGGCCTCTACAATTCTCCTGACGTACTCCATCTCCCTCTCAAGCTCCTCGTCCCTCGCCCCTTCCTCGACCTCCGGCCAGTCGAGCATGTGGACGCTCTCCACCCCGACGAACGGCCTGAGCATGTTCTGGTATATCTCCTCGGCTATGTAGGGCGTGAAGGGCGCCATGAGCCTCAGCAGGACGTCAAAGACCTTCCAGACCGTGTAATAAGCGGCAAGCTTGTCCGGGTCGTCGCCCTCGACCCACATGCGCTTCCTGATGAGCCTCACGTACCACCTGCTGAGGTCCTCGACCACGAAGTGGTATATTGCCCTGGTGGCCCTCGTGAGCCTGAAGGTCTCTACCCCCTCGGTGACCTCTTTGATCAGGCCGTTGACCCTGCTGAGTATCCAGCGATCCTCCTCCCTGAAGGGAAGCTCCTCCGGCTTGAGCTTCGTCGGGTCGAAGTTATCCAGGCTCATATATGTGGCTGAGAGGACGTAGACGTTCCAGAGTATGTTGAGCATGCGCTTGACCTGTGCCAGTCCCTTCCAGCTGAAGCGGAGGTTCTCCCACGGGTTCGTTGCCCAGAGCATGTAGAACCTGAATGGGTCTCTGCCTTCCTTCTGGACGACCTCCTCGGGCCTTATGATGTTGCCGAGGCTCTTGCTCATCTTGTCGCCCTTCTCGTCGAGGACGTAGCCGTGCATGGCGACCTTCCTGTATGGGACGGTGTCGAAGGCTATAACGCTGGCAGCCTGCTGGGAGTAGAACCACTTGGTGACCTGGTCTTCTCCCTCAACTATGAAATCAGCGGGCCAGAGCTTCTCGAAGAGCTCCTTGTTCCTTGGGTAGTCGAGGGAAGCCCAGCTGGCTATTCCGCTGTCGAACCACACATCCACGACGTCCTTGACGCGCCTCATCTCCTTGCCGTTGACTTTGATGACAAACGCATCCACGTAGGGCCTGTGCAGGTCCTCCGGGCCGAGCTTCCCCTCTATGACCTTCAACTTTTCGTTGTAGTCCTCCGGGAGTTCAACGCGCTCGCCGTTGAGCTCTATTGCCACGCTCTTTTCGACCAGCTCCCTGAAGGATCCGACGACGTATATCTCGCCGTCCTCGGCCTGCCATATCGGGAGGGGTATGCCCCAGTAGCGCTGCCTGCTTATGACCCAGTCGCCGCTGTTCATGACGCCGTTGTCGTAGCGCACTTTGACCCAGTCCGGGTACCAGGTGACCTTCTCGTCGTTCTCCTTGATGATCCTGTCCTTGACCTTGCTGACCTTGAGGAACCACTGGTCTGTGGCGCGGAATATGAGCGGGGTCTTACAGCGCCAGCAGTGCGGGTACTTGTGCTCTATAGTCCCGGCCTTCACGAGGTAGCCCTTGGCTCTGAGGTGCTCTATTATCTCCTTGTCGGCGTCCTTGACGTAGGTTCCCTTCCAGTAGCCCTCGGTATAGCGTCCCTCGTCGTCGACCGGGCTGTAGACCGGCAGGCCGTACCCCCTGCCTATCTCGAAGTCCTCCTCACCGTGGCCCGGCGCCGTGTGAACCAGACCGGTGCCCTCTCCGAGGGTCACGTGCTCTCCGAGGATTACGCGGTGCGCCCACTCGTACCTCTCGCGGAACTCCTTTTGGGCTGGATACTCGTCCATGAGCACGTGGATGTATCTAACTCCCTCAAGCTCCTCTCCCCTGAACTCCTCGACTATCTCGCCCCTGACGCCGACCTCGCTCAGAACCCTCTCCACGAGGGCCTTCGCTATTACCCAGTACTCCTCTCCAGAGTCTGTCTCGACCCTGACCTTGGCGTAGTCGTACTCCGGATGAACGGTGACGGCGAGGTTGGCCGGGAGGGTCCAGGGCGTGGTCGTCCAGATGAGGATGTACTCATTCTCCCTGCCCTCTATCGGGAACTTGACGTATATGCTCGGATCCTCCCTTATCTTGTACTCGCCGCGAACTTCGTGCTCTGCCAGGGCGGTCTCACAGCGCGGGCACCAGTGGAGGACGCGCTTGTCCTTCTCCAGAAGCCCCTTCTCCCAGGCCTTTTTAAGCGTGAACCAGCCTGATTCGATGTACTCGTTCTTTATGGTCATGTAAGGGCTGTCCCAGTCCATCCAGACGCCGAGCATCTTGAACTGCTCGGTCATTATCCTGAGGTTGTTGAGGGCGAACTCCTTGCACTTCCTTATGAACTCGTCAACGCCTATTTCCGTCTCTATGTCCTTCTTGGTCTTCAGCCCGAGGGCCTGCTCGACCTTGACCTCTATCGGGAGGCCGTGCATGTCGAAGCCCGGCTGTCTGCGCACGTCGTAGCCCTGCATGGTCCTGAACCTTATCACCATGTCCTTGATTATCTTGTTCCACGCCGTTCCGAGGTGTATTGCACCGCTGACGTAGGGCGGCCCGTCGAGGAAGTAGTACTTCGGGCCCTTTGCCCTGCTTTCCTTCACCTTCTCATAGGTGTCCTTCTCCTTCCAAAAGCGCTCGATCTTTTCCTCAAGCTTCCCTGGGTTGTACTCCCTAAACTCCGGTTCCTTTATCATGCCAAAACCCTCCAGAAATGATCTTTAGGATGGACTACCCCAGAACAGGGGGACTCAGGCCGCGAAACGGGCGAAGCGAAGGATAAAACACTCCCCCCTCATGGGCATCGGGGCAAAATTGGGAACTCCCCTTATAAGGTTTTTGGATAGAAATCCCGTGGGATATGGGGCTGTGCCCTCCCCGACCGACCCCAGGTCACTTCTCCCAGGGGCGTGAGGGGGAGGGCGATTGAAGTTAGGGTGATGATGATTTAAACCTGACGCTCCTCCTCGGGCTCGCCCTTCCTTCTGCTCTCGTTCTTTATGACCTGGATCACGTAGTCTATGAACTTCCTGACCTCTTCAAGCTCCTCCTCGGGTATGTCCTGGATTTTCCTGTTTTTGCTTTTATACGTCAGTAGCTTCAGGAGGGCAAGCCTCCCGAGTGCCGTTCTGGTGCCTATCTCCCCCTCCTTCCAGTCGTGCCATATGGCGTTGGCTATGCCGTAGAACTCCGGGATGCTGTCGAGCCCGGGGTCGCCGACGTCTATGACCTCCTTTCCGAGGTACTTGTAGCGTCTCTCCTTATCCTCCTTCGAGAACTCCTTGGTCCTCTCCTTGATGTACGCGTGCACCATGGCCCCCACCCCCGGAAAATAATCCGTCCTACAAATTTATTAACTTTTTGTTTTTAAATATCCCTCGAAGGTAGTGGTTACTCCCTGCTCCGGACCTCGTTCCATATTCCGGCCATTATCAGCGCCGCGCCCAGGTAGCCCTTGGCGCTTAGGATTTCCCCTATCGTTATGAACGCCGCTATGTGGCCGAATATCGGTTCGGCGGAGTATATCAGCGCCGCCTTGTGGGCCTTCGTGTTCCTCTGGTGCTTCACCTGGAGGGTGAACGCTATGACCGTTGCGAACAGCGAGGTGTAGAGCACCCCGGCCCAGGGCAGCGGATCCGTGGGGATAGCGAATGGCTCGAAGAGGAGTGCAAATGCCAGCGAGAAGACGAAGTTCCAGGTTATCTGCCAGAAGGCCAGGCTCAGGTAGTCCTTCTCCCCAAAGCGCTGGACGAGGACTATCTGGAAGGCGAAGCTGAGGGCGCAGAGTACCGTAAGCAGGTCGCCGTGGTTGAAGTTCAGGCTCGCCCCCGAGATCAGGTAGAGGCCGATGAGCGCAATCCCCAACGAAACCGCGTCCCGGAGCTTGAGCCGGTCGCCCAGCAGGAAGTACGCTATGAAGGGAGTGAATACCACGTAGAGGGACGTTATGAAGGCCGAATTCGAGGCGGTGGTGTACTTCAGCCCGACTATCTGGAAGCCGTGGCCGAAGAAGAGTGTAACTCCGAGGACGAAGCCCTCCCTGAAGGTCTCCCCCCTCAAAACCCTCGACCGGAAGAGGAGGAGCATCAGGAGTGAGGCTATGCCGAAGCGGTAGGCCAGAAAGAGTATCGGAGGCAGGTAGTCGAGGCTAACCTTCATGGCCGGGAAGGTGAAGCCCCATATCGCGGTTATACCGAGGAGTACGAGCTCGGAGCGGTTCATCGCGTTGTGTAGTGCCCCCTCGTTTATAAGACCTTCCCCTCGCATAAACATGCATCTGTGCGTTTTCACAGTGGTTTCATAAGGGTTATATAGGCCGAGTTCCAAGTAGGACAACAGGTGTTCCCCATGGGTGAAGAGGTGGCAGAGAAGATATGGATTTTGATAACCCCGGACAAGTGCAGCGGCTGCAGGCTGTGTGAAATAGCCTGTTCACTGGAGCACGAGGGAATAATATGGCCGGAGGCATCGCGCATAAGGATATACGAGCTCCTGCCCGGCGTCAACGTCCCCCACACCTGCGTCCAGTGCCCGGATTATCCGTGTGTAAACGCGTGCAACTTCGATGCGCTGAGCGTCGATGAGAAAACAGGTGCCGTTCTCGTTAACGAGGATAACTGCACCGAGTGCGGAGCGTGCGTTCTGGCATGCCCGGGCAACGTTCCGAGGATTCCGGTGGGCAAGGGCAGCGTGGTGATCTGCGACCTCTGCGGGGGGCAGCCAAAGTGCGTCGAGGTCTGCCACGAGGCCGGCCACGATGCGCTGACGCTGGTGAAGGGCCAGTACCGCTCGGTGTACAGGACATTCGCGAAGGACCCGGTCGAGAAGAGCGCCGAGCTGGCGAGGAAAATGTATGGGGAGGAGTTTCTGAGGTGATGGAGATGAAAGGCTACGCTGGAAAGCTCCTGGACGTTAATCTGAGCACGGGAAACGTGAAAACCGTCGAGCTGGATGAAGACATGCTCCGCTTCTACGGCGGCAGGGGGCTCGGCACCTACATCCTCTGGAAGGAGCTCGGCGAGAGGTGGGAAAAGGTTGACCCGCTCGGCGAGGAGAACCTCCTCCTGATCCTCACCGGCCCGCTGACGGGCTACTACCCGGGAATAAAGACCGCTGTGGTGGCAAAGTCCCCGGAGAGCAACGGTGTGGTGGGAAGCGTCCTGAGCAGTGAGGTGGGAATAGAGCTCAAAGCTGCCGGCTACGACGGCATAATAATCCGCGGAAAGGCCAGGGAGCCGGTTTACCTCTTCATCAACGACGACGAGGTGGAAGTGAGGGACGCCTCAAAGTACTGGGGAATGGGTGGCCTTGAGCTCCACAAGACCCTGCTGAAGGAAGTCCACGACGAGCTGAGGAAGAGGGCCAGGCTGAAGGGCGTCCCGAAGGAGCCGGCCATGATGTACATCGGCAGGGGCGGGGAGGAGAAGGTGAGGTTCGCCGCGATAATGAGCAAGCTGATGCACGCCGCTGGTTATGGCGGCTTTGGGGCAGTTATGGGGAGCAAGAACCTCAAGGCGGTCATCGTTAAGGGGAATAAAGCTCTGCCGGAAGTCCACGACCCGGAGAGGTTCAAGTCCCTCCTCAGGGAGTTCCAGAGAGAGCTTTTGACCCTCACGACCTTCCGCCAGTGGGGAACCGGTGCCGGCGGCTACAGCGTCGGCAAGGACCGCTCAAGCCAGCCGGTCAGGAACTGGCAGGAGGAGTACCACGACGACGAGAGGATAAGCGTGGTGAACTTTGAGCTCAAGGCCTGGGTCAAGAAGTACTGGGCCGACTACGGCTGTCCCGTCAACTGCATGAAGATATCCTACCTCCGCTACGGCGAGTACAAGGGGGCCATAACGGATGCGCCGGACTACGAGCTGATGGCCTACATGGGGACCAACCTCGGGATATTCGAGCCGGAGAAGGTCGTCTACCTGTCCTACCTCGTTGACGAACTCGGGCTCGACGGAATAAACGCGGGCAACGTCCTCGGCTTCGCCGCCGAGCTCTACCAGCGCGGAATCCTCACGGAGGAGGACATCGGCTTCAGGCTCGAGTGGGGCGACGAGAAGGCCTTCGCAAGGCTCCTTGAGCTGATAGTTAACAGAGAGGGTATAGGAGAAGTCCTGGCCGAGGGAACCTACAGGGCCGCGCTCAAGATTTCCGAGATGAAGGGCGTCGATGCCACCAAATACGCCGTCCACGTCAAGGGGATTGGCGTAGGCGCCCACGGAATAAGGAGCGACCTCGACTACACGAGGGACATAAGCTACGCCGTCTCGGTGCAAGGGGGCGACCACACGGCAACCGCCGGTCTGCCCGCGAGGAGCTACGAGGGCGAGCTGGTGAATGCTTTCTACGACTCGGCCGTTATATGCATGTTCACGACGAGACCGGGCTTCGAGAGAATCATCGAGTTCGGAAACGCGGTTACGGGCTTTGAGCTGACGCCGGAGAAGTGGTTCAACGAGACCGGCCTGAGGATAATCCACCTCCAGAGAATCCTGCTCCTCCTCGGAGGGCCCGACGTCCACTGGGACCCGAGGAAGGACGACGACAACCCACCGAGGTTCTACGAGCCCCTTCCGACCGGGCCGGTAAAGGGCAGAGCGCCGAGCAGGGAGGAGATAGGCGAGAAGGTTCGCCAGTACTACGAGCAGGTCGGCTACGACGAGCACGGAATTCCAAGGGAGGAAGTCCTTGAGGAGCTCGGCCTGAGCGAAGCGAAGCGCGAGGTGAAGCGCATAAGGGAGCGCCTCGGCCTCTGATTTTCCTTTTGGTGGTTCTCATGAAGGTAACCCTGATACTCTACGGGGAGCACGCCCTAAAACACGGCCCTCGAAGGGAGCTTGAGGTGGAGGAAGGCAAGAGGGTGGGCGAGCTGCTCAGGGAGCTGGGAATAGGGACGGACGAGCACCACATCCTGGTGAACGAGAAAAGGGTGGAGGAAAGCCATCCCCTCAGGGAGGGCGACAGGATCAAGGTGCTCCCGGTGGTCTACGGCGGGTCACTCGCCCGGCCCGTTGACGCACTCCATGTTCATGGCTAGAAGCACCTCGACGTAGCCCGACTCCAGGTTCTCCTTTATTTTATCCGCCAGTGCCTTGAACTCCTCAAGGGTGAGCGGCCGCTTCGTTTTGAGCCATTTTATCTTCCCGTCGTTCTTGTCAAGAATGACGATCTCTCCCTCGGTGATGAGCGGGACGTAGTTCATCTTTATCCCGTACAGCTCCTCGGCGAATGCCAGCTTTGCCCTCATGAGTTCGAGGTAGTTGGCCAAGTCCTCGCCAAGAATCAGCCTGAATTCGCGCTCCATCTTTCCACCGCTGGAATTTCAATGCACAGGTTTATTAATCTATCGGGCATTCCTGTGTAAAGATGCCCTCTTTTTTCAGGCCGAAAGGGAAATAAGGGCAAAAGATGTATCACTCCCGGTGAGACAATGGAGATGAAGTACGCCCACCACTTCCACGCCTACCAGCCCGGCGACATAGTCTACGTTAAAGACGGTGACGGTTCAAAGCCAATTGAGTACGGGGAGAGGAAGAGCCCGGTCGCGGTTAAAATCCGCGGCGAGGAAGTTAAAGGCGAGAACTGGACGAGGGCTATGCTCTACTCCTACGAGCACATAGCCGACACCCTCTCGCGCATGAAGGGGGTGAGCGTGGACATAGAGCCCTTCACATTCCTCATGCTCCTCCACTATCGCAGGAAGGCCTTTGAAGACGCCGTTGGGCTCCTCCGTGGGTTTGATGCGGTTCCGACAACGCCGTTCCATCCCATAGTTCCCCACCTCGACGGGTTCGAGCAGGGAATCCTCGCGCGGGTTTCCTTTGACTTTTACTCCCCCTTAATCGGCGGGAAGGACGTCATCGGCTACTGGCTCCCCGAGGCGGTGATAACGAGGGAGAGCGCCTCTATAGTCGAGTCTTCAACGGACAAAAGGCTGGTCTTCCTCCTCGACGAGAGGCAGCTCCTCTACGACTTCCCACAGGCGAAGCACTCCTGCAACCGCTATGGGAATTCCTTCGTCTTCGGGAGGGAGTGGCGCATAAGCGATGCCTTCGCCTTCAACACCCTCGACGTTCCCGGCCTGATTAGAGAGGCCCTCTCCTACCGCGATGACCACAAAGAGGGCCTCGGCGTCCCCTACCTGGTCTTCACCGCCAGCGATTTGGAAAGCCTCCTTGGAAACCCGGCACAGCTCGACCGCTTCACCGCCTGGATGGAGGGGCTTGAGCGTAACGGCGTCGAGAGGGTCTCAGCGATTGAGTTCGTCAGGAAAAAGCTCTCCGGCGGGTTCAGGCGCCTCGACGGCGAGTGCTCCTTTGAGATGGGAGTTAAGGACTACTCCGCCTGGAGCGACTACTTCGATCTGAGCCTTGATGGAAAAACGAGCGACTCCCGCTGGCTGGGCTACAGAAGGGCCGACGGAAGGGTTTTCGCAAGGGAGGTGAACGGGAGAAAGGTCTCCCAGATCTGGAAGGTGGCATTTACGCGTCTTTTTGAGGAGCTGAACAGGGTGGTTAGACTCGGCGTACTGAGGGGCCTTGAAGGCCTCGGTGTCGGGCCCTCAAAGGCCGAAGACTTCCTCGTCCGCTACTCGCGGATTTTCTTCAGGGACTACTACGAGTACTTCGGCATGGAGGCTTCGCCCGACTACGTCCTCGAGCCCGCCAACGGCGAGAGGAAAGCTTTGAAGCTCGGAAGGATCTACTACCTCATGCTCCTCGCCAACCACTCCTGCCCCCGCTTCTGGGAGAACCTCGACACTAGGGTTGCCTTCGGAAACGTCTCGGTCATGGCGAAGGCCATCATCGAGCTGATGGAGCACTTCGACGGCAGTGAGCTTCAGAGCCTCTTCATCGGGGCCTACCTGAGGCTCCTCAACTTCGAGAACCTCTACGCCATCTGGAGCCTCGGCGCGATGCCCTCCCTGGAGGGCTGGGAGACGGGTGAGAAAGCGTGGCTAGATGCGTTAAAGCCGGAAGTCCCAACCAGCGGCTACAACGTCGTGACGAGGGCGGCACTCTACGTCGGGAAGAGGGCCCTGAAGGGTGACTTCAGGTCTCTAATAGAGCCCTACAACCTCGACTGGGCAGTTGCAGACACCGGCCACATACCGGGCGAGGTTCACGGGGAGTGGGAGAACCGCGAGTGGTGCGAGCATCGGGGAAGTTAGGGCAACAATTTTGGACTTTTTATCCAATTTTTCTATCTGGTACATAACTTTTTAAACTATTCTTGCCCTATAAACAAATCCAAGCGGTATTTTCCAAGGAGAGGTGGTGTCCTTGAAGAGGCCGGAGTTCGAGGGGGATGGAGAGTGCCTGCTTGAGCTCATCTTTGGGATCCTTGATGGTGCGATGTACCTAAGGATAAGGCGTGTTCTGGATGAGATTGAAAGGTGGATTGGCAGGAACAGAATGCTCCTTCTACTCCTTCAGGTTCCACTTCTCTCTGCTCAGGAAGAGGTAGGCCTCGTTCTCCAGCTCTTTCGGGACATAATCTAGCAGAATCTCCGCGTTTCTGATGTCCTCCCTCACGTTCTTCCCCAGGGCAGCCCGGTTCTTCTCAATGAGTTCAACGATGACCTCGGCGACGTCTTCCCTCACGGTCTTTTCCGCGAAGAGTCTCTTTCCGATGATCCACACCCGCTCGTTCTTCCTGTAGAAGTCCCAGCCCCTCTCCGTGAAGAACTCGGGCCCGGGCTTTATCTTCACCCTTTCCCGCTCCCTTCTGTCCACCTCCAGCATTATGAAGGCCCTCTCGCCTTTACGTCCAACGTCCCATCCGAGGACGCTGAAGCCCTCTCTGGAGAGCGCCTTCTCAAAGCCCCGCGCGCTCCTCTCCAGCTGGGGGATGAGGACGTCCTCGACGAGGTTCGGGGCATCGAAGGCCAGCGTTACGAGGTGAGTGCCCTTCCTCCTGAGTTCCTCAAGGTAGCTTCCGCTCCTCTCCTCTCTCCCAAAGAAGAACTCTTCGGAGGGCTTCTCCAGGAACTGGTGCGCCCTGAAGTAGAAAACCCCATAGCGCTCCCAGCTTAAGTTGGCGGCCACGTTTCTCCTCGGGTCGACTGGGTCGATGACTATCAGGGGCCTGTCGGCATCGGCCTCGCGCCTGATGGTTCGCATAGCGGTCTCGTACTCGCGCTTGAGCCAGTTTCCGGGGTCGATTATCTTCTGCCTGAGCATGAAGTCGGCGTTTTTGAGGACTTCGAGGAACGAGCCGTATTTGATGACCAGGATCTCGGCCAGATAACCCGAAAAGCCCCTAACGTATATCTCGCTCCCGTAGGCGTTTACCCCCTTCAAAAAGCGCTTGAGGAGCCTTACCTCGTCGTTTCTCCCCTTCAGGTTCTTCAGCACCCAGCGGGTGTGGAGTATCGAGCGGTCGACGGCCGTCCTCACGTCCCTCCAGTCCTTTACGTCGTAGCAGGGGACGAGATCAACCTTCACGCCCTCATAGCGCGCCCTCACGTAGGGGTGCTCCGCGTAGGCTATTTCATATGAGTCGAGCCTCTCGGCGATGGTTTTCCCGAGCTCCAGTCCCTTCTTCCGGAGCTCCTCAAGCTGAGTTTCCAGTGGAAAAGCCAGAAAGAGGTCGAAGTCGTGGTCTCCAGCTAGATAGGTGTCCTTCGCGGTCGAGCCTACGAAGTATAGCCTGACGTTGAGGCCGAACTCATTGATGGCCTCATTGGCCAGTTGCTCAAGTTCTTTCATTACTTCATTGACGAAGGCCCTTTCCTCATCGCTGGGCCTTATCCTCTGGAGGACTTCTTCAATGGTGAGAGTGATGTTCATGCTCTACACCCATCAGTATTGGTTTTTGAGGTCTTGAGATACCTAACTCTCTTAAATGTGACACATATTTGAGACAATACCAGTTTTCCCGACTCTGTATTGATTGTTCTCTATAAATGCTTTAACCTAGTACGGATAATGTTTCTTTTCAATCTTTTTCAGTGGTACTGTTTTCTGGTTATAACGGAGGAGGCAGTAATATAAGATTCGTTATTCCTGAGATCAAGGCTGAAATTATTGCGGTTCTTGTGTTTTTCAGTTGTCTTTTCAAATTTCGGGCAAAGAGATAGTATGACATTATCCATGCAGCAAGCGTTCCAACATCTAGGATGACTTTTATTGTCCACATCAGGTTCATCTTGGTAAGATATGGGATTGCTTTGAGAGGGATTGCCACTAATCCCCAATATGCCAGTGGGTAAAAATTCACACAAGGACTTATTTGAATATTTTGAGATTTTGTTACTTTTATTAATATCCACGTTATCAGTATCGTCAACATAACCCACAGTGATACTTTAAGGATTGACCCAACAACTATTTGGAGTTTAATAATCTGGAACTCTCTTACAGTCAATAGCGGGACTAGCTGTGGGAAGTGGAATAGGAACCCCACGATGAATATTTGAAGGCCTATAGAGGTGCGTCCTTTAATAAAAAACATGAAAAGGAACCCAACTAAAATCAAGCCTCCGAGGAGTACCTCGAGCGCGTTTCCATATTTGCCTAGATAGTATCCCATGAGATAGGAATATCCTAAGAGGAGGAAGTAAAGTGCCTTTTCTTTTTGCTCTTTAATGCTCCAGTTGGTGCTTGTCCAGATTGTTCCCAGGATGTACGCTCCAATCAGTGCTTGGAGTGATTCAAAAATGTCTTTCTTGATAATTAGGCCCAAGGAGAGTATGTACAAAACTGCATTAGCGAGCGCTAAGTACTTTGGAGAAACTGTTAGTGAGGTATTTTCGTGGATTAGGAGCACTACAAACATCATCCCTATAAAAAGTGGAATCACTTGGGTGTAGAATGCGCTTTCGGTTCGTACAAAATATATTGTTAGTGCATACGTGGTTATTATGGGGTACCCTATGACTTTTAATTTTGATCCGATCCTATTAAATATCCATGAGCTTGTTAAATAACCCGAGACGCTTAGAGAAACTAAAACGAGGATTAATTCGACATTTAGATTGCCTTCCCAATATAGAAGTGGAAAAAATATAAAAGAAAACACTAGTATTGTGATTGTACTTAGATTTAGTCGGGTCATTGCCATCACCCTGATGATGCAACAACAAAAACGTCAATGCTGAACTCTGTTCCAGCGACTGCCCCGATCAATGCCCCAATTGCAGCGGGCAAATCTGCTCCCGCTGCTAGAATCCCGCCAATAGTTCCGCCGAGTCCGCCGGCTATGGCAGCTTCAACTGGATCTCCACCTAGGTACCCATATACAAGAACGCCTGTTTTCTCGTTGAATTCAACAGGAACTTCGAATGAAGAACTGGCCCACCATCCATGGTGAGGGGTGCTGAACTCGTAGAAGGGATATCCTGCATTGTACCTGATACCCTGGTACTCCCACACCTCACTTCCCAGCGACTTGACCTGTGAGGGATATATTTTGAACCCTCTGTTGGTTGCTATTTTCACATGGTAAGTGCCTATCGGAAATCTACCAATAGCTACCTTGAACGATCCTTTTTCATTTTTCGGGACGATGTATACCCGGTAGTTTTCAAATTGCTGGGGATGTTTGTATTCTTGCCCATTGACTTTCACGATTGTGGTAATCTGTGCGGTCAACCCCCATGAGGCAGGTTTCTGGGGGTTTTCGTGAAGTTTTTTAGGAGTACCATGCCACGATATGGCCATTGCCCCTCCAGCAGTCACTCCAGCTATCAGCAGTCCCAACAGGACTGCGAACAACGGCTTCCACTTCACTGAGTTCCACTCCTATATGTTTTTGCATTATGTATTAACCAGCTCGTCTTTATAAATTTTTCCTTTTATGTCAGTAAAAATTCTTCCTTTTTTTCTAGAGTATAATTTTATTCGGAGTTGGGTTTTCCTCATGGAACTGTTCAAAAGAAGTCCGGGTAAAGAAGTTGCATGAGGATGCAACAGAAAGAAAAATCTGGATTGGTATATTATCGGTATATTTTTGGCTCCTACACCTCACTCCGCCAGCTCGAACCTTGCAACGGTCTCGTAAATCGGTCCCTTCGGTGTGAGCGTGCTCTTCTTCAGCTCTATGGCTTTGACCTCAAACTCTCCGAAGTCCTCGTTGGCGAGGTCTCTTAATGCCATCGCCAGCTCCAGCTTGTCCCTTACGAACTTCACCCTGCCTATGGTTATGTGGGCAACGAAGTCCTTATCCTTCTTGAAGCCGAGCCTCCTCATCTCCTTCTCGACGTCTTTAGCTATCGCCTTTATGCCCTCGTCGTTCTCTATTCCGGCCCATATGACCCTCACGTAGTTCGGGTTCGGGAAGACGCCTATTCCCCTGACCCTAACGCGGTGCTTTTTATGCTTCTTCGCTATCTCAGCCAGGGCCCTCTTGACCTCCTCTGCCATCGTCTCGTCTATCTCGCCGAGGAACTTCAGCGTTACGTGGAAGTTCTCCCTCTCGACGAACTTTATCTTTGCCGCTTTGTTACCTATCCTCTCCTGGGCCTTGAGGAGGCTGTCGCGAACCTCGTCATTAACCTCTATCGCTATAAACGCCCTCATAGCACCACCGAGAAAAGTTGGGGAAAGGGGTTAAAGGGGTTACTCCCTCACGACAACCGGGAACTCCTCCCAGGGGAAGACTATCCACTTGTCGGTTCTGAAGACGTAGAAGTCCGGAACCACTTTAGTCCAGGGCTTCATGCTGAGGCAGGCGACCTTGACCTCCTTTGCCCCGGCCTTCTTGACCTCGTCGATGACCACCTCGAGGGTCTTTCCCGTGTCGCTGACGTCGTCGACTATGACCACTTTCTTGCCCTCCAGCGAGCCGTGGAGGGGAATCGTTATGAGCGGCTTTTCCATCCTCTCCTCGATGTCCTTGTAGAACTTGACGTCGATGACCTTGACCTCCACGTCGCCGAGGATGTGGCTGAGCCTCACCGCCGGGATGAGCCCGCCTCTCGCTATGCCCACTATTACGTCGGGCATGAAGTTCTTTCTCAGCTCGTCGGCGAGTGCGAATATCGCCCTGTCCACCTGCCACCAGGTGAGGTAAACCTTGTCCATCTCAACACCTCCGAATAGCGTGAGTTTTGATCCCCGCAACTTAAGGCTTTCGGGTGATGGATAGAAGTTAAAGTCCCCAACTTAAAAAGCCTCCGTTGGCAGGAAAATGTCAAAATCAAGAAAAGGTGGAGGGGCTCAGCTTATGACGCACTTGCTCCAGCCGCATCTTGGGCAGGTGGCACAGCCGCTCTCCATCTTGAGCTCGACGAGTTCACCGTCCCCCTCGTAGCAGACGGGACAGTATGCAACGCCGAGGAGCTCCTGTATCTTCTCCTCCGGCACATCAGGCTTCTCAGCGTGGTGCGGGTGCTCGCGCTTCGGCTTTGCCGCAACGGGCCTGCTTATCGAGAACGTGATGGAGCCCTCGGTTTTCTCCTTGCCGTTGGTGCCGTTGAGTATGCCCTCGACGTTGATGAACTTCGCCAGCCACGGCTCGGCCTCCACCACTGCCTTCAGCTTCTCAACCGCGTAGGCGCTCGGCTTGGCCTTGACGCGCTGCTTCTTCTCGCCCTCAACGCTGTAGACCTGCACCGAGAGCGAGCCGTCGCGGTAGACCGTTATTCCCTTACATCCGAGCTTGTAGGCGAGGAGATAGGCGGCCTTGACGTCCTCAACGGTGGCATCGTTCGGCATGTTTATCGTCTTGCTCGCGCTGTCGGTGAGCCAGAGCTGGATGTTGGCCTGCGCCAGGATGTGGTCGAGCCAGTGGATGTCCATCGAGGTGACGAAAACGCGCTGCATGTCCTCCGGAATCTCCTCAAGGCCCTGAACCGAGCCGTAGTTGTCGCTTATCTTCCTGAGTATCTCGTCGCTCCAGAGGCCGCGCTTCTTCAGCTCGGACTCAAAGACCGGGTCGACGTAGTAGAACTCACCAACTGTGACGCTCTTCTTGTAGACGAGGGCGAATATCGGCTCGATTCCGCTTGAGGTGTCGGCTATCATTGAGACCGAGCCCGTTGGCGGGCAGGTGGTGGTCATTCCGTTCCTCACACCGTAGCGCTTGATTTCCTCGGCCAGCTCGTCCCAGGGGAGGTTCCATATCTCGCGGTGGTAGAAGCCTTCGACCGGCAGTTCGCCGTCCTTGTATTTGCTCTTCTCGTAGAGTGGGAACGGCCCGCGCTTCTTTGCGGCCTCAACGCTGTACTTGTAGGCGTAGAAGGTGAGGTACTCTGTGGCCTTCCTCATGAAGTCGAAGCCCTCTTTGCTGTTGTACGCTATGCCGAGCTTGAAGAGCGCATCCGCTAAACCCATCATCCCGACGCCTATCCTTCTCGTCAGTTTGGTGTTGTGGTCGATCTCCGGCAGCGGGAACTTGTTGACGTCGATGGCGTTGTCGAGGTACTTGGCGACCTTCTGGATGACGTAGGCGTACTCGTCCCAGTCGAAGTAGGGCTTTCCTTCGTCATCATACTTGACGAACTTTGCGAGGTTTATAGAGGCCAGATTGCACGATTCGTAGTCGTAGAGCGGCTCTTCTCCACAGTTGTGGCTCATGAAGCCGTTGCTTATGTAGGAGTGGTGCTCCGGGACTGTGAAGTCGTAGACGATCTCCTCCCCGAGTACTTCGACGCTCTCAACCGTCACGACTGGCTCGTCGATCTTCGTCTTCTTGAGGCTGAGCTTCTCCATCTTGTAGCCCTCAAAGCCTATCTTCTCCGCGAAGAGCTTCCTGCTGTAGTTTGCTATGACGAGCTCGTGGTAACCCTCCGCTTTGTAGGTTTTCTCCTCTCCTTCCCTGGTCGTGTACTTGAACTCGCTCGGATACGGCCTCTCATAGATCTTGGATAGTATCCCGAAGAGAAGGAGAAGATCCTGGACGTCTCTGAGCAGTTCGCGGTTCTTGGAAGTGAACCTTACCGCCATATCGTTGTCCACGTAGCCATCGGCGCTGAAGAGGCCTCTGAGGAATGCAGCAATCTCATTCGGTTTGAGCCTGTAGACTATCCCCGGAACCCTCTTCTCGTTGTTCTCAACGATGCGTTCAAGCCATTTGTATGCCTCTCCCCTTACTCCGAGCTTTATCTGGTTGCCGTAGCGGTGTGGTTCGGCTTTGGTTCCGAAGTGTTTCGCCAGTATCCCCTTAATTTTCCAAGCGGTCTCTTCCTCCTTCTCGGCGTTGAAGTAGAACCATGCCCTCCTGTCGTTCACGTTGAGGTAGCCGTCCCCGATGAACCAGCCGAGGACGAAGGCTAAATCCTCTCCTATGCTCTCGCTTCCGAAGTCTTCCTCGATTTCAAAGCGCGGGAGGAGTATCTTGTCGCCTTCCCTGAGTTCGCTGACCTCTTTCCAGCCCTCTGATGTCATGAGTCTGTGGTCGAGGGTTGCGGTGATCTCATACCCTTCCCTCGTCCTAACCCTTGCCACCTTCTTCCTTCCAACCTTCCAGACGTAGGCCGGAACTGCAATCGGGTCGGCAACTGCGAGGGTTCTTCCGTGGGCGGTCTCATACTTGACTTCCTCTTCTCCAGGCAGGAGAACCTCGACCGAGTATGCGTACGGCTCTCCACCTTCTGCTATTCCTTCTACCGCTACAGCCTCTTTCTCCCCGCGCTCCTTTGCCAGGCTGAACAGTTCATCTGCCCTGATGTACCCCTCAGGCGTGAGGATCCTCGTGTTCCCCACCACACACGGATTGGTAGCACGGATTTTTTCGCCCTTTGCGGGCTCCAGAACGTTTCTCCTGTTAATCACATCGAAGAACACCACACCTGGGTCGGCCTTCGCCCAGGCCATGTAGGCGAGCTCCTCGAAGAGGCTCTTGGGGTCTATCTCCTTGACCTTCTCACCGGTTCTCGGGTTGATGAGCGGATAGCGCTTGCCTTCTCTAAGGGCCTTCCAGAAGTCATCCCATATGCCCACACTGATGTTGAAGTTGCTGAGCACGTTGGTTCCGACGTTCTTCTCCTTGGCGTGGACGAACTTCTCTATGTCTGGGTGCCAGACCTCGAGGATGCCCATGTTCGCCCCGCGCCTTACGCCGCCCTGCTTGATGACGTCGCTGACGGCGTCGATGAGGTGCATGAAGGAGATGGGCCCGCTGGCGGCGCCTGTGGTGGTTCCAACCAAATCGCCCTCTGGGCGGAGCTTCGAAAAATTAACGCCAGTGCCGCCCCCTGCCTTTTGTATCATTGCCACATCGTGAGCCGCCTTCATGATGCTCTCCATGTCGTCCTCTATCGGCACGACGAAGCACGCAGAGAGCATGCCGAGCGGTCTGCCGGAGTTGATGAGCGCCGGTGTGTTCGGCATGAATACCTGGCTCGTCATGAGCCTGAAGTACTCCTCGACTTCGCTCTCATAGTCGTCAAAGGCGCCGTTTTCGAGCATTTTAATGACTTCATCGATTGAAACCTTCATCTGGCCCTTCTCGGCCAGCTCGCGGTAGAGGTTGAGGAGCCTCTCAAAGTGGTACTTGTTGAGCCTGAACCTTCCGATGGAGAGCCTCCCGTCGTACTCGTCCAGCTTTGAAAGGTACTTCTCGATCGCCTTGGGGTCCTGCCTGTGCCCCCCTTCCCTGTCAAAGACCCTCTCATCGTAGAGCAGGTCGGGTATGACCGACAGGACTGCCACGCGCTCGAAGAGCTCCCTCGGGCTCTCAACTATCTCCCCCTTCTCGTTCTTTATCAGGTATCTGCTCGCCAGGACGCGGAGGGCGTTGATGGAGAAGCGCTTGTCTATCTCGTCCAGTTTGTCCTTGTTGAGGATTTTCTTCTTCTCCTCACGGATCTCGGCCTTCTTCTTGCGGTAGAGGATGTAGGCTTTGGCCACGTCGAATAATCCGGCGCGCATGAGTTCGAGTTCCACTATGTCCTGGATGTTCTCTATGTGGGGAACCTGGCCGTCATACAGCTCGTTGACCCTTCTGACGACCCTTCTGACGACCTTGTTGAGGAGCTTCTCGTCGCGGACACCCACTTCAAGCATTGCCCTTTGTATAGCCCATTTTATACGCTCTTTATCGAACGGGACAATTCTGCCGTCCCTTTTCATCACTTTTTCAACCGGCATATAAACACCCCTGACATACAGCTGTTTATCGTTGCCCCCATTAGTAGAAGCATCAGCAAAATTTTATGCCGGTCACCCCTACATATACCTTACCCCGTTGGAAGTTGCCGGGGTGACGAATTTATGCCCCTAACTTTGCCTGGTATGTAAGGGGGTAGAAAAGGGGGATGTCGGATAATTTATCCAAATGTCAAAGGCCCTCGTAGACCAGTTTGAGCCTGTACGCATGTTTGAGCTCTTCCCCGGCCATCATTTTAAAGATGTGCCCCAATGAACCCTCCAGTATCTGCGAAAGCCTCGTGTAGAGCTCGTAGGCGTGTTTCTCCCTCACGAGAGCTTCGAGGATCAGCTCTTCAAGGCTTTCCGGCTCAGCCCTCCCGTCGCTCAGCATGGGTTCGAGGGAGAGGGAGTCGAGGTAGTCTATGACCGCGGTTCCCTCCAGCGCTCCCTCCGAGAGCATCCCTTCAAGGGTCTTCCTGTGCCTGAGCTCCTCTTCCGCCATCAGCTGGAAGGTCTCCGCGAGTTCCGGCCTCTCAAAGGTGGCAAAGGTCTCGCCGAGCTTGTGGAGGTTGTAGAGCTCGTTCTCCTGCCATATGAGCCTTTCGAGGAGTTCCTGGAGCTTCATTCACCACCCTCCATGGTCGCCTTGAGGTACTCAAGCAGCTCCCTGACGCTCGGCAGCGCAAGGTCTGGAATTATTCCGCTCTCCTCAACGTCCTCCAGCGTGCTCACCCCGGTCAGAACCATCACCGCCTTCATTCCAAATCTCTTTGCGAAGGCTATGTCGGTGTCGAGCCTGTCGCCGACCATCCATATCTCATCAGCGTTGAGCCTGCTCCTCGCCACCTCGTAGGCCGGTTCGTTGGGTTTTCCTATGATGAGGGGCTCGACCCCGGTTGAGGCTCTCAGCGCGGCTATTATTGAACCCGCGCCGGGATAGAGGCCCTCCTCGGCGGGATATGTTGTGTCCGGGTTGGTGCCTATGAAGCGCGCCCCGTTTCTTATGGCCAGCGTGGCGCACTTGAGCTTCTCGTAGGTTAAAGCCGGGTCGAGGCCGACGACGACGTATCTGACCTCCCTCCACAGGCCTCTTCGGGCATCATCAACGCCAACGATCCCCCAGCCGAGGCGCTCCATCTCCCGGTGAAGACCATCGCCACCGATGACGAAGACCTTCCCCGGCTCCATGTGCCGCTCCATGTAGAGTCTGGTGGCGAGGCCAGAGGTGACTATAACATCCTCCGGGACGTCGATTCCCATCGAAAGGAGCTTCTCCCGGTACATGGAGGGGTCTCTGGTCGAGTTGTTGGTTAGGAAGATGAAAGGAATGCCTTTCCCCTTCAGAAAGCGTATAAGCTCCCCCGCCCCCTCAACCGGCTCTCTCCCCCGGTAGATGACACCGTCCATGTCGAAGATGAGGCCGATTTTTCTCCGCATGGAAAAAGAATGGAGGGAGGGTTTAAAAGTTCACTGCTCGGCACTGAGCTTCATGTCGACGACCACCCTGTCGGTCTGGCACTCGTTTCCCGCTTTTTCTGAGAACTTCAGGGTCACCGTAACCCTCAGGACGTCTCCTCCCTTGAGGGGTTTCTTTGCGAGTTCTATCCCCTTCCCGCTGAGCTCCTTCAGGCTCTTCCCCTCCACCGAATCGACCGTCCACGAATCGTCCCCGAGGTAAACCTTCAGCTCCTTCACGATGAGGTAGCCGCTGAGCTCTCCCGTGTCGGTGGTGTTGTCGACGGTCTTTTCCGCGGGACTCATGGAGCCCTCTTCGAGGTCTTTGATGTTGAGCACCATGCTCAGCCTGGAGACGTCGATGTCGCCGCGGTTTTTGACGTAGAACGTAAAGGTTCTCTCGTCGCCGGGCTTCAGGTCCGAGAACTCGAAGACCTTGAGGTCGTTGTAGAACCTGCTTCCATCTTTGCTTA
The DNA here is from genome assembly GCF_055392585.1 of Thermococcus coalescens. Taxonomy (NCBI): domain Archaea; kingdom Methanobacteriati; phylum Methanobacteriota; class Thermococci; order Thermococcales; family Thermococcaceae; genus Thermococcus; species Thermococcus coalescens. Next base: position 1,471,483 of record NZ_AP043764.1, read on the forward strand.
TGGCTATATCGAACTCCCCGGAGGATATCTCGTTGTTCTTCGAGAGGGCAGTGTCGGTGAAGAGGGAGCTGGAGAACCCGGCGAGCACCAGCATGGCAGCGAGGAGGCCGATTGCTACAACTCCCGTATATTTCATGAAGCACCACCTAACGTAGTAGGTCGGAAGAATTACGTAATATGTGCTTATAAAATTTTCTCTCAAAATAGTAAGAAATGGGGTTCAGGAGGTCACCTTCACGTTGAGCTTGAGGCTCTGCACCGTGCCGTTTATCGCATCAAGGATGAGGGTTTTGGCATCGGTTTCTGCGTAGTTCCCGTCTGGAGGCGCCGGCGGAAGCTCCGGAGGTTTGTCCTTGAAGAGGAGGAACCAGACCTGCCACTGGCCGGGTTTGTCGATGCTGAAGGTGTAGTTGGTCTCGAACTGAGGCGTCCAGTTGCCCTCGATGTTCACCGGGACGCTGGGCAGGGTCACGTTGAACCAGCCGGGCATGGGGTACATCTCATGGATTACTGTCGTGTTCGTGCTGTTGTCCCACGTCAGGTTTACCAGCCATATCTGGACGTAGTAGGTCACGTTCCTGTGTTCGTGGTTGACTATGCCGATGATGACGGTGCCGTTCTCTCCCGCAAGTAGGTCGGTCGGGTAGTCCGCGGCCTTTCCCCCCGGGCCCAGGATGTAGAACTCGGTGAAGGCCTCACCGGGTTTCGGGTGGGTGACCACGTAGGCGAGAGTCCCGAGGGAGGTGAGTATGGCGATTATCAGGATCACCGTCAGGGCCCTGTCGAGCTTGCTTGAGCGTTCCCACTCGAGTTCCTCCTTTATTCTGTCGAGGGTTACCCACGGTATCCACGGATTTATCGCGTTTTTCCTCCTGTAAACTGCCGCCAGCGAGAGCACCAAGTTAAAGACCGTCAGGCTGACGAGTATTGGGATGAGCCTTATGCCCCACGGGGTGTAGTTCAGGGCCAGGCCGATGAGCGGAACGATGGCTATGCTGAGTCCGAAGCTGAGGGCGAGCCTCTCAAGGCTGTCGAGCTCCTTCCTCTCTGGGAACAGGGCGGTTATAAAGACGTAGCCGGGGAAGAAGAGGACAAAGGCCAGTCCGAGGACCTTTCTTAGAATGCTGTCCGGGTAGAGCGCAATAAGGACGTCGAGGAGGAGTGAGAGTGCCATGATCGTTATTAAATCCCAGCAGTCGCGTAGGTTCATGCACCCAGCACCTCGTAGACCTTTTTCATGACGATTATCGCGAATATGACAATGAGGAGTTCGACCATGGGCTTCAGGCTCTCCTTCTGCTCCCTGCTCATGAAGAGGCCTCCCACTTCCAGGGTTATGAGGAGGCCTATGAGGGTCAGCGTCAGGAACACGTCAACGCTTCCAGCGGTGAGGGCCGAGACGAGCACCCAGAGGGAAATGAAGAGCAGTATGTAGTCCTCTACATCCATTCCTCAACTCCTCCAAGCTTTCTCGCTGATATCTCTATTCCGTAGTCCTTCTCCTCCACCTTCTCCACGTGGAGTAGCTCCCCCGTGGCCTTTGCGAGGGCGAGCAGCACGGAGGAACATATCGGGCAGGGCATCTTTTCACATGCCCCTGCATCGCAGGGAATCGCCGGCTGGACGATCACCCTGAAGGAGTTCTCGGCTTCCTCTATGTAGACCCTTTCCGCCAGTCCAAGGGCCTTGAGCACGGAGCCTGCGGCCGCTTCAACCTCTCCGGGCCCTGCGCCGGCCAGGGAGTACTCCAGGTGCTCCTCGTACTTCTTTACAAGATCAACACCCAGCGGCCCGAGGAAGAGCCCCATGGCCCTGTCGTTTGGAACCTCCGTCAGGAAGACCGTACCCTCGTCTATCCTCGCCAGGTCGAGTTCAAAGTCCCCATGGAGGGGGACGAACACACCTCCTTCAGGCAGGTTCTCGAAGGGGGGTATGTAAACGGAGTTTCCCTCCAGCCTCAGGTTCTCAACGAATGACCTGGAAAACCTCTCGTAGGATTTCATGACCAGGCCTGCGGACTCCCTTTTCACGTACCCTGAGGACCTGAACGTGAGCACAACGGCCCCCAGGAACATCCCGGCTATCCCCAGGTTTATGTAGCCGGTCACGACGTTGAGAAAGCCGTAAACGGCCAGGAAGCCGCCGGCCGCGAGCAAGGAGACACCCACGATGTTCTTCGCTTCCATCCTCTCCCCCAGGCTCACAACAACCATTAACCTTAAAAGATTTGTCTTACCATGAGTTGTTGATTAAAATGAGGAAGCTGGCACTCTTCCTGCTCACCTTCATGCTGGTTTTGGACTATGGCACCGCTGCCGCCGGGGGGTCGGACTACCTGACGGCAGGTTCTGACGATTACGGGGCTTACATCTACTTCAACTCCTTTTTGAGCGAGTTTAACCTCCTCTTCTCTGGAATTATTGGCGGAGGGAACGGCACGGTTGAAACTGCTGCAGAACTCTACTCCCGGCTGAACGCCACCTACGAGACCCTCCTAACATACTCGGCCACCGGAATCGGTCAGAGCGCCCTTGAGATAGCCCCATACTTCGTCCAGATGGGTTCGTGCGCCTTTGAGATAGCCTCCGGGAACGGGCTATTCAGAGAGTCTTTTTCGGAGGGTGACTACTCCAGTGCCAGGAGGGCGCTGATAAGGATGAAGCTGGGCCTGAGGGAGTGCCGTTCTGCCGTCGATTCGATTTCCTCCGCGACCCTCACCGGACCAAACGGCACCCGGCTGACGTTTGACGTGGGTGAGTTGCGCGCTGGGCTGGGGGAGCTTGATCTCCTGGTTGGGAAGTATGAGAGGCTTCTGGATGGGGTCCAGGTTCCCGAAAACTTTACACTCTCCGTCTCCAATCCGACCCCCTACGCCCACGAAAACGTGACCTTCTACGGCTTCACCCTTGGCCTCAGGGACGTGCGGATCCTGATAAACGGCACGGCCTACAGGGCCACCGTCACCAACGGAATGTTCCACCTTGAGGTTTCGTTCGAGAGGCCTGGCGTTTACCATGCCACGGCACTCGGCCTCAACGGAACCCGGGAGGTCTTTTCAAACACCGTGAACGTGTCGGTCGGGAAAATTCCCACGAAGATACTGGCCAGCGAGAGCGTTTCGCAGGGCGTTGCCATCGAGGGCTACCTCCTGGACTACTTCGGCGATGGCATCCCCTGGAGGAGGATACTGCTCAGCGTCGGCAACGAGACGTACTACGGGATAACCGACGAAAACAGGAGCTTCCGGTTCTTTGTGGGAAACGTCTCAGAGGAGACGAACGCGACGGTAGTTTTTCCCGGTGACGGGATAAGGATGGAGAGCTCCCTCGTTATGACCCTCTTCCCAGCCAAGGACAGGCCAGTGATAAGGCTGTTCTTCGAGGGAAGTCGGGTCAAGGCCGATGAGGACGTCCCGATAAGGGGAACCGTCTACGGGGACCATGAACTGCCCCTGACGGTCTATGTGGACGGCAGGCCCTACTCAGGCCTCAATGCCCGGGGGAACTTTACGTTCACGGTCAGGCTCCCCCGGGGGAGGCACGAGGTGTACGTCTACTTCAGCGGGAGCAATGAGCTGGCCCCGGCGGCCTCAAACGTCCTCGTTCTTGAGGCGGTTCCGATAGACTACACCCGGAGGCTCCTGCTCTTCGTTCTCTTCCTCCTCATAGCGTTTGCGGGCTACAGGCTCATGACCAAGAGGAAACCCGCGGGTGGAGAACCTGGAGGGCCTCTGGCCGGGATCCCCAGAGCTGAGGAGGGGACGTCCCTCCAGGGGAAGCCCGACCTGAGAAAGGCCTACCGGGTCGTGTACGGCCTGCTGAAGAGGGTCTATGACCTCCCCAAGTCCACGACCCCCAGGGAGCTCCTCTCCCTCCTGAAGTCCGAGCCCTTTGCGGACAGCCTCGCCGCCCTAACGCGGCTCCATGAGAGGTACGTCTACGGGAGGAAGGGCCTGCGCGCGGGGGACGTACTGAAGGCCATCAAACACGCCTCCCTGGTGATCATAGGTGTCTTCGTGAGGGATGAGCTGTGAACAGGGTGTTTTACGGCGTGCTCCTCATAGTGGGCATCGGCCTCATAATAATGCCCCTCTCGGTTCCGGTCCTCAAGAGCGACGCCCCTTACAGCGTTCTCAACACGAAATGGAACGGCCTCTCTGGCTTTGGGAAGCTCCTCTACACGAGCGGGGAGATAACCCCACTCCTCGCGCCCTACGACTCCGTGGGGCTTGGGGAGCTGGACGGGACGCTCGTTGTTGTGGGGCCGGACGTCGACTTTTCGGAGGGTGAGATTGGGGAGCTTAAGAGGTTCCTGGAGAAGGGGAACACCCTCCTCCTTGCGGACGACTTCGGTACCGGCAACCAGATCCTCGCCGGCCTTGGGCTGGACGTCAGGCTGTCAAAGAGGCCCGTTCTGAGCCTCACTTACTCCAAAAACGCCGATTTCCCGGTGACCATGGACGTAAGGGACCCGGAGCTTGCCAGGGGGGTCCCCCTGCTATTTATGAGCCGGCCGGCGGCTATACTCAACGTGAAGGACGCCCTGGTCTACACCAGCAGCGCCTCGATGCTCGGTGGTACATACGGTGCTTTCCCGGTCGTTGCAAGGATACCCTACGGAAAGGGGACGATAATACTCGTCTCCGACCCGGACATCTTCACGAACTCGCTCTACCGGGAGAACGAGCCCTTCCTGAAGAACCTCGTGGAGAGCCTCCCGAAAAAGACCTTCTATATCGATGAGGCCCACCACGCCGACTTCAACCCCTACTCCTCAGGAAACGTCGTCATAAGGAGGGCGGTCAACAGGGAGCTGGTGTTCTACTACGTGCTCTTTGTGGCGTTCATAGCTTTCATCGTTGAGAGCGGCGCCGCCGGGAGAATACTCGCGTGGCTCGCGTCCCTGGTGGCGGGGTTCCTCAGGGAAGAGGGGGCAGACCAGGAAGAACTCATCCGGAGGCTTGAGGAGAAGGGTCTTGATGGGGATAAGTTAAAAACCATACTCGAGGAAATCAGAACCGGGTCGAGGATAGGTGGTGCTCATGGACGGTAAGGAGTTTATGGAGCGTCTTAAAAAAGAGGTCGGTAAGGCCGTTGTGGGAAAGGAGGATGTAATCGAACTCCTAACCATCGCCCTCCTCTCTGAGGGTCACGTTCTCATAGAGGGGATCCCCGGGGTGGCTAAGACCACCATAGCCAAGGCCTTCGCAAGGGCCATAGGGCTGAGCTTTTCGAGGATACAGCTCACCCCCGACCTCCTTCCGGCGGATATAATAGGCGTCGTCTACTACGACCAGAAGAGCGGCGAGTGGAAGACGAAGCGGGGGCCGGTATTCGCCAACATAGTTCTCGCTGACGAAATCAACAGGGCGCAGCCGAAGACCCAGTCGGCGTTGCTCGAGGCGATGCAGGAGAGGCAGGTGACCATAGAGGGCACGACCTACGGGCTCCCCCAGCCGTTCCTGGTGATAGCCACGATGAACCCCCTTGAGCATGAGGGTGTCTACGTCCTGCCGGAGGCCCAGCTCGACAGGTTTCTGCTAAAGATAGAGATAGGCTTCCCGGACAGGGAGGAGGAGGTGGCCCTTCTAAAGAGGAAGAGCCTCGGCGAGTTCTACGACGTTGAGCCCATAATAGCCCACGAAGAGCTCATGGGGCTTATCGCCGACGTGAAGAGCGTTGACGTCAGCGACGAGGTGATAGAGTACATCTACACCCTCATCTCAAGGACGAGGAGCGATGAGAGGCTCCTGTTTGGCGCGTCCCCCAGGGCTGGCGAACATCTGCTCTACGCGGCCAAGGCCTCAGCTTTCCTTGACGGGAGGGACTACGTCATCCCGGACGACGTCAAGAAGGTCGCCCCCGCCGTCCTCGCCCACAGGCTGATGCTGAGGGCCGAGTACGAGCTGGAAGGTGTCAGGGTTGGGGACGTCATAGAGGACGTGCTCGAGGACACGGAGGTTCCGGTGTAGCCGATGAAGCGTGAGGACATAATCCTGACCCTCTCCTTTCTCCTCATCCTTGAGGGCTACCTCGGGGAAAGCACGGCCCCGGCATTACTGGGGTTCTTCCTGCTCCTCTACGTCTACGGCCTCCGCTCGGTCGTTGAGCTGAAGATCGCGGGGGAGAGGGTTATTGAAAGCGGTCAGCTTGAGGAAGGAAAGCCCGCGAAGGTCAGTGTGAGGATAAGAAACGAGGGGAGCGGGGTCTTCGTGAGGCTCGCCGACCCGAATGGGGAATTCGAGGCTTCCGGCCTTGGGGAGCTCTATCTTGAGCCCGGTGGTGAGTGGGGGGGCTCATACCTAATAAAGCCGAATGCCAGGGGCAGGTTCGTACTCGAACCCCTTCGGGCCCTGGTTCAGGACGCGAGGGGCCTCTACTTTGAAGAGTTCCGGATCGGCGAGAGAACCGAGGTCACTGTTTACCCCTCCGTTGAGAGCATAAGGGACGCGGCGAGGCTCGACTACAACCTCAAGCTGGCCGAGGCCTACAAAAGGGGCGTCCTCCTCGGCACCGAGAGCCTTGAGATAAAGGACCTCAGGGAGTACCAGCACGGGGACGACTTCAAGAGGATAGACTGGAAGGCCACCGCCAGGCTGGGCGAGATTATAGTCAGGGACTTTCTGAGGGAGAGCAACGCCGACGTGTACATCTTCTTGGACAACACGAGGGAGATGCGCAAGGGCCTGAAGATGGCCAAGATAGACTACGCCTCGGTTCTCGCCCTCCAGCTGGCGGCGAGCCTCGTCAGGAGGTTCAGGGTGGGAATGGTCATCTACGACGACGAAACCGCCGAACTCGTCAGGCCGGGCAGGGGCTCCTCACAGCTTGAGGCGGTGAGGAGGAAGCTCGCCCTACGCGGCAGGAGGGGCAGGATGAGCCTCAGGTTCGACTTCGAGACGGGCTTCGGTGAGAGGGCGAGGGAGTTCCTCGGCAGGGTTCTCCCTCTCAAGAAGGGCCGGAGGAGGAGCACGGGGGTCTTCGAGGGGCTCTCCCTGATAAAGCAGAGCTCCTACATCATCTTCATAACCGACCTCAGCAACCCGAGGGAGCTCTACCGGGCCGTTGCCCTGGCCAGGAGAACCCACAGGGTCATGGTACTCTCCCCCAACCCTGTCCTCTTCTACTCCGGAAAACTCGACGAGAGAACCCTTGAAAGGCTCTACCGGGCATACACCCAGAGAGAGGAGCTGCTGAAGAGGTTCAGCCTCCTGGCTCCGACCATCGACCTCGGGCCGAGCGACTACCTCCGTGAGCTGATGAAGGCGTCCAACGGGTGGGGCAGATGATCGGCGTTATCTCGGTCGTCATAGCGGGCATCATCACGGGAAACCGCGCCCTCCTCCTCGCGCCGGTAGTGTACCTCGTGGGCCTGAGGAACAGGGACCTGGGCCTGGCTGCCTATCTGATCTTCGCCCTCTACGCGGGGGGCGGGCTCCCATCGGCAGACCTCTACACCTACAACGGCCTCGTGACGTCTCTGGTCTTCTCTGGCTCCATGATCCTCCTCCTGGACGACTCCCTGCGGGGGGAGATCAAGCCAGGGAGGCTTGAGCTCCTGGTGCTGCCCCTCATGCTCCTCGGGGTCATAGCCCCCGAGGCCTTCATAGCGGGGGCGGTGTTCTACTTCGCTCTGGGGTTCAGGGTGGATGTCAGGGTGGCGGCAGTCCTCGGGGCGGCGTCGGCGATTTTCTTTCTGCTCAGGGACTACCTGGGCGGCCTGGGGTCTGTCCCAAACCAGGTCGCAGTGCTGGCGGGGTTCTCAACGTTCTTAGCCGTGATGACCATGCTCAGGGGAAATCTTAAAAAGGTGGACTCCTTTAGGTGGAAATGAATCGGCGGCCCTCTGCCCATACCCGTGATAATGGGCACTGAAATTATAACGGACTGTAACGGTGGCTTCGATGAGAACGCTGGTGGTCATCCCTGCCTACAACGAGGAGCTGACGATCGGGTCAGTCGTTGCTTTGGCCAGGAAGTACGGGGACGTTCTGGTGGTTGATGATGGGAGCAGCGATAGGACATCCGAAATAGCCCAGAAGGCGGGAGCGGTTATCATCCGGCATGACTCCAACAGGGGGAAGGGTGCCGCTCTGGGTACCGGGTTCGAATACGCGCTCAGCAGAAACTACGATGTAGTCGTTACAATAGACGGGGACGGACAGCACAACCCCGATGAGATACCCCTGGTTCTGGAGCCCATAGTCCGGGGAGAGGCGGACCTCGTAATAGGGTCGAGGTACCTCAACGGGAGCAGAAAGAAGATACCCCTTTACCGGCGCCTCGGTCTGTGGATTCTTAACAAAGGAACCCAGATGGCGGCGGAAGTCAGCGTCGATTCTCAGAGCGGATTCCGGGCGATTACCTGCCGGGCTCTGAAGGTCCTGAACCTCAACAGCACCGACTACTCTATAGAGGCCGACATGGTTGTGAAGGCAAGGGAGGCGGGGATAAGGATCGCTGAAGTCCCGATAAACGTCCGCTACGACGTCCCAAAAAGGCACAAGAAGAACCCTCTGAGCCACGGGTTTGGAGTGCTGGCCGCCATCGTTGGGCTGATAGGGTACAGGAGACCCCTGCTGCTGTTCAGCGTTTTGAGCCTTATATCCTTTGCAGTTGCGGGAGTCCTGGCCTACTGGGCGCTGAAACCATACTATGCCGGTGGGAACGTCTACCTCACCCAGGCCATAGGCGCGGGAATCTTCGTGATAATCGGGATCCAGCTCTTTGTTGCCGGGCTGACGCTGAACGTGCTGGCAAGGATGGTGAGGGAGTGAAAGGAGGTCGAATCAGCGTGAGAATTGCGTTAATTGGTTCCAGGGGGATACCCGGCAAGTACGGTGGGACTGAAACATTTGTTGAGGAACTTTCTAGGCGCCTAGTGAGGGAGGAATTTCGAGTATACGTTACCTGCGAATCTGATGGGTTTCTTGAAGACGAATACAACGGTATAGTGAGGGTTCATGTCCCATCAATCCAGGGCAAAAGTGTCACGATACCCTCAATAAACGACGTTGTTGCAACACTGTATCTTCTCTCAAAGCACTCAAACGACGTTGATGTGCTTTATTATGTCTCCCCCGACGGTGCTCTGGCGGCGATATTTGGAAGATTATCAAAAAAGCGAATTCTCATAAACCCCGATGGGATTGAATGGAAACGGTTAGTCAGGAGAATCCAGTTTGTACCGTTCCATCTATTCCCAGTTTATCTGGCCACAATGATCTATATGTATCTCATGGAATACCTTTCATGCAAGTTGCCCGATGTGGTTGTTGCAGATTCTCTCGGGATTAAAGAGAATTTAGAAAGGAGACATAAACCTAGAAGGGTTGTCTACATTGCCTACGGCGCAAGAGAGCTCCTGCCTTCAAGGCTCTCGAAGTGGGAAGAGGTAAGGATACTCAGCAGGTTCGGTCTTGAACCTGGGGGCTACTACCTCACGGTGGCGAGGATAGTCGCGGAGAACAACATCTATGTAGGGGAGTTAACATGACAAAAACGATGCTAATCATCTCGCCACACACTAAAGTTAGGCTAAAAACAGCTCCCACAGAAGGTGTAGAGAGCAGAATATCAGCCCTTGCTAAGACTATACAGGATAAGGGTGATGTTGTTATTATAGAACCCCTCGACCTAAAAGAGACCAATGAAGAAAATCACAACAGACACTATTTTTATGCTTTTGATTTCATAAAAATAAAGAACATGCGGCTCGGTTCGTATTTCCTATCTTTAAACCCGTTCTATCACTTAACACTGGCCAGAGTTCTTAAAAAGTACAAGCCCTCCATTGTGTTAATAAGCCAGCCGTGGGGTTTATTCTCCACGTGGTTGATAGTTAAGATGATATTTAGGTATAAAAGCCAAATAATTCAGGATTCACACAATGTTGAAAGCAAATATGCCAAAATTATTATGAAAGACAAGACCATTCCAAAAGTGATCAGATTGTTTTACTTGATAACAATAAAATGGATCGAAAAGATGGCCGTGAAGTATGCTGATCTAACACTGGCGATAAGCTATGAAAATAAAAGAGTGTTTGTTGATGAATACAGGGCAATCCCCGAGAAGATAAAGGTTGTTCCACCTAATTTGAATGTGAAAGAAAGAACAAATATGGAAAATAGACTGAAAAAGGACAGAACTCAGATATGGGCAGTGTTCCACGGGATATACAGGACAGTGCAGAACAGAGAGGCTATTGAGATTATTATAAACAATATAGCCCCACAGTTTAGAAAATATAAGAACTTGAAGTTCGTCATATTTGGAAAAGGAGTGCCAAAATTTGATGACAAAAATGTGGTGTCCCTTGGATTCGTTGAAGACATTTACAGTATCCTCAGAGAATGTGATATAGCCGTAGTTCCCCTCATCAGGGGCGAAGGTGTTAAGCTTAAGGTGTTAGATTATATGGCTGCTGGTCTCCCGATAGTAACGACTAAAAAGGGTGCTGAGGGGTTGGAATTAGTGAACGGCAAGCACGCAATAATAGTTGATGACGTGAATGATAAGTTTGTAAAAGCTATCAAACGGTTAATAGAAAGCCCGAAGATAAGGAAAAAGCTCGGGCACAATGCAAGTAAAGTAATAACAACAAGTAAGTACAATATGAACACCTAAAGTAGAAATACCACTGGAGGGAAAACAATGCCAACCCTGGTAATATCCCCAAAGGCCCCCTGGATGCCTGGAGGAGTTGAAAGAGTCGTTAAGGAAACCACAACACGCCTATCAAAGAAAGGCCCCAAAATAGAAATCTGGTGTACTGGATCCAAGAATGAGATGCAATCTTGGAGGGGATTAACAGTTAAAGTCTTCAGCTCTCTGCTATTAAGTCTGAGTATATCCATGATCAAAGAATTAAAAAATTCACAGGAAAAATTTAACATCATTCACATACATGGAACATCCAACCTTTACCCCCTCACGATGTTGATTGCCCTTAAAGACTGGCAGAAAGTTGTTGTTTCGCCCCATTATCATTCCACTGGGAGCAACCTGCTCTTCAGGATTCTCAAGCCCGTGTACGATCGGTTTATAGTATCCATATACCTGAGAAATGCTAATAAAATAATCTGTGTTTCCAGAACAGAGAGGGAGATACTGATAGACAAGTTCAAACTGCCAAAGGACAAGATCAAGGTTATATACAACGGGGTAGATATTGAAAAGATACGATCATTCAAGTCCAAAAGAGCTCCAAAGAAGGGCGAAGTTTCAATTCTCTATTTTGGCAGGCTTGAAAAGTATAAGAATGTTCACATAGCTATTGAGACCCTGAAGTACCTGCCAGACACCTTTGTGCTATACATAGTCGGCAGAGGGCCGTATGAAAAGGAATTACAAAAGTTAACACGGAAGTTAGGGTTAGAGAAGAGAGTGAAGTTTTTTGGGTTCCTGCCGGAGGAAGGGCTCTACACTCTCCTGCACTCGGTTGATATTGTTGTCAACCTTTCGGAGATGGAAGCCTTTGGGATAATGGTCATTGAAAGCTTAGCAGCTGGCAAACCTGTGATAGTCAACAATAAGCTGGGGCTTAAGGAGCTGGCGGGGTATTTTACTGGGAGTATTCTCTCAATTGATGAACTTACTCCGAAAGATGTTGCCAAGGTTATTAGAATATTGTCTACACAAAGAAAAGTCAAGGTAAAAGGGCTAAAAAAATTTAGGTGGGAAAGAATCGCAAAATTGTATTATATCCTTTACAAAAGCAAATTAAAGAGAGAAGGTGGAGCAGAATGGGATTCACAGAGATTCTCGAAGAAAATAGCCACATTCACCTTAGTCATTTCTCTTTCTGTCTTACTATACGTATTTATAAAACAGGGAGGTAAACTTAGTTTAATGTTTTTCCAAGTTTTATCTGTCGTTATTGGAAGCTTTGGTTATTTGATGTTACCCAAACGTTCTGAAATACTTAGAATAAGAAAAGTTGCAAAGTTTAAGATGTCCTTTTCACTTTTGATGTATTTGGGGTTGTTTATGCTATTTGTAATTCGTGTATTAGCACAAGACAACATCACTAGGGGAACTATTACTCTCCTTATGTTTTCGATAGCACTCAGTCTCTTAATCTTTTATGGAATTGTGTCCCCCACTATCACATTTAGACATGTCCTACTTACAACGCTATTGCTCACAGGTTTCGTCTCAACATTTTATGCAGGGGGAATTATTCAGTACCAAGACGATCCCGGTGCATATTTAGTAATGACTAAATCCCTCATCACTCATGGTAAGGTTACTTCGATTCTTTTGTGGTCTCGCCACTATGGTATACCTAACTACAACATATGGCAAGCTATACTATTGTTAGTGCCAGAAATCCATGAGGTAAATTTGCAACTAATTTCAACAGTAATATTGACAGTTAATTTTCTTCTTTTATCATATGTTCTGTTCAAAAAAAGGTTTAACAAAAAAATTGCTTACGTTGCTATGGTACTCTCATTAATTTTCCCTGTAACTTTAAAATGGACATATGTCCAAGACAGCAGAAGTTTTGCTATGATTTTCATGCTGCTTGGTTTGATATCCTATCTCTCCTTTGAAAAATCGCCTGCCTATATTATCATATTAATTCTCTCATGGTTTTCAATCCTAAATTCCCACTATTTTTACTCTCTTGTGTTCGTAATTTTAATCTTCATACCGTTAATTGTTCTAGTAGCATTGCCAATAAGCAACAACAATGCACAGCATCTCAAAGCACTATCCAGGTGGATAATTATGCTGGCTATTATTAGCTATGTTGGCAAAGTCTCAATATATCGAGATGTTTTTTATCCTTTTGTATTGGGATTTTACAAGGTGCTATATGGTGGAAGCTTGAAAAATTTGACAATAATACCCCCTACACATTTTACACTAGCCGAGCTTCTTATGTACCTCCCATTCTTGATATATGTCAGTTTTTCCATAATAGGTGGTCTTCTTTACCTTGAAACTTTTGATTTTAAATCGACCGAGGATACGAGAATCCTGTTATCCTTGATTTCTCTCGGAGTCTTATCTATCCCTCTTCTTAAAATGGGAATGTATGTGCTTAATCCGAGGAGAATATTCTACTTTTTAGGATTAATTTTTGGATTACTATCTTCCATTGCTATTTGGAGAATTATCACTATGATAAGAACTGAAAAGTTACGAGATGCTTTGATATTCGTTATGGCCCTATTTATTTGCTTTTTGTCAATCTCTTCAAATCTTAGCAATCAGTTGGATCCTGTTTTTTATAGAGGGGAGTACCCTGTTTTATATTACCACACTTCTTCAGAGAAATACAGTATTTGGGGCATTAGCAATCGCATCGACAGAGAACTTCCTATTTGCTCTGACTACAAGACTACGTCGAGATACGTGGTGCCTATGTGGATGTATATAAATAGAAGGGTCGTTAAAGACGTTTCAGATCTTGATAAGTGCCCAGGCTATGCTATTTTCTCTTATATTGCACTTGATAGTAGCTTTCTGGTGGATCCCAATACTCAGTATGCTGAAGGAACGGTCCCTTTATTTACCTTAAGGGACAGAATCAACAGAAAATTGTTATATAAGGATAAGATTTATGATGGTGTTATTGTAGTATATAGCCTAGGGAGGTCAGAGAAATGAAAATTCTACAAGTCGGTTCAGGAATTCCTCCAGACTTCATTGGGGGAGCTGAGATTTATATGTATAATTTGGCAAAAGAGTTAAGTAAGTCCCACGAAGTTCATGTATTTTACCCCATATATACAAAGACGATTAAACGACCTCAGATTGTTAGCAGGATATATGGCAACCTTCATGTGCACACTCTGCAAATTCCCCAGTTCGTATCGTTTAAGGCAATTCAACTAAAAAACACATATACTAACAAAAGCATAGAACAAAAGTTTATGGAGTTCTTGACCTACATAAAACCAGATATAATTCATTTTCACAATTTGTGGAGATTTAGATCAGCCAAATTAATTGATGTCGCCCATCAATTGAACATTCCAGCAGTCCTTACTCTCCATGATTACTGGTTCCTGTGTCCGTTCTCTATTATGGTTAATTACAAAAATAATGTCTGTAGTATGCCCGAACCAAATGAGTGCCATAGATGTTGGGTTGAAAAGCTCACTGCAAATGCTCCAGTTAGACAATTAAGGCCTTTTTTAAGATTTACACTAAAAATTGCTAACTCTCCCCAAGACTTCAAAAAAAGGAACGAATTTTTAAAACGTATGCTTTTAACTGTTGACAAAATTATAGCACCTTCAAGATTCTTAAGAGAAACGTTCATTAGATATGGTGTGCCGGAGGAGAAAATAATATACTTAGAAAATGGATACAATCTAGATGAGTTCAAGGGATTTAAGAAAAAGAAGAAAGATACTAACAAAATTATTTTTGGATTTGCTGGAAGTGTTATCCCTATTAAAGGTGTTCATCTCTTAATTGACGCATTCTTGGAAGTACTCGAAGATAAAGCAGAATTAAGGATCTACGGAAATTATGATCCAAACTCGTCTTATGTTAGAAAGCTATTCTCAAAAATACGAGGAAAGGGTAATATATATTTCCTTGGAAAATATGACGATCCAAAAGTACCCTTCTCGGAGGTTGATATTTTGGTATTCCCATCTGTTTCATACGAGAACTGTCCCTTAGTTTTAGCAGAAGCACGAGCTACTAAGACACCAGTTATAGCATCTAATTTAGGTGCGATCCCAGAATTCGTAGAAGATGGGAAAACAGGCTTATTATTCGAGCCCAATAACCCAAAAGACTTATATGAAAAGATTATAGCGATAATCAAGAATCCAGAACTGATAGAAAAGTTTAAAGCAAATATCTCCCCCCCAAAAAGTATGAAAGAGCATGCAAAAGAGATAGAAAGTTTGTACATCTCACTTATTAGAGGGTGATCCTATGAACAAGCACTTAAAAATCGCCATCATCGGCCTCGATGGGGCAAACAAGACAACTGCCCAGCTTGTTGGACTAAAAAATGACAGTATCCACGACTTTATATCCACGATTCCCCCATACACACCACCGGCATGGACATCAATTTTCACTGGAGTAAATCCGGCGAAGCATGGAATCATCGGCTGGCAAAACGTTGACATTAACACTATGAAATCCAAACTCGTGAGCTCCCATAATGTTAAAGCTTTGAGGCTTTCAGAAATGCTTGATATAACAGGGTTTAACAGTGTAATAGTGAACCTTCCGATGACTTATCCTTTCTCGGGCATAAAACACAGGCAAAACACCGTAATCGTCTCAGACTGGGCGGCTCCAGAACAGACTGTCTACCCCGAAAAACTCTCGCAGAAATATAAGGAATACCTTATTGACCCCCCTCATGATTGGATAAAGTATGCCAGCGATAAAAGGGACTATGCCAGTATTGTCAGAGAGTACACTGAAACGCGGATGGAAATGTACTACGATCTCTATGAAAATGTTGACTGGAACTTATTCTTCATCGTGTTCAGTGAAACCGACTGGTTTTCCCATATATACCCTGAGATCTTGGAAGGTAAAGACACGAGACTAGTGAAACCCACGTTCAGCTTAATACACAAGTTTATCAAAGAGATCCAGAATACAGCGGATTTCACGTTCATTGTTAGTGACCATGGCTTTGAAGTCAAAAACAAGTTATTCCACGTTAACACAGCACTAGCTAAAGGGGATTTTATTAAGTATAACGTGGTAAAGCTAAAACTTGCTAGGTTGGCCAGTAAGATGATTCCAGACAGACTTCTAAGAAAAGCAGTTGAAAAGACCAACGCACCCTCCAACGTTCTTGAGGCGACTCTACGCCCGGAAACAACAAAAGCCTTTATGCCGACAGAAACAACGACATGGGGGATCTATGTGAGAGATAAACATATAGTTGATGAAGTCATTAAATACCTCCAAGGATTTGAAGAAATAGAAAAGGTTATCAGAACTGAGGAACTTTACAGTGGCCCATATCTGAATAACCTCCCAGCACTCTTTATTGTTCCTAAAAAGGGCGTTGAGTACTCGTACAGACTCTCGGACAATATAACTGAAGATACCTACATGGGGGATCATGAGATACACGGTATCTTTTCTGTGAGTGGGGGAGAGATTTCTAGTAATATAACCTTCAAGAAGTTGCCAACCGTATTTGATGTTACTCCTACAGTCCTTCACATCTTCAACTTGCCAATCCCAAACGATATAGACGGGAGAGTTTTAACGGAAATTTTTGAAGAAGACTCAGAATTTGTGAAGAGAAAGTCTAAATATGTTGATTTGAGCTACTACAAGAGAGAAGAAGATAAAAAGCTTAAAAAAGCGATCAAAAACCTGAAATTAAGGGGCAAAATTTAGGTGAGTAAGATGAACAAACAACTTTCTGGAATTTGGATCAAGGGGATAACATTCTTAAAAAGGAGTATTGATTTACTAGCATTAGGACTTCATAGAAATATAAGTCTACAAGACACTATAATAATTTCAGGAACCCCAAGAGGAGGAACAACTTGGTTCATGGAACTTATTGAAACTCTTCCAGAATATAAATCAATATTTGAGCCATTTCATAAAGAGTGGTTCCCACAAGTAAAGCGACTTAATTTATCTCCACGACCATATCTCGAACCTGATGCTGAAAATAAGCACCTTAAAGAATATCTAAAACAGGTATTCACGGGTCAAATAATAAGTCGCAAGCCATTATTTTCATTAACGCCTACAACTATCTATAAGCGTTTGTCAGCAACTAAGATATTAGTTAAATTCATACGAGCCAATAGACTGCTTCCATGGATCGCTAACAATTTCCAAGTTAGAGGAACATACTTTATGATACGCCACCCCTGTGCCACAATAGCCTCCCAACTTGAAACAGGAGTTGTAGGATATTTCACACTCAAAGATGTTCCTCCTCCAAAAGAAATGATCCTAGGGGAAGCTTCTCAAATTCCTCAGATAAGAGAAAACGAATGGTTAATGAAGAAGCTCCACACAATCAGAACTCAAGAAGAAGTTCTTGCAGCCATTTGGGGCCTAGACAATTACATACCTCTTTCCTATTTGAGTGAGCATCCAGATGCTTGGTATACTGTGGTATATGAAAAACTGATCACCAACTTTGATGAAGAGATTGAGAAAATTTTTGGTTATATCAACGAGGAAGTTCCAGAAAAAGTTCATGAAAAGTTCAAAAGACCAAGTAAAACCACGCACGACAAATCATATCTAGGAACTTCCAAACAGCTCCTGAAGTGGAAGAATAAATTATCTGAACGCCAAGTTAAGAACATATTAAAAGTAGTCCAGTGGTTTGGCCTAGATTTCTATACAGAAGACCCCGAGCCGGACTACGATGCTTTAAAGAATTGGAAACCAGCATTTTAAACAAACTTTCTCAAAATCTTCTTTATTCTCCCCAGGTTTATCCCCAGCCTCTTCTCCACTGCCAGCAGGAGTTCAACATCCTCCCTATCAATGCTCCTGCTTAAAAGCACCAGCAGGGCGTAGACCGCCAGGAAAATGACGAGCACCGGGATCGCGTGCCATATGTCTTCCACGTCCAGACTCATCCATTTAAGAACTCCCAGCAAAAGGAAGCCTATTCCCAGAGGCTTCACGTAGTTCCAGCTGAATGGATGTATCCCAGTCATCTTATAGAGCCAGTAAGACCTGAAAACATTGGCCACGAAGTAGGAAACCGCCGTGGCGACGGCGGCACCGACCATCCCGTACCTGGGTATCAAAGCCAGATTTAAGGAAACGTTTGACACCACGGCAAAGGTGTCCCCTATCATGTTGAGCTTTGGCTTTCCAATAACGATCAGGGTCATGCCGTTTAGCCCTAGGAACGTGTGGAACATGAAACCGAGAGACAGTATCTGGAGTGCAGTTGAAGCGGAGACGTATTTCTCGCCGAAGAGGAAGGATATGGTGGTCTCTGGAAAGAGGAACATGACGGCAAATATGGGAAGGGTCAGAAGGAACACCCACTTCGTCAGGATCTGATAGACCCTTCCCATCTCCTTAATCTTTCCCTGGGCATACAGTGATGTGACTATGGGGGAATAAATAACAGACGCAGAACCCAGGAAAATGGGAATCAACCTTGCCAGGGGAGTGGCCGCATTGTACAGGCCCACAACCTCCGAGCCTTTGTAATAGCCGAGCATCAGCGTGTCGGTCCAGGTCATCAAAAAATTCAGAATCCCAACGAACATCAGGGGGAGGGAAAAGAGAACCAGCTTTTTCCCGAGGGCAGGATCAAAAGAGGCCTTTACGTTAAAAAGCCGGATCCTATGCACCTCAAAGATTAGAGCCAGAAATACCGCCGACTGGGCCAGAATGTACATCCAGAATACCGAAGCAAAGGGGAGGCCGAGAACAGCCATGAGCACAACGAGTACAAGCCAGACTATCGGATAAACTATGCTCCTGAAGTACACCTGCTCCCTGACCCTTCCGAAGCCCCTCGAAACCGCAATCACCACACCCGTCAGGGCCCAGAACGGCAGGGCAAGGGCGGCTATCTTTAATGCGTAGATCAGCCTCTCCTCGCTGAACACCCGGGCAACAAAGCCCGAGCCGAGCACCAGGAGCACCGTGATTACAAAACTGTTCGCCGCGACAATAACCAGAGCCGTCGAGACCAGATCCCCGACCCTCGAAGGCTCCCTCTCCCGGTAGAACGCCACCTCCCTCGGCAGGGCGTTCTGGAAGCCCAGAGTCGCCACAACGAGAGCGATGTTCAGAACCGTCAAAGCTAAATTAAAAACACCGTACTCCCCAGGGGAAAAGTACCTCGCTATCACCGCCCTGCTCAAAAACCCAAAGAGCATCGAGATTACCGTCCCGGCGAAGACGATCCCCGTTCCCCTTGCGATCTTCTGCAGTGCCTGGCCCGCCTCGCTCATGGGGTTCACCTTTTTGTCCATTCACTTTGGGGATAGGGGCAGTTTCTCCGCAGCGTACCTGTAAACGGGGTCCGAGAACTTATAGACCCCTAACCCATCCTTAATCACAGCAAACAGCTCTCTTGTCAGGGCATCCAGGAGTCTGCTTAGGGTGTCCTTTGATATCCCGGTTTTTTGCAGTTCCCCCCACGTGGCACCGTAGGTTAGTCTCTTTATCACTTCCCTAGCCCTTGGGCTTCTCCCCTCAAGGAAGTGCTCCAGCTCCCTCAGCGCTTCATTCACGGCCCTCTCAAATACCCCCTGCAGTGCTTCCTCATGGGATGCTCCAAGGCATCGTCTGAGCCCGTAGAGATTCAACCACCCGGGCAGTGTCCCGAGCCTCCAGAGCGTGTCCTGGATCTCTCTGTCGGTAGCATCTACTCCGCACTGCCCAAAGCCCTTCCTCAGAAACTCAGCCGCCACCCATTCTGGCCAGGGTGGAAGGAGTATCTCAATCGGGGGCCTTCCATAAAAGCTGTCCCTGTGGGTGGCATCGAACAGCTTTTTAACAACACCCGCATAAGACCCCGTGAACATAACCAGCAGGGAATCGTTTTCATTAAATGCCGCGGCCAGCCCCCTTAGAAAGCTGTCCACACCCTGTTTTACATTCTGAACTTCATCAAGTATCAGTATTGTGTTTTTCAGGGAGAATAAGGCATCTTCCAGCGCATTTCTGGCGGCGACATTTTCTCTGAGTTTTATACTGCCACCCAGCCCCCCTGCGGAAAGGGAGACATCCTCGATGTACTTCAGGATGGTCTCGAGAACTGATTTTGGTAACCTGCTTAGTATTTTCTCCGTTGCCTGCCGGGAGGTTTCGGTATTCCTCAGGTCCACAAAAACCACTCGGTAGTTCATCTCCTTGGCAAAGGAGTTGGCACCGGTCAGTGCAAGGCTAGTTTTTCCCGCCATTCTTGGCCCGAGAATAACCACCCAGCTTCCAGCATGGAAAGCATTTATCAGTCTGTCTAACTCTTCAGACCTCCCAAACAGCCGATTTTTGTCTTTTCTCGGTCGCTGGTCAAAAAATGATACGCCTCTCCCTGGCTTATACCTCATGTAGATACCCCCCGAACCGGTTCGGGGGGTATTGTTAATAAGCTTTTCGTCGTGATTCTGCTCAAGACCTGAAAGGTGTCAAAAAATATTCTAATCCCCCTTGTGATCTTCTGTAAAGCCTGGCTCGCCTTGCTCATGGGGTTCACCTTTTGCATCTTTTGCATCACTGGGCATTGTACATTCTTTTCAGCTCTTCAACAACTTTATCACTGAAGCGAACACCCTTGGCCCGTAACTCACCTATCATAACTTCCAGATCTTCATTTATTATTCCTTTTTTCTTTGCAATAAAGAGAAGAGCTAAACTCCCAGCAACGTTCAACCCGAGAGATTTGGCAATAATTCGCGGGATTTTTTCATCCAAAATTATCAAGTCGGCATTAAGCTCTTTAGCCAGAACTATCGCCTCAGCCTCGCCGGTTTCAATTTCCTTCCTAAGAATCTCGATGCTCAGTTTATCCCCAACTTCCACAACTTTGATCCAGGTTGCATTTTTAACTTCACCGGAGCCGGGCTTTCCTTCTCCTTTTTCAACGACCTCAACCCAGACCGCTTTCGGAATTATAACCTCCCCAAAAAGCTCCCTCAGAATGTTCAGCTTTCCAATCTTGGCCAGTGCTATTAACGGTCCCGAGTCGGAGACGACTATCATAGCAACCTCTCCAGAGTCTCAACGTCCTCCCTTAAGTCCTCCTCATCATACTGAATGCTTACCCCTTTTGATGCCAGAATTTCCATCATTTCCCACCTGCTCACACCTGCAATCTCCGCAGCTTTGCCGAGGCTGATTACGCCTTCACGATAAAGCTCAATGGCAAGGTAAATCCTGACCGCCTTCGGGAGCTCCTTCCCGCTAATCCTTAAAATCCTCGCCAGATCTTGAGGAACAGAAACCAGAACCTCATTCACAACACTCACCATGAAGATTGTGAATATGCAATATTAAAAATATATCGCTCCTTATCAGCTCTCCTCTTGAAGAGATAAACCCATTTCGGATCATTAAGTTGCACCTGTGTTGTTATCCCCATATCAACTCTTCGATGGCTCTCGTGTACCTCCCCCAGGGCATCTGTTCAATCACCGGTACCCATGGTGAAGACTCTTTTTCTTGCGAGTTTGTTGAGGAGTTCAATTCTCATAATTATCCACCATAGTTAACAGTTCTGATAACTTTGGTGTATATTTTTGAGATTTCCCCCTGTTAAATCTTTCGGGTTATGTTTTTTCTCAATCTCCTCCCTAGTACTCCTCTGCTGCTCGCCTCGCTCATGGGGTTCACCTTTTTGACTCCTTTGAATCCACGTAGTTTATTACTATTTTGCTCTACCACAAAGTATTATATCATGAAAACCGGGAGCAGGATTCTCTTCAATCCCATCTAAACACTGATAGAAGTGACTGCCGTGGGAAGGCCGACGTTTGCCATTTCCAGTATCCTTGAGCGCTCGCGTTCCCTTTTTCTCTGGACTACAACTATCGAAATAATCATTTCAACGCGGTCTTCGCTGATCTTAATCTCCGCATGGAGCCTCTTAATTCTCCTGAGCAGGTGTTTGTCTAACCCAAACTTTCTGGAGGCCCCAAGTATCTCAAATCCGATGACGTCCAGCTTATCCCCCTCCGAAAGCCGGCCAAAGTCCAGAATAACATCATCCCCGAGCATGACGGAGTGCTCATACTCCCCCCCCGGCGCCACCACAAAGAGTGAATCGACAAGGGGGTCATAATCCACAGGCCTGAACTCACTCTTCTCCCCCATATTCTTTCACCTTCGTTCTCCTTTTGGACGGCTGTGGAAATACCGTCACCACAGTTAATTTTAGTTTGCTCTTAACATGCCTCGCATCTACTATTATTATCAGGTCCTTATCCTCGGTATATTCATAATACAGCTTAAACCTTCCCTCGGGCGCTTGCTGGATCACGCCTCTGAGTCCCTGGGGGTTATAAAGCAGCTCTTTCACCAAACCTTTTGGTATTCCCCTAACCTGGAGGCGATATCCACAGTGGGGAGTAACTGTGACATCTGAGATGCTTTTGGACCTCAACATGGCCACGAACTTGGTGAAATCCATGTCCCTTCGGATATTATACTCAGACCAGGCATTTAAATATTACGTTTCTGGAATTCTCGGCATGAATGGGACATTTACTGACCTCCTCCCCGCCCTGAAGGGGAGGATTTCAAAAGAAAAATATAAAAACGATCTGGAAAATTAAAAAATTAACAGTTTTTTGGTCCTTAAGGTGCGGCGCGAAGTGCCAGGATAAAGAAATGGGTTCAAGGGGCGAAGCCTCTTTACCCAAAATTAACTTTTTATATAAGCTGTCTCGCTCGTTGAGTTGTGTTTTTTGAATCCTACTGGAGGATATATTCCGCATCTCCCCACAGATCAATGAATGCCGTACTTATGGGCTATGTTCTGGACTGCCCCTGCAAGTGGATTCTCCGCAATAAGGTACTTCCCGCGCTTTTTGCTGTGCTCGACCATCCCTGAGAGAACGAGGTTCTTCAATATGCGGGAAAGACTCCTGTCGCTAATCCCTTCCCTGCGGAGCACTTCTCCAGCAATTTCTTTCCGTGTCAGTCCAAATCTCGATTGAGCTAACACCCAGAGTGTAGTTATATAAGCTTTTGTGCTGTAGATGTTGAGAAATGCCTCCAGATCCTGTTCCCAAACACCAACGGCATAATTTGAAGCTTCTATAAGAGCTTCATCATGTTCCCTACCCCTGACTCTTTGCCTGCCGTAGTATGCCAGAAAGCCGGGCACGTTTGAGAGCTCTTCTGCGGCTTCTTCAAGTTCAGTGCTGGTGTAAGACACTTTTGCCTCGCGTAGCCCCTTTTTGAGATAACCTGTGCTTTCTTCAGGTGCCCAGCGGGGTATGTGAATCTTCTCAACGTATCTGCCGAACATCGGCTGCGAGGCAGAGGGACTGAGTATTCTCTCAAGCAGACCCGGCATCGAGCCCGTCATTATCACGATCGTGTTGTCCATCGTGTTGCTTATTAACTGGAGGAGGCCGGGCATGTTGATACCTCTGATGAAGGGCATTACTTGGGCCTCATCTATCACCACGATGAGATCATCGTATTTGGCGTTCAGCTCCCTGAGGAGGTTGATCAGGGCGTTTTGGAACTGCACTCCATTTTCGGATTTAACATCAAGCCGCACAAGACCCAGACTGAGTTGGGCGTGGTACGAGAGTTCTTTTACATCAATGTTCATCATTGCAGGGGTCAGCTCGGTGTAGCTGATCCCCTGCCTGCCCATAAAGGGGGAGAGGTCATAGTATATGTACCGATACTTGTACTTATTCAAAAAAACTCTAATGATGCTCGTCTTGCCGACCCTCCTTGGGCCGAGAATTGCCGTGAAAGTTTTCTCCTCAACATTCTTCTTCAGCTGTTTAAGGGCTTCTCTATGCCTTTTTCCGTAAAGGTTTTTCTCATCGGTTATCGGTCGAATTTGAAACATTCATGGACACCCCATTCCATATAGAAGCCCCTTCCATATTTAAGTCTTTCCTTTACCTCCTCCAGCAGTTCTTCAATGGCTCTCGTATATATTCCTTCTCCCAGGGCGTCTGCAATCACCTGCTCGATTATTGCCAGCCGGTACTCCCTCCCGTTCCTCGTATAGCTAAAGATATCCTCATCGTAAGAGTAGAACCTGATTGGGTGTCCCTCTCTTCTGAGTCCAATCCGCTTTAACCTGTCCAAATCCTCTTTTCTGATGTAGGCCGTCCCAAAGCTCGGCTCCAAAACCTTCCCCAGAACCCACAATGCTGACGTTCCAGAGAACACCACAAAATCCCTAACTTTTTTGGCCTTACTTTATAAGTGATTCCCCTAACAACCCGGAATATTTTCCTCTTTTCCGCCCCCAGGCATAGAGGAGGGCTTTTTTGTCAGCAAGCCATATTTCTCCTGTCTCCAAAATTATCGCGCCATTACTTTCCAGTGACCTGAGGATTCTGTAAAGGTAAGGTCTGTTAACCTTAAACCTGGCCAAAAGCTCTTTAACGGAAACCTCTCCTTTAACTGCCAGCTCCCTCAGTATTTTCTCCTTCAATATTGGAGCTCTCATGTTATATCTTTTGTATGTCATGCTTTGTAAAAGTTTAGAATACAAAGGATACGCCAAAACGGATCCGGCAAAGACAAAGGGCCTGGTTCGCCTCGCTCATTTAATTCACCCGCTCATTTCTTTTAAATATCCCCTGAGGTGGATAAGTCCTTTTACGGCTCCAATCTGTTGCATTAAAAGGTCAACACGATGTATTATCCTCGGAACTAAGCTCCTGAGTGATTCATCCTTAGAGAGCTGGTTTTCAAGCTCATGAATGATTATCTCATAATCCAGCCCGGTTTCAACAAGTGCAATCAGATCCTCAAGGTCCCTCACTCTTTCCATTGAAGTTACGCTTTTAAACAAGAAGATGTCCTCTTTTGAAACCAGGTGTATCCTGAAAAGCTCGTGTGAGGAAAACTCTCCAGGAACTTCAGCCCTCGAAACCATCCCCTCCGACAGATACAGCTTGTTGAGAACTCTCTTCACAAAAACATCGAGACTGAACCCATGTAAGGGATGCACATACCTGGCACTCATGCCCAAGTCATAATCCCACCGTGAGCGGTACTGCCTCACATAGACGGGCAATTTTGGCAATGGAGTTTCCAGAAGGCCCTGCAAAAGGGAAAACTGTTTCTTGCTTAACATTACAACGTCAACGTCCTTCGTCGCACTCTTGAGTCCTCTGAGGGCCAAATTCCCGCCACCGATTAGGTAAACTTCCAGGGGTTCAAGGTTAAGTAGCCTCGCCTTCTCCTCCAGCAGATGAAATTCGGATATTATCTTTTCTCTGGTTACCCCACCCACTTCCCTTCACCGAAGTACATTTTGAAGATTTCCCTCACTTCATCCATAGGAGGATAGGGGTATCTTTTAACCTCTTTACCCTCAAGATATCCCAGCAGTTCGCTCACGCTAACGCCGTATTTCCTGCCAAGATTAAAAAGCTTCTTTTGGTTTATTCTACCTTTATACGCCAGCAGCAGGACGAGTGAATACAAAATTGTTCTTGGGCTGAAATCAATAAGCAGCGCATGCACAATAACCTCTTCCAAAGAAAGTCTCTTTGCTTTTTCAGAATAATAATAGTGGTGCCGCCCGGTTCCAATAATATCCACTCTAAAATCGCTGAACCGTTCAAGCCCGGTTAGGTGGAAGTTTCCAACATCCCTCCCTTTGTGCTCCCCCGTCGACAGAATAAATTCCCCAACTCCGCTCCATATCAGGGCAGAATCCTCAGAGAATTTCCTCGCTTTGATGGAGTTTTGTAATTCGTAGAATTCCACGGCAAAGCCGTGGAACAGTTCATATCTCTCCATCAGGAAGTACCCTCCATCTTTTTTCCCGATAAGCCCATAGTCCGAAAGCTTATCAATTACATAATAGAGGGTACTCCTTGAAAGGTTGCTCGTTATACAGAGCTCATGGGCACTTAACGGAGTGCGCTTGAGAACCGCGAGAAGTGCGAGATTCCTTCCGCTCAGGATCTCATCGAGAGGCATGTGGCCAAACCTGGAGGTCAATTTTCTAAAAAGCTCCGCGGGCTTTGCCTCACTCAGCGAGATTATCTTATATTTTCCTCTTTTTTCTGTCCTTACAAGGCCTTTTCTTTCAAGAGATGCAACGAGAGTAGAGGTTCGGCAAATGGATAAGCCCAGCGCATTAGCTAACTCGGTTATGGTTTTCTCACCGTTGAGCTTCAGAAGTATTCTGACTTCAATTTTTGATAGCATGGCTCTTCACTGTCCAAAAATTAGAAAGTATTATATATAACACTTTTGGTTTTCTGGACAGATTTTTGCTGGCTTTGCCCATGGGGTTCACCTTGAACTGTGATACCTTTATGAGCCCTTTATGATGCCTTTGAGACCTTTAACACGTAATAGGTGCCCCTTCCCGTAACTCCAATTCTCTCTAAAATTTCTTTCTTAACAAGATCGTCCAGTTCCCGGGAAGCCGTTGGCTTTGAAACTCCAAACAGCTCTTGGTATTCTTTATTCCCTATCCTCCCCTTCTCCCTCACGTAGAGCACGGCTTTAATCTGTCTGTCATTTAAACCCAGCTTTCTCAGGTAGTCCTCGCGTATAGATGTCTTCCCCAAAAGAACCACAAAGCCTCCAGCCTCTTCCTTAAACTCGGGCTCTGGCAGGCTGTCTTGAACGCCCCGAATGTGTTTCTTTGTTTTTAAATCACCAACTCAGTCAAAAAGCAGAAAAAGAAGGGCAAAATCTATAATATAAGGCAGGAAGTAGTTTACATCTCATCTAAGATTGAATTTAGAGAATGGGTTTATCCACTCAAAATGGACTCAAAGAGATCACCGCACTAATTCCACAGGAAAAGAAACCCGAGCGACTGGTGATGGAATGAAAACATTAGTGATCTCAGTTGATAGAAGCAAAGAAAAAAGGACAATCTATGCCTTGGTTGTGGTTAATTATGGTAATCTGATGGAGCTTAGAGAGAAGGGTAGTTGGCTTAAACATATAGCTGAGCTTAGGAAGCAGGAAAAGAGAAACTATATTTCAAAATTTCCACAAAGGTTTGCCCTCATCAAACCGCTCTTAGAATACGTATGGGTAACTCCCTATTTTGATGACCTGTACAATCAAATGAGCAAGTTTGAAAATAATGCCAGGCTCTTAATAATTGACGATGTAGTGTTATCAAAGAAACTTCGAGACTATCAAGATAGAAAGAACGTTTTTAAAGAAAGTATTGCCAAGAAAAGGAGGGAATTCCGTCACATTGTTCTTCTAACTGACAACATTGCATATATTAGCCGTGAGATTTACGAGAAAACTCCAAACTTAACAGCTCTCAAAAAGGAGCTCCGCAGAAAGGGAATATTATAAAGGAGACAGCAATCATGAGCCCTTCTCACGGTGCATCCCCGGCTTCATGAGGGTCCGCCGAGGCCACCACTCAAAGGGCCCGAGCCCGATCATTCTCACAGACTCGACAGTATATATGCACCCATCCTTTATAAAGTTTGCACCCACTTTATCTGGATTGTCAGGTTATAACCCTTCCCAGCACGATGGGAAAAACAACTCTCCCCCTCTTGCAATATTCTACAGCGCCTGGTTGCCCTGTTCATGGGCTTTTCACCTTTTTGCATCTTTTGCATCATTATTGCTTCATTTTTGCATCATTTGAATCACGTATTTTATTCCCGTTTGCCCTTTCCAACCTCACCAAAAACCCCATCTTAAGAGGCCCGCTTAAATCTCTCGTAGCCGTTATATTTTTCTCTTGGAAACCTCACCCTGTGGGTGGTGTAGTTACGGACGATAATGTTCAAATATGAAATGGCCCCACCTACCAGTAAGGGGTGTCCCTACAATTCTGTTCAGCCGGGTGAAAAAGTCCAAGGGATGAAATGTTCAATCGTGAGTATGAGTTTTAACAAAATCACCCCAGCCATAACCGGTGGAGTGCCGCTAATAGTGGTTACATTTTTCTTCTGAAAGCCTCACCCTTTAGAGCGGGGATGAGGTCAGCGCATAACAACTCCCTCATTCAAAAACTCTGGTCTCAATATCTTTCAAGTCGTAAACCAGGGCGTCTAATTTCTCTTTCCCCTTGATCGACTTCGCCACTAAAACCAGGTGCTTCTTCCTCATGTCTTTCACTGCACTTGCTTTTTCGCCAAGCTTTTCCAGTTCCTTTTTGGCCTCTCCAAAGCTTAGGTCTTCCCACTTAACTTCAAAGAAAGCAATGTCCTCCTTTCCTAAAGCCACAGCGTCGATTTCAAACGAATCTTTTCCTTTTTCTTTCCCTTTGAACTTGCCCCAGAGCTTTCCGGTCTTTATCACATTAAACGGGACAAAGTTTTGAGCGAGGCTTTCGACCAAGACTTCAAATTTTTTGCCAGTGTAAGAGTTAAACTCATTCTTATCAAACCTCAGTCCCCCCCTATCAAGCTTGGCGTAGTTCCTCCATACGAAGCGGAACCAAAAATCTACCAGGTTTTGGCTGATGTAGTATCTGTTCTTTCCCCTATCGAAGACGTCCTTCCTCTTGACCACCAGCTCGTATTCCTTCTCAAGGGCCGAGAGGTATTTGGTGAGGCTGGTGCTTTTTGTTGACAAGTATGAAGAGATTTCACCGAGTGTATTCTTGCCCTCGCTTATTGCCTGAAGGATGCTGAAGTAGGTCTTGTACTCCTTCCCGAGCTCCTCTTTGAGCATCATAATGACCTCGCTGAACATCGGATACGGCTCCTCAAAGAACATAACCTCTATGAATTCCTGAACCGGAACCCCAAAGCGCTCAAGGGTTTCATAATACTTCGGCAGGCCCCCAAAAACCGACCACAGGGTTATCGCGTCTTCGAAGCTGTATCCCAGATCCCTTGTTATTTCAGAGGTTGTCCTGAAATCCAGCTCTTTAAGCTTTATAACGTAGTCGAATCTTCCATAGAGGGGGCTTTTATAATCCTCCACGAGCTTTTTGGACATGCTTATTAACGAGCCCGTAACGATGACTTTTGAATCCCTGTATTTATCCAAGAGCCTCTGGAGATCGTAGATGAAGGATGAATTCACTTTCAGCGCATTTTGGAGCTCGTCTATAAAGATAACTTCGTTTTCCCTCATCAGAAACTCCACTATCTCCTTCATCGAGTTCAGCGTTGGGATGTACCTTCTTTCTCTAATCTCCTCCAACCAATCCCTGCATATCAAGGCCTCGTTCTTTTCCGCCGGGATGAAGAGAGTTATCGGGTTCAAGGCTTCCTCTACGAGCCTTGTCTTCCCGACCCTCCTTCTGCCAATTATGGCGATTCTCCTTCCCTTTTCCAATAGCCGGATTTCCCTTTCTCTATCATAGAACCTCATAATTATACCTCACAGGTATTATACCTATTGGGTATAAAAAGATTCCGATAACTCCACACAGCGCGTAGGTGCTGAGGTGGAAGAAACTGTTCAAAGCATATATTTTCTTTTTTCAGATGCCTCCTTTGAAAAGAAAATACGTGTTATCACATGCCCATGCCCTGCTTAACTAGAGCCACCCCTTCTCCGCCAGATACTCCCGCAGTCCTTCCCTCCAGTCCGGCATCCTCAGGCCAAGCGCATGAAGTTTTTTGTTTTCAAGCGCCGAGAACCCCGGCCTCCTCGCCAGCCTGTTGAGTTCGCCCGACTTTATGGGCCTCACTTCAACGTCCCGGCCCAGGATTTCAAATATCGCTCTGGTGAACTCGTACCACGAGCAGTAGCCCTCGTCCACCATGTGGTATATCCCAAACTCCGGCTTCAGCTTCAGGAACTCCTTCAGAGTCCTCGCAGCGTCCATCGTGTAGGTGGGGCTCATGAACTGGTCGTCCACTATCCCCAGCTCCTCACCTTTCCGGGCCTTCTCGATCACCCACTCGACAAAGTTCCCGCCCTTTCCGCTCGCCCCTGCCTTCCCGTAGAGGCTCGCCACCCGGATGATGTAGTACTTCCCAGAATAATTCCTCGTGAAAACCTCGCCGGCGTACTTGCTCGCCCCGTAGACGTTTATCGGGTTCGGAACGTCGTCCTCGGTGTATGGTTCTCCCTTCCCGCCGTCGAAGACGTAGTCCGTGCTGATGTAGACGTTGATCGCGCCGATTTCCTCGGCAACCCTCGCAACGTTCAGCGCGCCGATGGCGTTGACCGCGAAAGCTTTCTCCGGATAAATCTCGGCGTCATCAACCCTAACGTATGCGGCCGTGTTGATGATGACATCGGGCTTCAGCTCTTTCAGCACCTTCAGGGTCTCGGGAACGGTAACGTCTAAGTCTTTGTGGGTCAGCGAGATGACCTCAAAAGACGGGTCTTCCCCAAAGACCTTCACCAGGTCGGTTCCGAGCTGACCGCTGGCCCCGATTATCGCAACCCTCACGGGACATCACCAAGCCTGGTTATCTCCTCTGGATCACTGAGAAGAGATATCCCTTCATTCTCACAGGCATTGGCAAAATCGCTGTCAAACGAAATTAGATATTTGACGTCGTGAAACTTACAGGTTGCGAGGATGAGTGCATCATTCGGCAGCAGGCCGTATTTTATCATGTACTCAACGGCGAGGGTTTCAACAGCCCTGTTTATCTCCAGATCAAGGAAAAGTTCAAAAAGCCTTGAGAAGTCCAGGAGTTCCTCCCTCAGGTTCCTGATAATATTGGGGCTGTGTTTGAGTGTGTACGGGCGTTCGCCAGTTAACGCCCTCAGGTACACCATAAGCGCCTCACTGAACACTATGCTGTTGGAATACAGAACGTCAAACCTCTCCCTTATATCGAGAAGGTCAACATTACCCTCTAAATGCTCAATTATCACGTTGGTGTCCACAAAGGCCGTCAAAGACCCCATTCCTCTTCGACCTCTCTCAGGATTTTTTTAAGATCCATTCCCCTGAACTTTCCGTGGAGTTTCTGGACACTGTACTCTATAACAACCTCCCTCTCAACGATCCGTTTCAGCCGCTTGAGGTCAATCGTCTTCAGTATCTCGTCAGGGATGTTAAGCTCGATGGCGATTTTTCCCATATCCAACCACCGTCGGTGTATTTTTTATCATAGCGTTATAAAATGTTTTGCGATAGTAGTGTCTCAGAACACCCATCCCTTTTCGATGGCCTCCTTCAGCGTTGGCCATTTTCTGTCCTTTTCCGAGACTATGGGGTCATCCACCGGCCAGTCTATGCCTATATCCGGGTCGTTCCATATAACGCCTCCCTCGTACTCCGGAGCGTAGACATTGTCCACCTTGTAGACGACCTCGGCGGCGTCGCTCAGCACGACGAACCCGTGGGCAAAGCCCCTCGGGATGTAGAGCTGGTATCTGTTGTGCTCCGAGAGTATGACGCCGACCCACTTGCCAAATGTGGGGGAATCCCTCCTCAGATCAACAGCGACGTCGTAGATAACTCCCCTGACAGCCCGAACAATTTTGGCCT
This sequence comes from Thermococcus coalescens, assembly GCF_055392585.1. Taxonomy (NCBI): domain Archaea; kingdom Methanobacteriati; phylum Methanobacteriota; class Thermococci; order Thermococcales; family Thermococcaceae; genus Thermococcus; species Thermococcus coalescens. The sequence goes on from NZ_AP043764.1 coordinate 1,502,497, forward strand.
GGGCGTAGGGTTCGCGCTGGAAGTGCAGGCCCCTCAAAACGCCGTACTTGGAGCGGGAGTGGTTGTCCTGGACGAACTCCCCTTTGATTCCTGCCTTTTCGAAGTCCAACTTCTTGTAGGTCTCCATGAAGAAGCCCCTCTCGTCCTCAAAGACTCTCGGCTTTATCAGGATGACATCAGGAATATCAAGTCGCTCGAACTCAAAGGGCATATTCACCACCCCAGCTTCCACGGTGTGGGGTGAAGAACCTTCTCGTTCACCAGCGGCCTCCACCACTCCTCGTTTTCGAGGTACCATTTGACAGTCCTCTCTATGCCGTCCTCGAAGCTGTACTTGGGACGCCACTTCAAATCCCTCGTTATCTTCCAGGAGTCGAGCGAATACCTCAGATCGTGGCCAGGCCTGTCCTCCACAAACTCTATGAGCGACTCGTCCCTGCCCATTATCCTCAGGACAGTCCTGACGACCTCAACGTTGGTCTTCTCCTCGCCGGCGGAGATGTTGTAGACCTCCCTCGGTTCCCCCTTGAGCAGGACGGCCTCAATTGCCCTCACGTGGTCTTCGACGTAGAGCCAGTCCCTCACGTTCTGGCCGGTGCCGTAGATTGGAACCTTCAGCCCCATGCTGGCCCGTATGATCGTCTTCGGGATGAGCTTCTCCGGGAACTGGTATGGCCCGTAGTTGTTTGTGCAGCGCGTTATGGATGCGTTGAGCTTGTAAGTCCTCGTCCAGCCGAGGACGAGAACGTCGCTCGCCGCCTTGGTGGCGGAGTACGGCGATGAGGGCATCAGCGCGTCCTTCTCGGTGAACGAGCCACTTAGGATGTCCCCGTAGACCTCATCGGTGCTTATGTGGACGAACCTTACTTCGGGGTTTTCCTTCCGTATCGCTTCGAGAATCGTGTAGGTGCCGATGACGTTGCTCTTTAGGAAGTGCTCCGGGCTGGAGATGCTCCTGTCCACGTGGCTCTCTGCTGCGAAGTTCACAACAGCATCAACCGTTGTTATAAGCTCCTTTATCAGATCATAATTAGCTATATCCCCCTTAACAAATGTGTATCGCGGATAATCTTCTATGTCCCTCAGGTTGGCTGGATTCGAGCCGTAGCCGAGCTTGTCGAGGTTCACCACTTCCCAGTCGGGGTGCTTTTTCAAAACATAGCGGATGAAGTTGCTCCCTATGAAGCCCATTCCGCCGGTTACCAGAAGCCTCATGGTTTCACCTCACAGGATCAACCTTGAGTTGTCGCCGATGACCAGCTTCCTGCCGAAGGGGTGAGAGGTGCCGTTTATTATCTTCACTCCCCGTCCGATAAGGCTCTCAACTATCCTCCCAGCGTTCCGTATCTCACTCCCCTCAAGGATTTATCGAGTCCTCGATCTCGGTGTTCTCAATGACGACGTTGTCGCCGATGCTCGTGTAGGGGCCTATGTAGGAGTCCATTATCCTGACGTTCTTCCCGATGACCACGGGGCCCTTTATCACAGTGTCCTCGTCTATTACGGTGCCCTCGCCGATGACGACCCTCCCGTGGATGCGCGCGTTGGTGTGTATCCGGACGTCGGTTTTGATATCGTCCAGGATGAGCCTGTTGGCGTCGAGGATGTCCTCCGGCTTCCCCGTGTCCTTCCACCAGCCGGTGACCTTCGTCCATCCGACCTTGTATCCATTATCAATCAGCCACTGGATCGCGTCGGTTATCTCAAGCTCGTTCCTCCAGGAGGGCCTTATGTTCCTCACCGCCTCGTGGATGACGGGCTTGAAGAAGTAGATCCCTACCAGCGCCAGGTTGCTCGGAGGCACCCTGGGCTTCTCGACAAGCCGCCTTATGGTCTTCCCGTCCTCGCTCAGCTCCACAACGCCGAACTGCTGGGGGTTTGGAACCTCCTGGAGGAGTATGCTGGCGTCGAAGTTTCCCTCCTTGAAGTGCTTCAGGTGCTCCACTATGCCCTCCCTGAGGATGTTGTCGCCGAGGTACATGACGAAGTCATCATCTCCGAGGTAGTCCCGCGCAACTAGAATAGCGTGGGCCAGTCCCTTCGGTTCGCCCTGGTAGATGAACTCTATGTCAGCGTCCCAATCGACGCGCTTAACGGTCTCCATCACCTGATCCTTGTTCGGGCCCACGATAATCCCGATATCGTGAATACCGGCCTCGATAACGTCCTCGATGGCGTAGAACAGGACTGGCTTGTTTGCGACCGGAATCAGCTGCTTCTGCTGGGAATAGGTGAGGGGTCTCAACCTCGTACCGTGACCTCCGGAGAGTATCAATGCTTTCACGATTCTTCACCAAAGATTAATACCCTGTCTGGGTAATAAAAACATTTATGCACCCTCCGAACGGTGTACATGCGGATGGAGATGGACCATGTGGAGTGTGCTATGGGGCAAACCTCCTCAGCACCTTCTTCATCCATCTCAGGTCAATCCCCAGCTTCTTCTCTACCGCCAAGAACAGCTCAACGTCCTCCTTCTCCACGCTCCCGCTGAGGAGAACGAGGAGGAAATAAACCATCAGAAAGGCCACCAGCATCGGAACTGCGTACCATATGCTCGACACCTTCAGGGGGATGGCCTTCAGCGTGCCGAGCAGGACGAGGCTGATGCCCAGGGGTTTGAGGTAGCTCCGCGAGAAGGGGTGTATCCCTGTTTTCCTGTGGAGCCAGGACGACCTGAATGCGTTGACAACTAGATATGAACCGGCCGTGGCCATGGCCGCCCCCTCCATGCCGTAGGCGGGTATCAGGAGGGCGTTCAGGAGGACGTTGAAGCCGGCTGCAAATACATTCCCTACCATGTTGAGGTTGGGCTCACCGATGACCACCAGGCTCATGCCGTTCAGACCGAGGAAGGTGTGGAACATGAAGCCCAGGGAGAGTATCTGGAGGGCCAGAGCCGCCTGCACGTACTTCTGGCCGAAGAAGAATGCTATCGTCTGCTCCGGGAAGAGAAACAGGAGCGAAAATATGGGGAGCGTGAGCAGGAATATCCATTTGGTCAGTATCTGGTAAACCCTCTTCATCTCGGACAGCTTTCCAAGGGCCCAGAACCCCGCTACGAGGGGGGCATAGAGAAAAGCTGCGGAGTTCAGGAAGATGGGTATGAGCCTCGCCAGGGGGGCGGCGGCGTTGTAAAGCCCAACGGTGTCTGATCCCATGTAGTACCCCAGCATCAGGGTGTCCGTCCAGTTCATCACGAATGCCAGTATGCCTGAGAAGAGGAGGGGCAGGGAGAATACTACAATCTCCCTCCCGATTCTGGGGTCGATCCCGGGTCTGAATTCAATGAGGCCGCTCTTCCTGATGTCCGCCAGAAGCAGGACAAAGGTTGTCATCCAAGAGAGCACGTATGCAGTGAACACAGCATGAAAGTCGCTGCCTGATGCCACGACCCCGCTTATGAGGATGAGGAACACCGCAGGATAAATCACGTTCTGGAAGTACACCTGCTCCCTGACCCTTCCAAAGCCCCTTGATACGGATATCATCACAGCGGTCAGGCTCCAGAACGGGAGGGCAACTACGCCCGTCCTGATGGCATAGGCGAGACGCTCGTCCTGAAGGATCATGGCAACCCTATCGGCGGAGGCAAATACCAGGACTGCCACCGTCAACCCAGTCAATATCGAAAGAGTTATGGCGGTTGAGATCAGTGGGGTGAGTTTTGAGGGTCTTTTCTCCCTGTAAAACGCGATCTCTCTCGGCAGGGCGTTCTGGAAGCCGAGAGTGGCAATGACGAGGGCAATGCTCAGGACGGTCAGGGCCAGGTTAAAAACTCCGTATTCCTCCCTTGAAAACCCCCTTGCTATAACCGCCCTGCTCAGGAACCCGAAGAGCATCGAGATTACCGTCCCGGCGAAGACGATGCCCGTTCCCCTCGCAATCTTCTGTAGAGTCCGGCTTGCCTCGTCCATCGGGCTCACCCGCTCAGCAGAGTAAACAGCCCAATCATAAGTATTACCACGTTTATCGCCCTCTTAAGCTTCTCCCTGTCAGCACTCCTGTTGACGTGGGCACCGAGGTACACCCCGGGAACAGTCCCAATAACCAGCGTCCCAGCGAGGCCGTAATCCACGCTCCCGACGCTCGCGTAGTTCAGGAAGCTGAAGGCAGAGAGCGCGAGCCCGTAGAATATCGTAACCCCTACCACGTCCCTTGGGTCGAGTCTCGCCACGTTCATCAGCGTGAAGCCCACTATGACTCCCGCTCCAACCGAGGTGAACTGGACGGTCAGGCCGACTATGAAGCCGAGGAGGTAGACGTGGGCCCACCTTGGCTTGATAGGGATGTGAATTTCGCCCTTCAGGAGGCTGAGGACTGCACTCACCACGAGGATGAGCCCGAGGAGTACCGTGAGGTGGTCGTTGAGGGTGCTTCTGTCTATCCATCTAAGGAGTATCCCGCCGAGCACCACCGCCGGAACGCTCCCGACGAAGAGCCTCAGCGCTATGTCGTACCTTATCTTTCCCCTCCTCCCGTGGAAGAAGACGCCGAAAACCCTCGTTATCGTCGCGTAGAGCAGGTCGGTTCCCACAGCGGTAAGCGGCTCGACTCCGAGAAAGATGAGGGAGGGCGTCATCAACGCGCCACCGCCGACCCCGGTGAGGCCGACGAGGAAGCCGACGAGGAAGCCCAGCCCGGCGGAGGTCAGCGGGTTCAATGCCTCACCCTCCGGTTCAGGGCAGGTAGCCCATCTCGCGGGCCTTCTGAATCACTGCCTCGACCTCCTCCTCCGGCGTCATCTTCGAGCTGTCCACCTTCACCTCGGGATTTTCAGGCTCCTCGTAGACCCCATCGTAGCCCGTTAATCCTTTTATCTCTCCCCTGATGGCCCTCGCGTAGAGTCCCTTGGGGTCGCGCTGGATTCTGACCTCTAAAGGAGCGTAGACGTAGACCTCGATGAAGTCCCCTATCTCCCTCCTGGCGTACTCGCGGACGGCTCTGTATGGCGAGATCAGGGAGACTATCGCTATGACCCCGTTCCTGCTGAGGAGCTTGGCCATGTGGATGACGACGCGGTTGTGCATCTCCCTCGCTTCCTTCGAGAAGCCGAGCTCCGGGTAGAGGGTCTTCCTTATCGTGTCGCCGTCGAGTATCTCGACGCGGTAGCCCATCTCCCTGAGCTTCCTGGCGAGCTTGACGGCCAGAGTCGTCTTCCCGGCACCGCTCGGTCCCGTGAGCCAGATCGTGAATCCCCTTTCGAGGTTTTTGAGATCGGTCATTTCAGCTCCCTCCGGTTTCATTGGTCTGATTCGGGTGAAAGGAAAGGGGAAATTCAGAGGATGCTCCTCCCGTGCATCTCCCTCAGAGGCTCCTCTATCCCGAAGAGCCGCAGTACCGTCGGCGCGAAGTCGTATATGGTGAGCTGGGTGGCTTTGCTTTCGTCGAAGCCCGGCAGATACATCGAGAACACTCCGAACTTGGAGTGGTTGGCATCATCTGGACCCGTGTCGTTCTCGGGCAGGTAGTTGCTCGGGTGGCCGACCGTTCCGGCCGCGCGCCAGTTGAGGTTGTCGAAGTAGACCATCATGTCCGGCTTGCTTCCCTTCGCCACCGGGTAGATGTCCTCGGGGTAGAACACCTTCGTGTCCCACCTCTCGCCCTTCGGGCCGCGGATCGACTTGATCTGCTCCGCCACCTCGTCTCTGACTTTCTCGAACTTCGAGAGAGGTATCTTCCCTTCCCTCTCCCTCCCGAGGACGTTGAGGAAGACGCGGGAGTAGTAGCCGCCCCAGCCCCAGGCGGTGGTTTCCTTCCAGTCTACCTCCAAGCTCTCGAAGCGCTTGACCTTCCCATCGTGGAGAACCTCCGGGTTCCTCACCTTCAGCAGGCCCTCCTCGGCCAGCCACTGGTTGACCGCGAAGTTGCCGTGCATGGCCTTTATCCCGTGGTCAGAAACGATGAAGACGGCCGTTTCGTCGAGGTCGATGAGCTCAAGCGTTTTCCCTATCTCTTTGTCAAGGAGCCTGTAGTAGTCCGGGATGACGTTCTCGTACTCGTTGCCCTTACCGGGGTAGAGGTGGTGGTTCGGGTCAAAGTAGCGCCAGAAGGCGTGGTGGAGCCTGTCGAGGCCTATCTCGACGAAGTGGAAGTAGTCCCACTCCTTCTCCTGGAGCAGGTACCTTATCACCTCAAAGCGCTTCTCCGTCATCTCCCAGATGCCCTCTTTCACCTCGTCCTTGGCTTCCTTCCGGAAGGGGACGTCGAAGATGTACTCCCCGACCAGGCGCTCTATCTCCCCCTTCAGCTCCTTGGGGTAGGTGTAGTCGACGCTGGCATCGGGGGTTATGAAGCAGCTCACGAGGTGGCCCCTTATCGGCTTCGGCGGGTAGGTAGGTGGAACGCCGACGATTATCGACTTCTTTCCGCGCTCGCCGAGGTAGTCCCACACGGTCGGCTCCTTAACTTTCTTGCTGTGGGCTATCCAGTAGTCGGTGTAGCTGTAGCCCGTCCTGTGCCTGAAGCCGTACAGGCCGAGCTCGCCCGGCGTTTTTCCCGTGACCATCACCATCCACATCGGGATGGTTATCGCCGGGATCCCGGTCTGCATCGGGCCGTGGACGGACTTTTCCAGGAGCCTCTTGACGTTGGGCATGTCGTCGATGAAGCGGTTGAACAGGAGCTCCGGCGGGGCCGAATCCAGGCCTATGACGAAGACCTTCTTGGTTTCGCCCATCCCTTCCCTAACTTTCTTCTCAAACTCCATAACTCTCACCCCAGGTACTCGTTGATGATTGTGAGAACCTCTCCGATTTTATCCCTCTCGCAGATACACCCCAGCACTTCCCTCTTTCCGCCGGCGTTGGTGCCGAGGGCGCGAATGCGGGCTATTACCCCGGCCATCTCTATCCTTTCCGCCTCCTCACGGGAGATGCGGAAGTACACCTGGGCCTCCCCGTGGAAGTTCTTATTGACCACGACAGCACCGCGGTAGCCAATCTCCCAGACGAGCTTTCTGGCCACTTTGGAGATTATGTTGAACGGGCTCTCGAACTCAACGAAGGCGAAGCCGTTCCTCTCCTCGACGCTCGAAAGGGCACTCTCTATTGCTTCCCTTATCGCCCCGGCCTTCCTGACCCAGGGTTCGTATTCGAGAATGCCTTTAACGTCGTTTTCGAGGAGAACCCTTACGGCTTCCTCGACGGCTTCCCTCTCCATCGCGATGTAGTTGGAGTCAATCAGTTCAACCAGCCTTAAGGCTTCCACCCGCGAGAGGTTCGCCTTCCGGAGGAGTTCTCTTACCCTTTCAATCCCAAAGGCCTTCTCCCCGATGTCCCCGACGGCTCCAAGGGCGCTCCAGGCGTTCCATATCCCGAAGTGCTCCGAGACGACGAGGGAATTCGAGGGATAGTATCCACCGTTCAGCGAGGGGTTTACCTGCTCCACGAGAGGGTTGTTGATCTTCGGCTGGGTGTGGTGGTCTATAAAGAGCGTCGGGACTCTGACCCTCTCGACCTCGTGGGGAACGTTGAAGTCGAGGACATAGAGCTTTTCTGCCTTTTCTACTGCGTCCCATATCCTCTCGTCAAACCTGAACTCACCTATCGGCGCCGTTAAGTTGGTGAACTCCTCCAGTCCGAGGGCTTTCACGAGAAGCGCCGCCGATGTAATTCCATCAGCGTCCCAGTGGTGGACGATCAGGTACATGTCCATTCCTCCGGCGGATAAAATTTGGGGGAAGATCATCAGACGAAGGGGTTCTCAAAGCCCCTCACGACCTCAAAGACCTCCGGGCGCATCATGTACTCCGGCGGCTGTTCTCCTGTCATTATCATCTTCCTGAGCTTGGTGCCGCTTATGTGGATGTGGAACTCCTCCTCGTGCGGACAGATCTTGGCGTTGACCATGCCGCCGCACTTCCTGCAGTAGAAGGACTCGCGGATGAACATCGGGGTTATTCCGAGGTCGGGGAACTCTCCGAAGAGATCCCATGCCTCGTAGGGACCGTAGTAGTCGCCGACTCCGGCGTGATCCCTCCCGACGATGAAGTGCGTGGCTCCAAAGTTCTTCCTCATTATCGCGTGGTGGATGGCCTCCCTCGGCCCCGCATAGCGCATTTCGTAGCGAACCGTGGCGAGGGTTGCAGCGTCTCTGGGGTAGTAGTGTTCGAAGAGCGCCTCGTAGGCCTTAATTATGACCTCGTCCCTGTAGTCGCCCTTCTTCTTCCTCCCCAGGACTGGGTTGATGAAGAGACCGTCCACAAAGGTGAGGGCAGCCTTCTGGACGTACTCGTGGCCGAGGTGGGGCACGTTCCTGGTCTGGAAGGCGACCACCGTCTTCCAGCCGCGCTCCTTGAAGAGAACCCTGGTCTCGACCGGCCTGAGGGTGTACTTGGCAAAGGGGTTCGGGAGCTCGTTGAGGAGCTCTATCTCGCCGCCGACGAGGTAGTCTCCCATGTCCATAACGCGAGCCACACCCGGGTGATTGGGGTCGTCGGTCTTGAAGACCCTGACCGCGAATTCCCTCTTGTCGTAGGTGTATATCTCCTCGACGTGCATCCTGGCTACCGGCAGGTCATCGTAATACAGCAGCACCGCATCGCCCTCGTCGAAGGTCTTCTCCCTCACGTCAAGCACTATTGGGATAGTCCAGGGCGTGTCGTCGCTCAGGCGCATGTGGTCGAGGACGCTCTCGAAGTCGTCGCTCGTGAGGAAGCCCTTGAGGGGTGAATAGACGCCGTGGGCGATGTTCTCAAGGTCTATTGCCCTCCCGTGCTCAATCTGGACGCGGGGATATTCCTTCTGCTCGCTTAGAATCCTCTCGCGGGTCCTCTCGGCAACGAGCCTCCTGACGAGTCTGCCACCGTGCGGCTTTGAGACCATGTTATCACCTCAAAAAGGAAAGACCTCAGTCGAGGTAGCCGAGGGCGCGAAGCCTCTCCTTGACCTTCTCTTCCTCCTCCTCGGTGAAGACTTCCTCCTTCTCCTCCTCTTCGAGGCTCGCCAGAACCTCGCGGAGGACGTAGGTCACGTAGTCGGAAACCGAAGTGAACCCGGTGCCCTCTATCCTGGCCTTAATCTTGTCGTAGAGCGGCTTCGGTATGGAAACGGTCGTGTACTTCTTCTCCTCAGCCATCACAAACACCTCCTGTCTTAATGATATTTAATTACATTTAATTAAACGATGAGCGGAGAATATAAAGATTTCGAAAAACGGATGAAATCTGGAACATCAATCCCCGCTGCCAGTACCGGATAGTACGTCCGAAATCCTGAAGACCCCCCTGTCAAGCACGGCCCTCTTCCGTGTGTAAGTGTACCTAACAACCACGCTGCCGTTCAGGTTCTCTGGCAGGACGAACTCGTCCTTCCCCTTAACCCCGTACCACTTCTTGAACACCCTCGTCCCGTTGTCGAGGTAGCCGAATATCCCAATCCCCGTTCCGGTGGCGTTCTCGAACTTCAGAACAATAGAGCCGTTCTCGTCGGTGACGACCACGTTCGGATGTTCAAACCGGAATATCTTGATGTACCCGCCGTCCGAATAAACCTCCGTGAAGTTTGGATGGTCATCCGTAAACATCAGTCTGGCGAGGGGGGTTTCAAAGGCCTTCCCGTTCATCAGTACTGCATAGCCGTAGTTCAGGTTTATGTAGACGTAGGCATCCGCGTTCGGCTTGCCGGCGAGGCTCACGCTCTCCACGGATTTTCCCCTCTCAACGAAGACTTCGCGGGGAACCAGTATCGCTCCACCCGTGCTGGCCTGAACGCTCCAGTAATCCCCTTTGGGGACCGCCATGATGGAATACGGTCCGGCTGAAAAGAGGAGCATTCCGCCTGTGGATGACACGAGGGGCATTGGAATCATTGCGTACTCCGCCGGAGAGGCGTCGGCCGTCTCAAGAACTGCCCCGAATTTCATTACGGTGTCGTAGGAAACGATGACGTAGTCAACCCCCAGCTTCATGAGTTCCGCGTTTTTTCTGAGTCCCAAATAGTACTGCGCCACCCACTTACTTGGGCTCCCCTGTGCGACGGGCGCTCTTTTTGAAAAGTACGTCACCCAGTGCCCCTGATCCCACCAGGTCAGGACGACATCGTTGATGTTTGAGTGCTCTCCAAGGTAGGTAAGTGCTCTGTCCCATGCTTCGTTGGCGATCGGCTCGATTCCTTTTGTCGTCCAGACCCCATGCACCGCTGATGCAAGGGGCACTGAAAGCAGGATCACGGCCAGTGCCGTGGCCCCGAATTTCCGGCCGCTCACTTCCGGCAGCACTGCATCATACGTTCTTACAACGCCTATCCCGGCCATCACGGCGATCGCGAGAGAGCCTATGAAGAGGAATCTTGTCCAGAGGAGAACCATCGGGACAGCCACCACCGCGAGTCCGAGGACAACGAAGTCCCTTACCTTGCTTCTGTTTGGCCGAAAACCTAGCAGAAATGCTGGTGCGACGAGGATAGCCGGCCCGTAGGCCTCCCAGAGATCGCCCAAGGAAGACCTCTGAGTCTCCACGATGGGGGCCGCCGGGAACAGCCTCAGCAGTATCTCATTCAGTATCCCGTAGTATCTAACCCCCACCCAGAGTGCGAGTACAACCCCTATGCCAACCACAACCGCCCTCTGCTTTCTCTCCCTCAGCACCCTGGAGAGCCCGAACAGGACTGCCATCGCCACGATGGAAGCGGGCACCGCGTACTTGAGGTACATCAGAAGAAAAGCGTCCTTAACAAACCCGAACTGAAGCCCAAACTCTTTAGCAAGTGCCTGTCCAAGCCCCCTAGTTGAGGCAGTCATGCCGTACCCAAACCGAGAACCCAGCGAGTTGGCCAACAACGCCCCCAAAGCGGTTGCCACCACTAAAGCCGAGGCATCAATGAGAACTTCTTTTTCGTCCATCAGAAACGCTCCAATGGCCATAAGCAGGGCGCTTCCGAGAAGAAAGCCAAATATGGGGTAGTAAGCCTGCCAGAATATCGCCGCAAAACCACTGGCGAAGGCAGGTATCAGGTAGAATGCCAGCCGCCTGTACCTCCACCCTTCACCGTTCTTGGTCAGTGCCAGTGCGATTCCAAACAGTGCCACGCTGTACCAGAAGAGCATGTAGTTGTCTCCCCTGTAGTAGCCGGCCATCGAGCGGAAGACGTGGCCAAAGAGAACCGCCAGAAAGAAAGCCGAGAGAAAGGCCTCCCTCCTCCCATAGAGCTTCAAAATGGCCAGATACGTGAACAGCACGGTCAAAACTCCAAATATAACGGGCGTTATCCTGAAGGCGTTGTAGAGGGAAACGCCAAAGACTGAAAGTAACTTATACACGTAAGCCGGAGTCATCCAGAGGCCGAGGGGGTGGAAACTATGTATCTGGGATCCCCAGGGGCCGGTGGCATAGGGAAAGAAGTTCACCCACTCCCCCTTCTCCAGCGCGTACCTGATGTATGCGAGGTGGAAGTAGGGGTCGTAGCCGAGGAGGTACCTGAAGCGCATCGGGAGGAGCCTGATGGCGGAGGCCAAAACTATGAGGAGGGCAGCGGCACACTTCGGTGTCAAAACCCTGCTGTACGCCCCAGAGAGCCTCTCTCTGATCCCGTCAACGTCCATTAACATACCCCCTCATTCTCCCCTCTGTATCTTTGCGTGTCCGCCGACGAGGCTCTTCCTCAGCTCAAGGTTCCTTATCTCGCACTTCTCGTCTATTATCGAGCGCCATATCGTGGAGTTGCGTATTATTGTTCTCCGGAATATTATTGAGTCGCTTATGTCGGAGTTCTCTATCACACAGTTCTCGCCGATGTAAGCGTAGGGCCCTATCATCGACCGCCCCAGTATTCTGGCACCGCGCTTTATGACAACCGGCGGTATTATCTTCGCGTAGGGGCTGATCTGGATCTCCTCCACGTGGCTTTCCTTCAGCAGGGTCTTCAGTGCCTCAAGGTAGCTGTCGGCAGATCCTATGTCGTACCAGTAATCGGAGAAACGGTAGGCCCGTATCTCCTCGCCCCTCTCAAGGAGCCACTGGATGAAGTAGCCCGGCGAATCCCTGTTGCCGTTGGAGAGGTACTCGTCCACGCGCTCCATAACGTACTCGGGGAAAACGTAGACACCGGTGCTCACGAGGGTTGACCTGGGCTCGGCGGGTTTTTCCTGGAACGAGACAACTTTGTCACCCTCAAGGGCGACCACTCCATAGCGCTTGGCGAGCTCAAGGTCGCCGACGTCGTAAACGGCTATGAGCGTCCTGCCATTGTAGGAGTTCAGAAAGTCCCGGAGGGAAAAAGAAAACAGGTTGTCCCCGGCTATCACGAGGTAGTCGTCGAGGCCGAGCTCATCCAGCGCGTTTTTTAGGGCACCTATTGTTCCGAGCTTCTCGCTCTCGTGGAGGGTGTCCTCGACTACCAGCCCTACCCCGTACTTATCCGCATAATGCCTGAAGTGCGCTTCAAAGAACCGGTTCGTCGAGATGTATGCATCCAGTCCCAGTTCGCCCACCTTTTCCAGAATATAGTCGAGTATCACACGGTTCCCAACGGGGAGCAGGGCCTTGGGATTATCTTTCGTGATTGGCCACAACCTTGTGGCATATCCACCGGCCATGATTAGAACTTTCATAGTCACCACCGCGGTCATCTCTAAAGCTGAAGGATGATATGCCCCAAATGTATTTAAATTATTCCGTTTCATCAACGGTGGTGGTAGAAATGAGAGTCCTAATCACGGGGGGCGCGGGCTTCATAGGCTCCCATCTCGTTGATGCACTGATGGAATCTGGAAGCGAAGTCAGGGTTCTCGACGACCTGAGCGCAGGCAGTCTGGACAACATCAAACGCTGGCTGGACCATGAGAGGTTTGAGTTTATAAAAGGGGACATGAGGGACGCCGAAACTGTAAAGGACGCCGTTGAAGGTGTCGATGCGGTCTTTCACCTTGCCGCCAATCCCGAAGTGAGGATCGGCTCCCAGAGCCCCGAGCTTCTCTATGAGACCAACGTCCTCATAACCTACAACCTTCTGAATGCCATTAGGGACTCGGACGTTGAGTACCTTGTCTTCACGAGCTCCTCAACGGTCTACGGCGACGCAAGCGTTATTCCAACACCCGAGGACTACGCGCCCCTGGAGCCGATAAGCGTCTACGGCGGGGCGAAGCTCGCGGCCGAGGCTCTGATCAGCGGCTACGCCCACACCTTCGACTTTAAGGCGCTTATCTTCCGGCTGGCCAACATAATAGGCGGGCGCTCCAACCACGGGGTAATCTACGACTTCATCAACAAGCTTCGCAGAAACCCGGAGGAGCTTGAGATACTGGGCGATGGGACGCAGAGGAAGAGCTATCTCCATGTGAGCGACACCGTTGAGGGTATGCTCCACATCTTCGGGCACTTCAAGGGAGAAAACAAGACGGTTGACTTCTACAACCTCGGCAACGAAGACTGGATAACCGTTAAGGAGATAGCGGAGATAGTGAGCGAGGAGATGGGGCTTAATCCGGCCTTCAGGTTCACCGGCGGCGTCGACGGCGGCCGCGGCTGGAAGGGCGACGTCAAGTTCATGCGCCTGAGCATAGAGAAGGCGAAGGAAACGGGCTGGAAGCCGAGGCTGGACAGCTATGGGGCCGTGAGGAGAACCGTTAGGGAACTTCTGTCGGCTCATCAGTCTGGAGAATAGTGAGGGGCACCGTACGAAAGAGGCCGGAGTGAAGTTCCACTCCTAGCAAACCTTTCCCTGTTAATTGCAGTTTCATGTTCCGTCATGGTTCACGAAACCGCTCGGGTAAGGCTTGCTCCGGGGTGAAGCTTTCGCTTCAGTCTCCTCCGCACGGCACCCCTCAAATACTGTTGGGGGCTTTAACTATATAAACCTTTGCTTTTATTTATTGCAAAATTTTATGCCAACTTTTCGAAATAATTTCACAAAATTGGGCATTCCTCGCTGGGCTGGAACATTCCCACCGAGGTTTTATGGGTCCGGTGGCCCTTTGTCCCATTGGGACGTTGGCAGTTTACCGAAATCTTTTTAAACCCTCTCTCCCCCCTAATCTCGGACGCGCCCCGGTGGTGTAGCCCGGTCAATCATGCGGGACTCTCGATCCCGCGACCCGGGTTCAAATCCCGGCCGGGGCACCAGAATTCTCCTGGGCCCGTGGCTCAGCCTGGTCAGAGCGCCCGCCTGATAAGCGGGAGGTCCGGGGTTCGAAGCCCCGCGGGCCCACCACAACAGCCCTTTCTGAAGAAAAGTCTGCGAGTCCTGTCCTCCTGAGGATATCGTGGTTTTGTTACTGTAGTTCCTTAATGAAATTTTATATTGATAGCCTGATTAATCCCGCCATTAATCAATAGAGAACTCATGCCCTGAAGGAACCCCAGAGAAAGGTTTATAAGCCAACCCCCGCAATGCCCACCAGTGATTAAAAACCACCTTTCTCGGAGGTGTTCGCAGTGGAAGCCAAGTTCGAGATACCCGTATGCACATCATGCGGAAAGGAGATAACCCCAAGGGAGCACGCCACTCACTTCGTCTGCCCGAACTGTGGCGAGGAAATCATCTGGCGCTGCGAAAGCTGCAGGGTCCTCTCAGTCCCCTACAAGTGCCCGAAGTGCGGCTGGGAGGGGCCGTGAAGTTTAGGAGGTGAAAAAGATGGCTGACTTCAACCTTGTTGGCGTTATAAAGGTCATGCCGACCGACCCGGAGGTCAACCTCGACGAGCTCGAGGAGAAGCTCAAGGCCGTCATTCCGGAGAAGTTCGGCCTCGCCAAGGTCGAGCGCGAGCCTATAGCCTTCGGTCTCGTCGCCCTCAAGTTCTACGTCCTCGGTAGGGACGAAGAGGGCTACTCCTACGACGAGGTCGCCGACCTCTTCAGGCAGGTCGAGAACGTCGAGAGCGCCGAAGTTGAGACCGTTTCGAGGATCTGAATCCTCGTTCCTTTTCTCTATACTGTCATCCTGATCCTCTTTCAACTCTGAAGGGCAGACTTCTAGGAGAGAAAAAAGTAAAACCACAATGTTTTTAGTTTTCTGAGATGATTAAGTTTTGATGGAGATTGTCTTAACTGAACATGCAAAAGAAAGGCTTAAAGAACGAGAAATTGACATCAAAGAAGTGAAAGCGGTCATTGATTCACCCAAGAGGAAGTTCTATGATCTGCGCTCGGGTCATTTTATTGCAGTTGGCAGAAGGAGGCTTCCCGGGCACTGGCTGATAATAGCCTACGATAAAAGAGAGGACACTGCTGAAGTGATAACCGTTATAGACACCAGTAAGAGCCTTGATAAAATCATTGAAAGGAGATTATCATCTCGGAGGTGGGTTGAGGTATGAAGGTTAGGTATGACCCAAAGGCTGATATCCTCTATATTCTGATCAGAGAGGGCCCGGTGGCAGACACCGACGAAGTTGACGAAGACGTGTGGTTCGAGTACGATGAGGAAGGAAACGTCGTCGGGATCGAAATATGGAACGCTGGGGAGAATGTTATCAGAAAAAGTCTCTTGGAAATAGAGCGCTATACGAAGGCGTTGAATAGAAAAATGGAAGCCTAAAGCCCCAAACTCAGGCTCAGCTTTGGCTTCTTCCACTCGTCGAGTATCGCTCTCAGTTCTTCGTTCTGAACCTTGGCGTAAAGCTCGTCGAACCTCTTCCTCGCTGCCTCGTCTCCTTCCTTCCAGCGGGCGAGCTCGGCCATCGCCCTGAAGAAGTGGGCAGTATCGTCCTCGAAGAGCTCCGCAAAGGACTCCATGTTTTTAGCTACGACATCGTAAGCCTCCTCGTTGAAGAGCCCCTCTATGAAGTCAACGAGAGTCTCGAAGACGAGGCCGAAGATCTCGTCGCTCGTGTCGACGGCCTTAAGGAGAGCGTCCCGTATGGCCCTGAAAGCCTTGGCGTACTCCTCCCTGCCTGCGAATATCTCCGCCTCCACCAGCCTGGCGTTTATCTCTATCTCGTCCTCCCTCGGGTTGCTGAGAACTTCACCTATCAGCGCCTCGGCAGCCTCGTAGTCGCCGAGCTCGTACCTGAAGTGCGCCAGATCGAGGAGGCTTATCATGTGGTTCTTTTCGTCGCTGAGCCTCTCGAAAATCTCCCTCGCGCGCTCCATCAGCTCTATCGCCCTCTCAGTCTCGCCCAGCTCGTCGTAGTTCACCGCTATGTTCGCCAGTGTAAGCGCTATCTCCCTTTCGTTCTTGAGGACTTCCTCCTCGAGCTTGAGCAGCTCCTCATAGGTCTCTATCGCCCTCTCCGGCATGCCGAAGTGCTCGTAAGCATCGGCCAGGTGGTAGAGAGCGGTGGCGTACTCTTCCGGGTTGTCTCTTCTCCCCTCCGCTATTCTCCTGTACAGTCCGATTCCGGCGTCGATGTCGTCGAGGTGAGCGTAAACGTGGGCTATCTCATGGGCAAGCTCGTAGGGGTCATCACAGCCGACAACAACCTCTTCAAGCCTCTCCAGCTCGTGCCTGAGAACCCCTTCGTCCTCGATGCTCTCGATGTAATCGTCAAAGAGCTCGAGCAACTTCTCACAGTCCTTCTCGCTCAGCGCTTTCTCCCATTCAGATTTAACATCGCTCATTTTTCATCACCTGACTCCGGTTCCCCGAACGGGTTAAAAATGTATGGTGGCAGGCCTTCCATCCGCCAACCGAATCCTGGAGTAACTGCAGTTTGGACTTGCTATCTTTACTACCTTCGCTGCTTGAAAATCGAAATACTTTAATAGGGGTTTGGAGATATTGTCCACACTCCCACCCCCGTATGGGGGTTGTCCGGAAGGTGGTGGCCATGGACGCGAAGAAGGTTGTCGGCTTGGTACTGCTTGTTGGTATCCTGGTGTTTTCCCAGGCAGGGACGGCTATGGCTCCTGCGACAGGAAGCAGCGTCACAGCGCCTCGCGGGGTCAAAAACGTCATTCTCATAATCGGGGACGGCATGGGCTTCGCCCAGCTCCAGCTAACGAGGCTTGTCTACGGCCCGCTGAACATCGAGAAGATGCCGTACAGCGGCGTTGAGATGACTTATTCCTTGTCAGGCGAAGTTACCGATTCTGCGGCATCCGCAACGGCCCTTGCAACGGGAATAATGACATACAACGGCATGATATCAACCGTTACTGAGGGCGGGAAGACATACAAGCTGACCACTATTGTCGAGCTTGCTAAAGCCCTTGGCAAGTCCACGGGACTCGTCACCACGACCCGGATAACCCACGCCACCCCCGCCGCATTCGGGACCCACGTTGAGGACAGGGGCATGGAGGCCGAGATAGCCCGCCAGCTCATTGAGAACAGGATCAACGTCCTCTTCGGAGGGGGCAAAAAGTACTTCGACGATGAGACGCTGAGCCTCGCAAAGGACTACGGCTACCAGGCCGTCTTTGACAGGGCCGGCCTCGAATCCGCCAGCGGTGACCACGTCCTTGGCCTCTTCTCTTCAAGCCACATACCGTACGTTCTTGACAGGACTGAGGATGATGTCGGACTCCTCGACATGACCAAGAAGGCAATCGAGCTCCTTGAGAAGAACCCCAACGGCTTCTTCCTTATGATAGAGGCCGGAAGGATAGACCACGCCAGCCACGGCAACGACATAGCAGCGGCTCTGGCGGAGACCAAGGAGCTCGACGATGTTGTGGGCTACGTCCTTGAGTACGCCAGGCAGAGGGGCGACACGCTCGTTGTGGTCACCGCAGACCACGAGACGGGCGGCCTTGCCGTGGGCACCAACTACGGAAAAGTCGTTGACGTCCAGGGGATTCTGAACATAAATGCCAGCACCGGCACTATGGCGGCGGAGATCAAGAACGGCGGCGACATAAAGGAGGTCGTCAAGAAGTACACCGGCATCGAGCTGACCGACGATGATGTGGCATACATCCAGAAGCGCGCGGAGGAGGATCCGAAGTACGGCCTCTCCAACGGTATAGGCGAGGTGCTCGCTGAGAGGCTCGGGGTTAGGTTCGCCTCCCACAAGCACACCGGCGTGCCGGTGCCCCTCTTCGCCTACGGCCCGGGCGCCAGCAAGTTCGTCGGCTTCCACCACCACATCCAGACCGGAAGGCTCATCGCTGAGCTGATGGTCTACGGTGTCGGCACCATAAACGTCGCCTTTGCGGGCACCAGCACCGTTGAGGGAGACCTGAACGGGGACCACAGGGTAGATGCGAAGGATGCCTACCTGGTTCTCAGGCTGTTCCTCGGTGCCACCGTGGATGATGAGATCGAGAGAGCCATAGACATGGACGGCAACGGCATAATCGACCTCGGAGACGTTGTTGCAATCCTCCAGGAAGCCTGACTCCATTTTTCTTTTCTATCTTACTCCCGTCACGTGGGTTTCGGGAGAACCATTAACCGAAAATTTTATAAATAATCCAAAGGAACGATAATGCGGAAACACTAATTGTAACTAAAAGTCCTCCGTCAATAAAAACAAAAACGGGCGGAGGTGGGAGGAGATGGCCCAGCTCGCTGGACAGCCGGTTGTTATTCTGCCTGAGGGGACTCAGAGGTACGTTGGTAGGGACGCCCAGAGGCTCAACATTCTCGCTGCGAGGATTATCGCGGAGACTGTTAGAACGACCCTCGGCCCGAAGGGCATGGACAAGATGCTCGTCGACAGCCTCGGAGACATCGTCATCACCAACGACGGTGCAACCATACTCGACGAGATGGACATCCAGCACCCTGCTGCTAAGATGATGGTTGAGGTTGCCAAGACCCAGGACAAGGAGGCTGGTGACGGAACCACCACTGCAGTCGTCATCGCTGGCGAGCTTCTCAGGAAGGCCGAGGAGCTCCTCGACCAGAACATCCACCCGAGCATAGTCATCAAGGGTTACGCCCTCGCTGCGGAGAAGGCCCAGGAGATACTCGACGAGATATCCAAGGACGTTGACGTTGAGGACGTCGAGATGCTCAAGAAGGCGGCTATAACAGCTATCACCGGAAAGGCCGCCGAGGAGGAGCGCGAGTACCTCGCCAACATAGCTGTTGAGGCCGTCAAGCAGGTCGCCGAGAAGATCGAGGGGGCCTACAAGGTCGACCTCGACAACATCAAGTTCGAGAAGAAGGAGGGAGGCAGCGTCAAGGACACCAGACTCATCAAGGGCGTCGTCATCGACAAGGAGGTCGTCCACCCGGGCATGCCGAAGAGGGTTGAGAACGCCCGGATAGCGCTCATCAACGAGGCCCTTGAGGTCAAGGAGACTGAAACCGACGCCGAGATCAGGATCACCAGCCCGGAGCAGCTCCAGGCCTTCCTTGAGCAGGAGGAGAAGATGCTCCGTGAGATGGTCGAGAAGATCAAGGAGGTCGGAGCCAACGTCGTCTTCGTCCAGAAGGGCATTGACGACCTCGCCCAGCACTACCTGGCCAAGTACGGCATCCTCGCCGTCAGGCGCGTCAAGAAGAGCGACATGGAGAAGCTCGCCAAGGCCACCGGAGCAAAGATCGTCACCAACGTCCGCGACCTCACCAGCGAGGATCTCGGTGAGGCCGAGCTCGTCGAGCAGAGGAAGGTCGCCGGTGAAAACATGATCTTCGTCGAGGGCTGCAGGAACCCGAAGGCCGTCACCATACTCATCCGCGGCGGCACCGAGCACGTCGTCGACGAGGTCGAGAGGGCCCTTGAGGACGCTGTCAAGGTCGTCAAGGACATCGTCGAGGACGGCAAGATACTGGCAGCGGGAGGTGCTCCTGAGATCGAGCTCGCCATCAGGCTCGACGAGTACGCCAAGGAGGTCGGCGGAAAGGAGCAGCTCGCCATCGAGGCCTTCGCCGAGGCCCTCAAGGTCATCCCGAGGACCCTGGCAGAGAACGCCGGTCTCGACCCGATCGAGACCCTCGTGAAGGTCATCGCCGCCCACAAGGAGAAGGGACCGACGGTCGGCGTTGACGTCTTCGAGGGCGAGCCTGCCGACATGATGGAGCGCGGCGTTATAGCGCCGGTCAGGGTCACCAAGCAGGCCATCAAGAGCGCCAGCGAGGCTGCCATAATGATCCTCAGGATCGACGATGTCATCGCCGCCAGCAAGCTTGAGAAGGACAAGGAGAGCAAGGGCGGAAGCGAGGACTTCGGTAGCGACCTCGACTGAAGTCTCTTTCCCCTCTTTTGATTCTTCGTTGTTCAGGCAAGATTTTTAACCCTCATTGATAATTCTATCCGTATGCTTCCGGTTAAAGCTGAGGATGTTTCAAAATCATACTGCTCAAAACGCGCCCTTGAGGGGGTTTCATTCTCAATCGATGGCCCAGGAATAGTCGGAATAATAGGCCCCAACGGAGCCGGAAAGACCACGTTGATAAGAATCCTCACTGGACTTTTGAGGCCCGACTCCGGCAACGTTGAAATCT
Source organism: Thermococcus coalescens (assembly GCF_055392585.1). Classification (NCBI taxonomy): domain Archaea; kingdom Methanobacteriati; phylum Methanobacteriota; class Thermococci; order Thermococcales; family Thermococcaceae; genus Thermococcus; species Thermococcus coalescens. The sequence goes on from NZ_AP043764.1 coordinate 1,522,773, forward strand.
TTGAAAAGAGACCGGAGAAGGCGCGGGAGCTTTTCGCCCTTCTCCCCCAGGACGTTAAAGCTCACTTCTACACCCTCACACCGAGGGATTACGTATACCACTACCTGAGAATGCGCGGTCTCTCAAAGAAGGAAGCCATGAAGAAGGCCGATGAAGCAATGGAAGCCTTTGGGATAGACTATGCGGATGAACTTCTCTCAACCCTCTCCGGGGGAATGGTGAGGAAGGCCCTCCTCGCGATAGTTCTCTCGGCGGAGGTTCCGCTTTACTTCCTCGACGAGCCGACTGTAAGCTTAGACGTCCAGAACAGGCTCAAGCTGTGGGAGATGCTACGCGAAAGGGCCGAAGAATCCACCATAATCCTCACGAGCCACTACCTCAACGAGATATCGAGCGTCTGCGACAGGGTTATTCTCCTTAGCGGGGGAAGGCTCGTCGCTGACGGTAAACCGGAGGAGATAGCGAAGGAGTATCTGAAGGGCTTCGTCTCGAAGGTCATAGCCCTTGAAGGGGTCTCTCTGAAGGGCCACATCTCCAGAAGGGCCGGGAGGAAGGCCTACATCTACGCGCGCTCCAGAGCGGAGGAGAGGGAGATAATTGCAAAACTTGAGGATCTCGGGATTCCCTTCAGAAGGGAAAGCCTGACTATAGAGGACGTCTTTCTAGTGGGTGGTCTGGATGATGGCGATCGTTGAGTACTACGCGAGGGCCCTGACCAAGGGGAAGTTCGCGCTCCTCAGCTTTGCAGTCCAACCGCTCTCCTTCATCTTCATAGTCTACGTCGTGAGCGGGGGAGAGTTTTTGGACAGGGCTCTGGCTGGGGCCATCGTGAGCTTCATAACCGGTGTTGGCATAGCGGATCTCTCCATTGAGCTGGTTGGCATGAAGGCTCGCTCGAAGTTCTACGACGTAATAATGTCCCTTCCGGGAGGGAACTGGAGGAAGGCCCTGGGGATATCCATCGGCATGAGCATCCCGGCATTTCCTTACGTCCTTCTGCTGACGCTCCTGCTATCGTGGCGCCTCGGACTGAATGCCCTCCCTGGAATTGTCTTTGGCATGGTGTCGCTCTGGCTCTGGAACGTTGGGATGGGTTTTATGGTGGGCGTTAAGTTAAAGGAACCGCTCAGGGTGATGAGGCTCTCGAACCTTCTGGTTACGGGACTGACGGTCTTTCCGCCGGTTTACTATCCGGGCAGCGTTCTTCCGGAAAAGCTTGCCGCAGTAATGAACCTTCTTCCAACGGTGAGCGCGGCCCAATTAATGACTGGAGAGGGTGGAAGCGCTTTCCTGATTTCGCTTTTCTGGGCCGCCTTTGGAGCGCTCCTCCTCTGGAGGTTCAGGGGGCTTGAGGGTTGAAATATTTAGCCCTGGCATTCCACACCTTTTTAAGTTCCAAAATAAATCTCGGAATGGTGAGATAGTGGAAGAGATAGAGGCAGTTTACGAGAACGGTGTTTTTAAGCCTCTTAAAAAACCCCATCTCAAAGACAAGGAGAGGGTAGTGATAGTCGTTAAGGAAAAGGTCATCACCAAAAACTTCCTTGAAAAACTTGAAGAGGCCAGTAAAGCCTTCCCAAAGTTTCAGAATCCATCGAAGCTCCTTGAGGAGGACAGGAGATGATCGTGGTTGATGCCATACTAATTTCTTGTGAGTAGAATCCTAAAATTGTCTCTGAACGCTTAAAAGTGGTTATTATTGGTTGTTGTATCCTTTTGTTCGCTCTTTTACTCCGGCTTCTTTTGGCTCATTCGCGTCGTTTTGGTACGGTTGTAAGTTGAAAACCTTACGAAAAAAAATGGAACTAATTCGAACTGATAATTGGAAAAGTTTTTAAGGATTTTAGCGTTAAATATGGTGATAATCTCCGGAGGTGTTATTCATGCCGGAGTGGATCAAGAAGGTTGGGGCCGTATTGTTGCTCGCCATGCTGTTGAGTCTTCAATTGATTGCCGCACCTCAGGCCGCGGCAATGACCACCAGCAACACCAGCGTAACCTTCCGCAGGGCTGTGGTTGCTTGGTACGATGAGAAGGGTAAGCTTCAGATGAACGTCACTTGGGTTAACAAGACTATAGACTTCGCAAACTTGACTAACACTTCCTGTCCCTGTCACAACTCAAGTTCTTGTAATGCTTCGAACTTGACTTCAAACCTTAACGTTTCAGTGGTCACGCTTTACAACATGACCGAAAAGCACGAGCAGTTGTTGTTCTTTGGAATAACAATTCACAATGAGACTTTTAATTACACCATGTATGCCCTCGTTTACAAGGCTGAGAGGAGCCAGTACAACTTTACCTTGATCACTAACATCCTTGCAGATCCCGAGACAAAACAACATGATGTTTTTGTTACAGGAATGAATATTGCTCCGAATGACGAAAACAGAGTTGTTCCCGTTGGGGACACGATTGTTACTGCCGATAACCTGACTCTTTCAGAGTACTACTGGACTCTTAACAGGGTTCTTATGAAGCTTCGGAGGGGTGACGAGACGAACTGGATTTGGGGCAGGAGTGCTTATGAGCTGAGGCACCTCTCTCACTTGGTGAGGCTTAAACTACCAGAGTACAACCAGAAAAAAGCAGTGGGAATGGCAACAGTGGCAGATGGGGAATATTTTGTAATAGGAACTCCTGTGGGAATTGGTTATCTAAAGATATACTGTGGAAATCCTCAAGAACCTCTTTGGAAGATATATGCAACAGTTGCAGGTTCGTTAATGGTCATGATCGCGGCGTGTGCTGCATCGTCAATTACCGCATTTGTTGGTTGCATTGGGACGGCGCTTTTAACAACGGTAGCTTTGGAAGGGATGTGTGGATATTGGAAAGTTTGCTATACTGTGATTTTAGTTACTAAGTGTGGAGTATATTCATAACTTTAAAAATTTATTCACAAAAGATAAACTGCTGGAGGTGTGTAGTATGATCGAGATAAAACTCTTGATAACAGTTATGGGTATGGTTTTACTTATCACGGCATTGTTGATTGTCCTTTCAGGAAGAGACAATGCAGAAAAGAACTGGAAACTGTGGTTTATAAATTCGGTTTTCTTATATCTTCTCATTGGAACAATGATTCTTCTTCGTGAAAGCAAGGGATACGAAAATAGTTTTTTAGAAGATATTGCTGTAGTGTGGTTACTCATAACTGGAATTCTAGGCGTGTGGACAACTCTAAAGGGAGGGGTATAGCATTAAAGGAGTCACAAGTGAGTCCATTGAAATTATATGCACTAGACAATATGATTTTGATGGGCTTTCCTTAATTATTTTGTCTTAAGGACACGTTTTCACTCGCTGATAATGGGGAATCGCATTTTCTTTATGATGATGCATCTGAGGTTTTTAGATTTTGTAGTGGGGACTTCCGTAAATATTTCAGCTGGGGAGGAAAGCTTTGATTTTCTAAATTATATCTGATTCGACCGTAGTATGATTATCATAACATTGTTTGAGAAAATAGGGCACTAATGATGGACATTTTGTTGCTAATTGCTGTGTTCTCCTACTTCAATTCGAGCTTTTCAATCTCTTCTTCCAGTATCTTCAGCTTCCCCTTGAAGCGCCTCACCTGCTCGTTCGCTATTCCGACTATTTTCTCGATGTACTCCTCGCTCACCCAGATCTCGCCGTTTTCTCCGAGGGGAACGTCCATCCTCTCGGTGGAGCGTATCTCAACGAGGAGCTTCTTGTGGCTCACGCTCTTTATGTTGGAGTACTTGAAGCCGAGGCCTGCAGCGAGGTTGAGGAGCCTCACAGCGTCCTCCATCGTTCTCGCCCCGACGTGGAGTATCGGACTCCTCACAAGGAACCAGAGCTGACCGGAGCGGTGCTTTCCGACTGCCTCAAGAACTTCCTCGACGGTTACCTCCCTGTGCCACTTGCCGAGCCAGACCGAGTTGACTTTATCGCCGAAGTGGGGCATCTCCATGACCGATATCCTGCCGGAGCAGGAGGAGGTCGTGAAGTAGTTGGGGAGCGAATTTATCTTCTCCAAGAGAGGGATTATATCGCGATCTACTTTATCCTCAGCCAGGGCCCTTCTCAGTCCTTCCATTGCCTTCTCCTTCCCCTCGTCGAAGTTCTTCGTATAGAGGAACATGGCATCACCCCGTCGTGCTGGAATCACTCTTCTAGGAGAATCAGCTTCAGGTTTGAAACTTCCGCTATTGCCACGAAGTCTGAATCCCGTGTTATCAGCTCCTCTCCGTGGTTTATGCAGATCGCCGCAATTATGAGGTCAGCAAATCCGCGGGGTTTGCCTCTCTCAAGAAGCTTCTCCTGAAGTCGGTGAGCCAAGAGAAAGTCATCCAGGGTAGGAAATAAGACGTCCCCATTAAAGTGTGAATACCTGGCTATCTGGGGAAATTCAACAAACGTGACTCCGGTAATCGCCTCGGTTACCTCTTCCCTATTTCTGACCCGGTCAATGGCAACGTTCGTGTCTATGACAGCCATTTCAACCGCCTTTTGTCCTTTTCGCGGACCTTCTCAATTCCTGGGTGGATTTCCAGGTTCTCCTCGGTTTTGGAGATTCCCATGAGCCTCCTCAGCTCATCAATATTCATCTTGTCCGGTGAGCTTTCCATAAGTGCCCGCAGGAATGCCTCCCGAAACTTCTTCTCATCGACCCAATCGGGAACCGAGATCGTGATTACCTTCCCCATCTTGCTCCCCATTCGTATTGTTTGCAGCCATATGTTTTAACGTTTCTCATTCCCTGGCGGAAGCTCGATGAAAGTTCCCCTTTCCCTCACAAATTCTATGAACCGCCAGTACGTCGGGTGGTTTGAGAGCGTCGATGAATCCCCCACCGCTATGAGCTTCCTCTTAGCCCTAGTCAGCGAAACGTTTAAGCGCCTCAAATCCGTCAGAAATCCAAGCTCCCCTTTCTCATTTGAGCGCACAAGGGAGAGTATTACAACCTCCTTCTCCCTTCCCTGATAGCCGTCGACAGTCTTCACCTCGACTTCCTCCGGCAGGAGCGAGCTTATCAAATCCCTCTGGTCGTCGTAGGGCGTAATGACGCCGATCCACCCGGACTTTACCCCCATATCCAGCAGTTTTCCAACCGCTTCGGCAACGAGCTTCGCCTCCAGCGGGTTCTCCCTGCTCTCGCTCCCGTAACGCTGCCTCTCGAAGCGGTCTTCTCTCCCCGAGGTGTCTATGAAGACGAGCACGTTCTCCGGCCTGAGGACTTCGGCCCATGAACCGTCGCGCACGGGGCTTTTAACCCCGAGGTCGGCCAGGGTTATGTTTTTCACGCTTCTGTCGGCTTTAACCCTCCCCCCGTAGAACTCCCCGCTCGGGAACTCCATAAGGCGCTCGTTCATCCTGTACTGAACGGTGAGCATGGCGCTCTTTTCTGGATAGCGCTCAATAAGGCCCTCGAAGAGTGTCTTACTCAACTCCTTCGCCTTCTCACTGAGTATCGTTGGGGGCAGCTGCCTGTGGTCGCCGGCCAGGATAAAGCGCCTCGCCCTGTTTATCGGAATAAGGACGCTTGGTATCGTTGCCTGCGTCGCCTCGTCGATTATGGCCACGTCAAAGTCGCCGTAGTCAACCACCCCGAGCCCCGCTGAGGAGTTCGTCGTCAGAACGACATCTGCCTCGCGGATTATCTCCCTTGCTATCCTCTCCTCAAGCTTCCTTGCGTCGTCGAAGGTTTTCTGAACCTGCTGGTTTATTTTAATCCACTCAGCCATCTCCCGGATCAGCCTTGCCGGAACGCCCCTAACACCGATTCCCTTCGAGGCCAGCCGCAAAATCTCACGGTCGCTCAGACCCCTCCGGTACTTCGGCGCTGGTCTCGTGAACGTGTCGCGCTTCTCCTTCAGGTTCTCGCCGATAACCCTGAGCTGCCTCAGCTCGCCGTAGAGCTCGTGCCGGGTTATGAGGTGAGCTAAGGTCGTCTCGTGCAGTGCTTTTGAGACCCTGCTCGGGTGGCCGACGCGGACAACCCTTAGACCGGAATTCACCAAACGCTCCACGAGGTTGTCAACGGCAACGTTGCTCTCGGCCGTTGCCAGAACTTTGTTTCCGCGTTCAACTTCCTGCCTTATCAGCTCGGCTAAAGTTCTCGTCTTGCCGGTCCCGAAGGGGCCGTGAATCAGGAAGAAGCCTGGACTGCCCAGGGCCTTCGCTATCGCTTCCCTCTGGCTCGCGTTGAGGCCGGCATCAAAGGGCGTGAAATCAATGGGTTGCCCCTCCTCCGGCTCGTGGAGACCGAGGTAGAGCTCCAGCGCTTTCCTCCCACTTTCCCGAAGGTTGTTCAGGTTCTCCAGCCAGCGCTTGAAGGTTATGTCGTTGGCGTAGAGGTCGATGCGGACTCCCTTCAACGCCCACTCGGGGACGGTTTCAAGGGCGACCGTCAGGAACCGCTTCCCTTTCTCCACCACCGTTCCAACAAGGTCGCTCTTCAGCGGGTCTCTCCTGCTGACCACCACAAGATCGCCGACGCTTATCTCGGTCTTTATCTCCCTATCGCGGCCGTATTTCACCAGGAAGTAGCCGAGCTCCTCGCCGGCGATTTTTCCGTTCAGGCCGAGGATGGCCCTCCCGACCTTCTCCCTCTCGCGTCCGCTCAGCCTTTTCATCTCCGACCTCATAGCCTCTATCTCTGCCTTTCTCTCAAGCTCCACGAGTACCCCGAGGTGGGAGATGAACCTCTCCAGTTTTTCCTCCATTTTTCCTCCCGATGAGCGAAGAGAAGAGCCGCTTAAAAGGTTGAGGGTTGCGGGTGCATAAAAGTATAATGCATTATAATTTTATGCATAAAACTCTGCGAGGAGACCTGTGTGAAGGTCTTCACTGAAAAAGACCTGAAGTAGAGGGTGGTCAGCCCATGCGAGTTTCCTCACCGCTCGGACGAAACTTCCCTCATCATCCCTAAGGGAATAGGGAAGGGGGGTTAAAAAGTTAAGCCCTCTCAGAAGAAACCACCGAGACTATGTCCCTGTGGAAGGACTTTAACGCCCTCCAGTGCCGCTCGTCAATCTCGTCTCTCCATGAGACCCTCTTGTAGAACCTTTCCAGGTCGTCAAGCAGGTACTCAAGGTATTCCCTGCGCTCGCTTTCCGCGCCGATGCCGTTGCTCAAGAGCTTGCCCCTCAGAAACGGCATGACCTCCGACGGCCTTCCGAGGGCCGCCCAGAAGAGACCTTCCTTCAGGATTTCGTACAGCAGCTCTTCAAAACCAAAGCTTACAGCGCTCTCAGCGGAGGGTTTGGCCCTCCCCCCTTGCATCTAACCTTATAGCGGCCTCCATGGGTATCACCACGGTTAAGAGGTGCGTTGGGCTATTTTAATTTTTTCTGAGTTTCTCTGTCATTTTATCAGGATAAGGAAAGAAGGGGACAAAATTTTGAATGAGTGTCAAACAATGAAACCAGATGATGAATTATCGTCAGGCGATCATGAGGAGTGCCAGCACTATGGCTATTGGGGCCACGTGTGCGAGTGCCTTTGCGGGGTTCATGGGCATCACCGCAGGGGGACACGCCTTCTCATTTGAAAGTTTTACATTTGTAAAATTTGAATGAATCCATCTGGAAGTTCGAAGTTTTTGCGTCCGCTTCAAAAAAAGTTCGGGGTTCTTTACCGGAAACACTTAAAAACCCTTGACAAGTTCAAGTTAAAAAGGACGTGGAGGTCCGCGGAAAATGGGAAAGTTTGAACACAAACTTGTTAATGCAATTAAGGGGTACACCTTCGACGACGTTCTTCTGATACCGCAGGCGACCGAGGTCGAGCCGAAGGATGTGGACGTCTCAACCAGAATAACGCCGAACGTGAGGCTCAAGATTCCGATTCTGAGCGCGGCTATGGACACCGTCACCGAATGGGAGATGGCCGTCGCGATGGCCAGGGAAGGAGGGCTGGGCGTCATTCACAGGAACATGAGCATCGAGGAGCAGGCTGAGATGGTCAGGAAGGTCAAGCGCGCCGAGCGCTTCATAGTCGAGGACGTCATAACCATTGCCCCCGACGAGACCCTTGACTACGCGCTCTTCCTCATGGAGAGGAACGACATCGACGGCCTCCCTGTTGTTAGTGAGGACGGCAGGATAGTCGGCATCGTTACCAAGAAGGACATCGCGGCCAAAGAGGGCAGCCTCGTGAGGGACGTCATGACTGGAGATGTGATAACCGTCGGGGAAGACGTTTCCGTCGAGGAGGCGCTTGACATAATGGTGGCCAACAGGATAGCCCGCCTCCCGGTGGTCGATGAGAACGGCCGCCTCGTGGGAATAATCACGATGAGCGACCTCATGATGAGGAAGAAGTACCGCAACGCCGTAAGGGATAAAAACGGCGACCTGCTGGTGGCGGCCGCGGTCGGCCCCTTCGACATCGAGAGGGCAAAGGCACTCGACAAAGCTGGGGCCGATGTGATAGTGGTTGACACCGCCCACGCCCACAACCTCAAGGCCATAAGGGCCATGAAGGAGATAAGGAAGGCTGTAGATGCCGATCTCATAGTCGGGAACATAGCGAACCCCAAGGCGGTCGACGACCTCACCTTTGCCGACGCGGTAAAGGTCGGAATAGGGCCCGGGAGCATATGCACGACCCGCGTTGTTGCGGGCGTTGGCGTTCCTCAGGTTACTGCAATAGCCCTCGTGGCGGACAGGGCCGGGGAATACGGCATCCACGTCATAGCCGACGGAGGCATACGCTACTCCGGTGACATAGTCAAGGCGCTCGCGGCTGGAGCCGATGCTGTCATGCTCGGCTCCCTCCTGGCCGGAACCAAGGAGGCACCGGGCAAGGAGGTCGTCATAAACGGCAGGAGGTACAAGCAGTACCGCGGTATGGGCTCCCTCGGTGCCATGATGAAGGGAGGAGCGGAGCGCTACTACCAGAAGGGCCACATGAAGACCAAGAAGTTCGTCCCGGAGGGGGTCGAGGGTGTCGTTCCATACAAGGGAAGCGTGGGCGACGTCCTCTACCAGCTCGTCGGCGGGCTTCGCTCGGGGATGGGCTACGTTGGGGCCTCAAGCATAGCCGAACTCAAGGAGAAGGGCGAGTTCGTGATCATAACCCAGGCAGGCGTCAGGGAAAGTCACCCGCACGACATCTTCATCACCAACGAGGCTCCGAACTATCCGGTCGGGAAGTGATTCCCTCCCCTCTTTTTGAAAACCTTATAAGGCGTTTCTCCCAGTCCCAGCCTGGGGAGAGCTATGACCAGCGTTGGAATCATCGGAAGCGGTGCCGCGGGACTAACCGCCGCAATAGCCCTCGCGAGGCGCGGCTTCGACGTGACGGTCATCGGTGGAGGAATAAAAGATACCAACTCCTACCTCGCCCAGGCGGGGGTAGCCTTTCCCATTCTCGACGGCGATTCTCCCGGGGCTCACGTTCTCGACACCATCAGGGCCGGCAAGTATCTCAACGACGCGGAGGTTGTGTGGAGCGTAATCTCGAAGGCGAGCGAGGCCTACGAGTTCCTCCTTTCAATAGGCCTGGAGTTTGAGACCAACGAGACCGAGGGCGGCCACTCCTTCCACAGGGTCTTCACGATAAGGAACGAGACCGGAAAGCACATGATGAAGGTTCTCCACATGGCCGCCAAGGAAGCAGGCGTTCACTTCGTCGAGGGCTTTGCAGAGGAGCTGGCAGTTAGGGACGGCAGGGCGTACGGTGTCTTTCTCGACGGGGAGCTTCTGGAGTTTGACGCCACTATCATAGCCACGGGCGGCTTTGCCTCGCTCTTCAAGTACACCGCCGGTTCGCCGCTGACCACCGGCCTCCTCATCGGGGACGCGGTGATGAAAGGGGCCCCCGCCAGAGACCTGGAGTTCGTCCAGTTCCACCCGACAGGCTACATCGGGAAAAACGGTGTTTTCCTCGTCAGCGAAGCCGTTCGGGGTGCCGGCGCAAAGCTGGTAACTGAAGACGGCGAACGCTTTGTCAACGAGCTCTCCACGAGGGATATCGTGGCGAGAGCTATCTATCGCCAGATGAAGGCGGGCAAGAGTGTTTTCCTTGATGCAACGGGTATAGAGGACTTCAAGAGGCGCTTCCCTCAGATATACGCTTTCCTGAGGAAGGACGGCATCGACCCCTCCCGGGACCTTATTCCCGTCTCGCCAATAGCCCACTACACCATCGGCGGGGTAGCGGTTGACCTCTGGTACAGGACGGCAATCAAAAACCTTTACGCTGTGGGCGAAGCAATGAGCAACGGCTTCCACGGGGCAAACAGACTCGCCAGCAACTCCCTCCTTGAGTGCCTCGTTTCCGGCCTTGAGGTCGCAAGAACCATAGCGAGGGAGGGACCGAGACGGGGAGAGGTAAAGGAGCTGGCATATCACGGCTACGATGCCGGGGACGTTGACTCGCTGAGGGAACTCCTGTGGAATCACGCCGGAATCGTTAGGAGCGCGAAGACCCTCAGGGGGGGACTCAGGGGGCTTGAGGGAATCGAGGCAGACCCGAGGTTAAAACTGCTCGCGAGGGGAGTCTTGGAGTGTGCCCTAGTTAGAGGAGAGAGCAGGGGCGCCCACTACCGCGAGGACTTCCCGGTTATGAGAAAGGAATTTGAGAGGCCAAGCTTTTTCGACGGAAGGTGCAGGCTCTAACCAACGGTGTCCAAAATCATTTTAATCTCTTTCTTCTACTTTCCCCCAGCGGGGTGAGACCATGAAAATGGAGGAGCTCGTGAGGGAAATTGAACGCCTGAAGGAGGAGCGCAACGCTATAATAATGGCCCACAACTACCAGCTTCCCGAGATTCAGGACATAGCGGACTTCCTCGGTGACAGCCTTGAGCTGGCGAGGAAGGCAGTCAACGTTGATGCCGACGTTATAGTCTTCGCGGGCGTCGACTTCATGGCGGAAACGGCGAAGATTCTAAATCCCGGGAAGACCGTCCTGCTTCCGAGTAAAAGAGCCACCTGCGCCATGGCTAACATGCTGAAGGTCGAGCACATCCTCAAGGCCAGGGAGCAGTACCCTGATGCCCCGGTGGTTCTCTACGTAAACACCACCGCCGAGACCAAGGCCTACGCCGATGTAACGGTGACTTCAGCCAACGCGGTCAAGATAGTCGAGAAGCTCGACTCGGACGTCATAATCTTCGGCCCGGACAAGAACCTGGCCCATTACGTCGCCAAGCAGACCGGCAAGAAGGTCATCCCCGTCCCCGAGTACGGACACTGCTACGTCCACAGACAGTTCACCCTTGAGGACGTCGAGCGCGCCAGGAGGCTCTACCCCAACGCCAGGCTGATGGTTCACCCTGAGTGCGAGCCGGAGGTGCAGGAGAAAGCGGACATAATAGTCTCCACGGGCGGGATGATAAGGCGTGCGAAGGAGTGGAACGAGTGGGTCGTCTTCACCGAGCACGAGATGGTCTACCGGCTCCAGAAGCTCTATCCGGACATCAAGTTCCACCCGGCCAAGGAGGACGCCGTCTGCATAGGGATGAAGGCCATAACGCTGAACCACATCTACGAGTCCCTCAGAGACATGAAGTACGAGGTCGAGGTGCCCAGGGAGATAGCGGAGAAAGCAAGAAGGGCGATAGAGAGAATGCTGGAGATGAGCTGAGCTTTTGATTGGTTATTTGTTTTTAAAGCCTTTGGACGCGATTCCTGTGATAACTTTTTTGAGGCTCGCTGTATGTTTGTTCCTAAGCGGAGAATCTGTAGAACGTGCCTATCCTGAGACCCTTTGACAGAAAAATTTATATGCAACTGATAGAAGTTTTTAATGATAATTCAGCAGGTGATTTGAATGGCGACTTGGGGATTGTGGTATTACAGGTGGGATGGGTCAGAGTACGTGAGGATAAGCGACTGGAATGAGCAGAAGTTTAACTACATAGTTGTCACTGATGGGGGCTACAACGGTACTGAAGGAAAAACTGCCAAGTACTCCGGACCAGGTTACTATGATGGCTACAACGATGCTGGGGAGTTAATAGACATAATAGAGAACCAGTGGTTGCATAACAGAAACTACATCGTTGAGATACCTTATTTCTACGTCCCTCCCGAAGGTGGTAAAAAGGCACGTCCCCTGGACTACTGGCTTGGCTGGATCGATGGTGCCGCCAGCAGGGGAAGCTCACGGATGAGGGGCTTCTACTGGTCGCTTGAGAACATAAGGTACATTCAGGCTGGAAAGCTGAGCAGGTACACGATAGAAACCATTTGGGGCAGGATAATGGAAAACAAGAGAGAATATGGAGTGGATTACCAGTTTATCTGGATACCGAGCTTGAGGAGTCTCTTTGTGAGCAGAGGCTTCTCCTCGGAGCAAGATATTTTAGAGGCAGTAACTTATGAAACGGACGTTCCCAACATAGCGAACTATTTCAACAATGTTTTCATTCAACCTGGCTACTACTTTATGAACATAAAGAATACGACCATCAATGGAGGAATTCCATACACATACCCTCTTTTCGTTGACATCCTGAAGACGATACATGAATACATGCCTTCAAACGTCTCCATCGAGATGGAGGCCGATGGAACTGTTAGGGTTAATGACGACGCTGAAAATTATGCTTGTGATTACGTACGCGCCCAGATAGATGCGCTGGGTTATTTGTGGTCAGACAGGGCATACTACTTTGACAAAAGTGAAATCACATTTGATTACATGAGAGAGCACTACTCAGGGTGGTAGGCTGATGCGCAGATTCCTAGAGTCGCTTTTCCTTTTATCATTCTTCATTGTCCCCCCTGTTTCAGCCTCTCCAGTGATTACGGGGGTTGTTCATTATCATGATGGATTCCTAGTTTTGACTCGAGGGTCGGTGGACAACACCACCCAACTCTGGTTCTTCAGACCGGGGAAGGGTTTTGAACTCCTGAATGCTACTTTCCCAAACTTAACCTTCGTCCATTCAAACGGGGAAAGGGTACTCCTTTACAGGAACGTATCCGGCATTTATTCGGCTCCAGACCTGCAGTTTTACACCTACGACGATACGTTGCACTTTCTGGGAGGCTTTAATGGAGTATCCGACTGCGGAGATACACTTGCAATGTACTGGAATGGAGAGTTTTATATGTTATTTCAGCCTTGGGACGCCTGTCAGATGACGGGCTATGACTGGTACGCAGTACTGAACAACACGGTTTACCACATACTGGATGATGACAGGGGTCGCTCCACCCTCTGTGTTAATTTGAAATGCTACGTTGGAAACCTCCAGAGTGTTGCTAACGGTTATCTCGTGGGTTATACCAATTTTGACACCGATATAACAAGTCTTCGCCTTGTTATCCTTGCCTCTTCAGGAATTCGAATAAAGAATGTAACCTTTGGAAATTTCTCAGCGGAGTGGCAAGGTGCTTGTTTCAACGGAACTCATTTCGCAACTTTAGTCGATAAAGGGGTTAGTGTGGCCTTTTACAACGAATCGGTCTGGCGGTTTTACTTGGGAATCATCAATATGACCGGCGATTACATCCTGATTCCCCTCGATTCAATACCAGACGGTGAGAACGTCTCCCTTTCACTTCTCGGAAGCTACGATGAAAAATGGGTTGTCCGAAAGTACAGGTACTGGCGTTCTTGGAACTCCTCAACCGGATGGTATCTGGAGAAAAGGACTCTCAGCTACTTATTAGTCTCCCCTAAAGGTGTTATCGAAGTCGATAATACCACCAACCTGACGCCACGATGCAAGCGGAACTGGCCACTGTTAATCTTTGAAGGAAGAATCCCTGTTAAGAATTCACTGTTCCTGAACAACAGTGAGGTTATCATAAACGGAAGCCTTCTGTACTACAAAGGTAACGTCTTCAAGTTGCCGTTTAAACCAAAAATGGCGGACTGTGATAATGGCTGTTTGTTATCTGATGAAAAGGGTTTGATATATTTCGATGGAAAGAGCGTCCGCATCGTTGGATTTCCAGAAGAGTATTCCTTAGATGGGGGATACCTTGCTGCACTGGGAATCGTGGTTATCGCGATTCTCTTGGTGTGGAGATTAAGGAAATGAAGGGGTTTGTTTGGCTTCTCATGGAAAACGAAATAAAGCCCGTACTGAAATCTCTTCCGGGGGTGAAATGACATGATTTCCCTTACATACCTTCTCCAGTTTCTCTGCGAGGACGCTCCCTTTGGAGACGTCACGAGCGAAGCGGTCATACCTGAAGGAACGAAGGCCAGGGCAGTTATCATTGCAAAGGGGGAAGGGATAATAGCCGGCGTTGAGGAGGCAAAGGCGCTCTTCGAGCACTTCGGGGTTGAGGTTTCGGTTAAAAAAAGCGACGGGGAAGCCGTGAAGAAAGGAGACGTTATCCTTGAACTCGAAGGCAACGCGAGGGCGATCCTCCTGGTGGAGAGGACGGCTTTGAACATCATGGGCAGGATGGGCGGCATAGCGACCGAAGTCAGGAAGCTGGTCGAGAAGGTGAGGGCGGTAAACCCGAAGGTTCGCATTGCCGGAACGAGAAAAACACTCCTCAAGCCGATAGACAAGAGGGCGATACTCATAGGCGGCGGGGAGCCCCACCGCTTCTCCCTCAGCGACGCGATACTCATAAAGGACAACCACCTCGCTCTGGTTTCGCTGGAAGAAGCTATAAGGCGCGCCAAAGCCTTCAGCGTCTACAAGGTCGTCGAGGTGGAGGTTGAAACCCTTGAGGATGCCATCAAAGCGGCAAGGGCTGGGGCCGATGTAATAATGCTCGACAACATGAGCCCTGGGGAGATTGAAGAGACCCTCGAGGCCCTCAGGCGTGAGGGACTGCGCGATAGGGTCAAGATAGAGGTCTCGGGCGGCATAACGCCCGAGAACATAACCGAATACGCGAAGCTCGACATCGACGTCATAAGCCTCGGCTATCTAACACACTCGGTGAAGAACTTCGACGTGAGCCTTGAGATGATTGGAAGGGTTTGAGAGGTAGGCCAGGTTTTCGTTTCTACTATTTTAGGATCTCGATTCTTTTCTAAGCATTCGCTGATATGTCTCAGGAAGATATCCGTAGAATCTTACGTTCTTCAGCTCTATCCAGTTTTCTTTCTCACTAAAGCACTCCTCGAACCGTAGGTTCCCACACTCAAAGACCCCACAGTCGTTTCTGATTTTCTGGAGATACCCGGTTAAGCGATATGTTGAAGACTCAAACTTCCGAACCTTTGGTTCCTCCTGGATCATAGGTTCCTCAGTATTTGCCGGTCCGACAACCTCAGAGTAAAGCGGATCGATTACCACATCAACGTACGAGTTTTCCCTTCCCACGAGGCTTAGAACGTCTCTTGGCTCTGGGAGAAAGACTTCTATCACCTTTCCCACAGGTTCCACGAGGAATTTGGCCTTGCCTGAGTGTATGTGTCCCGTGCAGTCTTCAAAGGGAATTAGAGATATTAAACGAAGTTTACTGACTATTACCTGCATGGTACCACCCTTTAACGCTTTCTTGGGAGGTAACCATAAAACCGGACGTTCCTGAGTTCCATCCAAAACTCCTTCTCTTTTGAGTTGAAAATCCACTCTTGGCCGGGGCAAAGCTTGAACCTTAGAGCTCCGCATTCAAAAACTCCACAGCCCTTTTCGCCCTTTCTAAGGCGCCCAATTATGCGATAGCGCTGGGATTTTATCCCCTCTGCGGGAGGTTCCGGCATGATTGAGGGATTTTCATCTCTGGCTAGGTTGCCGACTTCGAAGTACGGAGGATCAATAATAACTTCAACGTGGGAGTTCTTCTCCCCCATAAGTTTCCTAGCATCTTCATCATATGGGAAGAAGACACTTATTGTGACTCCCAGGGACTCTACATAGAATTTCGCTTCTCCCGAGTGGACAATCCCGAAGGTGTCTTTAAAAGGGATAAACGAAATGAGCAAAAGCCTGCTGGTTATCTCATCCATGATATATCCCCTCGAATCACGATGCTGGCACCAGTCTGGGATATGCAGTGGTTACACTTCCGTTTCTGTCGAGGATAACTACGATCTCTTTTATGTATCTTTTGCCCTTTTTGTAGTATGTGCCAAATTTCTTGGTTACTTTGATCTCATTGGGTAGATATTCGACTTTGCTTGGAGCCTCAACTGTCTTGCGGATTAGATTTATAACGTCATCTCCATCCTGAGTGTAAAAAATATAGTCAAAGTCTCTGGAGTGTTCACTGAGTATATGGGCAATTCCAAATCCCTTGTGGGGTCCGGAATGGTAGCCTTGCTTTAGAACAACAAAGTTTCTTACAGGGTAACCATTGACGTATGTGGTTATGCCCTTGGCCTCGAACACGTCTACAATCTGGTGGACTCCTGAGATGGATCCCCTCCAACGAGGAAGGTATTCGTTCGCCAGCTTTTCGAGTGCCCGTGGATTAGTGCCTCTCCGTAACATGGCTCGTATGTAGCCCTTTTTGATGCCCTTTTCAGAGATCCTTGCTATTATTCTGGCGGTTTTGTCTGTCGAGAGCCCAAACTTCTCGGAGTACTTTACAAGGTTTATCCATATCTGTTTGTTTTCTGCAGTTTCCTTCAGTAGGCCGACTCTCGCCAAGTCATCTATTGCTCCCTTTGAGAAAGATACGGTTTTTAGGACTCTTCCGGCGGCATTCTTGGCCTTGATTATGATCTTTGAAAATCTACCCCCGTCTTTTATGACCTCTGCTCCCCAGCGAAGTTCTCCGGCTCCATCTGGAATAACAAATCCCACTGCAAATACTGCTAAATCATAAGTCTTTGCAACTTTTTCCCCAAAGTGTTCTTTCAGCCATTTCACGACGTCATCGTGAACCGTAAAAGAGTATATCAGATAGCCAACTGTTACGATTATTGGGATCCATGCAAATTGTGGCTGAACCTCATCCCCCGGCCTCTTCTCTGGGCTGAATTCTGGTGGAACCGTTACGGTGCTGTTCACTGTTCCGTTGACAAAGCTCGCCGTCGCGCTCGCACTGCTGACTGTCAGTCCCACAATCAAAAACCCAAAGAGCAGGGCGATTATCTTCTTCCACATCCCAAAGCACCTCCACCGGTATGCAATGGATAATAAATCCAGGACTTTAAAAATATTACTATGCAAAGTTTTACAGAGTAATAGCAATGGTAAGAAAAATCCAACAGAATGAGGATCAACCTCGCGAATTCACCTTGGGTAAGACTTATATTCAAGTTTTTCCTTGAGATTAATTGCAAGTCAAAACTTGAAATGGTGGTGGTCATGGGGAAGCTCGAGGTTATTCAGGATAAGGGCACCGAGAGGCTGAAGCGTGGTTTTGCCAGGATGGTTAAGGGCGGAGTAATAATGGACGTCACAAACGCGGAGCAGGCCAGAATAGCCGAGGAAGCTGGTGCAGTTTCGGTCATGGCGCTCCACATGGTTCCCGCGGACATAAGAAAGGCCGGCGGCGTTGCCAGAATGGCGCCCGTTGAGAAGATCCAGGAGATAATGGACGCGGTGACCATTCCGGTCATGGCGAAGGTCAGGATCGGCCACGTGGCCGAGGCCAGAATTCTTGAGGCTTTGGGCGTCGACATGATAGACGAGAGCGAGGTCCTGACACCCGCCGACCCGTACTTCCACATAGACAAGAGGGAGTTCAGCGTCCCCTTCGTCTGCGGAGCCAGAAACCTCGGCGAGGCCGTGAGGAGGATCTGGGAGGGCTCGGCCATGATCAGGACCAAGGGCGAGGCCGGGACAGGCAACATAGTTGAGGCCGTCAGGCACGTCCGCCTCGTCGCCGACAACATACGGCTCCTCCAGAGGATGACGGACGAGCAGGTCTATGTAATAGCCGAGAGGTTCGCCGAGCCCTATCTGAGGCTGACCGTCAGCATAGGGGACATCAGCGGAATCCCCAAGCAGATTCTTGAGAACGAGCCGGTCTACGGCCACTACACCTACGGCGAGATAGTCGAAGGGCTTTACAAGATACTCCTTGAGATAAAGAAGCTCGGAAGGCTTCCCGTTGTCAACTTTGCGGCAGGCGGCATTGCAACGCCTGCAGACGCCGCCCTGATGATGCAGATGGGCATGGACGGCGTCTTCGTCGGTTCTGGAATATTCAAGAGCTCCGATCCCGAGAAGATGGCCAGGGCGATAGTTGAAGCGGTGAACCACTGGGACGAGCCGGATGTTCTGGCAGAGATAAGCAGGGAAATCGGCGAGCCGATGCGCGGCAGGGACATTGAAGAGCTGGAGGTTCGCCTTGAGGAGAGGGGCCTCTGATCTCCCTTCCCTGTCGTTTTCGTCGGGGTGATGGCATGGTCAGGGTAGGCGTCATAGGCCTTCAGGGTGACGTGAGCGAGCACATTGAAGCTTCAAAGAAAGCCCTGGAAAACCTCGGCGTCACCGGCGAGGTGGTCTGGCTCAGAAGACCTGGGCAGCTTGAAGGAATCTCCGCCGTGATAATCCCCGGCGGCGAGAGCACGACGATATCGAGGCTCATGCGGAAGAACGGCCTGTTTGAGTCACTCAAAAGGCTCGGTGAGGACGGTCTGCCGATAATGGGCACCTGCGCTGGCCTGATAATGCTCTCGAAGGAGGTAGTGGGCGCCACTCCGGGGCAGAGGTTCCTTGGGCTCCTCGACGTCAGGGTAAATAGAAACGCCTACGGCAGGCAGGTTGACAGCTTCGAGGCGTCGATAAAGCTCGCCTTCAGCGATGAGCCATTCCCCGGCGTCTTCATCCGCGCCCCGAGGATGGTGGAGCTTTTGAGCGAGAAGGTGAAACCAATAGCCTGGCTCGGGGACAGGGTTGTCGGAGTTGAGCAGGACAACTTAATCGGCCTTGAGTTCCACCCGGAGCTGACCGAGGACACGAGGGTACACGAATACTTCCTGGAGAAGGCGGTATAATCTGAACATTTTTTCATCAATTTCTGCCAGAAAGCTTTTTATTTTTGCCGTTCAAATGTTTACAGGTGGTAGCGTGAGCGAGCCCAGGACGGTCGTGTGTCCCTACTGTGGCTTTGGCTGCAGGCTTCTCGTTGATCCCGGGACGATGAAGGTCAAACCCCACCGCGGCGAGCCGAACCGGGGCAAGCTCTGCCCCAAGGGTCTCCACGCGACGGAGTTCGTTCTCTCCAGGGACAGGCTCAAGCGCCCCCTTAAGCGCGAGGGCTCCAGGATAAGGCCGATAAGCTGGGGCAGGGCAATTGACGAGATAGCTGGCAAGCTTCTCGAAATCCGCGAGCTTTACGGCCCCGATGCCGTGGCGTTTATAGCCTCCTCCAAGGTCAGCAACGAGGAGAACTACCTCCTCCAGAAGATAGCGAGGCTCTTCGGCACGAACAACATAGACAACTGCGCCCGTCTCTGCCACGAGGCGAGCGTCCACGCCCTTAAGATGACCGTTGGAGCCGGGGCACAGAGCAACCCCTATGAAGACTTGGAGGGATTCGAAGTCATACTCACCTGGGGCTACAACCCGGCCGAGACCCACCCTGTTGTCATGGACTACATCCTGAGGGCAAAGAAGAAAGGGGCGAAGATAATCGCTGTTGACGTCAGGGAAACCAGAACGATGGCCTTCGCGGATTACGGGCTTGTCATCCGCCCGGGGACTGACATAGCCCTCGCGAACGCCATGATGAACGTCATAATCCGGGAGGAGCTCTACGATTGGGACTTCATAAAGACCAGAACCGTTGGCTTCTCAGAGGTAAGGATGGCGGTGAGGAAGTACACGCCGGAATACGCGGAGAAGGTAACCGGAATTCCGGCTGAAACGATCAGAGAAGTTGCGAGAACATTCGCCCTCGCGGGAAGCGGCGCGATAATGTGGGGCATGGGCCTGACCCAGCACGTTTCGGGCGTTGAGAACGTTATGGCCATCATAGACCTTGCCCTGCTCCTCGGCTACATCGGCGAAAGGGGCGGCCTCTATCCGATGCGCGGTCAGAACAACGTTCAGGGAGCGGCATACATGGGTGCCCTCAGTGAGTTCCTGCCGGGCTACGTCCCCCTGACCGATGAGAGGTTCAGGAAGCGTGTGGCCAAGATATGGGGTGTGGAAGATCTGCCAACGGAGCGCGGACTCTACCTTACGGAGCTCTGGGAGGCGATAGAGAGCAACGATGTTAGAGCGCTCTACATAGTCGGGGAAAACCCGGCTGTCAGCGAGGCGGACTTTCTCCGGGTAAGGAATGCCCTCAGAAAGCTCGACCTCCTCGTCGTTCAGGACGTTTTCATGAGCCGGACGGCTCGGTACGCCCACTACATCCTTCCGGCAGCGGCCTTCTGCGAGAAGGAAGGCTCGTACATGAACAGTGAGAGAAGGATCCAGTGGAGCCACAGGGTATGCGAGCCAATGGGTGATTCCAAGCCCGACTGGGAGATACTGGTAACCCTCGGAAGGGCCCTCGGTCTGCCCGGGTTCAACTATTCGAACGTTGAGGAGATAACCGCCGAGTACTTCCGCCTCTTCCCCTCGCTGGAGGAGAGGAGCGTTGACGAGCTGAAGGCTGGTGACGGCATATTCCTTCCGAAGAAGAGGCTCCACACCTGGGAGTTCGCAACCCCCGATGGAAAGGCAAGGTTCATCGCGGTGGAGCAGGTGCAGCCCTGGGAGCGGCCGGACTACGAGTATCCCTTCGTGCTCACAACCATCAGGCTGATAAGCCACTACAACACCGGCGAGATGACGCTGAGGAGCCCCTCCCTGGTAAGGCTGATGGGAGAGCCGAGGGTTCTGATAAACAGGAACGACGCCGAGAGGCTTGGGATCAGCGACGGTGACTGGGTGGAAATCGAAACGAGGCGCGGGAGGATCAGGATGAGGGCCAAGCTCGGCGGCATTCCCCCGGGCGTCGTTGCGGTTCCCTTCCACTTCAAGGCGAACAAAATAACGAGTCCGGCCCTAAACAAGGCCGGAACGCCGGAGCTCAAGTTCTCCGCGGCGAGGGTGAGGAAGCTCAGAACCTGAAAGCCCACTCCGGATACTCACCGGTGAGACATGCCAGACAGAGATCCTTTCTCCCAACGGCCCTCTTCAGCCCCTCGACGCTGAGGTAGGCCAGGCTGTCGGCACCTATCGCCTCCCTCACCTTCTCAACGCTCCCGAATGCAGCTATGAGTTCGTGTCTCGTCGGAATGTCCACTCCCATGTAGCAGGGGTGTCTTATCGGCGGGGATGAGATCCTGACGTGAACCTCCCTCGCGCCGGCCTTTTTCAGCATCGCGACGATTCTCCTCATAGTCGTGCCCCTGACTATCGAATCATCAACGAGAACGACGCTCTTCCCCTCTATTACCTCCCTTACGGGCGAGAGCTTGAGCTTGACCTTCAGCTCGCGGTAGAACTGGCCGGGGGTTATGAAGGTCCTTCCTATGTAGCGGTTCTTTATGAGGCCCTCGGAGTAGGGGATGCCGCTGACATGAGAATACCCGAGCGCCGCTGCCCTCCCCGAATCCGGCACGGCTATGACGACGTCTCCGCTGGCCGGACTTTCCCGCGCAAGCTCCTGCCCCATCCTGACCCTCGCGGAATAGACGCTGACACCGTCGATGGTACTGTCCGGGCGGGCGAAGTAGATGTATTCAAAAACGCAGTGATGATGCCTCTCTGTGGTCGGAATCCTGCTTTCCACGGCCTCCCCGTCGAGCAGGAAGACTTCCCCCGGCTTGACGTCCCTTATCTTTTCTCCCTTAGACTCATCGACGAAGAGCCTTAAAGCCGAGTCCTCGGAGGCGAAGTAGTGGCCGTCTCCAGCCCCGTAGCTGAGCGGCCTGAAGCCGACCGGGTCCCTCGCCACGAGTATCTTCCCGTCGAAGAGAAAGGCAACGGAATAAGCCCCCCTCACCTCACCGAAAACTTCCCGCATGGCCTCGAACTCGTCCCCGGTCTCGCGGAGGTGCCAGAGAAAAGAAATCCCCAGCAGCTCTGAGTCCACCGAGTGCCTGAACTTAACTCCCAGCCGTTCGTAGTGTCTCCTGAGGGGGAGGAAATTCGTGAGGGTTCCGTTGTGGGCCACCGCGATGGTTTTCCCGCAGCAGGCCGTCTCCAGCGGCTGGGTTTCCGTGAGGGAGCCCGAGGTCGAGTACCGGACGTGGGCTATTGCCATCCTGGATTTCAGCCTCGCTATCTCCCCGTTCCTGAAGACCTCCGAAACGAGCCCCCTGCCGGCCACCGTTTTTATCCTGTGCCTCCAGACGCTTATCCCAGCGCTCTCCTGTCCCCTGTGCTGCAGTGCCATCAGTGCGTAGTAGGCTTTTTTCGGAGCATTCCCGGCAACCGCTGCAAAGACGCCGCACTTCTCCCTCATGAGGAACCCCGCCAGTTTTTGACTTGGACATGTCAATAAGTGTGAACTTTGACGCCATACTTTAGCCTTTTTGTGTTTAAAAGCTTTGCCCATTGATTGACATGTAAATGTTAAAATAAGCCTTAAATAGTGGGAAATTTTACATAAAGATGGTGAAACCCATGCAGGTTTATGAAGGTAAGGCCAAGAAGGTTATCCCGCTCGACGATGGAAAGGCCGTTATGGAGTTCAAGGACGATGCCACAGCCTTCGACGGCAGGAAGAAGGGCCAGTTTAAGGGCAAGGGCTGGCTCAATGCCCAGATTAGCGCGGTTCTCTTCAAAGTCCTTGAGGAGAGGGGCGTTAAGACGCACTTCATAGGCATCGCGGGTGACAGCAGGCTCATCGTCGAGCGCTTGAAGATGTACCCCGTCGAGGTCGTGGTTAGAAACGTCGTGGCCGGAAGCCTGAAGAGGCGCCTTCCCCTTGAGGAGGGGACCGAGCTGCCGGAGCCGATAGTCGAGCTCTACTACAAGGACGACAGCCTGGGCGATCCCATGATAAACCACCACCATGCAAGGGTTCTCGGGATAAGTGAGGGCGAGATACGGGAGATGGAGCGCATAGCCCTCAGGGTGAACGAGATTCTGAGGAAGTACTTTGCCGAGCGCGGGATAATCCTGGTCGACTTCAAGCTGGAGTTCGGGAAGAACGGGAGGGGCGAGATAGTCCTCGGCGACGAGATAAGCCCGGACACCTGCCGCTTCTGGGACGCCAGAACAAAGGAGAGCCTCGATAAGGACGTCTTCCGCTTCGACAGGGGCGACCTGATAAACGCCTATGAGGAGCTCTACAGGCGCCTCACCGGGGCTTAGCCCCGTAGGTTATGAGGACAGTGTAGCAACCTTTCTCATCCTCCTCTATACTTATTTTCCTCAGCCGGATTCCGTATTCGCTTACGGCCTTTTCAACAAGTTCCGGCAGGTTCTCAAGGAATGCCTTCTTCTTTACCGTTAGCTCCATGCGACCACCGGGAAAAGTTTGGGAGTGGGGCTTAAAGCCTTACCCCGTAGTTCTTCACCACTATCCCCCGTTCCTCCGTGACGGTTCCAAGCTCGAAAGCCTCAAAATGCCTGCCCAGGATTTCCAGGGCTTCCTCCTTCTCCTCCTGCGGCACTACGGCCACCATGCCGACGCCCATGTTGAAGACCCTGAACATTTCCTCCAGGGGGACGCCGTTTTCGTGGATCAGCTCGAATATTCCCTCGATAGGGGGCATCTGGAGGGAAAAGCCGTAGTCCGTCAGGCGCTTGAGGTTGGTCAGGCCTCCGCCCGTTATGTGCGCCAGGCCGTGAACCTCGACGCCCTCCAGAAGTTCGAGAACGGCCTTAACATAAATCCTCGTCGGCTCTAAAAGCCATTCCCAGAGCTTTCTCCCCTCGTACTCATACTCCAGTCCGTATTTGGGGATGAGGAGCTTCCTGGCCAGCGTAAGACCATTGGAATGAATTCCGGAGCTGGCTATTCCTATCACAGCATCACCGGGTCTGATTTTCTCACCCGTTATCACCTTTCCCTTCTCAACGAGGCCTATGGCGGTTCCGGCCAGGTCGAAGCCGTTTATCAGGTCGGGCATCACCGCGGTTTCTCCCCCGACTATCGCTATCCCCGCCTGCCTCGCGCCTTCGTAGAGACCCCTGGCTATCCCATCGAACACCCCCTCGTCGGGCTCCCTGACGGCGAGGTAGTCAACTAAAGCTACCGGCTCGGCCCCAACGCAGAGCAAATCGTTCACGTTCATCGCTATCATGTCTATACCGATGGTGTCGAACCTGCCGACGGCTTCAGCTATCAAAACCTTCGTCCCGACCCCATCCGTCGTCATAGCGAGATAGAATTCGCCGAAATCCATCAGCGCCGCGTAGTGGCCGAGGTTTTCAACGGGTTCGCCCGCTTTCCCCCTTCTGAACCCGAAGGTCTTCTTTGCAAGGCCTATGATTTCCCCGAGGGCCCTCGCGGTTTTCTCGTCATCGACTCCCGCTTGCGCGTAGGTCAGCATGAGCATCACCGGTGAGAGTTTCATGGAGAGCTTAAAAGCTTTGCCATATTTATGCTTAAAAAGGCTTAAATATTTGTAATTTTTAACATTTTAACGTCAATCAATGAGGTGGTGCTCATGATAAGACCCCGCGATGAACTCGGAACTGCCATGACCGACTCCGCCCAGAGAATCCTCCTCCTGGGGAGCGGCGAGCTGGGGAAGGAGATGGCCATTGAGGCCCAGCGCCTCGGTGTTGAGGTGATAGCGGTTGACCGCTACGCCAGCGCCCCGGCGATGCAGGTTTCTCACCGCTCCTACGTGGGGAATATGAGGGATGCCGACTTCCTGTTCTCGGTCGTCGAGAGGGAGAAGCCCGACGCCATAATCCCCGAGATCGAGGCGATAAACCTCGATGCGCTCTTCGAGCTTGAGAAGGACGGCTACTTCGTCGTCCCCAACGCGAAAGCGACCTGGATTGCCATGCACCGCGAGAGGACGAGGGAGATCCTCGCGAGGGAAGCCAAAGTTCCAACGTCTCGCTACGCCTACGCGGAAACTCTAGACGAGCTATACGATGCCTGCGAGAGGATAGGCTACCCCTGCCACACCAAGGCCATAATGAGCTCCTCCGGAAAGGGCTCCTACTTTGTCGGGGGGCCAGAAGACGTCCCGAAGGCCTGGGAAGAGGCCAAGAAGAAGGCCCGCGGTAGTGCCGAGAAGCTCATAGTCGAGGAGCACATCGACTTCGACGTCGAGATAACGGAGCTTGCCGTGAGGCACTACGACGAGAACGGCGAGATAGTTACGACCTTCCCGAAGCCGGTCGGCCACTACCAGATCGAGGGGGATTATCATTCCAGCTGGCAGCCGGCTGAGATAAGCGAAAAGGCCGAGCGCGAGGTCTACAGGATAGCAAAGCGCATCACCGACGTCCTCGGCGGTTTGGGACTCTTTGGCGTCGAGATGTTCGTGAAGGGTGATAGAGTCTGGGCCAACGAGGTCTCCCCGAGGCCCCACGACACGGGCATGGTTACTCTGGCTTCACACCCGACGGGCTTCTCCGAGTTCGGGCTCCACCTCAGGGCTGTTTTGGGGCTTCCCATTCCCGGCGAGTGGGTTGATGGATACCGCCTGTTCCCAATCCTAACGCCGGCCGCTACCCACGTCATCAAGGCCAACATTTCAGGTTACTCGCCGCGCTTCCGCGGACTGGTTAAGGCATTGAGCGTCCCCAACGTAGCGGTGAGGCTCTTTGGAAAGCCGGAGGCGTACCCCGGGAGGAGGCTCGGGGTCGTGCTTGCCTGGGGCAGGAACGTTACCGAGGCGAAGAAGCGCGCCCAGACTGCCGCCCACATGATTGAGCTCAGAACCCGGAGTTCAGGGTGGCACTCTCAGGACTACGAGAGGAGAAAACACCTGATTTGATTAACACATTGTTACAGTTCGACGGAAAAAGGAAAGACTTAAAAATGCTAAAATGTTCCAAAATGTGTGCTTGAATCAGGGATGTTTCTAAAATAATGGTGTGGTTGAATAAGAGATTGTCCTGATGCGGGCCTACGCCCGCATCCTTTCCCTGTAATCTTCGAGCTTCTCCCTCAGCTTCCTGTCCTTTACCGCGAGGATCTCCACTGCCAGGAGCGCAGCGTTTTTGCCGTTGTCTATGCCGACGGTGGCTACCGGGACACCCGGGGGAAGCTGTGCTATGCTCAGGAGTGCGTCGAGGCCGTTGAGCTTGGCCGAGACCGGAACCCCGATGACGGGCCTGACCGTGTGGGCCGCTATGACTCCTGGCAGAGCGGCGCTCAGCCCGGCTATCGCTATGAAAACGTCATAGTCCTTCTTCGCCAGCTCCTCGACCTTTTTCGGGTTTCTGTGGGCCGAGGCGACCTCGACGTCATAGTCAACGCCGAACTCGTCGAGAACTCCGGTAACCTTCTCGGCTATATGGGAATCGCTCCTGCTCCCCATCACCACGAGCACCTTCATGGACTTCACCGGATGGAGTTCGCTTTGACCTTTATAAGTTTTGCCATTTTAATGTAAAAACAAAGCTTAAAAACTTAAGTTTTTGACAAATATATGGTGAAGCTCATGAAGGTTCTGCTCGTTGGTGGTGGCGGTAGGGAGAACGCCATCGGCGAGGCGCTCGTGAGGAGCGGCGCCGAGCTGTACGTCGTCTCAAGGCACAAAAATCCGGGGCTGGTGAGGCTCGCCAGGGGATACGGCCTGGCCAGAGAAACGGATACCGAAAAAGTCCTCGAACTCGCCCGAAAATGGGGGGTGGAGCTTGCCTTCATAGGGCCGGAGGCACCGCTTGAGAAGGGCATAGTTGATTTCCTTGAGCGCGAGGGCATTCCAGCGGTCGGACCGACCAAAGAGGCCGCCCAGCTTGAGACCAACAAGGCCTTTGCCCGCTCCCTCATGGAGGAGTATGAGATCCCCGGCAGGAAGCTCTTCCGCGTCTTTGACGACGTCTCAGAGATGCGTTCGTGGATAGACGGCTTTGGAAGGCCTGTCGTCGTGAAGCCCCTCGGGCTCACCGGCGGTAAGGGCGTCAAGGTGGTCGGCTACCAGCTGAGGGACAACGAGGAGGCCAAGGCCTACGCCGAGGAGCTCATCAGAAAGGACGGGAGGGTTCTCATTGAGGAAAGAACCGACGGTGTTGAGTTCACGTTCCAGGTCTTCACGGACGGGAAGCGCGTCCTCCCCATGCCCCTCGTCCAGGACTACCCCCACGCCTACGAGGACGACGAGGGCCCCATCACCGGCGGCATGGGTAGCTACTCGTGTGCAAGCGGGTTGTTGCCCTTCGTTCCGGAGGAGGACTACGAAAAGGCCCTCGAAACCCTGAAGGCGACCGTTGGTGCCATGCGGAAGAACGGAACGCCCTACAGGGGAATCCTCTACGGCCAGTTCATGCTCTCCAAGGAAGGCCCAGTC
The DNA here is from genome assembly GCF_055392585.1 of Thermococcus coalescens. Lineage (NCBI taxonomy): Archaea > Methanobacteriati > Methanobacteriota > Thermococci > Thermococcales > Thermococcaceae > Thermococcus > Thermococcus coalescens. The sequence continues at coordinate 1,549,938 of NZ_AP043764.1, forward strand.
ATAATCGAGTACAACGCCCGCTTCGGCGATCCCGAGGCAATGAACGTTCTTCCCCTCCTCAAGACCCCGCTTACCGAGATAGCGGAGGGGATAGCTGACGGGAACCTCAAAAGGGCGGAGTTCAAGCGCAGGGCGACGGTCGTCAAGTACCTCGCCCCGAGGGGATATCCCCTGAGCCCGGTTAGGGGCGTGAAGGTCGAGGTGGATGAGAAGGCTGTAACAGAGGCAGGTGCAAGGCTCTACTACGCCTCCATAGACGAGAACTTCACGCTCCTCGGTTCAAGAGCGATAGCCATCGTTGGAATCTCCGATACCCTCGAAGAGGCGGAGAGGATAGCGCAGAGCGCCATCGGCCACGTTAAGGGGGAGCTGTTCTACCGGGGGGACGTGGGCACGAGGGAGAGCGTCGAGAAGAGGATTAGCCTGATGAGGGAGTTTGGAAGGGAGTTCGAGCCAAATTCATGCTGAGGTGGTGGGGATGATAAGCCGCGACGAGGTTTTGAGTGTTCTTGAAAGATACGACCCCGAGAAAATCACAGTTGGAGTCATCGGGAGCCACTCCGCCCTGGACATAGCCGACGGTGCGAAGGAGGAAGGCCTGCCCGTCCTCGTTGTCGCCCAGAGGGGGAGGCACAGGACTTACGCCGAGTACTTCAAACTCAGGAAGACGAAAGACGGTCTGACCAAGGGCTTCATCGACGAGGTCATGGTTCTGGAGAAGTTCGCCCAGATAATAGACATCCAGGGAGAGCTGAGGAAGAGAAACGTTATCTTCGTTCCGAACCGCTCCTTCGTGGTCTACACGGGTATTGAGAGGGTTGAGAACGAGTTTTGCGTTCCCCTCTTCGGGAGCAGGAACCTACTGCGGAGTGAGGAGAGGAGCGAGGAGAAGAGCTACTACTGGCTCCTTGAAAAAGCCAAACTTCCCTACCCGGAGCCAGTTAAGCCGGAGGAAATTAACGACGTTGGCCTCGTAATAGTCAAACTTCCCCACGCAAAGAAGAGGCTTGAGAGGGGATTTTTCACAGCCGCGTCTTACAGGGAGTTCAGGGAGAAGGCGGAGCGCTTGATTAAGCTCGGCGTCATTACGGAGGAGGACCTCGCGAAGGCCAGAATCGAGCGCTACATCATTGGGCCGGTCTTCAACTTTGACTTCTTCTACTCGCCGATCGACGGAGAGATTGAGCTTTTGGGAATAGACTGGCGCTTTGAGACGAGCTTAGATGGACACGTAAGGCTTCCTGCAAGTCAACAGTTAACCCTGCCGGAGCACCAGTTCGAGCCGGAGTACACCGTTACTGGGCATGCATCCTCAACGCTGAGGGAGAGCCTGCTTGAGAAGGTCTTCGACATGGCAGAGCGCTATGTCGAGGCGGCCAGGAAGTACTATTCGCCCGGCGTGATAGGGCCGTTCACCCTTCAGACTGCCGTTGATAAAGATCTCAACTTCTACATTTACGATGTCGCCCCGAGGACAGGCGGCGGAACGAACATCCACATGGCGGTGGGCCACCCCTACGGCAACGCCCTCTGGAGGAAGGAAATGAGTACCGGGAGGAGGGTTGCCCTCGAGATCAAACGTGCAATAGAGCTCGACGAGCTTGAGAGGGTGGTCACGTGAGGTGGTCGGAATGAGGTGGAGGGTTACCGTCATCGTTCGCCTCAGGGAAGGACTCAACGACCCGGAGGGAAGGGTCATAGGGAACGCCCTCAGGAACCTCGGGTACGCTGTTGAAAACCTGCACGTCCCCAAGCACTTCGAGTTCGAGCTGGAGAGCGAAGAGCCAGAACGGGAAGTGGAGGAGATGTGCAGAAAGCTCCTCGCGAACCCGCTGATTCACGAGTGGGAGTACAGGATCGAGCCGGTGAGCTGAGATGGTGAAGTTCGCCGTCGTTGTGTTCCCAGGAACGAACTGCGACTTCGAGACCGAGAGGGCCATAAGGAAGGCCGGCGCCGAGGCCGAGCGCGTCTGGCATAAAACCAGCCTAAAGGACTTCGACGGCGTGGTTCTCCCCGGCGGCTTCAGCTACGCGGACTACCTAAGGGCCGGAGCGATAGCCGCCCGTCAGGAGATAATGGAAGAGGTGAGGGAGTTTGCAGAGGAAGGAAGGCCCGTCCTCGGGATATGCAACGGCTTTCAGGTTCTCACCGAGGCCGGCCTCCTTCCGGGGGCACTGAGACCGAACAGGATTCCGCGCTTCCTCTGCAGGTGGGTGCACCTCCGCGTTGAAGACACGGAAACGCCCTTTACTACCCTTTACGGGCCCGGAGAGGTCATACGAATGCCGATAGCGCACGCCGAGGGTAACTACTACACTGACGACCCCTCGAAGGCCAGAGTGGTCTTCCAGTACAGCGACGAGAACGGCAACGTTACTGAAGAGGCCAATCCAAACGGTTCAATCCTCAACATAGCGGCAATAGCGAACGAGAGAGGCAACGTTCTCGGCACGATGCCGCATCCGGAGAGGGCGAGCGACAGGTTTTTGGGCAGCGAGGACGGCCTGAGGCTCTTCAAAAGCATGGTGGAGTGGGCAAAACAATAGCTTTTTTCTATTTTTTGCAGAGTTGTGCGAATACTTCCTCGAGGGTTACTTGGGAAGTGTGGATATCAACAACATTGTAGTGAGACAAGCGACCGAGTATTTCATTAAGATCTTCAGTTTTGAAGTATATCTTGAGGTATGTAAACCTCTCATCACTTTGAACCTCGATTTTTTGAGCTATCCTCCCGAAGTCCCCTGGATTGATTTTCCCTTTAATTTTGGCTATGATTTTCCGCTCCGTTTTGAGGGCCTGAACTCTCTCGATAAGTTCTTTTGGAGTTCCCTGGGCGATTTTGCTCTTGTTAAACAGCATAACCCTGTCGCACAGGATTTCGGCCTCCTTCAGGTTGTGTGTTGTTAAAAGTATCGTCGTTCCCAGCTCTCTCGAAAGCTCCTTAATAGCATCCCAAACTTCTCTCCTGGTGAACACGTCCAGATACACAGTGGGCTCATCCAGTATAAGAACCTCCGGCTGAATAATGAAAGGCAACGCAAGGTAAACCTTCTGTCTCATTCCAGCGGATAGCTTCTGATACCACTCGTGTCTCTTTTCTTTTAGATTAAGCAATTCCAGTGCGTGATTTATTCTTCTTTCCCCCTCTCTCCTAGGAATATCCCACAGTTCGGCGAGAAACCTCAGGTTCTTCTCAACGCTAACCCTCCACTGGAAGAGGCCGAAAAGATCCCTGTCCCCACCAAAGATAGTGAAGATTCTGCCCCTAATCTTATCGTGCTCTCTTATTGAATCGTACCCATCTATGTAAAGATGACCCCTGGTTGGAACCACGAGGCCATTGGCTATCTTGCACAGTGTAGTTTTTCCAGCCCCGTTTGGGCCGAGGAGACCGTATATTTCGCCCTCCCTGACTTTAAAAGTGATGTCCACCAGCGCTGGAATCTCTTCTCGCGGAGTTTTAAGAAAGTCCTTGAGGCTATTCAAATCGAAGAGAGATTTAATTGGAGGGGGGTAGTATTTGGTCAGATTAACGGCCTCTATCACTCAGACCACCCTGATCACGTACGTTCTCCCTCTTCTCTCACGCCGAACCAATCCAATGTTTTCGAGATTCCTTATTGCCTTGCAGACTTTAGTTCTACCAAACAGCCGGCCCAGTTCGCTTTGTGTTACCTCATTGTTGTCGAGAATAAAGTCCAGTATTTGTCTCTCCAACTCATTCAGTTCATGCTTGTGCAGGCTGTTTATCTCGATCTCCACTCTAAGAAGCAACACGAGTTTTCCGTTTTCACACTTTTCCTTGAGGATGTGCACCCTCCTAAGGCCCACCTCAAGTGTGGCCCAGCGTTCCAAGTTGCCGGGCTTTATTGAAGCCCCATTTGAAGGTAAGGTACCCCACAAGGAGCATTACAACCGTGATGGTGAGCATGTTCAATAAGCTTGGAAGGATTTGAGATAACGAGTAGCCGCCGCCCATCGTGAGCCTTCCCATCTGAAGGATGTATGTTTCCGGATGAATCTTTGATAATGGCTGGAGCCATTCCGGTAGCGCACTTGGCGGAAAGTAAAGCCCGCTCACGAGCTGGGCAGTTATATTGAAGAACCAGTTTAATGGGTCTTGGTTCGCTTTGGTCGCTATCCTGAACCCCGCCGAGAACAGGTCAAGTGCGAAAATAAGCAGAATTCCGCTCAGGATGACGACAATGACACCCAGACTAAAGTGAACCTCCAGCCCAAAGAAAAAGATGTAGATGAGAGTTATCACAAGGGTTAGCCCCAAGTTCCAGAGTATCCTCCAGGCGTTTATGCCTATGAAGATTGAAGTTAGCGAAGCAGGAGAGTTGTAAAGAACGGGGAATACCCTTCCAAGGACAAACGAAGAAATACTTCCCCTTGGCAGGAAGACAAGGTTGTGGATTATTGAGCCTATTAGAAGGTAATCGAGGTAGTTTGCGGTACCGTACTGGGAGATGTTTGCGTTGATCGTGACGAGCTTTGCGAAAATCCCGATGAAGAGGATATTCAAGCCCAAACTGATGAATTGTAAAAGAATATCAAAGCGTCTTGAGAAAAAGGCCTCCCTCTGAATGAAAACAAACGCTCTGATCGTCCTACTTCCCCGAGCACTGATCATTCTGACACCCCTGGTATGGGATACACGTATTACTTATAAACGTTGCTTTGATGTTTTTAGAGATTGATTTCAATGAATTTATAAACATATTTCACTTGTTTATAAATCCGTTACGGTAAAACCTATAATTTGTTGCAGACATAGGAATAAGTGCAAAAGCATGAGGGGGTGATAAAGTGGAATGGTTAATTGAGCCCACATATAAGGACAAAATAGAACCGGAATGGTGCCTTATAAACCAATGTGGTGCCAAGGGATGTATCATAGACTGTTTCATTAACTTTGGTTGAGGGGATAGCCTTGGAATGGATAGTCACACTAACAAGGATATCCCCCTGCACTAGTGATCTCAAATGCCTTTTGAATGATGGATGTCTGGTTGATATATGCCCTTTTGATCACTGCAAATGGGACACATGCTCTAGAAACTCTTGCATATTGGTATGTGTTATAGATCTTTAAGAGGTGATGTTCAATGGAATGGATTGTTAAGCCAGTTAACAGAGTTAAGCCCGCAGACTGTGGTGGAGAAGGTTGCGCCCTCCAAGGTTGTGGGGCCCAAGGCTGTGCAATACGCGGATGCGGAGGGAACGGATGCATTGCAGATGGCTGCCTAGTTAATCTTTGCCCTGCGGACCTATGCCCAGTCGATGGATGCATAATAGATGTTTTCTGATGCTTTGTTTTTAAGTTTTATTCATATTTAATTTTTCATAATCCCAAAGGGGGAAGTTTAAAATGTTGAAGCATTCGCAATATAATGTTATACTGGAAAAGAGAGACAATGTGCTGATATACAATAGCTTAACAGGAGCGTTTGCAAAATTGACCCCAGAGGAATACAAAAAGTATCTTTTCCTAGATTTCAAAAATGATGAGGGACTGTTAGAGAACCTAAAAAGAGGCATGTTCGTTATTCCCAAAGATTTTAACGAGCTTGAACACATAAAAGAGAGATACAACACATTAAAACACAACACAGAAGTTCTAGGCTTAGTTATAGCTCCCACCCTCAAATGCAATCTATCGTGTATTTACTGCTATCAAGATAGAAAGGAGTTCAATAACTCTCCAATAATGACTAATGATATTCAAAGGGCGTTAGTGAACTTTGTGAGAAGTCTCATCAGGGAGAATGGTACAAAGTTACTCAGCGTGCTCTGGTATGGAGGGGAGCCATTAGTGGGGCTCAATGTGATAAAGAGACTTACTGAAAATTTTCTTGAACTTGCAAAGGAGTTCAACGTCAATTATGCTGCCAGTATGATTACAAATGGAACACTAATAACACCAACAATTGCAGAAGAATTATATAAACTAAAAATTAAAACCTTCCAGATAACACTTGATGGCGATAGGGATACCCATAATAAAAAACGAGTATACAAAAATGGGAAAGGAACATTCAATCAAATCATCAATGCAATAAAAACACTGATCAAATACGAGGATGTCAACGTAAATATCAGGGTAAATGTTGATGCAGAAGTTGCTAAAAATATCGATAAACTTCTTGACACATTAGAAGAAGAGGGACTAAAAGACAGTGTAAGTATATATTTCTCGAAATTGGAAAAGTACGAGCATTCCTCTGACACGTGGGGCTGTTACATCAAAGACCTAAGAGAATACAGTAAGGTAGAGAAGAAACTCTATCGCAAGCTAATTGAGAGGGACTTTAAACTTAATGTCTACCCGTTTCCCAGGTACCTTCCCTGCGGAGCAGTTAGGGAATATGGAAATATCTGCATCGATCCTGAAGGATACATCTATAAATGTTGGCATGAGGTTGGGGTAAAAGAAAAGTCTGTGGGGCATGTAAAGGAAGGATTCAACAAACGCCTTGACAAATGGACATCATACACGCCGTTTATCTTCGAAGAATGTAATGAGTGCAAACTTTTACCGGTATGCATGGGGGGATGCCCTCTCCGTGCTATGGAGAGAGCCAAGGAATGCATGCCGCTGGCCCAGAATATTATGGAATACCTGGAGATAGTACATGAGTACAAACAACGCCATCAGAAGCAAAGTAAGGGGGTGCAGAGGCAATGAGGCGAATTGTTTGCCTTGTTGTTTTCTTTATTATTTTCGGGAGCTTAATAGGATTTTTAGGAGACAAGCTCATGAAGAGTGTTCCATTTATGTACACTGACGAAAATGTGCTTTATGGGCCTGGCGAGATCCGATACTACAAGCTACCTTCCGGTTATCATGTCACTGGATTTGTAGAATCAGAAGGGAACTTCTCTGTGTACCTACTGACGGGGGAGAACTTGAGAAGTCTGAAGGCAGGGAAAGACTTCAGAGCAATTAAATCCTGGGAAACTCAAACTTTTATTAGATTCAATTTGACGATTCCAGATAAGAGCTGCTATATCACGATAAAAAACCAAGGAAGAAAACACCAATGGATAAGAATAGAGTTCACTGCAAGGAGGGATAATCCCAATGGATAAACACAACGTCATTGTTAACGTTTTGGATCTTAAAAAGGACTATGGTAATGTGAAGGCCCTTAGGAAAGTTAGTTTTTCCATTGCAGAAAATGAAATCTTCGGTCTCATCGGTCCAAACGGTGCCGGAAAAAGCACTACCCTAAAGATCCTTGCGACATTGATGCCCCCCGATGGGGGGAGGGCAGAAGTAGCGGGTTATGATGTTGTCTCTGATGCCGCTGAAGTTAGGAGACTTATAAGCTACCTACCCGAAGAAGCTGGGGCATACAGGAACCTAACGGGGAGGGAGTATCTCCGCTTTATTGCAAATCTCTACTCTAACGCAACAGGAAAGGACGAGGAAGAGATGTTCGAGCTCGGGGTTGAGATTGCAGGGCTGGGAATGAGGTTAGACAACAAGGTTTCCACGTACTCAAAGGGTATGACTCGAAAACTCCTGCTCGCAAGAGCATTAATGGTTGTCCCAAAGCTAGCCATCCTCGACGAGCCAACGAGTGGTCTGGACGTTATGAATGCTTACGAAATCAGAAAGAGGATAAAGGAGTTCTCACGTGAGAAAGGTGTTTCTGTTCTCATTTCAAGCCACAACATGCTTGAGGTTGAGTTTCTCTGTGACAGAGTTGCAATAATCCACAAAGGTGTTATATTTGAGGTTGGAACCCCCAAGGAACTTAAGGCCAAGTACAGCGCCGAAAACCTTGAAGATGTCTTCGTGAGGGCCTCGAGGAGGGTTGCCAATGGGTGAACTCTTGATCCTGTTCCGAAAAGAGCTCATGGAGGTTTTCAGGGATAAACGGCTCTTAACGGCCATAGTGCTGCCACTTATTTTAATACCCATTCTCTTAGGGATCGTCGGATCTTTGGGGCATTCCACATCAATAAATGTCAGAGTCGTCAACGAGGATAAAGGGGAACACTCACTGGCCCTGATAGAATTTCTCCAGAGGAATGGTGTTAGAATCAACGAGAGCTCTTCCTTAACTCTAGTGATCCCCCCAGGATTCTCGGGAGCTGTAGAAAAGGAGGTCTCCCCAAGGTTGTTAATTCAGGTTAATCTTTCAACTCCCCTAGACTTCAAGGCAATCAGATCGGCGGAGGCGTTAAAAACTCTCGTACTGAGGTTTGGGAGTATAGTTTTACCCTCGTTAAAACTAGAATTTCAGATGGAAGTGGGGAATAGTGTTTTTAACCTCGAACCTTCCAGGTATGTCTCCTCACTTCTCAAGGGATACCTAGTAGCACCGCTAGTTCTCTTTGTAATAGCCATCTACGCTTCCCAAGCAATAGCGGCATCCGTCGCCATGGAACGGGAAAATAAGACCCTCGAAACCCTGCTAACCCTCCCTGTGTCAAGGAGATCAATAATACTGGCCAAGGTGTTCAGCTCGGTAGTCTTCAGCCTACTTGTTCTCATTTCTCTAATTGTCTCATTCGAGGCATTAGTCAGATTTAAATCGAGTTCCGTTACCCCAAGTGGTATATCCATCGGTCTGACACCACTTCTTTTACTCTCCGCAGGAACATTTTTGCTCTTTCTCTTGATGCTGTTAACAAGCCTCCTCGTTTCACTCTTTACCCTTGACGTGAGAAGCGCTCTCAGCGTAACAGGTCTCATTGAAGTCGTCTACCTTATCCCCATCATGATCCTCTTCGCTGGAATGGAGCCCTCCAGCCTATGGAGCATAATCGTGAAGATAGACCCCGGCTACGCGCCAGTCCAAGCATTCTTAAGTGCGGTAACAGGCAACTACTTTATGGCCCTGGGAGCGCTACTCTATTTGATACTCTGGAACGCCCTAGTGTTGAAACTAGCAGTCTGGGTCTTTGATAGTGGCGTTCTAATGATCAAAAGTATCGACTCAAGCAAGCTCAGATGGCTGATTAGAGTGAAGATATAACCTCAACACCCGCCCATTGAAAGATGTAAAAGCTATAATAAGGTAAATTTCAAGCATACTAGCGACAAGAGGGAGCAAAATGTTCGTCCGCTCGCTTTCCGCGGGAGGCTCAATAGAAGAAATCGGCGGGAAAGCCCACCGCCTTTCGATACTCGCGAGGTACTTCAACGTGCCTACGGGCTTCGTGGTGACCACGAAGGCTTACGACCTCTGGAAAGAGAAAGGAAAGCTCCCACCGGAAGTCTTGGAGAAGATAAGGGAGTACTTCAAATCCCCATATCTTCTCGAAGGAGAGTTTCCGGTGGTTGTGAGGAGTTCCGCAACAGTAGAAGACGGCTCTAAGGCAAGCTTTGCAGGGGTTTTCGAGAGCGTTACTGGAGTGAACTCCTTCGACGACCTAATCAACGGAATAGAGCGGGTTTTTAAAAGCGCCAGTTCTGGGAGGGTCAGGGCTTACATGGAGCGGATGGGTCTTGGAGGGAAGCCGAGGATGGCGGCGATAGTCCAGAGGGAGATAGCACCCCAGTTCGCCGGCGTGCTATTCACTCGCTCGCCCACCGAACCGGAAAAGGCTTTGGTAGAATTTGTGGGGGGAAGCAGTGAAGAGCTGGTGAGTGGGAAAAGAAGCGCCGAGCGGGTTCTTCTTCCAAGGAATCCCAACGGAGTTCAAGACGAGCTCATGAGGGAGCTAATTACTGTTGCCCTTGAGATTGAAGAACTCTTTAGTAAACCGCAGGACATAGAGTGGGCCTACGATGGAACGCTCTGGATACTTCAGTCGAGGGATATAACGACGCTCGGCCAAAGTATGGATGCAATAAGTCCAAAAACCGAGAACTGGCACGCCTTAAAGGGCATCCCCGCGAGTCCCGGGGTGGCGACCGGAAGGGCGTACTTTGTGCTCGACGACCAGCCGCCGGAAGAAGCAGAAAAGCTCTTTCCGGAAGGGGGAATTTTAGTGACCTACATTCTCCACGCGGAGCACTACAGCATTTTCAAGAAAGCCGCTGGGATAGTGACGAAGGTGGACAGCATCCTATCTCACCCGGCGATAATAGCGAGGGAGCTTGGAATTCCCTGCGTCGTTGGGGTTGACGTTGAGGCGATAATGGAGGGTGACGAAGTGATCGTTGACGGGGGCGCGGGAATCGTCTACGTGAAGAACCCGAGGAAAGCCTTGAGAAAGTTTGAGCTGTGGAAATCAAGCTACAAAGAAGATGAAATCGTGAGGGCGCTGAAAGAGGAGTACCTGAACGCACTAGAAGAGCTCTCGCCGGAGGGGCTGGAAAAGGTCATTGTCAGGGCCTTCTCGCTCGTTCGGGAGCTCTATCCAATGGATAAGGAAAAGGCCTTCAACGTCTACTACTTCATAAACTGGATGATGGAAGAGGAAACTCCTCGTATTCTGTCAAGACGGTTTAATGTTGTTGATGCCTTTTCCCGTGCGGATAGGGGCGAATGTCCAAGAACCGACGATGATGAAAGGCTCTTCAAAATCTACCGGCTCCTCAAGGGCTTCATAAACTACACGGACGAAAGGGTGAGAGACATTCCGGGCCTGCTGTTCAGGATTTGAGTTTTACATTTTTCTGTTAAAATAAACCTTAAAAACTCCTAATTTTTACACTTTTCTGGTAATAAAGGAGGGTTCACGATGTTCCCCCATGAGGAAAAGCTCATCCGTGAACGGCTCGGCAGGGAGCCCAACGAAGTTGAGAAAGCCATGCTCGAGGTCATGTGGAGTGAACACGCCTCCTACAAGTCGAGCAGGCCCTGGCTGAGGCTTTTGCCGACCGAAAACGAGCACGTTGTTCTCGGTCCCGGTGAGGACGCTGGAATAGTGAAGTTCGATGAGAACACCTGGATAGCCGTTGGAATCGAGAGCCACAACCACCCCTCCGCTGTCGAACCCTATGGAGGAGCCGCAACGGGGGTTGGTGGAATAGTGCGGGATGTACTTTGCATGGGCGCCCGTCCAATGGCGCTCCTCGACCCCATACGCTTCGGCCCGCTGGAAGGCGAGAAAAACCGCTACCTCTTTGAGGGGGTCGTTAAGGGCATCGCTGACTACGGCAACAGGATAGGTGTTCCAACCGTTGGAGGCGAAACGGAGTTCGATGAGAGCCTTGAAGGCTACACGCTCGTCAACGTCGCCTGCGTTGGGATAATGGGGCCCGGGCACCTTGTCCACAGCCACGTTACCGAGGCGGGTCTCAGGCTCGTCCTCGCCGGCAACAGAACTGGCAGGGACGGCATTCACGGAGTTACATTCGCGAGCGAGGAGTTGAGCGAGAACGCGGAGGAGGAAGACCGCTCCGCGGTACAGATTCCCGACCCGTTCACAGAGAAGCTGCTCATCGAGGCAACCCTTGAGGCGGTCTACACCGGAAAGGTGAAGGCACTGAAGGACCTCGGCGGCGGTGGCTTAACCTGCGCCTCCTCCGAGATGGCCGGAAAGAGGGGCTTTGGGGTGATAATCTACGCCGACAGGGTTCCGCTCCGCGAGCCGGGGATGACGGTAAGCGAGGTCATGATTTCAGAGAGTCAGGAGAGGATGCTCTTTGCCGTTAAACCCGAGGACGTGGAAGAAATAGGGCGGATTTTTGAGAAGTACGAGCTCGAGTGGACGGTAGTTGGGGAGGTCATCGAGGAGCCGCGCTACGTCGTTTACTGGAAGGGCAAGAAGGTTGTTGATTTGCCGATTGACCTGCTCATCGACGTTCCCACCATAAAATGGGGGCTGAAACCGTATAACGCCGAGAGGCCGGTTGAAACGCCCGACGTTCCCTTCGAGAGGGCCTTCACCCTCGTCTGGGGCAGTCCCAACATTCTGAGCAAGCGCTGGATCTGGCAGCAGTACGACCACGAGGTTCAGGGAAGGACAGTTCTCAAGCCCGGCTCTGATGCCGCCGTGCTGAAAATCAGCGATGAACACGGCCTCGCCTTCGTGGCCGACGGCAATCCGAACCACAGCTACCTCAGCCCATACCACGGTGCAATGGGGGCCGTTGCCGAGGTGGTGAGAAACCTTGTCAGCGTGGGCGCCAAGCCTCTGGCTCTGGTCGACAACCTCAACTTTGCCTCGCCCGAAAGGCCCGAGGTCTACTGGAGCTTCGCCGAGACAGTCAAAGGTTTGGCCGATGCAGCGAAAGCCTTTGGTCTGGCCTATGTCAGCGGCAACGTCAGCTTCTACAATGAAGTGGCCGGGAGGCCGATAAAGCCCACACCGGTGGTGGCTGGAGTTGGAAAGGTCAGGCTTGAGGAAATTCCGGGAATGGGACTAGAGGGTGGACTGCTTATAGGCGTCGTCGGGACAACGAAGGCTGAACTCGGCGGCTCGGAGCTGTTCGCGAGGCTCGGCGTTGAGGGCGGTCTTGCCCCTCGCGTGAACCTCGACGAGGAGAGGGCCAACGCGGGGGGGATCCTGAGGGCTATACGGAAAGGTCTCGTTAGGGCCGTCCACGACGTTGGCAGGGGAGGAATCGCCGTTGCTTTAACGGAAATGGCCGTGGCCGGGAAGGTGGGCTTCGCCGCTGACCTCTCGAAGGTTCCCTCCGGGACCGATAATCCGGTTGAGGTAGCCTTCAGCGAGAGCCATGGGCGCTACCTCGTAGCTTTCACCGAGGAGAAACTTGACGAACTAAAGGCCCTTTTCAGCCACTTCACGGTCATCGGAAGGGCTGGAGGAAGCGACGCGGCCTTCCTCTGGAACGGAAAGGAGCTTCTCAGAAAACCGATTTCCGGGCTGAGGGCAGTCCACGAGTCCCTACCGAGGCTTTTAGGTGAGGAGGAATGAGGGTAGCGACCTATGCCTCCCACTCTGCCCTTCAGATTTTAAAGGGGGCAAAGGAAGAGGGCTTTGAAACGGTGGCCTTTGGAAGTGGCAGGGTCAGACCGCTCTACACGAAGTACTTCCCGGTCGCCGATCGTTTCATCGAGGGAACCTATCCGGAGGAAGAACTGCTTGAGCTTGAGGTGGTGGTTATCCCCACCGGCTCCTTCGTGGCACACCTTGGAATCGAGCTGGTCGAGAAGATGCGCGTTCCCTACTACGGCAACAAAGAGGTGCTGAAGTGGGAGAGCGACCGCTCTTTGGAGAGAAAGTGGCTTGAAAGGGCAAAGCTGAGGCTTCCGCGGGTTTACGAAGACCCCGACGACATAGACGGGCCAGTCATAGTTAAGCCCCACGGAGCTAAGGGCGGAAAGGGCTACTTTTTGGTGAAGAGCCCCGAAGATTTCTGGGAAAAAGCGGGGAGGCTCGGAGTTAGGGACAAGGAACAGCTGAGTGGAATCCAGATTCAGGAGTACGTCCTCGGCGTTCCAGTTTACCCCCACTACTTCTATTCGAAGCTCAACCGCGAGCTGGAGCTGATGAGCGTTGACCGCAGATATGAGTCCAACGTGGATGCGATAGGCAGGATTCCGGCCAGGGAGCAGCTCGACCTCGGACTCGGCACCAACTACACGGTGATAGGCAACATCCCCCTCGTCCTGAGGGAGAGCCTGCTCATGGACGTCATTGAAGCCGGGGAGATGGTTGTCAAAGCGGCCGAAGAGCTTATGGGCGGCCTCTGGGGCCCATTCTGCCTCGAAGGCGTCTTCACCGAGGAGCTTGAGTTCGTCGTCTTCGAGGTCTCGGCCAGAATAGTTGCAGGGACGAACCCCTTTGTCCACGGTTCGCCCTACAGCTGGCTCCGCTACGATTTCCCCGTCAGCACCGGAAGGAGGATAGCCATGGAGCTGAGGGGGGCTCTTGAGGAGGACAGGCTTGGGGAGGTTTTAACATAAATGTGTCTAATCTCCCCCAGGATAAGTTTATAAATTGACGCCCGAATGGTGGCAAAAAGAGGGTGATGGTTATGTGGGAAAGCTTCATCGAGGAGAAGGTTGCGGAGATAAGAGAGACGGTCGGCGATGGAAAGGCAATAATAGCGCTCTCCGGCGGCGTTGACAGCTCCGTTGCGGCGGTGCTCGCTCACAGGGCCATAGGGGAAAGGCTTCACGCGGTATTTGTCAACACGGGCTTCATGAGAAAGGGTGAACCCGAATTCGTCGTTAAGACCTTCAGAGACGAGTTCGGGCTCAACCTGCACTCCGTTGACGCGAGCGAGCGGTTCTTTACCGAGCTTGAAGGTGTAACGGACCCCGAGGAGAAGAGGAAGATAATCGGCAGGGTCTTCATCGAGGTGTTTGAGGAGGTCGCGAAGGAGATAGACGCCCAATTCCTCATCCAGGGCACCATAGCCCCCGACTGGATCGAGAGCAGGGGGAAGATAAAGAGCCACCACAACGTCGGTGGTCTGCCGGAGAGGCTCAACCTCCGGCTGATAGAGCCGCTCCGCGACCTCTACAAGGACGAGGTCAGGGAGCTGGGCCGAGAACTCGGCCTGCCGGAGAAGATATACAACAGAATGCCCTTCCCGGGTCCTGGGCTGGCCGTCAGGGTTCTCGGGGAGGTCACGCCGGAGAAGGTCGCCATCGTAAGAGAGGCCAACGCCATAGTAGAGGAGGAGATCGAGAGTGCCGGGCTGAAGCCGTGGCAGGCCTTCGCTGTCCTGCTTGGTGTGAAAACCGTCGGTGTCCAGGGGGACATAAGGGCCTACAAGGAAACCATCGCCGTTCGTGTCGTCGAGAGCCTCGACGGAATGACGGCCAACGCCATGAACGTTCCCTTCGATGTCCTCCAGAGGATCGCCTTCAGGATAACGAGCGAGATACCCGAGGTCGGAAGGGTGCTCTACGACATAACCAACAAGCCACCTGCAACTATAGAGTTCGAGTGAGGTGGAAGTATGATAATCATAATGGACAACGGCGGCCAGTACGTCCACAGGATTTGGAGGACGCTCCGCTACCTTGGGGTCGAGGCGAAGATAATCCCCAACACGACTCCCCTCGAGGAGATAAAGGCGATGAAGCCCAAGGGGATAATATTCTCCGGCGGTCCAGACATAAACAAAACTGGAAACTGCTCCGCCGTCCTTGAGCACTACGACGAGTTCCGCGTTCCCATCCTCGGGATATGCCTCGGCCACCAGCTCATAGCGAAGCACTTCGGCGGAAAGGTTGGGAGGGGCGAGAAGGCCGAGTACAGCCTCGTGGAAGTGGAAATCCTAGATGAGGATGACATTTTCAAGGGTCTTCCAAAAAGGCTGAAGGTCTGGGAAAGCCACATGGACGAAGTGAAGGAGCTCCCGCCGGGCTTCAAGCTGCTCGCGAGGAGCGAGACCTGCCCGGTCGAGGCCATGAAGCACGAGAGCCTTCCAATATACGGCGTCCAGTTCCACCCGGAGGTTGCCCACACGGAGCGCGGGGCGGATATCTACCGCAACTTTGCTGAGCTTTGCGGGGAGCTCAGCTAGTCGGTCCTCTCCCCATTTTACTCGGCAGCGGGTTCTCTCATCATCGCCCCTCTACACGTTGGAGCATCTCTGAAAAAGCCTTTCTGGTTACGATTGAAGATTGCAAATCAGAAAACTTTTTAAAGTTCGGTTCTTACTATCTTTGGTGATAGCTTGGGGCACACGCTCTACTACCGAACCAGGATTGATAGGTGGGATGGGTTCAAGGAGCTCCTGGAAACGGTTTGTGAGGGGCTCGGTTTCCGTTTTGTTGGGGGAGAGGATTCCATAACGGTCTTCCCCGAATGCCACGGTGTTGAGCCCCTGGAGATAAGGAAGAACGGAGAGGGCTTCGTCAAGACGAACCTCGTCGAGCCCTGCCATTCCATCTATCTGCTGATTCTTCACTCGGTTGCATTTTTCGGCTCCGTCGAACTCTGGGAGGATTGATCCGTGAGGTAGACCTCTATTATCCTTACCGGGACGGCTCCCCTGAGTTTTTTGTCCTCCACAATGAGCTTCACGACCCTGCCGACTTCCAGATCCTCCACGGCGTCGACCCAGTAGTGGCCGGGCTTGACATTGGCCGCTATGTCGTCGTGGACGAAGACCCTGACGACGTTGCCCTTGATCTCTTCAACAACGCCGTAGGTATAGTCCCTGCCGTATCTCTGCTTGAAGTACCACCGGAATGCCATGACGGCCGCAAAGGCCACTAAGAGGTATGCGTAGTAATAGTAGATGCTCGTGGCTGTCCTCCGTATTGTGAGGTATCCCAGGAAAACGGCGAAAGAAATCAACGATATTGCGTAGTAGAAGAACCTGTACGGCTCGTGCTCGACGAAGAACTCCCGGTTCCTGACCAGGGTGTATCGTAGGTAGAGGAAGTAGACCACGGCCACTCCCGCAAGCCACGGTGGGCCGGCCCTGATGAAGAGCAGAATTAGATTGAGAACAAGGTAGCTGAGAAAAGCCAGCTGGAGCTTGAGGCTGAGGTATTCATGGGCTGTGAACCTCTTCTTCACGAGTCTGCTGAGATACCTAAAACTTGGCGGCTCTTCTGAGGGGGAGGGGTTTATAAAATCACTGAGTTTTCTGATTCCTGAGTCCACGGACTCGCCGATTCCGTAGAGGACGTCTTCCACCGACATGATTTCACCTCTTCAGCAGGTCTTCTGCTCCGGTTGGCCCAAGGATGGCCGCTGCAGTTTGATTATCAAGGAAGAACGGCACGACGCTTAAGTCACCTGTGAGGGCGCTCGTACCGTAGGATATCCCCCAAACACGGTATGCGGGCATCTTCTCTATCCTGCCAAAATAGTAGTTGAGGAAGTAGTAGTCCACGCTGCTCTGTCCCTCTTCTACGGTTATTCCAAAGTTGTTGAAAATCTCGAAGAGCTTGCGGTCATAGTCGGCGTTGGGCACCATAAAGCTGACGAGCCCGATGGGGTAGTACTCGCCTCCGTATTTCATTCCCAGCTCGTCCTGCATCTCCTTTGCCAGCTGGAAGTATTTGGCGTGGTTGGTAACGCTGTTTTCGAGGCGTTCAAAGAACGATATCCCATTGTATATTCCGAAGTACTTCTGATCGATTATGCATGATATCAGGGGCTGGAGGTCATAGGCGCGGGCGTTGTATGCACTGCTTGTTTGGGGTGCCGATTCAACGGTGGTGGAGCTTATGGAGTCGGTTGTGTAGTAGGGCATTCTGCCGATGACTATCCAGTCAAAGTACGCGGCGTTGACGAGGATGCCCTGGGGCTGGCTGTCTATCACAATGCCCACCTTCGTTGCTGACACGGGCTCTTTGTTTATGCTGACGGTAGAGCTCCTCAGGGGGTTGTCGACGTCTGTGAACTTGAGCTCCACTCCGCCGGAAACGGGTGTGAATACGATCTGGTACCTGTGGTAGTCGGACAGCGCTGTGGGATTGCCCGATGCAAGGCTGTTGCCCCAGTCTTCCAGTATTGCAAGGGTGTCCCCGTTGTGGTCGCTGAACCCCGCGTTGTCGTCGATGAACTGCACACTCTCACTCTCCGTTGTGGTCTGAGTTCCCCCTCCGGCCTGGGTTATGGTGTAGCTCAGGTATTCGTCCTCCAGGTACTTGCGGATGAATATCCAGTCGTACTCACTGGGGCCTCCGTTCCACTGTTCCAGGCCTACGGCACGGTTGCTGCTGGCCCCTGCGTTGTACGAGCTCCTCAGGACTTTGTTGGTCCAGTCTGAGAACTGATATATGTCAGTCCAGAATGACGTTACCCTTAATTCTATGTTCTGGAATGAGTTCAGGGTGTATGTCGTTGTGCTGGAGTCATACCACCCGATCCAGTTGCTTGTAAGGACGTTGAACCACCACAGGTATCCCCTTCCGTCGCCGTAGTAGTTGATGTCCTCAATGCGGCCCCACCCGGTGCTCCTGCGGATGTTCCACATGATCCCAGGGTTGTCGACGAGCTTCCCTCTGATGTCCATTATGTATGTGCTCGGGAAGGTTGCCTTAGTCCATATCCAGCTCCTGCTCGGAAGCTGGAGGTAGCCGTTATTTATGGAGGGGTTTCCGTGGGTGTCCCATTTTCCTGTGTCCAGGGTTGTACCCGTGAAGTCATCGAAGAACTCAAAGACCTGGCTTCCGTCTCCCCTAGTGAGTGTGCCCGTGTTGTATTTGATGTAAACTGTGGCGTTGTAGTGGTACACCCATCCGTTGCTCCAGGTTCTTCCGGTGTACGTGAGGTTGGTCTTTACCCACACCTGGGCACCGGTCGTGTCCCAGTATTCTATCCAGAAGGGTATCTGGTTCTGGAGGAGCGGATCAGAGTACACGAGTATCTCCGCCCTGTTCGTTGCGGGGTCTGAGTTTATGCCGCTGATGTTTGCGGCGCTGAGTCTTATAGGCACCTGGACGTTCGTGGTGTCCGTCAGTTCGGGCCCATCGTAGTTTATGACGATCTTGAGGTAGTCTCCCAGGGCCTGGGTTTCCGTGTAGTTGAACTCCGTCTCGATTCCTCCATCGAAGTCCAGAGCGGTGCTGTTCGGCCTCATCCTGAACCTCACGAAGAACTCGCCGTCTATTGAGCCGACGGTCTGGAGGGCGAGTTTCTCAGTCCCGCCAGGAACGACCAGATGGCCGTTCCCATCAAGGTACGCGTCTGCGAGGCTGTTCCACAGGACGGGATTTATCGACGTGCCGTCGAAGGTGTCAATGAGCCAGAACAGGTATTCCTTGTTGTAGCCGTCGGTGGCGTAGGACGGGTTGTCCGTAAAGTAAATCGAGTAGTCAGTGCCGCTGGCCCTTATCCATATCCAGACGTAGGAGGTGCCCCAGTATTCTATCCAGAAGGGCACCGGGGTGCACATGACGGTGGACTGCTCATAGATCATCATTGAGGCCGTTCCGTCGGTGTGGTATATGCCCGGGAATATCGAGGTCGGTATCTTTAGGAGCACAAGACTTCCGTCGGTGTAGCTGGGTATCGTGATGTTGACCCTCCACTTGTAGTTGGATCCGCACCAATGACTGGTGGCACTCACATTGCCGAACACGAGCACCCCCACGTCATCGTCGTTGAATATCTCAAGCGGAGATATCGGGACGCCGTTTATTGTGGTGTTGACGATTATGGGGGCGGTAACGCCGGCCGTGTCCCCGCTGCGGAGTACGTATCCATCTGCCCCATCCCCTGGATACGAGTTGCCGTAGAATATGTGTCCAGTGTCCCAGGCTGTTGAGGAATATTTCCCGAGTACATGGTCGCTCGTGCTGGTGCCGTTCCCGTAGAGGGTCTTAACGGGCCTGTCCATAAGTTCGGGGAAGGTGTATTCACATGGCTCAATTGAGCGGTAGTACCTGCCGTAGGTGAGTGCAGAGAATAGAGGGTCTTCAAGGTTTTCGATCGAGATTATTGAGTAGACGTAGTTCTCCCTCGGTATTGGGCCGGTATAGACCACCTTACCCGAAACGTCTGAAATCGTCACGTCCTTTATTCTGGCGCGTATGACGATTCTGAATGCATCCAGGGGGGCAACGGTTAGCTCTATGTTGCTCCTGAGAAAACTGCTCTTCTGGGATACGCTCATGGCCTCGATTTCGGCAATGCTTCTGTTTGCTATCCTGAGATCATATCCCTGTCTCATGAGTTCGGTGGACATGTTGCCTAGCCAACCCAGGACAGTTTGGTTCCTCATAAGCCGTTCGGAGTAGTTGCTTGCAATCTGTGGGGACTGGCCGAACAGAACCAGGTCACGTATCGTGGAGTTCGCCATACCGTTTGGGTCGTTTGGATCCAGAAAGTCCCGGGTGTTTGCGATGTAGTCTACAACGGTGACTATCGCCCTCTTTCCGGATATCTCAAGGGTTCTCTGGAAGTCCATCTCAACGTACGATACCACCCTGTACGTTCTCTCAACCTGGGTTCTCTCGCTCTGACTCATTATTATCTGGGATGAAACGTCCTCATACGTGGCCAAAAGGAGCATGAGGGGTATCAACAGAAGTATGACCGTTGAGTTCATCAGGAATGCTCGCCGTTTCTTCATCCGTTCTCCCTCCAGACCCTGAGAGTTATGGCGAGTGGTCTGAACAGGCTGGGTATGTTGCCCATGGATACGAAGACGATGTTTACCGTGGGGGGCAGTTTTATCAGTATGGGGTTTGCCTGGGTTCCGTCTCCACCCAGGTTATGGAAGAGTCTGATTATGGCATCGTCCACGGCGTACTTGTCCATGCCATCGAGCAGATCCTGTGCAGTGACGTCACAGTAGGGGGAGTCTCCCGCGGTCACATAGTGGGGGGACGTGTCTCCACTCCAGTAGTACGTTATGTTGTAGCCGGAGCACCCTGGCCTCAGAAGTTCGGGGAACACGTCTCCATAACCTGCAAAGCCCTGAATAACATATGTGAGCTCACCATCTCCGTTGCTCGGCTGGAGGTAGTACCCCTGACCGAGGTCGATGTTTATAGTATTGGTTCCGGGCGCTATCGCGTTGGGAAGCGGGTTGTACTGGTAGTCAAAGGTGTTTCTGGTATAACCAACCCTGGCGAGCGCATAGATAAAGGGGTTTGGCGGGTGCTGGTATATGTAGGTGGGGTCTATCACAGGGTTGTCAACGCGGATTGACTGCGAGGGTTCCCCATAGTTAACGTAGTACAGCCATGGGAACTGGAACTTGACCCACAGGGGAGTCACACCCTGGGGAACGTTGAAGTTTATTGTCACTGAGCGCGTCCAATCCTGGTTGGGGAGGGCTATTGGCTCAGTTACGTCTATTGTGTATGAGGTAAGAAGGACGCCTGGGGTGTAGTCGGCATAAACGAACGATTCGTTTCCTATGAGATGGATGTTCGGGCTGTACCGGGTGTTCTCATTCCCGGCCCTCACGATTAGTGTCGTGTACCTGCTGGATATGTGGGTGTAGTTGTACCCCGCGCTGGCCAGGGCGTTTGCTATCGTCGCGTTGTCCCAGTAGCACACCTTCACCTGGGTGGTGGAGTTGTACTGACAGGGGGCGCTGAGCGGCACGGAAACCTCGTTGTTGAACATAAAGGAGAGGGTAACCGGAGTGGTGGGGGATACGTTCCCAACGGCCACCTGGACGCTGAGGGAGTTTATCTCGCCCGGAACGAAGAGGTACTTCCACGCGGTTATCCCATACTTGGCCGTGACGTCCTCGAAGTAAAATCTGTCGGTAAATCTAAGTGTGGACGGTATGGACGTGCGGTATCTGATCCTTATATACTGGGCACCGTCCTCACCGCCGTCGTATCCGGACTTGTAGACCCTAACTTCAAACACGTTGGTTTCTCCGGGGCGGAAGTTCTCTATGAGGGCGTATCCACCGCTGGGATCTGTGTCTTGGATCAGTTGATTGTTGTTAACGTATCCGGACCAGATAAGCTGGCCGTTGAGGTATATCTCGTAGTTGGAGCCTACCCAGGCAGGTTCTAAGAACCACGTTATCTCCTCCACCTGAGCGTCACGCGGAATGGCATCCGCGGGGACTATGTATCTGATTATGACCTCGTCGTTTTGATTGTCCGTTCTGGCGTATATATATCCTCCCCTTATGGTGTACGTGTTCTCTTTACTTCCAAGTTTGCTGAGGAATGCCCTCGCCATGTAGCCCCTCGGTGTCTGGTTGTAGGCGTATCCGCTCAGTATCAGCGTTGCCGGCGTCACGTCCCTGGCTGCCGAGTAGTTGGAGCCAACCTTCCGGAGATACGGGCTGGTGTAGTTGTTTATCATCAGCTCGTAGTTGTAGTCCTTGAGGGTGTTGTTGAGTACATACCCGAGGATTATCTCGGCTTTGTGCTTCAGGTTCGCAGAGGGGAAGAGCGGTGCCGTCGCCCAGTAAGTGGCGACTATATCTATGGGGGACATGTCTGGGGTCACGAGGGTTGTGTTGATAACTGGGTCTGGGCCGGTCATCCATTCCTCCAGAGTCTCGGGGGGCACCAGTTCCCTTAGGGGAAGGGTTCTGAACATTGTCAGCGCGTCGTCGGCGACATATTTCGACTGGGAGCGCATGTACGTGGAATACACTTGAGCACTGGGGTTGATCTGGGTCATGCTGACCACGAACATGGTGACTAGGAGGAGGGCAAGTATGGCATCCAGGGTGAATATGAAGCCTCGCCTCTTCATGAGTCATCCCACACCCACAGTTTTAGCACCGCTAGGCTCGCCTGGGGCCTCATGATGGTATCAATCCCGTTAAGATCCGTTATTTCGACCGTTGTTATGTCCTTCATCTCGTAGACCCAAACGTAGATGTCGAGGCTCTCTCCCGGCCTTATCTGAGTAAGGAACTCCTTCCAGGGGATTATTACGTAGTAAGGGTTCTCCGAGGAGTAGGATTTGATGTAGGAGTTTCCGTTGATCGTCTGGTTTATGATGGCCTTGACGTTTGAATCTGCGGAGGTCTTGTACACGGCCATGACGGAGTACCCGGAGATGTTGGTCCCCCTCATCCACGCCACGGCAACGACGTGGCCGGTGCCGTTGAACGCAACTTTAAGCGCCATGTAGTCAGGGATTGGGGTGTATATCGTCCCGACGTAGAGCTCGGTGGGGAGTGAGTCGGCGGTAACCGTG
Organism: Thermococcus coalescens; assembly: GCF_055392585.1. Taxonomy (NCBI): domain Archaea; kingdom Methanobacteriati; phylum Methanobacteriota; class Thermococci; order Thermococcales; family Thermococcaceae; genus Thermococcus; species Thermococcus coalescens. Next base: position 1,572,361 of record NZ_AP043764.1, read on the forward strand.
TAGCTCCTGTTGTAGGTCATCTTTGTCATGGGGATTCTCCTCTCGGTGTAGGTCACCCACGGTGAGCGCTCCCGGGAGGCGGTTATCGTTGTGGGGTCGCTCACGAAGCTGCCGTTTATCATGGTTATGTTGTAGTCTGCGTTCACAACCTTGGTTGCGTAGACGTACTTAATCGTCATGTTGGTCGAGGAGACTGTTCCTCCCTGTCCCCACCACACGGTTCCCGTCCAAGTGGTCCATATCTGCTGTCCCAGACGGTGCAGGGGAATCCAGAGCTCGTAGGTGCCGTCAGCGAGTTTGTTCCATCCTATGAGGAGGTATCCGGTCTCAACTTCTATGTGGACGATTGAGCCGGCTGGTATGTTGTAGTTCACCGGCCCCCCCTGGTTTCCGGGACCGACGAGATCGAGCCTGACGCTTCCGTCCTCCGCGAGCTTGAAGACGAAGCTTTCACCCGCGGTTACATTTGTCACGTTTGCTATGTTCCCCACACCGGGGGCGTCTCTTCTCTCGGGGCTTATCCACTCGGCTATGAGTCCCTGTCCGTATGCGTATCCAGTAACAGGAGTGACGGAGAGATGGCCTCCGGAGGGGATGTCCACAGAGCCCTCGGTCTGGGGGGGTATGACCGTCACGTTTCCCTCAATCTCGACCCTTGTGAGGTAAAATCCCAGGGTGAAGTCCTTCCCCATGCTGATGTTTGCCAGCGACGCCCTCACAGCTGGATCGTTAGCGGCAACGGCATCGTTAAGGGCCTCTATCTTCGCATAGTCTATTGTGGTTGGGTACTGATTACTCTCAAGACCCAGGAAGGCCAGATTGCTGGGATCGGTCTGCCAGTTGTCCGGAGTTCCTGGGTTTTTGACGAGGATGTCCAGCATGTTGTCTCCCACGTTGGCCCTCTCGTACCAGCCGAGCACGGTTGTTATCTCGCCCTTCAGGGCACTTGATGTTGTGGTGATAGTGCCCAGTAGCAGGATTATTATGACCATCGACAGCATCGCATCGAACGAGAGCAGCTGACCCCTCCTCATACTCTCACCACGTCCACGTTTATCTCAATCTCTCTCCCGCCTAGGTAGAGCTTTCCATTCTGCTTAACCACGTTGGTCTTGGATATCAGGTCGTCCTCAATGTACTGCTTTATACTCGCCTCAACGGTGCTTTCGGGGAGTCCCGCCCCCGCGTAGGTTATCGTAACGTTAACCTGTATCGTGCCGTTGACTTCCGCGGTGCGCACCCCGGCGAGCTGAAACGCCCTGTACGTGTAATTGCTGGCGTTTATTATCGCGTTTAGGGGGGTGTAAACGCTCTCGTTGATTATGACTCCGGTGTTCAGATAGGCGCAGGCATCTGAGGCGGAGCCTCTAACGTACGATATTATTGAAGCGGCCGTGTTCTCGTCAAGATAAGAGGGCACTATCAGGACGATCCCTGCGAGAATTATGGCGGTTATGAAGAGAACCTCTATGGCCGTCTGTGCCTTACGGCGAGAGGGTGACATCCAGCCTCCCCTCCGTTTCATTGTACGTCGCCACTATGCTGAAATCCCTATCCGTCTCCGTAAGGGTCACCGAGGTGTTCTCGTATATCGGCACCGGGCTCCTCTGAAGCACACGGTAGCCCCTTCCCCCTATCGTGGCGTTAACAACGACACTGTCCGGGGCGATCAGGCTGACTGTTATCTTATCTCCCGCATCCAGGTTTATCGGGAGTTCCTTTCTCACGGTAAACCCATCCCCGGCAGTGTAAACCTTGACAACGGAGTCCCGGACATCGATGGAGAACGCCTTCAGCTTCGCGATGGTGTCAAAGGTCTCGGAGTGGGCCCTCTCGCTGTCGGCAATGTAGACTAGGTTGAGCATCGTGATGGTTATGAGGGTCACTGCAAAGAGGAAGTCAAGGCTTATCTGTCCCCGCTTCATCTTCAGCCACCGGGATTTATGTTTATGTGGAGCTCACCGGCCGTTGAATCGAAGGTCCATGAGTTGGGGCTGTCCGGGTTCCACTCCACGACTATCTCAAGGGTTCTGGGGAGGTCGGTTGGATTGATCTCAAGGCCGTGAACGGTGGTCGCGTTGAACGTGGTACTCCCAGCTGGAGACCACACGGAGGAGTTGGTGTAGAGGACGGCCTGGTACATGGCACGGCTCCAGAACACGTTTTTATCCCCACCACTGAGAACAGCGGTGACGTTGGTTCCGGTAACGGTGACGTACGTCCCGTTGCCTTCGGTGCTGTAGTTCCCGTAGGTTATGAAAACCTTGGGGTCATTCACACCCAGACCTTTGAGAAGCATATCAGGGTCTCTCAGATACGTGATTCTTACATAGGTTGTTGACTTCGCTCCGGGGCCCTGAGCGTAGACCTGGGATATGGTGTTCGATATCGCGTTGGCGAGGTTCTTCTCTTCGAGGCTTATCTGGATGCGCAGGGTCTCGGTTGATGTGGAGCCCTCCCTAAAGGTTATGTTGTTTACCGAGTACACCAGGAGGATGAGCATCATTCCGAAGATTAACATGAACTCAAGTGAAACCTGACCACGCTTTTTTACCACCATATTTCTCCCCTCAGTATGGTATATCTCTGAACATCTATTTAATCGTTACTCTCGGGCTTTTCGGCGTTTACGACGGCGAAAAGACCCGTTCCGACCTTTATTGTCCTGACACCGAAGTAATCGCCGCTGAATATTTTGAACTTATACCTCTCCGGCTGAAGGGAGTGCTTTTCAATGAGCCCTCTCAGTTCGTCAATAAAGAACTGCGTTAGCTCGTAGTAAACTAAATCAAGCTTTTCCCGGGTGGAATCCCTGATCAGAAGAACCACGGGGAGTATTGCGAGTCCCAGTATGATATAAGGCTGGCCTAGGATCGCCGTCGCGGCTGCGGTGGCGGCAATAAGCGCACCTATTGCGGCATAGCTCATCTTCTCCCTCTTCTTCGCTTCCTTGATCTCCTTGACCTTCTGCTCCCAGATGTCCAGCAGGGAGGGGTTGTAAAAGTCAAATGCGGTGTGGCGCTTTCCCTTCGCTATCCTCTCCCTGATGAGGTCGTCCCAGTCGTCCTTGTAGTAGATTACCTCGCCGTGGAGCTTTGCCCTCTCCGCATCGAGGGAGGAGATGATCCTGATGATGTCCTCGGCGCTCTCGTGGGCTATGTGGGAGTAGACCTCCTTCTCGTCCAGTTCCAGGGCAACCTCTACCGAGTCCCGGATGGGTTCAGTCATCCTTCTCCCTCCTGAGCTTTCTGCCTATCCCCTCTATGTTCGGATACTCGCCGTCGGGGAATATCTCCTTGAGCTCACTTCCTCCCCTGGCGTACACGTCATCGAAGTCGGGCAGACCGCTCAGGAGCTCCTTCTTTTTGGTCTCCGCTTCCTCCTTCGCCTCCATGAATGACCGGGCGTACCGCTTTGCGGTGATGATTATATCCTCTATGCTCCTGCTCTCATAGATGCCGCTGAGGAGCGTAACGACCTCGACCTCCCTCTCGCGCGGGTCGGGATAGAACCCCCTGAATATCTGTTTGCCCCGTATCTTGTTGGTGAGGTAGTCGAGCGCCTCAAAAATCTCCGCCGCCTTCAGGGTCTCGGGGGCCCCGTGGATCGCGACCAGTCCGTAGAGTGCCGACTCAATGTTCGCCTCTAGGTAGAGCCCCTCGCTCTCAAAGGACTTGAGAATTAGCCTGGAGAGGCTTTTGACTTTGTTTGCCTCGGCCTTCGCGTATCCGACCGTTGCAAAGCTCCCAAAGGCCTTTAAGACAAATTTCAAATCGCTTGCATCGAGGGTCTGTTCGCCGGGCACATCTACCAGCGCCAGAAGGGAGGCTATTCTCTCGACTATCGTGTAATTTATCCTTTCGTAGGCGCGCGTTATGTCGTCGCCGCCCTCTTTGAGCTTGTTGTTGTCTATGGCTATAATGGAATCGGCGATCTTGGAGAGCTTGTCAATGGTTATGGCGGCGTTTATGGTGGGCCGTATGCCCTCCTCCCTGAGTGGGAGTGCGCCGATGGCAACCACCAGGGAGTCGGGGTACTCCTCTTTGAGCGCTTCCGCCAAGACGGGCGTTCCTCCAGCACCGGTTCCTCCTCCGAAGCCGAAGGTCAGGAAGAATATATCGACGTCCTCGTAGCCTATTATTGAACCTATCTTGCGCATAACCAGCGGCAGGTCGCGTTTCATGGCTTCCCTGCCGAGTATGGGGTTCGCGTTGACGCCCTTGCCGCCGGTGAGGCTCTCGCCTATGAGTATCCTCCGCTCCGGGGGGACGTGCTTGAGGTAGTCCAAGTCTCCCTTTGATGTGTTTATGGCCAGAGCCTCAAAATCAACCAGAGCGAAGAGGTCGGCTATCTTCGTCCCGCACTGGCCGACCCCTATGATTAGAGCCCTCACCTCTTAATCACCCCACCACTATTACCCTCACCTTTCCGTTCTCGCTGAGGAGGATCATCGCATCGCCTCTCAGGTATCTTATGAATCCGGTGGTGAAGACTTCTTTGGCAATTTCTGCATTCTCCGGCTCGTAAAGTACGAAGAGAACGACTCCCTTAGGGGTCTTGCCCGGAACGATGACTACGGCTTTGCTGGTGGGTACGGTAATGTTTCCGACGGTGACGGTTCCGTCATCCACGTAGAACTTCAGATACGGATTGTATGGTCTGATGGTATAGTCTCCGAAGTTCGCCATCACTATGTAGCTGTTTTCGCCAATCACGGTTGTGTTGAGCGGAATAAAGCCGCCGCTGAAGAGGTCGTTGAGGGTAGTTATTATCGCCCCGATGCTCTCGTTGTCCATCTCGGGCGCGATTATTCCGAACACGTCGCTGTCAAGGGCGCTCCTTACGTCGTAAAGGCTCACGGGGGGAACGTACTGGAAGCGTGAGAGGTAGTTTATCGCACTGGCGACTTCTATCGTCCTGTTGTCTATGGCGCCGGAGTCCCTGGCGTTCATGACGAAATCCAGGGTCTCGCTGGTGTAGTTGTAACCGTAGCCGATGAGGAGGTCGGTCGCCCTGACCGTGAGTTCAACGGTCGGGGTTCCCGGGAACTCCCTGTTCTTTTCCCAGACGTAGTACGTCTTCCAGTAGGGCCAGCCGCCATTGAGTCTCTGGTCGATGAGCCACTCGATGTGGGGTTTGAGCTCGTTGGGGGTGGCTATACCGTCCAGGGCCTCTAGGACGGTTATGGTAGTCAGCACGTCCGGTTTGAGCATGTATGAGTAGTACTTGGTGGTTACGTACGTCCCCCATCCGCCGTTGCTTATGCCCAGGAGCCACTCCTTTGCCTTCTGGATGAGGGAATCGTTTGCGGAAACCCCGAGCTCACGGAGGGCCTTGATCGCCAGGGCGGTCTCGTAGGGCTGCGGTCCAAGCACCGTGTTGCCCCAGAGGCCGTAGTCGAGCTGGACACTCCGTATCAGTTCCTCCGCCTGGGCTCTCTCCTCCGCCGTCAGGTTGTTGTACATGAGAAGCGTTTTGAGGGCGTAGTAGTATCCGACGGACATCCTGCGGTTCTTTTCCATCCAGGCGGCATCGTTTTTGAAGGCTTCTCTCGTCCACGCAAGGGCTCTCTCTATACTCTCCCTCTCCGGGTAGCACGCCTGAATGGAGGTCAGGGCGTAATAGGTGGCCTTCTCATCTGAGGGCTCGTTGAGTCCGAGGCCCCATCCGCCGTCCGGATTCTGCATGTTCTTGAGCTCCTGACACGGCATCTCGTAGGGGTTCTTGACCTCCTTCGCCGGCGGCAGCTCAAAGGTGGTCGAAAGAGCCATTAGTGCGTAAGCAGTGGTGGCTATTAGCTCCGTTGATGAGAACAGGTCGGGGGTGTTCATCCAGTACACGAGGTCGTTTGAGCTCTTTCCGTATGATTCGAGTTTGATCAGTATTCTTGCGGTATCAAAATCCACCGGAGCGTAGAGAACAAGAGCGTACGTGAGCATGGCACGCTCTTTCATCTTCAGGTTGCTGTCTTGGAGGAGGAGATCCTTTACGGTCTCCAGCGTCTCGTTTGATACCGGGTAGCCTATGCTGTGGTAGGCTATGAGCCTGAGGGCGAGCGCCTCGTACTCGGAAATCTCACAGGTGGCGTTCTCCACGTACTCAACCGCGTTTCTGACGGTCCTGCTGTTGTAGCCGTATCCGTTCTCGCCGAGGGCCCAGATGGCCAGCAGCGTTGGGTAGCACGAGCTCGGCGTTCCGGGTACGTATCCCCAGCCCATTTCGTTTTCGGCCGAGAGAAGGTATGAGATGCCGCGGTCGATGGCGGGCCTCACGTCCAGCCTCTCCATGGTCTTGAGGTGTGGATAGGCCCTCGTGAGGGCTATGACGGCATAGGCCGTGTCGAGCACGTTGCTGGTCTCCCCGGGATAAAGGCCCCATCCGCCGTCCGGGTTCTGATAGCGGAGCATGGTGTTGACGAGGGTAACGAGGTCAGGGGTTATGTCCCAGTCCAGGTCGCTGGCCCCCACCGAGAGGGCCATTATGGCCAGACTTATCTCCCTCGTCTGTTGGGTGGATTTGGCGGCATCTTTGAGAAACCTTGCGGAGCCGTCTATCGCTCCGGCACTAACGGCTGGAATCAGCATGAAAACAATCATTACTAGAGCCAGAACCTTCTTCATCACCTTACACCCCTAAGCTCATTCTAAGGGGCCAGAATAAATAAACTTTTTCCATAATGGAAAGAAGAGGGATTCAGTGTTCTATGAACCTGCCTTCTCTGCCGGAGGCATGAGAATCAACGTCGTCGCGCATTATGAGCACGACCCGGCTCGGTTCGTATTCATCCTCGATGTGATAGCCGGGCAGGTGCTTCACCAGCTCCTCGGCGAATGCCCTGATCTCCTCGTGCCTGGGCATGTTGTTGATGGTCAGCCTGTTCCTCGAAAAGCCCACGAACATGTAGGCCTTGGCCTCAATGAACATCGGGTTCGCCAGCTTGATCAGCTCGGCGTAGCCCCTGGGATTGTGCATGTTCTCCCCCTTAACGAGGGTGAGCCTGACCACCGTTCTCGTGTCCGCCCTGCTCATGAGCCCGAGGAACTCCTTTATCTTGTCCCACCCGTCGGGCACCATGGGGACGTTGACGGCGTTGTATGTCTCGATGTCCGGAGCTGTCAGCGAGACGTAGAGCTGGGTCGGGAGCTTGTCCTCCCTTATCATCTCCTCCAGCCTCTCTGGAACGGTGCCGTTGGTGACTATGAAAGTGGTAAAGCCCCTCTTGTGGAACTCCTCCACCAGGTCGCCCATGTAGGGGTAGAGCATCGGCTCGCCGGAGAGGCTTATGGCAGCATGCTTTGGGTTCCACGCCTCCTCGAACTTCTTCATGTTTATGCCCGGCATGCCTTTGTAGCCGACGAGGAGTTTTCTCTGGGCCTTTATGCTCTCTTCGACGATGAAAGCCGGGTCGTCCCACGGGCCGGGGAGTTCCGTTCCAAGGAACCCCTCCATCGGGCGCCAGCAGAATATGCAGTTGTGGCTGCACCACGCTGTGACTGGGGTCATCTGCAGGCAGCGGTGGCTGTGTATCCCGTAGAACTTCTGCTTGTAGCAGAACCTGTCCCTCTTTATACTCTCCTTCAGCCAGTGACAGAGCTTGACCGAGCTGTGTCTGCCCACTAAAGCGTAGTGTTGCTTTCTAAACAGTCTCGCAATCTCATCGGGCATGTTGGGGTTGGACTTGAACGTTATTGCCATTAGCCTCACCTAATACTCTCTCTGGGGTTGGCTTGGGCGGGCGCTTTAAAAAGGTGATGGGTCGGGTGTGTGGAATCGCCCCCGCGGGATATTTTATCGTCGAAAAATACTTCGGCAATGTGCGAAAACTTTAAAAGCCGAGCATCACTTTTCCCTTCATGTTCGAAAGAGTAAAGCCAGAATCCGCGCTGAACGCAAAGGAGATTAAAATTGACTTCTTTGAGGACGATGTCGAGCCAGTTGAGAGGCCAAGGGTTAAATTCCTATTCGAGGTCAAACGCAATCGCTCAGCATAGCGTTTATCAGGACGATATCCTCGAAAAATACGTGCCTCCTAGCCGCTATCTTCCCCCTCAGCCCGACTTTTTCCAGCAGTTTCAGGGTTTTTTCCACCCCCGTTATTGAGCTCTGGACTATCTGAACGATCCCGCAGGGTTTTAGATACTCCGGCACTTCCTTGATGAACCTGTCTAAGACCTCCCGCCCGGTCTCTCCTCCGACGAGGGCCAGGTCAATCGGCTCCTCCGGCTCACCGGGCAGATAGGGGGCGTTGAACGTTATCACGTTGAACTTTTCCTCGACCCGCTCAAAGAGGTCGCTAAGGCGGAACTCGACGTTTTCAATGCCGTTCAGCCTTGCGTTCTCCCTCGCGAGCTCGACGGCTAGGGGGTTGATGTCCACCCCCAGAACAAAGCGGGCCTTCCTCGCCATGAGAAGGGCTATCAATCCAGTCCCTGTGCCGACGTCGAGCGCAACTTCTCCCTCCTTGACCGCGAGGTTCTCCGCGAGCAGGAATGTGTCCTCAGCGGGTTCGTAGACCTGTGGGTGGAGCCTGAGTTTGATGCCGTAGTAGGTGGGCATGGTACAACCTACAACAACGTCCTTTTGAGGTTAGCCCTTAAGGGAATGTAGAAAAGCCGGAGAAGGGAGAGAAATCACTTCCTCTTCCACTCGGTGTAGCCGCAGCGGCCGCAGCTCCAGCGGTCTTTGTGCTCTGCCATGAAGACTCCCGGACCGCAGCGCGGGCAGAACTTGTTCTTCCTCCTGACCTTACCGCCCTGAACCTCGTACATCTTCCACTTCTGCCCCATTTCACTCCTCCTCCTTCGTGATTATTCCGTCCCTCACGAGGACGTATTCCGGCTCGATGTAGAGCATCCTCTCCCTGCTCTCATAGGCCTTCGCGTAGCCCTTGGAAACCCTGCTGCCAAAGAAGGACCTTATGTACTGGATGACCACCGTCTCCGGGTCGAGGTCGAGCATGGCGACGAGCTTGCCCTTGACGTCGGCCCTGCTCGGGGTCGGCTCTCCCTCGTGGATGACATCGAAGTATATCTCCTTCCTCCCGAGGAGCTTGTTCTCCCTTATCTCGGTAACCTTAATCTCCATCGCGAACCACCTCCATCTTCGACATGAGCTTCCCGCACTTGAGCTTGCATTCGGGTGTTACCCTTATAAGCACTACTCCCTCGTCCGGCTGGCCGTAGAGCACGATGCTTCCGTAGGGGGCGTAGAGCACGGCCGGAATGGCCGCCAGGTCTTCCTCACCGCACACCTTTATGTAAACCCTCCGGCCCCTTTCGGCCAGTCCAAAGCCCTTTCTGATTGCGTTTAATAAAGCTTTCGTTATTGTCCCGGCGGGGTTCTGAACGGTCATCACCACAGCGCCGGTCTCGATATCGGGATTGTACTCCCGGCGTTTTGTTTTGTGGTCATATATTGCCACGCTCGGCTTTATCCCGAGCCTGAGGATGTTTTCGGTGACCACGTCGCCGACTGTAACAACATACCGCGCCTTTTCAAGCTCTCCCCTAATCCTTCTGTACGGCTCGGGGATCTCGCCCTCCACGAGCTCGCCTAGGGGAGCCTTCAGCTCCCTCCTGAGTTCGGGGGTGAGTACGAACAGCATCATCTGACCCTTATAGCGTATTTGCCGGGGACTTTAACCCCCAGCTTCTGGGCTATCATCGACCTCTCTGGCTCGGTGATTATGACGAGGTCAAACCACTCGTCGCTGAGGTCCCTGCTGCCGCAGACCGGGCAGCGGTCTTCGGTCGTTATGTAGTGGCAGTGCCGGCATGCCCTCTCCTTCGTCATGCCTCAGCCTCCTTGCGCTTCTCCTTCTCTATCCAGTCCTTCTTTCCGAGGCCGGGCTGGCGCATCGTGAGGCCTATCTTGTTCTCTCTGATCACCCTGCTCTTGATGCTTATTGCGATGACCCTTGCCCTCACCTCATCCCCGAGCTTGAGGATTCTCTTGGTCTCCTTGCCGAGGAACTGCTTGTTCTTCTCGTCAAAGACGACGTAGTCGTCCATGAGCTGGCTGATGTGGACGAGACCGTCCATCGGCCCTATCCTGATGAAGGCGCCGTAGGGGGCAACGTCGATTACCTCGCCCTCGACGACCTCGTGCATCTCGGGCCTCCAGACGAGGACGTCAAAGACCACCTCGTGATAGGTTGCCCCGTCTCCGGGCACGATGACCCCCTGTCCGATCTCCTCAACGTCCATCACGGCCAGAATAACGCCCTCGTCACGGTCGTATATTCCCTCGTAAGTCTCACGGAGGACGAGCTTTGCGGCCTCCTTGGGATCCATCGTGAACATTCTGGGCGGAATCCTCACAACGTCCTTAATCTTCAGGAGCTTGTACATGCCTTTACCTCCCTCGCGGTAAGGAATAGAAAGAGAAAATCACTCCTTCTTGCCGAACTTCTCCTTGTACATCTCTATTGCTCTGAGTATCTCCCTCTTGGCCTCCTCGGCGTTGCCCCAGCCCTCTATCTTGGTTACCTTGCCCTGGAGCTCCTTGTACCTCTGGAAGAAGTGGGCTATCTCGTCGAGGAAGGCCTTCGGGACGTCGTTGATGTCCTTCCAGTCGTTGAAGTACGGGTCCTCAACCGGGACGGCGATGACCTTCCAGTCCTTGTCTCCGCTGTCCTCCATCTTCATTATGCCTATTGGCCTCGCCTCGATGATGGTGAGCGGGTAGACCGGCTCGCGCATGATGACCATGATGTCGAAGGGGTCGCCGTCGTCGTACCAGGTCTGCGGGATTATCCCGTAGTCCACCGGGTAGAAGAACGGGCTGTAAAGGACGCGGTCGAGCTTAAGGAGTCCGGTCTTCTTGTCGAGCTCGTACTTGTTCCTGCTCCCCTTTGGAATCTCTATGAGAGCGTAAACGACCTCTGGAACCTCCGGTCCGGGCTCAAGCTCGTGGAACGGGTTCATCTCTAACCACCTCTTACCTCTTGTAGAACTTCTAGGTTAGCCTTTCGGATAGGGCTTTTAAAGTTGTTGGTTATGAAAATCAGAAAAGCAGGAGGAGGAAGGGGAGGGCCCTCAGCTGGCCTCATCCCCTTCCTGGGGCAGTGGCTTCCGGTACTCGTATGATATCCCGTCGTCTATTATGGCGAAGACCTCGTCCTCACCGTCTATGTAGTGCAGTATCGGCTTGTCCACAAGCTCGAAGGTCGTCTCCAAATCCTTTGGGGTCTTCAAGATGACCCTCCTCTGGACAGGCCCGGGTGCGCCTTTGACTATATACGGCCTTATTTTGGCCAGTTCATCCTTGGGGGGCCTTGAGGTGTAAACGTAGCCCACGATGGGTATCAGCATCAGGAATGCCAGCAGTGTGGTAACTGCCTTTGCCGTATCGAGGTCGCTGGTTACTCCCAGGACGCTTGCGCTGACTTCTTCCCTGGTCGTCGTTGTCAGGGTTTTTCTTGAGATCTTTTTTGCCTCGGTGAAGTAGTAAAGCCCGGCCCCGCTGTCCCTGATGAGTTCAACTTCGTGGTCAAAGCTCTCGTTTATCTTCTTTCCGTTGACTTCGCCTGTTCCAGAGACTTTTGTGGTTATGATTATCCTTCTGTTAAGCCTCTTAATCCCGAGTTCCTTGGATACTTCTGAGCTCATATCATCGAGTTTCTCCATGTCGAGTGTGTACTCCACCGTGAATCCGCCTTCCTGGAGCTTGCCCTTTTTGTCAAAGAGTGTGTCCTCCCACATAATGACCTCTTCACTGCCTTTGTTAACGTAGTACACCACCTTTCCTGTTACCTCGTACGTGCCGGTGCTGAGCGGTGGGTTTGAATGGTATGTGTACGTCAGCAGGAACCTGTCAACGAGGGATATGGGGTATTCGTCCCTGAAGACCATGTACCCGTAAATCTCGTTGGACTTGAGATAAGCGGCGTGCTTCAGCTGTCCCTCTTCCTTAAACGTTCCGAGGGTCTGGGTGTTCACCACGTACGGGCTTGCGCTCATGAGCTTCACGGAATAAAACCCAAACACTAGGAAGAACACCAGGAATACTCCCAGGACTTCCTTTCTTCTCATAAACCTAATCAACTTTTCCTTCTTCATCCTTCACATTCTCCTGTGCCGTTTTCATGATTGGAACCGTGGTCGTGATTGCATTCGCATTCATCGTGGCAGCATCCATCGTGGTCGTCGCAGCAATCCACGCTCACCACGAGTGCGTTGCTGGTTATGCCGTACTGGACTATGGTCGCCCCTTCGTTCAGGTTGTACTCGCCGCATGAGGTAAACTCCTGCTGTCCTGCAGGATTCAGCCGGGTGAATACTGTAATGTTCATGTGGACGCTCCCCCCCGCTGGAACGGTTACGTTCCACTCCATCTTCGTGGCTGGCTGGGGGTCATTTCCGCCATGCCCTCCTCCACAGTGCCCTCCGCACTGGTTGCCGTCGTTCGCTGCCCAGAACCTGTACGTGCCGGCACTTGCGCTGGTTCCGCCCAGGCTCACGTTGAACTCCGCAGGGATGGTGTCGGTTATGGTCAGGGTGAGCTCATCGCCGGTTGGGTTTGTCACCAGTATCTGGAAGACCCATTCTTGGTACGTTTTCGGGGGTATTCCGCTGGTGTTGCCGTGGAGGAGTATCTTTTCTATGGTTGGATCGCCCGTCACGACGATTTTTATCGGGCAGGTCTCCACAACGGCGTCCCCGCCATTCCACCGGGCGTGCATTGTAATTGGGACTATGTACTCTCCCGGCGCGACATCGCTTACGTTAACGTGGCCGGTAAACGTGTACTCATCACCCGAGGCTATCATCCGCTCGGCGCCGTCTTCGGTTTCTATGAACACCTCCGCGTTGCCCGGAAGGTCGGAGTAGTCCGGGTCGAGCGATATCCATACGCCCTTCATCTCGTTCAGGTAGTTTCTTACCGTCAGTGCATCAAAGTCAGTCTCGCTGTGGGGGCTGACCTCGACAACTGCGGCATAGCCGTCTTCACAGTCAAAGCCGAGGTACTCCTTATCATGGGGAACAACGGCAACTTTGACTTCCCTCGATGCTTCAAAGTTTACAAAGGTTCCACTGGAGCCTACGAGAATCAGCGATGCCAGTGCGAACGTTATAATAATTGAGAACAGAGCTTTCATATCCTAAACACCTCCGATATCCCTCTACGGAAGGAAGTCCTCCTTCTCCTGATTCTAAGAACATCCTCGTTTCCGATGCCTGAGATTACGTAGAACGCCCCAAGGAACAGGGAAAGTTCTACCAGAATGGCGAGGAGGGGCATAACCGGGTTGATACCGTACAGGTACGTGATCACGGACTTCGGGAGCAGGGGCATGTACGCGTTTATCCTGACCTTGGCCACGTATATTGAGGTTCTTTTTGGGGCGGTTACACCTACCACTATGCTCTTCTCCTCCCCTTTACTGAGTTCAAACTGGGTCTCGGTTATGTAATCAATATCGGGCGAACTCGCGGAGATGTAGTAGTACATCGGATAGAAGTTCTTGTTCTGGAGGGATATCTCCTGCTCAAAGCTCTCCCCGGGCAGATACCACCCTTCTCGTACACCTCCCGCGGATGTTACTGCGTATTCAATTGGGAACATCTGCCAGGATACAAAGGTTGCGGCTGAAACCATGACCAGAAGGAGAACGGCCGATAATAGGTAGAGAGTTTTAAATTTGATATGGATGAACCGTTTTCCCCGTTTCCTTTTTTCCTTCTCTCCCCCGGTGAATGCAAAGACACCAAAAATCACCAGCAGGCCTGCTATGATCATTTTTCCTTGATCCGATAAGTTGGCGTCATTTAGGTACAGTCCCAACTTGGGCACGGTTACGGGGTTTCCGTTTATGGTTATGACCTCGCCACCAATCTGGCCCTTCGTTATGGGGGGCATGTTTCTGCTCTGCTGGTCGGTCGCTATGTTGTTGTCCCCTCTCGTGAGGTATCCCGCCTCCACTATTCCCACTACCCTGTGAACGGTCCATGTTCCACCGGCGTTAAACACGACTATGTCCCCAACCTGGGGGTTGCGCGCAAAGGGGTTTATGAAAAACACGTCTCCCTTGTCTATGGTGGGCGACATGCTGCTGGAATACGCGTACGAGATGAAAACAGGCCTGTTCATGAGCATTCCGAAAAGTGAGCCGATGAGTATTACCCCAACGAACGCCAGAATTCCGTATTCGATTATTTTATTCATTCACAACCGCCCCCCTGAGCGGTTATTACAATGCTCGTCTCGTAGTCCCCTAGTTCTAGCCCGTGGGTATCGAAGCGCATCCCTACGTCAACGCTCTGGTTTGCCTGAATTTCTACCCTGAGTTCACTGCTCCAGTTGCCGCTGAAGTTGCTTTCAAAAAATCCAATGTTCTCTGAGTTTGAGGATATCATGACGCATATCACAGGGAAGCCGGTTTCGCTCTCGTTATTTTCCACGGTGAAAATCCTGTTGAAGGTGTAAACGCTGTCCTTGCTGAGTCCCTTCCCGTAGCCCGGGTAGAGAGGACTCTGGTCGCTTATTTCAACCCTCAAAAACCCGTCACTCAGGTAAGCGTAAGGCGGGAGGGGGGTCTCAATGGGAATGCCGGCTCCATCGGGAACACCGTATACAACCACCGGTATGGCATCACCGGGATATATCGTACCAATCCCTATTATCAGTAGAATCGCCAGTCCAGCTCCAGTCATAATTTTGGTTCTTGTTCCCATTCTTTTCCCCCTCATAATAATTTATGGAAAGGAGCAAATGCTCCGAAATGAAACCATTCTATTCAGTCTACCTCAGGGCAGGCTCCCGCGTAGGCGGTTATTGAGAGCTTTCCGTCGAACATGTCGCCGTCAACCATGTCGGTGCTGTCAAGGATCATTCCAATCTCGACCATGTCACCGGGCATCACGGTGAAAGTCAACTCAGTTGCTCCCGGCTGTCCCGTGTAGTTGCCAGTGAAGAACAGTATGTTGCCACCGGCGCCTTCATACTCGCTTGCCGAGTACTGAATGTGAACACAGATGGGCATGTCCTCCCAGAGGTCGTTGCTCACGCCGAAAACTCCCTTGAAAACGTATGTGCTGTTCGGGCTCACACCCATACCAAGGCCTTCCATCCAGTTGCTGTTGCCAGTGCTCAGGTCAACAACAAGGGTGCCGTCATCGTCTATGAAGGCATACTGCTGAAGGGGAACCAGATCAATGAACTCGACGTCGTCAGGGACAACAGCCACATGGACGTCTCTGCTGGCCTCAAAGTACGCGAAGTGCGCACTGCTGGCCGTAACGGCTATGAGTATTCCCGCTATCAGTATGAACATTCCTAGTATTTTTCTCATTGCGGTCCGCCCCCTGCGTTGCACTCAAACGGTGCTTCTCCAACTGGGTATGCCTCAATGGTTATGACTCCGTAGAGGTCGCCATCGTTGACGTCGTCGGGTCCGGCCAACTCCATGCCGATTCCCAGGGCCTCGCCAGGTGCTAGGTAGAAGCAGACATCCACTTTAGCGCTGTCCGAGCTGTATGCAGCGCCGTTACCATCGGTCTTGTACATCCTCCACATACCGTCCTCGTCCTTGGTGGGGTTGTAGAACTTGATGTTGTTGTTGCTTGAGGTCACCCTAACAACAATGTACTCGTTCTCCCAGAGGTGGTTGCTGACGTTGAACACGTGGTCAAAGTTGTATCTTGACTTCGGGCTGATACCAAGTCCCTTTGCTGGGATCGACATGTTCTGCTCTTCGTCCCATGCCCACCAGCTCTCGTCTTCCCATCCTGGCCAGTTCGGGTTGTCCGCTGAGAAGTCAATAACAAGTTGCCCTCCATCGTTAAGGTACGCGTAGGGCTGAACCGGCGTCAGGTCGATGAGCTCATTATCGTCTGAAACGACACTGATATGGACGCTTCTCTGAGCCTCGTAGTCCCTGAAGGTTGCGCTAGTGCCTAGTGCAAAGGCCGCCGCGATCATCAGCCCCAGCATACCGAGGGCCAAAATTTTCTTCATGGTACATTCCTCCATGTTTTCCAAACCGACACCCTAGGCAGAGGCCATCATAGGGATGCCTCATTGAGTGTAGTGAAGTCAACCTATATAGTAAATTCCGGCTTACTGGGTGGTAATCTCTCATTACCTGGAAGGGAACAACTCAATCTGATTAGAACAGGCGAATTATAGCAGCAATCTGCTAAAACAGCCTCTTAATCTTCTTGTGATGGACTACGCTTATGCCCAGATACACCACGGCAGCCAGCAATAAAGGCATGCTACCGAGATACCAACCCGCGATAATGAAAATTATCGATGTCCCCATATAGAAGGTGCTCCAGCTTATGTCGTGCTTGTTGACAACCTCCATGTAGACGGTTACATCTTCCGGAATCTTCAGGAGCGTAACGACGCCGTGGTTAAAGGTTATGACGCCCTCCCGTTCCAGCTTGGGGATGTGCGTCTGAACCAGGCTGACGTAGACGCTTTTCCTGTGCCTCCGGTTGGTGTCCCCTTCCCTTTCGGCTATGTATTCCACGAGTTCCCGGAGTTCTGCCCTGCCCTCCTTTTCTTTTAGGTACTCTATCATCAGCATTCTTCTGTCGTTCCCTAGTATTGCGGTCGTTGCACCCATGATATCACCGCAGCCTGTAATGCTTCCTCTTATTACCGTTTGTGTAGAATGCTTCTACCTTTTTCTGTTCCACGAGCTTTCTGAGAGTCCTCTCGACCTTCTGCCTTGTGCAGAAAATACCCCGTTCGTTGAGGAACCGAGTCAGAAACGCGACACTGAGCGATCCGTGGGTTCTGAGGAGGTTTATAATCTCAACCTCCAGGCTAACTACGTTGCTCACATCCTCACCCCCTCCGTGTTAAGCAATACGTATGTAACATCACTTTAGAACTTAGGGGCATAGTATTTAAAAGTTCCTGAAAAGTCCGATTTAGGAATTTACGTCAATTTTGTGCCTATTCTGGTCTGGAGGCCTGATTTCCAAAACGAATCCATAGAATACGCCGTTTATCTTTGAGTTCATCACTCGCCCCCTTTAAGTTTGTTGTGGATTTTTCATAATATTGGAGAAAATACAGCAAAACTCGAACAAATATCCACCGGCATTACAATATCAAGCTTTCTTCGAGCTTTACATGGGAATCTCTTCCACTGATAGAATACTACTCAGAGTATAATGTGTGATTCGAATGACAAACTTAGAACGGGAGGAAAGGTGGGGTTCGAGGATCTGGAGCCCGGTTGAATGGTAGCCCCGCGGGGATTCGAACCCCGGTCGCGGGATCCAGAGTCCCGCATGCTTGGCCGCTACACCACGGGGCTGTGCCCGTTGATAGGTTCAGGGTTGGATTTATAAATTTTATCCTCCCCATAAAGCTTAATAGCCCCATTCTGCAAAAGCTTCAACGGGCGATAGCTATGGACTTTGCGGTGTTTATGGAGCGGTACGGATACAGGATTCTAATGCTGGTTTTCGGTGCCGCGATACTGGGGATACTTCTCGCACCCTTCGTGATGACGTTCTGGGCCTTTAGCAGTAGCGGCATTGCGGCGGCTGTTGTGGCCGTGATAGCACTTGCGGTGGGCATCGGGTTGATGTTGGTTCCTAGATTCTGGGATTTTGCCCACAAGATGAGGCAGACTCACATCATAGAGGACTGGAACGAGGACAGATAAACCTCGCTCAGGGATTGCATCTCCTCAATACGGGGAACAAAGATCAGCTGTTCACTGTTGACTTTGTCCCAGAAAAAGCCTGTGCTGGTGGGGCCGCCGAGATTCGAACTCGGGTCCCCGGCTCCCGAAGCCGGAAGGATAGGCCAAGCTACCCCACGGCCCCATGCCCGCTGATAAGGGCAGTCGCAGGACTTATAAAGTTTACGGAACAGTCTGATGAAGTGGAGGGAAGCCCCTTGAAAATCAGCGTTATAGTCCCCACATACAACGAACGCGAAAACCTCGAAGAACTCTTTGAGAGAATTAGCAGGGCTCTGGGCGACTGCGACTATGAAATCATCGTTGTTGATGACGATTCTCCGGATGGGACATGGGAGTTCGCCCAGCGGCTTTCGGAAAAGTACCCCGTCAGGGTCATACGGAGGACTGAGGAGAAAGGCCTCTCTTCTGCCGTTATCAGGGGGTTCAAAGAGGCCGATGGTGATGTTTTCGTCGTCATGGACGCGGACCTTCAGCATCCGCCGGAGGTGATACCAGAGCTCCTGAATGCCATTGAGGATGGGGCTGATGTGGCGGTGGCCAGCAGGTACGTCGCCGGGGGCGGGGTGAAGAACTGGTACTGGTACCGGAAGCTCATCTCCCGGGGCGCGATTATGATAGGCCGTCTCGCACTTCCCAAGATAAGGGACGTCAAAGACCCGGTGAGCGGCTTCTTTGCCATCAGAAGGGAGGTCGTTGAAGGGGTGGAGCTAAATCCCGTCGGGTTTAAGATTCTGATGGAGATTCTGATTAAGGGCAGGTACAGGAAGGTTGTCGAGGTTCCCTTTACCTTTGGCCTGAGACGGGCTGGAGAGAGCAAGCTCGGAACGAAGACCATGCTGAACTATCTCAGGCACGTGTACAGGCTTATGCGCTGGGAGGGCGAGCTGGACAGGCTGATTAAGTTCACCCTCGTTGGACTCTCTGGAGTCGTGGTTAACCAGGGGTTTCTGTGGCTCTTTGTTTCGGGTTTCGGCTGGGACAAAATACTGGCCAACATCCCCGCGACCGAGCTGGCCATCTTGAACAACTTCACCTGGAACGACCTCTGGACCTTCAGGGACCTCAAGAGAAAGCCCCTGTGGAGGAGGCTCGTCAACTTCCACATCGCGGCTCTGACCGGCGCGGTTGTCCAGTGGATTATCTATGCCGGTCTGGTGCTCCTTGGGATGAACTACCTCGTGGCTAACATGGTTGGTATCGTGATTTCATTCATGGTGCGCTTCCTTGTTAACCGGCACGTGACGTGGGGCTAGCGCCCCTATAACAACCCCCGCCAGCGTCATGAAGTAGGCGAAGAACATGACGAGGGCAAAGTCCTCTCCGGCTTCGGTGGGGAGCTTTTTCGAGATCACTACCGTGGTGAGGATGAAAAAGGTCAGCGTTCCGGGAACTCCCAAAACGACCGTGGAAGCAAAGAGTGAGTGTCCATTGGCGTTTCTCCATCTCCTATAAAGCCATGTGGTCAGGGCTACAGCGACGATCGGGAGCACAAGGAAAAGCAGCTCAAAGAAATCGTGGCACCGCAGGCTCCATTCTATGTCCATAATTCCGAGGCAGAGGCGCTTCCTGAAGAACCATGAGGGATTGAAGTAATCCTCCAGCAGAAAGAGGCCCGCGGTGATCCATGGTGCAAGAAACCCCAAGATTTTCTCGGAGTCTCCGGTTCTCATGGTCTGTAGTAACATATGCCTGGATATAAACCTTTGGGCACCATCCGTTTGTTTGCTCCATTGGGTCACACACCGCTTTTCTGTCGTTTTCGGACTCCCGAAGGGGGCGTTGGATGCTCTGTGTGTCACTCGGTTACGTTATGCTTCGAACGGTTTCTCACATTGTGGGTTCATGTGGGCATCAGTGGACACTTCAACCTTTAAATACTCTTGGGGCGTTTATGTACTACGGAGGGTGTGGTTATGTACGTGGGAGAACTCCTCAAGAGCCTTGACAGGGTTTCAACCGGCGTTCCGGGACTTGATGATCTTATCGGTGGGGGATTCATCCCGGGCAGGGTTTACCTTATAATCGGTCCCCCCGGAAGCGGGAAGACGACCTTTGGAATTCAGTTTCTTGTTGAGGGCGCTAAAAACGGCGAGAAGGGACTGTTCGTGTCCCTTCTGGAGCATCCAAAGATAATAACCCAGGACATGCTGAGGTACAACTTTGGTCTCCTTACCCACCTCCAGTCGAAGAGGATACTCTTCTACGACATGGGAGAGAGCATCTTTGGTGCTGGAAGGAGGTTCACTTGGAGCGAGATACTTGAGAACATCCTCCACATTATCGAAGCGGAGGGCGTCAAGAGGGTCGTCATAGACTCTTTCACCTCGCTGGAGTACTCGGTCCTTGACCCCGAGCACAAGAGGATGGCCCTGGGTAGGTTCATAAGAAAGCTCCACGAGATGGGGATCACGTGCCTCATAATAGCCGAGATGATGAACTCGGAAACCTACACTGAGGATTACTATCTCTCCGACGGCGTTATAGTCCTCCACCACTTCATGAGGAACTATCAGATGGTGCGGGCCCTGCAGGTTCTGAAGATGCATGGTGTTGCCCACGACAGCAACCTCAAGAAGCTCCGCTTCACTGAGGAGGGGCTCAGGGTCTATCCGGAGGCACCGTTCTGAGGTGGAACCATGGAGGATGCGAAGAAGCTCGTTCAGGAGGCCTACAAGTTCGGCTACTTCGTGGGCTACAAGGGACACAGTGAGTGGGCGGAGTGGGTTCGCGAGCGCAGGGAAAGGCTCTATTCGAGGGCACGGGAGCTCGGCGTTTATGAGCTCGTAAAGAATGCCTACAACCGTGGAAAAGTGGACGGGGCGAAAAAGAGGGAGGAGGAGGTAAGAAAGGGGCTGGGAAAAGAGACTACAGGCGAGGAGCGCCCGAGACCGAAGACGGCCCTCCCAGAGAGTGAAAGGGAGGAGACGGGGGAGGTGGAGTTTGCACGCTTCCTTGAAACTACCCGGCTTTTCCTTCCCCCCGACCTTCTGGACACTCTGAAGCACCTGAAGCCTCCGAAGATGCTCCACATTGGTCGCTGATTTCTCCTCTTCATGCGAGCAGCTTAAATATTCCCTGAGAGACTATCCCTGGGGGATACTTATGAAGCGCTTTTTAAAAGAAGCCGGGGTTTTTGATTCCTCGAAGGTTCTCCACTACATAGCTGAGATAAGCCAGTTCCACAGGATACAGGGTTCGAAAGAGCTCCCAGAGGCGGTTCACTTTATCAGGGAGGAGCTGAGGATATGGGGGGTTAATACGGAGCTCTACGAGGAGTTCTACGACGGTAAAAGCTGGTTCCTGACCCTCAAGTCCCCCATCGCGTGGGACTTAGTGCATGGGAAGGTCGAGGTTCTGGATAAGACTCTAACCACCTCCCAGAGTCCCCTCGTCGTCATGGCGCACTCTCCGGGCGGAAATGCTGCGGGTGAAGTGGTTCACATAGCCCGTGCGGAGGACTGGGAGAACGCGGGGGGGAAGATAGTCCTGGTTGGAAAGGAGTGGCGCGACGCCTACAGGAAGGCCAATGAGGCCGGAGCGGTGGGCTTCATGGCCTACCGCGAGGGGACTGGGGAGGCCGTACCGTACATCGGCCTGTTCCTTACCAAGGACGACCTTGGGTGGGCAAGAATCCCGGCCGTTGCCATCCCCGAAAGCCTGGCAAGGGGCATAATTGGGAAACTTAACTCCGGGGAGAGGGTTGAGGCCAGGATCGAGGTCGAGGTTCAGGTAAACGAGCGTCAGGTTCTTCCGATTCTCTACACCGAGATAGGTAGGGAGCCTTTCATCCTCTTCACCGCCCACATCTGCCATCCGAAGCCCGGCGCCAACGACAACGCCAGCGGAAGTGCGATGCTCATGGAGCTGGCGAGGGTTCTCAACCGGCTATACGACGACTCGTTCCGCTTCGGCTTTGCCTTCCTCTGGATTCCAGAGTACTACGGGACCCAGGCCTTCGTGGAGAGGCACGCCGAACTTGAGAAGTACTACGCGGTCATAAACCTCGACATGGTTGCGGGGAGCGAGGACAGGGCCGGCTCAACGGTGATGCTCGTGAGGACTCCACTCTCCCGCTTCTCCGTTATTTCGGGTCTCCTTGAGTACTTCCTTGGGCTTTCAAACGCCTCCGGAAAGAGCTTCTCGGGAAGTCCGATGCCGCGCTTGAAGCTCAAGAGCTATCCCTACGAGATGGGCAGCGATCACGACGTTTTCAACTTCTTTGGAATTCCGTCGGTGATGCCCATCACCTGGCCGGACAGGTTCTATCACTCCAGCGAGGACACCGTTGAAAAGGTGAGCAAAACCAGCATAGAGGTCATCGGCAGGGCGGTTCTGGCCACCGCTCTGGCACTTGCCAGGGCTACTGAGGATGAACTTCAGCGCTTTGCACGCGGCTACGCCATGAAGTACCTCGGTGAACTCTCCCTGGAGAGGGACACGGAAAACGCGGAAAAGCTTGTGATGATGGGCCTGGCCAGGGATTCGCGCTTCCTCGGTATCAAGAGCGGGCATCCATTTGAGAGAAGGCCGTGGATGAGGTGGGTGCGGAAGGGCAGGGTCTCGGGCGAGCTCATAAAGAGCATCGATGAGGAGGCCTACGAGGAATTCAGGAGGCTGACAAAGGACAGAAAGATACTCGTGCACCTCCACGAGCTCCTGATGCTCGGTGAACTCCTTCCAAAGGAAGAATCCATGCATGCACTAAAGGAAGAGTTCGGGGATGTTGAAGAAGAGAAGCTCGAAAGACTCCTGGCCCTGCTGGAGAAGACGGGGGTTATAGAAAAGCTCTAGTTTCTCTGCTTGGAGGTGTTCTTGAGCTCCTTTTCGATTTCGTTTATCCTCTTTATCAGGCTCTCCTTGATGCTTTCGAGAACCTCGCTCGGTGAGACCGCGGTGTAGACGTAGCCCAGCCACCCCTGCTCGATGAGTCTCCTCCTGAGTATCCCCTTGCGGTACAGGCTCAGGACGTGCTCCCTAACCGAGCGCTCGCTTATGCCGAGTTCCCTCTGTATCTCAGTTATCCTCATGGGCTCGCTCTTCTCAAGCAGGAGGCGGTATATCCTCAGCTCCGTCTTCTTAACACCAAGCGAACGAAGCAGTGCCTCAAGCCTCTCGTAGACGTCGCTCATCTTTGGGTCACCTGATATACTTTTATCCCACCTATGAAGTATTCCCTTCATACCTTAATAAACTTTGCCCGTGGACGCGATAAAAACGCCCCTCCATTGTCCCTAGAGTGGAACACGCCCCAAGTAAATGCCTTCAGGCAGAAAAGCTTCACCCTCCCTGGAATCCTTCAGAAAGGGTACCATCTTTATCCCCTGCCTTACATCAAAGCCCTCGATGAAGGGGTTGATCGTGGGGAGAATGAGAAACCTTCCCACCCGGAAGAAGATCTTGGTCTTTCTGGATGCCCCTCCGCTCTTGAATGTATATGCGGGGTGTATGTGCCCCATGTAGCCCTCCGAAAACTCAACGTCGGGCAGGTTTGTATGCCCGTGGAGGAATATCAGGCCATCCATAAGCGCGTGCTCAACGACCTCGACATGCGGGAACTTCCCGGCAACCTCCTCAATCCTGCCGTCGTGATTCCCTTTGGTGATCATCGTGGGTATCCCCCGGAGGTCTGAGAAGAAACCCATGAGAAGGCGCTTCATCGTGAAGCTCAGGCCTATCGGTTCCTTGAGGTCCCCGAGGAGAATCAGCATGTCTGGGTCTTTTTCGACTATGAACTCCGCGAGCCTCTCCTCAAAGTGGGTCCGTATCCTCAATCCCCGGGGGAGCTCAAAGCCGATGTGGGGATCCGCTATTAGAAGAGTCCTCCCCCGGGAAGTCTCAATCTCCATTGAGAGCCGCTCGAAGGCTTCAAAAGAGTACATGGAACCACCGGACAAAACGGTGGAGAAAAGGAGGAGCATCAGATGAGTCCGCGCTCCTTCCTGCGCTGCCTCTTGAGTCTCCTGATCCTCTTCTTGATCCACTTCCACCTCATCCTTCCCTTCTTCTTCCACTTCCTTGGGCGCCTCTTCATGATCATCACCCCTGACTTTTCTCTCCAGCCATAGCTCCAGCGGTTCCTTTTTAAGCTTTTCCATGGGGAAAGGTCAGCCACCTTCGAACCGTCAAAAAGCTGCCCCGCTGCCCCAACCGCTCCCAAAATCCGTGTGGAAGGAGGTTTTGGCTTTCATGATTTTCCACGTTTTCTAGGCTTTTTTACGGCTGAGCTTGGTTAATATGTCCTTTTAAAAGTGGATGCGTTGTCCTGAATATCGCAGTAATGTAAAAATGCCTGTGGCTTTACAAACAATCGGATTAGACCAGTATGGACTTTGGAATGCTTGTCCGCTAACCTTATCTATCCCGAGGGCAACTTGGAGTGGTGATAGCATGAAGGTGGCCTACGTCCAGATGGAGCCGGTTCTCCTTGAGCCCGAGGTGAACTACTCCAGGGCAGAGGAGATGATCCGCGAGGCGGTGGATAGAGGGGCCAAACTCGTGGTTTTACCGGAGCTCTTTGATACCGGCTACAACTTCGAGAGCAGGAGTGAGGTCGAGGATGTGGCAGGGGAGATACCGGACGGCCCCACTACGCGGTTTCTGGCCGAGCTTTCACGTGAGCTTGACGTGTTCATAGTCGCCGGGACGGCCGAAAAGGACGAGAAGGGCAGGCTCTACAACTCCGCCGTGATGACGGGCCCGATAGGTAGCGGCTACATAGGCAAGTACCGCAAGGTTCACCTGTTCTACCGAGAGAAGCTCTTCTTCGAGCCGGGCAACCTCGGCTTCCACGTCTTCAATATCGGCATCGCCAAGGTGGGGGTGATGATATGTTTCGACTGGTTCTTTCCGGAATCCGCCAGAACCCTTGCCCTGAAGGGGGCTGACATCATAGCCCACCCGAGCAACCTCGTGATGCCCTACGCCCCGATGGCGATGCCGATCAGAGCCCTAGAGAACCGTGTTTACACTATAACCGCCAACAGAATAGGTGAGGAAAGGGGTCTGCGCTTTATAGGCAAGAGCACGATAGCATCACCCAGGGCCGAGGTGCTGGCCGTGGGGAGCGAGGATAAAGAAGAGGTCGCCGTCGTCGAGGTTGACCTTGAGCTTGCGAGGGACAAGCGGCTCAACGACATCAATGACGTGTTCAGGGACAGACGACCTGAGTTCTACTCACTGTGATAATATCTGTTTTATCCCCACTTTTGTATTTTGGAATGTTTGCATCTTTTTTGCTCCGGTTATGGGCCGTTACCAACCATGTTGTAATGTTGCCAACATTGGTGGGGCGGTGTTCAATACCATCCAATGGAATTAACCACCCGTTGGAAAATCTACATAAAACTCGCTCCAGAGGGCTCTATTCCTGGTTTGGTGTACCCTTCCGAAAGTATTTTAAGAACTAAGGCAATAGATGGTAGATGATGGCGAGAAAAAGGAGGTACATCCTTTTGATTGCACCCGTTGCGGTTGCCCTCGTGATTGGGCTAGTGGTCAATGCCGAGATGTTCCCGGCTGACTATTCCTATCAGAAGGGACTCTTCGGGCCCCACAACATCCAGGCCGAGCTTCTTCCGGCGAATTCCCATATACGCGGCCAGATAATAGCCAAGAACCCGTTTTCAGCCTATGTGGTTGTCTCGAAGTCCGGCTACTTTGAGGACGCTAACGGGGACAACGTCGTTGTCAGCTGGGAAAACGTCACGGAGGTTGACCTTGATTTCAATGTGCCCGCAGGGAACTACTACCTCGTGATCAGAAACGGCAACGTTAGCCAGGAAATAGAGATGAGGTTTAAAGTGGACGGCTGAAGTCCTCCAGCACAAGCTCGGCGATGTCCTTTCTTGGCTTTTTGAAGTACAGTACGCCCCAGACATTTTCGACGCCTCTACTCTCGCCGGGTATGAGTTTTGCATCTCTGAAGAAGACCTTCCCGATTGCGAGCTGTGTTGAGATGTCCCAGTAATGGAAATCGACGTCGGTTATCTTCTTGAACCCCGGAAGGATGTAGTAGCCCCTTCTGAACGTCCCCCTGACGAAGTCGTAGCCCTCGTGCATGGAGGCGATGGTGTACCCTTCCCTCCTGCCCTCCACCAGGAACTTCCGGTAGCCAGCACGGTACATTACCCAGTAAACCCTGTCCGTGTCCTCCACCAGGAAAACACCATCGTCGCTGAGTGCGAGGGCAACTCCAGCGAACAGCCTGACCGCGTCGAAGGGGTCAAAGTGGGGCATGGTGAAGCCCCAGAGAACGGCTGTATCGTGCTCGCCCACAAGTCTCGCTACCTCCCTCGCGTCGCCCTGGACGAGTCTGAGCTCGGGCTTTACCCCGGCCAGCTTAAGCCACTCCCCCGCCAAGTCGAGGTCGCCTTTTCTGGCATCGAGGAGCGTTAGGAGTCTGGCGTTGGTTACCTTCGCGAGGGCGACGCCTGCAATTCCTGTTCCGGCGCATATGTCCAGAACCCGGGCTTTTGACGGCAGCTCGCCTGCTATGCTCCTGAAGAACTCCTCTATCTTTTCGAATCTTTCCCTTGCCCTCTCATCATTGGGATTCATCCGCCAGTTTATGTACCGGTAGAGCTCCTCCAGGGACATGGCATCACCACATGATGGAGTGAGCGGGATAATTTAAGCCTATCGAAAGGGGTCTGTCCGTCGTGAGTTTTTATGAGTGAGTGTAAGCAAACCTACGCCCATTCAAATCAACCCTCACGACGGACTTGGGTTTCATCACGTTCAGCTCCCCTCTGGGTTCATCGGAGAGCAAATCATCACGCTCAACCCCGCTTAGGGCGACCCCAAGTCCCCGCACCAAAACGTTGAACGCACCAACGAACTGTCTATCCGCCTTAAACCCACAATTATGACATTCCACCAGCCCGTTTCGGGACTCCAACCTACTCCCACACACCGGGCAGGTGGACGAAGTGTAAGCAGGATTAACAAACTCGATTGGAACACGATAGGAAAGCTTTCCAACAATCTTCTTCCAAGTGGCACGGGAAAGCTTTCTGTTAAACTTCCTCGAACCGCTCTGGAGCATTTTGAACTTGTCCAAATCCTCGAAGACGAAAACCGTATCTGGAAACTCCCTCGAAAGCTGAACTGCGAGCTTGTTCAAATAATCTTCAATCCTGTTCCTTCTCCTCGTCCAGTATTTCTTGAGCAACGCTCCAATCCTCTTCGAGGCTTTCCGCTGAACACTCTTCAGTCCGTCAATAATCCTGTCATAAGTCTCGGCAATCCTGTGTAGCTCGCTCAAGTCCACTCTAATCCAGCCCTTTTCAGGGTGAAAGATGTCGAGGCTCGTCAGGTTACTGTCAATACCAATTTTAATTCTCCCAGAGAACTCGACTTCCTTTGAGAAGGTTAGCAGAACGTCGCTCTCCCTGATTATTAGCTCGCCAACCTTCCAATCCTTGATTCTCTCGTAGAACCACTCCTTTGAGAAGTCCAGTTCAAGGTATTCTTCTCTCGGCTTGATGGTTACTCTTATCTTCGAGCCTTCGACTTTCATTAGGGTTGTTTTAACCCTCACGAACTTCCGCTTAACGATTGGCTTCGCTCTTTTTCTTTTTCCCTTGAGGTAGTTCTGTCTCCAGCTTTTGAGGACTGAATAAGCGGTCTTTATTGCAGAATCAACGTAGTGCTTGGCGAAAGGCCACTCTCGAAGGAGTTCGTTCCTCAGTTCCCGCTTGAACTCGTTTGTTTGTAGAAAATAAGGGATTATGCGGGTTGTCTCATAGTAGCTGTAATTTTTTCTTCCGACAGAATACCTGTGCTTGACCTTCTTCTCTCTCCAAGTTGTGTTATCCCATATTTTATCAATTGCCCTCTGGAGTAGTCTTTGGTATTCTTTGAGGAACAAATCAATGTTCCAGTTGTGGGGCATTCTGTATGTGAGAACGACTTTAGTCATTCTCGACCTCCTCGATTAATTTTTTCACGCCTTCCTTGAGCTTTTTGTATTTGTGGGAGCGCATTCCGTAGAGCTTTCCAGCGAAGTGCGATATTATGGTTATTAAGTCTTCAATGAGTTCCTCTCGTGGGGATTTTTCTTTGTCGTTGATAATGATTATCTCTGCACCGTTCTCCTTGAAGAAGAATTCGATAGTTTTGAAACCAAAGCGGGTGAGCCTGTCGGGATAGGTGACGATGACTTTTGAGACTTCTCCATCTGCCACGAGTTCGAGAAGTTTGCGGTAGTTCTTCCTGTTCTCGTTCAATCCTGAGCCAATGTCTTTGAGGATTTGGACTTGCCAGCCACGTTCTTTTGCATATTGCTCGATGGCCTCGACTTGTCTTTCTAAGTCGTCTTTTTGGGTGTGGCTTGAGACTCTTGCATAGCCAATGATTAGTCCGTTTTCCTCGCTTATGCCGAGAATTCTTTTGATTTCGCTTTCTGGTATCCTTCTCCGTCCGCCGGGTGTTCTAACGGTTTTGATTTTCCCTTCTCTATCCCATTTCTGGATTGTTTTTGGGTGGACGCCGAGAATTTCGCTCGCTTGTTTGACCGTGTAGAGTTTCTCTTTCACTACCATACACTCACAATTATTCACGAAAATATTTAAAGCTTTCGTTCAGAGAGAACAGTTAAGCAAGGCTTAAATATTTTGTCAACTTACCAAGGTTGACAAAAGGTGGGATTCATGAGGGCAGGTCCCCCCAGGGGGTACTGGATCACAGTGGGTTTGGGGTTTGCCACCTTCAGTACTGGCGTGCTATTCAGAAGTAGTGCTCTGTTGGCGCTCTCCTTCATCTTGGTGGCTTTGGGGATTCTCTTGTTTTACGGCCGTAGGGTTCGCGTTAATGAAGGAGGCATAGTTTTTGAATGGGGCATCATATTCAAACACAGGGAGGTTGTTGAGTTCAGCGAGATAATCGAAGTTATAGACGTTCCATCAAACAGGTACCTTGCTTTTGCCCGCTATGCTCCTGAAGTTCTAATTCTGCCTGTTCTTACGGTGATCTTTGGGATTCTGGCGTTTTTCTTTAGTGAATTTGGGTGGGTTGGTTTGGCATGGCTTCTTTTCGGTGGGGTCCAACTCACGTCGTACACATACTCTGATGCAGAGAAACGGAAAGGAGCCGCGCTGATTTTTCTGCTCACCCTGCTCGTCGGTGTTGTTGGTTATTTCTACGGGGTGAAGATGGCCCTTCCGCTGGTAGCCATAGGAATCCTTCTCACTGGCATCTTTTGGGAGGGCGGGCCCGGGGTTATGAACACGCTATTCCTCGTGACCGAGAACGGTGTTTATCATATCAGGTATACCTCCAAGGGGGATGTTAATAGAATGCTGTCCCATCTGGGTGGTGCCGGTGAAGATTGAAGGCACATGGCCCGTGACGGCCCCTCCAGTAGTTGAGGTTATGAGACTTGCCGTTCTCATGGTAATGCTGCTCCTCGCCCTCCGTCCCCCTGAGCATTTCCTCCCAACACTGATTCTCCTCGGGCTCCTTTTTGGACTCGTGTCGGGCTCTGGTGTTGAGCTCAGGGATGGAAAATTGGTGCTCAGGTACGGGCCCCTTTTCAGGTTCGGGATGGGGGAAGTTCTGGAGGTCGCCGATCTGGGTAGAATACGGAGGGGCAGGTTAATCCGGTACGTTTGGAGGGACATGGTGGTTCCCATGTACTACGTCCTCGCCGTTTCCCTGCTTTTCAGGAGTGGGGAACTTCCTCTTCTCGGCAGCGTTTTGTACCTTGCCGCTCTTTACTCCATCAGCGTTTTCCTGCCGCTGCACCTCCTGAAGGAGCGGACTAACCTCTTCGTCCTCCTCGCGGTGCTCCTCCCGTGGCTTATGCTCCTTCCTTTCAGGGGATACGTCCCTGACTGGGCTGTATGGGTTACCATGCACTCGTTCCTTGGGCTCCTGTACTTCCCGCTCTTCGCGGCTCTCGATTACGTTCTCGTATCAACCAAGGGGGAAAGGTTGTGCTCCGGTGCTATGACGCGAAGAAAGTGATGAAAGCCTTTGCAGGTGGTGTCCATGAGGCTTAGGCTCTCCCCCTTCCCGGTCAGGGGACTTCCGCTGTTCTTCCTGGCCCTATCGCTGGTTGGGAGTGCCATTGGCGTTCTCCTCCAGGCCGCCAGAGGCTGGAATCTCGCTTGGCTCTTCCCCTACTTCTTCATCTTCTCCGTTCCCTTCGGTGCTGAGCTCAGGGAAAAGGAGCTCATCTTCCTCTACGGCTTTGGCTTGATGAAGGAGAGAATCCCCCTTGATTCCATCGAGGAAGTAGCTCTCATCTCGCGCCTCGAGTACGGCACGGTGGCGAGGCACTTCAGGGCCTACGCGGGTCTGTGGAGTCTGGTGGTGGCACTTGCCGTTCTCTACTTGATCCTGCCCGGCGACAAGAACCCCCTTGGCCTATACTTTGCCCCGCTCATAATAGCTCTCTACACCGTCTTCTTTCTGACCCTGACGCTGCCAGTGAAAAGGCGGGACGTTGTGTATATCGCAGCCCCCTTTTCTCTGGCTTTTTTGCTGCTCTATCCCCTCTTCACGATGGGGCCGAAGACCCTGATCCCAAGCTTTATCTTCGGTCTCCTCATCTTCGGAATGGTAAAGGCTTTTCGGGCGGAAGATCTGATACTGCTTAGGGCGGGCGGGAAGTCCTACCTGCTTTCCTGCAGGGATGGAAGCGAGTTCCTGAACCTGCTTAGGGGGGTCGCAGATGCTCAGACTTCCTGAGGGCATGGAGAGGGTCTGGCTCATGAAGGCCAAAGGCATGCGCGAGGTCGAGATAGCGGAAGCCCTCGGAATCTCAAGACAGGCAGTCAACAAGGCACTGAAGGATGCGAGGGTCAAGCTCTTCGAGGCCTTCTTTGGCCTGGCGGAGGTCTTCTCCTGGGACGTCGTGAGGGTCAACGCCGGGAAGGGCTTTGCCGTCTTCACTGGTAAGGTTGGAGACAAAAGAGTGAGGGTCTACGCCTTCTACCTGCCCGGAAAGGGAATTAAGGCTTTCTTCGGGGATAGTCTTCCGGATTACATCCTCGGGCACGCCGTCGAGCTGGGAATTATCGGGAAAAAGGAAGTTAAAGAGCTGATAAAGGCTCTGGAGAGCTAGTAATAGCCCTCCTCGTGGGCACTCGTTAGGGAAATGAATGCCGCATAGAATACCGCGCCGAGTGCAACGAGGAGCATGATGATTCCAACGAGGGGGCTCGCGTCCGGTTTTAGTGCTACAGCCGCCAGCTGGAGGGTAATGATGCCTGAGACAATTGCCATAGCCTTTGCGAAACCGAGCGCCATCTCCCCTTTGAACTTCGGGGAGAGCTGGAAAAAGAGAGGTCGGGAGACTAAAAAGGTCAGCGCGAGGAGGAAAAGCTGAACGAAGGTTATTAAGGCGGTCCCTTCTTCCCCCGGGAGCTTCCTGGTTAAGAGGGCAAGGGAGACGCCGACGAAGGCCGACTGGAGGGCAATGCACATCCCCACACTGGGAGGTTCTATCCTCCTTCCCGGTCTCCCCCGGACTTCCTCCGAGAGCTCCTCAAGCCCGTACTCGCGCTTTGCGGCCAGGTATGCGAGGAGCGTCGTTGTTCCGAGGCCAGCGAGCAGCACGACAACCAGCCATGCAAACCTCAGAAACGGGGAGAGAAGCACGAGAAAAAGCCCTGTGAGGACAGTTCCGACCCCTGAAACGCGGTTCGCCCTCCTTTTCGCCCTCTCTGAAAGGTAGGTGTAGCCTATCCTGAACCCCATCCCCGGCTCGCCCTTTGAGGTGAGGGCGAGAACTCCCGCGGCAATTATGCCGAGGCCGAGAAATACTGCCCACAGGATTCTGAGGAACTCATACCCGTCCATTCACGCCACCTGTAATCAAGCGATAAATCCCCACGAGAACGGCGGCTATGATAAGAACCCCCGCGTAGCTGACTGCCTTTCCGGAAGTA
The DNA here is from genome assembly GCF_055392585.1 of Thermococcus coalescens. Lineage (NCBI taxonomy): Archaea > Methanobacteriati > Methanobacteriota > Thermococci > Thermococcales > Thermococcaceae > Thermococcus > Thermococcus coalescens. The sequence continues at coordinate 1,603,924 of NZ_AP043764.1, forward strand.
AACCCGGCATTGTAGAGCACCGCGGTAGATATAACAACGATGATTCCGGCGCTCATCAGGGTCATGAGCTCAGTCCAGGCTTTTATTTTCCCGGGATAGATGCGCATCCGCAGGGAAAACTCGGGGTTTTTCGTGAGTAGCGTCAGGACAAATGGCAGAAGCCACACAAGGGTGGGCAGTTCGACCACGCCCCACAGCTTGTCCGAGAAAGTGTCCGGCGTTCCGGAGGACTTGAAGTGCACCGCGATGGTCTCTGGGAGGTTATTCCACAGAGCCGCCACCAGAAAAAGATACGCACCGATAAAAACAAGTTGCAACAGGAGATAGAACCGCACGGAGTCTTCCATCCAAAGGAAATTGAGGACGGATCCCTTTTTAGTGTCCATCACCACTTCCCTCCATCCGCCCCAGGGTCTCCATTATCGCCCCTATCTCCATCTTCATCTCGCTCAGGACTTCCCTGCCCAGCTTCGTCAGGGAATAGTACTTCCTCGGCCTTCCCCCGACTTCTGCCCACTCGTCCTGGATCAGGCCTATCTTCTTCAGGCTCTTGAGGATGTCGTACAGAGCGCCCTCACTGGGCACGATTCTGCCGTCGCTGAGCTCCTCAAGTCTTTTCCGTATTGCGTAGCCGTGGAGTTCTTCCTCCCTCTCCAGGAGCAGGAGCACCAGGTAGGAGTAGAGGCCTGAGCGAAGGTCTTTTCTCAGCTTCTTGAGGGCTTTCTCCTTCCTGTCCATCAGCACGTCGCTCACCACAGGGCTTCCTCTTCCTTCGGGAGTTCCACCTTTGCCTTTGGAATCATGTAGTACAGCAGTCCCAGTGCGGCGAGGGCGGTTATAAACTCTACCGCGTACATGACCGGCTCGCTCTTCGTGAGCTGATAGTAAGCCGCCAGGGAATCTATGACCGTGTGGACTCCTATCATCGCCAGAAGGCCCGTCTTCCCGTAGCCCTCCCTGTAGGCATACGCGAGGTATATTCCGGTTCCGACGTGGAACAGGACGACGAAGTAGCGCTCCACCATCGAAAGGAGCGCCGTGCTTAGCGGCACGTCGAGCGGTTTTCCCGTGGCGAGAGCCCCCGCCAGAGCAATCCCGGCTACAACGAAGACCTCCGTTATTCCAAAACCCAGCCCCATAAACAGGCCTGTGTTCAGGCTCTTCCCCTTCACGAGGAGGTACTTTGCCCCCTCCTGGACTATACCCGCGATGAGCCCGACCCATACCGAAACACCTATGACAAAGACTGTTCCCCTGGCTATGACGTCGGCGTTGGACTTTATCCCCATTCCCAGTAGCGGGAGCTGCTGGACGGGGTTCTGGATTATCATTGCGATGAAAAACGCGGCCAAGCCGAGGACGAACTCCCCCAACCTCTGCTTTTCGAAGCCGAGCAGGTAAACCGTTGCCCACGCCAGCAGCCCGCCGAGTATGGGGAAAGGAAGGAGGTACATGCTCACTCCTCCTCGATCCTCTCAACGACCACCGCCGTGCCGTAGGCGTATATCTCGGCCATCCCCGAGGCAACCGCGGACGTCATGAAGCGGACTCCTATGACTGCATTGGCCCCCATGTCCTCCGCATGGAGCTTCATTCTCCTCAGGGCTTCCTCTCTTGCCTCCGCCAGCATCTGAGTGTACTCCTGAACCTCGCCGCCCTTCAGGTTCTTGAAAAACGCCATGATGTCCCTGCCCACGTGGGTGGCCCTGACTATTCCGCCCCTGGCGAGGCCTTTCACCTCGACCACGCGGTAGCCGGGGATGTTCTCGGTGGTCGTTATGAGTACGTCGCCCATACCTATCACCTCGATGCATCGAACTTCGAGGTATTATCTGCCTCAGGATATTTAAGGCTTTCTGTCCCGGCAGAAAGAGGGGGAAAGAATCAGACCGAGTGGTAGTATATCACGTAGGTGTCATCGTCGTCGTAGACCTCCTGCGGCGCGACGCCGTTGAGATAGGTCCACGTCCAGCCGGGGTTTGCGTCTATGTCCGGCCCGCCCGCGGCTGTGTATGCCGCCCAGACGAGCTCGGAGCAGTAGTAGCTGTCCCCGTACACCTGCTTCGTCCACCAGCCCCAGTCGTAGGGCTTGCCCAGCTGCTGGTATGCGAAGTAGACGGCGTTCTGCCTCACGTAATCGCTGGTAGCAACGCGTAGAACCGCAACGGCGTCGTACCTGCTGAGGAAGTCAGAGAGCAGAACCATCCTTATCCCTGATTCCCAGGCCTCAATAACGACCCAATCGCCGTAATAGGGGTCATAATACGCCACGATTCCGGTGTGCGTCCAGTACCCCGGTATGAAGAAGTCGCTCTTCTGTCCGTGCCCTATGACGATGTCTCCGGGTATCACGTTGGTGGGGTAGGGGTGCCAGTAGTTTCCCCCGCTCCCTGTAAGGGCAGAGACGGGCGCTGCCATGGCCAGCACGACCAGCAGTCCAACGATTATGCCCAGCCTTCCCTTCATTCGATCACCTCCGGATGGCAGAAGTAATATGTGCATTAATGATTGATAAGGTTTACTGAAAACCATTAGTGGCTATCGATGTCCCCTTTAGTCCCGGGGTCCCCAAGCGCCAGGAAGAAAAGAAGTGTGGCCGTGCTCAGTGTCAGCGAGATTGGAGCGGAGAGTAGCAGACCAGCCACCAGGCCCACCACCCCCATGCTGGCTACTATCAGCGTCAGCGGGACTGAGATGAATGCTCCCAGAGCGAGGTACTTGAGGGCGTAGTCGAGGTATTCGCCGCCCCTCATCGCGAGTCCAAGGCTCACCCGCAGGGCATCCATGAATCCGAGACCCCCGATTGAGATCAGAAACGGTGTCCCGTAGACCGCGTAGAGGATGAGGAGCCCGGCAAAGGCCGGGATGAAGGTAAACGGTGAGGCCAAGAGTGTGAGGATTAGAAGCATCATGACCGTGTAGAGCATGGCGTTGAACTTGAGGAACTCTGGAAAGTCCCTCCCCGCGTTCTTGAGAAAGCTGCTCTCACGCATCAGAACCTCATCCCTTATGCTTCCGAGGTAGCCCGCTTCGATGTAGCTTCCAAGGAGTACCATGAGCACCGTGAAGGTTATGCCTTCGGGGGAAAAGGCGGCACCGGATGCCCTCGCCGGCAGGGAGACGAGGCTCCATAGGGTGGGCGTCGGCTCGGGCAGGGGGAACTGGATTCCAAAATGGAAGCCCCCGACGTTCAGGACTTCGAGGACCTTCCCGTAGTTCATCAGGCTCATCGCCACCGGTACTGGAAGGAGCCACTTGGTTTCCTCAAACTTCCCCCACGCCTCGCCGAGGAGCCCGAAAAACTCCACCACATTGTTCACCATTTTCTATTTTGATTTTTGGCTTTTAACTTTTTTCAATGGTATAACCTCCGATGGGCATTTAAAGGCTTCTCTGCTATGGACTCTGGTGGGTTCAATGCATGAAGTTTCGAGCGGCGAGATACTGAAAACCCTTCGAGAGCTCAACGCTAAACGTGTGCTCATCCAGACGCCCGAAGGTCTAAAAGGGGAGGCCCAATCCCTGGCCGATTTCCTTGAGGAGAACGGTATCGAGGCGATAATAAGCGGGGACATAAACTACGGCGCCTGCGACCCCGCTGACAGGGAGGCAAAGCTTCTCAGCTGCGATGCGCTGATACACCTCGGCCACAGCTACATGACGCTCCACCTCGAAGTCCCGACGATATTCGTGCCGGCCTTTGCCGGGGTGGACGTTGTCCCGGCCTTGGAGAAGAACCTTGAGGAGATTAAAAAGCTCGGGAGGAGGATCGCCCTCGTTACGACCGCCCAGCACATCCACCAGCTCGAAAGGGCGAAGGAATTTCTGGAAAAGGAGGGGTTTGATGTTGTCGTTGGGGAGGGTGACTCCCGCGTGAGCTGGCCCGGTCAGGTTCTCGGCTGCAATTTTACCGCGGCTAAGGTCGATGCCGGAGGGGTTCTCTTCATAGGGGCCGGCTACTTCCACCCCCTTGGGGTGGCCGTAGCAACCAGAAAACCCACACTGGCGGTGAACCCCTACTCCGGGGACGCCATCTGGATGGATCGGGAGGCTGAGAGGCTGGTAAGGAAGCGCTGGGCCCAGATAGCGAAGGCGATGGAGGCTCAAAAATTCGGCGTCATAACCAGCACCAAGAAGGGCCAGCTCCGCCTGGCTGAGGCGAGGAGAATCGTTAAACTCCTCCGGGAGCACGGGAAGTACGCCAGACTGATAGCGATGAATCACATAAACTACCCTGCCCTCGAAGGCTTCGACTTCGACGCCTATGTAGTCGTCGCCTGTCCAAGGGTTCCGATAGACGACTACGAGAACTGGAGGAAGCCCGTGCTGACGCCGAGGGAGGTGGAGATAGTGCTGGGCCTCCGCGAGGACTACGCTTTCGATGAGATACTTGGTGGGAAGCGTGAGATCAACGAACTCGTAGGAATGGCTCTTCACGGGGTGAGAGGTTGAGGAAGAAGCATCTTGCGATGGTGCTTTCAAGACTTGAGGGTTTCAGAAACCCCAAACCCGAACTTGAACAGTACAGGACGCCGGGAAACGTTGCGGCCGAGCTCCTCTGGCTGGCCCACTCCATGGGGGACATCGAAGATAAGGTCGTGGCGGATCTCGGCGCCGGAACGGGGGTGTTAACGGTCGGCGCCTGTCTGCTGGGGGCCGTAAAAGTCTATGCAGTGGAGAGGGACGCATCCGCCCTTGAGGTTCTGATGCACAACATCCTGGCCCATGGCCTTGCGGACTGCGTTGAGGTGGTGCACTCCGACGTCTCGGAGTTTTCCGGCAGTGTGGACACCGTCGTTATGAACCCCCCGTTTGGGAGCCAGAACCCCCACGCGGACAGGCCTTTCCTAATTAAGGCCTTTGAGGTAAGCGATGTTGTTTACTCCATTCATCTGGCCAAGCCCGAGGTCAGACGCTTCATCGAGGCGTTTGTTGGAGACTTCCATTTCTCGATAACGCATAGAGTAACTCTTCCTTTTGAGATTCCAGCACAGTTCTTCTTCCACCGGAAGAAGCTGGAGAGGATCTCCGTCGATGTGTATCGGTTCCAACGTGTGTAAAGCGAAAACAATATATTGGATGAAGTTCAATATCTCGTGGGTATAATGAGGGGTGGAGCCCATGGATCAAATTAGGGAACTAGTGATGTCCTGGCGGGCGATGGATGTAATAGACATCGCCAACGGAGACGAATACGTGGTCACATCTCTCCTCCGACTTCTGGAAGATGAGGACGCCACCACTCGTCTGCGGGCACTTACAGCCCTTGGGGAACTCCTCAAGGATCCTGATGGTAAGACAAAGTCCGCCGTGCTGAGAAACGGCTTCAACCGTTTAGTGGCTCTTTTAGGGGACAAGGACAGCAGGATCGTGTCAAGAACGCTGGAGGTTCTCCTCAGGCTTCTCGATGGGATGCAGATAGACGAGATAAGGCTCCTGACGCTGATAGACGCCTCGGTTCCTGTGGCAGAGAGAGGGGACACTTTCATATATCTGTCGCTCCTCGATCTGTTCCGCAAACTCCAGATGCCCCCATTGAGCTGGAGAAGCAGGGCCAGGATAGACGGGCTGCTCAATGCGGACAACATGTACGTGCGGGGTCTTGGCATGCGCCTCTTCCTCAACTCCGGAAATCTCGACGGAAGGAGTGAGGCGGTGCTGGAGTGCATCACCGACCTCCTGACCAGTAATAATGTCCTGCTCATTGAGGCGGGATTGGACTTTCTGGAAGAAGTTCTTGCGTTCCATCTCTCCGCCGACATGATGAGGCGCCTCGTGAGTTTCTTGAACGTTCTTAAAAACATTGAAAACGGCGCCGAGAATATTCTCATTCGCTCCAGAGCCTCCAACGTGAGAACCGAAGTGGAGAAGGTGCTGTTTTCGTATTACCGCTCCAGAAAGGAGGAAGCGTTGGGGGTGATAAAAGAGCTTCTTCTTGAAAAGCGCGTTGAGGAGGCTCTTAACCTGGCGTTGATACTCGGCGGAACTTCGCTCCTCCTGAGCCTGTGGGCGAGGGAGGATGATGGTCTTGATCCAACGCTGATGGAGCTGCTCATGCCGTCTAGGGCGCCCTAACTTCAGATGACCAAAAAGCGAAAGCGATATATGTCAAGTTGGTTATACTACATATTGTGCCGTTCGAAAGGGCTATTCCACCCAAGGATGAACTGCGCGAAATGGTGCTCTCGTGGCAGATAAAGGAGGCCGTTAGGCTGGCTCTGGAGGACAGCGATGTTCTTCTAATGCTTCTGGATTTAGTTAGGGAAGACGACGTGAATACAAAGGTTCGAGCACTGCTTGCCCTCTACGAAGTTCTGAAGAAAGGAAACGAGGAGACGAGGCTTCTTGTGATAAACAACGGCTTTGACGCCGTGATCTCCTCACTAAAGTCAAAAGAGCCCCGCCTCGTAACGAAATCTCTGAAGGTTCTCTCTGCGCTGGCGGAGGGATTCCCCCTGGGGAAGGAGGAGTTCCTGGAGCTTGTGGACATCCTGGTTGAGCTGGTGAAAGACCCGGGGATGGAGTTTGCGTCCCTTGAGATGGCGGAACTGGTTACAAAACTCACAGTTGCCCATCCTTCTCCTGCGGTTCGTTCCAAGGTCACCTGGCTGCTCTCCCGGGACAACCCCCGCCTCAGGGGTATGGGGCTCAGGCTTCTGCTCAACATCTTTGTGTTTACGGGAGACACCAGAAGCTTTGAAACGCTCTTGGAGGAGGCATCGGGGCTCCTCTTGAGTGACGACGACATTCTGGTGGATTTCGTCCTTGACGTGCTCTCCGAGGCACTTCAGATGGATGTCCCTGATGAGGCGATCAAGGTGCTCCCCAGGGTTCTTTCGAGGGTCAAGAGGGTTGCCGCCCGGAGCGATGACTTCTTTATGAGGTCAAAGGCGAAAAAAGTAACACGTAGAGTGGAGGAAGCGCTCTATAATTACTACCGCTCCAGACCAGATGAGGCCAAAAACGTCCTTCACAGGCTTGTGTTGAACGGGGAGTACGCCATGGCAATGGATCTGGCCATCTCAATCGGCGATGAGTTCCTCCTGAAATGGCTCTCAAAGACCCTGGAGAAGGAGGGGGTGGAGGATTTCACACCCAGGTTTCAGGTCGTTGGCGGTCCAAGCGGCGGCCCTGCGGGAGTCGTGGAGTTCTCGCCTCCGGCTCCACAGGGACGGCACGAAAAATCCGTGGAGGTCACTGTGGGGGAGTTTTCCGATGGGGGTTCACTGCCGTCCCTTGAGAGGGTGCTGGAAGATGGTGACGCGGAGGTGCTGCTTAATATCCTCCGCTCACGGCCGGATTCCGTTCGGGAGATTGAGGGTCTTCTCCATTCAGGGGATCCCGGAAAGAGGTCAAACGCCATTTGGACACTCTCAAGGCTTGCGGACAGGATGAACAACGGGGAGTTTGAACTGCTGTATCCCCTTATCCCCGCGCTCTTTGACGTCGTAAGTTCCGGAAACCCCTGGGAGAGAAACAAAGGGGCAAAAATCCTCGCTATCCTTGCTTCAAAAGGAGGCAGGAGGGACATCCTTGAGAGAATGCTCTCCCTGCTTGCGGAGAGCCCAGTCCCCGCGCTGGAGTTCTTCAGCTATTACTTCGTATACACCTGGGATGAAGACGCGGTGTCCAGGGTGCTGGAGTTCCTGAAGGGCGCCCTTTCAAACCCTGAACTCCGGTTTCCCGCTCTCATGGTTCTCGACGCGATAACAATGTGGGGAATACGCCCTGAAATAGACAGGGAAACCTTTCTGCCAATTCTTGAGAGCCTCATTAACTCAGATGAGGATGAGATACGTAAGGTGGCGGCCAGGATAATGGAAAGGTTCAAAACTGCGTGAATCCAGCTGGCAGGGGGGAGACAATTTGGGAAAGCTCAAGCTCAGCGACAGACAGCTCTACGCGCTCATAGAGGCGGTCAAGCTCGGAGAAGAAGTTAAGCCGAGCCAGGGCGCAAAGAGAAGGGCCTTTGCCAGGTACAAAATCGGTGGCTGGGAGAACTCCAAGCTGACGGGGATATTCTACTCCATCCAGCGGAGACTCGGGCTTATCGACGAGGTTATCGAGGAGCTTGTTGGGGTCTCTCCGCTGATACTCGACCCGTGGCTGAGGGCAACGCTGAGGGTGGCCATCGAGGTGGCGGTCTTCCGCGACCCAAGCGAGAAGACGAGGCAGCACCTTAAAGGGCTCGCCCAGTTTCTGTCCAGGAAAACTCACCCCTACGTTGGCTATTACTACTACGACCTCCTGCCCAGGGTTCTCGAATACGTTCCGGTTATCGATACCGAGGAGAAGAGGCTGAAGTGGAACTACATGTTCCCGGAGTGGTTAATAGGGAGGGTGAGGGAACTGGTGGGGGACGAGGCGGAAGACCTCCTGAGGGCGCTCAACGAGACCCTCCCGACGAGCATCAGGGTCAACCTCCTGAAGAGCAGCGTTGAAGAAGTGGAATCCTACCTCCGGAAAAAGAACGTCCGCTTCGAAAGGAGCGAGAGAGTTGAGACCGTCATCAGAATCCTCGACCCCTTCAACCCCGAATGGCTTCTCAACAAGGGCTGGGTCATCGCCCAGGAGGAAGCCGCCGCCGTTGCTTCCCTCGTTTTAGCTCCCAAGCCAGGCGAAACGGTGGTCGATCTGGCGGCAGCACCGGGAGGAAAGACCGCCCACATGGCCGAGCTGATGAAAAACCGGGGAAGGATATACGCCTTCGACGTTGATAGGGCCAGAATAAAGCGCATGAACGAGGTGCTCAGACGCACTGGTGTGGAGATAGCCGAGACGGTAAGGGCTGATGGCAGAAAGGCCCCGGATATCCTGGGAGAGGGGATCGCCGACAGGGTGATGCTCGACGCCCCGTGCACGAGCGATGGGACGATAGCGAAAAATCCCGAGCTCAGGTGGCGTCTCAGAGAAAAGAACATTCCAAGAGTAGTTGAGCTCCAGAAAGAGCTCCTTGAGAGTGCGTGGAAGCTCCTGAAGCCCGGCGGGAGAGTTCTCTACTCCACCTGCTCGATGCTGCCGGAGGAGAACGAGGAAGTTGTGAGATGGTTCATGAGAAAACACGGGGACGCCAGCCTGATACCGTTAGACGGTCCCTACGATGAGGGGTTTCTGCCGGGCACGATGAGGGCCTGGCCCCACAGGCACAGGACGATAGGGTTTTTCTATGCTCTGATTGAAAAGAAAAGGGGTTAGGTTTGGGTTTCCTCCTCTTCTCCCGGGGAAGGCTCCTCCACCCTCACCCTCAGCTCGTTGGCGAACCAGTTGACCCTCTGCGGGAACGGTATCTCTATGCCGGCCTCGTCGAGGGCCTCCTTGACGTCCCTTATTATCCTCGTCCTGACGTCGAACCACTTCTCGCTCGGTGCCCAGGCCCTAATGGCTATCATGACCGCGCTGTCGGATAGGTCGGTTACATAAACCATGGGCTCGGGCTCTGCAAGAACTAGGGGGATTCCATCTAGGACACCCTTTATTATCTCGATAGCCCTTTCCGCGTCGGCACTGTATGAGATTCCGATGTCAACGTCAACGCGCCTGACCGGGTAGTGCATGAGGTTGACGATGTTGCTGTTGAAGAGCTTTTCGTTTGGAATCCTGATCAGAGTCCCGTCCCAGGCCCTTATCCTTGTGGAGAGTATTCGTATGTCCTCCACCACCCCTCCCAGCTCCCCTATCCGCACCTGGTCTCCAATCTGGAGTGGCTTGTCAAAGTACATGAACACACCTGAGATGAAGTTGGCCACAACCGTCTGGGCGGCAAAACCGAGGACTATGCCCGTTATTCCTATGGCGGCCATTATGGTGCTCAGCTCGCCACTTATCCCAGCGAAGTTGAGAGCCAGGAAGAAGGCTATTGTGAGGAAGACGTAGTAGAACACTTTAGCCCGTATCATCACGTCCGGCTTGGGCCTCTTTCCGGAGCTGGCTATCATGTAGTCCTTGGACTTCTTCGCTATCAGGTACGCGAAGTAGAAGAAGCCTACCGCAAACGCTATGTTCCCGACGGTGGTTGGGCCGAGCTGGTAGCTCATTATCCCCAGTAGGTAGAGGGCCCAGATGATGCCGCCGAGGACGAACATGCGGAATATTATTTCCGCCGTGTCCTCGTTGATGATCCATGTTAGGGTGGTCTCCTTGGACTTCCGTAGAATGAACCGCCTCAGGATTCTCCCCAGGATCATCATGCCCACTATTACCACTGCGGCTTCCACGATGTTCCAGAGCGTCACCTGTATAGGGATTCCCCCGGGAAGTACGGGAACGGTGATTGTGCTGTTCGTCCCGGCCATTTTTACCACCTCATCCTGAAGTTTGGAAGCGGCTCTGCCGTGTGGGTGGGCTTCAGCGTGCCATCGGGTGGGTTCCCTGTGTTGTTGACCTCGTAGACGTCCTTTGTCGTGAGTATCACCAGTGGATAGTACGCCTTGTCCTTGGAGTAAAACATCACACTGCTCCTTATTGGCAGCACAATTCTCTCCACGAGCTTCCACGCGTCCGTCGGGTTCTCTATGACCAGCTTCACTACTCCCAGCGAGTCTGGAATCCTGTCATAGAAGTCACTCACGTGATAGCGGGCTATGACGCCTATTGTTTTCTCCCCATAGAGGGCGTACTTCTCCCTGCCGATTACAAAACGGTCTATCTCGATGTCTCCACTTCTGACGGAGATGTCGACGGGTGCCGACAGGTAGCCCGTGAATCTCTTCTTTGGAGGCACGGCTATCCTCTCGGAGAGCTTTATCATTAGGAACTTCACACCGTAACCTTCGGCCGGGGCGGGCAGGACGCGGAGCTTCGTCTCACCCTTTTTTATAAGCACCTTAACATCGTCCCGCCGGTATATCACGGTGTCCTCTGAACCCTCTACAAGATGGATTTTTTTGTCCATGATTTTGATAAACTGTGTCTTTAGCTCGTGCTCTCCAAACATGGGAGAAAGTAAGGACTAAGAAAATTTAAAGTTGTCTAAAATTGGGAGAGGGGATTCACTCCTCCTCAAACCTGATGTCCTCAAGTTTCATATAGGAATATATGTTTGTCCCCTCCGCCACGAAGATGCCCTCCGCTTCCAGAGGGACCGGCAGGTTTGGTGCTATTATCGCCCACCCGTTGCCCCTGGCGTCTCCAACGATATAGGACCACTCAACCCTGGCCGTCTTGAAGTTTTTTCCGCCTATGCTGGTGGTTCCCTGAGGCTCTATCTTGTACTTGTACTGGTAGTTCATGAAGCCGTAGCTTCCCTCGGTAGACGTCATCAGATTTTCTTCCTCCAGCACTCCCCAGAAGCCGAACGTCGTCATTGCGAAAAATGCCGTGTACGTAAGGTCCGTGTCCGGAATGTCGGCGAGACTGAAGCCCTCGCTCATATAGAAGTCATAGTCGTCCTTTCCAACGGCACTCGGGTTGTAAACCTCGTAGACGTTGTCCTTGTACTTGACCTTGAATCCGATGATCTCGGGGTAGCCCATTCCAAAGGTTTGTGCTATAGGAAACAGGAAAAAGCCCTCGTAGAACTCCAGTGGCTGGGTTCCCCACAGCCAGTACTCCACAGGTGCATCGAGCTGCTCTGCGTTTATTGGTATCAGCTTTCCGTAGTACTCGTAGGCATCGTACTCGCCCAGTTCGGCCTTCTTGGCCTCCCCCGTCTGCATGTCCCATTCGGTTCCGTAAACTGTAACCTTGCCGGGGCCGCGTCTCTTCTCGACTTCGTATTCATAAACCGGTGCTCCCTCGGCCTGCCTGACCTTGATGTTGTACTTGAGATACGTTATCTTGTAAAGACCGTCCCCTATGCGGACGGGCTTGGATGCATCCCAGGGATTGGCCCAAGTGGCGTACTCCGATGTGGTGGTTGTTTTCTCCCCTGTCCCGCTTTCGCTGTACGTTTCGGTGGACTCGCCCGTGCTCGTGTATTCCCCTTGGGTCGAGGTCGCGGGGGTTGTCGTGCTTCCACCTCCTCCCAGACATCCGCTCACGCTTGTAAAAACCAAAAGAACGACAAGAATTGCAAAAACAGTCTTGGCCCTAACGTTCATATTGTCCAACTCCAAGTTGTCTTACACCAAATACAACTGGGGAATATTTAAACGTTGGCATACCCGGGTTAAAAGAAAGGGGTAAAAAAGACTCAGGGCAGGTTTTTCTCCAGCTTCAGGTCTTCCAGCTTTAGGTAGCCGTAAATAACCGTCGTCTGGTCTGTGTTAGTGTCCTTGTAGGAGTAGTAGCCTTCGCTCTCAATTACTAGGGGAAGGTCCGGAGAGAACTTTCCTTCTCCCTGAAGCTTGACGCCCTCCACCGTACCTTCGTACTTCCACTGGTAGTTGACCAGCCTGAAGGTGAAGCCGGAGTAGCTTGTAACGCCGTCCGGACTTGTGCTCCATGTCCAGGTGTGTCCCATTCCGTCGCTCCAGACGCCTGACTGTGGAACCAGAACGTTAACGTTGCTCCATTCGTACCAGAATCCCAGATGGACGAGGGCAACCCAGCCCATGTAGAGGTACCCAAGGTCTTCGTTTACAGTATCGGGCAGGTTCATGTCCCCCTCAAAGCACGGGAAGAGGCCGCTCTGGAACGGGGCGGGGTTCATCACCCTGAAGCTCTGTCCCTTGTAATCGAACTGAATGCCGACAAAAACGTTGTCTCCAGCTCCGGTTGGGGATATGTAGGAGAACCACAGAACGTCCCACGGGTATATGAACGCATCGCTCATGTTGGAGAGGTACCAGACCGTTATGGTGAGGGTGTCATCAAGCCCCGCGGCCTTGACGGGATTCACAACGGTCTTGTATGCGTAAACCTGCTGCTCGCCGAGATCCTTCTTGTTCCCCATAAGATCCATGCCACAAACATTGACGGTGGCCTTGTCAACGCTCTTCTCTATGATGTACTCATAAACCGGTGAGTTCTGGTCGGGCTGAACCTTGTAGCGGTACTTGTAGTAGGTTATCCAGTATGTTTCGCCCTTGATGTTTATTGGGGCGTACTCCCACGGGTTCTCCCAGTAGGCTTCCTCGGTGGGGGTCTGTGTTTCGGTCTCGGTGGCGGAGGTGGTCTCGGTCACGGTTGTCTGGGTTTCTGTGGCAGGAGAAGAGGTCGTCTCGGAGGGAACTGAAGTGCTGGAGGTTGATGGGGGCGATGTAACCTCGGCAGAAGTTCCGGGAGTGGTTGTTGGGGACGCGGAAGTGGTTGAGGTCTCCCCACCTCCCCCGAGACAGCCGCTCGCGACGACCATCCCGAGGAGTAGCAGTACCAGCACAGCCGTTATGGCACGTTTCATCTAAACCCCTCCGAACCCGCAAAAAACAAAGCGGGTCGTAGAGACATGGCCATGTTATATTCTTGTCACTCGTCATATTAAAAACTTTCTAAGACTTCAAACAAAACTGAAGCAGTTGGATATACGACCCTACCTCATGTGGGGTTGGGATTTGAGAAGTCTGAAGAATGGCTCTGCTTTCCTCCCCAGCAGGAGGCCCGTGTGGGCCGCCAGGTCAAAAACGAAGGGAACCTTCTCGATGATGCCGACGTCAGCAGTCGCAACGGTCTCGTAAGTCTTGAGCTCGAAGTCCGGGCTCCTGACGAGTCTGACTTCTCCCGCCACGCCCTCGCTAGCAAGTGCCCCTTCGGTGAGCTTTTTGACGAGGCCGCTTTTGGGAACGTTCCTGCCGTAGAAGAAAACCGCCTCCGAGACCTCCAGCTCAAGGAGGGCCCTGGCTATCCCGTGGAGCAGGTTTCTGGTCTCTTCTCTGAGCCTGTATTTTCCCTGGTACTTTAGGTCCCTCACGAGCCCGTCCTCGCAGAGTATCGCCTGCCCCCCAAGGAGTGATTCAAGCGTTATCAGGACGTTGAAGCCGTCTATTCCAAGAACCCTGCCCCTGAGCTCGCCCGGAGTGAGGAGCTTTTTTGAGACTTTCTCAATCCACTCGTCGGAAAAGACGCACCTCGCCAGGAGATGGCGCTCTCTTCCGGTAAGCCGGTAGTGGTTGGCCACGAATTCAAGGGCATACGCCTTTCTGTACCCCCTGTTGAGGAGGTACTTTAGATCGAGGTATGCTTCATCGAGCATGGATAAAGAAACGGTGGAGGGTTAAATAACCTTCTCCACCACTTCGGTGCCGGTGTGTATCCTCAGCTTCACCTTCCCACCGAGGAGTGAGCTCTTGACTTTTTTCGTCAGTATCTCATCCACCTGAAAGATTCCTGCAGGGTGCTTCATCCATATCTCAATGAGTATCGGCTGCTCATCGTCCCCCTCCATGATCTCGACCTTTTCGATGGCCAGAGCTGAAACTGCGTGGATGTCGACCTTGTCCTTCTTGTGCACCAGCCTGCTCCTTCCGGCCTCCATGTCGCAGCCGTCCGCTATTGTGACCAGCGAGCCCTCGACGGTTGTACAGGGGACTGCCTCATCGTGGGTGTAGACGGCGTTCAGTGTGAGCGCCTTGAGGAGGAGAGGGTCGTCGGTTCCGAACTCCCTCACTAGCTTCTCTATTATCGGCTCCGCGAGGAAAACGCTGAACTCGTAGTGGTTTACCCTGTGTATCATGTTCCCTGTGTCGTGGAACAGCGCTCCAAAGGCCACTATAAACTTGCTCCAGCGGAAGGGCTTGCTGAGCCTCTCCGCTGTCGTCTGAATCCCGAACTTTCTGATGATGTTCAGAAGCTCCAGCGCGCGTCTGGTCGTGAGGAGGACGTGGATCGGCCCGTGGTCGTTGAAGCCGTAGACGTTCAGGACGATGTAGTTGGTGGTCTCGAAATAGTAGTGGTACTCCCTGAAAGTTCTCTCGTAGAGTTCGTAGAGGTCCTCATCCTCGAGGAGTTCCCTAATCTCACCCAGCAGTTCTTCTTCCGTATACATCTTTTCCACCCAATGACGTGGGGAGGAAGGGGTTTTAAGGATTTTCACCCCAGCATTCCCTCAAGCTCGAGGATTTTTCTTGAGCGGAGGTAGACGACGGGAATTCCCCTCTCCCTCAACCTCTTCTTCAGTCCCTTGTCGTTGGTGCAGACTATAACTCGCTCGTTTTTCACCGCAAAGTCAAAAATCTGGTCGTCTATCGGTCTCTTCCCGAACTCCCCTATGTCGATGACCTCGAACCTTTCTGCAAGCTTCTTGGCCATCCTGATGGCCATCAGGTCCTTTCCCCTGGCCTTTCTCTCTATGACCTCAAGCTCCTGAAGGACGACGTTGGGGACCGTGATTTTAAACCTCACATCGAGAATCCTGCTCAGTTCGGAGATTATGTCCACGCCGAACTGCCCCGGGACGAGGAGGAAATTCGTGTCCGGAATCACCAGCCACTCTCTTCTTTTGCTCATCAACCTCACCGAAATTAAAGGGGTAAGAAGAGCTCACTCCCTTATGAAGCCGTAGCCGATGAGGCGCCACCTCGAGCCGACCTGCCTGCTGATGGCGACCCTGTCGCCGACTTCCGCACATATCGGTATCTGGAGCTTGAGTTCGACCTCGTCCTTTCCAAGGCCGGTGACGAGGCCCATCGTTCTGGCGGTTCCGACGTTGAGGAGGAGAACCTCGCGCCTCTTTATCGGCTCAACCTTGAGCTCCTCCTCGGTTCCGACGACCCTCTCAAGGAGGTGGACTTCGAGGGTTATGTCGTCCCAGACCGGTGGCAGCTGGCCGGGCTTTCCGACGACGTTTCCGGCCATGAGGTCGCCCTTGGTTAGGAACGGGTCGAGCTTGGTTCCCACTCCGACGAGTCCGCCGGGGTAAGCCTCATCAACGAACCTCCCGCCCGCCTGGAGGGAGACTATCTCGGTGGTTATCGGCTCGTACTTTATCCTTCCGTGATCCTCGTAGGGGATGCCGGGCCTTATCTCTATCTCGTCGCCGACCTTGAGCTTGCCCTGGATTATCGAGCCGCCTATGACGCCGCCGACGAGCTTTTCCGGCTTGGTTCCGGGTTTGTTGACGTCAAAGCTCCTCAGAACCAGCATCTTTGGAGGTTTGTTGAGGTCGTGCTCCGGCGTTGGTATGAACTCCTCTATGGCGTGGAGCAGGACGTCAACGTTGGCCCCGTGGAGCGCTGAGATCGGGATTATCGGGGCGTTCTCAGCTACCGTCCCCTTGACGAACTCCTTTATCTCGTGGTAGCGCTCCACGACCTTTTCCCTGTCCACGAGCTCGATCTTGTTGAGGGCTATGACGATGTTCCTGTTGCCGACTATCTGGAGGGCCATCAGGTGCTCCCTGGTCTGGGGCATGACCCCCTCGTTGGCCGCTATGACGAGGACGGCACCGTCCATGAGGGAAGCACCGGCGAGCATGGTGGTCATCAGCGCCTCGTGGCCGGGGGCGTCAATGAAAGAAACGCGCCTCTCGAACTCGGTCTCCGCTCCACAGTACGGGCAGACCGGCGAGTTGGAGTACCTGCCGCAGTTCGGGCACTTCCTTATCTCCGCATCGGCAAAGCCTATCTTGATTGTAATTCCCCTTCTCAGCTCCTCGCTGTGGGTGTCAGTCCAGATTCCGGTTAGAGCCTTTGTGAGGGTCGTTTTACCGTGATCAACGTGACCGACCATTCCGATGTTAACCTCGGCCTGCCTAAACTCCTTCTTCTTTGCCATCTTCTCTCACCCCTAAGAAGTAGAAACGACCGGCACTTATTAAGGTTTCTTCACGTGCCGATGTAGGCGCTCCTTCACGTTGGAGGGGAAGGGCTGGATGTCTCCCGGTTAAATATTTCTCCCAACCTCTGTTGACTTTATTTCCCTGGAGCTCTCTCACCTGCTAAGGCCCAGCCCACCATGAAAAGCGCTGAGATAGTTGTCATAAAAGCCATCGTGAGGAGATATCCCTCAGGCATATAAGGTGCCTTCTGACATACCCCTTCGGGGGAGACCTCCCATGGTGTCAAGATGGCGTCCAGCGGTGTGATCAGCACCAGAAAGGCCAGAAAAGAACCGACGAGCACGGGTATTCCGATTCCCTCGAGGTTCTCCCGTCCCAGGAATTTTCCAAGGAGATATCCGAGGGACAGAAACACAGCGGCGGGAATAAGGATGTCTAGGTACAGGCCCGTTAAGATGCCGGCTAACATGGAAGTTCCTTCTTTTTCCATTTCCCCCAATGCTATGGAGACCGTTGTCCAGCCAAGGGCGGAGGAGGAAATAAGTAAGGAGAGAAAGACTATCATCAGTATTCTTTGGCCTCCCATTCGAACAACTTTATTCATGTTTATACCCCCGAATATGTGGCATTTGTGTTGTCTGTCTTTGAGGTTCTCGGTGCCGTTTCCGAAACTTGCCCCTCGACATTCCAATCACGGCAGCACCGAATAGCACTGCGGGAACCCACAGCTTTATGCCGATAATCATTGAGGATATCCCTTTTGAGGGAGCCCACCAAGTTAGAAACGTGTCTCTGAGAAGGAAATACCCAGAGAGTACGCCGGCAGTTCCTCCAAGCAAAAAGAACACGCTTGTGCTCACGGCTGAATAGTATGGGCGTTTGTTTTTGTTTGCGTATACCCAAATTCCCACGAGCAGGGCACTCAGGGGTTTAAGGCGGTTAGTGCCCCCTCTAAAAAATCTAAAAAAGATAAAGTGAAACGCTTTGTACCGGCTCTCATTTTCATGTCTCCTTAGACTTCAATATAAATTTCACTCAAGCTTATGTTCAAAGCTACTCAACATTATTCTCCGACGTTTAGAGTGGCGGGGGGAGTATTAAGCAGGTTGTCGCCCCCACCATAAACCCCATTATTTTAACCGGGATCCGCCTTTCTGGAAAATTGTAAGATATGATGCTCCCCAGTTTATAATATGAAAACGCAAGGGCTAGGAAGAGCAATGTTTGCTCTAGAAGACCCCTAACCAAGAAAAACTGGGGAAACAGCATGTTGGCGATTCTCATAAGAAATGCGAGGATTCCATAAAAGGCGAGAGGTCTAAAGTAGTCCACAACGTTTGGAGTCATTTTAAGGTTGGATCTCAGGAGAATCTTCAAGAGAATCAAGGGGGATGTTAGAAATACAATACCTCTGATCAGATACCCAATGCTCGATGCAATAAACATCAGAAAAAGTCCTACGTTGCCCAGCAACACACCCCACATTGAAATAGAAAATATTTGAGGCAGGTAAAACATCCACGCATACACAGGGATTTTTATCCAGTAGCGTGCTTTGGACATTATTTTCCCTCCAGTTTTCTGTCCAGGAAGTACAGGAAGATGAGCACAGCGGGGAGCAGTGCCCATCCTATTAAGGGCTGTTTTAAATAGTGAACAGCCACGGGAGGGGTCATTGAGAGAAATGCCCCCGCTCCTATGAACCCTGCAGTCCTGAGTAGGTTAAGAAGCGGCCATTTTATTCTGTCTTCTTTGATCCTATGGGAGTTGCGGCGTTCATGTGCTATGGCAATGACCATGAGCATAACCACAACACCCAAGGGGATTAACACAGCGTATACGAGAGTATCGCCCAAAATATCCTTCAAGTTTCCCTTACCAAAGGTCACTTCACTCAGAAGTGCTATGGAGAGAAAAGAATAAACAAAAAAATAGCCTGAGGGTCGCACATGATCACCCCACATAGATGAATCCAATATCTGCATTAACTCCCGTTTCGATGATTGTGACAATGAATCCCACGAAATTTGATCTTAGGGCCAGATTTTTGAGGGCGCTTAATGTGAACTTGGTACCAAGAGATTCAACTAGCTTCTTGATCCCGTAGAAACTGGCTATGAGTCTTCCGGAATCTCCGAAAGATGACATCGATGTTCCGACTGTGCCGATTGTTGTCCATCCTCTCTTGGTGAACTTTGTGGGGAGCCTGACACCGACTTTCCATGTTAGCCATCCCTCTTTTTTAAAGTGAAAACTGTTTTCTCCTAACCATGGACCTAGATACTCGACCTTTTTGTATTCATCTGAGAGTATTCTCTTCCCATCCAGGTCTGTTGCTTCTTCGAGGTTTACGTGGGCACTTTCAGGGAATATCACGGCAAACTGATACTGGCCACTGAGGGGGATTCTGTAGTACTTAACCTCCACAGTATACCACTTGTTTCTTTGAACTTTCCAGGCATCTAGCACTCTTATCGGGCCGTTTAGTGATATGGAATAGTGCTTGGCATTTTTTATCGACATCGATACATAAGAGCCTAACCCAAGACCACTTGTTGGAGCAATCCGATTGTCAGGGGGTGCTGCTGTCGCGCTTCCTGCCGTCACTCCAACCATCAGCAGTCCGAGCAGGACTGCTAGCAAAGGCTTCCACTTCACGAGGTTCACCTCTTTGAGGTTTTTGCATTATCTTTTATCCAATCCACCTTTATAAGCTTTTCCTTTTGCTAAAGTAAAAATTCTTTCTCTTTCTTACAAGTATAAATTTATTCTAACGTGAGTTTTCCGTTTAGAACAGTTCAAAAGAAGCCCGAGTAAAAGAGCTGCATAGTGATGCAATCGGAAGAACTCAAACGCCGTAGAAGGGTCAAAGAAAAGGTTTGAAGCTCAGAAGACGAGCTTCATGTTGATCTGGACGATCTCGGGGCTGATGGTGTTGCCCCTGACGGTCTTCTTCCTCCTCTCACCCTTCTCCTTCGGCCTGAAGCCCGGACCGCGGGAGACGAGGATCTTGACCCTCCTCGGGCCGTGGACGTCGGGCCTCATGGCGAAGCCGTCCTTGTCGGTTCCACCGGTTATCCTGAGCTTGACGTTGCCCGGTATCTCCTCGCCGAATATCTCGGTGAGGTTGAGCCCGAGCTCGCTCGCAGGTATCTCCTCTCCTATGCGCTTTCCTACGAGCTTCTCGGCCTCCTCGCCGCTTATCTCGACCTGCCTTGCTATGCCGGTCTTCGGGTTGGATATTACAAGCTTGAAAGTAGCCATTTCCTCCCACCTCCTGTGTCATTAGCGGGATTCATTGGGTAAACCCCTTATCCAGTGAGCGGTGTGGCTTGGCCTTTAAAAAGTTTCCTCTAAAAATAAATGGAGGATTCAGTCCCCTCCCAGGCGGTATAGCCAGTACCAGAGCCTGACTATGTACTCGACCGTTGGCGGATAACTCTGGACTATCTCGGTGATCTCCATGTCCTTCCTGAACGTTGGAGCGTCTATGTTTTTGAGGAACCGCTCCAGGGCATCCTTGCTGGGGGCTTTCCATATGGTGTAGCTCCCGCCGTCGAAGTTGTACGATGCAGCAAACTCTACGTCTCCCGTTAGTGGAAGCTTTCCGAAAAAGTCCGCCGCCTCCTTGGCGGCTTTGATGCTCTCTTCATCCGACCAGCGGTGGGTTATGTGGTACATCGGCATGCGAACACCTCCGATGTATAAATAAAGCTTCATACGTTGCTGTCAGAGGGGGCACCGGAGGGTGAAAACCGTCGCTGGTCTCTAGGTGCCCCTCTTTGGTTCACCCGGTTAGAACTACTATGTCGGGTCTTGGGTTTATTATATATAAAGATTTTTGCTCAAATTATTTGCTATTCATTAAGAAAAAGCTTGCCAAAACTGGCAAAAAACCTGCGGAAGGAACGGGAGCATACATCAATCACAACTTTTTTATATGTTGAGCGAGCCCTATCTCCTGAGAGGTGAAAAAGATGGCAAGGGAGAAGACTACACTACCCCCCACCGGTGCCGGTCTCATGAGGTTCTTCGACGAGGACACGAGGGCAATAAAGATAAGCCCCAGGGGTGTTATAGCGGTTACGCTCATCCTGGTGGCCCTTGAGATACTCCTCCACGCGTTCGGCCCGCAGCTTTTCGGCGGTTAAATAAAGCTCGTCTTCTTTAACCCTCTTGCGTTCAGCTCCTCGTTGATTATTGCCCTAACCACTTCTTCCAGCTGTGTCTGGATCAGCTTATCCACGTCGTCCTTTATCTTGTCTATGTCGTGCCTGAGCCCTTCGAGGAGCCTTATGTAGTCCTTAGCCATTTCAAGCTGTCCCTCCTGCCTCACAAGCTGTTCCTTGAGGTGCTCGAAGTCCTCCTTCATCACCTGGAGCTTTCTCAGTTCCCTCTGTATCTCGTCGAGCTTCTTTGTCAGCTCGTAGTTCTCCTCCTTGAGCTTCTCGATGAGCCTTTCCTTGGCCTCAAGCTCCCTGACCAGGGAGTTGTACTCCTCGGCGATCTGGTTGAGCCTCTCTATCTCCCTGAGGGGAGGAACCTTGCCGTTTCCGAGGATTATAACGTCAGGACCGACGTTGACTATATCGCCCGGCCTTATCTTGAGCTTCCGCTCGCTGGAGAACATGCTCTGGCCCTTCCCCAGGTTCTCCACTTCCTTCATCTTGAGGATAAAATAGAACTGGTCGCCCTCAACTTCGACGTTTATATCTGTAACAAAGCCCAGTATCTTCCCGTCCGTCAGGGAGATGACGAATTTGTTGATGAGCTGGTTGGCTTTAGCTTCTCCACCCTCTACCATAAAACACCACCGTTGAGACTTATCCCTTCGCCTACTTAACTTTTCCGCCAACGCTTATAAGGCGAAAAAGCTTCATCGCTTACGGTGAGAGGGATGATAATATTCGTGGGACGTTCGAACGTTGGCAAGAGCACGCTCATCTTCCGCCTGACGGGGAAATGGGTCAAGAGGGGCAAGAGGCCGGGGGTCACGAGGAGGCCCGTGGAGATAAACTGGCGCGGGAAGCTGGTAGTGGACATGCCGGGCTTTGGGTTCATGAGCGGCGTCCCAAAGGCGAAGCAGGAGAGGATCAAGGACGAGATAGTGCACTTCATAGAGAACAACGCCGATGACATCGAGCTGGCAGTTCTGGTGGTTGACGGCAAAGCCGCTCCGGAGATAATAGAACGCTGGGAGAAGCGCGGGGAGATACCGATAGACGTTGAGTTCTTCCAGTTCCTCAGGGAGCTGGGGATACCCACGATAGTAGCGGTCAACAAAATGGACAAGATAAAGAACCTCCAGAGGACGATAAACTTTCTGGCCGAGAAGTTCGGCGTTCCCTACTCTGAAATTAACGGGACTTTTATCCCGATATCCGCGAAGTTCGGGAAGAACCTCCTAGAACTCAGAAAGCTCATGGAGAAGAAGCTGAGGGAGGGCAGGAGGCCCTCTCCAGAGTCAGAGGACCTCAAGGACGATGTGGGTGATGGTCTCCTTGACGCCGTCGAGTGAGGCTATCTCCTCGAGTATCTCGTCGAGCTTGGTCTTGTCGGCCTCTATGATGAGGTCGATGTCACCGGTAACGCGGTATATCTTCTTTATCTTGAGTTCCTTTATGTGTTCATAGACGTGCTTCCTCTTTGTGGGTTCTATCTTCACGAAGACGAAGACGTCGCCCTTCTTCTCACCGAGAAGATCAAGGGCCTTGTCTGTGAGGTCTATAAAGCCCCTTCCGGTTCTTATGTAGCCGAGCTCTTTAAGCACCTTGAGGTGATTGCTAAGGGCCTGTCTGGTGATTCCGAGCTCCTCCGCAAGCTCGTCCTGAGTCTTTTCAACGGTGTGCACCTCAATTGTCTTTCCTTCCTCGTAGAACTTCCTGAGCAGCCTTATCTGCCTCGGGGTAAGGGTCGGCCTCCCTTCCATTTTCGAAACCTCCTTTTTGCAAGATTAGCGTTTACAACTTTATTAAACCAACTATTTTTAAGTCTTATGTCAACTTTTCATAGTCCATAAATTATGGCCACTACCACTCTTATAAGTCTTTCTAAAAGTTAGCTTTTTAATTCCAGCCTCCTAGAAACTCACATGAACAAAGCGACCTACACGGAGGACGTTCCACCCGATAGGTTTGAGCTCCTTGAACGGATAATGAACCTGGAGAAACCTGCAAGGGTCATGCTGATAGGCCCGACCGATAGCGGAAAGACAACTTTGCTGACCTTTCTGGCCAACCGTCTCATTGAGGAGGGCCTCAGGGTTGCGGTGGTTGACAGCGATGTTGGCCAGAAGGGGATACTGCCTCCCGCAACGATAAGCCTCGCCTTCCCGGAGGGGTCTTTTGAGTCGATCGGTGAGCTTCAGGCACATGCCCACTACTTCATAGGCACCATAACCCCCGGAAGCTATACTGGAGAGATGGCGGCCGGAGTCAAGAGGCTGGCCGATATGGCCGCCGAAAGGGCTGACGTTGTCCTCATAGACACGACGGGTTTCGTCACCGGCCAGGGGACTGAGATGAAGCGCCTTAAGGCCGAGCTCGTGAGGCCCGCTCTAATTGTCTTCCTCGAAAGGAACGGCGAGCTCTCCTACCTCCGGAGGATTCTCTCCCCCTATGGGGAGGCTGTGAGCCTTTCCATCAGTGAGAAGGCGAGGGAGCATTCGAGAGGCGAGCGCAGGGAGGTCAGAAGAGAGAAATGGAGGGCATACTTCTCGAATGCTTCACAGGTTGAGGTTGACCTTTCGAAGACGATCCCCACTGGGACGGAGCTCTTCAGGGGCAGGCCTCTGACCCTGGAGGAGAGGGAACTGCTGTCGGAGCTCTTCCGGTGGCTCGTCATAGCCGGCTGGAAGGGAGAGCGCTACGTTGTTGTCAAGGCGGAGACTGAGGGTGGACTCAGAGGGTACGACCGCCAGGTCATCCATGCGGTCGATTTTGAAAGGCTGAGCAACCTTCTTGTGGGCTTCATCGATGGGGAGGGGCTCTGCCTCGGGGTGGGGGTGTTGAAATGGATAAACTTCGGTGAGATGAAGGCGCAGGTTTTGACGCCCCTCCCTGCCCATGAAGTTGATAAAGCGGTTGAGCTCCGTTTTGGCCGGATACGGGTGCTTGAAACAGGTGAGGAGCTTGGCCTCCTCCGGAGGGAGGAGCTCTAGCAAAGATTTTTAAGGCAATGACCTAATCGAATTAGGTGTCCCTAATGGAACTCAAAGCCTTCGTGGAGATTACCAGGCCCCACAACTGCATCCTGGCCGGAATAGTGGGTGTCCTAGGTTCGATAGTTGCCGTAGGGCACTTCCCGGATCCGCTCACCGCGGTTCTGGTGTTTCTCGTCGTTACGCTTGGCTGTGCAGGGGGCAACACGATAAACGACTACTTCGACTACGAGATAGATAAAATCAACCGCCCGGAGAGACCACTCCCCCGGGGCGCGATGGGTAGAAAGACCGCCCTTTACTATTCGATGTTCCTGCTCACAGTGGGACTGATTCTCGCTTATTTCATTAACATTCAGGCCTTCATACTGGCAGTTATCGCCTATGCGGCGATGGTTCTCTACGCCTGGAGGCTCAAGCCGCTTCCGTTTATAGGGAACATCGTTGTCGCAGGCCTCACCGGTGCGACGCCGCTCTACGGTGCTCTCGCCGTTGAGCACATCGGCCTGGCCGGTTACCTCGCTCTCTGTGCCTTCCTGGTGAACGCCGCCAGGGAGGTAATAAAGGACATAGAGGACGTCGAGGGCGACGTTGCCAAGGGTGCCAGAACGCTCCCCATAATATGGGGAGAGAAAAGGGCAGCTTACGTCGGGGCCCTCTTCGCCCTTCTTACCGTTGCGGCCTCGTTTCTGCCGGTGAGAGCCGGTGTCGGCCTCGGTTACTACGCAATGGTGCCGGTTGACCTGATCATACTCTACGCCGCATACATTATGCTTAAGAACCAGGACAGGGAATCGGCACACAGGGCGCAGAAGCTGCTCAAGGCGAGCATCTTCCTCGCCGTTATGGCGTTCATAATAGCCGCGATAGTGTGAGGAGGTGGGATTTATGGAGTTTAAAGATGAACTCGTGAGAAACCTTGAATCTGAAGAACTCTGGACGGTCATTACATTTAAGACACCGTACGGGCCCGCCAAAACTCTTGAAAAGCTCATTGAAATCGTGGAAGGATCCGGCTGGCGCGTTACCTTCAAGGCCAACTGGTGGACCGCGGACATACCCTACGGGCTCGCGAGAATAGACGCCCGGAAAGGCGGCAGAGAAAAAATAGTGCTCGGGAAGTGGATACTCGGCTCAAAATGTGAACTGATAGGTGTCGAGAACATGCCCCTTGAGAAGGGGAAGGACGAGTTCTTCCGCATGGTGGACAGCATAACCTCGACGCTGATCTATGACCCGGTCATAAGAACTATGCGGGAGCAGTACTGAGCTTTTCTCTTTTTTCAGGAAAAAGGTAGAGCGGAGGCCCTTAAAGCGGCTCGTAATAGCCGATCTCGGGCTCGTATATCTCGCCCTCTGCCAGGAGCTGTGTTATCGCCTCCTCGATAAGTTCCTCATCGATTTCCTTCGAGAGCTTCTTGACTATGAACTTGTGGGATAGAGCTTTTCCCTTCTCGCGGAGCAGGTCGAGGACGGCCTTCTTAGCCCTTTCAAGCTCGGGGTTCTCTGCTTTGGGCTCTTCCTCCGTGATTTCTTCCTCAAAGAGTGCCTCCTCAGTGCTTCTCTGTTCGAGCATCATGGTGTAGAGCTCGTCTATGGTCGTGAGCATGTCCTCGCTTACCCCTTTGTTTTTGGCTATGACCTTGGCCTTGGCGGTTATTCCGTAGCGGTCGTATATCTCGAAGGCTATCTTGGCCTTCTTGGCGTGCTCGGCCTTCTCCTTCAGCGTCTCGAAGCGGTGGAGTATCCACATGTTCGGATCGACCTTCGCTACTCCCTCGACGAGTATCTGCTTGTCGTCGCGCCACTCTGCCACCTTCCCGATTATCTGAACCAGGTCTCCCTTCTTCACGAGGTTTATGAAGCGGGTGTTCTCCCTGAAACCGAAAACCCACAGGGTTCCGGTGCCGTCGTCGATCTGGAACCTCCCATAGGTCTCGTCTTCACTCATTATGGGCTCCCTGACAACGGTGGCAACGACCTTGACACGGTAGACCTTTCTGGCGTCCCTAGTTATCAGATAGTTCGGCTCGAAGTCGCCCTCGCTCTTGACGTAGTAGCCATCTATGATGTCCTTGATGTAGACCCTGCTCGCTGGGAGGCGCTTCTTCATAGCTCCTCACCTCCGAAGAACTCTATGATGCCCTCAACTTTGGGCAGAACCTTCTTCTCAAGCTCCCTGATCTCTTCCAGCGCCTGGAGGTCTGCACCGCTGAAGTCCTGGACGACCTCACCGTAGATGTGCACCCCCTCCTCGTTCCGGATGACCCTGCCGATGACCCTCACTATCTGGCCGTTCTCTGGAAGGACGTTCTCCTCGCTCTCGATGAGTATGACGCCGGTTCCGTCGTCGATCCAGAAGGTGTAGTCCATCTTGTCAACCTTGAAGGCCTTCCCGATGAGAGAGACCCTCGTGTCGTCCTCCCTTATCTCTCCGATCTTCCTTTCAACGGCGGGCTTCCTGCGTCTGAACTTAACCTCCTCCATTTTCAACACCTCACATGAACTCCCTGAGAACCTCCCTCAGCTCGGTCCTAACCCTGGCAATCTCGCGCTTTGGATCGACATCGTCCCAGCCGAATGCCTTCAGTATGAGACCCAGGAATTTGTCGTCCACGACGCTCCCCCTGACTATTATCTCCCTGCCGAGCAGGTAGTAGTACTCATACTCCGCCAGCTTCCTTCCGGCTTCCCTGAGCGTCAGACCGCTCTCGACGAGCTCCCTGAGCTTTTCGGCTATCTCCTCCGGATCCTTGCCCACCAGCTCGGCGGCTTCATCCCCAAAGAGGGTTGTCCTTATGTATCCCGTGGAGTCGTCAAGGCCGAAGTCGATTATCGTTATCTTCACCGGCTGAACCTCCCCGTGCTCCGGGCATACCCATGCGTTCGTTGCGGGGTCGTAGTCGACCTTCCTCCTGCACTGAGGGCAGGCATCGTAAACTGTGACGCGGTAGAGCCTCGCAATCGTTCCGCGGACTTCGACGAAGCGCTCCCCGCCCATGAGGTCTCCTATCCTCCTTCTCTGGTAGTTGTAGCTCCTGACCTCCTCTATTGGTGGGATTTCCTCCACGCGCGGGTCTTCCGGGTTGAGAATTATCCTCGTTCTGAAGTTGGCGTGGAGCTCGACTCCACTCCTGCCCTCCCTGACGCTGGGGTCTATGATCTTGATGACATCTCCCGGGTTGAGCTCGTTGTAGTACTTGGTTACGAGGCCGTCCCACAGAACGAGCCTCGTCTTTCCTGTGGCGTCGTAGATTATTACGTTGGCCACCTGTCCGGTGGAGCCGTCCCTCTTCTGGTACTCCCTGGGCGGGTATTTCCTCAGAACCCTCACAACAACGTTGACCCCGGTCATCCCGGGAACGAGGTCGGCTATGTGGAGAAGCTCCTCCCTGCCCTCAAGATTCACGCCGAGCTCCTCTGCAAGCATGAGCGCGGCGGCGTGCTCAGAGATTCCCTCGCGTGAGGCTATCTCGGATATCCTTTTCTCGATTTCATCTCTTGAGAGGCCTTTCTGCCCCTCAATCATCTCGATAATCTGCTCCTTTGTCAGCACTCCCATAACACTCACCTTAATGGTAATGATAGCTCGGACTATTTAAACCTTTCTCCAAACTCTCTCCGGAGGCCGAGTTTTCAGAAAAGAGGCGTAATTTCATCTCTTGAGGGGAAATGAGGTGGCTGGAGGGTCAGGGGATTACTCCTCGCCTTCCGCAGCGACCTCTCCCTCCGGCTCGGCTGAACCCTCCGCCTCCCCTCCCCTGCCGTCGAGCTTGGATATCAGGTCGCTGTACTCCGCGTGGACGACCTTTCTAAAGGCCTCCTTTATAATGTTGGGGTCGTTCTCGGGGAAGCCGTAGAGTTCGGCGAACTTTGGTGTCGTCCCAAGAAGCTTCGTCCTCTCGTAGGGTTCGGCATAGATAAGGCCCATTTCAAGGAGTTTCCTTATGTGCTCGTATGCCTGGCTGCCCCTGAGCTTCACCACCTTGCTCTGTTCTATCGGCTGGAGGTAGGCTATCAGTGCGAGGGTCTTCAGCTCGCCGGTTCTAAGGTCTGGTCTTGGCATGAGGTGGACGACGCGCTGGCTGTATTCCTGCTTTACCTGCATGACGTACTTATCCCCCAGAACCTTCACGACCTCTATCGCGCTCTTTCTCTCCGCGTACTCGGCTGCTATAAGCTCTATCAGCTTCTCAAGGTAGTCCAGAGACCTTATTCCCAGTGCCCTTGAAAGTTCCTTCACACTGAGCGGCCTCCCAGAAACGAAAAGGGCCGCTTCGACAAGGGCTTTGTCCTCAAGGAGTCCCATTATTACCACCACATTGAAAATTGGGGCCCTCTCTTATAGGGTTTACCCTCCCATGAGAACGCGCCGGATCGTCAGGTAGTCCTTTCTGTCCAGCGCGTTCTCATCGGCGACGACAATTAACCGGCCGTCCCTCAGTATGACAAGGTCCCTGAGGGTTCCGAGGAACTTCGTAACCGCCGTTATCCCGTTGTGGACTATCAGGTACTCGATTCCGTCTATCACCACGATCCCCGTAATGCCCTGCATCTCGGCCTCTCTGAGGTACCTCCCCGACAGTTCGAGCACCCGTGGAAGGCTCGTTGGGGGGATCGTGTCTTTTCCGGGCAGGCTGGTCAGGAAGTACGCCTTCCACTTGTCCGGGGCGCTGAGTTCCCGTATAAACGCCAAAACGGGATAGCCGTTGAATTCTTCCTTGACCCTCCGGTAATCCTTACTGGTGACCAGCTCGATGCCGGGTTTGACGGATATCGCCGTCCCTCCCTTCAGGTGGGTGAACCCGCTGGACAGAACCATCTTCGCCATGAAGTACGCTGAGAGGACTGTTAGGACAGCCCCGAGGGTGAACCCGATGGGTGCAAACCATGCCACGTCCCTGAGGAACGCGTAGTCCATCTTGTGGAGTCCCAGCAGGCAGAGGGCGAACGCTGTCCTCCTGGCGTTCGTGAACTCTTCGCTTATGCTCGTGAGGATCATGATGCCCGAGAGAACGATGAAAAACGCAGCAACCCCGTAAGGTATTCCGACAACAGAATCCCAGTCTTTTCCGAGGAGTATCCCGTACATGGCTGCAACGAGGGGTGGTGCGGCCCACACCAGTGGATACCTGATATCCCTTCCAATCTCCTCCGAGAGGAAAGTCAGCGACCCCAGGAAGAGCATGGACGAAAAAGTAGCCTCCGTCAGGGAAATGAGCTGGAGTACGCCCAGTGCATCGGAGAGTATGCTCATTGCCGCCACGAGCCATGCGAATGCCCATATGAGTGCGGACCTTCTTCGGGATTTTAGGTAGACGGTGAAGAGTACCGCCGAGACAACAAGTTTGGCGGAGAGGCTGGAGAACTGGCCCAGCATGAGGAGCGTGGTGTTCATCTTGACCCTCCCGGTGTGTCCAGCTGTTAATTTGTGTTCTGCTCCTATAAAAAGCTTTGGCTACTGTGTGGGGACTTTGGAGTGAGTGTGGACTGTGCAGCGACCGTAATCTTTATAAACTCAACCCGAAAGGTTAACAGCGGTACGGCGGTCATAGCGGCGGGGTCACACCCGGTCTCGTTTCGACCCCGGAAGTTAAGCCCGCCAGCGATCCCGGTTGTACTGCCCTCCGGGAGGGGGCGGGAAGCCGGGGACGCCGCCGGCCACTCAAACGCCCGGGTGGTGTAGCCAGGCCCATCATACGGGACTGTCACTCCCGTGACTCGGGTTCAAATCCCGACCCGGGCGCCATTCTACCGTCTTTGATTCTTGAATTCCCTCTATTTAGTGGCCCCGTTTCGGCGTGGTTCTGGCTAACCTCTGGCGGGGTTCAGGGCAAAGCTTATAAAATCCCCTTTAAACTTCCCATCGGGTGTGGGCCGGTAGCTCAGCCTGGTTAGAGCGCGGGGCTTTTAACCCCGTGGCCGCGGGTTCGAATCCCGTCCGGCCCGCCAGAAAACAAATATCATTTCTAAAAATTCTCCGTTTTGGGTTCGTTCTCCCGTTGGTGGGTTTCAGCGGATTCAGACCCGTGTTCAGGGGCAGTTCGTGTGTGTACGCCACTTCCAGCCGGCAATTTATGGAATGAAACCCTTCTTGGTAGAGCTTTCCCAAAGGCTTGCCCGACAAAAGTTTCCCCCGCTGCGAAAACTACTTAAACATTTTTGGCCAACCTAACGGCAGGTGAGGGCGTTGGAGATAAGCAAGAGGGAAGAGGAGTATCTTGAGACGATGTACATCCTCCACAAGAACAAGGGCGTGATAAGGGTCAAGGACATAGCCAAAATGATGAGGGTCAAGCCCCCGAGCGTTGTGGATGCCCTCAAGAAGCTCAACGAAAAGGGGCTGGTTGAGTACGAGAAGTACGACAGGATTCTGCTGACCTCTGAGGGCAGGGAGGTCGCCGAGAGAACCTACTCGAAGCACCTGCTCCTCACGAAGTTCTTCATAGACATCCTCGGGATTCCCCCGGAGATAGCGGAGAGGGATGCCTGCCAGTTCGAGCACTACGTCAGCGAGATAACCGTGAAGAGGATAAGGGAGTTTGCGCAGTTTATTCAGGATGAGTGCCCCTACGTGCTGAAGCAGTTCATCAGGGAGAAGCTGGCCGAAAACGCGGAATCGGAGTGATTTCTCAGCCCATAAGTTTTTGCCCTTCTGAATGAAATAAAAAGGTGGGTTTAGAGGACCCCGCCGAGGTATGCGAAGTATGCCACGAATACTATTGCCAGTATGTACATCAGCGGGTGGAGCTCCCTTCCGCGGCCGCTGAATAGCTTCAGCAGTGTATAGCTGATGAAGCCGGCACCGATTCCGTCTGCTATCGAGTAGGTGTAGGGTATCGTTATGAGGACGAGGAAAGCCGGAATTGCCTCGGTGTGGTCGGTGAAGTCAACTTCCTTGATGGCGCTGAGCATGTAGTAGCCGACAATGACGAGGGCCGGCGCCGTTGCGAAGGCCGGTATTGACTGGGCGAGCGGTGCTATGAAGAGGCCTATGCCGAGGAAGAGCAGACCGGTAACAAGTGCGGTCATTCCGGTTCTTCCGCCCTCCTCTATTCCGGCCGCGCTCTCGATGTAGGTCGTGACTGTGGACGTTCCAAGGACTGCCCCGACGGTAGTTCCTACTGCGTCCGTGAGGAGCACCTTCTCGGCGTCTGGGACTTTCCCGTCCTTGGTCAGGAACCCCGCCTTGGCGCTTAAGCCTGTTACCGTCCCCAGGGTGTCAAAGAAGTCCACCATGAAGAAGGCGAAGACCACCCCTATCGCCCCGACGTTGAGCAGTCCCTGGAGGTCCATCTGCATGAAGGTGTAGCTTATGGTTGGCGTTGAGAACAGGTGGTCGGGCCAGGGGGCGGCGCCCGTGATCCAGCCGATAATGCTGGTGGTTATGATCGATATCAGCAGCGCTCCTTTGATGCGGAGGGATATGAGGACCCCCGCAAGGAAGAGCCCGAAAAAGAACAGGATTATCTCCTTGCTGGCCAGGGCGGAGGTGTTGAGACCGGTGAACTTGAGAACCCCGGTGTCCGTGACGAAGGCAGTGAGAAGACCAACGTCGTTGAGGCCTATGAAGGTCAGGAAGAGTCCTATTCCGGCCCCGACGGCGTACTTCTGGCTGAGCGGTATCGCGTGGATTATCGCGCTCCTGACCTTGGTGACGCTGAGGACTATGAAGATCAAACCTTCAACGAAGACCGCCGCGAGGGCAACCCGCCAGTCGTAGCCCATTCCGATGACCACGCTGTAGGCGAAGTAGGCGTTCAGTCCCATTCCCGGGGCAAGGGCGAAGGGCTTCTTGGCGTAGAGACCCATGAGAATAGTCGCAAAGCCCGCGGCCAGGGCAGTGACTGCCACGAGTGAATTGAAGGCCTCCTTCCCCATGGCATCGCTGAGTATCGCCGGGTTTACGAAGAGGATGTAGGCCATGGTCATGAAGGTCGTCATTCCGGCGAGAACCTCGGTCTTTATGTCCGTCCCGTGCCTCTCAAACTCGAAGTAGTTCTCAAACCATCCCATGAGCTTCACCCCTTGAGTTGACTGATTTTTGCTAATAACTTAGTTTTTTAAAGGTTTTTTTGACAGAAATATGTTAAAATATGGGGGGATAATGTGCGGACAATATGAAGAACAGGGAAGGCAAAGGTCCGTGTTCCTGGCCATAGACTGCGGTGAACTTTCAAGAACGGTTTCTGTCGGGGTGCAGGTTGCGTTCAGCCCCACCTGGCTTGATGAATTATAGCGTTGATTTAAACCACACTTCACTTTGCTTCGAGCACCGAGAAGTTCCTCACCTCGACACCTACCCGCCCGGGCATAGCCTCGACGCCGAAGGGCAGCTCATCGAGGAAGCGCTCAGCGAGGATTACCTTTCCCCCAATCCCGAGCCTCAGTCGTATCCTTCCTGGGAGGAGCTCATAGTCGAGAACCTCCGCGGTGCCGCCGGGTTTTACGTACACGCTCTCCGGTCTGAAGAAGATTCTGACCCTGCCATTTCTTCCGACGTCGAAGCACAGCCCTCCGATGCAGGCCATTCCATTCTCGGCATCAAGCTCCAGTATGTTGCTCAAACCCAGAAAGCGCGCCACAAACTCCGTCTTCGGGCGGTAGTACAGCTCCAGCGGTTTTCCCACCTGCTCAACGTGGCCGACGTTCATGACGGCTATCCTGTCGCTTATCGCCATCGCCTCCTCCTGGTCGTGTGTGACGTATATCGTCGTTATTCCAAGCTCGCGCTGTATCCTCTTTATCTCTCCCCTGAGGCGCTCCCTTATCTTGGCGTCGAGGTTGCTGAGGGGTTCGTCCAGGAGGAGGACGTCAGGCTCGACCACTAAAGCCCTCGCGAGGGCTACGCGCTGCTGCTGGCCGCCGCTCAGCTGCTCGGGGTAGCGGTTTTCGAGGCCCTCCAGACCGACCAGCTCAAGCGCCCACCTAACTCTCCTATCCACCTCCCCCCTTGGAAGTCCCTTCATCTCAAGGCCGAAGGCGATGTTCTTGAAGACCGTCATGTGGGGAAACAGCGCGTAGTCCTGAAAGACTATGCCTATCCCGCGCTCGTAGGGAGGTAAATCGTTCACCCGCCTTCCGTCGAAGAGTATCTCACCCCTATCCGGCTTTTCAAAGCCCGCTATCATCCTGAGCGTTGTGGTCTTTCCGCAGCCGCTCGGGCCCAGGAGCGTGAGAAACTCGCCGTCCTTAACTGCCAACTCACTTATCTCGAGCCGAAAATCCTCCCACTCTTTGAGGACCCCCTTCAGTTCCACCCTCACCATACATCCTCACCCACCCTCTCGATTACCAGGAAGCTCAGAGTTGAGACAGCCATAAGGAGAACGGCCAGAGCGGAGGCCGAGCCGAACTGCCTCGCCCCGAGGAACTTGTATATGGCCACAGTCATCGTGGTGTACTCCGGTTTGGCCAGCATGTAGGTCGCCCCCAGCTCGGCTATGCTTATGGCGAAGGCGAATATCGCGCCGACGATGACCCCTCCCAGAGCCAGCGGGAGCTCCACCCTCAGGAAGGCCCTCCACTCCTTGGCTCCCAGGCTCAGCGCCGCCTCGAACAGGTTGGGCCTTATCTTCTTCAGGGACGTCGAAACGGCGCGGAGCACGAAGGGATACGCTATGACGGTGTGGGCGGCTATGATTATCCAGGCGGTGAAGTACAGGGGCGTGGTGTGGAAGACCCTTATGTATCCCAGACCGAGGGTTATGGCAGAGCTGGCCAGCGGGAGCATCACCAGGACGTCGAAGACCCTCTTCCCCTTGAAGTTCCAGCGGTGGAGGGCGTAGGCTATGGGGAGTGCCACGAGAACCGAAAGGAACACCGTCGCCAGACCGAAGGTGAGTGAGTTCCTGACGGCGTCGAGCGTCGTCGCCCCGAACATCGGGTTGTACTCCGTTGAGAATATCCTCCTGTACCATTCGAGGCTCCAGGCGTCGTTGAAGCGAAGGGAGTCGTAGAGGACAGCCAGGAGGGGAGAAACTATGAAGAGGAAGACGATCAGGGAGTATATCCCAACGAGCAGTCCCTTGAGGCTCAGCCAGTCGCGCCTCGTGAAGGGACGGGGCTTTCTAAACACGCGCTGCTCCTCGCGCTTGGCGTAGGCGTCGAGCGCCCTCAGGTAGAGGTACATGAAGCCCATGCTGAGGAGTATCTGGATTATGGCAAGGGCCGAGCCTGTCCTGAAGTCCAGGAGCACCATTATCGAGGTGAAGATGTCCACCTCTATCGTGGCGTACTGGTAGCCGCCGATTATGAGGGGAATAGAGAAGCTCAGGAAGCAGAACACGAAGGTAAGCATCGCCGAGGCAAAAATCGCCGGGGAAATCATCGGCAGGGTAACGCGCCAGAAGAGCGTCCAGCCCCTCGCCCCCAGGGCCATCGCGGCCTCCTCGTAGTGGGGATTCACACGCTGCCACAGCGACGAGACCATGCGTATGACTATCGGAAAGTTGTAGAAGGCGTGTGCCAGAAGGATGCCCTTCCAGGAGTAGATTATACTCAGATCACGGCCGATGAGGCCGGTTATGAGCCCGCTCTTTCCGAAGAGGAGTATGTAGCCCAACGCGACCATCACGCTGGGCATGACGAACGGGACTGTCAAAACCGCCTTTACCGTGCCCTTCCCCGGAAAGTCGTACTTGGCGAATATGTACGCGCCGGGTAGGCCGAGTGCCAGGGTAAGGAGGGTTGAAGCTATTGCCTGCCCTATCGTGAAGAGGATGACGCGCCTGTGGTAGTCGTTGGCCAGGACTGCTGAGATGTGTTTGAGGGTGAAGCCGTTCTCCCAGAGGCCGGCTTTTAGAATACTGGCTAACGGGACGTAGAAGAAGATGAGCAGGAACATCAGAGGAATGAGCAGGAGGAGCTTCGAAGGCCTCATCCTCATGGGCAAAATTCGGTTTTGGGGGTTTATAAGTGTTGATTAACAATAAAACCTTCCCAAACACGAAGTAAATGTAGTTATCAACGCCCATAACTCACCTCCTTGCTGTAATCTGCACCTTGAGAATTTCCTCCGCCTTTTTGAGTAGCTTTTCATCTTCTATCCGCTTAGAGATCGGGCAAGAGTTGTTAACGTAAGGAGCCCGCTTAGTTCCGTTAAGTTGTCAGCGTCCCATTCTTCCGGATTCCTCTTTTTGAGGGTATAAAGACCATTCTCCAAGTCTAAGAGTTCTTTCTCCACAATAGTAACGCTAGAGGGAAGGACTTCGAGCTTTCCCGTTTTATGGTCTCAACCAGCTGCTCGTAGAAGAGTAACTGGTTGTCCTCTTCAAAGCCTGCCTTTCTGAGGTCGTTGTCGTCCGTGTAGCCACAGATGAGAACCGTCCCAGCCCTCATCAGCTTTCTAAGGAACTTCATAAGTTCGGAGCTCAGGACGAACAGCCAACTGCTGGTGGGGACTCCAATCTGGAGGAGCATCATGTTCTCCTTTGGGTATGTCTCGACCTCGAACCAGCCAACAGTGCTCTGCTCAGTGGTTTTTTAATTCGTAGTGCAGTTGTATTTGAACTCGTGAGAGAGCTTTATCAAGCACTTCCTCCCAGAGCTTATCAAACACGCAAGTGTATAATACGTAGTCCCCATTACCATCCCTCCCGGAGGCTGGGAGGTTAATCTCCCATGCATTTGAGCCGGGAATAATCCCCTGAGGTGTGGGCGTTAAATATTTCTCTTACTATCTCCTGCCACCTGTTGCTCTGCACTCTCTTGGCATTCTCTAGCGGTAGTTTAACCGGTATTACTAAGTCCCACGCCATTTCCCAGGGTTCCATTAGGGACTCCTTAACGTCCTCCGGGTCATCGAAGTCCACAATCCCGAAGAACCAAATAACAGCATAGCCATCCAACCCTCCTACGAACAGGAACCCCCTCTCACTAGGGCGCCAGGGGATCGGAACCTCATACAAGCCCTCCCCCAGCCTTATGAATTCCTTCTTCACTACTGTGAGGGATGAGGGTAGGGTTTCAAGCTTTCCTGTTTTAATTGCCTCTGGAAGCCAGTTTATGAACAGATACGACATGTCGTGTTCGAAGCCGAGTCCCGTCAGTTCTACATCGTCTCGGTAACCGCATATTAGGAGGGGTTCCTCCTTCATGAACTGTTTTAAGAGCCTGATGACTTCCGAGCTGAGGACGAACCCCCACCTACTTCTTAGAACTGGATGAATTTCGAGGATTGTGTAGCCCTTGACGGTATAAATCCAGAAGTCTGCATTGATTATAACCCCCCATTCCGTAGTCCTCAGCGGTGGGTCAAAGAGCAGTTCGCCTGAGGTGATTAACTGAAAATCCTCTCCTAAAAGGCCCTTTTCCCTGAGGTAATCCATTCGAGGATCACCGAACTCCTCATCTCGAATCTCAACTTCAAACTCCTTTTTAAGGAAGTCTCCAACCTCTTCCGGCTTTCCATCAAACACGAAGTAAATGTAGTTATCAACACCCATGTCCTCACCTCCTTGCTGTAGTTTGGAGAAAAATAAAAACGTTAGTTGAAGTTTGACCCGAGATAAACCAAGCTTATATCAACGTTGTATTTTGAACTGATTTCCCTAAACTTCCAGAGGGTGTAAGTAGGTGGATATGACGGACCCTTTGCATAATAAATTTTTATTGTCCTTACCCCGTGGTTCTTGGCATATTTGGCCTGTTTTGCTATTTGTCCAAAATCTATCTCATCAAAGCTCCTCTTGCACTCGATGTAGACTGCTTTCCCGTTCTTTTCGACGATTATGTCAATCTCAGTTTTTCCGACTGAGGTTATCGCGTCCTTCTCTACCTCCCTTATCTTCCACCCGCTCCTCTTGAGGTGACTGACGACCTCTGCCTCATAAAGATGCCCACCTAACTTTTTTATTCTTCCTTCTTTATAATCTCTCAGCTCTGCATTGATTCTCTTAATTAGTTTGCTCCCTCCTTTTTTAACGCTTTTTGCGTCGCTGAGTATTCTTTCAAGCTTTTTAACGTCCCAGCTCCTGTCAATGATTAGTCTCCGGGCTTTTGCGCTGGTTATCCCCAGGCTTTGGATTCGCTTGAGGCTATTAACAACATCATCGAAGTTCTTACTCTTCTTTACGACGTATTTCTCCGCGATTTCCTTGATGTACTTCTCGCCGAGGGCGCTCTTTACCCACTTGGCACTGCTGGCACTTACATCGGTAATCTTTCTGACGACTTTGGTATGCCACCAGTCCTTTTTAACTACTACAATGGCATACTTTGTAATTTCATCTCCGTGCTTGGCCAGGACTTTGATGCCGAGTTTGAGACCATCTCCGGGGTCCGGGATTAAGAGCGAGACCGCATCATAAACCATTGCCGCTTCTGGAGAAACATATTTCTCAAGCGCCCAGCTGAGGAGCAAATCCAGCAGAATCATCCCGACAAAGATGAGCATTGGGCCTACTTGCGGCTGTACCTCGTCTCCGGGTTTTCCCTCTGGGTTGAATCCTGACGGAAGCTTCACTGTGCTGTTGGGGGGTGAATTGACGAGGCTCGCAGTGGCATTTGCTCCACTAACTGTCATTCCAAGGAAGAACACAATCAAGACGAAGGTAGCAAACCTACGCCAGCCCATGGAATCGCCGTATTAGACGCACGTTTATATATTTTAAACTTTTCTTCGTAATAACTGAATTATATCACTACGAACTTTGATAAGTAGTAATTGGAAGCAGAAAATATTCGATGGATTTTTAATCCAGCATGAAAATTGCCTCCAAAACCCTAAAAGCCAGAGAGCGTAGGGGGTGTTGGTGATACCATGAAGGCCCCTGAACTTGGGATAAAAATCGGCCGCTATGCCCGTGGAAAGAGGAACTCCATCGCTGACCTGGGGGTCAAGGTCGGCCACTCAACGATAATCGAGGGGGAGGACATCAGAACGGGGGTTACCGTTCTCCTGCCCCCGGTAAAAAACCCCTACAGGGAGAGGCTTTTTGCCTCGACTTTCGTCATGAACGGCTTCTCCAAGCCGATAGGCTTTACCCAAGTCGAGGAGCTGGGTTACATTGAGACGCCCGTGGCCCTGACCAGCACCCTAAGCGGTTACACCGTGGCGGATGCCCTTATAGACCTCTGGGCCGAGGGGAACCCGGAGGCAATATCTGTAAACCCGCTCGTCATGGAGTGCAACGACGGCTACCTGAACGACATCAAGAGACGCGCCGTGAGGAAGGGGCACGTCTTCGAGGCGGTTAAGGAGGCTTCGCTCGACTTCGAAGAGGGCTCCGTTGGCGCCGGCACAGGGATGAGTGCCTTCGAGTTCAAGGGAGGGATAGGCTCGTCATCGAGGGTTGTTGAAATCGGTGGCGAGGAATACACCGTTGCCGCCCTGGTTCTCAGCAATTTCGGCAAGAGGGAGGACTTAACCATTGCCGGGGTCCCAGTTGGTTACGAGCTGAGGGACTACCCGGGGCGGGGCCTTTCCCTCGGCGGGAGCATATCCATAGTGGTCGTGACTGATGCCCCGCTGACGTCCCGCCAATTAGGGAGGCTCGCAAAGAGGGCGGTTGTGGGCCTCGCCAGAACCGGCGGCTACGCGTACAACGGCAGCGGCGACATCGTTCTGGCATTCTCGACGGCACAGACGGTCCCACGGGGGAAGGAAGTGCACCCGATAGGCTTCCTCCCCGACGATGCCCTGAACAGGCTCTTCGTTGGGACGGCCGAGGCCACCGAGGAGGCGATAATCAACTCCCTCCTCCAGGCGAAGACGACGGAGGGAAGAAACGGACACGTGAGGTACGCCCTTCCGGTTGATAGGCTCGTGGAAATCATGGAGAGGTACGGGAGGATTGAGAAGGCCTAAACCCGTATCTCCTCGTATTTCTTCTTCATCAGGAGGGCATCGCCTTCGATGTTCGGGCTCTCGCTTATGACCACACCCCTGACCCTGAACTCCTTTAGAACCTTGAGGAGGTCTTCCCAGTTCATGTCGCTTTCCTGGAGGTTCAGGTGGTTCCTTTCGCCCTTCGATGTGTAGTTTATGCCGCTTATGTGGATATGCATGTTGTCCAGGGCTTCCCGGCCGAGCCTGTCCTCCATAAAGCCCAGCATTTCGCGCCACTCTTCGGCGGTGTTGAACTTCCCCATGTTCCTGGCGTGGCAGTGGGCGAAGTCTATCGTTGGCAGAACCATCTCAATCTCTTCGCTGAGCTTCACGAGCTCCCTCAGGTCTCCGAACTGGGTCGGCTTGCCCGTCAGCTCGGGTCTTACCCAGACCTCGATGCCCCGATCCTGAAGGTTCTTTACGATGTCCTTGATCTCCCCCCGTATTTTCTCGTAAACCCTGCCGGGGTCCTGCTTGAGGTAGTAGCCGGCGTGAAAGACGACGCTCCAGCCTCCGGCCTGATGGAGTCTCTCCGCACTCTGGATTATCCTCCTCTTGCTGGCCTCAACCTTGGCTTTCTCCGCGGCGTTGAGGTTTATGTAGTACGGCGCATGGGCGCTCAGCAGAATATCGTGCTTTCTGGCGACGTATTTTATTTTCTTCGCCAGC
Organism: Thermococcus coalescens; assembly: GCF_055392585.1. NCBI lineage: Archaea > Methanobacteriati > Methanobacteriota > Thermococci > Thermococcales > Thermococcaceae > Thermococcus > Thermococcus coalescens. The sequence continues at coordinate 1,643,173 of NZ_AP043764.1, forward strand.
TCCGGCTTGAGGTTGACCCCCCGGACGAACTCAAGCTCCATGGCATCCAGGCCGAGGTTTCTAACGTGGACTATCCCGTCCAGCGTTGAGCGCTTTGGGGTTGAGATGGGTATTCCAGCCGTTCCGAAGCGCAGCCTGTCAACTTTAAACATGCTCACCACCCAAAAGAATTAGGGAAGCCTAATTCATAAACCTATCGCTCAACCTTCTGCCCGAGTATCTCCTCAAGTTTCGCGAGGCTTTCCTTCAGATCCTTTTCAAGGTGCTCCAGCTGGTGTCTGAGCTTTCGTATCTCTGCCTCCTTTTCCTTGATGAGGCGCTGAAGCTCCCATATCTCCTTCTTTTTGACCTCTCCCCGGGCTATGATTTCGTCCCTTTTCTTCTCAAGCTCTGAGAGCCTTTCTTTCTCCCGTCCGATAGCCTCGGACTTCTCCTTGAGGTTCTCTACCAGCCACTGGGCGGTTTTTTTGTACTTCCCCTCCAGCCTCGGGTATATCCTCTGGAGCAGGGAGATGAACTCGTCGGGTTTTCTGAGGGCCACCCCGCTGTCCTTTATGAGCTCATCGGCTATCGGCTCGTGGAGGCGCATCCTCTTTATGGGCTTCTGGAGCTTTGACGCCTTTGAGCGAACCTCCATCTCGGCACTCCGGAGCAATGAAGAAAGGCGCTTTATGTCCTCTTCGAGCTCCCGAAGCCCGTGTCTGCTGTAGAGTTCATCAAGTTCTTCTTCCTTGGCTTTTATTTTCCTTTCAAGCTCCAGCTTTTCCCGTTCAATTTGCTGTATGTGTCCCCGGGTTTCTTCCTCTTCCCGGAGGATTTCCTTCAGCCTGAGGTCTGGCAGGCCCTTTTTGCTCAGCTCGTTGTAGTAGCTCACGTAATCCTCGTTCAGCTCCTTCAGCAGTCGGTTTATGGCATAAACGTCCTTTTCGAATATTATCAGGAGGTACTTCCCGTGCCCCACGTGGAGCTTGGCCAAATCTGGAAGGCGTTTTCCGAGGTCGTCCATGTCATCTATACTGCTCAGCGCGTTTCTCAGCGCGGTGACGTAGTTCTTCTTTTCCGCCGTGACTATTTTTCTTATATTTTCGTCTACCTTTTTGGGGACCTCTTTTTTCTCCAGCGCATCTATTTTCTTCAGAACTTCCCGTATCTTCTTTTCCAGGCGTTTGCTGTACTTCTTCCTTATCTTCTCGACCTCTTTTTCGGCCCTCTTTCTCCTTTTCTCATACTCTTCAAGCGCTTGCCCCAGCTTCAACTCTCTCCCATCCCCTAACTTTTCCTCTCATGTAGATTCCAACCAGAATCGCCACGGCAACGTCGGCGATAGCTATGAGGAGCTTCGCAAAGACATCTATGTCGGATATCGTGAGTATGGCCATTGCGTACCTCGTAGTCAGGTCTATCGTTATCCACAGCGCGGGCATCAGGAGCAGGGCCGAGACGTAGTACCAGATGTGGTAGTCCTTCCGGAGGTAGGCCTGTATGGTTTTTCCCATTATCATCACGGATATCCCTATTATCAGCGGGGCGCCTATGGCGTTTATGTAGATGAGGGTCGCCAAGAGCGGCGTTCCGGGCCAGCCGCCTATTATCTCCTTTGCGTACTCCTCAAGCCGGAAGTAGGCGTTTATGGCGCCGCCGCTGATTATGAGGACGCCGGCAACCACCGAGATTATGAACACGAACTGCTTTGCGATGGTCTCCCTGAGGTTGAACCGGAAGCCCTTGGTGAAGAAGTATCCGCCTATGAGGAGGAGTATTGTCCCCGTTATCGTGGCGGAGACTATCTTGACGCTGTCCGGATACCAGACCCCTATCAGCCTTGCGATGCCGTAGAGCAGGAGTATCATCCCCGGAATCCCAAGGACTACCTTTGCGACCTCCGGGTCGCTGAGTATCTCCCTCAGGTAGCGGTAGATGATGTAGTACGTCGTTTCTATGCCTTCGCTCTGCTTAACAACGACGCGGTGGGAGCTTATTATGGGAACCTTTGAGGTTATTATTGGAAATATTTGCTCGTCCTCCGCCCCGTCGGTCACCGTGATCACGCCCTCGGCGGGGAACCTCTCAAGGACTGACTCAAGCTGTCTGGCCAGCTCCAGGTCGCTTTTTACCCCCACCTTTGGATGGCAGGTTATGAGGGCTACCTCAACCCCATCGAACTCCCCGCTCTCCCTCAGCTCGTCGTAGAGCTTAACCGCGGCGTAAACAACGTTAGCATCGCTGTCCTCGGGGTCGGCCAGACTGAGCTTTAGGGCTGCCTCAACGCATGCGTCTCTCCCTATGACGGGCCCCTCAACACCCGCCTTTTCTCCGAAGTCGTCATCGCGGTCTATAGCGAGAATCAGTGCCTTAATCTCAACCACCCCTGGCCTTTTCGAGGACTGATTTTACCTTGTCCTCCATACGAACCCGCCTGTCGCGCCTGTCATCGATTCTCACCGTAGTTGAAACCCTTTCCACCCCCAGTTTGAACATAAGCTCGTGGGCCTCTTCTATGATCTCGAAAGCCTCCCTTACGGTTGAAACCTCCATTATAGTTGCCATCGGTGTCAATTGGTATTTAACACCTTTCCTCTCTAAAAGCTTTACCACCTCGGCGACGTACCTGCTGAGACTCTTCTCGCCGAGGGGGACGATAACGAACTCAACTATCACCATCTTCGACACCCGACTTAACTTTTTTCGGCAATTTTTTAAGCTTTGCGGGAAAGATAAATAACAATAACTCCAACACACATGTCATGGGTGAGGCGAATGTACAAAATCCGGGATGAGTGGGGGGAGTTCCTCGTCAGGCTCGCGAGGAGGGCTGTGGAGGAGTACGTTAGAAACGGCAGGACGATAAAACCGCCCGGGGACACGCCTCCGGCGCTGTGGGAGAAGATGGGCGTTTTTGTGACCCTCAACCGGCGTCATGCTCCCCCGCAGATGGCACTCAGGGGATGCATTGGGTTTCCACTACCGATCTACCCGCTAGTTGAGGCCACGATAAAGGCGGCGATATACGCTGCCGTCGACGATCCCCGCTTCCCGCCCGTGAGGGAGAGCGAGCTTGATGACATTGTTGTGGAGGTCAGCGTCCTGACGCCACCAGAATTAATCGAGGGCCCGCCGGAGGAGAGGCCGAGGAAGATAAAGGTGGGCAGGGACGGTCTGATAATCGAGAAGGGAATCTATTCCGGCCTGCTTCTCCCTCAGGTGCCGATCGAGTGGGGCTGGGACGAGGAGGAGTTTATGGCCCAGACCTGCTGGAAGGCCGGCCTTCCGCCCGACTGCTGGCTCGATGAGGACACCAAGGTCTACCGCTTCACGGCGGAGGTCTTCGAGGAGGAAAAGCCCTGGGGGCCGGTGAAGAGGAAGCCGCTGTGATGATTTTGAAATTCTTTCGGATAATCACCAAAATTTCTTGAAAATATTTAAATAGTTATGGGACATATATCAAAATAAGGTGAGGTTGAAGTGGAAAAAAGACAAGTTCTGGTGACCCTGCCCCTCCTGTTGATTCTGGGCAGTTTTGTCTCTCTGGGATATGTTGGGGCCACCTACGGCACGGTCATTACGAGGGACGCGACCAGTGCGGCCAAGGCCATCCTAAACTCCAACTTTCAGAATTCACTGGTAGGTGCTGAGTTCAGGGGCGTTGAGGAGCAGATTCTGGTCGCCACGAAGCCGCTTCTCGGTTTTCCGATTGAGGGGGACTCCTATGTAGTCCTGAGCTCCGGCGATGCAAGGTACATCACCCAGGGAAGCGCGTATGACGTAGAAAACGTGGGCGGCCTCTCCATACAAGGGGGGCATCCGGTAACCGGGGAAGACATATACGACGTCGCCAGGCTTAAGATAACCCTCGAAGTGCCCTACGGCGCTAAGGAGCTGTCCTTCCGCTGGAGGATGGTCTCGGACGATTATTCCCCGTACAACGACTTTTTCTACGCTTACGTGGTCTTCCCGGATGGCACCAAAAAGGTCGCCGCCACGATACTCAACGGCACGATTCCCTACATAACCCCAATCGAGCCATACCTGACGTCAATCAACGGACAGGATGGCGTTGTACTGTGGAGAATGAGCTCCATATACGTGGCCAAGGTCGATGTCTCCCAGTACCAGGGCAAGAAGATAACCTTGGTTCTGGAGATCGGAGATGAGGGCGACAGCGTCGTTGACACGGCGGTTCTGATAGACGACCTCAAGTTCGATGTTCCACCTGCCTATTTCATCTACAACCGCATGATGGTCATAGCCCAGGTGTGGACACTGTACTTCTTCAGGCTTCACGACGACTTCGATGAGGTCTACGCCAACGCAAGCGCCGAGGGGGTGGACAACGAGACCCTGGTTCTGGCAAAGGAACTCCACGAGAACGCGACCTGGATGATGATGGAGGCATGGCATACGGACAACCTTGACGACATAAAGCTCCGCGTCTGGGGGGCGATACCAACGTACCCGAGGCTTCACTTGGTGAGGAAGGCATACGTCATGGAAAGGGATGCGGTTAACATGCTCCTGGATGCCATGAAAGAGCTTGGGGGCGGTTAATCCGCCCTCCTCATCTTTGCGATGAAGAAGCTGTTGCAGTCGTGTCTGTGCGTCCATGCGCGAAAGACCCTATCGCCGATTTCAAGGAAGCCCCTATCACCCCAGCCGAAGGGGTAGTCTACCAGTTCAAGCCCGACCCTCTCAACCGCGAAGAGCACGTTCTCCTCGTCCTCGTCAACTCTAATCGAGCAGGTCGAGTAGGTCATCTCGCCGCCCTCGCGGAGGTTCTCGTAGGCGTTGCGGAGCATGTTCCTCTGGACGCTGATTATCCTCTTTATCTTCTTCTCATCGAATCTCCACTTCACCTCGGGGAACTGGCGGTAGGTTCCGGAGCTTGAGCACGGGGCGTCGAGGATGATTTTGTCGAACTTCTCCTTATCTTTGAAGCTCTGGCCATCGGCGTGGACGAGCTTGACGTTTTTGATGCCTAAAAGCTTCATCTTCTCCTTCATCCGCATGAGCCTGTCGTAGGAGTAGTCCACCGCAACTATCCCGCCCCTGTTCTCCATCAGCGCTGCCGCGTGGAAGGTCTTCGAACCCGGGGCGGCCGCCAGGTCGAGGAGTCTCTCGCCGGGTTCTGGGGCAAGTACGTGGGCGACGTAGGCACTTGCCAAATCCTGGATCACGAACATCCCCCTCTTGTACCAGTCGAGCCTCGTAACGGGGGTTTTGTACTCCAGAATCTTCAGAACGTCGGGGACGGGAGTCAGGGCGGTTCTCACGCCCTTCTCCTCAAGGTAGTCGCGGAGGGAATCCACGTCCGTCTTGAGTGTGTTCACCCGAACGTAGTACCTCTGCGGCCTGTTGTTGCTGAGGAGGAGCCTTACCGCCTCGTCGTAGCCGAGGAGGTCAATGGCATACTCCACGTACCAGCGCGGGTGGGAGAAGCGAACGGAGAGCCACTCGATTCTGTCCCTCTCCTTCAACTTCTTTAAGGCTTTATCCACGTCGAACTTCTCTATCGAGTGCATGAGGGCGTTGACGAACTTGGCTTTTGAGAAGTCGAACTTCTCCTTAACAACGCGGATTATAGAGTCAGTGGCCACGGCTGGAGGAACATTGCGAAAGTGTATTTCAAAGGTCCCTATCCTCAGGAGGTTTGCCAGATAGGGGTCTAGCTCTTCGATCTTTGAGCCTTTGAGCACGGAATTTATTATGAAGTCTATCTTCGCCCGCCACTTCTCTATCTCGAAGACGTAGGCGTGGGCCAGTCCGCGCGCCTTCTCGCGGTCTCTTCCGGCGACCCGCCTGAAGACCCTCTCAAGGGCGTGCTTTGAAGAGAGCTCGCGCTCCTCAACCAGGCTCAACGCGTCTGCCACCACTTCCTGAAAGCTCACGCGGTAAAACAGCTCCATGGGAGGGCCTTTGAGGGGGACCTTAAAAAGGTGGCGGTGAGTGCATGAGCATGCAACTCTTTTACTCTCGCTTCTTTTGGTTAGTTCTCATTGTGAAACTAAACTCGGAAAAAATTTATCCTCGAAAAAAAAAGAAAGAAAAATTACTAATGATAAACAGAAACGTTTATAAGAAAAAATGGTTCTATTTGTAATGAAAGATTGGATTGGAGGTGAACAACATGAACTCTAAACCGAGCTCGTTGTTGGTTATACTACTATTGGTGCTTATAGTTAGCTCTATCTCTACAACTGTCCCGGTAGTTGCAGCATATACCCACATAGATGATGGCAATGGTCAGATACATACATTTTCTTATGGGCCTGTGAGCACTAGAGCGGCGATGATTATATCGGTTGATGGAGAAGATCCTAACTTTGGTGCCCAAATTGGTAATGTCTTTGAGCTGTCTGTGAGTATCACACCATCAATAGAAAAAAATAATTGTTACCCGGGATCGGCTTGTTTTGTGCCACGTAACCAGAAAATAGTACTCCAAAACACCTGGTACAGTCCTTCGGACGTGGAATTTGTGGTTCTGTGGGTCGGAGACAATAGTGGTGATGGCTTGGGACCTTATAGGGATTTGGTTGTTTTGGCAACAAATTGGCTTAAGACACTTTTGGACAGGTTTATTCCCTATGCTTCACAGATACTAGACAGTATCGAATTACTGACAACACGCCAATACGAACCTAACTCATATTATGGCAAGAACAGTATCACCATATATCCCGGAAATTCAAATAGTGCAGGTGTGATTCTGTGGGTTAGGGCGCTTAATTATCAGGATTACTTGAGACAGCATCCTTCCCAGAGTATCTTTAAATACAAAATTACAGCAGCTGCCAGCAGTGATATTTATTATAGGTACTCGTATTCATGGACATTTGGAACTCCTTCAAAACCTAGTGTGGATATGAACAAGATCTATCCTCAACTGGTAGAAACTAAGTATGTTGGAAGTGTATATACCTCTACTACCTTTGAAATAACCTTCAGGAGAAATCTTTGAAAAATGCTCGGAGTGTGTGCCAATGAAGAAAGTCTATTTGCTTGCTTTTTTTCTGATTTTTCTCCTAATCACAGGCATATATTACTCTCGTTCAATTTCAATGAACACTAGACCCATTCCGGATCTCAGAGGGGATGTTGCTGTTTATGGGAGATGTGAGGATACAACCGAATTAGCCCCCAAATTAAACCTTTGGACTGGATATTCTAATAATTCTGCTCTGATCAGTCCTTTTGATTATTGGTACCAGCAACTTGCCGCAAATGTAAGTGCTCAAATTGTTAATGTAACTCCTGAGATGTATCTGTCTCTCGTTAGAACAAATTCCGAGGAATACCGGAATATAAAGTTGAAAATGAGGTCCTACGTGAAAACACTTAGGGATCTTGAGTTTAAAGTCTCTGATCCGAACTCCTATGCCCTCCTTGCATGGCTTGAGTTCCTTGTGGGAGACGGCACGCTCGAGTTGCCTAATATCAATGAAAACACTACTAATGTTACCTTGGAAAGATATATCTGGGCCAAGATCGCTCCCCGGTACTACAATAACTATGTATTTCCATATCTCGATTCCAAAATAGCCGAACTTGAAAACTCCGGTTCCGATGGCATAGGGCTTGGTGTAAAAGTGAAAGTCTACCTCAACCAAAGTGTTCCCCGACTGGACTCCAATTTAAGCCGTCTTGAGGAAAGGGTCTGGTGGGCTAAGAAAGGACGAATTGCGCTTCAGTATTCCATTTCAGAATATAAGCGGGGCTATTATGCACTGGCCCTGCTGGACTATTCGTATGCTCTCTCTTACTATCAGGTTTCTCAAAGTTTGCCTAATGAGAAATACGTGGTAAATTCCAGTGCTGTTGACGCCATAATCTCGGAGACTTTCAAAAAACTGCATCAAGAAGGTGTCTTTTGGCTTGATCCAGTGTTTATTGCGCGGTTACTTCCAGAGCTCAAACAGTTCCAATCGCTTTGCACTGAAATCGATGCAGATTCGCAGCAATATGAGAAGTACAAACTTTATTTGATGGCACTGGAGTTGAAAACAGAGACTTTGGGGTTTTTGATATGGCATGATATCCTTCATGAAATAACTGTCCAATCTTAGCTCTTTGGAAATTAATCACGGTGGTCATCATGTTCCCCGGGAGGGATTTGTCCTGCATCAATATGGAGGGACTTGAATGGCAGATCCTAACTGGAAGATACGATTTAATTTGATAAGGAGCATACCCGCTTCTTTTATTCTTTCGTTTATCTTTGGAACTGTTGGAAACGACGCTAAGACTGTGGAATCTGCTCTGGGTTTCGTGTTCCTGTTCGGGATTTTCTGGTTCCTTTATACTGCATCCAGGATTGATAAACTGAACAAGAGAAAAGAGTGTCTTCCCATTAGGGATTCTTGAAATATAAAATAACCATACATAGTTGATATTATACGGCGAGCATCATAAATGTATGCCTAAATGGGAACTATTTGCTGCTCACTTTGCTGGCCATCGTCTATTCTGTAACCTCCTCAAAGCTCAAGGCAGATATGAACTACCCATATGAATGGGCTTCCTCCGAGAGAATTAGACAAGCGAAGGAAAAGTTGTAAAACCGCACAGATCAAAATTGTCTTGCTCTCCTCTCTTCCCAATGCACATCGATGGCGAAGTTTATTAGTTCTCACTTCCATAATTTACTCGGTGTCCCTCATGATCCTCGATACTGACTACATCACCGAAGATGGAAAGCCCGTCATCAGAATCTTCAAGAAGGAGAACGGCGAGTTCAAGATAGAGTACGACCGGAATTTTGAGCCTTACATCTACGCACTCCTTAGGGACGATTCTGCCATAGAGGAAGTTAAGAAAATAGCCGTCGAAAGACACGGCAAAGTCGTCAGGGTGAAGCGCGCCGAGAAGGTGAAGAAGAAGTTTCTCGGCAGGCCGATAGAGGTCTGGAAGCTCTACTTCACCCACCCCCAGGACGTGCCTGCCATTCGAGACGAGATAAGGAGGCATCCGGCGGTTGTGGACATTTACGAGTACGACATACCCTTCGCCAAGCGCTACCTCATAGACAAAAACCTTGTCCCGATGGAGGGTGACGAGGAGCTCAAGATGCTCGCCTTTGACATCGAGACGCTCTACCATGAGGGCGAGGGGTTCGCCGAGGGGCCGATCCTCATGATGAGCTACGCCGACGAGGGCGAGGCGCGCGTTATAACCTGGAAGAAGATCGACCTTCCCTACGTCGACGTCGTCTCCACCGAGAAGGAGATGATAAAGCGCTTCCTCAAGGTCGTAAAGGAAAAGGACCCGGACGTTCTGATAACCTACAACGGGGACAACTTCGACTTCGCCTACCTCAAGAAGCGCTGCGAGAGGCTCGGTATAAAGTTCACTCTGGGCAGGGACGGGAGTGAGCCTAAGATACAGAGAATGGGAGACCGCTTCGCCGTCGAGGTGAAGGGGAGGATACACTTCGACCTCTATCCGGTCATAAGGCGCACGATAAACCTTCCAACCTACACCCTTGAGGCGGTTTACGAGGCCGTCTTTGGGAAGCCGAAGGAGAAGGTCTACGCCGAAGAGATAGCGCAGGCGTGGGAGAGCGGGGAGGGTCTTGAGAGGGTTGCCCGCTACTCGATGGAGGACGCGAAGGTCACCTTTGAACTCGGCAGGGAGTTCTTCCCGATGGAGGCCCAGCTCTCCAGGCTGGTCGGCCAGAGCTTCTGGGACGTCTCGCGCTCGAGCACAGGCAACCTCGTGGAGTGGTTCCTCCTTCGAAAGGCCTATGAGAGAAACGAATTGGCTCCAAACAAGCCCTCTGGAAGGGAGTATGAAGAGAGACGCGGGGGCTACGCGGGCGGCTACGTCAAGGAGCCGGAAAGGGGCCTCTGGGAGAACATAGTTTATTTAGATTTTAGGTGCCACCCAGCTGATACAAAGGTGGTAGTCAAGGGAAGGGGCATAATCAACATAAGCGAAGTACGGGAAGGGGACTGCGTTCTTGGTATAGACGGCTGGCAGATGGTCAAGAAGGTCTGGGAATACGACTACGAGGGAGAACTCATTAATATAAACGGTTTGAGGTGTACCCCCAACCACAAGCTACCCGTAGTTGGAAAGAACGAGAGACAGACCAGAATAAGAGACAGCCTCGCCAAGTCGTTCCTCACTAAGAAGGTTGGGGGCAGGCTCATAACCACACCACTCTTTGAGAGAATTGGAAGGATTGCGGAGGAGAACATACCCGAAGAGGAAGTGCTCAAGGGTGAACTCGCTGGGATAATCCTCGCTGAAGGCACACTCCTCAGGAAAGATCTAGAGTACTTTGACTCGTCGAGGGGCAAGAGGAGGATATCGCATCAGTATAGAGTCGAGATAACCGTCGGGGAACACGAAGAGGAATTCAAAAGGAGGATAATCTACATCTTCGAGAGGCTCTTCGGCGTAACCCCAAGGATCTCCAAGAAAAAAGGCGCCAACGCGGTAACCCTCAAGGTTGCCAAGAAAGAGGTCTATCTCAGGGTCAAGGAACTCATGGAAAACGTTGAGAGCCTCAACGCTCCCTCAGTGCTGAGGGGGTTCTTTGAGGGCGACGGAACGGTTAACAGGGTTCGTAGGACGGTAGTTGTAAGCCAGGGCACCAACAACAAGTGGAAAATCGAACTTATCTCAAGGCTCCTGGAAAAGCTCGGAATTCCCCACAGCAGGTACACTTATGAGTACACCGAAAGGGGAAAGAAGCTGACGAGATACATCATTGAAATCACGGGCAGGGACGGTCTCATACTGTTCCAAACGCTGGTGGGGTTTATAAGTACGGAAAAGAACCAAGCCCTCAGAGAGGCGATTAGGGGCAGGGAGATGAACCGCCTCGAAGACAACGCCTTCTACAGCCTCTCCGAATTTAAAGCAACTAAAGAGTACTACAGGGGTAAAGTCTACGACCTGACTCTAGAGGGAACGCCCTACTACTTCGCAAACGGAATATTAACCCACAACTCGCTATATCCCTCTATAATCATCACCCACAACGTTTCCCCCGATACGCTCAACAGGGAGGGCTGCAGGGAGTACGATACCGCCCCCCAGGTCGGGCACAAGTTTTGCAAAGACTTCCCCGGCTTCATCCCGAGCCTCCTTGGAGACCTACTGGAGGAGAGGCAGAAGGTAAAGAGGAAGATGAAGGCGACAATTGATCCAATCGAGAAGAAGCTCCTGGATTACAGGCAGCGCGCCATCAAGATCCTCGCCAACAGCATCCTACCCGACGAATGGCTCCCAATCCTCGAAAATGGAAAGGTCTGCTTCGTCAGGGTTGGGGAGTTCATAGACAGAAGGATGGAGGAAAACGCTGAAAGAGTGCACAGGGATGGGGAGACGGAAGTCCTTGAGATCAGCGGTCTTGAAGTCCCTTCCTTCAGCAGGGAAACCAAGAAGGTCGAGCTTAAGAGGGTAAAGGCCCTGATCCGGCACCGCTATTCGGGCAGGGCTTACAACATCAAACTAAGGTCTGGGAGGAGAATAAAGATAACCTCGGGCCACAGCCTCTTCTCGGTGAGAAACGGGGAGCTCGTTGAGGTTAATGGAGATGAACTCAGGCCCGGAGACCTGATTGCGGTTCCTCGGAGGGTGGAGCTTCCAGAGAAAAAGCACGTGCTGAACCTCGTTGAACTGCTCTTGAGATTGCCTGAAGAGGAAACGTCAGACATTGTCATGACGATTCCCGTCAAAGAACGGAAGAACTTCTTTAAAGGAATGCTTAGAACCCTGCGCTGGATTTTTGGGGAAGAGAAAAGGCCAAGAACAGCGAGGCGTTACCTCGAGCACCTTGAGGACCTTGGCTACGTCCGGCTTAGGAAGATAGGCTATGAAGTCCTCGACTGGGAATCCCTTAGGAAATACAGAAGGCTCTACGAGGTGCTTGTGGAGAACGTCAGATACAACGGCAATAAGAGGGAGTACCTCGTTGAATTCAACTCCATCCGGGACGTAGTAAGCCTAATGCCCTCGGAAGAGCTTAAGGAGTGGAAGATTGGCACGCTGAACGGCTTCAGGATGAGCCCGCTCATTGAAGTTGACGAATCGTTAGCAAAGCTCCTGGGCTACTACGTAAGCGAGGGCCATGCAAGAAAGCAAAGGAACTTCAAAAACGGCTGGAGCTACAGTGTGAAGCTCTACAACGAAGACCTTGAAGTACTGGACGATATGGAGAGACTGGCCAGTAGGTTTTTTGGGAATGCAAGACGGGCTAGGAACTACGTTGAAATATCGAGGAAGATGGGCTACCTGCTCTTTGAGGGCCTCTGTGGTGTTCTGGCGGAGAACAAGAGGATCCCCGAGTTCATCTTCACGTCTCCGAAAGAAATTAAGCTGGCTTTCCTTGAGGGATACTTCATCGGTGATGGCGACGTCCACCCGAGCAAAAGGCTCAGGCTCTCCACGAAGAGCGAGCTTTTGGCCAATCAGCTCGTCCTCCTCCTGAACTCGGTGGGAGTTTCAGCCGTAAAGCTCGGGCACGACAGCGGCGTTTACAGGATTTACATAAACGAGGAGCTCCCGTTCGTAAAGCTTGACAAGAAAAAGAACGCCTACTATTCGCACGTGATCCCCAAGGAAGTCCTGAGCGAGGTCTTTGGAAAGGTCTTCCAGAAGAACGTCAGCCCGCAGACCTTCAGAAAGATGGTGGAAGAAGGAAAGCTCGATCCCGAAAAGGCCCAAAAGCTCTCCTGGCTCATTGAGGGTGACGTAGTGCTTGACCACGTTGAGTCCGTTGAGGTGGAGGAATACAGCGGCCACGTCTACGACCTCAGTGTCGAGGACAACGAGAACTTCCTCGTTGGCTTTGGATTTGTCTATGCGCACAACAGCTATTACGGCTACTACGGCTACGCAAAGGCTCGCTGGTACTGCAGGGAGTGCGCAGAGAGTGTCACAGCCTGGGGCAGGGAGTACATAGAAACGACCATAAGGGAAATAGAAAGTAAATTCGGGTTTAAAGTGCTTTACGCAGACAGCGTTACTGGCGAAACCGAAATTATAATCAGGAGAAACGGAAAGGTTGAGTTCGTCCCGATTGAGAAACTCTTTCAGCGTGTTGATCACAAGGTTGGGGAGAAAGAGTACTGCATTCTTGAGGGCATTGAGGCGCTAACGCTGGACAACAGGGGACGGCTCGTCTGGAAGAGGGTTCCCTACGTCATGAGACACAGGACAAACAAGAGAATTTACCGCATCTGGTTCACTAACTCGTGGTATCTCGACGTTACGGAGGATCACTCCTTGATAGGATACCTTAACACCAGCAAGGTAAAGCCGGGAAAGCCCCTAAAGGAACGCCTTCGCGAGGTGAAGCCGAAAGATATTGGAAAGGAAGTTAAGTCCCTCATTACACCCAATCAGCCGATTGCCAAGAGCATTAAGCCCAGTCAAACTTCTGTTAAACTGTGGGAACTCATTGGGCTGTTGGTTGGCGACGGTAACTGGGGTGGGCGGTCAAACTGGGCCAAATACTATGTTGGTCTCCCCCTTGGGCTAGACAAGAAGGAGATTGAGGACAAAATCCTCAAACCCCTCAAAAATGCCGGAATAATCTCCAATTACTACAACAAAAGCGAGAAGGGAGATGTTTCAATACTCTCAAAGTGGCTCGCAGGGTTCATGGTCAAACACTTTAAAGACGAGAACGGGAGCAAAAGAATCCCTGACTTCATGTTCAACCTTCCGAAGGAGTATATAGAGGCATTTCTACGCGGATTGTTCTCTGCTGATGGAACGGTAAGTCTTCGCAGAGGAATTCCGGAGGTTAGACTAACAAGTGTTAATCCCGAACTCAGTAGTTCGGTCAGAAAGTTGTTGTGGCTCGTTGGTGTCTCCAATTCGATGTTCACCGAGACCAAGCCAAACAGATACCTCGGAAAGGAAAGCAGAACTCATTCGATTCACGTCAGGATAAAGAATAAACACCGCTTTGCCCAGAGGATAGGCTTTGTTCTGGACAGGAAAGCCTCGAAGCTCTCCGAAAACTTGGGCGGTTACACAAACAAGAAGAGGGCCTATAATTATGGCTTTGACTTGGTGTATCCCAAGAGGATAGAGGAAATACCCTACGACGGGTACGTCTACGACATCGAGGTAGATGGAACACACAGATTCTTCGCGAACGGAATACTCGTTCACAACACGGATGGCTTCTTTGCGACAATCCCCGGTGCTGACGCTGAGACCGTCAAAAAGAAGGCCAGAGAGTTTTTAAAATACATCAACTCCAAACTGCCCGGTTTGCTGGAGCTTGAATACGAGGGTTTCTACGTTAGGGGTTTCTTCGTCACGAAGAAGAAGTATGCACTCATAGACGAGGAGGGCAAGATAATAACGCGCGGGCTTGAGATTGTGAGGCGCGACTGGAGCGAGATAGCGAAGGAAACGCAGGCGAGGGTTCTTGAGGCAATTCTCAAGCACGGTGACGTTGAGGAGGCTGTCAGAATAGTGAAGGAAGTAACGGAAAAGCTCAGCAAGTACGAGGTTCCACCCGAGAAGCTTGTGATCCACGAGCAGATAACGCGGGACTTGAAGGACTACAAAGCCATCGGACCGCACGTGGCCGTCGCGAAAAGACTGGCATCGAGGGGAATCAAGATCCGGCCGGGAACGGTGATAAGCTACATCGTGCTCAAGGGCAGCGGAAGGATAGGCGACAGGGCGATTCCCTTCGACGAGTTCGACCCGACGAGGCACCGCTATGACGCCGAATACTACATCGAAAACCAGGTTCTGCCCGCTGTGGAGAGGATTCTAAAAGCTTTTGGCTACAAGAAGGAGGACTTACGCTACCAGAAGACGAGGCAGGTCGGGCTTGGGGCATGGCTGAAGCCGAAGGGGAAGAAATAATCCGAAATCCTTTTATCCCAGCAATACAAAACGTATTTCGAGGTGTATTGCATGGCGGTCATAACCATAAGGGTTCCCGACGAGTTGAAAGTCAAGATGAAGGAACTCGACATAAACTGGAGCGAGGAGATAAGGGAGTTCATACGGAAGAAGATAGACGAGGAGGAACGGAGGAAAAAGATAAAGGAGGCTATGGAGATACTCAAGCGAATTCCAGTCTCGGTTGAAACGGGCTTCGCAGCAAAATCCGTGAGGGATGACCGTGATAGTCGTTGACGCGTCCGTCCTCGTTAAAGTTCTCCTCAAGGAACCCGGCTGGGAAGAAATAGAGCTCGGGGCTGACACGGCAACGCTGGACTACGCGCTCGTTGAGGGGATGAACGCCATATGGAAGGCCGTCAAAAGGGGCAGGGCAACGGAGGAGAGTGCCAAAAGCCTTGTAACTGTTCTGAGGCTCCTCGGAGAGGGGATGCTGTTATTCCGGGCTGAGAACTTCTTCGGTAGGGGCCTCGAAATAGCCCTGAAGGAGGGCATCACGATTTACGACGCCCTCTACATAGCCCTCGCCGAAGCCCTCAACGCGGAACTTCACACTGCGGACGAGGGGCAGTACTATGCGGCCAAGAATTATGTAAAAGCGAAGCTCATTACCTAATTACCTGTATGCTCTCTCCCGGCGTTCGACTTTGAATATCACGACTCTGTTGTTTTCGTCGTCAACTTCGTAGAGGATCCTGAACTGTCCGACCCGTATCCTGTAAGTGTGCTCCTCTCCGCGGATCTTTTTGTAAGGGTAAGAAAAGGGGTTTCCCGAGAGGGCAACGATGATTTCTTTAAGTTTTCTTCTGTGGGCATCCTGGAGGTTTCTAACCTGCTTGGCGGCCTTCTTTGTGAAGACGACTTCGTACATCAGTCTTCACCGAAGAGCTCCTCGAACTTCACGAAATCGCCTCTCCTGACCTCTTCTCTCATCTGTCTAATCTCTTCGCGCTCTCTTTTCGTCAGGCTCTCATATCCGAGAAAGTTATCCACTTTTGAGTTAAGCGCTATGAGCAGCTTTTCTATTCTCTCCAGCCTTTCAATGACCTCACTCAAACTCCTCACCGTGTTTATATTTGGTGCATTAACTTAAATATTCTTTCCTTTTGTCAGTTCCAGAACCTCCAGAATACCCTCAACACTCGGCACCTCAAAGCCCCGCTCGTGGATTTTTCTGACCTTCTCTGCCTCGGGGTTTATCCAGGCCGCCCACATTCCAGCTCTCAACGCCCCTTCAAAGTCCTCGGCGTATGTGTCGCCTATGTGGATCGCTTCTTCCGGCTCGACGTTAAATGTTTTCAGCGGCTTCTCAAACATCTCGGGCAGTGGCTTGTACGCCAGAATCTCGTCGGCGAAGAAGGTTTTGTCGATGTGATCCATCAGGCCAAACCTCTCCAGCAGAAGGCGCGTGTAAGAGCCGGGCCAGAACATCACGTTGCCCGTGACGGTGACCTTAAGGCCCCTCTTTTTAACGCCCCTGAGGGCCTCCTCAGCTCCGGGAAGTACTATCTCGTCCCCGACCTTCAGGACGGCCCTGGCAGCCGCCCTCCTGACCAGCTCCACGTCAATCTCAAACAGCCCCGCCAGGAGTTCCTGGCTCTCCTCAAGAGCTCTGGCGGGGTCGCCTTCACCCTCAGCTCTCATTCGCTTTATCCTGCCCCGTGCCAGCATCATCCCCTCGACGACGTCTATCAGGCACGTCCCCATGAGCTTGGAGAGCTCAACCGCCATGGCGTCGAGCATGATGTTTATGTCCAGGAGGGTGTTCCAGACGTCGAATGAAGCGAGCTTCATCTCCACCACCGGGTTGGGTTGGGGATGGGGGATTAAAAACTCAACGCCTCCTTTCCCCTTCCCTTCCGGCCAGGTAGAAGAGCCCCCCCATCAGGCGGGCCTCCCTGAGGACAGCCTTCAGGTTCCTGAACCGGGAGCGCATGACGAAGAGCTCGTAGAATCCCTCAAGGTTGCCCCAGTGGCCGTAGGCCGACAAAGCGAGGTACATGACCTCCTTGGGCTTGAGTTTCCTCCCGAGGCTCTCGTTGAGGGCCCTGAGACCGGGCTTTATCCTCTCAAGCAGTCCCTCCCTCGCTATGAGGTGGAGCATGAGGTCTTCAACCGTTGGCTTCTTCCACTCTATCGTATCGTCCTCGAAGGGGAGGCCTATTACCAGCGGTATTACCTCGGTTTCTCCAACTTTGTAGCCGAGGCGTGTTTTTTCGTGTTTGAATCCTGAGAGCTTCCCGGTTATCGAGGCGAGAGCGCTCTCCCTGTCCTCGTCGATGTCGATGGCGACTCCGATTTTCCCAACCCTGAAGTCGAAGACCTCCATCGCCCTCAGAAAGTTTCCGAGGTTCCTTATCACCCCGGAGTTGCCCTCGCTCGGGATGACCGCGAGGTAGTAGTCATCCTCCTCCCTCTTGAGCAGGTCGAAGTTGTCCCTCTCAAAGACGCGCTCGATGAACCTCAGGCTGTGCGGTGCCTCCCGGCTCTCCTTGAACTCGAAGAGCTTCTTGAAGGCCGCTTTGAAGAACTTGGCGTCGGTTTTGCCCTCAACGAAGAGGACGCTGGTCTCACCCCCTCTCCCGGAGAAGCCGCCGCGGACGTCGAAGTCGAGGTATTTCCTCAGCTCGTAGACCTCCTTGAGCGTGAGGCTCTTCCCGGTGTCGGAGTACACGAGAACGTTCTCCTCGCCCCGCCTGAACTTCCAGGCGATTAAATCGACAAGCTCAAGGCTCGCCGTGACCACGGTTTCCTCCCCGGTCAGTGAATCAACGAAGTCGATGAGTTCACCGCGGTTCTTCCGGTATTCGGGAAAGAGCAGGGATTTTTCGTCTGCAAACGCTTCCCACCTTTTTCCTGTCACTAGCCTCATTTACTTCACCATGTCAACGGTTATCGCACCTATCACAGCGAAGGTGCTTATAAGTATGGTAGCGTTGAGGTACTGTCCGGCCGTGAAGTCGGCCAGGCTGTTTATCCCGTAGAGGTATATCAGTCCGGCTGAGATGAAGTACGCTATCCCCGTGACCGTCAGGAGCCTCTTGGGGACGTGAAACAGCTCCTCTCTCTTGAGGTTCCCTATCCGGGATTTGGCGATGAACAGGTAGGCGACTCCTAGGGTCATCAGGAACACCAGAAGGGAGCGTTCAACCGAGATGTCCTTGGCGATCTCCCACAGCTCCGCCGTGAAGAGAAACGGAAGGGCAAAGGTGACCGCGCCTATGATTTCCTGGGCGATGTCGTCCCACCCAAGCTGGTCTGGAGCTTTCCGTTCCTCGTTCTCTTTTTTCAGCTGTTGGATGCTGGAGTAGAGCTCCTCAAGCTGTTTCTCCATTTTGGTTTGCCTTTCGTTTTCAATCCGGCGCTCAGGTTCGGGGTTCATCATCCGGTCAGCATTGGATTCACTCATCATCGCAGAATTAACTTCCGGGGAAAGGTTATAAAGGTTGAGATGCACTTTAAATCGGTGATAAACGATGAAAAGGGCTTTGGTTCTGTTTATGGGCCTGATAGTTCTGGGCCTGCTCCTTACGCCGATCAACGCAGCGATTGCGGGGATCAATTCTTCCAACACAGTGATAGTTCTGCCCACCACCAAGATAGTCAACGGAGTGCCGCTTCACATAGGTGAGGACGCTATAACAGGTTCGAGACTCGGTGCTTTTCTTGTTCTCAAGGGCGTTTCCCAGGGAACGTATACAAAGACCGTTTCTGTGCCGGTTGAGTACCACAGCGTGCTCATCCCCGATGAAAACCAGACCTACAAGCTCAACTCCCGCGACATGCCTGACGTCGGTGTTAACGTTAGCGACGAGCCCGTTGGGCACGGCATAGTCATCCAGGTCAACTTCTCGCGCGTCGATTTTAACTCCACCAAAAAAGCCGCCGAGTTCACCGACAGGAGCGTGGAGATAGTATTCAACGAGAACACGACCCCCCTCGACATCGGCGGTGACTACAGGGTCATCTCAACGACGGTCGACGGGAAGGACACGATGTACTTCTACGCCTACACGGAGGTTGACTCCACCTCAAGCTCCCTCGGTGAGAGCATATCCGTCGGGAGCTGGGGCATAAAGTTCGTGGATATAAACATAAACCAGGAGGAGATGCTCGTTGACCTCACGTATCCGAGCGGCATGATAAAACAGAAGACCATGGAGAAGGGAAGCTACTACATAATGTACGTTGATGCTGATGGGAACGAGGATTTTGAGATCTTCAGCACATACCCATCTGCAAGGATCAACGAACTCCTTGAGAGGGGCGTTAGAGAGCTGTTCCTCTTTGCCCCCACCGACTTCTTCGTTGGCGTCGGCGGAACCCTCATGGTCACCTACAACTACGGGTACTACGAGAAGGTCAAGCAGTACCAGGACGGCGACGTTTACAGCGGCCAGTGGGTCTGGGACATAGACCCGAACAACAACCTCTACATCCTCTACCTTCACGTCAACGAGAGCCTGGCCGATTTCAAGAGGGTCTTCATAGGCGAGGGCTCTGCCCTTAAGCTGCCCACGAACTGGGGCCTTGAGATAGTTCCAGTCTTCACAAAGAACAACGAGGGTGAGGTAGTCGGGGTTGAGGGCTACCGCTTCGTCCGTGTTGTCTCGGTGACCAAGAAGGTCTCCATAACCGCACCTAAGATTGAGGCTACGGACGACGTTTACAAGTTCATCATCGAGGACACCCAGCTCAAGGGCTTCCCGGCCGACAAGAACGTCATAATAGTCGGGGGATGGGTGAGCAACAAGGCCTGGGCATTGCTGGAGCAGGCCTACGGAAAGAACACCATAGATGCTATCAAGGCCGAAATAGGCCAGAAGGGCTACGTGATAAAGGAGCTCAAGAACCCGAAAAACCAGAACTACAAGGTCATAATCCTCGCGGGAAAGACCTACGCCGAGACAAGGCTCGCCGTGGAGAAGTTCATGGAAGAAATGTGAAATCTTATTTTATCCCGTTTTTCCAATTTTACTCTTGCTCATTTGAGCGAGGAAAGAGCCGCATTTTTGATTTAAACGCTGAGTAATTCCCGAAATTTTTAATAAACTTTTCGGTTGGGTGAGGGGTAAGTTTATATACTCGACAGCGGTCTGAACGTTCATGTCGCTGCAGAACTACAGGGGATTCAGCAAAGATGCGTGGTTGCTCGTGGGTTACTCCTTCATCTCCTGGCTTGGGGGCAACATAGCGTGGTTCATCTTCCCGTTTTACCTGAAGTCCCTCGGCTTCAGCTACACCGACATCGGGATAGTCTTCTCCATGTCCACCATAGCTCAGGCCGGCGTTCTCCTCTTTTCCGGTCCCCTCGGCACGAAAATGGGCTACAAAAAGGCGGTCCTCCTGGGAGTCTCCCTGATGTTCCTCGGCAGGCTGGTTCAGGTGGCCTACCCCACGATAGCCCTCCTGACCATCGGAGGCGTTCTTGTGGGCATCGGTATGGCCTTTGAGAACCCATCCTACATGGCACTGCTCAGCGGCGAGGTGAGTGACGAGAAGAGGCACTACCTCTTCAGCCTCTCTTCAGCAATGGGAACCATAGGCTCAGCCGTCGGCCTGATTCTGGCCGGCTTCCTGCCGAGGTATCTCCCGTACAGGGAGGTCTTCGCTTTAGTCCTCGTGATAATCCCGGTGAGGTTCGTCCTGGTGCTGTTCGTCAGGTCGGTTCTGGCCGAGACAGAAAAGAAGCTCAAGCTCAACAGGACCCTTCTCGTCAGGATAGGACGCTTCGCCCTTCCGAGCGCGCTCATCGGCCTGGGTGCGGGGGTTACGATACCCTACATGGGGCTCTGGTTCAACCAGCGCTTTGGAACCAGCCTGGAGAACATCGGGTGGCTGTTCGCCCTCCAGCAGTTCATCATGGGGCTGGGAATGTTCCTGCTTCCGATGATAGCGGACAGGTTCGGCAGCGTCAAGACCATAGTGTCCTTCAACGGGAGCGCCAGCCTCCTTATAGCGGCGATGCCATTCTCCCCAACCTTCCTCATAGCCGCGGTTATTTACACCGTCAGAACCATCCTCATGAACATCGTCAATCCGATCTGGAACTCCTTTATGGTGGGCTTCTTCAAAAAGGAGGAGCGTTCAACCGTCATGGCACTCAACAACCTGTCATGGACCGCTACGTTTGGTGTGGGGCAGTACCTGGGCGGCAGGCTCTTTGATCTCTCCCTCACCTGGCCGTTCATGATAACCGCTCTCCTGTACAGCCTCTCCATGGTGGTCTTCTGGGGCTTCTTCGGTAAGGCGGAGACAAAAGGTTATAAGCCGGAGCCGGCCTAGGTCTCTCAGATGAGAGGTTTCTAGGGTGATGCTCATGGTGGTTAAGGACTGTCCCGAGTGCCACGGAACCGGGAAAATCAAGGCCGGCGAGAAGGAATGCCCCGTCTGCGAGGGGTGGGGGTACGTTCCCGCTGATTTCAAAGTAGGGGACAAGCTGAAGGGCTACAGGAACCTTGACTACCTCGGTGTTGAGGACGAGGTGGACGAGATACCCTGTCCCGAGTGCCACGGAAAGGGCGTCGTTCCGGTTTACGATACGTGTCCGACCTGCGGGGGTACCGGAAGGGTTCTTGCCTGCGACATCTGCGGTAAGGTTAAGGAGCCCTGGGAGCCCGGCATGGAGACAACGTGGGTCTGCTCGGAATGCATGAGGAAGTACAAGGTGGTCTACCTCCTCGATAAGACCTGTGACCTGGAGGACGTGGAGGTCGGCAACGTCTACAAGGGAACCATCGACAGGGTGGAGCGCTTTGGCATCTTCGTCAGGCTAAACCCGCACGTTAGGGGCCTCGTAAGGCGGAAGGACCTCCTTGGTGGCAGGGAGTACAAGCCCGGCGAGGAGATTCTCGTTCAGGTTCTCGACGTCCGCCCCGACAAGGGCGAAGTGGACTTCATCGAGTCGGCGCTCAAGCACTACAAGGAGGTGACTGTGAGGAAGGAGCTTCCGGTTACTCCAATCGGCGAGCTCAGCAAGGACATGGCAGGCCAGACGGTGAGGCTGAGGGGCAAGGTGACCCAGATACAGGTGACGGGTGGCCCAACCGTCTTCACGATAACCGACGGAACTGGAATAACCTGGGCTGCCGCCTTTGAGGCTCCGGGCGTCAGGGCATATCCCAACATAAACGTGGGCGACGTCGTCGAGGTAATAGGCAAAGTGGCCTTCCACGCAGGGGAGATACAGATCGAGACCAGCGACATGACGAGGCTGTGGGGACCGGAAGCGGCTGAGGTCAAAAAGCGCATAGAGGAGGAGCTCGACAGGAAGGCCCAGCCCCGGGACGTCGGCTTCCTTGTGGAGAGCGAGGTTCTTGAGGCCCTGAAGCCCAGGATAATGAAAGCCGCCTTCATGATACGCAGGGCCATCTACGAGGGCAGGCCCATCCTCCTGAGGCACCACGCAGACGCGGACGGCTACACCTCGGGCCTGGCCCTTGAGTATGCGATAGTCCCGCTCATCGAGGAGGTGTCACCGGATTCCGGTGCGAGGTGGAAGCTCTTCAAGCGCAGACCGAGCAGGGCGCCCTTCTACGAGCTGGAGGATGTCCTCAAGGACATCATATTCATGGTCGAGGACCATGAGAAGTTCGGCGACCCCCTTCCGCTCCTCGTCATAGTCGACAACGGCGGAACCAGCGAGGACATTCCTGCTTACAAACGCATAAGGGCCTATGGAGTCCCCATAGTCGTCATAGACCACCACGACCCGCGCGAGTGGGTGAGCGAGGACAGGGCCAAGGTGGACGACTACGTTGACGTCCACGTCAACCCGCACCACATCAAGCGCGGCTACTACGAGCTAACCGCCGGAATGCTCGCGACGGAGGTGGCGCGCTTCATCAACCCTAAGGTTGAGGACAGGATAAAGCACCTTCCTGCCATAGCGGGAACCGGAGACAGGAGCAAGGCCCCGGAGTTCTACCAGTACCTTGAGATAGCAAAGAAGGCTAAAGGCCTCGACGAGGAGGACCTCAAGAAGATAGCCGAGGTGATAGACCACGAGGCCTACTTCTGGAAGTTCATGGACGGGCACGGGATAATCGACGAGATACTCCTCCTGACCGGCAACCTCCAGAGGCACCGCGAGCTGATAAACGCCATCTACCCGGAGGTCAAGGAAAAGCAGGAGAAGGCCCTCAGGGCTTCACTGCCCCACGTCAAGAGCGTCGTCCTGCCCAACGGCATAAGGTTCAACACCATAGACATCGAGCTCTTCGCCCCGAAGTTCTCCTATCCAAGCCCGGGCAAGCTCTCCGGTTTAATTCACGACCACTTCAAGGAGAAGTACGGCGAGGATTCTCCAATACTCACCCTCGCCTACGGCCCGGACTTCGCGGTGGTCAGGGCGGCAGATGGAATGGCCGCTTACGGCTTCGACCTGAACGAGATAATTCCAAAGCTTCAGGAGACGCTACCGAGTGCCGGAATAGAGGGCGGCGGCCACAGCTACGCGGGCTCAATAAAGTTCTTCGAGGGCATGAGGAAGGAAGTGCTTGAGGAGTTCGCCAAGCAGGTGGTCAAGCTGAAGAAGGCTTGATGCTCCTCTCCCTTTCTCCCAACCTTTTTAACCTTTCGCGAGAATCACCTCCCTAAGAAAATGTGGGGGAATGTTGATGAAAA
Source organism: Thermococcus coalescens (assembly GCF_055392585.1). NCBI lineage: Archaea > Methanobacteriati > Methanobacteriota > Thermococci > Thermococcales > Thermococcaceae > Thermococcus > Thermococcus coalescens. The sequence goes on from NZ_AP043764.1 coordinate 1,666,675, forward strand.
TCGTTCTTGAAGTTACTTTCAGAATGGGCGGCGTTTCTTACCGCGGCCACCGCTGGGAGGAGGACGCACTCGTTTTTGAGTTCGAGAGGCTTGGGGATGCCTTCATCCAGGTTCTAAGCACCAGGAAGGTTGAGATTGAAGTGGAGAAAAAACCCGAAAAGGTTCTCATAGAGCTGAGGACGAAGGAAGGCGGGAAGGTCTTCGAGGCAGGGGAGGTCGAGGGAATTTATCGGGCGATGGAGCCTTAGGTTTTTATAGTCCCCATCCAACTCTCTGCGGTGGTGCCCATGTACCTGGCGGAGTTCAAGCTTCGCTTCGGCGATATGAAGTGGTACGTCAGGAGGATCGTCGAGGCGTCTTCACTTGAGGAGGCTGAGGAGATAGCCGAGCGCTATGCAAGGGCTATGAACAGGGGCGAAGTTAAGTGGGAGCTCAGCTACGTCATTGAAGCCGGGAGGCCTCTTCTGGTTGGAAAGGAGGAGCTGAGGAAACTTGGGGCATGAGCCGCACCCCTTCTTACCTTTTCTACCTGAAATTAATGAAATTGGGGGCTTCACTCCCCCACGAAGGTCATTAAAATCATGGCGGTGACGTTCATGGCCGCGGCGAAGGTGAAGGAGTACGCCAGGGAGTAGCTCCCCCAGAGCCAGCCCGCTATCACCGACGCCGGGAGGACGAAGATGCCGAAGACGGTGTGGTACGCCCCTATTATCGTCCCCTTCTCGTACTCCTTGGCCAGATCCGCCATGTATGCCCTCGGAATCGTGTCCTCTATCGCTATGTAGACCCCGTAGAGGACGAAGGCCGCTATGAGGGTGTAGAAGTCCCTCGCGTAGGCGAAAGCCAGGGCCGCCAAAGCCGCAACAGCAAAGCCTATGGTAATCAGCCTTCTCTTTCCGAAGCCGTCCGAGATGACGCCGAGGGGGTAGGCCGAGAGGGCGTAGATGAGGTTGAAAAGTGCGTAGAACGCTATGCTCTGTACCACTGAGTAGCCGAGCTCCTGCGCCTTCCACATCGTGAAGGCGTAGCTGTATCTCCCCAGCGCCCCGATGGCAACGACCGCCAGGAAGAGCTGCAGGTTTCTGTTCTTCAGCGTTGAAATTCCCTTGATCTTCTTCTTGACCTCACCGCCCCTGTCCTTCACGAAGAGAATTATCACGAAGAGCGATATCGCCCCTGGAACGGCCGAGAGCAGGAAGATGTAGCGGTACATTGTCTCGGAAGGCAGCCCCTTGAGGAGCTCGATGAGGCCTATGGCAACGAGCGGACCTGCCACGGCGCCGAGCGTGTCCATCATCCTGTGGAAGCCGAAGGACTTCCCGGTTTTTCCTCTCTCGCTCGACTCCGCTATCAGGGCATCCCTCGGGGCTGTTCTTACACCCTTACCTATCCTGTCCACCGCGCGCAGGAGCAGGAAGTCCCACCAGTAGCGGGTGAGCGCTAAAGCGCCCTTGGCGAGGGTTGAGAGGGCGTAGCCGGCGAAGACGAACACCTTCCTCTTTCTAAATCGGTCGCTCACGTAGCCGAAGGCCACCTTAAAGAGGGAACTCATGCTCTCTATCGCCCCCATGACGGAGCCGCTGAGGAGCTTTCTGGCGTCGAGAACCTCCATCAGGTAGCTTGGCATAACAGGCATTATCATCTCGCTGCTCATGTCGTTGAGGAAGCTGACTATCCCGAGCAGGAAGACGTTCCAGCTTATCCCGAAGATCTTCTTCTCCCTTTCCTCCATTCCTCATTCCCCCAGCAGTTCGAGACAGAGCTCCTTCAGCCTCTCCTTACCCTCGCTGAGGGCACTCAGGCCGGCCTCCGTTATCTCATAGATCCTGACCCGCCGGCCATCCCTCACCTCCCAGTGGCTCTTCAGGAGGCCCTCCTTTTCGAGGGAGTGAAGGAGGGGGTACATCGTTCCCGGACTGATGTGGTAACCGTGTCTCTCAAGTTCTTTCATCAGAAACGAGCCCGTGACAGGTTCTTCGCTCGCATGGTGGAGTATGTGCAGGGCCAGGAAGTCGCGGTACTTCATATCGAACACCGATATCGAAATAAGATATTACGGCTTAAAAAATTTTGGCTCATTCGAGCACGTGCTTCTCCAGCACGTAGCAGTGGAAGATCCCCTCGAAGACCTTCTCTCCCCTCTCGTTGAAGACCTCTGCCCATACAAGCTTTTTCCTCCAGAGATCCTCTTTTATCTCTGCCCGAGCGGTGAGCTTCTCCCCGACCTTAACCGGCTTCAGGAACTTGACCTCTGCCTTTCCGAGGACAACCGTGGGCTCGTTAACGGCCAGCATGGCCGCGTAATCGGCCAGTCCGAAGGTGAAGCCGCCGTGAACGAGTCCGTACTCATCAACGGCCATCTCCTCAGTCGTCTTCAAGACGACCTCCGCGTAGTTCTCCTCAATTTTCACGGGCTTTCCAACCAGTTTTTCGGAGGTTAACCTGTGAGTCCTCTGCCCCATCGGCATCACCGTTTAGAGTTCTCGCCGGTGCTTAAACATCTAACGGCGGTATGCAAAGGTTTATTTATTCCAGCGCCCTAAAAAAGTTAGGTGGTTGCGTGCACCCGATAAAACGCGCGGTTGAGTACAAGGGCTCCCTGGAGTTCACCCGGAGCGAGCTCGTTGGGATACTCTCCTTCAGCCTCCGCCTGATGGACGTGAAGGCCGCGAAGGAGCTAATAGCGAAGTCTCTGGAGGAGGGGCTCCTTGAGGAAAAGGACGGCCTTCTGGTCGTCAACAAAGCCCTGCTCGCGGAGGAGGAGGCCGGTGAGGACTTTTTCAACGAGATGGTCTCTTACATAGCCGAATCCCTTGGCTGGGAGAGGGAGGAGGTCGTCGAAGGCATCGGATCGATGCGCGAGCGCTACGGCGACCTGGACGAGAAGGTTTTGGCCTACCTCTTTGGAATGGACAAGGGAGTTGATATGTCCCGGTTCAGGGATAGGCTTGAGCTTTAGTTCTCGCACTTTTCAGCCCGGGGCTTCCCGGAGGGGCGCACTTTTGTTAAACAAAACCGCTTAAAATGGACAGAAATGTTTATAAGTTCTGTCTTCACCCAGCTAACGGTGGGCACTATGAATAAGGGGGCAGAGGTACTCGTTTTGCTGGTCCTGCTCATTACCGGGCTTTCCTACGGGTGCATAGGGGGCACCGGCGGAGCTCAGACGGCGACGGAGAAGCCCAGGGTTCTTACGATTTCAACCACCACCAGCCTCTACGACACAGGCATACTTGAGGACGTGGTTGCGCCGGTTTTCAAAGAGAAGTACAACATAGAGCTCCGCTTTATTCCCAAGGGTACCGGGGGGGCAATTCTCGATGCTAAAAGCGGTGCCAGCGATGCCATACTCGTTCATGCCCTCCCAAAGGAGCAGGCATTCATGGAAGAAGGTTACGGCGTGAACAGAAAGGTCTTCGCGTACAACTTCTTCGTGATAGTCGGCCCGAAGGACGACCCCGCTGGAATAAGGGGCCTGAGCGTTTCAGAGGCCCTTAAGAAAATCGTCGAGTACGGAAGGGCCCACCCCAACGAAATCGTCTGGGTCTCAAGGGACGACGGTTCGGGAACCAACACGAAGGAGATAGCCCTGTGGAAGAAGGCCGGCTTTGATTTCAACGAGCTGAAGAACGAGAGCTGGTTCGGGACGACCGGCGCTGGAATGGGGAACACCCTCCTCTACACGAGCGAGAGAAAGGCCTACACCCTTTCCGACATAGGGACGTACCTCAAGTACCAGAAGGAGGGCAAGATAGACCTTGACGTCCTCGTTGACAAGGGGGAGGAGCTCATAAACGTTTACGCCATAATCATCATCAACCCGAAGAAGATACCCGACAAGGACTTTGAGGACGCGATGCTCCTCGCCGAGTGGCTCACCAGCGATGAGGGGCAGAAGGCCATAGCCGAGTACGGCAAGGAGGAATTCGGGAGGCCCCTGTTCTATCCCGCCGTTCCGGTTCTCAAGAATGAACAGGGGGAGGTCTTCAGGTGGATCATCAAGTACGGCTTCATGAAGGACGGTGACAAATACACCGAGTGCCCCGAGAAGTTCAGGTACAACGCTACCTACGGCTTCTTCGAGTTCCCGGCCTCGGTGGTCGAGGGCTAGGCCTTTTATTCTTTCCTTCCATCTCCGGGTGGATGAAAGATGGCGTGGGACTACATAATCCAGGGATTTTCAGAGGCGGTGAAGCTGATAGACGACCCCTACGTGATAGAGATAGCCCTCCGCTCCATCAAGGTTTCGGGTGTGGCAACTCTGATGGCTGTGGCATGGTCACTGCCTGTTTCCGTGCTCCTCGGCCTGAAGGATTTCCCGGGCAAGTGGCTTGTCAAGACCCTGATAAACGGCCTCATGGGAGTCCCGACCGTTATCTGGGGTCTCGTGCTGTACCTCATGTTCGTCCCACTCGGTCCGCTCGGTTCTCTCGGCCTTCTCTACACCGAGATGGGAATAAGCATCGGTCAGGCCCTCCTGATAACCCCGATAATAATGAGCATAGTTGTGAACTCGCTGGAGTCCATAGAGGGTGAGATAAGGGAGCTGGCGCTGACCCTCGGTGCGGATGAACTGCGTGCCTCCTTCCAGGTCGTCAGGGAGAGCGTCGGTGGGATAGTGCTGGCAATCATAGCGGCCTTCAACAGGGCCATAGCCGAGCTCGGCATAGCCCTCATGATCGGCGGCAACGTCTACGTCAGGGGCGGCGTCTACAACACGAGGGTTCTCACGACGGCCATACAGATGTACACCGTCAGGGCGGAGATAAGCGTTGCCATAGCGCTGGGGATAATCCTCATGGGCATAGTCCTGGCCGTGAACCTGCTTTCAAACCTCGTGCGGAAGTGGTTGGAATGATAGTACGGGTCGAGAACCTGACCAAGACCTACGGGGGCCACAGGGCGCTGGACGGCGTGAGCCTTGAGGTCAGAAGGGGCGAGATATTCTGCGTCATGGGGCACAGCGGGGCCGGGAAAACCACCCTCCTGAGGATTCTGGCCTTACTTGAGAGGCCCGACTCCGGGGAGTACGTCTTTGATGGAAAGCGGGTAAACTGGAATCGGCCCGGGGAGCTGAGAAAGCAGGTCACGATGGTGTTTCAAACCCCCATCATGTTCAATACCACCGTCTTCAAGAACATAGCCTATGGCCTGAGGCTGAGGGGCTATTCCAAGGCCGAGGTCGAGAGAAGAGTCCGCGAGGTGCTCTCCCTCGTGAGGCTTGAGGGCTACGGGAACAGAAAGGCGAAGACGCTGTCCGGCGGCGAGAAGCAGAGAGTTGCCATAGCGAGGGCGATAGTCCTTGAGCCGGAGCTCCTCCTGATGGACGAGCCGACCGCTAATCTTGACCCAACGAACTCGGCCATAATAGAGGACATCGTGAGGGAGATCACCAGGGAGAACGGAACGACGATAGTCTTCTCGACCCACAACATGTTCCAGGCAAAGAGGCTCGCCGACAGAGTCGCCCACATGTACGCCGGGAGGATAGTTGAGCTGGGAAAAACTGAGGATATCTTTGAGAACCCGAAGAACGAGCTGACGAGGAGGTTCATAAGAGGGGAGCTGTTCTGATAAGGGTTTTAACCTTTTTAGCGAATCTATATGTGGTGAGGTGGATGCCAGAGGAGGCGCTCATAGTTGTGGACATGCAGAGGGACTTCATGCCCGGCGGCGCTCTGCCGGTTCCGGAGGGGAATGAGATAATCCCAAGGTGCAACGAGTACATCAGGGCCTTCATGAAACGGGGGGCCTTGATCGTGGCAACGAGGGACTGGCACCCGGAAAACCACATCAGCTTTAGGGAGCAGGGCGGGCCGTGGCCGAGGCACTGCGTTCAGAACACTCCCGGTGCGGAGTTCGTGGTGGAGCTTCCGGCCGATGCGGTGGTAATCTCCAAGGCGACGGAGCCCGATAGGGAGGCATACTCCGGCTTTGAAGGCACTGAGCTGGCGGAGATCCTTAAAAAACGCGGGGTCAAGAGGGTCTACATCTGCGGCGTTGCAACCGAGTACTGCGTTAAAGCGACCGCCCTCGATGCCGTCAAGCACGGCTTCGAGACCTACCTCCTCCGCGACGCGGTCAAGGGGATAGATGAAGGGGACGAGGAGAGGGCCTTGAGGGAGCTTGAGACTGCCGGCGTGAGGATTCTTTAGATACGACCTTCCTCCATTCCTTCAGGAGGACGAGGAGAAGGTTGAGGACTATGGGCCCTATTATGAGCCCCTTGACCCCCATGGCCCAGGTTCCCCCTATCATGCCGATGAAGACCAGGGTCTCGTCCAGGTTGGCATCCTTCGCAACCATCATGGGCCTTATCGTGTAGTCCGGCATCGGGGAGACCAGCAGGAAGCCGTAGATGGATATCCCGACCGCGTGTAGATACATGCCCTCCCTGGCAAAGTACACCGCCGCGATGAGCCATATCATCCAGCCCTCAAACAGGGGGACGAAGGAGAAGACGAACGTCAGGAAGCCCGCGACTATCGCAGTGTAGATGTCGGAGACGCCGAAGATCAGGAATCCAAGCGTCATCAGGACTCCTTTTATTATGTTGAGCACCAGCCAGGCCCTTACAAGGGCACCCAGTGTCTTGTTGAGGCTTTTCAGTATCTCCTCCCCCAAGTGACGGTTTCTCTCGGGGATGGCCAAGCGTATTTCCTCGGCTATCTCATGAGAAAAGGCCAGTGCATAGTAGAACGTGAACAGAAAGACAACGAGCTGTAGGAGGTACATGGGGAGGGAGAATGCATGCTTTGATATGTATTCTGAGAGCCTGGGAATCAGCTGGTTGAAGAAGTTCTGGAGGAAGTCCAGAACCTCCGGGGGCAGCGGCTGCGTCATCAGCCACCTGAAGAAATCGACAACGTTTTGGTAGAAAGAGGCGGCGACCTGAACGGATATCATGATGAGCTCGAAGGTGACGACACCCCCGAGGCCGAGCATCCCCACCGTAAGAATGAAAGCTGAGTGTGTTCTTCCAATCCTGGGACTCAGTCGCCGGTGGATTGGATGGGCCGCGTAGGCCAGAATCAGGCCGAAGAATATCGGCGTTATCAGCGGGCTGATGGCCTCCCACGTGATGTAGATTATTATGAGCACCGTGGCTACCCAGACGAGTCTCTCCGCCCTCATAGTCCCTCGACAGGTTTATTAGGTCCCTCCTTATAAACCATGCGTGGTGGGATGAATGGAAGCGGAGCTGAGGGAGAAGGTTGTGGCTTATATACGTCGTGCAGATTACTATCTGGAGGAAAAGCGGTTTGATATGGCTTACAATGCCTATATGGATGCCCTCTATACCATCGGCGCGTACCTCGTTTATCTTGATACGGGACTCCTCATGCCTGCCGGAGAGATGGTCGGGATCCTGAAAAGCAGGCACCCCGAAGTTTACGGCATCATATCCCGATACGCGGGGATCTCCAGCCTCGATGGGGGAACAGTGGGCTCTCTGGGGGAAGAGGTGAAGAGGCTAAGGGATTCACTGCCCCGTCCTGAAGGTGGGGGATGACTCAGCCGGAGAGATCGAGGACAGTATCTTTTCCCCTTCTCTCCTGTCCCTTCTGCAGTCCATGACCGCACCCTCCAGCGTCCTTGCGAGGCCTTCGTTTCCGTATAGTGTGACCAGAACTATGCCCCCCTCACGTGGAGGGAAGGTTATGTAGATGATGCCCCCATCCCTGACCTCTATTCCCGCTGGGATCATCCTCAGAAGAAAAGCCCCGCTCTTGCCCTTTCTGTTCCATATCCCCGTTATCTCCAGCATGCCCTTAGAATAGAACACACTGAGAAATGGAAGCGGATCGCCGGTGGGCGTCAGGGGGTAAGTGCCCATTTTGTACAGGACGACCTTTCCCCGGGCGGTTCCGAGAAACACTGAACCGCAGAGGCCGTCTATGTAAGAACCCAAAGCTTCATAAACCACATCGCCTGACCCATCCAACGCTATCACCACTATAACCTTGGCTCCCGTTGTATATTGGTAATTACCCGTTAACGGTGGTTGCGATGAGGATAGTTTCAGCCGACACAGGCGGTGCACTGCTGACCGAGGACTACGAGCCGGTCGGGCTTATAGCGACTGCAGCCGTGCTTGTCGAGAAGCCCTACAGGACGGCAACGCTGAGTATCGCTAGGTATGCTGACCCCTTCAACTACGACATGAGCGGTAGGCAAGCGATAAAAGATGAAGCCTATCTTGCGGTCGAGCTGGCGAGGGAGGTTAAACCCGACGTGGTACACCTCGACTCGACCCTCGGCGGAATCGAGGTCAGGAAGCTCGACGAGCCGACGATAGACGCCCTGACGATAACCGACAGGGGCAAGGAAGTGTGGAAGGATCTGGCAAAGGAGCTCCAGCCCTTGGCGAAGAGGTTCTGGGAGGAGACGGGGATAGAGATGATCGCCATCGGAAAGTCCAGCGTCCCGGTGAGGATTGCCGAGATATACTCGGGGCTCTACACCGCCAGATGGGCGATTGGGTACGCAAGGGAGCACGGCAGGGCCATCATCGGCCTTCCCAGGTATATGACGGTGGAGATCCGTCCCGGGAAAATCTACGGAGAGAGCCTGGATCCGAGGGAGGGCGGCCTCTTCGGGGAGATCGGGGCTGACACGGACGGAGTTGGCTGGGAGCTGTACCCAAACCCGCTCGTGAGGCGCTTCATGGTGCTGGAAGTGTGGAGGGAGTGAGGGCAAAAACTTAAAAGCGTCACGTGTATACTTTAGCCGTGGGTAACAATGGTGCCTTGGCCTGCCGTTATTTATACCCTCCTGATGCTGGTTCCAGTGGGGATATCATCGATAATGGCCAGCGGCCTTTACTGGTTCTTCAACGACCCCTTTTCCCGCCCGGGAAGTCTCGCTTATCTGGATCCAGAAAACTGGAGGCTGATCCGGAACGGGGCGGCGAGGCTTTTCCTTCCCTTCTCAGCAGGGGTTTGGGTTCTCTCACTGGTGGATGCCGACATGGGGACAGTCATCGGCTTTTTCCTTCTCACGGCCTACTTTCTCCTCTTCCACGCAGTGATCTCGGATGAAGTTGAAAATGCGAGAGGGAAGAGAAAAGGGGGCTGGCGCTACGGGTGGTATTAGTCCAGCTCGCTCGGGAACTTTATGGCATCGAACGGACAGAGCTGGTTGCAGACGCCGCAGCCGGTGCAGAGGAGGTTGTCTATCCTCACCCTGTTTGTCTCCGGATCGTAAACCAGAGCCGGACAGCCGGTCAGGAGTATGCAGGCCTTGCAGCCCGTGCACTTCTCCTCGACGACGAGCGGTATTTCACCTATCTCGCCGCGCCTTATGACGGGGATAACGCACTCCTGCTTCGCTATTATGACCGCCGGCCCCTCTATCTGCATTGCTTCTTTTATCGCCTCCCTCGTGGCCTTGAGGTCGTAGGGGTCAACGGTTTTCACGTACCTAACTCCCAGCGCCTTGACGAGGGCCTCTATGTCGATCTCGTTGAACCTTCTTCCGGTTTCGCTGCCCCCGGTTCCGGGGTGCGGCTGGTGGCCGGTCATTGCCGTCGTTCTGTTGTCCAGTATCATTACCAGAACGTTCAGGTTCTTGTAGACGGCATCTATGAGGGGCTGGATTCCGTTGTGGAAGAAGGTCGAGTCCCCGATGGTGGCTATCACCTTCTTGTTAAGCGCCACGCTCTGACCGTTGGCCAGGCTGATGCTCGCGCCCATGACGTACTCCGTCCAGATGGCCTCAAGCGGGGGGAGCAGCGACAGCGCGTAGCAGCCTATGTCCCCGTGTATCGGGACGCCGTACCTCCCGAGCTTCAGCTCTCTCAGGGCATCCAGCGCCGCCCTGTACGAGCCCCTGTGCGGACAGCCGGGGCACATAACAGGCGGCCTCTTCGGGGCGAGGCTTTCTGCCAGTTTGACCTCTTCCGGCTTTTCGTAGGTCTCTCCCTCCTCACCGATGAGTCCGAGCAGGGCGTTTCTGACGAGGCTCGGCGTTAGCTCGCCCTCAAGCGGGAAGTGCCCGGTTCTCTTGCCGTAGATCGGGACGTTGAGGCCGGCCTCGTAGGCCGCTATCTTGGCCTCCTCCTCAAGGAAGGGAGCACCGTCCTCGACCACTATCGCGAAGTCAACGCCCTTGAGAAACTCAACGACGAGCTTCCTCGGGAGGGGGTGTGGTGTTGAGAGCTTGAGGACTTTGAAATCTCCCTTTATCTTTGGCAGAACCTCCTTCACGTAGTTGTATGGTGCGCCTTCCACTATTATCCCGATTTTTCCGCTCCCCTCGATCCAGTTGAAGGGCATCGAGCTGAACTCCTCCTCGATCCTCGCCAGCGTCTCGTTCAACCAGCGGTGCCTCTTCCTGTTGCCCTCCATGCTCGCCCTGACGTAGCGCTCGATGTCCTTCTTGAACTTCGGCTCGCGCTCAAGCTCAACGAACTCGCCGACCTCCACATCGGCCGTCGTGTGGTTTACCCTCGTGGTCGTCCTGAATATCACTGGAACCTTATACCTCTCGCTCAGCTCGTAGGCGTAGATGATCAGGTCGTGTGCTTCTTGAGGGTCGGCGGGCTCAAGAACCGGCAAAAGCGAGATTTTTCCATAATACCTGTCATCCTGCTCGGTCTGAGAAGTGTGCGGCCCGGGGTCATCGGCCACGAGGATGACCATGCCGCCCTCAACGCCAGAATAGGCGAGGCTCATGAGCGGGTCGGCCGCGACGTTGAGACCGACGCACTTCATGGTGACGAGAGTCCTCAGTCCCGTATATGCAACCCCTGCCGCTTCCTCCAGAGCCACCTTCTCGTTCGGCGCCCACTCGGCGAATACCTCCGGCTTCAGGCGGGCTATCGTCTCTATAACCTCGGTTGATGGAGTTCCTGGATAGCCTGTCGCAAAGACAACGCCGCTCTCAAGGGCGCCGTAAGCTATGGCCTCGTTGCCCATGAGAAGCTTTTTCTCGCGTTTCCTGGCCTTGAGTTCTGTTGAATCAGAAGGATAAGCCTTAACCGCTTCCACAATGACCACCGTAGTCTCTTTGCGGAGGAGGTTAAAACTCTACCTTCAGAAAAGTGTCGATAAAAATCGAAAAATTTTCGGAAAAGCTACCCCGTTTTTTCTCGTTCTTGTCGTAGTAGACCTCGTTGTGGGTTCTGAAGAGGGTTCCGTTATGGTTCCGGAGCGCTACTCCCGGGGCCATCACAAAGAGCATTCCTATGATGAACGCGACCGGGATAACGGCCCCTGCAACGGCTGCATAGCCGGAGAATCCCCAGAACAGGATGAGGAACGGAACGCTGATAATCCCGACCACGATGGAGGCGAAGAGCACGGTGAGACGCCCCATGAACAGCCCGATGTCCACTCCCCTCACCTCCTCGGCCTGTCGTCATGGAAGTACTTGGCGTGAACCTTTGCCTGGGCCTCCAGCACCCTCCTGCCCGCGGTGAAGGCGTGCACAAGTGCCAGAAGCAGTAGCAGCCCGCCGGCAAAGAGCCCAAAGAGCCTGATCACCGCGTAGACGTAGAAGCCAAACATCCCTAATATCGCGAGCAGAACCAGACCGAAGATTCCAAAGAGTATCTTGTATCCGTACCTCTCCATGAAGAGGTCGAAGTCCATCCTTTCCACCGTACAAAATCTGTTCTTTTCTGTGAAAAAAGCTTTCGGGAAGCTTAAATACCCTGATGCGTAGGTTATAACGTGGTGGATATGAAGGTTGGGGAGCTTATCGAGCTGGTCGATGAGACCATCGCGAACCTGAAGATAGCGATAATTGCCAATCAGAACAGGGTCTTTGAGAGCCCGCACACCAGCTACGAGTTTGCCCAGCGGGTTCTGGAGCTCCAGGAGGATCTGGATGACCTTCTAAAGGCCAGAGAATACCTGAGCAAATTCGACCCGGACGATGAGGTGGAGAACCACTTCTCCGAGGAGGAGCTCAGGGAGTTCCTGAGGATGCTCGAGTTGCTGAGAACCACCAATGCCCACGCCTACTGAGGTGATTCGATGGACTTCAGGGAGCTTGAGGAAAGGCTCGTCGCCTTCAGAAATGCCAGGGGCTGGGCTGAGTATCACACGCCTAAGAACCTGGCCATCTCGGCGGCGGTTGAGCTGGGGGAGCTTTTGGAGCACTTCCAGTGGGAGAGCAACGGGGAGATACTCGAAGCCGTCAGGGATCCATTCAAAAAGGAGGCGATAGCCGACGAGATAGCGGATGTGATAATCTACCTCACGCTTTTAGCCCACGAGCTGGGGATAGACCTCGATGAGGCCCTGGAGAGGAAGCTGGAGAAGAACGAGAGAAAGTACCCCCTCGAAAAAATTGGAGAATAGAGGGGTTCGCTTTTCATCTACCGTGCTTCTTCCATCTCAGGGTTAATGGGGCCAACGTTAATCCAACTAACAAACCCGGCCCGCAGATCGTCTCTTCCTGTTCTGTGGTTGTCGTGGTTGTTGGAGGTTCCATCACTTCTACGTCTACTACTGGCTCTTTCCAGTTGCATGTCATGTTCTTCGGGTTCCGACATTCAAAGATCACGTAACCCCACGCCGGAGTTCCTGGGGCATATGCGAATAGTGTTACCCGGAATTTACTCGCGTTTATCAGGACGTTCCACATGACTATGTTCCTTACCCAGTAGTTTTCGGGCCATTCAACGCCGTCCATAACTTCCCCTGTTATGTTGGGAAGGTAGTTCTCTAGGCCCCACTGGTACTCTTCCATGACTTTGGTGACGTTCCAGATGGAGAAGTTGAAGACTCACGGAATACATTTCCCTGCTGGTGTTTATGTGCTTCCAGGGGTTCACTGCATTAACCATAAGAGTGAGGAGCAAAAAGCAATGGGAGGAGTTTTTTCATCCCCAAATCACCTCGATGAATTAGGTTCTTTGTTTGTTGCACTTTAGGAGGGTGTCTCCTGTTTTCCTATTGAGGTACCAAGCTGGAAGCCTTTCTTTCATTGAAATCCCCTTGAAGTATTTTTCAACAGATACTCGATTTAATCCTGCGTTCGGGAAAAAGCAGTAGATCTCAATTTTGGCAAAACTGGTGTTATTGGTCAGATAATGAGTGGAAACGTTGAGGATAGCTTCAATTAATTGCCCATTGAGCTTAAACGAGCCATGATAAAAGGTCTTGCCGGATCCTGTTATCGTAACGTCTGAATAGTAAACGGCGAGGATTGAAGTATGTTCTCCATTAGGTATTTCGATGACAGGTATAAAAGAAGGTTTATTGCTTAGACTGGGAATTACTAAAACATCTTCCGTACCGATTTCATAGGCGCGGGAATCCACATGAAGATAGGTTTTTATCCAAAGTTCTTTTTTGGCGTATAGTATGGCAACCCTTCTGATTGTTTTGTTGTCGTACTGTTTAAGGATCTGTTCTACCGTTGGGAATTTCGGTGGGTTTTCTCTAGTGTGCCATTTTCCAGCGAAGAGTAACGCTGGAGTTTCTTTCGGTACTTTTTCAAGGAGTTTCACATCAAGAGCAAGTGGAGAATAGTTTAATTGTGTCTTGGCTGTTTTTGTTTTCTTAGTTCTGAAAAATAGCGGAGAATTCTGGCCAATGTAATAAACTTTGAGTTCCTGGCTTTGGGGGTTGTAGGTTGCAAACTGCCAGAAATTCTCGTCATGATAGACTGCAATGATCTTTTCCCCGCTTGAAATTTCAGCTAACTTGTAGGCTCCTTCTGCAGAGGAGAGCTGGTGGTAAGTGTAGGCGTTGTAGGCAAAAAAGGAAAGAAGAACCAGAAGCCCAGCAACCAGGATCCTTTTCATCTCCAGGTCACCTCCATGAGGTAGCCAACGCCTGTATAAGGCCCCGTTCTAGGAACGAAACCTAAATCAACAACAAAATCAATTTGGATCCCATTGGACATAATTATATTCTGTGGTCTGCATGCATATGCCCCTTTGCTGGGATCCTCAAGTGGTACGCATGCGTTTATTTCTAGATTCTGGCTTGTGAGAATCTTGTACACTGTTTCCCAACCAGATGAATGCCATTGGGTCGTGTCATTAGGATTGCCCCATTGATCCGGGAGCATGTCCATGTACGTGTTGTATCCTGCACTTGCCCAAGCATATGGATATTTTGACCATAACTCTTGGCTCCAACTCTTGAATTTTTCATAGTCTTTAGGGACACTGAGTTCGCTCCATCTCCATTGCTTATTCATTACTGTGTGTAAATCTAGCATCTTTCCGGTGAGGATTAAGTATATTTCGAGAGTATCTGGACCCACAAATTCTGCTAGCACTGCGGGGTACCATTCTCTGTATTTGTGTCCATGCCAGTCTTGATACTCATCACGTAACCAGAAGATGTAATGGCCAAGTTCGTGCCCCAACATTTCTCCCCAGTCTTCTTCCCCTATTGAGCCCCAAAAGTCTCCTCCCCAGAATTTCTCAGACATCATTATATGTATGAATGCTTTCTCTTGGGGAGATACTCCGGGATCTCTTTTCATCCAGTATCCCCCGACTACAGCTTTTGGCCATCCCGGATATAGGAGTTCTCCTGATGTTTGAGGAATTTGCCATGTAGTGTCATGCACTCTCACATCGGCCATGTCCCAGTTCCTCTTTCCGTCCCATATGTTGACTTTGGTTATCATCGCGTAGCCGTCGGTGTAGTCGTAGATGAAGTCACTCGCCTTTCTGATGCTGTAAATCAAGTTTTTCTTGTCTTCTTCGCTCATCGTCCATTCCACTGAGATGTTCAGCTCAATGCCGAGTATGTCCCTCTTTGCAGGATTCTTCCCAATGAACAGTTCAACGCTGTTAGGAACCCCATCGCCGTCGTAGTCGCCGTAAGCGTCGTTTATGCTCGGCGAGAATCTGTTGGTTCCAAGCTCTTTGTTTAGCTCCAGCTCTCTGTGGAATGGTATCCCATCGCCGTCGGCGTCGTTCAGCTTTATGAGGAACCATATCTCCGCATCGTCTTCATCAACGTCCGTTGAAGTTGCAACAGCGTCAAAGGTCAGCGCGCTTGTCTCAGTAGAGGTTTCTGAACTCGAAACTGCCTCCGTGCTGAGGGCCTTGACGCTACCCTTCCTCTTCCTGAAAGTGAGCGTTGCCTCGTATTTGGCTTCGTTCTTGGCTTTTGGCGTTGCGTTGGTCGTGACATTGCTCATGTTGGCGTCTTTGTCTGCCTCTCCCGTGGACAATACGTTCACTTCATCGTTCAGCTTCATTGCCCTCACTTCGGCGTTCCGCTTGTTGATGATAAGGACTCTCCTCTGAGTCCCGTTGGGGAGTGCGAGGGTGAAGATTACTGCCTCTTCTGGGTTTGTGTATTGGTAGAGGGTTCCGCTCTGGTAGTCTTTAAGTTCCAGCTCCTCTATTCCGTCCCATCCTTTAACGTCGGTGATGTTTACAACGCTTAAATCATAGTCGAGAGCCTCAAGTTCATCATAGTACTTGACGAATGGCTCAATGTCAGTGCTTGCGTTTATGTCACCACAGGAACCGTCCCCACAGCCGCTCAAGTGGCCGTAGCCAAAGTATTCTTTGTGATCGTTGGGATAGTCGTCTCCGCTCCAGGTTCCGGTTAGAGTGTTAAACACTATATGAGCAAATAGAGAGGATGTTGGTGAGATATCCAGCACGTTTTCCCCATCGTTCAGGTTTAACCACAAATCTACAGTCTCTGCGTTGTCTGGGATGTCAAAGGTGAACTTTGCTATTGCCTGCCCGTCTAGGTTGCCGAAAATATCTTCTCCGAGGAGGGTTCTCTTTTCGTAGTCTGTGGTCATATATGCGAGTTGTGAGTTGTACACTTCCTGATACTTTCCGTTTATGAGTGTAAACGCTTTTAAGCTGACGTCTCCACTAACTGCGTCGAGTTCCCGGTACCTAAATATATAGACAGTTACCGTTGCATCTCTAAATGGCTCTATATCCTCCGCATTGCACCACCCGTCCCTGTCACTGTCTGTAATAACTGTAACGTTCATTCTGTAGGTTTCCCCGACCTTTCCGTACTTGTCTACGGGGGTGAACTCAATGGTAACGTTTTCTTGGCAGTTGGTGTAATTGTATAGGACGAGATAGAACCCTCCTGATTCTCCTGAGGGCACCTGGGGAACGAGAAAACTGAAGCGTTCGCCAACGTTTACCCACACGTTTACAGTATCCCCATCAGGGTCATAAACATAAACCTGGCCGGTGTTGTTCTCGTTGGCGTACACTTGGCCTGGAAATTCAACGCTCTTAATCCTTGGAGGAGAGTTGGGCCTCACGTAGATCTTTCTGCTCCACTCGCTCGTTGAGCCGTCTTCAGCGGTCATTATTATTGTAAAATTGTGATAGCCGGGAGCTGGTCGATTCCAGATTAGATAGAATCTGTCGTAGTAGCTGTGGGCGTAGATGAAGCCTCTGTTAAATTCATAAACTTTGACTCCGTCAACTAACAACTTCAACTGGATGTCCATGGTTGCATCAGTCGGATTCTCAGCAGTAATATTGAATCTCAGAGGATGAGCCTCTACTGGCGTGCCGTATCTCACCTCCCTGATGTACGGGTGGGGGGTTTTGTCTACGTGGAACGTTTTTCCAACGGTGGAAGTTTCTCCGTTGTAATTTGGAATGAACTTAACCACGATTGTGTGATCACCGGGGGTTGCGTTCCAGACTTCGTAAATATTGTAGTCTATTATGCTGTATTTGCTCACTCTTACGTCCATTTTGGTCTTCACCAAAGTACCGTCTACATAAATTTCAATTGTTCCAGTTCCATCTAGTGCTCCTCTGTTGTCCAGCTTTATCCTTAACCCTAGTGGTTCTCCCTCTACCGGTGGATTGGGGTTTATTTCGATTTCTTCAATCGTAATCTCAGGTGATGCGTGATACTGATACTTTGAAATCACGTTCCCCCAGCCGTCTATCAAGTACAGAGTATCCCCATTGTTATTCAATATTGCGCTCTCAGGAGAGGTGGCTATCAGGATTTTCACCGTGGTATATGGGGGTATGGCATTACTGAGTTCTATTGAGTGGCCTCGTTTGAATGAATCCATACAGTCATCTTTGGGCGTTTCATTCATCCAGCAACTGGGTTTATTGTATGCGTAATCATCGAGTAGATGCCACCCATCTAAGTTCTGAGACATGGAGCTTGGGTTGTACAGATATGCATATTCACCTGTTCCATCGTTAGTGAGGTAATCCACATCTACTATTTGAATTGCAGAACTTGTTGAGAGCACTTCGACCGTGAATTCATCACTAAGGGTCTCTGCAGACTGGATGGAGTAGACACCAGTTTCCTTCTCCTTTTGGAGTGCCTCTAATGCCTTCAGAGGATTTCTCCAGAGGTAAGTTTTTATTATGGTGGGCTCGGTGCCGTTGTACCACCATATCTGGAATATCAAGTCGGTTCCGTCCCAGTGCGTGTTCCTGATTCTCATGTTCTCTGAAATCACCATCTCCCCTTTCAGTGTGCCGTTGAGAAGGGCTTCCATTAGCGTCAGTATTGCCCTTTTTTCCTCTGGAGTGGCGTTCTGGAGAGCGTTGAGGTACTTCTCGAAGAACGGATTGACAACGCTTCCTTTGTTTTGGACTGTTGATACTGCTCCTGTTGTCTGTGGCAGGCTACTCAGTACTAGCAGCACGGCGAGAACTACTACAACCGGCCGCTTCATACTCATCACCATAGAGGATTGTTGCATTGTATATATTGAAGAATTGTGAATAAAAACATTGTGAGAACGAATCAAATTATCACTTGGAGTGTTGTTCAAACGCCTCCCTCAGCCGCTCGACCTCTTCCTCCCCCATTCTGTTCCTCTCCCATCTCTCCCTTAACCTCAGGTTTTCGTCCTCCAGATCCAGAACCGCCTTCCTGACCCCGCCCCGCGGGTTTCTGCAGTCCCCTTCCCAGCGGGGAATGACGTGGAGGTGCAGATGTGGAACAGTCTGGCCAGCAGCTTTCCCGAGGTTCATCCCCACGTTGAAGGCGTCCGGCTTTAGAACCTCCCCAAGCTTCTCCATCGCCAGCTCCATTCCCTTGATCAGGGCTGATTTCTCCTCTCCCGTTAGTTCCTCCCACCGCTCAACGTGCCTCCTCGGGACTACCAAAAGGTGGCCCCTGCTGGCCGGGTAGGAGTCGATGAGTATTCTAATCAGC
Organism: Thermococcus coalescens; assembly: GCF_055392585.1. NCBI lineage: Archaea > Methanobacteriati > Methanobacteriota > Thermococci > Thermococcales > Thermococcaceae > Thermococcus > Thermococcus coalescens. Next base: position 1,684,785 of record NZ_AP043764.1, read on the forward strand.
TCGTCCTCGTAGAGAACCGTCCCCTCCCTCGGCGTGCAGAACGGACATTCCATCGGCAGCACCAAAGACTTAAAACGGGTTCCAGATAAAAAGGCCTCGGTGGTGAGATGGAGGAGACCCTCGAGGTAATGAACAAGACCTACCGGAAGTTTCTCGCGTTCGGCATGGGCTTTCTGCTGGTGGCCTTTGGGATGATGATAGTTCAGCCCTTCGGACGGGAACCATCCCTGATTCTGGCCGTGATACTGTTCGTAATCGCATTCATTCCGCTGGAGTTTGCCAGGAGAATAGCCAGAAAGATGGCGATGCTCGCCTTGCGGGGTGAATAGAAAAGCTTAATTATGCCGCCCGAGAAGTATGGGCAGAGAGTAGGAGATATGACGATAATACGTTAGAGGTGATGTAAAATGGCGTTTGTACCACCACAGGCAGGTTATGACAGGGCCATTACTGTTTTCAGCCCTGACGGAAGGCTCTTCCAGGTAAACTACGCAAGAGAGGCCGTCAAGAGGGGAGCAACCGCCGTTGGTGTTAAGTGGAAGGAAGGAGTCGTCCTCGCGGTGGAGAAGAGGATAACCAGCAAGCTCATCGAGCCCAGCAGCTACGAAAAGATTTTCCAGATCGACGACCATATAGCGGCCGCCCCGAGCGGCATAATTGCTGACGCGAGGGTTCTCGTCGACAGGGCCAGGCTGGAGGCCCAGGTTTACAGGCTCACCTACGGCGAACCCGTTCCGCTCACCGTTCTGGTGAAGAAGATTTGCGACCTCAAGCAGGCCCACACCCAGTACGGCGGTGTGAGGCCCTTCGGTGCCGCCCTTCTCATGGCGGGCGTCAACGAGGAGCCTGAACTCTACGAGACTGACCCGAGCGGGGCCTACTTCGAGTGGAAGGCCGTGGCAATAGGCAGCGGAAGGAACACCGTCATGGCAATCTTTGAGGAGCACTACACCGACGACATAGGCATGGAGGGGGCAATAAAGCTGGCAATAATGGCGCTCGCGAAGACCCTTGAGGAGCCCAGCCCCGACAGCATAGAGGTCGCCTACATAACCACCGAAGACAAGCGCTGGAAGAAGCTCGGCAAGGAGGACGTCGCCAGGTACCTCGATGAAATCCTTGAAGAGGTCAAGGAAGAGGAAGTTGAGGAGAGGGAAGAGGACTACTCCGAGCTGGACAGCAACTACTGAGGTGACGGGCGATGCCCATAAGCGTTGATAAGGCCGTCATCGCCCGTCTGAAGACGCACGGTGAGACCTTCGAGATACTCGTTGACCCCTACCTCGCGAGGGACTTCAAGGAGGGCAAGGACGTTCCCATAGAGGAGATCCTCGCCACTCCCTACGTTTTCAAGGACGCCCACAAGGGCGACAAGGCCAGCGAGCACGAGATGGAGAAGATATTCGGAACCAGCGACCCCTACGAGGTGGCGAAGGTAATCCTCCGCAAGGGGGACGTTCAGCTCACAGCAGGGCAGAGGAGGCAGATGCTCGAAGATAAGAGGCGCTACATAGCGACGGTGATTCACAGGCACGCCGTAGACCCAAGGACGGGCTATCCGCACCCCGTTGATAGAATCCTCCGGGCGATGGAAGAGGCCGGGGTTCACATCGACCTGTTCAAGGACGCCGAGGCCCAGGTCCCGGGCGTTATCAAGGCCATAAGGCCCCTCCTCCCGATAAAGCTTGAGATGAAGGTTATAGCAGTGAAGATACCCGGCGACTACGTGGGCAGGGCATACGGAGAGGTAAGGAAGTTCGGAACCATAAAGCGCGAAGAGTGGGCCAGCGACGGCTCGTGGATGTTCCTCATCGAGATTCCCGGAGGAGTCGAGGAGGAGTTTTATGAGAAGCTTAATGCCCTCACGAAGGGCAATGCGATAACTAAACTGATAGAGAGGAAGGGACTATGAGACGGATTTTTGTAAAAAATAGGGAACTGGTGGTTCCTGGGACTTTGCTTGCCCAGGGGCCGTTTAAGAGCGGAAGAGGGACGTTCAGGGAAGGCAACAGGATATACTCAACCGTCGTCGGGCTGGTTGAGATCAGGGGAGACGCGATAAGGGTGATACCCCTGGAAGGTCCGTATATGCCGGAGGTTGGTGACAACGTTCTCGGCAAGATAACCGACGTCAGGTTCTCCAACTGGAGTGTGGACATAGGGGCACCCTACGAGGCCAACCTGCGTGTCCAGGACGCCACGGAGGAGCGCATAGACATACTGAAAACCGACCTCAGGAAGATATTCGACATTGGAGACATAATCTACGCCAGGATAAAGGCGTACAACGAGATAAACCAGATAGACCTGACCACGAAGGGCATGCCCTTTAGAGGCGGCCCGCTCAGGGGAGGGCAGATAGTCAAGATAACTCCCTCCAAAGTGCCGAGGCTAATAGGTAAGGGCGGTTCGATGATAAACCTCATAAAGAAGCTGACCGGGACAAGGATAATAGTCGGTCAGAACGGCTGGGTTTGGGTCAGCGGCAGAAAGGAAGAGCTTGAGAAGCTTGCGATTGAGGCCATACTCAAGGTGGACAGAGAAAGCCACACCCAGGGACTCACGGACAGGGTCAAGGAGCTTCTCATGACCAGGCTCCAGGAGCTCAAGGAGCGGGGAGTCGTTGAGGATATACCCCAGATTGAAGAGCAAACTGCTGGAGAGGGTGAAGGAGAATGATGGGCAAGCCAGAGGGTTTAAAGCTCATAGATGAGAACGGGAAGAGAATGGACGGAAGAAAGAAATACGAACTCAGGCCCATAAAGATGGAAGTCAGCGTGCTGAAGAACGCCGACGGTTCTGCCTATGTTGAGTGGGGCAAGAACAAGGTTCTGGCAGCTGTTTACGGGCCGAGGGAGATTCATCCAAAGCACCTCCAGAGGCCGGACAGGGCGATACTACGTGTGAGGTACAACATGGCTCCCTTCAGCGTTGAGGAGCGCAAGAAGCCTGGTCCGGACAGGAGGAGTGTGGAGATAAGCAAGGTCATAAGGGGCGCCCTTGAGCCGGCGCTCATACTTGAGATGTTTCCCAGAACGGCCATAGATGTCTTCATCGAGGTTCTCCAGGCCGACGCGGGAACGAGAGTTGCCGGGATAACGGCAGCCTCACTCGCCCTTGCGGATGCGGGCGTGCCCATGAGGGACCTGGTCGCGGCCTGCGCCGCCGGTAAGATAGAGGGCGAGATAGTCCTCGACCTCAACAAGGATGAGGACAACTACGGCGAAGCCGACGTCCCAGTGGCCATAATGCCCCTCAAGAACGACATAACGCTCCTCCAGATGGACGGCTATCTGACCAGGGAGGAGTTCATCGAGGCGGTGAGGCTTGCCATTAAGGGGGCCAAGGCTGTCTATCAGAAGCAGCGCGAGGCGCTGAAGGTCAAGTATCTCAAAATAGCCGAGGAGGTCGGTGGGGGTGAGTGAGATGGAAGTTATGGCCAGCATAATGCGCGACCACATCCTGAGCCTCCTCAAGGAGGGCAGGCGCCTAGACGGTCGCTCGCTTGAGGACTACCGCGATCTTGAGGTCAGGGTCAACGTCATCGAGAAGGCGGAGGGCTCAGCGTGGGTGAAGCTCGGGAACACCCAGGTTCTCGTCGGCATAAAGGTTGACGTGGGTGAACCTTTCCCCGACCTCCCGGAGAAGGGTGTCATAACCACCAACGTCGAGCTCGTGCCGCTCGCTTCACCGAGCTTTGAGCCGGGGCCCCCGGACGAGAACGCTATCGAGCTGGCCAGGGTCGTAGACAGGGGCATAAGGGAGAGCGGGGCTGTGGAGCTGGAGAAGCTCGTCATTGTCCCGGGCAAGCTCGTGAGGGTGGTCTTCATAGACGTTCACGTCCTTGACTACGACGGAAACCTCCTTGACGCCAGCGGCATCGGCGCAATAGCGGCCCTGCTGAGCACGAAGATGCCGAAGGTCGTCTACGATGGGGAGAAGGACGAGGTTCAGGTTCTCGACGAATACGAACCCCTTCCGGTCAGTAAGATACCGATCCCGGTTACCATAGCCAAGATCGGCGGCAACCTCCTGGCCGACCCGAACCTCGACGAGGAGCGGGTGATGGACGGCAGGATAACCATAACCACCGACGAGAACGGCATGATTTCCTCAGTTCAGAAGAGCGAGGGAGGCAGCTTTAAGCTTGAGGAGGTTATGTACGCGGTCGATCTGGCCCTGAAGAAGGCCGCCGAGATCAGGGAGAAGGTTCTTGAGGCCGTCAAGGCCGAATGAACCTTTTCTTTTCACCTCCAGGTGACCGCAATGGGCAGCCTTTTCGTCGACATCATCGCCATTGCAGTGCTCCTGCTTTTTTTAGTTCAGTTCTTCAGACTGGCCGTTAGTGGTGGTTCCAAAAAGGAGCTCTACCTGACCCTCGCCCTGTTCGCTATTACCCTGGGCGTCTGGCTTATCTACAACGCCTCATTTACATGGGGATGGGACATCTACACCTATGTGCCCTTGGCTTTTGCAGTTGCCACCTTCCTCCTCAGCGTCCTTGGACTTTTCAGGCTGCAGGAGGAGGGAGACTGACACATCTTCAGAAAGAGATATAAACACCAATGCCCAAATTAATCCAGCCTTACGATTAACTGGGGGGAACAGTTATGGGATTGTTTGACAGCCTCAAAAAGAAGGACGAAAAGGCCAAGAGGAAGCCGCCCGCGGCGATTAAGAAGGAGGTTGCTCCTAGGCGTGACATCGATGTCATTCCTCTTGAGGAGGATGTTCTTGCTAAGGAGATAGTCAAGCCCCAGGTCAGGTACCTCAAGAAGATCGTCGTTACCAGCTATGCCGACCTTGAGAAGATTTCTGAGGAGCTCCAGAACGGCAACATAATTCTGGTCGACCTCACGCCGCTTGAGGTCAAGCCGGAGGTTCTTGAGAAGGTTGCGGAGCAGATAAAGGGCATGGTCAGCGCCCTCGGCGGTCAGGCCGCTAAAATCTGCAAGCACGAGATAAAGCTGATCCTTGTCCCGGCGGACATAAGGATAGCCAGGTGACTGCCTTTCTTTTCTACCCACGATTTTATAAAGGATTCACTCGGTCTATTCTTCGGTGGTGAGAGATGACCCGGAGGGAAGGTGAGATTCAGGAAATCAGGCTGGGGGACTGTCCAATCTGCGGTGGAAAGGGCACGCTCAAGGCCCTTCAGTACGTTCATGACATACCTTACTTTGGCAAGGTCATGGAGAGCACGATAATCTGTGAGAAGTGCGGCTACCGCAACGCGGATGTCATGATCCTGGAGGACAGGCCGCCGAAGCTCTACACCGTGAAAGTTGAGGAAGAAAAGGACCTCTTCACCCGCGTTGTCAGGAGCAAGAGCGGAACCATCGAGCTCGAAGAGATAGGTGTCAAGATCGAACCGGGGCCGGCGGCGGAGGGCTTCGTCAGCAACGTCGAGGGGGTCCTTGAGCGGGTCAGGGAGACCCTTATAATGGCCCGGCATTTCAGGGAGCAGGAGGGGGACGAGGAGGCCGTGAAAAAGGCCGAAGAGATACTGGAGTACATCGAGCAGGTGAAGGAGGGCAAAAAACCGCTCACCGTGAGGATTATGGATCCCCTCGGCAACAGCGCCCTCATCGGTGAGAAGGTGAAGAGCAGGCTTCTGACGCAGGAGGAAATTAAGGGCCTCAGCCTCGGCCCGTACGTCCTCGTTGAGCCCGAAGAGGGCGGAGAAACGGAGGGTTAGAGGTATATCACGTCCCTTGCAAGGAGGTCTTCTATCAGGGCCCTTACCCAGGGCTTTCTGGTTTTCCTTGAGAGGTGGATTATACCCTCAACGTGGACTCCGTATCGCTCCCTCATTTCTTCCCGGCTCATGGGCTCCCTGAAGAGGAAGGGCCTCTCTATGGTGAACGCGTAGCCGTGCTCCCTGATGTATTCCCCCAGCCAGCGCTTCCCGTTTTCACCGTGCACCAGCGTTAGACCGCTCGTATCTTTCGTCATCTCCCAGAGCGTATCGAGGTCGGCCCTTATCACCTCGCCAACCTCGAAGCCCCCGGCTATCGTCCCCCTCCGTGTCAGAGTCTGCTCTCCGTGGAGACCGAGCCTCCTCAGGGTGTCCCTCAGTTCGTAGGGATTTCCCCTCGCCACGTAGAGGAAAACGGTGTCCCCCTCACTAAATGCCCTGGCCTTCCTCAGCTCTACCGTCTTCAGTCCCCGGAATATCAGCTCTGCATAGACTTGGTGGAGCGCTATCACGTGCTCCATCCTCTCACCAACCGGAAGGTCTAAGAACCCTTAAAAAGAGTTTGGGTTGATGAGGCGAACCCGTGTCGTCGGGGAAAAAATGCACAAGTTGCTGGTAAGCGTGGCAGTTGTTGAGTTTGCACTAGCCCTTGCATCTCTCAAGATTGACTCTGGCCTGAGTGTTCTCTTTTTCACTCAGGGACTGCTCCTTGTGCTATTTGGTAGGGTGGGTGTTCCTGCCGTTGAGGTTAGCATCAACGGTTCGCTCTATCGGATTTATCCGAACTGGAACTTCTCGGCCGTTGTGATCAAGGGCAGGGAGAAAAAGACCGTTCCCCTCCTTCCGGGAAGGAACACGGTTGAGATAAACGGAAAGGAGTTGATACTGGAGGTACTGCCGAGGCGCTTCTTTCCCACTCTTTCAGTCGAGTTTGAGGGAGAGAAGATTAGGCTTTTCTGAGAGCGGCCTTTATAATGTCGCTCACAACTCCACTCGCCGTTTCTTTGAGCCCCGCGCCTGCACCTCTAATGACGAGCTCGCCGAGAAGGTCGGTCCTTATCACAGCGGTGTTCTCGTGGCTTCCAACGGCTAGGGGGCTGTCCAGGGCTATCTCCCTGGGCTCGACGGTTATACCTCCCTTCTCCACGGTCGCAACGAGCCTGATCGTCCTGCCCTTCTTCCTCGCCCTCTGGACTTCACCAGCGGTCACCTCTGATATTCCCTTCACCCTTGCCTCGTCGAAGGTTACCGGTTCAAAAGCAACGCAGTGGAGAATTGTGGCCTTATAGCCTGCGTCTATCCCGAGTACATCCCCGCTGGGATCGCGCTCTGCTATGCCCAGCTCCTGCGCTTCCTTGAGTGCCTCCTCAAAGTCGAGCCCCATCTCCATCCGGCTTAGAATGAAGGTCGTGGTCGCGTTCAGAACCGCCTCTATCCTCTCGACAGCGTCCCCCAGCAGGTTCTCTCGCAACAGCCCGATGACCGGCGTCCCGGCCATCACGGTGGCCTCGAAGAGGTAGGGCAGGCCCCTCCTTTCCGCCTCCTTCATAAGTTCGGAGTAATGGAAGGCCAGAGGCGGTTTGTTGCTCGTAACAACGGCTTTGCCGTCCTTCAGGGCGGCAAGGTGCCAGGTGTGGGCGTTTTTATCGTTGGTGACGTCTATAACGATGTCTGCATCGATCTCCCTAACCGCCTCGTCGGGTGTGAAGCTGTAGACCTCGTAGTCGTTCGTCCATGCGGACAGCTTTCCGAAGTTCTCCTTGGTGATGAGCGCCTCCCGGAGGTCTATGCCCTCGGGAAGCCAGACGGCCCCGCTGGTATCGGCTATGCCCACTACCCTGAATTCAACACCGTACCTCTCGCGGAAGAGCGCTCCCTTCTCCAGCAAAACCCGTGAGACCGCCTTTCCAACGTTCCCAAAACCGAAGAGCAAGAGTTTTATCTCCTTCACCGACACCACCCGCAAGAAAAGGAAATTAAGCCGGGGGTCACTTGTTAAGGATGACCTTTATGATGTCCATGTCCCTGATGATGCCCACCAGCTCTCCCTCGCCCCTTATGACAGGGAGCTGTTCAATGTGGTACTGGACCATCTTCTGGGCGACGTCGTAGATGCTCATGTGGGGCGTCGCAACGACGAGATCCCTGTTCATTATCTCGGACACGGGCTTCTTGGGGAGCTGGAGTTCCGCCTTCTCGAAAAGCAGCGTTGGGTTGCTCTCCAGTATCCAGTCCTCCTCACTCGAAGCTGAGAGGGCCGTCTGCTTCATGACCCTCACAACCTCGCTGTCCTTGAGGAGGTCTGTTTCGTCAACCATCCCCACGAGGTTGCCCTCGTCGTCTATAACCGGAATCGCCATGGCGTTGCACAGGAGGAGCGCCTTGAGGGCGGCTTTAAGCGGCGTCCCGTGCCAGACGAGGCCAACGTTCTTCTGGTAGTACTTCCCAATCGTCACGTTCTTCAGCTTCTCGCTCTTCGCCAGATAGCGTCTCACGATATCCCCAACGGTGAGTATTCCAAGAACACGCTTCTCCTCGTCGACAACAACAACGCGCCTGTAGTCCATCTCAAGCATCGCCCTGACGGCCTTCTTAAGGTCATCGTTGGGCCTGACTGTGGGAACCTCCCTCCGTATCAGCATCGCGAGCTGCTCCTCGTCGGGGTGGAGCAGAACGCGTTTTATGCTTATGATCCCTGCGAGGGCCTTCGTGTTCTTGTTGATGACGGGGAATGACCTTACTTTATGCTTCCGGAAGAGGCTGAGGGCGTATTCCCTCGTTGCCGGAAGTTCTATGACAACTGGATCTGGGGTCATCAAAGTCTTCACACGCATTTCCTTCACCACCGCTTTAACCTAAAGCGCTCTTCCCCTATTTTAAGCTTTTCATTCAAAAATTGACAAAAAGATGGAGGAACATCAGCCCAGAACAGAGAGGAGCACTCCAGCAACGACGGCCGTACCGATGACCCCTGCGACGTTCGGGCCCATCGCGTGCATTAGGAGAAAGTTCCCCGGGTCTTCTTCGCTGGCCATTCTCTGGACGACCCTGGCGGACATAGGAACCGCTGAGACGCCAGCCGCCCCTATCATCGGGTTTATCTTTCCTCCCGAGAGCTTCATCATGAGCTTCCCGAGGAGCACACCCCCTGCAGTGGCGCTGGTGAACGCTACTATCCCGAGTCCGAGGATCATGAGGGTCTGTGCCGTGAGGAAGCTCTCGGCGCGCATCGTCGAACCCACTCCAAGGCCGAGGAATATCGTGACGATGTTCATCAGCTCCTCCTGTGCGGCCTTGCTGAGCCTCTCGACGACGCCGCTCTCCCTGAATAGGTTGCCTATCATGAGCATTCCGACCAGCGGCGCGGCCGTGGGGACGAGGAGGGCTATGACTATCATGCTGACGATTGGGAAGAGTATCTTTTCCCTCTTGGACACCGGCCTGAGCTGCTCCATGCGTATCATTCTTTCCTCCCTGCTGGTCAGGGCTTTTATGACCGGCGGCTGAATGAGCGGGACAAGGCTCATATAGCTGTAAGCGGCGACCGCGGTTGCCCCGAGGATGTGGGGCGCCAGCTTGGTGGTCAGGTAGATGGTGGTCGGCCCATCGGCGCCACCGATGATACCAATTGAAGCCGCCTCCGGCAGGGTAAAGCCCAAGATGACCGCCGTCAGCATGGCTACGAAAACGCCTATCTGGGCCGCGGCACCGAGGAGTGCCGTCTTGGGGTCGGCTATCATGGGGCCGAAATCCGTCATTGCCCCGAGCCCGAAGAATATCAGCAGCGGCACTATCTCCGTCTTTATCAGCAGGTAGTAAATCAGGTCGAAGAGTCCCGGTGGGCCGTACTGCTGGTTGAGATAGGCCATCGTGGTGAATATGTTCTCCTCCATCCCCGGCGGAAGCTGCGGTGCCACCGGCCAGTTGACGAGGTGGCTCAGCGGCAGGTTAACGAGAACCGCGCTGATGCCTATCGGGAGCAACAGGAGGGGCTCCATCTTGTACCTGACGGCCAGGTACACCAGCGTCAGGCCGACGATTATCATGATTATGTTTCCCACGGTGAGGTTGAGCAGCCCCATGTGTTCGAAGAAGTCTATTATCGCCTGCTCCAGTCCTGCCATCACCCATCACCCTAGTTCTATAAGTGTTTGTCCGGTGTCGACGGTGTCGCCCTCTTTGACCAGGATCCTCTTCACGACTCCATCCTTTGGCGCTGGTATCTCGTTCTCCATCTTCATCGCTTCGAGGATTACTAATCCCTGGCCAGTTTTGACCTGCTCGCCCTCCTTCACGAGAATCCTCAAAACCTTACCCGGCATCGGCGCAGTGACGACACCCTCACCGGCAACCGGAGCCGGAGACGGGGGAGCGCTTGGAGCCGGCGCTGGAGCGGCCGGGAGGGGTGCGGTGGGTGTTTGAGTCGTAACAGGGGCCGGGGCCGCGTTCAGGGCGCTCATGTCGATCCCCAGTCCCTTGGCTTCAACGGTGTACTCCTTTTCCTCAAAGGCAACCCTGAACCTGCCCATTCCGAGTTCCTCAACCTCGACCTCGTACTCGATACCATCAACGATGACCTTAACCTTCGCCATCTTCACCACTTCCCAAGCTCATAGTTGAAGTCTTCAACTTCCTCCATTGTTGACTGGACGCCGTAGAGGCGCCAGGCGTCTGAAACTTTCCTCCTGAACGGCAGAGGCCTGAGCTGCGAGGCCTTTTCCGCCGTGTACGCGAGTATGGCTGCCGTTATGATCGCGAGGTCTTTCGGGGGTATGGCCGGCTTCTCCTCTTCGACCTCTTTGACTTCGGACGGCGCCGGAACCGGCGCGGCGGCTTCTTCCCTCTCAATAAGCCGCCTCTCCAGCCAGCCGACGAAGTAGAGCACCAGTGCCAAAATGGCGAGGACGGCGAAGACCACCGTCACTCCAAGGGCCGTGATGTTCAGGCCCTCCATGAACTCTGCCATTGATACCATGTCTCACACCTCACAGCGGTATGTTGCCGTGCTTCTTCGGGGGCAGCTTAACGCGCTTGCTCTCCATTGCCTCAAGGGCTAGGATTATCTTTGCCCTCGTCTCGGCGGGGTCGATAACGTCGTCTATGTAACCCCTCGCGGCGGCGACATAGGGGTTGGCGAAGCGCTCCCTGTACTCCTGTATCTTCTGCTGGCGAACCTCCTCCGGGTTCTCGGCCGCGGCGATTTCCTTCCTGAAGATTATGTTGGCCGCTCCCTCGGGCCCCATGACCGCTATTTCCGCGGTTGGCCACGCGAAGACGAAGTCCGCGCCGAGGTGCTTGCTCCCCATGGCGAGGTATGCCCCACCATAGGCCTTTCTGAGTATCACAGTCACCATCGGAACGGTCGCCTCTGAATACGCGTAGAGCACCTTCGCGCCGTGCCTGATGATTCCGCCGTACTCCTGCTGGGTGCCGGGCAGGTATCCCGGAACGTCGACGAGGGTGACTATCGGGATGTTGAACGCGTCGCAGGTTCTGACGAAGCGCGCAATCTTGTCGGAGCTGTCTATGTCGAGAACGCCTGCGAAGTGTATCGGGTTGTTGGCGACGATACCGACGGTCTGGCCGTTCATCCTGGCAAAGCCGACGACGGCGTTCGGTGCAAAGTAGGGGAGTATTTCGAGGAAATCCGGGTTGCCGTTCTCGTCCCTGTCCACTATCTCGTAGATCACCTGCCTCACGTCGTAGCCCTTGTTCGGGTCGTCAGGGACTATTGAGTAGAGGTTCTCGGTCTTCCTGAAGGGGGGATCGTTCGTCTTGACGCGCGGCGGCTTTTCCATGTTGTTGGACGGGAGGTAGCTTATGAGCCTCCTTATGAGTGCCAGAACCTCCTCATCGCTTTTTCCGACGAGGTGAGCCTGGCCAGAGCGCTGGGCGTGAACCATTGCCCCGCCGAGCTGTATCGGGGTGACCTCGACTCCGGTGACTGCCTTAACGACCTGAGGGCCGGTGATGAACATGAAGCTGGCCGGGTTGTCCACCATGAGGATGAAGTCTCCTATGGCCGGGCTGTAAACCGCTCCGCCGGCACAGGGCCCCATAATGGCGGTGATCTGCGGAACGACGCCGCTGAGGATGGTGTTCATCTTGAATATCTCACCGTAGCCCTTGAGCGAGTCAACGCCCTCCTGGATTCTTGCTCCACCTGAGTCGTTGAGGCCTATTACCGGCGCTCCAGCCTCAAGGGCGAGCTCCATTATGCGCTTTATCTTCATGGCGTGCATCTCACCGAGGGAACCGCCCATGACGGTGAAATCCTGGGCGAACACAAAAACGAGCCTCCCATCGATGGTACCGTAGCCGGTGATAACGCCGTCCGCGGGCAGCTCCTTCTTGTCCATGCCGAACTCCGTTCCGCGGTGTCTGACGAACGCACCTATCTCAACGAAGCTTCCTGGGTCGAGGAGCTTCTCAATTCTCTCGCGTGCTGTTAACTTTCCTTTAGCGTGCTGTTTTTCGACGGCCTTTTCGCCGCCCATCTCAAGAATCTTCCTCTTTCTCTCATACAGTTCGTTAACCTTCTCTTCTATGCTCATGAGAACTCCCCCTGACTGCTGAGAGTGTCGCCTACTTGTAGTTTGTAAAGTTTAAAAGAGTTTTTATCGGGCGTCAAACCTTGAAAAGAAAAGGGGGCTCAAAGGTGCTGAATCGGCGTTTCCGCGCCGCAGGCCTCACACTTGAGGAAGTGGAAGCGTCCGCGCTTGATAATCTTGGTATCAGGGCTTCCGCAGACCGGACAGATAACGTAGTCCTTGAGGTACTTCTTCATCTTGTTGCCTATCAGGTACGGTGTAAAGCGTCCCTGCAGGACGACGCGTCTTCCCTCAAGCGTTCCAGCAGTGGCAACCTCCCTCAGTATGAACTTGAGCAGATGGTTCGGGTCGCGATTCATGGCCTCGGCTATGTCCACAAAGTTCTCGATTATAGTCCTGTTCCCGGCGATCGTGACTATCGCGGCTGGAACCTCGAAACGGGAAGTGTGATGCTTGACGTTCTCGGGAAGCTCTTCGTAAGCCTTATCGAGCAGGCCCTCGAAATCGTAAAAGTCAACCTTCTTCTCGCTCACTTTCCTCACCTCCATCTTAACTACCGGGAGACGTTTATAACCTTTTGGCGTGGGGAAATGGAGGGGAATCAGAGCACGCGGTAGAAGCCCGCGCGCGGCTCGTATATCCTGGCGTCGCGCTTAAGGTCGTTGATTAGCTTCTTTATCTCGTTCTCCGAGCCGAGGCCAGCCTGCTTCGCCGCCTCGATTATCCTGTCCTCTGGAGCTCCGAACTCTCCCTCACTTTCAAGGCTCTTTATGATGTCAACCATCCTGTCTATCTTGTTTATCTTCTTGGAGCTCTTGCCGACCTCGAGTATCGAGACGTCCAGAGTCCCCTCCTCGTCAACGGCTATCTTCCTTATCATGTCCTCGATTATTGCTATCGCCGCCCTTGCGTCTTCCCTTGTTACGGTTTCACTGAGGCGCATTCTGGCGTGTGCCTCGCTGAGTCTTATCAGCGCCTCCAGCTGCCTCGCCGTTATCGGAATCGGCTGCACGCCATCGTCCTCTCCCGGTCTCTTAAAGCCCTTTCTCATCCTGACGTAGTAGCGCTTTATCTCCTCCATTGCCTCCCTGCTCAGAACAGGATGGACGTTCTTTCTCGCGTAGGCGATGTACTTCTTGAGCAGGTCGTAGGGTATTTTGGGCGTTACGGCCTCGGCCTCCCCCCTGCGCACCCGGAGAATGTGCTCCGCTATGCTCGCATCGACCTTTTCGTCCGGCTCGTCGAGGAGAAGGAATATCAGGTCGAAACGGCTGAGCAGGGTCGGCGGAAGGTCCAGCTGCTCCGGAAGGGATTTGTGTCTGTTGAACCTGCCAAACTTGGGGTTAGCGGCCGCTATGACGGTGGTTCTTGCGTTGAGGGTCGCGGTAATGCCGGCCTTGGAGATGCTGATTGTGTTGTGGAGAACCAAACCATGGGAGACGAAAAGATGGTGGGGTTCCACCGTCACGTCGTAGACCCATTCCCAGCGGTCGTTTGGAACGACCTCGACCCTTTTGACTTTCAGAAGAACAAAGTTGTCTTCAAGCCTCTTTCTGGTTGAGTTCACAATCTCCAAAGCCTCTTCGAGCTTTAATCTGGCCTCATGTTTCAGAATCTCTATGTATTTTTTGGGCTCTCTCTTCTCAGAGAACTGGGTGAGCCCGTACTTGGTGTAGACGTTCCAGACCCTTGCGACACTCCTGAGAGTCTTTACGTCGCCGGTCTCTATGGCAGTCCTTACCTCCTCCGCTCTATTCTCTATCTTTCCAATGATTCTGTGGACGGTCTTTACAGGCACGGCCTCCTTTCTGAGGGCCAGCCTCTCGGAGTGCTTGAGCTCCGCCCTCAACAGGCTCGCCGCCCGGAGAATGTCCCTTACGGTCTCCCCCGGAACGTATGCCCCTATCTTGGACTCCTCCGGGGTTCCACTGAATCTCAGGAAGTCTGCCCTTTCGGTTGGCACCACCAGCTTCCATCCACTGAGTGTGACCTCGATGGATGAGGGGACTCCCAGTATCAGCAGCAGGTCCTGGAGGTCCTCTACGAGCCCCCTGCCTGGCACGGTTATGTATGAAAGCCTCCTGCCGACCTTACCGGCCCGTGCCCACAGTTCCCTGAGGAAGTCCCTGATGCACTCCCTGTTCATTAAAAATGCCCTTTCCGGGAGGCGGGCGCCGCGCTTAAACCTCTTTCTCATGTTCTGCGGCTTCATTATCTCAAGCAGGAGCTCTTCAGCGGGTATGCACCCGTCTCCAAGGGCTGGGTATTCCTTTACGGCCAGCACGTAGTCCCAGGGTCTGACAGATTCGGCAGGTTTTTCCCTTACCCTGCCGTTTTCCCATACCATTACTGGATGTTCCGGCGTTACGGTTATCTCTCTCCCGTTCGAGAGCTTTATCCGTATGAACCTGTCCGGCGCCTTGTGCCTGCTCACGCGATCGGCCTTGACCTTCACGATTTCCTTCCTTTCGAGGTCATAGGCGAGAAGTTCGATATCGTCAACCGGCAGTATCTCGGTGTCTTTGCCGATTATCACCTTGTCACGGTTCTTCTCGATGAGCTCATCGACCAGCTCGCCGATTCTGACCTTTCTGCCATCAGCGAGCAGAAGCTCAAAGTCGTGGTGGTAGCTCTGCTGCTCCAGCGCCTCATGTATGGCGCTCCTATCCCTGTCGCTCATCTTGTCGAACTCGTCGATTAACGCGAATCCGCCGTCGGCGAGCACCAAAACACCAGCTTCGAGAACCCAGGAGCCTGTGAATTCATCCCTCACGGCGGCTGCAGTAAGTCCCGCGGCCGAACTGCTCTTACCACTTGTATAAATCGCCCTCGGCGCCAGATTGGCCACGTAGCGGAGAATTTGAGACTTGGCAACTCCCGGATCTCCAACGAGCAAAACGTGGCTCTCTCCCCTGAGCTTGGTTCCATCGGGCAGTGTTCTCTGCACACCGCCGAAGAGTGCAAGGGCTATGCCCTTCTTCACCGTCCTGTGGCCCCAGATTGCCGGCGCTATGGAATCCACTATCGCATCCACTATGTCCTTCCTCTTGGCAAGTTCCCTTATCTTCTGCTCGTCCTCCGGTGAGATCTCAAGCTCCTCGATCTCCTTGCTGAGCTGTTCTATATGGTTTACCTCCAGAACCTTCTTGAAGATCGGCCTCTTGTCCCTCTGCTCAAGGATGACGCGCAGGATTCCGGTGGCGAGTACCCTATCGCCGGGCAGGGCAGTATCCACAAGGTCGTCGAGGAGTATAGCATCAACGAAGCGGGGCATCTGGCCGCCTTTCAAACTCTCCGGCCTGTCCTGAAGGCGGAAGCTCTGGAAGTTTATGAAGCGGCTCTTCTCGACGTCGAGGTCAACGTTTCTGCTTCCGCAGGCGTCGCACTTGCTCGGCTTGACTATGTTCTCGTAGGGCCTCTGTAACCTTACCATCTCGTTGCCGCAGTCCTTGCAGGCGAAGACTGCCTTCTCGACGAAGGGCTTCACCTCGCTCACGCGCGTGATTATGCCCTCCACCTGGATGAGCCTGTTTATGTGCTCGCTCCCGAGTTCCTTGACGAGGAGAGTCCTTGGAAGGTTGTAAAACCTCGCGTGAACTTTGAACTCCTCCTCTTTGAGGAGGGGCGGTTCGCGGAGGACTATTTGAATCGCATCCTCGGCCGCGAGTATGCTCTCTTCGGGGTTTTCGAGGAGCTCTCCCGCCAGTTCGGGGTCGAAGGAATTTAGGTGCGTCCAGTCTATCGCCAGCGAGCGCTTTGGGGTGACCGTGAGCAGATCCTTGAGCTTGTTCAGATACACCTCGTTCCCGCTGTCGTCCACGTACTCCCTCAGAAAGCGCGCGTACCTCTCTATCATGTCCTCCCTGTCCATCACTCCTCACCCAGCCACTCGTTTCTGATCTTGGAAAGCTGGAGGTATATCCTCCTCTCCTCCGGTGAGAGTCTCGACAGCAGCTCAAGGCTGTTGGGCCTCAGCATAACAGCCTTTAGGATTTTGTTGAAGCGTATCGTTTTGAGGTGCTCCAGCTTCTTCTTCAGGTTGGCGAGCTTTGTCAGCTTGACGTTTATGGTCTCTATCCCCTCCCCGGCGTTCATCCTCACGTAGTTCTCCAGATAATACATGTAGAACTCGGCCCTCTCGTACAGCCCCGCGGGGAGGGGCATCAGGGGCTCGTTCTCCCTCTCCTCGGCTATCGCGCGGTCTATCTCCCCTATAACCTTGTCGGTCTCATCGATGACCTCGACTATCCTGGCCTCCCAGAGCTCCTTTGCCTTCCAGTCCTCGAGGAGGACGACATCGCCAGCGTTCCAGTCCCCCAGGGGGCGGAGGATTTTAACCGCTATGACGGCTCTACCGGTGAACATAACATCACCCTCTCGAATATACCCATACTCCATGATGCTTTTAACTTTACCCTAATGATGGGATGTGAATGACGGTTAATCCTATAAGCTCGGCGCCGTAGATATCTGTGGTGAGAGCATGCTGATAGGGATAATGAGCGATACCCATGACAACCTCCCGGCCATCGCCAAGGCTGTTGAGCTGTTCAACGGGAGAAACGTTGAGCTTGTCATCCACGCCGGGGACTATGTTGCCCCCTTTGTTGCCAGGGAGCTCAAGAAGCTCAGGGCACCGCTCAGGGGTGTTTTCGGCAACAACGACGGCGAAAGGAAAGGTCTCTACGAAGCACTGGGGATCTACGATGAGATACTGGAAATCGAAGCTGACGGCATGAAGATAGCCGTAACTCACGGCACCGACGAGCGCATCGTCCGTGCGCTGGCCAGGAGCAAGCTCTACGATGTGGTCATAGTCGGCCACACCCACCGCTACGAGATACGCGAGGAGGGAAGAACCATACTCGTCAACCCCGGTGAAGTCTGCGGCTACGTCAGCGGTGTGAGGAGCGTTGCCCTCCTGGACACCCGGAAGAGGGAAGTGCAGATAATCAACCTCGACACCGGGGAGCTTCTGGGGGCGATGAGCCTCTAGCGAATCCCCTTCTATCTTCAAATCAAGCAAAGGATAAGCGGCGGTAAGTATGGAGGACGTGCTGATTCCGAAGGAAAGGCATGATGCGGTCGTGTTGATAGGCGTTGACAGTGGAGAGAACGTGGAGTTCATAAAGGTCTATGGGGTTAGTGAGGAGAAAGCCAGGCAGACCCTTGAGGAGTTCTTTAACGCCAAGGGCCTTTTCCCGGGAGATTACAGGCTCATCAGCAGGGGTAGGGAAGAGGTTGGGGGGAGGAGCGCCATAACTACGAGGAGTGAGTCGTCTCTTGGTGCCACCCTCGCCAGACTGGGTCTTAAGCTCCTCTCCAACGGCATTCTCTACCTGGAAGGCGTCGAGAGCCTCTACCAGTTCACCCTGGTGAGTGAGAAGCTCTACGGGAAGCTCAAGCACATAAAGGGGTCCGAGAGGTCTAAAAAGGCAGGCTTTTCCCTCTCAATATCCGGGGCTTTGAACCTCGGCCTCCACACGCTGATAGTGAACTGGAGGGGGATAAACGTTGAGCCGCTCGTTCCCGAGGGGGCCACCTTCCTGAGGGAGCCCTCCCCTGCAGAGGTTCTTGAAGCTATGAAAAAGGTCACTCAGGTGGTCGTTGAGACGGTCTTCCCGGAGAAGTACCTTATGATTCCGTTCGGGGTGCGCATTAAGATCCCGCCCCTCTTAACCGGCGAATTCGCCAGGGAACTTGAGGACAGGGTGGGGTTCCCCGTTGATGAGGATATGTTCAGCGACTATCCCCCGGAGCTGCTGAACTACCGGAGCATCGAGGCCATAGTCAGGATCGTGGAGGAGCTTTCAAAGAGGGGCGTTGATAAGGAAAAGGCACTGGAAACTGCGGTATTCGTGAACCTCGGCTTCGTCCCCTCTGACTTCAGGCTGGACGACTCTAAGCCTTCAGGGCCCTGAAGTACCTCACCACCATTTCTTTAAACATGGGGTTGTGTTTCCCAAGGGCCGCGTTTATAAGCTCCCTAAACTTTTTGCCTTCCGCGAGATAGCCGAGGAGCAGTGCTTCATCAACACTCAGCTCCTTCAGGAATCCGCTCTTTTCCAGAAACTCTTTTCTGCTCTTTGATTCTTCCTTAAGGGTCTTCAGCCTTTCGAGGTAGGGCCTTACCTTCTCCTCCCTCCTCTCAAATTCGAGCCAGTCGACGGAGAGGGGGCTCCTGCTCCCAAGGTACATCCACGGGTTCCGGAGGTATTTACCAACGAGCTCACCCAGTTTGGAGCTCAGTATCTTTTCTCTGAACTCTTCGAGTTCCCTGTAGTCATCGCTCAGACGCTTTCTGTCGACGGCATCGAGGCTTTCGAAGATTACCAGAGCGGCAAGATAGCACTTAGCGGGAAACGGGACTTCGGGGAGGGTTAGCCTTCTTCCCCGTATCTCAGCGCGCTGGCCTTCTCTCCTCTCCAGATTTTCCAGCACCATGCCGAGGGGATAGCTCAGACTCTTCACGCAGAACTCAAGCTCGTCCATAGCCACACCATCCCGGTTTTTCTCCTCCCGGGGTAAAAGCCTTTCGGCAAGGTTTTTAGCCAGGCCGGAGAACTGGTATCGGTGGGGAGAGGTGATAGTGATAGACGGCTCCTACGGTGAGGGCGGCGGTCAGATACTGAGGACGGCGGTGGCTCTGTCGGTCATCACCGGAAAGCCGGTCAGGATTTACAACATAAGGGCAAACAGGCCCAACCCGGGCCTCAGACCCCAGCACCTCCACGGGATTCTGGCGTTGAAGGAACTCAGCGGCGCGAGGGTTAGGGGGGCCCAGGTCGGTTCGACGGTCCTGGAGTTCGTCCCGCGCGAGGTTAGGCCCAAGCATATACGCGTCCAGATAAAGACCGCCGGCAGTATAACCCTCGTCCTCCAGGCCTTACTGCCGGCGATGGCATTCACCGGCGGGAGCTTTGGGATAACGGGAGGGACTGACGTCCCCTGGAGCCCGCCGGTGGATTATCTCAAGAACGTCACCCTCTTTGCCCTCGAGAAGATGGGCATCAAAGTCGAGCTGGAGATAAGGCGTAGGGGCCACTACCCGAAGGGCGGCGGCCTCGTTGTTGGAAGGGTAGAGCCGTGGAAGGATAGGAAACCGCTCGTGGCTTTGGAGTGGAAGGGGATAGAGCGCTTTGGCGGTATAAGCCACGCGACGAGCCTGCCCGCCCACGTAGCCGAGAGACAAGCTAAAGCAGCAAGGGAGAGAATTGAGGAGCTCTACAGCGTCCCGGTTGAAATAAAAACCGAGGTCTCACGCTCCCTCGGCCCGGGGAGTGGGATAGTGGTCTGGGCGGAGACGGAGGAGCTGAGGCTTGGCGGCGATGCTTTAGGAAAGAGGGGCAAGCCCGCTGAAGTGGTTGGCAGAGAAGCCGCTGAAGAGCTCCTTGACCAGCTGACGACCCGGGCGGCCGTGGATAAGTTCCTCGGCGACCAGTTGATACCGTTTCTGGCATTTGCTGGAGGGGAGATACGGGTTGCCGAGATAACGAACCACCTCGTAACCAACGTCTGGGTGGTGGAGCGGTTCCTCGGGAAGGTGTTTGAGGTTGAGGGGGAGGTTGGAGGGCCGGGGATTGTACGGGTCGTGAGAAGGACTGAGGTTTAACGAAGGGGTTAAATATCCCCGGCTCCAACCTTAAGTCGGTGAGAGTAGTGGAGATAGTTATTCCAGAGGATGTTATCACTGCCATGAGGCTCCCCAGGGATGAGGTTGAGAGGGAGCTCAGGCTTGACCTTGCGGTTATCCTATACCAGCGAGGTATCCTCCCTCTTGGAAAGGCGGCGAAGCTTGCAGGAATAACCAAAAGGGAGTTCCTTGAAGAGCTCGTCAAGAGAAAGGTTCCGAGACACTACACGGAGAGGGAACTGGCGGAGGATGTAGCCTTTTCCCGTGGTGAGTAATTCAACTTCCCTCATTCACCTCGCTAAAATAGGAAGGCTCGAGCTTCTCAGGGAGTTCTTCGGCGAGGTCTTAATTCCTGAGGCAGTTTATCGAGAATGCGTAATTGAAGGTAGCGATAGCGAAGACGCCCGGGCAATTAAAAACGCCGAGTGGATTAAGGTGGAGAAAATAACGGATGAAAGGCTGAAGCGTTCTCTGATGATTGAGCTGGACGGGGGTGAGAGCGAGGCAATAGTCTTAGCTTTGGAAAAGAACGCCGAGCTTATTTTGATGGACGACTACGACGGAAGAGAGATCGCGAGGGCTCTCGGTCTCAGGATTGCCGGAACCATCGGTCTTCTCCTCAAAGCTAAGTTCACTGGTAAGATAGCCAGCCTCAGAGACGAGCTGGAGAAACTAAAGGCTACGGGCTTCTGGCTGAGCGATGGGCTTTATGAAAAGATACTGGGGGAAGCGGGTGAGCCTTAGGTTTCTTTTGCCTTCTTCATTCCGATTTCGACGCCCTTGGCGATTGCCTCTTGGAGGAGTTTTTGGGTCTTGAAGAATCTGTATCTCCTGTAAGCTATAATTCCGAGTACCAACATTGTAAACGCCGAGATGCCATCGAGCATGGCCAGATAGATGCTCTTGGAGAGGTAGTATGCTAGAGGATTAAAGAGGAAACCCAACGCCCATATGCCTAAATAGGCTTTGTAAAGCTCTTTTGAGTCTTCGAGGCTTTCTCCTAAGAGAGTATTCTTCTTTCTCTGAACATCCCAAAGTCCAATAAACACGAATAATACAGCGTAGGTTATTCCCATAAAATATCCAAAAGCCACATAGAAAGAGTCAATGCTCATTTCCCTCCTCCCGGAGGGTATAATACCGGGGGAAGGGTTAAATAGGGCCTCTACCAACCTTTGATGGTGCCCATGTTCAAGTGGAGCGAGTACGAGAGGTGGATGAGGCAGGCCGAAAAGACCCTCCGCTCCGCCCTCAGGGATCTTGAGGGGGGAGACTATGAGTGGGCGAGCTTTAAGGCCCAGCAGGCGGCGGAGCTGGCGGTTAAGGCTCTCCTTCGTGGCATGGGGTTTGCACCCATCGGTCATTCCATAACGCGCCTGCTCAGAAACCTGCGCGATGAGGGCCTTGAGGTTCCGAGGGAGCTGTTCCACAGGGCGATGGAGCTCGACAGGAACTACATAGCTCCAAGATACCCCGATGCCTATCCAGAGGGTTCCCCCTTCGAGTACTACTCGGAGGACATCGCGATGGAGATGATTGATTATGCCGAAGAGGTCATCAACTTCGTTAAGAGGACGGCAAGGAATCTCGCCGGAGATTGAGAGGTTTGTGGAGAGAATAGTTGACTACTTCAATGGAGACGTTACGGTCATTCTCTTCGGTTCCAGAGCCAGAGGGGACTACAACAGGGCAAGCGACTACGACCTGATAGTGATCTCCAAGAAGCTGAGTGGAAACTTCCTTCGCCGCACAAAATCGCTCTACAAGCTCAATGAAGATTTCCTGCCCGTTGATATACTCGCCTACACTCCGTCGGAGTTTCTCAGGGCACTTGAAAATCTCTCTCCATCTGCCCTCGATGCCATGAAGGAGGGCATCTTGCTTCACGACAACGGCTTCTACAGCACGGCCAAGAGGTACTTTGAAGAGTTGAGGAAAAGGGGCATGAGGAAGGAGAAATACTGGGTGATGAGGGTTTAGTCCTTCGCTCCCTTCAGTCCCTTTGCCATTGACTCTCCGAGCTTTTTGGCGAGCTTTTCGAGCATCTCCTCCTGTTATACGGGGAAAAGGGTTAAATATGCGGAGGATGAAACTGTACCGGGTGTGAGCATGGCTGTTCCAGAAGAAGTCGCCAGACACATTGAACTCGCAGAGGAGGAGCTGTCCTCGGCTAAACTCCTTCTCCAGAATGGAAAGCTCAGGGACGCGATTAGTCGAGCCTATTATTCGATGTTCCACGCGGCAAAGGGCCTTCTTCTGATAAAGGGATTGAACCCCAAGAAGCACTCCGGTGTGATCAGGCTGTTTGGGCTTCATTTTGTGGATGAAGGATTCCTTGAGAGGATTTATGCCAAGTACCTGACCTCCGCTTTTTCCCTCCGTTCCAGGGCGGATTATGATGTCTACTATGAACCGACTGAAGAGGAAGCAGAGGCCATTGTTGAGAACGCTGAGAGGTTTCTTGAGCGGATTAAGAGGGCCCTGGAGGAGGTTGGAAATGGGGAGTAAGGCCCAGGCTCTTAACGAGTTCATGAAGGCCATAAAAGAGCGCTTTGGTGATTCAATAGAGGAGGTTATCCTCTTCGGCTCATACGCGAGGGGTGACTACGACGAAGAGAGCGACATAGATGTGCTCATTGTGGGTGAGGTGGATTTTGATGAGCTCATGGAGGTTGTAACGGCCATCCTCCTCAAACATGGCGAGCTGATAAGTCCCATCGTCATCAAGCCGGAGGAGTTCAAAAGGAGAAATGACAGCTTTATAAAGACGGTTCTGGCAGAGGGGAAGTTGGTCTATCCCCAGACTACACAGTTTAGCCCTCTGTAACCTCCAAGAGAAACCTTTCAGCTCCTTCGAGGTCGTTATCGCGGAGGTGGGCAATGACGAGGGCGTAGAGGCCGGCCAGCTCAAGGTTTTCTCGGTCAAGCCCTCTGATGTCCTCCCGGAGCCTTTCCTCAAGCTCCCTCAATGCCTCCTCGCCGGCGTTTGCCATTTTGAGACCCTGGATAACGCCGAGGAGCTTTGCGGCCTCTCGGCGTAACTCTTCCTGCCTCTTCGTCCTGAGCTCCTCCGCCTCCTTCTGGACTTTCTTAAACTTCCGCCTTACCTCTGCTGGCTCCAGCGTCTTCGGATCGATCCCTCTCTTCTTGAGGAGCTCGTACCATTCTTGTCCATATACTTTTTCTGGTTTCACTACTTCGGGATGCATTTTCTTGAGCTCAATTATGTGCTCGCCGATCACATCCAACGGGTGTTTTTCGGGATTAAGAAATTCTAGAACGTTAAGCGCATCTTTTGCATGGCTTATTTTCAGCAGGCCAACGTGGACGAGCTTTTCAGGATCTCCATACGTTTCTGCCAGCTTCTTTGCAGCATCTATCGCAATATCTATCGTTTTCTCTATTTTCTTTTCCTCATCCTTTGACAATCTCTTCGGCGACTTTGAGAGGATCTCCTGAAGCAGCATCAGTTTCAGGTAGTCTCCGTGCCTCTCTATAAATTCGTCAAAGCTGGGCAACTGAACAACTGTTGCTATAGAATCTGGAAAGAAGTCACTGCGTATTTTTTTACAGACCTTGGAAAGTAGTATGCATCCCCGTCTTTTTGCCCCCTTCTCACAAGTATTTGCCGATATTTATCATCTATGTGGCCCACGCCGTACTTCCAGCTTGCTATGCCTCCAAGTATGCCAATTAGCGCATCATATGCAAATTTGTCGTAGCCCCTCTTTTTTGCGAAAAGAATGTACTCTCCCCCATCTCCGTAATGGACATGTGTGTGTGGCGTAGGCAGCCTCGCCATCTGAAACGCCTGCTGCGTGCCCTGCCATCTCCGATATATGTGTGTATGTTGACGGTGCGTACAAATCTACTTCGATTGTTTTCTTCCTGCCGAACCTGCCTGGGACGATCTTTTTTGCTTTAACCTTATGCATCATCACCATTTACCGCACCCTTACTACTTTGCGGTTCGCTTATATAACGTTTCATGCCCTCTATTGTGTAAGTCCCTTTTGCTGGGATACCCTGCCTCACTCCTCTATCTCAACCCCGTAAACCTTCCTCGGGTTCTCAACGTGAATCCTGTAGACATCCTCCTCTGTGAAGATGCCGTTCTGGAGGAAGGCCTTCGTCCTCTTTGGAACAGTCTTCGGCCCCAAAACAGCTCCGGGTCTCCTTTTATCGTCTATGTAGTCCGTCTCCATCATGAAGCGGTTTCCCTGCTCTATGGCAGCTTTTATGTTCTTCCTGCTCGCTATTATGCTCGGGAAGACGCCGACCTCTTCGGCCACCTTCACCAACGGCGGTGAGAAGTGCTTGACGACCTTGTACGGCTTTATCCCGACCTCCTTAACTATGTCGCCCAGCTCTCTGAATTTAGCTTCGTCGAAGCTCTCGGTGTGGAGCTGAACCGCGCAGTCGGCTTCCTTTGCCAGGCTCATCCCGTACTTCATCAGCTCGATGCTGGCATTCCAGATTTCCTCGGGAACCGGATAGTGAGGCCTGCCGATTTCACCGATGCCCATGGCCTTCCCCTCAAGGCAGAGCCTCTGGGCGTATTCGAGGGCCTTCATAACCTCTTTTTTGGCGTATTCAAGGCCCTTTTGTTCTGCCAGATAGACGAACTCGGCGGGATGAACACCGACGACGGCGTAGGCTTTGACGGGCGTCTCCTTGTTTATCTTCTCAACAAGCTCAATGTGGAAGTCCATCGCCTTGATGAAGTCCTCCGCGCCCATTCCGGGGAAGCCGTAGTCGTGGGCCGTCTTGTAGACGACGACGAGGTGAGTTCCTCCCGCCCTGTGGAACTGCTTGACAGCCTCAAGGAAAAGTCCCTTAAACGGATCAACGTGGAAGTGGTCGTCCCAGATTATCATTGCCATCACCTCACGACTGGTAAACTTCTATGACCTCGCCCTCTTTGACCTTCAGCCTTCCCTCAAGAACCAGGGCCGCCTCATCGTGATCCACGGCGAAATCCACTTTCCTGTTCCTGATGTGGATCTCCCTCACCAGGGCCACTCCGCCCCCCTTGAGCTTGTAGCCGGGGTATATCACCCCCTCCATCACGACTCCGCCCAAGACCTGCTTTCCAAGTACGTACGTAATCCCGACAACTTTAAATCTGCCGACAGGGTGCCTTGAGACGATCTCTGGCTCATCCTTCTTTTTTCTGAACCCCTCTAAGATGCCCATGGTCTTCCCCTCATATGAGTCAATGCCTGAGAAATTAAAGGTTGTTATGGGCGTGGGTCTGCCGCGTTGTCATGGGTATATCTCCAGTTCGTCCTCTCTCCAACGGGCATTTCATTTTCCAGCATTATGGCCACTTTATTGCCGCTTTCGGCGAGGTTCACCTGCCTTCTGTTCATCTCAATCTTCACGACCTTCCCGATGCCATCTCCCTTGAGCTTGCAACCTGGATAAACGACGCCTTCTGTTACTTCTCCGATAAGAACCTGCCTGGTGAAGACTCTGAGAACGCTCTCCACCCTGAATTTTCCCACAGGCTTTCCGGGGGCCGGCCGTATTTTTGACTCTTCTTTTTTGCCCCCTTTGAACAGCCTGCCGAGCAGGCTCAACTCCACCACCCCAGTGTCTCCCTGGGGGATATGAGGACGTATTCCTTGTGCATGAGCAGCGTGAACACCGACTTCCTGAACTTCATCCTTATGAGCTCCCCCTCGCTGGTGAGCTCTGTTGCGGAGGTCGCTATGTCCTCCAGCATTGGCAGGGGGTTGAAGTCCAGTGTTTCCATTATGGGTGCCTCTACCAGGTAGACGTTTATTCTGCGTTTGTCACCGAGTTTCTGCTTTATGAGTCCCAGAAGGGTGTATGTGCTGCGAACGTCGCCCTGGAGGAACAGCAGCCTCTCCAGCCCGAGAACAAGGTGTATGTAAACACCATCGCCTACTACCTTCTGAAGCTCCTGATCGATCTTCCTCTGGTACACGTGGGGGTCGTTCTCGAACCTAATCCTGGCTATGACGTTTCCCGCTTCCTGCGCCCCACCAACCTTGATCACCGTGATGTCCCTATCATCCATCCGGACGCCCATCAGCCTGAGGTGCCGTACGTAGATGGGGAGCGTGTCGAAGATGTCTTCCACTATGAGGGGTATGCGCTTTCTTTTTGAGTACTGGATGAACGCATGGAGGACAAACTCGGCGCCCAGGGCACCGCGGTTTTCAATTATTGTAGTGCCTCCCGGCCAGATCTGTTCTACCATGGCGTCTAGATCCTTCTTGGTGACCAGAACGGGCTTTTTAAACGCCTCCATTACATCCACCCCTCGACGTCTATTTTCTCCTCCCTTCCTATGAGATTTGGATTAATGCTTTTGATGACCCGCAGGGTCGCGCCGGTATGGTACGGCGTGAGCCTTATGACGGTGGTGGCTATCCTCTCGAACTCCTGGAGAACCTTTATCGGAAGGTTCTCCATTACGGTCTCGTTGACTATGTAAAATGCCTTCCTGTTCCTGTTGCCCATGAACTTCTGCATCGCCAGTATCAGCCGGTACGCGTCGAGGGGTGTTCTTATTATGAGAAACAGGTTCTCCACCCCGATTGCGAGGTTTATCACGGGGGTTGGGATTTCCTTCAGTGCCTCCTGTATGGCCTCCTCGTAGTTCTTGAGGTAGACCCTCGGGTCTGGGTGGAATTGGACCTTTGCCACAACGTTTCCGACGTCCAGTTTTCCGCCGGTTTTTATGACGTACACGTCGTCCAGCTTCAGGGGGAGGTTCATCATCTTTGCACGGATCGCGATTGAGTGGAGGGTATCAAAATTGTCATCTATGAGTAGGGGGATTCCCTTTCTTTCGGAGTATTCCACGAAGAACTTCAGCAGGAATTCGGGGATGTAGGATGTAGTATATTTCACGAGAACTGTTTCGCCGGGGAGCAGGGAGTCAGCGATCTCGGTGGCTTTTTCCCAGTTCATAGTTCTCACCCTTTAAAGTTTATTTTAAGAGGATATAAACATTTTGCGGGCATACAGGAGATAAAAAGAGGATTTCAGGCGCTGTTGCAGCGCTGGCTGGCCTTCTGCCCCCTTCAAACCATCAGACACGTCACCATTTGGCTATCTCTTCGGGTATCCCCGGGAACTCCTTGCCAATAATGCCGGTAAACAGGGCCTTCTGGGGGATGACGACGTGGGTTCCCTTTTTACTCTTTATTTCAACTACGGTGCTGGCGATCTCTTCGAGTTCGGGGAGAGGATTGAACCTCAGCGTTGAGATCACCGGCCTGTTGACTATGTAGAATGACTTCCTGTTGGTGTTCCCGATGAACTCCCTGAGGTATGCTATGAACAGGTAGAACTCCCTGCGGGTCTCAAGGAATGCAAACAGCCGCTCCAGACCCAGGAATATGTTTAGATGTTTTCCGGATGCCAGTATCCTCCTGGTAACTTCTCTGTGCCGGGTGATGTAAACGATGGGCTCGGCCTCCAGGTGGATTCTGCCCATGACTTTTCCCACGGTCTCCATTCCCCCCGTCTTGATGACCTCGACGTCGGAGAAGTCCTCGTGGATGCCGAGAAATTCCAGGTGCTTCCTAACGAGTGCTAGGGAGTCCAGCACGTCGTCAATGTAGACCGGCAGTCCCCTTTCCCTGGCGTACTTTACAAGGACGTACGTGGCAAGGGCCGCTCCGTACGGTGACTCGTCCTCCATAAGGATTACGTCCCCGAAGGGTGCCCCCTCTATGAACCTAAACGCTGTCTCCTTTGCCACCGGCTGCATTTGCTATCACCCCGATTGGAACCTCAAGCTCGCTCCCGATGAGTTCGAACAATGGGGCCTTCTTGAAGACTATCCTGCCAGATGCGGGGGAAGGGATGATCTCGACCACCGTACTGGCTATGCGCTCCATCTCCGGCAGGGGGTTGAACTCCAGTCCCTCCGCCGTCTTCTTGTTCACCAGGTAAAACGCCCTCCTTGGATTTCCGAGGAACCTCTGGATCCGGGTCATGACGAGGTAGAACTCCCTGATGCTGTGGATGAAGGCGAATATTTTCTCAAACCCCAGGACTATGTTCACGGAGGGCCCTATGCTTGAAAGCAGCTTCTTCCCAATGTCCTCGTACTTCTTGACGTAGACATCGGGCGATTCGCTGAAATTTATCCTGGCAACGATGTTGCCCACATCCACGTGGCCGTCGGACTTGATGACAAAAACGTCGCTGAAGTCCTCGTGAATCCCCCACAGGGCTAGGTGCCTCTGTATAACGTGGAGGGCGTCGAAGTTGTCGTCTATCACCACCGGCAGGCCCTTCCTCCTGGCGTACATCAGCAGGGCCAGCGTCGCGAACTCCGGGACGTAGGATGGGTGGTACTCCACCAGAACGGTTTCTCCCGGCTTCACGGCATCTATTGCCCTTAGCAAGTCGTTGATGCTGTCCATAGGATATCCCACCATATAATGTGGTTATATACGCTGCAATATATGCCTTTTGTTTGCGCCCCCGGAGAACCTTCTGAATAATCGGAGATATGTTAAAATAACAGAAAAGAAAAGTTTACAGTTTGACAATGTGCACCGAGCAGGATATGCACGGATCGAACGCCCTCACCGTCTCCTCAAGGCGCCCTATCATCCTGCCCTCGTCAACTTCGCCGTAGAGTTCTCTGGCCTCCTTCAGGAGGCTGGCCTCTATCATGGCGTGGTTCAGCGCGGTCGGTGTTATTATGTTGGAGTAGGCTATCTTGCCCTCGGAATCGGTGCGGTAGTGGTGTATGAGGAGCCCCCTCGGCGCTTCCACGTAGCCGATTCCCTCGCCTTCCCTGGGCTCAACGGGGACGTTCTCTCCATCGATGCCCCTATCGAGCAGAGTCCTCGCTATCTCGTTGGCCTTTTCGAGGGAGTAGACCAGCTCTATCGCCTGGGCCAGGTTGTTGTAGCTGACGTAGCCTGTCTCCAGTTTCTCCCGGTGCTCCTCAAAGAGCCTCTTTGCCGTGGGGGTGAGCATCTCCGACTTAAGGAGCAGCCTCGGAAGCGCTCCGACAAAGAAGGCCTCGCCTCTGTACCTGCTCTGCTTGGCGAAGCTGTAGACGAGGGATCGCTCCTCTATCCTCTCGGTGTAGTGGAAGGTGCCTTCCTCGTCGGATATCAGCTTCTCGCCCCACAGGTAGCCGTCGGTGGCAACGAAGTGCTTTGCCCTCTCTCCGTAGGGGTCTAACTGTGCGAAGAGCCTCACGGCCCGCCTGGCCAGCCGGAGAAGGGCTTCGCTTTCCCTCTCTATCTCCTCCAGCTCATCAACGGTCGGATACCTTCCAAAGCCACCGGGCTTGACGTTTATGCCGTGTATCTCCCTTCCGCCTATGATGACTCTGAGCCTGTTCCCAAAGGCCTTGAGTGCCAGTCCCTCCTTCACGAGTTCGCCGTGCTTCGTCGCCATCCTTATGGCGTCGGGATAGCCGAAGACGTCCGGCGCAACTAGGAGGTAGAGGTGAAGCGCGTGGCTCTCAAGGAACTCCCCTATCAGGCCGAGCTCCCTGAGGAGCGTTATCTCCTCCGGAACTTCAACTCCGAAGGCCCTCTCGATTCCAAGGACTGAGGCAACGCTGTGGGAGAGGTAGCAGATGGCGCATATCCTCGCCTCAAGATCAGGAACATCGTAGTAGTGTCTTCCCAGGGTCAGGAGTTCGAAGAAGCGCGGCCCCTCAACTATCTGGAGCCTGACGTCCTTTACCTCACCGTCCTCGATGACTATCTCGGCTTTGCCGTTGCCCTCAACGCGCGTGAATTCCCTCATCTCGATTATCATGGCTCCCACCTCGCGAAGGTCTTGAACTTCCTCACGATGTACTCGTCATCGTAGCCGAGGCTCTTGAGAATCTCGTACTCGCTGGCCGGGTTCACCTCCCCCGGAAGCGGACCGCGGCAGCCTATGCATCCGAGACCCGAGCGCACGCAGACAGCCTTGCAGCCTCCGTAGGTTATCGGGCCGAGGCACGGAAGGCCTTTCTTTACCAGCACGCACTCGTACTCGTTGAGCTTGCACTCAAGGCAGACTGGGTAGTCCTTTCTAACGGGCTCGATGCCCTTGGCAATGTCGATGAGCACCTGGTAGACTTCCTCCTTATCGTACGGGCATCCCGGAAGGGCGAAATCAACGGCGACGTATTCGACGACCGGCTTGGAGTCGAGGGCGCGCATCGGATTCCCACTGTCCCCGTAAACGGCCTTCAGCTTCTCCCTTATGGGGAGTTCAACGCTCCCCTGAACGGACCCGTGGGTTGCGCAGGTTCCGAGGGCTATGAGGTATTCGGAGTGGTTTCTCGCCTCCTTGAGGAGGTTCAGGTCGCGGTGGCTCGAAACCGTGCCGGTTACGAGTGCAACGTCGTAGTGGTTCTCCTCGCTCAGGCTGGTCGCCATGTGGAACTCGGTTATCTCGTAGAATTCGAGGAGGTCGAAGAGCTTTTCATAGAGGAAGAGAATGTTGAGGGCACATCCGCCGCAGTCGGTAAGTTCGAAAACCCCCAACTTGAGCTTGTCCATTATATCAACCCCCTTGTGGAGAGAGCGTCCCAGTACGTGAAGACCGGACCGTCCCTGCAGACGTACTTGATGGACGTGCTCGTTCCGACGATGCAGTGGCCGCACTTGCCGATTCCGCAGCGCATTCTCCTTTCGAGGGTCATGTATATCCTGCCCGGAGAGAGCTTTCTGTCGAGGAGCTCCCTTATGACGAACTTGTACATGACCGGCGGGCCGCAGATGAGGGCGTAGGTGTTGTTCACGTCGAACTCCTCCCCCCTGAACAGGTCGGTGACGACACCCTTGCACACCCTGTCCGAGAAGCCCCTCTCCAGATAGATGCACGACGGGCTTTCGACCTCGTAGGCGAGCTTGACCGAGCAGTTCATGGCCTCACCGTGCTTCAGGAGGTGTATTATCTCGTCGCGGAAGAGTATGTCCTCGTAGGCTTTGGTTCCGTAGAGCAGCCAGACGTTCTCGTATTTGCCGGTGTCGATGGCGTACCAGAGCACCGAACGGAGGGGTGCCATTCCAAGGCCGCCGGCGACGAGGATCAGGTTTGCCCCTTCCATCTTCTCCATAGGGAAGCCGTTTCCGTAGGGCCCGCGGATTCCTATTATATCGCCCTCCTTCATCTTGTGTATGAACTTGGTCATCCTGCCGACTTTCCTGATGCAGAGCTGGAGGTAGCCCCTCCTCGTCGGGGAGGAGCATATGCTTATCGGGAACTCGCCGAAGCCGCGTATGTCAACGATGACGAACTGCCCTGGCTTGAAGTTGAAGTTGGCCTCGACCTCGGGATCGAGGAAGCGTAGCGTGAAGAGCTTTTCCCTTGATGTCAAGTCCTTCACTTCGAGAATCCTGGCGTTATAGGCCACATACGGGTTCTCGCTCATTTCAGAGACCCCCTAACCTCCTCAAGAACCTTAACGTGCTCTATCTTGGCTGGACAGAACTCGTCGCATCTCCCACACCCAACGCAGTTGTAGCCGGCCGAGGG
Source organism: Thermococcus coalescens (assembly GCF_055392585.1). NCBI lineage: Archaea > Methanobacteriati > Methanobacteriota > Thermococci > Thermococcales > Thermococcaceae > Thermococcus > Thermococcus coalescens. The sequence continues at coordinate 1,716,154 of NZ_AP043764.1, forward strand.
GTCGAAGTAGCTCTTGCAGTAATAGCGGTGCCTGAAGCGGTCAAGACGTGTGGGCCTGAAGTTGTGGCCCCCTGCAACGAGTCCGTGGTTCTCCATGAAGCACGAGTCGTAGCGCCTCTCCCGGACCGCTTTGTACGCGTCCATCCAGCGGTCGCAGACCTCGTAGCAGCGGCACGTCGGGCACACCATGTTGCAGTTGCCGCATGCGAGGCATATCTCTGCGTACTTCTTCCATACCGGGCTGTTGTACGCCAGATCGAGCATGTCTGCGAGACCTTCCTGCGGGAGCTCCTTCTGGAAAGATTTCGCGCGCTTCTCCTCGAACTCTTTGAAGTTGGCCAGATCCTCATCGGTCACCTCTTCAAACAGCTCGCCGTCCTCCCACACTATCTCATGACCGCGGACGCTGCCTATCCTCACAAGCCATCCGTCCGGCAGTTCGTGCAGGAACAGGTCGAAGCCGTCCATTGCGAAGTGCGTGCCGAGGCTCTTGCAGAAGCAGTACTCGTCGGGCATGCAGCTTATCCCTATTATCAGGGTCTTTTCCCTCCTGCTCTTGTAGTACGGGTCGGCGGGCTCATCGAGGTACACCTTGTCGAGTATCTTGAGACCGTGGATATCGCAGGAATGGAGTCCGAAGAGGACCATCGGTTCTGCCTCTATCTCCTCTTCCCAGCGGCCGTTTTTCAGCCTGAGGATAGCCTCTCTGGGCCTGAAGAAGAACTTCTTCGGCGGAAGCATGGTCCTGTTGTAGTCCAGCGCTATCTCCGCCGGGTCATGCACCTCCTGGAAAGAGTAGATGCTCCCCTTCTTTACTGGAGCATAGACAGTGCCCCAGGCTTCGAGTGACTTGAAGAACTTCTCAAAGTTTTCGGAAGGCAATTTTATGTATCTCAAGGGCATCACCGCCTCGAACGGGCTTACGATTTTAAGTTTGTAAAGGATTGATTTAAGAATTTTTCAAACAAACGGTTACCAACCAAATGTTACTAACTTGTACTTTAGTGCACGCTTATAAACATTAAAGTCGAAGTTTTTCCGAAAAATCCTTGCGGTGATGCAAAATGGAATCCTCCCTCGGTTATATCCGCTCTTACCCTCCGGAACCGAGCTCGCTGATTCCCCTTCTCCAGCGGACTCAGGAAAAGTTTGGCTACCTCCCCAGGGAGGCGCTTGAGGAGATAGCGAACTACCTCGGTGTCCCTCTCAGCAGGGTCTACGGCGTGGCGACCTTCTACGCCCAGTTCCGCTTCGAGCCCCTCGGGAAGTACGTCGTCAAAATCTGCCACGGGACGGCCTGCCACGTAAACGGCGCCGTGAACATATCCCAGGCCATAACCGAGGAGCTTGGAATTGAAGAGGGGCAGACAACCGAGGACGGCCTCGTGACGCTGGAGCGCGTAGCGTGCCTCGGATGCTGCAGTTTGGCCCCGGTCATAATGATAAACGACAAGGTCTTCGGCAAGCTCACGCCCGACAAGGTGAGAAAGCTGATGAAGCAACTTAAGGAGGGGAAGCTCGATGTCTGAAATCAAGGCCATAGCGGTCGGCATGAACTCCTGCGGCATTGCCGCCGGCGCGAGGGAGACCTACGAGGCCATAAAGGCCGAGCTTGAGAAAAGAGGCCTTGACATCAAGCTCAAGATAGTTGGCTGCGTCGGTATGTGCTACCGCGAGCCCCTCGTTGACATCATCACCGATGGGGAGATAATCACCTACGGCCACGTTGACCCCAAGAGGGTTCCCAGGATTATAGAGGAGCACGTCATCAACGGAAAGCCTGTCGGGGAGTGGGTAGTCAAGCGCGACTGGTGGGAGAACGGCGAGAGAAAGACCTGGGACGTGGACGGCTACTTCGCCAAGCAGAGGAAGATAGTGCTGGAGAACTCGGGCTACATCGACCCGGAGAACATAGACGAGTACATCCAAGCTGGCGGCTACGAGGCCCTCAGGAAGGCCCTTCAGATGGAGCCCGAGGAGATAATAGACGTCGTAATGAAGTCTGGGCTTCGCGGAAGGGGCGGTGCCGGATTCCCCACGGGGCTGAAGTGGAAGTTTGCAAGGCAGGCGAAAGGCGACGAGAAGTACATAATCTGCAACGCCGACGAGGGCGACCCCGGGGCCTTCATGGACAGGAACGTCCTTGAGGGCGACCCACACCGCGTCATAGAGGGCATGATAATCGGCGCCTACGCGATTGGAGCAACCAAGGGCTTTATCTACGTCCGCGCCGAGTACCCGCTGGCAATAAGGCGCCTTAAGATAGCCCTGAAGCAGGCGCGCGAGAGGGGCTTCCTCGGTGAGAACATCCTCGGAAGCGAGTTCTCCTTCGACATCGTCATCAAGGAAGGTGCCGGAGCGTTCGTCTGCGGCGAGGAGACGGCGCTGATAGCCTCGATAGAGGGCAAGCGCGGAATGCCGAGGCCGAGGCCGCCGTATCCCGCTCAAAAGGGCCTCTGGGGAAAGCCCACCAACATCAACAACGTTGAGACCTGGGCGAACGTGCCCTGGATAATCAAGCACGGGTGGGAGGCCTACGCATCGATCGGGACGGAGAAGAGCAAGGGCACCAAGGTCTTCGCCCTCTCCGGCAAGATAAAGCACGGCGGGAATGTTGAAGTGCCTATGGGGATGACGCTGAGGGAGATACTCTACGAGATAGGAGGAGGTACGAAGACCGGCAAGAGGATTAAGGCGGTGCAGCTCGGCGGTCCGTCTGGCGGGTGTATTCCCGAGTACCTGTTCGACACGCCCGTTGACTACGAGAGCGTGAACGCCACCGGCGCCATAATGGGGAGCGGCGGAATGGTCGTCATGGACGAGGACACCTGTATGGTAGATGTGGCGAAGTTCTTCCTCGACTTCACGGTCAAAGAATCGTGCGGAAAGTGCACCTTCTGCCGGCTGGGGACTAAGAGAATGTGGGAGATTCTGGACAAGTTCACGAAGGGCGAAGCAACGGAGGAAGACCTTGAGAAGCTCGAAAGGCTCGCCTACCAGGTCAAAGCCGGCTCGCTCTGCGGCCTCGGACAGACCGCCCCGAACCCCGTCCTAACGACCATCCGCTACTTCAAGGACGAATACTTAGCGCACATCGAAGGAAAATGCCCCGCCAAGGTCTGCAAGCCTCTCATAAGGTACGTCATAATCACGGATAAATGCACCGGCTGCACAGCCTGCGCCATCTTCTGCCCGGTCAAAGCCATCAGCGGCGAGAGGCTCAAGCCCCACGTAATCAACCAGGAGGAGTGCATCAAGTGCGGAACCTGCTACGAGGTGTGCCGTTTCAACGCCATAGAGATAGTCGATGCGGGGGGTGAGTGAGATGGTCAAAATTATAGTCAACGGTAAGGAGTTCGACGCCCCGGAGGGGAAGCCGCTCATAGACTTTCTCCGTGAGATTGAGGAGCACGTCCCCGGCTTCTGCTACACGAACGAGCTTGACCCCTACGGCTCCTGTCGCCTGTGCCTCGTCTCCACCAGGAGGGGCGTCACCACCTCGTGCACCCTCAAGCCGATGGAGGGGCTTGAGTTAGAGACCCTCAGCGACGAAGTCGTTTCGATGAGAAAGACCGCGCTGGAGCTCATTCTCTCCGACCACTACGGCGACTGCATCGGCCCATGTCAGGACGGCTGTCCCGCCCACAGCGACGTTCAGGGGTATCTGGCCCTCATAGCGATGGGGAAGTACCACGAGGCGGTCAAGCTGATGAAGGAGAAGTACATTCTCCCGGCGGTTCTTGGACGGGTATGCCCGGCCTTCTGTGAGGACGCCTGCCGGAGGAACCTAGTCGAGGAGCCCCTGGCGATAAGGCAGCTGAAGAGGTACGCGGCCGACTACGACCTCGAGCACGGCCCGTGGATGCCGGAGATCCCGCCCTCGACCGGGAAGAGAGTGGCTGTCGTCGGCGGCGGGCCGGCCGGACTGGCGTGCGCCTACTACCTCAGGACTATGGGGCACGAGGTTACGATAATCGAGGCCATGCCGGAACTCGGCGGTATGATGCGCTATGGAATACCCCCCTACAGGCTCCCGAGGGACGTCCTCGATAAGGACATAGCGACCGTGATCAACACGGGGATCGAGGTGAAGACCAACACCGCCCTCGGAAGGGACGTAACCCTTGAGGAGCTCCGTGAAGAATATGACGCGGTCTTCCTCGGCGTTGGAGCGTGGAGGAGCAGGAGGATGGGTATCTCGGGCGAGGAGCTTGATGGGGTGATGCACGGCATAGAGTTCCTCAGGAAGGTCAACACCGGTGAAAAGGTCGAGCTTGGGGAGCGCGTCATAGTCGTTGGCGGCGGAAATACTGCCATGGACGTCGCAAGGACAGCTTTGAGGCTCGGTGCGAAGGTTACCGTGGTCTACCGCCGCTCGAAGGCCGAGATGCCCGCCAACGAGAGAGAAGTGGAAGAAGCGGTGGAGGAAGGCGTGGAGTTCATGTTCCTGACGAACCCGGTGAAGATTCTCGGCGACGGGAAGGTCGAGGAGGTGGAGCTCGTAAAGATGCGCCTCGGTGAGCCGGATTCAAGCGGAAGGAGGAGGCCGATACCTATAGAAGGTTCGGAGTTCCGCGTCAGGGCCGACAACGTCATCCTCGCCATAGGCCAGTACTGCGACGAGGAGTTCCTCAAGGGCCTCGGCATCGAGGCGAGGCGCGGTAAGGCTCTCGTTGATGAGGTGACGCTCCAGACGAGCGTTCCCGGAGTTTTCGCCGGCGGAGACCTCGTCCTCGGGCCCTCAACGGTCATCGAGAGCATAGCAACGGGAAGAAGGGCCGCGATAATGATAGACCTGTATCTTAAGGGCAAGCTGGAGAAGGCCAGAGAAGTGCTCACCGAGCCGGAGAAGCACATCGAGGAAGTCTTAAGCGATGATGACCTTTACCGCGTCCTCTTCGACCTCAGGCCCTACAACCACTGGAAGAATGTTACCGAGAAGGACTACGAGGCCGTTGAGAGGAAGCCGAGGGCTAAGGTTAAGCTCCTCGACCCGGAAAGGAGGAAGAGAACCTTCGAGGAGGTCGAGCCGGCCTTAACCGAGGAGCAGGTTCTTGAAGAGGCCAAGCGGTGCATGAGCTGCGGCTGTATGGAGGTCTTCAGGTGCAAGCTGAGGGAGTACGCGACGCTTTACGGTGCCGAGCAGTACGCCTTCGAGGGCGAGCAGAACAGGTTCGAGATAGACGAGAGCCACCCGTTCATCACCCTCGACAACAACAAGTGCGTCCTCTGCGGCCAGTGCGTCAACTTCACCCACGAGGTCGCTGGAGAGGGAGTCCTCGACTACCTCTTCCGCGGATTCAAGACGAGGATTTCACCACCCCTCGGGGAGACGCTGGGAGATACGGACGGCCTGTTCATCGGCGAAACAATAGACCTCTGTCCCGTTGGGGCAATAACGGAGAAGCTCCCCTTCGTCAAGCCCGGGCCCTGGAAGACGAGGCCTGTAAAGACGGTCTGCAACGGCTGTTCCTTTGCCTGCGAGATGAACATCGAGGTTTACGACGGCATGCTCGTGAGGGCTTCGAGCTTCGAGGGGAGCTGGAACAGGCACCTCTGCGACCTCTGCCGCTTTGCCAGGCCGTGGGCCGAAGACCTAACTCAACCGCTCCTTAACGGCGAACCGGTGAGCTGGGATGAGGCCAGGAAGTTCATGGCCGGGAGGGAGTACGCGTTAATCCTTACTCCTGAACTGACCAACGAGGAGATAGCCTTCTTCAAGGCCTTTGCGGAGAAGAAGGGCATCCCGATAGGCTCAACCGTCGAGGGCGGGCTCTCAACGGCCACGCTTGAGGACGTCAGAAACGCCAGGAGGGTTCTCCTGAGGGCGGACCCCGAGAGGTACCCGCTGCTCAAGATACTCCTGAAGGGCAAGGAAATCGTTGATGAGAACTACGACGTTGCGATACTTGAGGAGGGAGAACCGCTGGACGTTCCAACGCTGATTCTGCACAGCGGCGTGAACGCGGCTGGGCTCATTAAAGCAGGGATAACCGGAATACCTGAGGCTGAAGCCTACGTTGTCATCGGAAGGACGGAAAGGAAGCTGCCGGGTGACGTACTGGTGCTCCCGGCGGGCCTCTGGGCGGCCAAGAAAGGCACCGTTACGAACGCCTTTGGGATGGAGCTGAGGGTAGGAAGGGCCGTTGAAGAGGCCAGCGGGGTTTTTGAGCTCTTCTTCTCCTGATTTTCCCTTTCTGTGGGCCTTTTTTTTCATCCACCTCGTAGAGTATCCTGAAACTGCCAACCCTGATCCTGTAAGTGTGCTTCTCACCCCTAATCTTCTTGTAAGGGTATGAAAAGGGATTCTGGGAGAGTGTCAAAATTATATCCTTAAGCTTTCTCCCGTGGCGGGTTCAAGGTTCTTAACTGCTTCGCGGCTTTACGGGTAAAACAACCTCGCACATGCTCATTCCTCGAAGAGCTCCTCAAAGCGGACGAACTCTCCCCCTTAACCTCCTCGCACATCTTCCTGAGCTCTTCTTTCTCCTTACCGCTCAACGACTCGTAGCCGAGGAAGTTGTCTATTGGAAACGTTTTTTAGCTTAGCTTACCAATTACCTAGCCATGAAGAACCTCGAAGAGATTGAAGACATCCTGAGGAGACATAAGCGCGAACTTGAGGAGAGATTTGGGGTCAGGGAGATAGGTATATTCGGCTCCTACGTCAGGGGTGAGGCCAGAGAGACCAGCGACGTCGATATTCTGGTGGACTTCTACAGAATCCCCTCCCTTCTCGAGTTCATTCGCCTTGAGGAGTACCTCGAAGACCTCCTCGGCGTTAGGGTTGACCTCGTCATGAAGTCCGCGTTAAAGCCGAAGATAGCCGAGCACGTGAGGCGGGAGGTTATCTACGTATGAGGCGAACTCACGAGGACTACCTCAACGACATGGCTGAGACGATCTCCCTTATAGAGGAGTTCACGGAGGGGATGAGCTTTGAGGAATTCCTGAGCGACAGAAAGACCCAGTTCGCGGTAATCCGGGCGCTTGAGGTCATCGGTGAGGCCGCCAAGGCCATCCCAGACGAGTTTAAGAGCGCTCATCCCCAGCTCCACTGGGGGGAAATGGCCCGCATGAGGGATAAGCTCATCCACGCGTACTTCGGCGTCGACCTCCGGGTCGTCTGGAAGATGATAAAAGGGGACAGCCTCCACCTCAAGGAAACTCTCTCAGAGCTCCTGTGAACCATCACCTGGGCAGGTTACCTACGCTTCCCATGATTCTGGGGCACGTCATAAGCTTTGTTAAAATCCGCCAAATCCCAAACCAACCAGCCTTCCTCCCTCAGCTCTCCCTTCTCCTCAACCCTCTTCGCTATCAATCCATGGAACTTCTTCCACTCTTCCAGTCCAACAAGCTCCGCCTTCCTCTCCAAGTTCTTTAAAATCGCCCTTGCTTCCCTCTCGCTTAATTCTTTCCACTTCACCTCAACGAACAAAGCCTTTCTCTCGCGCTCGTTCAAAGCAACGAGGTCAATCTCCTCGCCTTTGTGCCACCATCTTCCAATTTTCGTGAATCTGAACGGGAGCTCTCCAGCCCTGTTCAGCTCGATTAAAAACTGTCTTGCTATCTCTTCGAAAGCGTGGCCCAGGTAGTTGTTGAACTCGGCGTTGAAGTCTTCCAGCGCGCCCTCGGGGAAGCCGCTCTCTATCTCTTCGAAGTATGGAGCCACGAACCTGAACCAGAAGGCGAAGTAGAGGTCTTTGAAGCGGTAGATGCCCTTTTTGGCTTTCCTGCCAACGGGGAGCTCCCTCTTCAGTATCCCGAGGTCTTCGAGGATTCTAAGGTACCTCGCGGTGTTCTTGGGCTCAAGGAATGCGTGCTGGGCTATCTCGTTCACCCTCGTCTTTCCCTTGGCTACAGCCTCAAGCAGAGTGTAATATGTTTCAGGCTCCCTGAACTCCTCTTCAAGCAGTTCCTTGGCCTCGCGGAAGAGGAAGGAGTTGGGGTCGAAGAAGTTGGCCCTGATTTCCCCATCAACGTCCCTCTCCTCGAAGAGCTCAAGGTACCTGGGAACGCCGGATGTTACGGCGTAGACCTTCACTGCATTCTCCGGCGAGATGCCTTCAAACCACTCGAATAGGTGCTTGAAGCTCAGCGGCTGAAGGTTCAGCGCCGCGTCGCTCCTCCCGTAGAGCGGGCTGGAGTAGTCAAAGAAGCTCCTCTTGAGCAACCCCACCGAGGAAGCCGAGAGGATCAGCATGACGTTGCTCTCCGCGAGTATTTCGTCAGCTATGCTCTGGAACTCTGCCTCAACTTCCGAATAGCGGAGCAGGTAAGAAAATTCATCGAGGAAGACGATGAGCCTTCCACCCGGCTGGGAGGCGATGAAGCGGAAGGCGTCGCTGAAGGTGGAGAAGTTTGGGGCCGGAATGCCAAAATACTCCCCTATGACCCTGTTGAGCTTGTTCAGATTGTACTCCCAGAGCCTCTTCTCGAACTGGACACTTATGGCATTTTTTCCCTTTAGGAACTCCCTGACGAGCCTGCTCTTCCCGATTCTCCTCCTTCCAGTTACAAGGACAAGGGTGAAGCCCTCTCTCCGATAGAGACTTTCAAGGGTTTCAAGCTCCCTCTTGCGATTGACAAATTTTCGAATCTTCATAATATAATCGTGAGTCGAAAATACATAAAAGGGTTTCGCTGGATAAGAGGTCGCTGGCTCTCGCTTTCCCTGCTCCCAATTCATCGAATCCGCTCAAAATCACCCAGGTCGAAGACGAGGTAGCCCTCTTCCCTAAGCCCTTCCTTCTCTTCGATGCCCTTTGCCACCATCCCATAAAACTTCTCCCACTCCTCCAGTCCCACCAGCTCGGCTTTTCTTTCCAAGTCCTTCAAAATCCCCCTCGCTTCCCTCTCGCTCAACTCTCTCCACTTGACCTCAACGAATAGTGCCTTCTTTTCCCTTTCGTTTAACCCAACGAGGTCAATCTCCTCGCTTTTGTGCCACCATCTTCCAATTTTCGTGAACCTGAACGGGAGCTCTCCAGCCCGGTTCAGCTCGATTAAAAACTGCCTTGCTATTCCCTCAAACGCGAAGCCAAGGTAGCGGTTAAAGTCCCTCTCGAAGTTCTCCAGGGGGGCATCGAGGAGGTCCAGCTCTATCTCCTCCTTGAAGGGATAGACGAAGGAGTAGTAGAAAGCGAAGTAGTTGTCGCCTATCGAGTACCTCGCGTTCCTCCGGCGGCTCTTGCCCTTCAAAGTTATGGGAACTTCCTTCCTCACGATTCCGAGTTCAATGAGGACGCTCAAATAGCGGGGCAGTTTGGAGCCATCTATTCCGGTCGCGTTCCTCAGCTCGCCGAAAGACCTGTAACCGTAGCTCAGTGCCTCAAGGATTGTGTTGTAAGTGCTCAAGTCCCTAAGCTCGTAGCGGAGCAGGAACTCGGCCTCGCCGTAGAGGAAGCCCCTCCCAAAGAACTCCCGTCTGATGTTCTCTTCGGGGTTAAGGGATGGATCGAAGCGAAGGAGATATTCCGGAATGCCGCCAAGAACGGCGTAGGTCTTCACGAGGTCTTCGGGGGAATATTCCGGCAGGAACTCATGGATGTGGAAGAAGCTCAGGGGTTCAACCTTCAGGGAGAGTCCCCTTCTTCCATAGGTTGGACTTCCATACTGGGTAAGCTCCTCCATCATCGAGACGCTCGAACCGCAGAGGACTACGGGGTTTCCTCCCCGAAAGTCGAGGTATTCCTGAAGAACCCCGAGGATGCGGGGGTGGTTCCTAACCAGGACCTGGAACTCATCAAAGATCACGACGATACCGGGCGGAACGGCCTCAAAGAACTCTTCAAAGGAGGAGAGAGGCCTTTTTACAAACCTCCCGTCCCCAGTAAGCTGAAAGAGCTTGAGGCTCAGGCTCTTCAGGGTTTCACTCACTTCCTCCTCCTTGCAGAGGTGGTAGATGTGGGGAAAATCCCTCACGGCCTCCACTATGAGTCGGGTTTTTCCAACCCTCCGCCTCCCGTAGACGATTACCAAGGCGTTTCTCTTGAAAGCCTCACGGAGTCTGGCCAGCTCCTCCCTTCTATTGATGAATTTTTGCATAATCATGATAATATAACCGAGATCATCTAATTTAAACCTTTTGAATCCCAACTCTTTAGTGATTGCAAGGGGAAAATTCAAATCCACTCAATCCACGAACGCCAGGCCATTCCAAAGCTCCCTCATCTCCCTCGTCGCGTCGGGATAGACCCGCTTGAAGGTTATTCTCCAGTAGCCGTTCTTCAAATCCTCGATGTCCTCGATGTGGATTTTCACGCCGAGCCTCTCAAAGTGGGTCACCATTTTATGGGCGGTCGTTATGTTCTTGACCCTCACCGTGAAGACCTCCTCGATGTTTCCGCCGTGGGCGACCTCGTGTATGCTCTCGACGAAGGGCCTGAGAAGGGCCTTTCCGAGGGCTTTGGCGTACTCATCGAACTCCTCGCCCCTGACGTGCTTTTCAGCGAGATAAAATGCAAGGCGCTTAATCCGTCCCACAAAGTAACCGTGAGGAAGGTCAAAGAATATGTGCGAGCCTATCTTGATGTCATTGATGTTGGCATAGGGCGTCACGTACTTCGCTATCTTCTTCATATCCGGGGTCTTCATGACGATGCCCTCTCTCTTTTCCCGGCTGAGTCTCTCGATTAGGTCGTAGAGGTCATCCAGGCGGGAGCGGTCGAAGAGGCCGAAGCGCTCCACCTGTGGTATGCCGTATTCTTCCGCCAGTTTGTACCTCTCATCCACCGGCAGGCTCCTCCCGGTTCCCTTCTCCTGGATGTCGAAGAGGAAGAACCGAATGTCCTCCTTCACGTAGGGCGGCCCCTCGACGATGTACGGACTCTCGGGGCCGGCCATCTCTCCCGCCAAAACGAGGTTTGGATAGTCTTTAAAGAAGTCGAAGTTGATGAAGTCACCTATCCTCTCGGTCGTGAAGGGGCAGACGAAGCCTCCCCTCGTTAGGGCAAGAACCTTATTCTCGATTTTCACGACGCGGACGTTGTAGCCGTCCACCTTCTCCTCGACGTAGAAAGGTTTGTTCTTGAAGACCCGCCTTATTCCGTTCTCGAGATGGACGACGCGCTTTATGTGAGGAAAACCAAGAATCGCCTCCCCGTTCTCGAACACCACCGTCCCCCTGCGGAAGCCCTTCGCGGAATCGCGGAAGCGGACGTACCTTATCCCCTCGAACTCGTCCTCGACTATGCCGCCCTTTCCCTCAAGAACCAGAAGCCTGTCCTCTGGAACGCCAATCTTAAGGAGCATGCTCATGAAGTGCGAGCTTACCATCGTCCCACCATTGGCCCTATGGTGGCATCGTTAATAATCATTATGAATATATGGGAAACCTGTCAAAAACTCCACCACAAGAAACGCGACAAAAGTTGTAGAGGAAGAGCCCGGTGGGCTCCAGCGCACGTCAGCGCTGCGCATCAACGCTTCATCGTCGAGAGAACCTTGGTTGTGATGTCGTTGCCTTCCCTGTCGTAGATCCTGTAGTAGGCGCTGTAGGGCAGCTTCATCTTGGCCCTGTGCATCGCTCCAAGGGCGAACTTGAGGTGGTTCTCGTTCACCCAGACGGTGAGTATCTTCTGGTCCTTCTTAACGCGGGCGGCTAAGCCAATCGGCTTTCCGAAGGGCCTCCTCATACCGTTTCCGTAACGGTCGGCCTTCCTGCCGGTGGCCATCGGGTTCTCGCGGAGAACCTGGAAGGGATAAACCCTTATCTTGAAGTGGTAGTTGCTCCTTCCGACGTTCTTCTGGAGGTACCTGTTCACCTGGATACGGATGGCCTCAAGGGCGTTCTGCCTTATCTGCATGGCCTGCTCGGCGTGAAGGCTGACCTCGTACTCGAATTCAGCGGAGAGGTTGCCCATATCGAAGATCGTTATCTTCGGACCGGGCGCACCGCGTATGTATTCCCTCCTCGTGTAAGCGGGCTTGTCAACGTCCCTATCAATCTTGGCTGGTCTCAGTCCCATACTCTCACCTCCAAATGAGCGTAAGCTAAGCCTAAACTTAGGCGAGTGCTCTCTTTTATAAAAGTTTTGGAGTTTCCGTCAAAGGGCACTTACTCCCCACCGCCTTTAAGCTTAACGCTCTGCCAGAGCAAGGTCACCGAAACGGGTGCGAACGCCAGCAGGGCGAGGTTGAGAGTTACAACCCAGTGAAGCTCCCCCAGCGAGTAGGCGAAGCCGAACAGCATTCCACCCAGGAAAGTTGAGAGGTTCTGGACGCCGTTGACGCCGCCTATGGCAAGGGAAGAGCGGTGGTAGGAAGCCAACACCTTCCTCGACACAGGCCTGAAGCTCTGGAAGGCGAAGAGCGCTAGGAATATCCCGAGGAACACCGTCGGAGCGGTCTTCACCGCCGCAAGGAGAGGCGAGAGTGCCGCCATCAGAGAGGTCAGCAGGACCATCCGCCTCTCGCTCCTCACGTCGGCGAGCCACGACACACCGTAGCTGAGCACCGCGGACAGAAAACCGGCCCAGCCGATGAGCGTTGCAGTCGTTGCCTTGTCCATCCCCAGTGCCTCCGAGACATAGACGTAGGTTATCTCGCCGGAGGTGAATGCAACTATGATGGCCATCAGCGAGGCGATAATCAAAACCCTCCTCGGATCGAGACTCGGCCCTTCACCGTCGGGAGTTTTCTTCCATTTGGGCGTTATTCTATCGTAGAGGAGGACGTAGCTGGCCACCATTATCAGGCCGGTCAGGACGAAGAAGGCCGAGGCGATCCACATCTGACCGCCCAGTCCGAGGTCTATCGTGTAGGCATAGACGTAGTTTCCGAGGAGAGCGGCTATGCTGCCAAAGAAGAAGTATATTGCCGTAACTCTCGCCCGTATTTCCCTGGGAGTGGCCACGGCTATCACAAACTGTGCCATCGGCCAGCTGAGGCCGTTTAGAAAGCCGTTGAGGAGCTTTATTCCAGCTACCTGAACCCATGTCGATGTCAGGGGATAGAGCTGAACCGCGAGGGCGTTCCCCATCATGGCCACCGCGCCAATATAGACGAGCCTCTTGCCCCTCTCAAGGATCAGCCCACCGAAGACCGACGAAAATGCCCTCGCGAGGACGAAGGACATAGAGACTATTGAAACGGATAGCATCGAGGCCCGGAGTATGTCGCGCGTGTAGAACGCTATGGCGGGAGTGGCGAGGCGGAAGGCTATCGTGCCGGTGAAGGCGGACAGTATGAGCAGGAGTATCCCTGTGAGGCGTCTGGATTCCATACGACCACCTTCTGAACGTTAGGGTGAAGCTTTTAAAAGTCTTGGTTATGCCGAAGATTTTTCAGCAACGGGTTCGGTAAATAAACAGGGCTTCAGAGGAGAACCCGCACCGCCAACGAACCCTTTTTATATTTCACCTCCAAACTCCCGCCGAGGTGATGCTGATGGAGCTTAAGTTCAGCATGGAGTATGAGGAAGCCTACAGGGAGGTTTACGAGCTCGTCAAGCCGAAGTATAAGCTCTTTACCGCCGGACCCGTCGCATGTTTTCCCGAGGTTCTCGCAATAATGAGCGTTCAGATGTTCAGCCACCGCTCGGCCGAGGCGAAGGAGGTTCACGTTGACACCCTCAACAGGCTCAGGGCATTCCTTGAGGCTGATAGGGGCGAGATAATCCTCTTCCCGAGCTCCGGGACGGGCTTCATGGAGGCCGCTGTGAGGAACACCGTCCCCCGGGGAGGAAAGGTTCTGGTTACCACGATAGGGGCATTCGGCAACAGGTTTAGGGATGTAGTTGAGACCAACGGCAGAAAAGCCGTTGTCCTTGAGAAGGAGCCGGGCTACGCCATCAAGCCGGAGGAGCTCGATGATGCTCTCAGGAAGAACCCCGACGTCCACGCGGTCACGATAACCTACAACGAGACCTCGACCGGTGTGCTGAACCCGCTCCCCGAGCTGGCCAAGGTCGTCCACGAACACGACAAGCTCCTCTTCGTCGATGCGGTCTCAGCGATGGGCGGTGCGGACATAAAGTTTGACGAGTGGGGAATTGACCTCGTCTTTGCGAGCAGCCAGAAGGCCTTCGGCGTCCCGCCGGGATTAGCGGTAGCAGCTGTCAGCGAGCGCGTCTTTGAGATAGCGGAGAAGATGCCGGAGCGCGGCTGGTACTTCGACCTCCCGCTATATAAGAAGTTCAACGAGAAGAAGAAGGGAACGCCCTCAACGCCCCCGCTCCCGCAGATATTCGGCCTCAACGTCGTTCTAAGGATAGTTGAAAAGATGGGAGGCAAGGATGCCTGGCTCGGAATGTACAAGAAGAGGAGCGAGATGATACGCGAGGGTGTCAAGGAGATGGGACTTGGAATTCTCGCCGAGCCCGGCTACGAGAGCCCGACGATTACCGCTGTCGTCGTCCCGGAGGGAATGAAGGGGGTGGACGTCTACAACGCGATGCGCGAGCGCGGCTTTGAACTGGCCAAAGGATATGGAAGCGTCGCCGAGAAGACCTTCCGCATAGGAAACATGGGGTACATGACCTTCGAGGACATCGAGGAGATGCTGGCGAACCTGCGCGAGGTCATAGAAAAGCTTAAGGGCTGATCCCCTTTTCTTTTGATTAAGTGGAGTTTATGGCAGCAAAAAAGTGGATAGCAATATGGTTCGTACTGAACTTTTTCATCTTCTGGACTGTTGGCCTTTACACGAGCGGGTATTCCCTCGAAGGTTATCTGCCCTGGGAGAGCAAAGACGCGCCAACCTACAGTCCCATAGTGTATGCGCTACCCGATGACACACCCGACGGGATGCTCTACATGGTGGACAGGGACGGCAACGTATACTACTACATAGTCTGGGAGGACGAGTATTTCAGCAACTGGCTGATAGACGAGCTCTACCGCTTCTTCAGGGCCTTGGTATACGGGGGGGCTACACAGGATATAGAGGTGGTCAAGGTTTTCCCAGAAAACAGAACCGTCTACTTCCAGACCTATGAACACACCGACGTGTGGGCCACGGTAAACCCCGACGGGACGTGCCTGTGGCCGGAGGGGAACGTGGAAGTCCCGAACTGTGCCGAAAACGGCACCCACATTAAGGTGTATTCGGTAACGTGGAACCACATGCTCTCGATTATTCCAGAAAACGGAACGGTGCGAACAACGCTACCCCTGAAGCGCATGAGCCCAACGGACTACGTTATCCTTGGAATGTTCAGAAGGACTCAGATGACAATAGCGGGAGTGGCGGTGGACTCAATAGTCATCGCCCTTCTCGTGACCCTGGCCTTCAACGTATTCCTTTACGTTGCCTGGCGCCTCGGCTACCTGAACCGGGAGAGCCAAACCAGAATACTGCGGGAGCTCAAGAAAGTGATAAAACACGAGAGAAGCAGAAAAGAGTGATCACAGGAGGACTTCAAGGTTTCCGTCTTTTACCCTGTACACCCTGTTTATACTCTTCTTCCCTGTTCTCCAGTCCCTCTTGAGCTCGACCACGATATCAAACTTGTCGAAGGTCTCGCCACTTATCCTGAGCCAGTGCTTTACCTCATCCTTTATGTCGTCTGTGAGGGCGAGGGAGGTGACCATGAAGGCGTAGTTGTCTATGAGTTCACGGAAGACCCTCGCCACGTCAATGGTGTGGATTGTGTCGATGACGACGTAGTCCGGGTTTATCGCCTTTATCTTGGCTATCACGTCGGAGGTACGTCTTTCAAGGGACTGGCTGTCGAACTGGGTGTCTATGACAACGATGTTGGGCTTGAAGGGCTTGAACTCACCGTAGGCGGTGATGACCACAACCTTCCAGCCGTCGGGAACAAAGTGCATCAGAGCCTCGACGAGCTTCGTCTTCCCGGAGCGGCTTGAGCCAACGATCAGAATGTCCTCTTTATCCAGAACCGCCTTTTTGAGGATGTCAAGCTGTCCTTCCCTCGCGGCACCGTAGCGTATGAGGTCCTCCGGTGTGAATATGTACACTCCCATGCTTTACCACCATACAAAGTTCTCGGCTGGCGTTATAACGCTATCGCTGGAGGGTGTTGATAAACGTCAATCAACGGCTCATATGTTGTCGATTGTTCAGAAATAATTGTAATTCAATGTCATATTTTGGCCAAAATCCAAAAGTTTTTGCATAAAGGCCATAAAGGAGAAAATCTGTGACAAAAATCAGGTGATATATATGAACGCTCTCCAAATTGTGACCAGAAAAATTGAACCAATAATGGAAGTCCAGACGAGAGTCATTGACTATATGACAAGGTACATGGTGAGCAGGGGCTTCAAGTGGATGCTCCCCGTGATGTTGAGCTCGATAACCGATCCCCTGTGGCCGGATCCCGCCGCTGAAGAAGCCCTGAAGCCTCCAGAAGTCGAAGTTTACGGCTCAAGGCTGAGGCTGACCCACAGCATGATACTCCACAAGCAGATGGCGGTGGCGATGGGAATAGACAGGCTCTTCATCCTCTCGCCGAACGTGAGGCTTGAGGGAAGGAGTGCCGACGACGGGAGGCACGCCTACGAGTTCACCCAGCTCGACTTCGAGATAGCCTACGCAAGCATGGACGACGTGATGGGCCTCATCGAGGGACTCATCAGCGGTCTATTCAGGGAGGCAAGAAGCTGGGGGCTCGAAAGAGAGGTTCCGAAGGTCAGGACACCCTTCAAGCGCTTCACCCTGGAGGAGATAAAAGAGGAGTTCGGAGATGAGGAAGAGGCCAGCAAAGCCATGAAAGAACCCTTCTGGGTACTCGATATTAAGAGAGAGTTCTACGACAGGGAAGACCCAGAGAGGCCGGGCCACTTCAGGAACTACAACCTATACCTCCCGGAGGGCTACGGCGAAGTGTCGAGCGGCGGCGAGAGGGAGTGGGAGTACGAGGTCATCGTCAGGAAGATGATGGAAGCAGGGATAAGCCTTGAAGCCTTCAGACCGTATCTGGAGGTGGCCAAGGCGGGTCTCCTGAGACCGAGCGCAGGAGCAGGAATCGGAGTCGAGCGGCTCATCAGGTACATGGTCGGGGCGAAGCATATAGCGGAAGTTCAGCCCTTCCCGAGGATTCCCGGCGTTCCAGCGGTGATCTGAGGCCTTTTCACACCTTCCCCTTTCAAAACCCATTTAAACTATCCCTCCCTACTTCTTTGGGGATTTCTATGAGAAAAAGTCTGTTTCCAGCGCTGGAGAGGTTTAAGGCATACCTAAACACCGCGAGCCTCGGTCTGATGCCATCAACTGCACTCCAGAGCACAGCAGAGCTTCTCACTGATATCCTGGAATTCAACGGGGATGTCAACTCGGTTGACTACATGGACGAGGCTGTTCTGAAGCCCCTGCTGAAAGAGGCGGCCAGGTTAATGAGAACAAAGCCAGAAAGTGTAGGTCTCTCGATACAGACCACGGAGGGCCTGAGGAGAATTCTGCTGGCCCTTGAGCCGAAGAAGGGGCAGAACATCGTTTCACTGGACACGGAGTTTCCAACCCTCCCTGCACTCCTCAGAAGCTATGCAGGACGCTTTAACCTTGAGCTGCGCGTTGTGAAAAACAGGAAGGGGGTTCACAGCCTAGAGGACATCGAAAAGGCAATAGACGACAACACCTTTGCGGTAGTCTTAAGCTCCGTCAACTGGGTCACCGGGCAGCGGCTCAATCTCAGGGAGCTTTCGAGGATGGCCCATGAACACGGCGCCTGGCTGATAGTTGACGCCGTCCAGCACCTCGGCTCGCTCCGCCTCTACCCGGAGAAGGAGGGCGTTGATGCTCTCTCCGCGGGCGGTGAAAAATGGCTCCTCAGCCCCGACACTGGGGCGGGCCTAATCTACGTCTCGGACGAGATTCTAGATGAGATGAAGCCGATAACCGGCCTGCTGAACAACGAACCTCCAGCGGGTGAATGGGACAGCTGGTGGGGACTGCCCGAGAAGGATCCCTGGGACGAACTGAAGCCCGCCAGGGGCGTCAAGAAGCTCGACTTCGGCGGCGGCCCGCCTTATCTTATAGTCGCAGCCTTCAAGGCCTCCCTGAGGCTCATAAACGAGATAGGCATCGAGGAGATAGAGCGCCACAACCTGAAGCTCGCGGAGAGGATAAGGGACGAGGTCATGAGCGCTGGCCTTGAGGTCCTCGCAGAGGGTTCCGCGATAGTCACAATAAAAACAGGGTTGAGCTATGAGGAAGAGGAAAGACTGTATCAGAAGCTCGCCGCGGAGAGGATTTCAGTCAGCCACCGCGGCGTTCTCGGCCACTACGGGATAAGGGCCTCGCCGCATCTCTACAACACGCGGGATGACGTCGAAATGTTCCTGGAGGAGCTGTTCACGGTTATGGGACGCTGAGCTTAAGGGGAGTTCCTTTTTCGTTTAATGCCTGAACCACCAATGCCTTCAAGGTCTCTCAGATCCCATGCAAGCCACTTCTCTCCTTCCAGCTTTTCTTTGCCTTCGATGCTTTTCGCCACCACTCCATACCACTTCTCCCATCCTCCCAGACCTACAAGCTCCGCCCTCCTCTCCAGCCTATTCAAAATCCCCCTCGCTTTCCTCTCGCTTAAGCCTTTCCACTTTACCTCAACGAATAGGGCCTTTTTCTCCCGCTCGTTTAAGGCAACGAGGTCAATCCCCTCGCTCTTGTGCCACCAACGGCCGATTTTCGTAAAGCGGAACGGAAGCTTTCCTGCCCTGTTCAATCTGAGCAAAAACTGCCTTGCAACGTCCTCAAAGACAACGCCAATGTACGCCGAAAGGTCCTCCATAACGAGACCTACGAGAAGCTCCCCCTGCCCTGTCTCAATTAAGTCAGAGTTTGGGTGGACGTAACGGAACCAAAAGGAAAAATAAGGATCGTTGATGTAGTATCGTCCCTTCCGACTCTTCCTGCTCGCAGTTACAGGGACTTCACGCCTCACCAGTTCAAGCCCGATTAGAACGGAGAGATACTTTCCAATCAATGACCTCTCAAGGCCGGTCTCAGTCATTATTTCTCCAAGCGAAGTTTTCCCCCTTGCGATGGCTTCCATTATAGCGAAGTAGTTCCTTGGCTCTTCAAGCTCTTCCCTGAGAATGAAGAGCGCATCACCGTACAGGAAGGAGTCGGGTCTAAAGTAGTCTCGCAGGTTCTCCTCAAGGCTCTTCCCATCGCTGAACTCGAGGAGATAGGCTGGTGTCCCGCCGAGAATGCCGTAGGCTTTCATAAACTCTTCGATCGGGTATCCCAAAAGGAACGACCTTGCGTTGAAAAAATCAAGCGATCGGAGCCTTAGCTGGCCGGTTCGTCTGCCGTAGAGGGGACTCTTGTAGCCTAGAAGCCTTTCCATCATGGAAACGCTGGAACCACAGATGATTAAGAAGATTCCCCCCTCCGACAGCTTCAAATCCCAGTACTCCTGTAGAATGGAGGGCAGCGCTTTATCCCCCTTAACGAGGTACGGGAACTCATCTATGACGAGGATGAGCCTCTTCTCCTTAGATCTCTGGTGGAGGTATTCAAAGAACGCGTCCCAGCTTTGGAAGGGATTCTTTCTCAGGAGTTCGTCGTTAAACACCTCCGCTAGCCTCTCGGAAAACCTCCTGAGGTTTTCGACTTTGCTCGTCTCCCTCGCGAGGAGGTAAACGCCGCCGTTTCTTCTGAGGAACTCAAGGAGGAGTGCCGTCTTTCCTATCCTTCTCCTGCCGTAGACAACTACGAATTCCGCTTTCCCATTTTTGAGCCTCTCCTCCAAAAGCCCCAGCTCTTCACGCCTGTCCACAAACATTTTACTTCACAGTAATTTACTCACAGGTAAATTATTTAAATGTTTTGAAAACAGGTGCATGCCGCCGGAAGGGAAGTTGCGAACCTCATGTCAAGGTCGAGAGGTGCGAGAGGGCTTACAGATGATGAAAAGGCTTATCTCTTCTTGTGGTGAAGTTTAGTGGGTGGTGGCGTTGGCTCTCTTGCCTCTCGCAGGGATGTTCATATTTGGAGGGAAGAAAAAGGAAGAGAAAAGAGAAGAGTCAACTGTACCAAAAGGTCTAAGGGGGAAGGTATCCGTCGTGGTTCAAGAACACGGAAAAGGTCTATACTACCTGCTCAGCCGCGCAACACCGGATCAGGATCTTGCAAAAATAGCGAGGATCCTTGACCACAACCCGCGCACAGGCAAGCCGGGCGTAATACAAGAGGCGGAGTACAAAAAATTATGCATACAAAGCAACTCCCGAGGAAGAAATAATCACAGTCCATTACCCTCTGCTCCACGCGTTCCTCGCGGTCGCAATGGCATACCACACGGGTGTTCACAGCAGTAAAGCCGCCAAGGCGGTGGAAGATCTGCTAAACGCGCTCTACGAAAACAGGAGGGACTATGCATACATAAAGCAGAACTACAAGCGACTGGCAGGTGCGCTCGCACACCACGCAGGGAGGAGGGGTCTGACCGTAGATCGTGAAAAAACCACGAATGTAATGGAAACCGCTTTTGAAAAGACCTTCAAGATCATAGACAAGCTGCTTCCAGAAGTAACGGAAGAGAACCTGGAGATACTCGGGAGAGCAATACACTACCACATTGACGATCCCTTTGTCGTTCTCCGGAACGCGGGCATCGACATCGAGCCGGAGCTTGAGGAGTTCCGTCAGTTCTTGGCGGAGATCAGCGGGAAGAAGATAGAGGAAAAGCCAGAACATTCGTTCCAGAAAGGGGCCAAAGGGGCTGAAGATGCCAAACTCGAAGTCCTCTCAATCCTCCAGGCTTTGGAGTTCGCGGACTACTCTGAAAATGCAAAAGAAAAAGCTATTCAAAAGCTCTCCGCGAGAATTACCGAGCTTTCTAAAGGCGACCCAACACCGGAGAACCTCCTAAAGCTCGGCCTCTATGCCTATGCAATCGAGATAATAAAGTGGGGCGAGTTCAACAGGGCGGAGGAGATAAAGAAACTCTGAGAGTTTAAAGCTCCCTGAAAACCTTTTCGAGAACAGGGTCCGAAATCTTATACCTGCCGTCCTTTTCTCCATGTAGCCAGACTTCACAAGGTTCTCAAGCAGAGACGAGAAGTTGGAGTCGTTGACGTAGCCGAGCTTGAGCGTCAGGTAGCCCTTGATGTCCTTCCAGCGGGAATAGCCGAGGCTTATAGCCTTCAGTATCACCCTGTACCTCGGACTGTAGGCGAAAAGCTTTGACAGCTCGCTGTTCACAACTGATTTCGCCTCCCTGAGAACTCCCTCGATAGCCTTTTCGTGTCCTATCCCCTCTCGTGACCCTGACGTAGCCGTAGAGGGTCAGCCAGCGGACTATTCCGTCCAGTTCCTCAACGGCTGCGTCAATCTCGCGCTCGCTTACCCTAACTTCTCCTCCTCAAAGCCCTTTCTCAGAAACTCGGCGCTCAGCTCTGAACTGAACCTGTCGGGGGTTATGTCGTGGTGGTGCCTGCCGAAGAGCGGAGCGTTCGGATCATTGAACTTAAGGAAGTCGAAGAGCAGGCCCACTTCCGAGCCCGTCAGGACGAAGGTCAGGTTCTCGAGGTTGTCAATTGCGTAAGCTAAAATTCCGTCGTACTTCGTCACACCACCGAACCGGAGGTACTGGGCCTCGTCGAACGCTATGATGATCCTTCCTGCCCTTTCCCCGTACTCGTTGAGGGCCTCCAAGAGCTCAGTTATCGAGAACTCCTTTGAAGTTATCTCAATCCTAACCCCTGACACGCTTACTCCTCTAACCCTTTCGAGGAAGACTCTTGCCTCTTCGATGATCCTTCGCTTTCTGCTCATCGCCGAGAGCAGCATCTTCCCGATGACGTACCTGTTTACGGAGGAGAACTCCGAGTAGGTCTTTCGCACGTCTGTCTTGATTGATGGGTTAGGAAGCTCATTGAGGGCAACGTTTAGGAGGGAGCTTTTCCCGAGTCTCCTGAGCCCGAGGAGAAGGATTAACCTCTCGCCGCGTTCTATCGCCTCTTCGACCTCCTTAAGCTCCCTCTCCCTGTCAAACAGTTCTTCCCTCTTCGTCTTTGGGTAAGGTGAGAACAGCATTAACTTGCACCCCCCCAAGTTAAAAGCTTTTCCCGGAAACTTCGTCTTCGCAAAGTTTCATCAAAGTTCGTGGTTCCTATTAAATCGCCAGATTGGGTAGGATTCCCTTGAGAAACGAACACTGGGGTGGCTGTGAATTCCATTTTCGTTAATTTGCATTTTAAATGGAGTCCAACTTGAATCGACGCTCAGAGGGTGTCACTGGAGAGGAACTCCCTGAGAGTAGGCAATATTGAGAGAATTTACTTTCAAAACAGCCTGTAAAAAAGAATCCACTCGTGCTTTGGTATCTTAAAAAGAAAAAAGAACCACGAACCTTGATCAAACTCAACGGGACTGTCGTCCCGTGCGTTAAAGCTCCGCTTCAACGTCGCGCAGGCGAAGTTTGTTTGCAAAAAAGTTGCATACATTCCAGACTAAAAAAGGGTTGCAGCCTTCGAAAGCCTTTTAAATACTCTCCATAGACCCCAGTTCAGCGTTGAAGTGACCACAGCGAAGGATGACGGAAAAATGGCCTGGCACGTCTTCATTCCGGATTCACTCCTCGAAGAGACCGATGATCCGAAGATCAGGACGTACAAGGTCGGACAGGTAGCCAGGGCCTGCGCGATATTCGGCGTCGAGCACATCTGGATATACAAAGCAGGCGGCAGGGACGGAAGGTTCATAAAGACGATCCTCGAGTACGCGGAAACGCCCCAGTACCTCAGGAAGAAACTGTTTCCGCTGATGCCTGAGCTCAGGTACGTCGGCGTTATCCCGCCGCTCAGGACGCCGCACCACAAGCTCAAGGGAAAACCTAAGGTGGGCGAAATCCGCGAGGGCTTCGCCTTCAGGAAAGGACGCAGAACCTACGCGGACATCGGCCTCGACGACCTCGCGATGGTCGAGGGGGACGTTGAAGGGCGTGCGACCTTCAGGATCGTCTCGGTAAGGCCGCTCAGGGTGATACCGGCGAAACCAGAGGAGTACTGGGGATACAAAGTGCACCTAACGAGAAAGTCACTGGCGAAAACACTTAAAAAGGCCGGGCTGGATTTGGTCATCGCGACCTCGCGGAAGGGTCGCGACGTTCGAGAGGTGAAGCTTCCCCCGCTGGAGGGGGAGGTCGGATTCGTCTTCGGCTCACCGAGGAAGGGCGTGATGGAGCTCCTCGGCGAGGAGGAATATGACTTTGATCTAATCCTCAACACGGTTCCGAATCAGCGGACCAAAACGGTCCGCACCGAGGAGGCTTTGCTAGCCACACTCGCGGTGTTTAATCTCATAAGGAGGGATTGAGATGGGAAAAATACACAGGCCAAGGAGAGGTTCACTGGCTTACTCCCCTAGAAAGAGGGCCAAGAGCATAGTCCCGAGAATCAGGAAGTGGCCGCAGGACAGCGAGGTCAGGATGCTTGGATTCGCCGGCTACAAGGCTGGCATGACCCACATCCTCATGATAGACGACAGGCCAGGGCTCACCAAGGGCAAAGAAGTCTTCATGCCGGTCACTATCGTGGAAGTCCCGCCGCTCTTCGTCTACGGCATCAGGGCCTACAGGCAGGGCTACCTCGGACTTGAGACCGCCACCGAGGTCTGGTTCCACGAGCTCAACGACTACGTTAAAAGGCGCATAAAGACCCTGCCCAAGGAGTACGGTGAGGAGGCGTTCAAGGAGAAGCTCGATCAGCTCGAGGATCTCGTCAACGACGGCGAGATAGTTGACATCCGCCTTCTCGTCCACACCCAGCCGTGGCTCATCAAGCTCAAGAAGAAGCCCGAGGTCATGGAGTACGCCATCGGCGGCGACGACGTCAAGGCGAAATTTGAATACGCCAAGGAGAAGATCGGCAAGGAGCTCCGCGCGGGTGAGGTTCTCCACGAGGGTGAGCTCCTCGACGTCATAGCGGTCACCAAGGGCAAGGGAACCCAGGGCCCGGTCAAGCGCTGGGGCATTAAGATACAGTTCCACAAGGCCCAGCGCGCTGGAAAGGCCAGGCACGTCGGTAACCTCGGTCCGTGGCACCCGACCAGGGTCATGTGGACCGTC
Source organism: Thermococcus coalescens (assembly GCF_055392585.1). Lineage (NCBI taxonomy): Archaea > Methanobacteriati > Methanobacteriota > Thermococci > Thermococcales > Thermococcaceae > Thermococcus > Thermococcus coalescens. Next base: position 1,740,137 of record NZ_AP043764.1, read on the forward strand.
CCGCAGGCCGGTCAGATGGGCTTCCACCACAGGACCGAGTTCAACAAGAGGCTCATAGCCATAGGCGAGAACGGCAAGCTCAAGCTCGGGGACAAGGACGAAATAGACATCACCCCGAAGGGTGGCTTCCCGCACTACGGGATCATAAGGAGCGACTTCCTCATGATACAGGGAACCGTGCCGGGTTCCTTCAAGAGGATCATCAGGGTCAGGCCGGCCATCAGGCCGCCGAAGAAGAAGCCGCCGGTTGAGAGGCCGCAGATAACCTACGTCAGTAGGGAATCCAAGCAGTGAGGTGAGATAGATGAAGGTTAAGGTTTTCAATCTCGAAGGCGAGCCTGTGGAGGAGATAGAGCTTCCAAAGGTCTTTGCCACTCCATTCAGGCCCGACCTCATCAGGAGGGCTGTCATCGCCTCATGGACCCACAGGATACAGCCGCAGGGCAGGGATCCGATGGCCGGTAAGAGGCGCGTTACCGAGAACATCGGAAAGGGCCACGGCATGGCGAGGGTTGAGAGGATAAAGACCTCCCCGAGGTTTGCCGCATTCGTCCCCTTCGCGAGGGGTGGAAGGAGAACCCACCCGCCCAAGGTTGAGAAGATAATCTGGGAGGACATCAACAAGAAGGAGCGCAGGCTTGCCATTATGAGCGCCATAGCTGCAACGGCCAACTACGACCTCGTCAGGGCCAGGGGGCACATCGTTGACAACGTCCCGCAGGTTCCCCTCGTTGTCGTTGACGACCTCGAGAAGGTCTTCAAGACAGCCCAGACCAGGGAGATATTCAAGAAGCTCGGTGTCTGGGACGACATCGAGAGGGCCAAGAAGAACACCAAGATAAGGGCTGGTAAGGGCAAGATGCGCGGAAGGCGCTACAAGAAGGCCAAGGGGCCGCTCATCGTCGTTGCAAAGAACGAGGGAATCGTCCAGGGAGCGAGGAACCACCCGGGCGTTGACGTCGTTACCGTTGAGAACCTCAGTGCCGAGCTGCTCGCCCCGGGTACCCACCCCGGAAGGCTCACGGTCTGGACGAAGGGAGCTATTGAGAGGCTTAGGGAGATTTACGGGTGATGAGAGATGGATCCGTACAAGGTCATCATAAAGCCGGTCGTCACGGAGAAGGCCGTGGCGATGATTGAGAACGAGAACAAGCTCACCTTCATAGTGGACAGAAGGGCAACCAAGGCCGACATCAAAAGGGCCGTGGAAGCGATGTTCGAGGTCAAGGTCGAGAAGGTCAACACCCTTATAACAATGAGGGGAGAGAAGAAGGCCTACGTGAAGCTCAAGCCCGAGTACAGCGCAAGTGAGGTTGCTGCCAGGATAGGATTGTTCTGACGGGGTGAGTGAGATGGGAAAGAGTTTGATTCAGCAGAGGAGAGGTAAGGGAACCACGACCTTTAGAGCCCCCTCCCACAGGTACAGGGGCGCCGTCAGGTACGTTCCGCTCAACCTTACCAAGGAGAAGACCCTCGTCGGCAAGGTCGTCGAGATACTCCACGACCCGGGAAGGACCGCTCCGGTCGCCCGCGTCAAGTTCGAGAACGGCATGGAAAAGCTCATAATAGCCCCCGAAGGAGTCCTTGTCGGTGAGGAGATAGCCATCGGGCCGAACGCCCCGATCAAGATAGGCAACACCCTCCCGCTGGCAATGATACCCGAGGGAAGCTACGTCTACGACATCGAGGGAGTTCCGGGTGACGGCGGCAAGTACGTTCGCGCTGGCGGTGCCTATGCGCTCGTCGTCAGCAGGGAGAAGGACAAAGTCATAGTCCAGCTTCCGAGCGGTGAGCTCAAGCAGTTCAACCCGATGTGCAGGGCCACCATAGGCGTTGTCGCCGGCGGTGGAAGGCTCGAGAAGCCCATCGTTAAGGCCGGTAAGGCCTACTACATCGCCAAGGCAAGGAACAGGTTCTGGCCGAAGCCGAGGGGTGTCAAGATGAACGCCGTCAACCACCCGCACGGTGGTAAGGAGCACCACATCGGAAGGCCGAGCACCGTTTCGAGGCGCGCCCCGCCCGGAAGGAAGGTCGGTCACATAGCCGCGAGAAGAACGGGTAGGAGGAAGTGATGAAGATGGCGAGAAAGAAGGAGTTTAAGTACAGGGGTTACACCTTCGAGGAACTGCTCAACATGTCACTGGAGGACTTTGCCAAGCTCCTCCCGGCTAGGCAGAGAAGGAGTCTCAGGAGGGGCCTTTCGCCGGAGCAGAAGAAGCTCCTCAGGAAGATAAGGCTTGCCAAGAAGGGCAAGTACAAGAAGCCGATCAGAACCCACAGCAGGGACATGGTCATCCTTCCCGAGATGGTCGGCATGACCATCCACGTCTACAACGGAAAGGAGTTCGTCCCAGTTGAGATCAAGGAGGAAATGATAGGCCACTACCTCGGCGAGTTCGCCCTTACGAGGAAGATAGTCCAGCACGGCTCACCTGGTGTCGGTGCGACCAGGTCGTCAATGTTCGTGGCCATCAAGTGAGGTGGTATAGATGAGCAGGGGCAGGTTTTCCTACTCATTCCAAAATTTTGACCCGGACAGGATGGCTCGCGCCAGCGGAAGGGATCTCAGGATCTCCCCCAAGCACAGCGTCGAGCTCCTCAGGGAGATAAGGGGCATGATGCTCAACGATGCCCTCAAGTACCTCGACGACGTTATCGCCCTGAAGAGGCCCGTTCCAATGAGGCGCTTCAACGACAGCCAGGGTCACAAGCAGGGCAAGGGCTTCGGTCCCGGTCGCTACCCGGTTAAGGTCGCCAAGGCCGTCAAGAAAGTGCTCCTCAACGCCAAGAACAACGCCGAGCAGAAGGGTCTCGACCCGGACAGGCTCAAGATAATCCACGCGGCTGCCCAGCGCGGTCCAGTGCTCCGCGGATACATTCCGAGGGCCTTTGGAAGGGCCACACCGTTCAACGAGCAGACCACCCACATCGAGATAGTCGTTGAGGAAGTTAGGAGGTGAGACTTTTGGCGATCGAGAGATACTTTATCAAGGAAGGCGTTAAGGAGATGCTCATCGACGAGTACCTCGAGAAGGAGCTCAGGCGTGCCGGCTACGGCGGAATAGACATCAAGAAGACCCCACTTGGAACCAAGGTCATCATCTTCGCCGCCAACCCCGGCTACGTTATAGGCAGGGGTGGCAGGCGCATTAGGGAGCTCACCAGGACCCTTGAGAGGCAGTTCAACCTTGAGAACCCCCAGATCGAGGTTGAGGAGATCAAGAACCCCTACCTCAACGCCAAGGTTCAGGCCGTCAGGCTTGCCCAGGCCCTTGAGAGGGGCATCCACTTCAGGAGGGCAGCTTATTCAGCCATAAGGGCCATCATGAGGAACGGCGCCAGGGGTGTTGAGATCCGCCTGAGCGGAAAGCTCACCGGTGAGAGGGCCAAGAGCGTCAGGTTCTACCAGGGCTACCTCGCCAAGGTTGGAAACCCGGCTGAAACCCTCGTCAGCAAGGGCTACGCCCAGGCCAAGCTCAAGCTCGGCGTCATCGGCGTCAAGGTCTCCATCATGCCGCCCGATGCCAAGCTCCCGGACGAGATAGAGGTTATAGAGAAGGTTCAGGAAGAGGTGAGCACCAATGAAGCCGAGTGAGATTAGGGAGATGAGCATCGAGGAGATCGACAAGAAGATCAGGGAGCTCCGCCTTGAACTCGCCAAGGAGAGGGGTGTGCTCACCATGGGGGCTTCTCTTGAGAACCCCATGGTCATCCGGAACATCAGGCGCGACATCGCGCGCCTGCTGACCATAAAGAAGGAGAAGCTTAGGGAGAAAAGGTGATGGTTAGTGCCTAGGATTGTTAACCCTCTGGATGAGATGCTCTTTAAGGAGGTCCTGAAGGAGCAGCAGAGAATTAGAGTCTACATAGAGAAAGCCCGCTACGGAAAGCTTAAAACCATAATCGAGGGCATAGACGAGAAGGAGTTTGACCTCGAAGATATAGCCAAAAAGCTGAAGGCGAAGCTGGCATGCGGCGGAACGGTAAAGAAGGGAAGGATAGAGCTCCAGGGAGACCACAGAGAAAGGGTCAAGAAGCTGCTGGGAGACCTTGGATTTTCAGAGGACTTGATAGAAATCGAGTGACGGCAAAGAACATCATCTGGAGCGAGCTCATAGGGCTGAAAGCAAAAATTATAAGGGCATCTCATCCAGAGCTGGTTGGCATCGAGGGCTACGTCCTTGACGAGACGAGGAACACCCTCACCATCGGCGGTGAGAGGGTCTGGGTTATCCCGAAGGACGTGGTGGAGCTCGAGTTTGAAGTTGGCGATAAAAGGATCCGGATCAACGGAAAAGAGCTGATTGGAAGACCCGAGATGAGATTGAAGAAGAGGTGGCGAAAATGAGAGAGATCGGATTGAATGTTCAGCCTCCCGCTGAGAAGTGCGACGATCCGCACTGCCCCTGGCACGGGCACCTCAAGATACACGGCAGGTACTTCGAGGGCATCGTTGTTAGCGACAAGGGCAAGAAGACCATCGTCGTCGAGAGGCAGCACTACCACTACCTCAAGAAGTACGAGAGGTATGAGCTCAGGAGGAGCAAGGTTCACGCTCACAACCCGGAGTGCATAGACGCCAAGGTCGGTGACAGGGTTCTCATCGCCGAGACCAGGCCAATAAGCAAGACCAAGAGCTGGGTTGTTGTTGCAGTCACCAAGAGGGCTGGCGAGAGGTGATATAGATGGCGAAGAAGGGTGCAGGTGCTACGAGAGGTATTAGCCCGGTCAGGCCAACTCGCGCTCTTCCGATAGGCGCTTACCTCAAGGTTGCCGACAACAGCGGTGCCAAGGTCATCCAGATCATAGGTGTCGTTGGCTACAGGGGAACCAGGAGGAGGCTCGCCTCAGCCGGTGTGGGCGACATGGTCATCGCCGCCGTCAAGAAGGGAAGACCGGACATCAGGCACCAGGTGGTCAGGGCCGTTGTCGTCAGACAGAGGAAGGAGTACAGGCGCCTTGATGGCATGCGCGTCAAGTTCGAGGACAACGCGGCAGCGATAGTCACCCCCGAGGGTGTCCCGAGGGGAACTGAGATCAGGGGTGCCATAGCAAGGGAAGCCGCCGAGCGCTGGGTCAGGCTCGGGAGCATAGCGAGCATAGTGTTGTGAGGTGAGAATGATGAAGTTGAAGACGAGACAGCCCAAGAAGCAGAGGAAGTTCCTCTACAACGCTCCCCTTCACCTTAGGAGCAAGATAATGGCCGCCACTCTGAGCCCGGAGCTCAGGAACAAGTACGGTGTGAGGAGCCTTCCGATCAGGGAGGGCGACAAGGTTCGCGTTATGCGCGGCGACTTCAAGGGCAAGGAAGGCAAGGTCCTTGAGGTTGACCTCAAGAGGTACAGGATACACATCGAGGGAGTCACCCAGAAGAAGGTCGACGGAACCGAGGTCTTCTACCCGATCCACCCGTCGAACGTTATGATAATAGACCTCAACCTTGAGGACGAGAAGAGGGAGAAGATAATTAATAGGAGGGCTGGTTGATGGCGAGGAAAGGAGCCAAGAGGCACCTTAAGAGGCTTGCCGCTCCGAATCAGTGGTACATCTCAAGAAAGACCTACAAGTGGGCGGTCAGGCCGAGGCCGGGTCCGCACAGTATGAGGACCTCCATACCGCTCCTCTACATAGTCAGGGACTACCTCGGCTATGCCAAGACCGCCCGCGAGGCCAGGAAGATACTCAACGAGGGCAAGATACTCGTTGACGGCCGCGTCAGGAAGGACTACAAGTTCCCGGTCGGAATCATGGACGTCGTTTCCATCCCCGAGACCGGCGAGCACTACAGGGTTCTTCCGAACAGGATCGGCAAGCTCATACTCCACCCGATAAGCGAGAAGGAAGCGGGCATCAAGCCGCTCAGGATAAGCAACAAGAGAATGGTCAAGGGTGCGAAGGTACAGCTCAACCTCCACGACGGAAGCAACCACCTCGTTACAATGGACGACAAGGACAAGTACAGGACGGCCTACACCGTCCTCATGAAGGTTCCGGAGAGGGAGGTCATTGAGGTCATCCCGTTCGAGGTAGGAGCCTACGTCTTCGTTACCCAGGGTAAGAACGTCGCAAGGAAGGGTAAGGTCGTTGAGGTCAGGCAGTTCCCGATGGGCTGGCCGGACGTCGTCACCATCGAGGACGAGAACGGTGAGCTCTTCGACACGCTGAAGGAGTACGCCTTCGTCGTTGGTAAGGACAAGCCGGAGATTTCCCTTCCGTGAGGTGAGATGAGATGCAGATCAACAGAGAGGCTATCCTTGCAGACTGGGAAGCTCACCCGATGAGGAAGCCCAGGATTGCGAAGGTCACCATAAACATCGGTGTCGGCGAGAGCGGTGAGAGGCTCACCAAGGCCGAGAAGATGCTGGAGCAGCTTGTCGGTCAGAAGCCGATAAGGAGAAGGGCCAGGCAGACCAACAAGGACTTCGGAATCAGGCGCGGAGAGCCGATAGCGGTCAAGGTCACCCTCCGCGGCGAGAAGGCCGAGGAGATGCTCAAGAGACTCCTCGCTGCTGTTGACAACAAGCTTAAGGCGAGCAACTTCGACGAGCACGGCAACTTCTGCTTTGGAATAGACGAGCACATCAACATACCGGGCGTTGAGTACAACCCAGAGATAGGCATCTTCGGTATGGACGTCTGCGTCACCCTTGAGAGGCCCGGCTTCAGGGTTGCCAAGAGGAAGAGGCAGAGGAAGAAGATACCGAACAGGCACAAGCTGACCAAGGAGGAGGGTATCGTCTTCGCTATGGAGGAGTTTAAGGTTACCGTGGAGGGATTGTGAGATGGCGAAGGCTGACTACAACAAGAGGAAGCCCAGGAAGTTTGGGAAGGGTGCGAGAAGGTGCATGCGCTGCGGCCAGTACGGCCCGATAATCAGGATACACGGCCTTATGCTCTGCAGGCACTGCTTTAGAGAGATAGCCCCCAAGCTGGGCTTTAAGAAGTACGAGTGAGGTGAGAGGAGATGACTTTGCTTGACCCGCTGGCGAACGCTCTCTCCCACATAACCAACAGCGAGAGGGTCGGAAAGAAGGAGGTCTACCTCAAGCCGGCCTCCAAGCTCATAGGAGAGGTCCTCAGGGTTATGCAGGAGAACGGCTACATCGGTGAGTTTGAGTTCATAGACGACGGAAGGGCGGGCATCTACAGGGTGCAGCTCATAGGAAAGATCAACAAGGCTGGAGCGATAAAGCCGAGGTTCCCCGTTAAGGCCAGGGAGTACGAGGCATGGGAGAAGAGGTTCCTTCCGGCCTTCGAGTTCGGTATCCTCATAGTCTCGACCTCCCAGGGCATCATGACGCACAAAGAGGCCATCGAGAAGGGAATCGGCGGAAGGCTGATAGCCTACGTCTACTGAGGTGAGAGAGATGCCGATAGACGCGTGGGTAAGGGAAGAGGTTGAGATTCCGGAGGGAGTCGAGGTCACCGTTGAGAACAACGTCGTCAAGGTCAAGGGTCCGAAGGGCGAGCTCGAGAGGGAGCTCAGGTACCCGGGCGTTCAGATCTTCACCGAAGACGGTAAGGTCGTCGTCTTCAAGGAGTTCCCGAGGAAGCGCGACATAGCCATAGCCAGAACCTTCAAGGCCCACATAACCAACATGATCAAGGGCGTCACCGAGGGCTTCACCTACAAGCTCAAGGTCGTTTACAGCCACTTCCCGATGACCGTCAAGGTTCAGGGTGACGAGGTTGTCATTGAGAACTTCCTCGGTGAGAAGAACCCGAGGAGAGCCAAAATACTTCCGGGAGTCACCGTCAAGGTCATGGGCCAGGAGGTCATCGTCGAGGGCATAGACAAAGAGGCGGTCGGCCAGACCGCTGCGAACATCGAGCAGGCTACCAGGATAACCAAGTGGGACAGGCGTGTCTTCCAGGATGGAATTTACATCGTTGAGAAGGCTGGTAAGCCGATAAAGTTCTGAGGTGTGAGAAATGAACGAGAAGGCGAGACTCCTTAGGATAAGGGCCAGGATCAAGAGGAAGAAGCCCCGCTTCCTCAGGCAGGAGTGGTGGCGCTATCCGAAGTTCAAGAACGACCCGAAGTGGCGCAGGCCCAAGGGAATCGACAGCAAGATGAGGCTCAAGAAGAAGGGTAAGGCCAGGTCACCGAGCATAGGCTGGAGCTCACCGAGGCTCGTTAGGGGACTCCACCCGAGCGGGTATGAGGAAGTCCTCGTCCACAACGTCAAGGAGCTTGAGGCCATCGACCCGACCAGGCAGGCCGCCAGGATAGCCAGAACCGTTGGTGCCAGGAAGAGAGAGGCGATACTTGCCAGGGCGAAGGAGCTCGGTGTGAAGGTTCTTAACGCGAGGTGAGACTCATGCTCAAGATGCAGAGAAGGATTGCCGCTGATTTGTTGAAGTGCGGTGAGAACAGGGTCTGGATCGACCCGGAGAGGATTGACGACGTAGCGGCTGCCATCACTAGGGAGGACATCAAGAGGCTCATCAACGACGGCGTCATAAAGAAGAAGCCCGTCAAGGGACAGAGCAGGGCTCGCGCCAGGGCCTATCAGGAGGCCAGAAAGAAGGGACGCCACAGGGGCCCCGGAAGCAAGAAGGGTAAGAAGACCGCCAGGATGGGCAAGAAGGAGCGCTGGATGATGACCATCCGCGCCCTCAGGAAGGAGCTCAGGAAGCTCAAGGCCGAGGGCAAGCTCGACGAGCACGCCTACAGGAGGCTCTACATCCGTGCCAAGGGCGGCCAGTTCAAGAACAAGAGGCAGCTCTACATGTTCATGCAGGAGCACGGTATCTTGAAGGAGTGAGGTGAGAGAGATGGCACACGGACCGAGGTATAGGGTTCCGTTCAGGAGGAGGAGAGAGGGTAAGACTAACTATCACAAGAGGCTCGCCCTCCTCAAGTCTGGCAAGCCCAGGCTTGTTGTGAGGAAGACCCTGAACCACCACGTCGCCCAGATAGTCGTTTACGACCCGAAGGGCGACAGGACTGTAGTCTCAGCCCACACCAGGGAGCTTATGAGGGACTTTGGCTGGAAGGGCCACGGCGGCAATACCCCGAGTGCCTACCTGCTCGGTCTCCTCATAGGCTACAAGGCCAAGAAGGCTGGAATAGATGAGGCCATCCTCGACATAGGTCTCCACCCGCCGACCAGGGGTTCAAGCATCTTTGCTGTCCTCAAGGGAGCCGTTGACGCTGGACTCAACGTCCCGCACAGCGAGGAGATCTATCCGGAGGACTACAGGATAAACGGCGAGCACATAGCCAACTACGCCAAGGCCCTCAAGGAGGAGGACGAGGAGAAGTACAGGAAACAGTTCTCAGGATACCTCGTCAAGGGCCTTGATCCGGAAAAGCTCCCCGAGCACTTTGAGGAGGTCAAGGCGAGGATAATCGAGAAGTTTGAGGAGGCGAGAGAATGAGCGACCCGAGGGAGATCGCCCAGAGGGTTTTGGAGGAGTGGGAGCCGAGGACCAAGCTCGGTCAGCTCGTCAAAGAGGGCCAGATAACTGACATTCACGAGATATTCCGCAAGGGGTACCAGATCAAGGAGCCGGAGATAGTGGACGTCCTCCTTCCGGAGGTCAACCTCAGGGAGAACCAGGAGGTTCTCGACATAGCCCTCACCGTCAGGATGACTGACAGCGGCAGGAGAATCCGCTTCAGGGTTCTCGCGGCTGTCGGCAACAGGGACGGCTACGTTGGCCTCGGAATCGGCCACGGCAAGGAGGTTGGAATAGCCATCAGGAAGGCCATCAACTACGCCAAGATGAACATCATAGAGATCAAGCGCGGCTGTGGAAGCTGGGAGTGCCGCTGTAGGAGACCGCACTCAATTCCGTTCGCCGTCGAGGGCAAAGAGGGAAGCGTTAAGGTCAAACTCATGCCCGGACCGCGTGGTCTCGGCCTTGTCATCGGTGACGTCGGCAAGAAGATACTCAGCCTCGCTGGAGTCCAAGACGTCTGGTCGCAGAGCCTGGGTGAGACCAGGACGACAGTCAACTTCGCCAAGGCAGTCTTCAACGCGCTCTACAACACCAACCGCGTTGCGATTCAGCCGGGCATGGAAGAGAAGTACGGTATCATTGTCGGAAGGGAGATGACAGCCAACTTTGAGCTGGAGTGAGGTGAGAGAGGATGGCAAAGCTTGCACTAATCAGGCTTAGGAGCGGGATAAGGGCGAGGGGTGAAGTCAGGGACACTCTCGCCATGCTCCGCCTCCACAGGATCAACCACCTCGTCCTCGTCGACGACAACCCGAGCTACAAGGGAATGGTTCAGAAGGTCAAGGACTACATCACCTGGGGTGAGATTGACGCAGAGACCCTTGCCAAGCTCATCAGGAAGAGGGGCAGGCTCATCGGCAACAGGCCGGTAACCGACGAGTACGTCAAGGAGAAGCTCGGTATTACCATCGACGAGTTCGCCAAGAAGGTCGTTGACGGCGAGATGAAGCTCACCGACCTGCCGAACATCAAGCCGGTCTTCAGGCTTCACCCGCCGAGGGGCGGCCTCAGGGGCAGCAAGAAGCGCAGCTTTAAGGAAGGCGGTGCCCTCGGCTACCGCGGCGAGAGGATAAACGACCTCATTGAGAGAATGCTCTGAGGTGGCGAGAGATGATAAGGAGAAAGAAGAAGGTTAGGAAGCTCCGCGGAAGTCACACTCACGGATGGGGCTGCAAGAAGAAGCACCGCGGCGGCGGTAGCAAGGGCGGTAAGGGAATGGCAGGAACCGGAAAGAGGAAGAACACCAAGTGGACCTGGACAATCAAATACGCCCCGGATCACCTCGGCAAGAGGGGCTTCCACAGGCCCAAAGCCGTCCAGTACACTCCAAAGACCATAAACCTCAGCGACATAGACGAGAACCTCACCCTCTTCCTTGATATGGGCGTTGCCTACGAGGAGGAGGGGAAGATAGTCGTTGACGTCACCCAGCTCGGCGTTGACAAGGTTCTCGGCACCGGGAAGCTCACCAAGCCCCTTACCATCAAGGCCTACTACGTCACCCCGAAGGCCGAGGAGAAGATAAAGGCCGCTGGCGGCGAGGTTCTCCTCGCCTGACCCCTTTAATTTAACTTTTGGCGGGTGTTAATCATGGGGTTCAGAAACGTAGTGTTCGCGATTGAAAGGTACTTCCCCGAGGTGGAGCGGCCCAAGAGGCACGTGCCGCTCAAGGAGAAGTTTATGTGGACGGGAATCGTTCTGCTGCTGTACTTCGTACTCGCCGAGATTCCGCTCTATGGAATCCCTGCACAGATCCAGGACTACTTTGCCACGCTCAGGTTCGTCCTCGCAGGAAGGAGTGGTTCTCTTCTGACGCTCGGTATTGGACCGATAGTCACCGCGAGCATCATCATGCAGCTTCTCGTTGGTTCCGAGATAGTTCACCTTGATCTCTCCAATCACGAGGATAGGAGGTTTTATCAGGCCGCTCAGAAGCTGTTTGCAGTCTTCATGAGCTTCTTCGAAGCAGCCATATACGTCTTTGCCGGTGCCTTCGGTAGGGTGGATACCGGCCTCGGCGCCTTCCAGACCGTGACGACACCCGCCGGTGAGGCGTACATCGGACTCGGCCTAGCGATACTCATCATACTCCAGCTTGGATTCGCCTCCGTGATGCTCATCCTCCTCGATGAGCTCGTGAGCAAGTGGGGTATCGGAAGCGGTATCAGCCTCTTCATCGCCGCGGGTGTTTCACAGACCGTCATTACGAAGGCCCTGAACCCCGCAACGACCCCTGACTATATCGACCCCGTCACAGGAGGGCCTGCGATAATAGGTGCCATCCCCGCCTTCATACAGCACCTGTTCTACGGCGACCTCACGGGTGCACTTTACAGGGGAACGCTGCCGGATATGATGGATCTGCTGGCCACCATAGTCGTCTTCCTTGTGGTTGTCTATCTTGAGAGCATGCGCGTCGAGATACCGCTCAGCTACGGCCGTGTTACCGTTCGCGGAAGGTATCCGATAAGGTTCATGTACGTCAGCAACATCCCGATCATCCTGACCTTTGCCCTCTACTCCAACATCCAGCTCTGGGCCAGGCTCCTCAACAGCTTCGGCTACACCTTCCTCGGAACCTTCGACCAGAACGGCTATCCCCTGACCGGTTTCGTCACGTACCTCTATCCACCGAGGGACATCTACCATGTTATAGCCGACCCAGGAAGGGCTCTGGTCTACGCGCTGATGACGATCTTCTGGTCGATACTCTTTGGATTCCTGTGGGTTGAGCTGACAGGTCTTGACGCCAGGAGCATCGCCAGACAGCTTCAGAGCGCCGGCCTCCAGATTCCGGGATTCAGGCGCGATCCTAGGATACTGGAGAGGGTGCTCAACAGGTACATCCCCTACGTCACCTTCTGGGGTTCGTTCACCCTGGCAATAGTGGCAGTGCTGGCGGACTTCCTTGGAGCCCTTGGTACGGGAACGGGAATCCTCCTTACGGTGGGTATCCTCTACAGGTTCTATGAGGAGATAGCCAGAGAACAGGCCACCGAGATGTTCCCGGCTTTGAGGAGGTTCTTCACCAAGTGAGTCTTTCTTTTCTTTCACAAAACCTTTTAAACCCGGTTCGATTACTTCTTCCAGAAACCTCCTTGGGTGAGCGTGATGCCGTTTGTGGTCATGATAACAGGGATTCCAGGGGTGGGTAAGAGCACAATAACCCGGATGGCCCTTCGAAAAACAAAGGTCAAGTTCAGGCTAGTTAACTTTGGCGATCTCATGTTCGAGGAGGCGGTGAAGGCGGGACTGGTGAGCCACAGGGACGAGATGAGAAAACTCAACCCCAACGTTCAGAAGGAACTCCAGATGAAAGTCGCCAGGAGGATCGTTGAAATGGCCAAGATGGAGCCCATACTCCTCGATACCCACGCAACCATCAGAACCCCTGTAGGATACCTTCTCGGTTTCCCCAAGGAGGTCATCGAGGTGATAAACCCCAACTTCATAGTCATAATCGAGGCCACTCCGAGCGAGATACTTGGAAGGCGTCTCCGCGATCTGAAGCGCGACAGGGACGTTGAGACTGAAGAGCAGATACAGAGGCATCAGGATCTTAACCGTGCCGCTGCCGTGAGCTACGCCATGCACTCTAACGCGCTCATAAAGATAATTGAGAACCACGAGGATAAGGGCCTTGAGGAGGCCGTTCACGAGCTTGTTGAAGTACTGAATCTGGCGGTGGGAGAGTATGATTGAGGGGATATACACTTTCCTTGACAATCTGTTTGGACCCATGATACAGGCCTACCACCCGATAGTGGTGGTCACTGTCGCGGGCATAATGCTGGGTGGACTCTTCACCCTGCTGAACTACATCCTCGTCGACCAGGAGAAGGTCAAGCAGCTTCAGAAGAAGAGTAAGGAATTCCAGAAGAAATACAAGGAAGCACAGGCTTCAAAAGATGAGAAAAAGCTCAGAAAACTCCAGCAGGAGCAGATGGAGCTTATGAAGCTCCAGAGCGAGGTCATGAAGGACACGATGTTCAAAGTCACGCTGCTGACCCTGCCGATATTCTGGATCTTCTTCGGATGGCTCAGGAGATGGTACATCGAAGTTGGCATAGTGAAGTCTCCGTTCAACTTCTTCATATTCGACTGGTTCCACAGGCTCTATAACTCCGGACTGCCCGCTAACGAGCTCGGTTACGTTGGCTGGTACATACTGACGTCGATGATAACCGGTTACATCCTCAGGAAGCTCCTTGACATGGGTTAAATTTAAAAAGACTCTGAAAATAGGGGTTGCGAGGTGAGAGAAATGAAGCCGATGTACAGGTCAAGGTCATGGAGAAGGAAGTACGTCAGGACTCCGGGCGGAAGGACCGCCATACACTTCGAAAGAAAGAAGCCCAAGGCTGCCCACTGCGCCATGTGCGGTAGGCCGCTCAACGGCGTCCCTCGTGGCAGGCCGAGCGAGCTCAGGAAGCTCCCGAAGACAGCAAAGAGGCCGGAGAGGCCCTACCCGAACCTCTGCCCGAGCTGCATGAGGAAGGTCATGAAGGCCCAGGTCAGGGCTGCCCTCGTCTGAGGTGCTAACATGCCGAAGGGCTGCCTCGTGATAACCGTCAGCGGCCTGGCCGGTTCCGGGACGACGACACTGTGCAGGAACCTAGCCAGACACTACGGGTTCAAGCACATATACGCCGGCCTCATCTTCAGGCAGATGGCCAAGGAAATGGGCATGTCGCTTGAGGAGTTCCAGGAGTACGCAGAGCTTCACCCCGAGATAGACAGGGAGGTTGACAGGAGGCAGGTCGAGGCAGCCAAAGAGTGCAACGTCGTCATTGAGGGCCGCCTCGCCGGCTGGATGGTTAAGAATGCCGACCTTAAGATATGGCTCGATGCTCCCATAATGGAGCGCGCCAGGAGAGTTGCCCGCCGTGAGGGCGTCTCCGTGGAGGAGGCCTTTGTGGAAATCGCCGAGCGTGAGAAGGGCAACAGGAAAAGGTATTTAAACCTCTATGGAATTGACATCGACGACAAGTCGATTTACGACTTGATTATTAACACTGCCCACTGGGGCCCCGATGGCGTCTTCGCGATTGTGAAGGCCGCCATCGACCACCTTTACCCCGACGGTGACGCGGGGTCGGGTGCAAACCCGGGCAACAAAAAATGAGGAGGTGGGATGAATGCCAGCTATGGAAGTTGGAAGGCTTGCCGTTATAATCGCCGGAAGGAGGGCCGGCCAGAAGGTCGTCGTCGTTGACGTCATCGACAGGAACTTCGTCCTCGTTACCGGCGCTGGACTGAACAAGGTCAAGCGCAGGAGAATGAACGTCAAGCACCTCGAGCCCCTTCCGGAGAGGGTCAGCATCGAGCGCGGCGCCGACGACGAGGCAGTCAAAGCCGCCCTCGAGCAGGCTGGAATCAGCCTCGAGTGAAATCGCCGGAGGCCTTTTGGCCTCTTTCTAACTTCTCAACGCTTTTAAGTTCGGCTTCCAAAATCTTTCCGGTGGGCCTTATGAGAACCGCGCTTGTGACGGGTGCGACTGGTGGCATGGGGAAGCTTCTCGTTGAGGGGCTCGTCGAGAGGGGCTACCGCGTTGTTGGGGTGGCCCGAAACGGAGAAAAGCTCCGTGAACTTCAGGAAAGGCTCCAGGCTTTTGAATACATAATCGCCGACCTGAGTAAAGAGGACTTTCCGGACACGATATTGGAGGGGCTCGAGAGGCTGGGTGTTGGAGAGGTTGACCTCCTCATAAACAACGCCGGCCTCGCGGTGAGAAAACCCCTTCTTGAGCACTCAAACGAGGAGCTGGAGAACCTGTTCCGGGTAAACACCCTTGCACCCATTGAGCTCACGAATGCGCTCCTTCCAATGCTCCCGAAGGGTTCGACCGTGGTGTTCATGATCAGCGGTGTTGCCTTTATCAACGTGCCGGAGATTCCCTCTTACTGCGCCGCCAAGGGAGCCCTCCACTACCTCGCGGTAAACCTTGAGAGGGAGCTAAGGGCCAGAGGAATCCATGTTATGAGGGTGTATCCCAAGCAGGTCCGGACGGGCTTCTGGAACGGAAGGATTCCGAAGGGCTCGATAGAGCCGGAAGAGGTTTCAAGAGCGGTATTGGAGGGGCTTGAGAAGGGCAGGAGGGAGGTTTTCGTGCCAGGCTATCTGAAGCTCGTCAAGTACCTCCCGAACTGGCCGGTTTTTACCTACCGGTTTAAATACTAAGCTCAGGTTTATAAGGCGCTATCCCGAACTTAGGGCGATAACGCTCATCGGGTGATGCTCATGGCGAGGAACGAAGTCAGGAAGATCCTGCCCGCGGACATTAAGCGAGAGGTGCTGGTTAAGGACGAGAGGGCGGAGACGAATCCAAAGTGGGGATTTCCCCCGGAGAAAAGGCCCATGGAGATGCACATGCAGTTCGGGATAATAAACCTCGACAAGCCGCCCGGCCCGACCAGCCACGAGGTGGTAGCGTGGATTAAACGACTATTCAACCTCAGCAAAGCTGGCCACGGTGGGACTCTGGATCCAAAGGTCAGCGGCATCCTTCCAGTTGCACTGGAGAGGGCAACGAGGGTCGTTCAGGCGTTATTGCCTGCAGGAAAGGAGTATGTGGCTCTGATGCACCTCCACGGCGACGTTCCGGAGGACAAAATCCGCGCCGTGATGAGGGAATTTGAGGGGGAGATAATTCAGAGGCCGCCCCTGAGGAGTGCGGTCAAGAGAAGGCTGAGGACGAGGAAGGTCTACTACATCGAAATTCTTGAGATAGACGGCAAAGACGTGCTCTTCCGGGTTGGCGTCGAGGCGGGAACCTACATAAGGTCGCTGATACACCACATTGGCCTCGCTCTAGGTGTCGGTGCCCACATGGCCGAGCTCCGCCGTACCAGAAGCGGCCCCTTCAAGGAGGACGAAACTTTAGTGACCCTCCACGACCTCATCGACTACTACCACTTCTGGAAGGAGGACGGCATCGAGGAGTACTTCAGGAAGGCGATACAGCCGATGGAAAAGGCCGTTGAACACCTGCCGAAGGTCTGGATAAGGGATTCGGCCGTTTCGGCGGTTACCTACGGTGCCGACCTTGCTGTTCCAGGGGTAGTAAAGCTCCACAAGGGCATAAAACCCGGTGACCTGGTGGCTGTGATGACCCTCAAGGACGAGCTTGTCGCCCTCGGAAAGGCCAAGATGAACAGCCAGGAGATGCTCACCAAGAGCAAGGGCATAGCCGTTGATGTGGACAAGGTCTTCATGCCGAGGGAGTGGTATCCGAAGCTCTGGAAGGGAAGGGGGTGAGAGCCCCTATTTTCCTCTTCTAGGTGTATCCTATACAGTGAAGAAATGGTCAAGCCCATAGTTGAGACGGTTGTTTTTGAGATTACTGTATTTGTGATACTTCTCTTTTTTGTCGCCCACAGTAATAATGTGCCTATTGATGTTGGGCTCCTCGTGACGATCTTTGTCCTGTTGATTCCTTTTGGGATTTCAGCGGTCTTTTTCATTGGCCGGCATCTTGAGAAGCACGGCTATCGGAGGGAAGATGTTAATCGGCTCTACATAATCCTCTAAGAGAACTGGGACAATAGGGAATTTGTGAGGGACGTGCAGGAGAGAATTGGCCACCACTTAATAGTGTGGTGGCTCCTTGATATGGCGCTCCTTTTGACGGGAAACGTCGTGGGGGCAGCGATTTCTGTGGTAGCGATGTTTCTGTTGGTTTTTTCATTTATCTCTTTCCTCCTTTTCATGGTACAGTGGATAGTAGTCATTCCCCTGGATTTATACTTTCTCGCCTCTGGAGGGGAGTTGAGTGTATCCTTATGCTAACTATATGGGCGGATGGAGGCCACCTTCTGCTAAGGACACGGGCATGTGGATTATAAAGACCTCCTTGCTGGGTACAGGTTTGCTGGTTGGTGTTTACCTCTTGGGGTGCACGGTAGAGAGCTCTTCACTCGAGATGGTCGAGCGCCTTTTGAGGCTGGGCAGAAACGACGGCCTGATCAAAAACCTTCTCCTTCTCTCCGCTCAGAGTGCCGCCTTTGGTGCCGTTGAGGCTGTCTCTTCCAGAAGCGCGGGAAGCTGGGCTTTTTCTTCCTCGTTGTTGCAGTTATGGGTGCGGCCATTATGTGGAAGACTTTTAGGTTTTAATGGCGCGATCACTCTCTTGTCTCCATTAACTGTCTTTTGTGTTCTTTTGCTCACTCTTTTACTCTGGCTTCTTTCCTTTCATTCCCGTCGTTTTGTTATGGTTGTAAGTTGAAAATCCTACGAAAAAAGAACAGAATTAATTCGAATTGGTAATTAGAAAAATTTTTAAGGATTTTAGCATTACATTTGGTGACGATCTTCGGAGGTGTCTTCCGTGGGAGACTGGATCAAGAAGGGTTGCGCGGTAGTGCTACTTGCTGTAGTCTTGAGCTTGGGCTTCAACATGGCCTACGGTGCAAGAAGTATGGATGAGTTGAAGCCCGAAGGGGCTTACTGGGCACAGGAACTCCAGAAAGACCTCCCTCTAGTTGAGGTCAATGAGACTGTAATGAAGATGGTCAAAGAGTACTCGAGCGAAATACTTGAGGGGTTCAAAAGTGAACTTTGCACCATGAGTGATGAGGAAATGCTCCGTGAGGGCCTCAGCAAAGATGATATCAAAAAAGCTAGGGCGTTCTGTAGACTGCCTGATGAGGCAAAGTTGAAAATCATCAGAAATAGACTCCTGCTCAGTGTGTACCTAGCTCACGCTCGTTGCTCGGCCCTTAAACAAACAGAAATAACGCCAATAATAACCGCTTCTTCAGGAGGCACGTATTCATGCAGGGATGGGTTGGTCTATGCGTGGGGGATTCCCACCAAAGAAAAACTCGGAATCTCCCACTGTTCGTGGAGAAAGTCGTGGTCTCTTTCATCCTGCAGTAAAGAAAAGGGTGTAGCGTGCCTCTGGGGATGCACGAACGTTGATCCAAAACTCGGATGGTCAAGCAACTATAAATATTTCTCTGACTTGGACAGCTTTGTTGAGGAGGTAACAAGCAAGGGTTACCACAAGACCGACAGGTATGCTGCCTATGGCATATATGGTAGGGATTTCACAAGAGGGATTGGGTACGGATACCGCTACGAGGCAAGATATAACAACGTCACTCGCATGGGCTACGTGGAGGGTCCTGAGCCTAATCCTGAAAAGAACTGGTACGGTTTCCTGCACAATTTCTGGCCGACACTTGTGAAGCGCTGGCACGATAAATGCTGAGGTGATCACCATGAAACGATCTAAGGCTCTGTACTCTGCAATTCTTATCTTTTTTCTGTTAGTCGCTGGTGGGGCCTATTACCTCCACAGTTGGGACGGGAGAAACAATCTGGAACCCGATATAAAGTTCAACGCCACCGATCTTAAGCCCCTCAATTCAAACCTAACACTTGTCTATAAGTCGCGCGAATATTCCAATGGAGAATTGGTTCAGAACTCGACGAGAGTCTTTACGATATCCCGGAAGGGGGACGATATCATCATGGTCGAGAGGTTCAGAACTGAGTGGTGGCAACCCAGCTACTCACTCTACGAAGGAACTACTCACGCTGAAATAGCCAACTCAACTCCAATAATATATCAGCCGGACGGTTCCATCTTCGTTGAGGGGGAACGGGCTGAAGTCGAACTCTTTAGGGTTGGATATCCCTATTCTCCCATATTCGAGCGGCTGAAGGCTGAAAAGGGCTATACACTTAGGTTATGCTGCGCCAATCTCACCGTGGAGGACGTGAGGACTATAAACGGGAGGGAGTGCATTATAGTGAAAGCGGAAACTAAGGATGCCATCCTCAAACTTGCCATCGACGCCAAGACGCGCCTGTTACTATGGAGATGTGGGTTGTCAGGAGACCAAGGGAACTGCCAGTGGGAAGAGTGGTTGGCCTCTTCCAAATAAATCCCTTCATCTTTATAAACCCCTTTTCTTATCCCCACACATGACCCACTACTACTCCGAAGAGCCAAGCACTCCTCTTAAGACGAAGACCATCGAGGTCTGTATTAGGGGTTACTGCTTCAAGTTCATAACGGCCAGTGGGGTCTTCTCCTTCGGGAAACTTGACCGGGGAACGGAACTGCTCATAGAGAGTATGATACTTGACGGGAACTGGCGCGTCCTCGACCTCGGCTGCGGCTATGGAGCGGTAGGGATAGTTGCATCGCGCTTTGTGGACTACGTGGTGATGACCGACGTTAACAAAAGGGCCGTCAGCATAGCAAGGAAAAATTTAAAAATCAACGGCGTTAGAAACGCCGAGGTAAGATGGGGGAGCCTCTACGAACCCGTTAGGGGCGAGAAGTTCGACGCAATCATCACTAACCCCCCGGTGCACGCGGGAAAGGAAGTGTTGAGGGAAATAGTTATAAACGCTCCCCGGCATCTCAACGATGGAGGTCTCCTGCAGCTGGTGATTAAGACGAGGCAGGGGGCAAAGTATATTAAGGCTCTAATGAATGACCACTTCACCGAAGTGAGAGAGCTGGCGAAGGGGAGCGGCTACCGCGTGTATGCCGGGATCGCCTAGCCTGGGATGGCGCGGGCCTTGAGAGCCCGTGTCCGTATGGACACCGGGGTTCAAATCCCCGTCCCGG
This sequence comes from Thermococcus coalescens, assembly GCF_055392585.1. Taxonomy (NCBI): domain Archaea; kingdom Methanobacteriati; phylum Methanobacteriota; class Thermococci; order Thermococcales; family Thermococcaceae; genus Thermococcus; species Thermococcus coalescens. The sequence continues at coordinate 1,760,191 of NZ_AP043764.1, forward strand.
CGCCAAAATCCTCTATGAAGGATTGAGACGGAGGTGTATTCGTAATGACGGACAACTTCAGACACATCGTCCGTGTAGCGGGAGTTGATTTGGACGGAAATAAGCAGTTGAGATGGGCCCTTACGGGCATCAGGGGTATAGGCATAAACTTCGCCACAATGGTGCTCAGGGTTGCAGGACTAGACCCGTACATGAAGACCGGTTACCTGACCGATGAGCAGGTCAAGAAGATTGAGAAGGTGCTCGAAGACCCGATAGCCCATGGCATACCCTCCTGGGCGGTCAACAGGCCGAAGGACTACGAGACCGGCAAGGACATGCACCTGATCACAGCGAAGCTCGTCATGGCCTGGCGTGAGGACGTCAACAGGCTCAGGCGCATCAGGGCCTACCGCGGCATAAGGCACGAGCTCGGTCTTCCGCTCCGCGGACAGAGAACCAGGTCGAACTTCAGGCACGGCACCACGATTGGCGTGAGAAGGAGGAAGAAGTGAGGTGGTTTAGATGGGAGACCCCAAGAGGCAGAGAAAGAGGTACGAGACTCCCTCTCACCCCTGGATTAAGGAGAGGCTCGACCGCGAGAGAGTCCTCATGAGGAAGTACGCCCTCAAGAACAAGAAGGAGCTCTGGCGCCACGAGACCCAGCTCAAGGAGTTCAGGCGTAGGGCCAGGCGCCTCCTTGCAGCCCGCGGCAAGCAGGCCGAGATCGAGAGGGTTCAGCTCCTCCAGAGGCTCAACAGGCTGGGCCTCCTCCCGGCTGATGCCGTCCTGGATGACGTTCTCTCACTCACCGTTGAGGACGTCCTCGACAGGCGCCTTCAGACCCTCGTCTACAAGAAGGGCCTCGCCAGGACCATCAGGCAGGCCAGGCAGCTCATAGTCCACGGCCACATCGAGGTCAACGGACAGATCATCCGCTCCCCGGGATACCTCGTCCTCAGGGAGGAGGAAGACGCCATAACATACTCGAAGACCTCTCCTTTCGCTAAGGAGAGCCACCCCGAGAGGATGGTTATTGAACAGGCTAAGCAGGGTGAGGCCTCATGAGTGAGGAAGTTCAGCAGCAGATTAACCTTAAGAAGAAGGAGAAGTGGGGAGTTGCCCACATCTATTCCTCCTACAACAACACCATCATCCACATCACCGACCTCACCGGGGCCGAGACCGTCAGCAGGTGGAGCGGTGGTATGGTCGTCAAGGCCGACAGGGACGAGCCCTCCCCGTACGCGGCCATGATTGCCGCCAGGAGGGCCGCTGAGGAGGCCATGGAGAAGGGCTTCGTCGGCGTTCACATCAAGGTTCGCGCCCCGGGAGGAAGCAAGAGCAAGAGCCCCGGACCGGGTGCCCAGGCCGCTATCAGGGCCCTCGCCAGGGCCGGTCTGAGAATAGGGAGGGTTGAGGACGTCACCCCAATCCCGCACGACGGCACCAGGCCGAAGGGCGGGAGAAGGGGTAGGCGTGTCTGACCCCACAAATTCTTTTTTGGTGATGCCGATGGAGCCAAAGTTTCAGATTCTTGAGAAAAGGGAGGACTCTATCAAGTTCATCGTTGAAGGGATTGACGTAACCTTCGCAAACGCACTGAGGAGAACCATACTCGCCGAGGTTCCGACCTTTGCCGTTGACGAGGTTGAGTTCTTCGAGAACGACTCGGCACTTTTCGACGAGATAATAGCCCACAGACTTGCCATGATACCCCTGACGACCCCCGTGGAGAGGGTCTCCCTCGACTCCCTTGAGCTCGATGACTACACGGTCACCCTCTCCCTTGAGGCTGAGGGTCCGGGCATGGTCTATTCCGGAGACCTCAAGAGTGACGACGAGGGCGTTAAGCCCGCAACTCCCGACATACCCATAGTGAAGCTCGCCGAGGGCCAGAAGCTCACCCTCAACGCCTACGCAAGGCTTGGAAGGGGAAAGGACCACGCCAAGTGGCAGCCCGGCTTCGTCTACTACAAGTATCTCACGAAGATACACGTCAGTAAGGAAATCCCCGACTGGAAGGAGCTCAAGGCCCTCGCTGAGAGGCGCGGCTTGCCCGTTGAGGATGCGGAGGATGAGCTCGTCATAACAACAACCAAGGCATTCTATCTTCCGAGGAAGTTTGAGGGTTATGTGGGCGAGAAAATAAGGGAAGAGGTTGTCCCCAATACGTTCGTCTTCACCGTTGAAACCAACGGAGAGCTCCCCGTTGAGGAAATTGTGGTCATAGCCCTCAAAATCCTCATGAGGAAGGCCGATAGATTTATAAGCGAACTTCATAAATTAGGCTCCGACTGACGCGGGGGTTGCCGAGCCTGGTCAAAGGCGCGGGATTCAGGGTCCCGTCCCGCAGGGGTTCCGGGGTTCAAATCCCCGCCCCCGCACCAGTATTTACGCTCACCCCGTTGGACCTGTCGGTTTCCCACCTGCGAGAGAGCGTTAAGGAGGTATGTTCATGGTCAAGAGAACCGGACCCACTGACATCAACCTGAGGAGGCTCATCCGCTACCTCAGAAAGAAGTCGAACGAGGAAGGGGTTAAGATATGGAAGGACATAGCCTGGCGCCTTGAGAGGCCTAGGAGGCAGAGGGCCGAGGTTAACGTCAGCAGGATCAACCGCTACACCAAGGAGGGCGACGTCGTCATCGTCCCCGGAAGCGTCCTCGGTGCAGGAAAGCTCGAGCACAAGGTCACCGTTGCGGCTTGGAAGTTCAGCGAGACTGCCAAGAAGAAGATAGTCGAGGCCGGTGGAGAGGTCCTCACCATTGAGGAGCTCATCGAGAGGAACCCGAAGGGTAGTGGAGTAATCATAATGGAGTGATGGGCCATGAGGATAATTAACGCTGAAGGACTCATACTCGGAAGGCTCGCCTCGAAGGTCGCCAAGATGCTCCTTGAGGGCGAGGAAGTTGTCATAGTCAACGCCGACAAGGCCATCATCACCGGAAACAGGGAGGACATCTTCGCCAAGTACAAGCAGAGGACCGAGCTGAGAACCAGGACCAACCCGAGGAGGGGTCCGTTCTACCCGAAGAGAAGCGACGAGATCGTTAGAAGAACCGTCAGGGGAATGCTCCCCTGGAAGACCGACCGCGGAAGGAAGGCCTTCAAGAGGCTCAAGGTCTACGCTGGCGTTCCGAAGGAGTTCGAGGGTAAGGAGCTTGAGACCATAATCGAGGCCCACATGTCGAGGCTTGCAACGCCAAAGTACGTTACCGTTGGCGAGGTTGCCAGGTTCCTCGGTGGAAAGTTCTGAGGTGAGAGAAGATGAAGGTCATCCAGACTGCTGGTAAGAGAAAGACGGCCATTGCGAGGGCCACCATCAGGGAAGGAAAGGGCCGCGTCAGGATCAACCACAAGCCGGTTGAGATCATCGAGCCCGAGATAGCGCGCTTCACCATCATGGAGCCGCTCGTTTTGGCGGGCGAGGAGATAGTCAGCAAGGTCGACATAGACGTCAAGGTCGAGGGCGGCGGCTTCATGGGACAGGCAGAGGCCGCCCGCGTCGCCATAGCCAGGGCGCTCGTCGAGTGGACCAACGACATGAACCTCAAGGAAAAGTTTATGAAGTACGACAGAACCATGCTCGTCGGGGACAGCAGGCGCACCGAGCCGCACAAGCCCAACCGCTCAACGAAGGGTCCAAGGGCCAAGAGGCAGAAGTCCTACCGCTGATGGCTTTCCTTTAATTCATTCGAAAAAGGTGATACGGGTGATAGTCCCCGTCAGGTGCTTCACGTGTGGAAAGGTCATAGGAGACAAATACTACGAGTTCAAGGCCCGGGTTGAGAAGGGCGAGGATCCTGAGAAGGTCCTCGACGACCTCGGGGTTGAGAGGTACTGCTGCAGGAGAACCCTGCTGAGCCACGTCGAGCTCATAGACCAGGTAATGGTATACAGGGTATACTGAAAAACCACATTTCTGGGGGGCCGTGGGGTAGCTTGGTCTATCCTCCCGGCTTGGGGTGCCGGAGACCCGGGTTCAAATCCCGGCGGCCCCACCAAAATTTGCACGGGTGGTTGGAATGTTCAGGTACACGAGATTTGAAAAGGCCCGTATAATTGGAGCGAGGGCCCTCCAGATAGCGATGGGTGCGCCAATACTCATCGACGTCCCGGAAGGAATCACGCCGCTCGACGCCGCGCTGCTTGAGTTTGAGAAGGGAATAATCCCGCTCACCGTAATCAGGCCGAGCTGATGAAAAATGACCGTGATAGAGAACGTAATCGGCAGGGTCGCGGTGCTCAAAGGGGGCAGATATTCCGTCGAGGTGGACGTCATAACCAGCTCGGGCTTTGGGAGATTTGCCGCACCCATAGACGAGAACCCGAGCCTGTACATAGCCGAGGCCCACCGCGCCGTGAGCGAAGTTGACGAGATAATCGGGCCCGAGCTGATAGGCTTCGATGCCAGCGAGCAGGAGCTCATAGACAGCTACCTCTGGGAGATAGACGGCACCGAGGACTTCAGCCACATCGGGGCCAACACCGCGCTGGCGGTGTCAATAGCAGTCGCCAAGGCCGCAGCGAGCGTCAAGAGGATGCCCCTCTACAGCTATATCGGCGGCACCTTTACGACCGAGCTACCCGTCCCAATACTGGAGATAGCGGGCGACGAGGCCTTTGACTACTACGTGATGGTTCGTGACCTCATGGAGATAACCGACGTCGTTGACGCCGCCAACAAGGTCGTTGAGCACGCGGGAGACCGAACCGTGGGAGCCTTTTCAGCGGCAACAGAAAAGGCCACCGACGAGCTCGGCCTTGAGGTTGCCCTCGGCCTCGTGCAGAAGGTCCCGATGGAGATGGAAGAAGTGCTCTCCATAGTTGAGGACAACAACGTGGCCTACATAAAGCCCCTCGGCGACGAGGAGCTGTTCCTTGAGCTGATAGCCGGCACCCACGAGGTGTTCGTTGACGGCGAGCACCTCTTCCGCGAGAAGGACATACTCGACAGGCGCTACTACAACGCCCTGTCAATAAAGCCGATAAACCTGGGCACGCTCACCGACTTATACAACCTCGTGAACGACGCGAAGTCGGAGAGGATAACCCCCATCCTCGCGGAGGCTCGCTACGAGTCCTCCGACGAGGCACTGGCCCACCTCGCGGTGGGTCTGCGCTGCCCGGCGATGGTGCTCCGGGGGGACTCCATCGCCAAGCTGAACGAGCTGATAAGAATAGCCGAAGATTTGGGTGAAAGGGGTAGGATAATAACCTTTGAAGGATGAGGAGGTGTGAAGAATGGAGGAATACCTTGTTCCACTCGACCAGTACCTTGCCGCCGGTGTCCACATCGGCACCCAGCAGAAGACCCAGGACATGAAGAAGTTCATCTACCGCGTTAGACAGGACGGCCTCTACGTCCTCGACGTCAGGAAGACCGACGAGAGGCTCAGGATAGCCGGTAAGTTCCTTGCCAAGTTCGATCCTGCCAACATACTCGCCGTCAGCGTCAGGCTCTACGGCCAGAAGCCGGTGAAGAAGTTCGGCGACGTTACCGGTGCCAGGGCCATTCCGGGACGCTTCCTGCCCGGAACCATGACCAACCCACAGGTTAAGAACTTCATGGAGCCCGACGTCCTCATAGTCACCGACCCGAGGGCCGACCACCAGGCCATGAAGGAGGCCATCGAGATAGGGATACCGATAGTTGCCCTCGTCGACACCGAGAACTTCCTCAGCTACGTCGACGTTGCCATACCGACCAACAACAAGGGTAGGAAAGCTTTGGCGCTCATCTACTGGATCCTCGCGAGGGAGGTTCTCTACAACAGGAAGGAGATAGAGAGCAGGGAGGACTTCAAGGTTCCAGTCGAGGACTTTGAGATGAGGATCATCAGAACCTGAGGGGAAGATTTTTAACGCCCCTCGCTTTACTCTCCCTCGCGCGGGGGTGCCCGAGCCTGGCCAAAGGGGGCGGACTTAAGATCCGCTGCCGCAGGGCTGCGCGGGTTCGAATCCCGTCCCCCGCACCAAAGCTTTAAAAGTCCGTGGAAATAGGTGTGTTGGATTAAGATCATGGGGTGATCACGATGGCGAGATTCCCAGAGGCTGAGGCCAGAATCTTTAGGAAGTACATCTGCATGCGCTGCGGCGCTACCAACCCGTGGAAGGCCAAGAAGTGCAGAAAGTGCGGCTATAAGGGTCTCCGCCCGAAGGCGAGAGAGCCGCGCGGTGGAATGGGACGCTGAGGGCTTCAGCCCTCAAAGGTTTCTCTTTTGCACTTTTCTCGGTGCTTGTGTTGTCAAATCGGAAGCTACTCTTTGAGCTTCGAGAGCATTCCCTCAAGAAAAGCTATACCCTCCTCAAAGAGCTTCTCCCCCTCATGGGTGAGCTTGTAATACTTCCTCGACGGCTTTCCCGTCTCGCTTTCCTGCCATTCTGCGGTAACGTATCCATCCTTCTCCAGCTTGTAGAGAACGACATAGGAGCTGACGGTTGCTGGCTCAAAGTTGAAGGCTTCCTTTATCCTCTCCTTGAGCTCGTACGCGTACATGGGTCTCTCCTTCAGGAGCCTGAGGATGTAAAGCCACAGGACTTCCTTTGTTATCTTGTTTTTGAGTCTCTCCATCGGGGTCGTCATGGCCTTCCCACCTACTTTTATGTTTTAGAAATATTTTGGAATCGTATAATTTAAACGTTTTGGCAAAAACGTTTTATCCTCGGCAATGCTAGTATCCTATAGGTGAGCGTACAATGGAGTTTGATATAAACGCCATAGTGGGTGACATGGGTGTCGGCGGAATCGCAGGATTCCTGACGGGATTTGCTGTCAAGAAGGTCATGAAGCTGGCGATGGCTTTAATAGGTGCCTACCTGCTGAGCCTCTTCTGGCTTCAGCAGAAGGGCGTGATAACAATAAACACTGACAAACTCTTCAACCTCACAGGGAATCTAACGGCCCAGATAGCGTCCCTCGGCCAGAAAGTCCTTGGGATTCTACCCGGAACCGGTGCATTTATAGCCGGCTTTTACCTAGGCTTCAGTAAAGGTTAAATTCTTCACTCCTGTCTTTTTATCCATGAGCTATGAACGCCGGGTCATTCTCCGCCATTCGCTCGCATCGGTAGTTGCCCTGGGCCTCACCGGGCTAACCAGATTTCTGTACAGCGCAATAGTCGCCAGGAAGTTCGGTCTTGAGGAGCTGGGGATGGCAAACTCACTCATATCAAAGGCCTTCTTTGCCGCCATACCCCTTAGCTTCTTTGCGATAGCCCTCGGCAAATACGCCTCGGAGTTCATGGGGGCCGGTAGAGCCGATTTGATACGCTCCATAACCCTCCCCTCGTTCATCCTCCCGCTGGCCGGGCTTCTCCTGCTTCCCGTAAATCTCTACCTGGGAGTCCTCGCAACGCTCAGGGGAATTCAGCTGACCCTCAGGAACTTCCTCTACGGCATCCATCGGGGGGAGCACTACGCCTACATGATAACACTGGCTTTCGCGGGGTTCCTTGGCGGATTTCTACTCCCCAACGTCTTTGCCCCGTACCTGCTTTTCCTTGGGTTAATTGCGCTTTTCTCCGCCGCCTACCTGGTGAGGTTTAACCTGGTTGGAAAGCCCCGGAGGGAAGAAATGGGCCTTCTCATATCGTATTCGGCGTTTGCGTTCCTGGGCACCCTTTCGGGCGTCTTCCTGATACAGGGCCCCTATTTCATGAGCGAATATCTCTCCGGCCCGGAGGTTGCAGGTGTGGTGTCCGCGATACTCTCCGCGGCCTTTCTCCTGACGTATCTTCCCCAGGTTCTTCAGTCGGCCATAATGCCCCTCTTTTCCTACAAGTACGGCAAAAACGAGGGGGACTATATCAAATTCCTCGCCGAGAAGACAACGACCCTCCTGATACTGGTGACCAGCATCGCAGTGTTCGTTCTCATGCTGCTCGGCAGGGAGGTTCTCTCGGCAATATTTGGCTTCGATGTGGGCCCTGCCTTCTACCTGGCCCTCATGGCGATGGAGGTCTACATAGCCTACAATCCCAGCATAGTTGCCCTGAATTCAACAGCCTACGTTAAAAAAGGAACCTTTGTGGCGCTTCTTGGGGCCTTGGCGGTTCTAGTTTCGTGGTTCTACCTGATACCGGCGTTTGAGGCCGTGGGTGTGATGGCGGGCCTGATGCTTGGCTACGGTATCATACTTGCGGGCGTTGCCTACTACGCGAGAAGTCTCCTCGAGGTATCTCCCACGATATACGCCTCGCTGGTTGCGGCACTGCTCCTTCAGTCCCTGGTCTTTCTGTCAAAGTATGCCCTTCTGGCGGGTTTTCTGCTTTTCCTTGCCTACGATAGAGGGGAAATAATGGAGGGAATTGCCCTGGTCAAATCTTTCCGTGGTAGAGGATCCTGACGAGCTCCTCGGGCAGGCCTTCCCTGCGTATCCTATCTTCTATAATCTTCTTGTCGTAGTCTACCTCTATAAACTTTGCATGGAGTGTGTCAACGTCCACGAGGGCAAACGTGGCCCTGTGCTCCTTTCCCGGTGGGAACCCTATGCTCCCGGGACAGATGACCCTTCCGTAGCGCGTCATGGCATTGACCGGATACTTCGGTGAGGCCACGAAGAGTATCTCGTAGTCTTTCATGGGGCGCATTATGGCCTCGTAGTAGCTCGTCGGCTGCTCTGGAAGGATCCGTCCCCCGAATGGATCCAGGGGGCTGCCATAGACACCAAAAATGTCGTTCTTTCCAACCCTGTCGACCAGATAAACAGGCAGGTCGCGTATAAACTCCCTGCCCTCATGGCCGAGCTTTTCCCACGTGTACTTCAGGGCCAGTTTGACGTGCTTGGGGTAGTTCACACGGTCGATGTGGTCCGGGCCCTCGGCATGGGGATCGCTCTCCGCTATAACCTGGTCGAACTCTCCTCTGATGACCCTGACTTTGTTGCTCTTAATAAGGTCGTCAAGGGTGTCTAGGACCTCTCTTGGATAGGGGAACAGCCCCACGATGTTTCCAATGAGGTAGTACTTCTCGATCTCGTAGCCCTCGTCTTTGAGGCTCTCTATCTTTTCGAGGGCCTTTGCGAGGGCGGGAAGGTTGCCGTTAACGTTTGCCAGAACCGCGACGTATACCATCATCCCACCCCCCAACTTTTTCTTACCCAAATTAACTAAAAAATTGCGGATATTTAAATCTTTCGGGAAAGAGGAAAAAGGAACACCACTTTATTCATGGCTGACATTTAGCCGGGACTCTGCATCCAGAAGGACACTTCAGCTCATTCCGTTGCTGAACATCACGCGGAAGTGGCAAGCACGGGATTTCCCGCCAACACTTTTGCCAGAAAAGGGCTGTTATGGCGGACCGGCGGGGATTTGAACCCCGGACCTGCGGCTTAGGAGGCCGCCGCCCTATCCTAGCTAGGCTACCGGTCCTCTGCCCGCTATTCCCTCCAAGGGAAGGGTATTTAAAGTTTACGGTGTATTCTTCCCGGTGGTGAGCATGGTGGATGAGCTGGATCTCAGGATACTCTCTCTGCTTCAGGAGAATGCCAGGCTCTCATATCGCGAGATAGCGCGTGAGCTGAAGGTCGCCGTGGGGACCGTGTACAACCGCATCAAGAGGATGGAGGAGGAGGGAATAATCCGGGGATTTGCGCCGATTCTTGACTATGAGAAGCTTGGCTTTGGCCTCACCACGGTGATAGGGGTTAAGGCCCAGGGCAGGAAGATAGTTGAAATAGAACGGGAAATAGCCCGCAACGACCGGGTTGTGATGGTGTACGACATCACCGGGGAGTTCGACATAGTTGTAGTGGCCAAGTTTAGGGACAGGGCAGATATGAACCGCTTCGTTAAATGGCTTCTCTCGCTGGATGGGGTGGAAAAAACGAACACGAGCGTGGCAATGCAGGTGGTCAAGGAAGACCTGAGGCTTAAGCTAACGGAGGACTAAAACCTCGTCCAAAAAGCGTTTGGCAAAGTCGTCGAAGCTCTCAACAGGAAGCTTCACTTCTTTTCCGTTGACTTTTCCCTCGAATACAAGCATCCTGGCGGTTATTTCTCGTATCTTTTTGAAGTCCGAGTTCTCTGCTATGGTGCTTTCGAGTATCTTGGTAAACTCATCCTCGCTGGCCAGCCTGACAACTCCCTCTATGACGACTTTCCTGCCGCATTCCTCTTCAGTACAGACGAATTTGAAGGGGAGGCCGAGCTCGACCTCCACCGGTATGGTCAGACCATCTGCGTTGTAAATGAACACCTTCATCAGTATCACTCCAGCCTTATGAGGCTCTCCACGGGGATGCTGTACTCCTCTTTGAGGTGGTCGATGACATCGCCGACGCTTATGAGGAAGAACATGCCCACAGGTTTTGCCCCCGCCTGTTTGCACATCTCAAGGAGGGCCCTCTGTGTCTCACCGCTCCTTATCACGTCGTCAACTATGAGGACGTTTTCGCCCTTTCTGAGCGCCCACTGTGGAAGGTACAGGGTGGTTACGCTTCCAGAGGCGCTCGGGACGTAGCTGACCTCGTAGAACTTCTCGACTCCGACTTCCTTCTTTTTCTTGGCATAGACGACGTCAACACTGAGTTCTTTGGCCACGTGGACACCGAGGGCGATTCCGTCGGTCGCAGCGGTGAGAACCTTGTCCACGTTCTTGTCCATGTACCTGCCCGCCACCTCCTCGGCGATGAGGATCATGAGGGCGGTGTCGCTGAGCACGGGCATATTGTCAAAAAATCCGTACTCGTCAAATTTTATCCTTCTCCTAACTTCCTCCTCTATGTTGATGTACGGGAGGAGCAGCTCAAGGAGCTCCTTGGTTCTCTCGGCGCTCGGAAGGACCTTCCCCCTCACGTACCTGTTGAGCACCGTGATGGGGAGGCCGGTTATCTTGGACAGCTCCTCGTAGGTGTAGGTTTTTTTGAGCAGTCTGAGCACCCTGACCAGCCTGAGCTTTTCCTGGACCGACTTTAGCTGACTCATTCTCTCACCTCCAGTGGCCAAAAATTAACAAGAAAATGTATAAATATGTTTCGGTCACTCCCGGCTCTTCACAACTTTCCTGCGGTAGGCCTCTATGACGTCTCCGTACTCGCGCAGCAGGAACTCTCTGGTGATGGCTTCACCATCTTGGTGGTTGAGGCCGGGACAGAAGGAGTCCATTTTGACGTAAACTTCCATGACACTTCCCTGCTTTACGAAGACGAAGGGGTACAGCCTGCATGCCAGGGGCCTCTTTTCGTATATCCTGCATTTCAAGGTCTCCGGGTCTAGAAAAACGCAGCCGCCGTCGAAGGGACGCTTTTTGAGTGCGTAGCTGAGGAATTTGTCCCCCCGGTAGAACATCTTTTCGTAGTCCACGAATTCCCAGGCGTTGTAGCCGAGGTCCTCTATCCCAGCTATGTCGTCGTCTCTAACGGGTATCTCAAGCTCGTAGCAGCACTTTCCACAGTTTTCGATGCACTTAAATTTAAAAGAAGGGTCGTGCTCGACTTCGAGGGTGTCGAGGTGAATCCTGGCGACCCACCTCTTTTCCAAGGCTTCACCCCCTGTATGAGCTGGCTATCAGCGTTTCCGTCATCTCTATGTTGCTTATCCTTCTCAGAGTCTCGTCGTGGAACCTGTCAAGCTCGTGGATGTTCTCAACTTCCACCCGGAGTATGATGTCGTACTCCCCATATACACGGTATATCTCCTTGATTTTCTCCTCCTTCGCGAGGGCGTTGTATACTTTCTCCTCGGTTCCGGGCCTAACAACAACCAGCACGAAGGCCTCGATCATATCCCAAACCCTCCAAAGTTAAATTTCCTTGCCATCTTAGAAAGCTTTCGCTTGTCCATGCTCTTGAACATCTTTTTCATCTGGTTGTACTGGTGGAGCAGCTCCCTGACCTCCTGGGTACTGGTTCCTGAACCCCTGGCGATTCTCTTTATCCTCGAATAGTTGATGATCTCGGGGTGTTCGAGCTCTTCTTCCGTCATCGAGTCCATTATTATCCTGTACCTCTTCAGCTTCTCCTCGCCGACTTTAACCGCATCCTCGGGCAGGGAATAGCCCATTCCCGGGATCATCTGGAGTATCTGCTTGAGAGGCCCCATTTTCTGCATCGCCTCAAGCTGGGCGTACATGTCCTTTAGGTTGAACTTGCCCTTGAGGAACTTCTCAAGGTCTTCCTCCTTGAACTCCTGCTCCTTCTGGAGCTCCTCAAGCTTCTGGAGCAGTCCCTCTATATCACCCATTCCGAGGAGTCTGGACACGAAGCGTTTGGGGTCAAAGGGTTCCAGGTCGTCTATCCTCTCCCCTACACCGATGAACTTTATCGGCGCTCCGGTCGCCGCCACAGCGGAGAGTGCCCCACCACCCTTGGCGGAGCCGTCGAGTTTGGTGACTATTATCGAGCCTATCGGTGCTGCCTCCTTGAACGCGAGTGCCTGACTGTGTGCCTGCTGGCCGATTGTTCCGTCAATGACCAGGATTACCTCATGGGGCTTCACTGCCTCGCTTATCTGCTTCATCTCCTCGATGAGGCCGGTTTCTTCCTTGTGCCTTCCTGCAGAGTCAACTATTATGACGTCCACACCCCTGCCTCTGAAGTACTCAACACCCTCGCGGGCAAGCTTCACAGCGTCCTTTTCCTCGGGATCGCCAAAGACCTCTATTCCAAATGGCTCAACTAGCTGTTTGAGCTGGTAATAGGCACCGGGACGCCAGGTGTCCGAACAGACGAGGCCCACCTTGTAACCCCTCTTCTGGAGGTGTCTCGCCAGCTTCGCCACGCTCGTAGTCTTTCCTGACCCCTGTATACCAACGGTCAGCAGGATCGTGGGCTTCTCCTTTATTTCGAGGGGCTTGGCCTCCTTTCCGAGGAACTTTGTGAGCTCCTCGTAGACTATCTGGATTATATGCTCCTTCTTTGATGCCCCTGCGGGAGGCTTCTCTTCAAGCGCCCTTTTTTCTATCGTCTTTGTTAACTGGAGAACCAGCCTAACGTTAACGTCCGCCTGGATGAGCGCCCTCTGGATGTCGCGTACCACCTCCTTAATGGTGGCCTCGTCAACGGTGCTCGAACGGGCGAGCTTCCTGAGGGCGTTGTTGAGTGCCTTCCCTAGCTTTTCTAAGGCCATTTTCTCCCACCGTAGTGATGGAGTCTCCAAAGTTTATAAACGGTTGGGTTTCAGTGCCCTGCCCAAATGTACTCTTTTGACAAAAGAAGGGCACTCCCCGATCTTTAAATTGTCTGTTTTTGTACATTTAATCTCGAAGACCTTCATCGCTGCTTTTTAGGAAGATTGCGGACATTTTGTGAACATGGATGGGATTTTAAGGTCTAAAAAAGCTTTTAAGCTCAAAATACAGCGGGACACTCCGGAAGAAGTTGAAAGGGGTGAGGAAAATGGAGTGGATGACCGCGCTTTACGGCTATCTGGTCGTGAGGGAGATGCTGAGAAGGGGAAGCCCAATCCCGGAGGAGCTCGAATACGTCGAGAGGCTTAGGGCTTGATTTATTGAGCGCCTTTTTCTCTCTTCCCCTGGTGGTTGGATGAGGATCCACTACGAATGTATCGCGTGCGCTGTCACGAGTTTGTGAAGATGACCTCCACCGGCTCAAGGCTCCTGAAACGCCTCAGAAGTATGAATCACAGGAATTTTCGCGGCTCTTTGAGGGGGCAGACGTAATAATTGCAAAGGGACAGGAAATTTTGAGACTTTAAACGACCTAGAGACGACAGGATATTTTCCCTTCTCAAGGCAAAGTGTCCTCTGATTTCCCGGGAGCTGGGCGTTCCTCGGGGAGCGATGGTCTGCATACGGTCGAAATTTTAGACAATTGTCGATATTATTTTTAACGAATGTCTATGGGAAAGCTTTTTATATTTTAAAGTAGTACATACTAATGGTGATACCGATGACAACCGTTATTAGACGTGATGCGGAAAGATTTTTGAAGGAGCTTAGGGCCCATTACGGCGATGTCTGGAGGATACCCGCCAGTAAGTACCTGTCCAAGCCAGATTTCGTTGTGGTAGACCCCAAGAGCGGCAGAAAGACCAAGGTAAGCTTCGTCTCGCTCGACGACGGAGAGGTCGTCGGAGTTGTTTATGACGAACTCGGCTGAACTTTCGTTTTTTGACTAACTCTTTGTGTTCTGCTCTGGTTGTTGGAAATAATTAAATACTCCCATATCGTAAATTTTCCCGGTGAAAATAATGCCTGTGGACGTTTATCGCGAGGCCCTCCGGTTAGCTTCTGATATAAGGGATAAGTACCTCCGGGCAGTCACGTACGCTAAAATTGGTTACTACATGTACCGTGCCAAAAAGCCAGAGTATAAGACCGCTTTTAAATACGCCTTCAATGCTGCCGCGTCAATCGAGAACCCCGTTCTTCTGGTCAAGGCCCTCGTGGAGATAGGGACGTACCTTAAGAGGACGGATGCAAAGACCTCTCAGAAGGTTTTCCATCAGGCCTACGAGTCCATCCTCACCTTCCCGGAGCCCCTGAAGGACGACCTCCTGGAAGAGCTGGTCATTCGCCTTCTGGAACTTGATATGCCCGACGATGCCCTTTTCTATGCCACCGACGTCGAGGACTCCGTAAAGCGAAACGACCTGTTCCTGAAGATACTCAGGGTCTACCTCAAGAAGGGTAATATGCGCAGGGCAAGGCTCATCATAGAGCAGATAGACGACGAGCCCTGGCACTCCATAGCCGCTATAGAGGCAATAAAGGAGCATCTAAAACGTGAGGAGTTCGGAAGTGCCATAAGGGTTCTCTCGGAGCTCAAGAGTGAGTACTGGCTTGGGGAGGCAATGAAAGAGGTCGCGGTCTACCTCAAGAACTCCGACGTGCCAATCGCCACGTACGAAAAGTTCGTAGATATTGCCCTGGGGATGTCCTCGGATACGGGGTTTGACGTGTTGAGGTCTCTCCTAATTGGCCTTGGCAATCAGGGAGAGCTGGATTTTGTCATGAAAATCCTTGAACGGGTGCATCCCGATGAGAGAGTCTCCATCCTGGAAGGCATCGTCAAAACCTCGCTCGATAAGGAGCGGGTTCTCTCGGGCCTTTTGGAACATCTAGAAGGTGAAGAGTTCGAAAGGATAGCAGGGACCATAATGGATCAGCTGCTCTCGAAACAGGTTCATCCCAAATACCTGTCCCTGGTCAGAACAATAGGAGAGCGCACTCGGGAGAACACGACCCGGGTTAAGGTGGTTACGTACCTCTCGAAGCTCGGTGAGTTCGGTGAGGCGCTCAGGTTTGCCCAGCTTGTTCGCGGCAACTACCTACGCTCTCTGGCCTTTGGGAGCATAGCCATCTCCAGGCTGAAATCCGGGGACATCGACGGGGCCATAGATGCCGCCCTTGAAGTTAAAGACCCCAAGTGGGGATCATGGCTGCTCAGCGAGATCCTCACGAGGATACTGGAACTGCATGCCGAAGGAGAGGTCAGTGAGGACATCGAAAAAAGGGCGGAGCATCAGAAGGTTCTCTGGGAAAAGCACTAACGTTTTAAGCCCTCCCCCGTTTCTCCTTTTCAGGTGATACCATGCCGAGGGTAGCAATTATTGGAGGTTCCGGAGTCTACGACCCGAAGCTTCTCCAGAACGTGAGGGAGGAGTTCGTAAGCACCCCCTACGGAAAGGTCAGGGTGAAGATAGGTGAGTACGGTGGCGAGGAAATAGCTTTCCTGGCCAGGCACGGCGAGGGGCACAGCGTTCCCCCCCACAGGATCAACTACCGCGCCAACATCTGGGCGCTCTATGAACTCGGCGTCGAGAGGATTCTCTCGACTTCAGCGGTCGGCTCGCTCAACGAGGCAATGAAGCCGGGGGACTTTGTCATTCTTGACCAGCTAATCGACTTCACCAAGACGAGGCACTACACCTTCTACGACGGCGACGAGAGCCCCCACGACAGGAAGTTCGTGGCCCACGTTGACTTCACCGACCCCTACTGCCCTGAGCTGAGGAAGGCACTGATAACTGCCGCGAGGGAGCTTGGGTTTGAATACCACCCGACGGGAACCTACGCCTGCATGGAGGGGCCGCGCTTCGAGACGAGGGCTGAGATAAGGGCCCTTAAGATACTCGGGGCTGATGTCGTTGGAATGACCCAGTGTCCTGAGGCGGCCCTCGCCAGGGAGCTTGAGATGTGCTACGCCAGCGTTGCCATAGTCACCAACTTCGCCGCGGGGATAAGCAGGGAGAAGCTCACCCACACCGAGGTCGTCGAGCTGATGGCCAAAAAGAGTGAGGAGATAAAGTACCTCCTCATGAAGTCCATCAGGTACATACCGGAGGAGAGGAACTGTCCCTGCAAGGATGCCCTGAAGGGCGCGACCGGAGGGTGAGTCTATTCTTGACCTTTCATTTATCCTTTTGAGCTCTTATTGCAACCCCCTATTTCCGTGCGAAAAACCCGTTGCTCTGGGCTATCTTTAATTCCCGGAGAGGCTTGATGCAACCTCCGGCTGGTGTGGAGAGCCCTTAGGTAGGTATGATAGAACTGGTATAACTGCCGGAAGGAGAAGCTGTGCGGGGAATGTGGTTTTCAAGAATTGTGGTGCGGTGGCCGGGATTTGAACCCGGGCCAGCGGCGTGGCAGGCCGCTGTCCTAGACCAGGCTAGACTACCACCGCAGTTCAAGCCCGTAGAATACTCACCTTCGGGCGCTTTATAAATCTTTCGGTGAGCAGAGACGGTTAAATTTATAAAGACTCCCTTAGAAGGGTTAGCGGGCAGTGCCCCGGTGGCCTAGTCTGGATAGGGCGCGAGGCTGCGGACCTCGAGGTCCGGGGTTCGAATCCCCGCCGGGGCGCCATAGCAGCCCTTTGCTTCTCACGAAGCGTTGGCGGAAAGATTGCGTGCTTTTCTGAGAATGCTGATTTCCGGGGGTTCACTCATCAATTGCCAGTTCTTGGGTGGTTGCTCTCCTCAGGCTGTTCTATGGACGCCAGAACAAAAAGCAAACCTGTTCAAAGGCTTCTTTTAGAATTAAACCCTCACCCAACAGGATTTTGAAAAGTGCACGCCAGTGCTATCCACCCATCTTGAAAATAAAAATAAAGCATCAACCCCTCAGCCCAGGGAACCAGACCTTCTTGCCCTTCCGCTCCTTCTCCTCGTCCCACTCGGTGAGTATCTTCACAGCCTCGCTGGCAACGAGGGCGGCCTCCTTCTCCCCGGCCTTCCCGAACTCGTTGGTTATCCTGTTGGCAAAGACCGCACAGACACAGCCCGCCCTGAGCCCGTAGATGCTGGCGAGGGTGTAGAGGGTTGCCGCCTCCATCTCGAAGTTGGTGACGTTGGCCTGTCTCAGGTCGTCCATTATGTTCTTTGCGAAGCTCGGGAAGTAGCCCCTGAGCCCCGGCCTCCCTTGGCCGAGGTAGAAGCTGTCGGTCGAGGCGGTGATGCCTATGTGGTAGCGCACTCCGAGGGTCTCGGCGGCCTCGATGAGTGCCAGGGTAACCTCCAGGTCGGCAACTGCTGGGTATTCAACTCTGACATACTGCTTTGAGGTGCCTTCGAGCCTCACGGCGGCCTTTGCTATAATCAGATCTCCTATCTCCATCCCCGGCTGTATTGCCCCTGTTGAACCGACCCTTATGAAGGTGTCCGCTCCTATCGCGGCCAGCTCTTCAATGGCTATCGCCGTTGAAGGGCCTCCTATTCCAGTGGAGGTGACGCTTATTGGAACTCCCTTGTACTTTCCGGTGTGCGTTCTGTATTCTCTGTGGAAGGCTATCTCCCTGGCCTCGTCCCAGAGGGAGCTTATCTTGGGGACCCTCTCGGGGTCTCCGGGGAGGAGAACGTAGCGTGCAACGTCCCCCGGCCTGCATGCTATGTGGTACTGGTAGCCCTCCTCCGTCTGGGGCCTCTCAGCCGATACGAACTTCTCAACCATGGCAACCACCTTTTTATTGGCCTGTGCCATAGATATCAACGCACGCCCTAAAAAGTCTTGGGTGGTTCAGGTGCTGGTGTGCTCTAAATGCGGGAGGGAATATCCCGAAGAATCCCGGTTAACCTGTGAATGCGGGGGCACGTTGCTGGTCAGGCGGAAACTTCCCCCGAGCTTTTCCGAGGCTATAACTTTCAATCTCGACATGAGGCGGTACCTCAGGCTTCTTCCGGTTTCTGAGGAGCACCTTCCCGGGCTGGTTCCTTCAATAACTCCCGTCTCCGGGCTCGATATCCGGGGTGTCAATGCCTTCTTCAAACTCGAATACCTTCAGCCAACCGGCTCCTTCAAGGACAGGGGCACATGGGTGACGGTGGCGAAGCTGAGGGAAAATGACATCACTGAGGTCGTCCTCGACAGCTCTGGGAACGCTGCGGTAAGCCTGGCCGTGTTTGCAAGGAGGGCAGGAATAAAGGCGCACCTCTTTGTCCCGGCTCACACGAGCCCCGGAAAGCTGGCTCTCTTGGAGAAGCTGGGGGCGGAGCTTCACATAGTCAGCGGCGATAGAATGGCCGTTCACCGGGAAGCCGTGTGCTTCTCCCGGGAGAGGGGGGGTGTTCTACGTCTCCCACTGGCTCAACCCATACTTCCTTGAGGGGACGAAGACTGTCTCCTTTGAGGCCTACGAGCAACTCGGAGTTCCCGACTACGTCATTGCTCCGGCCGGAAGCGGAACTCTCTTCCTCGGCCTCTGGAAGGGCTTCATGGAGCTCAGGGACATGGGCGAGATTGATGAACTCCCAACATTCGTGGCGGTGCAGGCAGCTGGCTACGAGGGCCTCTGCGAGCGCTCGCCGGTTAAAAGTCACCTCGCGGAGGGGATAGCGATAACCGAGCCCCCTCGGCTGGAGGAGATGAGGGCGGTTCTTGACGAAACCGGAGGCACCTGCGTAAGCGTGGGCGACTCTGAAACAGGGCAGGCCTTGAAATGGCTCTGGGGAAGGGGCTTCATGGTGGAGCCGACCTCCGCAACGGTTCTTGCGGCCCTGTGGGAACTGGTCGAGAGCGGCGAAATTCCGGAGGGTTCGAGTATCCTCCTCCCTCTCACCGGTTCCGGGCTGAAGACGGTTGAAGATATTTAAGGTTTGAATTCCAAGAATGGCTGGGGGTGAGAGAATGGCGAGGGTAAGGTATCCTGCCGTTGCCGGCAGCTTCTACCCGTCGGGCGAAGCGCTCATCGAGATGCTGGAGGAGTTCCTGGGCGACCTCGGAGGGGAGGGGAGTGCGAGGAGAATAACCGCCGGCGTTGCGCCCCATGCCGGCTACGTCTTCTCGGGCTACACCGCGAGCAGAACCTACAAGGCCATCTTTGAAGATGGTCTGCCGGAGACCTTTGTGATCCTCGGGCCGAACCACACCGGCATGGGTTCTCCGATAGCAGTATATCCTTCGGGAAAATGGCGCACGCCCCTCGGTAACGTCGATGTTGATTCCAAGATGGCCAGGGCCATAGCGAGGCTCTCGGGGATAGCGGACCTCGACGAGACCGCCCACATCTATGAGCACTCGATAGAGGTTCAGCTCCCGTTTATCCAGTACCTCAGCGAACTCGCCGGGAAGGAAGTTAAAATAGTTCCAATAGCCCTTGGCATTCAGGACGAGGAGGTTTCCGAAGACCTCGGAAAGGCCATCTTTGAGGCCTCCGGGGAGCTCGGCAGGGACACGGTGGTCATAGCCAGCACCGACTTCATGCACTACGGCCCGATGTACGGCTACGTGCCATTCAGGGCGAGGGCGAGTGAACTGCCCCACAGGATAAAGGAGTGGGACTTCAGGGTGATAAGGAGGATTCTGGACTTTGACGTCAGGGGAATGTTTAAAGAACTCAGGGAGATGAACCACACCATATGCGGGCCGGGTGGAGTTGGAACGGCCATCGTTTACTCCCGCCTTGCCGGAGCGGTTGAGGCCGAGCTCCTCCACTACACGACGAGCTTTGAGGTGAGCCGCTCGACGGACGCTGTGGTCGGCTACGCGGGTATCGTGATGCGGAAGTGGGCGAAAGGGTGATAAGGCACTTCTCCATATTTTTCATCATGAACCTTCAAGATGCCGTTAGAAAGATACTTGAACTCGGTGGAGAAAAGGTCAAGTTCATAATTCTCTTTGGTTCACGGAGCAGGGGGGAGGCTCGAAAAGAGAGCGATTTTGATCTCTGCGTTTACTACGAGGGGAACAGAAGGGAGGCCTTCAAGTTCAGGATGCTCGTCCTGGGCAACCTTCCCGAAGACTACGACGTTCAGATCTTTCAGCTCCTCCCGGTTCAGCTGAAGAGGGAGTGCCTCAGAGGAAAAGTTCTCTTCTGCCGCGATGAGACGTTTCTCTACGACATCGCCTACGAGACGATTAAGGAGTGGGAGGATTTTAAGCGCTATTATTACGACTACCTGGGCCTGGAGGCGATAGAATGAGGGTTGAGCTGATACGCTCGAAGATTGAGGAGATAGTTGAGAGCCTCAAACTCGTTGAGGATTACCTACCGGAGGACTTCGAAACTTTCCGGTCATTGGGTCTCGTAAAGGATGGAATTTACAAGCGCGTTGAGTTTGCAATACAAAACGTCATCGACATCTGTGCCATCATAAACTCCGACCTAAAACTCGGAATTCCCGAGAGGGAGGAGGACGTCTTTGAGGGGCTTGTTCGAGGTGGAATCATTCCCCAGGAGATGGCCCAAAAATTGAGGCTTATGAAGGGTTTCAGGAATATTCTGGTCCACAGGTATGGAAGGATAGACGATGAACTCGCCTTTGAGACCCTTCACGAGCACCTCAATGACATCTACGAGTTCATCGAAATCGTTGAAAGGTTTCTGGAGGGTCAGAGATGAGGGTTTTGGCGTCTGCTCCGGCTAAAATTATCCTCTTTGGAGAACACAGCGTCGTCTATGGAAAACCTGCGATAGCGGCAGCGATAGACCTGAGGACGTACGTGTGGGCGGAGTTCAACGATAGGGGAGCGATCAAGATCGAGGCGAAAGATATACGCGTTCCGGGATTAACCGTTTCCTTCTCGGAGGACGAGATATACTTCGAGAGCGACTATGGCAGAGCTGCGGAGGTTCTCAGCTACGTTCGGCAGGCGATAGAGCTTGTCAGGGACGAGGCAGGGGCAAACGGAAAAGGCATAACGGTTTCGATAACCTCCCAGATACCTGTTGGAGCTGGATTGGGAAGCTCGGCGGCGGTTGCTGTGGCAACCATAGGGGCCGTCTCAAAGCTCCTCGGCCTCGAGCTGACCAACGAGGAGATAGGGAAGCTCGGCCACAGGGTTGAGCTTCTCGTTCAGGGTGCTTCGAGCGGCATAGACCCGACGGTTTCTGCAATAGGCGGCTTCATCCACTACGAGAAGGGCAACTTCGAGCATCTCCCCTTCATGGAGCTTCCAATCGTTGTAGGTTACACAGGTTCGAGCGGCTCGACCAAGGAGCTTGTAGCTATGGTCAGGGAAACGCGCGAGGAGATGCCCGACGTCATCGAGCCGATTCTCGCCGCCATGGGCAAGATCGTTGAGAAGGCGAGGGACATCCTACTCTCTGAGCTCGACGAGGAGATACGCTTTTCCCAGCTCGGGAGACTGATGAACATCAACCACGGTCTCCTCGATGCCCTCGGCGTCTCAACGAAAAAGCTCAGCGAGCTCGTCTACGCTGCCAGAACGGCCGGGGCCCTCGGTGCCAAAATAACGGGCGCAGGCGGCGGTGGCTGCATGTACGCTTTAGCGCCGGAGAACCAGAGCGAGGTCGCCACAGCTATAACGATAGCCGGTGGAACGCCGATGATAACGAGGATAAGCCGCGAGGGACTCAGGATAGAGGAGGTTCTGCCATGATAATCGTCAAGGTCGGCGGCAGCGTCTTCAGCGATAAGAAAGGTGAGCCCGAGAACTTTGACCGTGAGACCGTGGGGAACATAGCGAAGGAGATAGCCAAGTTCTATCCCCGTGAGAACTTCATCATCGTCCACGGCGGGGGGAGCTTCGGCCATCCCGAGGCGAAAAAGTACGGTATAAGGGAGGGCCTCCCCGAGGACTGGGAGACCGCCAACTTCCGGAGGATAGGCTTTACAGAGACCCATCAGGCCATGCTCCGGGCAAATGCGAAGTTCATAAAGGCCTTTGTCCGTGAGGGTCTGCCGGCCTTCTCCGTTTCGACCTCCTCCGTCTTCATAACCGAAAACGGCGAGGTCGCCTACGGTGACCTTGAGGTCGTGGAAAGGCTGCTGGAACTCAGGTTCATTCCCGTTCTCTTTGGAGACGTCTCAATAGACCTCGCTAAGGGCATCGACATACTCTCCGGCGACCAGATCATAACCTACCTCGCCAAGATGCTTGAACCTGAGAAGGTCATCTTCCTCATGGACGTTGACGGAATCTACGACGGCAAGCCCGGTGAGGGAGGGCTGATTCAGAACCTCAGCAGGGAGGAGATAGATTCCCTCCTTGAAAAGCTCCACTGCACGGCGGCTGGAACCGACGTCACCGGCGGAATCTGCAACAAGCTGAAGGAGGCAAAGAAGATAGCCGAGCACTCCGAGGTCTGGTTCGTGAACGGTAAGGTTCCGGGAAGGCTGAGCGGGGCGATAAGGGGAGACGGCTTTGGGACAAGAATAACCTTGTAATATCCTTCAAGCGTAAATCTTTTATTTCCTTCTGAATTATTTCCCTCGGGATCCCGATGGTGAAAAAGACTCTGGCACTCATACTTGTGCTCGTCATCTTCGGGTGGACGTTCCTTGGCATTGAAACAGTCGCTGAACTGGGCCTGCTGAAGAGCTTCATGGCCAGTCCCGACGACCTTGAGATCAACGGTTCCCTTGTGAAGACGCCGAACGAATCCGCCTTTGTAGTCGAATGGCATCTCCACCGAAAGCCCCTGGAGAGGCTCGTAAGCGGCCGCGACTCGATTTTTCTGTTCTATCCCTCAGGCATTCATATGTCCGGAGGCGTTTACCCTATCATAGGTGGCTTTCCGGGGGTGAACCTCACCGTTTATCCCTCGGGAAGGCAGGTGAACGGGAGCGAGATTATTTACACCGTCTGGTACTACAACACCCCCGGCTGGGCCGTTCCGAAGGTTGAGATGGTGAGGGCGATCTACCTCCTTCCCCTAAACGTGAGCGGCGGCAGGATAGAGGTTCCCATTAGGGCCACAAACTGGTCCCGCTGTTCGGTTATCCCAGTAATCCTCGCGTACTTCCATGACACAGGTGGAGAGGGGGTTAATCCGGATTACATCGACCTCCGGCCGGAGCTTCCCCTCGGCCCAGGCTATCCCGTCTTCGGCAACGGCACTTTGGAGGTGCTCTTTGACTTCAACATCTCCCGCTGGGTCGGGATGTATCTCGGTGAGCGAGGCGGCTGGGTGGAGGTGAAGGTCTTCAATGCAACATTGCCCTGTCCCTCTGCTGGCGGTTAATGAAGACCCAAAAACCTCTTAACCCCCCTCATCAACTTTCTCCGGTGGTGTGGATGCGGACGTTCGATAAGGAAGAGCTCACGGTCATCAGGAAGTTCGAGCACATAGAGCACTGCCTCAAGAGGAACGTTCAGGCTCACGTGAGCAACGGGTTTGAGGACGTTCACTTCGTCCACATGAGTTTACCGGAGATAGACAAGGATGAGATCGACCTCAGCGTTGAGTTCCTTGGGAGGAAGTTCGATTACCCGATTTTCATAGCCGGAATGACCGGCGGGACGAGGGGCTCCCAGCTGGCCGGGAAGATAAACAAGACCCTGGCGAAGGCCGCCCAGGAGCTGAACATCCCGATGGGCGTCGGCAGCCAGAGGGCGATGATAAGGAAGCCCGAAACCTGGGAGAGCTACTACGTTAGAGATGTTGCCCCAGATGTATTCCTCGTCGGCAACCTCGGTGCTCCGCAGTTCGCTGAGACGATGCCCGGGCGCTATGGGGTGGATGAGGCATTGAAGGCCGTCGAGACGATTCAGGCGGACGCTCTGGCGATACACATGAACCCCCTCCAGGAGAGCGTCCAGCCCGAGGGAGACACTCAATATCGGGGCGTCCTCAAAGCCTTGGCCGAGCTCAAATCGGAGTTCCCCTACCCGATAATAGCAAAGGAGACCGGGGCGGGCGTTTCAATGGAAGTGGCAATAAGGCTTGAGAGCATTGGCATTGATGCAATAGATGTCGGCGGCCTCGGCGGAACCAGCTGGAGCGGTGTTGAGTACTACCGCGCCAAGGATGAAATGGGCAGAAACCTCGCCCTCCGTTTCTGGGACTGGGGGATCAAGACCGCCGTAAGCGTGGCTGAAGTGCGCTATTCCACCGAGCTGCCCATTATAGCGACCGGCGGCATGAGGGACGGTATAACCATGGCGAAAGCTTTAGCGATGGGGGCCACCTTCGCTGGAGTTGCACTGCCCCTCCTCAGGCCAGCGGTCAAGGGCGACGTTGATGGAGTCATCAAGGTTCTCAGGCGCTACATAGAGGAGATACGCAATGCAATGTTCCTCGTCGGGGCCAGAAACGTCGAGGAGCTTAGAAAGGTTCCGCTCGTCGTCACAGGGTTCACGAGGGAGTGGCTTGAGGGGAGAATTGATTTGATGGAGTATCTTAGGGGACGATGATTCTTCTTACTCCTTTTATCTAAATTTTTTACTCATGCTCCTTTTGATCCATTCTAAGAGAAAACCCCATTCGGAACGAATTTATACTTGAAAAAAAGAAAGAATTTTTACGTTAACTAAAAGGAAAATTTATAAAGATGAGTTGGTCAGGATATAATGCAAAAACCTCTGTGAGGTGAACCTCGTGAAGCGGAAGCCACTATTCGCAGTCTTACTCGGACTGCTGATAGTTGGGATAACAACAGGAAGTGCTGCTGCATACCAGGGGCTTGGATGGGCCAAGTACACCACTACAGTTTCATATCTAGGTTCTAGCGCAAGGGTAGACGAGACAATTTTTCTGTATGGAGAATATCCTCTCATCGCTGCTGGGACTGAGCAAACACTTATCATAAGTAGCTTCACGGGAATTGATAACAAACAACTCTGTCATTTAAGTTCTGGTTGTTTTATGTCAAAAAACAAGCGACTAACGGTATCTCAAATTAGTGGGCCAACGGATGTCGAGTATGAGCTCTGGTGGGTAGGGGATAACGATGGAAGCGGCATTCCCTCTAGATATGTCTCTCTCATTAATGGTGCTGTAGGATACATGATAAACAAAATTGCTAGTAACATCCCCTATGCCGATTTAGTCATAGATTTTGTCAAGCTTTTGACGAGACAGGATTATTCTCAAAGTGGGCCTCAACTTATAACTAATCCAAGTTTCTCAAGATATATCGGAAATCATATAACTGGTGGGATGATACTTAGAGTCAGACCAACCGACACCGGGAGCTTGAGATCCGGCACATACGATTACAGAATACGAGCTTACTCAAGAACGAGATTTGGTTCTACGAACACTCCAGCTGGGTGTTTGGAAAGGATATCAAAAGTAGAACCGGCATACAGCCGCTTGGAACTTCGAAATATGTAAAGACTATCTCTGTTAGCAGGGATTATACTCTGACTCTCGTCAAAGACTGGTGATGGAAATGAAAAGAAAAGGCTCTCTGGCAATCCTTCTCGTAGGACTCGTGCTTTCTGGGCTTTTTCTCTATTTTAGGGCCCCTTATTGGTCTGAAGAGAAGTCAGAGATCCCAAAGTATTCCGTAGATGAAATGTATGCCCACCATTCGTTTGAGCGAGAATTCGGGAAGTTCTCTTTCTGGGACATTGTGAGTAAAAAGGACGTTGAAACACTCCGTTCTCGGGTTAGAGATGTTAATGAATCAAAATTTGAGGAAATCTTTTATAGAACTGGCATATACACGTGGCCCCTTTACTCCTCCTACGCATGGAATGCCATCGAGAACAACGTTTCCTGCCCGGCAAATATGACCCCAGATGAGTTCAATGCTTTGATACAAAACGTAACTCCCAAATACGAAAAGCTGAGAAGGAGACGGGAATACTATTTAACAACCTTCAAGAAGCTCGAGGACGAAATCACAGAGCCGAGAGCGTACGCATTCTTGGCGTGGCTCGAACTTCAGCTGGTTAGTGATCCAGATTTAAATTATGATAAGTATGTAAAAGAATACAGCTTCTCTGAAGACGTGTGCAAATCCCTCTTGGGGCTTCCGGAGTATTATGAGAACTATGTCTTTCCTTACGTTGATCGCGGGATTGAACAAGTCATAAAACTAAACTCGGAATCTCCGGGTGGTGAAGCTCTAAACGAAAAGGCTCGCACAATAATACAAAACAGGGGAAGCGAGTTGTTCTCTGAGCTTGTCATCATTAACAAAACAAAACAGGGGAGCCTGGAGGCTTATGGGGCCTACGGTCTGACTTATTATAACCTTTCAAAAAACCTGTCCGCCCGTGGATTCAATTCCTTGGCGCTTTTCTATTTCAGCTGGGCAGAGGGCTACTATAACATTTCCAAGGAGGATGTTTCAAAAGTACCTATGAGGCTTTATTACCCCTTCAATGTTTCTAAAATTCGGGGTATAGTATACTTAGAGACCAACGATCTTCTGAATCAGCTCCACCGGAACAACTTCTACACCCTTGATCCGTTGATCTCCCAGGTAGTGCTCTATCACATCGGTAGGGTGGACTACACGGTGCTTCCAAAGCTTCAAGACAGGAATTCAGAATTGTATTCCTTATACCCATCAGAGGTATACACTGAATATCTCCGAATATTGGCGAAGATCAGAGGGGTGGAGATCTTCTATGAACACTTGGTAGACCCGTGATAGACTAGAATTTTTAAACTTCAGTTTTTAATTCCTTTTTTGTGTCTACATTATGGAGAATGCACACCTTTTTAAACCCTCCCGATAACTAAGACCAACGCAGCCCCACGCCTCAGGAGAGGCCTGGGGGCGTAAGGAGGAATAGACATGATAAAAATCCATACAGTTAGCGGTTACGAGGAAGTAGGCAAAAACATGACCGCCGTTGAGTACAACGGGGAAGTCGTTATAATCGACATGGGGATTAGGCTTGATCGCGTTCTCATCCATGAGGACGTCAACATTCAGCAGTTCCCCACGAAGGAACTGCAGAAGCTCGGTGCAATTCCTGACGATTCTTCAATTAGAAACAAGAAAGTTGTCGCCATAACCTTCACCCACGGTCACCTCGACCACATAGGGGCGGTCGCCAAGCTCGCCCCCCACTACCCTGACGTCCCGATATACGGCACGCCCTACACGATAAAGCTCGCGAAGGGTGAGGTCAAGAGCGAGCAGTACTTCGAGGTCAAGAACCCGATGTACGAGACCGAGTACGGCGAGATAGTCCAGGTTAGTGAGAACCTGGCGATAGAGTTCGTGAGAATAACCCACTCCATTCCGCAGTCATCCATGGTCGTCGTCCACACGCCCGAGGGCGCGGTGGTTCACACCGGCGACTTCAAGTTCGACAACAACAACCCGCTCGGTGAGAGGCCCGACTACAAGCGCCTGAAGGAGCTGGGTAAGGAGGGTGTCAAGGTACTCATTCCAGAGTCAACCCGCGTCGCTGAACCCACCAAGACGCCGAGCGAGGCCGTTGCCCAGATGCTCCTTGAGGACTTCTTCCTCTACGAGGGCATGGAGGCCGATGGACTGATAGTCACCACCTTCGCCAGTCACATCGCCCGCCTTCAGGAGCTCATCTGGATTGCCAACAAGATGGGCAGGCAGGCCGTTCTGGTCGGCCGCTCCCTGGCCAAGTACACCGGCATAGCCAAGCAACTCGGCCTCATCAAGATGAAGGGTGCGAAGGCCGTGAGAAGCCCCAACGCCGTCAGGAAGGTTCTCAAGGAGGTCTCCGGGGCGAGGGAGAACTACCTGCTGATAGTCACGGGCCACCAGGGGGAGCCCGGCGCGGTGCTCACGAGGATGGCCAACGGTGAGCTCTATGACATAGGCAAGCGCGACACCGTCGTCTTCTCCGCAGGAACGATACCCAACCCGCTCAACAGGGCCCAGCGCTATGTCCTTGAGACGAAGCTCAAGATGAAGGGGGTCAGGATGATAAAGGATCTCCACGTCAGCGGCCACGCCAGCAGGGAAGACCACCGCTACCTTCTCAGGCTTCTCAACCCTGAGAACATAGTTCCCGCCCACGGCGACTTCAGGATGCTGACCCACTACGCCGAGCTCGCCGAGGAGGAGGGCTACCTCATCGGCAGGGACGTATTCGTGTCGAGGAACGGGTACATGGTAGAGGTAAGGTAGGGCAAAACTGATAAAGAGTTGCCCTATTTTTCCTTTAGGTTGTTTTCATCACTCACGGGGTGATAGAATGGGGAAGTACGATGAACTGTTCGCAAGGGTCAAGGAGATGGCAAAGGACGTTGATAGGGCAATATTTGAGCTCATCCCTGAGAAGGAGCCGGGTAAGCTCTACGATGCGGCCAGACATTATCCCCTCGCGGGTGGAAAGCGCGTTAGGCCCTTCGTGGTTCTTCGAGCCGCGGAGGCCGTCGGCGGTGACCCGGAGAAAGCGCTCTATCCAGCGGCCGCGGTTGAGTTCATCCACAACTACTCCCTAGTCCACGACGACATAATGGACATGGACGAGCTCAGGCGCGGAAGACCGACCGTCCACAAGGTCTGGGGAGTGAACATGGCGATCCTCGCCGGCGACCTGCTGTTTTCCAAGGCCTTCGAGGCGGTGGCCAAAGCTGAAGTCAGTCCGGAGAAGAAGGCGAGGATTCTCGATGTCCTCGTCAGAACGTCCAACATGCTCTGCGAGGGGCAGGCGCTCGACATAGAGTTCGAGACGAGGGAGGAGGTTACCGTCGAGGAGTACCTCAGGATGATCAGCGGAAAGACAGGCGCGCTCTTCCAGGGTTCTGCTGAGATAGGCGCGATAGTAGGTACAGACAACGAGGAGTACATCACGGCCCTATCCAGGTGGGGCATGAACGTGGGCATAGCCTTCCAGATATGGGACGACGTCCTTGACCTCATAGCGAATGAAGAGAAGCTCGGGAAGCCCGTCGGGAGCGACATAAGGAAAGGGAAGAAGACCCTCATAGTGAGCCACTTCTTCGACCACGCGAGCGAGGAAGATAAGGCCGAGTTCATGAAGGTCTTCGGCAAGTACGCCGGCGATGCGAAGGGCGACGCGCTGATACACGACGAGAGGGTCAAGGAGGAAGTTGCCAGGGCCATCGAGCTCCTCAGGAAGTACGGCAGCATCGACTACGCGGCAAACTACGCCAAGAACCTCGTTAGAGAGGCCAACGAGGCCCTTAAGGTCCTCCCGGAGAGCGAAGCACGCAGGGATCTGGAGCTCCTCGCCGAGTTCCTCGTCGAGAGGGAGTTCTGAGCGCTATCCTTATAACTTCCGCTTTTCTTAACTTTTAGAAGGTGGAAAGCATGGGACAGTCCAAGTGGGGAGTTCTCTACATAATGAGCGCCGCGCTCTTCATAATGTTCATCGACACGACGATGATGAACGTTTCTATAAGCGCCCTTGTTCGAGACCTTAACACCACCGTGGGCGGTGTCCAGAGCGCGATAACGCTCTACGCCCTCGTAATGGCGGCTTTCATGATAACGGGTGCAAAGCTCGCAGACATCTGGGGGACAAGGAAGGTCTTCTTCCGCGGCCTGGTGATTTACACGGTCGGAACCTTAATGGCCGCCTTCTCCCCGAACTTGACTGTTCTAATCCTCGGCTGGTCAATCCTCGAGGGAATTGGAGCTTCGATGATGATGCCCGTTACGGTTACCTACATCACGAAGGCTTATACTGGTAGAGACAGGGCCTTTGCCTTCGGCGTCTGGGGCGGTGTTGGTGGAGCGGCTGCTGCCTTCGGGCCGATTATCGGCGGCTTCTTCACGACTTACATAACCTGGCGTCTCGGCTTCTTCATGGAGGCCTTCATAGCCGCGGCCATATTCTACGGCATGAAGCTCCTTCACGACTACAAGCCGGAGAGAAAGATGGAGCTCGACGTCGTTGGTGCCCTCCTCGTCGGAGTTGGCCTCTTCCTCCTGACGCTCTCGGTGCTCATAATGGATCCGCTGGCAAACCCGCCGGTTCTGCTTCTTATGGTTCTCGGTTTAATAGTACTGTGGGCCTTCTGGTGGTATGAAAAGAGAAGGAAAGCCAGAGGTGAGGACGTCCTCATCGACGTGGACATATTCAAGTCCAAGGTTTTCACGGCCGCGAACCTCGTCAGCATCTTTTTCCAGATAACCCTCGCGGGAATAATGTTCACCATACCTGTTTTCGTCCAGCAGTACCTCCACTACAACGCCATTCAAACCGGCTTCGTCATCGTCCCGCTCTCTATAATGATGTTCATATTCTCGATGAGCGGCGGACGCTTCGCTAAGTACCTGACGCCCAAGCAGATAATTCAGCTCGGCATAGTGCTCACCTTCATTGGCCTCTACCTTTTGCTCCGCGTTCTCCAGCCGGAGGTCACTGGAAGAGACTTCGCCTTGGGTTTGGCCTTCTACGGAACCGGCTTTGGCCTGATATTCTCCCAGATAACCAACCTGGCGATGCTCGGAGCGAGGCCAGAGCAGCAGGCAGACGCTTCCGGAATCTTCAACGCCCAGAAGCAGTTCGGTCTATCGCTCGGGACGGCCTTCATAGGTGCCGTTTTAGTTCTCGGTGTAATCCACAGCATAACGCGGCAGATCTACGAGTCCGGAATCTTTGAGGGCGTTCCCAAAGACCGGATAAAGGAGGCCGTCATTCAGTGGATACTGAGGATGCAGCAGGGCGACCTCGACATTCCGCCGGAATACCACGATATCGTTACAAAGATTGTCGACAGAGCTCTGATAGACTCCATGAAGCTGGCCATGATGGCGATAATGGTCACACTCGTCCTCAGTGCCATTTTCTCGTTCTTCCTGCCAAAGGGTGAGGTCGGTCCCACCCAGCCCGTGGAGGGAACCGCGGAAGGGGAGCCCGGGAGCACCGAATGACTACCCCGCAAGAATTCAGCCAACGGGCGGGTGCTCGGCTCCGTTTTTCCACTTTTCGTAGGCTTCGTCCCACCTTTTCAGGAGTTCGTCCCGCTTTTTCTCGTCTTTTATCTCCCCCATGTATTCACGCGGGATGTAGGCGGGGTAGTGGGGCAAAGGCGGCTCGTTTCGGAGTGGAATCTTAGAAAGGACGTCTTTCTTAAACTTTGGATTTTTCTTTAAAAAAGCTGTTTAAGGAGCTTATGCTGCCTAATTGCATTGCTATGCAACTCTTTTACCCAGGGTTTATTTTTCTTAGGGAGTTAAAATCTAAGTAGTATTAACAAAATTATTATTGACAGGACCATGTTAAAAACTTTAAGTAGTAAAACTTATAGAGGTACCGATTATAAAATATAGTGCAAACATCTGTAAGGAGGTGTGCCCGTGAAGTGGAAGCCATTGTTTGCAGTCCTTCTGGGACTACTGATGGTGGGAACGCTTGGGGATATTCCAAATATTGCCGTAACTGGAAGTCCTATAAACTTATCAACGGAGAAAAACATTCAAGTTCCAATTTTGCCTCCCAACACAGGAAATATCATAGTGAAAACCTTTATGGGTAAGTCTAGCCTTCGTTCAGCAGAGCTGTTCATTCAACGATACCGGGACAAGCTTACCCTCCGCATAGACTTCGACAAGTTCAATAACGCAACTTTTGTTGGAATTGCGCTCAGACGTCTTCCAACGGGTGCCTATGTGCCTCTGTACTACTTCGGGCAGGAGGGTAGGAATCTTGATGTTGAGACCCTCACGATGAGCTTTTACTCTGAGGCCAGTAAATTTGGAGGCGTGCCCCTTGAAGTAACGGGCGCCCTTGCGGATGAACCATCAAGGAACTGGAAGTATATTGGGGGAATACGATCTATACGGACATCATTGGAAATCAAAACATTGAAAAAAGATACAGTTATGGTGTACAATGAGATCGGCGGGGACTTTTGGGTGACTTCGAGTACCAGCGGACAATACGTTTATTACGTCTACTTAACTCATGAAGCCAAAGTCCCGAAGGAAAAGGATTTTCCGGGAAACTTTAAAGTGGCAGTTAAGGAAGTCAAGGAGAGAGTAACTGTGTTGAACACTCAGCATGCGTTTATAGGCCTCGGAAATTTCAGGCCTGAGGGAAGCGGGTCATCATCTAACCCCGTCATAACGTGGGGTCTTAATGTGGGTATTGATGTCAATGGAAGACCCCTGCCCAATGCACAGGCAGGTTTCAGCGAAAGTTACACCAAAGGATTGACTTTTAAGTGGTACACAGATGACATTGATCCAAATTCAGAGATCCAATTCGAGTTCTATGGCCTCAAAAAGAGGGAATGGTTCAGCGATTCCCCAGCTTGGGGGCAGATTTTCATATCTCACCCGGTTGTTTTAGTTCACGTTGAGTCAGGAACTCCATTCCATGAGGGTGATATCCGAATACAGGCAAAATCTACCTTCTTCTATGAAGATTCAGCTCGTGTCTGCGGATTGCGTTATGGGGGCTGTGTTATCTTACACGAAGAAAAGAGTGTGGATGCCCCACCAATTGAGTTCACCGTCGAGATGTACCCGTGGTTCATAAACAGGAAGTGAGAGGGGCCTTCTATTATTCTTTTTTTGCTTCTTGCTCGGAGAAATCCTGTGCAATGCTGAATGCGGATATCATCTGCTTCGCTATGGCGTTTAAATCGTGATAGAGAAAAGACAGAAAACGACAGAAAGCCTCACTCCACAAACACCGCCGGCTTCAGCGGCATCGCGGCCCTCTTCTTTCCACCTTTGTCCTCCTCGGCGTTGATGATTATCTCGAGGCCGAGCTCCTTCTCCATGAAGTCTTTCGCCTCCCTCAGGGCCTTCTCCTCGTTGATCCTCGTGACGTCGAAGGCCCTCTCCTTGATGAGTCTCTGTATCAGCTTGCTTACCTCCTTGCCGTGCTTCCTCATCTCCGGGTCCTTCATAAGCTCGCCCATCGCGGCCTTGAAGTCCCTCTTCTCCGCGACCACTTCAACGACCTTCCACTTCCACTCGGGCGCGGTGTAGAGGTAGGCCTTCTTGGCGTTATCCAGCTTCGCAACCCTGATTATCTCCTTGATGTCCTCTATGACCGACTTGACGAACTCCTCTTCCGCCTCCACCGTCTCGTTCCACCACCCCGGAACGGGCTCGGGCCAGGGAGCGAGGCTGACGAAGCCCTCCCCGCCGAGCTTCTCCCAGAGCTCCTCGCTGATGTGCGGTGTAAACGGTGCCATCAGCCTGACCCAGACCTCGGCGAGCTTTCTCAATACAAAGCGCTTCGCCTCGTCGTCCCGTCCCTCCGTCCTGCGCATGTACCAGCGCAGGTCGTTTAGGACGGTGTAGAAGGCCCACTGCACTGCCGTCCTCGTCCTGAACTCCTCGAGGGCTTTGGTGGCGCCTTCAATGGCCTTGTTGAGCCTGTGGAGCATCCACCTGTCTATGTCCCTGAGCTCAACGCCTTCCTTGGCTTCATATGTGGCGAACTCGCTCACCAGCTCGTAGAAGCGCTCGACCTGCCTGCGGAGCTTGCCGACTTCCTTCCTGCGCCAGTCGAAGTCGCTGTCGTGCTCGGCTAAGCCCATTATGTAAAGCCTCACAACGTCTGCGCCGTTCTCCTCTATAGCATCTATGAAGTTCAGCACGTTGCCCTTGCTCTTGCTCATCTTGGTGCCTTCCAGCGTTCCGAAGCCGTTTACAGCGATGCCCCTCGGCCAGTGCTCCTTCCTGAATATCGCCGTGTGGTTGAAGATGAAGAACGTCAGGTGGTTCGGTATTAGGTCTTTGGCGGAACAACGCCAGTCGAGCGGGTACCAGTACTCGAACTCCTCCTTCATCTCGCGGATCGTCTCGGCAGGGATTCCGGTTTTCTCTTCAAGCTCCTTCTCGCGCTCCTCGCTGAACTCTTCCAGGAACAGGTAGTCGAAGAAGTCCCTGTCGAGCCTCTCCGGGTCGAGCCTGCCCTCCTCCCTCAGCCTGTTCATGTGCCTGCTTATGGTGTAGTAGGCCATGTAGATTGTGGAATCGCTCAGGCTCTCGATGACCCAGTCGGAGTCCCACGGGAGCGGCGTTCCAAGGCCGACTTTCCTCGCGCAGGCCTTCTTGTCGAGCCAGTCTATTACCGCCTCGAACTGCGCCCTCCTGCTCTCCGGGTATATCCTCATCTCGCTCAGAGCTTCCCTGGCCTTTTCCTTCCACTCAGGGTTGCCGTAGTCGATGAACCACTGGTCGTGTATTATCTTGATGACCGCCTGGTTGCCGAACCTTGAAATGACCGGCTTTTCCGCGAACTCGTACATTATCTCGGCGATGCCCTTCTCCTGAAGCTCTTTAGCGATGAGGTCTTTGGCTTCCTGCACGGGCTTGCCGGCGTAGGGCTCAATCTTGAAGACGCCCTTGTGATACTCGGCCTTGTAGATGTTCTTGGTTGCTTCCTCCAGCTTCTCAACGTCCTTCTGACTCTTCACGCCGAGCCTCTCGGCCTCTTCCACAGCTGGAAAGTCGCCGTAGCCCTCCAGCTTGATCAGCGAGATGTAGCTTATCTCCTCAACCACACGTGGGTCGATGTCGTATTTGAGCAGGATCTCGGTCTCCTTCTTGAGGTCTTCAATGGCAACGTGGTCAAAGGGCGCGTGAGCAGGAACGCTCATAACCACTCCGGTCGCGTTGTCCGGGTCTACGAACTCCGCCGGGAGGATTATGACCTCGTCACCGGTCACCGGGTTCCTCACGTACTTTCCGATGAACCTCTCTCCTTTAAACTCCTCCAGAACCTCAATCTCCCTGTCCTGGAAGGAGAGCTTGTAGGCTGCCTCCTTGCTCACTATCCAGGTCTCCTCCCTGCCGTTTCTCCTAACCTTCGCTTTGACGTAGGTCGCGTTGGGATTCAGCCACATGTTGGTGACGCCGTATACAGTCTCGGGCCTGAGCGTCGCCGCTGGAAGGTAAATTTCCTCACCGTTCTCCTCCAGGATGAACTTGATTATGATGTAGTCCAGAATCTGGACGTCCTCTCCCTCCATTATGTCGTGGTCTCCGAGCGGCGTTCCGACGACGGGATCCCACCTGACCCTGTGGGCGCCCTTAACTACAAGCCCCATGTCCTTGAGCGTCCAGAACTGCCACTCGATGAACTTGCTGAAGGGCGGGAAAAGGCTTGTCGTGTGGAACTCGCGCGTCCAGTCAACGGAGAAGCCGGCCCGTATGAAGGTCTCCTTCGCGGCTCTCATGAAGTACTTGACGATTTCCTTCGGGTCCTCGAACTTCCAGAGTACCTCCTCCGGAACCTTGTAGACGTCGCGGTAGATGTGTATCGTCTTCGGGTCGCGGTGCTTTATGCGCTCGGCGATTCCGACTATCGGCGCACCGGTAATGTGCCACGCCATCGGGAAGAGGACGTTGTAGCCCTGCATGCGCTTGAAGCGCGCTATGACGTCGGGAATCGTGTAGGTTCTCGCGTGGCCGACGTGGAGGTGCCCCGAGAGGTACGGGAACGCGACGGTTATGTAGAACTTCTCCTCCTTGGGCTTCGCCCTTCTGTCTGGTTCGAACGCCCTCTCCTCCATCCAGCGCTTCTGCCACTTCTCTTCAATAGCCTTGAAGTTGAGCTCAGCCATGGCTATACCTCCTCAGAATTTTTTCAAAAGAGCGTGAGCGATACTCCAGAATAGGGGGGTTATCCGGGAAATCAGGCACAGCTGCGACTCCAGCGATGGAGAAGACACTCCCCCCTCATCGGCATCGGTGCGAGTAGGATTCCTGATATTTAAATCTTTTGCTGGTGCTGAGTGTTCTCACCGTTCACTTTTTGGCATCTTCCGAACCAAAGTTGTTATATATCTTGGGGTCGTTTGGTTAAATTAGTGAGGTGATGGCCGTGGGTAAACTCGGCGAGGTGTTTCAGTTCCTGGATTCGGTTGGATTCGGGGAGACTGTACTCGTGGAGTACACCTCACCGAACTACACCCTCGACTTCATGGTGCTCCTTCTGAAGCGTTATGCCGATGACAGGGGCTACTCCTTCGTGGTCGACGACCATCTGGATACACTCCACATGCTCAACGAGCATCTCAAGTTCTTCGGTGTTAGGGGAGTGTTCGACGATGCCATCGTCCTTAAAACTGGGGGGGTCATGAACGTTGGCAAGGTAGTAGACAGGGTGGCGGTTGAGAGCGAGGCGGCGATGTACCTGCGCCGGTACGAAGAGGCGAGTGCCAGGGTGTTCTCCGGTCTCAACGAGTCCATAAACGTTGTTCTGGGCCTGGAAAAGCTCTTTGCCTTCGTGGAGAACTACCGCAACTTCTATGAAATTATATCGAGCATAGACCGGTTCTTGGGGAACAAGAAAAGGAAGGCGTTTTACTTTATGGACAAGAACGTCTGTCAGAGGCTTCCCTTCAACCCCCTCCCAGAGATTGAGAAGATCGCCAGCACGTTCTTGGACGTCAAGCTCGACGGCACCAGGCTGGTGGGGAGGATAAAGAAGTCCCCCGACATCAGGATGATGGGTTGGGAGATAGAGGTTCCGGTTGAGGAAGTTCTCTGACCTCGAAACCATTTTCTTCCGTTTGCCATCTCTATTCAGTTATGTGCTTGAAACGTGCCATTACAAATGGGATCGCCTGTGTCCCATTCCGCCCCTCAGGCGCGCTGAGGTATTTTTAACTGTGGAAGGAGAGGTTGCAATGATATGGAACAACTGAGGGGTTCTTGATGCCGCCAGAACCCTGAAGGTTGGGATAGCTGATTTGGGTAGAAAAACAGTTCTCCCTGCTTCCATAGATTCCCGTGCACCTCGACGGGCTGGGGGAGTATCTTAACGTGCTCAATTTAAGAAGTGTGAGGGACATCGAGGAGCTGAAAGAAAAGCCGGGGATATTCAAAGTCTGATAAGCTCTCTCTCCGCCCTTGTCAGCCTCTTCCCCTTCCCATCATGAACGACGACGTCGTCCTCTATGCGAATCCCTCCGAGGCCGGGAACGTAAATGCCGGGCTCCACTGTGAAAGTCATGCCGTTTTCGAGGATCAAGTTCCCATCCGGACCTATGTATGGCTCCTCGTGGACGTCCAGGCCAAGGCCGTGCCCTGTCCTGTGGGTGAAGTACTCGCCGTAGCCGGCCTTTTCTATGGTCTCCCTCGCGGCTCTGTCAACTTCCCTTGTGAGGACGCCTTCACGGACGGCCTTGTATGCCCTCTCCTGCGCCTCCTTGACGACCTCGTAGATCTCAACCAGCCTCTCGTTTGGTCTGCCGAGGGCTATCGTCCGTGTTATGTCCGAGCAGTAGCCCTTCCACCTTGCCCCGTAGTCGAGTATCACCATGTCTCCCTTCCTGAGCCTCCTGTTTCCCGGTTCGTGGTGGGGATTGGCGGCGTTTTCACCGCTCGCCACTATCGGCGGGAACGAGATTCCATCGCTGAGCTCCCTGATGGTCAGCTCTATCTTCAAGGCCAGCTCCCGCTCGCGCATACCGACCAGGTTCCAGCTAAGGATCTCATCGAAGACCCTGTCCACTGCCTTGGCGGCGTGCCCCATCATCTCTATCTCATGCCTGTCTTTCCTCATGCGGAGTTCCCTGACGAGCGAGCTCAGTGGGTGGAACTCGAAGGGACCGAGCCTCATGACGTTCATCAGCCAGTCGGCGCGCATGGTGTCCTCTATCAGGAGCCTGCCGTCTGAGAGGTGGAGCTCGGCCAGTATCCACGCGAGCTTGTCGTAGGGATTCTCCCCGTCCCGCCAGAAGGTAACTGGGAAGTTTCTCACAACATTCTCGTAGAGGCTAGGGAGCAGGAGCCGGTATTCGCCGTCGGCGCTCACAACCAGAACGGTGAGCCTCTCACCGGCCTCGTGCACCGTCAGCCCGGTGAGGTAGTAGAGGTTCGTCCCCGGGCTTATCAGGGCTCCGTCAAAGTCCTTCTCTTTCATGAGGGATACGAGTTTTTGAAGGCGCATCGGTTTCACCACGTTAACTACTCCGCAAGGCTTAAAAACTCAACCTCGAACCTCGACCGACTGAGCGGGCCAAGCCCGCGGGATGTTCCCGGAAGGGAGAACCACAAACACGGAAGGAGGGTGCAAGATGGGAATGTACAAGTACATTAGGGAAGCCTGGAAGAGCCCCAAGAAGAGCTACGTCGGGGAGCTTCTCAAGGTCAGGATGATAAAGTGGCGCCGTGAGCCTGTCGTCGTTAGGATCGAGAGGCCGACCAGGCTTGACCGTGCAAGGAGCCTCGGCTACCAGGCCAAGCAGGGCTACGTCATGGTTAGGGTCAGAGTCAGGAAGGGCGGAAGGAAGAGGCCCAGGTGGAAGGGCGGAAGGAAGCCGAGCAAGATGGGTCAGGTCAAGTACAGCCCGAAGAAGAGCCTCCAGTGGATCGCCGAGGAGAAAGCAGCGAGAAAGTTCCCGAACCTTGAGGTTCTCAACAGCTACTGGGTCGGCGAGGACGGTATGTACCGGTGGTTCGAGGTCATAATGGTCGACCCGCACCACCCGGTCATCAAGGCTGACCCGAAGATCAACTGGATAACCGGCAAGGCCCACAAGGGACGCGTCTTCCGCGGCCTCACCAGCGCCGGCAGGAAGAGCCGCGGCCTGAGGAACAAGGGCAAGGGCGCTGAAAAGGTCAGGCCCAGCATAAGGGCCAACAAGGGCAAGGGCAAGTGAAGGCTCTGTCTCCCTTTTCTGTTCTCCTGCTGGATTTTAATATTATGGGATTTCTCATTTGATTTGTGAACTAGTGTGTTGATATCTTTGAGGTAGGTGTTATTTGTGAGAGATTTATCCTGTCAAGCTAAACTAAAATAGCTAAGATAGAATATCGTTAATACTACTGATAGTGTAAGAAATCAAAAAGCTTAAATAGGTATAACTTAGAACTATCGGCCGAGGTGATACGATGGCAACATATGGATTGTGGTATTTTAAAGCTGGAGGGGGATTCCCGGAGGAATTTTCAAACGCTGGAACTCCAAGCGCTCTTAGAAATGCGGGATTTGATTATGCTGTTGCATTGTATTCAAGTAGGAAAGATGATAGCGGGGATTTGCTTTATGGGGGGATTCCGTACAGTGGGCCAACTTACGAGGATGGATACAACGACTCCCTGAAGTTCGCAGGCTGGATCGACTCAAAGCTTAGGGGTATCGATTATTTGGTTTTTATTCCTGTTCTGGCAGATGATTATTCGTTTGATTTTGGCTCGAGAGCGACCCAGTACTTAAAAGGCTGGGTAGACGGGATTTATAACAACACTAGCAACTACCAGAAGGGCTTTTACTGGTATCTAGAAAATCCCTGGCAGGTTCATGATGGAATTGTTTACGAGGAGACAATACAGGAAATATCAAACTATATCTATATCCGTAACAAAGGCCAACAATTCATCTGGATACCATATTTTCATTACTCCTATCCTGATCATGTAAGCGATATCGCAAAAACAGATATCGGCCTTCTGGCAAAATACTTCACGTACATTTTTATCCAACCTAATTACTATCAGGGGACAACTAGAACCCTTCAAGATTTCAATGTTGTATATAATCAGCTCGAAGAACTTAAAGAAGAGAACAATCTAGATGACATCTTTATGGAAATGGAATGTGATGGCAGAGTCAGATCACCTGATCTGGAAACTGCTATAAAGTATAGAGAAAGAGCATGTGCCTATGTGAGTTATACCAAGGATTACCTTCATAGAGCTTACTACTATGATGCTAATCTTCAGAACGTAAAAACAATGGAGGAGTACTGCAATGAGAATAATAAAAAGTATGTCTTTTAGAGTTTTTGCCAGCTTTCTATTCAGTTTATATCTCTTTACAGCTCTCCACGTTTCCGCGTCATATCACGGCGTGAAAATAACAACTAAAGTTGTTCCTGGAAATAATGACTTTTTTCTTGAAGTCTCAGTTTACAATATTTATAATCACGGCGACAGTTTGAGATTTGTTAATATGTCTGAAAGTAAATTTTCTGAGGTATCCTTCCTATTTTACGCCTTTAATGGAAGCTACTACCTCGTATGGCGCGGTGATGAACTATCATCGGAATTTCACCGGGCTTTCTACTCAAACGGCTCTTGGTATCTTCTCCTTCAGGACGGCTATCCCCTCCTCAGGATAGATGGGAAGCCATTCGTGAGAGCTTACCCCTACAACTTAACATATACTGCCATAGCGATTTATAAAATTAAAAACAGGTGCATAGAGCCCACGTGGCTCATTCCCGCTCAGTTTCCGGAGGAATCCTCAGGGACTTTTGGCTTTTCACGGCTGGAAAATGATACGCTTGTTTTCTCTTCCTACTCTGAGGCCGTTGGAAAGGGCTTCACAGAGAGAGTACCCTTGAAATCATTTGAAAAATATCTGTCCATCGTTAATGCCTCCTCTTTCGCGGATTCGGTCTTGGCCTCACAGCTGGCGGATGGCACACTGGTGATATACTTCCCAGAGCTTTATTATTTTGATGCAAACGGATCCGCTTATGCTGGTATCGTCCGGGACGGTAGATTTATTCCTATTTTTAAATCAGAAAAGGCAACCGGCTACGTCTTCGTTTTTCACGGTGACCTCAAGGCGGTCCCAACCATAATAGTGAATCTTGATAACAAGGAAGCGTTTCCAGAGATTACCGGCCAGTACAACCTCCGTGATTGCTACAAGAAAAACTCCAGTTCAATATCTTCGGCCACAACTATTGCCGAGACGAATTCCGTGAACAATCCTGCCTTACTCCTTCTCGGTTTAGCCCTTGCACTTCTCATTGGAGGGATTCTGGGATATAAGTTCGGGCATAGATAGGGGGCTTTTTCAGTGAGACTCTTCACTAACGCCCAATCTCATTCTTCCGCTTTCTACTCCTGTCCTCCCGATTCTAAGCTCATCGAACACTACATTTATACTCATGAATCCACAGACCTCAACTCGGTGAAAAGGCAATGTCCCGAATGGTGAACAGCACTGCTTTTGTTTTCGTTGTGCTTCTACTTCTGCTCATCGGCTCCATTCCTGTATGGGGCATTGAGGATGATCTGAAAATCTTGGACGCCTACTCCACGGGGGACAGGATTGCCTTTCTGGTCTTCAATGAGACCTCTGATGAGCTTTACAGTGTAGTTTACGATGGCCACTCCTTTGAAGCTGAACGGCTCAACTTTACCTTGGGTCGTTATCAAGTGCGGCACTGGAACGGCGAATACTGGCTCCTCCGGAAGGGAGAGCGGGGGACTGTTGGGCTTTACACGTATCGCAAAGGCAAGCTTAAGCTTATCAAAGCTTTCAGTGGTGGAAGTTTGTGCACCGATAATGACCTGAGGATTAAGTGGAATGGAGAAGAATACTTTCTAACCTTTATAGGAGGAAGCCCCAAAGACGATCCCATCACTGGAGAATGTTATGAGACATTTCAAAACTACATCCTGAAGGATGAAAATCTCATACCTTTGAACGTATCTGGCTCGGCAACGTGGATTCCAACGCTTAATGCCTGGCTCATTGGGGAATCTTTAGTTGATGAGAACGGAAGAGTGCTTGGGGAGTATAATTTTAGTGAAACTGGAATATACTCTGTAGGTCTGGTAATTGATGGCAATATAACACTGGTTACAGTATCAAGTGATGGAGGTTGGGTTAAGGTATTTGCCGTTAGGGGATCTTCTTTGGTTCTAATCTACAATCGAAGATTGGAAGAAAGAGAGCTGGGAGAAGGGCCGTATCCTCCAGAGGTGTGGATTGGAAAACCGGTGCTTTTTGACAGAGATCCGCGTAATGATTCGATTTCTATTGTCTGGTTATTTAACGGCACCGATTTCATCAAGATACACACATTTAAAGGTTACGCAGCGCTCTATCCAGTAACGGCCTCCAATAGGAGTTATCTCCTTTCGAGAGTCCCTGCTAACAGGGGAACCCGCATCCTGCTCAATCTATTTGAACTCAAAGGTTTTTCACTCGTCCAACTCAGTTCCCTAAAAGCCAGAAACAACTACCTTAGAGTGGTCAATACAGGGGAGCTAAAGGGATTCCCCGCGCTAAAGGTTGAGTCCAGAAGTATGCTCGTAGCTCCTGAGGAAGATTCAGCCTTCCTCTTCAACTCTACTGACATGTTTGAACTCACATCAGGAAATTCAATTGAGCTCCCAAGTGCCCTTAGAAACCATAATTACAGGGTATCATTTTGCTGTGAAGGGGTGGTGGTATCTAATGAAAACAGGATATATTTCTTTGAAAATGGCAAATTCCGCGATATAACCCGGAAATACTATCAGCGTTATCCCGAAATCCGGAGAATAGTGGGTCTTTAGCACCACTTACTTTGGTTACTCTTGCTGTTGTAGTAATTGTCTTGTTGGTTTTCCTGAGAAAAAGAGGATAACGTTGCATTCATCCAAGCGCGAGGATTATGGGAATGTTTTCCCAAGAGTCTTTAATGGTTGCTCATTCTTCCGGATTCTCAAGCTTTATCCTTCTGATTCCGACCTTCTCGTAGACTCTGTCGGAGCTTATTATCACCCCGCCGCATTTTGCCGCGTGGAAGGCGTCGAAGGCGTTTAGCCCATGCTCCCTCATGTAGTATGCCGCCCTCAGCGGCACCTCGTCCTCGATCCCCGTGATGGCCATGACCGCCGCGGTCACCCTTATCGGGTCAAGGCCGTACTTCTTGGCGGCTATTAGAAGCTCCAGGAAGGTTGTCTCTGATGTGGTTATGTTGCCCCGGTATCTCCTCAGAATCTTCTCGGCGTTGTCCTTGAGCCAGTCGCTGGGCTTCATGAGCGCTAGAAAGAAATCCGTGTCCGCGTATACCATTAAAGGCCCCCCAGGGCCTCTCTCCTGGCCTCTTCGAGGATCTCCTTCTTAATCTCCGATAGTGGCTTATCTGGAAGGTCCTTTCCGAGTTCCTCCAGTTCCCTCAGCGGGTCATCGGGTTTGGGAACTATGAGTATCCCATGGTCGAGTCTAACCAGATAGACCTCTCTGGAGAGGCCTTCCCTCATCTCCTTCGGGATGTACAGCCTCCCCTTTGAGTCGAGCCTGGCCAGAATTTTTACCACCCGTTATTCTTTGGTGGGAAGACTATATAAATTTTCCCACCAACGCTGAGCAGCCCGGTTAGCTTTTAAACCAATCGAGGCAACTCATCACGGTGAGAGCGATGGCACAGCTGAAGGCCCATCACGTCAGGCTTACGACCTTCATCCACGCCACCGAGGACGAGGACAAGGTTCTTGAAGCAATAGGAACATTCATCCCAGATGAGATAGACGACGAGGACGTAATCTTTGACATAGACGAGACCACCGGCTTCTTTGGAAACCCCATCAGGGTCGTCAACGTCGAGATAAAGAGGAGCAGAGCCGTTAGGAAGTTCATTGACTACTTCAAAGAGCTGCTGAGCGAGGAGGACATGGAGTACCTCCTAGAGAATCTCGACGAGAAGGTAGACGAGGAGGGAACCCTCTACATCCGCTTCAACAAGCAGAAGGCCTACCTCGGCGAGCCGGAGATAGACGAAGGCGGGGACACCATTCAGGTTAAGATAAAGGTCAAGGCCTTCCCGATGAGGAAGGATGCTGTGGTAAAAGCCGTGAGGGAGTGGCTGGAGGAATGAGCCCGGGCAGTGAAAGACCTGAAGCCGGGGAGCTCTCCTTCTCACGGGACTACTTTGTGGAGATGGACGTGAGGAGCGGGGAGGCCTACGAACTGGCAAGCGAGTGGTTCGACGAGGTTGTCTTCACCAAGAAGCTCACCCTTAAGGGCTCTCCGGACTGGGGTGTGCTGAAGGAGGAGCTCAGGGAGCTTCGCGA
This sequence comes from Thermococcus coalescens, assembly GCF_055392585.1. NCBI lineage: Archaea > Methanobacteriati > Methanobacteriota > Thermococci > Thermococcales > Thermococcaceae > Thermococcus > Thermococcus coalescens. Next base: position 1,803,891 of record NZ_AP043764.1, read on the forward strand.
GAGGTATGGCCGGGTCGCACTGCTCATAGTCACTAGAAAGCCGAGCCTCATCCGGGAGGTAAAGAACCGCAATTTAAAGGCCCTCATCTACGTCCAGGGCGGCGACATGAGGGTAAACCGCTTTGCCCTTGAGGCCGGCGTTGATGCACTCATAAGCCCGTGGCTCGGGAGGAAGGACCCCGGCTTCGACCACGTCCTGGCGAAGATAGCGGCTAAGAAGGGAGTCGCCGTAGGGTTTTCCCTTTCCCCGCTCCTCACAGCCAATCCCTACGAGAGGGTTCAGATCCTCCGCTTCATGACCAAGACCTGGCAGCTCGTTGACAAGTACTCGGTTCCGAGGTTCATAACGAGTTCCGCCGAGAGCAGGTGGGAAGTTCGCTCTCCGAGGGACCTTATGAGCCTGGGGATAAACCTGGGCATGGAAACACCGCAGGCGAGGGCGAGTCTGAACTTCTATCCGAGGGAGATCCTGAGAAGACTGAAATAAAGAAAAAATCAAGGACTCATTCCTTCAGCGCAGGGAAACCGTCAGGCTCGTAGTCCTCAAGCCTTCCGTCGAGGTAGTCCTCGTAGCCCTTGAGGTCGAGCAAACCGTGCCCGCTGAGGTTGAAGAGTATAACCTCTTCTTTTCCTTCCTCCTTCGCCTTCAGCGCCCTGTCTATTGCGGCCTTTACCGCGTGTGCACTTTCAGGGGCTGGTATTATCCCCTCGGTCTTTGCGAAGAGCTCCGCCGCCCGGAATACCTCGTTCTGGTGGTAGGCTACCGGCTTGACGATACCGTGGTTGATGAGTATGCTCAGCGTTGGGGCTAGGCCGTGGTAGCGCAGACCGCCGGCGTGAATCGGTGGGACGTAGTAGGTGTGGCCGAGGGTGTGCATTCTCATCTTCGGCGTGTAGCCGCCAGAATCGCCGAAGTCGTACTTGTAGGCGCCCCGGGTCATTGTCGGCGCCGCCCTCGGCTCGACGGCTATGAACTCGTGGTCGGCCTTGTCGTCGAGAACCTCCTTAATGAAGGGATAAGCCAGGCCCGCGAAGTTGCTGCCGCCACCAACGCAGCCGATTATCACATCCGGCTCCTCGAACTCCTTCATCTGCTCCTTCGCCTCAAGTCCTATAACCGTCTGGTGCATAAGCACATGATTTAGAACACTTCCCAGGGCGTAGCGGGCCTTCTCGTCCTTTAAAACGTCCTCGATGGCCTCGCTTATCGCTATGCCAAGGCCACCGGGATGGTTCGGGTCTTCCTTGAGGAACTTCCGCCCTATCTCAGTCCTGTCGCTTGGGCTCGGATAGACCTCTGCACCGTAGAGGCGCATTATCGTCTTCCTGTAGGGCTTCTGCTGGTAGCTCGCGCGGGCCATGTAAACACGAACCTTAAGGCCGAGGAGGGCTCCCGCGAGGCTCAATGCCGTCCCCCACTGGCCGGCACCGGTTTCGGTAACGAGCCTCTCGATGCCTTCCTTTTTGGCGTAGTAGGCCTGCGCCAGGGCGGTGTTTATCTTGTGGCTCCCGGTTACCGTTGCTCCCTCGTACTTGAAGTATATCCTTGCCGGAGTGTCAAGGGCCTTCTCAAGGTTCGTTGCTCGGAAAAGCGGCGTCGGGCGGCCTATCTTCGCGTAGAGCTCACGAACTTTCCTTGGTATTTCGATGTACCTCTCGGTGCTCATCTCCTGCTTAACGAGCTCCGCCGCAAAGATGCGGAGCAACCTCTCCGGCTCCATCGGCTCCTCTGTCTCGGGGTCGAGTGGAGGAGCAAGAGGCTCCGGGAGGTCTGGCAGGATGTTGTACCACCGCCTGGGTATCTTCGAATCCGGCGGAACGGCCTTCATCCTACCACCTCCTGGTTTTGAAGTCTTTCCGGAGAACAAAGTCCCAAAAATGAGGGAATAACGAGCGTGAGGGCCTCAGCTACGGCAGAAAAGTGGGGTACGGCAGAGCAGACACCAAAAACTCTCCCTCTCAGGTCAACGCCAAAAACAATCCCGCCCGAAAATCAGTGGGCTAACGTTGGGATTCAGGAAACCTTCAGGGTAGCCAAAAACAATCACTCCTGCACAGCATATGACATCAGAGTACGGAGCATTGTATCCTTTAAGAACTTTTTGGCTTTCCACTTGGCTCCAGGTCAGAAATTAATGGAGAATGGCGGCAGTTTTTGTCACGGTGACGACCGGCCTGCTGAGTCCCTTTGTATCACTAAAAACCTCCCTCCAAGAAGATGGAGGGATCCATAAAATTCGTGACGAAGAACAGGCCCCCCTCCCGATGAGCTCAGCTGAACGGCCATTCCCACTGTGGGAAAGCCCCGTGAGAAGTGACAGGTTCCCTCTTAGTGCCGCCGTAGCGCCGGATTTTATAACGGCTCCCTTCCATTCAAACTCCTTTGAGGCGGTAGCGTTATTAGGGCCATTGCCCAAACTGAAGCGATGCCCCATGCTCCGGCTGGAAGTCTACTGCGACAGGGGAGAGGGTGAGAAAGTTAGGGAGGTTCTGGTCGGGTGGGATCTCCAGTTCTACTTCGAGGAAGTTCAGAGCAACGAACACCGGGCGCTTAAATTCACCGCCCTCGTGCCGGATTTTGTGATCAACGACGTCGTCGACGAGCTGATGAAGGCCGTTGACCTGAGGAAGGGCCACTCCTCGATAACCTGGACTCCGGTCAGCGGAAAGTCGGTAAAGTACGCCAACTCGGTCAGGTCTCTCAGAAAATTCAAGCGCCACTGGAGTCTCGCCGCCATTGAGGGGCTCATCGAAAACGCCAACAACCAGGCCTGGGTTGACCCGATTCAGCTCACCCTCGGTGCGGTGGCATCGATAATAGCCCTCTTCGGCCTGATAAACGACAGCATCGTGATGATAATTTCAGCCATGCTCCTATCGCCCATCCTCGGTCCGCTCTACGGCTTCTCCCTCAATATCGTCATGGGCAAGGGGAGGGACGCCCTCGATGCCGTTTCATCGATCCTAAAGCTCCTTGGAGTCATATTCCTGTCTGCTCTCCTTGTGTCCCTGGCCCTCAAGCTTGCCGGCTCGATGCCCCCCGAGCCAACCCACGAGATACTCATCCGCGGCGACTCCGGGCTGGTTTACATACTCCTTGCCATAATCCTCGGCTACGCCGGGATAGTCGCCATAGTCAGCAGAATCCCGGAGATCCTGGCGGGAGTCTCAATAGCGGCCGCCCTAGTCCCCCCCACAGCGGTTATAGGTATCTCCCTGGCCATGGGCTGGTGGGACGTTTTCGCCGGCTCACTCGTGCTCACCGTGGAAAACGTCCTCGGCCTCCTCAGCGGTTCTCTCCTCGGTCTCTACCTCCTCAACGTCTCTCCGAGGAGCTACTATGAAAAGAGGGCGGCAAAGCTCTACACGAAGAGAACCGTGCTCGTTCTTGCCCTGATGCTCGCGGCGCTTGTACTTGTTGAACTCCTCAGTTAGGCCACTTCGGTCTGCTCGTATATTGGCCTGCCCTTCCGGTGTTTGACCAGAAGGCCGTAGAAGAACTCCTTCATATCTGGCCCCATCTCATCGTCGAGGAGCAGATCCGCCCTTCCGCGGTACTCTTTTTCTGCCCTGGTTATCAGGAGGGCTATCTGCGGCGCCAGATGTTCGAGGAGCGCCCTGACTAGCTCGGGATAGACCTCCTCTTCCAGCTCTTCATCCGATTCGATTCCAAGATACACGACGAAGCCCCTCATCTGAACCGCAAGGACGAATTCGTCCTCGCCAAGCTCGAAGAACGAGAAGTTGTAGCCCTTGGAGTCGGTTCTGGCAAGAAGGACGCCCCTTATCGAAAGTGTTACCGGCTCATCGTCTATCTCGAAAACGAGGTCCTTCGACAGCTCTCTGGTTGCTATTGCGTAGAGTTCCTCGATTGGCATGGGGCTACATTTCCCTCCGGGAATAAAAGGCTTTCGCGTCACGTTTTTAACGATGACGTTCAAAGAAATTGCGGTGGTGTCATGAAGATCACACGCTTTGGAGTCTCGGTTCCCGATGAGCTGCTTGAAAAGTTCGACCGTATAATCGAGGAAAAGGGCTATGTTAACAGGAGCGAGGCCATAAGGGACATGATGAGGGACTTCATAGTCCGACACGAATGGGAGGAGGGTGACCGGGAGGTTGCCGGTACAATCACCATAGTTTACAACCACGACGAGGCCGATGTCGTGAAGGAGCTCCTCGACCTGCAGCACGACTACGTTGACGAGATAATCTCAAGCCTCCACGTCCATATGGACGAACACAACTGCCTTGAGGTGGTCGTGGTCAAGGGCAAGGCCACCCGGATAAAGGAGATAGCCGAGAGGCTGATAAGCCTGAAGGGAGTAAAGCATGGGAAGCTCGTGATGACGACCACCGGAAGGGAGCTGGTTTGATGAAATTTGAGGGTGATGAAGATGAGGCTCTTTTCCTTCCTGTCTTCCCTTCTGGTGGTTCTCTCCTTTGCACTTCCATGGTTCCGTTTCAACGGTTGGGAAATAACCTTCCTCGGTATCCTTCGCGAAGTCCTGACGATCCCCGGGGGGTTCAACGAGGCGTTCTGGTGGCTCAACCCCAACAGCACCGCGGGCATGTTCACCTTCATAGCGTTCTTTGCGGGAATATTCATGATACTCGTCGGCGTGCTCTTCGGCCTTCTCGGGGGGAGGGTCGGCCCCGGGGTGGGCACTGTAGGGATGTTCGTCTTCACCATCACGTCGTGGTACGTCTACGGTTCGGGGTATTTTGAGATTCTGGCCGAGGGCTACGTCATAGCTCTGCTGAGCTTTGTGGTGGGCTTCGTAGTCGCCGGCGGTGAAAAGCTCTAGCCCACGACCTCGACAACGTCGCCGTTCCCCGGCGGCAGGACGGACATAACATCCTCTTCCCTCACCTTGTAGCCCCACTTCTCCAGAATACGCCGTATCTTCTTCACGAGCTCACTCTTCTTCAGCGAACCCGGGCGTATCACGATGTATCTGTCCGTGTGGGCCTTCATGGCATCGATAGGGGCGCAGACGACGTAGTCCTCGCCCTCATAGTTTATCACGCCAACGGCGAGCTTGAGAGGAAGCCCGTGGAGCCAGTTCCTCTTTCCGTAGACCATGAAAGCTCCCTTGCCCAGGTACTCGCCGCTCGGGGTCTGCTTGGTGACTTGGTCGGGATAGGCCCAGTAGGCGTCCTCGCTGTAAACGCCTCTGCTCCATGCCTTGCTCATCGAAACCGCGAACTGACAGGCCTCGAAGATGGTCTTCTCTCCCGCTTTTTGTCCGTCCTTTATGACCACGTGGGGAGCGCCGTAGACGTCGGCGTGGCAGTAGAGGTCGTTCTCGGCCATGTGCTTCTTTATTAGAATCTCGTTGGTGCTCGCGTCCTTACCCGCTAAAACCAGAAAGCCCTCGCTCGAAACGAACCAGCGGAACTTCTCGAACCACTTCTTCTTCCTTCTCTCTATGCGCCTGACGTTCAGCTCCTTCTTCATCTCCTCCTCGATGAGCCTCTCAACCTCGTCGAGCTTCCTCCTTGTGTCCTCGTAGGCCTTAAGTGCCCCCCCGTACTTGTGGCGGAACTTCTTGGCCTTCTCGTAGTAGAGTTCAGCGTTCTCACCTATGCTTTTGTTGAGGTAGAGGCGTATCTTTTTGCCTTCCAGCTCTATCGTGACGGCTTTCTCCTTGGGGTCGATGCCCTTTACCATGAGCGCGATTTTGTTGCCCCCTTTCTTGCCCTCCTCTATGCGCTTTTTGAACTCGTTCCAGCCGAGCTTTTCGGTGGCTCTCCTGAATTCTTCTAAAAGTCTCTCGATGAGGGCGTAGTTCGCGTAGATTAAGTCTCCTATCTCCTGATTGGCCCTCGCCCCCTCCTCGAAGCCCTTCAGCATCTCCTCCTGCTTTCTGAGCGTCATGAGGAGCTGCCTCTTTTTGGCCTCAAGCCTCCTCGTCTGCTCTATTCTGGCCTTCTCGATCGTTATCTTTCCGAAGTACTCGTCGAGTGCCTCGCTGAAGGTCTTAAAATAGCGCTTCTCAAGTCCCTCATAGAGCCTCAGATCGATTGGAACGACGTCGTGCATTTTTCCATCCTTTAAGACGATGTTAGGTCTTGGTTCGTCGTTGAAGGTCTTGAGCATGGCCTCGTAAACCCTCAGCAGATCATCGTCGCTGAGTTCTTTAACGGGGGTCGTCTTCGCGAAACCGGCCCTGATGGAAATCTCCTCCGCGTACATACCGCCCATGTTGAGCTTTCTGGCTAGGGCACGGACGAGTTCGAGGTTTTCATCTTCCCGCATCAGTTCCAGGAAGCGCTCCTTTGAAACCTCAAGGGGGTTCTCCCTCGCCGGCGGGAACCTGTATTCCGCCTTCGGCTTTATCGCCCTGTCCTTGTACTCCTCGTAGCGGAGTGCCGCGACGATTCTGTTCTCCCCGTCAACGAGTATCACGTTCCCCCTCCTGAAGAGCTCGCCGACGAGCGTGTAGTCCCCAACGCGAATCTTCACTATCCTGTCGAAGCCGTGCTGCTCTATCGCGTCGATGAAGCCACCGCTGAGGTGCTTTCTCAGGAGCATGGTGAAGCTTGAGGGCTGTTTTGGAGCCTCCTTTACGTAGGTCGTGAGGTGGAACCTCTTTCCGGCCTGGAGTATCAAGTCGGCCCTTCCCTCCTTCGTCCGGAGTTTAATCCTTATCTCGTCGCCGTCGTGGTAAACCTTGTCAACGCGAGAACCGACAAGCCACTGGAGCTCCCTCACGATGTAGCGTATGTCAACGCTGCTCATCTCTTCCTTCATTCTCTCACCCCTTCCGGGTTGTCCCTTTCCCTTTAAACCCCTTCGCTGTCCTGAGATGTTCACGGGCTCAACTCTGTTCCGGATAAGGTTAAATACTCCGAGATCAATAACACTCCCGGTGATATAGAATGAAAGGCTACTTCACGTTCGTCCTGCACACCCACCTCCCCTACGTTCGGAAGCACGGCAGATGGCCATTCGGCGAGGAATGGCTCTACGAGGCGATGAGCGAGACCTATCTGCCCCTCCTCATGGAGTTTGAGCGCCTCTGTTCTTCGGGTGTCAGGTTCCAGCTCGTGATCAACATAACCCCCGTTCTGGCCGAGCAGCTGACCGATGATTACATCAAGGCCGAGTTTGAGGGGTATCTCCTCAGGAGAATCGAGGCAACCGAGGAAGACCTGAAGTCGGGCAGGTACGATGAAAAAGCGGTTAGGGCTTCCCTCGACCACTTCAGGAAGGTTTACGACTACTGGAAGGCGATAAATGGGGACATCATCGGCAAGTTCCGCGAGCTCCAGGATTCCGGCTATCTCGAAATAATAACCTCCGCGGCAACGCACGGCTATCTCCCCCTCCTCGGCAGGGACGAGGCGGTAAGGGCGCAGATAGCAAACGGCGTTGCCACGTACGAGAAGCACTTCGGGAGGAGGCCTAGGGGAATATGGCTTCCGGAGTGTGCCTACAGGCCGGCCGGAGAGTGGGAGCTCCCCGACGGGAAGAAAATCAGGCGGACGGGGATTGAGAAGTTCCTGGAGGAGTTCGGCATCGAGTACTTCTTCGTTGAGAGCGGCCTGATCGATGAGGGCCCCGTGACGAGGGGCTACGGCGAGATTCAGCTCTACGAAGGAGAGAAGAGCACGCTGAGGCCCTACTGGGTTAGGGGCTCCAGTGTGGCTGTCTTCGCCCGCAACAGGGAAACTGGCCATCAGGTCTGGAGCGCGCACTACGGCTACCCAGGCGACTTCTGGTACAGGGAGTTCCACAGGAAGGCCCCGGAGAGCGGCGGGCAGTACTGGAGGGTAACGGGAAAGGACGTTGAGCTCGGAGACAAGGAGTTTTACGACCCCGATAAAGCGATGGAACGGGTCGAGGAGCACGCCAGACACTTCGTCTGGCTGGTGACCACGCTGCTGGAGGGTCATGAAGAGAAGTTCGGCGAGAAGGGAATAGTCGTCTCGCCCTACGACACCGAGCTCTTCGGCCACTGGTGGTTTGAGGGCGTCAAATGGCTCGGCAGGGTGCTTGAACTGATGGCGGAAAGGGGAATAGTCACCACGACACTTTCGGCCTTCCTTGACAGCTACACCGGGGAGCGGTATGAGGTTGAGCTCCCGGAGGGCTCGTGGGGGGCAAACGCCGATCACTCGACCTGGTGGAACGAGGGAACGGAATGGACGTGGGAGCACGTCTATCGTGCCGAGGAGAGAATGGTAGCGCTGGCGAGTAAGTACTACGGGATGGACAGAACCACCGACAGAATCCTTGAGCAGCTCGCGAGGGAGCTATTGATCCTCGAAGCCAGCGACTGGCAGTTTCTCATAACGACCGGTCAGGCGAAGAAGTACGCCGAGAGGAGGGTTCTGACCCACAGCAGGGACTTCCACAGGCTGGCAAACGAGCTGGAAAGGTACGTTAAAACCGGAGCTTTTGACGTCCGCCTCCTGGAGGAGCTTGAGGAGAGGGACAACCCCTTCCGGCCGGTGGTGGTTGCGAGCTACGTGAGCGAGAATCCCCCGGAGGTTCCAAAGTACTTGGAGCCCCCAGAGGTCCCACCGGAGGGGAGTGGAGGGCCCGCCGAACGGCCGCCGGAGGAAGTTCCCGAGAGGGCCTACGCCACGGAAGTTGTCAAGGCTGCGGCCATAAAGCCTTCCCGTAAAGCGGAAAAGCCGCCGGGAGGCGAAAAGGGCAGAAAACCGAGTATGGAGCGGCGCAGAACCTCCAGGAAAGGAAGAAAACTCAAGAAAAAGAGCGGTCTCCTATCAATAAAGGGCATCGGACCGAAGACCCTGGCAAGGCTCCAGAGTGCTGGAGTTCACACGGTGGAAGACCTTAGAAACGCCGACGTTGAGGAGCTGGCCAGGAAGACCCGCATCTCTCCCAAAAGGCTGAGGAAGTTTCTGGCCCAGATTTCCTGAATTTTCCTTTGTTTAATTTCGAAAGCCTTTTCTGAAGTTTTAACAAACTATCTATGTGGTTGCCATGAAAAAAGTTGAGGCGATTATCAGGGGAAACGATTTCGACCGCGTGAAGAACGCCCTCAAGCAGATCGGCATCGTGCCCCTGACGGCCTATCCCGTGCAGGGGAGGGGCGTTCAGGGCGGTGTTCCGCCGTACGACCTTCTTCCAAAAATGAAGATCGAGATCGTTGTAAAGGACAAGGACGTGGAAAGGGTCGTGGATACTATAGTAAGGAACGCCCGCAGCGGAACGCCGGGTGACGGGAAGATCTTCATAATCCCGGTGGAAGACGCCATCCGGGTAAGAACAGGGGAAAGGGGGAACGAAGCCCTCTACTGAGGGCTTTCTTTTTTCACAGGAACGCGTGTCTGTGCTTGTAGAGGGCGTAGCTGGCGTAGCCGAGCAGGATCAGTGTTGCCGCTCCAAGGACACCTATGATACCAACGACTGCCTGGGCAAATCCAATGCTTCTGCCGAAGGCCTCAGCTATCTTCGCGAGTTCGGCGGGGTTCTTAAATGCGTAGAGGGCATACCTTATGGAGAACGCGCCCATGACCATCGGAATGGGCATGACTGCGAAGGACAGCATCAGGCCGAGGTTGCCTCTCTTTCTCAGACTCAGCATCGCCAGGAGCGTTGGGATTATCAGTATCAGGGCCGTGAAGGCATACATCGGACCGAATATGCCGGACACAATATAGAACGGAACCATTCCAAACAGGAACGCCCTGTACGCCCTGCGAAGAACCTTGACCTCACCGGCGAAATCGTAGGGGGCAACTTTGGAATACTTGTTCATCGTCGCCACGTCCTTCATGTACTCTTTCTCCCCCATTTTCTCGATGTATTTGTCGTTTGTGTTGTTCTTCAGCCTGACAGCCCTTTTGAGGAAGAAGTTGGCCAGCTCCTCGTTATCGGTCGCGAGGTTTTCAGACAGCTGGAGGAAGTTCTCGCGGGCTTCATGGATAAGCCTGAGGGCCTTCTGCTTGTTTTTATCTGAGAGGTTTTTTAATGAGTTGATTCTCCTTTCAACATCCTCTAACGTCTGCGCGACGTCTCGCAGAATCTCTGCACTTCGCATAACTACACCTCCAAAAGGTAAAAGAAAAGCGGAGCTTTAAGCCTTTTGCTGTTTCTCGTGGTGCAGGAGCTTGGTAATGCTCCAGTACATCATGATGAATATTGCGCCCCATGCAAAGACTAGGAAAGCGAGAGCTCCCGTGTCCATCTTCACCACCTCAGAGCTTTATGAGCACCTCGTTCTTCGCAAGCTCCTCGCCGTACTTCTTCTTGATGGCCATGTACGCCTCGATGGCACCGATGATGAGGATTATGAGTATCACTATCCTGGCCCTGGTTATGAGGCTGATGACCTGAGGCGTGTAGTCGTAGCCAAGGACGTTGGTAACGTAGGACTCTGAGACACTGAAGGCGCCCATCTGGATGTAGTCCCAGGTGTTCCCCGCGAGGAGGATTATCATGAAGAGCGGCGCTATGAAGACCATGATGGGCTTGAACCAGCTAGGCACGTTGATGTAGGCTCCCTTGTGGAGCTCCTCCCAGAAGTTGTCGGGCTTGAAGAGCCAGACTGCCACTATGACGTCGAAGAGACCGAGCAGGACGAGGAAGTAGCTGCCGACCCACATGTCGAGCTCGCTGAGGTATGCCAGGCTGCTGTCGAGGGCGACTGGGAGTCCGAGGATGAACAGGAATACCCAGACCGCCCAGGTACCGATCTTTCTCTCAAGGTGTATGTCTTCCTCGAGCATGGCAACAAGATAGTTGTAGGTCGCTATTGCTGAGGTGAATCCTGCGAACCAGAGGAGCAGGAACCACATTGCACCGAATATCTGACCGGCCGGCATGTTGGCGAAGACGTTCGGCAGTGCCATGTATGCCAGACCAACGCCACCCTTGATGGCCTGCTCCGGGCCGAGGTAGGCGAAGGCTATCGGTATGGCGAGCGAACCACCGAGGATGACCTCCGCAAACTCGTTGAGTGAAACGGTGGCAAGACCGCTGAGGGCAACGTCATCTTCTGGACCGAGGTAGCTGGCGTAGTTGTGTATGATACCCATACCGAGGGACAGCGTGAAGAATATCTGTCCCGCCGCTGCAAGGCTGATCTTGAAGAAGTTCTGGCTCAGGGTCTGGAAGTCCGGCTTCCAGATGTACTCAAGGCCCTTGATAGCGCTCCACTCGGGCTTGACCGGTGAACCGAGGGTCAGTGCCCTAATAACAAGGAGTATGGCAAACACGTAGAGGAGCGGCATCATGACCTTGACCCAGCGCTCGATACCTTTGCTGACACCCTGGCCGACTGCTATTCCAAGGAGGACCATCGTCAGCCCCCAGAAGAATATGACTGCTTTGGTGTTGGCCACGTAGTTCAGGAAGAACTGGACGGTGTCCTTGCCGAAGTAGGCTCCGGTGAGGCTGTAGTAGGTGTACGCCGCTGACCAGCCGATGACCTGGTAGTAGTATGAGCTCAGCAGCGAGGCGACCGAGAAAGCCAGCATACCACCAATGATACCAAAGATAAGGGCGGTCTTTGGCTTCAGGCTTTCCCTGGCCATGAGGTAGAACATCGGGCCGATTGTACCGTGGCCGTACTTGCCACCGTATCTTCCCGTTGTCCACTCAATCCACATCACTGGTATTCCGAGGAAGAGCAGGGCTATGAAGTACGGTATCATGAAGGCGCCGCCACCGTTGCTAGCCAGCTGGTACGGGAACCTCCAGAAGTTACCAAGACCGATGGCGTTACCTGCCATAGCTAAAATCAAACCAAGCTTGGTTGCCCATTGATCTCTTTGTTCCACACAATTCACCCCCGTTCTTAAATGTATGGGCTTTAGCACCCCGTGTACTGCGGCGGGGCATTATGTATAAGACAAGGCATTCTATAAAAAGCTTTCTAATAGCTTTTTTCGACAAAAGACGATTTACTCAACCGTTAAACCAAGCTTGTTACGCTCTCGTCATTCTTCTAATACGTCAAAATGACGTAAGCACTATTTTGACACTATGTCAATTTTGAGGGGTTATTGGACAAATAGTGACAAAAATACGTCCTTCACACTCCATCAAATATTTAACCGGTGATGCCCACAATCTTGGTGGTGCCCGATGATTGGAACGAGAGTGATCTGATGGGTGATGACCGACTTCTCGCTGAGGGCCCTCGTTTCAATATGATTTCATACATTTTTATTCAGTGGTGCCCCTTTATGTTCTCCAATGTATAGAAAATCTTGGATGTACAGCCCTGTTTTTGTCCCAAAATTTCGGCAGATATTTTCTTTTCGCCGAAAATTTCCATACATAACTTTTTGTTTAAAATTAACCGTTCTCCTGCCTCCTTTGGCGAAAGGTTTATATATGCAAATGCCTAAGGGCTTATCGCAAATTACCGAAACCTGAGGTGGTAAGAATGGTCGAGATTGACCCGTTTGAGATGGCCGTTCAGCAGCTTGAGAGGGCTGCCCAGTTCATGGACATAAGCGAAGAGGCCCTCGAGTGGCTCAAGAAGCCCATGAGGATTGTTGAGGTCTCAGTTCCGCTCGAGATGGACGACGGTTCTGTTAAGGTTTTCACCGGTTTCCGTGTTCAGCACAACTGGGCCCGCGGTCCGACCAAGGGTGGAATCAGGTGGCACCCGGCCGAGACCCTCAGCACCGTTAAGGCCCTCGCCACCTGGATGACCTGGAAGGTCGCCGTTGTTGACCTCCCCTACGGTGGAGGTAAGGGTGGTATCATCGTTGACCCGAAAAAGCTCTCTGAGAGGGAGAAGGAGAGGCTCGCTAGGAACTACATAAGGGCCATCTACGACGTCATCAGCCCCTACACCGACATTCCGGCCCCTGACGTTTACACCAACCCGCAGATCATGGCCTGGATGATGGACGAGTACGAGGCCATCAGCAGGAGGAAGGTTCCGAGCTTCGGAATCATCACCGGCAAGCCGCCCGGAGTCGGCGGTATCGTCGCGAGGATGGACGCCACGGCAAGGGGTGCCAGCTTCACCGTCCGTGAGGCAGCCAAGGCCCTCGGAATGGACCTCAAGGGTAAGACCATCGCCATCCAGGGCTACGGTAACGCCGGCTACTACATGGCCAAGATCATGAGCGAGGAGTACGGCATGAAGGTCGTAGCCGTCAGCGACAGCAAGGGCGGCATCTACATGGAGGACGGCATAAACGCCGACGAAGTCCTCAAGTGGAAGAGGGAGCACGGCTCAGTTAAGGACTTCCCGGGAGCCACCAACATCACCAACGAGGAGCTCCTCGAGCTCGAGGTCGACGTCCTCGCTCCGAGCGCCATCGAGGGCGTCATCACCAAGGACAACGCCGACAAGATCAAGGCCAAGATCGTCGCCGAGCTCGCCAACGGTCCGACCACCCCGGAGGCCGACGAGATCCTCCACGAGAAGGGCGTCCTCGTCATACCGGACTTCCTCTGTAACGCCGGTGGTGTCACCGTCAGCTACTTCGAGTGGGTTCAGAACATAACCGGCGACTACTGGGACACCGAGACCACCAGGGCCAAGCTCGACAAGAAGATGACCAAGGCATTCTGGGACGTCTACAACACCCACAAGGAGAAGAACATCCAGATGAGAGATGCAGCCTACGTCGTCGCTGTCCAGAGGGTCTACGACGCCATGAAGTGGCGCGGATGGGTGAAGAAGTGATTTCTTCCCCTTTTCTCTTCGTTTCTGCCCTTCTGTAAGGCTATCAGAAAAGTTCTAGAGCTTTTTGGCCCGTTCCCGATAAAGCCTCGATATCGCCTGCATCGCGGCCGCGACCATTATTCCTGTCATTATCATTCCCAGTATGGGCAGTACAAGGGCACAGAGGAGCTTTGATATAGGCGTTGTTGGGGTTATGTCACCGTAGCCGACGGTGAAAGCGGATATGAATGCGAAATAAATTCCGTTGCCGATGCTCAGGGATTCTTGGAAGGCCAGCACCACCCCAAAAACAACTATCATGATAAAGAGGCCCAGAAGGATGCTTTTAACGTAGTAGAGAACCCTCAAAAATTCGTGGAGGAAAGTTCGAAAGTCTACGAGCTCGATTTCGAACCCTTCCTCTCTCTCATTTTCCATTCCCTCACACCTTCGCCCAGTACTCCTTTTCCTCGACCATGACCTTTACCATCTCGTCCTCGTCCTTGAACATGGTTCTCCTGGACGGGTTCTGCATGCCGTAGAACTCCATGAACGGGCTTGGCCTCCTGTCGAACGGGTAGTAGAGGTATATCGCCGCCAGCGTTCTGTAGGCTTCGGCCATCTCGCTGATGACCCCAGCCGATACCCCCTCTGCGTAGTGGTAGACCGCTATCGCCTTGCTGACGTCAACGAGGTTGAAGTCTCTCTCGACGAGCTGGCGTCTCAGTATGTCCGTCGCCTGCTCTATATCCTTTCTGTCGAGCTCTTCCTCCTCCTCGCCGTCCAGGAGGTGTTTGATGCGGATGCGTGTTATCTCCGGATTTTTGTTGATCTGGGCATCGTACTCGGCAACGACCCACCAGTCATCCAGCGCCCCCGGGTCGAGAACCGTGAAGTGTTTGCTGAGCTTGGTGTAGAATCCGCGAACCCTCTGGTAGTACTCCTCCTCGTGGCCCGTCATCGGGTAGCTGAGATAAACGAGCGGCTTCTCTGCCTCGTGGAATATCAAGTCTAGGAAGACTCTTTGGGGGTGTCTTATTCCGAACTGGAGGATGTAGCGGACCTCGATACCTTCCTTCTTCAGCTCGTGTATCAGGGTTTTAACGTGGTTTATGGCATCTTCACGCCACATGACCAATGTGGTGAGCTTGATGTTCTCGGGGTTCTCGCCGAAGCGTTCGAACCACTCGGGGTCGTTGATGATACGCCTTCTGACGGATAGAACGTCGTCCAGGACTATTATTACACGGTTTGGCCTCAGAAGCTTCAGATTGCTCGTGGTGAAGCCGATAACACTCCCGCTTCCCCATCTGAAGAGGCTCGGTGTTGAAACCAGGTGAAACTTCCGGTCACTTTTGTCTATTTCCTTTCTTATTCTATTAAAGGCCTCGTCTCTTATCTCGTTCATCAGATCCTGGTGGCTTATGGCGAAGTCGAGGACGTTCTTTCTGGTTATCTTGACGCCCAGCTCCTTTCCGACTTCCCGGATGTAATCGAAAACGTGGTAGTAAACGTAGCTTTCCTCCTCTGCGAGCTTCAGTGCCTCGGTTATATACTCGTCGCGCCCGTTGAGGGGCGGGCCCGTGAGCAGAATAACTTCCTTCATCCTACCACCCCACCGCGTCTGAACGTACACTTCGGACGAAACCTTTAAATACTATTCCCCTAAACTGGCGTTGTAGAGGTTCTTCTATTCTAAAAACATACCAGCAGGGGTGTTGTAATTGGCTGAAAAGCTAAAGGGAACGACTACGGTCGGCATTGCATGTAAGGACGGCGTCGTCCTAGCGGCAGACAAGAGGGCATCACTCGGCAACATGGTGCTTTCAGGGAACGTCACAAAGGTGTTCCAGATAGACGACCACTTGGCCTTGGCCGGTGCTGGGAGCGTTGGAGACATCCTCTCGCTCGTCAGGCTTCTGAGGGCCGAGGCTAGGCTGTACAGGGCCAAGGTCGGGAACGAGATGAGCGTGAGGGCCCTTGCTACGCTGACTTCTAACATCCTTCACGGCAGCAGGTTCATGCCGTACTTTGGGTGGTTTCTCATAGCGGGCTACGATGAGAGGCCCGGACTGTACTCGATAGACATGGCCGGCGGCGTTACCGAGGACAGGTTTACCGCCGCCGGATCGGGGATGGAGTTTGCCTTCGCGGTTCTTGAGGATGGCTATGGCAAAGACATGAAGCTTGAGGATGGTATCGGGCTTGCCCTCAAGGCGATAAAGATAGCTACAAGGCGTGATGTTTTCACCGGGGATGGAATAACCCTGGTTACCGTGACGAAAGACGGTTACAGGGAGCTGAGCAAGGAGGAGATAGAGGCTCTTCTAAAGTGAGGTGGTGACTTTGATAAGGAGAGAAACTTTCGTTGATGACATTCTACGCGACATAAAGGCCGTAATAAGCCAGATGGTTCCCAGAGAGGCCAGGATAACGGATGTCGAATTCGAAGGGCCGGAGCTGGTCATATACGTCAAGAACCCCGAGGCCATAATGCAGGACGGGGAGCTCATCAGGAACCTCGCCAAGGTTCTCAAGAAGCGCATCAGCGTCCGCCCAGACCCGGAAGTCCTCCTCCCCCCCGAGAGGGCGGAGGAGATGATAAAACAGATAGTCCCGGCGGAGGCGGAGATAACCAACATAAGCTTTGACCCGTCCGTTGGTGAGGTCCTCATAGAGGCCAAAAAGCCCGGTCTGGTTATAGGGAAGAACGGCGAAACGCTCCGCCTGATAACCCAGAAGGTTCACTGGGCACCCCGGGTCATAAGGACGCCGCCGCTTCAGAGCCAGACCATATACTCGATAAGGCAGATACTCCAGGCAGAGGCGAGGGACAGGAGAAAGTTCCTCCGCCAGGTCGGCCGGAACATCTACCGCAAACCCGAGCTGAAAAGCGAGTGGATTAGAATAACCGGCCTCGGTGGATTCCGCGAAGTCGGCAGGAGTGCCCTCCTAGTCCAGACAAACGAGAGCTACGTTCTGGTGGACTTCGGTGTTAACATAGCCGCCCTCCGCGACCCCAAGAAGGCATTTCCGCACTTTGACGCGCCCGAGTTCAGGTACGTCCTCGATGCCGGGTTACTCGATGCTATCATCATAACCCACGCCCACCTCGACCACAGCGGGATGCTCCCGTACCTCTTCCGCTACAAGCTCTTCGACGGGCCGATATACACGACTCCCCCGACCAGAGACCTGATGGTGCTCCTCCAGCAGGACTTCATCGAGATACAGCAGATGAACGGCGTCGAGCCGCTCTACAGGCCGAGGGACATAAAGGAGGTCATCAAGCACACGATAACCCTCGACTACGGTGAGGTTCGCGACATCGCCCCGGACATGAGGCTCACCCTCCACAACGCCGGCCACATACTCGGTTCATCGATAGTCCACCTCCACATAGGCAACGGGCTTCACAACATAGCCATAACCGGGGACTTCAAGTTCATCCCAACGAGGCTCTTCGAGCCCGCCGTTTCCCGCTTCCCGCGCCTTGAGACACTTATTATGGAGTCCACCTACGGAGGAAGCAACGACTACCAGATGCCGCGTGAGGAGGCCGAGAAGCGCCTGATAGAGGTCATCCACCAGACGATCAGGCGGAAGGGTAAGGTTCTCATCCCTGCCATGGCGGTCGGCAGGGCGCAGGAGATAATGATGGTTCTTGAAGAGTACGCCCGCGTCGGGGGCATAGAAGTGCCCATCTACCTCGATGGAATGATATGGGAAGCCACCGCAATCCACACCGCCTACCCGGAGTACCTCAGCAAGCACCTGCGCGAGCAGATATTCCACGAGGGCTACAACCCGTTCCTGAACCCGATATTCAAGAGCGTCGCAAACTCGCGCGAGAGGCAGGACATAATAGACAGTGGCGAACCGGCGATAATCATCGCCACTTCGGGCATGCTCGTCGGCGGGCCGAGTGTGGAGTACTTCAAGCAGCTCGCCCCGGATCCGAAGAACAGCATGATATTCGTCAGCTATCAGGCCGAGGGGACGCTTGGAAGGCAGGTTCAGAGGGGCCTGAGAGAGATTCCGCTGGTCGGAGAGGGCGGAAAGACCGAGGTCGTCAAGGTGAACATGGAGGTTCACACCATCGACGGCTTTTCCGGCCACGCAGACAGGAGAGAGCTCATCAGCTACATCGCTCGCCTGAGACCGAGGCCTGAGAGGGTAATAACGGTTCACGGAGAGCCCCACAAGTGCCTTGACCTGAGCACCAGCATCCACAAGAAGTTCGGAATCTCGACCCGCGCCCCCAACAACCTGGACGCGATAAGGCTCAAGTGACTGTTTGAGTGATGGCCGATGCAGGTTCGCTGTCCTAGCTGTGGGAGGCTCTACTCCTCCCTTATCCCCCCAACCTGCTCCTGTGGTGAGCCGCTTAGGATAACGTACGACTACGAATCCGTGGACGTTTCCGCCTGGAAAAATAGAAAGCCCGGTGTCTGGAAGTACCGGGAGCTTCTCCCCAGTGTGGACTATGTAATCAGCCTGAACGAGGGTGGAACGCCCCTTCTGAAGGCCAAACTCGGTGAAGAGCTCGGGCTGAACGTCTTCATCAAGGACGAAACAAGGAATCCAACCGGCTCATTCCGCGACAGACTGGTAACGGTGGCCCTTTCTTACGGCATGCCCCACGCGGAGAATGGTTTTGTTGTGGCAAGCAACGGAAACGCCGCCGCTTCCCTTTCGGCCTATGCTGCACGGGCAGGAAGACCCGCCTATACCGTCGTCCCAAAGCTGGTTGAGCAGGGTAAGCTGAACCAGATAGTGGCCTTTGGTGCCAAGTTGATCCGCTACGGTGAAAGCGTCGATGAGGGCATAAGCTATGCCGAGGGTCTAGCCGAGGGCAGGGGGCTCTACAACGTCACCCCTGAGAGCAACCTCATCGGCCTGGAAGGGCAGAAAACGCTCGCCTTCGAGCTGTGGGAGGAGCTGAACCCGACCCACGTGGTGGTTCCGACCGGCAGCGGAAGCAACCTCTACAGCATCTACAAGGGATTCGTTGAGCTCATGGAGATAGGTGCCATCGATGAAATGCCCAGACTCATAGCGGTGCAGGCCGAGAAATGCTCCCCCATAGCGAGCGAGGTTCTGGGGGTCGAACCAAGGGCGGAACCAACCAAGGCGCTGGCACTCTACGTGAAGAACCCGGTGATGAAGGAGCTCGCGCTCAGGGCCATACACGAAACCGGCGGAACCGCCGTGATGGTCGGCGAGGATGAGCTTGACCTGGGACAGAGGCTGCTCGCCGGTGAGGGAATCTTCGCGGAGTACGCTTCGGCGGTGATAGTCCCGGCCCTGCTCAAGCTGGCGGAGGAGGGGTACTTTGAGAGGGACGACAGGATAGCGCTCATCGTGACGAGCTCCGGCCTCAAGGGACACTACTCCGAAACCCGGGAGAAGTTCAGCATAGGGGGGACGAAGCTCGATATCCTGAGGCTCCTCGGTGAGAGGGTCATGTACGGCTACGAGATATGGGAGGCCCTTGAGAAGCCCCTGAAGTATCAGGCGGTTTACCAGCACCTCCGTGAGCTTGAAAGCCTGGGTCTGATAGGTGAATCCCATAGAAAGGGCAGGCGCGTCTACTACCGGCTGACCGATAAGGGCCGCAAGTTCCTGGAGACACTGTCGGGATAACGGAAAGGTTTTAAAAGGTCTTTTTAAAGCTAAGCGTAGGTGAAGAACGTGGAGCTGGCAATTGAACACAAGTTTTCACTCTCAGTTTACCTGTGGGGACTCATCTGTGGCCTGGTCAGTGGTATTGCCGCCGCAGAGTTCCAGTACGGCTGGATGATAGGCATCGCCATGTTCCTGATCATCGATAAGGTGGTCATGGCCATCATAAAGGAGCTGCCGCCCGACATCGAGGAGGAGCGCCTGATACTAAGGAAGGCCTTCTTCGGCTGGTTCCTGTTCTGGCTCTACTTCACCATGCTCAGCTACACCCTGATGGTCAACTTCCAGCCCCAGTTCTACTCAAACCAGAGCCTGCTTTATCAACTCACGCAGAACGGAACGGTGATGGGGTGAGTCTATGGAGGAGCTCAAGAGGGCGGTTGCCAAGGAGGCTCTGAAGTTCATTGAGGACGACATGGTAGTCGGCCTTGGCACTGGCTCCACCACTGCATACTTTATCGAGTATCTGGGCAGGCTCATCATGGAGGGGGAGCTTGAGGACGTTTACGGCATTCCCACCTCGTATCAGGCCAGGCTCCTCGCCCTCGAGAACGGCGTCCCTGTGGTCGGTCTGGACGAAGTCGATGCGATAGACATAGCAGTCGACGGCGCCGATGAGGTTGATCCCCACCTGAACCTCATAAAGGGCCGTGGTGCTGCCCTCACCATGGAGAAGATAATCGAGTACCGTGCCGGAACGTTCCTCGTCCTCGTTGACGAGAGCAAGCTCGTCGAGAGACTCGGCCAGAAGATGCCCGTTCCCATAGAGGTGATTCCAGCGGCTTGGCGCGCCATAGCCGAGGAAATAGAGGTCTTCAACGCAACAGCAGAGCTCAGGATGGCGAGCAGGAAGGATGGCCCGGTTGTCACGGACAACGGCAACTTCATTCTCGACGCCAGGTTCCACCGCATAGATGACCCGCTTGACCTTGAGATAGAACTCAACAACATCCCCGGTGTGGTGGAGAACGGCATCTTTGCCGACATAGCCGACATAGTTCTCGTCGGCACCAAAGACGGCGTCAAGAGGCTGGAGCGCTGAAACTTTGCCTTCGCAAAGTTTCATCAAAGTTCGCGATTCCTTTCTAGGGCTTTTATTTTCGGAGGGTTTCATTTAAGAGTTTAAGTATTAAACGTTGGATTCTGCGGCATGGTTCCCATTGTGGTTGGTTCGCTTTCAACGCGCTCCTTCGGAGCACTAAAAAGCCGAACCCACTAAAAACGCTCTTGATAACGAATCCACCTTTCAAAAAGCAACTTTAACGAGAAACCTGCCAAAATTGCCGTTTTGAGCAAGAATCACAAACATTGATCAAACTCAACGGGACTATCGTCCCGTGGGTTGGAGCGTAGCTCCAACGTCGAGAGCGGGCTTTTGGAAAAAGCTTGACCAAAAGAGTTCCTTTCTCCTAAGTTGGCTAGTATCATCAGAGTGCAAATCTCAAATTCCCATTAAACCGTGGGTTAATTTCAAAAGAAGTCATTCAAGCAGTTTGCGTTTTATTCTGGCGTCCGTAGGACGCCTTGAGGATGGCAAACACTATGAGATAGCAGATGATGAATAAAGCCACTCGAGAATCAGGATTTTTCAGAAACGCACGCAATCTTTCCGTCAACGCTTTGCGAAGCAAAGGGTTGTGGTGGTGCGGGGGAGGGGATTTGAACCCCTGAACCCCTACGGGAGTGGATCTTGAGTCCACCGCCTTTGACCAGGCTCGGCAACCCCCGCGCACTGCGGGCTTCAAGAAGAATAACAAAAGGCTGGCTTATAAATTTAACGTCCCCGCGGGGAGAAAACGGAAAAAGGAGACCTCAAACCTTAATCGGCGCTCCAAAGGCCCTATCGCCTGCATCTCCGAGGCCGGGAAGGATGTAGCCCTTTTCGTTGAGCTCCCTGTCTACCGCCGCCACGAACATCTCGACATCGGGGTGGGCGGCCTTTATTCTGCCGATCCCCTCCGGCGCCGCGAGGACACCGACTATGACGTAGCGCTTGGCCTTCCCGTACTTCTTGACCTCTTCGAGAACCTTGATGAGCGTCGAGCCGGTGGCTATCATAGGGTCGGCTATTATGACTGTGTCCTCTGACTTGACCTGCGGCACCTTGACGTACTTCATCTCTATCTCGAACTTCGGGGCCTTTCCGCGGGAGGCCGAGACTATTCCAACCCTCGCGTGGTCAAAAACCTTGATGAGCCCCTCCATCAGCGGTATCGCCGCGCGGAGAACGGTTATTATGACCACGTTGCGCCTGTCTTTTATGCGGATTCCCTCTGTTTCCTCCAGCGGGGTCTTCACAGGAACCCTTTCCACTTCCATCGTCTTCGTTATTTCGTAGGCCATGTAGCGGCCGAGCTTGACGAGACCCTTCCTGAAGGGTATCGGCCCTGTCCTCTCGTCCCTCAGCTCGGTCAGTATCTCCATTATGAACGGGCTGTCCTCGAAGGAGTAGACACCCTCCCAGCGTTCGTCCCTCTTCATGCGTCTCACCGGAGAACCTTCGGCGCTGGGTTTATTAGACTTCCGCCTGCCAATTTTTGCCAGTGATGTATCACTTTTTTGACTCTTCCTCGATAATGCGCCTCATCCACGTCCCGCGGAGGAACCAGGCGAGGGCCACTATTGCCGCTATGAAGTTGCTCATGCCCATGCCGAAGAAGACCCCCTTGCTGGTGAAGTCGAAGAGCTCCGCGAGTGGGATTCTGATAAAAATTCTGTGGCCGAGGAGCGCTAATGTGAACGTCAGCGCGGGCACGTAGCCAAAGGCGTAGCTGAGGGGAATCCTCAATCCCCAGAGACGGAATATCCCGAGGGTCATGCTCTTCTTGGTATGCCCGGCCGAGCTGAAGACCCTGTTCACGACTATGAAAATCCCGTTGAAGAAGGGCACTGAGATGAGGAAGTACTTGAGAACCACCTCGCTCTCCTCTATCACCGCCGGGTCGTTGAGGAAGAACCGGAACACTTCCACGCGGAAGACTCCAATCACCAGAACCGCAAAGGTGGCTATGGCGAAGTTTATGATCATCGTGCGCTCCGCTATCCTCTTCGCCCGCCCGTAGTTCTCTGCACCGACGTTCTGGGCGACCATAGTGCCCATCGCCATGCTTATTCCGCGGGAGATGCTCGTCAGGAAGTTGACCAGCCGGGTCGTTATGGTGTACGCCGCGTAGGTGACGTCGCCGAAGCCGAAGATTATCCTCGTCAGGATGACGAAGCCAAAGCTGTTAGCCGACTGTCCTATGCTGGAGGGAAGGCCGATGCGGAAGATCCTGCCGTAGAACTCGAAGTCCGGTTTGAGGCTTTCAAGGCTCAGGCTTATCCCCACGCGGTCGTTGAACAGGAGGTAGAGCCCTATCACCGCCCCAACAGCGTTGGCGATGACCGTTGCGAGCGCTGCACCAGCCACTCCAAGCTCCGGGAAGCCGAGCCAGCCGAAGATGAGGAGCGGGTCGAGGATTATGTTTATCGCAACAGTTAGGAGGGTTATTTTAACCGGTGTCTTTGTATCCCCGGTGGCTCGCATGAGGGCGGAAAATGCCATGAACGCAAAGGAGAAGGGCAGGCCCAAGAAAACTATTGTGGCATAGGTAAGGGAGTAGGGGTAGACGTTTTCGCTAACCCGCATGAAGCGCAGCGCGTAAGGAAGCACCAGCAGTGCTATTATTGCCGTAGCGACCGAGAAGAACGTCATGAGTGAATACAGGGCCCCCGCCGAGCGGTTGGCCTTTTCGTACTCCTCCGCACCTATATACTGGCCGACAAAGGCAAAGCCCGCCGTGGTAAAGCCTATTCCCAGGGCCATCAGCGTCCCGATTATCGGCCATACAGTCCCAGGGGCGGAGAGCGCCTCCCTGCCAAGTTTTCCCAGCCAGAACGTGTCCGTTATGTTGTAGACAACCTGGACTAGGTTGTTGACTATGAGCGGGCCCGCCAGAACGAGAAGTGTCTTTTCTATGGGCCCGGTCAGTATTTCCTCGCGCATCCTCTGGATTTTCTCGCTCTTCATGTGCAATCAGACCGCAATCGAAACGGTGATATATAAAGCTACCCCTTCCCCTCTATGATGCGGCTCATCCAGCTCCCGGTCAGGAACCAGATGAGAGCGACAACCGCCCCCAAAACGTTGCTTAAGCCCATCCCCAGCCACATTCCTGCCGTGTCCTTCACGAGGATCCCGAGGCCGTAGCTGAGGGGAAGTCTCAGCCCCCACAGGCGGAGCATCGAGAGCACCATGCTCTTCTTGGTGTGTCCGGAGCTCTGGAAGACGTTGTTCACCGCCGAGAATATGCCGAAGAAGGGCAGGGATGCGGAGAAGTACTTAACCACCTTCGCGCTCTCGGCTATTATCGCAGGGTCGTTGATGAAGAAGCTGAATATCTCCACGCGGAAGAAGGCGAAGAGGAGCGTTCCAAGGCTCAGGATGGCAAAGTTTATCGCCATTGTCTTCTCGGCTATGGTTTTAGCCCTTTCGTAGAGCCTCGCACCGACAGTCTGGCCCACCATCGTCCCCATCGCCATGCTTATGCCGTCCGAGAAGGCGAACATGAAGTTGGTGAGCCGGTTGGTTATGCTATAGGTCGCGAAGGCCACATCGGCCTCACCGAACTGGCCGCCGAGGGTGAAGATTATCCTCGTGAGGATGACAAAGCCGAGGGCTGTGGTGGATGAACCAACGCTTGAGGGTATCCCTACCCGGAAAATGCGCTTGTAGAACTCCCAGTCCGGCTTCAGCTCCTCCACTGTTAGGTGTATTCCCACTTTCCCCTTGAAGAGGAGGTAGCCGCCGACGAGCGAGCCGAGGCTGTTGGAGAACATCGTCGCAACCGCCGCACCGACGACGCCGAGCTCCGGAAACGGCCCCCAGCCGAATATCAGGAACGGGTCCAGAACCAGATTTAGAAGCACGGTGGCTATGTTTATTTTAACGGGCGTTTTGGTGTCCCCTATGGCCCTCAGGAGGAAGTTGAAGGCGAAGAGCGTGAAGGCGAATGGTATGCCAGCGAAGATGACGCGGGTGTAGTTGAGCGCGTGGGGGTACACCGTCTCACTCACGTTCATGAAGTTGAGCAGGTATGGGGCCGAGACAACGCCAAATACTCCAACTCCAATCGCAAAGAGCATCATGAGGGAGTAGAGCGCCCCAGCGGCACGGTTGGCCTTATCGTACTCCTTCGCCCCGACGTACTGGCTGACGAATGCGAAGCCGGCCGTGGCAAATCCCATCCCGAGGGCCATGAAGAACCAGACTAAAGGCCACGCCGTTCCCGGGGCGGCAAGCTCTTCCCTCCCGAGCTTCCCGAGCCAGTACGTGTCAGTGAGGTTGTAGAGGACCTGGACGAGCTGGTTTATGATGAGCGGGTACGCTAACAGGATGAGCGTCTTCACTATCGGCCCGCTGACGATCTGGTCGCGCATTGTCTCTACTTCACGTCTCATTGAGATGGCTGTCGAAACGTTGGTATAAAAAGCTTAGGGTGGATAAAAGGGCCAGCTCTGAGAAAACGACATTGAAGCGTTGAACTGGTGTATAGGTTCAAAACGAAGTAGAAAAGAGGAAGCCGAAAGGCTTCACTCCCTGAGAGCCTTTCTGGCAGCTTCAAGCCTTATCCTGGCCTCTTCCCTGGCGACGGTCTTCCTGACGAGCTCGACCGCGTCCGGGTTGGCGCTGACGCTGTCGATGCCGAGCCTGACGAGGAGCTTGACCATCTTCGGGTCGCTTCCGGCCTGGCCGCAGATGCTGGTCTCGACGCCGTACTTCTTGCAGACCTTGATGACGTTCTCGATGAGCTTGAGAACGGCCGGGTGCTTCTCGTCGTAGAGCTTGAAGACGCGCTCGTTGTCCCTGTCTATGGCGAGGGTGTACTGGGTGAGGTCGTTGGTGCCGAAGCTGACGAAGTCAAGGCCCTCCTTGATGAGGTCCTCGATGATGAGTGCGCTGGCCGGGGTCTCGATCATGACGCCCCACTCGACGTCCCTGTGCGGGACGAGGCCGACTGAGAGGGCGATCTCCTTGGCCTTCCTGACCTGCTCGGGGTGGCTGACGAGCGGGAGCATGACACCTATGTTGTCGTAGCCCTCGTCGACGAGCCTCTTGATGGCCTTGAACTCGGCCTTGAGGAGCTCCGGCTGGTCGAGACCGCGCCTTATGCCCCTCCATCCGAGCATCGGGTTCCTCTCTTCCGGCTCGTCCTCGCCGCCCGGAAGCTCGCGGAACTCGTTGGTCGGAGCATCGAGAGTTCTGTACCAGACGCGCCTCGGGTAGAAGGCCTCGACAACCTTCCTGATGCCCTCTACGAGCTTCTCGACGAGCTCCTCCTCCTTGCCCTCCCTGATGAACTTGATCGGGTGGGCACCGATGCCGAGTATCATGTGCTCGGCCCTGAGGAGACCGACACCGTCGGCGCCGGTTGCTGCAGCGCGCTCAGCAACTTCAGGCATGGAGACGTTGACCTTGACCTCGGTGGCGGTGACGAGCGGGGCACCGGCAACGACGACCTGGCCGGCGGCCTTCTCTTCCTCCTCTTTCTTGACGAGGCTCTTAACTATACCCTCGTAGACGACGCCCCTGGTACCGTCAACGGTGACAAGCATGCCGTCCTTGAGGATCTTGGTGGCATCCTTGGTGCCGACGACGGCCGGGATACCGAGCTCTCTGCTGACGATGGCGGCGTGGCAGGTTCTTCCGCCCTCGTCGGTGACGATAGCGCTTGCCCTCTTCATGGCCGGAACCATGTCCGGGTTGGTCATGGTGGTGACGAGGACGTCGCCCTCCTTGACCTTGTCGATCTCGCTGGCGTCGAATATGACGACAACCCTACCGGCACCAACGCCGGGGGAAGCTCCGAGACCCTTGAGAAGGACGTTCATCTCCTCGGTCATCTCAGCTTCCTCCGTCTTAACCTCTTCCTTGAGGGTGGTGATCGGCCTGGACTGGACTATGTAGAGCTTGCCATCATCCTTGTCGTAGGCCCACTCGATGTCCTGCGGCCAGCCGTAGTGCTCCTCGATCTTGGCACCGATTTTGGCAACCTCTATGATCTGCTCCTCGGTGAGAACCTGCTTCTCAACCCACTCAGGGCCGAGGTAGTCGGCAACCTTGACGTAGACGGTGCCCTTGCCGGTCTCCGGGTTGCGGACGACCATGACCTCCTTCTTGGCGATGTACTTCTCCTTTATCTTCCAGGTGCCCTTCTCGACGATGTACTCGTCCGGGGAAACGCTGCCGCTGACGACGGCCTCACCGAGGCCCCAAGCGGCGTTGATCATGATCTCGCTCCTGTCGTTGGTGACGGGGTTGGCGGTGAACATGACACCGCTGGTCTCGCTGTTGACCATCTTCTGGACGACGGCACTGAGGTAGACCTTGCTGTGGTCGAAGCCCTGCTTGGCCCTGTAGAAGGTGGCCCTGGCCGTCCAGAGTGAGGCCCAGCACTTCTTGACCTTGTCTATGACGTCGTCAACGCCGTAGACGTCGAGGTAGGTCTCCTGCTGGCCGGCGAAGCTGGCCTCCGGGAGGTCCTCGGCGGTGGCGGAAGAGCGGACGGCAACGTAAACAGCTTCCTTGTTGAACCTCTGGGAGAGCTCCTTGTAAGCCCTCTCGATCTCCCCGGCTATCTCTGCCGGCATCGGGAGCTCAATTATCTTCTGCCTGATCTTGGCGGTGTTTTCCTGGAGCTGCTTGGAGTCATCGACGTTGGTCTCGGCGATGACTCCCATAATCCACTCCTGAAGAGTCTTTCCGTCTTCGAGCTTGACGTTCTCGACGAAGTACTTGTAGGCCTCGGCGGTGACACAGAAGCCGGGCGGAACCGGGATACCGGCGTTGGTCATTTCTCCGAGGTTGGCACCCTTTCCGCCAACAAGAGCGACGTCGCCCTTTCCGAGTTCCTCAAACCACTTTATAAATTTGTATTCGCTCATGCGAATCCCTCCACAATCGTTTACTGCGGGTGATATATCGAGGGTTCATATTTAAAATTAACTATCCAAGGCTGTTCTCTGGCGTACAGGAATGAAAAAGAAGGCGAATGTGTTCATTTGGGTTGACGGGGGCTTAACTTCCTTTGCTTTTAGAGATTGAAGTGGAGCGAACGAAAACCTTGAAACCTTCCTTGGGGAACTCCTTGGCGAGGGTGTACATGTCGCTCTCTTCGATGTTTAAGGGAGGGTCACCCTCCATTTTGATTATGAGGTCATACTTTCCGCTGGCGATTCTGTCCCGAACCTGTTGCCTGTCCATTATGACCTGGATTATTGCGTCCGGATAGTAAAGTCCCGCCATTGTGTACATCTTGGGCGAGACAAGGAGCCACTCCACGGAGGGATAGTTGGTTGAGGCGTATTCCATCACATTGACATAGACCGCCCCCTGTTCGTCCCACTGTTCCTTGAGGCTCATGGCGTCCCTGCCAATTGGAATCAGAAACAGTATCAGAAGCAGAATAGATGCATACTTCCTGTGCTCGGCATCCGTTATAAGCCCGTGAATGGTCTCCGCCAGACTCCACAAGCCGTGGGCCGCCAGGAGAGCAATCACAGGAGAGAGGAACGTTATGAAGCGTTCTTCTTTGTGGGTCACGGTCATTATGCCCAGCAGCCCCAGAAAGAGCCAGCTTATGAGAAGCCACCCTTCGTCGCTCTTTTTAAGGAATACAAAGCCGACTGTTGCAAGGAACAGGAGGATGCCCAGGGTGTTGGCTATCATTCCAACGTAGTCGAATGCTGAAACGGGTGGTGCGTTGGTTACGTACTGGGTGGCCACGCTGAAGGGCTTAAACGCGCCCCCGTAATAGAGATGCCCCATGTACATCCAGGGCAGGAGGACAAGGATGAAGAGAAGAAATCCAAGGGGATACTCCTTTTTCTTTGTCCAGTCCCAGTGTTCGGTCAGGTACAGGTATGCCATTATGACCCCCAGTATCGAGAGTCCAGTGTACCTGGTCAGCACCGCTATTCCCGAGATTATGAACGCGAGATACAGTCTCGTGCTTTCGTTTCTCTTTTTCCCTGTGTACAGCAGGTATATGGCGAGGGTATAGAAAAACGTGAATTCGCTGTGAACGAGCTCGCGGGTTCCCATCGCAAAGGCCAGGGGGTTGAGGATGTAAAACATGGCCGCCGCAAGCGCCTTCAGCCTGTCTTCCCACAGCTCCACGGCGAAGATGTACACAAGGCCGGCCGTCAGGGCGTAAAAGAACGCTGAGACGAGCCGCGCTGCCGTCAGGTGGAAGTTGGGTGGGAGGAACCTAAAGAGAAGCGAGAGCGTGTAGACGTAAACCGGCGGACGGTACATCATGTAGACTCCTTGGTACGTGTAGTTCGTTATGCCCTTCACGAGGTTCCTTGCGATGTCTATGTAAAGTGCCCCATCGTAGGTGATGGTTCTGTTGGGGAGGAATGCTACGGCTAGAATCAGGGAAAAAAGCGCTATTGTTCCACTTATGTACAGGTCCCTTCTCGGGAGTGCTGGCATCACGTCACACCCTCCGTTTACTTCAGGGTGTGTTACTATTTAAACATTTCGAAATTGAAAAATTAGGAGAAGCTGAGCAGTGGATGGGCCTTCAGGAGTTCGTTGATCATGTCGATGGCCCTATCGCTGCCGTAGGCGTAGCCGAGGTAGCGGTACATGGTGAGCACCGCATCGAGCGGGTGTACTTCCTTGTTGGGATCGAACGTGTCTTCGATAAACTTGAGGGTCTTTTCCTCGGCGTCTTTAAGTCCAGCAACGTGATAGATGTATGCCATCTGGGCGTAGGTGGCCCTGGAATACGCGTACTCATACTTCTCTGCCTTCAGCTTCCCGCTTTCCTCCTGCTCCCCTGTCATCCATTCGGCTGCTTTCCTG
The DNA here is from genome assembly GCF_055392585.1 of Thermococcus coalescens. Taxonomy (NCBI): domain Archaea; kingdom Methanobacteriati; phylum Methanobacteriota; class Thermococci; order Thermococcales; family Thermococcaceae; genus Thermococcus; species Thermococcus coalescens. The sequence continues at coordinate 1,833,036 of NZ_AP043764.1, forward strand.
ACTGCGTTCAGCACCGTCTCGTTGCCCGTTAGCTGGTAGTACCTTGCGAGGCTTGAGGCAACCGCTATGGTGGTGCCGAGGTTGTTGTTCCAGCTTCCGTCTCCCCTCTGCTCATTCAGCAGTTGGGCGACGATGTTCCTCTCCGTTGTGGGGCCCAGGATTCCGAGCTCCTTGTAAACAGGGAGCATGAGAGCGTTTGTAACGAGGCCTCCCTTTTCGTCCTTGGGAGTCGTCATGAAGTAGTCCTCACGCTCCCTGCTCTCCAGCAGCTTGAGCGACCTCTCCTTTCCGTCGAAGGTAACCCCCCTCAGGGGTTCGAGGGTGTACGCGGTGTACAGGGTGAAGTCGTTGGGAGGGATGCCCCAGGGGAACGCTCCATTGTCCATCTGCTTGTACGAAAGCCAGCGGAGGAGCCAGTCTATGCGGGCGTTGAAGGCCTCATCTCCTGTCTTCTGGTAGAGGCGTGAGTACAGGTCAACCATCCAGGCGTTGAGGTTGAAGTACGCCTTGTACCTTGTGTCGAAATCGGCGTAGTTGTATCCTGTCCAGAACTTCTCCAGGAAATTGACGAGGGGTGAGTAGTTTCCGGTGTAGTTAAGGGGGAAAGGCTGTTCCATCTTTAGAGTTGGCTCCGGGATGAAGCGGTATATGACCGAACCGCCGTTGCAGAATTCGACCTTGAAATGGGTGTCGTAGGGGGCGTACTCCATAAGGCCATAGCGGATGAAGCCGTAGGAATACCTCTTTCTGTCCACGAAGATGTAGCTTACATTGTATTTCCTCATAAGATAATACGCCCACTCCCTCTGGTTTGAGCTGAACATGATGACGTGATCCGTGTACGCCTGTCCGGCCTCCCTCACCGTTGGGGCCTCTCCAAAGAAGCCCTGATACACTTTTTTCCATATGACGACGTCCTTTCGGTGTGTGTTCCCTATGAGTAGATACCCCATGTCCCACCACACGAGTATAGTGGCGTTCTCAGGCGTGTTCTGGACTATCCACTCGTAGGCCTCTTTGTCGCTGACGGTTGGCGCTTCAACATATTTGTAAGCCCCGTAGGCTCCCTGGGCGAGGGGGGTAACCAGGAGCAGCAGGACTACCAGTGAGGTTACCCAGCGCTTCCGTGAAATGCCCTTTATCCACTCGGCGCCCACACCTTTCACTCCTTCGAAGGCACCCCTGATGAAGGGACCCACCGCCGGGAAGACAACGTCAATGAGGTACTCCGCGGCCATGACGGAGAGGGGTATTGTTGCGTAGGGGTCGCGGAAGCGGAAGGATATTCCTCCGGCCAACATAAACGCCCAGGCCCAGAGGACGAAGCCACGCCGTATGCTGTCCCTTTTGAAATAGTACGGGCTTGCTACCGCCCCAAAGACGAGCTGGATAACACCTATCCATTTGAAGTATCCCAGGAAGCTCACTTCGCTCCGCTGGAGCCTGAGGAAAAGCTCTCCGACGGTTGACTGGATGAAAGACACCTGCGTGTAGGCTATGAGAGCCAGAACGGCCAGAGCGACAAAATAGTGGAGGTTCTTCCTTATGAACGGCCACAGGTAAGAAGCGAACAGCAGAACCGCGGCCATGGCAAAGAATATCCATCCCCTGTGGGTCAGCATGTAGACCATCATCACCGCGGCCAAGACGAGCAGGTTGGAGAGCTTTCTCGATTTCATAAATCTTATCAAGAACAGCAGGCTTATCGAGAACAGGAACAGGCCAAGATTTTCCGGGATGTAGAGGCTCGTTCTGTAGATGAAGTTGGGGGCAAAGGCTAGGAGTGTCACGGCGAGAAGGGCGCGGTTTTTGTCCTCCGTGAGCTCTTTAAACGCCAGGTAAAAGCCGAACACTGCTAAGGTGCCGTAGACTGCCGGGAGGACGAAGAACAGATAGTTGGAGGGGAATACCCTGTAAAAGGCCGCACCGATTATGTGGAACAGCGGGGGATAGCTGTAAGCCCTCAGTCCGACCAGGGAGGGTATGTCCTTGGGGATTGAGCCTATGCCCTGGTTGACTATCCGCAGGGTTATGTCCCTGTGAAGGTACTCGTCGTATGTCGCCAAAAGAAGCGTTCTGTGGGGAATGAGTCTGATGATGAAAGCAGAGATGAGAAGCAGGGGAAGGTAGAGGCTCTCTTTCTTCATTCCACGACACCCCTCAAATTTTTAAGCTCCTTTTTTAACATTAATTGGTGGTAAAGTGAGGGGGTTAAAAATCTTTAGCCTCGGCTTCTTTTCTTACCTGGCCCTTTCACTGTACGCCAACTACTTTAGCGAAGATCTGCGCAGCACGATATATTCACGCGGACTGGAGCCCTCAATGCTCCTTCTGGGAACGGTTTACGCCCTCGCATTCTTTGCCGTCTTCGCTCTGGGCTACGCCTCCAACCTGAAACTCCCTTCATCACTGCTGGCTGTCTTCTTTCTGGTGCTATCTTTCCATGATTTCCCAGTCTTTCCCATTTTGGCAGTTTTGGTTCTTATAGTGTATTGGCTGAAAGTCAATCCCTTCCGGCTCTTTCCCCAGAGCGCCCTACTGGTTGCACTCTTGATACCTTTGGCTCTATACCTCGCTTTGGGTGTCCCACTTTTTGAAAACTCCCTCAGGTATGAACTTGTCGGCCCTCTGGTTCTGGCGGCGGTTCTGGCTGTTATTGGAATGGCCTACTCCACGATCTCCCTCCGCGGGAAAACATTCATGATGGCAATCTACGCCGTGCTTTTCTTCCTCGGCACGTTCCGTTCCCTGGTTCTCCTCGTGTCTCTGGCTTATTTTTTGAGTGCCTACTTCGACTATCCCAGGCTCCGAAAATGGCTCGTTGGCCTCAGTGCCGTTCCGGTGCTTGTCGTAGTATGGATGAGCGGAGGAGTGGAGGGTGTTCTCGTCAGAATAGGCTTTACCTTCCTTGTTTTCCATAACCTCGTCCGCCTCTCCCTCCCCTGGGGCCTCTTCCACGGCGCGCTTCTCTTCAGTGACAACCCCCGACACATGGTCGCTTCACTCTTCGGTGCATCCACGAACTACACCTATTTCTTTTTTGGCCAGCCGGTGGCTGATTTCGGGATTTTGGGGCTGATTGAGGCTTTTCTGCTTGGAATATTCCTTAGAACTAGTGAGAGACGCAGGGGAAGCTTTGTGGTGGTTTTGTCTTTGATGATATACTCGATCGACCCGGGAGTGGACGCGTTCATAATGTTATTCATCGTGGCCACTTTGCTCTTCTCGGTTTCCGGGGAGGATATAACATAAAGCGCAGTCATCAATGCCCCGGAATAGTCATTCAAGTTGTAACGTGGCTGTTAAGGTGAGTTATACAACCCTGTGGTGCGAAACGTTTATATCGGTGCTCTATCCACAGTATAGGTGAGCATTACGACCTGGAGGTGTCAGGATGAATAGGAAGGCCTTGAGTCTTTTGATTGTGGCGGTACTTGTACTGTCAGCGGCCTCAGTGGCGTTTTCAGCTACACCAGTCTTCGCCGCCCCGTCTAATCCCGTCAAGGTAGAAACCACAAACAATACTCATTCCGGAGAGTTCATCAGCAGTGAGGTCCTCCAAAAGGAGATACAGAACATCCTCAAGACCAGCGATAAGACCGTACGCCTGATAGTCGCGCCGGATAGGGATCACGCGATGGAGGTCTACAATGCCCTTAAAAAGCTTGGAACAATCGATCCAATAAGCAAACCCGAGTACCAGTTCATAGTCGTGGAGATGCCCGTTTCTAAGGTGGAAGAGCTCCAGAACATTCCGGGCATCCTTCATGTGTGGAAGGACAGGACCGTCAAACTTCAGGAGCCGGTGGCTCCCGAGGATGGAACTGCCCCCAGTGCCCCTGCGAAGGATTCCCTCTCCCTCCCGGACATGTTCATGAGCGTTTTCACGATAGATGCATACAACGTCTGGACTGACTACGGTGTCTACGGAGACAACGTTACCGTCGCCGTTCTGGACACCGGTGTGGACGTGGGACACCCGTTCCTCCAGACAACCCTCGATGGAAGGAAGAAGATTGTTGACATCTATGACGAGAGCGACGAGGGCATGGCTCAGATTTACTACAACACCACCACTCCAGTGGGGGGAACGATTGCCGTTAACAAGAACGTCACGGTCTTCTGGGGGGTCTATGCTGCCTATTACGGTCACTCCACATACACCAACTACACGATGGGCACCTATTACGTCGGGAACATAACCGGAGACACCTACTACATTGGCCTCCTTCCCGAGAGGTACTTTGACCTCAACAACTTCAGCGCAACTCCCTATGACCCCTACGACCTTGGTCTCTTTGGAGACCTCAGCGATGTCTATCCGGTTCTCATAGTTAACCAGAGCGGCAACTTCACAGCCTACATAGACTTCAACCTCGACAACAACTTCACCAACGACCAGCCGATGAGGATTTATGATACCAGCGGAGACTACGTCACTGTTAACACAACCAAGGTCAATGTCGCGTTCATAGAGTTCGAGCCCAACGAGGGCTACGCCTACTTCATGTGGGACGCCCACGGACACGGCACCCACGTCAGCGGTACCGTCGCTGGCGTTGGTCTCCCCACCGACCCCGTGTTCTACGGTGTCTACGGCGTCGCCCCCAACGCCCAGCTCATCGAGGTCAAGGTTCTTCCGGGTGAGCTCGGCTTTGGAAGAACCAGCTGGATAATCAGCGGAATGATATACGCGACCTTTATGGGAGCCGACGTCATCAGCATGTCCCTCGGCGGCGGTGGCGAGATAAACGACGGACTTGAGACCCCTGAGATATTCTACGTCAACATGCTTACCGACCTTTACGGGGTTACTTTTGCCATTGCCGCCGGAAACGAGGGGCCGACCACCAACAGCGTCCATGCCCCCGGTGACAGCGACCTGGCCATAACGGTCGGCAACTACTGGGAGAGCGAGAGGTGGGAGCTTCTCTACGGTCTGCCGGGAGTCATGAACGGCCCGGCCATGAGCTCCAGCAGGGGACCGAGGATGGATGGCCTCCTTGACCCGGACGTGATGGCTCCGGGAACCGCCATATTCTCAAGCCTCCCGATGTGGTACACCGTCCTCTACGGAAACCCCTACAGGTACTACGGGTTCTGGAGCGGCACCTCGATGGCCACACCGCACGTCAGCGGTGCCGTTGCCCTCATGATAAGCTACGCCAAGCAGCACAACATTACCTACAACCCGATAATGATCAAGCGCGCCCTTGAACTCAGCGCCAAGCCCACGAACCAGACCCTGATAGACCAGGGGTTCGGTCTCATACAGGTTGACAAGGCCATAGCCAAGCTCGAAGAGCTCAGCCAGGAGCCAACCACGTACATCTTCGCGGGCACCACGTTTACCAGCTTCAAGAACCCGATTGAGCAGCCCCTCATCCCGATTTCCCAGGCATACGTTGACTTCAACGGCTACTTCCAGTACATGTTCGGCTATCCCTACCTCTACAGGGGAGTCTACATAAGGAACGAGTATCCGGGAAGTGTCCCGATATACTTCTCACCCATGACCTATGAGCCAGGATGGGGCCTCTGGTACGTCTTCGAAAACAAGACCTACAAGATAAGCACAAACGTTGACTGGATTATACCGAACACGACGGAGGTCACGATACACGGGGCCAACGCCATGTACATAAGCGACCTCATCGGCCAGTTCTCCATAAACATCGACTACTCCAAGCTCCAGAAGAGCGGTACCTATGTGGGTCTGATTTACATCGACGACCCGGACACGAGCTACATCGATGGTTATGTCGCGGTTACCGTTGACATACCCGCAAACAAGAACGGCGAGATCAGCGCCAAGATTACCGACACGGGCAAGCCCGGTGAGGCCAAGCACTACTTCTTCGAGGTTCCGAGGGGAACCAAGGAGCTCCGTGTCACACTCCGCGTTCCGACGGATGCCAACGGCACCCCGATGGGCAGGGTCAAGCTCGTCATCGCGAGGCCAATGGGCGGTGTTGTCTATGACGGAGTGCCCGGATACTACTACGTCGGCCCCGGAGGGCCGCTTGAGTACACGTGGGTGGTCGACAATCCGGTTGAGGGCGTCTGGGAGATAACAGCGTATGTCAGCGTCAGCTCCTACGCCAGAACTGGCTACGAGGACGCCCACTACGAGATAGACATCAGCGCCGGCTCGGTGTCGATATCACCGGAGCTCATAAAGAAGGACGTTCCGTCCCCGGCCAACGTCAGCGTTGAGGCCAAGGTGAAGAACAACTACATGCCGTTCAACGCCAGTGTCATAGGCTACGGTCTTGGAAGGCTCGACGTGGCGTACGCCATGACCCGGAACGTTAGCCAGGACGCCTGGGATCTCATCGGTGCGTTTGGCGTCGACCCGACCACGTACTTCATCAGGTTTGGAATCACCGAGCCTGAAGACCCGACCGCTGACCTTGACCTGTACGTTATTTACTACGAGACCTACGACCAGCTCGTAAATGACCTCGGCGATGGCATCATCGACAACTACACTGAGCTGTACACCGACCAGATAGGGCCGACCAGCGATGAGGTCTTTGAGAAGTTCATGCCCGAGACAGGATACTACCTAGTAATGGTCTACGGATACGACACCGTCAGATACAACCCGATCCAATACACCTTCTACTACCAGATACTCGGCGACAACGGCGATGTGACGGTGGACAGCACTCCCTTCAGCTTCGATGTCGGTACCACCAGAACCATCCACGCCACGGCGGACGTCTCGGCCGCCGGAACATACCTCGGTATACTCGGTCTCGTGAACGCCGATACAGGGGAGACGATGACCTACGCGCCGATGCTGTTCCAGGTAGGTCAGCCGGAGATGTACGTAGCGGTCTACGCAGACACCACCCTCGGAAAGCAGTCGGTGCTCAAGATAAGGCTCCTCGACCTCGCGACGATGGAAAAGATAGACACCCCGGCAAAGGTCGTCGTGAACGGCAGGGAGTACTACACAGACAACGGTGAAGTCGAGGTGTACTTCACCCCGCTCAACCTCGAGCAGACGTTCAACATAGAGGTCTTCAGCGACTACTACCAGGACACCTCCAAGGAGGTGACGGTTAAGGTCAAGGAGCTCGCGGGGGACAAGGTGTACTCCGCTACCCAGGTGTCGCCCTACGTTGCTGTTGGACTCGGTGCGGTCACGAACTACCACGACACTGGCACGAGCATAGACCTGACGGTCGAGGGTCCGAGCGGAACGACTGGCTACGTCCTTGTGACACTGCCGGTCGATACCCAGTACGTCGACGTGAATGGCGATCACGTGGTCAGCTACTACGTCATCGACGGCAAGAACGCAAAGTACGTCGTGCTGAAGGTCAGGTACGCCTCACCGGTGACGCTGACGATTGAGTACAAGACGTCCCGCTGGATCGTCAGCACCTGGAACTACGTCTGGTTCATGCTCTACTGGAGGTACGACCAGAAGTTCGACCCGCTCTACCAGAAGGCTGTCGAGCTCGGTGTCGACAACGAGACCCTCCAGGAGGCCATGCAGTACAAGCAGCTCGCCGACCAGTACTACGCTGAGGCCGAGAAGTACCTGACTCCGGGCAGGGACAACCTCGCAATAGCGGCACTGCCGAACATCCGCAAGGCTTACCTAAACATCCTCAAGGCGTACGCCATCTTAGAGGCGGCCGTCAAGGAAATTGAGGCCCAGGGCTGATTCCCCTCTCTTTTCTTCTCAATTTACCCAACCCTTTTAAACCCCCAACCGTTTCTCCCTCCGGTGTCGCTCCATGATATACGTCAAAGTGTACAGGGTTCAGGGGGAAGTTCTCCTCGCGGCCTGTGATGAGGAGCTCCTTGGGAAAACCTTCAGGGAAGGGGAGCTGAAGCTTGAGGTCAAGGAGCGCTTTTACAAGGGCGAGCTGGTCGACGAGGATGCCCTTGAGACCATGCTGGAAGAGGCGACCATCGCCAACCTTACGGGTGAGCGCTGCGTAGGAAAAGCGATAGAACTGGGCTACATTGACGAGACGAGGGTGCTCAGGATTCAGGGGGTTCCCCACGCCCAGATGGCAAAGCTCTTCCTCTGAGATTAGGTTTTTAAACCCCCTCCCTCACTCCCCTCCGGTGAGAGGGATGAGTGAGAGGTTCTGTTACAGATGTGGGATAAGCGAGAGCGAGGGAGGTCCTCTCATAGCTGGTCTCTGCCAGGTCTGCTTCAGAAAAGAAAACCCCGTTCTGCTGATTGGGGGAGAGGTAAACACGGAGCTGTGTCAGAACTGCGGCAGCTATAAGAAAAGGGGCGTCTGGGTCGATCCCCGGACCTATGAGCTTGAGGAGCTGATATTCGAAGTCGCTGAAAACGCGCTCCTTGAGGTGATAGGGGACTCCCTGGATGAGAGGGTGGGGGAGTTTGAGATAGTCTCCCCGGAAGAGCTTGACGGGGTCGAGGAACTTCCCGTTGGAAAGGCCTTGATAGCCTTTCAGCCCGTTGACTGGCACATTGAATACTTCCCGGCGATAATAACGTATGAGATACGTGTTAAGGCAAGGATACACGAGCTCCAGCACGAGCTTCATGACGAGGTTAAACACACCACCGTTTACGTCCGCCAGACAGTCTGTCCGCGCTGTTCCAGGTTCCTTGGGGGCTATTTTGAGGCAATACTCCAGGTTCGCGCCGAAGGCAGGCCGCTGACGGAGGAGGAAAGGAAGGTCATAGGAAAGCTCGTCGAGGAGAAGGTGGACGAGATAATGCGCAAGGACAGGATGGGGTTCATCCAGGATACCATAGAGAAGGAGGAGGGACTCGATTTCTACATGGGCTCGACCTCCAGCGCCAGGAAGCTTGCCCAGGCGATAAAGGAGCGTTTTGGGGGAACGATAAGTGAGGCCTACGAGCTCGTCGGTCTCGACAGGCAGACCAGCAGGGAGGTCTACCGCACCAGCGTGAGCATCAGGATTCCAAAGTTTCAGAAGGGGGACATAGTGGCGGATAGGCGCGGTAACGTCTATAAAGTCGAACGCGTGGATGGAAAGGGCCTCTCTCTGAAGAACCTCTCCACCCGGGAAAGCGAGCACCGGGACTGGAAGACCGTGAAGCGGGAGGGCATAGATACTGTGGAGACCGAGAGGAGCGAGGCAATGGTCACCAGCATAACCCCTGCGGAGGTTCAGCTCATGGACATGAGAACTTACGAGACGTATGAGCTGGAGAGACCGAATATGGAGCTCAGGGAGGGTGAGGTATACCACATGGTGGAGGTTAAAGGCAGAAAGTACTTCCTGGACAGAAAGGAATGACCCGCTTCTGTCCCGCCAAGGTTTTTAACCCAAAGTTTTGAACCTTTTTTGGTGATGGTCATGAAGAAAACGGTTGTTATCATAGGCGGTGGAGCGGCCGGAATGAGTGCTGCATCGCGAATCAAGCGTCTGAGGCCGGAATGGGACGTGAGGGTCTTCGAGGCAACCGAATGGGTCAGCCATGCCCCCTGCGGCGTGCCCTACGTGGTCGAGGGAGTTTCACCAAAGGAGAAGCTCATGCACTATCCTCCCGAGGTCTTCATCAAGAAGCGCGGCATAGACCTCCACATGAAGGCGGAGGTCATAGAGGTCGAACAGGGAAGCGTCAGAGTCCGTGAGGAAGGCGGAGAAAGGACATATGGATGGGACTACCTCGTCTTCGCCAACGGTGCTTCACCGCAGGTTCCAGCGCTTGAGGGCTGCGGGCTTGAGGGCATCTTTACTGCAGACCTGCCTCCTGATGCCGTTGCCATAACGGAGTACATGGAGAAGCACGACGTTAAGGACGTTGTTGTCATAGGCACCGGCTACATCGCCCTTGAAATGGCGGAGGCCTTCGTCGCTAGGGGCAAGAACGTTACACTCATCGGGAGGAGCGAGAGGGTTCTGAGGAAGACCTTCGACAGGGAGATTACCGATATCGTCGAGGCAAAGCTGGGGGAGAACCTCAATCTCCGCCTCCAGGAGCTTACACTGCGCTTTGAGGGCGACGGGCGGGTCGAGAAGGTCATCACCGATGCCGGCGAGTACAGCGCCGACATGGTTATCGTGGCGACGGGCATAAAGCCGAACACAGAACTCGCCAGGGAGCTGGGCGTGAGGATAGGTGAGACCGGCGCGATATGGACGAACGAGAGGATGGAGACGAGCGTTGAAAACGTCTATGCCGCCGGAGACGTCGCTGAGACGAGGCACCTCATCACCGGCAGGCGCGTCTGGATGCCACTGGCACCGGCAGGCAACAAAATGGGCTACGTCGCCGGAAGCAACATAGCAGGGAGGGAGATTCACTTCCCGGGAGTGCTCGGAACGAGCATAACCAAGTTCCTCGACCTGGAGATTGGAAAGACTGGTCTGACTGAGGCCGAGGCTGTTAAGGAAGGCTACGACGTCAGAACAGCGTTCATAAAGGCAAGGACAAAGCCCCACTACTACCCCGGCGGGAGGGAGATATGGCTGAAGGGCGTCGTCGACAACGAGACGAACAGGCTCCTCGGTGTCCAGGCGGTTGGAGCCGAGATCCTGCCCAGAATAGACAGCGCCGCCGCCATGTTGACGGCAGGCTTCACGACGAGGGACGTTTTCTTCACGGATCTCGCCTACGCGCCGCCCTTCGCCCCTGTCTGGGATCCTCTCATAGTCCTCGCCAGGGTTCTGAAGTTCTGACCTCTTTTTATTTTCTCAGCAGGGCTATGCTCCCACCGAGCAGGGCAAGTCCGAGTCCGAACGTCGCCCCAAATCCTGCCGATGATATGAGCGCACCGCTTACGGCGCTCCCGGTTATGTATCCTGCGGAGCTGACGACGTTGTACGTCCCCATGGCGCTTCCCTTCTCCTTTTCTCCCGCCTTCTCGCCCACTATGGCCGTTGATGAGACGCTGATGAACGTCCAGGAATAGCCCGCGAGGGCGTATGAAGCGAAGGCCAGGGGCAGCAACGCCGGTGAAATGAAGATGCCGCTCATTATCGCAATAAACGCCCCTGCGCGGAGGATGAGGCCCTTCCTCAGGGTGCCCTCCCTGTTACTCCCCATGCCAGCACCCACCCGGGTGTAGTTGAGGGCCGCTATTGCAGAGTTGGCGATCAGGGCGAGGTAAATTATCTCACGGGAATAGCCCCTGTCCGAGAGGAGCACCGGCATCTGAGGGAAATAGAGACCCGCCGCTATCCAGAACAGCAGAAACGCCAGATAGAACCTTCTCAGGCCCTCCGGAAGGCTGAAGTTCGTGTGGAGTATAAATGACGGCATGTACCTGGCCTTTTCGACGACGTAGTTTCCAAACGCCCTGATGGATTTTCTGTTGATGTAGATGGGCACCTCCCTTATCATGCGCTCTCCCATAACGATGGATGGGAGTCCCACCAGTGCGAAGGTCAGGAACAGCTGGGGTATCGTGAGGAACCTTGACAGGCCGAAACCGAGAACCAGGCCGAGCACCCAGCCCCACCCGCTTATCTCGTTGAACTTCCCTATGCCGTAGTCCCAGCTGTGCTTTCTGACACTCCTTAAAACCAGGGCTATCGGCACGGAAAGCGTCGATGCAAGGAAGAACGCGTAGGCGGTGTTTATGGCGATGAGCTGGGCGGGTGTTTTGGCGAATGCCATGAGCGTCAGGAAAACTGGAACGCTCGCGAAGCCGAGCAGTATGAAGGGCTTTCTCCTGAGGGTTCTGTCGCTCAACCTGCCCCAGAACAAAGCACCGAGCATCGATGCCAAGCTCGCAAGTGCAAAGGTCAGACCGACTGTCGAGGCGTTCCCTCCGAGCTCAAGGAGATACAGACTGACCAGGGCGGAGCTTCCACCCGTGGCTACCTTGAACGGCACGAAGGAGTAAAACCACCTTGGCATCTTCGGGATGTAGCGGTAGCGGCTGGCTATTGAGGCGTTTCTAACCGCGACGGCTACCCTCTGACTCATTTTTCTCACCTTGAGGCCTCGGGGAGGGAGGTCTGGTTTAAAAAGGTTCCCGATTCAAAAGCGGCCTTGATGTATTCATGTGTTCACCAGCCTGCTTCTCGTCGGAGGCTGATGATAGAAAGCCTTAATTATCCAGGAGAGGAGTTTACTGGGGAGAGCCATGTGCGAGTACACCTATGAGAACGGGCAGAAATGCCGGCTGAAGCCCCTTGATGGCTCAAAGTACTGCCCGCTCCATATCCCGTACGATGAAGGGGAGAGACTCGTGGGGGAGGAGATAAAGAAGGTCAAGGAGGAAGCCCTCCTCAGAAGGCTCAAGGCGGGGCAGACCTATTTTGAGGGGGTTTACCTGTACGACGTTAAAATCAGCGATTTCCACGCCGAAAAACCGGTGGTCTTCAAGAACTCCCGCGTGAAGACGATACTATTTGACTCGGTGAACGTTCCCGGAATAACCTTCTACAACTCCAGCGTGGGAAGACTCGTGGTCTTTGGGAGTGAGCTGGGAACGTTTCTCATCCACGGCTCCCACGTCTTTGGCCTGAACCTGCTGAGGGTGAGGTTCTCCAACTCCGTATACGTCAGAAATTCGAGCGTCCGCTACCTCATGATAAACTCCACCGAGTATGTCGGTAGGGATGGACGGGGAGAAGAGGAGTACGGCGAGAAAAAGGCCGTGGGCAGAATAGAGCTGAGCGGCCTGGAGAACGTAAGGAGGGTCGGGATTAACGTCCGCTATCCCCTCATGAGGCGCATCCTTGAGGAGCACGGAATAAAGCCCTCGGCCTCCTCCGAGAAGAGCGTCAAGGCCACCTCCCTTGTCATGCGCGACATTCAGTTTGACAGGGCGGCCAGGTTCAAGAGGCAGGTGAGGTTGAGCATAAGGCGGTTCCACGGCAACCTTGTTCTTGAGAACCTGGACGTCTTTGGGCACGCAGAGATACTTGCCAGCTGGCTTAAGAATCCGGAGTTCGTGCACATGAGGGTCATGGGGAACATGATATTCCGCAGGGTGTCCTTCAACGGCGATTTCTCGTGGAACTCAACGGTTCTGCCCAACATTCCGGTTGAACTCAACGTCGAGGGGTTCGTTGAGGTTGAGGACTGCAGGTTCAACAGCCACCGCGCGGCGGAGGTGCTCTACCGCCTCGCCAGAATAAGCTGGGAGAGGAACGGGGACTTTGAGAGGGCTGACCGGTACTACTACCTGGAGATGGTGGAGAAAAGGCAGTCCCGCCTGGCCGGGAGGAGACGGGGTATTAAGAGGTTTTTCCTCAGGATGGAGGGGCTCTTTGAGTGGCTCTTTGCCGATTTGACCTGCAAGTACGGCACCGACTGGAAGAGGCCCATACTGATATGGCTCGCCGCCGTCAACGTCTTCTTTCCCCTGCTCTTCTTCCTGACCAAAAGCGTTGAAGGGCTGTCTGGGAGCATGAGCTTCCTCGACTACGAGTACTTCAGCGTCGTCACCGCAACCACCCTCGGCTACGGTGACTACCACCCCGTGGGGGTTGGAAGAGTAATAGCGTCGATCGAGGCACTGTTCGGAATGTTCATGTGGGCCGTGTTCCTGACGGTGTTCGCGAGGAGATACATGAGGTGAGACGATGATAGGCCTTATAATCAACCCCATAGCCGGAATGGGCGGAAAAGTTGCACTCAAAGGCACGGATGGAGTCGTCGAGGAGGCCGTACGGAGGGGGGCCAGGCCCATCGCCCGGGATCTCGTGAGGCTTTTTCTCTCGGAGCTTTCTCACTACGGTGAGGCCAGTGAAATAAGGTTCATTACAGGTCCGGGCCCGCTGGGGGAGGACGTCCTGAGGGAGTTTGACTTTGAGTTCGAAGTGATGCGACACAGGGAAATCGGCTACCGGGAAGTGGAGGGGATTATGATTCCAGACACGAGTTCCGAGGACACCAAGGAGCTCGCGGGGAGAATTGCCGGAAGGGTAAAGCTCCTCCTCTTCGCCGGTGGCGATGGGACTGCCAGGGATGTAATCGAGGCTGTCGATGAGCGGGTTCCAATTCTCGGCATCCCAACTGGCGTTAAGATGTACTCGGGAGTTTTTGCGTATTCCCCGGAGGACGCCGCCAGGGTTCTGGTGGATTTCCTCCGGGGGCGCGCCAGGCTGGAGGAGCGGGAGGTGAGGGACATAGACGAAGATGCGTACAGGCACGACGAGGTCAGGGCGAAAACCTACGGAAAGGCCATAGTCCCGGTCGTTGAAACCCTAGTCCAGGGCAGAAAGGAGAGGGTTCCCCTCAGCGAGGAAGACGAGCTTGAGGCCATTGCAGAGGCTCTGGCTGAGGAAATCCTTGAAAACGACGGCATCTACTTTCTCGGCTCCGGCTCGACGGTTAAGAGGATAAAGGACGAGCTGGGCATAGAGGGAACCCTCCTCGGGGTTGACGTTGTTGAGGTAAAAGATGGTGAGGCCAGACTCGTTGTCAAAGATGCCACCGAGAGAGACCTGCTGCGTTTTGCCGATAGAAGTCCCAGGGTGATCGTCACGGTTATAGGCGGCCTCGGGTTCCTCTTTGGCAGGGGCAACCAGCAGTTCTCGGCGGAGGTGCTGAGGAAGATTCCCAGGGGGAACATAACAGTCGTCGCCACGCCTTCCAAGCTTGAAAACGGCCCGCTCAGGGTTTACACGGGGGACAGGGAGGTCGATGAAAAGCTCAGGGGGTACATACGGGTTCGCGTTGGCCCCTGGATGGAGAGGCTCGTTAGGGTAGTTTAGGCGTTTAAACCAGAAGCCGTTTATATGAGCGCTCCCTATTCTCTACCGGTGGATCCCATGAAGTACAGCCGTATAGCGGTTAGGCTCTTTGAGAGGGAGGGGGAGGACACGTTCTACGACCCGGTCTACCACGGAAGAACCCTCAAGATATTTGGCATGGACGAGTGGCCGGCAAGGGCGCTGAAGTACCTCGCGGACAGGTACAGGGAGATCGATTACGGGACCGTTATTTTTGACACCGAGGGAGGCTTTCCTGAGGAGGGGTTCGACACCATCATCCGGGTGAGGGACGGTCAGGAGACGGGTCTCGACCCCTTGGTGCTGGCAGGAGAAGGTCTTCTCGACGGCTACACCGCCGCGACGATAGTCCAGACGGTTTACGGACTCGACAGAACTCTGACCGAGAGGCTCTACGCGGACTTCCTGGCTGGAAAGGTGAAGAGCGTTCCCGAGGCCGTGAAGTCGGACGGAAAATACGCGGAGGTCATTCAGGAAAGCTACACGCCCCTGGACGAGGCGTTCTATTCCGGAAAAACCCCCGAGTTTGGAAGGAACATCCTGGTGGAGCTGGGAGAGACGTACAGCATAACCATGGCCGGCATAGCTTTTCTCGTGGTGAGCGCGGTGGTCAGGCACAGGAGAAACACGATGATAGGCGTCAACGATGCGGCCGTTTTGGCGTACACCACAGCCGGCGGCGCGGCAGTTCCCCTCATAACGAGACCCCTTAGGGCTAGAGTGACCGTTCTCGCGACACAGTATGCCATAGAGTCGATAATGAACCTCGCCGGCCCAAGTCTTATCCTCTACCACGACCCGGACACTCAGAGCGTGATCTACGAGACGAACGGTGTTCCGCCGGGCCCCATGAGGAAGCACGTCCACAAGGGACAGGCGGCCTTCATCTACCGCACCCCGGAGACGATAAACGTTGAATGGGGATCGCTGCCCCTCTGATCTACCTTTTCTGGAACGGCAGTCGTTCAAAAGAAAAAGGTAAATCACCTCAGGCTCTTCACGAGCTCCTCCATGACGCCGAGGAAGGTCTCGACCTCTTCAAGGCTGTTGTAGACGTGGAACGACGCTCTAACCGTTCCGTTTATCCCGAGCCTCTTCATGACGGGTAAAGCACAGTGGTGGCCGGAGCGAACCATGATGTTGTGGTTGTCGAGTACGGCAGCGACGTCGTGCGGGTGAAGGCCGGGGACGTTGAAGCTCACTACACCGGCGTGCTTTTTCAGGTTCCTCGGGCCGTACCACGGCACTTCAAGCTCGTCGAGCCCCTCCGTTATCCTCTTGACGAGCCTGTGCTCCTGCCTCTCGATTCTGTCTATCCCTATTTTCTGAATGTACCTTATTCCAGCGGCGAGGCCTATCGCACCGCCTATGTTGGGCGTTCCTGCTTCAAAGCGTTCTGGTGGTTCTGTGAGCTTGTAACAGCACAGGTCAACGTCCTCTATCGTCCCCCCTCCTATCAGGGGAGGCTCGAAGGTCTCAAAGAACTCCTCGTTGATGTAGAGAACGCCTATCCCCGTCGGCCCCATTGGCCCCTTGTGCCCGGAAAGTCCGAGGAAGTCGGCGTGCATCTTCCTTACATCGACCTCCATGTGGCCGGCGCTCTGGGCGGCGTCAACGACGAATATCGCCCCTTCCTCCTTGGCCATCCTGCCGAGCTCCTCGACCTCGTGAATAACTCCAAGGGCGTTGGACACGTGCTGAACGGCTACCAGCTTCGCGCCTTTAATCTTCTTCTCGGCGTCGCTTAAATCCAGGTTGCCCTCGTCGTCACCGTTTATGTACTCAAGCTTGAGGCCGAGCTTTCTGGCAAGCCTCTGCCAGGGGAGCAGATCGGAGTGGTGCTCGTAGGGGGTCGTCACTATCCTGTCGCCGGGCTTGAATATATGCTCAAGTCCAAGGGCGACAAGGTTGAGGCTCTCGCTCGTGTTCTTGGTGAAGACTATCTCCTCGAACTTTGCGTTGAGGAACTCTGCCACGACCTTCCTGCTCTCTTCGTACTTGTGGGTCGCCATCTGAGAAAGGCGGTGTATTCCGCGGTGGACGTTGGCGCGGTACTTCAGGTAGTATTCGTCCATGGCATCTATAACCGGCTTCGGTGTGAGCGAAGTGGCCGTGTTGTCGAAGTATATTACCTCCTCGGTCAGCGGAATGTCCTTCCTAACATCCTCCGGAATCCTCATGAAACCACCTCCAGAACTCCAGCACAGTCGTATATCACACGGGCGATTGATTCGCCCGTCTTTGAGTCCTCCAGCAGCTTGATTATTATCTTGCCGCTCGGATAGACGCTGACTTCGTAGCCCTCCATCTCAAGGATCAGCATCATCCCCGGGAGGAGCTTCTTTACCGTGTACCCCCTCTCCCTGAGACACTGGGCGGTTCTGGTCAGGTCGACCTTCACCTGGCGCTCCCATGAATAGCCGCTTATGACGATGCCCTTCATCGTTACGCAGGGTTTTGCGATTATCATGCTCTCACCGGGTAAAAACTCGGGAGAAGACGATTTATAGGTTTCCCCAACCCAAGGTTAAGGACAAAATTGGGAAAATCAGCAGACCCTTGGAACCGGGTCTCCCGCGGGGGGTTCAAGGAAGCGCTTTCCGCCTATGCCTGTCTCTACCAGGACTTTTCCCCGGTAGCGGTCTATGACCTCCCCAATGATGGCCGCGTTCCTGCCCTTCTCAGTGCCCCTCATAGCCTCCAGTGCATCCTCTGCATGCTCCCTTGGGACGACCATAACGACCTTGCCCTCGTTGGCGACGTCGAAGGGGTTTATGCCCAGCATGTCGCTGGCGGCCCTAACTTCCGGCCTCACCGGCACGTCGGTTTCCCGTATGAGTATTCCCACGCTGGCCTTTTTCGCCATCTCGTTGAGGGCGTTGCTCAGCCCGCCCCTCGTGGGGTCTTTCATGGCGTGTATGTTCTCCCAGCCTATCGCTTTAGCCACAGCCGCGACGACCTCCCATATCGGGGCAACGTCACTCTCAAGCTCGGTCTCAAAGGCTATGCCCTCACGGTGGCTCATCAGCGCTATCCCGTGGTCTCCGACCGTCCCGCTGACGAGGACGACGTCGCCCACCTTTGCCCCGGCGTCGCTTATCGGCCTCTCTGCGATTCCGATTCCCGCCGTTATGACGAAGATTCCTATCTCGTCCTCGACGACCTTGGTGTCCCCGGTGACTATGGGAACCGGCACCTCTCTGGCGGTCTCGTCCATCGAGTTCAGGATCCTCTTCAGGTCTTCGCCGTCGAAGCCCTCCCCGATTATCATGGAGTTCGCCAGGGCCAGGGGCTTTGCCCCCATAACCGCCAGGTCGTTCACCGTGCCGCTGACTGAGAGGCGCCCGATGTCGCCGCCCGGGAAGAAGAGCGGCTTGACCGTGTGGCCGTCTATTGTGAAGACGAGGTGTCTGTCTCCCAGGGGTATCGTCGCACCGTCATCGAGCTGGTCGAGCCCTATTCCCCCAGCGGATTTCAGGCTCAGGTTCTTCAGTATGACGTCCCTGAGGAGTTCCTCCATTATTTCTCCACCGGCTCCGTGTTCAAGCTTTATCTTCATCTTTCTCCCTCCGGTTATCGTGTGAACAAATTGAATTTAACCTTTCCTCACAGCATCAGATCCTCCTTCGTGAGGTATCCCTCAAGGTACAGGCCGCCGAGGAAGGCCTGACCGACGTTTATCCCGTTGTCGCCGCGTGGAACCTCGTGGGTGGTGTAGAAGTTCAGTCCCGCGGCTTCAACCATCTTCCTCACTGTTTTGACTATCAGCTCGTTGAAGGCCACGCCGCCGCTTATTCCAACGTTCTTCACACCGAACTCCCGCGCCCTTTCCATCGCAACGTCCGCAAAGGCCCTCCCCAGGGCGAGGTGGACTGAGTACGCTATGTCCGCGGGGTTTGCGGTCTCAATGACGTCAAACGCCTGGGCGAAGAGCTCCTCCACCTTTATCAGCTCGCCCTCGACCGGTACGTCGAACTTGAGGTCGTTCTTCCCGCGCATCGCGAAGCTCTCCAGCTTCATGGCCGGCTCGCCCTCGTAGTGCCTTCTGTAGGCCACGTTGAGGAGAACCGAGAAGGCGTCGAGTACCCTGCCCGTTGAGGATGCGTAGCTAGTGTTGACCTCCTTTGCCAGCTGGGTCAGGACTACGTTGAACTCCACTCTTCCATAGCGGAGGCTCTCTATGGCCTTCGGACAGCACCTCTCTATTATCCCCTCAAGCTCCTCTATGCTGTAGACCTTGCTCAGTATTCCCATCAGCGCCCTCAGCGGGTAGTAGCTGGCCAGATCGCCGCCTGGCAGGGGGTAGTAGTCTATGTGCGCCAATCTCTCGACGTCCTCGTAGCTCAGGTATATCACCTCGCCTCCCCAGGTGTGGCCGTCCGCACCGTATCCGACACCGTCAACGGCTATTCCTATTATCTCGTCGAGGTTGTTCTCGGCCATAACGCTCGCTATGTGGGCGTAGTGGTGCTGGACCTGGAGGAACTCTATGTTGAGCTGGTTGGCCATTTCCATTGCCAGCTTTGTCGTGTTGTAGCTCGGGTGGAGGTCGGCTATTATGAGGTCGAGTTCGTCCACGCGGAGAAGCCTCTTGAAGTGCTCTATGGCACTTTCCATGAACTCCAGGACTTCAACCTTCGAGGTGTTCCCGATGTACTGGCTGGGGTAAACGCGCCCGTTCTTTGCTATACAGAATGCGTTGAGGAGCTCGGCTCCAACGGCCAGGCCGCGGTATTCAAAGGGTATCCCTATCGGCAGAGGTACGAAGCCCCTGCTCCTCCTGATCACCGCCCTCTTTCCATCCACGAAGCGCACAACGCTGTCATCTGCGCGGTTGAGTATCTTCCTGTTGTGGAGGAGGAAGTAGTCCGCCACGTCCTTCAGTTCTTCGAATGCCCGATCGTTGTCCTTGACCATGGGCATTCCCGGGTAGTTCGCAGAGGTCATGACGTAAACCCTGCTCCTGCTCCAGTGGAAGAGTATGTAATGCGTTCCCGCGTAGGGCAGCATGACGCCTATTGTGTGAAGCCCCGGCGCGAGGTTCTCCGGCAGGGGAAATGGTTCCTTCTTCCGGAGGGTTATTATCGGTCTCCTGTAAGAGGTCAGCTCTTCAAGCTCCCCCGGGGGGAGGAAGGCGAACTCCTCCACCGTCTCGACGTCCTTCGCCATTATTGCGAAGGGCTTCTGCGGCCTGTGGGTTCTCCGTCTCAGCTCTGCGACCGCTTCTTCGTTGGTGGCATCACACGCGAGGTGTATTCCGCCTATCCCCTTGATGGCGACGATGTATCCCTTGTCTATGAGCTCCGCCGCCCTCTTCAGCGGGTCTCCGATGATTTCCTCCCCCTCGTTCGTGTAGAGACGGTAGCTCGGCCCACAGACGGGACAGCAGACGGGTTCGGCATGATAGCGTCTGTTGAGGGGATCTTTGTACTCGCTCTCACAGTAGTCGCACATCGGGAACTCTCTCATCGTGGTGTTGATTCTGTCGTATGGCAAATCCTCGATGATCGTGAACCTCGGCCCGCAGTTGGTGCAGACGATGAAGGGGTACATGTACCGCTTGTCTGTCGGGTCGAAAAGCTCCCTGAGACAGTCGTCACAGATGGCTATGTCCGGGGGGATTATCGAGTCCCCGCCTTCCCCGCCCTGGGAGCTCTTTTCTATGTAGAAGCGGTCGAAGCCCTGGGGCTGGACTTCCTTTTTCTTTATCCTTTCTATCCTTGCCAGGGGAGGGAGCTTCTCCCTCAGGTCTCTCAGAAATGAGTTTATGTCCTCTTCCCTGCCCTCAACGAGGATTTCAACTCCCGCGTCTCCAAGGTTCTTAACGTAGCCCCGCAGATTGTTCTCATGGGCTATCCTGTAGACGAAAGGCCTGAATCCAACCGCCTGAACGATGCCCTGAACGTGAAGCCGGTAAGCTTTCATTCCTCTCACCGGTTCTTTCTTGGTAATCTGAGCCTTTATAGGTTTCTAAAACCAAAAGTTAAAAACCGGGGAGGAGTTTTCAACCTTTGGTGTCAGAACAAAGCTCCGTATTTGTAGAAAATGCTGCAGGTTCCTTCATAGGAGACCATACACGGCCCTATTGGACTCCTCGGCGTGCACGTCTTGCCGAAGTGCGGGCACTGCGGGGGCAGCGCCAGGCCGCGCAGGATCGCACCGCAGATGCATCCCTTTTCGAGGTCGGGCAGCTTTGGAACCTCCGGGTCGTAGTACGTCCGTATCTCCAGCTCCTTCCATTCCTTCTTCAGCTCCAGCCCGCTCCTCGGTATCGTTCCGAGGGCGCGCCACTTGGCGTCCTTAACCTCGAAGAACTTCTCAATGAGCCTCTGGGCCACAACGTTGCCCTCGTACTTAACGACGCGGGTGTACTCGTTGGCTATCTTGACCTCTCCCTTCTTTACCATTCTGATGAGCATCAGAATCCCCATGAGGAAGTCGACCGGCTCGAAACCGGCTATCACCTGCGGTATGCCGTAGTCCCTGGCCAGGTACTCCCACCCCTTCACGCCGATGATTGTGGAAACGTGGCCCGGGTCGATCAGCCCGTGGAACCTGGTGCCCTGCTTAACCAGCGCCTCAACGGCCGGGGGAGTCAGGCGGTGGACGGAGTATATCTTGAAGTTTTCGAGCCCTTCCTCCACGACGGCATTGAGCATTCCGGCCGCAGGGGCGGTGGTCGTCTCAAAGCCCGGTGAAAAGTGAACGACAGTCCTGTCGGGATTCTCCCTGGCAATCCGGTAGGTATCGAATATGGAATAGACCACCCTGACATCGTAGCCATCGCTCTTGAGGTCCGCAAAGCTTCCGAGGGGGGTGGGGATTTTATACATGTCCCCAAAGGTGGTCAGGATTATCCTGTCTCCCTCTTCGTAGGCCTCCTTCATAATCTCGCGCATCTTGACAATGTCCTCAACGGGGGTTATGCAGACCGGACAGCCCGGACCGCTGACTATTTTGATGTTCTCGGGTAAAAGCGAGCGTATTCCAGAGCGGGTTACTGTGTCCTCGTGGGTTCCGCAGACGTGCATGAAGCGGAGCTCGTCGAGACCCTGCGCTTCCCTGTGTATCTCCCTCACGACCTTCTGGGCCAGCTCTCTGTCCTTAAAGGCGTTCAAAACGTCGGTCATCGTCATCCCTCCAGGGCCTTTTCAACCTCTGCCCACGCCTCAAGTATCTCCAGAGCCCTCTTTTCGTCGAGCCTCTCTATCGCGAAGCCTGTATGGACTATAACGTAGTCGCCCACCTCGACGTTCGGGAGCAGGTCCAGGCGAACCTCCCTTCTGACCCCTCCAAAATCCACGACTGCAACTTTTCCGTTTATCTCGATGACCCTTCCGGGAACCGCCAGACACATTTTGTTTCACCCATGGACAATTCAACCGGGGCTTTTTTAGGCCTTTCCAGAACCATAGGTTTTCAACCGTCAACCCTAAAAGTCCGAAATCCAACCAGGTACCATGCTAGGCATACTTCTGGCCGGGGGCAGAAGCCGGCGTTTCGGAAATGATAAGCTACTTTTCAGGGTAGATGGGAGGCCGCTCATCCAGCATGCCTTTGAAAGGCTTGAATCCGCTTCGCTCATAGATGAGGTCATTGTGGTGGCCTCTCCAGATAACGTTGGGAGACTCAGGGGTCTCGGCTGCGAGGTGGTGGTTGACGAGCTCTCCGTGGGGCCTGCAGGGGGGGTGTACACCGCATTGGGCCTTGGAGACGCGTTCGTTGCCGCCGGTGACATGCCCCTTATAGTGCCCGAGCTCGTTGACCACATAATCCGGGAGTTCGCTCGCCACGGGAAAACCGCCTGCGTCCCCCGCTGGAGCAACGGATATCTTGAGCCCCTCCACGCGGCGTACTCAAGGGTGTTTCGCGGTATCCTTGAGGAGAGAATACACAGCGGTGACTACTCGCTGAACGGGGCAATACGTTCCGCCGACGTATGCTACCTGGAGGTGGAGGGGCTGCCCTCCCACTGGAGGGGGAGTTTTTTCAACGTTAATAGCCGGGGCGACCTGAGAAAGCTCATAGCGAACTCAAAGTGACTTTGCCAGTATGAGAACCTCGTCCAAGGGTGTTATGCCGAACTCCAGCCTGCCGCTTACCAGCTTTCTGCTGAGGCTCGTTCTGAGGATTTTGAAGCCCCTGCGCCTCGCAAGGGCCGCAAGCCTCTTTAGACCATCCAGGCTGTTCTCTCCCCAGAAATAAGCCGTTGCAGTTCTTCTGTCAAAAAAGCTGCCCTCAAGAACGTAAAAACCGCCTTCAATGCTTCCGCTCTCGAAGTGAACCCTCCCGTCCACGTCCGCGACCCTGTCAACGAACTCCGTGAACCAGTGGTTGTAGGAACTCTGGAACTGTCCCAGGCTGAGGGGCACTCCTCTCAGGTCGTCCCAGGTGGGGATAAAACTGGCCGGAGTTGGGGCATTCTTTCCGGCGTCCGTTGATATGTCGGCAATAACCCCGTGATACACAGTCCTGTCGAATCCGAGCTTTCTGTAGAACCCAACGGCCTTCTTCTCCGGGGTGACGGTAATCAGGTCGCAGCCTTCGTCACCGGCCAGCTCTATCACGTGCTCCACTAAGGCCCTTCCTATGCCCTTCCCCTGGTACCACCTGGCGACCTCAATGACGCTGAGGTGTGCTGTCTTTACGAGCTCTCCGTCCCAGACCTCCTCGCTTATGAAAACTTCGGCCTCACCCGCCACCTTCCCGTCCAGTTCTGCAACGAGCGCTATCCCTCCAGAGAGCTTGAGGTTGTTCAGGTGGATCGCACAGGTCTCTTCCAGCCCCCAGGGGCCGACTTGGAGGTACGTCTCGTAAGGCGAGTCCTTCCATGGTGAGTTGGAGAGGTAAATGCCCACTATCCTCTGACAGTCCCAAAGGGTGGCCTCTCTAACCCTCAGTCCC
Organism: Thermococcus coalescens; assembly: GCF_055392585.1. Lineage (NCBI taxonomy): Archaea > Methanobacteriati > Methanobacteriota > Thermococci > Thermococcales > Thermococcaceae > Thermococcus > Thermococcus coalescens. Next base: position 1,856,604 of record NZ_AP043764.1, read on the forward strand.
ATTGAGGACACCGGCCATAGCCCTTGCAAGGGTCTCTGCCCTTTCTACTATAGCATCACTCGGCTCCTGGAAGAGTCCCATAACCGCTGGCTGACAGCCGATGAGGACGAACTCCGCGTTGAGACGCGTTTTCAGGTATCCCACCAGAACCTTGAGCGGCAGGCTGTGGGTTGAGACGGCATCTCCCAGCGTCCCCTCCGGGTCGGCGACTATAACCTCCCCGTGCTCCCCCCTGAAGTCAACGGCATCCACGAAGACCACAAGGTCGGGTTTGAACTCCACTATCTTTCCGGTGTAGCTCTCCGGAACTTCGCCGCAGTTCAGGACGAGGACGTTCGGGCTGTCCACCAGTTCCTTCAGCCTCTCGGCAACGAGGACGCCGAAGGCATCGTCTCCCCTAACGTCGTTCCCTATGCCGCAGATGACGACCCGTCTGGCCCTTCTGAGGAGTTCGGTGAGCTCCATAGTTCCACCTTTAACGAGTTAGGATGGAGAAAAGAAAAACCCTTCGCTAAATCTTCTCTGCGGCTCCCCTTATCTTCTCCGCAAAATCCGTCCTCAACAGCTCCTCCGGCTTTCCTATCTTGTCCTCCAGGTCTCTGTACAGGGGTATGCCGGTTAAGTAGGGTATGTTGAACCTCTTCGCCAGCTCCTCTATGTCCCTCTCCTCGTCCAGCTTGAGGTTCTCGACGATTCCGAGGATCCTGTGCTCCCTCTCCTTGAGCAGGGTCAGGAGTTTCTCAACGACGTTGATTGACAGCTTTGACGGCGTTGCGACGACCAGAAACTCGCCCCTCCTGAGGAACCTCAGCACGTCGAGGAACTGGTCGCCGAGACCTGGCGGCATGTCTATGATCAGGTAGTCCAGCTCGTCCCACCGGGTTATGGCGAGGAGCTCTATGAGGGCGTCGCTTATCTCCATGCCCCTCATTGGCGTCGGCCTGTCCTCGGAGTAGTAGACGATGCTCATGAACTTTATCCCGTGAACAGTCGGGGGGATTACGCCGTACTCCTCCTCGGGGAACTCCTTCGGCTCAAAGCCCAGAATCACGTGGTCGCTCGCGCCGTGGAAGTCGAGGTCGAGGAGGCCGACCTTGTAGCCCTTCTCCGCCAGGACGAGGGCGAGCGTTGTGGAGACGAGCGACTTTCCGACCCCGCCCTTCCCGCTGACAACGGGAATTATGCGCTCCACCTTCTCAAGCCTGCCCTCTATACCCTTGACGCGCGGGTCAACGATCATGGCTCCCCCTCCTTCTCGATCTTTATGCCGCTTATGTAAACTCCCCTGCCCTGAACGACCTCGAAGTCCCTGCTGCCGCACTTCGGGCACGCTAAAAACGCGTGAACGACCTCAGGGATGAAGTGTATGTCCTCCTTTATGCGTTCGTCAAAGTTTCCCCTGACTTCCTCCAGCTTCCACTCGTGGCCGCAGTCGCGGCACCTAAAGACCGCCTCCTCCTCGACGAACTCTATCTCCGCGCCCTCCCCAATGGTGCCCTTGAAAAGCTCCTTCATCGCAAACTCGACTATCTCGGCGTTGACATCTTGAAGTTCACCAAGAACGACCCGGACTGCTAGGAGCTTTGACGCACCCTCCTTCTCCGCGTAATCCAGGGCTGTCCTAACTATTCCATCGGCGAGTGCCCACTCGTGCATTTTCGGCTCCCTCCAGATGAGGGTTTGTCTCCATCCTTAAAAACGATGGAGTTTCCAACCTTGGGTTTCCCACCATGGAGTGCCGCGGCTTAATTTATTCAAGGTTGATGCCTGACAAAACTTTCATTTTTTCAATCTTTAACCTTGGCTTTTATCAACACAACTGTTTAACACATCGGTTTTCGTAATGTCCCTTTATTTTCGCCAAAATTTATAGGCATAAATGTACAATTGTCCATTGGCGATGTCCATGTATGGCAACTGGGGTAAATTTCTACGTGTAAACCTCTCCACTGGAGAGGTGAAGGTGGAGGAGTACGACGAAGAGATAGCCAAGAAGTGGCTCGGCAGCAGGGGTCTGGCAATATACTTCCTACTGAAGTACATGGATCCGAAGGTGGACCCTCTGAGCCCCGAGAACCTGCTGATAATCACACCTGGCCCGCTGAGCGGTACCAGCGCCCCAACAGGGGGCAGGTACAACGTCGTTACAAAGAGCCCGGCCACGGGATTCATAACAATGGCAAACTCCGGCGGCTACTTCGGTGCAGAGCTGAAGTTTGCCGGCTGGGATGGGATAATAGTCGAGGGCAAGGCCGAGAGCCCGGTCTACATCTATATCAAAGATGAGCACGTTGAGATCCGCGACGCGAGCCACCTCTGGGGCAAGGTCGTGAGCGAGACCGAGGAAACGCTTAGAAAGGAGATAGGGAGCAAGAAGCTCCACATAGCCAGCATAGGGCCAGCCGGTGAGAACCTGGTCAAGTTTGCGGCCGTCATAAACGATGGCCACAGGGCCGCTGGAAGGGCAGGTGTCGGAGCGGTAATGGGGAGCAAGAACCTCAAGGCCATAGCCGTTGAGGGAAGCAAGACGGTTCCCATCGCCGACAAGCAGAAGTTCATGCTCACCGTCAGGGAGAAGATAAACAAGCTCAAGAACGACCCGGTTGCTGGCGGTGGGCTTCCGAAGTACGGTACGGCGGTTCTCGTTAACATAATCAACCAGAACGGCCTGTACCCAACCAGGAACTTCCAGACCGGTGTCTTTGAGTACGCGGAGGAGCAGAGCGGTGAGGCCATGGCGGCCAAGTACCTGATAGGGAACAAGCCGTGCTACGCCTGTCCGATAGGCTGTGGAAGGGTCAACAAGCTCCCAACTGTTGGCGTTACCGAAGGGCCGGAATACGAGAGCACCTGGGCCCTTGGAGCCAACCTCGGCATAAACGACCTCGCGAGCATCATCGAGGCCAACCACCTCTGCGACGAGTACGGTCTCGACACCATCTCCACCGGCGGAACGCTGGCAACGGCCATGGAGCTCTGGGAGAAGGGCCTTCTCAAGCCAGAGGACATCGGTGAGGAGGAGGCTCCACCGTTCAGGTGGGGCAACACCGAGGTTCTGCACTACTACATAGAGAAGATAGCCTACAGGGAGGGCTTTGGAGACGTCCTCGCTGAGGGAGGCTACCGCCTGGCCGAGAAGTTCAACGGCGTTGACTACTTCATGGGCGTCAAGAAGCTTGAGCTTCCGGCTTATGACCCGCGTGGTGCCGAGGGCCACGGCCTCGGCTACGCCACCAACAACCGCGGCGGCTGCCACATCAAGAACTACATGATAAGCCCGGAGATACTCGGCTATCCGTACAAGATGGACCCGCACGACATCGGCGACGACAAGATAAAGATGCTCATCATCTTCCAGGATCTCAGTGCCGTTATAGACGCCGCCGGCCTCTGTCTGTTCACGACCTTTGGCTTAGGGGCGGATGACTACCGCGACATGCTCAACGCGGCCCTCGGCTGGGGCTTCTCAACTGAAGACTACCTCAGAATAGGCGAGCGCATCTGGAACGCCGAGAGGCTCTTCAACCTCAAGGCCGGCCTCGACCCGGAGAGGGACGACACCCTGCCGAAGAGGTTCCTTGAGGAGCCGATGCCAGAGGGCCCGAACAAGGGCCACGTGGTAAGGCTGAAGGAGATGCTGCCAAGGTACTACAAGATGCGCGGCTGGACCGAGGACGGGAAGGCAATAACCGAGGAGAAGCTCAAAGAGCTCGGTCTGGAGGAGTTCGTTTGATCCCCTCTTTTTTACCCGTTTTTGTCCAGTAAAGTTTTTAGCTTGCCCCCCGTCACTCCCCTTTTAAGGTGGTAACATGCGGTATTCGAGCATTTTCATGCGTTCATCGAACCGGGCCGGGCCCTCAGAAGGGGGCGGTTGAATTGGCGAAGGAAGTCGGTAAAGAGTACACCTTCTCCCTCTGGGACGGGAAGGTGATAGTCAGGCCAAAGCTCGACATGAAGTACCTCTACATTGAAATCACGAGCAGGTGCAACCTCAAGTGCGAGATGTGCTTCAAGCAGTACTGGGAAGATGAGGAGGGCGATATGGACTGGGAACTCTTTCTCAAGATACTCGACGATGCCGAGGAGTTCCCCGAGCTTAAGATGGTCTACTTCGGCGGTATCGGGGAACCATCGGTTCACCCGCGCTTCATGGACATGGTAAGGGAGGTTAAAAAGCGGGGCTTTCCCCTCGGAATGAGCAGCAACGGAACCCTCCTCACCGATAAAATGCTCCGTGAGTTTGCTGAACTTGGGGTTGACCTCATATACTTCTCGATGGACACGGTTCCAACGGCTCAAAACGCCATAACCCTTGGCCACCTCGCCGCTGCAGTTACTGCTGACAAGATAAGGAAGCTCGTGAAGTACCGCGAGGAGACGGGAACCCACAGGCCGAGCATAGGCGTTGAGGTTGTCGTGACCAAGGAAAACTACCAGCAGCTGCCCGAGATGGCCCAGTTCCTTCTTGACCTGGGCGTCGATGCAATGCTGGTCTCCAACCTCCTTCCGTTAACGGAAGAGCAGACCGGGGACATCGTGTATGACGGCAGTGTTGACATGACTCCAATCCTCGACGAGCTCTACAAGATAGCCCACAGCGGCCTCTACATAAAGCTCCCCTACTTCGAGATGAAGACCGAGCGCTCCTGCGACTTCGACGAGAACAACGTGGCTGTAATCAGGTGGGACGGCGAGGTAGCTCCCTGCTACCGCTTCCTGCACTCTTACTACGAGTACATCTTCGGCAGGAAGAAGAAGGTCAACGCATACTCCTTCGGAAACGTCAGGGAGAAGAGCCTGGCAGACATCTGGACGAGCGAGAAGTACACCTGGTTCCGCTTCACGATGAAGAACTACATGTACCCCTCGTGCACTGATTGCTCCCTCGTTGACGCCTGCGATTTCGTCAAGACTACCGACATCGACTGCTGGGGCAACGAGCCGAGCTGCGCCGACTGTCTCTGGTCGAGGAAGATAGTCCAGTGCCCGATCCCCCAGCACAACTTCGGGAAGTTCTATTGACTTGCGGTTTCTGTTCCATACACTTTCTTCTCTTCGTCTTACGCCCTGACCTTCCGGGGACATCACCTCTGCCAGCCTCCTCTCCATCATACCCCCAACGGCACGGTAGTAACCGGGCACGTACAACGTTGGCCCACGAAAGACGACGCTCTCATCGACCGGCTAACCCCTGTGAGAGCTTTAGGCTTCCCTGCCTCACCATATCCTCCCAAAGATGTTTGTTGACTGTGCAACAGGGTCTCCGCTGAGAATGTTGAGGGTGTAGTCCTTCCTCCATTAAGTTTTGGGGACGCCCTTAAAAATGAGCGGGTTTCAACCCCTGGGTTCACCGGCTTTCATTTTCCTCAGCTTCCATGCCAGGAGGACAAAGGTGCCAGCGCCCAGAAGGGCTTCACCCCTGATGCCGTTGAGCTCAAGGATTATGTCGTAGGGTACTAACCAGAATGCCAAAAACCCGAGGACAAGGGTGTACTTTCCCCTTTCGTCCAGACGGGCGGGCGTGGAGTAGAAGTGCAACGTTACGAGGAGTCCCAGGAGGGACGTCACGACCGGGGGCACCGGAGAGCGCGGAAGGGCAGTGAATATCAAAAACAGGATAGAAGACGCCAGGAGGCCGTGGAGGAAGGGATGCCTCCTCGGGAATGTCCCATCAAAGAGGGTCTCCCTTTTTATTTTCCTGGCCATCAGGAGCAGGGAAATCGTGAGGATTACCGTGAGGAGATACTGGAGTGCAGGTGCTCTGTATGAACCAAGGACAACGAAGAACACTGCACCGGACAGCAGAAACGACGCAGATGCGAGCATTAATCCCCTTTTTCCAAGCAGCCTCTCGTCCCGGAGCTCTGGATAGAGGGCGTCCACTACCATTATCGGGATGGTTATGCTCATGAGGGCGTGGAATATCGTCAGCCATACCGCCCAGACGGTGTTAACTCCCCAGGCTCTTCCATAAACCCCAAGGATTCCAAGATCGGGCCATTTCGGATTGAACCAGGATTTTATGACGAGCCCCTCCTCCACAATTCCGTAGACAAAGCCGAGGAGCATGAGCCTCAGGTAGTTCCTTCCCCACTGGACCCAGGCCTCGCGAACGAGGAGAGCGCCCGCACCGTAATATGCCCACAGGAGGGGGAACGATAGCGGATTGGTAAGTGCCTCCAGGGGAGGAGTAGAACCGCTCAGCACCTCTGCAAAGAACGGGGACAGGAATGACATGATCAGAGCAACCCTGATTCTGCGCTCCATGGAGGGAGCTTGTGCAAAGGGTGATTTATACCTTACCCCTCCTGTCCAATCTGGTTAGTTGCTGTCTGTCCGGTGCAACACCAAAGGTTGATAACACCTAGATTAAAAAACCGTTAAAAGCGTGCTACTTAATTGCCGATTGGTGATACCATGCTCGCGCTCAACCGTCTCGTGGAAGAAAAGGATGCCGGGAAGATTCTTGAATACGCCCGCGAGTTTCACGGCCACGTCTGTCCATATCTCGCCCTTGGAATAAGGGCGTCGCTGATAGCCATGGAGGAACTAGGCGTCGGAAGGCTCGACTACTCTGGAAGCGTCGATGAGTCCATTCTCGCCATGGTAGAGGTCAACAGCTGCTTTACTGACGGCGTCCAGGTGACGACAGGCTGCACGCTGGGAAACAACTCCCTGGTATACATCGACCTCGGCAAGACGGCCCTGACCCTCGTCAAGCGCTCCACATGGGAGGGCGTTAGGGTCTACGCCGACGCTGAGAGTCTGAGGAAGTACTACCCCCCGGGCACGACAGAGCTCTTCAATAGGGTCGTTAAGGAGCGGAAGGGAACCCCGGAAGAGCGGAAGCGTCTCTGGGGGCTCTGGGAGGAGATAGCCCACACCATGCTGGAGCTTCCAAAGGAGGAGTTCAAAATCGAGCGTGTTAGGGTTCCTCCTGTGGAGCAGGCGCCGATAGTGGAGAGCGTTCGCTGCTCGAAGTGCGGGGAGCTGGTCATGGAAAACCGGGTCGTTTACATAAACGACGAGCCCTTCTGCCTTCGCTGTGCGGGGGAGGTGTATCGTGCGGTGGTTGGAAGGGGAATAGTTGACGTCTCGCCGAGGGGGTGCTGAGATGAGGAGGCTCTTTGCCCTGCTGCTCGTCCTCATGGTGGTTTCGATAAGCGGCTGCATCGGGAATGATACAAGCACCGAAAGTGGGAAGGCAACGATAACCGTCACGGACGCCCTTGGGAGGAGTGTGGAGGTTCCCGCGAAGGTGAGCCGGGTGGTTGCCGTGGGCCCGGGAGCGCTGAGGCTCGTTGTTTACCTCAACGCAAGCGACATGGTGGTTGGTGTGGAGGACTTTGAGAAGCGCTACAACTTTGGAAGGCCGTACATCATAGCCCATCCGGAACTCAGGAAACTGCCCACAGTGGGCCCCGGCGGGCCGGGCAAGCTGCCCGATTTCGAGGCGCTCGTAGAGCTGAAGCCCGACGTTATCTTCATAACCTACGTGGACAGGGAGACTGCCGATGAGATACAGTCGAAAACCGGCGTTCCGGTCGTTGTTCTCAGTTACGGTCAGCTAACGACCTTTGAGGATGCGGATCTGTTCAAGTCCCTTGAGCTGGCCGGCAAAATCCTCGGAAGGGAGAAGAGGGCTGAGGAGGTAATAAACTTCATTAAGGCGGCCCAAGAGGATCTGATGGAGCGCACGGCGGACGTTGAGCCCAAGACGGTTTTCGTTGGCGGCATCGGTTACAAGGGGGCTCACGGCATGGAGAGCACAGAGGCAAGCTACCCGCCGTTCATTGTTGTCCGCGCCAAGAACGTTGCCGATGAGCTTGGAAGCGGCCACCAGTTCATTGACAAGGAGAAGCTCCTTGAGTGGCAGCCTGATTACATCTTCATCGACGAGGGCGGCCTCCAGCTAATCCTCGATGATTACTCCAAGAATCCGGACTTCTACGCCTCGCTCGGGGCAGTGAAGGAGGGCAACGTCTATGGCATACTGCCCTACAACTTCTACACAACAAACATCGGAACGGCCCTGGCCGATGCGTACTTCATAGGAAAGGTGCTCTATCCTGAGAAGTTCAGCGACGTCGACCCCGCGAAGAAGGCCGACAATATATACACGTTCCTTTTAGGGAAGCCCGTCTACGACGTCATGAAAGAACAGTTCGGCGGCTTTAGTAAGATAGACCTCTCCAACGGGACGGTCGTCTCGCCGTGATGGAGATGGACTACGAAGGCTATGTGGCAAAAAGGGTCTTCATTGGCCTTTTTCTTTCCCTGTCAATCGTTGTGGTTAGTCTGTACGCCCTTTCCCACGGGGCCTATTCGCTCCCCGTGAGGGAGGTCGTGGTCGCCCTCTTCGGCGGCGGAACGGACAGTGCCCGGCTCATAGTCTGGAACATAAGACTTCCGAGGATAGTTGCCGGACTTTTGGTTGGCGCTTCCCTGGCCATAGCGGGCGCGGTCATGCAGGGCTTTCTTAGAAATCCACTGGCCACGCCGTTCACGATGGGCGTCTCCCACGGGGCGATGTTTGGAGCTTCCTTTGCGATACTCCTTGGGGCAGGGTACGCGGAAAGCTCCGGGAGAATTTCACTGGACAACCCCTACGCTGTTGTCCTCTTTGCTTTCATCGGTGCTATAAGCGCCACAGCCGTGATTCTAACACTTGCAAGGCTTAAGGGACTTAGCCCGGAGGCGATAATCCTGGCCGGTGTTGCCATGAGCTCGCTGTTTGTGGCCCTGACCACGCTCGTTCAGTACTTTGCGGATGAGCTTCAGCTGGCCGCTATGGTCTACTGGAGCTTCGGCGACCTCGGGAGGGCCACTTGGCGGGAGGATTTGATGCTGTTCGCGGTTTTCGTCCCTGTTTTTCTGTATTTTGTCGTTAAGCGCTGGGATCTGAATGCATCCGTTATGGGTGATGAGGTAGCCAAGAGCGTTGGCGTTGACGTTGAGAGGGTCCGCCTCATCTCGACGTTTCTGGCAGCTTTAGTAACCTCCGTAAGCGTCGCTTTTGTGGGTGTCATTGGCTTTATCGGGCTGATAGCGCCCCACGCCGTCAGACTTGCGACCGGGGGAGACTATCGCTTTCTTGTTCCTCTATCTGCCCTGGCGGGCGCTTTGCTCTTGGTGGCAGCGGATACGGTTGCCCGGCTTGTTCTGTCCCCTATGATTCTGCCGGTTGGCATAGTGACGTCATTCCTCGGTGCTCCCGCCTTCATATATCTCCTTGTAAGGATGGAGGGGAGGAAATGAGTGCCGTAAAGGTCATGGATCTCCACTTCACCTACAACGGTTCGGAGGTTCTGAGGGGAATCAACCTTGAAGTTGATGAGGGTGAATTTGTGGCCATACTCGGCCCCAACGGTGCAGGTAAGAGCACGCTCCTCAAATGTATCGCGGGCATATTGGAATGTGACGCCGTGGAGATTCTTGGGCGGCCCGTACGTGAATACTCCCGGAATGAACTGGCAAAGGTTCTCGCCTACGTGCCGCAGAGATACGAACCGGGTTTTATGACGGTGTTTGACACCGTTCTTCTTGGCAGAAGGCCTTACATGGGGCTGAGACCATCGAAGGACGACGTTGAGACGGTATGGAGAGTGATGAGGATTATGGGTATCGGGCATCTCGCCCTGAAGACCACCAACGCGCTGAGCGGTGGGGAGCTCCAGAAGGTCAGCATAGCCAGGGCCCTGGCACAGGAACCGGGGATACTCCTTCTCGATGAACCAACCAACAACCTCGACCTTAAGAGCCAGCTGGAGGTCATGGAGATAGCGAGACACTTCTCCGAGGGGGGAGGGACGTCAATAGTGGTTATGCACGACGTTAACCTTGCCCTTCGATTTGCCGAGAGGTTTGTCTTCGTGAGTAATGGAGGCATTGTTGCAGACGGCGGAAGAGAAATACTGGAACCGGGCCTCTTTGAGGAGGTTTACGGGGTGAGGGTAAGGATAGAAGAGATTGGGGGAATCCCGGTGGTGGTTCCCCTCTCACATCTCAGCCTCTCCGAGGAACTCAAGAAGGTCTAGCAGGCGTGGGTCTTTGACCTTTTCTATGGCTTTTCCTGCCTCTTCGGCCTTGATCCTCCCATCCTTGTACAGGGCTATCGCCTTCACGGCCTCAAAGAACTCCGTCAGCTCGGGGAGGGCATTTGAGAACATGTCCATGTGCAGGTAAACCGTCTCAAAGTCGTCCTCAAGGAACAGCTGCCAGAGGACGTCCATGAGCGAGCCGAAGGCTATATCCTCGTAGTCGCTCCCCTTTGCATGGATGAGGGCGTAAAGGCATTCCTGAAGTGCCGCGTCGTAGTTCTCGTCCTCCTCGAATATCTCCTCAAAGCTGAGGTGGATTTCAACGAGGAGGTCGCTCTTGTTCAGAACCTTCGGCAGGATGCCTGCGAGCATGGCCTTCGCCTCGTAGGTTTCCCCGGATTCGAAGAGAACGTACGCCTTGTGGATGGCTATCTTCAGAACCTCGTCCTCGTCTTCAAGTTCGCGGTATATCTCCTCCGCCTTTTCCATGAGCCCTATGGCCTTCTCGTACTCCTGGAGCTCCTCATGGATGAGCGCCATGGCGTAGTAGATCTTCGCTATGTTCTCCCTGTTCCCCTTCTCGGTTTCCTCTTCGAGAAGGGCCCTGTAAAGCTCAAGGCTCTTTTCAAGCTCCCCTATCAGGTAGTAGAGGTCTGCCAGCTCGAACTTTACCTCGAAGGTGTCCTTCTCTTCCGCCATCCTTTCAAACTCGCTCAGCTTGTCTATCCCGAGAAGCTCGTGGAAGTAGTAAACGGTGAGCTTGTACAGTTCAAAATCACCACACTCCAGGGCGAGCTTTTCGGCCCTTTCGAGGGCTTCTTTAAGCTCCTCGTCGCCCAGCTCATCAACCCTGTGGTACAGAAGGCTTGCAACCTTTTTGCAGTCCGTCTCCTCGATTGCCTTCAGAATCTCCTCCATGCTAAACACCTCAGAATAGTTAGGCCTTCCCGAGTATTTAATGCTTTGGTTAAGCCGGTTTCATTGTGCCCCGGGCGGACTTCTGGGGAAAATAAATGGGGAAGCTCAGCGCCTCCTGAGAAGCGCCGCGAGGACTGCCACGAGGGCTATGATTCCAGGCCCGCAGGTTCCTCCGGATTCCGTTGGAGAAGGCCGGGTGCTCGATGGGGTCGTGCCCTGGGCACCTGGCCCGGTGGTTGTGGTGGGGCTGCTCGTTTCCTCCGGGGTTGATGTCGTGCTCGTCCCAGCGGGGGTTGTGGAAGTAGTTTCCGCTGGAGTCTGCGAGGTCGCTGCCTCGCCCTCTTTCACGGCTATGGTGATTCTCCTCACGTCCTCGGCTCCGCCATCGTCCCTCACGGTAAGCGTTACCGTGTAGTTGCCGGCTTTAGCAAAGGCGTGAACGGGCTCCGCCTCGTTCGAAGTTGAGCCGTCGCCGAAGTCCCAGCTCCAGCTCACTATGCTCCCGTCCCTGTCGTACGATTTGTCGGCGAAGCTAACTTCCTCCCCGGCCTTCGGCTCCTTGGGCAGGAACGTGAAGTCGGCCGTTGGGAAGTAGTTCCTCGGTTCAACCTTTATCTCCTTGTAGTAGCTTCCCTTAAGCCCGCTCTCGTCTTCAACGGTGAGCATGACCGTGTAGGTTCCCGGTGTGGCGTAGGAATGCCCCGGGTTCCTCTCGTCCGAGAAGGTTCCGTCGCCGAAGTTCCAGCTCCAGCCGGTGACGCTGCCGTCGGGGTCGCTTGAGCTGTCCATGAAGCTCACCTCGTCGCCGGCCTTTATCTCCGACGGCGAGTAGCTGAAGAGTGCGTTCGGTTTTTCGTTGTGCTGGACGTTTATAGTAGCGCTACAGGTCGCGTTCGCGTTCCACGGGTCGTAGGCTGTTAGGGTTACATGGTAGCTGCCCCTGTTTTCATAAACATGCCTCAGCTCGGTGTAGTTGCCCTCGAGAGTGTAACCATCGCCGAAGTCCATTTCCCACCTCATTGAGCCGTTTTCAGGATCACTAAGAGACAGGTTAAAGCCAACGTCAAGGGGCATCTTGCCACTGCCCGGGGTCGCCTCTATTGAGCACTCCGGCGGCTTGTTCATCATCCTCAGCACGTCGAAGTTTATCCGGAAGAAGCCGATGTTTATGAATATCGGACTCTGGTTCCTCCCCTCGTAATAGCTCCCCTTGCTCGGCACGTAGAAGTCGAGGACTAGATGTCCGTCATCGCTGTCCCTGTAGATGACCCCCGTGGCGTTGTACCACTTGTCCCTGTCCTCTATTCTCCCCTCGTACGCCACCAGTACGGAAGTTTCGTCCGAGAACTTTACCTCATGGGTTCTGACCCTCTCGTAGCCGTAGTCGCCCTGAAGGGAGCCCTCAACTCCGGCTATAACCCTGCTCCCGAGGGAGGTTTTTACATGGAGGGAAACTCCGACTGAGAACGTGTTTGTATCCTTTTCCCAATTGAGCTGCTTGGTGTACTGCTCATAGGAGCTCTGGACGTCGCTCGCCTCTATCGTGAACATTCCAAGAACATTAGCGGGCTCGTAGTTTTTGAGCTCCGTTATCCTGGTGGGGTAGGTGTTGATGTCCCCTATCTCGTGGAGCTCCGAGTCGTAGCTCTCGAAGTGGACGTTGGGCGGTCCCTTGGGAATCGACACAAGAATATACTGCTGTCTGCCGTTTATTACGGCGAGCTCCGGTGGTGAGATTATGGGGAACTCGTAGAGGTCGTAGTCAGTGCTCACGTATATCGCACCATCCGCCATATCCGCGAGCATCTTCTGGGTTATCGCCGTTTCGTAAGCGTTCCCCATCTCGTGCTGCAGTTTGTATCCAATAGATGTCTTCAGCCCAACCTCGACGGTGACGAGGCCGCCCATCCCCTGCTTGTACCGGAGATCGGCGGTGAGCCTCATGTCGTGGGTGGATTTGATTGATGCCACGGACTCCTCCGTCCGCTTGCTCGTGTACTCGGCGTAGAACTTCCCGGTCTCGTTTATGGCGTCGTAGTCCACTGGCGGGGAGTTTATCACCGCGACGACCTGGTTCACGACGTGGAGGGTGGCTTTGTTTGGTGGGCCCACAACTATGGAGTCCCCATTCACGTCTCCGACGGCCAAACCGGCACCGTAGGTGAACTCGGTTTCGAGCCCGTTGGGGCCGTTTAGGAGAGTCCCCTCCATGTCGTAGACCCTCACCCTCCCGTCGTCCTGTGACGCCCAGACTATCTCGTCAAGGCCGTCGGAGTTGACGTCCCCAACCACCATCCTGTCGCCTTTTTTGAATGAAATTGGGAAGTAGCTCAGCTCTTTGAGTGAGTAGACGTTGTTCCTGTACTCTATGCTGAAAACATGTATCCCCCTCCTCGCCCCACTGTTGCCACTGTCCTGTGTCGCTATGACGAGCTCCGGTCTCCCGTCAAAGTTGACGTCCCCCGCACTCACCTCGTCCCTCTCTGTGAGGTCGAAGTAGTCGTCGAGGCCGAGGGTGGTCACAAGGACTATCTCCTCGTGGCCAAATCCGGGCTTCATGTAGTGATCCTCCATGATGCGGAGCTCGTTTTCATCGTGGTCAGCGAGTATAATCTCGTCGAAGACTCCGTCTCCATTGGCATCCATGCCGGTGATGCTGTCCCCGTACTCGAACTCGACGTTGTCCTCACCCGGGGTGTACATGAGGCCGTATTCTATGATAATGATGCGGTCCCTGCTCCTGTCCGCTACGTATAGGCGGTAGTGTCCCCTTACCTTCCCTGTCTCTTCGTCCACGTAGCCCCAGAAGGCGCAGGTCAGGTCGTCTCCGCTCTCAAAATTGACGTCCCACTTCTTAAGTTCGTTCCCGTGCATGTCGTAGATGTATATCTTGTCCGTGCTCCTGTCTCCCTGGATTATCTCGTCCTTCCCGTCCCCGTTTATGTCGCACGCTATCAGCTCGTCCCACTTCTCATAGCCCGTTTGGAACTGTACCACGTAGCCACCGCTCTCGTTTTCAAAACCCCAGATGTAGTCCCCCCTGTCCCCTATGATGATCTCGTTATCCTTAATGACCATGCCACCTAAGCCATGAATCAGGTCGGCCTCCTGGGCACTCGCCCTTGGAATACATATGGTAAGTATTGCAACGGTCAGGAACAGAAAAACCAGAAGGATAGGCGTTCTCTCCATGAACTCGCCTCCTTTGTCTGAGTTTACAAAGGTCTGCAGAAGAGCAAACCTGTGTAAACCCACAGTACTATTGAAGCTTGAAATATAAAACAGTTTTCATTGATTCATGTTACTTATCCCAGGAGAAACTGATATGTTTGTCCACTAATCTGTTACGGTTCAGCCGGCGGTGGGGTTTTAAGGGGTCGTGGGAAGTATAGACCATGCTAGAAGTGATTTTCCTCGGCACCGGCGGTATAATGCCGACAAAGGAAAGGAACGTCCCGGCAATAGCGCTCAGATACAGGGGGGAGATAATCCTCTTCGACGCCGGAGAGGGTACGATGCGGCAGATGAACGCGGCAAAACTGAGCCCGATGAAGGTGGAGAAGATATTCATAACGCACTTCCACGGCGACCACTACCTCGGCCTTGCCGCACTGATCCAGACCATGAACCTGTGGGACAGGGAGAAACCCCTCCACATCTACGGGCCAAAGTACACCTTCGAGTTCGTTCAGAACTTCCTCAGCAGCGGCTTCTTCCGGCCGGGCTTCGATATACACGTCCATGAGCTCGGTGAGACGAGGCTGAAGTTCGGGGACTATGAAATCTGGAGCTTCAAGGTCGAGCACGGGATCCCTGCTCTGGGCTACGTCTTTAAGGAAAAAGACCGGCGCGGAAAGTTCCTGCCCGAGAAGCTGGCGGAGTACGGCCTGAGCGAGGGGCCGATCCTCGGGAAGCTTGAAAGGGAAGGCCGGATCGAGTGGAACGGCAGGATAATCCGCCTTGAAGACGTCACCGGGCCGAGAAGGAGGGGGCTGAAGGTCGTCTACACCGGTGACACGGAACCCTGCGAAAGGGTGAGGCTCTTTGCGGAGGGGGCAGACCTGCTGATCCACGAGGCGACCTACCTGAACCCCGCCCACAGGGGTGATAGCTATCACTCGACGGTGGAGGAGGCATGTGAGGTCGCTAAAAAGGCCAAGGTTAAGCTCCTCGCCCTCTTCCACAGGGCCTTCCGCTACACGTATGATGAATATCTGGACGAGTCCTCGCGGATATGCCGGGATTTTGGAGTGGATTTCATGGTTCCGAGGGACTTCGACCTTCTAACGTTTAAATCCGGTGAATTCAGCGTGAGAAACCTTCTGGAGGAGGGGAGATGAGCTATCTTCGCTACGTCAAGCTCATAGGCACGATGCACGTTTCGCCAAAGAGCAGGGAAGAGGTAATCAGGACGATACTCACTGAAAGGCCCCATGCCGTTGCGGTAGAACTTGACAGGGCGCGCTTTCTGGCCATGAACGAGAACCGGCGGCTGACTCTGGAGGAATCGCTGCGCTTCGGCAGGAAGGGGCTGATAAACTACGCTTTGGCCAAGGTCGAGGAAAAGCTCGGAGAGGAGTTCGGGATGAAGCCGGGGGAGGAAATGAAAGCCGCCATAAACGCCGCTCAGACCCTCGGCGTCCCCCTCTACCTCATAGACGAGAACATAAGCCTCATACTCTCAAAAATCCTCGCCGCACCGGGGAGGGAAAAGCTCCTCATGGCCCTGGAAGCGCTGGGCCTCTTCCTTCCCGTTGGGGGTGGTCAGGCTTCAGACCCCATGGCCGAGTACAGGGTTATGATGGTTCAGTTCCGGAGGCGCTACCCCTACCTCTACCGCGTCCTGGTGGAGGAGCGCAACGAGGTCATGGCGAGGAATCTCATCTCAATAGTCGAGAACCTCAAGCTCCGGGGGGTTAAGAGGCCGAGGGTCATAGCCGTCGTTGGCCTCGGCCACAAGCCGGGGATAGAGCACCTTCTCGACAGGGCAGGGGAGGGGAAGCTCCTCTCGCCCTACCCGACTGCGGGGGTGGTATGATGGAAAGAAGGCGTCTGGTATGTCCGCTCTGTGGCGGGACGGATTTTAAGGTTGAGGAGGGCAAGATAGACAGCAAATGGGGGTTCACTGCCCACAAGGTGAAGATAGTCATCTGCAGGAACTGCGGCTACGTCATGATGTTCTACAAGGGGAGAACCATCTGGGACTTCGATTGATTCGTTACTTTTATATTTGGAACCGCCACAGCATTCTTGGGGATCCACCATGAAGGACAGGCTCGAAAAAATGCTCAACGTCAAGATTCTTGAAATCGAGGAGCTTGAGGACAGGATAGTCGTTTACGTTCCGGAGGATCAGGTGAGAATAGCCGTCGGGAGCGGCGGTGCGGCCGTTAAGGCGGCGGAGCTTGTAATCGGCAAGAAGATTGAAGTGAAGGGCAAGTGAATTCTCCCCGCGGGGCGTTCTGATGAACTACGAACCCTGGCGCGCTGTGAATAGGCCCTGGGGTGCAGGAAGGGGGGAGATCGAAGATCTGCTGATTTCTTTTCTAGTCCTCACTCTGCTGTTTTCCAACTTTGACCCCCGCTCCCTCCCCTACGCGGCCGTGGCGGTTCTGACGGCTTTTCTCTTCCACGAGCTCGCCCACAGGCAGGTGGCGAGGCACTACGGCTACAGGGCCTACTACAAACGCTGGGAAACGGGCACGCTCCTCGCTCTCCTCGTTGGCATAACTACCCGTCTCCTCACCGGGACGACGTGGATATTCGCCGCCCTAGGCGCTGTTCAGGTTTATGCCCCCTACGCCGTCGACTCCAGGGAAGCCTTCGGGAAGATAGCCCTCGCTGGCCCCCTGACCAACATAGCCGTTGGCATTGTCGCCCTGATCCTTTTGAGAACTGCCCCTCCGTTCACGTCCCTCTGGTGGGTTTTCAGGACGACGGCAACCGTCAACCTGTGGCTGGCGTTCTTCAACCTGCTCCCGTTCCCTCCGCTGGATGGCT
Organism: Thermococcus coalescens; assembly: GCF_055392585.1. Classification (NCBI taxonomy): domain Archaea; kingdom Methanobacteriati; phylum Methanobacteriota; class Thermococci; order Thermococcales; family Thermococcaceae; genus Thermococcus; species Thermococcus coalescens. Next base: position 1,873,562 of record NZ_AP043764.1, read on the forward strand.
CGAAGGTCGTCCGCTGGAACGCAGGAGCCTGGGCAGTGTCCATCGGTGTTGCCTACCTCCTCTTCAGGCTGGTGTAACACTTCCGGTGATATAGAAGGGAAAGGTTAAATAGGCCCGCCCTCACTTCTATCACGGTGGTTTCCCATGGAGTACAAGAACCCGCTTGGTGTTGATATTGACCTCGAAACCGGCGTTATTCCCGGCGCCAAAAAGCTCGTCAGAAGGCTGAGCGACTTGAAGGGCTACTTCCTCGATGAAGAGGCATACAGCGAGCTCCTCAAGGAAAACCCGGTCGTCTATGAGGTCTATGCCGTCGAGCAGGAAGAGAAGGACGGAGACCTCAACTTCGCAACCACCGTCCTCCACCCGGGCAGGGTCGGAAAGGAGTTCTTCTTCACCAAGGGACACTACCACTCCAAGGCGGACAGGGCGGAGATATACTACGGCATCAAGGGAAAGGGCGGGATGCTCCTCCAGACCCCCAAGGGGAGGGCCGAGTGGATAGAGATGGGCCCGGGGACGGTAGTCTACGTTCCACCATACTGGGCCCACAGGACCGTCAATACGGGCGATGAGCCGTTCATCTTCCTGGCGATTTATCCCGCCGATGCCGGCCACGACTACGGGAGCATAGCGGAGAAGGGCTTCTCCAAGCTGGTCGTTGAGGAGAACGGCGAAGTCAAGGTTGTGGACAACCCGAGATGGAAGGAGTGAGCCTTTAATTTTCCTTTTCTCACCGCAACCCTTATTAACTTCCTATGGTTACATCACTCCCGGTGATACAATGTCCTGGGACGCTCTCTACTCATCGGCCTTTGATAAAGTCCGCGGGAACATCGGGAAGGTTGGAGGGGTTCTTCTCGCCTACAACACGAACATCGACGCGGTAAAGTACCTTGACTCCAAGGATCTGGAACGGCGGGTACGGTACGTTGGGGCAGATGAGGTTCTGAGATACTCGGACGAACTCCCGGAGAAGATAACCTCCCTTGAGCACCTCTTTGGCGGAATTCTATGGAGCGTTCGCCGGGGCAAGGCCGCGGAGCTTTTCGTGGAGAGCTGCAACGTCAGGTTCTACATGAAGCAGTGGGGCTGGGAGGAGCTGAGGATGGGCGGCCAGGTGGGGATAATGGCCAACCTCCTTGGGGGCGTTTACAACGTTCCGGTCATAGCCCACGTCCCCCAGCTTTCAAGGCTCCAGGCGGAGCTCTTCAAGGACGGTCCGATTTACGTCCCCAAAGCTGAGGGTGGAAAGCTCAGGCTCGTCCATCCGAGGGACTTCGCCGGGGACGAGGAGAACTGCATCCACTACATCTACGAGTTTCCGCGCGGGTTCAGGGTTTTCGACTTCGAGGCACCGAGGGAGAACCGCTTCATAGGCTCTGCCGACGACTACAACCCGAACGTCTATATAAGGCCGGAGTTCCACGAGCACTTTGGGGAGATCGCCTCGGAGTCCGAGCTGGCCGTAATAAGCGGCCTGCAGGCACTCACTAGGAAGAACTATCGTGAGCCCGTTGAAGCTCTCAGGGGACACCTTGAAATCCTCAACGATAAGAACACCCCAGTCCACCTTGAGTTCGCCTTCACCGCAGACAGAACCGTCAGGAAAGCCCTCGTTGATCTCCTCGGAAAGTTCTGGAGCGTGGGGCTGAACGAGGTCGAGCTGGCCTCGATAATGGAAATCCTCGGTGAGAAAGCCCTTGCCGAAAAGCTCCTTGCCCACGACCCGGTCGATCCAGTTGCGGTTACGGAGGCGATGCTCAAACTTGCCGAAAAAACCGGCGTCAGGAGGATACACTTCCACACCTACGGATACTACCTGGCTCTCACGGCTTATAAGGGCGAGTTCATCAGAGACGCGCTGCTCTTTGCGGCTTTGGCTGCGGCAGCCAAGGCAAAGCTCGGTGACGTCCGTTCCATAGACGACGTGGTCAAGGCCATGGACGTCCCAGTGAACGAGAGGGCAAAAGCCGTGGAGGGGGTTCTTAAGGAGAAGTACGGTATGGAGAAGGGCATCGCTGACGTGAATGGCTACCAGCTCGCCTTTGTGCCTACCAAGATAGTCGCGAAGCCCAAGTCAACCGTCGGAATCGGCGACACCATATCGAGCTCGGCCTTCGTCGGAGAGTTTGCACTGCGTCCGTAAAACAAACCTTTTTATTTTGCGCTCCCAAAATTTTTTACGGTATTTCATTTTCATCTTCGAAAATTATAGTGGGGTGATCGATTTGCTTTTGGAGGCTCCGGTTTACAAGGAGCTGTTTGGGGCAGTTGAGATTTACGAGGTTCAGAAGGTCATCAAGCTGGACACTCAGACGCGAGACGTGGGGAGCTTTACCGTCACCAATGTGCCCAGGGAGGACATCTACGGCATACTTGAGGACATGGCCATAGTGGTTCCGATGAAAAACGAGAAGCTCCAGTTAGTCGACGGGGTTCTGAAGGCGATACCCCACCAGTGCCCGATAATAATAGTCTCCAACAGCAGGAGGGAGGGGCCCAACCTCTTCAAGCAGGAGGTTGACCTGGTCAAGCACTTCTACAACCTGACCTGGTCTCGGATAATAATGGTTCATCAGAAGGACAGCGGCATTGCTGCAGCATTCAGAGAGGCGGGATACACCGACGTTCTCAATGAAAACGGTGCCGTGAGAAGCGGCAAGGGTGAGGGGATGCTCATCGGAATACTCATCGCTAAGGCAATCGGCGCCAAATACGTGGGCTTTATCGACGCCGACAACTACATCCCAGGTTCGGTCAACGAGTATGTGAAGGACTACGCGGCCGGTTTTTTGATGAGCGAGACTGAGTATGCGATGGTTCGTCTGAGCTGGAGGCATAAGCCAAAGGTCAGCACCAGGGGGCTCTACTTCAAGAAGTGGGGGCGTGTGAGCGAGATAACCAACCGCTATATGAACGCCCTCTTCGGCGTGGCGACCAACTTTGAGACCAACATCATAGTCACGGGGAACGCTGGGGAGCATGCGATGACCCTGAAACTGGCTGAGATTATGCCGTTTTCGACCGGATACTCGATAGAGCCCTTCGAACTGGTGTACCTCTTTGAGACCTTCGGCAGGTGGGGCAGCGACCCCCACACGGACGTCTATGACCAGGGAGTTGAGGTCTTCCAGATAGAGACCCTCAACCCCCACCTCCATGAAGACAAGGGGAAGGAGCACGTCAGGAACATGATCCTAAGCTCCCTTGGGGCAATCTATCACTCCAAACTTGCCACAGAGAGCCTCAAGCGGAGAATCCTCCAGGAACTGCGTCTCCACGGCCTCATCGGCGAGAATGAGGAGCCGCCGAAGCCAAGAATCATGCCCCCCATCGAGAACATAAACGCGAATCAGTGGATGAAGACCCTCGAAGACAACGCTGAAACGCTCCTGCGCTTTGAGGTGTGAGAATGAAGGTTATCTTCCTGGACATAGACAGAACCCTGCTCGGTGACGACTACTCCCCCGAGCCGGTTAGGCCAGTCCTCAAGTCCCTTATCAACGGGGGTTTCGAGGTCGTGCTCAACTCATCGAAGACCTTCGCGGAGCAGGAGTACTACAGAAAGGCCTGGGGGCTTGATGGTCCTTTCATAGTCGAGAACGGGAGTGCCGTCGTGATCCCGGAGGGCTACTTCCCCTTTGACGTTCCAGGGGTGAGGCGCGGCAGGTACATTTTCATTGAACTGGGGGAAAAGTACGACCGTATCAAACGCATCCTTGACCCCCTGGCGCCCGAATACGGCCTCAGGTACTACGGAAACTGCACGCTCGATGACGTCATGGCCTTCACAGGTCTGCCCGAAAATCTGGCGGGGCTTGCAATGAAACGGGACTACAGCGAGACGATATTTGCATGGGAAAGACCGGGCTTCGAGGAGCTGCTCTCCGAAAGGGGTCTCAGGGTATCGCGGGGCAGCAGGTTCATCGGCGTGACCGGGAACACAGATAAGGGGCGTGCCGCCGTGGAACTGCTGAAGCTGTACTCCCGCCTTGGGAGGGTGGAAAGCTACGCTGTGGGTGATGGGGAAAACGATTTCCCCCTCCTCGACGTTGTCGATCATGCCTTCCTCGTGGGGGCCCTCAGGCATCGGAGGGCTAAAAATATAAGCTCGATCGACGAACTACTGGAGGTGGTGTTATGAAGACTCTGATTCTCGCCGGCGGGAAGGGAACGAGGCTGTGGCCTCTCAGCAGGGAGCTGATGCCCAAGCAGTTCATAAGGATGTTCGACGAGTACTCCCTCTTCCAAAAGACCGTCCAGCGGGCCCTTGCGTTTTCCAAACCGGACGAGATTTTTGTGGTCACCAACGATATATACCGGTTCCGCGTTCTCGATGACCTGAGGGAGCTGGGCCTTGAGCTTCCGGAGAACAACATCCTCCTTGAGCCGAGGGGAAAGAACACCCTGCCCGCGATATTCTGGGGGATAAAGAGGATCGAGGAAGCCTTTGGAGATTCAGTGGTAGCTGTGCTCCCATCGGATCATCTGATAGACGCCAACGAGAACTACGTAAAGGCATTTAGAAACGCGGAGAAACTTGCCAGGGACTACCTGGTGACCTTCGGGATAAAGCCGACCAGGCCCCACACCGGCTACGGCTACATAAAACCCGGGGAGAAGCTTGAGGGCGGCTACCTGGTGGCGGAGTTCAAGGAGAAGCCGGATCTTGAGACGGCTAAGCGCTACGTTGAGAACGGCTACTACTGGAACAGCGGTATGTTTATGTTCGACACGGGGGTTTTCACCGAGGAAGTGAAGAGGCACGCCCCTGGTGTCTACGAGGCCTTTGAGAAGGCGGAGAGCATCGAGAAAGCCTACGAGCTTGTCCCGGAGCTGTCGGTTGACTACGGGGTCATGGAGAAGACGGAGAGGGCTGCTGTGGTTCCTCTCAATGTCTACTGGAACGACCTGGGCAGCTTTGACGCCATCTACGAGGTAATGGAGAAGGACGAGAGCGGGAACGCCGTCAAGGTGGGAGGCAGGAAGGGCTATCACGTCGGCGTTAACTCCCGCAACAACCTCGTCATGACGAGCCGTCTAACAGCGACGGTCGGGGTCGAGGACCTCATAATCATAGACACGGACGATGCCCTCCTCGTCGCCCACCGCGGGGAGGGGCAGAGGGTAAAGGAGGTTTACAAACGCCTTAAGGAGATGAACGACGAGCGTGTCATGGTTCACAGGACAGCCTACAGGCCATGGGGAAGCTACACCGTTCTGGAGGAGGGAGACCGCTACAAGATAAAGCGCCTGACAGTTCTCCCGGGCAAGAAGCTCTCCCTTCAGATGCACTATCACCGCTCTGAGCACTGGGTTGTCGTCAGAGGCACCGCAAAGGTTCGCGTCGGGGAGAAGGAGATACTTCTCCGGCCGGGAGAGAGCACCTTCATACCCGCTGGTGTCGTCCACAGACTTGAGAACCCCGGTAAGGTGGTTCTTGAGGTCATTGAAACCCAGATCGGGGAGTATCTGGATGAGGACGATATAGTTCGTTTTGAGGACGATTTCGGGAGGGAGTGATAATGGCTGAGGATGAGAAGAAGCAGAAGAGTGCCAAGAACTGCGGGGATGAATGGGAGCGGTTCAGCAGCTCCATATCTTCCCTTTCGCTCAGCCTCCTGCCCACGCTGCTCTTTGTGCTGATAATGTCCTACATAATCGTCGTGGGGCTTCAGAACGCCGACATAACCTTCACCGTTCAGGGCCAGGAGGTCACCATAACCTACCCCCAGATAAACATACCCGTGGACTATTCGGCCATAAAGAACGCGGTGATTTACCTGTTCGCCGCGATACTGATAGGCATACCCGTGCCCCTGCTCTCGGGCAGGTGGAAGCCGCTGAAGATACTCGTCTCGCTGATTCAGGCTGGAGCGTTCGTCTACGGGCTCTACATCTTCGTGATGATGATAATCAACTTTGCCAGTGCTCTAATGTGAGGTGATTGCAATGGGAAGGCTGTTCGGTACCTTCGGCGTCAGGGGAATAGCGAACGAGATGATAACCCCAGAATTTGCACTCCGGATGGGCATGGCCTTCGGAACGATGCTCAAGAGGGAAGGCAGAAAAAGACCGCTCGTCGTGGTCGGCAGGGACACGAGGGTTAGCGGGAAGATGCTCAAGGATGCACTGGTAAGCGGGCTCCTCAGCGTCGGCTGCAACGTCATAGACGTTGGAATCGCCCCGACTCCAGCGATACAGTTCGCGACGGCGCACTTCAAGGCCGACGGCGGCGCCGTGATAACGGCGAGCCACAATCCACCCGAATACAACGGCATAAAGCTGCTTGAACCCAACGGAATGGGGCTGAAGAAGGAGAGGGAAGCGGTAGTTGAGGATATTTTCTTTAAAGAAGACTTCGACAGGGCTAGGTGGGACGAGATAGGCAATGTCAGGAAGGAGGACACCATCAGGCCATACATCGAGGCGATAAAGGTCAGGGTTGACGTTGAGGCCATAAAGAAGAGGAAGCCCTTCGTAGTCGTCGACACCTCCAACGGCGCCGGCTCGCTCACCCTGCCATACCTGCTCCGGGAACTCGGCTGCAAGGTGGTCAGCGTCAACGCCCATCCGGACGGCCACTTCCCTGCCAGAAACCCGGAGCCGAACGAGGAGAACCTGAAGGGCTTCATGGAGATCGTGAAGGCCATTGGTGCGGACTTCGGGGTTGCCCAGGACGGGGATGCAGATAGAGCCGTCTTCATAGACGAGAACGGGCGCTTCATACAGGGAGACAAGACCTTCGCTCTGGTTGCCGATGCCGTTCTGAGGGAGAACGGCGGCGGGCTGCTCGTCACCACCATAGCCACCTCCAACCTTCTCGACGATATAGCGGAGAGGAACAACGCGGAAGTAATGAGAACCAAAGTCGGCGATCTCATCGTCGCCCGTGCTCTTCTCGAGCACAACGGGACGATAGGTGGAGAGGAGAACGGCGGCGTTATCTTCCCGGACTTCGTCCTCGGCAGGGATGGGGCGATGACAACAGCCAAGATAGTCGAGATCTTCGCCAAATCCGGCAAGAAGTTCAGCGAGCTGATCGATGAACTGCCGAAGTACTACCAGTTCAAGACGAAGAGAAAGGTAGATGGCGACAGGAAGGCGGTGGTTGCCAAGGTCGCTGAGCTGGCGGAATCAAAGGGCTACAAAACAGACACGACCGACGGGACTAAAATCCTCTTCAACGACGGCTGGGTTCTCGTGAGGGCCAGCGGGACGGAGCCGATAATCAGGGTCTTCAGCGAGGCGAAGAGCGAGGAGAAAGCTGAAGAGTACCTTAAGCTGGGTTTGAAATTGCTTGAGGAAGTGCTTAAGGGCTGAAGTTTCCTTATCCCTATTTTTCTGTGTGCCTGCAAAAGGAAAGGGGAAAAGATTTCAGCCGCTCTTTATATAAAAGCCTATCGGGATTTCCACCGAGCAGGAGCTGAACCAGCCCGTTTTGAACCTGTATTTTTGGGAGCTTTTGAAAGCACTAAGCATGATTGAGGGCCCATTTTCTTTTACTGTCCCATCTATCGAGATACTGCCCGCTTTCTCGTACTGGAGCGACGCCGTGAGTCCAGCTACGGGAGCTGGCGCTCCAAATGCGACGGCAATGGCCCCAACGGGGATCCCTATGCCGAACTTGACGCCACAGCTTCCGCTGGTGCCCTTCAGAAGGTATTTTAAGGTTATTCCTTTGTTCTCTCCAAGTGGATATCTCAGGGCCTCTTTGGTAAATTTAAAGAAGATCCAATCAAAATCGGGACTCTCAACGGATGCGCCGCCGTCTATTATGTATCCGTTGACTCCTTTACTTGCTTTCACATCGTAGATGCCGACGTCTATTCTCTCTCTGCCCGTTTCACTGCAGCCGTAAGCACCCATGCCGCCAGCACAGATATACTCCTTTTCGTGTCTGTAGTAGGGTTTGGCCCAGATGTAGATGTAGCCCATCCTCCCTTTGGGGACATCTACTATATCCCCAAAGTAATAATTGCCCTCAACTGGAACCCATTTCTTTCCGTATATGTCCACTGAAGAGGAGAGCACTTTTACTGGATCACCACTTCCGAACTTCTTCTCTAAGTCAGTTCCATAGGCAAGGGTCGCTGAAAACTCCGTCTTGTACGATGCCTCCAAGGACACCGAGCCCTGGAGCCTTCCCTTCCCGTTCCTGTTGTCGATAATGAGCAGGGGGACCTTGACGTAGTCCTTCGCTTCCCAGGAGTCATCCGCCACCTTCCATACATAGGAGTACCCTCCCTCACGGGCGGGTTTTGGGAGGGGTTCTTTTTCGAGAACCGCAACCGCGACCCTCTTGCGGGTTCCATCCAAGTCTTCAGCCGAGAGAAGGGTTGAGCCAATTCCCCGGTAGAGAGCGCCGTTTTCCCTGTCTACAACCCAGACTGAAACCCTGACTCCATAGCGCTTTTCCTCGCTTATTTGTGGGAAGAACCTTTTGATATTTTCCACTTTCACAACGCTTCTGGTAATGTCGAACTTCCAAAGTCCCGAGCGCTTGATTCTGTAGTGGCCAATGGTCTTAATGCCGGAGGGTGTGGCAACGTCAATCTGAACCTGAATCTCATAGTCTCCCGAGAATCCCCTCAGCATCTTTCCGTTCTCATCGGTCAGGACTACTCTCATCCCGTCCTTTGGCGGAATCCATTCCGCAGATACGGCTGTTCCTATTAAAAGTGCTGTTAAGATTAGTATCCAGAGCGTCTTTAATAACCTACTCATTGCAGTCACCATAATAACAAAAGCAAGTAGTATTTTTAAAGTTTATGACAATCTGGCTGTTTTAAGGACTTAACTTTAAACATAAAAAAGTCAATAACTCTGGTTAAATCCGCTCACCTTCCACTCTTCCAGCAGTCCCTTTCCCTCCTCCACGCTTTTCGGAATTGGAAGGCCGAGGCCCAGGAAAAGCTCGGCCAGCGGCGGGACGTCGAGGTTGTGTTCCCTCAGAAGGTTGGGGTTTCCGAGTATCTCCTCGGGGGTTCCGACGGTGACTATTCTTCCCCCGTCCATCAAGGCTATCCTGTCGCACAGGGCCAGGTAGTCCGCCTCGTGGGAGGCCAGTATCACCGTCTTCCCCTCGGCTCTCAGCTCGGTTATCAGGTTCCGCATGATCTTCTTGCCCCTGAAGTCGAGGTTGGCGAAGGGCTCGTCGAAGGCTATAACCTCCGGCTCCATGGCGAGAACCGTGGCTATCGCTATTCTCTTCTTCTCACCAAAGCTGAGCTCCCTGGTTTCCCTCTCTGCGTATTCGAGCATCCCCACCCTTTCAAGCGCCCACAGAACGTGCTCCCTCAGCTCCTCACCGCGGAGACCCAGGTTGTAGGGGCCGAAGGCCACATCCTCAAACACTGTCGGTGAAAAGAGCTGGTCGTTGGGGTCCTGAAAGACTATTCCGACCTTTCTCCGAACTTCCCTCGGATTTTTTGCCGGGTCAAGGCCGTCCACAATGACTCTGCCCTTCTTTGGCCTGAGTATCCCGTTGAGGTGGAGCATGAGGGTGCTCTTCCCCGCACCGTTAGGCCCGAGGAACCCGAACAGCTCTCCCCTCTTAATCGTGAGGGTTATCCCCCTGAGCACATCCCTGCCTGAGTATGAGAAGTAAACGTCTTTCAGCTCTATCATACCAGCAGACCCCCCAATGCGAGCAGGGCCAGCATCGCCGTCTGGACGTTGGGTCTCGGCTCTTCCAGGCTGGGAAACTCGCCGAAGCCCCTGGCGAGCATGGCCCGGTATATCCTCCCGTTCCTGAGGTATGCCCTGACGAAAACCTCGCCTATGAGGGAGCCGAGCTTCCTGTAGTACTCCCTCCTCCCCACGCCAAAGGCCCTTGAGTCCAGGGCGCGCTTCATCCTAATAGCCTCGTCCGCAAAGAGGTCAAGGTAGCGGTAGGTGAAGGCCAGGGTAAGGGTGAGTATCCGGGGAAACCTCAGCGCTTCCATCTCGGCGAGTATCCTTGAGAACCCCACCGTGCTGGTCACGACCACGGCCGTTCCGGCGGAGAGGAAAGCCTTGCCGAGCAGGGTGAAGAACGAGTACACTCCCTCGTGGGTTATCGGGCCAAGGGGCGTCTCCAGGAGCGGCCTCCCCGGGTTAAATAGGCCCATGACGAACAGGAGGCCCTCGAAGCCGAGGAGAAAGCCGAGCTTTTTGAAAACGCCCCTCTTTGGTCTCATGATGAGGGTGACCGCCAGGAAAAGGAGTCCAAAATAGGCCAACTCCATCAGGCTCCTTCTCGTCACGGCTCCAATTGCATAAAGGAAAATGAAGGGCAGGTACACCTCAGGCACCCCTGGCGAGCTTTGCCAGGCCGTAGCCGACCCCGAAGGCCAGGGTGATCCCGAGCAGGCCCATGACCACGCTCTGGCCCCAGGTTTCGCCGTAATCGAGGGGAGCATGATAGACCGGGTTCTCCTCAAGGCCGACCTTTTTCATCGTTGCCTCCAGCCCGTCGGGGTTGCTCGACGCGAGGGGCAGCACTATAGCCAGGGCGACGGCTATAATTATCAAGCCCTTGAAAACCGTCCTCATGCAGGCACCCCCTCAATCGATGGAAGCTTTGCCCTTACGGCATAGACTATCAGGACGGTGAGTATCGCCTCACCGATTCCGATTATCGAGTGGTAGCCGGCCATCAGGGTGAGCACCTTGAGGAACGGAAGGCTGTGGCTGAGGCCTATCTCAACCGCCGCTAGGGTCGCCCCGAGAACAACTGAGAGCCATGCGGCAAAACCCATTGCGAGGGTCTCGTTGAGGCCCTTGAGCTTTGTGTAGACTCCGTAGCCGATGAAGGCCCCGATCAGCCCCATGTTAAGGATGTTGGCCCCTATTGCGGTTATTCCACCGTCACCGAAGAGGAGCGTCTGTATCAGCAGAACCGCGGTCATGACTATCACTGCCGCGTAGGGCCCGAGCATTATGGCAACCAGAGTCGCACCGAGAAGATGTCCACTGACGCCCCCTATTATCGGGAAGTTGACCATCTGCGCCGCGAAGATTCCTGCCGCGAAGAGTCCGAGGAGCGGTATCTTCTCCTCCGGGAAGTCTCTGAGCTTTTTGACTGCGTAGGCTATTCCGGCTATCGTTATCGCGTAGGTGACTACTATCACCGGCGTGCTCAGCAGTCCATCTGGTATGTGCAACTCAAACACCTCCATGAGTCTTTTGGTGTCATCAGTCATAAGAAGAGTAGCACGAAATAAAAGTGTTTTTCAAACTGCGTATTATCAACCAAAGGTTTGAAACGGCGATTGCCAGTAAATCCAGTCAGAAAAGAAAAGGGCAGGACTCAGAGGTAGCCTCTGTCCTCTTCCTCCGGGGTGGGAGGCATCTGCTGCTCCAGCATGGCCCTCTGCATCTCCTGAACCTTTCTAAGTATTTCCTCCGTCTCCCTGGCGCGCTCCTCAAGTGCAGTCATGTCGAGCTCAAGACCGAGGATTTTGGTCACCGCCAGGAGGACGGACTTTGCGGCCTTGGCATCCACGATGTAGCCAAGGCTCTCGCCGAGGAGGCTTACCCCGTACATCGAACGGAGCTTGCCCATTCCCAGCAGAAGACCTGCCGCACCGACTATCGCTCCTCCTTCGTCCTCGCGCCAGATAACCTCAACGCTGCATCCTTCAAGCTTTCTCTGGTAGTACTCAACCAGCTCCTCGTGGCTCACCGCCGCTAAAACCCTCGGCTCCCCCTGGAGCTCGGGCACCTGGTAGCCGCCCATCGTGATTATCTCGCGGACGCCGAACTCGCTCACGAAGTCCAGCATCTTTCCGACGACTTCAAAGTGGCCGGGGCTGTCCGTTGGTGGAACCTGCTGGTCGCCGGTGATGATTATGATGTCCCTGCCGTTCTCGTCCGGGTTCTTCCAGTAGTAGAACTCGTTCTTCATGAGCTCAACGACGGAGTTCCTCTTTATGAGGACCTGATGCATGAAGTGCGGGGAGTATAGGTCTGCGAACTTGACGGCTTGAAGCTCCTGGATGAGGTGCTCCGCGGCGAGCTTTCCGACTAGGCCTATGCCCGGGAGACCCTCTATGAAGACAGGGTCTCTGAGTTCGGGCCTCTCATAGACGTGGATAACTGACTCCTTCATATCACTCCCTCCCTGCTATGCCCAGCTGCTCGCGCTTCAGCCTTCTCCTGTACTCGCCGTACGGGTCTTCCGGCGAGAAGCGCGGCGGATGAGCTACCTTGGTTTTAGCTCCACAGACAGGACAGGTTTCCTTGAGGGTGTAGCGCCCGCACTCGGGGCATTTCTTTATGCGGAACCTCATGCCCCTCTCCTCTTTATCTTCTTGATGCGCTTCTCCTTCCTGATCAGGGTCGCCTCGCCGCCGGCTTCCTTTATAACGCGCAGTATCTCCTCCGCTATGTCCTCAAGAACCTCCTCGGCCTTGTAGTAGTCCGGGGCGGTGATGTCTATCCTGTACCTCGGCGCTCCCTGGTAGGAGAACTTGACTTCTATCTCCTTCTCCTCGTTGGCCCTGTCGCGCGCCCTGATGAGGGCTTCCTTGATGATCTCGACTCCGTTGGGGCTGGGAACGGTTATCTCGAACTCAGCATCGATGGTAACCGTGGGTATCTCGACGTAGGCCTCTATGATCGGCCTGAGTGCCTCAATCCACTCCTCGCTTATGAGGTCTTCAAGGACTTCCATCCCGTTTTGAGCGGCATCCTCAAAGGCGGCGTACACCTCTCCGTACTCCTCCTCAAGGGGAACCCATACCTCCCTCCATGCCGTTTCGAAATCCTTCCCTATCTTCTCGGCCGCTATCTTGAGAAGGTTCTCCGCCTTCTGGGCGCGCTTGTACTCCTGGAGCTTGGCCTTCCTCTGCTGCTGGTTCACCCTCTTGAGGCTCAGGTCTATGTGCCCCTTGCTCGGGTCAACGCGTATGACCTTGGCGACTATCTTCTGTCCCTCCTTGACGAAGTCCCTGATGTTCTTGACCCACGTCGAGGCAACCTCGCTTATGTGCATGAACCCCTCCTTGCCCGGGTACTCGTCGAGCTTGAGGAACGCACCGTAAGGGTGAATGCTCTTGACAGTCGCGACCACAAACTCTCCCTCTTCGGGATACTCCTTGGCTTTCCTCGGCATTTTAACCACCTCAAAATTTTCTCTGCCTGAGTAACTTACGAAAAGATGTTTTTAAAGTTTAGCAGAAGGCAAAATTAGGGGAAAGGGAGGGTTCACTCAAGAACCTCAAGTATCTTGGCCTTGATGACACCCTTTCCACCGGTCGGCTCGACGAGCGTTGCACCGCAGACGAGGCACCTAACGGTGGTTGCCGGGTTGCTGAAGACGATCTGCTCGTTGCCGCAGTCGATGCACTTGACGCGGAGGAACCTGCTCCTCGGCATCGGGATGAGGTTCTTCGGGAGAGCCATGCTTCACACCTCCACCAGCTCGAACTTCTTCACGCGGAAGCCCTGTCCCCTGGTGTGGGCCTTGCCGCAGACGGTGCACCTGAAGCGGAGGTCGAGCTTCTTGACCGGCTTCTCCCTTCCGGCCGGGTTCGGCCTCGGGAAACCGCGGTAACCCTTCATGATCCTCCTGAAGCGCCTCTGGCCCTGGCTGAGCTCGCTCCTCGGCCTCTTCTTGACCTTCTCGACCTTGTGGATCGTGTGCTTCTTACAGTAGGGGCAGTAAGTCCTTATCTGCTTCGGGTACTTCATTCTCTCACCTCCACACAGAGGCCCGGTGGGTTCCTACTCGCCCCAGCCTCGGAGACCCCCGAGCCGTGAGGCATGATAGTGCCTGCAGGCATCGGTAGGGGTGAGGCTTTAAAAAAGTTTTTGCGTTTTGAACCAAAATTTTTAAATAACTAAATGTTATTAAACTGCTCCGGGGGTGGGGGCCATGGAGAGGATGATAACCACGGTTGAGGAGCTGAAGAGGCTGGAGGAAAAGGCAGAGAGGGAGTACAGGAAGCTCCTTAAGAAGCTAAGGGATCCAGAGTATGCCGACCTGAGGGCCCTCATAATGAGGATGGCCATAGATGCGGCCTTCCACAGACATCTGATGGAGGCACTTGAAAGGGCATATCACGATTCCGTGAGACTGGTGGAGGAGTATGGAACTGGGGAGAGTGCTGGTGAAGTGGCTCTCATTCCTGGCCTGCCCACGGTCGTGATGCCGCTGGGGTTCGGCGCAATGGGGGCCAGGGTTCCTCCTGAGGAGATAATCGAGGAGTACCTGAAAGACTTTCCGACGGAGGTTGTCCTGCCTGAGAACGGGGATGGAAAGGTGGGGGAGCTTCTTGGACGATACCTTGAGCTGGAGAGGGACATGCTGGAGCTCTACGACAGACTGTCCCGGAGGGCCTTCCACCCGGTCGTGAGGGAGCTCGTCAAGGAGATAAAGAGAAACGAGGAACAGCACGAGGCCGTCCTCAAAAAGCTCAGCGAGAAGTACTCTCACTCTGCCGGGGCATAGTAGCAGCGTTTCGGCGAGATGATTTTGCCCTCCTTTTTGAGGATCTTGATAGCCTTGTCAACCTCTTTTTTGTCGATTCCAGCGAGCTCGGCTATTTCCTTGCTCTTGAGAGGCTTTCCGGCCTCCTTCAGAACCTTGAAAACGAGTTCGACCTCAGCCATCTTTATCACCCCGGAGGTTTGTCGATAGAACCTAAAACGTTTGAACTTAAAAGGTTATTGGTCAGAACTGTAGTATGAACGGAACCACAAACGGTACAAGTGCCGTGAGCACGAAGCCGTGAACGAAGGCTATCAGCGCAACCTCGCTGCCCCCGAACTTCGTCATTATGGGCAGGGTCGTATCCATCGTTGTCGCCCCGCCCATGGAAACCGCCAGCTCCTTCCGCATTCTTCCAATAGCGACGGGGTAGAGGAGAACGGTGAATATCTCCCTTGTCAGGTTGGCAAGGAATCCGAGGGTGCCGTAGACCGCTGAATACTGGGCGATCAGCGGCCCGGTGAGACTGTACCAGCCACAGCCGGCGGCTATCGCGAGCCCCCACTTGAGCTCTATTCCCAGGAGCAGGGAAGCGACGAGGCCACCCAGGAGAGAGCCCAGGAGGGTACCGAGGGGCAGTTTTATGGCCAGCCTCCCCAACTTCTTAATCTCTCCCAGGCGAAAGCTCTGACCGAGGTCAATTCCTATTATAAGTATCAGCAGGTAGAGCATGATTTCATAGAGGTTGCCGAATTCTGGGGCATAGAAGTGCCCCGTGAGTATGCCCGCAGTCAGAGCGAGCAGAACGTAAATCAGAAACCTCATCCCCTACCCCCCACGATGAGAGCGATCCCGAGGCTGCCGATTATGGTCAGGGCGGCGAATACTATGGACGAACTGAGGAGCCACAGGGCATCTATTCTGACCTTCCCCGCTTCCACACCCATGAAAAATATCAGGAGCAGAAGTGCGGCGCTCATTGGAAGGTCGGCGTTTACCTTACGTCCCCTCCGGCGAAGAACGTAGCCGATGAGAACACCGGCGATTAGTGGGACAAAGATGTTCATGTAAAAACCTCCCTCTGAAGGTTAATAAACGTATCGAAGGGCTCGGTGGGTGTTCACGTCATCATTCGTGAGCTTTCAGCATGCTTGCTAGTCGTCATCGCCCGTAACCCGTTACACTCACGCCCTTTTAAACCTATGCGGGCAAAGGTTTTTTACGACAACCATTCATCATTCAAATGGTGGTTCACATGATTCGCGCATCCGAAAGGGCCATGGGCATCGAATACGCCATAAGGGACGTTGTTCTCCCGGCGAGGGAGCTTGAAAAGAAGGGGATAAAGGTCATCAGGCTCAACATTGGCGATCCGGGCAAATATGACTTTCAGCCGCCGAAGCACATGAGGGACGCGTACTGCAGGGCCATCCAGGATGGTCACAACTACTACGGACCGAGCGAGGGAATCCCCGAGCTGAGGGAGGCGATAGTGGAGCGCGAGAGGAAGAAGAACGGCGTTGATATAACCCCCGACGACGTCCGCGTTACCGCGGCCGTTACCGAGGCGCTGCAGTTCATATTCGGCGCCCTCCTCAACCCGGGGGACAACATCCTTGTCCCGAGTCCCAGCTATCCGCCATACACTGGTCTCGTCAAGTTCTACGGCGGCATTGCCAACGAGTACCTTACCGTAGAGGAGAACGGCTGGCAGCCCGACATCGACGATATGAGGAAGAAAATAGACGAGAGGACGAAGGCCATAGCGGTCATCAACCCGAACAACCCAACGGGGGCGCTCTACGAGAAGAAGACGATTAAGGAGATACTCGACCTTGCCGGTGAGTACGACCTGCCCGTCATAAGCGACGAGATATACGACCTCATGACCTACGAAGGAAAACACGTCTCTCCGGGCTCCCTCACGAAGGACGTTCCTGTTATCGTTATGAACGGCATGTCAAAGGTATACTTCGCCACCGGCTGGCGCCTCGGCTACTTCTACTACGTCGATCCGGAAAACAAGCTCGCCGAGATAAGGGAGGCAATAGACAAAATGGCCAGGATAAGGCTGTGTCCCAACACTCCGGCCCAGTTCGCGGCAATAGCCGGTCTCACCGGTCCGATGGACTACCTCGAGGAGTACATGGCCAAGCTCAGGGAGAGGAGGGACTACATCTACAAACGCCTCAACGAGATTCCGGGGATAAGCACCGTGAAGCCCCAGGGAGCGTTCTACATCTTCCCCAAGATAGAGGAGCGTTCCAAGTGGAAGAACGACAAGGAGTTCGTTCTCGATGCCCTTCACGAGGCCCACGTCCTCTTCGTCCACGGCTCGGGCTTTGGAATTGCCGGGAAATGGCACTTCAGGGCGGTCTTCCTGCCGCCGGTTGATGTCCTTGAGGAGGCCATGGACAACTTCGAGGCCTTCATGAGGAAGAGGCTGGGTTCCTGACGCTTTCTCCCTCTTTGAGATTTTCAAGGACCGATTATTCTGTAGGCCTTTACCCCATTCCACGTTTTGATGTAAACTACGTTTCCATCGAGTTTAACGTCATACGGCCGCTCATTGAAGCTCTTGCAGGCAATTTTGATTAAATGGCCTGCCGTGTAAACGCAGACCCCGTTCTTTTCATCGCCTTTCTCATTTTTGAGATAATACGCCACTGCAACATGCTCATCGTCGGCATCTACGAGCGCCCTGATTCCAAGGCCCTCACCGTTGATGCCCGTAATTGTTTTCCTCTTAACTTTCTTCCCTTCCACGACATAGAGGATCAATTTAGTCTTGAGGGAAGACCACCCCCTATCTGGCCATCCAACGGTCACGTAAGCCTTGTCTCCAATAATTCTGACGTCGGAGATATGGGCTCCTAAAACGTCTGGACAAAATCTAAATGTCGTTTCTCCCGTGGATACGTTCATGAGGTATGCGCAGGACTCTCCTCCGGAGCCAAACGGGGCAGAGCTAACGATAATAAGACCATCCCGGGTGTATCTGAGTGGGTATCCCGAGGCGGGCCGCCACCATTTTATGCTCAGGTTGTAGTCAAGAAAGATCATAGAAGTTTTTCCTCTGCCCCCTTCAAGGAAATACGCATATAATAGAACTCCCTCCGGGGTGCAGATGTGACCTTTGTTCATTCCGGGTAGCGTGTAATTGGCGACGGACGTGTTGTTTACAAAAATTTTGAAAACATATGAGAAATTAGCGGGTATATAGGTTGCGTGAATCCTGAATGGGCAACTTGTTGATACGCGATTATCCTCAAAAGATGCCCCATCTGCCTTTGTTGGGATAAGTAAGCCTTTGGGTAAAAAGAAGACAAATAGAATAACAACTGTCAGCAAAATGAAAAGTCCTTTTCTGGCTTTCATCTCATCATCCTCCAAAGCTATCCGTTATCAAACAGTACCACTGTTGTTCGTCCACATTGGTCTCCGTATTCTTCTTTGGTACATATAACGAAATTTTGGGATCTAGCTTGATCTGGTGCAAAGCATCCTCCGCAGTGATTGTTTGCCCACTTGCAGGAACTCCCAACATCTCCATACTTACAGCATCCAAGCCAGTATTTATTCACATAAAGCTTGTAATACTTGTCAGTATAATAAGGAGCGTCTGGATCCGAGAGAGGTTTTAGGTAGTTGGTGACAACCCAGCATCCGTATTTGTTGCATTCGACTTGCCAGATTATGTTGCTCTCCTGTAGCTCGTTGCCTTCATTGGGATTGTATGCCCAGCCATTATAAAAGAGCTTTATCTGTATTGAGCCAAAGTCTTGGAATTGGCTCCCTGGATGTATCTCCACAGCCTTATCCCAATATTTCCTAAAGTCTGTACCTGTTTGTGGGAACTCGTAAGTGCAATATTGTCCCCAAAAGTAACGCACGTTAGGTTCGCTACTTTGATAAATCCCAACCCACACTACAGCTGGATAAAATGAACTGTAGTGCACTAATGGGGCTGAATCCGCGTATTTGGGGTCATCTACTCCGGGCAATGGATCCTTGTAACCATGATTCACGTTGCAAAATATGCTATAGCAACTTTCTCCTCCTGCAATTCCAGTGGTTATTGCCAGCGGTTCTACTCCGGTAGCCGCTCCTATTAGCGTTTGTTTTCGTCCGGTTTCTTTGAGTGTTTTCAGGGTTTGCAGTTTCTCCTTCTTCTCGGCAAACTTGTAGATTTCCCTCCAGAGTTTTTCTCTTTTGTCCAGCAGGGTGAATATCTCGTTGATGGTTTCTTCGGTGTAGTTCCCGGCTTCAACTTTCTTGAGCAGTTCCCTCATCCGCATGTCCGTTTGAACGACTTCTGTGAACGTCAGCTCCGCCGCCTGCCTGTAGTATGCTATGAACCAGGCTAGGTCAACATCAGTCCTCACTGGGTGGACTTTTTTAACGTGTTCTTGGACGATTGTGCTCTCAGAGGGCAGTTTGTAGTTCAGGACTTTTCTCCCGTAGGGAGTTTCTACAGTATATTTCTGAACGAGTTGGAGGCTGAGCTTTTGACGTTCGAGGTATTTTAACTCGTTGGTGAGGAGTCTAATCTCATCTTTTAGCTTCACAATTTCGAAGAGAATGCTCGTGTTTTTAGTGGTGTTCCATTTTTCGTAAAGCTTTTCGAGTTTTGACTTCCTTTGGTCGATGGTGTGGGTCAGGTTCGTGATGTTTTCTTCAAGCTGGTTTAGGAGGGTGTTAACGTCTATGCACGAGCAGTCTTGGCAGGCTGGCCGGGTTTGGTTGGGGGTTTGTGTTGCTCCCGCTTTGACTGTCTGGAAGCCGCTCAGGAGGAGAAGCCCAAGGAGGAGCATTCCCACCCACTTCCGCATTCGCCCCCCCCAAAGACGTTATCACAATATAATTGTCAGAAGTAGTATATAACACTTTCGAGATCATAACTAAGTTTTACAAAATTGATGACAAGCTGGAGGAACAAACCGTTTTTACCCCCCAGAAACGACCGGGATGACCTCCACGTAGTCTTCATCTTTGACATTCTCGTCCTCCAACGCGACCCTCCCGTTGAGCTTTGCTATGGCGCTCTCGGTGTTGAAGCCCACTTCGCGGAGGACATCGGCGACCCTCATGCCATTCCGCCACTCGATCTCCTTTTCTATTCCCCTTCCAAGGACCTTTACCCTGATCATCTCCCACCACCGAAAGGCATATCTTTGAGGCCTTTATAAATTCCACTGGCCGATGTGCTTGCACTCCCTTCGGGCTGAGCGGTTGGCCCGGCACCGAGCGGTGCGGAGGGCCACCACTCCTGAGGCCAGCAAGCTCTGCTAGTGCAAAGTTCTATCAAAGTTTTGTAGCTATTGTTGTAGGGAGTAACCCCTTAAAATCCGATTTTTAGAAGAGCACGCCCTCTTTCCGTCAACGCTTTGCGAAGCAAGCAAACTTTGCAGAGCAAAGTTTGATCAAAAATAAACTTCCGCTGGGACTGGTCAGAATGTGTTCGCATGTCCCTCTAAGATTACACGTCCAAAGCGAGGTTAAATCAAAAACACAGGGAATTGAAACCTGTTTCGCACCCTTTAACGCCCTTCGGGCGTTATTCTTGCAGTGAAACCCACAAAACTCTCCAATGAGGGAGTAACCCCTTTTATAACTGAGAATCTTCAAAAGGGACATGCAAACCTTGCTCAAACTCAACGGGACTATCGTCCCGTGCGTTGAAGCGGAGCTTCAACGTCGCGTAGGCGAAGTTTGTAGAATTGTGGAGCCGGGACCGGGATTTGAACCCGGGTGGAAGGGATCTGCAGTCCCTCGCCTCGCCTCTAGGCTATCCCGGCGTTTGACCCGAAGAAAGATGCTGGCGCCGCGGAGGGGATTTGAACCCCTGTGGGCAACGCCCACCGGCTTAGCAGGCCGGCGCC
This sequence comes from Thermococcus coalescens, assembly GCF_055392585.1. NCBI lineage: Archaea > Methanobacteriati > Methanobacteriota > Thermococci > Thermococcales > Thermococcaceae > Thermococcus > Thermococcus coalescens. The sequence goes on from NZ_AP043764.1 coordinate 1,893,863, forward strand.
CTACCAGGCTAGGCTACCGCGGCACTCCAGTGCCCAGGTTATATGAGCCGAGGAGGGTTTTTAAGTTTTTTGGAACTTTGTCGCCATCGGCAAACCATAAATACCCTCCCCCGTACCTATCTCCAATGAGTGCCCCACCCTTTAACTCGAAACTCTGTGCAGTATGCAAGGGCAGAAAGCTCCTCTGTGGGAGGCCTACCTGTCCGATTCTCGAGAGGTTCAGGGTAGCCCGCACCGTTGAGCAGAGACTGAACAAGCGCCACCTCTTCGGCTCTTCTCCCCCCAGCATCTTCGTCGGCGAGTACGGCTATCCCAGGGTTCGAATAGGGCCTCTCGTGCCCCCCATCGAGGGGAACACAAGTCACCTCGACAATCCACTCAAATGGGAGGACAAGACGATAAAGGACATCCTCTACTACCGCTCCCTCCTTGTGATGGGTGAAACAAAGGCGGATATCCACGTAAGGAGGAGCGGCCGGATTTTGGGTGAGGTTCAGGAGCTGGCGATGTCAATAAGGCCGGTCGACAGCGAGATACTACTCAAGAGGAAGCCCGTCCTTAAGGTTCTCCCAAGCGAGTTCGCCCCACCAATAGGGCCTAAGGCGGAACTCCTTGACTTTGAGCTGACCGAGAATCCGAAAATCCCCCGCAGGACTGACTACGTGGTGAGCGACGAGCTTAAGGCAGAGACGGCCATAATGCGCCTCTACAACTGGGGCTTCGACGAGTACTACATCATACGACTCCTCTCGGCGGGGCTTCTCGGCGTTGATAAAAAGCTAGTGCCAACGCGCTGGAGCATAACCGCCGTCCAAGACACGATAGGCAGGAATCTGAGGCGCGAAATCCTCCACTACCCCGAGATAAACGACTATGAAGTTTATTTCTACCGCTTCCTTGGGAACAGGTATGCAGTCCTGCTGATGCCCGAAACTTACGCCTTTGAGCTGCTTGAGGTCTGGCTTAAAGGATCACTCTTCGGTGCCAGCGAGCCGAGCGTGATCCACGACTACGAGGACTTCCGGGGGAGGAAGGAGTACGTTAAAGAAACCGCCGGGGCATACCACGCGGCGAGGCTGAGCGTCCTCGAAGCGCTCCGGGGAAGAAGGAGGCAGGCGAGGGCAGTCGTGTTCAGGGAAGTTACACCGGAGTACTACGCCCCCGTTGGCGTCTGGCAGATTCGCCTTGGCGTGAAGAAGGCCATGGGCAACCTCATAGGCCGCTTCGAGACCCTCAACGAGGCCCTTGAGGCCATTAAGAGGCGCCTGGAGCATCCGTTTGAGAAGTACCTTGCGAGGAGCTACATCCTGGGAACCCTCGCGAGGCAGAAAACTTTGGATGAATGGCTCGGAAGGAATATATACCGCCTCGGCAGAGAGAATTCAGGTGGATGACGAGCACTCCATCCCACTGAGGTGTGATGACTGCATGTCAGGCCGACACCGGTTGGAGGTGATAGCGTGGAGGGGGTTGACCTTGTTAGAGAGCTTGTGAAGATCGAAAAGAAACTTGAGAATATAGAAAGGCTCCTGGGTGAGCTACTTGAGCGGGAAGAGAGCTACGCCATTATGAAGCTTTCGGAGGAATCCCTGAGGGAATTCCTTGAGAACGAACCGGACATATATTCGGAGGATGACCTTAAGGTGAGATACAGATGAAAGGGAAGATAGTTCTCGTGCCGTTTCCGTTTACGAGCTTAAAGGGAACTAAACTTCGCCCCGCCCTTGTGTTGTTTGAAGACCGGGATGATGTTACCCTTACCTTCATTTCCTCACGGATTGAACATTACAATCCAAGTACAGACATCCTCATCGAAAAATCTCACCCGGAATTCCACTTGACTGGCCTCAAAGTTTCATCGTTCGTTAGGCTTACAAAAATAGCCACAGTCCAAAAGGATGTCCTCATTGGTGAACTCGGAGAGATAGGTCCAATCCTCAAAAAGGAAATAAGCAAGAGGATATGCTCACTTTTGGGGTTTGAACTATGAGGAAAAAGCTCGCCCTGATCAGCCTCGACGGGAATGGAATCTACAACCTCAAGCACATGCCCTTCCTGAGCGAGCTCGCCGAGAACGGGGAGTTTGAGGTAGTGGATTCAATCTTCCCGACGCTGACCGACCTGGTTCACACCACCGTGATGACGGGGGTGTGGCCGAAAGACCACGGCGTCGTCGAGAACGGCTACTACGACAGGCTGGCCGACAGAAAGGTGAACTTCTACGACTATGAGGTGGCGTTCAACCCCCACAAGGTCATAAAAGCCCCGACGGTAGTGGACATCCTTCGGGAGAGGGGAGTCCGAACTGCCGCAGTGAGCGGCTACACCATGCCTCCCTTCAGCGGCACCGACGTTAGAATCTTCCCGCCCTTCTTCGCGGGCGACAAGATGTACAGGCAGCATGGGAGGGACTGGCGGAAGGATCTGTGGGTTCTAAACTCCGCCCTGTACCTCTACGAGGAATGCAAGCCCGATTTACTCCTCGTCCACTTCGCATCCATAGACGGCATGAGCCACGATTACGGGCCGCTAAGCGAGGGAGCCTTAAAAGCGGTGGAAACCGTCGATACTGCCGTCAGAACCCTATGGGAGAGGCTGAAGGGCGAGTACGCATTCATCATCTTTGCCGACCACGGGCAGGAAGCTGTTCACACCTGGGTGAACCTCAGAACCTATCTGCGGAAGCACGGAATAGAAACTCTCCGCGTTTCCTCTGGCGGGGGCGTCCACGTCTATCTGAAGAACCCAAACGAAGTGGAGGATGCCTTTGAGGTTTTGAGAAAAGCACCCGGCGTTGGGGCAGTGTTCTTCCGCGATGAACTTCCTCACCTCGATAACCCAAACAGCGGTGAACTGATAGTCTCGGCCAAGCCGGGATACTGGTTCTGCTCCCACAGGATGTGCAAAGGAATTAAAGGTGTCAGCCACTGGGTTAAGGGAATGCACGGCTCAATGAACGAGCCGGTTGTGAAGGTTCCGCTCATACTGTGGGGGTTTGAAAAGGTTGAACTTAAAGAGCCGAGCCTGATGGACATAGCTCCGACGGTTCTGAGCTTCTTCGGGGTTGAGAAGCCGGGAAATATGGTGGGGAGGAGTTTGATATAAAAACAAAAACTCAAAGCTTGATTGAAAGTTCCGCCTTGTCACTCTTCTTGAGCTGGATTGCGAAGAGGGCCTTCTCGATGGAGCGCTTGCGGAGGTATGAGACGATAGTGAGGACAAAGCCGACGAAAGAGGCTATTGAGCTTATGCCGAAAATTGTCCAAAAATATGATCCATTTTTGATTATCAAACCACCAGTGGAGAAACCTATTCCAAGAAGTCCGAGATAAAAACCGAAGCCTAACCAAGTGAAAAGGGCATCTTTGAACGCTTCATTTTGGTATTTATGAGCTTCTTTGTATGCTAGTTCTAGGATTTCGAGTTCCTTCTTCTGGGGATAGTCCCACTTGTAGGCATCTACAAACTTTTGAGGGTCTGCTTGGACTTTATACGCAGATGATATCAATGCCATGGTTCCGGCAAGAATTACAATCACGCCTGTGAAAACTGCGATCCATCCAACGAGAGAGATGTTGCGCAAATCAAACGCAAAGAACTGGAGCAATGACAATATACCGGCCCCGATTATGGTTGATATTATAAAGCTTATATCCTTACCTCCTTCCAATTCCTTCTGAAGCTCTGCTACTCTGCGCCCCATTTCCTTCCTCCCTCCGGGTATTTATAGATTTCCCTCCTACCGGAGGGTATAACACTGGGGGAAGAGTTAAATACGCGAAGGGCAAAACCACTTCAGGTGTGAGTATGGAGGATGTGGAGTACATCTACGACGAACACGGGAAGATCAAAGGCGTCATCATACCCCCGGAACTCTGGGAGAGGATAAAGGCTGAATTCTTCGAGCCTTCAAAGTACAGGGGGATTTACAAGGGAAGAAAAGACCTCGAAAAGAGCCTCCAGGAGCTGAGGTCGGAATGGGAGAGGGGTTTCTGATAGACACCAACATCCTCATATACTACCTCGCCGATACAATTCCGGAAGAGGAGATACCCAAGATAGAGGAAATCCTGAAGAAGAGCTTCAACATCTCAATAATCACGAAGATTGAGTTCCTCGGCTGGAAAGGGCACACTCCAGAGGGCTTTGAAAAGTCAAAGGAGTTCATAAGCTTCGCCCACGTAATCCCCCTAACCGGCGATATCGCTGAGCTTGCGATTGAGTTGAGGAGAAGGAAAAGCATAAAGCTCCCGGATGCAGTAATAGCGGCCACTGCCCTGAGATACGGCTACACCCTCGTAACAAGGAACGTTGGAGACTTCAAGGGTATCGAAGGGCTTAGAATTTACAATCCGTTTGAAAGGATTGATGAGAAGGGTTAGCCCTCTTTTGCATTCTTCATTCCGATTTCGACGCCCTTGGCGATTGCTTCTTTCATTCTGGCTTCTTGGAGTTTTATATCGAGTTGTTTTCGTCCATGTCTAAGCTATAGCACTACCAGTCCTGTAAGTGCCCACCAAATATATCTCAACCACCTGATTGGGGGATGAAAATGGAAAGGACTGCACACACCTATGACAGGCGCGGTAAGATATGATAGGCCTAGGCGTTCTCCTTTTGGCTGTATAGAAGACCCGAAAAACGATGATGAACTCAAAGCCACTCGATCTTCACCCGATCCTCGACGCTCCTGAACTCTTCATCTCCGGTTAGAAGGGTTGCGTTGAGGTCTATGGCAGTGGCAACGGCAAAGGCATCGGCGTAGCTGAGCCTGTAAAAGGCCTTTATCCTGCCGGCTATAAGGGAGAGCCTCTCATCAACGGGGACGAAGAGTATGGGCTTCCTTTTCAGGTTTGCCACTATAAAGTCCGCGGTATCAAGGTCTTTCCTGCGGGCTATTATGTAGTAGACCTCGCCGAGATTGACGACGTTCATGTAGAGTTCCAGCCTGCCTTTTCCCGCTTCATCGAACATAGACCTGACCCTCTCCGCACCCCTTCCATGGAGGAGGTAGGTAAGGATAGCGTAGCTGTCTAGCACTACCCTCTCCATTTCCTGCCCTCCAGTTCCCGTTCCTCCTCCCTCACTTCCCTCATGATCTCTTTGAGGGGCTTGTCAAATTTCAGAATCCCCATAAGCTCGACATCCCTTTTCACGGGGACTATAACTATCTCGTCCCCAAAGTCGAGTATCTCAACCTCGTCGCCGGGCTTAATGCCAAACTTCTCGCGGATGGGCTTTGGTAAAACTATCTGGCCCTTTGAGGAAACTTTTACGGTAACCATCTTACTTTCACCGATTTTGTCTTACCTATAAGGGCTTAAAAACCTCGCGCCCCGTTCGTATCCCCGCATACGAGAACCCAATCTCGTAACTTGTAAACTGGAACCAGAGGGCTTAAATGTGAATCCAAACCCATATATACTTTGGGTTCCTATTACGAAGCGAGAATAACCCTTCTTCAATCGATCTCTCCGTGGAGATGGTTTTATGAAAAAGCGTACTGAGTACCTAGTTGTCGGTTCTGGCGCCGGAGGTGCCACCGTTGCGAGAGAGTTAAGCAAAGCTGGAAAGGACGTTCTAATCGTTGAGGCTGGGAAGTACGAAGAACACGTGGGGACTTTCAGGGACTCCCTCAGGTACTTTGACACCACCGGGTACAAAACTCCGAGGGCTTCCAGGGAGGGGGTTATCCTGTGGAGGACGATAATGGCCGGCGGCTCTACCGTCGTTTCGTGTGCCAACGGGATGCGGTGCCTCCAGGAGGAGTTCAAGGACCTAGGCATTGATCTGGAGGGCGAGTTCAGGGAGGCAGAGGGGGAGATGGGGATATCCCCAACCCCTGAGCGTCTCCTGTCCGAGGCGTCGCGTAGTATGAGGGAAGCATGTTCCAGCCTCGGTTACAGAATGGATCCCATGCCAAAGTTCCTCGACTTCTCGAAATGCACTCAGTGTGCCCAGTGCACCTTCGGCTGTTTTCAGGGTGCAAAATGGACGGCCCTGGATTACCTGAACGATGCACTTGAGATGGGGGCGGAAGTTCTTTACGAGACCCCAGTGGAGGAGGTCATCGTGAGGGGCGGGAAAGCCGCGGGAGTTCGGGGACGTGGTAAAGACGGGTACGTGGAGATAACCGCTGACACGGTCATACTCGCCGCAGGGGCGCTGGCAACCCCCGTAATACTCCAGAACTCTGGGATTGAATGCGCGGGAAAGGGCCTCTTTATCGACGTGTTCGTCAACGTCTACGGCCTTATAGATGACATGCACCAGGCCAGGGAACCCTCAATGCCGCTCGTCAACCACGAGTTCCACGACGAGAGGGGTTTTATACTCTCGCCCTACCTGAACACCAACAGAACCGTCAGATTCATGGAAGCCGGAAGAAAGGGGTTCATGGTCCCGACTGATAAGCTCGTCGGCATAATGGTCAAGACCGCAGACGACTCCAGTGGGGAAGTTTACCCCGACGGTAGCGTCTCAAAAAGGATAACCCATGACGACCAGAAAAGGCTCGATGATGGCTCTTCGGTAGCCAGGGAGATACTCGAGGAGATGGGTGCGGAGCCGGGTTCCATCTTTGTCTCAAAACCACAGGGTGCCCACGTTGGAGGGACCGCCACGATAGGGACGGTGGTGGACGGCTACCTTGAGACGAAGGTCAGGAACCTCCACGTCTGTGACGCCAGCGCCCTTCCAAAGGCCCCGGGAATGCCCCCGATACTGACGATCGTGGCGCTCGCCAAGTGGCTCGGAAAAGCCCTCTCTCACTGATCTTTCAATTTTCGAGAAACTTTGAGAAAAGCGGAAATGAAGGAGAAAAACCTCCAGCCCTCAGCGCGAGGACTGGGCGATCCTCTCGATCTCTTCCTTCTTGCTGTAGGCGAAGCTCTTCGGGTCCCTGTTGGCGGCGGCGATTATTTCCTCCGCAAGGGCCTGGGCGTAGCTGGTCTTGTTCCTGTAGCACTTTGCTGAAGCACCGAGGGCGATGTTCTTGAGGGCTATGTCAAGCCTCCTGAGCGGGGAAACGTCAACCGCCATGTGGTACCTGATACCGCCGAAAGCAATGGTGGTGGTGTCTTCCCTCGGGGCGGAGTTCTCGATGGCCCTGACAAGAACCTGTATCGGGTTCTGCTTCGTCCTGCGCTCGATGATCATGAAGGCCTCCTTGACGACCTCGTAGGCCTTCATCTTCTTGCTCATGAGGGAGCGGTGCTCACGCCTCATGAAGTGACCGCCGACCTTGTGGCCGCTGGCACCGCTGCGCATGACCTTGTTGATGAGTCTCTCGACGATGTGAACGTTAGCCTTTCCGAAGGACTTCTTGGCGTGCCTTCCGTGGCTGTGCGGAAGTATTCTGGCGTCGAGGTTGATGTAGGGCCTGAGTGACGGGTCGTTGACGGTTACATCCTCAACGCTCCACCTTCCCATGACCTTGAGCTCCTTTGGCTGATAGAACCTCTCTGTAAGCGGCTTGGCCATTCACTTCACCTCCTCGGCTTCTCCTTCCTGCCCTTGACGAGCTCCTTGAGGCTGACACGGTTCACCTTGACGACCTTGTACCTGATTCCGGGGATGTCACCCATAGAACCGCCCTTAGGACCGCCGATTCCCTCGATGATGACCTCGTCGTGCTCGTCGATGTGGTTTATCGCACCGTCACCCGGCGTGAAAGCGGTAACGACCTTGCCGTTCTTGATGAGCTGAACCCTGACTGCCTTACGCATAGCCGAGTTCGGCTGCTTTGCCTCGACGGCTATCTTCTCAAGGACGATTCCCTTGGCCTGCGGGGCTCCCTCAAGCGGGTCGCTCTTCTCCTTAAGGCGGAGGACTCTTCTCTTATAGCGAATGTCGCTCCAGCGGAACTTCTTCCTCTTGAGCTTGAGCTTTCTACCGGCAAACTCTCCATACGGGGCCTTCTTTCCAGGCATGATCATCACCTCAAATTATGATCACATCGTGGATGCCGTGGTGTCTCTCCATCAACTCTTTCACGAAGTTGATGTTCTGGCCGCCCCTTCCGATGGCGCGCGGCTTTTCACGCGGGCCGATGTCCAGGAGGGCGACCTTCTTACCATCACGCTTCTCAGTGATGTGAACCTTTTTAACCTTAACCCCGAGGCTCTTATAAATGTTCCTCAGGAACTCTTCTGGGTTGTCTGAGTGCTCGATAAGCTCTATGTCCTTTCCGAGCATGTTCTGAACGCGCTTGACGTTGGCTCCTTTCTTTCCGAGTGCCAGCCCCATCTCACCCTTCTTGATGACGTAGATCAGCCTGTTCCTCTTGCTGTCTATGAGGCAGTCCATCACTGTCGCTCCGGTCATGCTCTCGAAGAGCGCTATGAACTTGATCTGGTCGGTGTTGAGCTTGAGCGGCATTACTCCTTACCCCCAAGAGCCAGTATTCTGCTCTCACCGGGGTCTATCACGGCGAGGGCCGAGACAGTGTGCGGCCTTCCGAGGAGCGTTCCGAGCTCGACGCTGGTACCCTCAAACTCGTAAACAGGTATGCCGCTGAGCTTGGCGTAGTACTCGATGTCCTCCTTGATGTCCGGCCTGGCGTTCTTTGCGACGATAATCAGCTTCGCTCCACCCATCTTGGCGTACTGTATGGCCTTCTTGGCACCCATGATTATCTTTCCGGTCTCCTCAGCCTTCCTAAGCTCGAATGCAAAGTCAACCATTAACTACACCTCCCTACTCCCTTTTCGGTCTCAGGGGGAGATTCATTGCCAGTTTGACTATCCCCGTACCGACGGGCACGGGCTGTCCAATAAGGACGTTCTCGACGACGCCATTGAGCGGATCGGTTTCGCCCCTCTCAGCAGCCTCGAAGAGGTGCTGGGTGGTGATCTCGAAGGCGGCCCTGGCAAGCACGCTGGCCTTCTCCCCAACTATACCGTGCCTGCCTATGGGCAGTATCACACCGTCGAGCGTCATCATGTCGGCGACGAGCATGATGTGCCTGACGTCGACCTCAAGACCCTGCTCGCGCATCGTGTTGACGATTTCCTCGATGATTGCATTCCTCGCCGCCTCGATGCCGAGCACCTCGGCGATCTCGTGGATGTTGTTGGTCCTGGTTCTCGTCGGGTCAACGCCCGGAACCTTGAGGATCTGCTTGAAGTTGGAACCCTCGGTGTAGATGACGTACTCGTCGCCTTCCTTCCTTATGATGGTCTTCCCGACGCCCGAGAGACCCTTAAGGCGGTGCTTTTTAACCTTTTCGGCAAGTCTCCTCAGGTCGGAGAGCTTGCCGACCTTCTTGGGGCGCATTATGACCGTATAGCCGTCAACCTCAAATTCGGCGCTCTTGAAGGAGCTCTCCAGCTTCCTCTGGATTCTCTCCATGTCGAGACCGGCCTTTTCGAGCCTCTCCGGGTCGATGTCGACTATGAACTCGAAGTTGAGGATGTCTATGCTGGTCTCCCTTGCAAGGTTCTCCAGGGTGGTTCCCTCAATGCGCCTCGCGACCTCCAGAGCCTTCTCCCTATCATAGCGGTGCTTCTCGTCGAGGTAGACGGTCATGATCGGCGTTGAGGGGTTCTTTCTCGCGTCGACAATCTCGATGATCCTCGGCAGACCGAGGGTGACGTTAATCTCGGCGACACCCGCGTAGTGGAAGGTGTTGAGGGTCATCTGCGTTGAAGGCTCACCGATGGACTGTGCCGCGACGGTCCCGATGGCCTCGCCCGGCTCTATGAGCGCCCTCTGGTACTCCTTGACGGCCTCGTCTATGATGGCCTGAACCTCGGCCTTCTTGAGCTTGTACTTCTTGTTGTACTCGATGAGCTTGCTGTAGAGCTCTTCCTTGATGTTGTCGGGAAGCTCGGCCTTGTCAACCATGCTCTTGATGGTTTTTGCGGCGACCATTTACCTCACCCCCTCCCCCTCACTTTGAGCAGGGTTTTCACAATGACCCTATCAACGTCCACGGTCTTGCCTCCCCAGCTCTTCATGGGATCTATTCCGTCCTCACCGTACTTGAACTGGACGATGATTCCCGTTGGATCCCTGACCGTTCCGTCGTAGTCAACCTTGAGGTCCTGGAGCGCGTTGATGAGCCTGCGTTGCATGTAACCGCTCTGGGCTGTCCTGACCGCGGTGTCGACGAGTCCCTCACGTCCGCCCATGGCGTGGAAGAAGTATTCCTGTGGCGTGAGACCGCTCTTGTAGGAGTTGGTGACGAAGCCCTTCGCCCTGGCCCCGAGGTCATCTGGCTTGAAGTGAGTGAGAACCCTTCCGCGGTAGCCGCGGTAGAGCCTTTTACCACGGATGGACTGCTGGCCGAGCATCGCTGCCATCTGGGTGATGTTGAGCATCTTACCCCTAGCCCCGGTCTTTGCCATTATGACGGCGTGGTTGTTCATACCGAGGTAGCGCTCGGCGACCTTACCGGCGTTGTCACGCGCCTCGGCGAGAACGGCCATGATGTTGCTCTCCAGCGTCTCTTCGAGGGTCTTACCGGGCAAAGGCTCAAGCTCTCCGTTCTTGTACGCCTCAATGAGCCTGTTGACCCTTTCCTCAGCCTCGCGGATTATCTCCTTGATCCTGTCGAGAGCCTCGCTTGGAAGGTCCTCGTCGTCTATCGCGGTGGTAAAGCCCTTGTGGGTTATGACCCATATGGCCAGCTTGGTGACCTGGTCGAGGAACTGCCTCGCCCTCTCAACACCGTACTCCCTCACTATGAGGTCAAGGAGCTTTCCGTCCTCCCTTCCGTAGGCCTTCTTGTCTATCGCACCGCTCAGGAGCTTTCCATTGAGTATGTAGGTGAAGCCGTCGTAGGCGAGTTTCCTGACCTCTTCCTCGTCAGGGATGAGCTTCTCCTCGATGAGCTTTTCAATGGCCTCGCATCTCTCGGGCTCATCGCAGAGCTTGTTGCGGTACCAGATGGTGAGGTCGTCCGGCAGGAGGAGTGAGAATATCGTCTTTCCGCTCCAGAGTTCAACGCCGTTCTCGATCTTGTCCGGCTTGGGGAGCTCCTTCACGTCAACGCCTGCAAACATGAGCATCTGCTCGACCTCTGAGCGGGTGAAGTAGGCTCCCTCACGTGTGAGCAGGTAGCCGCCGGAGATGTGGTCCTGTATTCCGGCAATGAGCGGGCCGCCGTAGCGCGGTGAGATGATGTGATTCTGAACTTCCATGAGTATCTTCGCTTCCGCCTGCGCCTCCTCCGTCTGCGGGACGTGGAGGTTCATCTCGTCACCGTCGAAGTCCGCGTTGTAGGGCGGGCAGACGGCGAGGTTGAGGCGGAAGGTCTTGTAGGGCATTACCCTGACGCGGTGGGCCATGATGGACATCCTGTGAAGCGAGGGCTGTCTGTTGAAGAGGACTATGTCGCCATCGAGGAGGTGTCTCTCGACGGTCCAGCCGAGGTCGAGCTTTTCGGCGATGATCTCAAGGTTGTTCTCCATGAGGCGGATTCTCCTGCCCTCCGGGTCGATAACGTAGTTGGCTCCCGGGTACTTCTCGGGCCCGTTGAGGACCATCCTCTTGAGCTTCTCGAAGTTGAACTCGGTGACCTTTTCCGGAACGGTGAGCTCCATGGCTACAGCTATGGGGACACCAACCTCGTTGATGCTTATCATCGGGTCGGGGCTGATGACGGTACGGGCGGAGAAGTTGACACGCTTACCGCTGAGGTTTCCACGGAAGCGTCCTTCCTTACCCTTGAGCCTCTGCGCCAGGGTCTTCAGCGGCCTCCCGCTCTTGTGCTTGGCCGGCGGAATTCCGGAGGTCTCGTTGTTGATGTAGGTGGTGACGTGGTACTGGAGGAGGTCCCAGAGGTCTTCTATGATAAGCTGAGGGGCTCCAGCCTCGATGTTGGACTTGAGGCGGTTGTTGATACGGATTATGTCGACGAGCTTGTGGGTGAGGTCGTCCTCCGCTCTGATACCGCTCTCAAGGGTGATGGAGGGTCTCATGGTAACGGGCGGAACGGGCAGAACCGTGAGAACCATCCACTCCGGGCGGGCCTTTTCGGGATGGAGTCCGAGGAGATGGAGGTCCTTGTCGGGTATCTTCTCAAGCCTGTCCCTGACCTCGCTCGGCATCATCCTGTGCTTGTACTCGTTGCCCTCCTCGTCCTTCCTGAGCTCCCAGTAGATGGTCGGCCTCTCGAACTTGATCGGGAACTGCGGGGCGCCGCAGTGCGGGCAGACCATTCTCTCCTTGGCCTTCTTGTGTATCTCCTTGATGAGCCTGTCCTTGGCCTTCTTCCTGTCGCCCATGACCTCGAACTTGTGGGTGTACTCCTCTATCTCCTCGTCGGTGAGCTTTATCCTTCCGCACTCGCGGCAGGTGCTCTCCAGAACCCTGTGGATGGTCTTGGCGAAGCCGACGTGGATTATCGGCCTGGCGAGTTCAACGTGACCGAAGTGGCCGGGACAGTCTCCGGCGCGGGCACCACAGGTCTCACAGCGCAGTCCCGGGTCGATAACACCAAGCCTCTTGTCCATGAGGCCGCCCTCGATGGGGTAACCGTCATCGTCGTATGTATCGGGGACGCTTATCTCGGCCGCGCTCATCTTTCTGATTTCCTGAGGTGAGAGGATTCCGAACTCAATACTTCCGATGACCTTTTTCATCGACTGCATGGCGATCACACCCTATCAACTATGTTGAGAGACGGCCTTATTCCCATCGCCTTCAGCTCGTCCAGCAGCAGCTTGAAGGCATAGCTCATCTCCACCTTGCTTATCTTCTCTTCCTCTCCACAGACCGGGCAGTAGACTTTACCGCGGCGCTTGTCCTCAAGTGCCAGGTGTCCGCAGCTCTCGCAGACCCAGACCTCGGTCTTGTCGCTTTCCTCCAGCAGTCTCTCTATGAGCAGCATCGCGGCGCCGTGGCCGATGAGGACGTCACGCTCCATCTCACCGAACCTGAGACCGCCTTCCCTGGCTCTACCCTCGGTCGGCTGCTTGGTGAGAACCTGTACGGGACCCCTGCTCCTCGCGTGCATTTTGTCGGCCACCATGTGGTGGAGCCTCTGGTAGTAGATGACACCGACGAAGATGTCGGCCTCAAGCCTCCTTCCTGTTATGCCGTCGTACATGACCTCCCTTCCGCTGTGCTTGAACCCTAGCTCCTCAAGCTCCTTCCTGAGTCTCTCCTCCGGCTCACCGATGAAGGCAGTGCCGTCAACGCGTCTGCCCTTTAGCGAGGCAACCTTTCCGCCGATTGCCTCGATGAGCTGTCCGACGGTCATACGGCTCGGGATACCGTGCGGGTTGACTATGAGATCGGGAACGATTCCGCTCTCGGTCCAGGGCATGTCCTCCTGCGGGACGATCAGACCTATAACACCCTTCTGACCGTGCCTCGATGCGAACTTGTCTCCGAACTCTGGGATGCGCAGATCCCTCACGGTTATCTTGACGAGCTTGGTTCCGTCGCCGGTCTCGGTGATGATGACCTTGTCCACGATGCCCTTCTCGCTCGGTCTGACGGCAACGCTGGTTTCACGCCTCTCCTGGAGGATTATGCCTCCGAGACCGCTCTGCTCCTCAAGGAACCTCGGCGGGGAGGTTCTTCCGACGAGGACATCCTTTCCTTCCACCTTTGACTCCGGGAAGATTATGCCGTCCTCATCGAGATGCCTGTAGTACTTCTCGCCGAGATAGCCCTGTATCGTCGGGTCGGGGACCTCAAAGCGGTCAGTCTGACCGCCGAGGTATCTCTTCTCCTCAGCTTCATATGTTCTGAAGAAGGTTGAGCGAGCAAGACCGCGCTCTATCGATGCCTTGTTCATGATGACGGCATCTTCCATGTTGTATCCCGAGTAGCTGAGAACCGCGACCACGAAGTTCTGACCGGCGGGCCTCTCCTCAAAACCGACGGCCTTCATTATGCGCGAGTTGACGAGCGGAACCTGCGGATAGTGCATTAGGTGACCTCTCGTATCGACTCTTATACGGAAGTTGGCCCAGCCGAGACCGAGGCTCTGCTTTGCCATACCTGCACCGTAGGTGTTTCTTGGAGCGGCGTTGTGCTCCGGATACGGGACGAGTGAGGCCGGAATACCGAGTATCGCCGCGGGCATCAGCTCAAGGTGGGTGTGTTCCTCGGTGACCTCCCAGGGCCACGTTGCCACGTAGGCGTTCTCCTCTTCCTCAGCGTCCAGGTACTCGATGACCCCCATCTTGACGAGGTCGCTCCAGGTGAGGGTGCCGTTCTTTATTCCCTCGATGTGCTCTTTCGTGAGCTTTGGCTGTCCGTTTTCGACTATGATGAGGGGCCTCCTAACACGGCCATCGTCACTGTTGATGTATATCTCTTTGACCTCCTCGTCCTGGTAGAGGGCAACGTTGATTGCGTCGCTTATTCTTCCGCTTCTTCTGTCGGTTCTTATTCTGTTCACGAGGCTTTCTCCGTCCTCAACGGTTCCGATGAGGACACCGTTGAGGTAGACACGCCAGAGGTCTGGATTCGGCCTCTGCTCTTCTATTGGGACAACTCCGAGCCTGTTGAGGTACTCCCTGGCCTCCTCCTCTGGGATTCCGGTGGTTATTTGGGCCATCAGAGCGAGGTTCTTGACGAGACCACAGTTCGGACCTTCCGGGGTTTCCGTTGGGCATATCCTGCCCCAGTGGGTTCCGTGCAAATCACGCGCCTCGAAGTGGGGCTGATCCCTGCTCAGAGGAGAAGTGACGCGCCTGAGGTGAGAGAGGGTTGACATGTAGTTGGTCCTGTCGAGGAGCTGGCTCACACCGGTTCTACCACCTGGCCAGGCACCGGTAGCGAGGGCATGCTCAATCCTCTCGCTCAGCACGTCGGGCCTTATAGAGTTTCTCACGAACCTCTGGATGTTCTCGAAGGTGTAGCGCTCGCCCTTCCTCTGGTACGTCTTTGTCATCTGATACTGCATGTCCTTTACGAGCTGGCCGAAGGCAACGCGGAAGAGGTCTCTGAGGAGGTCTCCAGCCAGCTTGAGCCTCTTGTTGGCGTAGTGGTCCTTGTCGTCCTCACCGCGGAGGCCGAGGGAAAGCTCCAGAACCTTGAGGGCCATCATGCCGAGATAGTAGGCCTTTGCCTTTCTGTCCTTCTCCTCAACGCCCATGTGGGGCAGGAGGTTGTTGTCTATGATGTGCTGGGCCCTCCTGAGTCTGTACTCCTTGGGCTGGCCTGGGAGGGCGAGCTTGCCTATGTAGTCGAGCGCCTCCTCCTGGCTGGTTATGTCGCTTGCGTCCTCAAGGTTGTCGAAGAGAACCTGCTGTATGCGCGGGTCGTCGCTCACCGCCTCGACGATCTCCTTATCGCTGAGAACACCCAGGGCGCGCATAACGTAGACGAACTTAACCGGCCTGGGAACGTTTGGAATGTTGACGTAGAGGATTCCGTCCTTTCTCCTTTCGACAGTGATTAAAGCCCTGTATCCGTGCCTGTAGGAGAAGCACTTGGCTATCACCCTGTTCTGCCTCTGGTCCCTTTCAACCAGGGTCTTGTTCGGGGCGAGGTCTTCGATAGAGACGATAACCCTCTCGGAACCGTTGATGATGAAGTATCCTCCCGGATCCTTCGGGTCCTCGCCGAGTTTTATAAGCTCCTCGTCGCTGAGGCCGTAGAGGCGGCACGCCTTGGATTTGAGCATTATCGGAAGCTCGCCTATGCGTACCTCGACAGCTTCCTGGGCGATGCCGTTAACGACAGGAATGAGTTCAAGATACAGTGGAGCAGAATAGGTCAGGTTTCTGATCCTCGCATCCATCGGGTAGAGGGGCTTTCTCTGTCCCTGGGCCTCCTGGAACTCGGGCTCGCCGAGGCGAACCTTTCCAAACTTGACCTCGAAATCGGGGATGTCCGGCTTAATGCCGCCGAACTCGTCTATGACCTTCTGCATCCCGTAGTCGATGAAGGCGTTGTAAGAATCAAGGTGCTGTCTGACGAGTCCCTTTTCCTTCCAGTATGCCTCCATAACGAGCCAGAGGTCGTCAGGAGTAACATCCACAACGGTCGGTCCTCTCGATGCCATAATCTCACCTCGCAGAATCAGTCCTCAACCACCAGGCGGTAGTAGTAATAGTAGCCCGCCGTCGGGCTCTTTCTCTTAATCTCAAGAACGTCACCGGGCTTTGCGCCCAGGGCCACCACAGCCGGGTCTGAAGCCTTGATCTGCGGAAGCTGGGAAATCCTAATTCTGTATCTCCTGAGGAGCTCCTCTTTCTCCTCCTCGCTGAGTATTCTGTGCTCAGGAACCAGCTCGTGAGTGAATATATCAAATTCTTTTTTCGCCGCCACCGAGAATTGCCCCCTTAACATTTTTTAAGAACGATTATCACTACCTCCCACCTGCGGGTTTCGGTATATAAGCTTTTCGAGTGATAACTCGCCCGCAGGGGTTTATATCGGTTACGAAAAGTTTAAGAACCGTTTTCCATGCCGAAAATCTACGCTGATGCACTGTTATGTTCACCTTTACTGGGAAAGCCTTATAAATGGTCAGCACGGGTTCGAGGTTCGAACTCAACGGGAAATGGCCGAACGCCTGAAATCCGTTGGAGTTTTGATGTTGTTCTGTGGAATAACTTGTTATTGTGTCCCATTTGGTGAAATTTGTTGTCATATTCGCTCAAAATATGGGCAAAATCTGGTCAGTTTTTTGAGAAAAATGGGGGATAACCTGGGCTCTAAATCCAGAACATGGGGATGTATTGGCTTATTTTGGCTGGCGGCCAGACTTTATTCCCTGATTGCAGGAGATCTGGAAACTGTGGGACTCGTCAGACATTGCAGCCCGACACTGCCTCCTTAGAACTAAAAACGATATCAAGCTTGGCCGATTGGGTGTACTGCCAGCTTTTGATCGAAACTTTCGCTAGAAGAGTTTCTTGTGGTGGGCCCGGGGGGCTTTGAACCCCCGACCACGCGGTTATGAGCCGCGCGCTCTGACCAGGCTGAGCTACGGGCCCACGATATGGCGCCGCCGCCCGGACTCGAACCGGGGACCGCCGGATTAACAGTCCGGCGCTCTACCGACTAAGCTACGGCGGCACGACCCAATGTAGGGAATACAGGGGGGATTTATAAAACTTACGGTGATGCCTTGGTGCAAGAGAAAACTTTATATTAGCCCCCGTTGCTCTTAAAACCGTGCCCCGGTAGCCTAGCCTGGCGGGGCGGCGGACTTGTAATCCGCCGGTCGCGGGTTCAAATCCCGCCCGGGGCTCCAGCGTTCATCTCCATGTGCCTAGCCCGAATCATTCTCTGGTATGGCTGTTCTATGAACCAGCCACGCCATATAACCGTCGTGAACGTAGGCCTCTATCAAGCGGAGACCGCTTTCAATTATCTCCCTCACAAGAAGGTGTTTTTTAACGCGGCCGCGAAGGATGTCTTCGTTTAGATCCCTGGGAAGTTCCTCACTCACAGGCAGAAAACCGTCATTTAGATAAATGCCAACGAGTCTGCCGGCCTTTAGAAGAAACCCCCTGATAGGGACCTCGTACTCCGAGACGTTCTCCGGCAGAAAACCAGCATCATTCCACATTATCGCTTTCATTTTCGGGCACCAAAATATTATTCGGCGCCTAAGACTTATTAGGATTTCTGCTTAAAAATAAGTAAATTCCGGAGGTAAAAGTTTGAAAAGATGTAAAAATCAGATATCAACCTCTCCCTTCTTTTTCAGCTCCCTGTACATGCGCCAGGTTATTATTGGTCTTTTGGCGGCCAGGACATCGTCCACCCTCTTCACTGCTGTGTTGTGGGGAGCGCTCTTGACGACCTCTGGGTTGCTGTAGGCTTCCTCACTTATCCTCTTCAGGGCATCGACGTAGGCGTCGAGCTCCTCCCTGCTAACAGTTTCGGTAGGCTCTATCATGAGCGCCTCGTGCACTATCAGCGGGAAGTAGATGGTCGGCGCATGGAGGCCGAAGTCGAGGAGCCTCTTCGCCACGTCAAGGGCCCTGACTCCCGTCTCCTTCTTCATAGGCTCGGCGCTGAACACAACCTCGTGCTTCCTGAGCTCCTTGTGGGGCAGCTCGTAGCCCCTGGTCCCCTTCAGCTTCTGGGTGAGGTAGTTTGCGTTGAGCACCGCTATCTCGCTGACCTCCCTGAGGCCCTCTCTCCCCATTATCTTGAGGTACGTTAAGGCCCTCACCATCACGGCGAAGTTGCCGTAGAGCTCCTTGACCTTGCCGATGCTCTTCGGCACGTTGTAGTCGAGGTAGTAGCGGTCGTTTTCTTCGTCATAACCGACGAGAGGGACAGGAAGGTAGTCCTTGAGGAATTCCTTAACACCAACAGGCCCGCTTCCCGGACCACCTCCGCCGTGCGGGGTCGAGAATGTCTTGTGGAGGTTGAGGTGCACGACGTCGAAGCCCATATCTCCAGGCCGCACCTTTCCGAGGACGGCGTTGAGGTTTGCCCCGTCGTAGTAGAGAAGTCCCCCGGCCTTGTGGACTATCTTCGCTATCTCCAGTATCTCGTCCTCGAAGATGCCGAGGGTGTTGGGGTTTGTCAGCATCAGTCCTGCCGTCCTCTCGCTCACGGCGTTCTCCAGAGCCTCAAGGTCAACGGTTCCGTTCTCGTTGGAGGGTATCTCGACGACCTTGAAGCCCGCCATTGCCGCACTCGCGGGGTTCGTTCCGTGGGCAGAATCCGGCACGAGCATCTCCGTCCTCTGGGTGTCCCCCCTGTCGAGGTGGTAGGCGCGGATTATCATGACCCCTGTGAACTCCCCGTTAGCTCCGGCCGCTGGCTGGAGGGTGAAGCGGTCCATGCCGGTTATCTCTTTGAGCCACCCCTCCAGCTCCCACATTATCTTGAGCGCTCCCTGGACGGTTCTCCCGTCCTGGTAGGGGTGGATGTAAGCCACTCCCGGATGGCCGGCCATCTCCTCGTTGATCTTGGGGTTGTACTTCATGGTGCACGAGCCGAGGGGATAGATGCCGTTATCGACGCCGTAGTTCATCTCGCTCAGGCGCGTGTAGTGCTTGACCACCTCAGGCTCGCTCAGCTCGGGGAGGTTGAGCGAGCTCTTTCTTTTCAGCTTCTCGGGAATCTCGACGCTGACGTCTTCAATGGGCTGTGGCATGGTGTAGCCAACCCTTCCCTCGCGGGAAAGCTCGAAGATGAGCGGTTCGCTCCACTTAGCCTGACGGAACATTCAGGCCACCTCCTTTAGGGCCTCTATGAGTGCATCGACCCACTCTTTTCTCGTCGTTTCTGTGGCTGCAAAGAGAGCACCCTCTCCCAGCTCCGGGAAGTGCTCTCCTACGTAGTAGCCGCCGTGGATGTTCCTCTCAAGAAGGGCCTCATGTATCTCCCTGTAGGGCTTTTCGAACCTCACAAGAACGTCCTTGAAATTAATCCCCTCGAAGGGAATCTCGGCGATCTCTCCCAGGCGCTTCTTGAGGTAGGCGGTGTTCTTGAGGATGACCTCTCCGAGCTCCCGGAGACCCTTCGGGCCAAGGGTCGCAAGGTGTATCGCCGCGGCAACCGCCACCAGGGCCTCGTTTGAACAGATGTTCGAAGTCGCCTTGGCGCGTCTTATGTGCTGCTCCCTGGTCTGGAGGGTCATGACGAAGGCCTTCTTCCCCTCGGCGTCTTTCGTCATTCCGATTATCCTCCCTGGCATCTGCCTTATCAGCTTCCTGTCATTTCTGACGGCGAATATTCCGGCTCTGGGGCCACCGAAGTTCATCGGGCTTCCAAAGTATGCGGCCTCTCCGACGACAATGTCGGCTCCAAGCTCGCCGGGTGCTTCAACTATGCCGAGGATAGTTGGGTCGACACCGACGACAAACAGTGCCCCGGCATCATGGGCTATCTCGCCGATCTCCCTGATGTTCTCCTCCAGAAGACCGAAGAAGTTGGGGATCTCGACGTAGACGCCAGCGGCTCCATCAGCGACTTCCTTGAGCTTTTCGATACTGACCTGCCCTCCTTCGTTCCAGTCGATGTACTCAATCCGGAGTCCGGGCCCGGCAGTATAGGTTTCGAGAACCCTCTTTTTCTCCGGGCTGAGTGCCCTGGGGACTACGAACTTGCTCTTTCGGGTCACCCTGGCACTCATCAAAGCCGCTTCGGCCATAGCCGTCCCCCAGTCGTACATGGAGGAGTTCACGATCGGCAGACCAACAAGCTCGGCTATGAGGCTCTGGTATTCAAAGAGAGCCTGGAGCATGCCCTGGCTTATCTCGGGCTGGTAGGGAGTGTAGGACGTGAGAAATTCACTCCTCTCTATGATGTACTTGACGTGTGCCGGAACGTAGTGGAAGTACGTACCCGCACCGAGGAAGCTGGGCATCTCGAGGACGGTTTTGTTTTTGGATAGAATTTCGCTGAGCTCAAGAAATACCTCATACTCGCTCTTTCCCTCGGGAAGGTTGAACTCTTTGACCATTCCCCTGGGGACGTCCGAAAAGAGCTCCTCGACCGAAGTGAACCCGATCTCCCGGGCGAGCTCCTCCTTATGCGCGGCGTTAGGGAGGTAGTGCCTTCCCATGCTTATCACCCTCTGAACTTTAAGACAGTCGTGGAAAATAGGGCCGGCATTGTTATATGCTTTGTGCCGCAGGGGGTGGGGGAATAAATTCAGAAAAAGTTGGAATAAAAAAGAATCAGCCTGTAATGCCGACGTCCTCGAAGAACTTCTCCATCAGGCCTGCGAGCAGTCTGATGTCGTACTGCATGGTCTCGTAGACGGCCCACTGGACCTTGCTGTACTCCCTCCCGTCGAGGGTCTTGAAGCCGCTCGGCGCGTTGACGTCGAAGTTCGCGTGGAGCTCAATGTTTCTGATGGCCCAGCCGTCCACGTCGCTGTCCAGCCACGCGGTGCCGTCAACGTGGGTGTAGATGTAGACGGTGTCCCCGGGGACGGTGACGCTGGTGTCGACGAGCGGGTTCGGATCCTGGGCGTACCTCGCTATGAGGTTCCAGTTCTTGTCGTAGATCTCGACGTAGCCGAGGGTCTTGAAGTAGGCGTTCTGCATATCTATGTCCTTGAAGACCAGGGTTATTGAGCTGGCACCCTTGAACTCAAGCTTGAGGACGCTCCAGTCCCCCTTTCTGAGGGTTCTCGTCCAGAAGTAGCTTCCAAGGTGCCCCCATTCGCTCCACAGGTTTATGTCCTTCCCGGTGGAATAGAGCATGTACCTCCACGAGTTGTGGGCGGCGAGGTCGGCGTAGGCCCAGGCGACGCCGTTCGAGAGGCTCATGTGTCCGTTCTCGTTGTCCGTAAGGTATATGTCGTAGCCCTGTATGAACCTGGCCTTCTCCTGGGGTATCTGCCACCACTTTATCGGGGTCAGATCGAGCGGGACACGGTTGTTGAGGATATCGTCCGCGACCGTTGGTGAGACTTGATTCTCAACGAAGTCGTGGGCGTTCTCCACGTACTTCTCCTGCTCAAGATCCTCGAAGAGGTGGGGCGTCTGGTGGCCTATGAGCATGCCCTGGTCTTCGATTATGTGGAGCGCCCTGCCGAGGTAGTACATCGCCCCGGCCCTGTCGCCCTGCTTCCAGAGCTGGACGGCCTTTTCGTAGAGCCTCTGGACCATGTCGGCGGCGGAGGTGTCCGGGTCGCCGAGAAGGGCGACGGTGAACAGCTCGGCATGGTCCATGGGGTCAAGGAAGTGGTACTGGCTCTGTATCGTGTACGTTTTGCCCCCTACCTCTATGCTCCCGCCAGTCCAGTCCTCATCGTACGCCCCGTAGAGGAGCTGATCCCTGTACTGCATGAGGATCGCACCGAGCTGGGGGTTGTCGTTGTAGACTGCCTCAATCGCCTTGTAGGTCAGCCTCTGGTGGACGTTCATCGGGTCGTCAAGGTTTGGCCCGTTGGTGGGCCATGCCGCGACCAGCCCGGACACGGCCAAGAGCACTATCATCACGGACAGAACCTTCTTCATTTTACCTCCCTCCAACAGGTTGCAGATTTTTTTGAGGTTGGAAGAATTTAAAACTCTTTTGAATTACTTAAGTTACAACATCATCCGCTATCCAAGTCGAAAGTGTCGTCCAAAGCGGCAGTATTTACCAAATGTGGTATTTCCTGCTCGCGAACTGGAGCCTAAAAAAGGCAAGATTTAAAGACAGAGGAGAAAACGTACCGGGGGGGTTACGTATGATAATCGCCTTCGACTTCGATGGGACACTGGCCGACACCTATTCGTGCATAGAGGAAGCCTTCAAAAGGGCCCTGGAGAGACGCTATCGCTGGCTTCCCTTCAAGGGCCTCTGGGCCAAGGCACTCACCAGGATCGAGAACTACTTTGAGAGGCCAGCCTTTGGAAGCCACAGGAAGACCTCAAAGCCCCCGTTCTTCCTGAGGACAAAGTTTTTTGAAACCTGGTTCGAGGAAAGGGCGAAGCTAACCAAGCCCCTCGATGACGCCCCCGAGCTGCTCAAAAGGCTCAAGGAGGAAGGCCACACGGTTATCTCGTTCTCGGCCGAGGACTTCATTGAGGGGATGAAGGTTCGCAGGCTCAAGGAGATGGGGATCTACGACCTCTTTGACGACGTTATCGTCTTCGGACGTGAGATGACGATAGACGAGGCCTTCAGGAAGGTCCGGGAAAAGTACGGAGACGATATATTTGTGTGGGTGGACGACAAACCCTGGCGCTTCATAGGTCACGGGGACGAAAACACGGAGTATGTGTGGTACTACTTCCCCTTCAGCGCCAAGTTCGTTGAGAAGAACCGCGAGAGGCTCGCTCTGATACCGCACCTGCACGTGATACGGGATCTGTGGAGCCTATTCGACGTGATAGAGAGGATAAAGCAGGAGCGCTCATCCTGAGTCCGCGTTGGTGTACTCAAGTGTGTCCTCAATGAACTCGTCGTATGTCTCTCCATCCACCTCTTCAATCTCTACCTTGAACTCTCCGCCCAGTGCCCACCTTATGGCGACTTCTCCCCTCTCAGTTTCAGCCACTATCAGGCCGAAGGGCAGGTCACCCGCCCAGTGATGTTTTGAGAACCCGATGGAAAAACCCCTTCTTTCAAGCTCGCTGAGCACGAGCTGGTATGTCTTAGCGGGTCCGTGGGGGCTCCTTGCGAAACCAATGTAGGGCATTTCTACTCACCACTGTTCCTTTAATGGACAGATTTAAAACCTTTTCGGTTGCCCTAACAAAGTTTAAAAGCCGGAGTTCAAACTCCAGCACATGAGACCCGTGCCGCTTCCTGGGAAGGTGCTGAAACTCGGAAACACCCTGGTCGTAGCCGACCTCCATCTCGGCTACGAGGTCAGCATGGCGAGGGAGGGCTTCTACCTGCCGAGGGTCTTCCATGAGGTAGTTGGGAAGCTAAAATCTCTCATAGAGCGGGAGAAGCCAAGGGTCTTTGTCGTGGACGGCGATCTGAAGCACTCCTTTGTGCCCGAATGGAGGGAGAGGGAAGAGCTGAAGGCGTTCGTTGAGGAGATACTGCCCCGGGTTAATGAACTCATCCTGGTGAGGGGGAACCACGACGTTGGGACGCTCTGGCTCAGGGAGCTGGGTGTTGAGGTCGTGGATGAACTCGAGGTGGGGAAGTGGAAGCTGGTTCACGGTCATAGACTCGTCGATGGAGAGCGCTTTATAATAGGGCATGAACACCCCTCAATACGGCTCCGCGATGAGGTGGGGGCGCTGGTCAAGGTTCCCACCTTCCTGATGGGCGAGAGGCTGATAGTTCTTCCCGCCTTCAGCCCCTGGGCGTACGGAAACGACGTCCTCAGGGAGATAGTCTCACCGTTCCTCCGCGAGTATGACCTGTCCGATGCCAGAGTATTGGTCCCTCTGGAGGACGAACTCCTGGACTTCGGCAGGCTGGGTGATTTGAGCAGGATTTTGGGTTCACTTTGATGCCAACCTTTTAATACCGGGAGCTGAACTATTCTCGGGTGATGGAATGAGGAAGGAATACTTGGGAATCATCGGTGTGCTGCTCGTTCTCACGGTTCTTGTGTCTGGGTGTATCTCCCCGGGGGGAAGCAACCCGACGACAACCACGACCAAAAACATGCCTTTTACAAAGGAGCAGCTTGAGAGTGCCGTTGCTGGAATAAAAAGCTATGAATACATTATGGACGTCAAAACGTACAACGGAACCAATCTTACAGCAACGCTCTACTCCAGGGTCTCCATAGACAAGGAAAACGAGATGAAATCGTCAATCACCGTTGCCAACAGAACCGGAAAGCTTGTCTATGCAGTATATTACTACACGACTAAGGCCGGATTTGTCACGCTGACCAACAAGAGCGGACTTGTGAACTGGCAGTTCTCATGCTATGAGACCGGTAATGGGCCCGAGGTGAACTCGACCCTCCTCGATAACCTCTGGAAGGACTTCCCCCTCGAAAACGCAACGGTTACAACCGATGGGGACTACTACATCATCACCGTTAACCACACCATCTGGAGCGAAACGGGAAATGAAAAGGACTACAGCGGCACGGTAACTGTAAAGCTGACCAAGGATCTCGTCCCTGTTGAGATGCTCCAGAAGGCATACTACAAGAAAGACGACGAACGCTGGGTCGATGAGATTAGAATAGAGATAACCAGCGTCAATTCGGCTTCCGTGGAACCTCCCCAGCCCCTCGTGGATTATCTGAAAGGCCAGGGACTCGACATAGATGAGCTTCTTGGCAGATGCTAAACCTTTAAATTTTCAGCCCCCAATTTTCTTTTGGTGAAGTGACGTATGGACTTCCTGAGTGCAATAGTGTTCTTTGCATATGCTCCCGCTCTGGTGATACTCTGGTACTTCTACCACGCCGATAGATACGAGCCCGAGCCGAGAAAGTACGTGGTGGGGACGTTCATACTTGGAGGGACACTTTCCGTTGGAATCGCCTATTTCCTGGAGAGTGTCCTTACCCTCGGTGGCATCGTGCAGCCAGTCCTCCCACTGACGGCGTTTTACGTTGCCCTCGTGGCAGGAATCGTTGAGGAGCCTGCCAAGGCGCTGGCAATAAGGTGGCCCTTCAAAGCGGGGCAGATGGACGGCATAATGGACGGCCTCGTTTACGGTGTCGCGGCAGGCCTGGGGTTTGCCGCCACAGAGAACTTTCTCTACGGCCTGGGATACGGCGTCTCGGTGACCATTGTGAGGGCCTTCCTGACGCCATTCGCGCACGGTGCGTGGAGTGCGGTCATAGGTGTTGGCTATGGTATGAAGGCCGAGGGCAAGATAACCTCCGTCAAGCCATACTTCCTCCTCGCGATGCTTCTCCACTTCATCTGGGACTACTACGCCTTTCTGAGCCGCGAGGTGCCCGCGTACAACATAATCCTGATACTGCTGATACTCGTGAACCTTGCGATACTCCGCTACTTCATGATAATGGGCCAGGCAGAGGACGTTGGCAGGCTGTGGTACTACTGGTTCAAAAGGAGGGATGAGATGTGAAGCTGGAGGATGCCCTGTTCGAGGCGAGGCCCTACGTGGAGTACTACGAGAAGCTTGAGAATCTCGTGAGACGCCTCTGGGAGGAATCCACAGATGAAGCGAATTTTCTTCAGCTTCTCAACGAGGAGATAGAGCGCGCGGAAGAGCCGTTTAGGACAGATCTCAGGATATTCCTCCAGAAGTTTGAGGCACTCTGAACTTTCCACTTTTTGCTAACTTTTCTAAATAGTGTGCAAAATCTGAATAGGAAAAGTATTTAAACCTACTCGTGGATATTCTGATGAGACCACGGGGGGTAGTACCATGAAGAGGGTCACTGCACTTCTGCTGGTTGGCCTTATAGTACTGGCAAGCGGATGTATTGGGGAGAACGTTGGTCTGACCAGGGATAAGGTCCTGAAGGCTCTGAACGACATTGAGACTGCCAGATACGACCAGAACTTTTCGATTGCCATGCACTTCAAGGAGCCGGTAACCAACAGGACAATCAATATGACGATGTCGGGCCGCGTTCTTGGAATGTTCAACAGAACCAGCGGCCTTGAAGTGGGAAACATGACAATGAACATGCACACGATGGGAATGAACATCACCTTCAACTGGCCGTACTTCGTCAACGGCACCTTCGTGTACTTCAGAGTTGACGGAAAATGGTACAACGTCTCCAATAATAATGACCTCTACACCCAGGCGAGGGGCTCACTCAACGTCGACTATATCGAGAGCCTCCTGAAGATGAAGAACGTGACCATCAAGAAGCTGGCCGATGGCTACGCCTTCCGCGTCAACGTTACCTTCTGGGAGTTCGTTAACGCCACCAACCAGACCGGCTACCTCAACGAGGCCTGGGGCAGCCTCCCCGGCGACGTCACCGCGGACACGAAATCCGGGTGGATCGAGGTTCACCTCCGGGACGATGGGACTCCCGTCTTCATAGAGACGTACATGGACGTCGTGATGAGAATAACGGGGATCTCCGAGAAACCGGTGGAGGCTCGCATGACCGTTCACAATGAGGTCAGGCTCTCGGACGTGAACAAGCAGGTGCTGATACAGGTTCCCTCGGAAATAAAGAACGCCGGCGACTTTGATGAGATTTTCTGGTGACGGCCTCCGCTGTTAGTTCTTCCCTTTTTATTGTCTGCCCTTGAAAACCCGCTCCATAAAGAACAGGATTCCCAGCAAGAGGCCCCACGTTGCCAGCAAGCCGAAGAGATTATGAAGCCTTCAGGTGTGTAAGAGGGCTCCCGCCTGCGCCATGATATTCAGCTCCCAATCCGAGTGGACGTGGTACGTGACGATGACTCTCCCGGCGGGCTCGCGGAGGTACGGCTCCGTTACGTTGTGCTCTTCAAGCTCCTCCGTGGAGTCCCCAAGATTGAAATCCAGGGTCAGCCGGGGAGGAGGGACGTACCTCACCGGAGATACCATTGCAGAGGCCACCATCAGGACGATGGCCGCGAGAACGAGGAGCGGGCCCCACCATATGGAGTAAAAGAGGAGAACCTTAAAAGGCTTTACCTGAGTCCAATGGTTTTGAGATACCCCAGCATTCTTTCCACATCGTTCGCTATCACGACTTCGAACAGCCCTTTGAGCTTGGCCAGGTTGTCGTCTTTGTAGAACAGGACGTCGTTTTCGGTCCAGAGCACCACCCTGAGGCCGAGGGAGCGTGCCCATCCAATCGCCTGCACAGTCTTCTCGAAGCCTATTATGGGTATCGCCTCCATTGGCACGTTTATCGACCAGAGGTCGAGCTCCGCCTTCAGCTTTGGAATCAGCGGAACGACCTCTTCGCGGTCTATGAGGAGGCCCATCACGGTGTCCCTGTCGTGCTTCCGGTACTCCCTGAGTGCTTCTATGATGAAGGACGATACCATGACCCTCTCCGGGTTGTTCTCGGCCACGATTTTGGCAACTTCCCTAGCCGTGTCGGGGTCTTTGAGCTCGATGTTGACCAGAGCGTCCCGGGGGAGGACTTCAAAGACTTCCTCAAGCGTTGGGATTTTCTCCCCCATTCCAATATCCGCCTTCTTGAGGTCTTCCAGCGTCATGTCCTTCTGTCTTCCGTTCATGTTGCTCGTCCTGTCGATGCTCTCGTCGTGCATGACGATGACCTTTCCGTCCCTAGTCAGCCACACGTCCAGTTCGATTCCATCCGCGCCGGCTTCAATGGCCTTCCCGAAGGCCAGGAGGCTGTTCTCTGGATAGGCACTCATATAGCCCCTGTGTCCGAGGACGATAACACTACTGCGTTCCCACATGTACATCGCCTCCCTCTGGTAGACCTCCGACGTAAAAACTTTTCCTCAACCTTGCGGGATCATCGGAGATAATGGCGTCGGCCAGAGGCAGCAGTCTCGGAACCCAGACCCTTTCGTCCATCCGGTAGTTCCACATGTAAACCCTCAGCCCGTGCCGCCTGAGGGCCCGCAAAAGAACCACCAGCGGCCGGTAACCGATGTATGAGACCGCGTCTATCGGCACGTGGACTGAGGTTACTTCCCTGAGGCGCGGTATCCATAGAACCGAGGAATATCCGACTATTGAGAGCCCCACCCTGCATCCCGGGCACTCCCTGAGGATGGCTCTGACTATCTCCGGGCTCTCCGAAGAGAACACGGTGTTTTCAGTGGCCCGATGTCTTTCGACGAGTCTGATTGTGCTCCCAACGGCATCGATCTCCTTGATGTCAGCGTTAAGAAGAGCCCCTGGAAATGAGCGCAGAACTTCCTTGACCGTTGGGACCAGGTTTCCCAGTGGGTGCAGTCTCCTCAGCTCCCTCAAGCTCAGCGCCCTTAGCCTGTACCGCGAGCCGTTTACATGAAAGGAACAGCCATGGTGGATCACGGGCTTCCCATCTCCGGTCATCCTGACGTCGAATTCTATCCCATCTGCGTATCTGAGCGCCCTCCTGAATGCCGGGAGAGTGTTTTCGAGCCTTCCCCTGCACCCTCTGTGCCCCAAGATGCTTGGTCTTCCCATCCCCGGTCCCTAATCACCTGAAGACCGAAAATCCTTATAAGCTAAGCGGTTTAGTTCATTGGAGACTAAAATAGTAGGGTGATGAACATGGTGGAGTTCAAGTACAGCAGGATATTCCTCCTCGGTTTCGGCTTCTTTGGGATAAGCATAATATGGGCATTGTACAACGCCTACGTGCCGATATTCCTGCAGGACACTTTCCACCTCAGCAAAACAGTGACCGGCTTCATAATGACCATCGACAACCTGTTCGCGGTTCTGCTGCTCCCCTTCCTGGGCGCGCTGAGCGACATGACGCGGACAAGGTTGGGGCGCAGAAAGCCCTACATACTCCTTGGGGCGCCCTCCGCCGCGATAATGTTTGCGCTCATACCGGTTTCAAGGATGTATGAGAGCCTTGCCCTCTTCATGGGAACGATAATCTTCATGAACTTCTTCATGGCGCTGTTCCGCTCCCCGGTTGTTGCGTTCATGCCCGACATAACCCCGAGTGAAAAGAGAAGCCAGGCCAACGGGATAATAAACTTTATGGGTGGCCTCGGAGCTTTGCTCGCCTACTTCGGCGGCAAGGCCCTCTACGACATGAACTATGCCTACCCGTTCTACTTCGGTGCAGCGATAATGCTCCTCGCCAACCTCCTCGTTGTTCTCTTCGTCCCCGAGCCGGAAGAGTACCGCGTTCCTGGAAAGAAGCTCAATATACGAAAACTCTTGGCGGAAACATCCCACAAGAGCTTCGGCGAGCTCAAGGAGAACCTTAAGGACGTCTTCGCCAGTCACGAGAGGAGCCTACTCGCGATACTTTTGGCCATATTCCTCTGGTTCATAGCCTTCAACTCCCTGGAAACCTTCTTCACAAGCTATGCCAAGTACTACCTCGGCATCGAGGAGAGCACCGGCGCGTTCATGCTCGGCCTGTTTTCCCTCAGTTTCATGATCTTTGCAATTCCCGCCGGTTTCATCGGCGCCAGACTGGGCAGGAGGCGGACGATAACGCTCGGACTAATAGTGATAGTCGCAATACTCATAGCGGCCTACCTTGTTGGAGAGGGTCAGAAGCCTGAATCCAGCGCCTTAACGGATCCGGTCGTGATGACCTTCATGGGGCTGTTCTTCGTGGGCGGCATGGGCTGGGCCATGGTCAACGTGAACTCCCTGCCGATGGTAGTCGACATGACCACCGAGGAGAAGCTTGGCGGCTACACGGGGCTCTACTACTTCTTCAGCCAGGCGGCGAACTTGGTTGCACCTCCGCTGGCAGGGGCCTTCCTTGACCTCATCGGATACAGGACGCTGATACCGTTCTCGATAGCCTTCTTCGTCCTGTCGGCAGTAGCGATGCAGTTCGTCAGGCGTGGAGACATCGTCCGGCGTAAGGGTGACATACTGGACTACGTTCCGGATATGGACTAAAATTCTTTCATTTTTTGTCCTTTTTAGCCCGTTGAACCGAAAAAGTAAAAACTTCCTTTTGACATAAGCCTGTCAAAATAAGGGGGTGAAACCGTGAAGAGAAAGGGCTTCAGCTGGGGCGTTGTTCTCGGTCTTGCCCTGTTGGGCTTCAGCAGGAGCACGGGATGGGCACTCAATAAGGGACTTTCGTTCCCGTTGCTCTCCAGTTACACCGGTTCGGCCTTTGTTAAGGGAACCATCCTGGCCGTTGAGGGCTTTATCGGCCTCTTCATACCGGTTCTCCTCGGTTACTACAGCGATACACTCAAATCAAAGCACGGCAGGAGGAGACCCTTTATAATGGCGGGGGGCCTTCTGGCCGGAATCGCGGCGCTGATGATATACACCGGCTACGCGATGGGTGTTCCCCTCTGGGGCTTTGCCCTGACGTTGGGCTTCTTCTATCTCTCAATGCACCTCTACACCGCCCAGTACCGCGCCCTGATGCCGGATACAATCGAAAGCGGTCAGAGGGGGAAGGCGAGCGGCGTTATCACACTCCTTGAATGGGCCGGCAATCTCTTCCTGTTCGGTCTGGCGGGATTCCTGATAGCGAAGGCGGTCGCAGAAACCGGAGAAAACGAGGGAATAAAGGCACTGGCCCAGACACCATATCTAAAGATCCCCTTCATTGTGACCGCGACCTTCCTCATAGGTGCGGCCCTCTTCGTGTACTTTATCGTCAGGGAGCCCGAAGCTCCCGGAATCGAGGAGGATGAGAGCCTCTGGGAGTACCTCAAGAGCATCGTTGAGAACCGCGATTTCCTCAAGTTCTACGCGGCACAGACGCTCTGGTGGATGAGCTTCGAATTCATAGCCATATTCCTCTACGGAATCCTCGCCTACATCCTCTACGGCTCGGCGACCGAGGAAAACATCAAAGCCGTTACCTCCCTCGGCCTCTACCTCATGGCGCTCTTCAACATAACGGTTCTCCTCGGGGCCCTTCCAGGGGGTATAATCTACGACAAACTCGGAAGGCGCCTGAGCATAATCCTCGGGGGAATTATATTCGCCCTCCCCCAGCTCTGGGGATGGTTCATAAAGAGCCAGACGGAGATAGTGGTTGCCCTTGGAGTCGCAGGATTGGGCTGGGGAGTGCTCATGGCGGCCTCGTACCCTGTAATCGGCGACCTGCTCACGAAATTCGAGAGGGAAGCATTTACGGGGAGGTATTACGGCTTTTTTGAGGCCACACGCTCCCTCCCGGTTCTGCTCGCGGGAATCATCGGCGGTGCAATAGTTGACCTCGCCGGTGAGAACTACAGGGTGCTCTTCCCGATCGGGGCCCTGCTCGTCCTCCTGGCGATGCCGATGATATGGTACATGAGAAACCTCGATGTTGCGGAGGAGGGTTGAGTATGGTCTGGCTTGGTGTTTTAATTTTTATCCTTCTGGCTTTCCTTGCCTTTTCGGCCTTTGTTGCATACAAAATGGCCAAACCGCCGCGCTTTGTGGGGGACTGGACGCCCAGAGACCTTGGCTTTGACTACGAGGACGTTGAGTTCACGACCGAAGATGGCCTGAGGATCAGCGGCTGGTGGGTGGACAACGGGAGCGACAAGACCGTTCTCCCGCTCCACGGATACACCAGGAGCAGGTGGGACGGGGTTTACATGAGGGATACCGTTGAGTTCCTGCTTGGAGAGGGCTACAACGTTCTAACCTTTGACTTCAGGGCCCACGGGAAGAGTGAGGGGAAGTACACGACGGTGGGAGACAAGGAACTGCTCGATGTTAAGGCGGCCGTTAAGTGGTTGAAGGAGAACCACCCCGGGCGGGCTCAGAGGGTTGCACTGATAGGGTTCTCGATGGGTGGAATCGTTACGATACGCGCCCTCTCTGAGATTGAAGAGGTCTGCTGTGGGGTGGCTGACAGTCCGCCCATGTACCTTGACAGGACCGGCGCTAGGGGACTCAAATACTTTGCAAAGCTTCCCGAATGGCTCCACATCTTTGTCCGTCCGTTCACAAAGCTCTTCAGCGGTGGCGAGGAGGTACACCCCATAGAATACGCTGACAGGGTCAGAAAGCCCCTCCTCCTCATAGCCGGTGAAAGCGATCCCCTGGTGAAGGTCGAGGAGGTAAGGGAGTTCCACGAGAAAAACAGGGGGCTGAACCCCCACGTTGAGCTGTGGGTGACCGATGCCCCCCATGTCAGAACGCTCAAACTCCACCCGGAGGAGTGGAAAAAGAAAGTTGGGGAGTTTCTCAGGAAGTTTCTGGCGTAGTCTCTTTCTCTGTTTTTATCCCAGTCTCTTTATCGCCCAGTTGTAGAGAACCACCGCTATCAGGAGCATCCCAAGGGCGCTCACAGCCACCCACACAATGCTGGGCAGGATTTCGCTTGTCGGCCTGTGGTAGAGCTCCAGCAGGCGGAGGCTCTTCAGCGCGGTTCCAAG
This sequence comes from Thermococcus coalescens, assembly GCF_055392585.1. Classification (NCBI taxonomy): domain Archaea; kingdom Methanobacteriati; phylum Methanobacteriota; class Thermococci; order Thermococcales; family Thermococcaceae; genus Thermococcus; species Thermococcus coalescens. The sequence goes on from NZ_AP043764.1 coordinate 1,926,046, forward strand.
CGGGAAGTAGTTCGCTATGGGCTTCGCCCACTCTGGCAGTATGCTCGCCGGGATGACGATGCCGGCCAGGAAAAGCAGGGGCATCGATATGAGATTGACTATCGCGTTCGTGGCCTTTATGCTCCTCGTCCCCATGGCTATCGCCAGCCCGAGGCTCATTGAGAAGGCCGCCGCGAGGAATATTATAAGCCAGCCGAGAGCGCTCGGAAAGACCGTCTCCCCGAAGACCAGCTTTGCGTAACCTATTCCGATGAGTATGCTCACGGTTATGACGATGAAGGTCGAGAGCATCTTTCCGGCCAGGAAGTCCCACGCAGTTGCCGGCGAGGCCGCTATGCGCCTCAGAGTCCCGTGCTCTATCTCTTCAAGCGTTCCGGAGCCTATCATGAGCATCGTGGCGAATAGGAACTGAATCCCGATGAAGCTCGTGACGTAGAACTGAATGGCGGAGGGAGTTTCCCCCCTCACTTCCCTCTCTTCAAGCTCAAGTGGGTTTGCAAGACCGATGAGGTACCTCCTGAAATCATCGATGGTTAGGTTTCCGGCGAGGTTTGCCGGGATGTACTTTTCCATGTAGCTCAGGGTGATGTTGAGCTTCCTCTCGCTCATTTCCTTCTCGAACTCTGAGAAGAAGCCCTTGATGACGCCGCCCACTATCTGGTAGTTCTGGGGGTCGCTCCTGTCAAAGTAGACGTAGACCTTCGCCTGAAGGCCGCTGGAAACGTTCTCCCCGAAGCCCCGCGGGAACACAAGAAGGGCATCTATCCTTCCCGTTCTAACGGCCTCCACACCCGCGCTCTCGTTGGGGTATCTCTCGATGTTAAAAACGTGGGCGTTCTCCATTGTCACGTTTTCCATGACGTTAACGATGTCCCGCGCGGTAAAAGCGGCGCTCTCGTTGAAGTATACGACGCCAACGTCAACTGTTATAGGCGGGCTGTGGCCGCCCCAGATTCCTCCGAGCAGGGTGATCCACATGAGCGGGAATACGAATATCCAGAAGAGGGCCATCTTCTCCCTTCTGGTTTCCCTCAAATCCTTGCCGATTATGGCCTTGATGGCTCTGGCTTTCATTCCAGTCCCCTCCCGGTGAGCTTTAGGAAAACGTCCTCAAGGGTCGGCTCTTCAACCCTTATCATCCGTATCTCGCTCTCCGCTTCAACGAGCAGTTCAACGACCCTGGGGAGGGCGGTCTTTGCCTCCTCCACCCCGATCCTGAGAACCCCCTCGCGCTCTATCGTTCTCGGGAACTCCCCCCTGACGAGCTCTGTGCCCTTCAGGATGCCCTCGACGTGTATCACGCTCTCCTCCCCTGCAAGGGACTTCAGCTCGTCGGGAGTTCCGACCGCTATTATCCTCCCCTCGTTTATTATCGCCACCCTGTCAGCCAGTGCCTCGGCCTCCTCCATGTAGTGGGTCGCGAGGAGTATCGTCCGCCCCTCCTCGCGGAGTCTTCTTATAAGGTTCCAGAGCTCCCTCCTCGACGGCACATCCAGGCCGGCGGAGGGTTCGTCGAGGATGAGGAGTCTCGGTTCGTAGAGTAGCGCTATCGCCAGATTGAGGCGCCTCTTAAAGCCGCCGCTCAGCTCCCTGGCTTTCTTCTTCGCGGGTAGGGAGAACTCCGAAATGAGCTTTCTTACCCTCTTCCTCGGTGCGTCGTAGAGGTCGGCGTAGAAGTGCAGGTTCTCCTCAACGGTCAGGAGGTCGTAGGCCACGCTCTCCTGGGGCGCGTAGCCGATCAGTCTCGCGGTTCCCTTTGTGAGGGGCTCACCGAAGACCAGTATCTCTCCGGAGTCGTAGCCCAGCCCCTCGGCTAGAATCCTTATGAGAGTCGTCTTTCCAGCCCCGTTTGGTCCAAGGAGCGCGAAGACCTCGCCCTCTTCAACCTCAAGGTCTATCCCCTTAAGTGCCAGAAAGTCACCGTAGCTCTTTTTCAGTTTCTTAATCACAAGCGCTTTCATCGGCTCACCTGTTATCCATTTTGAACATCATTAGATATAAACCCTAGAGAAACTCTGACATTCAGAACGGCCTCGGCTAACCCTCTTCTCCTCACCGCTCAGCGTGGCTAACGCTCGTCATCGGCCTGAGTGAGTTGATGCCAAGGTTTTAAAAAGAATCCGTCGAGAAGAGAGGGGGGATGAAGAGCGTTTACCGGTCGGATCGCTACCGGATGAAGAGACTGGCACTGGCCGACCCCATCACTTCTTGAAGAGTTCGTGCTCGACCAGCGCTACTATATCGTTGTGGATGTCCTCCACACTGGCCAGGGCGTTCACTATTCTAATCTCAGGGAAGCGCTCGGCCAACTTGAGGTAGTTCTCGCGCACCCTCTTCTGAAGCTCCGCTATCTTGTCGAACTCGGTCTTTATGCTCCGTCCGTTGATGCGCTTCATGCTCTCCTTAACGGGCAGATCTAGGAGAATCACAAGGTCTGGCCGTATCGCGAAGCGGTTCAGGTCGATTAACCACTCAAGGTCGAGTCCCCTTGCCCACTGGTAGGCGAGAGACGAGTAGAAGTAGCGGTCTGATATCACCACCTTTCCCGCCTCGACGGCGGGTTTTATCAGCTTGCTTACGTGCTCCGCCCTGTCGGCGGCGAAGAGAAGCGCCTCAGCCTCGTGGCTTATCCTGGCGCCATCGATTATACCCTCTCTCCCCCCGGTGAGAACCAGCTTTCTTATAAGTTTTCCAAAGGCGGTATCAGTTGGTTCCTTTGTTAGAACAACGTCATAGCCTTTTTCCTCAAACCACTTTGCCAGAAGTTTTGCCTGGGTCGATTTACCTGCGCCATCGATGCCCTCCATGACTATAAATGCTCCCACAGATGTCACCCCCAAAATTAACGCGAAGATTATAATGAACCCCTCCCTTTTAACGCTTTTCTCTTAAGGATTTTTAGTGGGTTTAAAAGGGAGGGCAAAAATTTAAAGGTTCTTCTTCATGTGGTCGAGGAGCCTCCACATGCTGCCGAATTCGAGTTCCTCACCGTCTTTGTAGAACTCCACGATGCCCTCGGGTCTAAAGCGCAGTCCGAAGTCGTACTCACCCTTCTGGAGCTTGTGCATGAAGACCTCCTTGGGCTTTGGCGGGAGGTAACTCGTCATCATGTCGTTTATCAGGTCGACCTCAAAGCCGAAGTGGTCGCTCATGCGCGGGAAGAACAGCACGGCGGGAGTGTTCATGGCGTCAACCAGCGCTTTGCCCTCCACCCTGAAGTTGTAGTGCTTGAAGACCTCGTGGAGGAAGTCGTCCAGGGCGTTTGGGTAGTACACGGTCGCCCCGATGTCGTTCGGCTGGGCCTCGATGAAGCTCTTGCTTTCCATTATGGCCCCTATCTCGTCGCTGTCTATACCGCTGACATAGACGCGGACACCGCCGTAATAGTAGACGTACGCCAGGGGAAGACCCTTCCTGTGGGCAAAGTCCTTCAGCGCTATCAGGGGAATAAGGCGGACGTCCATTATGGTCGAACCTGTGCTGACGATTCCAACCACCATCGCGCGCTTTCCGTACCTGGATATCGCCCTGCCGTCCCTTCCAACTATTATCGTACCGTGGGATATCGTTCCTATGGCCCTTCCGAGAAGGGCGAGCTCCTCAGGGTTGAACCTCTGGGAGTAGTACACTTCCACTTCCACCACCTCAGTCCGGGAGTATTATACTTTCCTTACCAATCCTCGACTCCACCCAAATCTTGACGTTGGAGCCTATCTTGCTGAAGTCCTCGATGAGCGTGTTGTCGCCTATAACGCTGCCGGGCTGTATAACAACACCCTTGCCCACGTGGACGTTCTCTCCTATTATGGCCTCCTTAATCTCGGCACCCTCCTCTATGACCGCCCCTGAAAATATCACCGAACGCTCTATTTTAACGTTTCTGCCGATTTCAACGTCGTCTCCGAGCACTGCGAATCCTCTCACCTCTGGTCTCCTCAGTATGCAGCGCCTGCCGGTTATGAGGGCGCCGCCGTACTCAAGATTGCCCTTGAGGCTCTCGGTTCTGAGGCCGGGCAGGAGCAGTCTGCCCAGAAAGACGTCCTCGGTGGCCTGGAGATAGCTCGACGGTCTGCCGACGTCGTTCCAGTACTCGCTGAACGGAAACCCGTAGAGTGCCAGGTCGTTTTCAAGCATCCTTGGAAAGAGATCCTTGGAGAAGTCGAAGTTCTTTCCCTTGGGAACCAGGTCAAACGCTTCCGGCTCAAAAACGTAGATTCCCGCGTTAACGAGGTTGCTGAAGGCCTCTTCTGGCTTTGGCTTCTCTTTGAAGCGTAGTATCCTTCCATCTTCGTTGATAACCGCGATGCCGTACTGGCTGGGGTCGTCAACCCTGGAGAGTGCTATGGTAGCGAGGGCCCTCTTTTTGCGGTGGTACTCGTACAGTGCCCTAAGGTCGAGGTTGGTGAGCACGTCGCTTGAGACAACGAAGAATGTTTCGTCGAACTCCTTAACGACCTTTTTCGTGGCGCCGGCGGTTCCAAGCTTCACGTTGTCCTTGTTGGAGTAGTGTATCCGGACTCCCCACCGGCTTCCGTCTCCGAAGTAGTCCATTATGCGCTCCTTTAGGTATCCGACGAGGACGTATATCTCGTCAACGCCGGCTTTTACAAGACTTTGGACGGCGTATTCCATCAGCGGCCTGTTGAAGAAGGGTATCATGGGCTTTGGCCTGTAGACGGTTAGTGGCAGCAGCCTCGTGCCCTTGCCTCCGGCCAAAATCACTGCCTTCATTACGTGCACCACTGGGGTATATCACCGTTAGTTAATATACTTTGCGCCGGACGTAGGGATATGGACATCGATCACTAAACCTGGGCATCGCATGCCCTCATTGTGACGACCGGCGGCCTTTTTCCGAGGTATCGCGGCAATTGAAGCTCCGGATTCCATTTCACGCTGGTCACAACGACGAAGAATTTTTAAGCATGAATCCAACTCCCATCGGAGGCGATATTATGAACGCCTTGGAAAGGCTTGAAAAGCTCCTTGATAAAGAACAGTTTGAAAAAATCAGGGCGATAGACAATCCCGAACTCCACGAGTTTCTGGCGGACTGGATTGAATGGCTCGAGCCGGATAAGGTTTTTGTATGCACCGACAGCGAGGAGGACGAGAGCTACGTTCGCTGGAAGGCCCTCTATTACGGGGAGGAAAGGCTCCTCGAAACACCGAACCACACCGTTCACTACGACAACTACTACGACCAGGCCAGGGACAAGGCCAACACCAAGCTCCTCGTTCCGGGCGGAAAGGAGATTCCCTTCCTGAACACGAAGGACAGGGACGAGGGTCTGAAAGAGATACGGGAACTCATGAGGGGCATAATGAAGGGTAAGGAGCTCTTCGTGTGCTTCTTTGTCCTCGGACCCAGGAACTCGGTATTTACAATTCCGGCCGTTCAGCTCACCGATTCGGCCTACGTGGCTCACTCCGAGTTCATCCTCTACCGGAAAGGCTACGAGGAGTTCAGACGCCTTGGCAGGCAGGCCAGGTTCTTCCGCTTCGTTCACTCCGCCGGTGAACTCGATGGGAGAAAGACCAGCAAGAACCTCGACAGGAGGAGGATTTACATCGACCTCGTGGGCGAGACCGTCTACTCCGTCAACACGCAGTACGGCGGAAACACCATCGGCCTTAAGAAGCTCGCCTTCAGGCTCACCATCCAGCGCGCCGTCCGGGAGGGATGGCTCAGCGAGCACATGTTCCTGATGCGGGTCAACGGCCCCGACGGGAGGAAGACCTACTTCACCGGCGCCTATCCGAGCATGTGCGGAAAGACCTCCACCGCCATGATAAGCTGGGAGAACATAGTCGGCGACGACCTGGCATTCATAATGCCCTTCAACGGTGTCGCAAGGGGAGCCAACGTTGAAAAGGGCGTCTTCGGCATCATCCAGGGCGTCAACCCCGAGGACGACCCGATTATCTGGCAGGTTCTCCACTCCCCCGTCGAGATAATCTTTTCCAACGTCCTCGTCAAGGACGGTAAGCCCTACTGGAACGAGATGGGGGTGCCCATCCCCGAGGAGGGCGAGAACCACAGCGGAAAGTGGTGGCGCGGAAAGAGGGACAGGGAAGGAAACGAGATACCGCCCAGCCACAAGAACGCCCGCTTCACAGTCAGCCTTGAGCACTTCCCGAACGTCGACGTGGAGGCCCTCGAAGCCCCCTGCGGCGTCGAAATAGGTGGAATGATATTCGGCGGCCGCGACAAGGACACGTGGCCCCCTGTCAGGGAGGCATTCGACTGGAAGCACGGCGTCATCACCATGGGCGCATCACTGGAGAGCGAGACGACGGCCGCAACCCTCGGAAAGGAGGGCGTTCGTGCCTTCAACCCAATGGCCATACTCGACTTCATGAGCGTTCCCCTCGGAGAGTACATCGAGAACTACCTGAAGTTCGGGGAAGGACTGAGGAAGGCCCCGAAGATATTTGCGGTGAACTACTTCCTCCGCGACGAGAAGGGCAACTGGCTCAACCACAAGCTTGACAAGGCGGTCTGGCTCAAGTGGATGGAACTCCGCGTCCACGGCGACGTCGATGCCATAAAGACGCCGATAGGCTACATTCCGAAGTACGAAGACCTGGCCAGGCTGTTCAAGGAGGTTCTCAACAAGGACTACAGCAGGGAAGACTACGAGAGGCAGTTCACCATAAGGGTACCCGAACTGCTCGCGAAGATTGAGCGCATAGAGAAGATCTACCGCGAGCGGGTGAAGGAAGTCCCGGAGGAACTCTTTAAGGTTCTGGAGGAAGAGAGGAAGCGCCTCCTTGAGGCCAGAAAGAAGTACGGTGACTACATCAGTCCCTTTGTCCTTGATGGGGAATGAACCTTCCTTTTCCTCTTTTCGTCAAACGCCGAGCGGCAAGACTTTTTAAGGTTGACCCCAAATATTTATCACCCATGATGATACACGGGTGGTTGCCATGGTAGAACTTGACACCTGTACCCAGGATGTAATCAGGGAGAAGCTTCCCCATCCGCTGAAGGACCTGGCGGAGCTGGCGTACAACTACTGGTGGAGCTGGAACAGGCGCGCCACAAAGCTCTGGGAGTATATCGACCCGGAGCTGTGGCAGGAACATAAGAACCCGGTTAAACTCCTTCTCGACGTTCCCCAGAGCCGTCTCCGCGAGCTTCTCAAGGATGACGATTTTATGAACCTCTACGACCTCGTCACCGAGCAGTTCGAGGACTACATGAACCCCTCGTCCACCTGGTTCTCCACCAACTATCCCAAGTGGGACAAACCTATAGTGTACCTGTGCATGGAGTACGGCATCAGCAGAAGCCTGCCCATCTATTCCGGCGGTCTGGGAATTCTCGCCGGCGACCACGTGAAGACCGCGAGCGACCTTGGACTTCCCTTCATAGCTATAGGGCTTCTGTACAAACACGGCTATTTCAGGCAGGAGATAGGAAAGGACGGGAGGCAGAGGGAGGTCTTCCCGGAATACAAGCCCGCTGAGATGCCCATCAAGCCGGTTCTTGGCAAGGACGGGAAGCCCCTGTTGGTGGAGGTTCCCATAGAGGACAGGATCATTTACGCGAGGGCCTTCGAGGTCACGGTCGGGAGGGTGAAGATATACCTCCTCGACACCGACGTGCCCGAGAACAGTGCCGACGACAGGACGATATGCGACTACCTCTACAACGCGGAGATAGACAAGAGGATAAAGCAGGAGATACTCCTCGGAATCGGCGGCATGAGGCTTCTAAAAGCCCTCGGAATAGAGCCCGGTGTGGTTCACCTCAACGAGGGACACCCGGCCTTTGCGAATCTCCAGAGGATGGCATGGTACATGGAGGACGGGCTTACCTTCACCGAGGCCCTCAGCATAGTGAGGGGCACGACAGTTTTCACCACCCACACCCCGGTTCCGGCGGGCCACGACAGGTTCCCCATTGAGGAAGTCAGGAAAAGGCTGGCGAAGTTCCTTGGGGGCAGGGAGGAACTGCTGGAGCTCGGTAGGGAGGGCGACCAGCTCAACATGACCCTCCTGGCTATCCGGACGTCGAGCTACGTCAACGGCGTAAGCCAGCTCCACGCAGAGGTCAGCAAGCGCATGTGGAAAGACCTCTGGCCTGACGTTCCCACAGACGAGATACCCATCGAGGGCATCACGAACGGAATCCACACAATGACGTGGGTTCACAACGAGATGAGGAAGCTCTTTGACCGCTATCTGGGCAAAATCTGGCGTGAGCACACAAACCTCGAAGGCCTCTGGTACGCCGTTGAGATGATACCGGATGAGGAGCTCTGGGAGGCGCACCTCGAAGCCAAGAGGCAGTTCATAGAGTTCCTCAGGAGAAAGGTCATGAGGCGGAACGAACGCCTTGGAACGGACGATCCCCTGCCGGACATGGATGAGAACGCGCTCATAATCGGCTTTGCCAGGCGCTTCGCAACCTACAAGCGCGCCACCCTTCTGTTCACAGACCTTGAGAGGCTGAAGAGAATCCTCAACGACCCCGAAAGGCCGGTTTACCTTGTCTTCGGCGGAAAGGCTCACCCGATGGATGAGGCAGGGAAGGAGTTCCTTAAGCGCGTTTACGAGGTCAGCCAGATGCCTGAGTTCAGGGGCAAAATATTCGTGATGGAGAACTACGACATGGGCAGCGCAAGGCTCATGGTGGCGGGCGTTGATGTCTGGCTCAACACGCCGCGCAGGCCGATGGAGGCGAGCGGGACGAGCGGCATGAAGGCGGGACTAAACGGCGTCCTCAACGCGAGCATCTACGACGGCTGGTGGGTCGAGGGATACAACGGCAAGAACGGCTGGGTCGTTGGGGAGGAGACAACGGAGCCTGAAACCGAGGCCGACGATGTAAAGGATGCGCAGGCCCTCTACGATCTCCTGGAGAGGGAGATAATTCCCACATACTACGGCAACCGCGAGAAGTGGATATACATGATGAAGGAGAGCATCAAGAGCATAGCGCCGCGCTTCAGCACCCACAGGATGGTCAAGGAGTACGTCGGAAGGTTCTACGCGAAGGCCATGAGCAACCACATCTGGCTGACCCGTGAGAACTACAGGGGGACCAGAGAGATAGCCGCGTGGAAGGAGCGCGTCATGGCATCCTGGGACAAGGTGGTCATTGAGCACATCAAGGTCAGGGAGGATCGGAGCGGCTTTGAGGTTACCGTGTACCTGGACGGGCTGGCACCGGAAGACGTTAGGGTCGAACTGTACTACGGTGTCAAGGCCGAGGGCTACCACGTGGAGAAGCCCTACATCATTGAGCTGAGGCACCCAAAGAAGCTCGGCGGGGACAGGTGGCTCTACACTTACGAGGGGACGGCACTGAGACACCTCGATAACCCCTGCTGGCACTACGCGCTCCGCGTTTATCCCCACCACGAGAAGTTGCCCCACAGGTTCCTGCTCGGTCTTGTCAAGTGGCATGGTTTAGAATGACCCCACTTTCTTCAATTTTCCGAATTTTTGACCTCATGTTACTCTGGGGCAGAATGACATTCCCAAAGGAGCTGAGGATGTAAATTTTCGTGAGATTCCGAAAAGTTACTCTTTTAACCCTAAACAATTCTAGTGAAACGAATGAAATCATTGGGGGTGGAACCATGGACGAGGTTAAGAAGTGGACCCTCTATCTGATGTTCCTGGTGGCGGGCTTTGCGACGGGGATAGGGACGCTGGGGCTCTTCCCGCAGTTCTGGCTCCAGTACGGAATAACCGGAATGGCAGTCCACGTGGCCTTTCTGGCACTGTTCACGTACGTGGCAATACTCGAGGCAGAGGTCGTCATGAACTCGGGCTACTACTTCGTTGAACTTTACAGAAAAGTGGCCAAGAGGCCCGCAATGATAGTGACAATCCTCGCAGCGGTGGTGCTCTTTATATCGTACTACGCCGCCAACGTCATGCTCAGTATCCTCTCACCGGTGGTCGGAACCGGGACTGTGGGCAGGCTCATTGCGAAGCTCCTGATGCTCGCGATAGTGTTCCTGATACTCACCCGTGCCAAGGAAAAGACGTTTGCCATAATGGCCGTTGGTTCGCTGGTCTTTGTCGTGTCGGTTGTCATAACCGCGATAGCCTTCAAGACGCAGATACCCGAGAACGCAACGTTTCTGGGGCTGGCAAAGCACATGCTCATAACCACGACCCCCATCACGCTTGATCTCATCAGGGACGCCGCAATGAGGGCCATCTACGGCGTGGGGCTGGGGTTCGCGTTCTACCTCATGCTCGGCAGCTTCCTCAACGAGCGCTTCAACCCCAGGATCATCATAGGGACGGGCATCCTCATCCAGCTCCTCGTCAGCCTCCTGTCAACCGTGATAGTGGTCTATGCCATAGCCCCGACAACCCCTGAAAGGCTGCTGAGCTACGTCTACGGGGGCGACGAAGGCGCCATAGCACTCATGGCGGATCTCCCCAACATCCTCTCGGGCTATCCCGTCCTTCTGGGACTGATAGCGATATCCCTGTTCTTCGCCGGCGTGACCAGCCTCCTTCCAACGGCGGAGGTTGGCCTTCAGATCACGGAATCCCTGCTTAAGATCGGCAGGAACAGAGCCGCTGTCTACATCATAGGTGCCGCCGCCATCATAGGTGTCCTCGACTCGGTACCCGCTGTTGCGGACATGGCCCTGAAGACAGTCACGGCCACAACGTTCTTCACCGCAGTGTATGAGCTGTACCCGGTGATGACATCCAGAGAAAAGCCATCCCTCCGGGCTATACTGGGAGGAATCGCCATCGTGATGTTCCTTATCGGCGGTGTCTATGCCGTGGTCACCGACTTCAGGGCGGGAGGGCTCTACATCGCTTCGGGACTGCTGGCGGTGGCACTTGTCGTCTTTGGTGTCCTCGGCGACAGAATAGTTCCCCTCCAGGAGGAGGCCATCTGAGCCTCCATTTTTATTATTGCAAAAAGAGAACAGAAGGGGCATCATTTGTGGGCGAATATCGCGACGGTCTTTTCTGGGGTAACTTCGTCGATCCTGACGAAGCCGAAGCGCTCGAACTGGACTATGTCGTCCACTTTGAGCTCTGCGTCACTTTCCAAGAGGCCCTTTCTGATTATCAGCTCGTCTCCCTCGGGAACGAGAACCTCGCAGGGCTTTCCTTCAGTGACCCAGTGAACCATCCTCCAGCGGTTCTCCCTGGCAACCTCGTACTCGACGCTGTGGAACTTCACCCTAATCCCGTCCTCGCTTACCTCAATTATCTCGACGTTGAAGAGGTCCTTCAGGCGGACAAAACTGCCCGGCTTGAAGAGCTCCATGTCGTCCCTTGAGACGTAGACTGGCTTACCCGGCTCGAATTTGAGCTTTCTCGTTCCCCTCTCTGGGTAGTCGGGGTGGAGCGGTATCTCGGCTGTGAACTCTTTGGCCCCCTCCACGTACATTGGAATCGGGTCTGCCACGAAGAAGTACCTGTTGGCTATCGGCTCGATGATGTGCCTGTTTATCGCCGCCAGATTGTCCCAGCTTATGGTCGTGTCGCTCCTCTTCAGGCCGACCTCGATGATGAGCTGCCTTATTGCTTCCGGCCTTATGCCGCGCCTCTTGAGGGCCCTTATGGTTCCGAGCCTCGGGTCGTCCCAGCCGAGGTACTTGCCCTCCTGGATTCCCTTCCGGGTCTTGGACTTGCTGAGGATCACCCCTTCGATGCTCAGCCTTCCGTGGTGGACGGTGACCGGATACTCCCAGCCGAAGTAGTCGTAGATGTAGCGCTGTCTGGTCTCGTTCTCCGCGTGCTCCTGACCGCGGAAGATGTGGGTGACACCAAGCTCGTAGTCGTCTATGGCCGAGGCGAAGTTGTAGAGGGGCCAGACGCGGTACCTGTCCCCAACGCGCGGGTGGTCGGGGTTGTCGATTATCCTCAAAGCGGGCCAGTCCCTAACTGCGGGATTCGGATGGTTCAGATCAGTCTTTATCCTGACGACGGCTTCCCCTTCCCTGTATTCGCCGTCCAGCATCTTCCTCCAGCGTTCGAGCTGAACCTCCACAGGCTCATCCCTGTGGGGACAGGCGATTCCCTTATCCCTGAGCTCGCGGAACTTCTCGGGCGGGCAGGTGCAGACGTAGGCTTTTCCGCCCTTTATGAGCCTCTCGGCATAGTCGTAGTAGATTTCCAGCCTATCGCTGGCGATGTGTATCTCGTCTATTTTGAATCCGAGCCACTCCAAATCCTCCTTGATCCACTCGTAGAATTTCGGTTCTGGCCTCTTGACCTTTGGGTCGGTGTCGTCGAAGCGGAGGATGAACTTGCCGCCGTAGAGCCTCGCGTACTCGTGGCTGAGAATAGCTGCCCTCGCGTTGCCCAGGTGGAAGGCCCCATCCGGATTGGGGGCAAAGCGGGTGACCACCTTACCCCTCTCGGCCCTGGGGAGGGGTGGGAGGCCTTTCTTCTCCTCCTCCTTTTTGGCCTTCTTTGCCTCAAAGAACTCCGGATAGATCTCCCTCAGCTTGGCCTCCTGCTCTTCGGGGCTCATGCCATTGACTCTCTCAACGATTTCATTCACGAGGGGGATTATCTCCCTCGCTTTGGGTCTCAACCCGGGGTTCTCACCCAGAACCTTTCCGATGACGGCCTTGGCGTTTGCCTTCCCCTTGTGGGTGTAAGCGTTTATGAGCGCGTACTTCAGTATAAGCTCCTCCACGTTCATTCTCCTCACCGGGGGGAGAAAGGCGGGAGTGGTTATAAAGTTAGTCCTCAGGAAGGGAGAAAAGATGGCGGAGCTCACTCCGCAAAGGTAACTATCTTGAGGTTTATCGGCCTTCTGACGACGTTGTACTTCCTCGCACCAACGAGGTACTTGACGCCGCTCTCGCTCACCGTGTCGATGAGGCGCTGGGTTATGACGCCGTTGAAGACCACAGCGTAGACGTCCTTGCGTTCCTTAAGCTGGTTGGTGAGCTCCCTGACTGGTATCTCCGCCACGGTGTTCTTGTCTTTGTCGAGGAGAAGTGCCATGGACTCCTTGGACGCCTTGACCTTCTCTATGAACTCGCCGAACTCATCGAGCTCGCTCGGCTTTGGCTGCTGGATGGGCCTTATTATGCGCTCCTCCCTTCTGGGCTCCGGTTGTGGTTTTCTCTCCTCGGCCTTCGCGACCGGTGGGGCTGGGGCGGGGGCTGGGGGTTTGGCCTCCCTCTTCTCTTCCCTGGCCTTGGCCTTCTCCTTTTCCTTTATGACGTCGTAGAAGTTCCTTCCCTTGTAGAATATCTCCGTTATGACCTGTTCGGCCGGAACCTTGCTCCTGAGGGACTTGACTATCTCCTTCTTGGTCAGCTCCTCGACTTCCTTGCCCTCCGGCGCGCGAGCCACGTAGTCAACATCTGCCACCTGCAGGAGCTCCTTGAGAATGAGCTCGCCGCCTCGGTCGCCGTCCGTGAAGGCGGTAACTATTCTCTCCTTGCTGAGCTTTATGATGGTCTCGGGAACGGAGGTGCCCTCCACGGCGATGGCGTTCTTTATGCCGTGCTTGAGCAGGTTGAGAACGTCCGCCCTGCCCTCAACGACTATGATTGAGTCTGAGAACGGCACGTGCGGGCCTGCCGGGAGCTTCTCCGGACCGTACTCAATGAGCTCCTTGGCGCGAACGGCCTTCTTAACTTCTTCCGTCAGCTCCTGGGTTTCCGGTATCTCCTGCTCCATGAGGCTTTCGAGTATCTCCTTGGCCCTCTCTATTATGTACTTCCTCTTGGTCGCGCGGACGTCCTCGATGCGGAGAACCTTTATCTTGGCCTCGGCGGGACCAACGCGGTCGATGGTCTCAAGGGCCGCCGCCAAAATGGCCGTTTCAACCCTGTCGAGGCTTGATGGGACGGTTATCGTTCCGTAGGTCTTTCCGGCCTTCGTGTGAACTTCAACCCTTATCCTTCCAATCCTTCCGGTTTTCTGGAGTTCCCTCAAGTCGAGATCGTCACCCAGGAGGCCCTCAGTTTGACCAAAAATAGCACCAACGACGTCGGGCCTTTCAACAATTCCGTTCGCTTCGAACTCGGCATAGATTACGTACTTCGTGGTTCCAAATTCGTCTTTGGCTGACATACCACCACCCTCTTTCCGTTTTTCAAACTTCTGCTTTTCAGCCAAAATGTGGTGAAGCACTGTCTTCTTCCTCTTCATCGAATCCCCTCCGTCAGGGGGTCAGAAACGGAGACAACCTTAAGGTACAAGCCGTAGAGGTCCTCAATCCCTTTAATGTCCTTCTTTGCTATCCTCCTGAGCTCTCTGCGCGTTTCTGAATCGACCCTGCAGGGATACCCCTCCAGGTACTGGAGGAGCTTCCTTGCGAGCTCTTCGCCCTTTCTGTCGAAGTCAGTAAGTATCATGACCTCTTTATATGATGACGCGATGAGCGCAACTTCCGTTAACGGGAGGCGTGAGAGCCTTATTATCTCCGCCCTGACCCCCAGATTCCTCAGAGCCACCTCGTCTCGCGGGCCCTCCACGATGAGGGCTCCCTCAAACTCTCGCAGTTTATCTATAAGCTCCAGGAATCTTTTATAGTTTTCGGCGTACATATTGCCGTCGGTTAGGTAACGAAAGAATGGGGTTATAAGCTTATTGGATGATTTTTGACGCCTTCCTGTCTACATCAGCACACGTTGCGTACGGGCACCGTGTGGCTCATGGGCTCCTCGTAGAACTCGTCCATAAGTTTCTGGAGCTTTCTGGAGAGTTCAATCTGCTTGCCCCATGACCCCTCTATCTTGCCCTTCGCGGCCATCCTCCCCAAAAAGCGCTTCATCTCCTCGCTTAATGGGGAAGGCCTACAGCGCGCCCAGGGCGTCCCGGGGAGCGGCATGAAGTAGTGAGCCCTCACCTTTCCGCCCTTCCTCATAATCCACTTCATCAGCTCGATGCTTTTGTGCTGGCTCTCCTCGCTTTCGTTCGGAAGACCGACGATGAAGTCAACGACCGGCTCAAAGCCGTACTCAATCATGTATTCCACCGCCCGCTGGACGTGCTCGACCCGGTGAATCCTGTGCATGGCCTTCAGCATGGCATCGTCCCCGCTCTGCGCCCCTATCGCCAAGCGCCTGTTGTCCGCGTAGTCGATGAGGAGCTCAAGCGTCTCCGGAAGGACGAACTCGGGCCTTACCTCGCTTGGAAACGTGCCGTAGAACAGCCTCCTGCCCTCTTTCCTCAGCGGCTGAAGCGCCTTGAGAAGGGCTTCGAGCTTGTTGAGCTTTAGAATAGCCCCCGGAGAGCCGTAGGCAAAGGCGTTGGGGGTTATGTAGCGCATGTCCCTCATCCTCCGGGAGTACTTTACGATCTGGTCTATCGGCCTGTGCCTCATTCTCAGCCCCTTGATGTAGGGCGTCTGGCAGTAGTAGCAGCCGAAGGGACAGCCGCGGGTTATTTCTATGGGGGAGATCAGGCGAACGCTCTCGGGGTAGGGGGGAAAGCGCCAGAAGTCCTCAACCTTGGCAAAGCCCGTAAAGACGAACTCACCGTTGAGGTAGAAGGCCAGTCCCCTGATATCAAGGAGCTCCTTTGTAATTCTATACCCCGTCCTTTTCAGCACCGTGAGCAGCCGGTAGAGAACCTCCTCCCCCTCCCCGATAGCCGCTATATCAAAGCCGAGCTGATTGAGCGTATGTTTGGGCATCGCTATGGCGTGATAGCCTCCCGCTACAAGAAGTGCTCCGCTTCTTTTCAAGAGGCTAACTTCCTCGGGCAGGGAGCCCCATATCTCCTCAGTGAAGAAGGAGTACAGAACCACCTTTGGCTTTGTCCGAAGTATCTCCGTGAGGTCCTTGGTTATCAGGAGCTCGTCCAGGTCAAAGCCCTGGCTCTCTAAGGCGCCGAGGAGGTGGACGAACGCGTTGTGGTTTCGCTTGGTCATCCGGACGGCTATCTCGGGCATGTTAAAACCCTGAGAAGAGCCTCTTAAAAATCTGATGACGTGCAAAAATCAAGAAGGAAAGGGCCTTCAGGCCTTGATGGCGAGCTTGATGTCCTCGGCCTTGACGGTCTTTCTGCCAGCGTGCCTGGCGTACTCGGCGGACTTCTTGGCGAGCTCGATGGCGTACTCCTCGAGGTACTCGGCGAGGACCTTGGCGGCCTCCTCGCTGACCCTCTCAGCACCGGCCTTCCTTATAAGCCTGTCAATCGGGGCAATCGGCAACTCAGCCATTCACAACACCTCCAGGAAGGGTTTTTCGGTATTTTTTAAGGAATTGGAGATATATAAACCTTTCGGTAAACGGAGCCGTCTACGTCGATTAGACGGCCGGTGCGCCGTTGAATACAATCGGCTTGTCAAGAGGGATATTTTCATTGACATTTGGAGAAATAGACAACCGATTAAGAGCCCACAGTTCCAGGAAAGGCCACACCCAGATGGTGCCCCCTGCCGGCTATAACCCGGTGATATCGGGGGTAACGTAGCCGACAATCTTTGAAAAATCCCGGTTCACCGCACTTTGCCACGATAAGGCTCAAGAAATAGAATGGGTTAGCGGAAAGCGGTTTATTTTTTCCTCCTCTTTGAGAGTGCCAGGTGCTGGCTTCCCTGGTAGTTCCCGCGGTAGGGGTTTCTGGCCGGCCCTTCCAGCCTGATGAAGGCTATCTGCACGAAGCGCTCCCCGTAGGCAAGCTCAACCGGTTCGTTTGATGCGTTGTAGATTCCAAGGGTCAGGTTGCCGTCCCAGCCCGGGTCAACCCACGCGAACGATCCGAGGAGACCCTCCCTGGCGAGGCTGCTCCTGAGCTTCATGTCGCCCATAACATCGTCGGGAAGCCTGACCCTCTCAAGGGTCAGGATGAGCGCGTACGTCTTGGGGGGGATCTGGACTTTCCCTGCCTCTTCGACGTCTACCAGTTCTCCATTTATGTAAGCCTCCCTCCCAACGCGAAGGTCGTAGCCTGCCGGCTGGAGGGACTTCTCACTGAAGGGTTCGATTAGAATTTCCTTTCTGATTTTCCAGTCCGGGAGCATCATTACCAACCACCGCAAGCTTTATTTTGCCGCCCCTTAAAACACTTCCGAGGGCCCGTGGCCTAGGGGACATGGCGCCGGCCTTCGGAGCCGGTAGTCGCGGGTTCGAATCCCGCCGGGCCCGCCACAACGAAAGACAAGGGGGCTCCGCCCCCTTATCTCTCTGTACTCTCAAACCCCCGTAGTGGGGCTTCGCCCCACGGAAGGAAACTTTGCCTGTGCAAAGTTTCATCAAAGTTCGTACGTGCTTTTCAAGTGCTGTAACTCTGGGGGCTTTCACTTCTAAAAGGGCTTTCATGCAAGGGTTTGCTTTTAACAGCGCCCGGAGGGCGCGGGAAGATAAACCCGGCCAAATATTGGTCACTTCACCTAGGAAAGCCCACTAAAACTCCCCCACCACAAAGCACGTACGAACTGCTCCAAGACGATTAAATGGAGTCGGAACCATTTGGTCAAGCTTTGCGCAAGCAAAGGTTGCTGGGGGGCTAACGCCCCACACCCCCAGTAACTTCGCCTGCGCGACGTTGAAGCTCCGCTTCAACGCACGGGATGATAATCCCGTTGTGTTTGATCAAGGTTTGTAGCTCTTTCTTGAAGTGCAGGTTCTTCGAGGGTTTTCACTTGAAATCAATTGTTTTGAGTGGGAACTCCTTTGGGGTTCCTTGTGAGGGGTTTAACTTTAAAAAGACGCCCTCCGGGCGTCGGAGAGGGTAAACCCCATGATAAGCTCGGCATTTAGCTGTTCTCGTTGAAAGTGTTGTTCTTGAGAAGGGAAAACCAAATTCTTTCCAGACGAACCAACTTCAAGAGCTACGAACTTTCGGTGAAGCTTTTTCCAGAAGCCTGCTCGTGAAGTTTGACCAAGCTCGCACGTTGCTTTCGTTGAGGTTCTTATTCAGGGGATAAAAGAAAAGGATTCATTCCTGTGTCAAGCTCCTCATCAGCTCATCGAGGGCTTTGTAGGCTTCGCCGGTGGAGTATACCTTTTCCATGGTTTTCATGATCCTGTAGTGGGCATCAACGCGGTACGTACTGACGTTCTTTCTGACTCCGTACGGTCCCACGAGAACCTCGCTCACCATGCTTACCCACTCGGTGTAAATCGCCATAAGCTCTTCCAAAACCATGATCTTCGATGCCATTCCCATTTCTTTAAGGGCTTCATCTAGGGGTTTACCCCCGATCTTTTCAAGAACTATGGGCATGGAGACCACCGTAGAATTATGGGCCCCATGTTATTTAATGGTGGCGAATGACTGCAAAGAAAAGTTGTTGGGTGTCCGCCCGAAGGCGGACAAAAGGAAAAAGGATTTCAGCCGAAGAGGGCGCCGAGACCGGCGAGGGCCTCCTCTTCGCTGGCCTCCTCTTCCTCTTCCTCCTCTTCCTCCTGAGCCGCCTCGGCCGGGGCCTCGGCAGCAGGGGCAGCGGCAACTGCCACCGGAGCGGCAACCGGCATGGCGGCCTTCTCGATGACCTCGTCGATGTTGACGCCCTCAAGGGCGGCAACGAGGGCCTTTATCCTAGCCTCGTCCGGGCTAACTCCAGCAGCCTCAAGGACTGCCTTGAGGTTCTCCTCGGTTATCTCCTTACCAGCGGCGTGGAGCAGCAGAGCGGCATACACGTACTCCATTTTTCGCACCTCCAATCATCTTCATTTTTTCATTCATTTCACACGGACTCGTTCAGGGATACGAGGGAAATGGAAAGTTCAGCCGAAGAGCGCGCCCAGTCCAGCGAGCGCGTCCTCCTCGGAAGCTTCCTCTTCTTCCTCCTCTTCTTCCTCAGCCTCCTCGCCCTTCTCCTCCTGAGGCTGAGCGGCAACGGCTATTTGTGCCTGTTGGTTTAAAAGCTCTTTGGTCTTCTCGTCGAGCAGGTCCTCAGGCAGCTCCTGGGCTATGAGCAGGACTGCACGCAGGGCCCTGCCAAAGATGTCCTCGACCGTCTCTGGGGTAACGTAGCCGGCCTCGACTGCAACGTTCTTCGCACCGAGGAAGGCTTTCTGGATGATCGCCTCGATAGTCTGGCTGGTCGGGTAGGCGGTGTTGACCGACAGGTTGAACGCGTGCATATAGGCCTGCTGGAGCAGGTTGATGTACTCGCTCTCGTCGATCGCCAGAACCTCTGGGGTGTAAACAATCCCGTCCTCATAGGCTGCGAGCAGGTTGAGACCGACCTCAAGCGGCTCGATTCCAAGGGCGTTGAGGATCCTCGCGAGCTGGTCGGTTATGACTTCCCCAGCCTTAAGGACGGTGTAGTCTTTCTGAATGCTGACCTTACCCTTCTCGATTCTCGCGGGTATGCCAAGAGCCTGCATCTCACCGACGAGCGGACCCGGTGAGATTGAAGTCGGACCTGCTGGGATCACGACGTCCCTGGGAACTGCAACGCCTGGCTTTGCCGGAGCTGGAGTCTTGCTTTCCTCAAGGAGCTTGTAGAGCTTGAACGGGTTCATCTCGGTGGCGAGGATTCCTGCTCCACCCTGGATGTAGTCGATGAGTTTTTCGAGGTCCGGGTTGTTGAGCTCCTGGGCGGCCCTCTTTATGGCCAGTTCTATGAGGGTGTTTCTGCTGACCCTGAGGAGCGCCTTGCCCCTGAGCTTCTCACGCATCTTGCTGAGCGGGTAGGCCGGGACGTTGGCGACGTCAACGAGTGCTATCACTGGGTAGCTCTTGATGATGTTGGCGAGCTCTTCAACTTCCTTCTTCTTCCACTCGGCTACGTGGGCCATCTCCCTCACCTCTCCACCTTAACTGCCGGGCCCATGGTGGTCTTGACGTACACTGACTTCACTTGGTTCTCGCCGCGCTCCAGCTTGTTAATGATGGCGTTGAGAACCGCCTCGGCGTTTTCAGCCAGCTTCTCGTCGTCCATGTCCTCGGTTCCTATCCTGGCGTGAACGACAGGGTTGTTCTTAAGCTGTATCCTGACGGTTCTCTTGAGCCTGGCGACGATAGGCTCCAGGTTGGTCATAGTCGGCGGAACTACCTGCGGCATCTTGTTCCTCGGACCGAGGTACCTACCGAGGTACCTACCGATCTTCGGCATCAGCGGTGCGGCCGCTATGAAGAAGTCGTAGTTCTTGGCCAGCTTCCTTGCCTGCCTTGGGCTCTTGGCAAGTTCTTCAAGCTGCTCTCCACTAATCACATCAAGCCCGAGCTTTTTAGCCGCCTCGGCAACGGCACCATCAGCGATGACCGCGATCTTGGGCTCCTTCCCACGACCGTGGGGCAGCACAACCTCAAGCTTGAACCTGTTCTCCGGCTTGCGGAGGTCTATATCCTTGAGGTTGACTGCCATTTCGACGGTCTGTGTGAAGTTGCGCGGCTTAGCCCGGGCCTTCGCCTCCTTCACCGCTTCCACGAGTTTCTGCCTGTCAAAGGCCATTTACAGCCCTCCTTTCGTTTTTGATTTAAGCCACGAAAAGTCAAAAATGCGTAAAAAGAGGGATTTTTAAACTTTTCCCTCACTCCTCGGCGTTGGCGAAAATCTCGTCGTAAACGCCTTCGTCAATCTCCTTCTGGACTTCCCTGGGGTCCTTGCCCTCAACGGTTACGCCCATGCTGAGCGCGGTACCGATGACCTCCTTCGCTGCGGCCTTGAGGTCGGCTGCAAGCATCTGCTCCTGCTTGGCCTTAGCTATCCTGATGACCTGCTCCATGGTCAGGTTCCCGACCGGGCTGTGGCCAGGCTCGCTGGAGCCCTTGGGGGCGCCTATTTCCTTCTTGATGAGCTGGCTGACCGGGGGAACACCGACCTCTATTTCAAAGGTCTTCTTCTTGGGGTCGGTGACGATGATCTTGACGGGAACCTGCATCCCCTCGAAGTCCTTGGTGGCCTTGTTTATCTCGTCAACGACCTGCTTGACGTTGAGTCCAAGCGGACCGATAGCGGGACCGAGTGGGGGCCCAGGTGAAGCCTTTCCTCCCTCAACGAGCACCTCAACAATCTGCGGCATCTTTCTCACCTCTGTCCTTTGACCGTTCACTCCTTCTGGCGTTTGCTTATAAGTCTAACGTATTCGCCCCTCACCGTGACCGGAATCGGGACGATTGAACCGATGAGTTCAACGACTATCTCGTCCTTGGCTTCGTCAACCCTTACGACCTTTGCCTTCTCGCCCTTGAACGGTCCGGCAATGAGCTCGACTATGTCTCCGGGTTCGAAGCCGCTGACGGCCGGTTTCTCCTCAAGGAAGTGCTCTATCTCCTCGAACTTAACCTCGCCCGGAAGGGTGCCCTTTGCGTGCCTTATGCCCTTAATGGCCTCGTCAACGGCGCTCTTACTGGGCGCCTCGACGAAAATGTAACCCTTCACCTTTGACGGGGCGAGTATCGCATACACGGGCAGGTTGTAAGTTTTAATCTTGCTGTATATCAGTTTGGCCGTGGTCTCTTCCTGGCCGACGGTGACACGTACTGTAAATATCCTGCTGTCGCTCATCTCTATCACCCGTTGCTGGCTCAAGAGCCAGTGATGAGGTAGCCGAACAGGCGAATCACAAGGCCAATAAGGCCGATTAGTATCATTCCGATGCCGGTAATCTTTGCTGCCATCTTAAACTCCTTCATACCCGGCTTTCTAGTAACCATCAAAACCCTCCGCGACTCCGCGAAGAAGCTTTTAAGCTTTTCCGTGGTTGTTGCCACCCTCGTCACCTCACTAAATTTTGAAAACGAAAGGGTCGTCAAAGCTCCTCAAGGTCGAGCTTAATAACTTTTCTCTCCGACTCCTCTGGATAGTAGAGGGTCTCCTCCTCGGCGACGGCGTAGGGTGAGCTGACGCCGGTGACCACGATGAGTATTCTGATCATCTTGCCGAGTTCCTCGTCGAGCTGGATTCCCCAGATGACCTGTGCCTCAGGGTCGAGCTTGCTCGTAACGAGCTCGATTATCTGCTGGGCCTCCTCGAGCTTGACGTCGCTTCCGCTGATGCTTATCAGAGCACCCTTGGCGCCGCTTATGTCGACGTCGAGGAGCGGGCTGTTGAGGGCCTGCTGGGCTGCCTCCAGAGCGCGCTTCTCGCTGTCGCTCTCACCGATACCGATCATGGCAACGCCGCCATCCTTCATGACGGCACGGACGTCGTTGAAGTCGAGGTTGACGAGACCGGGCTTGGTGATGAGCTCGGTGATGCCCTTGACGGCCTGGACGAGTATCTCGTCGGCGACCTTGAAGGCCATGTGGATCGGCAGGTTCGGGGCAACTTCCATAAGCTTGTCGTTCGGGATAACTATGACGGTGTCGCTGTTCTTTCTGAGCTTTTCAAGACCGTACTCAGCGTTCTTTATGCGCCTTATGCCCTCGACGGTGAAGGGGAGGGTTACCACCGAGACGGTCAGGGCGCCCATCTTTTTGGCTATCTCTGCAACGACCGGAGCGGCACCGGTACCGGTACCTCCACCGAGACCGCAGGTGATGAAGACCATGTCGGCACCTTCGAGGGCATCGCGTATGTCCCTCTCGTTTTCCTTGGCGGCTTCCTCGCCCATCTTGGGATTGTTTCCGGCTCCAAGACCGCGGGTGAGCTCCTTACCGATGAGTATCTTCTTGTGAGCGCGAACCTTGAGGAGGTCCTGGGCATCAGTGTTGATGGCGATAACCTTCGCACCCTGTATACCAACCTGCATCATCCTGTTAATGGTGTTACAGCCAGCACCGCCGACACCGACGACATAAATCTTGGCCTGTATCTGCTCAAGAATCCTCTTAAGCTCTTCATCAATGTCGGTCTGGGGAACTTGGGCCTCCGGGGCCTTGTTAAGGTCGGCAGAGGTTCTTTCGATAGCGTCTTCAATCAGCTTCAGCATCTTTTCACCCTCCGGGCAATTTAACATCTGTTTCACTTTGTAGGCAGGTAGTATATAAATTTAGCTAAGGGCGAGTGCTGATTTTAAAATCCCGCTTAACATCTTTAAAGATTTCGATTATTTAGTCACGTATGAACTCCAAGCCCAGTTCTTCGGCGAGAGCCCTAGCCATCTGCCTGGTTTCGCCCTTGCTGCCCTTCCAATCAACGTATATTGCCTCCACTTTTTCTGCAGTTCTTTCAATAGCTTTAAGCACGAGTTCCTTCCTTAGCGGGTGGGCGTACTTCGCCGCTATATGGCCGAAGGCTATGTCTGTTTCAAGCGCCCTCTTAGTCTGCTTAGGTGCGTAGTGTCCGCCGCCTATTCCAACAGCAACCGGAAACTTGGCCTTTTTGTAGTTCTCAAGCACGTGGACTATCGTCTCGGCTATTATCTCACCCGCCCTGTCAACGACCCACTCATCCTCACTGGAGCCTATCTCGATGAAGAAGCTGGGAACGTCAAGCTCGCTCGGGCCATGGTGTGTAGCCTCGTAACAGACGGTCCAGCCAAGGTCGTTGAGCTCGTTCATCTTCGTGAGGGCAAGCTTCATGGCGCTTGGCTGGGCTATGGCGAGGCTCTCATCCTTTCCACCGTATACCCCTTTGCCCCAGTTCCCGGTCACGTGGACAGTGAGTGCCGGCAGTTTCTGCTTGCTTGAGTGCCTGGAGGCGAAGGCTATGATCTCGGGCACAAAGCCGAGCTGTTCCTCAATGGCCCTGTCAAGGCCGTCGTAGTAGATCATCTCGTCGTTGGTTGTCAGTATGAGTGTGTCCCCCTTTGCGTACACAGGATTCCCATCGAAGGACTTATCCGTCTCGGTGAAGCCAAAGTTATCGATCAGCTTGTTCATAATGTTCATCGATGCAAGGTCGATCTTGGTCGTCATTATCACTTTCATTTTGCAGCCCCCAATGGAGTACCCGTTCCGATTAAAAGGCTTTGCCCGGGTTCGATATTCTACCTTTGTATAGTTCACACCGATTGTTTTACGTTTCATCTTGGACATCTCACGAAAGATTTACGAAAAAGTAACACAAACTATATAACGCACAACGTACTCCAATATCCTAATATGGTCGTTAGACCATAATCGTACATTGTGGTTTGGAGGTGTGCAAGACTATGAAGAAATTTGTCTCTGTAGGGTTGGTTGCCCTTTTGCTTTTTGCAGTGGTGATTGCAGGCTGTATAAGCCCCGGCGGAGAAACCAGCACCACGACCGGAGCCACCGAGACGTATTCGGTTGAGATATACACCGGAGGAACCAGCGGTGTTTACTATCCGCTGGGTTCTGCCTACGCCAACATTCTCAACCAGTACAGTAAAGACGAAACCGGGATAAAGATTGAAGCTAGGGCCGTTACCAGCGGTGCCAGCGTTGCCAATGCCCAGGCTATCGGTGATGGAAGGGCCCAGGCTGCTATAATGCAGAACGATGTCGCCTATTACGCCTTCCACGGCACGACTCTTGAGGCGTTCCAGGGTAAGGCCGTCACCAAGCTTCGCGGTGTTGCGGCACTCTATCCCGAGACCATCCAGTTCGTCGTCAAGGCGGACAGCGACATAAAGAGCCTCGCCGACCTTAAGGGCAAGAAGGTTGCGGTTGGAGCGGCCGGAAGTGGTACCGCGGTGGCTGCCCAGCAGATACTCGAAGCGGCTGGAGTCTGGAACGACGTCGACAAGGTCTACCTCAAGTTCAGCGAGGCGGCTCAGCAGCTCAAGCTCGGCCAGATCGATGCTGCGGTTATAGTCTCGGGTGCCCCAACCCCCGCCATCGACCAGATAGCCGTTCAGACCCCGGTCAGGGTCCTCCCGATAGGAGGGGACATTCTCCAGAAGCTGAAGGACAAGGGATACATATTCTATGTCAGCCAGACCCTTCCGAAGGACACGTATAAGGGAATGACCGAAGACACCCCAACCCTCGCCGTCAAGGCCATCCTTGTCGTTAGCGCTGACGTTCCGGATGACGTTGTCTACGCGATGACCAGGCTTCTTTTCCTCCACGTTGACGAGCTCAGGCAGGTTCACGCCAAGGCGCAGTATATCAGCTTCGACACAGCCCTCGACGGTATGAGCATTCCTCTCCATCCGGGAGCCATCAAGTACTACGAAGAAAAGGGCAAAACTATCCCCAGTGAGTTAAAACCGTGAGGAGGGTCTCTTTGAGCCGAAAAGCTCTTTCTTTTTTTGTCATGTTCACTGCAATTCTCCTGCTCTTCCTTCCCGTTAAAGCCGTCGAGATAAGCGTTGATGGTGAGTCCCACATCTATCCCCTCGGTTCTACCATCGAGATATCTTATGTTCACAGCGTTGAGCGGAGCACCGTTATCGAGGTGCTCGTTGCCAACGATAGCGGATTTTATGCCATTGAGATGAAATGGAAGGACTTCGGTGCCGGCCTCCCGGAAGATATCCAGAACCTCACGGACGGGTTTTACGTCAAGAAAACAAACGACTACCTTGGGAGGACTTTCAGGTACTGGTTCATCCCCATCAACCATGCCAACGTTACCGTGGACGGCCGCCCCGTTCTGAAGGACTCAAGGTGTGAAACAATAGTTGATTTTCGTGTTAGGCGTGTTCCACTCATTGTGAAGCTGATAAGGAGGTGGTAAAGTGTCAGAGGAACCCAGCATTGATGTTGTTGCGGCTGAGGAGGTTGTAATAGAACGAACCCGAACTCTCCCCCCAAGGCTGGAACTGGTCGTGAAGGTAGCGGCCGTACTCATAGGTCTCTACGAGATCCTCTTTATATTCAACTTCAACTATACCCTCTACGACCTGTTCCAGCGCCTCGGCGTGGAGCTTGAATTCCTAAGGATAACCTTCCAGCCCAAGCAGGGAGAGGCCTTCGTCATGGCAATGCTCATGGTGATAACCTTCTTCCTCTACCCGATACGCAAGAAGGAGAAGTACTTCCGGAAGGTCTTTGCCTACGACTACGTAATGGGCGCCGTTGGGGTCGTCTCGATGTTCTATCTCTTCGCTGTTTACCAGCGCTACATCCTCATCTCGATGCTCAACCAGACCGACGTAATCTTCGGCCTGCTGGCCATAATAATGGTAATCGAAGCAACAAGACGCGTCCTCGGTTGGGTTCTGCCCATGATAGTCGTCCTTTTCCTGCTCTACGGAATCTACGCCATCAACTACGACTGGGTGCGCTTCGTCCAGCAGCTCTACTTTGACGAGGGAATCTTCGGCATCCCCTTCTTCGTTATGACAATCTATGTCTTCGCCTTCATATTCTTTGGGGCATTCCTGCTGAGGATAGGTGTCAGCGACTACATCACCGAGTTCATGATAAGCCTCTTCGGTAAGAGGCCTGGCGGCCCGGCGAAGTCGGCCGTAATCTCGAGCGCCCTCATGGGAACCGTCAGCGGCTCTAGCGTTGCCAACGTTCTAACGACCGGAACCTTCACGATACCCCTGATGAAAAAGGCCGGCTATCCCCCCGAGATAGCTGGAGCTGTCGAGCCCGTCGCATCAACCGGCGGCCAGCTGATGCCGCCGATAATGGGTGCCGCCGCATTCATTATGGCCGAGTTCCTCAATCTGCCGTATAACAAGATCATCATCGCGGCGGTTCTGCCGGCTCTGGTATACTACGGCGGAGTCTATCTCTTCATAGACCTCGAAACCAAGAGGCTGGGCCTTAAGGGTATGGCCGCTGAGGCGTTCAAGACGATGGCCTACTTCCTGCGCAAGCTCTACATTCTCCTGCCAATAGTCGTTATCACAGTTGCCCTCGTGTGGGGAATAGCGCCCCAGATAGCCGCTATATCATCGCTCGGAGTCGCAATATGGGTTGCGTGGATATCGAGGGACGAGATATATGGGAACGAGAAGCTCTACGTCGCCGTTGCACTGCTGGCAACGCT
Organism: Thermococcus coalescens; assembly: GCF_055392585.1. Classification (NCBI taxonomy): domain Archaea; kingdom Methanobacteriati; phylum Methanobacteriota; class Thermococci; order Thermococcales; family Thermococcaceae; genus Thermococcus; species Thermococcus coalescens. The sequence goes on from NZ_AP043764.1 coordinate 1,952,714, forward strand.
GCTGATGTTCTTGAGCAGGGAGATCGGAAAGCAGACTTCCGTGGTTCTCCTTGCCCTCTTCCTCCTGCTGGTGGCGTTGGGAGTCATGAAGAAGGGCGTCGCCTTCAACGAGAAGTTCTACATCAGTGCGATGTTCCTGCTCTTCATAGCCCTCACAAAGTACCTGCTCATGACTAAGGAGCAGATAGTTCTGATGACAGGCGTCTTTGGAATCATCTTCTCAATCATAGTGGGCTATCGTTCCGCCCTGGACAGCGGCAAGATGATGTACCATGCGACCTATGAAGCCATGATAGACGCGGGTAAGACCAGCGTCAGTGTCATGCTCGCGGCCGCCAGTGCGGGCCTCATACAGGGTGTTCTCACGATGACCGGTGAGCTTACCAACATCGGCTACCGCCTCATAAGCCTGACCCATGGAAACCTCTGGCTTCTCCTCGTACTGACGATGATATTCAGCCTCATACTTGGGATGGGCGTTCCCACGACGGCCAACTATATCATCACTTCGCTCGTCGCTGCCCCTGCAATATACATGCTGGTTAGGAACATCGAGCCATATAACCAGCCGGTTCCCGGCTACACAGTCCTCATAGCGCTGCTGGCCGCTCACTTCTTCGTTTTCTACTTCGGAATACTCGCCGACGTGACGCCGCCGGTGGCACTGGCCAGCTATGCCGGCTCTGCGATAGCAGGTGGAGACTTCTGGAAGACTGCAATGAACGCCGTTAAGTACGCGCTGGCGGGCTACATAGGGCCATACATATACTTCACCCACCCCGAAATGTTCCTCATAACGGTTTCAGAATGGACACCCATAGTGGCCCTTAGGGTGCTCTATTATCTGGTGGCAACGCTCTTCGTCATGTACCTGCTGGCGATAGCACTGACCGGCTTTTACAGCACCCACCTTAAGTCGTGGATGCGCGGAATAATCGGCATCCTCGGCCTGGCCGGTGTGACCCTGAACCCCATCGTCATAGGGGCAGGAGTCGTGGCGTGGCTCGGCCTGAAGTTCTATGGGGCAAGGTTCGAGAAGAGCGCCGCTTAGCCCCTTTCCACCTTTTCTCCTGAGGGTCTATCTGGAAAACGTGGAATATTGAAAATGTCAGTAGAGCATGACCTCGAAGCCCAGCTCGCTGAGCAGATCGGCCAGCTCCTCGCTGTCCACGTAGACCAGCAGGTGATGGTTTCCGAGCGTTCCGTCTATGAAGTCCATCGCGTCCTCTATGCGGAGCTTCATCTGGGTTCTGCATCTGAAATCGCTGTGTTCCTGGCCAATAACTTCGACGCCGGCAACAACGGCCTTCCTTCCGCGTATCTTCAGGAGGCTGGCTTTTCCTTTGGGCAGCTGGACGTCGACACCGACTCCCATACCGCTCTCAAAGTGCGATCTGACGACGTACCTCCCGATGAGCGGTGCGGTGCAGTGGGCGAGGATTATGTGGCTTTCCCCGTAGTCGGCTACGTTGCCCATAAATGCCGGCCTGTCGAAGAAGCGCCTCGCTATCATCATTCCAACGAGGGAGTTCAGCTCACCCTCGCAGGCTGCCGGAATTCCCTCCGCGTTGAACATGGCCAGCGCCAGGCAGGGCGTTGCCTTGAGCTTGCCTATCAGGTCGAAGCAGCCTATGGTGAAACCGTCCAGCCTGTAGTCCTCTAGAATCCTCTTTATCGCCACGTATATCCTTCCGGCCTTTACGAGATCTTCCCTCTTGGGCTCTTTTATCTCGATGGCCCTTCCGACGATTTCCTCTACGGCCTTCCATCCTTCCGCCTCGGTGGTGGCCTCGTAGTACTCATAGAACTTCTTGAGGCTTATTTTTGTGTATGGGAGTTCAAACTTCTCGTTGATGAGCCAGGGAGAGACCCTGCCTATTATCCCGATGCGCATGCGGAGGAACTTATCCAGAACGTCTCCCATGTCCTCGTAGCCCAGGAGCGCCGCCTTCAGCTCGTTGAAGTCCTTTACCAGGGTGGACGGTACGAGCCTGTCTCTGAAGTACTCCCTGAGTTCGATTCCGGCTGCGAGTGAGTTGTTGAAGGGGTCGCCGTAAATCACAGTGGGTCTTCTGTAAACCGCAAACTCCTTGAGAGGGCCCTCTGTGCCGCCGGTCAGGGGGTAGAGCACTATGGCGTCAACCTCGTTGAAGTTGACCTCCTCCTTGGCCTCCCTGAAATCCCTCCGTGTCGAGATGAAGAAACCCCCGACGACTTCAAACTCCTTCGCAAGACCCGTTATGAACTCCGAGGCTTTCTTCTCAAATGCCTTCGGGTTTGCCAGCTCGCTGACTCCAAAAACGACTCCAACCTTCATGCTTCCACCTAACCGTTTTAAACTTCCACGCTTAAATAAGCTTGTGGTGGTAGCGTGGCAATGCGCTTCGTCCTCGACACGAGCATCTTTGTAAACCCGGAGATTCGGGACAGGTTTGGTGGCTCTCCGACCGAGGCCATGAGGGCTTTTCTGGGCTATGCCGAGAGGCTCTTTGGAAAGGTCGAGTTCTACATGCCCCCCGGCATCTACCGTGAGGTTATGCATTTCGTTGATGAGGAGGAGCTCCTTCCCGAAATAGAGCTGTACGTAATCAAAAAGCCACCCAACGTCCACGACATCAAGATACCCGCCTTCGTGGTCTACGAGCTGATAGACGACATAAGGCGGCGCATCGACAAAGGCCTTCGCGTGGCCGAGAAGGCCGTCCGAGAGAGCGTCATAGAGACGGACAACGTGGACAGGATAATCCAGAAGCTCAGGAGGAACTACCGGAAGGCACTCCGTGAGGGCATCGTTGACAGTAAGGAGGACTTTGAGCTGATCCTTCTCGCGAAGGAGCTCGATGCAACTATAGTCTCAGCCGACGTCGGCATACTCACATGGGCGCAGAAGATGGGCATCAAGTGGATCGACGCGGCCAACTTCAGGGAGGTACTGGAGGGGCTCGTCGAGAAAATGGGGTGAGGGAAAAATTTATAAACGCTGGTCTGCATGGTATCATCGACGCCCCGGTGGCTCAGCCTGGTGGAGCGGCCGCTTGGTAAGCGGCAGGTCGCGGGTTCAAACCCCGCCCGGGGCTCCACAACAAGCTTTTCTGGCGGAAATTTTGATCAAAAGTTGTAGCTCCTTCGTTGGGTGCAATTTCTTGAGAGGTTTCCTGATTAAAGGTCACTTGTTTTGGGTGGCAACCTATTTAGAGCCTTTTAAAGGAGTTTAACTCCAGAAATAAACCACATTAAACGTGCGGTTCAAGGGTACATGCTCCCATTTCTCCCGTTCAATGGAGGGGGTTCTTTTGGCCAACCTTTGCAGGGCAAAGTTTGGTCAAGGAGGCCCTTTCCCATGAGAATGCCGAACACCAAGCGTGCACTCTTTTTGTGACCCACTAGCAAAGGGTTTGCTCCCAAAAGAAGTCCTTCAAGCAGGTTTGCACTTTATTCTGGCGTCCGGAGGACGCCTTGAGAAGAGCAAACACTCGAGAGATAGCAATTAATGAGTAAACCCACTCGAGAATTTGAGTTTTTCAGAAAGCACGCAATTTTTCCGTCAACGCTGAAACTTTGTCTTCACAAAGTTTCACCAAAGTTTGTGATTCTTCATTGATGCTTCCCTTCTCAAGGATTTCAAGCTGACTTCGTAGCATTAATGAGTGGGTTCTTTGGAGGGTTGCCTCTTTAAGGGGTTCACTCTCACCGCGCTCCTCCGGAGCCTAAAAAAGTCGAACCCACTTGAAAAACGCTCCCGATACAAAGAATCCCCTTTCAGAAAACAAACTCCAAGCGAGAAATCCAGCCAAGATTGTCGTTTTAAACAAGAATCACGAACTTTGATCAAACTTTTGCTCGGCAAAAGTTTGTTTTCTGGTGGGGCCGCCGGGATTCGAACCCGGGTCACGGGCTCCCAAAGCCCGCAGGATGGACCAGGCTACCCTACGGCCCCATGCCCGCGGTAGTGCATTGAGGGGTTCCTTATTAAGCTTTTCGCTGGGGCTTCGAGGGAGTGTGTTCCATTTCACGTGGGTTTCCGGAGGTTGTTCCGCAGGTTTTTTATAATTCCCCTGCCTATCGCTTCAAGGTGTCGTCATGGTCACGCTCATCATAGCCGAGAAGCCCAACGTTGCGAGAAAAATCGCCTACGCCCTGGCGGAAGGCAAGCCGGTCAGAAAGACCATCGGTAAGGTTCCCTATTACGAATTCACCCGCGACGGGAAGAGGATAATAGTGGCTCCAGCGGTTGGCCACCTCTTCTCGCTCGCTCCAAAGACCAAAACCTACGGTTATCCCGTCTTCGACATCGAATGGGTTCCCGTTTATGTTGCGGAGAAGGGGAAGGGCTACGCCAAAGATTACATAAAAGCCCTCGCTACCCTCGCCAAGCGCGCCGATGAGTTCGTAGTTGCCTGCGACTACGACACTGAGGGGGAAGTCATCGGCTACACTGCCCTCAAGTACGCCTGCGGGGTTGACCCGTCCCGCGCGAAGAGAATGAAGTTCTCTGCACTCACCAAAAAAGACCTCCTCAGGGCCTGGTACAACCTTGAACCGACTATAAACTTCGGAATGGCCGATGCCGGAATAGCGCGCCACGTCCTCGACTGGTACTGGGGCGTGAACCTTTCCCGTGCCCTGACATCGGCAATAAAGCGCGCCAGCGGCAAATGGCAGGTTCTCTCCACCGGCCGCGTTCAGGGGCCGACCCTCAAGTTCCTCGTTGATAGGGAAAAGGAGATTCAGAACTTTAAGCCGACACCCTACTGGGTCATAAAGATGCTCCTTGAGAAAAACGGGGAGCAGTACACGGCGGTCTATGAAAAGGAGCGCATACTCGATGAAAACGAGGCAAAGCGCATCGTCGAAGAGGCAAGGAAGGGCCCCGCCTTCGTTGAGAGGGTTGAGGTTAAACGGCAGAATAGGCACCCGCCCGTGCCCTTCGACCTCGGAACCCTCCAGAGGGAGGCATACTCTGCCTTCGGATACTCCCCGAAGAAGACGTTAGAGCTCGCACAGCGCTTGTATGAGCGCGGGCTCTCGAGCTATCCCAGGACAAGCTCGCAGAAGCTCCCCAAGAACCTCAACTTCCGCTCCATCCTCCAGAACCTGGCTAAACTTCCGGAGTACAAGCCCTTCGCCCACGAGCTCCTGGGTAAGGAGAGGCTCAAGCCCGTCGAGGGAAAGAAGGACGACCCGGCGCATCCGGCCATCTATCCAACGGGGGAGCTTCCAAAGCCCGGCGAGCTTACCAAGGACGAGGCCAACCTCTACGACCTCATCGTCAGGCGCTTCCTGGCCCTCTTTATGGAGCCAGCCGTCAGGGAGATAATGAAGGTTGTCATAAACTCCAACTCTCACCGCTTCATCCTGAGCGGTGCCAGGACCGTGAAGGAGGGCTGGCTGAAGGTCTACGGTAAGTACGTCAAGTTCGACGAGGTGATCCTTCCCGCCTTCAGGGAGGGCGAGCCGGTAAAAGTCATCCAGATAAAGCGCGAAAAGAAGAAGACGAAGCCTCCTGCGAGGTATTCTCCCGCCGCCGTCATCAAAAAGATGGAAGACCTTGGCATAGGAACCAAAGCGACCCGCGCCCAGATCCTTGAGACCCTCTACAGCAGGGGCTACATCGAGGGTAAAAAGAAAATAAAGGTCACTCCTCTCGGCATGCGCGTCGTTGAGGCGCTGGAGAAGAACGTGCCCGACATAGTCAGCGTCGAGCTGACGAAGGCTTTCGAGGAGAAGATGGAGGACATAATGGCCGGAAAGGCCGACAGGGAGGGTGTCATCGAGGAGAGCAAGAACCAGCTCATCAAGATTCTGAAGGTCTTCAAGGAGAGGGAACTCGACATAGGGAAAATGCTCATGGAGACGACCGGAACAGGCACAACTACCTCAAAAGCCGCCGCCAGAAAAGCCGGTGCGGTAAAGGAGCTCAGTGAGGAAGAGGAGAAGGCCGTCAAAAAGGCCGTTGGTTGGGGAGAGCCGAGGAAGCAGCCCCTCGTGGTAGGCAAGTGCCCCAAGTGCGGCGGTGACCTCGTGGTGAGGTACAACAGGAGAACCGGCAAGCGCTTTGTCGGCTGTTCCAGCTGGCCCAAGTGCAACGTCACCTACCCGCTCCTCCAGAGGGGAGAAATAATCCCCACGGACAAGACCTGCTGCGGCGGCGCTCCGGTCGTAAAAATCAGGGAGAAGGGCAGGGAGTACGAAATTTGTCTGGACATGAACTGCAGGGAGTGGAAGAAGGGTAAGAAATGATCAAATCAGCTGTCTGAGGAGGTTTATCCTCCTGGGGCTCAGTATGACCTTTGGATGCTTCAGGAGGGCTTTTATGACCTCCACGTAGTCGCCGCTCGCTATCTTCTCCGCGTCGGCACTGTTCAGCACCTGGATGAACAGGTCGAGGTCTTCGTCGGTGAGCTTCTCCGTGACCTTCCTGACCTTCAGGACTTTTTCGAGCCTCTTACCGTCGGTCTCCCACCACTCCTTCGTGTAGTTCTGGAGCAGTGCGAGGTTCTCCTCCTCTAACGCTTTTACGATCCACTTGCTCGCTATTGTGCCTGCCTCCATGGCCTCGGCCATTCCGCCGCCGTGCATCGGGTTGACCTGCCTGGCCGCGTCCCCAACCACTACCACGTTCTCCTTGGCCAGCTCCTTAACGAAGCCCCCAACAGGAACGACGCCGACGTTTATCTCAAGGAGCTTCTTGGCGGGGATATTGTTCTCCTTCAACCACTTGTCCAGGTAGTACTTGGCCGTCTGCGGGTTGTCGGAGTTTATTCCTATGCCGACGTTTGCCCTGTCCTCGTCCTTCGGGAAGACCCAGACGTAGCCCCTCGGCGCTATCTCGTTGCCGAACCAGAGGTGAATCAGATCTGGGTCGTAGCCCTCGATGAGCATCTCGTACTCGTAGGAGGAGTCAAACTCATGGGGAGGAGCGTAGGTGTTTATGCCGGCTTTTCTGGCTATCTTGCTCTCAACACCGTCCGCGGCGACTATGATGTCAGCATAAATCTCCACCGGCTCGTCCTCGTGCTTGGCCTTTATTCCGGCGACCCTGCCGTCCTTCTTGATCACGTCAACCGCCTCTGTCCTGGCGAGGACGTCGGCGCCGGCCTTTGCCGCGTAGTAGGCAAGCATCTTGTCGAAGACTTTCCTTTCGAGAATAACGCCGCTGGCTTCCTTATAGCGGAGCTCAAGCTCGTACCCGCTGGGGGAGTATAGCTTGGCACCGTAGATCTCGCGGTTGATGTAGCGCCTGTCGTAGGGTATGTCGTACTTTTTGAACACGGTCATGCTTATTCCTTCGGCACACTGTTTGGGCGTGCCGATGGCGGGCTTCTTATCGATGAGCAGAACAGAGAACCCGGCTCTGGCAACGTTTCTCGCGACTATCGGGCCGGCTATCCCGGCTCCAACTACCACAACGTCGTATTTCATCTGGTTCACTCTCCCACCTCCAGGGGTTCACCGCTGAGAGCACCCACTGGACAGGCACTGATGCATATCCTGCAGGAGATGCACTTGTCCTGGAAGAACTCCCACCTTGAGGCGCTTACGTTTATTGCGAGCGTTGGGCAGACTCCAGCACAGCCGCCGCAGAGATAGCACTTGTCCTCGTTAACCACGACCCTTATTTTCTCCGGCATATTCGACACCGCCAAGCTTTTGTTTCAGCTTTTCCTCGTCGATTTTGATGGCTCCGTCTTTTATTATTAACGGTATGAATTTGTCCAGTTCCTGGGCCTTCACGAGAACCTCCCTCTCCTTGAGGTTAAGCCTGTCGCTCAGGTCCTCGATGGTGGCCTCGCCGGCCAGCAGGAGGTAGTGCAGTATCGCCAGCTGGGTCATGTCGCCTATCTCCTGGAGGTAGCGCTCCTTGAGCTCCTTCATGAGCCTGTCGCGCCTGCTTTCCACCGCCTGAAGCGCCTGGAGTATCTTTTCAAGCTCCGATGTCAGCTCAAGGAAGGAGTTGACCATCTGGAGAAGGCTCTCGTGCTCCAGGGGTATGCGTGTCAGGTCAATCTCTGTCTTCTCGAAGGAGAACTCCCCGAGGTCGAGTCCCCTGTACCAGAAGAGGTTCGGCGTCACCGTCGTGACGTAAGTCCTTGAGATGGCTATGTTGTAGTACTTCCTGGCGGGCCCTATGAAAGGTCCTTCCCTCTCGTAGGATTTCAGTATGCCCTCGCGCTCCATGATTTTAAGGTGCTTCGCCACCGCCGTTGAGGACACGCTAACCTTGCTGCTGAGGAAGCTGAAGTAGCACTCCGTACAGGTGAGGTGGCTGAGCAGATCGCGCCTCACCTTGTTCCCCAGTATGTAAAAGATGTCGGGTTCACTCATGACCTACACCACCCAAATCTGTGACGCAAAGCTTATATAGTGAACATTCAACCTTAGGTTGCAAACCGGAATTGAATCCCACGGAGAGATTGTAATCCAATCGTTATAAACCTTATGTGGAGGTGTTTGGAATGGGATTGATTAGCGACGCTGACAAGAAGGTCATCAGGGAGGAGTTCTTCTCCAAGATGACGAACCCGGTCAAGATCATCGGATTCATAGGAAAAGAGCACTGCCAGTACTGCGACCAGCTCAAACAGCTGGTCCAGGAGCTCAGTGAACTCAGCGACAAGCTCACCTTCGAGTTCCACGACTTCGACAGTGAGGAGGGCAGGAAGCTCGCCGAGCAGTACAGGATCGACCGCGCCCCGGCCGTCACCATAACACGGGACGGCAGGGACATGGGCGTCAGGTTCTTCGGCCTTCCCGCCGGCCACGAGTTCGGGGCGTTCCTTGAGGACATAGTTGACGTCAGCAACGCCACCACCGACCTCATGCCCGACAGCAAGGAGGAGCTTGCGAACATAGACAGGGACGTCAGGATACTCGTCTTCGTAACCCCCACCTGCCCGTACTGCCCGCTCGCCGTCAGGATGGCCCACAAGTTCGCCATCGAAAACGCGAAGGCAGGCAAGGGCAAGATACTCGGGGACATGGTCGAGGCCATTGAGTATCCTGAGTGGGCCGACCAGTACAGCGTCATGGCGGTGCCCAAGATCGTCATCATGGTCGACGGCGAGGCCAGGGTGCAGTTCGAGGGCGCCTACCCTGAGAAGATGTTCATGGAGAAGCTCCTCGCGGCCCTCAGCTGAGGGCTTTTAATTCCTTTTCTCCGGTGGTCACCGTGAACCTGAGGTCTTCGGCGGCATTGCTCACGGCCTTTGGTTTCTATGCCCTTGGCTACGTGATGCGCGGTGCTGTCAGGCTTTACAACCCCGGGACTTTCTGGGGCGATATGGTGACGGATGCCGCAATGTTTCTCGGTGCATTTATCCTGGCGTGGTGGGCATACCTGAGGCTCACCCACGGAGAGCCGGAAAACTGATGGGCATGAAAATGTCAAAACAGCCCCTTCGCGTTCACTGTTTTACGGAAAAGTTATAAATCCCCCAGCCCAGCCTATGGTGGGTGAAGCGATGGCGCTCAGGGTAGGCGGAGTTGATGTTCTTTTCACCGGGGAGCTTGATGATGGCTTTGAGGAGGGTTTCAGGGGACTTTTTGCGCGACGCTACCTCCCCGATGTCTCCGACTCGGGTGGGGATGCCCACGTTGTCGTGGAGCGCTTCAAAGGTGAGGAGTTCAGGGTCTTCAGTGCGGCTTACGACCACATGGGACGCGACGAGTACAAGATAGAGTCCCGCGTCCCCTCTGCATACGGAAACGAGGCACCGATTTTCTTTATCCTCCAGGCGGCCGCCAGGGCCGGTGCCAAAACAGGGAGGATGTTCATAACGGACTCCGTTGCTGTCGTTCCCCCGAACGGTAAGGCAGTTCTTTTCGTCGGTTATCCCCACACGGGGAAGAGCACAATGTCGGTTCTGGCAATGGCCAGCGGTCTTCCCGTTCTCAGCACCGAGAACACCGTTGTTGAGGTTAGGGGGGAGGGGCTCTACATAGTTGGTGGTACCGAGGTTCTCGTGTACGACCCCCGGGTGGAGGGCATCTATGACGTCAGGATCCCATACGATGAACAGACGAGAAGCGGATACCGGATAAAAGACCTCCGAGGGGATTCCCGGAGGAGAAAGCTTCTTGAGCGCGGTGTTGAGATAGGCATGATAGTGCTCCTTCACGCGGCCTTCAACTGTATGGAGGCCAGTTTTTCCAGGATACGCGGGAGGAAAGTCAGAAAGACCCTGTGGTACTTCTCAACAGCCCTCATGAAGGGGCTTGATTACTACGAACCGGCACCCCTGCACATCCCGGTAAGCGATGAGATAGCCCGGAACCTGCGGCTGTTCCTTGAGACCGCATCGAGCAACTACTCCGACAGGATGTTTGAGGCCTTTGGAAACCATAAGGCGGTCTTTGAGAGGGTTATTGAGATGGAGCTCGCACAGAAGGAGTAGTCTCAATTCTTTGTCCTATACTTTCAATTCTCCTAGAGTCTTATTGCAACCACCAGAGTTGAAGTGACGCCTGGGCGTTCTAGGATAACTTTCAATTCTCCTAGAGTCTTATTGCAACAGCCGATACTCTTCGCCATGCTCCTTGCTGTCTTCACCTTTCAATTCTCCTAGAGTCTTATTGCAACTGACAGAGCTGAGGCTATACCACGAAGAAGAGCTCCTGCTTTCAATTCTCCTAGAGTCTTATTGCAACCTTCTTCAAGAGATAGAGAGCTATGGAACCCAGAGCGCTTTCAATTCTCCTAGAGTCTTATTGCAACAAAATTTCCGCTTTCGCTTTCGCCCCACTAGAGTTAGCTTTCAATTCTCCTAGAGTCTTATTGCAACCCCGAGCTCCTCCGCCGTCCTGAGACTGTCGAAAACCCTTTCAATTCTCCTAGAGTCTTATTGCAACTAAGGAAGAGTTCTGGAAGCAGTTTTTCGAGAAGTTCGCTTTCAATTCTCCTAGAGTCTTATTGCAACCTCGTCGACGAGATACTCAAACTGAAAGAGGAGCGTGACTTTCAATTCTCCTAGAGTCTTATTGCAACCGAGCAGAGACTTCCTAGATATGAGAGAAGGTCTTAACTTTCAATTCTCCTAGAGTCTTATTGCAACCGTTGGGGGAACTTCACTTTACTTGTAAGGAGGAGGCTTTCAATTCTCCTAGAGTCTTATTGCAACCTCTCGGCGTCAAGCACATCTACACGGCCTACTACCTTTCAATTCTCCTAGAGTCTTATTGCAACTCGACGAGGACATTGATGCCGCTGCGATTGAGTTCCTCACTTTCAATTCTCCTAGAGTCTTATTGCAACACCGGACATGAGGTAGACAGCCGTCAGGTCGAGGTTCCTTTCAATTCTCCTAGAGTCTTATTGCAACGCCGTTATTGTCGTTGATAAGTCAACTGTTCCACTCGTCTTTCAATTCTCCTAGAGTCTTATTGCAACTCGTGAGCGTTACGGTGAAACTCACGCTCGTGGACTTTCAATTCTCCTAGAGTCTTATTGCAACATTCCACCGAGCATTTACGACTTAGACCACTATTATACTTTCAATTCTCCTAGAGTCTTATTGCAACCCCTTGGTTCGGGGACTCCAGGGGATGGTTTTAGTATCTTTCAATTCTCCTAGAGTCTTATTGCAACATGCCGCCTATCGGCTGGTTGTTGTAGACTATGCTCATCTTTCAATTCTCCTAGAGTCTTATTGCAACCTACCGACCTTCCTCGGCTGGCTCCCGGCACAAGTGCTCTTTGGTCTTTCAATTCTCCTAGAGTCTTATTGCAACCCTCAGCATCTTGGATTATCTTGGGTCAGTTGATGAGCTTTCAATTCTCCTAGAGTCTTATTGCAACCCTTGTAAACCGTGCGTCCGTCCTTTGTTTTCCACGCCTTTCAATTCTCCTAGAGTCTTATTGCAACGCGTTGAAGACCACAGAAAACCGAACGGCCTTTCCAACTTTCAATTCTCCTAGAGTCTTATTGCAACGCGGAGCGTCGGGGTTTGCGGTTACCTTGTTTAATGTCTTTCAATTCTCCTAGAGTCTTATTGCAACTGCCCCCTTCTATTTTGAGGACGCTTACGATGAAACGCTTTCAATTCTCCTAGAGTCTTATTGCAACTCGGTCTAATACGTATTAGACCGAGAATAGACCCTGACTTTCAATTCTCCTAGAGTCTTATTGCAACCTCTATCGTCCGACACCTTCCTTCTTCCATCGTGTTCCTTTCAATTCTCCTAGAGTCTTATTGCAACCTTTGAGAACCTCGATAAGCTCCGCAAACTTCCAGTTCTCTTTCAATTCTCCTAGAGTCTTATTGCAACCTGGAGGCTGCAGTTTATCATGTTGATTACAGCCCTGCTTTCAATTCTCCTAGAGTCTTATTGCAACCTGAGGCTGGGGCTGCTGTTTCACTAGCCCCTGATGCTTTCAATTCTCCTAGAGTCTTATTGCAACCGAACATGCCGCCGGCCTCCCGAAGCCCAAAAGGGCTTTCAATTCTCCTAGAGTCTTATTGCAACTGCAGTGCTCTCGCTTGCAGTGTTCGTCTTTGCGATTCTTTCAATTCTCCTAGAGTCTTATTGCAACGGCACGGCGATGGAGCACCCAGTAGAGCCTGCGAGCCTCTTTCAATTCTCCTAGAGTCTTATTGCAACCTTTTCCGAGCTGAAAGGCTCATACTCCACCGTTTTAGGGTCTTTCAATTCTCCTAGAGTCTTATTGCAACCTGTGTGGAACTCTCTTTTCAATGACGCCAAGCACACTTTCAATTCTCCTAGAGTCTTATTGCAACGAGGAGGAGCTGCATGCCGTAGCCGAGGACGAGGGCGACTTTCAATTCTCCTAGAGTCTTATTGCAACCATGCCAAAGAAGGTCGCGAGGATTGCCGTCACCCCAACTTTCAATTCTCCTAGAGTCTTATTGCAACCAATGCGGTACTGCGGCTTGATAGGCGGCTCATAGTACTTTCAATTCTCCTAGAGTCTTATTGCAACCAGCCGGCGAATATCAGACCCATACTGAAGAGTATCTTTCAATTCTCCTAGAGTCTTATTGCAACAAGTCGAACTCCTTGAGCTCGTCGTCCGTGAATGAGTCTTTCAATTCTCCTAGAGTCTTATTGCAACATGAGGCTGTCAACATCGGTCACGTACATGTGCACGTCCCTTTCAATTCTCCTAGAGTCTTATTGCAACACAAGGAGTTAGGCATTTAAGAGGGTGAAAAAATCAACTTTCAATTCTCCTAGAGTCTTATTGCAACTCCCTTGAGAGCTTTTACCTCCGTCCAAAGGGCTTTACTTTCAATTCTCCTAGAGTCTTATTGCAACACAAGAGAGCGGCAACTAAACTCCTCGAAATCCTCGACCTTTCAATTCTCCTAGAGTCTTATTGCAACTGGGTTTATTTTGAGGAGAAACCACCCGAGGAAATCACTTTCAATTCTCCTAGAGTCTTATTGCAACTTGAGTGTAATAGGCCATGCTACGCCCTCCGTGTCATCTTTCAATTCTCCTAGAGTCTTATTGCAACCCGGGGACGGTTGTTTTTAGGATTATGAACATCAAAGCTTTCAATTCTCCTAGAGTCTTATTGCAACAGGGCGACTTTTCCCTTCTTTTGCCCAACAGAGGAATAAGTGAACCTGAATCTTATAAGTTTTTCTTCGGAGGGTCGATTAAAGGGCGCTCTGGGAGCGCTGTTTAGGGATTCGTGGGGGAATGAAAATCCTCCTGCGCCTGCCATCTCCGGAATTTTGATTGGTGTACATAACCGTTCGGGAGAGTTCCAGGGCTTCATAGGCACGTTAAATCGTGATTAAAGCTGTCTAACGCCCTAAAACCTGGAACTGCCGTGTTTAAACTGGAGGCAGGCGCGGAACAGGTCTCAGATTACTCCCTTTATTATCCTGAAAAAATTTCGTTATATTTTGTGGGAATCTTGTGACCTGGAGTTAGATACTAACCAGGGGTTACTAAAGACTTCCAGAGTGCTGGGATGGAAGGGTTTTTGAAAAGCGCCCCAATCCAGGGTCAGATTGAACGTCAACGTGATTCCAGCGTGATATGTTCCAAAAGCTCTAAAAATCTCGGGCCGTAGTATTCCCGGTGGTGGCATGTACGTAGTCATCGTCTACGACGTCTCCGTTGAGCGCGTGAACAAAGTCAAGAAGTTCCTCAGGCAGCACCTCCACTGGGTTCAGAACAGCGTCTTCGAGGGTGAGGTAACCAGGGCCGAGTTCGAGCGCATAAAGGCCACCCTGCGGGAAATAATCAATGAGGACGAGGACTCCGTGGTCATCTATCGCCTCCGCTCAATGCCGCAGAGGGAGATAGTAGGGATGGAGAAGAACCCGATGGAGGACATCATTTAGACGGCCTTCCATTTATAGCCGAACATATTGGCCTGAAAATGCAGGTTTCGCATTCATTGCTAAATCTTGGAGTTATCCACGACGGAAACTTCCCATTTTCCAGTTCTTTGACGCCCCTAATGACTACCCTTGCCCTTCCAAGGAACTTCTCGAACGCATCCCTGTCTCTCTCTACCGGGAACACTTTAAACTGCAGTCCGTTGCGGTCGAAGACATAAACGTAGCCAATCTCTTTGTCCATCATGTTGAGGTAGGCGTTCAGCTGTTCCCTTGCAAGCTTCGGAGCCTCTTCCATCTCGTCGAGGTTCCTTGGACCGTTCTCGTCTCCTGAGTCAAAACCCCTGAACTTGAACTCGATTGGATAACCGTCCTTTAAGGAGTCTACCTTCCCAACGAGCTTCCACCCATCCTCAAGTGGATACTCGACTGAAACCTCAAAGTCCGCTTCCTCTTCCAGCGCCTCACCGAGCCACTTGTGGAGCACCGTCCCAACGAGCATTTCCCCTGTTCGCTCGTACTTGAACGTTCCCAGGTATATGGACAGCGCTGCCTTCCTGAGGCAAAAACTCAGAGACGTCACCCATATCTTCCTTTCGGGCGTTTTTCCAGATATGGCGTTCTCAATTCTCCTGTTGAAGTCTAGAATCTCCTTGGGATGCTCCATTCAGACCACCTCCACCATACCAAACCCGTGCGGATTCCTCATTCCGAGCCCCATGTCCCAGGCAACGCGAAGGAACTCCTCATCTCCCCACATTCTGAACTCGAAGTACCACGCGCGGACCTTTGTGTACTCCCCGGTTTTATTATCGCGCTTGATTCTAAACATCTTGCTCCTTGCACTTTCGGGAAAGACCTCGATCTCAAAGTCCCCCTCGAATGGTTCTCCGTGGATCATGAGGTACTTCTCGCGGAGGTTCCTGAAGACCAGCTCCTTCCACACGGTAGGCTCGTCGTCGAATGGGCTGTTCGGTTGGCCCACTGGCGAGAGGTCCCAGCTCCTGAAACCGTTCGGCGGGCTGTTGTGGTAGACATTCACAGGTGAGAGCGTCCGGAGTTTCCTGCCGGAGAGCCTGGTGGGTATTTCCCGTGGCTTTGAATCGGCCCATATAAGCCGCCTCCCACTGAGGTGGAGCCTCCCTGCGCCGAGGGCAAGCCCGTTTACGAGTGCCTCAAGGACGGGCCACGCCGGCGAGCCAACGAAGAGCTTGACCTCACCTGACTCCACCTCCAGGCCCTCCACAGTGGTTCGCGTGTCCCCGAGGGGAATGATGCGTGATGCCACGAACTTGACGTCTTTCTTGTTGTTGTGAATGCGCCTCGCTATCATCGGGTCTCCCAGCTCTATCGCGCGAATGAGAAAGGAGTAGAGCGGGCGGGGGTAGTTGTAGGGAATAAGGAACGGTTCTTCAAACTGAAGGATAAGCTCAAGTCTCATCTATGAACGCCTCCATTCCCTCAACAACGCTCTGGGGAGGGGTCATACCGGCCCTTTTCGCCATCCTGAGTCCATAATAAAGCCCCTCGGGTCTACAGTTGAGGATCGCGTCTATGATGGCTATGACAGCCTCGCTTTCCTTCCTGAGGAGCGCGTCAAAGAACCTTACAGTGTGGTAGGTGCTCCTCCTCTTTAGCTCCCAGAGGAAGTCCATGAGCTTTCCGATGTCCTCCTCGCCGTAGGAGCGTATCGCTTGGTTGTTGCCGTCTCTTTCGAGGGTGTACGACCTCATAACAAGGGACTTCCGCGTTACCATCTCAAGGGCGCCCAGACTTTCGGTGTGGAGGAGATGATAGAGGAGCGCAAGCCGGCGGTTGGAGAGGTAGTCCATCTTGCCCTCGTAGTAGTGGGGAAAGTGCTTCTTCAAGTCCTTTAGGGCGAGCAGTTCCACAAGATTCAGGCCCTCTTGAGGTGCAATCTGATAGATGTGCACCCAGGTCCTGTTGCCCTTTCCGTACCTAACGTAGGGCGCGTAGTAGTGGAACCCGACCCAGGCGAGTGCGTAGTTTAAGGCAGTTATTTTCCGCTGCTTAGCAGGCATTTTGAAACGCTGGGAGATATATTTACCGGCGGAAGGCATTAGGGGCAATGGGGCTGTGTATTCTTTGCTACTTAGCAGGTTATCTTTCTTTTCGTCCAAAAAGTTTAGTATCTCCAAAAGATTTTGGGGAATATTCTTTTGGGAACCCTGCTCCACGACTGCTCCTTTACTGAAATCAACCCAACTAACTGCCCTTATCTCCTTTTTCTTTGTTTTCTCAATCAACGCATAGTGCAACGAGAGCATCTCCTCCAGTGCGCTCGCAAGCCCCTCCTCAAAGTCACCGTTGCCCTCGACGGTGTAGTAGCCTCCCCGAGCGGTCCCCTCTGGAATGAGAGCAACTTCCTCCGCCCTGCCTCGGACAAGGGCCTCGACGTAGCCGTATGCAACGTAAAGGTCAAAGACCTCGTCGATGCCCGGGGTCTGGTAAATCTCCACTCAGACCACCCCCTGCCACTCGGCTTCGAGAACTTCCGCGAACTTCGGGGTTTCACCTTCCCTCTCCTCGGCCCCCTTGTAGTCGCACAGGATGAGGGGAATCAGCAGGGCGCCGACTATCAGCCTGAGCTTTCCAGCATCTGGAAGGTGGCGCGCCCTTACGTTCAGCTCCACTACAGCCCTGACAACCTCCTCCGAGGACGCCTCGGGAACGGTAATCTCAACGCCAAGGTGCTCCCTGAAGCTTTCCTTCAGGAATTCTTCCAGCTCTGGAACGACCCCATCGAAGTTCCTCAGCTTGTCGAGGGCAACCTCTGCCGAAAGCGAGTCCCTGTCAAGCCCCGCAATTTGCCCCATGAGTATCGGCTCGTGGTGGAGCATAACGACGAGCGAGCCAATAAATGCCGTCTTTTCATCGAAAAGCTGGGGAAGTATTTTCAGGGCGTAGTATGCGCTCACCAGCTCGTGCCTGAAGCCTGAGAGCTTGGCTTTGCCCGCGAGGTAGTCCTGGTAAAGTCTCGCTCCCTTTCCTGAGTCGTGGAGGATTATCAGCGCTTTCATCAGCCTGTCCGCATCTTCCCTGCTTAGCTCAACGCCGTAGGCCCTCATTGCCCTTATTATCGAGGGTATGTACTTCTCCTTAACACTTTCCCAGGCCTTCAGCATGGCCTCCACGTGTTTTCCAAGGGTCTGTCCGTGGAAGGCGAGGAGGCTCATTCTCTCACCCCCATGAAGTCGAGCAACGTTGCCTGCGCAGTTTTCCCGGAATTGTTCCTCCGCCCACTCCCAAGAGAGACATCCCTGGCATCGTCTTCTTTGGAGGCCTGCTTCACCCCCTTATTCTGTCCATGGCCCGTTCCACGCCAGAAACCGAGTTCTCTGCTGTAGCACTCACTCGACACGGCGTAGATGGTGAGAGCCATGGGACTCTTCTCGCGGACCATCTCAAGAACCCAGTCGTAGCGCTCCTCGCTTGCGTTCCACTTCCTAACGAGCTTTCCTTTGATGCAGTCCTTTATATTCTCCCACTGGGCCTTTAGCGTGGAGTGGCTGACGCGGATTATCCTGCTTCCCTCAAACTCCAGCTCCCCCTTGTCGTTTTCATCGAGAACGTAGAGCATCGAGTACAGCTCGGGCCGGGAGCGTAGCTCGTATTCCGGTGGCGCCGAGAAGAGTTTAAGTTCCCTGAAGTAGACGTAGGCCGAGTGGAATTCCCGTGGTACGAGGTTGTTGGCGTAGTGGAACCTGTAAACCCTGTCGAGCGCTTCCCGGGCTTTCTCAACATCATAGAGATACTGTCCCAGAGACCCCAGCTCGTCGTGGCTGAGAAGGAGCACCAGCGGGTCGTAGGGCACAGCCGAGTAGGGGAGCACGTAGAGGTCGCCTGGAAGTTGCGGTTTCTTATTTCCCTTTTTCATCCCGAGGATAGTCTTAGCGTTGTTTATGTCGCCGACATAAGCAGTTTTCTCGTCCTTCCCTTTTTTACCGGTTTCTTTTGAGGCGTCGTTGGTTTTTTCGGCCTTGTAAATAATCTCTGCGACTTTGCCCCCGTATTTTTCCCTCGTTTTTTTCTCATTATTTATGGTGGCAAACACGAGGCCCTTTCCTTTCAACTTCTCTTTGAGCTCATTGAATCCCCTCACGGTTTTTTCAGGGTTAATGCTATCTTCCATTGGTACGAGGATTATGCCCTCGCCCTTCTCCCTGGGCCTTCTTGCGCACCTGCCTATCCTCTGGATGAGAGCATCGAGAGGTGCGATGTCTGTAACTACGAGTCCAACGTTTGGCAGGTCGAGGCCGGCCTCAACGACCTGGGTCGCCACGATGAGCCTGGCGTTATCAAGATCGCTCTCCTTTTCTTTTCTGTCTCCAACCGCGAACCGGCCGTGAATCAGGAGCGGTTCCACTCCAAGCTCTTTTGATAGGGCTTTCAGCTGGAGGTACGTCAAGACGGCCGTATTAACCGTGTTTCTGACAACGAGAACCCTGTCCCCCCGTTTGAGGGTCTCTTTTATATCGTCAAGCACCCATTCGAGCGTTCCCTCCACGACGCGGACGTTTACTTTACCCCTCTCGGGCTTTCTGACGTCGGATTCTTCAACACTTATAATTTCAGACGTCCCGGCAATCATCTCTCTCAGCGCGGTTGGAATCGTGGCACTCATAAAGACCACTGGGACGTTCGCCTTTTCGAGCTTTTCAACGACGAGCGATAGGAGCCTGGGCATGTAAAGGCCCTCGTCCTGGTACATCTGGACCTCATCAAAGACAACTATGCTCTGGGCTATTGATCCTGCTGGAAATGTGAACCTCGTACCTACAGTTCTGTGGGCAGCAAGGCCGTAGAGGAAAGCGTCCCAGGTGGTAACGACAACCCACCCAAGGAAGGCGTGGGTCGGCTCAAGGCCGTACTCAACGGTTACGAGGCTTTCGGCGAGTTCTTTAGCCTCCTTCTCTGACTTTCCCTTGAGCTTCAGAACCTCGGTTAGGAGTCTGCGTATTCTCTCGGCCTGCTTCTCAACGAGAGATCTCGTTGGGAGAACGTAGATTAGCCTCGAAACCGCCCATGTTCTGTTGTATACCTCGGCCAGAAAGGGCATCACAGCAGCCTCTGTCTTCCCTCCGGCCGTAGGCACCTCTATCACGACTTTTTCCCCATTGGACATGGCTTTTCCTATCTTCTCCCACGCCCTGAGCTGGTAGTCATAGGGTTCGTAGCTGGTTATGAGCCTGAAGAGCTCCACAGTGCTCAGCTTTCCGGAATCCATATCCCAAGCACCTCCCCGTCAAGTTTAATAGCTCTCTCAACGTCGGGGACTTTTGCTGTTCTCTCGTAGTAGACAACTCTCTTCCTCCGCTTCTCCTCGACGGGTAGGTAGAAGACCTCCTCCCGTCTGCTTCCGTAGTCCGGAGACACAAGCATCGTTTCCGTGTGGATTCTGACGGCACCGCCGTCCTGCACTTTCTTAGTTAAAACCTTTGAAATCTCGCCGTATGGGGCGTAGAATGCCAGTGGGGTGCTTTTCTTTACGGGCGTAACAAATCCTGCCCACACTGCTGTTGAGAGGCTCTCAGTGTCTCCGAGGGTGTCAATCAGCATCGCAGCCCTCAGATAGAGGTTTTTCTCCTCCTCGTTGAGGTCCTTGAAGATGTATGCCACGAGCAGTTCCTTCGTAAAGACGTACTCCCTCCTCATGGCGTCGTCCTTCTCGGGCTTTGAGCTCTTCTCAAGGTTCCTCAGCCTCTTCAGCAGGAATGCGGTCTTAACCATCGGCGTCAATGGCGCGACCCCAACAGCCCTCGCGTCTATTAGCTTCCTATCAATCTCTTCAACGGCTTTCCTGGCCACGTCGTCCAGATTCTCTCCATCTGCACCTCTTAGCAGCACGAGCCCCCTCGCGAGAGCCCCCTTGAGGGCCGAGGGGGAGGGGAGTATCAAAGACGTTCTCACCTGGAACGAGCGCCTGGCCACGGAGTAAAAAGGGAAGCGGAGGCGCACGAGGAGGACGTCCATTCACCCCTTCCCCCCGCTGGAGCCGTTGTCGAGCATTTCAATGAGCTTATTAACGAGCTCTTCCACCGAAGAAACCTTTTCGGCGTCTTCTACGAAGTCGGTGTTGTAAGCAAAGGCCTTGATGTTGAATCCGAGTTCCCTGGCGTTCTCTACTATCGCCCCGCTCTCCACGACGTAGCTTTCGTAAAATCCATGCACTAGGGCAGGGATTGGCTTGTCACCCGCCACCGCGATGAACTCCTCAACCTTCATGAGCGGGAATGAGCGCGCGAGGTTTGCACCAATGTATCCGCTGAGCATCGGAATAAGGGCCATTAGAGCACTCCTGATTCTTTCCCTGCGCTCGTCGTCACCTATCACGCTACCTCCCGCGGTATTGGACTGTGGAACACCAACGAGGCCGAGGTCGAGAACGACCGAGAAGCCGTAGACACCTGTGGCGTACTCCCTGCTGAATATCATCTGAGCGGTGTCATCTCTGCTCCCAATTGCACCATTTTCGTTCACGTCCACGCGGTTGTGCTTTACGGCGCTTACGAGCCTCTCGCCCTCGACGGCCTTAATGAAGTCTTCAGTGGGAACTATGAAAGACGTCTTGACGAGCGAGACCCTTCTAACTCCGGTGTTCGGAGCAAGAAAGCCGTGAACGTCAGCGTCGGCGAAGTTGGCTATGATGTCTCCCTCATTCCTCAGCTCAACTTCCGTGCCATCAGCTTTCGTTGCCCCTGTTTCACCTTGACCGAACCTCGTTCCGTTGTACCTGAGGGCCCTCTCGGTGAGGTTGTCCTTGAAAGGTGTCCTCCTGAAGTAGTCCACGAAGCCTGCAAAGTGCCAGTGCTTCACCATATTGCCGGTGATGGCCGGAACCTCAACGACGGCCCAGCCTTTGTCGGTTTTAACGGTTACTTTGGTCTTGGTGACCTCCACGTAGTTGCTTCCCCCACCGCCCTGGGCATTGAGGGAGTGGGCGTTCAGCCTAACCCTACCGCTTATCCGAACGTACATCAGTTTTCACCCCCGCTGGAGTTGTTCCGCCCCTTCTTGGGGCAGTGATCCCAGTATGCGAAGGCCCAGAGGGCCAGCTTAAGAGCAAGCCTGCGGAGCTCGCTAGGGTCCTTAGAAATTGACTCAACCTTGTTCTCAAGGGTCTCAATGTCCGCTGGAGAGGGCTTCCAAAAGTTGCATCCCTTCTCTTGGGCTTTCTTTTCAAGTTTTGGAGCAAGTCTGAGAGCCTTGTACACGTTTTCAAGAAGTTCCTCCCCGGTTCTGGCCTTGGCGATTCCATCGACGATGTCGTAGGCATACTCCCTGAAGTTTTCATCGACCAGGTAGCTCAGGTACATACCGATGTTCCTAACCCAACCTTCCATAGGGAACACCGTACTAACGTTGTGAGAAGTTATATTTAAGCATTATTGGAGGATATTAAGTTAAGTTTATTAACTATCTTTGCAAAACTCCCAGCAGGGGATATGAAGTGAGGTACATTGTCACAGTTGGGGAGCACGTAAACCACATCTTTCGAAACGGTGAGCTGATTCTGCCTGAGAGGCTCAAAAGGGGAGGCTTTAGGGTCAGCAGCGCAGTTGTCCTTTACTCCATAAGGGAAGATGCCGATGATGACTACCGCAGGAAGATAATCTCTAGCGTAAATGCCGCGAGGGGGGCTTCGAAAGCCTCGACATTCCTGTTGCAGTGAAGGATGTTAAAGAACCGTACCTGTTTCAGGGGAGGATAGAGGAGTTCAAGGAGCTTATTGTGCCCGGGACGGCAATAAACATTACAGGAGGAAGGAGAATAGTGGGCTACGAGCTTCTGTACGCGGCGGTCCTCGTCAGGAACGAGAACCCCAGGGCAATAAGGTCGGTGTTCTATGTGACTGAGAAGGGTGCCGTTATAGAGTTCCCAGTTATAGGCCCCGAGGTTCAGCTCACACCCCTCGAACTCCAGATTTTGAAGGTGGCACAGTGGTACATGAAAGAAAAAGGGAGACCCGCCAACATCACCGAGCTGAGGAACAGGCTTGAGTTTATAAACGACACCACATATCCCCTACCCCTCGTGAGCGAGTATGTCTCACGTCTTGAGAAAAAGGGCTACGTTAGAAAACAGACGAAGGGAAAAAGAAAGTTTGTAATTCCTCTGGTTTAGCTAAAACCACGCCACCAGCGGCTCGTATTCATTGATCCCAAGGACGTGCCGCATGAGCTTGTACGCCTCAAGCCTTATCAGCCTTTGCTTTGTAACGTTCTTTTTAAGGCCAGGATGTTTGACGCTCTTGCCAAGCTCCTTGTTGTAGTGTTCAAGAACGGTTTTCATGCCCTCTTTCGTCAGCAGGACGCCGTTCAGGTCGTCCCTGAAGTGCTCCCTCTTGATTATCCCCTGCTTCACGAGGCGCGTCGCTATTCTGTCGGCTATTATCGGCTTGAATATCTCGCTTAAGTCTAGCGCTAAAGAGAAGCGCCTCTCACCGGGCTCGTGGAGGTAGCTCACCGTCGGGACCAGCTGGGTGTTGTAGAGCTCGCTCACGATGGTGGCGTAGAGCCTCGAATTGAGGAAGCTTATCAGCGCGTTCATCTCGTTCCCCGGCGGTCTGCGCGTGCGTTTGACTATTTTGAAGCCCCCTGGAAGATGATCGTCCCAGCGCGAGTAGTATCCCACCCTTATCCTCGCCTCAACGTTCATGACGTCGGTTACCTTTTTCGCATTCTCAAGTTCTTCAAAGAACTCGTCCAGAAGCTCCGAAAATCCCTCGGCGACCTTCCAGCGCTTCAGGTTCTTCTCCATGTTGAGGGCAGAGCCTCTGACGAACAGCTTCGCAAGCTTTAGCCGCTTTTCCTGGTCGAGATAGTGCCCGGCCTGCGCCACGACCAGGTTTCCGGAGTGGAGCTTCTCCCGCGGATAAAATGAGCCATCGTAGTGGCCGTAGTGGTTGAAGAAGTGAACCGCTATCCCCTTCTGCGCCAGAAAATGGAGGGCCTGGGAGCTTATGTTCACGTGGCCGTAAACGTAGATGTCGTAGATACCCTCAATGGCGAGCGGCTTCCTTCCCTGTGCGTTCTCAAAGTAGAGCGTGTTCTCCCTCCGGAAGAGGTTTCCGTCGGAAAAGAGGGTGAGGGAGCGCTTTCTCATTCTGGCCCACCTCTCTTGTCTGGGGCTTTTGACTTATTCCTAGGGGAGGTCAGGATGTCCTCTATGCTTTCGTCTGTGGCTTCCTCTATTGTCCTTTCAATTTCTTCAGGGGTGAGCTTCCTTCCAAGCTTTAGCGTCTTTCTGGCCATACGACCACCTCAAACCCAGCACAGCTCGTAGTAGGCGCATTTCTTACATTTCTTTGATTTCACGGGATTGGGTGGAGCGGGGAGTGATTTTATCCTTTGAACCTCCAGGATTGCCGCCTCTACTTCCCTCTCCCTGCAGTCCAGGGTTATCTCCTTCGTCTCGTTGAGCGTAGGGTAGTGGAGAACAGCTTTCCCCTTAACGCCGAGTCGTTTGAGATAGTAGAGGTAGTAGAGCGCCTGCATCTCGTGGGCCTTCTCCATCGCCTTTCCGAGCTTGACCTCGTGGACTTCTATGGTGTCCCCTCTCCGGATGAAGTCTATCTTTATGCTGCCGAGCTGAACTTCCTTCTCCTCGCTGGCATAGCGCCTCTCGTGGAGAAATTTACCGAGGTCAACCCACTCGCTCTCCTGCTCCATGGTGATGCCCTTCGAGAAGTACCAGAGCTTAGTTGGACAGATGAGGAGATAGTTGATCTCGGTGCCGCGGATGAGGAGTTGGTCGAGGGGGTATCCCTCCATCCCTAGCCCCCGCTTACCCTAAGTATCCAGAGCTCAAAGAGGGGATTTTCTATCAAATATCTTCCGTTTTCCCGCACTATCAGCTCCTTTTCTTTAAGGGCCTTCAACGCCGCCTGAACCGTTGAAGTTCTTTCAAAACCGTACCGATTAAGAAAGTCCCTTGAGTAGAGGTCGCTCTCATTCCGCGCTATCGCGACGAGGAGCCTCCGCTGGTTAATCGTCAGGGAGTCCCATATTTCCTCAAAAAACTCCCCTGTCTCGTTGAGTATCTCTTCAATGGCCTCATCCAGATCCTCTCTGGATATATGCCCCCTTTTCGAGAGGATGGCGTTCAACCACAGCCGGTAGCACAGCATCTGCGTGTAGTGGGGATGTCCCTTGGTTATCCCCAGCACAGATTCTATTAGCCCGTCGTTAATCTCAAGCCCGCTCTCTCTGAATTTGTTTTCTATGAAGGGCCTGAACTTCTCCTCCGGGATTCTCCTGAGGATCATGTGCATCCCAAAGTTGTAGAATGGACTGCGAGGGGACTGGAATATCTCGCGCATCATCCCCTGCTTGCTCCCCACAAAGACGTAGGTTACTTCCTTATGTTTCTGGAACTCGGCGCGCATCTTCGGGAGGACGTCTTTTCCGAGGTTGCCTACCTCTTGGAACTCATCGAAAACGACCACGACCCTCTTTCCCGTGATCTCGGCGAGGCGTTTTGGCAGTTTCAGGGCCTCTTCGAAGGCGGTGTTTTCCTCCCCCACAATGAACTCCACGCCGAGTCTTTTCCCGATGGTGATTCTGGGCGTTGTTGTTTTAAACAGCTTCCTCAGGAACTCCTCCACTCGGCCTTTCCACGTTCTTATCGCTGCCGAGCTTATTCTCTCGGCGAGCTCTTTCTTGGTGAGGACTCCCGAGCAGTCAACTTCTATCGGATACACTTTCTCCTCAAGTTCCTCCAGGGCAATGCTCACGAGGGAGCTCTTCCCATAGCGCCTCGGTGAGTAGATGATAACGTTCTGACCGCTCATTACGGCTATTTTGAGCTTTTCAAGCTCTTCTTCCCTGTCCGCAAAGTGCTCCCTGCCTACCTTTCTCCCGTAGACGAAGGGCGGCTTCATTACACCTTCACCTGTAACAGTATTTAGTGTAGTAGATTTTATAGTTTTTGGTGTAATCAATCAAAGCATATCTCCTCCCTTTACGGGAATTCTTAGAAGGCCGGTTTCTGGGTTGTACTCAAGCTCAGCAACGAGGATGTATCTTCCCGGCCTCTTATCAGAGAGCCTGTGGAAGTTCTCCCTCTCGGCGTAGTAGAGCCACATTGGAATCGGAGTGAGATAGCGGTGCACTTCCATACCCATTTTCCTGTCGAGCAGTTCGCTTACCCTTCCCTGGTAAACACCTGGAACCGCTTCGAGGCCATTGAACATCTCGTAGAACCTCTGCTCGTCTTCTCCTTTCATCATAGGCTTCACGCTCCTGAAAACTTCAAGGGCCCTCTCCCTGTAGTCTTCGACTTCCCGCTCAAGTTTGCTCGATACTGGAAGATAAACCTGACTTACAAGCTCTGAAATCTTCGATTCCCTTAGTTCTTTCCCATCCGATTCCTGAAGTATCTTCACACTCTCTTCAACGATCTCGTATGGCTTGTAGATTTTCCTATCGGCCTCGGAACCTTTGGTCAGGACGTAGACATCTTCGATCCTCCCTTCTCTCCAACCCTGCCTGTTCACTCTCCCGAAGCGCTGTATTAGTGCGTCCAAGGGAGCAGGTTCCGTCAGTATCGTCGAGAAGCTGACGTCAAGGGAGACCTCCACGACCTGCGTTGCAACGACGAAGTCATAATCGGACATCCGTTCCAGGAGAGCCTTTTCCTTTGCTTCCCTGTCGCCGTAGGTAAACCTGCTGTGGAGGAGCAGAACCCTGTAGTCTTCGCTTAACTCGTTGTAAACGCTCACCGCCCGGTCCACGCTGTTGCACGCTATCAGAGCAGGTCTTGAAGTTTCCCTAACTTTCTCATATATCTTGAGCTCTTTGATTAGCTCCCTCACGGAAGCCATGTCTCCGTCAACAACGTGGACTCTGTGACGGGTGAACTTATCTAACTCTTCTGCGGTGGCTTTGAGTTCCTTAAAGGGGGCTGTGTTCTTAATAAGTTCTTCAAGGAAGTCCGGTAGGGTTGCCGTCATCACCATGGCCTTTGCTCCCATTGATTTAAGCTCTTCAAGCATCGCGAGGATTATTCCGAGGACGTTTGGCTCATAGGCGTGTATCTCATCGAATATGAGGAGCGATCCTGAGAGCTCCGTTTTCAGCATCTCGTGGAAGCCGACCCCAAAGAAGGCCTTCATAAGCTGGAATGGAGTGGTAACCTTTAGCGGGGTGTATATTTTATGGTAAAGCGAGCTCAGCCTCTTGTATTCGAGGGCAGATGCGTAGAGATAAAAGGTCGCTGAGCTGTGGAGAACCCCAATGATGGCGGGATCCGAGAATATCCCCATCATTCTCCGGTGCATTGCGTTTATGCTGGCCTTGTATGGCAAGATGTAAAAAATCCTGCTTGTTATTTCCCCTTTCTTCCGAAAAGCGTTTCTGTTCGCCCATAGGAGTGCCGCTTCGGTCTTCCCATACCCGGTAGGTGCCCTTAGGAGCAGGTTCCCCTCGGAATTGGAAGCCGCGACTTGGAGAGGTCTGAGTTTCTTTCGGGGAATTTTCAGCTCAAGCCTTTCCACAATGTCGGGTAGGCGGAGTATCCCGGTTTCACCCGCGGAGGCGAGGTGGTCTGAGGCGTTTAACAGACCCCGCATAAACGTCAGTGTTTCCTTCTCCTCCTCAAGATGGTCATCATACCACTCCTTTAACTTCTGAAAATCGAATTCTCCGAGCCTCTCCTTCCAGTCTTCCGGTAAGTGGAACCTTTTCGGTGGCTTGGTTGTTCCGAAGTAGTATGCCTCAATGTTGGGGACCCTCGGCAGAAACATCCTCTCTATGTACTCGGCCCGCTCAAGGAGTTCCTCAAGCTTCTCGTCGAACTCGAGGGGACCTATGTTGGCAATACGAACTGGGAGGATCCCTTCGAGCTCATCCAGAGTCTTGTGATGGGTGAGTATCGCCAGCGCTATGAGGTTGCGTTCCCTCTCCGGAAAGTCCAGAAACTGTACGAATGGGACCGAGAGTATCTCGTGGCGGTAGCCCCACTTGTTCTTCTTTTTTTGAAAGCCGCGGGCACACTTTCCAATATCGTGGAGGAGGACGGCATAAAATGAAAGCTCAAAAATGCCAGGCGAGAGTTCCTCAAGCCAGGGGAAGGAGTTCTTTATGCTCTTCAGTACGTTGATTGCATCGAGCGTGTGGCACTCTAGGAACTGGTGGGGGTTGAATTTGGCATAGCAGAGCTTCATCCGCTCCACCTATGCAGGCAAACGCCTATATCGAGCTCTGGGTCGTAGAGCGCTTTGGTTCTCTGCCTCATTCTTTCGGCCCTCGTTCTTGGGAACGGGAGTACGATAAAGGGCCTTACGAACTTTGCCCTTCTCGGAACGGTGGAGTAGTCGTATTCAATGACGAGTGCATGAACCATTCCAGGGAGTCCGAGCTCGATGGGAGCCACTGTGCCCCCGAGGGGTGCTTCTTTCTCCTCAAGCTCGACCTTTCTTATCTCTTCCACGACGGCCAAGTCGCTCGATCTACCAAGGAGGAGCTGATAGCGGGGCCTTTCGAAGGGTTCTTTCCACTCATCTGGGAGATAGAGGTAAAGTTCCGTGTTGTAGTGGAACTCGCGCTTCATGATGTCCGTCTCAACCTTTCCAAGGGCGTAGATTTTTTCAAGGTCTACTCCCTTGCCCCCGCTTTTGAAGACGTAGCCGACGTAGGGCATTTCAGTCAGGTAAACGGGTTCGCCCTTCACCGCGGAGAGTATTCCCTGGATCGTTGAGGGTGGCGGCACTGGAAGGGTTGGCTGGTATCCTGATTGGAAAGTTGGAAAGCGGAAGGATGCCGTCCAGG
Organism: Thermococcus coalescens; assembly: GCF_055392585.1. NCBI lineage: Archaea > Methanobacteriati > Methanobacteriota > Thermococci > Thermococcales > Thermococcaceae > Thermococcus > Thermococcus coalescens. The sequence continues at coordinate 1,980,817 of NZ_AP043764.1, forward strand.
CCCTCAGTTTCACCCGTATCATGGGCTCACCCGTAGTATGCCTTGATTTCCTTCACGAACCCCTCTATCGCTTCCTTCACGGTTCCAGCAAAGACCTTAATACCGCTCTCTTCAAGCTTTGTGAGAACATCTCCCATGTCCCAGCCAAGGGACTTAACGAAGCCCTCATCATAGCCGATGTAGAGCCTCGCTCCTTCTGGGATAACATCCTTAAGGTCTCTCAACCTCTTTGCCAGGGCTTCTGCGTCAAACTTGATCTCTCCCGCCTCCTCGAAGATGACGTCGCTTATGAAGGGGTTTATTCCTGCGTCGATGTTAAGGAGGAGCACGAACTTGGGTGTTACATCAGTATGATACTGCGTTTGCTTGGCCCCGCCCGAGAGGAGGCGGAGGGCTTTTATGACTTCACTTGCGCGTTTCCTTCTTATCTCGGGCGGCATGATCCACTCCTTCTCTCTCATTTGTACTCCAAGTTCCTGAGCTAACTTTTCCATTTCCTCGACTTCTTGAAATATCTCTTCGTTGTTCTTGTTCCTCTTCTTGGGCAGATCGTCCCTCGTGAGGAGGTTCTTGAAGCCAGCCTTGCTTATTATGGTGAAGCGTCCAACAGCGTCAAGATCGAGGGAGAACGCACCCTTGAAGACGGTGGAGTAGAACTCCTGGCTATACGGGACTGGATCGCCCTCGTGCCTTGAGGCATAGCCCTCATCAACGGTCAGGGAGTTCCTGTCAGGGAGAACCGAAATCAGTGGAGTGTTCTTCAGCGGGGAAACCCTCGTAACCGTCACGTTGACGCCGCCCTTCTTGAAGGCCCTCATGTAGCCGAAGACGTCATCGTCGGGGTACTTGAGCGGGTTTGCTGCCGTAAACACCTGTTTCTGCTCCCTGTAGAGAGGTGAAAGCTCCCAGTTGAAGTGCTCCTTCAGCGTGGAGCGCCACCAGTAGCGCCAGGCCTGCGGGGAGACGTAGGGATAGCGCTTTCCACCGCGCTTAAAGGTTTTGACCCTCGTAACGTTCCTGTCCGCGAGGCTTTCGTCTATACCAAGCATGTTCAGCGCCGAGTGCGGCGCGTCTATCAAAACCAGTCCTGTTGCGAACCTCATTCTTCACCACCCTCCTCAAATTCCTCTTCGGCTTCTTCGGCCCCTTCAACCTCCTCAGCGGAGGCCTTCATGAGCCTGTCATGGAGCTTTTCATAGATGCGGAAAAGGAGAAGATTTTTGACGGTCTTCCAGGAGACGTTCAGGTCTTCGCCGTAGCTGGTGAGTATTCTTGCAAACTCGTCGAAGGTTAAGAGGGGTTTTTCAACTCCCAACCTTTGGCGTAGCTTTTCAAGGTTCACGAAGAACGCCTCGAACTCGTAGAGCTTCTCCGCCCTCTCCAGCTCCCTGATGCGTCTTGAGAGTTTATTATCTGGTAGCTTCTCGACAGTTTCCACAATTCTGTCGGCAACTCCTTTAATAAACTCCAAGGCCTCTTTATCCAAACCCAACACCTCCGAACAGTAAAATGCGAGGAGCTTCCAGCTTGCATTCGCGCGACGGTTTTTAGTATCGATAAAGTATGGGAGTATGCTCTCCCCTGAAAGAAGCTTTGAGTAGACGTTGTTGGGATAGCGTTTCTTGAAATCTTCAAACTCCTCCTCACTTGGCCCTCTTCTCCAGCCCATTGAGACAATGTTCTTCCAGCCCATTCTGTCCACTCTGGCCGCGAAGGCGACGAAGCGAAGAACTGGGTTGGGGACATATATAAGCTCTATTTCCTGCCCCTGATTGTTGTTAACGAAGTAGTAGAGGGTTATTGAGGCATTTTCGAGCTTGCCCATTTCAAGGTTCGTTCCTATCTCAACGAGCTTTTCAAACAGGAAGTTTTCCGGCCGCTTGAAGTCCCTCGCTGTGGATGCAAGCTCACTCTTCTTAATGTCATTAATAGCTTCCCGGTGGAACTCCAGCATCAGTTCGTAGGGGTGTGCGTGGATTATAAGAGCCCTTGAGAGGCGGTATGCCGCCAGAGGCATCATCTGGGCGAGGAACAGACAGTGTGAGCAGATATATTCTCCTGTACTGTTTCCCGAGGGAAAATAGTTAGGGACATCCCCAGTTCCTAGTAATGGAAACACTGAACGGTACCTTTCTTTTTTCAGATATGCAGGGCGTTTGCCACATATTATGCATACTGGAGCTGAGATGCTCTGTTTTTTGTCATGTTTTGGCTTCAAGAAATCCTGGATTAACTCATTCAGATTTCGTTTTATTCTTCTTTCCAACGCTTCTGTCACGAATGGTTGGGCCAAAATTAAAGAGGTTACTTTCTTTGTTAGCTCTTCCAAGTCGGAATGTTCTATATTATTCAGTGAGCTTAGGAAGGAAACGATGTCTTTGGCGAGATTCTCATCAAATTTTTCGCGGATCTTCGTTTGTAATGTTGAGAGCGTTTTGGTATTGTAGGGAATACCATTGTCGTCTTTAATCGCTTTTTTTAGGGCATTACTTATTGGGCCTGTTGTCCCAGGATTTGCTAGGATTATGCCATTGTTTGGCATAATCATTGCATGTATGTATTTCGAGCTCCACTCTTTTCTGGCGTACAGTTTCGAGGCAAAATCCACTGCCCTTTGGATGTCATCTTCAGTTAGTTCCTCTGGCTTCTCCTTTCCGCTCAAAAGCAACAGTGCAGCAAGGCCCGCGTCAGTGAATGGGTGTCCCGTCCAAGTGAAAAGGGATTCTTTTTCTTCAGCACCTGAATTTTGAGCTTGGATAATCTCCGTTTTGACTTTCTTTCTGGGGATGTTTCTTAAGAACTCATCAAGCCTTTTCTCCCTCCCGATCTCTTTCACCTCCCTTCCAGCGCCTTTTCACCTTCGCCCTCCTTCCATCAACCTTCACCATCCCGAAGCCGATCGAGTTCTTCTCCCCGAAGCCGGCTTGATAGCCCATCTTAATCAGTTCATCATCTCCATAGACCCTGAACACGAGGTGCCACGCGATCTGGAATATTCCAGGCTTGACCTCGAAGCGCTTGGGCTTGGCGTTGAGTACCTTCATCTCGAACTCTTCCGGCGGCTTTGAGCCGTGGACGAGCATGAACTTCTCCCGCAGGTTCTCTTTGATCAGCCCGTAGAACTCCGGCTCGGTTGGAGAAAGGTCGTAGGTTCTCGGCTTTCCGAACTGGAGCCTTTTGGTGGTGACGGCTATAGGCGAAAGGGTCACGAACTTCCCCCCGCTCAGCCTTTTCGGCTCGGCCAGGGATATGACCTCCTCGACCACGAACCTCTCGCCCCACAGCTCGACCTCCGGGTTCTGGAGCAGGCCGCTGATGAACGCCTCCGCTATCTCTGGAACGGCCGTTGAGAAGTAGAAAAAGCCCCTCCTGTATCCCAGAAAATATGGGCCTCCCTTTTCGAAGTCCCGCTTTTCCGCCATGAAGAGCGAGAACGTGAAGAGCTTGGGCACCTTCGGCGAATGGAGATTCAGGCTCAGGTCGGGGTCAACGCGCTGAATCCTCCTGTAGATCAGCCCCTGGAGGTAGTGCTGGTGGTTGAAGGGGACCTTGAACGGCTCATTCTCCGGGCGGAGTCTTATTGCAAACCTCAACCTATCACCCCACTACGCGGTAGCGTATGGCAAAAAAGGTACGTTGTTGAACCTTATAAGGCTTTCTAACCTCTAGAGTACGAAGCAAAATGAGCATCATGTTCTACTTCAATGACGATGCAGTAGTAACTTATTACCCCGGAGGACTACATACCCCGGCTCCATGCGTATATAGTGCATTAACGAGGTATAACCACCAGCATAATAAAGCGATTATACATGAAACTCACAAAGGCAGAAGAGAGAAAGGGAAAAATCCCTCAGAGGAGCATCCTCGCGTCGACGGCAACGGCTGAATCCTCGTAGGCGAAGATGGGGTTGATGTCGAGCTCCTTGATCTCCGGAAGCTCAAGGGCGAGCTCCCCGACCTTGGTGATTATCTCGGCGAGGGCCTCGATGTCCACGGGCTTCTCACCGCGCGCGCCGGCGAGGATCGGATAGGCCTTGATCTCCTTGATCATGTCGAGGGCCTCATCCTTGGTTATCGGGGCGACGCGGAAGCTGACGTCCTTGAGTATCTCGACGAAGATTCCACCGAGACCAAACATTATCGCCGGGCCGAACTGCGGGTCGCGGATCATACCGACGATGACCTCCTTGCCGAGCGGGAGCATCTTGTAGACGATGACGCCCCAGAGGTCGGCGTCGGGCTTGTAGTTCTTGGCGTTCTCCATGATGGTCCTGAAGGCCTGCCTGGCCTCGTCATCGCTCTTGATGTTGACCTTAACTCCACCGGCGTCGCTCTTGTGGATGATCTGCGGAGAAACGATCTTCATAACGACCGGGTAGCCGATCTCCCTGGCGAACTTTACGGCCTCTTCCTCGTTGGTGGCGACCTTGAAGTCCGGGGTTGGGACGCCGTAGAGCTTGAGTATCTCCTTCGCCTCGGGCTCGACGAGCGGCCTGTTTTCGGCCTTGGCCTTCTCGATGATTGCCCTAGCCTTTTCAATCCTGTCCATGCCAATCACCTCATCAGCTTGACATTTCCCAATCCGACCGGGCAGTTAAAAGGGTTTCCATTCGTCAACCTATCGTTTCTTTCGTTTCTAACAGCTTTGAAGCGATGTCCGGGGTATAAATACTCCGAAGTCCAATGTATTAGTGGTGATAGGGATGAAGAGGAAAATTATCGCAGGCATTGGGGGGATTTTGGTTATAATCCTGGCGGTCTTTTCCTTCCAGGGCGGCAGGGCATCGGCCGCCGAAACGACCGTCGTGCTGTATAACTCCGCCAAGATGGGTGTGGTTGAGAAAACGCTGGAGCTGGAGCTCAAGGAGGGCATGAACGAGGTTCCCCTTGGGGAGCTGGCCGGCCTTAACATAGCCGAGGTGACGATAAGGCCGCTCGACGAGGACGTTCAGGTTCTTGGGGTCTTCAGCAGGGGCCAGGGCGGAGACGTTTACAGCGCCAACGTTGGAAGCGAGGTCGAGATCAGGCTGAGAAGCGGAGAGAGCATAGCCGGAAAGTTCCTCGGCTTCAAGGACGGGAAGATAGCGATAGAGGGAGATGGCTACTACCTCATAAACCCGAGCGAGGTGGCCTACTTCAAAGCCAAGAACCTCGAGGGGCGGGCGAGCGTCTACGCGGTTCTGCAGGCCGACAAGGCCGGAAAGTACAACGTGAGCATCATCTACCGCGTCCCCAATATGAGCTGGGAAAGCCGGTACAAGCTCTACATTGGCGATAACGCGAAGCTTTACGGATACATCGTCCTCAACAACCCGACCGCGCTGGGATTCAGGGACGCGAAGGTTCTCCTGGTTGCCGGTGACGTCCAGCTCTACCAGAACGTCCCCCAGCCAAGGGTTCTCTATGCGATGGCCGAGAAGGGAACCGACCAGGTCAGCGTCGGCCAGCCGGAGAAGATAGAGGCGTTCTACCTCTACAGGCTCGGTGTGGCCGACATCAACCCGGCCAGCACGATGATGTACCCCTACATAAGCTTCGAGGTTCCCTTCGAGCGGGAGTACCTCTACGAGAGCTGGCCGTACTCCGGCGAGGGGGCTGTCTACGAGTCAATATCCTTCAAAACCGAGAAGGTTCTTCCGGCGGGGATAGTCGAGATATACAAGGAGACCGATGACGGATCGCTCCTCATCGGCGAGAGGGCCATAGAGCACACTCCCGAGGGAGATACTCTCAGAATAGGCATCGGCAGGGACTACGACCTCAAGGGCAGCACGGTGGTTCTTGATGAGAGGCACGACGACCGCTATGCATACTACAAGGTAAGGATCACCCTTGAGAACTTCGGAAAGGACGCCAAGACCGTCATAGTCAGGCACTACAAGTGGGGCAGGATTCTCAGCTCGAGCATCGAGCCCATTGACGAAACCCGGAACTACGTCGAGTTCAAGGTCACGGTTAACCCCGGGGAAAAGAAGGAGATAGTCTTTGACTACGAGAACCGCTATTAGCTCTTCCGGAGCGTTATCTCAAACCTCTTTTCTCCCTTTGACACGTCGAGAACGAGGCTTTTGTCGTAGTCTATGAACTTTGTGTTCAGTATCGCGTAGCCCTCGCCCTGGAGGAACTCCGCCATTTTGAGGCCGAGGTCGTCGAAGAACTCCGCCGCCATAGTGGCCATGCTCGGCTCCTTTATGCCGAGCTCATCGTGATAGCGCCTCGCGAGCTCAAAAACATCCATGGTCACCACCGGATATAGTACTCACCGGGGAATAAAACGGTTGCGGTCGAAAGGCTTAAAGCGGGGCTGACCAAAGCCCCTAAAGTGAGTGCCATGGACGAGAAAACCCTCAAGAAGGGGGAGCGCTATTACAGGGCCGGAAAGGTTCTCTGGGTAGTCAAACATGGAGACAAGCTCTTCTCCAAGGTTCTTGGTACGTACCCCTACTACGTCGAGCTTGACCTCTCAACGGGCGAGAACCGCTGTACATGCCCCCTCGGTGGCGACTGCAAGCACGTGGCTGCGGTCATGAAAGCCCATGAGGGCGGCTTCTACTTCGAGAGCTTCGATAAGCACACGGAGCTCTTTCCAGAGGCGACGGCTATGGAGTTCATGGCAGAGGTTCCGGAGCTGGCGCTTGACGTCACCCTCAAGGAGCTGAGGTTCTCCCTCAGTACGGATGAAAGTGGCAGTGAGGTCGCCAGACTCTTCAGGAGGGCTCTGAAGCTCGTCAGGATGACGGGCAAAACGGAGGCGCTCCATGTCCTTGAGGAAACCCTTGCGGAATACAGGCACGTCTTCAGCGACTACGAGCTTTCGGCGAGGCTTGAGGACGAGCTCAGGGAGCTTGAGGCGACCATCTAAAAACCCTTATAAATCCCCCTAACACCAAATAGGAACTTAGAGGGTGAGAAAATGAAGGCGATCTATCGCGAGATGTGCCCGAACTGCCTCGGTAAAATCTCCGATGAAAGGCTGTACATCAAAAATCCGTGCAGTGAGTGCCTTGGTGAAACCGTCCACGCTGACTCTTATTTTGACCTCGTCACGGCGGTTAGAAACGCCCTCCAGCTCAGGGGTACCCTCAAGGAGTGGGAGAGGATATACGGCCTTGAGAAGGGCCTTAGAGAAATCGAGGCCTTCTTTGAGAAAGCCACCGGCTTCACATTCTGGAGCGCGCAGAGAACCTGGGTCAAGAGACTCCTAAAGGGCAGGAGCTTCTCGATCATAGCCCCCACCGGAATGGGCAAGAGCACCTTCGGGGCGTTCATGGCCGTATGGCATGCCACAAGGGGAAGGAAGAGCTACATAGTCGTGCCCACAACCCCGCTGGTGATTCAGACCGTCAAAAAGCTCCAGGCGATAGCCGAGAGAGCTGGTGTTGAGATAAACCTTGCCTACTACCACGGCAACCTCCGGAAGAAGGAAAGGGAGGAGATGCTGGCCAAAATCCAAAGCGGGGACTACGACATTCTCGTTACCAGTGCCCAGTGGCTCGCCAGGAAGTTTGATGACGTCCTCAGGGGAAGGCGTTTCGACTTCATCTTCGTTGACGATGTCGATGCGTTCCTCAAGGCCAGCAAGAACATAGACCGCTCCCTTCTCCTCCTCGGCTTTACCGAGGAGATAATAGAAAAGGCGTGGGAGATAATCCGCCTGAAAAAGCAGATGTCAAAGTACCTGAACGGCCGCGCTCAGGACAGGGAGGAAAGGCTCAAGGAGCTGAACGGCAGCATAGGAAAGATCCAGCGCGAAATCGAGGAGTTCAAGGCCAAAAACGGCGTCGGGATAATGATAATCGCCTCCGCCACCGGCTCGGCGAGGGGCGACAGGATAAAGCTCTACCGTGAGCTGCTCGGCTTCGAGGTTGGAAGCGGAAGAAGTGCCCTCAGGAACGTCGTTGACAGCTACCTAAAACCGAGCAGGGACATCAAGGAGCACGTTGAGGAACTCCTTAAGAGGCTCGGAAAGGGCGGCATAATATTCACGCCGATTGATCAGGGCCTGACCTACGCCGAGGAGCTGGCCAGCTATCTCCGCGAGAGGGGCTTTGCCGTGGAGATGGTGAGCTCAAGAAACAGGAAGTCCATTGAGAAGTTCGAAAACGGCGAGGCCGATTACCTCATAGGCTCGGCCACCTACTACGGTTCCCTGGTCAGGGGGCTTGACATGCCCCACCTAATCCGCTACGCGGTCTTTACCGGCGTTCCTAAGTTCCGCTTTTCGGTAGACCTTGAAAGGCCGACCATCTACCGTGCCCTCGGTCTGCTCAGCGAGGTAATGGAGTTCCTGAGCGATGAGGACAGGAAGCAGGCCGAAAAGATGCACGCGAGGCTGAGGAGGCTCATAAGAAACATTCCGCAGTTCGAGCTCCTCAAGATAGAGGAGGCCTTAGCTGAGGGGCTTCCGATAGAGAACGGCTTCCACAACCACGTCCTCGGCGTTTTCCGCGAGCTGGTCGAGTTCCTTAGGCGGGTTCTCAGGGACGAGGAGGTTCTCAGGAGGCTCGCGGAGGATCCGTTCATCAGCCTGAAGGAAGAGGAGGGTAAGTGGTACATCGAGATTCCCGACGTCAGGACGTACATCCAGGCAACGGGAAGGACGAGCAGGCTCTTCGCCGGCGGAATCACCAAGGGACTGAGCGTGCTAATAGTTGACAACGAGAAGGTCTTCAACGGTCTCCTCAGGCAGATGCGCTGGCGCTTCACCGAGTTCAAGATGGTGCCCTTTGAGGAGCTGGACATCGACGAGGTTCTGAGGCAGATAGATGAGGATAGGGAAAAGGTACGCCTCGTTATGGAGGGCAAGATAAGCGCCAAGGTCAAAGACCTGGTCAAATCCGCCCTAATGATAGTTGAGAGCCCGAACAAGGCCAGGACGATAGCCAACTTCTTCGGCCAGCCCAGCAAGACGAGGATAGGGGATTTAGTTGCCTATGAGGTCAGCATAGGAAATATGATGCTGACCATCCTTGCGAGCGGCGGGCACATGTTCGACCTCGTGACGAACGAGGGCTACCACGGCGTTCTGGTTGACGAGAAAGACGGCATGCTGAGGTTCATCCCCATCTACGACACCATAAAGCGCTGCCGCGACTGCGGTCATCAGTTCGTTGACTGGGAGGAGAGGGGCGTATGTCCGCGCTGTGGCTCTACCAACGTCCGCGACGCCCTTCAGAACGTTAAGGCGATGCGCGAGATAGCCCAGGAGGTCGACGAGATACTCATAGCGACGGACCCGGATACGGAGGGTGAAAAGATAGCCTGGGATATAAGGAACGTGCTCAGCCCGTACACGCCGAACATCAAACGCATAGAGTTCCACGAGGTCACGAGGCCGGCAATAATGCGCGCCATCCAGGAGGCAAGGGACGTCAGCGAGGGCCGCGTTAACGCCCAGCTCGTCAGGCGCATAGAGGACAGATGGATAGGCTTCGAGCTGAGTCAGGAGCTTCAGCGCGTCTTTGAGAACCGCAACCTATCCGCCGGGAGAGTTCAGACGCCGGTTCTGGGATGGGTGATTGAGAGGTACAAGGAGTTCACCGAGAGCGAGACCTACTTCATGGGCCTGAAGCTGGAGAACGACCTCCAGATAACCGTGGAACTGGGAAAGGACGGTAAAAACGTTGAACCGCCCGAATATGTTACTGTCGAGGACGTTTATCTTGAAGAGCGCGAGCTCAACCCGATGCCGCCCTACACGACCGACGCCATGCTGAAGGACGCCTCGACCTTCCTCAAGCTCTCAGCACCCGAGACCATGAGGCTGGCGCAGGATCTGTTCGAGCTCGGACTGATCACCTACCACCGTTCCGACAGCACCCATGTCAGCAGCACCGGAATAGAGATAGCAAAGGAGTACATCACCCAGGAGGTCGGCGGGGAGTACTTCAGGCCGAGGCCCTGGGGCGAGGAGGGAACCCACGAGGCCATAAGACCAACCCGGCCGATAGATACTGGCAGGCTCATGCAGCTCATCCGCGATGGTATTATCCAGCTCCCCAAGAACCTCACCCGGAACCACTACCGGCTCTACGACATGATATTCAGGCGCTTTATGACGAGCCAGATGAAGGCGGCGAAGATACTCCATGAAAAAGCCGTTGTTAACGCGGGCGTTGGAAAAACCGAGATAGAGGGCTACGTTGAGGTAATTGAGGACGGGTGGACCAAACTGAGGAGCCCGCCCTTCAGACAGCTCCCGCGGCTTGAGAAGGGAGCGAAGCTGAGGGTCGTGGAGTCCAAGAAGTGGAAGGCGCCGAAGGTTTCCCTCTACACTCAGGGAGACATAATCGCCCTGATGAAGGAGCGCAAGATAGGGAGGCCCTCAACCTATGCCAAGATCGTCCAGACCCTGCTCCAGCGCTACTACGTCATCGAGACCCGTGGAAGGAAGAAGCTGGTGCCCACCGAGCAGGGCATCAAGGTCTACCACTATCTCATAAGTAAATATAAAGAACTGGTGAGTGAGGAGAAGACCCGGGAGCTTGAGGAGCTAATGGACAGGATCGAGGAGAATAAGATTGACTATCAGGAGGTTCTCAGGAAACTCCACGAGGAGATAAGGGAGTACCTGGCATGAGGTTCACTTTTCACACTGTTTCCCATCATTTGGTGCTAACTTTAAATTATGTCTATTTAATGGGTTGAATAATACTTGATTTGTTGAAAATTCCATAATGGCATCACGATAGGTTCCGTTTGTTTATTATTCGCCGTTCATTTAGTGCCCCAGTGACCGCTATAAATTTTGCTTCCCAGTAAAACCAAAAATTTTAAAATTTATCTAGTGGTAATACCTTTGTATACCCATGCAACGGCAATAATATCCAGCGAAGTCATCTTTGAATAATCTTCGAAGCATAACCAGGGACACTAACGACCTATGGAAAAAATTTATATGGGATGAAATCCAAACAAAAAATAGAAAATTGGGTGGTGGTAAGAATGGTTAAGGACAGGATGGTTGAGCTCCTTCAGGAGCACTTTGAGTTGAACCTCTACGAGGCCAGGGCGTATGTGGCATTAGTCGGTTTTGGCGTCCTCACTCCGGCGGAGCTGGCCAGCGTCTCCGAGGTTCCGGCTCCGAGAACCTACGACGTCCTCAGGAGCCTTGAGAAGAAGGGCTTTGCCATCAGCCAGCCGGGCAAGGTCAAGAAGAAGGGCTTTGCCATCAGCCAGCCGGGCAAGGTCAACAAGTACAGGCCGGTTCACCCGCAGAACATCCTTGAGAAGTTCATTGAGGAGTGGCAGGAGCGCGTTGCCGAGGAGCTTGAGGTCAAGAAGAAGGCGAAGGAAGAGCTCCTTGAGCTCATGAGCCCGCTCATCGAGACCGAGATTCCCAAGTACGGCGTTGAGAAGGTCTGGGTCGTCCGCGGAATCAGGAACGCCACCCTCAAGACCAAGGAGATGTTCGAGGAGGTCAAGGAGCAGATACTCCTCGCCGACGACGGCTACATCGCCATCAACCTTGAGAGCGACATCATAAAGGCCATCGACAGCGGCGCCAAGGCCAAGATAATCGTCACCGAGAACGTCTACCACAGGCTCAGCGCTTCCAAGATACTCGACTACTACAAGGCCGGCAAGCTTGAGCTCAAGGTCATCGACAAGCTTGAGCTCCCGATGCTCATCTGCGACGACGAGGTCTTCTTCGCCCTTGAGGACATGGCAGCAAGGTACTTCAACTACGAGACCCAGATATGGATCAAGGACTTCCGCGTTAAGGCGCTCTTTGAGGGCAAGTTCAACGAGTACTGGGAGAAGGCCAAGAAGGCCTGATGCCCCTTTCTTTCCTTTCGTTTGATCATCCGCGTTTCTTCGGTACATGGAGAAAAGAAAGGGTTCAGACGTACTTGAACTCTTCCTCGGCCTCGCTGGTCTCTTTAATCTTCCAGAAGAGCTTCCCTTCCTTCTGGTAGCTCTCGACCTTGCCCTGCTCGACAAAGCGGAGAAGGTAGCGCCGCACTTCCATCGCGGGAAGCTTAGTGATTTCAACTATCTCCTCGATGGTCTTGGGACCATCCTCCAGAGCCTTAAAAACCCTAACGTTCTTCATTCTCCTCCCTCCAGTTTCCGGTATCTTTCCAACAGTTCTATTATCTTCTCCATTGCCCTTAAGTGTTTCTCAAGCTCGTCTATCCCATCCGGGAGGGAGTTTGCCAGCTCGTTCAGCTTCTCCAGGAGACGCTCCTCAACACCTTTCATCTCGGCCCCTCTCTGTCTCTTCCTGTGCTCGCATATCGGACAGAAAACCCTGCCGTCCTTCTCGAAGAGAGGTGAGCCGCACTTGGGGCAGTGCCTGTCGAGCATCTTCGCCCCCGACAGCATAAGGGGCATGAGGACGGTTCTCATCTCCTCCTCGGTTGGGCCCTTGAGCGCCATCGAATCACCCCGTCAGGAGCTGGAACACCTCGACGAAGGCCTTTTTACCCAGCCGTGAGCGGCGGATTTTATCCGAGACCTCGGCTATGTCGAAGGCTATTATCTTGAAGTTCTTTTTTATGCCCTCCAGAACCTCAAGGAGTTCATCGAGTGTAAGCTCGCCGTGCTGGAAGCGGGCTATCCGGTACTCCGGGCGGAGAACGTCAAGGTCAACGGTCAGGTATATCTCCTCCCCCAGGTACTTCTTCGTCTCCGCGATCACCTCATCGAGGGAGTTGGTCTGGAGGTTGGGGTAGGCCCTCCACTTCCCGCGGACTTTCCTGCTCCTAAGCAGAGCCGGGAATATTTTGACCCTTCTGGTCCAGAGCTGGGTTCTTTCGGTGGTCGGTATCATGAGAACAGGTGCGAGAACTGCGGCCCGGTTTACCCTGCGCTCCTCCAGGGCGTAAGCCAGCCACGAACCGTGGTCGAGGTAGTCGTGCATCAAATCCGTGTGTGCATCGACGCTCAGCAGGGATGCCGGCTGGAGTTTTTCGATTATCCCGTACGTTGCTAGATGTTCCCCCACTATGTAGGCGTTGTCCAGGGGTATGCGCTCGGAGAGGAGCTCAACCCTACTGGACTCGACTATCATGTAGTCTTCAAGAAGCTTGTTCCTCCTGAGAAGCTGCAGAACGTAGAGAACACCGTCCCTGTTGGGTTTCTCGCCGAAGGGGATGAAGGTTACCATTGATTCCACCCATCGGGAGTTGCCGCTTCACTTTTTAAACCTTGGTGGAAATGCTTGACATAATTTTGTTAAATTTTGACGCCAAAGTTTAAAAAGTAGCCCCATAAGATTAAAACGAAAACTCCTTGGAGGCGAGGGGATGATACTTCAGGTCGCTCTTGACTTGACTGACATTGAACAGGCCATTTCTATCGCGGAGAAGGCTGCCCGTGGCGGCGCCCACTGGCTGGAGGTCGGAACACCGCTCATCAAGAAGGAGGGCATGCGCGCGGTTGAGCTTCTCAAGAGACGCTTCCCGGACAGGAAGATCGTCGCCGACCTTAAGACCATGGACACGGGGGCTCTGGAGGTTGAGATGGCAGCAAGACACGGTGCCGATGTCGTTTCTATTCTCGGTGTCGCCGATGACAAGACGATAAAGGACGCCGTCGAGGTTGCAAGACGCTATGGAATCAGGGTCATGGTTGATCTAATAGGCGTTAAGGACAAGGTCAAAAGGGCCAAGGAACTCGAAAAGATGGGCGTTCACTACATCCTCGTCCACACGGGCATAGACGAACAGGTTCAGGGCAAAAGCCCGCTGGAAGACCTCGAAAAGGTCGTCAAAGCCGTCAGCGTTCCGGTTGCGGTCGCGGGCGGACTGAACCTTGAGACGATTCCGAAAGTCATTGAGCTGGGCGCCACCATCATCATAGTCGGGGGTGCCATAACCAAGGCCGAAAACCCCGAGGAAGTCACCAGGAAGATAATCGACCTCTTCTGGGGAGAGTACATGATGACGATAAGGAAGGCCATGACCGACATAGTCGACCACATAGGCAACGTCGCGGAGAAGCTCAAGATAGAGCAGGTTCGCGGCTTCGTCGATGCCATGATTGGGGCGAACAAGATATTCATCTACGGCGCTGGAAGGAGCGGCCTCGTGGGCAAGGCCTTCGCGATGAGGCTCATGCACCTTGACTTCAACGTTTACGTCGTCGGCGAGACCATAACGCCAGCCTTCGAGCCGGGGGACCTCCTCATAGCCATCAGCGGTTCCGGCGAGACCAACAGCATCGTCGATGCCGCTGAAATAGCCAGGAAGCAGGGGGGCAAGGTGGTCGCGATAACCTCCTATGCCAACTCGACCCTAGGAAAGCTCGCCGACGTGGTCGTCGAGATACCCGGAAGGGCCAAGACCGACATCCCGACGGACTACATAGCACGCCAGATGCTCACCAAGTACAAGTGGATAGCGCCGATGGGAACCCTCTTCGAGGACTCCACGATGATATTCCTTGACGGCATCATAGCCCTCCTCATGGCCACCTTCCAGAAGACCGAAAAGGATATGAAGAAGAAGCATGCGACCCTTGAGTAAGGGGTCGCCATGCAGTCTTTTACCCATCTTTTTGTTGGAATCGGGAACACGGGGGCGCGGATAGTCAACAGCATAACTGCCGACGGTGTGGTCAAAGTAACCGTGAATCCCGCGTACTACCTTCTCCCCCACTCCGGCAGATACGAGGAGCGGCTCAGAAACTTCTTCTCCAGCCTCCCCGAAAACACCTTCCTCTGGCTGGTCTTCGATGACAAGGACATAAACCACGAGCTCAGGGAAATAATAATAGACAGCGTCCCCAATGACACGATAAAACTCGCATACGTTCTGACGCCCAGGAAGGAACTCGTCGTTGAGAAAAAGCCCCCGTGGGCCTCTGAGTTTGAAACGGTGTTCTATGATTCTCTATGGGACTTCTTCGAGGACGAGAACGCCTCCCTGTCAACGGCGTTTGAGGAGGCATCGAAAAACATCGCCGCCATGTTCTCCAGGCTATACTACTATCTTGAGACTCAGATGCTCGTCAACATAGACTACGCCGACCTGTTCAACATGATCCGCGGCGGCAACGTCGGAATCCTCCGCCTCCTCAGGGAGGTTGACTTTGGATGGCACTGGGGCATCTGGGACAGGGGGCTTGTGGGAATCCTCGTCGGTAGGGAGTTTCCCTTGAAAGACGCCCATGGAATACTCGGGAACTTCCAGGAGATACTGGCGGAGAAGGACGTTATCTGGGGCGTCGTGATGGACGATAGCCTCACCAGAGAGGTCGAGATACTGGCGCTCTTAGTCAAGAGGTGGTAAAATGAAGGCGGTTCTCTTTGATATAGACGGGACGATACTAACGGAAATGCCGCTCATTCAGCTCTTCCTTCCTCAGGTTTATGACAAGCTCTCCAGGAAGTTTGGAATCAGCAGGGACGAGGCTAGGGCACAGTTCCTGAACGAGATCTTTGGAAGGCGGGACACTTACGACTGGCACGACTGGAACTTCTTCTTCAGGCTCTTCGACCTGGATCTGAAGTATGAGGAGCTGCTGAGGGCATATCCCCACAAGGTTCATGTTTACCCTGACACCCTGCCGACCCTAAAATGGCTCAAGGAGAGCGGATACAAGCTCGGTGTTGTAACGAGCGGCCCGGAATACCAGCGGCTGAAGCTCAGGCTCGCTGGACTGCTGGACTACTTTGATGTCGTCGTTACCCGGGACGACGTCAACGCCATAAAGCCCGAACCCAGGATATTCCTCTACGCCGTTGAGAGCCTCGGCGTTGAGCCTTCAGAGGCGGTTATGGTGGGGGATTCCCTCGGCCAGGATGTTTACGGTGCCAAAAACGTGGGGATGACCGCCGTGTGGATAAACCGGGAGGGGGAGGAGGGCTATAACATGGCCGATTACGAGATTAGAACCCTCCATGAACTGAGAAAGATACTGGGGGGATGGGAATGAAGGAAATATTCGACATGGAGGGCGTGTTTGTCAGGTATAGGGAGGAAAAGGTTGAGCTTGAAAACGGCCATGAGCTGACCCACAGGAGCGAAGAACCGACCGAACTGTGGTGGAGGCTAAAGGAAGCTGTGAAGGGCAAGAAGGTTAAAATCGTCGTCTATGAGGTCGAGGAATGAGATATGATAGCGCATCTAATAAACACCGATATCGGGAACAGGGGAGTGCTGGAGGTCTACCTCGACTACCGGAGGAAGAACTTTAATTTTTTACATAATTCTGCAAGAATGTTTCTGGATAATTATGAGAGGGTTCTGATCATAACCGGCTTCCCCATACCCCCCATGATGCGGGCGGAAACCGACGGCCCGCCGGGAGCGCTCGCCGTAGCAAAGGCCGTGGAGACCCTGGGGGGGCGGGCGGAGATACTAACGTACCCTGAGGTGAAGGAGGCCCTGGAGCCGTTCCGCCTCAGCTTCACGGACGAACCGGAGATAGACAACTATTCCCTCGTTATAGCGGTGGAGACTCCCGGAAGGGCAAGGGACGGGAAGTACTACTCCATGGGCGGCCTTGAGATAGCCCGGGAGACCTTTGACTGGGTGGTTCTGAAGGCGAGGGGGCTCGGAGTGCCCACGATAGGGATAGGAGACGGCGGGAACGAGGCAGGCATGGGGAAAATCAGAGAACTCGTGGAAAAATACGTGCCCCTGGGAAAAAAGATAGCGAGCGTCGTCGAGACAGACGAGCTCATCCTTTCGGCAGTTTCCAACTGGGGAGCCTATGGGCTTGTCGCTCAGGCCTCGCTGGAATTCGGCCGGAAACTGCTCCCTGACTGGGACGAAAGGACGATAGTCAGGATAATGTCAAAGCTCGGGCTCATAGACGGGGTCTCCAAAGCCCAAACCCCAACGGTCGATGGAATAGGCCTCGACGTCCATGAGGGAATCGTTGAACTTTTAAACGCCTTGGTTGATGAAGCGCTAAGGTGATGGAATGAGGCTCGGTGAATTCATAACCAACGGGGAAAGTCTCCGTATAATCGAGAGAACCAGGGAATACGCCAGGCACTTCTTTGAGCGGGAGGGAACCCACGGCTTCAGCCACGTCGAGAGGGTCTTCAACCTCTGTATGCACATTGGGCGGGAGGAGGGGGCCGACCTGGAAGTTCTGGCACTTGCCGCGCTCCTCCACGACGTTGCCAGGCCGCTGGAAAGCGCCGGAAAAGTCAAGGATCACGCCCTTGAGGGAGCGAGGATAGCGAGGCAGTACCTCCGGAGCCTTGGCTACGCAGAGGATAAAATCGAGGCAGTTGCCCACGCAATAGAGGCCCATCGCTTTTCCCGTGGCCCCGGGCCGAGAACCTTGGAGGCCAAGATCCTCAGCGACGCCGACAAGCTTGACGCTATCGGCGCGATAGGTGTTGCGAGAGTCTTCATGTACTCGGGCGAGCACGGCAGGGACATTGAGGCCTCTCTGAGGCACTTCGAGGAAAAGATACTGAAGCTCAAAGACCTGATGTACACCGAAACGGCGAAGAAGATGGCCGAGGAGAGGCACCGCTTCACCGAGGAATTCATCGAGCGTATAAGGCGTGAAATAGAGGGCGAAATCTGAACTTCCTCCCGTCCTTTCCCCCATAATAAGGTTTTTAAATGACTTTCAGAATTAAGGGTTAGCCCTTTAAGTTCATTCTTCAGGCAAGGGAGGTGAGGAGATGAAGGCGCCAATCTGTGAGGTGTGTTTGAAGACCGACGACATTCTGTGCCCGGCCGACGAGAAAAAACTTCAGGAAGGGGTTATATCCGAACTGGATGTTAAGGTCGCGAGACTCCTGTACCAGCTTATCGGTGACGCTGATGTGGAGTTTAAGAGGGCCGTCGAGGCAGGTGACCTGATAGTCATCATGGTCGGGGAAGGCGACGTTCCGATAACCATCGGGAAGGGCGGTAAGAACATAAAGGCCCTCATGAGGGAGCTTGGAAAGAGGATACGCGTTATTGAGGCCGTTGACGTCAAGGGGACCGACGACGTTAAGAAGCTCGCCACCGACCTGCTCTACCCCGCCGGGGTCTTTGGAGTTAACATAGTCTACAAGCCCGGCGGTGGAACCTACTACAAGGTTCTTGTACTCAACAGGGACAGAAGGAAGCTCCCCGAAAAGGGTGACGTGCTTGAGAGCATACTTTCCCAGATAGCAGGGGAGGATGTTAAGATAAACTTCATCTGACCTCTTTTTCCTTATGGAGGTTTTGGGGATGTACCGGACGCACTATTCAAGCCAGATTACTGAAGAGCTGAACGGTCAGAAGGTTAAGGTTGCCGGATGGGTCTGGGAAATCAAGGATCTCGGTGGAATAAAGTTCCTCTGGATAAGGGACAGGGACGGCATAGTCCAGGTCACTGCCCCCAAAAAGAAGGTCGACCCGGAGCTGTTCAAGCTCATACCCAAGCTGAACGCCGAGGACGTCATAGCAGTTGAGGGCGTGGTGAACTTTACCCCGAAGGCAAAACTGGGCTTTGAAATCCTGCCCGAAAAGCTTGAGGTGCTCAGCAGGGCGGAGAGCCCGCTCCCGCTCGACCCGACTGGAAAGGTGAAGGCAGAGCTCGACACGAGGCTCGACAACCGCTTCATGGACGTCAGAAGGCCCGAGGTAATGGCGATTTTCAAGATACGTTCCAGCGTCTTCAAGGCCGTCAGGGATTTCTTCCACGGTGAGGGTTTCGTTGAGGTTCACACCCCGAAGATAATCGCCACAGCCACAGAGGGCGGAACCGAGCTCTTTCCGATGAAGTACTTCGAGAAGGACGCCTTCCTCGCCCAGAGCCCTCAGCTCTACAAGCAGATAATGATGGCCACCGGCCTTGACAGGGTCTACGAGATAGCCCCCATCTTCCGCGCCGAGGAGCACAACACCACCAGGCACCTCAACGAGGCCTGGAGCATCGATGCGGAGATGGCGTTCATAGAAAACGAGGAGGAGGTCATGAGCCTCCTTGAGAGGCTCGTTGCCCACACCATCGAATACGTCCGCGAGCACAACGGGAGGGAGCTTGATGTCCTTGGATTCGAACTTGAGGAACCGAAGCTGCCCTTCCCACGCGTCACCTACGACAGGGCCCTTGAGATACTCGCCGACCTCGGAAAGGAAATCCCCTGGGGCGAGGACATAGACACCGAGGGGGAGAAGCTCCTCGGAAAGTACATGCTCGAAAACGAAAACGCGCCCCTATACTTCATATACCAGTACCCCAGCGGGGCAAAGCCGTTCTACATAATGAAATATGAGAACAGGCCCGAGATCAGCCGCTCCTTTGACCTTGAGTACAGGGGAATAGAGATAACCTCGGGCGGCCAGAGGGAGCACAGGGTTGACGTCCTCATCGAGCAGATCAGGGAGAAGGGACTCAACCCGGCCAGCTTCGAGTTCTACCTCAAGGCCTTCCGCTACGGAATGCCCCCGCACGGCGGTTTCGGTCTCGGTGCGGAGAGGCTGATAAAACAGATGCTCGACCTCAACAACATCAGGGAAGTCATCCTGTTCCCAAGGGACAGGAGAAGACTAACACCGTAACATCTTTATATCACCTTTTCCTTTTGGTGATTAGTTAACTACTCTTTGGAGGCTGGAGATATGAAAAAGGTAGCCGCTTTAATCCTGCTGGGCCTGATGATTTTCTCCCTGACACCCATGGTGCACCTAGTAAAATCCGCAAGCGTGCCAGAATCCGCCAGCATATCAGGTGTTTCCCTCGGTCTTGGCGATAAGGCAGTTCTGGGCCCCTTTGAGGTTCAGTTTGTCGACGTTAACCCCAACTGGAGCAAGATTTATATCCAGGTCGACGGTCCCCAGGGGCCTCTAAGGTACGTCGTCAGTCAGGACGGATACCTCCTCTACCCGTCGAGCGCGAACGTTTACCTCAACGTGAGCTTGGTGTGGATCAGGTACGATACCAAGTCCATACTGCTGGAGCTTCAGTCCCCCCTCCAGAAGGTTCTTTCGGGTAAGAACTTGGTCGTTGGGGATGAAATAACCCTTCCCGAGGGCTTTCCCCAGATTAAAATAAAGCTGACCGCGGTTTCCGGTGACACTGCATCCTTTAAGGTTACCATGCCCTACGGAGACGTTTACACGCTGACCATAGACAAGGGCTCGGCAGGAAGCGTGAGGTACAAGCTCGACGCTACGCACTCCTACTCCAACTACCTCTCCATAGAGGTCACGAACACCGTTAACAACGGGGCAACGATAAACGTCTACGTTCCAAAAATCGCGTCCACGAACTTCCAGATCGTCAAGAAGGGCGGCGAGGTTAATCCGCCCGAGCAGGTTGAGACCGTCCTCCTCTACAACGACCTACTCTACGTTAACGAGAAGCTTCCTTTGACCGTTGACAACACCACCTACTACATCAAGCTCGTCTCCACGATCCCCGACGTCGTTAAGGTCGAGGTCCTCAGGGGCACCAGCAGCCTCGGCACGATGCTCCTCGAGGTGGGTGACGAGCCGAAGAACGTCCCCAATGCACCCCTCAAGCTCTCAGTCCAGAACGTCGAGCCAGACTACAAGAGAGCCGTCATCAGGGTTTACGGTCCGGCCGGTGCACAGGTGACCCCGATACTGAGGCAGGCCAACGTTATCGCTAAAATCGACGCCGTTCCAAAGGCGGTACTCCTCAATGACAACCTCGTCGTCACGATAAACGTCCAGAACCTTGGAAGGGGAGACGCCTACGACGTGAGCGTTGCCGCGCCGATACCCAACGACTTTGAGCTCGTGAGCATGACCAAGACCTGGACCCTCAAGACGTTCCCGGCTTTCACCAGCATGCCGGCGCTCATCTACGTTCTCAAGCCCACCAAGGTTGGCGAGTTCGAGATTGGAAAGGCCATCGTTACCTTCTACGACGACAAGAGCCTTGAGACCGGAAAGAAGAGGACTATATACTCCCCGATTCTCAGCGGCATCAAGGTTTACAGCATACCCGCCATAGACGTCACCGCCCAGGCTTACAACGGCACCTGGGCCGACTACGTGGGGGCAAAGGTGGGCGATACCGTCAAGGTCAAGTTCACCATCTCCGCCGGCGAGGGCAACCCCGACTACGAGTTCGTGACGAACGCCACGCTCCTCCTCGACCTTCCTGCCAGTCTCGATGGACAGTCCTCGATCAAGATAGGAACCATCAAGGCCGGGGAAACCAAGACGGTTCAGGTAGACCTGACGGTGCTGAAGGAGAGCCTCACCAATATAAGGGCGACGCTCGTCTACCTCGACCCGCTCGGAAACGAACATAGGCTTGAACTCGGCAACCTCGTCACGATCAACAGCATCCCACCCAAGGTGGTCGTTGAGGAGGTTAAGGTCTGGCCAACTCCAGAGGAGCTTCCGGGCTACGTCAACCAGACCCTAGCCAAGATGAGCGACCCCACTCCCCTCGCGGAGGAACTCAAGGGCATAGCCGAGGTGTACAGTCCGACGGGCAACCCCTGGAAGCCGCTCGCTATACTCTTCATCATAGTGGCCTTTGTGCTCGCGGGTGTCACCTACAAGTACTGGGACGAGTCTGAGAAGCTCAGGGAGAAGCTTGAGAGGAAGAAGAGCAGGCGTCCAGGAGGGCTGCCCAAGAAGACCGAGGAAGGGGAAAAGGAGGGCACCGAAATAGTTGAACTCTGACCTCTCTTTTCCTTAAATTTATAAGTTCCTTTTCTCACTTCCTTCGGGGTGGACGATGTTCAGGTACAAGCAGGTCATAATTGCCAGGAAGGATTTGAAGCTCAGCAAGGGCAAGTTCGCCGTCCAGGTGGCACACGGGGCAGTAACGGCCGCCCTCAGGGCCCAGAAGGAAAAGTCCGAGTGGTTCAGGGCATGGTTCCATGAGGGGCAGAAGAAGGTCGTCGTCAAGGCCGAAAACGAGAGAGAGCTCTTCGAACTGAAGGCCCAGGCCGAGAAGCTCGGCATCCCCACGGCGCTCATCAGGGACGCTGGCTTAACCGAGATTCCGCCGGGAACGGTAACGGTTCTGGCGGTCGGCCCTGCCCCTGAGGAGCTCGTCGACAAAGTTACCGGCCATCTGAAGCTGGTGTGAGCCATGGACTACCGCGAGTTCTTTTCTCAGTTCAGGTACCTGAGTGAAAGGCCAGGTATTGGTGGGAGGATAAAGGTTCATCCCGAGGATTTTGTGGTGATTGAGGATCCTCTGCCCTCGATTTTGGAGGGCAGGAAGCACGCCATCTTCCTGCTCAAAAAGCGAAACTGGGACACGATGAGTGCGGTGAAGGAGATAGCGAAGCGTGCGGGGATTAGCCACAGGGACATTGGCTTTGCCGGGACGAAGGACAGGCACGCCGTGACGTATCAGTACATAAGCGTGCCCGCAGGGGCAAAGGAGGCGGTTGAGAACCTCCGGATAAGGGACATGGAGCTCCGCTTCGTTTCCTACGGCCGCTTTATAAAACTCGGCCACCTCATTGGAAACCGCTTCAGGATAATCGTGAGGGATGTCGATGAAAATGCCTTCGAGCGGAGCAGGGATGTAATCGGGGAGTTGCGCGTTAAAGGCGGCTTTCCGAACTACTTCGGCTACCAGCGCTTTGGAGAGAAGCGCGTTACGAACCACCTGGTCGGAAAGCTCCTCCTCCGGGGAGACTTTGAGAACGCAGCGAGGCTCTTCCTCGGCGCTCACAGTGGTGGGATGGAAGGCGACGGGGCCAGGAAGCACTTCTGGGAGACGGGTGATGTTGAAAGAGCATTGGAGGAGTTTCCAAACTTTCTGCGCTATGAGAGAACCCTCCTCTACCGCTATAGGGAGACCGGGAGCTGGAGGAAGGCATTCCTCTCACTCCCCCTCCCGATAATGCGCATCTTCATCCACGCGTACCAGAGCTACCTCTTCAACCTCTACCTCTCAAGGCGCATCGAGGAGGGCCTGCCCCTCAACGAGGCCCTCGTTGGGGACATCGTCGTTCAGGTGAAGGGGGGAATCCCCTACCGCGATAGAACATACCGCGTCACGGAGACGAACATCGACTTTGTAAACGAGAAGATACGGCGCGGCGAGGCGGCGGTCAGTGGCCCGCTCTTCGGCTTTGCGGTGAGGAGGGCGGGGGGCATTCCGGGGGAGCTTGAGGAGGAGATTCTTGAAGAGGAAGGCCTGACGGTTGAGGCCTTCAGAAAGCTTCCGAAGCCGATGGCCGAGCCGGGCGGCAGGAGGGAGCTCCTGGTTCGTCCCATCGGGATGGCCTACGGTTACATCCCGGGAACGGGCATGTGTTTCCGCTTCTTCCTGCCGAAGGGGGTCTACGCGACCAGTGTCCTCAGGGAGATAATGAAAGACCACTGAATTGCCGCCAAAACGGCAAAAAAACTTTTTATCCTGGTGCCCTCTATCATCTCGTTGCGTCTCAGAGGTGGCACATGATGAGGATTAGAGCTATTTCGCTTGATGTGGACGGCACCATAACATACCCAGATAGGAGGATACACGAGGAAGCCCTCAGGGCCATACGGCTGGCCGAGAGTCTTGGAGTTCCGGTAATGCTGGTCACTGGGAATTCCGTGCCGTTCACCGAGGCCCTGGCCATAATGATAGGCACCAGCGGGCCTGTGGTGGCCGAGGACGGTGGGGCGCTGTCCATAAGGGACGGACGGCTGAGGAAGAGGATTTACCTGACAAAGATGGACGAGGAGTGGATCCTCTGGAGCGAGGTGAAGAGGCGTCACCCCGGGGCGGTCATGAGCTTTTCGATGCCGGAGCGGAAGGCCGGCCTTGTAATCCTGAGGACGATCCCCGTCAAAGCCGTGAGGGACATAATAGCCGAGCTCGGGCTTAACCTCATCGCCGTTGATTCCGGCTTCGCGATACACGTCAAAAAGCCGTGGATAAACAAGGGAACTGGAATAGAAAAGGCCTGCGAGGTGCTTGGGATAGAGCCCGGAGAGGTCGCCCACATCGGGGACGGTGAGAACGACCTCGATGCCTTCCGTGTCGCTGGCTATCGCGTCGCCGTCGGTCAGGCGCCGGAGAGCCTGAAAAGAGAGGCCGACTACGTGACGGAAAAGACCTACGGTGAGGGTGGAGCTGAGGGAATCCTCCACGTGCTGAGGAAGTTCGGTCATCTCGGTGAGGTCAATGAGGATACGCTTAGCGACCCTTAACGACGTTGGGGGAATAGTTGCACTCCACACGGCAGGTGAGAGGCTTAAAGGCAACATCTACGAACGCTACACCATGGGCGGGCCATGGATGGCCGCTGAGACCTGTGCGATCCACCTCAACAACCTCCTCCTCGATGGCCAGCTCGTCGCCGTCGCCGAGCTAAACGGTGCAATCGTCGGCGAGGTCGAGGTTCTCTTTTCGGAGGAACCCGTTGGTGGAAGGGTCAGGCGGATAGGGCATATCGACGTTATAGAGGTTCACCCGGACTATCGGGGCAGGGGCATAGGGAGACTTATAATGGAGTTCATTGAGGAGATCGCTAAGGAGCGGAAGGTCGAGATGCTGACGGTTCAGCCGGATAAAGGTGCTGAGGGGTTCTACAGAAGGCTCGGCTTTAATCTTGAGGTCTTCAGGGGGACAACCGTGTGGGTTCCGGCGAGGGGAAGAGGAACCGTGGAGCCTTTGACGTTCGGCTGGGAGGATGTTAGGAACCTTGAACTGTCTGCCGGCAGGTTTCAGAGCTCCTACAGCATGTTCTTCTCGGCATTCAAGGACAACATCGCCGGGATTCACTACACCGTCGAATCCGGGAAGAGCGGAGGCTCGTACTATGTGCTGAAGAACCTTCCCGGGAGAGAGGGTGTTGCGCTTGTACTCTGGGGCAGAACTGAGGACTTGAAGGCCGTCCTCGGCAGGGCAAAGGTTCTCGGGTTTGAGCGGGTTCTGACGCTCCTGCCGGGTGACGTTGAGAGCTTCGGCGCCGAAAAGGTGGGAAAGATTAAAATGCTCGCGAAGGAGCTCACCTGAGGAACTCCATAGCGAGGGCAACTTCCATCGCCGTTCCGAGAGGGAGAACCTCCTCGTCAACGTCGAACCTCGGGTGGTGGTGCGGGTAGATTATCCCCTTCTCCTCGTTGTATATCCCGAGCGTCAGGAACGCCCCCGGGACTTTCTGGAGGTAGAATGCAAAGTCCTCCGCACCCATGGTTGGCTCGACGTCGCCGTGTCTCAGCCCGTACTTCTCGGCCACGTCCCTGGCAAATTCCGCCATCCTACTGTTGTTGACGGTCGGAGGGACGAGCTCCTCTATGGACAGCTCGTAGGAGGCCCCGTGTGCCCTTGTGACGCCTTCGAGTATCTCTCCCATGCGCCTCTGGATCAGCCCGCCTACCTCGTGCTTGAAGAACCGTATCGTCCCCTTCATCTCGACCTCCTCAGGGATCACATTGAAGGCCGTCCCAGCGTGTAAGGCAGTGACGCTGACCACCCCGGTCTCAATCGGGGGGACGTTTCTGCTCGCTATGGTCTGGAGTGCGAGTATGGTTTCCGCCGCTATCGGAATCGGGTCGACGGTCTGGTGAGGAGATGCCCCGTGACCGCCCTTTCCGATTATCTTCGCCTTGAATATGCCGGCACCGGCCATGAACGGGCCTTCTCTTATGCCTATCACTCCGCTGGGCATGTCGATCCACACGTGGAGGCCGAACACCGCGTCCACTCCTTCGAGTGCCCCGCCCTCGATCATCTTCACCGCTCCGTTGCCGCCCTCTTCCGCCGGCTGAAAGATGAGCCTCACCCTGCCGTTGAGCTCATGGACGTGCTCCGAGATTATCTTTGCAGTCCCGAGGAGCATGGCCGTGTGTGCGTCGTGTCCGCAGGCGTGCATCTTTCCAGGAACGCGGGACTTGTAGGGAACCTCGTTCTCCTCCTGAACGGGAAGGGCGTCCATGTCCGCCCGGAGGGCTATCGTCTTCCCGCCCTCTCCTATGTCCGCTATTATTCCGGTTCCAATGCGCTTTATCCTGTACCCCCATTCGCGGAGGTGCTCCCCAACGATTCTCGATGTTCTTTCTTCTTCGTACTTAAGCTCGGGATACATGTGGAAGTCCCTTCTCCAGGATACTATCTCCTCCCTAATCTTCAGGGCCTCTTCAAGCGGGTTCATGGTCTCACCTGGACTGAAAATCGTAAAACTCCCATATTAACTTTTCGATGCATATCTTAATGAAACAGAACTTCTGACCAAACTTTGCCGTATCAAAAGCTTCCAGCGTGTAATTCAACACACTAAAACAGACCCCACCAGAAATCTGACCAACCAATAAGAATTACGGACTTTTGCTCAAACTCTTCCCAGAAGAAGTTGCTCTGGTGGGCCCGCGGGGATTCGAACCCCGGACCTCCACCTTGTCAGGGTGGCGTCATAACCAGTCTAGACCACGGGCCCAACCCAGGGATGGTGGACCGGCCGGGATTTGAACCCGGGGCCTCCGCCTTGCCAAGGCGGCGCTCATACCAGGCTGAGCTACCGGCCCACACCCAACAGCTCCGCACGGCTCTAAAACCCGGCTCTCATCCCTCTCCGGGCCTTACCCGTGCGGGCATTTACCTATCATCGGGTGGGCTTTATAAACTTTACGCTTTGCTCCTTTGCCTTTATGTCCCCTTCTGAGAGTTTTAAAGGTAAGGGCGCCCAACTGACGGCGGGTCTTGCGAACTTTGGTCAACTGGGCCGTATCTAATCATGGGATAAGGTTTATAAGACTCTCCCCCAACCAACCGTGAGGCGAGACCGGTGGAACGGGAGATAACAGAGGAAAAGCTTCAGAAGTACTTTAAAATCACCGCTGAAGCGCTGAAGACCCTTGAAATAGCGGTTCATGAGAAGAGCCTTTTAAGGAGCGTTGCGGAAGACTTCCTCACCATGGCAAGGAGCTATTTTGAGGACGCGAAATACTACTACGAGAAAGGGGACTACGTGACTGCCTTTGCCGCGCTCAACTACGCCCACGGTTTTATAGACGCAGGTGTAAGGCTGGGGGTCTTTAAGGGAGAGGATGACAGACTGTTTGCCTTTGGCTGAGGTGGGAGCTATGGGAGACTACGTGGTTGTTTTGGAGGCACCCATTATAGTGAGGGACGTCGAGACGAGCGAGGACGCGATAAACGTCGCGGTGAGCAAGGTGGCCAAAGCCCTCAACAAGGAGAAGCTCGACTTTGTGCGTGTTGAAATCGGCTACTCCCAGTGTCCGGTTTGCGGTGCCCACTTCGAGAGCGCCTTCGTGATAGGGTCCGTGGGTCTGGTCGGAATGTATCTCACGATCAAGGTCTACAACGCCCAGACCATCGAACACGCCGAAAGAATAGCCAAGGCCGTCATCGGGAAGGCCCTGAAGAAGGTTCCGCTCAAAGTCTACGAGATAAGGGAGCTTACCGAGGAGGAAGAAGGAAACGGGGTCGAGTTAGACTGACTGCATTTCTTCTCGATTTTCCTCCGGCGGCGTATCGAGGTAGACCCAGAGTGCACCAAGGCTGCTGAGCAGGTATCTCAGTCCCCCCACAATGAGCATCAGGAACAGAGTCCCAATGCCGAGATAGTTCTCGTACCCCAGGGCCGTGAGGGTCTCAAGGACCGCGAGTCCGAGGCCCAGTGTGAAGTATCCTCCGGGGTTGCCCTTTGCTACTCCCCATATCTCCCCAACAGGCCCTATTTTCTTCGTAAAGTAATACGCCGGAACTACAAGTGCAAAGGCTGGGGATGCAATGAGACCGGCTATGAAGCCCCCAAAGGGCCCTAAAAGCGCTATCGGTATGGCCAGGAGTATTAGCACCAGAATCATTACAATGAAAACCAGTATCTCCGAAGCCACGAGTGCGGGAATTGAGCGGAGTCCAGATAGCATCGATTCAAAGGGCCTCCTTTCGTTCCCCTCTGACGATTCAACGGCAAAATCCACCATTGCATAGCTGAACCAGAGGAGGGCCAAAAACACGAAGACAACGAAGACCACAAATGAGGGAAGTTCTCGCCGGAGATTTTTCTTCGCATTCAGGTACTCATGGTAGGTGTCCTTGTAGACACTCAGCCCGTCCACAGTCACGGTCCGCTCACCGGGCCGGTAGTACTCGTCGTTGCATCTCATGCCATGCGAGCCGAAGAATTCGGGATTGACGTCGAAAACGCTGTGGCACACTATGGCGTCGTTTTCTCGGGCCATCCTTTCTCTGATCTCCTTGAGCCTTGAATAATCCTGGAGGAAACCGCTGATAAACGGGAAGGGGAATACGTAGGTTATCAGCAGCGCTACAAAAAGCAGAGAGATGAACTTTCTGCTCCTGAGTGTTGCTGACACATTTAGATTGGCAGTTTTCATAGTTACATCAACCAATAGTATTGACATGGGGGCTTTTAAGTTTTTCTTTTCCCCTCCAACAAAGCTTTTAAGCACTCACCAATCAATCAACGACATAACCGGTGGAGGTTTTGCCATGACAAAGTTCATATTTGTCACGGGTGGTGTTGTCAGCGGTCTCGGAAAGGGCATAACCAGCGCTTCCCTCGGAATGCTCATGAAGGCCAGGGGCTTTAGAACAACCAACATCAAGATAGATCCATACCTCAACTACGACGCCGGGACGATGAATCCCTACCAGCACGGAGAGGTCTTTGTCCTCGACGACGGGGGTGAGGTTGACCTCGACCTCGGCAACTACGAGCGCTTTCTCAATACAAACCTCACCTTTGACCACAACATCACCACGGGGAAGGTATATTCTGCCGTCATAGAAAAGGAGCGCAGGGGAGACTATCTCGGGGCGACGGTTCAGGTTATTCCCCACATCACCAACGAGATAAAGGGGCGCATTAGGGCCATAGCGAGGGAATACGACGTCGTTGTGGTGGAGATAGGCGGAACCGTCGGCGACATAGAGAGCATGCCCTTCCTTGAGGCCGCCCGTCAGATGCAGCTTGAGGAGGGAAGGGAGAACGTAGCCTTCGTTCACGTCACTTACGTGCCGAAGCTTAAAGTCGTGGGCGAGCAGAAGACGAAACCGACCCAGCACAGCGTTAAGGAGCTTAGAAGCCTTGGAATCCAGCCCGATGCGATAGTGGCCCGTTCGGAAGACCCTCTGGAGGAGGGCGCTAGGAGAAAGATAAGCCTCTTCACCAATGTTCCGCCGGAGGCTGTCATAAGCGCCTACGACGTTGAGGACACCTACGAGGTCCCGCTCATGCTTGAGAAGGAAGGCCTCGCCAGATACCTCACGAAGAGGCTCGGCCTTCCGGAGAAAGAGCCGGAGCTCGACGCATGGCGTGAGATGGTCGAGAGGTACAAGTCCCTGGAGGACACCGTTGAGATCGCCATAGTGGGCAAGTACGTCAGGCTTGCCGATTCGTACCTCAGCATAAAGGAGGCGCTGAAGCATTCCAGCGTTGCCAACGGCGTGAAAGTGAAGATACGCTGGATCGAGGCGGAGGACCTTGAAAGGGGCGGAACAAAACTCCTTGAGGGCGTTGACGGCATAATAGTCCCCGGTGGCTTCGGAGCGCGCGGAACGGAGGGCAAGATGCTCGCGGCCCGCTACGCAAGGGAGAACGACGTACCGTTCCTTGGGATATGCTTCGGCTTCCAGCTCACGGTTGTTGAGTTTGCCCGCAACGTTCTGGGGCTGAAGGGCGCGCACTCCACCGAAATTGACCCCCAGACTCCTCATCCGGTCGTCGACCTAATGCCGGAGCAGAGGGGCCTTGAGAGGCTCGGCGGGACGATGCGCCTCGGTGCCTACCCGGTCAAGGTAAAGTCAGGGACTCTGGCAAGGGAGCTCTACGGAAAGGAGCTGATCTACGAGCGCCACAGACACCGCTGGGAGGTAAACCCTGAGTACATTGACAAGTTCGAGAAGGCCGGCCTGGTATTCAGCGGAATAGCCGGAGATGACGAGAGGAGGATGGAGATACTCGAACTTCCGGACAGGAGGTACTTCATCGCCACTCAGTTCCATCCGGAATTTAAGTCCCGCCCCATGAACCCGGCACCGGTCTTCAGAGGGCTTGTGAAGGCGGCAAAAGAAAAGAAATACGGGACTTAGACCTCAATTCCGAGCTCAATCAGTTCCTCGTCGACTTTTTTCAGCTCTTCCATTCTCTGTATTTCCCTGTAAAACGCCACCCCCGCAGTCCAGATGAACATGTAAAGCAGGGCATCAAACGGCGCCTGAAGGAACGCTGAGACGTAGGGGGCCATGTTCTCCGGAAGCACCATCTGCGCTACGAAGGCTATTGGACTTGCCACCAGCATTATGGCGATAACTCCAATCCCCAGGAGCACGCCGAAGCCCACGGTTGAGAGGGCGTTCCTGAAGGCCGCCCCGAAGGCCTCAAAGGCCGCCCCAATGCTCCCCCTGTCAACGTAGAACGGGATTGCGAGGGATGAGAGGCCAAGGGCAAAAGCCACGGCCGCAAACATCAAAATGACGCCCAGCAACATCAGGATCGCCCCGGCTGGGAGGAAGAGGGCTCCAAGTACTATTGGAATAACGGCAACTCCTATGAAAACCACCATTATAATGCCGTAGATGAAGTTTATCAGGATGACCCCGGGGAAGTGCTTTAGCCCTTCCACCAGGAGGCCGCCGAGGGAATACTCTTCATCCTTCAGATGCATGAAGATCCCCTTCGTGATTCCGTATTCAAAAATCGCTCCGACGATGAGGGCGATGAGGGAATAGATGGCGAGTCCTTTGAGGAGCTCCATCAACGTGTCCATCTCGTTTCCGCTTATTGGCGTCCCATACTCCTCGATTATGACGTTTCCCTTCTGGATTGCGGTCTGATTGTACTCGTAGTTGACTTCGCTGGGGATAAGATACGCTCCGAGCGGGGCCATCATGAGGCTCATGACAAGCACAAGGAGGTAGAGTCTCTTGTTCCTGATGACGAGTGAAAATGTGTTTGTGAATGCGTCTATCGCTCCCATACCACCACCTGATGGAGTAATGGGGGCAAGGATTTAAAAATTCTTCTAGAAAAGCTTATAAACGAACCCCCCAAAGTGGCGATAGGTTGAGTATTAAGCTCATGGGGTGAGATAAATGGCTATCTGGCAGGGAAGGTCACTCAAGAAGCCTTCAGGCGGAAGGATTATCCTCGCTAGGAAGAAGAGAAAGAGGGAGCTCGGAAGGGAGCCGGCTTTCACCAGGGTCGGCGAGGACAGGGAAAAGAAGAAGATAATCAGAACCTACGGTGGAAACAGGAAGGTCCGCCTCATCGAGGCCCTCTACGCCAACGTCTTCGAGAACGGCAGGGGCAGGAAGGTTAGGATACTCAGTGTCGTTGAGAACCCGGCCAACAGGCAGTACGTCAGGAGGAACATCATCACTAAGGGGGCTATCATCGAGACCGAGGCCGGCAGGGCCATAGTCACCAGCAGGCCCGGCCAGGACGGAGTCGTCAACGCCGTTCTCATTAAGGAGGAGAGTGCCTGACCTCTCTCCACCTTTTGAAGTCCCATTCTCTGGAATTCCTTTCAGGGTTTTAGTGGTTTCTTTCTTGGGCGCTGTCTCTCGTCACCGTTAACAGCGTAAAGAAAGAAAAGTTAACGGTACCGTAAAGTTTCGTGGGTTTACGGTGTTAACGGTAAAATTGGTGGGGGATAGTGGGAGATCAGAGCTCAAGCTCCTCCCGGTACTTTCTAAGCTCCTTCTCCATTATCCTCTTCGCCTGCTCCTCGACCATCGGTTTGACGAGTTCTATGACGCGCCTCTTCAGGTCATCCAGGCCTTCACCGTTCAGGGCCGAGATCCTGAGCGGTTCGATGCCCTTCGAGCGGACGAACTCTTCAACGGCCCTTATCTTCTCCTCGTCGGCTATGTCCACCTTGTTGAGGACGACGATGAAGGGAAACTCCCCGAACTCGCGGTGAATCTCTTCAAAGAGGTGGGTCTGCTCTTCTATGGGGTAGCCGCAGTACTCGCTCGGGTCAAAGATGTAGACGATGACCTTTCCGAGGTGCTTGAGCGCTAAAATAGCCTGCCTCTCGACCTCGTTCCTCTCGCTCAGCGGCCTGTCGAGCAGGCCTGGGGTATCGATGACCTGGTATTTGAGGTAGTGCTCCTCGAACTGGCCGACGTTTATGCCCTTGGTTGTGAACGGATAGCTCGCAACCTCTGGCTTTGCATTGGTTAGAGCCCTCAAAAGCGTGCTCTTGCCCACGTTGGGGTGGCCGGCGATGACGACCGTTGGGAGCTCAAGGTCAACGACCGGCAGATCCTTCAGCACGTTCCTCGCCTGGTTGAGGTACTCGAGGTCGTCCGCTATTTCCCTGAGGACGTCCGCAACGCGGCCGTAGAAGCTCCTTCTGAGTCTTGCAATCTCGTCGGGGTCTCTGGAGTAGCGTATCTTCTCCACGTGCCTCTGCTCCAGATTCCGTATCGTCTTTATCGCCCAGCTGACGTGAGCCAGCGAACGGTGGAACTGGTCCCTATCGACGAGTGTGTCAACCAGCTCCCTGTAGAACGGGGGCAGCTCTGAAACGCCCGGCGTCCTGTCCAGGAGCTTTCTGAGGTTGTCCCTTATCACGTTTGAGACAGTCCTTACCCTCAGCTCCTCTCTCTGCCTCGCCTTTGCCCTCGGGCCGCCCTTTGGTGTGAACGCCGATGCGGCCTTCTCGGCTCTTCTGAAGGCCTTATCGATGAGCTCGTCAGCGGTAAGCACGGTCGGCATTTTTTCGAACGGGTTCTTCATCTCTCCCACCTCTCCTTTTCTCTCGCGATGTTGGGCTTTTCGACTGGGTATTTAAAGGTTCGCTAAAGCTCGATGGTTTTTCCAACGTGAAGCGGTTCTATCCTATCACCAAGCCTGCCCTTCAGATGTGCGTACGAATCGATGCCCGTACAGTGGCCGGCGTAGAGCTTTTCGGCATCTATTCTCCCGGCGACTTCATCGAGGACTTCCTTTTTGGCTCCCCTAAGATGAAACCCTCCAATGAGGGCCTTAACCGGTTTTCCGCTGACGTCTTCGGCGTGCCATGCTATGTTGAGAACCCCCGAGTGACCGCAGCCTGCTATCACGGCCACACTTTCGTCCAGATCCACTATAAGAACAATGTCGTCGGGAATCGGGTCCTTCTGCAGCTTCCCGCTTTCTTCAATATAGCCCACTGTCCTGTCCCACGTGCGCCTGAGTATCTCCCCAGAACTCCAGAATCCTGGTGCGAACTCGAAGGGCCCCTCTTTCAGGATGAACTCGGCCCCCAGGTTCTCCAGCTCCTCCCTGCTGAAGGGGATTCCAATCTTCCTCCGCTCCGGCTTGATGGCAATCCTTCCTGTGAATATCCCGGGATGGGCAGTGACCTGTATTGGCCGTCCCCTCTCCCCAAGGAATGCCTTCAGTCCGCCCGTGTGGTCGTAGTGTCCGTGGGTTATGAAGATGTGGTCGATTTCCCTGGGATGGATTCCGAGCTTCATCATGTTGTTTATCAGGACTCCTCCATCGGCCCCGGTATCGACGAGAACTTTGACCCCCGCATGTTCGACGAGGACGGAAAAGCCGTGGGAGCCAAGGAGACCCCTTTTGAACCCCGAGTGGTTTTCGTAGATTACAGTGAGTTTCATCACACTCCCTCGAAAAGTTTATGTTCTCGGGAGTTAAAACCCTTGATGTGGTTGCCATGGTTAACATCGGTGAATATATAGCCCCCCTGCTTTCGGGCATTGTCGTGGCGCTCTCATCTTGGCTTCCCACCAGTCCGGAGGGTTATTCAATCATGAGGCTTTTAGAGAGTGCAACGCCCGCCTATGCGGACTACCTGGTTCCGGCGTATCTAGGCGTGACGTTTGCCGTGCTCTTTTACTTCAAAGAGAAAATTGCGCTTGGGTCACAGAGGGCCCTGCGCAGGAGCCTTGACTCGGACACGAAGTATCTCCTCTATGCTACCCTCTTCACCGTCCTGCTTGGCTACCCCTTACTTGTTGGTCCCGAGGGTTTCATTGGCCCCAAGGTTGCCGACTTCATCAATGCCCTCCTCGGATTTGCGATCTTTTTGTTCGCTCTCTTCCTCGGCCGCTTCCGCCCCTTCCTGGGCGGAACCAAGGAGAGGATCCGTGAAGAAAATGGTGGGGCAACTCTCGTGGACTCCATAGTCTCCGGTCTGCTGCAGGGAGGAGCTCTGATAGGTGGCCTTTCAAGGAGCGGGCTCGTGTTCTTCGGCCTGGTCGTTACGGGGGTCACCGCCAAGAAGGCCCTTGAATTGAGCTTTCTTATAGCTCCCGTCTATCTCATACTGAAGCTCGCCTTCGTGACCGGATGGGATCCGGCGCTCCCGGTTTCGCTGCTCTTTACGGCCTTCATCTCCTCATTCGTGGCAAGTATGGTTACGATGAAGGGCATGCTTAGGGCCGTTGAGGTTTTGGGGGAAAGGACATTCATCGCGATCTTTGGTCTGATACCGGTCTTCATTTACCTGGTGGGGGTGATTCTGTGAAGGCAGTTATCCTAGCTGCGGGGAAGGGTGAAAGGCTTCGCCCTCTGACGGATGACAGGCCTAAAGTGATGCTCAAAGTAGCAAACAGGCCGATAATTGAGTACGTGCTTGAGAATCTGGATCCCTTTGTGGATGAATTCATAATAATCGTCCGCTATGAAAAGGAAAAGCTGATCGACAGCCTTGGAGATGAGTTTAACGGCAAGCCTATAACGTACGTTGACCAGCTTCCCGGTGAAGGCACCGCCAAGGCCATAGAGTCTGCCAAGGAGCAGATTGGTGCTGAAGAGTTTATAGTCGCCAACGGTGATATATACTTCGAGATAGACGGAGTTAAGGAGCTTGTGGGAGCCTTCAAAAGGGAGAAGGCGGACGCCGCACTTCTGGTGAAGGAGTTCGACGATTTGAGCCATTTCGGTAAGGTTGAGGTCAGGGAAAACCTCGTCTCCATGGTGAAGGAGAAGCCGGGCAGTGTCCCAGGTTATGCAAACCTCGGCGTCTACATCTTCAAACCCGACGTCTTTGAGTTCCTCCAAAGGACTCCCGTCAGCAAGCGTGGGGAGTACGAGATAACCGATACGATCAACCTCATGATACAGGACGGAAAACGGGTTGCCTACGCGGTTTATTCCGGTTACTGGAACGATGTGGGGAGGCCGTGGAATCTCCTGGAGCTCAACGAATACCTCCTGAAGAACAAGCTGAAGCACAGCATCAGGGGCATAGTCGAAGAAGGCGCCACGATAGTCCCTCCCGTGGAGATAGGGGAGGGAACGGTTGTCAGAAGCGGGGCATACATAATCGGGCCGGTAAAGATAGGTAAAAACTCCCGCATCGGCCCTAACTGCTTCATACGGCCGTACACGAGCATCGGTGACAACTGTCACATAGGCAACGCCGTAGAGGTCAAGAACTCGATAATCATGGATCACAGCAACGCCCCCCACCTTAACTACGTCGGGGACTCAATAATCGGTGAGAACACGAACCTCGGTGCAGGTACCATCACAGCAAACTTGAGACATGACAAGGGCACAATAAGGGTTGAGGTCAAAGGAAAGCTTGAGGACTCAGGAAGGAAAAAGCTTGGGGCCATACTCGGCCACAACGTCAAGGTTGGCATAAACGTGAGCATATACCCGGGGAGGAAAATAGGGAGCAACTCATTCGTCGGGCCGGGGGTGATAGTCGATAGAAACGTTCCCAGCGGGAGTCTTGTGGTTGTGAAACAGGAGAAGGCGGTGATGAAGAGATGAATCCGGAAGCCGTAGTTCCTTTTGTCAATTTCTTCTCCAGGTGGGTTCTGTTCATCGCCGTCGCATACAAGGCCTATCAGACCCGCGACAAGGGCTGGGTTCTGCTGAGCACGGCGTTCTTCATAAATGCCATGGACGTTGAGAGCTATATATTCAAGCCCCTTGGAATCCACATGGCCCACGAGGCGTATAGGGTCGCCTCTCAGATACCGAACTTCTTTATAGCGACCCTCCTCCTCTGGGGTGCCGTCCACCTCAAATACAGCACGAGCAAGCTCAAGCATGTCGTGTTCATCTCGGTGTTTCTGGCCGCCTCGTACATGTGGCTGTTCCTGCTGGCGGCCAACGTTTTCAATGACAACTTTGTTGTGGAAACGGTATTTCCCGCTTTTGCATACAGCTTTGCCCTTATCTATTTCAGCAGGGTTCTAATGGAGAAGGAGATATCAACCCGCAGCATAGACTCCCTCTTCCCGTGGGGGCTCATACTTCTGGCCCTCCTCAACTTCACGTATCCGGTAGTCAGGAATGTTGACTGGCTGGCTCCCAGTGCCTTTTTCCTCGGTGCCGTTTTCAGGCTGATCGCAGCGGTGGGCGCGTTCAAGTTCGTCTTCATACCGTTTCTCCCGCCGGAAACCCAGCCCCCCACTGCCAAGGCGACTCCTCCCGGGGCTTTTGTGTGCCCATCCAAGGAGAAGGTCTCCGAAAAGTTCGGGAGTATTGGGGAGCTCTCAAACCTGGTTGTGATAACCAGGGAGGAGCTTGACAACATCAGGGAAAAACTGCACCCGAGCGCTCTGGTGTTCTGGGTTACGAGGGTAATGGAGGGGGAGATACACAAGTTCCCGGAGATATACGCGATAAGTCCCACCAAGATCGATATACTGACCGACCTGATAGCCAAGGCCGTGGAGAGCGGCTACCGCGTTCTGTACATAGACGCCGTGGAGTATCTGATAATAGAAAACGGCTTTGAGAACACCCTGAAGTTCCTCCTGAACGTAAAGGATCACGTGCTGGTGGCGAACGGGACGATAATAGTGGTGGTGGATCCGGAAGCCCTGGACCCGCTTCAGAGAAGAATTTTAGAAAGAGAATTTTCGAGGGGGTAATCCCCTCACTCCAGTCCCATTTTTTCCAGGAAGCGCTTGTAGTAGTGGGTGTCCTTCTCAAGCTCTGCCTTCTGGAGGAGCTGTCTCTCTATTGCCCTGAGGGCGTCATGGACGGCCTGTATTGCTCCCCAGGTTTCTCCCGTTGCTATGAACACTCCCCTGTCGGTTACGACGCGCATTCTGGCCTGGTAGAGATGGACACCTCTAAAGCGCTCGTTGAAGCGCCTGATGTACAGGTATATTATCCCTTCCTGCCCGAGGAGGTCTTCATATCCGTCAACGAAACGCCTCACGTCCTCTATTATTCTTTCCCTGGTGAAGTCGCTGAGTACTGAGGCATCCCCGCCCAGCTGGAGGTAGAAGCGGACCTCCTTCTCGACCATCCTTGAGATGGGCAGCAGCATGTCCTTGACAGTGAGAACGCCCTTGACCCTGTTGTTCTCGTCGACGACTATCAGGCCGTCGATGTCGTTGTCTATCATCGTGGCGATGGCTTCCCTGAGCGTGGCGTTCGGGGATATCGTTATGACCCCCCTTATCATGACGTCGCGAAGCTGCATGCTGAACGGGGGTATCTTCTCACCCGCCACCTCACCGTACTGTGCCCTGAAGCGGGGCTTGATGAACCTTATGATGAGGTCGTGCAGGGTCACGAGGCCCTCAAGTTTGCCCTCCTCGTTGACTATCGGTATCCTCGATATCGCGTGGTCGCGCATCGTTGCGAGGGCCTTTGCGACAGTGTCTTCGGGCTTGAGGGTTATGACATCCTTGGTCATTAAATCCTCGACCTTTTTCTTTCCGAATTCCTCCTGGGTTATCCTCTTGAGCAGTTCTATATCGCTTATAACTCCGATGATTTCAGCCTTGCTCTCCCCAACGGGAAGGGAGCGCAGGTCAACCTCAATCATGAGCTTGGCGGCCTTGCTAAGGTCATCGTCCGGCTTGATAACCGGAGCGGTTTTGTAGACATCCTTAACCTTGGCCTTGGTTGGGTCCCACTTGAGGTGGGAGCGTACTATCAGATCCTGGGTCAGGACTCCCTTGTACAGATTTCCGTCGAAGACCAGAATAAGGTCGGGGTCTTCCTTCTCAAAAATTCCGATCGCCTCAGAAAGCGGGGCGTCGATGTCTATTTTCTGGAACTTGTCGGTCATAACCTCCTGCACAAGAATACCGACCATTTCTGCCACCTCCTTTCACTTATTATTAGGGCGGCCGAGAATTTAAACCTTTGCAACCGGGAGATTTTTAGTTAATTATGGTTAATAAATTTTTCGCGGAAAGATTTATAAAATTCCCAGGGGAACTCTCCATCGCGCCGGGGTAGCCTAGCCTGGGAAGGCGCGGGACTCGAGATCCCGTGGGCGTCCGCCCACCAGGGTTCAAATCCCTGCCCCGGCGCCAAACTGCCGAGCCCGAGAGGGTCTCATTCCCTTCTTATTGAATCTTGGTAGCGTTCTGAGTCCTCCTCTGGCAGGATGGGAAAGAAAAGAGCTTCAGGTGGTTATGTACGCACCATCTTTCTCCACTATAACAGTGTGCTCGAACTGGCTCACCAGGCCGCCGCGAACTTCCCTGAGTATCTGGTAGCTGTATATCGCCCCTACCCTATCCAGCTGGGCCAGGGCCAGTTTCAGCTGACCCTCCGGCATGAATTCCTGGAGCCAGCGGTAGGCGAAGGGAAGGCCGTTGTACTCCTTCTTTATGTGCATGAGCAGTCTCCTTGCCTGGGCCATCCTCACGGGCCTGTCGCGGACGTGCATGAATATAAGCGCGGGGGGAACCTCTATAACCTGTCCCGCCCCCGTGGTCGCGAAGGGCTCTATCGCAATGACGTCCCCCTCCTTGAGGACATAGCTGTCCGCGGGGCGATGGATGTTCGGTATGCTTATGCCCGAGTGAAGCTTGTAGCGCTCTATCTTGTGCCCGCTGAGGTTGACTATCGGGTTGAAGCCATAGCCCCTTATTGTTTCCTCTATGGCCTTTCCAATCTCGCTGATTTTTACCCCCGCACGTATCACGCTGATGGCGTTTTCAAGGGCCTCCTTTGATGCCGCCATCAGGTCATCCTCTTCCATTCCCACCCTGAACGTCACTGCCGTGTCGGCTATGTAGCCGTTAACGTGGACGCCTATGTCCACCTTGAGGTAGTCCCCCTCCTTCAGGGTGCTATCGTCACCTTTGTATGGGGTATAGTGAGCCGCGATTTCGTTTATTGAGAGGTTACAGGGAAAGGCAGGTTTTCCTCCAAGTTCCACTATGCGCCTTTCCACGAACTCCGCGATGTCGTAGAGCCTTGCCCCCGGTTTTATCATGTCCGCGACTTCCTTCTTCACCTGCCTTGCTATCTCTCCCGCCTTTATGAGGGCGTCTCTCCCCTCCACTTTCTATCACCGGGATAAAAAGGCAGTATTCCCCCTTAAACCTTTCCACTCCGGGAAAAACCTTTTATTTAATGCAGACCCTACCTCTACGGTGGGCCCATGCTAGAGCTCAGGAAGTACATTAACATCTCGGACGACATCTTCGTGGTTAAGAATCTCATCGGGGCTATCCTTCAGGGTGTAGGGCTGGCGTACCTCTTTCCGGTGCTTATTGTGTGGTTCTACCCCGATGAAATAAAATACGTCGTTTACTTCGCCCTCCCCGGCGTCTTCTCGATCCTCCTTGGAGCGTGGCTCGCGAGGCACATGGGGAAGGTGGAGGACGTAAACCTCCGGCAGGCCATGGTCTCTGCCGCCTTTACGTGGCTCTTCGCCTCGCTCATCAGCGTCATACCCTTCATTTACATAGCCAAGATGTCCTTCGTGGACTCGTACTTCGAGAGCATGAGCGCTTGGACCGGAACGGGCCTTACCATGATGAGCAACCTGGAGAGCTACCCCCACATAATCCTGTTCTGGCGCTCCTGGATGCAGTGGCTCGGTGGAATAGGCATCGTGCTCGTCGCGCTAACGGTCTTAATCCGTCCCGGGGTTGCCGCCGCGAGACTCTACCGCGCCGAGGCGCGAAGCGAGAGAATACTTCCCAACCTTGTCAACACATCGAAGGTAATCTTCCAGATATACCTGGTTCTGACCCTTGTTGGTGTGTACCTCTACTACATCAACGGCATGCCTTTATTTGACGCGGTTATACACTCCATGACCGGCCTTGGCACGGGTGGTATGAGCAGCCATGACCTGAGCATTGGATACTTCAACAGCACCTCGATAGAGGCCGTCACGATATTCCTCATGATAATGGGTGCCGTAAACTTCACTGTCCACTACCGCCTCTTCAAGGACAGGCACCTCAAGCCCTTCTTCGAGGACGTCCAGGTCAGGTACATGTTCATCTTTCTGCTGCCGGCAATAGCGGTTATAGCCCTCAGCCTCACCCAGGTGGGGGACGCCATTGGTGATGCCCTGAGGCAAGCGGTATTCCACTCCGTTTCGGCCATAACCTGTACCGGATTTGGAATCGCCGACCTGAGCAAGTATCCCGAGCTGGGCAAGTTTATCCTCGGGATTCTCATGGTGATAGGTGGAGGCGCCGGAAGTACCGCGGGAGGTATAAAGCTCATCCGTGTTATACTGATGTACGAGAGCCTGAAGTGGACCCTCCAGAGTGCCATCCTGCCCAAGGGTGCCGTTATCAAGAGGAAGGTGGGCAATTACATATTCAGCGAGGAGGACATCCAGGAGGTCATGAGCTTCACCATGACGTACTTTGCGTTCCTGCTCATAGGCACCCTCTACACGATGCTCCGTCTCGGGACAAGCCTCACGGACTCGTTCTTTGAGGTCGCATCCGCCCAGGGCAACGTCGGGCTCAGCGTGGGCATAACCTCTCCGGCCCTGCCCATCGATGTGAAGGTACTGCTAATACTCCACATGTGGATAGGGAGGCTGGAGATATTCTCGACCCTCGTCTTCATAATAAGCGTGTTCTTCCTGGCCCCGAGGATGGTGAGCAGAAGATGAAGGTTATCAGTGTGGAGAACCTCAGCTTCAGGTACCGGAGGGCCGGTGAATACTCGCTGAGGGACGTCAGCTTTGATGTCAGGGAGGGAGAGCTTCTGGGGATAATCGGACCGAGCGGAAGCGGAAAATCGACGCTCTGTCTGACCCTCAACGGCATAATCCCCCACTCGATAAAGGGGGAATTCTTGGGCGATGTGGTGGTGAGGGACCCCAGAACCGGCGAGGAACACAACACCAGGGAAACACCCGTCTCAAAGCTCTCCACGGTTGTTGGCCTTGTTCTTCAGAATCCTGAGAGCCAGCTCTTCAACATGACGGTCGAGGAGGAGATAGCCTTTGGCCTCGAAAACCTCGGATTCGAAAGGAACGAGATACTGAGGCGCCTCCGCTGGGCACTGGAGGTAACCGGGCTGAGGGGCCTTGAGAAGGAATTTCCACCCAACCTCAGTGGCGGTCAGCAGCAGAGGCTTGCCATAGCCGCCGTTCTGGCCATGGAGCCTGCGGTTCTGGTTCTTGATGAGCCGACGTCCCAGCTGGATCCCGTTGGGAGGAAGGAGGTTCTGGGGTTGATATCTCTCCTCCGGAAGGAGCACGGAATGACTGTGGTTCTAGTCGAGCACCACACGGACTACATACTCCGCTTTGCCGACAGGATCCTCGTTATGGACAGGGGGAAGATAGTCCTTGAGGGCACTCCGCGGGAGCTTGCGGAGGAGGTCGAAACGTTGAAGAAGCTGGGGATAAAACTGCCTCCAAGCCTCGAAATCTCCCACGAGCTTAGGAAGCGGGGAGTTGTCAAAGCCCCCGCCCTTACTGAGGAGGAGCTTCTCTCCGGGATAGAACATCTTTGAGGCTGAGCGACTGGCCGAGGAGGGAGTGTTTGAGGTCGTAGAGCTTAAGCATGACTTCAAACCTCGCCTCGGGGTCTTCTATGCCTTCCGCGATTCTGAATGCTGCCTCCAGTATTTTGAGCGCTTCATCCCTGTTCCTCTTACCCTCGATCTCGGCCAGGTAGTAGAGTGCCATCGCCCTGTGGAATGGGCTGGAAATGTGTTCGATTATGAGCCTGGCCTTTTCAACGTCCCCCGCACGGTAGAACATTTCAGCAAGGTGGACCAGCACAACGTCCAGCTTCTCGGGTTCGCGAACCATCTTCATAGCGTAGCCGGCTTTTTTGAGGAGGCCGGAGTTTATGAGCTCCATCAGGATGTCTCTGATTATGTCGGCGCTGTTTCTGGCGATGTTTATTGCGGTTCTCAGGGCTATGTCCCCGTTGAGCTCATCGTTGAGAAGATAGAACAGAACCGCCAAATCCCCCAGGAGTAGCGCCCTGTAACGTGGATTGAGAAGGGAGTTAACGGTTGGTATGAGTTCCTTCACCCTCTCTTTAATCCGCTCCAGCTCGTCCAGTTCTCCCTTCTCCCTGGCCTCCTGGAGCCTCTCGCGTATTGACCGCAGGAGCATCCTGAGGGCAAGGAACAAGTTGGACTCGCTCTCAAGTTCGCCTGTGAGCTCAATGGCGTTGTCTACCTCACCCATCCTGAGAGCATTTTCAATCTCCTCGAGCACCTCAAGCTCTGATTTCTTCTTCCTTTCGCTCAGGGATCTGAAGAACTCATCCAGCTTCCCCATGGTTCACCTCCCTTTGGAGCATCAGCTCCAGATACGAACGCCTCTCGAACCTTTTGACTCCCAGGGACTCCAGGATTTCCCGGAGTATCTTCACGGTCTCCTCCACCACCTCCTCCCCCTCGGCCAGCGCCTCAATCTCTATGAACTTTCCGAGGCCGTTAACTTCGTCGAGGTCTATTATGATGCCCTTGTCAACGTAGTACTTTTCCCGGGTCTTCTCTATCGTGAGAACCTCCTCAAAGCCCAGGCTTTCCAGGATCTCAAGGTGTTTGTCCGGGTCGCTTATCGGAACCTCTATTTCCTTCCTGGTCTTCGAGTTCTCGTCTATTTTCGGCCCCTTATACGTTATGAAAGCCTCAAAATGTCCGTTGAAGCGCTTTATCCTTATCCTCAGCGCCTCGTCGGTTTCGGCGAAGTCCCGGCAGGGGTGGCGGAAGTACGTGTCCTCATGGTATTCGGTCCTTATCAGCTTAAATTTCTCCCGAACCCTTTCAAAGACCCCGTCGTCTGCGTATCCCTTAACCTCTATCTCTATCATGGTTCCGCCTCCAGGTTTTTCCTAAGCTTTTTCAGACAGGTGGGGCAGTAAAGGGCGTCTTTAATATCCGTTTCGATGATGGAGTTCGAGAAGTGCATTACGCACCTCTCGTTGGGACAGTGCTGGAGGCCAAAGACGTGGCCCAGTTCGTGTATTGCTTCCTTGATAGTCCGCTCCGTGTAGAGCCTCTCGTCCGGAGCATCCCCATAGAACTCAGGTCTCAGCCTGAACGTGGAGACGATGGCCGTCTGGAGTCCCGGGTGAGCGATGCCGAAGATGAAGTTCATGCCCTCCTCATACAGGTCGAGCCGGGTTATCCCCAGCACCGCACGTGTCCCACTCTTTCTGCCGATACCATGGAGCACCGGAAGGAAGGCTCTCCCAATGTACTGGCGCCTCCGGGGGTTATACGCCCCCAGGAATTCCTCTTCCGGAAGGACGTCTGCCCTCTCGACGGAAAAACCGAACCTAGAGTAGTATGAATTAACAAACCTTGCAACTGCCCTTATGATATATTTCTCAATGCCCCCGATGGGTACCAGGAGTATCGTCCGGGTGAGCGGTGGGAAGTCCTCTCCCAGTCCGGTGTTCACGCCCCACATCAATATCTACTTCGTGGCAGAAGAAATAAACCTTTCCCGGAAAGAAAGGGAAGGAAAAATTTCAAGGACTGAGGCCGGTCACGGGGTTAGTTCCATCTCGCGGAGATCCTCAAGAAGGTGCTTGGCGAGTTTAATCGTCACGTCAATGTCCCTGAGGTCTGCCGTCTCAACCTGGCTGTGCATGTAGCGTATGGGCACGCTGAGAACTGCGGTGGCGACGCCCTCGCGGTTGATCTGCATGATGTTTGCGTCCGTTCCTGTTGGCCTTGGGGAGGCCTCGACCTGGAGTGGAATGTCGTACTTCCTGGCGACCTCGTCGGCGAAGGCACGGAGCTTCGGGTTTATGTTCGGGCCGACGTCCATCACCGGGCCGCCGCCAAGTTTTGGCACTATCTTGCCCTTGTCGCCGACCTGCTTGGCAAAGGTGACGTCCATTGCTATGCCTATTTCCGGGTTGATCGCGTAGGAGGCCACGCGGGCACCGCGGAGGCCCACCTCCTCCTGGACGGAGGCGACGAAGTATATGTCGGCCTCATGGTTCTCAACCGCCCTTGCGGTCTCTATCATGGTGTATAGACAGACCCTGTCGTCGAGGTAGGGCGTCGCAATCCTGTTCTCGGTGAGCTGAACGAAGGCAGGGGCAAATTCACCGACGGTTCCAATCCTGAAACCCATCTCCTCCGCTTCCTCTCTGCTGTCCGCACCGACGTCCACAACGATGGTGTCCCAGTCGGCCGCTTTCTTCCTATCCTCCGGCTTCTGGAGGTGGGGTGGGATGTGGCCAACCACGCCAAAGCGCTCGCCCTTTTCGGTGAAGAACCTTATCCTCTGCGCCACAAGAGTCCTTGGGTCAACACCACCGACGCGGACTATGTGGAGGTAGCCCTCCTTGTCGATGTGGTTCACCATGACGCCTATCTTGTCCATGTGTGCCGCCACCATAACCCTTGGCCCGGTGCCCTTTTTGTGGGCGATGACGTTGCCGAGCTTGTCAACGTAAATCTCGTCGACGTAGTCCCTCAGGGCCTCGATAACGACGTCCCTTATTCCAAGGAACTCGTACCCAGAAACTCCGGGAGCTTCGACGACCTTCTTAAGCAGTTCTATGTCCACCATGGCTTTCGCCTCCTTTAGATTACCATCTGAA
Source organism: Thermococcus coalescens (assembly GCF_055392585.1). NCBI lineage: Archaea > Methanobacteriati > Methanobacteriota > Thermococci > Thermococcales > Thermococcaceae > Thermococcus > Thermococcus coalescens. Next base: position 2,025,373 of record NZ_AP043764.1, read on the forward strand.
TGTGTTCGCCCGTGTTAATAAGGTTTGCGAAAGAAAAGACCGGGGAGGTCAGCCCAGGATGACCTGCAGGTAGGCCTCCTCCTCGGGCTCAAGGTGCTCTATCTCCCACACTATGAGTCCGTCTTTGATCTCTGCCCTTCCCTTGGTGGCTTTGACCTCTATTGCGCTGACACCCTTCTCGAACCTGAATCCGTCCATGCCTCTGAGCTTCGGCGCTCTAACTTTGACGAAGTAGTACCTGTCCAGCATCTCCTCCTGGATTACCGGTCTGAAGAAGGCAGCGTACGAGGTTCCAGCTAACAGAACCCCTGCTATCAGCAGTATCGCCGCCAGCGGCCCGTAGTTCTTTGGGGGCTTAGCCGGGGTCGTCGTTGTGGTGGTTGGTGGAGTTGTGGTGGTCGTTGGGGCGGGCGTTGGCTTAGCCGGAGGGGTCACCTTCACGCTGGTTTCTCCCCCCATGTATCTGCTGCTCTCCGCGCGGAGCATTATGGTTCCGTAGCCGGTTTTTTCCAGGTCTATCTCGGAGATACCGGATGAGTTCGTTGCCGAGTAGTCCTTTCCGAGGGGCCCCGAGGCGGTGACCGTTATATTCGGAACCGGCTTCCCGGTTGAGTCCACAACCTTTACCAGGAGGGTCTCGTTTTCCTGGGTGGCACTCAAAAAGAGCTTTCTGACCTCGACGAAGGTCGTCACTATCCTTCCATCAAGATTCAGAACGACCTCGTAGGTTCCCGGCTTCTCCACAAGGTACGAGACCGTTCCATCGTCGTCTGTCTTGAATGGTATCCCGTTTATCTTGACCGAGATGTCAGGCACTCCCTGGCCGTTTTCGTCGTAAACGTGGACATATATTGCCCCGTCCTTGAAGTACGCATCGTACCTCAGGTTTCTCTGGTAGACCCTGAACGTTGCAGTCTTGCTCTTGAACCTTCCGCTGAAGTTGGCCCAGAAGTACACCGAGTAGTCACCGACCCGAGGGGTCGTTAGCTTTAGCTCCTTGACCCAGCTCTCCCCGGGTCTGAGGTATATGGTTGTGGTGAACGTCTCCAGGACGGTTCCATCGCGTGAGAGGGTGTACCCAAGTCTTCCTATGATGACCCCGTTCGCCTGCGATGTTATCTTGAGCAGTGCTGTAACGTTGCTGCCGTAGGTGTACTCATCGTTGACGTCTATCCTCAGGGCGTAGTCCACCAGGGTCTTCACGCTGATCGTCACCTGCGCCTCCGAGTAGCTTGAGCCCGCCCTGGCCACGATGGTCAGGTTGTACCTTCCAGGGTCGAGGTTGAGCAGCTTGACCGATATCGTATCCTGAACTGTGCCATTCGGTTCAATGGGCTCCCTGATCACCTTGCTGCCGTAGAGGAAGCCCTCTGCAGGGCCAGTAACGTACACGGTGACGTTTGATACGGTCTGGTTTCCCAGATTTCTGAGCTGGAATGGGATTATTATCGTATCGCCCGGAACTCCGGTGAAGCTGTCGTTGAGAGGGACGATTACGAGCGGTGACTGGGCGCTCACCCCCGGGAGAAAAATCGGAATCAGCAGGATTATCAGCAGTGTGGCCTTAAACTTCACCCTTTACCACCCCTTCGAGGGACCTCTGCCTCCCGATAACTTCGTCGAAGGTGAGATAGTTCTTTGTTTGCAGGCTAACCTTATAGTTTTTGCCGCTTTTTTCAAGGGTCTCCGGGAGGAAGAAACGCCAGCCGTTGTTTATGAACTTGACCGCAACAACCGGCTTTGCGCCGAACTTTCCTGCAAAGGAGACGAGCTTCTCATAATCCTCGCTGCTGAAGTAGAGCTTTTCCTCTCGTGTACTTTTCACCTCTATGCAGAGATGGACTTTCCCGTTGCCGGCCACGATATCCACCTTCTTGCTTCCGGCGGAGCGCACCACCGCGAAACCGGCCTTTTCGAGCATCTTTATAAGCTCCCTTTCGGCGCTGGCACCCCTTCTGTACTTCATTGCACTCCCTCATCCTATATTGCCCGGTTAGGTTTATAAGCTATGTCGAGGAGTTAAGGCCGGTGATGGACATGGCGATTTACGAGCTGGCCGGAAAGAGTCCTAAAATTCACGAGACCGCTTTCATCGATGAGACCGCCTCGGTCATAGGCGATGTCGTTCTTGAGGCGAAGACGAGCGTCTGGCCGTCGGCGGTCCTGAGGGGAGATATAGAGCAGATCTACGTGGGCGAAGGCTCGAACATCCAGGATAACGTCAGCGTACACACCTCCCACGGACAGCCGACGATAATAGGCAAGTACGTCACCATAGGCCACAACGCCGTCGTTCACGGTGCTAAAATAGGGGACTACACCATCATCGGTATGGGGGCCGTCATACTCGATGGCGCGAAGATAGGCAAGCACGTCGTCATCGGCGCTGGAGCGCTCGTTCCGCCCGGCAAGGAGATACCGGACTACAGCCTGGTCGTCGGCGTTCCTGGCAAGGTCGTCAGGCAGCTCAGTGAGGAAGAGATCGAGTGGACGAAGAAGAACGCCGAAATTTACATCGAGCTGGCCGAGATGCACCTCTCCGGCAGGAAAAAGATTGAGTGATTGGCATGATTTCCCGTCTCCTTTCCCACGTTCCCCACATTTTATTCAAGCCCGTTTACGATATCTACGAGGGCTACCTTCTGGACAGGGTTAAGTCTGGGAGGATTCCAAAGCACGTGGCCATAATAATGGACGGGAACCGGAGATGGGCGCGGAAGCTGGAGAAGCCCCCGTGGTACGGCCACCTCTTCGGCTCCCGGAAGCTGGAGGAGATACTCGAGTGGTGTCGCGAGCTGGGGATAAGAACGCTCACCGTTTACGCCTTCTCCACCGAGAACTTCAAGAGAACCCCCGAGGAGGTAAACGCCCTCATGAACCTCTTTGAGGAGAAGTTCAGGGAGCTCCTTGAGGACGAGAGGGTTCACAGGTACGGAATTCGGGTGAACGTCCTCGGGAGAAAGGAACTCCTTCCTGAAAACGTCAGGAAAGCCGCCGAGGAAGCGGAGAAGATCACGAGGAAGTACGGCAACTACACCCTCAACATAGCCCTGGCCTACGGGGGAAGGAGCGAGATAGCCGATGCCGTGCGGGACATCGTGAGGGACGCCCTGGCCGGAAGGATAAAGCCGGAGGACGTTGATGAGGAGCTCATCAAAAGGTACCTTTACTACCCCAACATGCCCGACCCGGACATAGTGATAAGGACGGGGGGCGAAGTCAGGATAAGCAACTTCCTCCTGTATCAAATCGCCTACAGCGAGCTCTTCTTTGTTGACGTGTATTTCCCTGAGTTCAGGAAGATTGACTTCCTCAGGATCATTCGCGAGTATCAGAAGAGGCAGAGACGCTTCGGAAGGTAGCGTTTCTCCATTGTGGCCCTCCCCATCCAGAAAGACCCTTTTTAAAATTTTCCGCTAAAGCTTATTAACATTGGGCACGATTTCCTCACGGTGGTGATTAATGGCCTACGGTGAGCTGAGTCCGAGGATCAAAAAGGTCTATGCCCAGGTGAGATATCTAGACGATTATCACTGGGAGATAACCGGCGGGAGCATCATTGGGGTTCACAAGAAGAGCAACGTCAGGGTTACCATCGAGGTGGCCGACAACAGAGAGCACGCTGAGAAGATGGCCGAAAACGGTGGTGGCGAGGGGATCAGGATAATCGCCATACCCGACAAGAGCGTCTTCTTTGTCCACAACGGGGTTTTCATACTCACCTACCGCTATCTCAAGGCAACGCTCGCGGACATAAACGACCACATAGTCTGGAGCGGGTTCAAGGTGATCGAGGACGGGGACGGCTTGATTCAGGAGGACTTCTACGAGTACCTCGGCGGGGCGTTCATAAACCACATCAAGAACAACATGCTCGCTGGTCAGGACTACGTATTCTGGCAGTTCTACCGGTGCAGGGAGTGCGGAAAGTACGTTGACGTCGAGAGCCTTGAGAGGCATCTCAAGGGGCACGGGATAAAGCACCACGAGCAGAGTGAAGAGCGCTACGAGGTCTTCGAGATAAACTTCAGGGACGGTAAAATCTACGACAAGTACGGTAAGGAGGTCCCCCTTAAGGAGTTCAGCGAGGAGGCGGAGGACTTCCTCGACGAGATAATGGCGGGCATGAAGGGAACATGAGGTGCTTTACGGTGCTCTTCCCCTCAACTTTATGGGGGGAAGGCGGATGGAGATGAACGTCATTGACCTCTTTCGGGAGGAATACCTTCCCGGTTCCACCGTCAGCATTATCTACGACGCCTATTCTTCCGCGTGGAGGATACCATTCCTTCTTCTCAGGCGTGCGGTTGAGAACGGTCGTGTTGGGATAATCTCCAACTACGTGGGTCCCATCAGGTCGTTCATAAGGAAAGTGAGCACAGTTGGCTTTGACATGGAAAAGGCCCTTAGGAATGGCAATGTGGCGGTTATAGACCTGTTTGGAACGAGATACGGGTCAAAGGAGTCCATTCCGAACGTTTTCTACCTGGACAAAGTGGAGCCGGAGACCCTCAATCCGAAGATAGACCGCATATACAACATCCACCTGAGGGAACTCGTTCAGGACAGGCCGGTTTTCCGCTTGGTTTACACTCTGGATGGTGTTTCATTGCTCCTCGGGGAGGACAGTACTCTGAAGCTCCTCAACCAGACCCTCGCCTCCAGAACTCACCAGCTTCCCGACTCCATACTGGTGCTGGCCCTCAACAGGGACGTTGTCTCGACCCGATTTGTGGCGTGGGTCTCGGGGATAAGCGACTACGTAATCCTTGCCAAGTCATGGCTGGAAGAAACGGGGCTCAAGGAGGCACTGTATCTGATATCCGCGCCTTACGAGGACTTTGAGCCGGAGATGTACTCATTCCGCGTTACAAAGGGAAGGGGAATGGAAAAGCTGAGGATAAGAAAAATCAGCCCCTGAACTTGGGCCTCTTTGACAGGAGAAGGGGCAGGGGCCTCGGCTTGTACGGGAATCCCTCGGTCTGGCTCCTTATCTCTCTTATTAGGTCTTCGAGCTGCATCTCGACCTGCTTTCCGTCGCTCCTTCTTCTGACGGTTATCGTATTCTGCTCCTTCTCGTTCCTGCCGACGACGATGACGTACGGTATCCACTCCTTCTCCGCCTTCCTTATCTTCTTGTTGAGCCTGTCTCCGGTATCGTCAACGTCGACACGAATCTTTGCACCCTCTAACTTTCCTGCAACGTAGAGTGCATAGTCAAGAACCTCGTCGCTGACGGGGATTACTCTCACCTGTATCGGGCTGAGCCAGAGCGGGAACATTGGCTTTACGCCCTTGGCCTGCAGTTTGGCCTGCTTTTCAAGGACCGCGTACATGACCCTCTCGATTGCCCCGCTCGGGGAGCAGTGGAGTATGAGCGGGTACCCCTCCCTGCCCTCCTCGTCGTAGTAGGTTATTCCAAAGCGCTCGGCGTTCTCGACGTCGATCTGGACGGTGCTGAGCGCTGCCGCCTTGTCGAGGTTGTCCACGAAGTTGAACTCGAACTTGAGGATGAAGTAGAAGAACCTCTGCTTCCACATCTCGATGAGGACGGGCTTGCCTATAATCCTGGCCAGCTCAACCACGAAGTCTCTGTTCTCGTTCCAGAAGTCCTCTGTAAAGCGTATGGCAACCTCGTAGTCGTCCGGGGTAAGGCCAACGCCGCGGAGAACCTCCATGCTAAGCTTGTACTGCTTCTTGAACTCGTCCATGGCCTGTTTGAGGTCTTTAGCTACCGTGTGCATATCGGGCATCGTGAAGGCCCTGAGCCTCCTGAGGCCTGAAAGTTCACCGCTCTTCTCCCTCCTGAAGGAGTAGCGGGTAAGCTCGTACATCCTGAGCGGCAAGTGCCTGTAGCTTATCGTGGCGTCCTTCTTGATGAGGAACTGGCCGAAGCAGGCCGCGAAGCGGAGGAAGAACTTCTTGTCCCCGCTCCTGACGACGTACTGTCTGGCCGGGAAGCGGTTGAGGTATTTCTCAAGTGCCGGGTGCTCGAAGTCGTACATAATCGGGGTCTCGACCTCCATGGCACCGTACTCGACGACCTTCTCGGTGACGTACTGTTCGAGCAGTCCCTTGATGAGCCTGCCCTTTGGATAGTACCTGAGGTTTCCGGGGTCGCTTCCGGGCTCGTAGTCGACCAGCTCGTGGTCGAGCATTATCCTGACGTGAGGCGGCTCCCTGTCGGCTATCCTGCTCTTGCTTATCTCGTAGTTGGCAAACTTCCTGAGGTTCTCATGACCGGTGAAGTCGAACTTGTCGACCTCGATGAGCTCACCCTCTGGAGTGAGTATGTACCAGTAGCTTACAAGCTCCTCCTCCCTCTTTAGGGCCTCCGGAACCTCCTCGGCCTTTACCTCTCCCGTTGGGACTATCGTCCTGCTGAGCTCAGCGAGCGGGTGTCCCTTGCAGCTCAGCTTGAATGCCTTATAGTAGCCGAAGGGGGCGCGCTTGACCTCGAAGCCTTCTTCCTTAAGCTTCTCCTCGATCTTTCTGAGGACTTCAAGGGCCACGTCCGGCTTTGCCAGCTCGCTGCTGAGGTGTGCGAAGGGGTACACAAAGACTCTGCTGACCTTGATCTGGCCGGCGACGTCTTTAATCTCGGTGAGAGCCTTCTCAACGACCTCTTCCGGGTTGGTTTCGTCGGCCTTCTCAACGCTTATGAATACAGCCAGAACCTCGTCGAGCCTTCCCTTCTTCTGCTCCTCGCTTATCGGCTCGGGATTCTTAAGGGCCTTGTCTTTTACCTCGTATTCCAAATAGTCGCTGTGTATCAGAAGCATTCTCATCCTTAACCACCACCATAGGCTCAATAGGAATTACTAAAACTTTTCCCCCGTCCTTTATAAATTCTCCCCAGATGGCAAAGGCTTAAAAAATCCTCGCGGGAACTTCCATGGAGGTGGAAGAATGGATGAAAAGAAGGGTGTGAAAAACGGCGACCTGGTTCTTCCGGGGGACTATCTCGGAGTTATCGAGGAGTACTTTCCCGGTGAGGGCGTTAAGGAGGATAACGGGGAACTCTATGCCATCAGGGCCGGTAGGGTGAAGATAGATCAGGAGAGGATGGAAATCAGCGTTGAACCCGTGACTGACACACCGCCCCTTCCGCAGGTTGGAGACATAGTCATAGCCAAGGTCATAGAGGTCAAGCCCCAGGCGGCAATAGTCCAGCTCGTTAAAATAGAGGGGAGGAACGACAGGGAGATAGCCACCTCAAAGCTCGCCGGAATCCACATCTCCCAGGTGAGGGAGGGCTACGTGGAGGGGATGTCCAACGAATTCAAGATCGGCGACATCGTAAGGGCCAGGGTTATAGCGAACGAGAAGAGCCCCATACAGCTCTCCACCAGGGGCCATGACCTGGGCGTTATCTACGCCCTCTGTTCCCGGTGCAGGGCGCCCTTAGTCCGGCGCGGTGACAGGCTCATCTGCCCCCGCTGCGGTCACGTTGAGACGAGGAAGCTGTCTTCCTTCTACAGAAAACTGAAGGTGTGAGCATGGCGAGGGCGAAGAAGGTAATAACCATCCACGTTCGCGACGACAGGGAAAAGCAGGAGTTCCTCAGGGAGCTCCAGAGGCTCCGCCTTCCGGCGTTCATCTACGTCCACGCCAAGCTCAACGACCTCAAGATAAATGTCCAGGGAACGAAGGACGACATCAGGGAGGCGATCCGCAAGATAAGGGAGATACACAACCGCGTCAGGGCCAAACTGTACCCCGACAGGCGCGGCCTCTACCGCTACACGATAGACGACCTCCTGAGGGAGGCCGGGGCGAGCGTCTCGACTCCAATACTCGTAAAGACCCTGGAGCTTCTCGGCGAAACAGTTGAACTGAAGGAAGGCGTGCTGATAACGTCCATGCCGTGGGAGGAGCTGGTTTCCCTGACCGGAACCCTGGGGGAGTACCTCTCGGACATCTCCCTCCAGACCACCAGGCAGATAAGGGAGGTCATCCTACCCGTGGCGGTTCTCAAAAACCTCGACCCCATGGAGGTCATAGACCTGCTCGTTGAGCTCAACCTTGCCGAGTGGAAGGAGGATAAGTTTAAATACGAACTGGTGAAGAACAAGGAGCAGGCGCTGGAGATACTGCTCAAGCATTTAGAGGGTGAGGAGAATGAAGATTGAGGTCATCAAGCGTGAGGAAAACGTCCTTGAGTTCTACCTTGAGGGGGAGGATCACACCTTCGCCAACCTGCTCAACGAGGTGCTCCACGAGAACAAGCACGTGACCTTTGCGGGCTACACCATCGAGCATCCGGTGCTCATGGCCAGGAAGCCGAAGTTCAGGATCGTCACCGATGGCAAGGTAACGCCGGAGAAGGCCCTTGAGGAGGCGGCCCAGAAGATATTCGACAGGGCCAGGGCGGTTCTGGATGCTTGGAAGGCCGCTATAAGCGAGTGAGTCCCCTTCCCTTCTTTTCCGTTCCCACCCAAACCCTTAAATGCCAAACTCTTCTAACTTCAAGTTGAAATCAACGACCCCCTCCGGGGTGGAACGCTTGGAACGTCCGAGACACCTCCTGCTCTTAATCATACTCTCCGGCCTGTCTCTGAGGCTTGCCCTTGCGCCGTATTCAGCCGGCAGCGACCTAGCCCAGTTCTACGGCTTCGCCGGAACGATGCTGGAAAAGAGGGCCTGTTTCTACGCCTACGCCGACGCAGCCGGCTTCTGGGCTAAGGGCTGGCCCTACCCGTGGCCCTACGTCTACGGTCCGGTCATGGCATACCTGCTCGCCGCGGTCAGGTATCTCGTTGGGGGCTCGGTTAACGCCTTCTGGCGTGACGGGACCTACTACGTTTACATCGACCCTGCATGGGCGTTCTCAGTCAAACTGGTCTTCATCCTTGCAGATACGGCCGTGGCCCTTCTTCTGTATCTTCTAATCCGGGAGAGAAGTCAAAAACTCGCCTTCCTCGGCACCGCCCTCTACTACCTCAATCCAATCACAATTCACGTCTCGGCAGTTTACGGAATGTTCGATGGTCTTGCGCTGGCTTTCTTCCTCTTCGGCCTTTACCTAACGCGCAGAGAGCGCCTCTCCTATGCTCTCTACGGGTTTTCTCTGGCCGTCAAGCACACGCTGGTATTCCCCGCCATTCTCACCCTCTGGGATGCCCTCCTGAAGGGAAAGAGGGGGGTTCTACGCACTGCATTTCTTATCCTCGGAGGCATCCTTTCCTTCATGCCCCTGCTCATCCTCTGTCCGTCGAGCCTGAAGGCGCTGCCGGATTTGCTCATGGGGATGGGGGTTTCATATACCCTCCCCGTTTCCTACAGCATGAACGGGGTTTCGAGCCTCGCGACTTACCTTCACATGAGTGGTGGGAGGGATACGCTTTTCGTCCTCCAGCACTGGTACGTTCCGGCGGTCCTTCTCCTCTCTCTCGTGTTTATCAGGCACGCGTTTAAGGGGAACCTAGTTGCTTCCACGGCCCTTGCCTATTCCGTCTTTACCGCTACCTACTGGCGCGTCAATCCACAGTACCTCGCTCCGCTGGTGGCGTTCCTGATACTCCTCGCCGCCTTTGATAGGGGCATAGCGGGCATCGTCTCGCTGTTCACGGCGGTTTACGTCGGAATCTGGCCAATAATGCAGCCCTCGGCATTCTGGTTCCACGTTCATCTGGAGAACCCCAACTGGACGCTAGTCCACTTCGTTGATTCGGTGACGTTCAGGATATTCTCGCATGAGCCTTACGTTGCCTACAGCATCGGACTGACGCTCCTTCTTTACGCGGTGATACTGTCCGCCACGCTGCCCTGCCTCAAAAACCTTAAAGCCTGGCTCTCGAAGAGAGGGTGGGTGAGAGCTTGAGGTACGGGAAGGACTTCACCGACAAGGGTCTGGCAAAGTTCGGGGACTCCCTGGTAAACTTCGTCTTCTCCCTTGCCCTGAGCGAGTATTTGGGCAGGCCCACGGGCGAGAGGGTTCCCAACGCGTCGCTGAGCATAGCACTTGAGCTGGCCGGACTGAGGCACGTTGTCCCGCCGAGGACCGACAAGCACGGGAAGGGCGACATAGCTGAAGCTATTTTCGCCTACGCGTGGCTCGAGGGGAAGATAACGGTGGAGGAAGCGGCCGAGATTTTGAGGGAGAACTTCACCGAGGACGTCACGCACTTCTCACGGAGGAAGGAGGCGATAGGGAAAGCTTTTGCGGAGGTTTTCAGGGTAATAAAGGAGAGGCTGGGACTGTGATGGAGCCCCTGAGCGGCAATTTGCTCCACTAATGACGTTTTTCTTTAAAGCCCCATGTCCCCAATATTGTTTCCGCTGGTCTATATTTGGCTTCTAGTTTTCGTCTCGTGGTTTCTAGGAGCAGTAACGTAACCGCTGTAAACGCCGCGTTCACAACGAACAGTTGTAGAGTCCTGAACGTGCTTAACGCCAGCAGAGGCACTGTGATTTCGAAAGTCCTGTACAAGATCCCGCTCCATCTTAGAATCTGGTCAAATTGGAGGAAAACCCTGTAGGTGACGTATGCAACTCCAACCCCTACCAGAAGAATGCCTGGTTGCTCCGGCGGGTAATATGCAGCCATTGCAAACCCTGAGATTATCAGGCTTAGGATTGGAGCTGTCGCCAGCAGGATTTTCTTCCTCCGAGGATCACCTGTCAGATACTTGGCAGCCATGAGCATGGCCCCAAGAAAGAGGGTTAAAAACCAAAGGATTTCAAGCATCAGTACACCCAGTCTCCACTGTTAATACGTTCAACCCCCTAATAGTATTATTGTTAAGCGTTTCTTGATCCTCAAGCAGTGTGTGGTAGTGTAATACCCATGCCAGTTCTTTACTTCCTTTAACCGTTACTGTCTCAGGTATTCCGATTATCCTGGATTTGGCATCTTTGTGGGAACTCCTGAAATAAGTCCACCAAGAATACCACTTATGGCCCCTTCGATTTTTACTCGTGAGTATATCCTCCTCTTCTATATCAGGTATTTCCTCTGTTTTGTGTGTGTTGTGTATTCTGTAAGGCTTTAATTTCGCTCTGCAACCATAGCGTACATACGCCATACACTAGAGCAATTGGAGTTCTATATAGTACTATCAACAGGGCCGTTGGAAGGTAGAGGAATAACAGACAAGGTATTCTTAAGCTCTTACATTCATCCTTGAGGTAGTGCCAGAGGAGGAACCAGGTTAAAATACCAAAAGCACCGTATTCAGGGTGTTCAAAGAGTAGCGTCGCTGAAAAAACGAGTAATGGTATAGAAACCAGAGCACCATTGTTTTCAATGTCCCCTTTTGTTATGCCAATAATGTTTCTCCTGATGATGATTATGGCAGTCGCTAGCCATAACATGGCTGAAGCTATAAGTGGCAAAAGGGCTTCTATCGAGTTTAATTGTATTGCGATGTATCCAGCAACCAACAAGATAACGAGACAAACAATAGCCCTCCGTGAAAATGCAATGGCAAGTAATGCTAGGACAACCCCCAAAAAGATAGAAATAACAAGAGAAATTTCCATTTATCATCACCCCCCGATTATGGAATTGTTGTCATTTTCCTGAGGGAATCTCTCAACACCCCACTCAAAGGCCCACTGAATCTCTGAGGCAGCTTTTCCGAGTTTGGGAAGGCTTGTTATTATAAATACTGTCCAACCTACGGGATTACTGCCCTCAGCAACAAGTTGTGCTGTGGATATTATCTCCCCTGCGGTTGATCCATAGTCTATTGCTTTGTCTGTTCCACTTCGTGTGTCCTTGTAAATTACTGTTATCACGTCTGAAACTGGATAATTTAGTTCACTGAACCTCACTTCAATTAAGTACGAGTGACCGCTAAGCTTATTAAGGTATGTCCTGTAAATGGGTTTTCCAAAGTAGTAGTTTGCCAGCTCATCATCTATGTTGATGGTTATTGTCAGGTCCTCCTGCATGTTGGTTAGAGTTAGGGTCACAGTTTGCTTGTTAACTGTAACGCTACTTGGCCCATTCGGCCACACTTTCTTACCCCCAAAGTCAACTTCTTCAAGGTTCAACGTGACCGTGTCAGCACTCTTTAGCTCAAGATAAACAGTACAAGTGGTTGAACCATCCAAGGGAACAACGGTAGGCTTGCATTCCATGCTCGCATTAACTGGCCCGTTCTGCTTGACGTTGATTTTTGCACTCGCTAACGTCTTGCCCCCAACCTTTAAGTACAGGGTAGTTGTCTGACCGACATTGTTGAAATCCGTCCATTCGCTCATTGTTTTTCCGGCGTAGATTTTTAGTGCTCCGTCTTGTATTATGTAACCGCAACCGCTGCAACCGTACTCAGTGTCTTTCTTCGGCCACCACTTTGCTCCTGAATCATCTACCAGCTCAATGTTGAATGGTCCTTGCGCACAGTTCGGATCCAAGTTGGTGACGGTGATGTGGACACTCACGCTATCACCCACCTCAATCCACTCCGGATAAACCTCCAAGTGGCCCTCCAGGGGGACACCGCTCAAGCAAGCTGAAGTTGGAGGATTTGAAACCGTTATTCCTCCGCTCCTCGACGCTTCCAGCTTACCATCCTCCCAGGCTTCTATCCTCCAGTCATGCTCCCCAGCCTGAGCAGTCCAGGTTAAAGTAACGCTCCCCGTGCTCCCACCACCGATCGTGATGGTCTTGCTCGATTTTTTCACACCATCAATGAAAAGCTTTACCGTCACAGTCCTGGACCTCGACACCGGATTCCTCAAGCTCACGTCAAAGCTCACGCTCTCCCCATGAGTTGGGCTTGCCTGTGAGATTGTGACGTCGGTTATAGTCAGAGTCCCCGAAGTCACCGTAACGCTTGTTTGGGCGCTCTTCGACTTCCCGTTCCAGTAGATCGAGGCGTGAGTGACGTAAGTGCTGGCATCTGTATAAGTTACAGTTTCGCTGAAAATGACCTGTTCAGTTTTATTGACACTTGCAACCCCGGAGTACGTTCTGGAGTTCGTTGGAGAGTACGGTATTGTGACTGAGTACTCCAGGTCGTCCAAAGGTGCGTCATTCTCGTTCCTCACGACGACCCTGTAAGTTACGCTCTCCCCTTCGGTGATGCTGGTTCTGGAAGCCTCAACACTCAAGTGAACCTTGCTCCAGTCCACGGGTGGAGTCAGGTCTATTACGGCGGAGTACTCTCTGGTTATTGTCCTCTGCCCGCAGCTTTGAGACGTCGACAATGTCTCGGGTTCCCCACTTGAGAGGGGTACTGCCCCACAGGAGGGTTATCATCAGCACTCCTACTGCCTTCCTCATCCAGATTTCACCGAGGTACTAACCAAAGTTAGAACTTAAAAGATTTTTCTATTCAAATTTTGCACACTACTAAAAGTAGTGCACAAAAAACGGAAAATCACAGGCTCGTCAGCAGCTCTATAAGCCCCTGCTTAGTCGGGACCTTTGCGAACTTTTCTGGGTCCTTGACCTTAAGGAGGAGCGGAACGTCTCCGAAGAGCTTGAGGACCTTTCCAAAGGGAATTCCTCCCTCTCCAGGCAGGAGGTGAAGGTCGCCGACACCGTAGGCAAGGGCATCTTCCGGTTCGACCTGTGGGAAGAGCTTTCCGAAGTTGTCGTGTATCATGAGTATTACCGTCTTCTCTGTTCCGAGCTTGACGTCTTCAAGCAGTTTGTCCGCATCCCCCTGGGCGCTGAGGAAAGCGTGAGCCACGTCAAGGGCGAAGCCGACGTTCTCCCTCTCGACGTTGTCAACCACGTAGAGCGTGTCCTTGACGCTGAAAGTGTTTTCGAGGGCTATCTTGATGTTAAATGGAGCCACCATGTCGGCGAGCTGCTGGATAGCCTCTATCTCAAGGTCGAGCCTTCCGGTCCTCCCGCTCTGCATCACGATGACCTTTGCGCCGAGCTTTATGGCAACGTCTGCGATCGCCCTTGCAACGCGGAAGTGCCTGGTGTAGTAGATGTGGTCGCGGAGGTTCACCGATGTTGGCATCCTGATTATGTACTCGATGCCGACGCCGCGGAGCGTTGTTTCGATGTTCCGGAGCTTCTTCTCTATCACCGTCCCGTTCATTATGAGCCCGAGGGTGTGCGGGAATATCGAGACGAAATCGTAGTTCTTTATTTTGACGTCGGCCAGAACGGATGCGAGGGTTTTGTCCTTGGTGACGAAGTGCGGGTAAATCGTTACGCCTATCTCCATGCTACCACCTACACAAGAGTTGAGCGCTGGATATAAAAGCTTACCGAGGGGCAGGGTTTAAAAGTTTGGGCGGGAGATATAGGTGGGTGAGTGAATGAGAGAGAACATTTGGAAGTACATCGCTGCGGTTCTCATACTCCTTCTCGCGGCATCGAGCGTGGCAGTCGTCCTGCTCTACATGCAGAACTCCGAGCTGAGGGGTTATAAGCCTGAAAACGTGACTACAACGGTGATAGTCCAGGGCCCCTCCAATGTGAGCTGCAATTCAGCGGCCTACCAGCTCCAGATAGACGAGCTCCAGAAACAGATTGATTTTCTAAAGGCCCAGCTCAGAGGACAGAATATGCCCGAGGGCAACGCCACTATAGCCATAGTCCCCATTTTCGGCCTCATAGACGACTACACTGCACTCAGCGTGATCCGCACCCTAAGGGAAATAGCCAAGAACGACTCCATAGCAGGTGTTGTCCTCTGGATAGAGAGCCCCGGAGGCTACGTTGGCCCGGTGAGGGAGATATACTCCACGGTCCGGAAGCTCAACCTGTTAAAGCCAGTAGTTGCCTACACGGGTGGAATAGCCGCCTCGGGAGGCTACTATATAGCCGCTGGGGCTGAGAAAATAATAGCGGACCCACTCGCCGAGGTGGGGAGCATCGGCGTCATCTACGTCCACTACAACCTCCAGCAGAACTACGAGTCGAATGGAATAAAGGTCGAGGTCTTCAAGACGGGCCCATACAAGGATATGGGCTCCGAATGGCGCGGCCTCACCGACGAGGAGAAGGCCATGATAACCGAAATGGTCGATACGTACTTCCAGGGCTTCCTGCAGGCCGTGAGCAGCGGCAGGGGCATGAGCATCAACGAGACGAAGGAATACGCCACGGGGAGAACGTGGTTTGCCATGAACGTTACCGGGAGCCTGGTTGACGAGACCGGCGACCTGGACTACGCGGTTGGCGTGCTTGAGAATATCCTTAATGTCACCAACCCGAGGATAGTCATCTACAAAGGCTCTACCCCCTCTGACTTCGGCATATTCGGGAGCACTGCCCTGCTCCTCGACCCGAGGTACGTTAGCGCGTACGTAAGGACGGGGTGAGGGTGATGCTCTGCGAGGAGAAGCTTGAGGTGTTTGAGAACGGGTTTGAGGATGGGAAGTTCAACCTCAGGGTTGAGTTCTACGGGAATGACGCCAGGAGGCTTCTCCTTGCAGTGATCAGGGAGCTCTACCTCCCAGACTATGGCGAGGACTACGTTTATCCCTTCGAGTGCGCCAAGGATTTTTGGGGAGTCTACATGGATGGAAGCGAAGTTGTCACTGAAGAGTTCAGGCCCAACCCAATAACGTTCCTCAACCAGAGCGTCCTCAACAGGCTGGAGAAAGCCCTGGGGGATACGGGGGCACCCGAGGAAGTCAGGGCTGGCATAGACTTCGAGAAGGCGGAGATACACAGGCTCAAGAAAGGTTTATTAGCCCTTGGGAAGAACTTCGTCCTTGATGAGGGCAGAAACGTCCTTATAGTCTTCAACAAGCCTTCCGCAAGGGAGCTCATACTCAAGTATCTGGGGATGCTGGATGGAGCTTGAGGCGGGAATCTGGATCGCAGTTTCGCTCATAGTTCTTTACCTCGTATGGGAGACGGTTAGTCCCATCCTTTCTCCCATCATCCTCGCGGTGACGCTCGCCTACATCCTCTACCCCCTCCACGAAAGGCTGACAAAGAAAACGGGCAACAGGGCCTCGGCGTTCATCATGACCGCGATCCTCACCGTGGTAACCTTCCTCTTCATAATCGGCTTTGCCCTCTGGATAAATGACGTCAAGAGCTCGCTCGCGTACTACATCAACGCCTTCTTCGAGTGGCTTCTCACCTGGAACCTCCCCAGTGCAGTCTATGAGCTCCTCCAGAGGCTTGCGGAGGACATCCCGAAGCGCTTTGAGGAGTACGTTCTCGGCTACACCTATTCACTGCCCAAGCTCTCCCTCCAGGCGATAGTCATGGTCTTTGCCTTCTACGGCATGCTCATAAACGCCAGGACCATAAGACAGGAGGTGTACTCACTCCTTCCCCCGGAGAACAGGGAGCTGGCAATAAAACTCCTTGAGAAGGCTGGCGAGACGCTTCACAGCCTTCTCCGCGGCTGGCTGGCCATCAGCATCCTCAAGGGCGTCTTCACCGCCGGTGGTTTCATTCTCTTCGGTCTGGCCAAACCTGGAGGGGCGATAGCCGCTGGAATTTTCACCGTTATCTTTGAGCTCCTTCCAGTTTTCGGGGGCTGGGTTGTCTGGCTCGCCGGGGCGGTTTACATGCTCAACAGCGGCAACGTTGTTGGGGCTTTCGTCTTTGCCCTCTACGGAATCGTCTTTATCTCACCCCTCCCCGATGTGCTCCTGAGGCCCAGGCTGGGGACGAGGGAGAAGGGCGTCAATGCCCTCATTTCGCTCGTTGGAATCTTCGGCGGCTACCTGGCCTTTGGATTCGTCGGTATCATAATCGGCCCCGTGGCGCTTTCTCTGCTGGCCACGCTCGTCGAAGAATGGAAGGAGGTCAAGGGGAGAAGCGCCGGATGAAGCCGGCGACCCTGACCGCGTCGAGGGTTTCCCTGACGTCGTGCGTCCTGACGATGTGCGCCCCCTTTAGGACGGCTATCGCCGTTGCGGATAAGCTCCCGGGCAGTCTCTCCGCGGGATCTTTCCTTCCAGTTATCGCCCCGATGAAGGATTTCCTCGATATTCCAACGAGGATGGGCTTTCCGAAGATTTTGAGCACATCAAGGCTGGCTATGACCTTTGAGTCCCACTCGTACCAGGGCGGCCACTCGGGGCGGAGGAAGCCTATGGCAGGGTCAACCGCAACATCCTCGACACCGTGCTTTTCGGCTATCACGAGGCTCTCCTGCAGGAAGTCTATGACCGTGTGAACCGGGTCGCTGAGGTTTCTCACCTCGCCGTGGGCGCAGACTACCGTCGGAGAGCTGTATTCAGCCGCGATCTCTGCCATCCTCGGGTCCCCCTTCAGGCCGGTAACGTCGTTTATAATGTCGGCGCCGGCTTTGAGAGCCTCTTCGGCCACCCTTGCGCTGGTGGTGTCTATGCTTATGGGCACATCGACGTGATCGCGGATGGTCTCAATCGCCCAGACCGCCCTTCTGATCTCTTCCTCGACAGGAATCTGGGTCTCAAGATACGGGGCGGTCGATTTGGCGCCGATGTCGATGAAGGAAGCTCCTTCCTCCACCATCTTCACAGCGGTCTCAATCAGTCTGTCCTCGTCGTTCCTGACGCTTCCCTTGTAGAAGCTCTCCGGCGAAACGTTGATGACTCCCATTATCCTCGGCTCACTCAGGTCAACTCCAGCGAACTTCATGGTCTTCACCGCCTAAAAATAGCCGCTGAGTATAAAAGGACTTTTGCCCCTACAGTTCTGGTGGTGTCCGTGATAATCCGCACTCCGAGGAGGCTTCATCTGGGTCTCATCGATCCCTCGGCCACCTTTGGAAGGCGCTTTGGGAGCCTCGGCGTTGCCCTGGAGGGCGGCTACGAGGTCAAAATCGTTGAGGGCGAGACCATGGAGATAATCGCTGAGGGTGAGGACAGAAAAACCATCGAGTTCGTCATAAAGAGGATGAACTCCACCTACGAGACAGGGGTCAACTACATCGTCGAGGTTAGGAAGGCCATTCCCCGACACGTCGGCCTCGGCTCCACGACCCAGCTCAGTCTGGCGGTCGCGAGGGGGATAGCGAGGCTCAAAAACCTGAACGCCTCGGTTGAGGCGCTGGCGGGGGTTCTTGGGAGGGGGAGGAACGGTGGCGCCGGAATCTACTCCTTCGCCTACGGCGGTTTCGTTATAGACGGCGGCGTCAAGGAGGGTATCCCTCCCCTGATATTCCGCGCGGACTTTCCGGAGGAGTGGGCTTTTCTCCTGGTTATTCCGGAGCTGAAACCGGGCCTTGACGAGGAGGAGGAAAAGCCCGTGATGGCTGGGGTCGTTGGAAGGGCGGACGTCGCTATGGAGATAAGCCACAGAATTCTGCTCGGCCTCCTTCCTGCACTCAAGGAGAGGGACATAAGAACCTTCGGGGAGCACCTCTCCGCGATACAGAGGCTCGTGGGGAAGCACTTCGAGCCGTACCAGGGCGGCGAGTTCAGGGAGGATGTGAGGCTTATACTCGACTTTCTGGCAGAGAAGACCTACGGCCACGGCCAGAGCTCCTGGGGGCCAACCGTCTACGGGCTGATACTCAGGCGGGACTTCCAGAGGCTCAGCGGCGAGACCCACGACTACCTGCGGGAGCACGGGATAAGGGCGAGGGTCGAGCTTGGCCTTCCGAACAACACAGGGGCGGAGGTAATAGGTGAGAGCGCTTTCCTTGAGAGGCTGATAAAATCCGTGGGTGGTTAGGTTGACTCTGGACAGGTTCATCAGGGTAAGATACAAGGTCAGCGAGGAAAAGGTCGAGGTTCTCAGGGGTATTCTAAGCGGACTTGGCATCGACTGCGCCAGAACCATCGAGGAGAGGGTTGACCTCCAGTTCGATGCACTCCAAAACCTCCACGGCAGTCTGAGAGACGATGAACTGTTCATCAAGCTGGTCATAGCGAACTCCCTCGTGAGCTATCAGCTGACGGCAAAGGGCGAGCGGTGGTGGTGGGAGTTCTCAAGGTACTTTTCGGAAAATCCGCCCGGGGAGAGCATCTCGGAAGCATACTCCCGCTTTCTGCCGAACTCCAGAACCAACAGGAGGCTTGTTGTGGGGAAGGTTAAGAGACTGGAAAGGGTTGAGCCCTTCCTCCTCTCACTATCGCTCGACCGTCTGAGGAACTACTACTTCAGCGGCATGGAGCGCCTGCGCGATGAGCTTGCGAAGACTCTTGGCTCGAAGAGAAGCGCCAAGACGGTAGTGTTCGCCGTCAAGATGTTCGGCTACGCGGGCAGGATAGCCTTCCGGGAGTTCGTGCCGTATCCAATGGCCATCGAGATACCCGACGACGTGAGGATAAACGCCTACACCAAGAGGTTCACAAACGAGCCGCCGGTGGTCTTCTGGAACAGAATTGCGGGGGAAACCGGGATTCCGCCCCTCCACATAGATTCCATACTCTGGCCCGTTCTGGGGGGGGATGAGGAAGTTCTCAGGAGGTTAAAGGAGCACTGTCCGGTATGGAAGGACGTTTTGAAGCTGGCCTCCCTTTGAGGCCGCCAACCCAAAAGGCTTAAATATCCTGACGCCAATAATACCTCGAAGTCCGATGCATCGGGGTGAAAGGTATGTCTGGGACTCTTATAACTGCCTATGGGGCTTTGCTTGGCAACGGCGTGGATGCCACACGGCTCCAACTGGATGGACAAAATTTTTATACTTCTTATGTTAGTTGTAGTTCGAGTGAGAGGGTTCACTCCAACATCTCAATAAGGGGGTATGTGCATGCTTTGGGGATTTCAGCTTGAGTTTAAGCAGAGCCTTCGAACTAAGAAGCTCTGGCTGATACTGGGGATCATGATACTCCTCTACATCCCGGTCTTCTACATAATGAAGAGCTCGGGGATTGAGGACTTCACCGTTGAAGGTGCAATGACGTTCCTGATACAGTTCGTTACCGGAATGGCCGGCTTCTTCATAGGAATCCTTGCCCTCCTGATGGGCGCCACGGCGATAAACAGTGAAATAGAGAAGGGAACGCTGCGCGTTGCCATGAGCAAGCCGATAAAGCGCCTCAGCTACATCGGCGGGAAGTTCCTTGCACACTCGGCCGTTCTGCTCATGGCGCTCCTGATCTCGACCCTCGTCGGCGTGCTGGGCGTGGTGTACCTCGGAGCACCCCTAAGCGGTCAGCTCGTTGTCGACGTTCTGCTGCTCAACATGCTGCTCCTTCTGGCGATGATTCAGCTCGTTGCTCTGGGCTACATCATCTCCACGGTCATTAAGTCCTCCAGCTCAGCCCTCGGAGCGGCCCTGGTGCTAGCCTTCGTGATGTTCCTCATAATGCCGAACATCGTGAGTTACCTCGTTATCAGGGACACCGTGAACAACCCCGACCAGGATATGCTGCAGCTCCAGAAGGAGTACACCACGAAGTATCTGTTCTACGTTCCAACGTCTCAGGTGGGCATCATAACGAGGGACGTGGGAACCCTGACGGGAACTCCCGGGGGCTTCTCCAACGTCACTGCAGAGTACCGCGGTATGGCGTACGCGATCAGGAACAACCTAACTAACTTCGGGATACTCGTTGGACTCACGCTGGTGTATCTGGGAATCGGCTTCTATCGCTTCCTCCGCATGGATCTGAGGTGATGGCGATGATAAAAATTGAAAATCTCGTTAAGGTTTACAGGGAGGTGCGCGCCCTCGACGGTCTGAACCTTGAGGTCAAGCCCGGCCAGGTGTACGGCTTCCTCGGGCCCAACGGGGCAGGAAAGAGCACCACCATCCTCAGCACGCTGGGCCTTATATTCCCCCAGGAAGGGAGAATTCAGCTCTTTGACCTTGAGGTCTTTGCCGACGGCAAGTTCAATGAGGGGAACCTCGTCGAGGCCAAAAAACGCATAGGCTACATGCCCGAGCACGCTACCCTCTGGGATTTCCTTACACCCGTCCAGACCCTTGAGATAATCGCCGACTCCTTCGGGATCCCCAAGGCCGAGCGGGAGAAGCGCGTTAGGGAGCTCCTCGAACTCGTTAACCTCTGGGAGGACAGGAACAGGAAGGTCGGCAAGTTCTCGAAGGGAATGAGGCAGCGTCTCCTCCTTGCCCAGGCCCTCATCAACGACCCCGAGCTTCTTATCCTGGACGAGCCGATGACGGGTCTCGATCCGACGGGAATAGCGGAGTTCAAGAACATCATCAGGGAACAGAAGAAGGCCGGAAAAACGGTTTTCTTCTCAAGCCACATACTGGCCCACGTCGAGGAGATATGCGATACCGTTGGTGTCATAGTCAGGGGCAAGCTCCGCGTGGAAGACAACCTCGACAACATCAAGAGGGAGTTCCTCAGGAAGGCCGGATATACCATAGTCCTCGAAACAAACGTCCCCGTTGACTTCACCGGAGTCGGGTGGAAGGTCACACCGCTCGGTGAGAAAAAGTACCGCATAGTGGCGCAGGAGGACATCAGGGAGCAGGTCCATGACTTTGTCGCTGCTCAGGGGGCCAAGGTGCTCACAATGCAGATAAAGGCTCCGAGCCTTGAAGAAATCTTCCTCAAGATGGTGGAGTGAATCCTTTTCCTGTTTTCCCCACACATTATTCAGAATTCGAACCAAAATCTTTTTAGGTTGTTCGACAAAATTTCGGATTACCTAAAGGTGAGTCCGATGCTTCTTCCCATGCACATTTTCGTTGCCTACATTATAGGCGCTTGGAGAGGCTGGAACAAAAGGCTCCTGACGGTATTTGTTGTGGCGAACTCCGCCCCAGACTACAGCTTCATCCAGATGCTGCTCGCCACGGGGGACTTCACAAGGACCTTCTTCAACCATGGATGGGTTTCGTTCCTCTACGTCCTCCCGTTTGGCCCCCTGGGGATCATCGGAAACGGACTTCATCTGCTGGCCGATACATTCACCGGGGGCATCCCCTTCTTTCAAAACGGCGTCTGGTACGGTCTCCCAAGGCTCGGCTGGCACCTCTGGGGGAAGTTCATCCTCGTCCCTTGGGAAATACCCATAGCCATTGCGGGCATCTACGCCGCGTACAGGCTTGGAACTGGAAAGGTTGCTTACACACTCTCCGCGTTCTTCCTGGGCTATATCGTCTTCGCCCTGATGACGCCGCTCTATCCCCTGAACCCCTTCCTCTCCACGGCGGCCAGTTTTCTGACGCTGTGGCATCTGATAGAGAGGCTCGAACTCCTCTACAGGCTGGGGGAAGCGGTGGGGTGAAGAGATAAAAATCAAACTTCAGCCCTTTCGAACTCCCCTTTCCTTTCCAGCGGCTTGGTCGCGTCAATTCCCCACTTGGCAGTTAGGCTCTTCTCCGCCGAGGGGTCGAGGGAACTGCCCCGGGCGTTGGGAATGATCACCAGGTCTCTGTCCGCCTGGAAGCGCGTCGCTATCGCCCATTCAACGTCCCTGTCGTCGTAGATGTTGATATCTTCGTCAACGATGATCACGTGCTTTAGACTGGGATGACCAGCGAATGCCGCCAGGATGGCGTTCTTCCCATCCCCGTCGTGCTGTTTGGTTATGCTGACAACGGCGTGGAGCCACATCGCACCGCCTTCGGTAAGCCTCACACCGTGAACCCTGGGCACGACCCTCTTAACGCTCGCGTAAATCTGCGGCTCCTTGGGAAGTCCCATCAGCATGTAGTGCTCGTAGCCGCCGGGAAGGAGGGCGTGAAAAACGGGTTCGTCAACGTGATGCATGCGTTCAAAGACCACCACCGGCTGTTTTCTCACGTAGTCATAGGTTCCAGTTATGTCAACGAAGGGCCCTTCATCTGTGAGTTCTGGAAGTATCTTGGCCTCGAAGACGAACTCCGTCTCAACTGGGACGGGGATTCCACCGAGGTCGAAAACATTGAGGGGCTTTCCAAAGGCCATTCTGCTCATTTTGGACGCTATTTCAAGCTCGCTCGTTCCGTAGGCAACGCTCGTCGCACCGGCGATTAGGAGGTGTATTGGATTCCCGACGACTATCCTGACGTCCAGCTCCTCCCCTCTCTCCGCCTTCTCCTTCCACATGGCGTACAGGTGCCTCGGAACGAGCCTTATGGCGGCTCTTTTATCGTCAATGACCATCATCCTGTGGAAGGACATGTTGACAAAGCCTTCCTCGTCCTTGGCTATGACCATGGCGGAGGTAAAGTACTGTCCCCCGTCGCGGGGATAGTATTTTGGAATCGGGAGCTCACGGAGAGAAAAGTCTGCAGTTGAGTTTGCCGTGAACGGTGCACTCTCGACCGTCCTGACGGGTTCGGGGTTTTCCATGGCATCCGCTATAAAGTGCAGGAGTTTCTCCCTTTCAGTCCCAAGGTAGCCCGCTATCCTCTCCCTAGTGCTCCAGATGTTCCCCGCAACCATCCAGCCGTCCACGTTTCTGAAGAGAACCGGCCTATCGCGGTACTTCACGAGATACCGGGTTATCTCAAGCTCCTTGCTCACGGGTTCCTCCACAATTACGGTATCCTCAAAACGCTCGATGATTTCCCTCAGCATTTCACCACCTTAGAGGGGTGTTCCAAAAGGTCTATAAAGCCTTTTTCCAAACTCCCGGTGATTGGTCATGCCTATGGTAGTCCTTCGAATTCCGGATGGTTCGGCACTGGTGAAAGTCGAGAAAGCTGATCCTCAGGTTTACTTCAGGATATATGAGTTGCTGAGCTACAAGAAGGACTTTGGGAAGTGGGAGAAGCCCGAGAGCCTCTACGACCCCTATGAGAGGACGTTTCCCGTGGGTGTTCTTCCAAGGGTCAAGAAGTTCCTCAATTCTAAGGGCTATCGGGTGAGGGTCAGGGACGAACGGCAGGTCAGGGGTGTAAAGCTCAACTCCACATGGAACGAGGACTATGTTATGCGCAGGTATCAGGAGAGGGCGATAAAAAAAGCCCTGAAAGATAAGATGGGGGTTCTCTCCCTTCCGGTAGGAAGCGGAAAGACCGTTGTCGGCCTGCGTATCATCCACGAGCTTGACCTCTCTGCGCTGATAGTGGTTCACACCAAGGAGCTCCTCTATCAGTGGGCGGAGAAGGTGGAGGAAGTTCTGGGTGTCGAGCCGGGTATAGTTGGGGACAACAAGTGGGATGAGAGGGCAGTGACCGTTGCCATGATACAGACCCTCCTTTCAAGGGGAGCGGATAAGCTCCAGAACGAGTATGCGATAGTGATGTTTGATGAGTGCCACAGGACTTCTGCCGCCGAGAAGTTCTACAGACTGGGTCTCAGCCTTCCCCAGGTCTATCGCTTCGGACTCTCGGCGACCCCGTGGAGGCGCGTTCGCGGTGAGGAGATAAAGATAGAGGCGGTTGTCGGTCCGACCATATTCGAGGTCAAGGCTGAAGACCTGATAAAGGAGAAGTTCCTTGCGAGGCCCCGTTTTGAGATAATAACCTACGAGTCAAAGATGCCCTCGTTCAGCGAGCGCTACAAGGAGCTTTACGAGGACATGATAATGAACAACGACGAAAGGAACATGGCGATAGTGCGAAAAGCCGTCGAACTGGCCAGAAAAGGCCACCGCGTTCTCATAGACGTCAAGCGCATAGAGCATGGCAAAATCCTAAAGGAAATGCTCGAAAAGGAGGGGATAAAAGCCGAGTTCCTAAGCTCTCAGAGCCCCGACAGGTGGGGCATCCTGGAGGACTTTAAGGAAGGGCGCATACCGGTTCTCGTCTCCACGCTCCTCAAGGAGGGCGTTGACATACCCGAGATATCCGCGATAATCCTGGCTGGGGGAGGAAAGAGTGATATAATGACAATCCAGACCATAGGCCGTGCCCTGAGGCCAAAGAAGGGGATGAAGGCCGTCATTGTTGATATTCAGGA
The DNA here is from genome assembly GCF_055392585.1 of Thermococcus coalescens. Taxonomy (NCBI): domain Archaea; kingdom Methanobacteriati; phylum Methanobacteriota; class Thermococci; order Thermococcales; family Thermococcaceae; genus Thermococcus; species Thermococcus coalescens. Next base: position 2,050,003 of record NZ_AP043764.1, read on the forward strand.
CGATGACCCCCTGCTCTTCACCCACTTCATCGAGAGACAGAAGGCCCTCAAGCAGTATTACGGCAGGTACTACGACAGGGAAATGGCTTCAAAGCTTGAGGAGAACGTCTCCAAAAAGGGCCGCTCTCGTAAGCGCTCGTGAGTAGCGCTCGAACAGATCCCTCTTCGCCCTGCCAATACCCCTCTCATCGCCCTGAAACTCCACGCCGCTGTATGCTATGTGCCAGAGTATCAGGCCCTCCGGGGCGGCCGGTGGTACTTTTTTCTTGTAATCGCCGGCGAGCATCCTTTCAACCTCTTCCGGTTCCATGAGGCCGAGACCGCAGAATCTGATGGCGCTCACTATCCTCCTAGCCATTTCCCAGAGGAAGCTTTTCCCCTCAAGTTCCACGACGTAGTAGCCGTGTCTCTTTCTCACCTCAACTCGGGTCAGCTCCCTCACTGGGTCTTTCCCCGGTTCCAGCCTTGAAAATGCCGAAAAGTCATGCCTCCCCACGAAGAGGGAGGCGCATTTCCTCATGGGCCCCTCCTCAAAGCCCTCATCAACCAGGTAGTACCTGTAGGTCTTTGACCTTGCCCAGAAGCGTGGGTGGAAATCCCGGGGTACCTCAGCAACGCCGAGAACCCAGACATCCCTTAGGTGGTGGTTGAGAACCTCCCCCCTCACCAGGTCGGGCCGGCTCTCGACGTCAAAGGCAACAACGTTGAAGAACGCGGAGACGCCCCTGTCCGTTCTGGAGGCACCCCTGAAGTTCGAGCTCTCAGCGTCCCTTATTATCCCGAGCCTTGAGAGAACCCTGAGGAGCTCCCCCTCGACGGTTCTCACGTTCGGCTGTCTCTGGAAGCCGTAAAATGCCGTGCCGTCGTACGCTATCCTGAGGGCCACCCGCATGGTTGTTGAATCCGATGGAGGGTATAAATGCCTTTTCCCGACGGAACGACAGGTTATTTTACAAATGCAAACCAACGTTTTGAACATGATTCAATGAACTTCTGGAAAAATTGATAAACAACGCTTTCTAGGCATATGTGGGGTGATATTATGGCAGAGATAGTTGACCTTGAGGTGCTCACAAACGTCACGAACTTTGAAATAATGTACACTCTGCTTAAGAAGAGCCTGGAAAAAAGGGATTAAAGGTAGGGTTCTCTGTAGAGCGGCCCCAAAAACAGTTCAAAGGCCGCCACAGGCATTTCTATTCCCCAGTTTTCCAGGACTGCCGGGTGGATTTCCCCGATGACTCCGACAACCCTGCCCCCGACGACTATTTTTCCGGCCCTGCCGGGAATGAAACTCGGGTGTTCGGTCTCTTCCAGCCCGTACTCAAAGCCGAGGTGGCGCATGACGCTTTCCAGTATCTCTTTGGCCTCCGTAAAGGTCACACGCGGGTGAGCAAGGGCGACGACCAGCTTGCTCTCGCTCACCGTCTTCGTTTCCCTGCTCTCGTCGATCAGGGTGACCTTTCCGACCTCAAAAATTCTCTGCGGGTACTCCTCGTGGGTGTTCTGGCTCAGGAAGTCAAGCAGGCTCGGTATGAGCCAGACCCTCAGGGCAGACCACTTGGGGCTTATAGGGTTCTCTATCTCAACGAGCTCCCCAGGCGGATGTGTGAAGTAGTCACCGCATTCCACCTGCTCTCCGCAGGGGATGTTCATCTTTGAATACTGCGCCTCCCTGTTGGTGAGGTTGAAGGTCATAACCTCCTGCAGGCCGAACCCTACCATCAGCTCCCTGACGGCGTCTTCGAACTCGACGAACTTGTCCCCCCTGCCCTGCACGGCTAGCTCTGGCTCCTCCGGCTCGATCTCGTTGTAGCCGTAGGCTATGAGGACATCCTCAAGGACGTCCCTTGCGTGCATTATGTCATTGCGGAAGGCCGGATAGAGGAGCTTCGCCTTTCCGTCGGTGAGTTCGACCTGATACATCATGCGCTCCAGGAGGTTCTTGATGTCCTCGTCGTCCAGCTCCAGGCCGGTGAGCCTTTTGATGTAGTCCAGCTCGACCTCGAAGGGTTTTGGAGTCAGGTCGGGTGTTTCAATCTCAAAGTCCTTGTAGACAACCTTGACGCTCTTAATCTTCCCCCCGCGCTCCGCCAGGGCAGTAACCACCACGTTCAGGGCAAGGGTTATCTTCTCCAAATCCCAGCCGGTAACGTCAACGAAGACGTTCTTCGTCTCGGTGGTCACCCTGCCGGTTATCTCGGAGTTTATAACCGGGGGCATTGAGAGAACTTTGCCCTCGCTGTCAACGAGGAGCGGGTAGTAGGGCCTGTCCTTGATGAGGTGGCCGTACTCCTTCCCCTTCTCGTGTTTTTCAAGGATCTCCTCCAGCGTCAGCTCCTCCTCGAAGCCCAGCGGGACGAACTTTTCGGTCTTCTCTGCTGCGCGGTAGTATATCGGCGGCTTCACCCTGTCAAAGTCAAAGATGCCAATCGCTACCTCCCTTCTTCGCCTCCCAAAGGTCAGCGCCACCTTCTCCTGAAGGTTGATCATCTGCTTGAGAGCCTCTTCGTCAAGGCTCAGTCCCTCGACTATTGCGTAAACACCATAGGGGCGGATTTCCTTCAGTTTTTCGTCAACATAGACAGTGACGTCGCTCTTTTCAACTTCATATTTCGGCAGGCCCTTCTCCAGGCCGAGGGCAAACCTAATCTGCCTCGCTATGCCCTCGGCGCTCCAGAGGTCGGGCCTGTTGGTGTCCTTTGAGTCGGCCTTGAAGTAGATTTCACCGTCCTCCTCCCAGACGTCGTCCAGCTCGCATTTAGCGTAGAGGAAGAGGTCTTCCCACTCCTCAACGGTGAAGGTCTTTCCAACCAGCCTCTCGAGGTCAGCCTTGGAAACGTCGAACTTTGGCATTTCCATCACCTCACCAGACGAGCCTTGCCTCCCTCAGCCAGCGCAGGTCGTAGCTGAAAAGGTAGCGGATGTCGTCTATTCCGAGCTTGAACATGGCAAGCCTGTCTATCCCTATTCCCCACGCTATGACCGGGACATCTATGCCAAGAGCCCTCGTCATTTCTTCCCTGAATATGCCTGCACCACCGAACTCCACCCATCCGAGTTCCGGATGATACGCGCTCATCTGGACGCTCGGCTCTGTGAATGGATAGTAGTCGGGCAGGAACTTGACCTTCTTGGCCCCGGCTATCTCAACGGCGAAGCGCTTGAGTATCCCAAGGAGGTGCTTGAAGGTCAAATCCTCTCCAACGACGAAGCCGTCGATCTGATTGAACTCTATGAGGTGAGTCCTGTCCAGAACGTCGGGACGGAAGACGCGCTGAATGGTGAAGTACTTGCCCGGTATCTCGACGCCCCTTGCGAGCTGCCTCGCATCCAGTGCTGTTCCGTGGGCGCGCGGCATCAGCAGCATTGCCCTCTCCGGCGACCAGACGTAGCCCCAGCCTCTGGAGCCGGTGTCCCCGCCGTGCTCGTGGGCGGCTTTAACCCTGGCGACGAGCCCCTCCGCAGGCAGGTGGCCGCTCTTCGGGTATTTGAGCTGATACGTGTCCGTCCAGTCCCTTGCCGGGTGGTTCTGGGGCTGGAAGAGCGCGTCGAAGTTCCAGAACTGGGTCTCTATGAGGCTGTCAACGGTCATCTCGATGAAGCCCATCTCGATGAGCCTTCTCCTCAGCTTGTCGAGGAATGCCCTGTACGGCTGCTTCTTGCCGGGGTACAGTTTCCTGACAGGGGCATGGATGTTGAAGCGCTTGAACTCAACTTCCCTCCATCTGCCGGACTTTATCAGCTCCGGGGTGAGGGTGGAGACCTTCTCCTTCAGCTCGATGCCCCTCTTTACGAGCTCCTCTCCCGCGGCGGTGATCTCCACGAACCTCTCGGTCGCGGTGTCTTCCTCGGCTATCCTTCTTCTCTTGAGTTCCTTGGCAGGAACCAGTTTCTCAATCTTGTCCAGGGGGACGACCTTCTTCTCGGCAAGGAGCTTGAGTGCCATGTCAATCGGTCTCTCGCCCGCGTTCATTCCCTTCTCAGTGATCTCAAGAACGAGCTTTCCGTCTTCCTTCCTCACGGACGCCCAGTTTTCCTTTCTCAGAAGGCCGACTATCGGTTTGAGCTCGTCTTCACTGAGGACGCTCCTGAGGTCGTCCAGGGTTGCCCTCCCCTTCTCCCTCAGAACCGCAAGAGCCCGCCACTCCGGAAGGCCGATCTGGGCATACTTTTTTCCGGTTTCGGTCAGCTTCGCTATCCTTTCGCTCTTTTCCTGAAGCCTCGCCAGTCCCTTGCTCTGAAGTCCAAGGACAGAGCGCATAACAGCTACCTGATCAAGGCCGGTTCTCTCGACGAGCTCTTCGAATTTGACCTTCTTAACCTCGTTGAGCTTTATGAGAGTGAGTTTTTCCTGATAGCTTAGCTCCATAGGGCCACCTCCCTGGGTTGAGTTTGAGAAGAGTTACTTAAAAATTGCGGTGAAAGAAATGGAGAAACAATCAGCCCTTGTGCGGGAAGAAGACGACCTTCCCGGTCTTGCCTGCCCTCATAAGCTCGAAGGCTTCCTCGAACTCATCAAAGCCCCTGTACTTGTGGGTGATTATCGGGTCAAGGTTGAGCTTGCCGCTCTGGATCAGGCTCGAGACCGTGTACCAGGTCTCCCAGAGGTGCCTGCCCGTTATGCCGTGAACCTCAAGGGCCTTGAATATCACGAGGTTGTTCATGTCAAAGGTGACATCGCGCGGGAAGAGGCCGAGCAGGGAGACCCTTCCTCCGGGGGTGGTGGCCTTGAGGCCCTGTTCAAGTGCCTTTGGCGCCCCGCTGAACTCAAGGAAGACTTCTACACCAGCCCCATCGGTCACGTCCATCACGAACTTGACCGGGTCCTCCTCAAAGGGGTTGACCACGTAGTCCGCTCCGACTTTTTTGGCCAGCTTCCTCCTGAACTCGCTCGGTTCGCTCACGATAACGGGGTATGCCCCCGCCGCCTTGGCGACCGCTATTCCAAGCAATCCGAGTGGCCCGGCGCCGGTTATGAGGGTGCTCATCCCGGCTATCGGGCCGGCCAAAACCGTATCAACCGCATTGCCAAGGGGCTCCTGGAGGGTGGCGTATTCGGGCTTCATGCCCTTAGGATTCCTCCAGGCGTTCTGGGCGGGCACTATTGCATATTCGGCAAAGACACCGTCCATATCGACCCCAAATATCTTGGTGTTCTGGCAGACGTGGTACCGGTTGTGCCTGCAGGCGTAGCACTTGCCGCAGACGATGTGGGTTTCAGCGCTTATGTAATCGCCGACCTCAAGGGTGTCAACGCCGGGTCCGACCTCGATGACCTCACCCGCCACTTCATGCCCCATGATCTGGGGAGTCCTGATCCTGCTCTGGGCCCACTCGTTCCACTCGTAGATGTGGAGGTCAGTCCCGCAGATACTCGTTGCAAGAACCTTGATGAGAACTTCCCCGGGCCCGGGCTTTGGAACGTCAACCTCAACGAGCTCAGCACCGTAAGCGGGCTTGGTTTTTACAATAGCGGGCATCTTCTCGGCCATGGCAATCATCTCCTTAACCTTACAATGAAAATCTGAATGGGGGACGATATAAACCTTTTGCGGCCGTAGGTGCGGTAGGGGGTGTTTCCCATGCCCATCGGAAACCTTATATCCTCTTTTGAGTATTTCCACTTGATAAGGGGGTTTAACGATGGCACTGATAGTGGTGACAGGGAGGGGCGGCGCTGGAAAGACCACGATGACCGCAAATCTCAGTACGTACCTCGCGATGAGAGAATACCGTGTTCTGGCGATTGACGGTGACCTTTACCTCCCTAATCTGGGCTTTCACTTTGCCCTCGATACTGTGAAGTACACCCTCCACTCCCTCCTGAGAAACCCCGATATTGACCCCGAATGGGCAATATACAAGCATCCCCAGACAGGAGTCCATGTCATGCCCGGGAGCACCCAGCTCCAGGATGTCCTTGGGATATCACCCAAAAGGCTTGTTGACATACTGGAGAGGGTCAAATACAAGTTTGGCGTAGTTTTTGTGGATTCCCCGACGGGCATACCCTTTGACACCCTTCCAACATTTGAGGTCGCCAACTACCAGCTGATTGTCGTTGAAATTGAGCGCTCGCCGATATATTCCTTCGAGACCATGGTAAAAAACGAGATTGAAAAGCTGAAGGTTCTGGGTGAGAGGTACAACCTCAACATCGGCGTCATACTGAACAAGGTGAGGGAATCCGGTGATGTCGTTGAGAAAATAGTGAACGCGGTGGAAAGCGACCTTGACGTTCCTGTCATTGGATGGGTTCCCTTCGATTATAACGTCCCCGAGTCCATAAACGAGGGCGTTCCCATAATCAAATACCTTCCCGAAAGCGATGCGGCGATAGCCCTTCGCGAAACGGGGGAGATACTTGAGGAATGGATATTCAGCTGATTTCTGGAGGTGTCGCTATGAACGTGGAAGAGCTTGTGGATAAGGTAGCCAGTGGAGAGATAAAGCTCCACCAGGTTGAAAAATACACAGACGGCGATAAGAAACTAGCCACTGAAATAAGGAGAAAGGCGCTTGAAAAGAAGCTCGGCGTCAGCCTTGAGAACATCGGCCACTATTCCATTGACCCAAACAGGTTGATAGGCAAGAACATCGAGAACATGATAGGCGTCGTCCAGATACCGATGGGCGTTGCGGGGCCGCTCAGGATCAACGGCGAGTACGCGAAGGGCGAATTCTACATTCCACTCGCCACAACGGAGGGAGCGCTCGTTGCAAGCGTCAACCGCGGCTGTTCGGCGCTCACCGCCGCAGGAGGTGTCAAGACGACCATAATAGGTGACAAGATGACCCGTGCGCCTCTCCTCAAGTGCCCAGACGCAAGGAGGGCCAGAGAGGTTGCCGAGTGGGTTAAGGCCAACATCGACTACCTCCAGCAAAAGGCGGTCAGCAAAGTCACCAGACACGGAAAGCTGCGCGACGTTAAGCCCTACATCGTCGGCAACAACCTCTACCTCCGCTTCGAGTTCGAGACCGGCGATGCAATGGGCATGAACATGGTGACGATATCGAGCGAAGAGATAATGAAGGTCATCGAGGAGGAGTTCCCTGACGTGAAGTACCTCGCCCTCTCCGGCAACCTCTGCGTCGACAAGAAGCCCAACGCCATGAACTTCATCAACGGCCGCGGAAAGACGGTTATAGCCGAGGCTGTCATCCCGAGGGGGATAGTCGAGAAAAAGCTTAAGACCACGCCGGAGCTCATAGCCGAGGTCAACTACAGGAAGAACCTCGTCGGCTCGGCTCAGGCCGGGAGCTACGGCTTTAACGCCCACTTTGCCAACATAGTCGGGGCGATATTCCTCGCCACCGGCCAGGACGAGGCGCAGATCACCGAGGGCTCCCACGGAATAACCCTGGCTGAAGTAACGCCAGAGGGCGACCTCTACATAAGCATAACCATGCCGAGTCTTGAGATAGGAACCGTCGGCGGGGGAACGCGCGTTCCGACCCAGAGGGAGGCGCTGAGCATAATGGGTGTCGCCGGTGGAGGAGACCCTCCCGGGACAAACGCCAGGAAGTTCGCTGAGATAATAGCCGGTGCGGTTCTCGCCGGAGAACTATCCCTTCTGGCGGCAATAGCGGCGAAGCACCTGGCAAAGGCCCACGCCGAGCTGGGACGCTAAATCTAGTTTTTTTACTTTTCTATGTTCGGGATTGTTCTGGTACTGTCCTTATCTGAGTCTGGATTTTTGGATAATGTGTGCTCTCCCATTAAACGCTTCTCTCCTTCGGCCCTTTTATTTTGACTATTAGAATCTTCTCCTCGCGATTCCTGCTGGAAACAACTTCTACGCCCTTAAAGTAGAGCAGGGAGAACGGATAGTCAAGTATCAGGAACAGAAGGGTCGTCAGAACGAGCATAACGATGAGCTGAGCCAGGTAGCTTTCGAGATCTATCACTGTTGATATGATGAGGCTCCCGAAGAAGCTGGTTAGGAAGTTCAGCGTGGAGCGGTGTTTGTGTCTCATCCCGCCGACCCTTCCCTCATGTAGGATCCTCAGAAGTGCGGCTAACCCTTCCTTTTTCCGCACCCTGAAGGTCAGGGTGAACTCCAGCCCGGGAATGTCCTTGAGGTTTATCGGGACGTTCGACTCAATCAGATAGAACGCACGGCTCAGCTCGTCCTTCAGCTCCAGTACTCCCAAAAATTTACCCCTTTCATAAAAAGCTTCTGCAACTGCAGTCAGAGTATACGGGTCTGGATCTATAAGAAGGGTGTATTGCAGTCCCAGGGAGTTGAGACGTCTCTCAGTCCACTTTATGCATTCGGAAAGAACGCCGCATCTAACCTGCATATACTTGACGGACTTCATCTGTGCATTCCATACACGGAACACCGACCTGAATCTCCCCGCGATGCCCATCGTACTGAATACTCTTCAGAGTTTAAAACTCTCACCCCTGTTCAACCGCTTTGTGGGATGGGAAGCTGTATTATAATGCGCCTTCTTTGTAACTCCTTCTGGATTTTTAATCCCATATTGCTCATTTTTGTTGATATTTTTGCTAATTTTCTGACATGGGGTCAAGAAAAGTTAATTTAGGAGATTCTCCAATACATGTTGGGGAGTCTCCAATGATCCCGGTTGAAATGGACGGACACACCTGCAAATCGATTGTTGTAAGCTCGACTTCGAAGCTGTTTGAACTGCTGTTTGAGGACGTGGTTATTCAGTCCCCCACGTACAAGAGCTTTCTCATCGATAGCGGCCTCTACATCGTTGATTCCCATGGGACAAGGCTTCTGCGGATGGAGTGTCCGGAGGGAAAAAGGGTCCTTCTCGACGAGCTCTACTATCTGGACATAACGCCGGAAACCGTTATCGAGACGTATCTGATGGCGCTCTTCAACCTTCTTGAACTGGTTAAGATCCGCGAAAAGCTGTTCCCGGAATATTACGTGCTCGATAAGGTTGTGCAGCCCACGAAGATCGAGATCAAAGACCACCCCGCTGGGTTCAGAAAGGGTACCTTCACGCTCATCGACGAGATAATCGCCAGAAACTACCGTAGGATTAAACTGGGGGCTCCCCGAAAGCTTGCCAGGGTACGTTATGACCCCCTGGACGCTTTTGGCGCCCGAGTACTTGCCAATACTATTCTGCTGTTCGATAAGAAGAATCTCCGGGAGCTTGCGTTTCTCCACTTCAAAGACCACAGGATAGCAAGAACGCTTTTCGCCCACTCGACAGACTCATACCTCAACAGTGCGTTTTTTGGCTATCTGAAATTCAAAGTTCGCAAGTTCCTGGGGGTTTAATGGAAAGAAGAAGGGCCTCAGGAGGTGGCCTCCTGAATCTTTTTCCTCACGAGCGAGCTGACAAGCTTTCCATCCGCCCTTCCGCGGAGCCTTGCCATAGCCCTTCCCATTATCATTCCCATTGCGCCCATCCCCTTGGCATTTATGACGTCCATGTTCTCCTGAATGACCCGGTCTATTATCCTCTCGACCTCCTCCTCGCTGAGGAGAGTTAGGTTCTTTTCTTCGGCGACCTGCTTCGCGGTCTTCTCCGGGCTCTTAGCCAGCTCCTTGAATATATCCTCGAATGCCTCCTTGGCTATCTTCCCGTTGAGGTACAAGTCAAAGGCTTCCCTTATGTGCTCGTCTGTGATGTTCTCCACTGGCACTTCTTTCTTTAGTCCCTTGAGGACTACCACGAGTACCGAAGCCGCTAGGGACGGTTTGATGCCCTTAGCCACCAGCTCCTCGAAGAGCTCGTCGCGCTCGTCGTTGACGAGGGTTTCCGCAAGGCTCCTGTCTATCCTGTACTCCTTCACGTAGCGTTCAACGCGCTCCTGCGGGAGCTCTGGCAGATTCGCCAGTATTTCCTCCTTCATCTCATCCGTTATCAGTATTGGAGGTATGTCTGTCTCGGGGTACATCCTCGCCTTTCCGGGCAAGGGGCGCATGTACTGGGTGTTTCCGTCCGGCAGGGCTCTCCTAGTCTCTTCGGGAACGCCCTCTATGGCTTCCCTCGCCCGCTGGAGGACCTCGCGGAGGGCGTTTTTTGCGGTCTCCTCCTCGGCGGCAACGAGAACGAAGGCGTCGTCTTCCCCCAGGCCGAGCCTCTCGACGATTGCCCTGACATCCTCTTCGGTAATTCCATAGTTCGGAAGTTCGTCGATATGGAATATGCCCTTCACGTACTTCTTGGCTCTGTCGGCCATTTCCGTGCCGAGTCTCCTTCCGGGCTGTATCTCCCTTCCGATCAGGCCGCGGAACTTGGGGAGCTTTATCGCCAGAACCTTTCCGCCCCTCTCTATGGCTCTCGCTATTATCCTCGAGCCGGTGTTTTCGAAGATGTCCGTGACGTCGTGGAACTCTTCCGTTATGTCCTCAGGAGTGACCCCCCTCCTTTTGAGCTCGTCTCTGATTTCGATCAGGTTGAGCTGTCTCTCGATCTCGCGCTCGATTATGACCGGAATCATGTCCAGCTCCTGCACACCCTTGATTTCAACCCTTGCACCGCCCTTAATGGAGACGTTCAGGTCTTGCCTGATGGTTCCAAGGCCGCGCTTGACCTTCCTCGTTGCCCTCAGCGCATCGCCTATGTACTTGGCGACGACCTTCGCCTGTTCCGGGTGGTGTATGTCCGGCGTCGTTGCTATCTCAACGAGCGGGATTCCAAGGCGGTCGAGACGGTATACCACCTCTTTACCCAGCCTCTCGACGATACGGCACGCGTCCTCCTCCAGACAGATCGTGGGGATGCCGACACTTCCCCAGGGGGTGTCGACCTTTCCGTTCATGGCTATTATCGCCGTTCTCTGGAAGCCGGAGACATTTGAGCCGTCGATGACTATCTTGCGCATGAAGTGAACCTCGTCAACGGGAGTGGCGTTTAGGAGGTAGCTTATCTGGAGTGAGACCTTCAGCGCCTCTTCGTCCGGCATGTGGGGAGGCTCCTCGTCCATATAAACGAGATCCGTAAGCTCGTAGTTGCCCTCGTAGATGTACGTCCTCCCCTTCTTGAATTCCTCAAGCGCTGCCGGGTCAACCTCACCGAGCTCGCTTATGGTCGGCCTGAGCCTGCGCTGGAAGGTAAAGTCAACCTCGTCTCTGAACTCACTTGGGGCGGGTGAGAACAGCTTTTTTGTATCCAGCTGTCTGTGGATTTCAAGGCCAACCTTGAGACCGAGCTTCTCGTAATCGTACGCCATCATCATCACCTCAGGAAAGTGTCAAACCTGGTGTAGGGCGTTATCTCGCCGGCATAGCTGGTCAGCATCATTTCGCGGACTTCCTTCGGGTCGTCAGTGTGACCAAGAACCCACATGAGCTTGACGTACGCTGTCTCGGGGAGCATGTCCTCGCACGGTATGACGCCTGCCTTAAGGAGCCTCCTGCCGGTGGAGTAGACGTTGAGGTTCACCCTGCCGTAGAGGCACTGGCTGGTCATGCAGACGGTGAGGCCCTCCTCCGTGGCGCGGTTTATCGAGTCTATGAGGTACGTTGGGACGTGACCCAGTCCAGTACCCTCGATGACGATTCCCTTGTAGTCCCTGTCGACGAAGAAGTCTATGACCTCCGGCTGGATTCCCGGGAACGCTTTAACGAGGGCTACGCGCTCCTCCATCTCGTCGTCCACCCAGACCTCGCTCTCGGTTCTCCTCCTGTAGTCGTTCCTGAGGAACTCGATTTTACCTCCCGGCCATACCTTCGCGAGGGGAATGTCGTTTATGCTCCGGAAGGCATCACGCCGGCTCGTGTGCATCTTTCTGGCCTTGGTTCCGCGGTGGGCCAGGCAGTAGGTGTCACCGGTCTCGCCGTGCATGACGATAGCGACCTCTCCGAAGTCGGCAGTGGCCATCCTCACCGAGCATATCAGGTTCATGGCAGCATCGCTGCTCGGTCTGTCGGAGCTCCTCTGGGAGCCGACTAGAATAACCGGCTTGCCCAGGTCGCGGAGCATGAAGCTGAGCGCCGAGGCGGTGTAGGCCATCGTGTCAGTCCCGTGGGCTATGACTACGCCGTCTTCACCGTTGTTCAGCATTCTGGCAACCTCGTGGGCTATCTTGACCCAGTACTCCGGGCGCATGTCCTCGCTCATTATGTTGAAGAGCAGCTTTGGCGTTATGTTTGCTATGTCAAATATCTCCGGAACGGCTTTGGCGAGCTCCTCAGCTGTGAAGGCCGCATGGACGGCGCCGGTCTTGTAGTCAATCCTGCTTGCTATAGTTCCACCCGTTCCTATTATTGCAACGCTGGGGAGTCCTGGCCTCTTGGGGAAGACCTCCTCGAACTGGAGCTCTTCCTTGGGGGCAGCCTTCTCGATGATTTCAACCGACACTATCTGGTCAACGAGTATTCCGATGTTGTACCCATTGTCGAGCTTCAGCGTGAGGGTTTCGCCGCTGGAGAGCTCGTAGGGGTTCATAACGATACCCTCATAGACACTCGTGTTTCCGTTCTCCTTTTCGATTATCCGGACGTAATCCCCGACTTCTAGATTCTTATCCTTCATAAACCTCTCGACTTTGCGCATACTCTCTCCCTCCGGCCAATACTGGTTCCAATCCAATATAAACCTTCGGGCTGGACAGGTGACAAAATTCGGCCGAGATTCCCCAGAAATCCTGTCAAAATGACAACTACTTGGCCTCAATCTTAAACCTTGGCTCCTCTATCCACTCCGACTTGCACCTTGGACAGCGGGAGGGAAGGTGTATTTCAGGCCTGAAAACAAAGCCACACTTCCTGCACTGGGCGGGCTTTATGAGGAGAACCTTCCCCTCCCTCTTGAGGGTTCTCTGGATAGCCTTCAGATCCTCCAGGATAACCTTCTTTGCCCCCTTCCCTCTGAGTTCCAGGGCCAGTGCGAGCTCCCCCGGTGAGTAGTCCCTCTCCTCCAAAAGCTTTATTATACGCTGCCTACGAGTCATCATCGCGGGATGGTTCGGGCGGAGGGATATAAAGCTTAGGGTGAGAGCATGATAGTCGAAAGGGCCGGGAAGGTTCTTGAAGGGCACAGGCTCTGCAACCACTGCCTGGGGAGGCTGTTTGCAAAGCTCGGCAGGGCTACAAACGAGGAGAGAGGGAGGGCCGTAAGGCTCGTTCTGAACATGGAACGCTCCCTGAGGGGCATGCCGCCCTTTGACGAGCCCGAGTCCTGCGAGCTGTGTGGGAACGTCTTCGAGAGGATCCCTGAGCTGGTTGAGAGAATTAAGGATGCAGCGGAGGGGATTGAGTTCGAGACGTTCCTCGTCGGTTCTCGCTTTCCGGAGGAAGTACGTGAGATGGAAGAGGGCATCTGGCGGGAATTTGGAATTGAGACCGCCGAGCCGATAAACCGTGAGTTCAACCGCGAGCTCGGTAAGGCCTTTGGCCTCGCAACCGGGAAGGAGACATCGAGGAACCCGGACGTCGTTTTTATAGTCGAGCCGTATTCTGGTGAGGTGGAGCTCCAGATAAACCCACTCCACGTCTACGGCAGATACAGGAAAGTGGTGCGGGGCATTCCGCAGACACCCCTGCCCGAATTCGAGGACAGTGTGGCCTCAATAATCTGCAGGGCCTTTTCAAAGAGGACTGGGGGGAAATGCGTCTTCAAAGCCGCCGGAAGGGAGGACGTTGACGTCAGAATGCTCGGCAACGGACGGCCGTTTGTCGTCGAGATAAAGCGGCCCCGAAAGAGGAGAATTGACCTGGGCGAGGTCGCCGGTGAAATTAACAGGAGCGGTAAGGTCGAGGTTCTCGACCTCAGGTTCATAACCGGAAAGGAAGCCGAAGAAGTCCTCACGAGAAACCACCGGAAGGAATACCTAGCCCTCGTCCTCGTCGAGGATGGCGTGACTCCGGAGGAAGTGAGGGAAGCTGCCAAAAAGCTCACCGGCCTGGAAGTCCACCAGAGAACGCCGTGGAGGGTGAGAAAAGCGAGAGCTGACAGGGTGAGGATCAAAAGGGTTCACGTGGCTGAGGCCAAGTGGCTCGATGAGAGACACTTCGAACTCAGACTGGTCACCGATGGAGGGCTTTACATAAAGGAGCTTATATCCGGGGACAGGGGTCGCACAAAGCCCTCGGTGAGCGATCTACTCGGAAAGTCGGCATGGTGCGAAAGGCTGGACGTGCTGAACATTCTCGATGACTGAAAACTTTATAAACGGTTCTCGCCGATTGGATAGCGAAGCCATAACAGGCTTAGTTGATATGCCGAAAAGGTTTGAAAAGCTGGATACGCCTCTGCGTCCGTTGCGCGATGGATAAAAAATCTGTGAGGTGATAGGAATGGTCAAAAAGGCCCACAGCTTTAGGAGGAAGACCCGCGGTAAGCTCAGCAAGAGCCCCAGGAGAAGGGGGCTTCCGCCTCTCACCAGGTTCCTTCAGGAGTTCGAGACCGGGCAGAAGGTCCACATAGTTATCGAGCCGAGCTACCACAGGGGAATGCCCGACCCGAGGTTCCACGGAAGAACCGGAACCGTCGTCGGCAAGCGCGGCGATGCCTACGTCGTCCAGATTAAGGACGGCGGAAAGGTTAAGACCTTCTTCATTCACCCGGTTCACCTCAGGGCCCAGAAGGGATGAGCATGATTGGGAGAAAAAAGCTGGAGGAGCGGTACCTTACGGTAGCCGAGACCAAGGAGCTCCTCGAAAGGCGCAAGGCGGAGGGTATGGAGGAGAACCCTGAGGAGCCGATGTTCTACGAGGCCAGGGTTAGTCTCGAGCATGCCGAGCGCTTTGCCAAGCTTAAACCAGAGCAGGCGGTTGAGCTCAAGGAAAAGCTCATGGAGCTCTTCGAGTGGATGGACGAGAGGCTCGCCGCGAAGCTCGTTGATCTGATGCCCGAGGACTACTTTGATATACGCATAATATTCAGCAAGGAGGACTACATGCCCACCAAAGAGGAGGCCGGGGAGATAATAAGGCTCCTCGACGACTACAGGGAGTGACCTCTTCTTTTCCTTTTCCTAGACAAAGTATAAAAACTCCTGGGGGTATAATTTCTGGGGGAGAGACTATGGATAGGTACCGGAGACATTCTTACAGGGAAAGCCTCGAAAAGAAGAGGCGGAATGTTGAGTATGAGGAGTACGCCTACGTGCTGGACTATCTGCCGGAGGGCTACACCGATTTAAGCACCGGAAGGAGAAGCGGTAAGCCCGTGGCGCAGGTTATAGGTGAAAAGGCCTTCACACTCCTTGAGGTTGCCCCGAAGGAGGATCTTATGCTCTATGAAAGGGTTTTCATCGGTAAGGGGCAGAGGGATAAGATTCTCATGATAAACAAGAAGATTCACTACGATGACCTCACCGCCACCGCTAAAGCCGAGCTCCCGTACGTTGTCGAGGAGATAGTCAAGAATAACGAGGAGCGCTTTGTACAGTTCTTCAACGTTGCTCCCCCCATAACCAACAGACTCCACAGCCTGGAACTGCTCCCCGGCATAGGAAAGAAGCACATGTGGGAGATAATCGACGAGCGCAAAAAGGAGCCGTTCAAAAGCTTCGAAGACCTCCGTCACCGCGTCAAGGGGCTTCCCGACCCGGCAAAGATGATAGCCAAGAGAGTCGTCGATGAACTTGAAGGCAAGGACAGGTACAGGCTCTTCGTCGGTTCAAGGAGGATATTCCGCGTATGAGGGAGCGCCTTTTTTTCCTTATTTCCAAATACAATTTGAAGGCAAACTCCGACCTCGGTCAGAACTTTCTGGTAGTCCCCGATATAATTGAGAGGAACATTGAGCGGGCGGAGCTGGGCGGAAGAGATCACGTCCTCGAAATTGGACCCGGCCTTGGAGTCCTTACAGATGCCCTCAGCAAACGTGCCGGAAAAGTTTACGCCATTGAAAAAGACCACAGGCTCGTGGAGATACTCAAAAAGGAGTACGACTGGCCAAACGTTGAGATAATAGAGGGCGATGCACTGAGGGTAGAGTTCCCCGAGTTCAACAAGATAGTTTCAAACCTCCCGTACCAGATTTCGTCGCCCATCACATTCCGCTTTTTGAAGCATGAATTTGAGCGGGCGGTTCTCATATACCAGCTGGAGTTCGCTCAGAGGATGGTGGCAAAGCCCGGGGACAAAAATTACTCCCGTCTTTCTCTCATGATTCGGGCTAAGGCCCACGCTGAGCTTGTGGAGAAGATAGGCAGAGGGGCCTTCTGGCCCAAGCCGAAGGTTGACTCGGCCGTGGTGGTTCTTGAACTCAAGCCTGCGGACGAGAGAATAGAGCTCAGCGAGGATTTAGTGAGGGCCCTCTTCCAGCACCGCCGGAGCACTGCCCAGGCAGCCCTGAAGAAGTCCCATCACATGCTGGGTCTGAGCAGGGGGGAATTCAAGAAGCTCAGGGACGTGTTTTCAAGGATACCCCACGCAGGGAAGCGAGTCTTTCAGCTGTCCCCTGAGGATGTCGAGGAGATTGAGGAGTTCTTAAGGGCAGAGGGAATCCTGGAGTAGTCACTCCGACGGTTCCTCGCCAAACAGGGTGGTGTACACGTTCTTCAGCTTCTGGTAGTGGCCGTTTTCAATGTTGGCGAGCCATATTAGTGTTGCCTTGGTGTTCTCGTCCTCTGTTTTCTCGGCTAAATAGCGGTAGACGTCGTGTGCCAGGCGCTCAGTTCCCATGAGATATTCAATGATATCCCTCACGTCCCCATGATAGACCATGTCCCTGAGCCTTTTTTTCGACATCTGCACCTCCAGTGCCGGAAGGGCGATTCTTGGGGGCTTTTCGTTGGGAAATATCTCCCTGAACATCCTGAGCAGTGCCTCTGCGTGGCCAAGGCTCTCCTTGTAAAGCTGGAAGAACAGCTTGGACACCATCTCATCCCAGTTGACTTCCTTGCTGAGCTGGTAGAGCCTGTAATACATCTCGGCTTCCTTCACCTCTGACTCCATCCAGTATGCGAGCATCTCCTTATGGCTGAGTTTGGATATCGCTTCCAGTATCTCCCGGAACTTTGCCTTCTCCTCCTCGGTTCTGTAATGGGGGTTCTTCATCAGTATCCCCTGCGGGTATTACGACTTGGAAGCGTTTATACCTTTCGCCGGCGATTGTTTTTTAAGAGAACTTGAGAAGTCCAGACCATGATAATAGCTATCATCGATGGCTACACCGACGAGCCCGCTGGACTGGGCGTTCCCCCGTATCTGGGCATATACCCCCGCTATGCGTACGGTGCCATTAAAAAGGCCAGATATGATGCCCAGGTGTTTTACCTCACCATAGATGACCTCAGGGCAACGTTCGAGGGGGATAGGGGAATAGCTACCAAGAACAAAACTCCAAACTTTCCGAAGACAAGAAGGATACTCGAAAGGGCCGATGTTTTGGTATACATAGGGGGGCTCCACACTCCGGGCAAATACCTGTCTGCAGTGCCCTCGCAGGTTGAGGAAGTTGCAAGGTTTCTCAGGCCGTTTGAGGGAATTAAAGTACTCGGCGGGCCTGCGTTCATGGGATCCGCACACGGAGGCGGTACGAAGATCAGTTCCCGCGAACTGATGCTGGCCAGTGCAGTTTTCGACCACATCGTCTACGGTGACCTGGAGGCGTTTCTCCACGACTTCATTAAGAATCCCAGCGAGGCAGACCCCTTCCGTTTCAGAACTTATGGTGAACTGCGGGACTA
This sequence comes from Thermococcus coalescens, assembly GCF_055392585.1. Lineage (NCBI taxonomy): Archaea > Methanobacteriati > Methanobacteriota > Thermococci > Thermococcales > Thermococcaceae > Thermococcus > Thermococcus coalescens. The sequence continues at coordinate 2,067,587 of NZ_AP043764.1, forward strand.
CGCTCTCCTCGGTGCCGAAGTCGTCAGGCAGTTTCCGGATTATCCCGATTTCGTTATAGTTGAGATTGAGACCCAGCGTGGATGCCCAAAGGCAATGGGAATAGGTGGGTGTTCCTTCTGCACTGAACCCGTGAGGTACAGCTCGATAGAGGATAGGCCCATCGAAGACATCGTGGACGAGGTAAAGACCCTTTACAGGCTCGGCGTTAGGCACTTCCGTGTTGGGCGGCAGAGCTGCATATTCTCTTACATGGCAGAACCGAACGGCCGCGTTCCGGTTCCCAATCCCGACGCAATTGAAAGGCTCTTTAGAGGAATCCGTTCCGCCGCGCCTGGCGTCAAGACTCTCCATGTTGACAACGCTAACCCGGCGGTTATAGCCAACTATCCCGAGGAGGCCGTCAGGATAGCGAAGGCGTTGATAAAATATGGAACCCCAGGTAACGTGGTCGCCTTTGGCCTAGAAAGCGCCGACCCAAGGGTGGCCAAGCTTAACAACCTCAACGCGACTGCTGAAGAAACCTATGATGCCGTTAAGATTCTCAACGAGGTCGGCGGAAGGAGGGGGCCAAACGGGATGCCGTGGCTTCTTCCGGGGATAAATATCCTCTTTGGACTCCCGGGGGAGACCAAGAGGAGCTACGAGTTGACGTTCCAGTTCCTGAAGCGCCTCCTGGATGATGGGCTGATGGTGAGGCGCATAAACATCCGGCAGGTTGTCGTGTTCCCAGGCACGCCGCTGTGGCACCTCAAAGGCAAGCTCAAGACTGAAAAGCACAAAAAGCTCATCCAGCACTATAAGTACAAAATACGGCACGAGATAGACCTCCCAATGCTGAAGCGCGTTGTTCCCGTTGGGACGGTGCTTCGAGACGTCCGTGCGGAGGTGTTCGACAACGGGCTCACATACGGAAGACAGATAGGGAGCTACCCCCTAATAGTCGGTATTCCCAAGAGGGTTGAACTGAACAGGTTTTACGACGTTCTGATAGTCGACCATGGATTCAGGAGCATAACCGGAATTCCTGTGCCGGTGAACGTGAACACCGAGTCCTCCAAGGTTCTCCAGTATCTCCCCGGCATCGGAAAGAGAAACGTCGTGGGGATACTCTCCAAGAGGCCGTTTAGAGACAAAGATGAGTTCTTTGAGGTTGTGGGGGAGGAGAAAAGGAAGATGCTGGAGGGGATAATCAGCCTGTAGTGGCCGTGCTGTTCTGGGGCCATGAGAACCTGATGATGTTCTCGATGAGAACGACCTCTGCCCTCAAGGTCTCGTCTGTCTTTCCCTCTATCACGAGCACGCCCTTGCGTGGAGCGAATATCCTGTTCTCCTTAGCGTCTTCCGCGGGGCCGATAAGGATGACGGCGAGGTGGTTCTCGTTTCCTATTTTACCGCGTCCGATATCTACCTTGGTCCAGAAGTTCAGATAGGTCTTCCTGTATCTGAGCCACGTCTGGTTAAATGCATACTGCTTGGCTGTGGCGTTGTCGTATCCCATCTGGAGTCCTTTGAGGTAGTAGTTTGTCGTGAATATGTTGGAGACCACGCCAGATATCTCCGAAACGGCGAGGGTTCTGTACCTGCAGTCACCCACGTACAGCTGGGGGGAGTCCTTGCAGTTGGTCACGGAGGGGTCTCCCATCACGATTGTGAAGTACTCATAAACACTCCTGAGCGTCAGGTTGAGGTCAACCTCTGGACTGCCCGTGATGTAGCTGTCCACCGTGATGTTGAAAAGCTTTGAACCTTCAGGGGGTTTAGTGCCCTCCTCGATCAGCTTCTGGTACTGCTCTGCGGTCAGGGCGTAGAACTGGCCGGAGGGGGTGTATATCATCACGTAGTGAGTTGATGCCTTCGGCGCTCCGGGGTTAAGGACGGTGCTGAAGCTGTGGTACGAGTACAGCACGTAGCTGGTTGGAGCCACAGCGACTATGAGGACTACAAGAACCGCTACGAGTCTCCGTTGATCCAATTCTAAAACCCCCAGAAAAGGGAATTAAAATAGAAGGGAAGGCCTTCAGAGGCCGGCGATGTACTCCATAAGGGCCTCAGCGGCAGCCTTGGTCTCGTCCCTGGTGGCACCGGCGACGATGACGACGTCGTAGCCGCCGAGGGCGTTCTGGATGTACTCGATGTCGCCTGGGCTGTTGTACCAGTCGACCTGGCTGATGTTCTGCTCAACGAGGTACTTGGTGATGCTGTTGGCAACCGGACCGCCGATGAGGATGAGGTTGCTTCCCGGGTTGTCCATGTTGACCTCGTAGTCCATGATGGTTATCGGCTGGGTAACCGGCTTGAGCATGGTGACGTCGCCGTAGATGCCCTCGACGTAGTAGTCGGTGTCGAGGACCTGGTCGCCAGCGGCGAGCTCCTTCTCGACGACGGTGCCCTCCTTCTCCTTGAGCCAGATGTGGGCGTAGGCGACGACGCGGTCAACGTCATCGATGGTGCCGTTGCCGTCGATGTCGTAGCCGACATCCTTCTCGTTGAGGGTCTTGAGCTGGAAGTGGTACCAGAGGTCGTAGGTGCCGAAGATGTCGACCGGGTTGCCCTCAAGGGTGTCCTTGTTGGTGAGGGTGATGTTGGTGATGTACCAGGTGCCGCTGACGTTGGCGGTGCTGATGGTCATCTCCCAGGTCTTGCCGTCGTAGGTTATGGTGTCGGCGCTCTGGTAGGTCTTGACGTCGACCTGAGCCTCGATGCTGGCTATGAGGTGGCCGTCGATACCGACGAAGGTGTCCCTGAGGGTGAGGATAACGCTTCCGTCGCCGAAGACGTCAACGGCCGAGTCCTTGGTGAGGATGAGCTGGTCGCTCTCCTGGCCGGTGACGGCGTTCTTGACGACGACGAGTGCCCTCTGGTCGATGATGCTTATGTCGAGGACGGTGACGATCCAGTCGGTGCCCTCGATGGCCTGCGGCTGGCCGACCTGGTACCAGGCGGTACCCTTGTCGAGACCGGCGGTGAACTGGCCGTTGTCAACACTGAGGACGTAGTAGGTCTCGCCAAAGACCGTGAAGGTGTCACCGGCACCGACGCCCTCGCTGTAGGTGCTGACGATGGTTCCACCGTCGGCGGCAACGTTCCCGGCGTCGCCGATGTAGTAGCTGGTAACGTTCTGGTAGTCGGCCGGAACGCCCCACTCGGGGTATTCGTCCCTGACCTGCTCGGTGGTGGTCACGCTGTAGTTGTAGAGCTTGTAGTCAACGAAGACGGTGACGTTGCCTGGGGTGACAACGAGGTCAGCGTCCTTGGGCGGCCTGGTTTCGTCCCAGCTGCTCGGGTCCTTGGACTTGAGGCCTATCTTGCTGAGGGTGATGTGCCAGTCGATGAGCTGCTCGTCGTTTATCTTGTCCCTGTCGGCGAGGGTGGTGGTGACGGTGAACCAGTCCTTCCACTGGGCGTAGGTGTCAACGTAGGCAGCGCCGTTCCACCAGTAGTCCCCCGGAAGCTCCTCGTACTTGGTGGCCCAGTTCTCGCTACCGTTGATGGTGAGGCCGTGGTCACCGGTCATGGTGTCGTAGTTGTAGGCGTAGATGGTCCACTCGGCAACGGTCGCGGGCGGGTACTCGGCCTTGATCTTGACGTAGCCGTTCTGGACCTCGGCCTGCTCGGTGGTGTAGAGCAGGCTGCCGAGGGCAACGGCAATGTCAGCGGCGCTGGCAACGTCCATAGCAGCAGCGGTACTTCCAACGACGATTTTAACGTTCGGAGTTCCATCGGCGTTAACGAAGAAGTCCTTCGGTATGTTCGGAACGGTCGGCTGAGCGCTGGCAAAGCCCATGGTGGCTCCAACCATTGCGGCACCAATTGCAAGGGCCGCGATCTTCTTCACTTTCATTTTCCCAACACCTCCTTAACTTTGGGCTTACGCCCTAGGATGGTCTAATATGCATTGTCAATGACTTTCTACCCGGTTAGGGTATATATACTTTTCGCTTTCAGACCCTTTCTCTGCTTAAAAAAAGCTCGCTCATTGCCGTAAAAATGAAAGGGAGCTTAATTAAATGCCTATAGGCTTTTCGCCTTTTGCCGATAATATCACGGGTTCAATTTGAACTCCGTGTTCTTCTTCTCCATGAGCTGCCTCTTCACAGGCCGTGTAACAAGTTCATTAACGAAGCCACCGAGGTCTGTCAGCGTGTTCTGGAGCTCATTGGCCGTGATGTCTATAATCTCGGGCTCTATTATGGAGATAGCAACAGGGGCGTACTTTGCAGTCAGCTGAACGAGCGTCTCAAACGGTGACAGAAGCTCCGCCGCGAGGAGGCCTTTGAATTTATCCCCCTCCATCTGTCCCTGGACGATGAGCTTGTTTATCTTGCATCCTTCAATGGTGAGGGCCTTTCCCATGGTGGTCTTTATGCCCTCCTCGTTCTCGCCGAAGACCTCAACGACGAAGCGGTAGAGAATGTTCCTGTCCTCAACGATCAGCTCTTCAATCTCCTCCCTTGAATAACCTATCTTTGGCTCGGGGAGGTCGTCAAGCTTGGGATAAACTGCCAGGCCTCCGAACTGTTTCATGAGCTTTCCCATGAACAGCGAGATTTCTCCGAGGGTCTTCATGAGATCCTTTGACTCAATCTCCAGTTTTCCGGGTCTCAGGACCTCCACAACGGCCGGAGAGTACCGCAGGGTCAGCCGGATTATATCCCCAAGGGCCCCCTCCAACCGGGCTTCTATGACTCCAGAGTACTTAAGAAGCTCCTCCTCCGGGGTTTCCATGACCTCTTCCAGATTTACGTACTTAATTTTGACACCCTTTTCATTCTGGAGGTTTTTTGCAGTCTCCTCCAGAGCCCTTTCTAAAACTTTCTTGTCGTTGCCTATGCCCTCAATGTAAAAAATAACCTCAATCTCGGCCAATTTCACCACCACATCCAGCTATATCGCTTCTTTTGATACGTGCCCACTATGGGGATGGGCTCACCGCAGTATTCACACCTTCCGTCTTTCACATGATACTCGGTGATTTTGAATCCCCAGCGGACTATTAAAGGTTTGCCACAGCCGGGGCAGTAGGTGTTCTCGCCCTCGTGACCTGGCACGTTGCCGATGTAGACGAACTTGAGTCCCTCCTCCCTGGCCACTCTGTACGCCCTTTCAACCGTCTCGACTGGGGTTGGCGGGAGGTGGCCCAGCCTGTAATGGGGGAAGAACCTGGAGAAGTGAACCGGGGTGTCATCGCCGAGGCTTTCAATCACCCAGCGGACGAACGCCCTGATCTCCTCCTCCCTATCGTTCAGCGTGGGAATTATCAGGTAAGTCAGTTCAACGTGGATTCCGAACTCCTTTTTGGCAATCTCCGCGGTCCTCCTGCTCGGCTCGCCGCTTGGAACGCCCGCTATCTTCATGTAGAACTTATCATCGAAGGCTTTGATGTCGATGTTCATGGCGTCTATGTACGGGGCGAGCTCCCTGAAGGGCTCCTCGTTTATGTAGCCGTTTGTTATCAGCAGGTTGTAGATCCCCTCCCTCTTGGCCAGCCTGGCCGTGTCAAGGACGAACTCGTACCAGATGATTGGTTCGTTGTAAGTGTAGGCTATGCTCTCACACTCATATTTTTTGGCCAGGGCGATTATCCCCTCTGGCGTGGCATCCTGGAGGTACGGGAAGTTCTCGTCCGTCTGGCTTATCTCCCAGTTCTGACAGTGCTTGCAGTGCATGTTGCACCCAGCTGTGCTTACTGAAAGGGCACACGAGCCCGGCCAGAAGTGGAAGAGGGGCTTCTTTTCAACGGGATCCGCCGCAACTGACGATACTTTTCCATAGTTAAGGGTGTAAAGCTTTCCGTTGATGTTTTTTCTCACCCGACAGGAGCCGCGCTGGCCCTCATCTATTATGCAGTTGAGGGGGCACAGTTTACACCTCACCCTTCCGCCCTCAAGCGGCTCCCAGTGCATGGCCTCCCGCATAGGTCTCACCGGAGAATAGTAGGCTCACTTCCGTTTAAGTTTTTGGTACCTTTCGTAGTACTCGCTTATCGTCAGGAACTCTGCCCCCTCTCTCTTGTAGTGGTCTATCAGCCTTCCGAGGAGGGAGATGGCCTGATCCCCGGTGTTGAACCTGCAGTCCCACCTTATCTTTTCCCTCTGCATGGGGACAAACTCCCATGGGTGGGCAAAGTAAACTCGGGGTTCCCTCAGGCGGCCGTGAATAATCCTCTGAATCCTCCAGGGGAGCCGTATGGCGGAGGACGTGGTGGAAGCGGGGACCTCCAGGACGTCTCCAAAGAACCTCACGCCCCCGCGGTAGCCCTTGTACGTTGCCTTCGAGGAGTCCACCAGAATGCCGTTTTTTGAGAGTATATCATAATAGTAATTAGGGAACTGCAGGTTGGGGGCGCGGAATGAGACCACATCCCCGAACTTGCGCAGTACCTTAAGCGACTTTTCGATGGCCTTTTCACCTTCCTCCCTGGTGAGCTTGTCCAGCCGCTCGTGGTTGTAGCTGTGACTCCCCAGCTCGTGTCCCTCGTCGATGACACGCCTCACGAGTTCCGGAAAGCGCCTCGCCATCTCGGCTGTGAAGAAGAACGTGGCCCTCACCCTTTTTTCCGCCATTAAGTCGAGGAGCTTTGGCAGTCCCTCTTCCATCCCCCTCGTGGTCGTGAGATACGGCGGACAGTCGTGCTCCACATCAAAGGTTATCGAGACCATCATGGGCCAATCCCCCTGACCATCTTGTAGAAGACGTACCTCCTGTCGACCTCGTCCCTCATGTTGATTGTGCGTTTGTATATCCTCAGCAGCTTACGCAGAACAACGTCCCACGAAAATTCTTTTTCCGCGCGCTTGCGGGCTTCCGTGCCCATCGCTATAAGCCTCTCCCTGTCTTGGAACGAGACGGCGAGGTTTTCCATCATGCCCTCCTCGCTCTCCGCTAAAAGGCCGGTGACCCCGTGAACTATCATATCCGATAGGCCGCTCTCGTTCCTCCCGATTACGGGCCTCCCGGTTGACATGGCCTCCAGCCCGACGACCGGAAAGGCTTCGAGTATTCCGGGCATCAGCACCATATCTGCCGCCCAGTAAAGGGGTAGAAGCCGCCCCCTCTCGATAAAGTTGTAGAGCTCGGTTATCTCACCAATACCCGTCTCGCGCAGGTATTTCTCAAGGAGGGGGCGCATGGGGCCGTCACCTATCATGACGAGTCTTACCTTTCTCTTGGGGAGGCCGCTCTTCTTGAGGGCGCCCTTTATCATGAGCGGTATCCTGTGCGCCTGCTTTCTCTCGGTCATTCTCCCCAGATACAGGACGACGATTTCGTCCCTGACACCGAGGCTCTTTCTGGCGTTTTCCCTCTCTTCTGGTTCCGGAGGGCGCCATCTCTTGACGTCTATCCCGTTGGGCACCACGATGACTGGACGCCCCCTGAGCTTCTCCCCGAGCAGGTTCCGCGTGTCCTCAGCCACGGGAGTGCTGACCGCGACGAAGGTGTCTATCCTTTTGAGGTGATGTCTGACAAATGCTCCGAGGAGGGAATCGAGGGGAGGCTTTCCATAGAACGAGTGGTTTGTGGCCACAACGGGGACGTTCCGTATTCCCCGGGATATCTTGGACACCGCGATCGCGAGGGGGGAGTATATACTGTGGACGTGCGTGATGTCGAAGTCCAGTTCCTTGTAGAGTTCGTTTATCCTCCAGAACTGTGTAAGGCCCACACTTGAGTGGTATCTGCGGAAGTACAGGGTTCCGGGGAACCTGAGTACCGGATAGGGAAAGCTGTCTATGTATGGCTTCATATAGCGGTAATCGTGTGTCAGGACGTAGGGTTCGTGCCCCATGAAAACGAGGTTGCGGGCGAGTTCATCAATGTGAGACTCTATCCCTCCGATTTTAGGGTAGAACCAGTCGGATGCTATTGCGATCTTAAGGCTCTCCATATTTCGACCCCTCCGGACGTCAGGAGGACCGCTAGCCCCACTAAGCTGCTGACTACGTACGAGACAAAGCGCTCTAGGAGGGTTATCGAAACCGCGAGCGCCATCGGGATTCCGAAGTACGTGAGCGTCCCCACCAGACCTCCTTCAATTATCCCAACACCGCCCGGAGTGAAGGCGATGATGCCAAACAGGAGGTTGGCTATTGAGATGACCGCTATAAAGCTCCAGGCAAGGTGAAGTCCGAAGGCGAGTGTAATAAGCTTCAGCCGAACAACGTCGAGGAGCCAGACTGTGGAACTGAGGAGAACCGCTATGATGTTGAGGCTGTGCATGTTTCTCAGGGAGGTTATTTTCTCCATCTCCTCCGAGGTCACGGGGGTTCTGAACAGGCGGAGTGAGAGCTTGACGAAGGAGTCCCATTTAACCCATATCAGGAATATCCCAGCTATGCCCAGGATCACGAAGGGGATCGGTTCCTCTGATGAGAAGTACATCATCCCGACGAGAAACAGGCCAAATACCGGAATCGTCTCGAGTATGCGCTCGTAGACTATGCTGACCGCGGAGACCCCTGCGGGGATGTTGGCCCTTCTGGACACCCACGCCATCCTGAGCAGCTCCCCCCCGCTCCTGCTCATTGGGGTAACGTTGTTCATGAAGATTGAGGCGAGTATGGCCTTGACGAGCTCGTGAAGGGGGGCGTCCTTCCCCACACCCCTTAGAACGAGCTTCCAGCGGATGCCGTAGAGAACAACGCTCACATAGTACGTGAGGAATGCCAGGGTCAGGTACTTAAGGGAAGCGGTTCCCACCACTGAAAAATACTGCTTCGCTGATGCGATAAGGCTCTCCAGCATAGTCACGACCTACCTTAAGTCGGTCCGGGATTTTAAAACGTTATCGGAACAACACTCTATACGTTCCCTTTACTCCCCTGTTAAGGTGTTCCCAGCCGAGAAGGGGCATCTCCTGTCTTTTTCCATCGATGGTAATGTATACGCCGCTCCCTTTCTCGACGCGTCCTATTACTGTGAACTCCATCCGGAGGTTCTCTACCATTTCCTCGGGTATCGTGAAGACGAGTTCGAACTCCTCTCCGCTGGCGAGGGCTATCTCGATGGCGCTCAGTCCAAGTGCCTGGGCGGCTTCAATTACTTCTTCCCTCACCGGTAGCCTCCAAGCATCGACTTCTATCCTCACCCGGCTCATTCCTGCCAGCAGGTGGAGTTCTTTGGAGATCCCATCGCTGATGTCTATTGCAGCGTTCGCTGAGGTGCTCAGCTCAACCCCCTCCGTAACCCGGGCCCTGGGTTCGAGAAGCTTCTCATAGAGGGATTTCCTTACCCTTCCGGACACATCAACCCCGTGCTTCCAGAGGAGGAGCCCTGCCAAAGCCCGTCCTATGTCTCCCGTTACACAGACGAGGTCCCCCGGCTTTGCCCCGCTCCTTGTTAGGAGCCTCCTCGTTCTCCCAAGGGCGATCCCGTCTATTATCAAATCGTCCGCCTCGTTGGTGTCGGCGCTCAGGACGGGGAGGCTGTAGAATTCGAGGGCACTCCCGATTCCCCTCGCAACACCCTCCAGATAGTCCATGTCAACGTCCTCGGGTACTCCAAGGGAGAAGAGGAATCCCAGGGGCTTTGCCCCCATGGCAGCGACATCGCTGACGTTCATGGTGACGGCCCTAAACCCGACCTGCTCGGGCGTCATTATATCCGGGACGTCCGTTTTTCTCACGAGCATGTCGTTCGTCGCTACGAACCACTCGTTCCCGAGCTTAATCGCTCCCGCGTCGTCCCCCAGAGGTAGATCACCCTGGATCCTGAGGTGTTTCATAAAGAGCTCGATTATCTCCCTCTCCACCTTTACCCCCACTCCCAGTTGGGTGATGTGATTTAAAGCCTTCGCCAAGCTTTTATGCTGTTGACACAAGATAACTCCGTGGTGAAGATGAGGGAGCTGAGGTACAATCCTCTGACCGGTCAGTGGGTCATGGTCTCGGCGGTGAGAAAGAGACGCCCGTGGAGGCCGAGGAACTTCTGCCCCTTCTGCCCCGGGAGCGAAGAGACCGGTTACGGCTGGGATGTTCTTCTGCTTCCGAACAGGTTTCCTATGCTGTCCTTCGATGCCCCCAAGCCCGAGAGGGCCAGATTTTACAAAAAGGCAAGGGCACTCGGCCAGTGCAGTGTGATAGTCGAAACGCCCGAGCACGACCTCAGGGACCTCGATGAGCTTTCTCTCAATGCCGTGACAAGGGTTGTTGAATTATGGAAAAACATAACCGCAGAACTGAAGAGAAACCCCCACGTTGCCTACGTTTCAATCTTTCGAAACAAGGGTGAGGAAATCGGCGTTAGTCTGACCCACCCTCACGGCCAGCTCTACGCGACGCCCTTCGTACCCCTCAAGGTTCGCCTCAAAGTCCAGAACTCCAGGGAATACTCCAAACGCACCGGCGAGTGCCTCTTCTGCAGGCTCCTGCGCGAGGAGCTGAAAGGTGAAAGGGCGGTATACGAGAACGAAAGCTTCGCCGTGTTCCTGCCGTTCTTTGCAAACTGGCCCTTTGAAGTCCATGTCTATCCGAAAAGGCACGTCCAGTGGCTCACCCAGCTGGCCGATGAAGAGCTCACGGATTTGGCCGACGCCCTCCGCGCTACGACTGCAACCCTCAACACCGTCCTGGAAAGGGACATGCCGTACACCATGATGGTCTATCAGGCCCCGTTCAGGGGGAACTATGATTTCTATCACCTCCACGTTGAGTTCTATCCAATCCTGAGGGAGAACGGCAGGATCAAATATGCCGCGGGGATGGAGATGGGGACGTGGGACTTCACCTACGATGGAATTCCAGAGGAGAACGCGGAAAAGCTGAGAGAAGCCTGCAGAGATGCTATAAAAAGAATCGGCGCAAGGGGTAGGTGCTTCACTTAGCCCTCCGGCTTCCCCCCAGGAACTTCATGAGACTCGTCTGCCTCGGTCGGTATTCCTCCTTTGGGACTTCGACCTCAAGGGTTTCGAGATCCTCTATTCTGGCTTTTCTTATCTCCTCCGGCAGTCGTATCTCTCCGTATTTTCCTCCACCGCCGGGGATCACTATGAGTTTGCCTTCTCTGTACGCCCACACGGCCTTTGCAACCTCCTCGTGAACCTCCGCCAGACCCTCAAGCGGGACATCGACGAGAACCCGTATTTCGCTCCCGAACTCCTTCAAAAAGCGCTCCCAGATAGACCTCACGGCCTTCGTTTCGACTCCCTTCCCTATGACCATGGCGATTATCTCAGCTAGGGGAGCCAGGCGGAGGTAGGGCGGCCTGTCCCTCGGCCTCTCTTCCGTGTCGGCCAGCTCAAGGATCCTGTCGTGAACACCCTTCTTTATTCTGCCGCCGCACTTCGGGCATTTCCACTTGAACCCCCTCGCCTCCTCAGGAGAATATTTGGCATAGCAGCGGGAGCATGCCGTAAGGTGGTACTTGCCCAGCCTCGGGTCAAGGCCGGCGTTGAGGACGATCTTTCTGCCTCCCCTCTTTAGAATGGCCTTCCGTATCTCCTCGAATGTCGCTTCCTTCACTTCAAAGCGGTTGAACTCCCTCCCGAGGCGGTGGGGCATAGGGGAATGGGCGTCGCTGTTGCTGAGATATGTCATGGAGTGGTGGGCCTTTATCCTGTCCGCCATCTCCGAATCCGCCGAGAGACCTAGCTCAAGAAAATGAACCTTCGCCCCTTGGTATGCCTCCCTGAGGCTGTTGTACTCTTTGTAGAGGGCTGTCCAGGGTGTAAAGGCGTGCGCCGGCCCTATCAGGACACCGAGTTCATTGGCGATGTCCGCTATTTCCGCCGCTGAAAGGCTGACCCTCGGTCTCCCCTCGGTCTCTATGTCCCCAGAGTACTTTCTCAGCTCCTCCCTCATCTCCCTGACGGTGGAGATGCTCGGAAAGATCAGGACGTGGTGCACCCTTCTGCTGTCCTCAACCTCGGCCGTAAGGAGGAAGCGGATTCCTTTTCTTTCGTAGGTTCCTTCGCTGACCTTCTCGGCGTACCTCAACAGTTCCTCCTCCCACTTCGGGTTGAGTATGTCCCCCGTCCCAACTATGCCGAGCCCCTTGAACCTGGCGTTCTCGGCGAGGTTTGGAACGGTCATGGATTTTGAGACGGCCTTCGAGTAGCGGGAGTGTATATGAAGGTCTGCATCTACGTGCATGGAATCACCTCATTCTATGTACATACCCTCCAAGCCGCGGTAGTAGGCGCGGTATATGTCCCTCTTTGTCACGACCCCGACGAGCTTCCTGCTCTTGGGACTTTCCAGCACGGGCAGGAGGTTCTGGTCGTAGGCCATGAGCTTTTCAAAGGCATCCTCAGCGGTTTCCGTCGGATACGTTACTCCGTAGGGGCGGCGGAGGAAGCGCTTCACCGGCATCCTCTTAACGCTGGGGGGCTTTTTCAGGATGTCCTTTATGCCGATTATTCCCACCACTTCCATGTTCCCATTGACCACGGGGAAGCAGTCGTGTCCGGTTTCCCCTATCAGGTGCTCCACGTCAAAGAGGGTCTGCTCCTCGGTGACGTAGATGGGGTTCACCGTCATTATCTCCCCGACGGATATCGTCTCAAGGATGACCGGTTTTCCCGTCGTTACATGGTAGCCCTTTCTGGTGAGCTTGAGGGTGTAGATGGACTCCCCCTTGAGGAAGAACCTCGCCGTGAGGAAGCCTATGGTTGCGGAGGTCATCACCGGCGGGAGAACGGTGTAGCTCCTCGTCAGCTCGGTGACCATGAGTATCTGGGTAAGGGGTGCCTGCGTCATGCCGCTGAAAAAGGCTGCCATCCCAGCGAGGGCATAGACGGAGGGACTGGAGGCGTGGGCCGGCAGGAGGGTGCTCACGACCTGGCCGAAGGCCGCTCCGAACATCGTCCCTATGTAGAGGCTTGGGGCGAAGACACCGCCGCTCTGTCCGGAGCCGAGGGTCAGGGCGGTGGCCAGCATCTTAACCAGCCCGAGAATTATAAGGAGCCCTATCGCCAGCTCCCCGTAGAACGCCATCCTCATGCCTTCGTAGCCTATCCCGAATATGCCGTACGCCGGGAACAGCATCCCGAGAACACCGACACCGAAGCCGCCTATCGCGGGCTTCATAATCTCGGGCGCTCTGGCCTTCGAGAACCTATCCACCATCCCGTAAAGGAACCGGGCATAGAACGCGGCGAGAACGCCGAGAAACAGTCCAAGGAGAAAGAACAGGGGGAGTTCGAAGAGTGTGTGTCCTATTCCGCCCGGAATATCTATCTCCACCGCCCTGTTGAGAACGGCCAGGGTGATCGCGTTGCCGGTGACGGCTGCGATGAATATTGGCACGAGGTTTATCGAAAATGCTCCCATGTAGACGACCTCAAGGGCGAACATCGCCCCCGCCAGCGGGGTGTTGAAGGTGCCCGCTATACCTGCCGCCAGGCCGCAGGTCACGAGGAGCTTCCTCATTTCCTTAGACAGGTCAAACCAGCGCGCTAGGATTGACGTTAAGGCCGCACCTATGAACCCTATTGGCCCTTCGCGCCCGACGCTTCCCCCGGAGCCTATGGTTATGGCCGTGGCCACCGTTTTCAGAACGGCAAACTTTCCTGGGATGTTGCCGCCTTTAAATATGACCGCCTCTATGACCTCAGGGATACCGTTCCCCTTGATTTCAGGGCATTTTATCACGAAGAACGTGACTATGAACGCGCCGAGGGTTGGGAGGAGTATGTATCCAAGGTTGAAGCCCCCCACTCTGTAAGAGACGTTCGGGAGCAACCACCCGAAGAAAAACCCGTGAACGATGCCTATGAACACCCTGAAGACTATCGCACCCAGGCCACCCACTAGGCCGGCCAGGATGGAAAAAGCGATGACAACCCCCCACTTTTTCAGATAGCCGCGTTTCGATGTCATCAATGGGGTATGGGCATCACAAATAAAAAGCTTAAGCTTTTATACCCTTCACGCGGAAGGGTCTCTGGTGGGACTATGAAGGTTGAAGGATTTGTTGCTTCCCTCAGAAATGCCGAGACCATAGGTGAGCTCTTTAGGATACTCGCGCAGAAAGGTGCCCCCATCGTCGAGCTCGATGGGAAGAGGTTCCTCATCGTCGTTGAGGGCGACTTTGAAGGCAGAAAGTTCTGGACCGAGATAAACGGGGAAAAGGCCAACCAGGCCCTTGGAGACGCGATGCTTAACTCCTCAAGCTTCCCGTTCAAGTGCAGGAAGCCCTACACCGGGGGTAACGTAATCTTCGTGAGCTTCGATGACGTTGAGGTTGGGGAGTTCCTCGTTGCGTACCGCGACCCGGACTACGGCATGTTCTACCACATCAAGAACGGGCGGGTCGAGGAGATAACAGGAGAGGAGTACGAGGCTCTTCTCCCCAAGATGCCTGAGTTCAGGATAAAGTCCATGAGCGAAGAGGAAATGAGCGCCATGGGAGCATTCTTCGGCTGATTGTAAAGGAAAAGGCTCAGGATGAGCCCTTTATTTCCCTTATCTTTTCTTTGGTTGCCTGTATCCTCTCGACCTTCTGGGCCGCTTTTGTACTCCTGCTCTCCTCGATTTCTCTCTTGAACGCCCATTTGAGCAGGGGCGGCGTTATCAGCACCGAGACCGTTATAAATATCAGCGTCGCCGCTATGAACTCCGGGGCATGCTGTGGGCTGATCGCGCCCCCGTGTATTGCCACCATGAGGTCAACGAGGGCGACCTCCGTTCTCGGAACCGAGCCTATACCCATCTGGAGGGACATCCAGAAGTTCTCCCTGGTGAAAAGGAACGCCCTTCCCCTTCCCCAGGCCGTTATCCATGCCCCGAATCCCCTTCCGGCGACCTTTCCAAAGACCGCTATGACGGTCAGCACTGCGGCCAGAACGAGGGCCTTCGCGTTCTCAAATACCGTAAGGTTCAACATCGCTCCAGTGTGGACGAAGAAGAAGGGTATGAGCAGGCCGTAGCCTATGGCCTTTACGTCCTCCATGATGCGCTTTCCTTCGGGGAGCTTTGAGAGCACGAGGCCCATCATAAACGCTCCTTCGATGGCGGCCGCAAACCAGCCCTCGGCGAGGGCCGCGAAGAGAAACATCATGCCAAGAACGGTTCCCAGTATGCCCTTCTCGACGTGCAGCCTCTCGGCGAATTTTATGTAGTGCTCAACGAGGAACCACCAGAGGACGCCGGTTATCACGAAGAAGGCCACTATTTTTTCACTCAGTTCTATAAGGCTCCCGCTTCCAACGGCGAATATGACGAGCGCTATGCCGAGAAAGTCGTCCATAACACTCGCGCTGAGCGAAGCGGCTCCGACCTCACTCTTGAGCACGCCCAAGTCCATCATTACCCTGACCGTCAGCCCGATGCTCGTGGCCGTCAGCAGGACACCCCCCGCGAAGGCTTCCCTGCTCGGGTATCCCATCTCCATGAGGGCAAACCAGCCTATGAAGAGCGGCACAAAGACTCCCAGGAGGGTGGAGACCGTTGCGGTGAGTCCGGTTTTCTTAAGCTGCTCGATGTCAGCGTCGAGGGCACCGAGGAACAGCAGGAATATTATGCCCAGCTTGGCCAGAAAGTTGGAAACGACGGTCAAATCTGTGGTAAAGCCCTCTCCGCTGACTATCGGGAGGTACTGGGGAGCGACCATCCCAAAATAGACGAGGTTTCCGAGGATCATCCCCATAAGGAGCTCTCCAAGAACGCCCGGTAGCTCAAGCCTCTCTATTATGCTGTCCCCTATCTTCGCCAGGATCAGGGATATTCCTATGGCGAACAGGAGCCAGGTCACCGTTTCCATTGCGCGCCACCCACCCGGAGCAGTCTCAGCAGCTCGTCTATCAGTATGCGCAGGCTCACCTCGCCGACCAGCTTTCCGTCCTTCACGACGGCCAGCACCTGTATTCTGTACTTGCGCATCTTCATCAGGGCGTCGAGAACGGTGGCGTCTTTGTCTATCGTGAGCACGTGCCTCTCAGCGACGTCCTCCGCCTTGGTGGCGCCGCCGAGCATCGAGCGCATTATCTTGCTGGTCATCCCCAGCTTGAACTTGTGGGCCTCAGGGGGAAGAAGGACGTCTATAACGTCGATGTACCTGATGACGCCCACGAGCTTCATGTTCTCCCTGCTGTCAACGACCCAGACATGGTGCCTGCTCCTCAGTATCTTGAGGACGCTGAGCAGGTCGGCATCCGCGGTGACTATGGGCATCGTCTCGAACCGGGGCATGATATCGGTCAGAGTGAGTGAGTGGAAGCTCTCAAGGGCGGACTCGACTTCCATGGCGATCACCAATTCTGAAAGATGAAAAAAGTTCTATTTAAGACTTTGTGGGCCTAACGGGACATCGAGGCAACGTTTAGAACATTGTACCAATTATCACGTTTATCCCGATACGTTCCATCCAACCTCCGTGTAAGTTTGTACTTCGGTTTATTAAGTTTGAGTTGAAAATCTCTCTTTGCAGGAAGGTATATAAGGACTTGCGGATTATGAAGTACGGTGGGGGAGTTTTCGATGTGGACGTGGGAAAGGGGAATCATTACGGTCGCCAGGGCCATCGTCTTCTTCGGACTCATCAGCGCCCTCATGTACGGTAAGTTTGACCAGATAGTCAGTGCCTCCGCAGGACTTCTTGCCCTCTTCGTCCCCGGTATTGTCCGGAAGGTGCACCCCCATCCAAGCAGGAGAATATGGCCGTGGGTCAGTCCATTCTACAACGATGGTATCTACACGCTCTTTGCGATCTTCATGGCCGCACACATAACTTTTCTGAACGTGCCTTTTCTGCGACTTGACCTTTACAACCAGGTGTGGAGGGGCGCCGACATACCGAGCCACTACCTGGGCGGGCTGGTTACTTGGACGATATTCAATGAGGTTGTCCTGGAATCGTCGAGGACATACAATCTAAACTGGAGTCCATTGAGGATAGTCTCAATAAGTCTGTCTGCCTTGGTTCTGGTTGGGGTGGCCTGGGAGTTCTTTGAGGTACTACTCCAGCCGGGTATGCCCTGGCTCTACGAGACGCTCCAGAACAAAACCCAGGACGTTGTTATGGAGGTTCTTGGCTTCGTTACAGGAATTCTGCTGGTGACTAAGTGGGAGTATCCCTATTCGATGAAGAAACCCCTCGAAAACGCCCCTGTAAGCTCGGAGAGTGGGGCCGTCAACATACTCTCTCAGCCAGGGCGTGTGCGGAAATGAGCACGTTTCCTTCGATCGATGTCCGTTCATGGGTTTGCTGGCTTCAATGGGCATGAAAGTAACATTTAGAGCATTGTACCAGCCAATCTGCCGCGCCTGAGAGTGCCAAACAGACCAAACGTTTAAATATTCCCCGTAGAACCCCGGCCAAAGAACGGGGGAGATTCCAATGGTACCAACGGATGTTATAGCGAGGGTGCTCATAGCGGTACTCGGTGCGGGTATAATCTCAATGCTTCTCAGCAGACGGTTCAACATATCCTACGTTCCTCTCTTCATAGTATTCGGAATGGTTCTTGGCCCGATAACCATGTGGGTGCCGAGGGAAGTTGCGCATGAGCTCTTTGACTACGTCAGGGTCTTTGGGCTGGTGATGATACTCTTTACCAAGGGGCACAATCTGAGCTGGAGGATGCTAAAAAGGAACATGAGCACGATAGTGACTCTCGACACGGTCGGACTTCTGGTAACGGCTCTTCTCTCTGCATGGTTCTTTTCATGGGTCTTTGATGCCCCGTTTCTTGTCGGCTTCCTCTTCGGCGCCATAATAAGTGCCACTGACCCGGCGACGCTGATACCCCTCTTCCGCCAGCACAGGGTTAAGCAGGACATCGAGACGACCATAGTAACGGAGTCCATATTCAACGACCCCCTCGGCATAGTCCTGACAACCGTCGCGATAGCGATGTTCGTTCCCCAGGCCAGCGGCGGTATCTTTGCCTCACTGAGTTCGGTGGCCGGCCTCTACGGTGGGGCCTTCCTGTACTTCCTTTACGAGGTCGTGGTGTCCATAGCGGTTGGCTTCGTTCTTGGAATGTTCGGCTACTGGTTCATCAAGAGAACCTCCATATTTGAGTTCCCGGAGATAGAGATATTCTCGCTCCTCCTGGCCTTCACCGGCTTCTTCCTCGGGGAGTCCCTCCAGGCCTCCGGGTACCTCGTCGCAACGGTCACTGGGATAGTCCTCGGGAACTACAAAATAATAGGAAAAAGGGAGAACCCCGCCATCATGGACAGAGTGCTCAGGGCGGTGGAGAAGGAGGTCGAGTTCAACGAGAGCCTCGCAGCTATAGCCACGGTGTTTATCTTCGTGCTCCTTGGGGCCAGCCTGAATCTCGACCTCCTGACCGGAAATATCCTGAAGGGCATCCTTGTGGCCTTCTTCATCATGGTGGTTGCGAGGCCCCTCGCAGCGCTTCCCCTTCTCAAATGGTGGGATCCAAGGGAATATCTCTTCATAGCCCTCGAAGGGCCCAGGGGCATAGTGCCCTCCGCCCTGGCGGCACTCCCCCTGTCCCTCGCGATGAAGTACCCCGGTGGCGAGCTCAGCGTGTACTGGGGCGATGTTATCCTGGCCACCACGGTCATAGTCGTCCTTGCATCCGTCATAACGGAGACCCTGTGGCTGCCGTTCCTCAGGACGAAGCTGCTTGAAACCGAGACAGTGCAGGACAGGATGAAGAGCTACGAGAAGAGGAAGCACGAGCTGAAAGCTTCCTGATTTTTCTTTTTCAATTTGTTGTGATCCTTAAAAGAAACAATGATTGCTAGAGACTGCCCCTCGCTCCTAGGAAGTGGAAGAGGAGCTTCGCAGCCGTCAGGGCAGTGATGTCACCCAGGTTCTCCCCGCCGACCTCCATTATGTCAAAGCCCGCTATGCTCTTGTTTTCCACGAGCCACTCCATGGCCTCCACGACTTCCCAGAAGTCCAGTCCGCCGGCCTCGGGGGTTCCGGTTGATGGGACGAGCGAAAGGTCGAAGACGTCTATGTCAATCGAGAGGTACACCGGCTCGGGGAGTGGCTTCACCAGTTCGACGAAGGCATCGAAGTCGTAATCCCTCGCGTGCACCCACGGGATTCCGTTCTCCTCTGCGTAGATGACCTCTTCCCTCGTCCCGCTCCTTATCCCAAACATCGCTTCCCTTATTCCGAGCTCCCCTACCCTCCTCGCCACGCAGGCGTGGTTGTAGGGGTTGTCCTCGTAGCTGTCCCTCAGATCTAGGTGGGCGTCGAAGACGACGTAGCTGGCCGGCCTAAGCGCCTCAACGGCCCCGAGGGTCTGGGAGTGCTCGCCGCCGAGGAGTATCGGCAGGGCGTTGGGGTTTATCCGTTTGAGCTCTTCAAGGGTCTCCCTGACCCTGTCTGCAGTCTTCCGGGGGTCTCCTGCGACGACGGCGATGTCCCCTATGTCCGCTATGGGGAGCTCGGATATGTCAACATCATAGTCGAGGATGTAGCTCTCAAGGTTGAGGGTAGCATGCCTGATCAGGGTTGGCCCGAACCTCGCCCCGGGCTTAAAGCTGGTTGTCCCATCAAAGGGGATGCCCAGGATTACGAACATTGCCCTTTCCGGCTCGGAGAGCGGAAATTCAAGCTTGAGCGTCTCGTACGTGTAAAGGAACTCCATCCCTCCCACCGGGGAGATTTCTGAGGGCACGATTAAAAACCTTTGTGGGGGCTAGGGCCGGAGTACGGCCTCTCCCCCCGGCTGAAGAACCGCTCCACTTCCGAAGGCTTCCACATGTATCGGTTTCGTGCCCTCTAACATCTTTATGCGGACTTCGCCGTGCTTCACCCTCAGCTCAAGCCACGAGCCCCTGAAGAAGAACCTCAGCCTCACTGACCCCCATTTTTCCGGGAGGTTCGGGCTGATCTTCAGCGTGTCTCCCTTGAAATCGACACCGCAAAAGCCCCTGAAGAGTATCTGCCACAGACCTCCGGCGGTTGCCAGGTGGAACCCGTCCGCGGTGTTCCCGTAGATGTTCTTCAGGTCTATGTAGGCGCACTTCATGAAGTAGTCGTACGCGAGCTCCATGTCCCCGAGCCACGACGCGACTATGGCGTAGGTGGGCATTGAGAGTGAAGACGCGTGGGTTGTCCTGACGATATAGTACTCGAAGTTCCTCCTGATGGTGTCCAGGTCAAACCAGTCCTTCAGGAGGTACTGGGCGGCTATGACGTCCGCCTGCTTGATGAGTCGGGTTCTGCCGAGGTCTCTCCTTATCTCCTCCGGCAGTCTTCCCTCCCCCAGGCCGTAGGGGTCAACCGTGTAGTCCCTCAGTGCAAAATACCCGTCGAACTCCTCGTAAACCCCGTCACCGGTTTGAGGTGGGATGTACAGCCCTTCAGCTATCTCAAGCCATTTCTGAACTTCTCCCTCGGTCACCCCGGTTCTCTCGATGACCTCCCTCCACCTGTCCTTTCCAAGGCCCTCTCTGAAGTACGAGACTCCGAGGAGCAGGTTGTGCCTGGCCATCAGGTTGGTGAAGAAGCTGTTGTTGACGTGCTCGTGGTACTCATCCGGCCCGATGACCCTCTCTATCACGTAGCCCCTTTCATCGTCGTACCTCACCCTGCTCGCCCAGAAGCGCGCCGTTTCCAGGATGATCTCAAGCCCGTGGCGGGTCATGAACTCCTCGTCCCCGGTAAGGCGGTAGTAGAGGTCAACGGTGTAGGCTATGTCTGCCGTTATGTGGTGCTCCTCCTCCCCGGTGTATATCCTCACCATCCTCTCCCCCCTCATGTCCAGCGGCACGAGGGAGGGTGTTGCTTCTCTGCCGTCGTCGGCCGATTCCCACGGAAACTGCGCGCCCTCGTAGCCGTTGAGCCTCGCATTTTCCCTGGCTGCATTGAGGTTGTTGTACCTGTAAACGAGCATCCTCCGGGCTTCCTCGGGCATCGTTGCCATGAAGAACGGGAGTGCGTAGATTTCGGTGTCCCAGAAGACGTGCCCACGGTAGCCAAAGCCGTGTATCCCCCTCGCGGTCAGTGATATGCTGCTGTCGTGGGGAAGCGACTGCACCAGATGGAAGAGGCTGAACGCAAGCCCCCTCTCGGCATCTTCGTCGCCCTCTATGTCCACCCAGGCCCTCTCCCAGATCCTGTCCCAGTGGCTCACGTGTTCCTCGTATAGCTGTTCAAAACCCGCCCGTTTGCTCCCCCGGAGCTCCTCAAGAACGGCACTCTTCATGTCGTTTCCGCCGCTGGAAGACACGACGACGTATTTCACGAACTCGTACTCTCTTCTACCCTCAACGTTCAGCGTTAGAACCTCTCCTATGAGCCTGGTGCTCTTTACGGTGCTCCTCTCGTGCTTCACGGGGGTGAAGATTGAGCTGGCTATGCCCACGTGGTACCTCCCGTCCAGCGTCCTGACGTGGGCATACACTCCCTCTCCATCGCAGTCCACCTCCTCCACGGAATAGTGCCTAACGAGTATCTCCCCCCTGTAGGAGGGATTGGCCGTGTCGAGCTCTATAGGGCTCAGTATCGTGAGGAGACCGTCCTGACTGGCCTTAAATTTGAACTTCATAATAACAAGGTTTTTTCTCCTTCCGTGGACTATCCGCGTGCTCTCATAGCCGATTCTAACACCTTTTTTGGTTTCAAGCTCCACCCACGTTTTCAGGGTTCCTTTTTTTATGTCCAGCTCCCTCTCGTAGCGCAGAATTCTGTGGGTGCTCAGGTTTAGGGGCTCACCGTTGAACATCAGCTGAAGGCCCACGACCCTGGGGGCGTTGACTATTTCACGGTAGAAGTAAGGGGCATCATCATAAACACCCGCTATGGTCGTGCCGTATACCGTTGGTTCAAGCTCAACTTCGCCCCGAACACCGAGGTGCCCGTTTCCCAAGGTCAGTATCGTCCCGTAGACCGCTTCCTCTTCGGGTGAATACCGGGAGAGCTTAAACCGAAACTTCATCAGCCCCCCTCCTTCCCTTCGCTCAGCCCTAACAGCCGCTCGATGGAGACCTCCTCAAAGTCCCTGAACCTCAGGTCTGCCCCCTCGAGCTCCGCCTCTCTTTCGTATCCCAGAACAAGCATTCCGAGCTCCTTGGCGGCCTTCACGCCCGCGGGGGCATCCTCAACTACGAAGAAGGACTCCACCTCCGGGAACATTTTCACGAGCTTTTCCCTTGCCAGCCGGAATACCTCCTTCTTGCTGGGTGCCATGCCGCTGACGTTGACATCGAAGAGGTCTATCAGCCTCTTATCCCCAACCCTGACCTTTTCCGCCAGCCTCGGGGCGTTCTTTGAGGCGGAAGCCAGGGCGCTCGGTATTCCCAGTTCCCTTGCCCTCATCAGAAACTCTACGGCCCCATGGTTGACCTCGTACTCCCCCCTGTCGAACATCTCGTTGACCATCCTGTTCTTGAACTCGGCGAACTCCGTGAGGAGTTTCTTCCTCTCTTCCTCGCTGTCGGCACCGTAGCGCTCGTAGATGCCCGTCAGCTCCAGTATGTTGTGAGCACCCTCGTAGCGCGGCTTCCCTGAGACGTACCTCACGTAGAACTCATGGTCGATTTTGGCCCCGTAGATCTCCGCCGCCTTTCTCCAGGCCTCCTCGTGGGGCGTGTAAACGAGAACCCCATCGAAGTCCCATATCAGTGCTATCCTTGACATCGCTGCCACCTTATTTCTTTATCTCCCTGATGACAACCCTCTGTGCCTCGATGTCCTCCACCTCTGCATCAAAACCCCCGACGGTAAAGGTTCCGTTCTCGCTTTCGAGGACGAAGTTGCTGACTATCCCGAAACGGTTTATCGAACGCACCTTTCCGGTGATGCTCACGGGGTAGCCGCTCTTAACGTCCCTGCCCTCCACGGTCACCGTGGGGGTGTAGCCAAGCTTCAACAGGGTCTCAAGCTCGTTGAGCGCCATCGAGAACTCGATGAATACCTTGGGATACAGCTCGGCCCTGGGAATCCAGCCCATGACCTCCTTTGACTTGAGCCAGAGGTTGTTGTGGATGTTGAGAAGCCTGAGGAGGAGGTCTTTTTCCTGTATCACGTACCCGTAGATCTCGTTGCTGGAGATCGGAAGCTTGGGGACGCTGAAGAAGCGCCGTTTTGAGTAAACCGCACTTGAGAGGTCAGATATGACGAGGAGGAAGTTCCCGAGATCAAAGGTTCGTATCTTGACCTGGTCCCTGAACCTCTCGAACTCCTCCGGGGTGCCTATGGTAGGATAAACCAGAAGGTACAGGTTCACTCCCCTCTGGAGGGCCCCCAGCAGGTAGGGTTTGAGCTCCCTGAAGACAGGATAGGGAAGCTCGGCTCTGATCTCGACCTCCGCGGAGTTTATTACCTCTATAACGCTTGCCAAGACGCCCTCCAGGCTCCTCACAAGCGAAATGTAGGGCCCCTCTTCCTCGGTTCTCCCCTTGATCTTCATAAGTTCCTCCTGGAGGACGCTCCTGAGGAGGTCAAACTTCATCTTCTGGATGTCGATGAGGGCGCCTATATCGCTCGCCGTATAGACCCTCGGCCTTCCGGCGGATGCCCTGATGAATCCCTTACGTATCAGGCTCTGGATGATGTTGTAGAGCTGTGGCTGGTGAATGTCGAGGGACTCAAGAAGCTCCTTCACGGTGGCCCCGTCCTTTACGAGGATCGTGAGGTAAACCTCAGCCTCCCTTTTGGTGAGCCCGAGTTCCTGCAGTTTTTCAATCAAAAAAGCATAATTTTCCATTTGCACCCCTCCACAGGTCACTGCTACTACGTATTTTTGAGCTTCAATACTATTTAAATATATTGGATACTAATTCAGTAAGGTTTATATAATAGTATTGTAGTATAAACATTGAATGCCCATATTATTCCATGCACGTATGTCGAGGGGTGAGGAGGTATGAAAAAAGTCCTTGCTGGTGGTCTTTTGGTTTTTGTTCTGCTTTTGGCAGTAGTGGCTGCCGGGTGCATCGGCGGCGGAGGGCAGACCGGAACCCAAACGCCGGCTACCGTCACGGAGACCAAGGTCAAAACCGAGACCAAGGTCGAGACGCAGGTGCAGGAAAAGGTTTTCGTAAGGTTCGCCGGTTGGAGCGCAGGAGAAACCGAGATGAAGAACTACGAGAAGATGATTAAAGCTTTCGAGGAGCAGAACCCCAACATCGGCATCAAGTACGAGGTCATCACCCAGATGTTCCATGAGAACATTCTGGCATCCTACGGTGCTGGAGTTGCCCCAGATGTCTTCTACGTTGACAGTGCCTGGGCCCCGATATTCATCGACAAGGGCGCCCTCTATCCGATATCCGACCTCGCCGACCAGAGCTTCATTGACCAGTTCTATCCGTTCCTGCTGGAGCCCTTCATGAAGGACGGGAAGCTCTACGGCCTGCCGAAGGACTGGAGCATGCTGGCCCTCTTCTACAACAAGAAGCTCTTCGAGCAGGCGGGTCTCACCAGGCCGCCCGAAACCTGGGAGGAGCTTGAGGAGTACGCCAGGATAATAGCCGACAAGACAGGAAAGCCCGGACTGGCCATATACCTCGGAGGATTTAACAGGTACGTCCCTGTGGCGGTCAGCAACGGTGCCCCCAAGCCATGGTTCGAGAAGCCCGAGGATGCCTCCTGGTTTGACAACCCGGTCGTAAAGGAGACCCTCACGTGGTACATCGACCTTTACAGGAAGGGCAAGATAGAGAGGGAGAACCAGGGACTTACCCCGTACGTTGTCCAGCCGAGCGACGTCGGGGCGGGCTGGCTTGGTGACGCCTTCGGCCAGCAGGAGGTTGGAATGGTCATCAGCGGAAATTGGATGATCCCCTTCCTCGCCGACCAGTTCCCCGACTTCAAGTACGGTGAGGAATGGGACATCGCTCCCGTTCCTGCCGGAAAGAACGGAAGGGTGACCATGGTCTACACCGTCATTCTGGGAATAAACGCCAAGACGGAGCACCCGCAGGAGGCCTGGAAGTTCGTTGAGTTCCTCCTCGGGCCGGAGGGACAGAAGGAGCTCGTCGTCAAGGGTGGCCAGACCCTGCCCAGCATAAAGGGCTTCGAGAACGATCCCGACATGTGGCCGCAGCACAAGAAGACCCTCTCCTTCAAGTACGACCAGATGATAGTCTTCCTCTGGGGCCCGAAGTCCGGACCGCTTGAGGGCAAGTTCAGCGATGCAATGGCCGCAGCGATGAGGGGTGAGATGAGCGTGGACGAGGCCATTGAGGTTATGAAGCAGGTCGTTCAGGAAGAGCTGAGCAGCTGAGGTGAGAACATGTTTTCGTCTTTTTCTTCCTTTTACGAGAAGGCTAGGAATAAGGAGATTGTAGCCGGATTAACTCTCATCTCGATCGCCGTTATTCTGAACCTGGTTTTTGGTTACTTCGCGATGTTCTTTGCCTTCTATCTGAGCTTTTTCAAGTGGGACTACATAGGCGAGATGCAGTTCGTCGGGCTTCAAAACTTTGAGATCGTGATAAGGGACTTGATCAGGGGGCTTCATGGAGCTCCCTATCTTCTAGTGCCCTTCTACACCGGCCTGAAGAACATCCTGCTCTACACACTCATCGTCGTGCCCATCCAGACCTTCCTGGCAATAGTGCTGGCTTCCTTTGCCAACCAGAAGATCAGGGGACAGCAGTTCTTCAAGGTCTCCTATTTCCTGCCTGCGACGACCTCCTCGGTCATAGTGGCGCTGATATTCATATGGCTCTTCATGAAGAATGGCTACATAAACTACGTCCTGGCCCACGTAATCCCGGGCTTTGAGCCGGTGGACTGGATAAACAGCAAGGACTACCTCCTGTTTGCCATAGCCACCGTCGCCATCTGGGGAACCAGCGGCCACTTCATGGTGTCCTTCCTGGCGGCAATGCAGGCTATTCCAAAGGAGATATACGAGGCGGCAATGCTCGACGGTGCGGGCCCGATAAGGAGGTTCTTCTTCATAACGATCCCGATGCTCAGGCCGATGGTCGTCTACGTCGTGGTCATGGGGCTCATAGGAGCCCTCCAGATGTTCGACCTCGCGTGGATAATGGCGGGGGCCAACGGCGGCCCGGGAGGGGCAGGCTACACCGTTGCGCTGGATATCTACAACGAAGCGTTCACCAGGATACGTCCCGGCGTTGCCGCGGCCAAAAGCTGGTTCCTGTTCGCGATAATATTCACGACCACCTACCTATTCCAGAAGAAGTACGGGAGGGCTATGAGATGACCCCGAAGGAGAAGGAGAGGCTCATCCGACGTATCTGGATTGCCATAACCTACGCCGTGCTGATAACCTTTGCACTGGTCTATCTGATGCCCTTCATCAGGTCACTTGTCGCTTCCTTCATGACGTGGGCACAGGCCTCTGCCTATCCCCCCGAGTGGGTTCCCAACCCATTCACGCTTGAAAACTACCAGAAGCTCTTCAGGCTCGACCTGTTCCCGCGCTGGATCCGCAACACTGCTCTCTACGCGGGACTGATAGTCGCGGGCAACGTGCTCTTCACCAGTATGGCCGGCTACGCCTTCGCCAGGCTCAAATTCCCGGGGAAGGACGTGATCTTCTCCGCACTGCTCTCGCTCCTCATGATCCCAATGTTCGTCACGCTGGTTCCGAACTACATCATCATGTACAAGCTCGGCCTCATAGACAACATCTTCGGACTGGCACTGCTGGGAATAGTGAACGTGTCGAGCATCTTCCTCATGAGGCAGTACTTCACCTCGCTCTCCAACGAGATATTTGAAGCCGCCCGCTTGGATGGGTGCGGTCCGATAAAGGCGTTCTTCTACATAGCCCTGCCGCTGGCCAAGCCCGCCCTCGGTGCGGTCGCTGTTTACCAGTTCCTCGGTTCATGGAACGCCTTCATCGGACCGCTCATCTTCCTCCGTTCGCCAGAAAACTTCACCCTGCCGGTCGGTCTCAGCTTTGCCTTCCAGAGGAGCATGTGGACGGAGTACACCCCCATCATAGCGGGCTCGCTGGTGGCTTCGGCACCCACGATACTGCTCTTCCTCGTGCTGAACAGGTATCTCATTAGGGGTATAGTCATTACGGGAGGGAAAGGCTGATGGCGAGGGTTCTGCTTAAGGAAGTTACCAAGAAGTTTGGCGAAGTGGTCGCTGTCAACAGACTGAACCTTGAGGTTAGGGACGGGGAGTTCATGGTGCTCCTGGGGCCAAGCGGGTGCGGAAAATCGACGACACTCAGGATGATAGCCGGCCTCGAAACACCCACCGAAGGGGAAATATGGATAGGCGACCAGCTGGTCAACGAGATAGACCCCACCAAGAGGAACACCGCCATGGTCTTCCAGAGCTATGCGCTCTATCCGCACATGACGGTTTTCGGCAACATAGAATTTCCGCTGAGGATGTGGAAGGTCCCGAAGCAGGAGAGGATACGGCGCGTCAGGGAGGTAGCCGAGTTCCTTGGAATAGCCGACCTCCTCAACCGAAAGCCGAGCGAACTGAGCGGCGGTCAGCAGCAGCGTGTGGCCCTTGCCAGGGCACTCGTGAGAGAACCGGAGGTGTTCCTGCTCGACGAGCCGCTTAGCAACCTCGACGCCAAGATAAGAACCCAGATGCGCTTCGAGCTCAAAAAGCTCCTCAGCTACGACCTCGGGATAACCACCATCTACGTGACCCATGACCAGGTTGAGGCGATGACGATGGCAGACAGGATAGCGGTCATGGATAAGGGCGTTCTCCAGCAGGTGGGCACGCCGGATGAGATTTTCTACAAACCCGCCAACACCTTCGTTGCAACGTTCGTGGGAAGCCCGCCCATGAACCTCGTGAAAGGCGAGGTCTGGGAGAGGGACGGAAGGGTGCTCTTCGATGCCGGGGAGTTCGTGCTGGAACTGCCCGCCAGCATAGACGTCCGCGGCACCGCGGTTCTCGGCTTCAGGCCCCAGCACGTTGAAGTCAGTCCCGAACCGAAGGATGGCTTTGTGAGGGGCAGCCTCCTCGGTATTGAGAAGCTCGGCGTGGAGAGCTACGGTCACATCGCCTATGGCGGTGTGGAGCTCATACTCAGGCTTCCGGAAGGTGTGGAGAGGGGCAGGGAGGAGGTCTACTGGAGACCGAGGACGGACAGGATGTACATCTTCGACCCCAAGAGTGGAAAACTGCTGTACGGCTGATTGCCGCGCTGGCTGTCTTAAATCAGCTCTTTTCTCTTTTTGAACTCTCGCTGAAAGCGGAAGGTGTAATGCTCGCGAGCGGGGCTCCCGACTTTTAACTTTCCGAGAAAAGTCTGGGGAGTTAAAAGGTAGAAGGGGGCTCACTCGCCCTTGAGCTTCATTATCTTGATCCTGCCGAGGGTCTCCCAGTACTCGACGTTGATGCCCTCCCTGAGCTGATCCCTTATCTCGTCGGCAACGCCGGTCTCAAGGGGGACGTCGTAGAGCTCGTAAGTCTCCATGTCCATGATCTGGACGGTGTCAGGGGTCATGGCGATGATCTGGGCGGTTCTCTTGTCGATGATCGGAACGTCAACCTCTGCGCTGGTGGGCTTGACGATGCTCCTGACCTTGCCGTCGAAGATTCCAACGGCCTCGATCCTGGCCTTGGCTGAGCCGTGCTTTCCGGGCGAGGAAACGGTTATGTTGCCGATCCTGCAGGGCTCTCCATCGATGAGGATGTACCTTCCCGGCTTGAGCTTGCTAACCTGAACCTTGGTCTTGTCTCCCATTTTTCAGACCTCCCATAAGCGTTCTAAAACCGATTGGGAAGGGTCTTTAAAAAATTTTTGAATAAAGGAAAGAGTCAGCGGCGGGTCTTCATCAGCATGCTGTTCATAAACACCGGCACGAGGAGGACGAGACCGAGGAGTGCGCCTATCTTGACGGTGGTGCTCGGTGCCCTGAGCGCGTAGTACAGCGTGAGCAGTCCCATGAGGAAGAGGACAACCATTATGCCAGCCACCGCCCCTTTGTTGTGTGCAAGTTCCTCCGAGAGAAGCGGGTATGCCTCGACCGCGGCTATTATTGCACCGACGCTGAAGGGCACCACGACGAACATTGTCCTGATGTCGCCTATGACCATCGTTGCGGAGAGCACAAGGCCGAGGAGTGCCACCAGCGTCAGGCTTCTGCTCCTTCCAAGTTGCATGACCTCGGAGAGTATCTGGCTGCCCATCTCTATGAGGACTATGATGGTGGTCAGCCCGGCGAAATAGAGCGACAGCATGAGGAGGTATATTAACCTGTCGGCGTTGGCGATGTTGCCCCTGAGCACGTACGGAATTGAATAGAACACTTCAATCGAGTCCATCGGGCTCTTCTCGCTGTTGGTGGCGTACTCCTTGAGGTTCTGGAACCCGAGGTAGAGCTTCATGGACTCCTCCGCAGGAATGCTGGGGTTGTGGAAGGCCTTTCCGAACCCCTGGTAAGCGGCACCGAGGGAGTAGGCAACGGTGAAGGCTGCCGCGAAGCTCAGTATTATCTGGAGGACGAAAACGGCCGCAAGAACCTTTCTGAGGTCGAGCTCCTCAGGGGTAAAGCTTCCTACCACATAGTAAACGCCGGCACCGAGGCCGAATGATATGAGCACCGAAATGAGCATGTAGAGGACTCCCCTGAGGGATAGCGGCTGGTCAAAGGAGGTTATCGCCGAGACTGCGTTTTTCATGTAGTGAACCGCCTGCGGGGCGGTGACGGTGTCGAGCGCCTGGTTCCTGATGATGACCGCGGAGGCTATTGCAAAGAGCACGAAAAGCACTGAAAGCACTGAGATGACTTCCAGAGTCCTGCCCTTGGCGAGGAGAAGAAGGATCACCGAGATGAGTATCGTTCCGAAGGCTATCACCGGGACGTACCTGTGGCCGACGCCGAGGATGTACAGGAGGCTGTAGGAGGAGTAGTAGGTGGTGATTCCGAGCATCACAAGCAGGAACATGATGAGGACGAATATCAGTGCCGGTGTGCGGGATATCTTGAAGAACAGCTCGTATATCAGGTACCTGGTGCGTTTAGTGCTCTCTGCCTCACTGTATATCAGAAACAGCGCCAGAAGCATCGGTATCAGCGATATCAGAAACCCCTTCAGTCCGAAGTTTATGTAGTACTTCGGCAGCACCAGAAAGTTCCAGATTCCGAGGATGTACCCTGTTATCAAAAACGCCATAAGGAAGCTTATTTTTCTCATCGATTCACACCCCCGTGGAGATGTTTCCAGCCTGTTATTCAAGGAAGCTTACGGGGAATTAAACCCGAGGTAATATAAAAACATTATGTCCCTTTTTCGCTTTTTTTAAGGGACCCAATGTTCAAAGTTGATGATTATCTCGTTCATGACTGTCCATGCCATCAACGGGGCTTTGTAAAGGCTTATCTTTTTTCCCAGTATTTTGCTTCTAAAGTCCCCGTGTGGGAATCCTCCAACAATGACCACCGGGTTTTCGATGGAGGCCAGGGTTCTCCCGAAGTCTGCTGGCTTCGTCGGCTCTCC
The DNA here is from genome assembly GCF_055392585.1 of Thermococcus coalescens. Taxonomy (NCBI): domain Archaea; kingdom Methanobacteriati; phylum Methanobacteriota; class Thermococci; order Thermococcales; family Thermococcaceae; genus Thermococcus; species Thermococcus coalescens. Next base: position 2,097,861 of record NZ_AP043764.1, read on the forward strand.
CTCCTCGTGCATTACGAAGACCTCGTCGGGGTTTATCTCGTCTATGAGCTCTCTGAGGGATTTTTTCTCCATGCGGAGCAGTTCTAGGTTCTTTGGAACGGCGCGGTTCTGGAAGAGGCTCTCCATCAGCCCGACAAATCGGTTGTAGTTCCTCGGTATGCGGGTTTCGGGCTTTATGTAGATTACCTCGTCGTTCCTCGTGTGGACGTAGACCCTCAGCAGGCCTTCCTTGTTAGCTATGCTCTCCAGCGCGTTCAGCAGGCAGATGTGGACTATGTCCGGCCTCCCCCTCCTGTCCCCATCCTTGAGCTTTTTCAAAGCTGAGTGGTGGTAGGTGGCATCGAGGATGACCTCTTCCGGCCTTTTTCCCCTCCGCTTTGCGTGGTTGACTATCGCGGGGTGGTCCAGTATGCCCCTGGGCGCCAGCTCAAGCTCCGCCTCAGCTATCACCAGGTGGAGCATTCTCCCACCTCTCTATGGTTATTCCCCTTTCGGCGAGCTCCTGGGTTATCCTAGTGAAGGTGTCTATGCGCATGCCCAGTATCTCCGGGGGAATGACGCCGTATATGCACCCACCCTCGGCAACGAGCCGTGATACTATCGCGGCGGTGAAGCCAGTAACGCGGCTCATCGAGGTGAAGCCATCTTTTTCCTCGTCGTAGAGGAGGTAGCCAATCTCCTTTGGCTCCCCGTCGAGGGTGCCCTTCCCGATGACCTGCATTATCGAGAAGTCCGGGCTCTCGTAGGTCATGAGCGGGACTATAACGTCGAGAGTATTGTCAACGTGCTCGGGCTTGAAAAATCCAAGCTCCCTCAGAACCTTCATCCTCTCCAGATGCCCCGGCCAGCGGAGAGTCCACTCCTCAAGCCTCTCCGCGCGAACGCTTTCCAGGAGGCTCCTCAGCCCGTCGCTCACAAAGGCCTCAAACTCGAAGTCGCCGATTGAGACCCGTTCAATCCTCTCGAGGGGATCGACGGATGTAATCCGCCGGTTCCTTATCACGCGCGCCGGCCTCGTGTACTCCTCAATTAAATCCTTCGGTGACCATGTAATTCTGTAATAGAGCGGCGGCCTCGGCTCCTTCGGGAGGCCGCCGACATAGATATAGCCCTCCCTCAGCTCGTCCATCTCCTGCCATATCCTGCCCATCAGGATGTGGCTCAGTCCCGGAGCAAAGCCCGCATCGAATATGACCGTCACCTGCGCCCTCTCGGCCTCATCGCGAAGTTCCAGCGGATTTTCGGGCATGAACGAAACGTCGACCATGTCAACGCCAGCCCTTATGGCCGCCTTAACGGACTGGTACCCGAACCTGCCCGGCAGGGCACCAACAACCAGCTCGAAGCCCTTCATGACATCGACCAGTTCATCGAAGTTCGCCGCGTTCACCTTGAGAGTGGTTGCGAACCCAGAAACGGCCTTCAGTCTCCCCCCACTGACGTCTCCAACGTGGACGTCGAACTCCTCCCTCAAATCCCACGCTATTGCCCGCCCAACGTTTCCGGCACCGAGAACGAGAACTTTCATGGTAACACCCCTTGAAACTTGTGGGAAGGTATATATAAGCCCTGCTCCTACCCCCATCAATGCCGTTCAAGCTGCCAACCTTCCGGAAAAAGGTGCTGGAAGTGCTCTCTTCCTCCGATGAGACTAAGGTCATGCACATAAGCGACACTCCGGAGAGCGTTTACCGCTTCATCGGGCAGCTCATAGAGAGGATCGGGCCTGACTACATAATCCACACCGGGGACGTGGCCGACAACGTAAAGCTTGAGAGAAGGCCCGAGCTGGTGCCCCGCTACAGGGGCGCTCTGAGAAAACTGGCGCGTATCCTCAAAGGTTCCGGTGCGGTTCTCTACATCGTCCCCGGCAACGAGGATGACCCCGGACTCCTCCGGGAGTTCTTCGGCGGTTCCGTCGTTGAGCCCGGGACGGTCGTCGAGATCGAGGGGAGCAGGTTCGCCCTCGGCCACACCTGGAGGGATGTCGCAAACAGGGAAGCCGACTTTAGGCTCTACGGCCACAACTTCAAGCTGATTGAGGGGGGATTGAACGGCGTTCTCGGCGTCAACTTCGTTCTCCTCCCTAGCAGGAGGACGTACAAGGTAAAGTATCCCGGTGGAACCGACTTCGATCGGGGTTACAAGATGTGGAGGGGTATGTGATGAGGGTTCTCCGCTTTGGACCGTCCATAATCTTCCTCCGAACGCCTCACGGGGAGGCCGTTAAGGCGGCAATCTCCCAGGTCTTCGGCGTCGAGGAGATGCCGACGGATGATGCCATCCGGAACAGCAAGGAGTTTGAGACGATAGTCTTCGTTACCGATGAGTGGAAGAAGGAAACGATTCCTCCGGAGAGGGCGTTCCTCCTGGGCTGCCACGCCCCGGTCGTTCTGAGCACCATAGTGAATCGGAAACTCCCCGTGGAGAAGGTGCATGTCGAGGGCACGCTGATCCTCATGAGGGTTCCTGACAAGGTTCAGGAGGGGCTTCAGCTTCTGGCCAGAAAGTACGGCGGGGAGATTATGGACATAAGAACAGCCTTCGACGAAGGCGAGGCAGGGGACACCATTATAGGGGTCACCCGGAAGAAGCTCAATGCCCCAATCGGGCCGGAGGATGTTGAGGGGGCCGTTCTCATCAGGAGGGACTTCCTTGAGGTCTACCGCGAGCTGACCCTTGATGTCCCAGTCCTTCTGCTCAAGCTGATGCCCGAGTGGAAGGAGATTACCATTAAAGTCTACGACACCGACAAGCGCTACGAGGAGAACATAGAGAGGCTACTGATGGTCATGGAGGATCTCGACCTTGGCTTCGTCGTCGGCGAGGGCTGGGACTGGGATTATCCGAGGCCATTTATGAGGGTTCAGGTCTACAAGCTCCGGCTCCTGACCTGGGAAGACCCCGTGCGCGTCAAGTTCCTGCTCAAGGGCATCGAGTATCACGGCTACAAGAGACTCTGCGACATAGACGTTTTCGTCGAGGGTAAGAAGATACACTGGACGTCCCTCGGCAAGTACGACTCCAAGTTCGAGCTTGCCAAAGCCGCTAGGGAGGAGCTGGAGAAGCACCTCAGCGGGGACGTCCTTAGGAGGCTCAGAGAACTCGACGAGAAGCTTGCAGCAGAGTCAAATGATTAGAGCTTCTTTATTTTTGCAACGAAGAAGCCGCTCGTCCCGTGCCTGTCGGGGTAAAAACGCCTCGCCTTTTTTATCTCCCCGCTCAGCTCCACCCCAAAGGGATTAGTTAAAGCCGGCTCGCCATAGCGGAGGGGGAGCAGTTCAACGTCAAAGCTGTCGAGAACCCACTGGATAACGAACTCGTTCTCCTCCGGCTCAAGGGAGCAGGTGGAGTAAACGAGGACGCCTCCCCTCTTCAGCACGCTCAGCCCCTTTTCGAGGAGCTTCATCTGCAGGTTCTGGCAGAACTTCACATCGTCTATCGTCCTGTTGGCCTTCCTCTCCGGGTTTTTGTGGATGGTTCCGGAGCCGGTGCACGGTGCGTCGAGGAGGATTTTGTCGAACTCGATGCCGAGCTCATCTATGTAGAGCGACGATCTGTGGAAGAGTACCGTGTTGGTAACGCCGAGGCGCGAGAGGTTCAGCCTCGTCTCCTTCAGCCGCTCCTCACCGACATCGAAGGCGTAGATTATGCCTTCATTCTCCATTAGCTGGGCCATGTAGCTCGTTTTACCTCCGGGGGCGGCCGCCATGTCGGCAACTACCTCACCGGGCTTCGGTTCCAGAGCCACCGGCGGATACATCGAGCTGGCCTCCTGAATGTAGAGAAGGCCGGAGAGGTATTCGGGCGTTGAGGTAATCGAGAACGGCTCCCTCGTGAGGCAGAAGCCCTCCCTAGCCCAGGGGACGCGCTTGAACTGAAAGCCCTTCTTGTTGAGGAGCTTTGTGAGCTTTGGAACCTCAATTCTAAGCGTGTTCACGCGGAAGCACCTTGGAAGGGGCCTCTCCATCGCCTCAGCTATGCTTAAAGCCCTCTCGCCCCAGAGCTCGTAATACCTTTCGGCGAAGGTCTTGGAGTAGCCGAGGGAAAACAACTTTTCCAGCATGTTCGGGAGTTGGGAGGGGGGTTTAAAGGTTATTCGTTAGATTATAATTTGCCAACATCATTCCGCTGGGGCGCCCGTTGATTCTTCTTTACTTCCTGCCCCCAGCTTCTCGAAGTCCCGCAGGTCAAAGACTAGGTAGCCTTCAGCCCTAAGCTCTTCTTTCTCCCCGATCTTCTTCGCTATCAATCCGTAGCTTTTCTCCCACTCCTCCAGTCCAACGAGCTCGGCTTTTCTTTCCAGGTCTTTCAAAATCCCCCTCGCCTCCCTTCCGCTAAGGTTTTTCCACTTGACCTCAAAGAAGAGGGCCTTCTTTTCCCTTTCATTCAAAGCCACTATATCAATCTCCTCGCCTCTGTGCCACCAGCGGCCAATTTTTGTAAAACGGAAGGGAAGCTTTTTGCCTTTGTTCAGCTCGATCAAAAACTCCCTTGCAACCTTTTCAAAGGCGAAGCCGAGGTAGTCGTTGAACTCATCCCTTATTTCCCCAACCACGTCGAAGCCCATCTCTATCTCGTCCCTCCGGGGAAAGACGAAGCGGAACCAGAAGTTGAAGAGGGCGTCACTTATCCTGTACACCCCCCTGCCCCTTCCCACGACCGGCCTCTCCTCGGCAACGTAGCCCATCTCCTCAAGGACGTTGAGGTACTTGCCGAGGCTCTTCGTCTCCACCCTCGCCTTATCCGATATCTGGCCGAAACGGGTGTAGCCAAGAGCTATTGCCCTGAGAATCGAGAAATACCTTGAGACGTCCCTCAGCTCCTCCTTCAGGAGGTATTTGGGCTCGTCGTAGTACTTCGCTCCCTTCGAGAGGATCAGGGTTCTTAGATTGTCCCAGAAGTCCCTCGCAGGATCGTAGTCGGCCCAGTACTGGGGAACGCCCCCAAAGACGGCATAAACTTTGAGGGCGGTCTCAATATCCACCGGATGGAATTCGAGGAGGTCAAAGAATCCTATCTCGTTCACCTTCCACGCCCCGGTTCTCCTCCCGTAGATCGGTGACTTCGCCGAGAGAATCCCCTCCATGAAGGAGACGAGGGAGCCGCAGAGAACGAGCATTATCTTTGTGTTGGCCAGATATAGATCCCAGTACTTCTGGAGCGTACTTAGGAAGCCCTTATCTGCCCTGGCGAGGTATTGGAACTCATCGATTACCACCACGCGCCTTTCCCCGCTCTTCCCGGCGAGGTAAGTGAAGAAGGCCCCCCAGCTCCGCATCGGGTTCTCTCTGAGGAAGGGGTCGTTGAAGTACTCCGAGAGTCTCAAGGAGAAGTCCTCCAGGTTGGTCTCGTTCTCTTCCGCGAGAAGGTAGATGCCCCCGGTTTCCTCAAGGAACCTCCGTAGGAGGTAGGTCTTTCCTATCCCCCTCCGCCCGTAGAGGATTATCAGCTCGGCCTTTTCGGAGCGGTAGCGTTCCCTGAGGAAGTTCAGCTCAGCCTTCCTGTCAACGAACTTACTCGCGAGTATCATACTCATGAGTAGGTTTCATGAGTTATAAGCCTTTCGAAATCCCCCAGGTCAAAGATAAGCCAGCCCTCTTTTCTCAACTCTTCCTTCCCCTCAACACTCTTCGCCACAAGCCCATAGTACTTTTCCCAGTCGTCCAGACCAACGAGCTCCGCCTTCCTCTCCAGATCCTTCAAAACACTTTTAGCTTTCCCCTCATTCAGATCCTTCCACTTCACTTCAACGAAGAGTGCCTTTCTCTCCTGCTCGTTGAGAGCCAGGAGGTCAATCTCCTCACCCCTGTGCCACCAGCGGCCGATTTTGGTGAAGCGGAACGGAAGCTTTTTGCCTTTGTTCAGCTTTAGGAAGAACTCACGGGAAACCTTCTCAAAAACGGTGCCGAGGTAGTGGGGGTAGTCCTTCTGGATTAACCCCACATCAAAGGTTCCCTCCTCAATTGCCGAGAGGTTGGGGTAGATAAAGCGGAACCAGAACGCTAAGAAGTTATCGGCTAAATAATACCTCCCCTTTTTCGAGCTTTCCCTTTCCGTTATGGGAACTTCCCGCACAACAAAGCCCGTCTCTATGAGGTTTCTGAGGTATGGACTCAGGTCGGAGTGCCTCATTCCGGAAAAGTCCCTGATTTCCCTCGGCGTTGTTTTTCCCCTTGCTATCGCCTCAAGTATCCTTTTGTAGGTGCCAACCTCAGTGAACTCGTAGCGGAGGAGGAAGTCCACCTCGTCCCTGAAAAAGCTCACCGGGCTGGAGAGCTCTTTTTTCAGCCACCCCCAGAACGGAAGCCTGGCGCGGTTTATGTAGAAGGGTATCCCGTCGGTGAGGCCGTATATCTCAACCAGCTCCTTCCAGCTCGCATCGGGAAAGAACTCCCTCAGTGCAAAGAACCTCATCGGCTTCAGCTTGAGCGATCCTGTTCTTCTGCCGTAGAGGGGACTCTTGTAGCTGAGGACTTTCTCCGTCATCATGCTCACCGAAGAGCCGAGGAGGATGAGCTTAGTGTTTGAATTCGAGAGATCGGTATCAATTATCCGCTGGAACAGGGGGAGGATTCCAGGGTTTTCCTTTATGAGGTTGGGGAACTCGTCTATGACGATGACCCTTCCCCTGAGGGCGTGAAGGATCCCCTCCCAGTCTTCCCGGGCGTACCTGACTTCTGGAGATACCCTTTCGGCAGTCTCCCTGAAGTGCCGCAGGTTCTCCCCCTCGACCGCTAGATAGTACACGTGGGGAATTCCCCTAACAGCCTCAAGCACGAGTCTCGTTTTCCCGACTCTCCTCCTGCCGTAGATGATAACCATCTCAAACCCTTTCCCCTCGAGGTACTTTCTGAGGGAGGCCAGCTCCTCCCGTCTGTCTACAAAGCGAGACAATGATAATCACCGTTATGATAATTTGAATTATCATATTAAAGCATTTCGCTTTGAATCAAAACAGGGGCAACAGATAATTTAAAGGCCAAAAAAGTACAGTAAAAGGGGAAATCAAAAACTTCAAACCTTAATCCCGCCCATGACGAGGGCCATAACTGCCTTCTGGGCGTGGAGCCTGTTCTCGGCCTCGTCGAAGACGACGCTGTTCGGGCTGTCAACGACGTCGTCCGTTACCTCCTCGCCCCTGTGGGCCGGGAGGCAGTGCATGAAGATGTAATCGGGCTTTGCGTGCTTGACGAGCTCCCTGTTCACCTGGAACGGCTGGAATATCTTCCTCCTCTCCTCGGCCTCGGCCTCCTGTCCCATGCTCGCCCAGACGTCGGTGTAGATGACGTCCGCGTCCTTGACGGCCTTGACCGGATCGTGGAGGAGCTCAAACGAGCCGCCGCTCTCAGCCGCGTTCTGCTCGGCCCACTTGATGACCTTCTTGTCCGGCTCGTAGCCCTCCGGCGTGGCGACGACGACGTTGGCTCCGAGCTTGGTTCCTGCAATCATGAGTGAGTGGGCGACGTTGTTTCCGTCACCGACGTAGACGACTTTGAGTCCCTGAACCCTGCCCTTCTTCTCAAGTATGGTCTGGTAGTCCGCCAAAGCCTGGCACGGGTGGGAGAAGTCGGAGAGGCCGTTTATGACCGGGACGCTCGCGTACTTGGCGAGGTCTTCAACGTCCTTGTGAGCATAGACGCGGGCCATTATTCCGTCGACGTACCTGCTGAGGACGCGGGCGGTATCGGCGATGGTCTCACCGCGCCTGAGCTGTAGGTCCTGAGCGTTGAGGTAGAGACCGTAGCCGCCGAGCTGGTAGATTCCGACCTCGAAGGAAATCCTCGTCCTGGTAGAGGGCTTCTGGAAGATCATGGCCAGAGTTTTACCCTCAAGAACGCGGTGCGGCTTGCCTATCTTGTTCCATATCTTCATCATTTCGGCGGTTTTGAGAATAGTTTCAATCTCCTCCCTCGTGAAGTCCTGAAGGCAGAGAACGTCCCTTCCTGCAAGGCTAACCACCATGTGCATCACCGTTTAATGCTGGCGCTCCCTTTTAATAACCCTTTCGTCGGATAAATCTGCTCCCGGCTGAAATCTTTTGAGCACTAACGCTCGGGAGCTTTCCAAATGTAATGGGCATTGGAGCATATATACATCCATCAATGCAGTTCGGATGGAAATGTGTCCGAGATTTTATTGGTGTAAGTGGAAACCCTTTTATAAGATTAGAGCTTTTATTAACGTTGAGGTGGTTCGGATGGCAGACCTTAAGAACGCGAAGATGTTGGGTGGCATAGGAGCCATACTTACTGTGGTAGGGCTTGGCTTCATTGGCTTCATCCTGAAACTCTTCGCGGTGAAGAACATCGCAGAAGCTACCGGCAGGGATGAGATATTCAGCAAATACCTCTGGGCGGCGATACTCAGCATAATAGCCACCCTCGTTTGGGTGGGAACAGTCTGGGGATCGATACTCGGGATGGGGATGAGAGAATCTCCCGTGATTGGCCTTGGAGTGCTGGGGGCAGGGGGCATAATAGCCGCGATCCTGATGATAGCCGGTGTCTGGTTCATGAAACAGAGCTATGACATGATTTCAGAGGAGACGGGCGTCGGTCTGTTCCACACGACGGCACTGCTGTACCTGGTGGGCGCGATACTGATGATAGTCATGATTGGCATGCTGCTCATAGTTATAGCGGCAATCCTTGAGATAGTGGCCTTTTTCTCCCTGCCCGATGAGATCTCCCAGTCCGCGGAGGAGCCAGTACCGGTTTCCTGATTGGAACGCTGGTCTCTGTTCTTTTAGTCTTTTAATACAAAACTAGTATCCCGAACCGGCGGGCTTATGAAAAGCTTTAAAAATTCTGGAGCTGATAAAGCGTCTATTGAAGAAGATTCGGCCGAGTGAGCGTCGGGGTATTTTGCCCTTCAAACAGCCTTCTTTAATCCCTCGGTAAATCTAATAAACTCATCCCTCTTCTATCTCTGGTGGCATGTATGGGGGATGGAATCAAGGTTACCCTTGTCAATTATACAAAAAAGCCCTTGGAAACCGTCACATGGGCAGCATTGATAAGCTACTGGGATGAATGGGAGACGGAAGCCTTCGAGCGTATGGGTCAAAAGGACGTCGAGATGCACCTCCCCAGGGTTCTCGGCTACGGGCACGAGTCCATCCTGGAGCACGCGACGCTCACATTTGCGATTGAGGGATGTTCCCGCGTTTGTAGTCACCAGCTAGTCAGGCATAGATTGGCCAGTTACACCCAGCAGAGCCAGAGGTACCAGTTTGTTTCTTCGGCAGAGATCAGGGAACACAAACTTCCGGAACCGAAGGGGGAGAAAAGGAATCCACACTGCAAACTCACCATAAACCAGGAGAAGGAAATAGTAAGATGGTACCTAGAAGATGGCCTATCAACGTGGCAAATAGGAAAAATAGTGGGTCTTCACCCCACTTCGGTGTTGTCAATACTCAAGGCCCATGGAGTTACTCCCCGAAAGGCAGGGGAGGCGTACAACGGTCGGATTGTGAACGAGCACTTCTTTGAAACCATAGACACTCCCGATAAGGCGTATATCTTGGGTTTTATAATGGCGGATGGAAGCATCAACGAGCAAAGAAATGCCCTTGTTATAGATCAGAAAAACCTCGAAAAAACCCTGCTCATTGAAATTGCGGAGCGCATTGGAAGGGGAATAAAAATCAGAACCCAAAAGGGACGGGATACGCTCAGGATATGGGTTGGAAACAGAAAACTCATCGAGGACCTTAAAAAATGGGGTGTCTCGGGGAGAAAGGCAAAAATCTTGAGTTTTGAAAGGGTTATTGAAGGGGTCCCACAGAAGCTCTGGCCCGATTTCCTCAGGGGATACCTCGATGGAGATGGTTACATTAAAGTTGTCTTCAAAGATGGTTCCTTCCAGAGGGCGGAAGTCACTTTTGTCAGCTCAAGCAAAAGGGCTCTGGAAGACGTGATGTTCATGTTAAGTGAGCTTGGACTTCCAGAAGGGACACTGAAATACTATGAAGGTCGGGAGATTGGATATCTCAGGTACGGCAAAAGCAGAAAATCCGAAGAACTATTAAGGCTCCTCTATGTGAGGGCAGACCCGCTCCTCGTCAGAAGGGCAAACATACTCAAAGTCCTCGCCGTTATCCCGGAGTTAAGGGAAAAAATTGGAAACACTATAAGGAAAAAGCTCGAAGAATATGAGTTCACCATACCCGGGAGCATTCTGGAAGACCCGTTTTTGGCGTATCAATGGTATGATTTGATGAGGGATGCACGGGAGATTTACATAAAGTCTGTTCAAGCAGGGGTTCCAAAGGAGGACGCGCGCTTCATCCTTCCCCAGGCAGTCAGAACAAAGCTTGTCGTTACGATGAATCTCCGCGAGCTGAAGCACTTCCTAGGCCTGAGGGCGTGCGAAAGGGCGCAGTGGGAGATAAGGGAAGTTGCCTGGAAGATGCTGGAAGAGATTGCCAAGAACGAGGAGCTGAGGCCGGTGATAGGGTGGGCAAAACTCGGGCCGCGTTGCATCCACCTCGGCTACTGCCCCGAGGGAGAGCTCATGCCCCCCGGCTGCTGGAAGAGGACGCGGGAGAAGTGGAGGGCCCTGACGGGTTCCAAACCGACGGTTTAAGAAACTTTTTTTACATAGCTTTTTCTCACAAATTCTCGGTGAGTAACCATGAAAATCAGAAGCTGTGAGGTGGAACTGCCCCATTCCTGGGAGAGCCTCCAGGTGATTCTCAGTGAACCTAAAAAGACCCTCCCGTTCTTCCCTTACTTCGAAAGCTTACAAGATGATACTGTTAGATTCAGAGTCCCCAGGTTCATCTTTGACTTTGGCTATGAGTTCAAGCTGGCCCTGGGCTTCAGAAAGAACGGTGCAGTGTACACATTTACCGGGGAGAAGGGCGTGCTTACGGTAACCTTTGAGATGGAAGGAAACGGGCTTAGGGTGACCGCCAGCTGGTCTGGATTCGGCGAGCTTCTCATGGGCAAGCCCCTGGAGAACTTCGCCAGGGGAATAGCGGAGGCTATCCGGGACTTCTGCAGTGCTCAAGCGACCTGCCCGGTGCTGGAGCTGGAGTCCGATGAGGGCGTTGTTCACCACGTTATCCCCGAAAGCGCCCCGGCCCTCATAAAGAGGATAGCCTGGGAGCTCAGGGGCGAGGACTTCGTTCTCAGTGGGGTGTCTGAGAAGGGCGTCAGGCTCTCTGTGACCGTCAGGGAAGGCAGGCTCGTTAGGCTCACGGTGAGTGATCCGCTCAACAAAGAAACGGTGGTTGAGGCGGACCTCCCGGTGCTGGAGATAGGTCCTGAACTCTTTGAGGGCCTCTCCTTGGACGATACGTTTAAGATAAAGGTCAGGAGGATTTAGAGGTTCCTTCCACTATTTCATCTATGGCCGCTTTGAGTTCATCATATGCCTCCTCAAGGGACTCGGGGATGACCTTGGTGTCCGCTATTACAGGCATGAAGTTGGTGTCACCGTTCCAGCGCGGAACTATGTGGAGGTGAACGTGGTCGTCTATTCCGGCGCCGGCAACGCGGCCGAGGTTCACACCCATGTTGAAGCCGTGGGGGTTTATCGTCTTCTTCAAGGCCTTTATCACGAGCTGGGAAAGCTTCATTATCTCCAAAAGCTCCTCGTCGTTCAGGTCTTCCCACTTCCCCACGTGCCGGTAAGGGGCTATCATGACGTGGCCGGGGTTGTAGGGGTAGTTGTTCATTATTACGAAGCTGTGCTTCCCACGGTAGAGGATGAGCCTCTCCTTATCGCGGTTCTCTCTGGGGAAGTCGCAGAATATGCAGCCGTCGTGCTTTGGTGAGCGTATGTACTCGATGCGCCACGGTGCCCACAGTATTTTCATTCCCTCACCTCCAGTGGGAGAAAGGGGGAAGGGTTAAAAGCTTTTTTGAAAGGCCCAACACTCACACCCGTCCAACAAAGCTTTTAACTCCAGGCCGCTACTCACTCCAGGTGGTAGACATGAAGAAGAGAAAGGGACTTCTCATAATCCTTGATGGTCTCGGAGACAGGCCGATAAAGGAGTTCGGCGGAAAAACCCCTCTTGAGTACGCAAACACTCCCAACATGGACGGGCTCGCAAGATGGGGAATGCTGGGCCAGCAGGATCCGATAAAGCCCGGCCAGCCGGCCGGAAGCGACACAGCGCATCTCAGCATCTTTGGCTACGACCCCTACAAGGTCTACCGCGGGAGGGGGTTCCTGGAAGCGGTCGGTGTCGGCCTTGACCTCGACAGGGACGACCTTGCCTTCAGGGTGAACTTTGCCACGCTGGAGAACGGCATCATAACCGACAGGCGGGCAGGGAGGATAAGCACGGAGGAGGCACACGAGCTGGCGAAGGCCATTCAAGAGGAGGTGAAGCTTCCGGTGGACTTCATCTTCGTCGGTGCGACCGGCCACAGGGCTGTTCTCGTCCTCAAAGGCATGGCCAAAGGCTACCGCGTCGGCGAGAACGACCCCCACGAGGCCGGAAAGCCGCCCCACGAGTTCACCTGGGAGGACGAGGAGAGCAGGCGCGTTGCCGAGATACTCAACGATTTCGTCAGGCAGGCACATGAGGTTCTCGAAAGGCATCCAGTCAATGAGGAGCGCAGGAAGGCAGGTAAGCCCGTGGCCAACTACCTCCTCGTGAGGGGCGCCGGGACGTACCCTGACATACCGATGAAGTTCACCGAGCAGTGGAAGGTGAAAGCGGGGGCGGTTGTTGCGGTTTCCCTCGTTAAGGGCGTCGCCAGGGCGATAGGCTTCGACATATACACCCCCGACGGAGCCACCGGCGAGTACAACACCGACGAGATGGCCAAGGCGAGGAAGGTCGTGGAGCTCCTCAAGGAATACGACTTCGTCTTCCTGCACTTCAAGCCGACAGATGCCGCTGGCCACGACAACAACCCGAGGCTCAAGGCGGAGATGATTGAAAAAGCGGACAGGATGATAGGCTACATAGTTGACAACATTGACCTTGAAGACCTCGTTATTGCCATAACCGGCGACCACTCGACGCCCTGCGAAGTGATGAACCACAGCGGCGACCCGGTTCCGGTGCTCATAGCCGGCGGAGGTGTCAGGGCGGATCACACCGAGAGCTTCGGCGAGCGCGAGTGCATGCGCGGCGGCCTCGGAAGGATAAAGGGCCACGACATCGTGCCGATAATGATGGACCTCATGAACAGGAGCGAGAAGTTTGGGGCCTAAACGAGCTTTTGGCTCTCCTCTTAATTGTTTTAGGCTATTCTGGTTCTCCCAGTGTGTATGTGCGGGTGTTGTTTGGGAGACGCGGAGGAACACCAAGGGAATCAGGAAGAAGCCCAAGAAGCCTGAATCCGTTCAAAGACCAAGCCTCTTCACAAGCTCCTCAACTTTCTCCTTCCCGTTTCCCAGCAGGGGCTCTCCATGGGCGGGCAGGAGGTTCTCGAAGTCCACCTCAAGGAGCTCCGCTATTCTTTTCCTATTCATCTCCGGGTCGAGGGAGTACTGCTGAGGCACCTCTTCGAGCCTTCCGTTGCGTTCTACAACCAGGTCACCGACGAAGAGGCTCTTCGTTCCCTCGTCGAGGAGGCATATGCTTCCCCTCGTGTGGCCCGGCTTGTGAAGAACCTTAAAGCCCTCGAATACCTCCCCGTCCTGGAGTTTTACGTCCGGCTCAATCCCGATCTTCTCTGCTATGCCCTCTACCTCGTCCCTGTGGGCGGCTATGACGGCTTCTGTCCTCTCCCTAAGGCACTTCAGTGAGCCTGTGTGGTCGAGGTGGCCATGAGTGAGGATTATCGCCTTTAGGGGCTTTCCAATCTCCCCGACGGCATCTAGTATTTTCCCGCAGGTCGTCTCTATGCCGGTATCAACGGCCACAAGATGGTCTCCTCTGTCAACGAGGTAGATATTGACGAAGGTGTCGAATATCCGGTAGACTCCCGGAAAAACCTCCTCATGCATAAAGCTCACCTCATTCAGGTTTTCATCTTAACCCTAAAATCGTTTTCGGATAAACTTATTAAGGTGGGATTCGAAAGTCGTTTTAGGTGATGGTATGAAGCATGTCCCGGTTTTTGATGACCTCAAGAGGATGGGTGATGAGAGGATTACCGCCATCGGAATGGGCACGTGGGGCATAGGTGGAAAGGAGAGCCCGGACTACTCGCGCGATGGGGAGAGCATCGCAGCCCTGCGCCACGGCCTTGAGCTCGGGATAAACCTCATAGATACGGCCGAGTTCTACGGTGCCGGCCACAGCGAGGAGCTCGTAGGTGAGGCGATAAAAGGCTTCGAGCGCGAGGAGATTTTCATCGTCAGCAAGGTATGGCCCACACACTTCGGGTACGAAAGCGCAAAGAAGGCCGCGCGGGCGAGCGCAAGGAGGCTCGGCACATATATAGACCTCTACCTGCTCCACTGGCCGGTTGACGACTTTGGAAGGATAAAAGAGACACTTCACGCCCTCGAAGAGCTTGTTGATGAAGGGCTGATTCGCTACATCGGCGTGAGCAACTTCGACCTTGAGCTTCTCAAGCGCTCTCAGGAGGCCATGCGGAAGTACGAGATAGTAGCCAACCAGGTGAAGTACTCCCTCAAGGATAGGTGGCCTGAAACGAGCGGGCTTCTCGATTACATGAAGCGCGAGAGAATCGCTTTAATGGCATACACCCCCCTCGAAAAGGGCTCCCTCGCGAGAAACCCCTGCCTGGCCGAGATTGGAAGACCCTACGGCAAAACCGCGGCCCAGGTGGCCTTGAACTATCTCATCTGGGAGGAGAACGTCGTGGCCATACCCAAGGCCGGAAGCAAAGCCCACATTGAGGAGAACTTCGGTGCCATGGGCTGGAGGCTTTCAAAGGAGGATAGGGAAAAAGCGAGGGACTGTGTTTGAACCGTCTACCCCTTCAGAAACGCCTCAACCAAATTCCTCGTCTCGTTAAAGGCCTCGAGCGGAATCCCCTTCGGCAGACCGCCGATTTCACCCTTTACGTCCTTGAGAACTCCTTCGCCGGCTCCGAGGAACATGCCCTCGCTCACTATCCCCCTGAAGTTTGCCGGCGGGAGCAAAGCGACTGCAACGCGGTTGCCCTCCTTCACGGTAAGGTCGTTGGTAACAACCGTTATTGCCCTGTCGCCGATATTCACGTTGGTGACGAGCAAGCGGTCGGCGTTCGGGTGCTTTCCGACGCTCATGACTTCCCCGACCCTGATGTCCACCGCTATGACCGGGTCGTTTATCTTCCCGAGGGCTAAGCGTTTATCAAGGCCGAGTATCGTGTTCAGGAAAAAGCGAACCTTAGCGACTTGTTCCTCGACCTTCTCGCGCTCGCTCTTATCGGCCAGGCTGAGGAACTTGTGGTGCCAGTCCTCACCGCCAAGGGCCTCTATTATCCCACTGGCCTTTTCCCTTAGAGCTTTCATCTGCGGGGTGTCAATCAGCTCCTTCGGCTCCACGTAGCTGTACCTCATCGCCTGCAGTTCCGGAATCATCTCCTTCGCCAGCTGAATCGCTCCCTTCTTGTTCCACTTCCCCTTGAACTTCGCGTGCTCCACCGTCTTCAGGAACAGCTCCACGCTCTTCTCCGCCACCAGTAAGCGGTAATCCTTGCTCGTATCCCACATACCTCTCACCCTCCAGTGCCTCCAAAACGCGGTTCTTAACGCTTTCGTCCCTTATTCCCTCGGCTATTGAACGGGCCCTGGCTTTATCACCCCAGCGGGCGTATGCCAGGGCCACCTCTCCGAGGAGCTCCGATGCGATCTTATCGTCCCTGACAACGCCGGCAAGGATAAGCGGCTCCTCCAGGAAGCCTATGCGAAGGAAGCGCCTCGCTATCCCCTCCAGCTCTCTGTCGGTCGGCCTGAACTTGCCGACTAAGACTATCTCAAGGGCGTCGTCGAAGACCCTCCTGCCGAGCCTCGGCTGCTCGTGGAGATATAGCCAGTAGGCAAGCTCAAGCATTGTTATCGCCCTCCCCTCCAGCGGGAGGAAACGCATCATTGAAATCGCGGGCTCGACCTCCCCCTTCTCAAGGAGCTCCTCCACCGCCGTTTTGCCCCTCTTCAGAACGTCCCTGATAAGCTCCACTTTATCTTCGATGTGCTTTGCCTGGAGTTTGAAGAATATCGAGGCGTAAACGTCTCGGGCCAGACCGTAGAACTCAAGGGCCGTCTCGTTGGGTATCTCGTCGGCGCTCTTCTCAATCAGCCGGGCGACCTTTATCAGCGATGACGTTGCCGCCGAGGAGAGCCCTCGCGAGGCCTGGAGGAGCTCCACGGCCTCTCTGAACATTCCCAGGCCGTCTTTATAGCGGTCTGAGAGAACGAGGTTCCTCGCTATCCCCGCCAGAACCTCCCCCCTCACCCTTGGAGAGTCTATGCTCCTCGCAATCTCTATGGCGTTTTCAAAGTATGCCTCGGCGTCCCTGTCCCGGTTGAGAGTGTACAGCGCTCTTCCGAGGATGGAATATGCTAAAGCTCTCTCCGGCGTTCCGCTTACAGATTCGAGCGTCTCCAGCATGTGGCTCAAAACCTCGTCCCTCGGGAAGGCCGTCAGCACCTCGGTGAGTGCCACCAGCCGCCGTATCTCGTCCTCTATCGCCAGCGCGTTTCTCAGGGCGTTCTTGTAATCCCCCTTTGAAAGGTAAAGCTCCACGGCCTCCACGAGAACCACCAACCGCCGGGAATAGGGAGCGAAAGTAAAAAAGGCTATCGCTAACCCTTGACCTTCTTGTCCCACTGCTCGAGCATCGTGTCGAGCGCCAAGAGGCTGTTGAGCCTGAGGCGAACCTTCCGGTTCTCCCAGTCTATTGAGCCCTTGAACTCGTTGAGCAGGGCGAAGACCTTTTCAGCTTCCTTCAAGGGCAGATTCCTTCCATAGAACTCCTCGTCGCAGTGAGGACATTTGAATACAAAACCCTCAAAGGCCTCCATGAACCTTTCCCTGTCCCTGAGAACCTCCCCCGCGTCTTCCAGGCTGAGCATCTGCTCGATGAGCTCCCCCCAGTCGAGGGGCTTTCCACAGAGCGGGCACTTTGCCACCTTAACCAACCCCCCTCAAAAACTTCTCAATCTCCTTCAGGATAAGTTTAACGGCTTCATCAAGGTTTTTCTTTCCGTTAGCCCCGGCGGCACCGGCGTGGCCGCCACCAGAGCCATCTATGACCGGCCCGACCTTCTCCATGATCTTACCGAGGTGCAGGCCTTTCCTCACGAGCCCCTCCTTTGCCCTGGCCGAAATTCTCACGCCCTTCTTCTCGCTTCCCACAACCGCTATATCGGCGCCGAGGTTCAGGAAGGTCTTGCAGGCGAGGGATTCGTAGGCCGAAACCTTGGAGACGGCTATTACGTACTTTCTGAACTTCCTTATCTCCATTCTCTGGCAGGCCTTGAGGATGGCCATGCGCTTCGCCTGGTCTATGTTCTCGTCGCTCACAGGGGCAATGAGCTGGAAAATCTCACCCATCTGAACCGGAAAACGCTCCAGCATCTCGCTTACGGCCTTGAAGGTCTTTGCGTTCGCAAAGCGGAAGTTTGCCGTGTCAGTGACTATACCTGCCAGGAGGGCTTTAACTGCTCTCTCGTCGTAGAAACCGAGGTATTTGAACAGCTCCCAGACTATCTCGGCCGTCGAGGTGCGCGATGAATCGATGATGGCTATATCTGCCCTGATGGGCTTTTCCTTCTCGGCATGGTGGTCAATGACGATAACGGTCTTACCGCGCGGAATCTCGATGGGTTCGAGCTGCTCGGGGGATGAGGTATCAAAGATTACAACTACATCTTCCCTAACGGAGGGGTCCTTTTCGAGCGGGACGGGTGAGAACGTGAGCAGTCTTTTGGCGTAGGAGGAGACGCTCTCGGCGACACCTATTCTCACTCTTTCAACGCCGATTGATTTCAGGTAGAGGGCGAAGGCTATCGCAGAACCTAGGGAATCGGGGTCTGCGTTGTGGTGGCAGAGGAGGAGGTACGATTTGCTCCCTGACCTCTCAAGGAAGCGTTTAAGCTTTAGCCTACCCTTCATTGGCAATCTCCCTCAGCCTTCTCTCCACGGCCTCGTAGGCCTTCTCCAAGGCTTCGTCGATAAGCCCCTCAACGTCCACCTTCACGAAAACGGGAACCTCAAGGTACACCTCAACCTCAAGGTCGAGGGTCTCGTTGCGGTTTATCCTCATGGTAACCTCTATGTCCTTAACGTCACTCCTGTTGAGGACGTCGAAGACGTGCTTGATTATCGTCTCCTGCGCAAGCTCACCGATCTCTATGAGCTGCTCTTCGCTCAGTTCTGGCAGACCGATGTTGATAACCCCTTTTCCGCTGACTCCATTGTCCATCGCTATCCCTCCACAGAATGAAAGAGAAGAGGTCAGCCCGCGGCGGGCCTGAGGGCGGACTGTATCTTGGCGGTGAGCTCCTTGAGCTTCTCGTTGAGCTTCTTCTCCTGTCTCTCAAGGGCGTTCAGGCGAACCTCCAGGGTCTCGACCTTCTCCTTGAGCTCCTCGACTGCTTTCGCCTTGTCGGTCTTGACGATGAGCGTGCCGACGGTCTTGTATATGGTCGTGCCCTCCTCGACCTTCTCAAGTTCCTCCATGGCCTTCTTTGCCTCGGTGAGCTCAAGCTGAACCTTCTGCTTCTGCTGGATGACGAGCTGGAGCTGCTGTTGATAGTTCTCAAGCTGGCCGAGCATGGCCTGAACCTGGGGCGGAATGTTCTGCATAACCAACACCTCCGTAATCGTAATGCCGGGTTAGAATAAGGGGCGGGCTTTAAATAGTTTAGGCTAAACCTCAAGCGAGTCCATAGCAACCTTAATCCATCTCAGATAGGAGTTCAGCGTCCCCCTCAGGGCGGAGTTATCCCGGGCGAGGAACCTGATTATCACCCTGTTTCCCTCGCGGAGGAACTCTATCCTGCTCCTCCGGTAGGGCACGCTCTCGTGCTCGTAGAGGACGCTCTCATAGATTATCCTCGCAGTCTCCTCATCGGGAAAAGAGATTTCTATCACTCCTTCGATTGGCCAGGTTTTTTCTTCAGCCACGCCGCCTCTTTGTAGTCCCATCTCCGCCCGTCCTCCATTATCCAGATCTTGACGCTTATTAGCGGGCCAACGGCCCTCTCTCTCGTAACGTCCAGGCGGTAGAAGTTCACCGCCATTCCGCGCGGGTGCCTCTCGATGACGCTCAGCACGTCGGTGTTGTATCTGTCGGCTATCCCGAGGAGCGAGCGCTCCCCTCTCGGAACGAACCTTCCACCCGTCAGCTCGGCAAAGACCTGGGCGAACGCAACGTGGTCAAGGCCGACGCGTTTAGCCGTCGTCACGACGAGGGGCATTTCCTCGCGTATGGGCCTTATGTCCCTAAAACCAATCTCACGCTGGAGCTTTATTCCGTGGAGGTACAGGTAGCCGAGGTAGCCCCAGTCCTCAGGATCGACCTTGATGAAGGTCATTTTGAGCGGGTTGCCCTTCCAGACGTTGACTATCAAGAGCCTCTCGTAGTTCCGGTCGTAGGCCTCC
The DNA here is from genome assembly GCF_055392585.1 of Thermococcus coalescens. Lineage (NCBI taxonomy): Archaea > Methanobacteriati > Methanobacteriota > Thermococci > Thermococcales > Thermococcaceae > Thermococcus > Thermococcus coalescens. Next base: position 2,117,341 of record NZ_AP043764.1, read on the forward strand.
ATGAGCAGATCCTGGATGGTCTTCTTTCCCCTGGTCAGGTAGAGTGAGTTGGGGAACACCTTCTCCAGGTCGTGGCCGAAGCTCCTCGTCCTCCTCGTGGGTCTGTGGGAAGTCGTTATCAGCATCATAGCCCTCACTCAAAATTCGTTTAAGCGATAAAAGGCTTTCGAAACGAAAGAATCAGATCGCCTTTACGCGCCGGGCCACCCTTGGCCTGGGCTTGTAGAGTATTTTGCTGCCGCAGTAGGGGCAGCGGACTTCCCTTGTGTTCTCGAGGTCGAGTTCGACCTCCTTCCCGCACTTTGCACAGCGGTAAACACCCATCACCATGGTCATCACCCTAAACTAAGCAAAGGAAAGGGTCAGGCCTTGGAGGCCGTGACGCGCTTGGCGACCTTTCCTGCCGGGGTGGTCGGAAGGTAGGCACCGCCGGCGAAGGTGGCACCGCACTTCTGGCACTGCCATATGCCGGTGCTTATCCTCCTGACGGCCTTCCTTCCACAGACCGGGCAGACGTGCTTCTGCTTCATCTTGGCCTCAACGGCCGCTACCCTTCTTCTAATCTTGAGACCGTACCTTGGACCGTACCTTCCGGCTGAACCGACCTTAGTAGTCCTTCCCATGAGCATCACCCCTAATTATCAGCGATTTTCACGACTGGAGAGTGTTTCCGGAGACGTTTTATAAACCTTTGCATAACTCCGGACATCGGGTGAGCTTGTTCCTAATAAACCTTTCGCGGAAAATTTGCGGCGAGGTCTCATTGAGGAGCACTGGGAGTAGCTCAATAAAAAGTTCGGGATTCCGCCAAGGTTATCTAGGTAGAATGGATTTGAACTGAAGCAAAGTTTGTAAGGGGGGCATTTAAACTGTCGCCCCCCTGGGGGTCCCGACGTCATCGCAACCCAATACTCGTCGGGCGTTTAGCTTTACTCGCAAAGCCTTATAACCCTTGACCCAACCCCATAATGGTGCAGAAGATGGCTGGAACGGTGAGCAAGATAATCCACTTTCACGATGAGGAGGAGTTCCTCGACGACATGAGCGCTGCTATGGAGCGCTTTTCCTACCTGGCGAGCAAGTACGGCCACAACCCGATTGGTGGCGTCCTGCTGTGGGACTACATCGGAATCCAGGACGAGGAGGGCGTTAAGATATTCCGCGTCGGCGAGTTCCCCTACTTCGAGGGCACGCTGAAGGTCGATCTGGAAACGCTCAGGACTATGGAGCGCTACTTCGACGAGATGGAGAGCAAGTGGGACGAGCTCCGCGTTGAGGACATCGCCTACTTCGTGGAAATGCTCAATGAGGCCCTCGGGAGAGAGATGGTCTACTACGAGGCCTACGACCTCGGCCTGGACAGGAACACCGCCTACATAATCATCGACATCGCCAGCCTTCACTACCTTGAGAGCGTCCTCGAAGGAAGGGACAGGGAAGTATTTGAGGAGGCGGTCGAGCTTCTCATGAGGTACATTTGATTGTCTAATTACTGGATTCGGTAATTATGTGATCACATAATCACTTGGACGGGGGTGGGAGCGTGCTCTTCAAGAAGAAGGGCCTCTTTACAGAGGAGGACGCGAGGAAGGTGGTTGAGTGGATGTCGGGCCATCCTGAAGAGAAGGAGCTCATAGTGATGGCCGAAAGCATTACCGCCGAGGCAAAGAGAAGGCTCTGGGACTACGCGAGGGCAGTCCAGCTCATGGCCGACATGACCGGGGAAGAGAGGAGCGTTAAGGTCGAGATACTCGAAGGTTTTGTGAGCGAGAAGGTTAGGGGAATCGATGTGGCGGAGCTGTGAGAGCGATGAAGCTCATAATGGCCGAGGTCTTCAACGGCTGGCAGGGGGAAGGGGGAAGTGTTGAGGGAAGCGCCTTTGGCAGGAGGCAAATTTTTGTCAGGTTCGCGGGCTGCGACCTGAACTGTGTCTGGTGCGATTCAAGGGAGTACATAGACGCCTCCCGGGTTTCCCGCTGGAGATACGAGGTTGAGCCATTCACCGGAAAGTTTGAGTACAGACCGAACCCAGCGAGCGTTGACGAGGTAGTGGATGCAGTTTTGAGGCTTGACACCGGGGATATACACTCGATAAGCTACACGGGCGGCGAGCCGACGCTCCAGGTGAATGGTCTCAAGACCCTCATGGAACGCATGAAGGAGCTGGGCTTCGACAACTTCCTTGAAACCCACGGTGGCCTTCCGGAGCTTATTAAAGAGGTCGCCTCCCTGACGGACTACGCGAGCGTCGACATAAAGGACGAGACCGCGAGGGCAACCGACAACTGGAAGGCCCTCGTCCTCCGCGAGGTGGAGAGCATAAGAATCCTGAAGGAGTCCGGCGCAAAGACCTACGCCAAGCTCGTCGTCACCGGGGAGACTAAACTTGAGAACGTCCGCTGGTACGCGGAGCTACTGAAAGGATTGGCACCGCTCGTCATCCAGCCAAGGGAACCGATGGACATTTCACAGGAGAAGCTCATGGAGTTCTACCGCGAGGCGGCGAGGATTATGGGCAGGAGGAACGTCGGCCTGAGCTTCCAGGTGCACAAGTACCTCAACGTGCTCTGAGGTGGGAGTGTGAAGGGCAAAGCGCTTATTGCGCTCTCCCTCGTCTTCGTTGGCCTCTCTGCGTATTTCCAGAGCTCCAGCGAAGGGCTTTCTCTCGTGCTCCTCATAGCGGCGTTCATGGCCCTCTTTTCCGGAGTTTACCTGATCAACCGCTCGAAACCTTCCAAGCGTTCTGGAGAGGCCTACCTCGTTCTCGGCGTTCTCCTCCCCGTACTGCTGTTCCTGAACTACGGTAATCCGCTTTACCTTCTCGCGGGCGGGTTTATTGGGGCGGCTTTCCTCTGGAACTCCGAGAAATCGGTTTTGCTCCTGGTTCCGGCGGGGCTGCTAATGGGGTGGCTGGCCCTTGGAGAAAGCTCATACGTGGCCAGGTTCGTCGGTGCTTTCCTTCTCGCGGTTTCCATCGTTGTGGGGGTGGCGTCTCTGTACTTCTGGCTGAGATACAGGTGAGCTTTTAAGGTATTCCCCGAAGGGAGTACGGCGATGATGACATTGGCCTTTGGGGTGATTGATGCCCGGGATCGACGGCCTGAGCCTCCGTCAAATTTTTAAATCCCCTCTCTTTTAGTAACCCCTGGAAAGATTAAAGGTTGGGGGGTGGTGTCATGCCAGTGATAGAGGAAGTGACCGCACCGAGGAGCTTCGAGAGGATTGGAAGTCACTCCCACATCAAGGGCCTTGGACTTGACGAGAACGGAAAGGCGCTCTTCATGGCCGACGGCATGGTGGGTCAGGTCAAGGCGAGGGAAGCGGCCGGAATAGCGGTGGAGCTGATCAAGCGCGGCAAGCTCGCGGGGAAGGGAATCCTCCTCGTCGGCCCGACCGGCAGCGGCAAGACAGCAATAGCTATGGGCATAGCGAGGGAGCTCGGCGAGGACGTCCCCTTCGTCCAGATAGCGGGGAGCGAGATTTATTCGGCCGAGATAAAGAAGACCGAGTTCCTCAAGGAGGCTTTGAGGCGGGCGATAGGGGTTAGAATAAGTGAGGAGAGGAAGGTCTACGAGGGCGAGATACGGGAGATCAAAATCAACAGGACGAGGCACCCCTTCAACCCCTACGTTGAGATCCCGGAGAGCGTCATCATAACCCTCCGCACCAAGGACGATGAGAAGACCATCAGGGCCGGCAGGGAGATAGCCTACCAGCTGCTTGAGATGGGCGTTGAGGAGGGCGACGTCATACAGATCGACGCCGAGACCGGAAGGATTTCCAAGATAGGCACGACCAAGGAGGAAGAGGGGCTGTTCTTCAAGCGCAGGGTGAACCTCCCCAGCGGCCCGGTTCTCAAGATCAAGGAGTTCACCTACACCGTTACCCTCCACGACCTCGACGTTGCCAACGCCCGCGGCAACATCTTCGGCCTGCTCTTCAGCACCGGGGCGGAGATAAGCGACGAGATAAGGCAGCGCGTTGATGAGACCGTCAAAAAGTGGATCGAGGAAGGAAAGGCCAGCCTCGTGCCGGGGGTCCTCTTCATCGACGAGGTCCACATGCTCGACATCGAGGCCTTCTCCTTCCTGGCGAGGGCGATGGAGAGCGAGCTTGCGCCGATTCTCATCCTGGCCACCAACCGCGGAAGGACGAAGATAAGGGGCACCGACCTCGAAGCCCCGCACGGAATACCCATCGATATGCTCGACAGGCTGCTCATAATCAACACCGAGCCCTACAGGAAGGAGGAGATAAGGGAGATAGTCAAGATACGCGCAAAGGAGGAGAAGATCGACGTTAGCGAGGAGGCGATAGAATACCTCGCGGAGCTCGGAGAGAAGACCAGCCTGCGCTACGCGGTTCAGCTCCTTGCTCCGGCCAGCGTTCTGGCAAAGGGTGGCACGGTGGAGAAGGAGCACATCGAGAGGGCGAAGGAGTACTTCGCCGACCTCAGGAGGAGCATGGAGTTCGTGGAGGAGCTTGAGGGCATGCTGAAGTGATGCCTCCCTATCTTCCCCCCATTATCCCCATCAGCTTTCTGCTCAGCCTGAGGTGGAACTCGAACTCGTGGTAGACCCGGTTCTCCGTCGGGAAGACCAGCTTCAGCTCGTTCAGGCCACCCTTGCCTCCAAACTCGCCGAACACGGTTATTCCATTCACCTCTATGACGCCAAAGACCGCCGCGAGGTTGAAGAGCAGTGTTCTGAGCTGGTACGCCGTTACATCGTGCCGTCCCAGTTCCCTGCGCGGGTACCTGAAGAGGAAGTACTCAAGCCCCTCCATCTCGGCCACGTCGGTTATCGCTATGTCCGCCGTTAGGAAGACCAGCAGGGTCGGCGTCATGTTGTCGTAGTGCTTGAGGGACTTCACTATTATTTCGTCGTTGTTGTGGGCCGGCTCCTTAACGCTCTCCGCTATGATTATCCTGTCCTTCAGCCTTTCAAACTCCTTGAGGGCTATGTACGCGGCCTTTCTGCTCCTCTTTGTCCTCCTGTTGCTGAACTCTCTGAGGAGACTTCCGTTCCTCACCTCGCGCCTTATCTCCTCCAGCTCCCTGTGGCGGTACTTGTAGTTCATCGCATTCTCAATCTCTTTCTTCACGCCCTCCGCCACGACTATCTGGTACCTGTCAAGGGGCCTGAAGCCCGAGATGAAGCGGTGGTAGAAGAGGTTCGTGTCGGGGGCGAAGGCCACTCCCTTCTTCAGCCTCTCGTAGAGCTCAAGGTTCTGGAGGAACTCGTCCACGTTGTCGTAGAGGACTATCCCCGATGATATGAAGGTCTCGTAGAAGTCCGTGTAGGTGGGCAGTTCGTGAGAGAGATACTCAGGGACCCGCTCGTTGAATTCCCTTCTGTCAACGGTAACTTCGACGCGGTAGCCTGTTTCTATAGGCTTTGCCCTCAGCAGATGAAGGCCGTACAGCGGATAACTTACCCTGACCTCGCCCAGGACGTTGAGCAGTATCTGGAGCTCCGGCTTCTCTATGACCTCGCTAGTCTCCCTCACTCCCATCACCCAGAAAGTTCTTTATCGGCTGCATATGGGTTGGAATCATCATGTAAGGCCTATCCGGAAAGTCCGTGTCGAGAAGTCCCATATAGACTATGAACGCCACCGGGAACTGCCTTATCTGAACTATCGCAGCTGCCACAAGCGCCTTTCTGCCCGAGGTTATGTCCAGCCCCATCCTGTAGCCCTCGCGCTCCAGCTTGGTAAACAGCTCCTTGAACTTCCTGTCGGCTACAAAGAAGCCGTAGTCTGGAACGACCTCTGTTTCTATGGCTGGGTGGAGGTTGTATGCCTCTGAAATCGCCCTGATGGCCTCGACGACCTTTGGGAGGTTGTGACGATAACGTTCTTCGGTGAATATGTAGATCCTCTCCGCCTTTCCTCCCCTCGTTAGAAGCTTGTAATACGTGTTAACGACCGCCCAGGGCGAGCGGCCGAGCAGGGTTATGTAGGCAACCTTCACCATAACTTATTCCCCCAGATGTACGCTAAAGCACCGTAGGTGATCGCTAAAATGAAGGGAACCGCCGAGATCCGCCCCCTCACCGTCTTATAAGCGAGCAGGAACGGCACCAGGGCAAGGACTGAGTACTCAACGCCGTAGGTGTCGTAAACACCAAAGGCAGTGACGGTGAAGAGGAAGAGCAGGGATGCAATCACCCCGGCGGGAACGGTTAAAACGGTGATCATGAGCACGTCGGGAGCCTTGGCTGATTTTCTCTCGGGTATCAGGACTATCCAGAAAAGGAAGCCGAGAACGGTGAAGTGGAGCAGCAGTTGCCAGAACTCCACGTCAAGGTTCGGCTCGCCCCTCGCCGGCAGGTAGTAAAAGAGGGCCGCCCCGAAGGCATAGGCGAGGGTCATCATGAGTGAGATTCCCCACTTCATTAGAGTGGGGGAGACATTGCTTTTCATCCGTTCACACCTTCATTCAATTAGCACCATCCCGTACAAAACGCTTTCGGAGAAATCCATTCGGACAATCCTTCCCATCTCGATGCCGATGGCGCATACGCTCGGTCTGACCTTGGTCGGCATCCTGCACGGCTCGCCCCTCTCGAAGGGACAGTCGTTGCAGAGGTTGCACGAGCCGGGAAATAGCGCCATTGCATACATCTTCCCCTTTTTGAAGAACTCTCCCTCCCTTTTCAGGAGGTACAGCAGGGCCTCCCTCTTTTCCTCCTCAAAGCGCTCCATGTCTATCTCAAACTTCACTATCAGGGCCCTCTTGAAGTGCCGCACCCACTCTTTAGCCTCCCTCCAGTCCGGAACGTGTGGTGGACAGCCCGGTCTCTTCCCGTACATTGGACAGGAGCGGCACTTCCAGACCGGCCGGGGCGAGACGACTATTTCTGAGGCGTCTATCTCCTTCTCCCAGAGCACTCTCATAGAAGCACCTCAAAATGCTAAATGAGTGGGGTTAAAAAAGGTTTAGTGATCCCTTTTCAGAGGAAGCGTCACTCCTTCTATCTCCGGAGTTATAGACTTCATGACCGATAGCAAATACTGGCTTTTCTCTTTGGTCATTTTTATGACAGTAGTTGCAACCTCCTCAAGCAGGGGTAAAATGCGAGGCCTGTTAATCTCCAGTAAGTCTTTGTTGATGAAGTAAAATGCGATTCTGCGTTCGTCTCCGGTATAGCTCAGGATTGCGTTTATAAGATTCATACCAGCCTTTATGTCGGATATTACAAAAAGCTTCTCAGACCCTAAAACTATGTCTACTACCACTCCCCTATCCAGGAGAGGTTCGTAGACACGCTCGTACTCTACTTTTCTGATGGCATACTGTTTGAGCTCTAACCGTGCCACAACCTTACCAACATCTAAAAGACCTGCCTCTTTAATAACTTCGACATCATCGATATCTCTCACATCGATTCCTGCCAGTTTTAGATGAGCTCTATAGAGATACAAGGTGTCTAAAACATCATCAATGACTAGCCGATGCCCTCGCTCTTTAGCCCATTTCACTATGTAGTGAAAGCATGCTGCTGGTGATGTCAGAGAGTCGTATTCGATTATCACAGTCTCTCCGGGTTTAAGAGCATCCAGGATGTCCCGAACCGTTTTCATTTTCACGCCCCCGGAGAGTCGGATAGGTGTTGACATTCTCCATTAACTCTAAGGACGTATTAAAGGATTATATAATTTTTGATGGGGTAGGTTGTGAAAAATGACCGGGAAAATGCCATAACAACACCTGTCTAGTCCATCAGCCTGCCGCCGTTGACGTCTATGAGCTCGCCCGTTATGTGGTCGTTTTCGAGGAGGAATATCACAGCGTGGGCTATCTCCTCCGGTCTGGCTATCTCCCCGGTCAGCGAGAGCGAGCGGAGCCTCTCCTTTATCTCGGGGCTTATCAGCTCGGTGTCAACCGGGCCGGGAGCGACAGCGTTGACGAGTATATCAGGGGCCAGATGTCTCGCGAGGTTGAACGTGAGGGCTATCAGCCCGCCCTTCGATGCGGCGTAGTGGGGACCAACCGTCCCACCGTCCTTGCCGGCTATCGAGGCTATGTTAACTATCTTGCCCCTCTTCATGTACCTGAGAACCTCCTGGGTGACTATGAAGGCCCCCTTGAGGTTGACGCCGAGAACCGCGTCCCAGTCGTCGTCGGTGACCTCCATCGGCTTCAGGGCCCTTCCGAGGATTCCCGCGTTGTTCACGAGGATGTCTATCCTTCCGAAGTGGTTGATGATCTCCTCGACCATCTTTCTGACTTCCTCGCGATTGCTCACGTCGGCCTTTACGGCAATCGCGTCAACCCCGTAGGAACGGCAGAGTTCAGCGGTCTCCTCAGCCTTTCCCCTGCTGTGGGCATAGTTCACGGCGACGTTCGCCCCCTTCTCCGCAAGGGCTATCGCTATCGCCCTCCCTATCCCTCTTCCTCCGCCGGTAACGAGGGCAACCTTCCCTTTCAGCTCCACGTGCATCACCAGCCCCTTCTTCGACTTTGAACTTAATAAAATCTAAGGCCGAAATATTTTTACGTTTGAAAACTTAATTGTTCCTATGAAGGAATTCGTGGTAGTGCTGGTTTTGATTTTTGGGATGCTGGCCGCTGGATGCACGTCCCAAGAAAAGCCCGAAGGAGGGGTTGGTATGGATTTGGAGATTGGTTCGATATTTCACAACGGGGAGTACATACCCGTTGAGTTCACGTGCGATGGTGAGAACATCAATCCTCCCATCTTTATCGGCCACATAGACCCCAAGGCCAAAAGCTTGGTCATCATCATGGACGACCCCGACGCCCCCGGAGGAACGTTCACCCACTGGATAGCCTGGAACATCCCCCCGCTCGGGGAGATTCCCAAAGGCCTGCCCCCTCAGCCTGAGGTCGATGCCCCTGTGCACGTTGTCCAGGGGCGCAACGACTTCGGAAGGATAGGCTACGGTGGCCCGTGTCCGCCGAGGGGCCACGGCGTCCACCACTACCACTTCAAGGTCTATGCGCTTGATACTACCCTCAACATCAAACCCGGCTCAAGCAGGGAAGAACTGGAGAGGGCCATGGCAGGCCACGTTATCCAGTGGGGAGAGCTCGTCGGCCTCTACGAGAGGAAATGAACCTACCTTTTCTTTTCCATCAGTTTTACTGTCAGGTTTATGGCGCTCTGGAACGCCGCAAGGAAGTTCAGGGCGAAGAATATCCAGTCCCCGATCAGGTATGAGTATATGGTGAGCAGCGTCGAGGCCGTCACGTAGATTATGATGAACTGCATGTTCAGGGGGCACTTCCTCGTTTTTATGGTCTCCCACGTCTGAGGAACCCACGAACTCACCAGCAGCAGCATTCCTATCAGTCCTATTATCGCTCCGCCATCCATTTTTCTCACCCCCAACGGGGAAGAGGGGAGCGTAAAAAAGCCTTGTGGATGGATTGGTGTTAAAATTCCCCAAAAATCTTGGAAAAATAGACAGAATTAAGCTAAAGCTGGCTCGCGAGCCTTGAGGTTGCCCACGTTTTGACGTCCTCATCCATAATTCCATTGATGAGCTCCATGGCCTCCGAAATCTTTCCCGCCTTTGCGAGTGTGAGAGCGACCTCCGCCTCGACCTTTGACCTGTTGGAGAGGTCGGTGATGTATCTTGATACGTGGAGGGCATCGTCTGGTTTGCCCAGATTCAAAAACTCAAAGGCCAGGCTCATTAGGGCCTTTGTGCTTTCCTCGTGGTTCTCTATATCGAGCGCCGCCTGAATGGCCCGGTCAAGGGACTCTTTGTAGAGCGGGCTCTTCCGTGCGACTTCAACCGCTATGTGGGAGAATGCCTTTGATCTGATCACTTTGTCGGGTATGCCATCGGCCATTTCGATGGCCTCTTTCACTTTTCCCGAATTAACGAGCTTAAGAACAGCTTCATAGAGCGCCCGAGAGCGATACCACTCCTGCATGATTATCCCCAAAACTTTTGCAACTCCCAGGATTTAAGCTTTCCGCGGCCAAAGTTTATAACTTCCCACGAGAATAAGACTCAGGTGAGAAAATGAGGAAACTGGTGTTGTTTTTCATAGGCCTGCTGGTGTTTTCAACGGTCTCCTATGCCCTCGCCGAAACCCAGATCGACCCAGACAAGCTCCATTTTTACATGTACGGCCTAGCGACGTGCCCCCACTGTCAGAAAATGAAGGAAGAGATACCCAAGTTCTACGGTGAGAACAGCCTAACGTACTACGAGCTGATCAACAACGAGGAGAACAACAAGCTCTTTTCGGCCCAGTATAAGTACACCGGAATAGCCGGGGTGCCCGCCATAGGCATAGCGTACGACGGAAAGCTTGTGGCGATAGTCGAGGGAGAATACAATGTCTCCGCCACCCCGAAGATTGTGCAGGCGGCCCTTGACAACGGCGGCTTAATACTCTTCACCGGCGGGCAGGCGTACATAATCAAGAACGAAACAATAATACAGGAGCTCCAGGCGATATACGTTGAGCACAGAATGCCCGAAGAGAGCCGAACCACAACGACTGAATCAGAAGCGCCTTCCAGCACCACCACGGACTCTGGAAGTGGGATCTGCGGTCCCGGAATAGTGGCCGTCCTCGCGGTTATTCCACTGATCCTGTGGAAGAAAAGGCGCTGACCTTTCGTTCCCAACTTTTTGTTTTCAAAACCCACAAAAAGAGTGGCGATAACTGACTATCATGAGGAGTGAGATAAAGGGGCTGGCAATAATTCTTCTGGTGTCCTTCGGGGTGAGCTCCCTCGCGCTGTGGGCGCTGGGTATGGTGGACTTTATCCCCAAGTTCTTCGCCCTTGCAATGAGCGACTCGATAAACCCATGCACCTTCGTCATATACACCATGCTTCTCATAGCACTCTCCGTCAGAGAGATATCAAAGAGGAGGCTGTATTTCATAGGTGCGGCATTCATAGCTGCGGTTTACGTATCCTACTACCTCCTCGGAGTCGGCCTGCTTTACTTCGCCGGCTACCTGCCCCTCTGGGTTGCGGGGGTTGCTGCGATAGTCTTTGGGGCGTACACGATAGTTACCGGTTTGATGGAGAAGTCCCGCGTAGGGGACAAAAGCAAAATCCGGAAGAAGATATTCAGCAGCGACGCAACCGCCGTTGGGGCTTTTACGCTCGGGGTTATAGTCTCGACGACCCTTCTCCCGTGCTCCGCCGGCAGCTACCTCGTCTATGCGATAATAATCTCCAAGGGCGGCCAGGCCCTCGCGTTCCTCCTCCTGGCGCTCTACAACATAGTTTTTGTGCTTCCGCTGATTGTCATACTGCTAGCGATGGGGAGCGTCACCGAGAGCAAGCGCTTCTCCCAGGCGGTGGTGAGGCACAGCCGGGAGCTTTCGGTCATAGCGGGAATGCTGCTGATAGCCATAGGAATCTGGGTTCTTATGGGAGCTTCACTCTAAACCGAGCTTTTTCCTCACCCTTCTCTCAAACTCCGCAAAGTTCGGAACCCCTATGAACTCCACCCTGTTGTCTATGAGTATCGTGGGAGTTCCCATTATGTTGTGCTCCATGGCCTTTCTCTGCCCTTCTGGGGTTGCCACGCTGAGCTCCCTTGCAACGACGCCTTCGTACTTTCTCTCAAGCTCCTGGGCCATGGCCCAGGCTATCGGGCAGTAGGGGCAACCGGGTGACGTTATGACCTCGATGACCACCTTTCTCTTTGGCCTGACCTCTATCATGCCGGCCCTCTTCATAAGTTCGAGCATCTTTTTCCTCCTTATCATCTCAAGCTCGTCCATCCTCTCACCTCCGTTAGAAGAGAGAAAAAAGCGGGTTTAAAAAGAAATTCTTGAAAAAGAGTTCATGGGACGCTAATCGCCGGTTGCAAGATGGATGGCCAGCAGAACTGCGAACAGAACGGCCAGGGCTATGTGGACTTTCTTCCAGTGTCCCAGTATGCCCACGAACTTCTTTGCCATTTTCCTGTCGTGCTTCTTTGCCGCGAGAAGAACCTTTCCGTGTATGTACCTGCCAATAAACCCGTTCAGGTTGAGCAGAACCAGGACGATGCCCATCGCCAGTCCAGTGCCCCCTGTGAGTCCTGCGTAGTTGCCGCACGAGAAGAAGTGGACGAAGACCAGCAGGGTTCCCGTTATCGTGAGGGTGTGATGGATGGTGAGGGGATACACAGGACCGAAAATTGTCATGTACGGGTGCTCAGGCCGTATCTCAAAGCCCCACTCACTGGACTTCCTGTGGACTATGACGAGCTTTCTCTTGGTCAGAGAGTAGTAGACGACGCCGGCCGCTATGAGGCCCACTCCAAGGGCCGCCAGTCCGCCGTAGCCGGCCTCGTACTCGTTTTCTCCCCCATCATCGTCAGCGAGAACAAAGGGAGCCATCAGAAGGATCAAAAGAAAGAAGACGAGAACCCGCTTCACCGGGCATCACCTCAGAACGCCCCGCTCCCAAGGCCGCAGATCTTGGCGAACGGGCAGACCGAGCAGTCCTCGGTGTACGGCTTGAGATACGGTTCACCCTTGACGGCTTTGGTTATCTCCTTCGCCCTATCCATTGCCTCGTCGTCCCCCTCAAGGACGAGGGTAACGCTGCCCTCAGCCCCGCCTGCTCCGCCGGCCGCTATCGGGATCGCCTCCACGTCCGCCAAGATTCTGTACGCCTCCACCTCCGTGACCGGGTGGGAGTGCGGAATAGGCACGAGGGCGGAGTAAAGCCCAGTTCCCCAGTCGAAGGAGTAGATGCCAGTGAGCTTTGCGCTCTCCTCGACCGGTGTCGGCACGAACTTCTCAAGGCTCACAGGCGTTATCGTGAAGACGCCCTTGGTTATAGTCCAGCCGAATGTCTTGCCTATCGTCCCCCCGTCCGGGGCGGCGGCGAAGACAGCCACGTTCCAGTTGATGTCTATAGCGTTGGCACCCTTGATGAAGACGTCCTTCGGCCCCATCCTCTTGAGGGCCTCAAGCGGGTCGTCGAAGGGCTCGCCCTTGTAGAGGACGAGGTGCTTTGGCCAGGTCTGCTTGGGCGTGACGCACGTCCGTCCCTTGCTTATGACGCCAACGGTCCATTTCTCCTTCTCAATCTCCTCCCCCAACAGCTCCTCCGCCACGTAGGCGGCCGTTGTGCTGGTGGCTATGTACACGAAGCCGTGCTTGAGGGCGTGCTGAACCTCGGGCATGGCAACGACGGCCTTTGCGATGAGCCTTTTGCTCTCGGGTGGTGTGAGGGTAACCAGGGCCCTTTTCATCCCAATCACCTCCATTAAAATCGGCGTCGAAGGGTATTAAACCTTCCTTTAGCTGAGCCGAGAAGACTTAGCTCATCCGAAAAGTTCGAGACAGACGTTGCACTCCCCCGGGTCGACTTCGGGGTCAACCTTGGAGTGAATGGAGCAGACGTATCCCTTTCCAAGCATCTCCAGGGATATTTCCACTATCCTCCGGTGTATCTCGTATTCGCCTGGCTTTTTCTCGACGATCTCCCGGGCGAGGGACTGGAGTTCCTCCTCTATATCGGGATAGCTGGAAACGTCCATCAACGCGCCCCTGTCCATCCGAAGATAGCGTGAAACTGCCGACTGTGTTATGTGGAGAAGCTCGGCTATCTCCGTCTGCTTCAGGCCGTTTTCGTAGAGTATCTCAACGAGCCTGCGCCTGAGTGAAGGATACACGTAGCGCGAGGCCACTTCAAACGCGTTAGTCTTCATGATAGGTTTTATGACGGGTGGAATATTTAAGGGTTTCTGTCAAGCCCCCACTCAGGTTTACATGACATAAGTCATATAGTCGCTTTAGGTTAAGAAACCGCAAGGCTTTTATGAAGGACGCTTCATCTATAATCGAAGGATATGACACGTGTCATAAAGGGGGGATTGAAGATGATAAAAGTTCCGGAGAATTTGGATATGCTCTGCAACCAGTGTTCGATGAGCCTCGCAGGGGGATGTACGATAAGGGGAGTCTGCGGCAAGGACCCGGATCTCAACTCGCTCCAGGAGGCGCTCCTCTACGGCATAAAGGGTACTTCGGCATACTACTACCACGCCCTTGAGGTCGGCTACGACGACCCCAGGATAGGCCACTTCCTGGCCGAGGCGCTCTACTCAACGCTCACCAACGTCAACTTCGACAAGAACCGCTTCCTTGAGCTCATCCTTGAGAACGGAAGGGTTCACCTTGAGGCCATGAAGCTCCTCGATAGGGCCTACGTTGAGACCTTCGGAAGGCCTGAACCCGTCGAAGTCCCGACCGGAACGGCCGAGGGGCACGGCATACTCGTCACCGGCCACAGCTACAAAGCTCTATACGAACTCCTCAGGCAGATTGAGGAGAAAGGCCTGGAAGAGGAGATCAAGGTCTACACCCACGCAGAGATGTTCCCGGCCCATGCCTACCCCGAGCTGAGGAAGTTCAAGGCCCTCTACGGCAACTGGGGAGGTTCGTGGCTCTACCAGAAGAAGGAATTTGCTGAGTTTCCCGGCGTAATCCTGGGAACGAGCAACTGCGTCCAGCAGCCGACGAAGGCCTATCAGGACAGGATCTTCACCGTCGGAATAGCGGGCCTTGAGGGAGTTCCCCACATAGAGGACTACAACTTCGAGCCGCTCATAAAGCGCGCCCTTGAAACGCCGAGAATGGAGGCCTACGACGGCGGAAAGCTCCTCACCGGCTTCCACCACACCAACGTCCTGGCCATGAAGGATAAGCTCATCGAACTCATCAACGAGGGCAGGATAAGGCACATCTTCGTGGTCGGCGGCTGTGATACACCGCACAAGGGTATGGGCTATTACGAGAGGCTCACCGAGCTGATTCCGGACGATGCGCTCATACTCTCCGCCGCCTGCGGCAAGTTCCGCTACAACGCGAGGAACTACGGCACCATCGAGGGCATCCCGCGCTTCCTCGACTTCGGACAGTGCAACAACGTCTACTCGATAATCGAGATTGCAATAGCACTTGCGAACGAGCTCGGAACCGACGTGAACTCCCTGCCGGTCAGCATAGTCCTGAGCTGGATGGAGCAGAAGGCCATAGCGATACTATACTCGCTCCTCTACCTCGGGATAAAGGGCATCTACATCGGACCTAAGGCTCCGGAGTTCCTGACTCCCAATGTGTTTGAAATCCTCAGGAGGCAGTTTGACCTCAAGCTCACCGGCGACCCGGAGGCTGACCTCAGGGACATGCTCAGCAAGGGAATAAAGGTAGAAGAGGACTCTCCCCTCGCGGAGGAGCTGGAGTGAGGGTTTTCTTTTTCTCATCTTTTTGATGCCCGTTGTTAACGGGTAGGCAGATTGCCGTGTTTTTGGCAATCGTATCATTCAAACTTCTCCCAGTTGGATTTTACATTCAATCTTCATTATTTTGTTAAACCTTCTGTAGTAATATTTTTAAAGTCCTGGATTTATTATCCATTGCATACCGGTGGAGGTGCTTTGGGATGTGGAAGAAGATAATCGCCCTGCTCTTTGGGTTTTTGATTGTGGGACTGACAGTCAGCAGTGCGAGCGCGACGGCGAGCTTTGTCAACGGAACAGTGAACAGCACCGTAACGGTTCCACCAGAGTTAACTCCTGAGAAGAAACCCGGAGACGAGATTCGGCCGCAGTTCTGGTGGATTGTTGGCCTTATAGTACTTGACGCCGCGGCGAGCTGGTTCCTTGAGCACTACGTTTCTCCAGAAGTTGCAGCAGTCTACGATGCGGTCACAATACTCATTGACCCCGCTAAAATTGCAGAGAAACTAGGAATCAAGGGGGCAAAACTCGGAATTAAGGTCATCAGCCGCAATAAGGTGCTGATCGGTCTCTTCAAGGACAGCAAAGTCGTTAAGGAAATCACGTACGCTTCCAAGGATCTCGCTGAATGGGTAAGTAACAAGCTTGGAAAAGACTACATAGGGAAGATCGTTGAGAAGTACGTCGTCAAGAGCGGAGGATTAAAGAAGGGCCATGACTTCGATGAGGTAGCAAAAGCCCTAAAGAGGATATACGAACTGGGGATAACTAACGGTAACGCCAGGAGGTTCATTGTTGACAAAGGCTGGGACGTTAGAAAACTGGGGAAAGTGCTCGAAAACGTGAAAAGCATCAGAGGAGGAGACGAGTTAATCAGGAGGATCAACGCTGATCTCGGAAATGAGAGGGCAAGAACTCTTGGGCCGCTTTACGAGGCAGAAGTTGTAAGCTACCTCAAGAGGAGCGGATGGAAGGTGGAGGAAGTTGAGAAGGACGTGGTAACGTCTCTTGGAAATACTGAAATTGACATCATTGCCAAGAAAGGGTTGGAGACTGTGCTGATAGAGTGCAAGAGAAGCTTTGGAGGGGTAAAGCCTAGCCAGATACTAGCTCAGGCCGAGTATGCTAAGGGCAAGAACATCAGGAAAATCTACGTGCACTACTCGAGGGATGCTTACAATCCAAGAATAATGAGTGCTATACGAGAAGCAAAGTCAAAGTATGGGGTGGATGTAGAGTTAGTCCAGTTGAGTTCGGAATTCAACTGACTTTCTTTCTTTTATTTACATTGAAGGGGGTGACGCCATGGGTGATTGTTATGATGTAGTTGCAGTGTTTGAAAGGCCTTGGAAGGAGATTGTTGATGAATTAGATAGGCAGTTTGGGCTCGTTAAAGACACGGAGCATGATCTGGACGAGTGGTATGAACACTATGACACAAAAGGATTTAAATTAGTGTTCAAAGGGAGGACTAAGAATATAATCCTGAAGACGACTAAACCCAAGTGGTATGCAAGCGTTGGCTTCTGGATTGAAGTGTTCTCAAAGAGTGGAATAACAATCGTTGACTTTGGAACCTGTACAAGTAAATTTTGGCATGTCTCAAGCAAGGAGCTACTGAGGTTTTTTGAGAAGTTAACGAACGCCGGAGCAGTGCTCATTATAGGTTACGTGTACGGGAGTGAAAGGTTTGAGGAGATTTTTGGAGAGTGGGACCAGTTCCTCGTCTATGAGTGGCTGGAGAAAGCCCTAAAGCATGGGAAGCTTGACATCCTTCCTTCTGGAGTTACCGTCGTGAAGGACAACCTGCTCCCCATCGAGGACGGCCTCTACGAACTTGTTGAAATACCTTGGATGGAAGAAAAGGAGTACGTTCTCATAAAAAGCCTGGACGGGTATAAAATCCTCGTCTCGGTG